>NZ_MDEB01000028.1 GCF_002939945.1 Xanthomonas arboricola pv. populi | reverse complement strand
GCCACGGTGACGACCAGCTCGCCGTTGCGCATGCGGATGTGGAGTTTGCTGCCGATGGTGAAGCCGAGTTGTTCCAGCCAGCGGCCGCGTAGGCGCAGCGTGGGGATGCGTTGGTGGCTGTCGGGGTAGTAGCCGTAGCCGACGGTGCAGTGTTGCGGGGCACGCGGGTGGCCTGGGCGGCGCGGCTTGGTGGGATCGGGGCGAGGCTCTGGGATGGGGGTGCGCTCGAGGTAGGGCCGCGGCGGGATCGAGGGGTCGAGCGAGTGCCAGCCGATCTCGGTGGGCGGCGGCACC
>NZ_MDEB01000027.1 GCF_002939945.1 Xanthomonas arboricola pv. populi | reverse complement strand
CCGATGACCTGCTGGGTGAGGTAGGTCTCCGCGCCCTGGTAGGTGTAGCGGTAGGTGTGGGTGTAGCCCTCCGGCGTGGTCATGCCGCTGCCTTGCTCGTTGCGCACCAGCGAGTAGCGGTAGCCGCGCAGGCGGCCGGCGGCGTCGTAGCCGGTGGCGGCGGTGCCGTCCTGGTAGTTGACCACGCTGAGCAGCTGCAGCCCTTCCAGGCCGTCGTCGGGCAGCGGCAGCGGGTTGCCGTCCTCGTCCACCGGCTGATACACCCCGCCCATCGGGATGCCGTAGGCGGTCTGGCTGATCAGCCGGCCATCGGC
>NZ_MDEB01000026.1 GCF_002939945.1 Xanthomonas arboricola pv. populi | reverse complement strand
AAGCGCGCCATGTTGTCCTGCTCGCGCTTCATCTGGGTGTTGTGCAGGCAGGCGTAGCCTTCGCGGCCGCCCCAGAACACGTAGTTCTCGCCGCCCAGTTCCACGGTGGCATCGATCGCGGCCTTGACCTGCACCGCCGCACGCGCCACCACATTGAAGTCCGGATTGGTGGATGCGCCGTTCATGTAACGCGGGTGCGAGAACAGGTTGGCGGTGCCCCACAGCAGCTTGACGCCGGTGTCGGCCTGGCGCTGCTTGGCGATGCCGACCATGTGGGTGAGGTTGCGCTCGTACTCGCCGATGTCGTCGGCATCCGGCGACAGATCCACGTCGTGGAAGCAGTAGTACGGCACGCCGAGCTTGGTGAAGAATTCGAACGCGGCATCGGCCTTGGCTTCGGCGCG
>NZ_MDEB01000025.1 GCF_002939945.1 Xanthomonas arboricola pv. populi | reverse complement strand
AAGGTCGATGACCGGCTGCGGTATTTCACGATGGATGCGGAGGGCAACATCCTGCGCCGCACCGAGGGCACGTTCAAGAACGGTGTGTTCGAGCAGGACGATGCCGAGCGCCTGCGCACCGAGCAGTACGCGTTCGCCAACGGCCAGTACGTCGCGGCCGGCCGCTTCGATGGCAAGACCGACGTGCTGGGGCAGATGAACGCCTACGCCAGCACCGACGTGGGCACCTACAAGGTGACAGTGCAGGCCGGCGACACGCTGCGCGGGCTGGCGCAACGCCTCTACGGCAACAGCAACCTGTGGTACGTGCTGGCCGAAGCCAACGCCATCGACGACGACAGCGGCCTGGTGGCCGGTGCGACGTTGAACGTGCCGGACGTCAAGGCCAATACCAACGACGCCAATACGTTCAAGCCGTTCAACGCCAGCGAGGCGATCGGCTCGACGACGCCATCGCTGCCGTACATCCCCAAGCCGCCGGAAAGTGGCTGCGGCACGTTGGGGATGATCATCATGGTGGTCGTGGCCGTGGTGGTGACGTAC
>NZ_MDEB01000024.1 GCF_002939945.1 Xanthomonas arboricola pv. populi | reverse complement strand
TCGTAGGCTTCCTGGCGGCCGCTGAGTTGCTTGGGCGCGTTACCGGCCGCGTACTGGGCCACATCCACCAGCGTGCTGCTGCCGTTGGCAAACTCCGCACCGGCACCGCTGTCGAAGCTGGCGTAACGCTCGGCGCGCCACTGCTCCAACGGCGAGGAGGTCAGCAGCGCGTTGGCCACTTCCAGCCCGCGGGCGAACGCGTCCATGCCGCCGATATGCGCCAGGAACAGATCTTGCGGATCGGACGACTCGCGGCGCACCTTGGCATCGAAATTCAGCCCGCCCGGTGCCAGCCCGCCCTGCCGCAGCACCACCAGCATCGCGCCGACGGTGTCGTACAGGTCGGTCGGGAACTGGTCGGTATCCCAGCCGTTCTGCGGATTGCCGCGGTTGGCATCGATGCTGCCAAGCAGGCCGGCATCGCTGGCCACCTGCAGGTCGTGCTCGAAGCTGTGGCCCGACAGCGTGGCGTGGTTGGCTTCGATGTTGAGCTTGAAGTCCTGATCCAGGCCGTGCTGGCGCAGGAAGCCGATCACCGTGGCGCTATCGAAGTCGTACTGGTGCTTCATCGGCTCCATTGGTTTTGGCTCGATCAGGAAATTGCCGGTGAAGCCGATGGCGCGGCCGTAGTCGCGTGCCAGGGT
>NZ_MDEB01000023.1 GCF_002939945.1 Xanthomonas arboricola pv. populi | reverse complement strand
CCAATGACGAGACATGTGACATCGGCACGCTGAGCTGCGCTCAGACGTTGGAATTTCCATCGTTTTCGGCGCTTTTTCGCGCAATTCCCCGGATCACAGGCACATCTCGGCCACGACAGGCAGCAATTGCTTCCGCCTCATGCACAGGTTCGACAGCGCAAACAGCGTCAGCACCTGTGCCGTGTTCTTCGCCAGGCCGCGATAGCGGACCTTGACGTAACCAAACTGGCGTTTGATCACCCGGAACGGATGTTCCACCTTCGCCCGTAGGCTGGCCTTGGCGTGCTCCCAGCGCTTGGTCCACTGCAACTCGCGCGCGTTCTTGACCTGCTTGAGCTTGGACGGCTTCTCTGCAATCAGGTAGCGCAACTTGCGCTTGCGCGCCATCTCCGCACGCTTCTCCAGACCCGTGTAACCGCTATCCCCGCTGAGCGTGTCTTCCTTGCCATGCAGCAGCTTGTGCGCCTGTGTGATATCGGCGACGTTGGCCGCCGTGCACTCCACGTGGTGCACCAATCCGGACACATCGTCTACGCCAATGTGCGCTTTCATCCCGAAGTAATACTGATTGCCCTTCTTGGTCTGGTGCATCTCAGGGTCACGTGCATGGTCGGCATTCTTGGTCGAACTGGGCGCAGCAATCAGCGTCGCATCGACGATCGTTCCCGACCGCAGGCTCTGGCCCTTGCGCGCCAGATGCGCGTTGACGGCCTCCAGCATTCGTGCGGCGAAGCCATGGGTCTCCAGCAGGCGCCGAAAGTTGAGAATCGTGGTCTCGTCGGGAATGTCGTCCAAGCCACCGAGCTGGGCAAAGCGCCGCAAGGTCGGAATCTCGTGCAGCGCTTCTTCCATCGCCGGATCACTCAACGCATACCACTGCTGCAGCAGATGAATCCGCAACATCGTCGCCAGTGCGTACGGCTGCCGACCTGGCCGCCCCGACACCGGATAGTGCGGTGCGATCAGCGCAAGCAACTGCTTCCACGGCACCACCTTCTCCATCTCACTCAGGAAGATCTCGCGGCGGGTCTGCTTGCGCTTGCCCAGGCCCTCAGCGTCACCGAACGTCAGTTGCATGGATGATTCCTCACTCTGTGGCAATAGTGTCGCGCATCTGCTGTGCTTT
>NZ_MDEB01000022.1 GCF_002939945.1 Xanthomonas arboricola pv. populi | reverse complement strand
GCGTTACCAGCCGAAGCCGGCACCCACACCGATCGAACTGTCGTCGCCACTGAGTGCGCCGCCCACCGTCAAGGTGGCGCGCGGACTGATCGCACGCTGATAGCCCACCGACAACGCCGACTCGCCGTTCTGGAAACCGACGCCGGCACCGACGCGGTTCTGCGTGGCGATGCCACCGACGCTGGCGGCCATGTTCAACATCGCCGAGCTCATCGCGCCCTGACGATCCAGCCGACGGTTCTGCCGGCGCAGACGGTCTTCGATGTCGCCCTGGTAGGTCTCGAAACTGTCGGCCATCGCGTTGTAACGGCTGTCGGTATAGCTGTTGGCCGCGGCAACGCCGTTGTCCAGCTGGCCCTTGTTGACCGCATCGGTGGCACGCGTGCCGGCGGCCACATTGGCCACCTGCCGCTCGCCGCCGACGCTGCCCACCGACACCGTGTTGGCGCGATCGGCGACCGCACCCTGGCCCAGGGCCACCGCACCTTGCGCACTCGCCCGTGCGCCCTGGCCGATCGCCGTACCGGAGGCCGCACTGACCTGCGCGCCCTCGCCCATCGCCACCGCATTGGTCGCCACCGCGGCAATCTGTGTGTTGGCGCCGACTGCGGTACTGCCGTCGGCATTGACGCGCGCATTGCTGCCGATCGCGGTGTCGTTGGGACCATGCGCATAGGCGCTGCCGCCGATCGCAGTGCCGGTCACGTGGTTGGCCACTGCGGCCGTGCCCACGGCGGTGGACGTTGCGGCCGGCGTGATGCTGCCGACCACCGCGGCGGTCGGCGTGCCTTGCACGCTGGCGCCGGTGTCGGCAACAGCGCTGCTCGATGCCGTCACTGCGCTCGCAGCAACTGCAGGCACCGCTGCAGTGCGCAGCGACAGCGTGCGTGCCGCAGTGCTGGCCGTTGCAGTACCGCCACGCGCGTCCAGCTCGCTGACCTTGCTGTCCAACGCGGTCAATGCCGCACCGACGTTGTTGTAGCTGGCACCCTGGATCACGTAGGTCGGCGCGACGAACACGCCTTGCGCACCGATCGCCGCGCCACCGCCGAGGAAGCTGGCAGCGTTGCTCAACGACTGGAACAACTGGCCGCCATTGATCGCATCGGTACTGGCACTGGCGATCGCGCCGCTGCCGACATTGACGATGCGACGCGTGGCCGGGCCGCCGCGGCCATCGCCGCT
>NZ_MDEB01000021.1 GCF_002939945.1 Xanthomonas arboricola pv. populi | reverse complement strand
TGTCGACTCCCCGTAAAATTGATCCATCCATAACTAGAGGTCTCCGGGCACACTAGCTACCGAGGAGACCAACGATGCGCAAGAGCAAGTTCACCGAAAGCCAGATTGTCGCCACGCTGAAGCAGGTTGAGGGCGGCCGCCAGGTCAAGGATGTATGCCGTGAGCTGGGCATTTCCGATGCGACGTACTACGTCTGGAAGTCCAAGTACGGTGGCATGGAGGCAGCTGATGTGCAGCGCCTTCGCGACCTGGAGACTGAGCACAACAAGCTCAAACGCATGTACGCCGAGCTCGCGATGGAAAACCATGCATTGAAGGATGTCATCGCAAAAAAGCTGTAGACCCGGCGCATAAGCGCCCGCTTCTTGCCTGGCTCATCGAGCAGCATGGCTGGAGCGAGCGCCGGGCCTGTGCGGTGGTTGGCGTGGCGCGCTCGACTGCACGCTATCAGCGCCGTCCTGATCGGGATGAGGAGGTCATTGCGCTGTTGTCCGAGTTGGCCGAGCGTTTTCCCGAGCGTGGTTTTGGAAAGCTCTTTCAGATCATCCGCCGTCGCGGGCATGTGTGGAATCACAAAAGGGTGTGGCGCGTGTACTGCTTGATGAAACTCAATCAACGTCGCCGCAGCAGGCGCCGGGTCCCGACCCGTCATCCACAGCCGCTGACATGCGGAGAGCGACCCAATGATGGATGGTCAATCGACTTCATGTCCGATGCGCTGTGGGATGGTCGACGCTTCCGCACGTTCAATGTCATTGACGACTTCAGTCGGGAAGCCTTGGCGATCGAAGTGGACTTGAATCTTCCGGCCGCCCGCGTCATCCGCACCTTGGAACGCGTCGCGGCCTGGCGCGGCTATCCGAACAAGCTGCGTCTGGACAACGGACCGGAATTTGTCGCGTTGGCCTTGGCCGAGTGGGCTGAGCGCAAGGGTATCGCCTTGGACTTCATCGAGCCGGGGCGTCCGATGCAAAACGGTTTTATCGAACGCTTCAATGGCAGCTACAGGCGCGGCGTGCTGGACATGCATATCTTCCGCACGCTGAGCGAGGTCCGCGAACAGACCGAACACTGGCTGGCCGACTACAACCAGCAGATCCCGCACGACAGCCTGGGCGGGCTAACGCCCGCCGAGTTCCGTGATCAACATCAACCGCAGACCTCTAGTTTTAGCTGGCATTGAATTGTGGGGAGTCGACA
>NZ_MDEB01000020.1 GCF_002939945.1 Xanthomonas arboricola pv. populi | reverse complement strand
GCACGTTGGGGATGATCATCATGGTGGTCGTGGCCGTGGTGGTGACGTACTTCACTGCCGGCGCGACCGGCGCCTACTTTACTGCGGCATTGAATGCCACTGCCACTACGGCAGGTGCGGCGGCTGCATCAGCGGCAACATGGGCAGTTGCTGGTGCAGCAGGCTCAGCCGTCAGCCAAGGCGTTGGCAGTGCGATGGGCCAGACCAGCTTCAGCTGGCGCAATGTGGCGGCCAGTGCAATCGCCAGCGGAGCAACAGCTGGATTCAGCACCGCCGTTTCCGCAAGTGTGGGGCCCGTCGTCGGTGCGATGAGCACAGCAGCAGTCGGCAATGTCAGTAACTACCTTGCCAATCGATTGGTCGGTAACGAGGCGAGCTTCAGTTGGCGCAGCGTGGCAGCTAGCGCGGTGACTGCGGGTATCACGCAGCAACTGGCGCCGACGATTGCGCGGTCCATTGGTGTGGACACGATGAAGTATGGTCAGGCAACCGTGGCCGGTATCACCGGGGGCGTGGTCAGTGCTTCCTTGCGCAGAGGGTCTATCGATTACACCGATCTGGCAGTCGATGCTTTCAGCAATGTACTGGTCAACTCGTTGACACAGANGCACCTGGCAGATATGTCAGAGACCGTAATGGTGACCTGACGCTGGACACTGTCGAGGTCAGAGCCACGCGCAGCAACATATCTAGCATCCAGATCCGCGCAAGCGATCAAGAACTGCATGACCAAGCGTTGATGCGTGCGGTCGGTGCACAGACGGTGGAGAACATCCGTGCCGACCGTCGCCGTAGCAATGCCATTGACGTAGGAGCATTCCAACGCAGCAACGCGCTGGATATCGGTGCGATCAACGCCGCACGCATGGCGCCTGCGACTGCACAGCCGGTGGCGCCGATGCCGGTCAATCGGGAGGCCATTCCGGTCGAGCCCAACAGCATCAGCGGGTGGGAAGTTGCAGGTTCCTTCGTTGAGGGCGTCGGCAATGCATTTGTAGGGGTTGGGCGCGAAGTTGCCGATACGCCGCTGCGGGTGGGCGACATGGTACTGGCTGCAGCAGCAGTGACCACAAACCTCTTTAGAGAAGAGGGTGACTATTGGCTGCCTGAGATGAACAGCGGCATGTCGCGTGACTACGAACGCTCAGGCCAGACGTGGGACCAGTTCGCGCTGGATCACAATCCGCTGTACGCCGCAACCGTGGGTCTGGGCACCGCGATTGGCAACGGGGCCGGTGCAGCGATTGTGGACAACGATTACCGTCCTCTCGCGAATTTGGGTGGAGAGTTTGCCGGCGGCTTGCTGGTCGGCAAGGCCATGAACCGATACGGCAACTATGGCGTGATGATTGATGACATTGGTGCCAGCGGGCTTGGGCGATCGCAGGCTGGCAGTGTTGGGGTTAGGTTTGGTAGGGTTGTGGAAAGTGCAGTCACACGAGAAGGTATCGTCGGTAGTCTGGGTGAGATAGTCGATTCTCATCTCCAGACTATTTCGAAGTTGGACGCGGACGCTTTGGTTGGCTTCCGTGGAAGCTTGGCTCGCGGATTCAAAGGTGAGCACAAGGGCGGAAAGCCATTCAATCCTGGCGACTTTGACGTTGATGCTTTTATTGTGAGCGACAAGCTGGCTTCCCAATTCGGGAGTAGAGTGCGTTTTCGCAGTGGGGCCGAGATTGATGGGGTTGCAGGCGTTCAGAGTTCGATTGATAATTCCCTTCGCCAGAATCCCGCATTTAAAGGCCTTCGCGAAGAACCGTTTACGTTCCGCATATACACTCAGCAAGAGATTATGCGTCTTCAGGCCAAACCTGATGCGCAAATTTTCTTTCTTAAGCCCCAGCCATGATGAGTTTTTCTATGAAAAAGTTTGCACATGTTGGCATAGAGCCGGTAGGTGATTTGCCCGCGACAGCGGAAATATTAGGTAGTGTCCTTGGTGGTTTAATTTTTGTCGAAGACACCATGGGACGGTATTGTGAATTTCCTGCATATGTGGTTGAGCGTGATGGTCTCCGCTATGCATTGCTTGGAGTTCCCGCTCCAGAGAATGATCTCAGGGAGGAAAAAACAAATGACTTTGAATTGATGGTCGAACCTTCAATTCCGCAAGGCGATGGTGCGAAAACTGACATTTCGGATTCTTTGATTTCAAGAATAGAAGCAGAGGGGCGTTTGAAATGTTGGTCGCTGCAGTGAGAAATAGCTCGATTCTTTAGGGCTACACCCACACCTACCGCTACACCTACCAGGGTGCGGAGACCTACCTCACCCAGCAGGTCATCGGCACCAGCACGCACAAGGACTTCAAAACCAGCAACAGCACCAGCACCTACGATGCGTGGGACAAGCTGCTGTCGGTGCGCGAGAACACGCCGGGTGGTAAGGTCGATGACCGGCTGCGGTATTTCACGATGGATGCGGAGGGCAACAT
>NZ_MDEB01000019.1 GCF_002939945.1 Xanthomonas arboricola pv. populi | reverse complement strand
GCACGTTGGGGATGATCATCATGGTGGTCGTGGCCGTGGTGGTGACGTACCTCACTGCAGGTGCGACGAACGGCTACTTCGCTGCGGCGTTCAGCGCGGCATCCAGTACTGCAGGTGCAGTTGCTGCCTCAGCTGCTACCTACGCTGTTGCGGGTGCAGCAGGATCAATCGCCAGCCAGGGCGTTGGTAGCGCGATGGGCCAAACGAGTTTCAGTTGGCGCAATGTGGCGGCAAGTTCCATCGCGAGCGCGGCAACTGCCGGCTTCAGCACCGCCGTGTCCGCGAGTGTGGGCCCCGTCGTCGGTGCGATGAGCACGGCAGCAGTCGGTAATGTCAGTAACTACCTTGCGAATCGATTGGTCGGTAACGAGGCGAGCTTCAGTTGGCGCAGCGTGGCAGCTAGCGCGGTGACTGCGGGTATCACGCAGCAACTGGCGCCGACGATTGCGCGGTCCATTGGTGTGGACACGATGAAGTATGGTCAGGCAACCGTGGCCGGTATCACCGGGGGCGTGGTCAGTGCTTCCTTGCGCAGAGGGTCAATCGATTACACCAATCTGGCAGTCGATGCGTTTAGTAACGTGCTGATCAATTCGTTGACGCAGAGCTCCAGCACAGGTTTGTTTGATCCTGACACCGCAACTGCATCCAGCAGCGGAGGTGGAGCACCTGGCAGATATGTCAGAGACCGTAATGGTGACCTGACGCTGGACACTGTCGAGGTCAGAGCCACGCGCAGCAACATATCTAGCATCCAGATCCGCGCAAGCGACCAGGAGTTACGCGACCAAGCATTGCTGCGCGCGGTGGGTGAGCAGACGTTGGAGAACATCCGTGCCGACCGTCGCCGAAGTAATGCCATCGACGTAGGAGCGTTCCAACGCAGCAACGCGCTGGATATCGGTGCCATCAATGCTGCACGCATGGCGCCTTCGACTGCACAGCCGGTGGCGCCGATGCCGGTCAATCGGGAGGCCATTCCGGTCGAGCCCAACAGCATCAGCGGATGGGAAGTTGCAGGTTCCTTTGTTGAGGGTGTCGGCAATGCATTTGTAGGGGTTGGGCGCGAAGTCGCCGACACACCATTGCGGGTAGGCGACATGCTGTTGGCTGCAGCAGCGGTGACGACAAACCTTTTCCGGGATGAGGGCGACTATTGGCTGCCTGAGATGAACAGCGGCATGTCGCGTGACTACGAACGCTCAGGCCAGGCGTGGGACCAGTTCGCGCTGGATCACAACCCGCTGTATGCCGCCACCGTGGGGCTGGGGACCGCAATTGGCAATGGTGCCGGCGCAGCCGTAGTGGACAACGATTACCGCCCGCTCGCGAATTTGGGTGGAGAGTTTGCAGGCGGCTTGCTGGTCGGCAAGGCGATGAACCGCTATGGCAACTATGGCGTGATGATTGATGACATTGGTGCCAGCGGGCTTGGGCGGTCGCAGGCTGGTAGTGTGGGCGTTAGGTTTGGCGAAGTTCAAAGAAAGATCCCGCTTGGTTTTAGAAAAGGGGCAGATTTTGAGGCTTTTGGGGACTCCTTACATGACGGGCTCAATACGGCCGGATATAAAGATGTTGACGCTGCATTCCAAGGGAGCTCAGTGACAGGGCAGGCTTATAAGGCGCCACATGATCCTTTTGATGTGGGCCGTACAAGCGATTACGACATTGCGCTTTCCAGTCCTGAATTGTTCCAACGGGCGAAAGATGTTGGGGTTGGTTTGCGTCAACAGGGTGTGCGCACGGGGCCATTGGGCCCAGAACATCTTGAAAGGCTTGGGCTTTCAGGCTTGAATAAAAAGCTCTCCGCTGAAGCAGATCGTCCAGTCAATTTTATGATTTACAATTCTATTGATGATGCCATCACTAGGTCTCCCAGCATTCTGATACCGAGAAATAATTAATGAAAAAGTCTCTACTTGTGGAAATAGTTGCTTCTAGCCTTAGTGAAGCTAGAAATTTATTCGATTCCAGTTATGGGATTTTGTTGGATGCGCATGAAAGTGAATACCGTGGTGGAGAATATTTCCGTTGTGAAATTGATGGAGTTGTTTTGGCGCTGCAGGAAAATTTTCTTGAGGACGACGGAGAAAAGACTGAAGCGGAATTTCCAAAATCAGAATACTTGTTATACATGGACGGTGATGATGTGGCTGTCGACAAAGTATTAAGTAGAATAAGTGAAGGAAAAAAAATTCTAAGGAGTAGTGTCTACTGAGCACAGAATTAGCACCGCCAAAAGGGAGCGTTTGAAGGATTTTCCTTCGAATTCATTCAGTCGTAACCTGCGTGATAAAAAGTCGATAGCGACCGGTGCTCCGGCACTCGCGGGGGGATTTACTGCGACCGCGGCGGTAGTGGGAGGCGCAGCGGGTGCATTATTTGCCGGCAGCCTTGCCAGTCAAGCCGTCGGCAGTGCGATGGGGCAGACCAGCTTCAGCTGGCGCAATGTGGCCGCCAGTACAGTGGCTGGCGCAGCAACGGCAGGGTTCGGCACGCTGGTGAGCGGCGCACCGGCAGTCGTAGCCGCAGTCGCCACTGCTGCGGTGGGTAATGTCAGTAGCTATGTGGCCAACAAGCTTGTCGGCAACGAGGCTAGTTTCAGTTGGAAAAGCGTCGCCGCTAGTGCGGTGGCGGCGGGCATCACGCAGCAATTGACTCCGACGATCGCCCGATCCATCGGCGTCGACGCAACGCAGTATGGGCAAGCCATTACCTCCGGCATTACTGGCGGCATCGTGAGCGCGCATGTGCGTCAAGGAATCGTGGGCGGCGCTATCGACTATCAGGATGTGTTCGTCGATGCATTCGGTAATGCGGTCAATGGCGCGCTGATGCAGCGTGGTCAGGCAGCGTTAGGGATGGTCTGATCAACGCTACCCAATGACGAGACATGTGACATCGG
>NZ_MDEB01000018.1 GCF_002939945.1 Xanthomonas arboricola pv. populi | reverse complement strand
TGTGGCAATAGTGTCGCGCATCTGCTGTGCTTTGTTCAGAGGTTCCCTAGCATCCAGATCCGCGCAAGCGATCAGCAACTCCGTGACCAAGCGTTGATGCTTGCGGTCGGTGCACAGACGGTGGAGAACATCCGTGCCGACCGTCGGCGCAGCAATGCCATCGACGTAGGAGCGTTCCAACGCAGCAACGCGTTGGATATTGGTGCCATCAATGCCTCACGCATGGCGCCCTCGACGGTACGTCCGCTTACGCCGATGCCAATCGATCCGGAAGCAATCACGATCAATCCCAACAGCATCAGCGGATGGGAAGTCGCCGGCTCCTTTGTTGAGGGTGTCGGCAATGCATTCGTAGGGGTTGGGCGCGAAGTTGCCGATACGCCGCTGCGGGTGGGCGATATGGTGCTGGCCGCTGCAGCAGTGACCACAAACCTCTTCCGAGGAGAGGGCGACTATTGGCTGCCTCAGATGAACAGCGGCATGTCGCGTGACTACGAACGCTCAGGCCAGACGTGGGACCAGTTCGCGCTGGATCACAATCCGCTGTACGCCGCAACCGTGGGTCTGGGCACCGCGATTGGCAACGGTGCCGGTGCAGCGATTGTGGACAACGATTACCGTCCGCTCGCGAATTTGGGTGGAGAGTTTGCCGGCGGCTTGCTGGCCGGCAAGGCCATGAACCGATACGGCAACTATGGCGTAATGATTGATGACATTGGTGCCAGTGGGCTTGGGCGATCGTAGGCTGGCAGCGTGGGGGTTAGGTTCGGCAAAGCCTATCCAGATGGAAGCTTCCATACTCCAGATGGTAAATTTGTAAGCATGAGGGGGGTTCCTGCACCTGGAACTTTGAATGCGGCTTCGTTTGCTAATTTTCTGCAGAAAAATGGGGTTAAAGTAGTCGGTACTGAGATGGAAGTTGTGACTCCAGTTGGGGTGAGAAAACATGATGTCGTTACTCGCAATGCTAATGTGTCTCTATTTGGGCTTGAAATAAAAAGTGGCGGTGCAACTCCCACCCCATATCAAAGGTTCGTAGATATGTATGTAAATAGTTTTGGTGCAGAAGGAAGAGGCCGTATAGCTGGTGAAAAAGTGGTTGGCTCATATACTGTGTATCTTCCGGCCGGAGGTTGACAAATGATTCTTGAAATAGAAAATTGTCCTAAAATCGAGAATCCTGATGAGTCTAAAGTAAGATCATCTATCAAGGCGCTTAAAAGTTATGGCCCAAGTTCATTTGCTACTTTAGAAAATGAATCTGGCGATTACTTGCAGGTCGCCGGTGGTGGCGTGACTTGTATGTTAGAAAAAAAAGATATGACAGTTGGAAAGCAATATCGAGCATATAAGCATGAAAAAAGCAAAGTCTTCCCTGATGGAACTGTTCTGGCTTTTGGCGGGGGGGAGTTGATTATGCAGTCAGATGAATGGTTTTCTTCGGAAGAAGTTGCGGAAGTATTTTGCTGCTTTCTTAAGGGTGAGGCGTCTCCTGATTATGTAATGTGGAGAGAGGGAGTTAATTGAATTAATAAATAAATGCCATGGATAGAGTTGCCTGATCGATCGGAGCACCTATGGGATAGCTCAGTGAGGACAGTCAGCGGCTACTTCTTGGCAGCGTTCAGTGCCTCCACCAGCACAGTGGGCGCGGTCGCCGCGTGAACGGCCATATAGCAAGCGCTAGGCGGTGACGGCGGGCAAGAGTGTCACTGCCAGCGTGATGGTGCAGCAGGGCGCCTCCAGCGCAGGCGATGCATCCGCGCAGGTACTGATCGTCTGGTACGACGCCAACGGCAACATGCTGCCCGGTGGCCTGGGTTCGTCGTGGTCCTCGGGCAATGTGGTGGACAGCGGCTCCGGCGGTGCTTGGCACAAATCCTCGGTCACCGCCACGGTGCCGCCGGGTGCGGCCTTCATGACCATCGGTGCGAGCGCCAACAAGGGCGCCGGCGGCGATCCGTTGTGGGTGGACGACTTCCAGTGGACCTACACCCCGGTCGAACCGGGAATCAAGGAGCTGCCGGTCGACAAGGCGTACTGGTTCGACTACGACAAGGAAAACCGCGTCACGGTCAGCAACGGCGTGCTGCAGGCCGGCAAGATCGTCATCGCCAACGACGACACCAGCTCGCTGCAGAGCTACGACAAGGATGGCAACGTCACCTTGCGCCAGTCCTACGACAACGGGGTGCTCAAGCGCCAGCAGTTGTTCTACGACGACCAGGGGCGGGTGGTACGCATCGTGCAGACGCTGCCGGACGGCGTCACCCGCCTGCTGGAGACCAGTCGCTACGATGCCTCCGGGCGGTTGCTGGAACGCCGCCAGTACGCCGATGACGGCTCGGCCAAGCGCATCGATGTCAGCAGCTACGACGCCGATGGCCGGCTGATCAGCCAGACCGCCTACGGCATCCCGATGGGCGGGGTGTATCAGCCGGTGGACGAGGACGGCAACCCGCTGCCGCTGCCCGACGACGGCCTGGAAGGGCTGCAGCTGCTCAGCGTGGTCAACTACCAGGACGGCACCGCCGCCACCGGCTACGACGCCGCCGGCCGCCTGCGCGGCTACCGCTACTCGCTGGTGCGCAACGAGCAAGGCAGCGGCATGACCACGCCGGAGGGCTACACCCACACCTACCGCTACACCTACCAGGGCGCGGAGACCTACCTCACCCAGCAGGTCATCGGCACCAGCACGCACAAGGACTTCAAAACCAGCAACAGCACCAGTACCTACGATGCCTGGGGCAAGCTGCTGTCGGTGCGCGAGAACACGCCCGGCGGCAAGGTCGACGACCGGCTGCGGTATTTCGCGATGGATGCGGAGGGCAACATCTTGCGCCGCACCGAGGGCACGTTCGAGGGTGGCAAGTTCACCCAGGACGATGCCGAGCGCCTGCGCACCGAGCAGTACGCGTTCGCCAATGGGCAATATGTGGCGGCGGGTCGTTTCGACGGCAAGACCGACGTGCTGGGGCAGATGAACGCCTACGCCAGTACCGATGTGGGCACCTACAAGGTGACGGTGCAGGCCGGCGACACGCTACGCGGCCTGGCGCAACGGCTCTACGGCAACAGCAACCTGTGGTACGTGCTGGCCGAAGCCAATGCGATCGACGACGACAGCGGCCTGGTGGCCGGTGCGACGTTGAATGTGCCGGACGTCAAGGCCAACACCAACGACGCCAATACGTTCAAGCCGTTCAACGCCAGCGAGGCGATCGGCTCGACCACGCCGTCGCTGCCGTATATCCCCAAGCCGCCGGAAAGTGGGTGCGGCACGTTGGGGATGATCATCATGGTGGTGGTGGCCATTGTGGTGACGATTTATACGGCCGGTGCGGCATCCGGACTTGTAAGCGCGGCGGCGGCCAGCGCCACGACTGCCGCAGGCGGCACGATCGGCGCAACGATGGCGACCGGTGCTGCGGCGCTTGGTGGAACATTTGGGGCCACAGCGGCCGTCGTGGGAGGTGCTGTCGGTGGCTTCGCCGGAAGTCTCGTGAGCCAAGGCGTCGGCAGTGCGATGGGGCAGACCAGCTTCAGCTGGCGCAACGTGGCGGCCAGCACCGTAGCCGGCGCAGCGACGGCAGGGTTCGGGTCGATGATGAGCGGTGCTGCCAGCCCGATGGTCAGCGCCATTGCAACCGCAGCGGTCGGCAACGTAAGTAACTATGCTGCCAACAAGCTCGTTGGCAACGAGGCCAGTTTTAGTTGGAAGAGCGTCGCCGCCAGTGCGGTGGCGGCGGGCATCACGCAGCAATTGGCGCCCACGATCTCCGGTGCACTGGGTATCGATGCCAGCAGCTACGGTCGAGACATTGTTTCCGGCATCACCGCCGGTGTAGTGAGCGCGCATGTACGTCAAGGCATGGTGGGTGGCGCAGTAAATTACCAGGACGTGTTTGTCGATGCGTTTGGTAATGTACTGAGCAGCAGCCTCAATCGCAGGGGGTTGGCATCGCTGGCTCAAGCAGATCAACGGCGCACTAACTTTACGCAATGGGATGCGGAAGACGCCGCATCCCGTCAGCAGATGATTGCTGACGAAGAAGCCGGCATGGTGCAGCAGCAGGGCTGGGCCGGCGATCAACGGGCAACGCAATCCATTCCAAGCGAAGGAGAAGTGCGGACAGTGATGCTGAGAAGCGAACTGAGCGCCGATGAGCGCGCCCGCCTTGCGACGACGACGACCTATCACACCGAGTATGTCTGTCGACTCCCCACAATTCAATGCCAGCTAAAACTAGAGGTCTGCGGT
>NZ_MDEB01000016.1 GCF_002939945.1 Xanthomonas arboricola pv. populi | reverse complement strand
GTGGCGACGACAGTTCGATCGGTGTGGGTGCCGGCTTCGGCTGGTAACGCAGGCCTTGCCATCGCAGCGCCTGCGGCCGCTGCGTGCTCGCTCATTCGTTATGCATTTCATCTTGAAGAGGACATCATCGTGATTCAGACCCATCGTTCCCGAACGCTCGCCATCGCCTGCAGTGCCGTACTGTCGCTCGCCAGCGGCATCGCTACCGCGGCCACACCGGATTCCGGCCTGATTACCGCGCAACGTCAGCAGGCCATGCGCGATGCACCGGTCGACGGCATCATCGTCAAATATCGCAGCGGCACAGTGACCGCGCGCAGCGCTGGCTCTGCGTCGGCCGCCACGATCGCTGCGGCGGCATCGCGCGCGGCGGTGGACCTGGCACCGGCCGCGCGCAGCGGCGTGCAAACCGCGCCGACGCATGTGCGTACGTTGGCGGTGGGCAGTGAGTTGATCAGATTGCCCACGCAACTCAGCCGCAGCGACGCCGATCGCCTCGTGCGCGAGCTGCGGGCCGATCCTGCGGTGGAATATGCGCAGATCGATGCCCGCGCATATCCGTTGCAGAGCAGCGGCGGCAGCTTGCCCAACGATCCGCTGCTGGCGAGCAATCAATGGCATCTCACCGATCCGGCCGGCGGCATCGATGCGCCGGCGGCGTGGAAGACCGCGCAGGGCGAGGGTGTGGTGGTGGCGGTGATCGACACCGGCATCCTGCCGGCGCATCCGGATCTGGCCGGCAATCTGCTGCAGGGCTACGACTTCATCACCGATGCCGGCCGGTCGCGACGTCCGACCGATGCGCGCGTGCCGGGTGCGCTGGACCGCGGCGACTGGGAGGCCGAAGACGGCGAGTGCGGCATTTTCTCCGCGGCGCATGACAGCTCCTGGCATGGCACGCACGTGGCCGGCACGATTGCCGAAACCACCGGCAACGGCATTGGCGGTGCCGGTGTGGCCTACAAGGCCAAGGTGCTGCCGGTGCGCGTGCTCGGTCACTGCGGCGGTTCGTTCTCGGACATCAGCGATGCCATCGTGTGGGCGTCCGGAGGGCATGTGGACGGCGTGCCGGATAATCGCGATCCGGCCGAAATCATCAACATCAGCCTGGGCGGCTTTGGCCCCTGCGATTCGGTCACGCAGGCGGCGATCGACGGCGCGGTTTCGCGTGGCGCCACCGTGGTGGTGGCGGCCGGCAACGATGGCTCGGATGTGTCCGGTGCGGTGCCGGCCAACTGCGCCAATGTGGTGTCGGTGGCGGCCACCCGCCTGACCGGCGGGTTGGCGTATTACAGCAATTTCGGCAGCTTGATCGATCTGGCCGCACCCGGCGGCGGCGCGCGCGATCTGGAAACCAATACCTTGTACGACGGCCCGATCGGCAGCTGGGTCTGGCAGACCGGTTACACCGGTAAAACCACGCCCACGTCCGGTCAATTCTCCTATATCGGGCCTGGCTTTGCCGGAACCTCGATGGCCTCGCCGCACGTGGCGGGGACTGCCGCACTGGTGCAGAGCGCCTTGATCGCAGATGGCAAGCCGCCGCTGACACCCGCGGCGCTGGAACGCCTGCTCAAGCGCAGTGCGCGCGCGTTTCCGGTGCAGTTGCCGTTGAACACGCGGGCCGGTAGCGGCATCGTGGATGCGGGGGCTGCCATCGATCGCGCACTGCGCCGCTGCGCCAGCGGCGATCTGGCCTGCCAGCTGGACGCGCAGACGCTGCGCAACAGCGTGCCCGAGCGGGGGGTGTCCAATGTGGCTGGCGATGCCGGCGTCTTCGTCTTCGAAGCGAACGCGGGTGCGGTGCTGAGCTTCATCAGCTTCGGCGGCAGCGGTCAGGCGGCGCTGTATGTCGCCTTGGGCCGCGCGCCGACCGCGACCGACAACGACGGCATGTCCAGTCGCAGCGGGACCAGCCAGACGGTGCGCTTCACCGCACCGCGTGCCGGAACCTATTTCCTCCGGCTCGATGGCGGCAGCTTCGATGGAGTGAGCCTGTTGGCGCGCCAGTGATCCGACACACGGCGGCGCGAGGGGGCGCTGACGTCGGTTTCCTGGCGCAGCGATGCGGGCACGACCGGTCTCATCGCGGACCCTGGTGAGCTGAGGGGTCGGCGCGGCGAGCGCTGGCCCGACTCCTGACCCGTTCCGCGCGGTTTTGCGCAACCAAGCCTGCTGGCGTCCTGCCAGCGGGCTTTTTTGTCTGCTGCGGACAGGCGTATTCAGTTTGAAAATGTCTCACCAGACATGATCTAGACCGCTGTTTTACAAAGAATTATCAAAAAACGAATAAAAGCAAGCCGAAGTGTGATGAAAATCACGCTCAGCTTCGCTTTATGTCAAAAACTTGACGCCGGATTTGACCACTGTTAACACTTCGCTCAGTTCCATGGTTGGGTAGCGTTCACTTTTTGACTATCCAGGGTGCAGCTCACCGCGCACCGCCAGTTGGCCCATGGCGCCAATAACCACGGGGATCGCAGCGGCTGGAAGGCCCACGCGATGGTGGGTGTTCGTCAGAAAACCAGTCCCAACATTCAGGAGCAGTGCGTCGATGAATCGGATTTATCGCAAGGTCTGGAACAAATCGTTAGGCGTGTGGGCCGTGGCATCGGAGTTGGCCACCGGCGATAGCCCGGGCGCAGTGAGCACCGCCGCATTCATCGACCGCCGCCAGAGCCGGTGCCTGGTTGCCGCGATCGCCCTGGCGCTGGGTAGCGCCGGCATCGCCATCCCCCTTTCTGCAATGGCGCAATCGGTTGAAGTCGGCCGCGGCGCGTCGGCGCCTGCCACCAACGCCACCGCCATCGGCGCCGGCAGTCGCGCCAGCGCGACCGGCGCGCTTGCCACCGGTGCCGACAGCAGCGCCAGTGGCGTGAACAGCAGCGCGATCGGCCGCCAGACCAATGCGATCGGCGAGAACGCGGTGGCCATCGGCTACAACAGCTTCGTGCGCCAGAGCGGCGAAAACGGCGTGGCGCTCGGTGCCAACGCCGGCGTGACCGGTGCCAACTCGGTGGCGCTGGGCGCAGGCTCGCGCACCCACGAAGACGATGTGGTGTCGGTGGGCAGCGGCAATGGCCGCGGCGGTCCGGCCACGCGCCGCATCACCAACCTCAGTGCCGGCGTCAACGCCACCGACGCGGTCAACGTGGCGCAGTTGCGCGACGTGGCCGATGTGGCCGAAGACACGGCCATGTTCTTCAAGGCGACCCCGGGCGAAGACAGCGTCGGCGCCTATGTCGAAGGCGATAGCGCGCTGGCTGCCGGCGATGCCGCCAATGCGGTCGGTACGGCGACCACTGCGCTGGGAACCGGTGCCAATGCGGTTGCCGACAATGCCACTGCGGTTGGCGCCAACGCGCTCGCCTCCGGGCAGAACAGCGCGGCATTCGGCCACAACGCGCAGGCCAACGGCCCCGGCAGCGTGGCCGTGGGCGGCGCTGCAGTGGACGAAGACGGCGAGCCGTTGATCACCAGTGGCGGCGTGCCGGTCACCACCGGCGCCACCAGTGCCGGCGTCGGCGGAACCGCCGTCGGCGCCAGCGCCAATGCCGATGGCTTCGCCGCTTCGTCGTTCGGCGTCGGTGCGTATGCGGCCGGTGCGCAGTCTTCCGCGTTCGGTGCGGTCGCCAATGCGGCAGGCGATTACGCCACCGCCGTGGGCACGCAGACCAGCGCCAGCGGCACCAGCAGCACCGCTGTCGGTGGTCCGGCCGATTACATCCCAGGTCTGGGTTTCTTCGTGCAGACCCAGGCCAGCGGCGAAGCGTCCACCGCGCTCGGCGCCGGTGCGATCGCATCGGGCACCTACACCACCGCTGTCGGCACGCTCAGCGAAGCCTCCGGCACCCAAGCCACCGCCGTGGGGTACTTCGCCTACGCACCCGGCGAAGGCGCAACGGCGGTCGGTCCGCAATCCTGGGCCAGCGGCGAGCTGAGCACGGCGTTGGGTTACTACAGCACCGCACGCGGCGCCAACTCGGTTGCGTTGGGCGCCAACGCGATTGCCACGCGCGCCAACACCGTGTCGGTGGGTGCGGCCGGCGATGAGCGTCAGATCACCAACATCGCCGCCGGTACCGAAGGCAGCGATGCGGTCAATCTCGATCAGCTCACCGCAGTGTCCGAGGTTGCCGCCACCACCGCGCGCACGTTCGTCGCCACCGGCGATGGCACCGCGGTTGCCGAAGGCGTCGACAGTGTTGCGGCCGGTTCCAATGCATCGGCTTACGAGAATTACAGCACGGCGCTGGGTTCGAGCAGCGTGGCATCGGCGGTGAACACCACTGCGGTCGGCAGTGGTGCGGTTGCCAATGTCAACAATGCCACCGCGCTCGGCTTCAACAGTATCGCCAGCGACCGCTATGCCACCGCCCTGGGTGCCGACAGCACGGCATCGGGCTTCTATGGCACTGCAGTCGGCGGCACCAGCGTGGCCAATGGTCGCGGCGGTACCGCGATCGGTTTCGAAAGCATCGCCAATGGTCTCGAATCCACTGCGCTGGGCTTTGCCAGCGTGGCCTGGGGCGATACCAGCACCGCAGTGGGTGCGGAAAGCACGGCCTACGGCGCGCGCAGCGTCGCGGTGGGTATCACCTCGGCCGCCAGCGGCAACGTCTCGGTCGCCATCGGCGATAACGCCTATGCCGGCGGTGGGCGTGCGATCGCCATCGGTTCGCAAGCAGTCGGCTATGGCGATCGCAGCATCGCACTGGGCACCGAGGCGTTCGTCGAAGGCGCCGACAGCATCGCGATCGGCGACGGCGCGCGGATTTCGGTCGACAACAGCGTTGCGCTCGGCGTCGGCGCAGTTGCCGATCGCGCCAGCACTGTGTCGGTGGGCACGGCCGGCGGCGAGCGGCAGATCACCAACGTCGCCGCCGGTACCGAAGGTACCGATGCGGTGAATCTGGATCAGCTCACCGCAGTGTCCGATGGCGCCGCCAACACCGCGCGTCTGTTTGCCGGCACCGGCACCGGCACTGCCGATGCGCAGGGCGAAGACGCCACCGCAGCCGGCTCCAACGCCACTGCGGAAGGCGACTACAGCAGCGCGTTCGGCTCCAGCAGCCAGGCCACCGCGATCGGCGCGGTCGCCATCGGCAGCGGTGCCAGCGCCACCGCGCAGTACGCCAATGCGGCCGGTTACAACGCCGCCGCCAGCGGCTACGGCAGCCTGGCCAGCGGCGCCTTCAGTCAGGCCAGCGGCGATTACGCCGTGGCCGTGGGCGGCGAGAGCGAAGCCGCCGGCGCGCAGAGCACCGCGCTGGGTGCGGCAGCAGGTGCCTATGGCGATGGTTCCCTGGCCGCCGGTACGCTGAGCGTGGCCGATGGCAGCGAAACCACGGCGGTGGGCTATTTCGCCAGCGCCAGTGGCGAGTCGGCCACCGCGGTCGGCGCAGAAAGCCTGGCCGATGGCACCAGCGCGGCCGCGTTCGGCTTCGGCGCCGAGGCCACCTCCAACTACTCCACCGCTCTGGGCGGCTATTCCAGCGCGACCGGGTTCAACAGCACCGCGCTGGGCAATTTCAGCACCGCCAGCGGTTCCAATACCGTGGCCGTGGGTGGCGATGCCACCGCAACCGGCGACTACAGCGTTGCAGCCGGCCAGGGCAGTGTGGCCAGCGGCTACAACAGCGTGTCGGTCGGTGGCGCCCTGCTCGGCCTGTTGCCGACCGAAGCCTCCGGCGACTTCTCCACCGCACTCGGCGGCGCGGCATGGGCACCGGGCCTCAACAGCACCGCGCTCGGCAATTTTGCAGAATCCACCGGCGAAGGCAGCGTAGCTTTGGGCGCCGATTCGGTGGCCGATC
This sequence comes from Xanthomonas arboricola pv. populi, assembly GCF_002939945.1. Classification (GTDB taxonomy): domain Bacteria; phylum Pseudomonadota; class Gammaproteobacteria; order Xanthomonadales; family Xanthomonadaceae; genus Xanthomonas; species Xanthomonas arboricola_A. Next base: position 1,705 of record NZ_MDEB01000016.1, on the reverse strand, counting down.
GCGACTTTGCGGTCTCGGTGGGCAGCGCCGGCAACGAGCGTCAGATCACCAACGTGGCCGCCGGGACCCAGGGCACCGATGCGGTGAATCTGGATCAGCTCAACGCCGTTGCCGAAACCGCGCAATCCACCAGCAAGTACTTCCAGGCCAGCGGCAGCGATGACAGCGATGCCGGCGCCTACGTGGAAGGCGACAACGCCCTGGCCGCAGGCGAGGGCGCCAATGCCACCGGCACCGGCGCCACGGCGTTGGGTGCAGGTGCGCAGGCGGTGGTCGATAACGCAACGGCGGTGGGTGTGAGTGCGCTGGCCAGCGGAATCGGCGCAGCGGCGGTGGGCAACAACGCCCAGGCCACCGGCGAAAACAGCAGCGCGGTCGGCAGCAATGCCCTGGCCAGCGACGTCGGCGCCACCGCAAACGGTGCCGGGGCGCAGGCGATTTCGACCTATACGACCGCGCTCGGCAGCGAAGCGGTGGCATCGGACAACCAGGCCACGGCGGCCGGTTTCCGCAGCACCGCCTCCAATGTCGGCAGCGCCGCCTTCGGTGGCTACAGCGAATCCAGCGGCCGGCTGTCGTCGGCGCTGGGTTACGGCGCGGTGGCCTCGAGCGACTACAGCACCGCGGTCGGTGCCGCATCGCTGGCCTCCGGTGCGAGCGCGGTCGCCGTGGGCGAGTTCAGCGAAGCCACCGGCGACGAAAGCGTGGCGGTGGGGGGCAGCACGTTCTTCGGCTTCATCCCGGCGCGTGCCTCCGGCACCGGCGCTGCCGCATTCGGTGCGGGCGCGTGGGCGACGGCCGACTACACCACCGCCATCGGCTGGAATTCGTATGCCGACGGCGTCAATGCGACCGCGCTCGGTCAGAGCGCTGCGGCACTTGCCGACAACACGCTGGCCCTGGGCGGCGGCAGCCGCGCCGATGCGGTCGGTGCCAGCGTCGTCGGTGTGGATGCATCGGCCACCGGCATCAACAGCACCGGTGTCGGTCGACAGGTCAACGTGATCGGCGAGAACGCGGTGTCGGTGGGCTACAACTCGTTCGTGCGTCAGAGCGCGGTCAACGGTGTGGCCCTGGGTGCCAATGCCGGTGCGACCGGTGCCGATTCGGTGGCGCTGGGCTCGGGTTCGCGCAGCGACGAAGCCGACACGGTGTCGATCGGCAGCGGCAATGGCCGCGGCGGTCCGGCCACCCGCCGTATCGTCAATGTCAGCGATGGCCAGGCGGCGACCGATGCGGTCAACAAGGGCCAGCTGGATGCCCTGGCGGCCGATGTGCAGACCACCAACGGCATGGTGCAAACCACCGGCGAAGGGGTGGCCACCGCGACCGGTGATCGCGCCACTGCAGCGGGTGCCGGCGCAACCGCCAGCGGCGCACGCAGCGTGGCGATCGCCTCCGGCAGCCGCGCGTCGGCCACCGGCGCCAGCGCCATGGGTGTGGACAGCAGCGCCAGCGGCGTGAACAGCACCGCGATGGGCCGGCAGACCAGTTCCATCGGCGAAAACGGCGTGGCGCTGGGCTACAACTCCTTTGTGCGCCAGAGCGGTGCCAATGCGGTGGCGCTGGGTGCCAATGCCGGTGCCAGCGGTGCGGACTCGGTGGCGCTGGGCGCGGGTTCGCGTACCTACGACGCCAACGTGGTGTCGGTCGGTAGCGGCGATGGCCGCGGCGGCCCGGCCACGCGTCGCATCGTCAATGTCGG
>NZ_MDEB01000015.1 GCF_002939945.1 Xanthomonas arboricola pv. populi | reverse complement strand
AAATTTGAGCGCACCAAGCCGCACGTGAACGTCGGCACCATCGGTCACGTCGACCATGGCAAGACCACGTTGACAGCCGCGCTGACCAAGATCGGTGCTGAGCGTTTCGGTGGCGAGTTCAAGGCGTACGACGCGATCGACGCGGCACCGGAAGAGAAGGCGCGCGGCATCACGATTTCGACCGCACACGTCGAATACGAATCCCCGAACCGTCACTACGCGCACGTCGATTGCCCGGGTCACGCCGACTACGTCAAGAACATGATCACCGGTGCGGCGCAGATGGATGGCGCGATCCTGGTGTGTTCGGCTGCCGACGGCCCGATGCCGCAGACCCGCGAGCACATCCTGCTCTCGCGTCAGGTCGGTGTGCCGCACATCGTCGTGTTCCTGAACAAGGCCGACATGGTCGACGACGCCGAGCTGCTCGAGCTGGTCGAGATGGAAGTGCGCGAGCTGCTCAGCAAGTACGACTTCCCGGGCGATGACACCCCGATCATCCACGGCTCGGCGCGTCTGGCGCTGGACGGCGATCAGAGTGACATCGGCGTGCCGGCGATCCTGAAGCTGGTCGACGCGCTCGACACCTTCATCCCGGAGCCGACCCGCGACGTCGACCGTCCGTTCCTGATGCCGGTCGAAGACGTGTTCTCGATCTCCGGCCGCGGCACCGTGGTGACCGGTCGTATCGAGCGCGGCATCATCAAGGTCGGCGACGAAATCGAAATCGTCGGTATCCGCGATACGCAGAAGACCACCGTCACCGGCGTGGAAATGTTCCGCAAGCTGCTGGACCAGGGTCAGGCAGGCGACAACGCCGGTCTGCTGCTGCGCGGCACCAAGCGTGACGACGTCGAGCGCGGCCAGGTGCTGTGCAAGCCGGGCTCGATCAAGCCGCATACCGAGTTCGAAGCCGAAGTCTACGTGCTGTCCAAGGACGAGGGTGGCCGTCATACCCCGTTCTTCAAGGGCTACCGTCCGCAGTTCTACTTCCGCACCACCGACATCACCGGCGCTTGCCAGCTGCCGGAAGGCGTGGAGATGGTGATGCCGGGCGACAACGTGAAGATGGTCGTGACCCTGATCAATCCGGTCGCGATGGACGAAGGCCTGCGCTTCGCCATCCGTGAAGGCGGTCGTACCGTCGGCGCCGGTGTGGTTGCCAAGATCATCAAGTAAGTGCCTGCGTCCAGTCGCCTTGCGGCGGCTGGATCCAAACGAATGGCGGGCCGGCTGAACCGCGGTCCGCCTTCGTTGTCTTAGGGTTTGCGGTAAACGAGTACATACGCCAGTAGCTCAATTGGCAGAGCAGCGGTCTCCAAAACCGCAGGTTGGGGGTTCGAGTCCCTCCTGGCGTGCCACTCCTCTTTCCGGCCCAGCGACTCGGGTCAGATCGGTAACTAGAGCCGGATGAATAGCAAAATCGAGCCTTCTAAAAGCGCGTCTGCTGCCAGCGCTGATATCGTGAAATACGTCATCTCCGCGCTCCTGGTGATCGCGGGGTTGTTTGTGTGGTTCTGGTTTTCTGCGCCTGAGCGCGCCACGCAGTTTGGGGCCTGGACGCCGCAGTTGCGCGCGCTGGCCGTGATCGTGGGGTTGGTGGCGGGTGCGTTTGTATTTCTGGGAACCGGCAAAGGCCGGGAAACCCGTGAATTCATGTCCGAATCCAGGTTCGAGCTGCGCAAGGTGGTCTGGCCGACGCGCCAGGAAGCCATTCGCACGACCTGGGTCGTGATTGTTGTAGTGATCATTCTGAGTTTGCTGTTGGGCGGCTTCGACTTTGTCATCCAGAAGCTCACGCAGTGGTTCCTGGCTCGTTGAGGAGAATCAAGCAGTGAAGCGTTGGTATGTCGTTCACGCCTATTCAGGCTTCGAAAAATCCGTTGCGCAGGCATTGCGCGACCGTATCGCCCGTACCGAGATGGAAGATCGTTTCGGCGACGTCCTGGTGCCGACCGAAGAGGTCATCGAAATGCGCGCCGGCCAGAAGCGTCGGTCCGAGCGCAAGTTCTTCCCCGGCTACGTGCTGGTGCAGATCGAGACCCACGAAGAAGCCGGTATTCCGCGCATCGACAATGAAAGCTGGCACCTGGTGAAGGAAACTTCCAAGGTCATGGGCTTCATTGGTGGCACCGCCGACCGTCCGTTGCCGATTCGCGACGAAGAGGCCGATGCGATCCTGCAGCGTGTGCAAGATGGCGTCGAGAAGCCGCGTCCGAAGGTGTTGTTCGAGCCGGGTCAGATGGTGCGCGTCACCGATGGTCCGTTCAACGACTTCAATGGCGTGGTGGAAGAAGTCAATTACGAGAAGAGTAGGTTACGGGTTGCCGTGCTCATCTTCGGTCGCTCCACGCCGGTCGAGCTCGAGTTCGGCCAGGTCGAGAAGGGCTGACCTCGTTTGGGGCCCGTCTAGGCGCCCGCTTCGAATGCTGTTATAGTGCGCGGCTCGCTCACCTGGCGAACCGCCGGGAACCAATGGCTGCCGCATGGCAGCCATCTGCGTGTGGTCAGAAACGTGAAGCCGGGACACGTGATTTCCCGGTCCGATGGGGAGCCTGCAGTCAAGGCGCTAGCACCCGGAGAGTATCGAAATGGCAAAGAAGATAACTGCTTACATCAAGTTGCAGGTCAAGGCCGGTCAGGCCAACCCTGCGCCGCCGGTCGGCCCTGCACTGGGTCAGCGCGGTCTGAACATCATGGAATTCTGCAAGGCGTTCAACGCCGCGACGTCCAAGCTTGAGCCTGGTCTGCCGACGCCGGTGGTCATTACCGCGTATTCCGACCGTACCTTCACCTTCATCACCAAGAGCACCCCGGCCAGCGTGCTGCTCAAGAAGGCCGCAGGCGTGACCTCCGGTTCCAAGCGCCCCAACACCGACAAGGTGGGCAAGGTGACGCGCAAGCAGCTGGAAGAGATCGCCAAGGTCAAGGAAGCCGATTTGACGGCGGCCGAGCTGGAAGCGGCAGTGCGTACGATTGCGGGTTCTGCCCGCAGCATGGGTTTGACGGTGGAGGGCTAAGACATGGCACAGAGCAAGCGCGTTAAGGCCATTGCGGCCGCTGTCGTTCCGGGCAAGACCTATGCCTTTGAAGACGCAATCAAGATCCTGAAGGCCGTGACCAAGGCCAAGTTCGTCGAGTCGATCGACGTCGCTGTGCGCCTTGGCGTGGACGCCAAGAAGTCCGACCAGCAGGTGCGCGGTTCGACCGTGCTGCCGGCCGGTACCGGCAAGAGCGTGCGCGTTGCGGTGTTCGCACCGGCTGGCGCCAAGGCTGACGAAGCCCTGGCCGCTGGTGCCGAGGCGGTGGGCATGGACGACCTGGCCGAGAAGATGCAGGCAGGCGATCTGAGCTATGACGTGGTCATCGCCACCCCGGACGCGATGCGCGTCGTCGGTAAGCTCGGCACCCTGCTGGGCCCGCGCGGCCTGATGCCAAACCCGAAGGTCGGCACCGTGTCGGCCAACCCGGGCGAAGCGGTCAAGAACGCCAAGTCGGGTCAGGTGCGTTACCGCACCGACAAGGCCGGCATCATCCACTGCACCATCGGCAAGGCCAGCTTCGATGACGAAGCGCTGAAGTCGAACCTGCAGGCGCTGCTGCTGGACCTGATCAAGGCCAAGCCGGCCACTTCCAAGGGTACCTACCTGCAGAAGGTGTCGGTCAGCTCGACGATGGGTCCTGGCGTGACGGTCGACCAGTCGAGCCTTGCGCTGAAGTGAGTTGATGGGTCGGGCCTGTCATGGGCCTGACCTCTCGATGTAGTACAGCATTGTTTTTCCGGCCCGGGTCACCGTGTGCTGGGAGTCCGTTCCCTCCTTTGGGGTAACGGACATTTTGAAGGCGATCGCCGGCATGTCCGGCGGTAGCCGTCAAAGACCGCAGGCGCGGTCAGCGCAGATCGACGACGGGCATGGATGCTCGCACTGGCAAGGAGTCGCCGTCGATGCAGCGGGATCGCTTAATCAGGTTCGCAAGAGCCGGCCGGCGTAGATGGTGTCGCCCTTCTGGAGCTTTCTGGTTTACGCGCGTCTGGGACATCCCGGATCGAGCCCACTCCAGGTCTAGAACGGCCACCAAAGGAACATCGGTCGATGTTCCCGGCTTCCAGGACGGAGGCTGCCCTGGACCGCAACCGGCAGGAGCCGCGAGCGGAGTAGTTTGAAGCAGGGATTAGGAATTCGGCATTGGGGATTTGCAGGAGCTGCTTCATGGCTTCGAAGAATCACCAATCACCAATCCCGGCTTTAACGGAGGAGTGCAATGGCTCTCAATCTGTCTCAGAAGCAAGAAGTAGTCGCCGAGCTGGCAGACATCGCCGCCAAGGCTCACTCCTTGATCGCCGCCGAATACGCTGGCATCACGGTCTCCCAGATGACCGCGATGCGCAAGCAGGCCCGCGAAACCGGCGTGTTCTTGAAAGTTGTCAAGAACACCCTGGCTGCGCGCGCCGTTGAAGGTACCGATTTCGCTGTCGTCGCTGACAAGCTGGTCGGTCCTTTGCTGTATGCGTTTTCGATGGAGGAGCCCGGCGCTGCCGGTCGCCTGATCAAGGAATTCGCCAAGGGCAACGACAAGTTGCAGGCCAAGGTCGTGTCCATCGGCGGGGAACTGTTCCCGGCTGGCCACGTCGACGTGTTGGCTTCGCTGCCGACCCGCGACCAGGCCCTGGCCATGCTGGCCCGCGTGCTGTCCGAACCGGCTGCCATGTTTGCCCGTGCCGTCAAGGCCGTGGGCGACAAGCAGGGTGGTGGCGACGAAGCCGCCGCGCCGGTCGCCGAGACTGCCGAAGCTTGATGTCCTAGCGTTCGCTAGAACCCCAATCCAGAAAATCATTTAAAGGTAATCACAATGTCCCTTACCAACGAACAGATCGTCGACGCCATCGCCGAGAAGTCCCTGATGGAAGTGATGGAGCTGGTCAAGGCCATCGAAGAAAAGTTCGGCGTCTCCGCCGCCGCTCCGGTCGCTGCCGCTGCCGCTGGCCCGGCCGCCGTGGTCGAAGAGCAGACCGAGTTCAACGTGGTGCTGACCAACTGCGGCGCCAACAAGGTCGGCGTCATCAAGGCCGTCCGCGCCGTGACCGGCCTGGGTCTGAAGGAAGCCAAGGACCTGACCGAAGCCGGTGGCATGCTGAAGGAAGGCGCTTCGAAGGACGAAGCCGAGAAGATCAAGAAGGAACTGACCGAAGCTGGCGCGACTGTCGAAATCAAGTAAGCAGTACCTTGCATCGCCAGCGTTTCATGGTGATGCACTGAAGGCTGGGAGCGTAAAGCTCCCGGCCTTTGGCCGTTTCGGGCGGGAATCGGGAATCGGGAATCGGGATTGGGGAATCGCAAATGCAACATCGCGTGCTCATCCGATTCCCATTTGTCCATTCCCGATTCCCGGCCTCACCGAGTTGGTAGTTGGAAGTAGCGGGAGAAGGCGTGCTGGTGCCGGCAATACCAGCGACTTCCAACTGACAATTTTGTTATTTCAGGGCCGCCGCGACGCGGCCCCCGCAGCCTAGGGTGAAGACTCATGACGTCTTATTCGTTCACCGAAAAAAAGCGTATCCGCAAGGACTTCGGCAAGCAGCGCTCGATTCTCGAAGTGCCGTTCCTGCTCGCCATCCAGGTCGATTCCTACCGCGAATTCCTGCAGGAAGACGTGGAGCCGACCAAGCGTAAGGATCTCGGTCTGCACGCGGCACTGAAGTCGGTGTTCCCGATTTCCAGCTATAGCGGCAACGCCGCGCTGGAATACGTCGGCTACAAGCTTGGTCAGCCGGTGTTTGACGAGCGTGAATGCCGTCAGCGTGGCATGAGCTATGGCGCGCCGCTGCGCGTGACCGTGCGTTTGGTGATCTACGACCGCGAGTCGTCGACCAAGGCCATCAAGTACGTAAAGGAGCAGGAGGTCTATCTCGGCGAAATCCCGCTGATGACCGACAACGGCACCTTCATCGTCAATGGCACCGAGCGCGTCATCGTCTCGCAGCTGCACCGTTCGCCGGGCGTGTTCTTCGACCACGACCGTGGCAAGACCCACAGCTCGGGCAAGCTGCTGTACAGCGCCCGCATCATTCCGTACCGCGGTTCCTGGCTGGATTTCGAGTTCGACCCGAAGGACGCGCTGTTCACCCGTATCGACCGTCGCCGCAAGCTGCCGGTGTCGATCCTGCTGCGTGCGCTCGGCTACAGCAACGAAGAGATGCTGGCCGAGTTCTTCGAGATCAACACCTTCCACATCAATCCTGACGAAGGCGTGCAGCTGGAGCTGGTGCCGGAGCGTCTGCGTGGCGAAACGCTTAACTTCGACCTGGCCGATGGCGACAAGGTCATCGTGGAAGCGGGCAAGCGCATCACCGCCCGTCACGTCAAGCAGCTCGAAGCCGCCGGCGTTGCCGCGCTGGCCGTGCCGGACGACTATCTGCTCACCCGCATCCTCTCGCACGACGTGGTCGATGGCTCGACCGGCGAGCTGCTGGCCAATGCCAACGACGAGATCACCGAAGACCAGCTGGCGGCGTTCCGCAAGGCCGGCGTCGATGCGGTCGGCACCCTGTGGGTGAACGATCTGGATCGCGGTCCGTACCTGTCCAACACCTTGCGCATCGATCCGACCAAGACCCAGCTCGAAGCGCTGGTCGAGATCTATCGCATGATGCGTCCGGGCGAGCCGCCGACCAAGGAAGCCGCGCAGAACCTGTTCCACAACCTGTTCTTCACCTTCGAGCGCTACGACCTGTCCACGGTCGGCCGCATGAAGTTCAACCGTCGCGTCGGCCGCAAGGACGTGCTGGGCGAGTCGGTGCTGTACGACAAGAAGTACTTTGCCGAGCGCAACGACGAAGAGTCCAAGCGCCTGGTCGCCGAGCACACCGACACCTCCGACATCCTGGAAGTGATCAAGGTGCTCACCGAGATCCGTAACGGTCGCGGCGTGGTCGATGACATCGATCACCTGGGCAACCGTCGCGTGCGTTCGGTCGGCGAAATGGCCGAGAACGTGTTCCGCGTGGGCCTGGTCCGCGTCGAGCGCGCGGTCAAGGAGCGGTTGTCGATGGCCGAGTCCGAGGGTCTGACCCCGCAGGAACTGATCAACGCCAAGCCGGTGGCTGCAGCGATCAAGGAATTCTTCGGCTCCTCGCAGCTGTCGCAGTTCATGGACCAGAACAACCCGCTGTCGGAAGTGACGCACAAGCGTCGCGTCTCCGCACTGGGCCCGGGCGGTTTGACCCGCGAGCGCGCCGGCTTCGAAGTGCGCGACGTGCATCCGACCCATTACGGCCGCGTCTGCACCATCGAAACTCCGGAAGGCCCGAATATCGGCCTGATCAACTCGCTGGCCGTGTTCGCCCGCACCAACCAGTACGGCTTCCTCGAGACGCCGTACCGCAAGGTGCTGGACGGTAAGGTCTCCGACGATGTCGAATACCTGTCGGCGATCGAAGAGAACGAGTACGTGATCGCCCAGGCGAACGCGCTGACCGATGCCAAGAACATGCTCACCGAGCAGTTCGTGCCGTGCCGGTTCCAGGGCGAGTCGCTGCTGAAGCCGCCGGCCGAAGTGCACTTCATGGACGTCTCGCCGATGCAGACCGTGTCGGTCGCCGCGGCGCTGGTGCCGTTCCTGGAGCACGACGACGCCAACCGCGCACTGATGGGCGCCAACATGCAGCGCCAGGCCGTGCCGACGCTGCGTTCGCAGAAGCCGCTGGTCGGTACCGGTATCGAGCGTGCAGTTGCGCGCGACTCGGGCGTGACGGTGAATGCGTTGCGTGGTGGCGTGATCGAACAGATCGACGCGGCCCGTATCGTGGTCAAGGTCAACGAGGCAGAAATCGGTGGCGGCACCGATGCCGGCGTGGATATCTACAACCTGATCAAGTACACCCGCTCCAACCAGAACACCTGCATCAACCAGCGTCCGCTGGTGAACGTGGGCGACGTGATCGCGCGCGGCGACGTGCTGGCCGATGGCCCGTCCACCGACATCGGTGAACTGGCGCTGGGTCAGAACATGCTGATCGCGTTCATGCCGTGGAACGGCTACAACTTCGAAGACTCCATCCTGCTCTCCGAGCGCGTGGTGGAAGAGGATCGTTACACCACGATCCACATCGAAGAGCTGACCTGCGTAGCACGCGACACCAAGCTGGGGCCGGAGGAAATTTCCGCCGACATCCCGAACGTGTCCGAGCAGGCCCTGAACCGCCTCGACGAGAGCGGCGTGGTGTACATCGGTGCGGAAGTGCGCGCCGGCGACATCATGGTCGGCAAGGTCACGCCGAAGGGCGAGAGCCAGCTGACCCCGGAAGAAAAGCTGCTGCGTGCGATCTTCGGCGAGAAGGCCTCCGACGTGAAGGACAGCTCGCTGCGTGTGCCCCCGGGCATGGACGGCACTGTCATCGACGTACAGGTCTTCACCCGTGACGGCATCGAGAAGGACAAGCGTGCGCGTCAGATCGAAGAGTCCGAGATCAAGCGCGTCAAGAAGGACTTCGACGACCAGTTCCGCATCCTGGAAGCTGCCATCTACGCACGTTTGCGTTCGCAGATCGTGGGCAAGGTCGCCAACGGCGGTCCGAACCTGAAGAAGGGCGACAACGTCACCGACGCGTATCTGGACGGGCTGAAGAAGTCCGATTGGTTCCAGCTGCGCATGAAGGACGAAGACGCCGCCGATGCCATCGAGCGCGCGCAGAAGCAGATCCAGGCGCACGAGAAGGAATTCGAAGCACGCTTTGCCGACAAGCGCGGCAAGATCACCCAGGGCGACGACCTCGCACCGGGCGTGCTGAAGATGGTCAAGGTGTTCCTGGCAGTGAAGCGCCGCATCCAGCCTGGCGACAAGATGGCAGGCCGCCACGGCAACAAGGGTGTGGTCTCCAATGTCGTGCCGGTCGAGGACATGCCGTACATGGCCACCGGCGAGCCGGTCGACATCGTGCTGAACCCGCTCGGCGTGCCGTCGCGTATGAACATCGGCCAGATTCTTGAAGTGCATCTGGGCTGGGCCGCCAAGGGCCTGGGTCGCAAGATCCAGCGCATGCTGGAAGCCCAGGCGGCGGTCAGCGAACTGCGCAAGTTCCTGGACGACATCTACAACCACGACAGCGCGATCAATGCACAGCGCGTGGACCTGTCGCAGTTCAGCGATGAGGAATTGCTCAACCTGGGCAAGAACCTGATCGATGGCGTGCCGATGGCCACCCCGGTGTTCGACGGCGCCAGCGAAGCGGAAATCAAGCGCATGCTGGAACTGGCCGAACTGCCGCAGAGCGGTCAGACCCAGTTGTACGACGGTCGTACCGGCGAAGCGTTCGATCGCAAGACCACGGTCGGCTACATGCACTACCTGAAGTTGAACCACCTGGTCGACGACAAGATGCATGCCCGCTCGACCGGCCCGTACTCGCTCGTCACCCAGCAGCCGCTGGGCGGCAAGGCGCAGTTCGGTGGTCAGCGCTTCGGTGAGATGGAAGTCTGGGCGCTGGAAGCCTACGGCGCGGCCTACACCCTGCAGGAAATGCTGACGGTGAAGTCCGACGACGTGCAGGGCCGCAACCAGATGTACAAGAACATCGTCGATGGTGAGCACGAGATGGTCGCGGGCATGCCGGAATCCTTCAACGTGTTGGTGAAGGAAATCCGCTCGCTGGCGATCAACATGGAACTGGAAGAGTGATCGAGCCGGATCCCGGCGCCGCAACGCGGTGCCGGGGTTCCGGAACGTAAGTCCCTCGGTTTCATCTCAGATACGAAATTCCTCCGACCCGGAGATATCAAATGAAAGACCTGCTCAACCTCTTCAATCAACAGCGCCAGACGCTGGATTTCGACGCGATCAAGATCGCGCTCGCATCGCCGGACCTGATCCGTTCGTGGTCCTACGGCGAAGTGAAGAAGCCCGAAACCATCAACTACCGGACCTTCAAGCCCGAGCGTGACGGCCTGTTCTGTGCCGCCATCTTCGGACCGATCAAGGACTATGAGTGCCTGTGCGGCAAGTACAAGCGCATGAAGCACCGCGGCGTGGTCTGCGAAAAGTGCGGCACCGAAGTCACCCTGGCCAAGGTGCGTCGCGAGCGCATGGGTCACATCGACCTGGCCTCGCCGGTCGCGCACATCTGGTTCCTCAAGTCGCTGCCCTCGCGCATCGGCCTGATGCTGGACATGACCCTGCGTGACATCGAGCGCGTGCTGTACTTCGAAGCCTATGTGGTCACCGAGCCGGGCCTGACCCCGCTCGAGCGCCGCCAGCTGCTGACCGAAGAGCAGTACCTGACCGCACGCCAGGAGTACAACGACGACTTCGACGCCGCCATGGGCGCCGAGGCCGTGTACGAGCTGCTGCGCACGATCGACCTGCAGTCGGAAATGACCCGCCTGCGCGAGGAAATCGCCAGCACCGGTTCGGAAACCAAGCTCAAGCGCCTCACCAAGCGCATCAAGCTGATCGAAGCCTTCCTGGAATCGGGCAACCGTCCGGAGTGGATGGTCATGACCGTGCTGCCGGTGCTGCCGCCGGATCTGCGTCCGCTGGTGCCGCTGGATGGCGGCCGCTTCGCGACCTCGGATCTGAACGATCTGTACCGCCGCGTGATCAACCGCAACAACCGTCTGCGTCGTCTGCTCGAGCTCAATGCGCCGGACATCATCGTGCGCAACGAAAAGCGCATGCTGCAGGAATCGGTCGATGCGCTGCTGGACAACGGCCGTCGCGGCCGTGCCATCACCGGCACCAACAAGCGTCCGCTGAAGTCGCTGGCCGACATGATCAAGGGCAAGCAGGGCCGGTTCCGTCAGAACCTGCTCGGCAAGCGCGTGGACTACTCCGGTCGTTCGGTCATCACCGTCGGCCCGTACCTCAAGCTGCACCAGTGCGGCCTGCCGAAGAAGATGGCGCTGGAGCTGTTCAAGCCGTTCGTGTTCGCCAAGCTGCAACGTCGCGGCCTGGCTACCACCATCAAGGCGGCCAAGAAGCTGGTCGAGCGCGAAGAAGCCGAAGTCTGGGACATCCTGGAAGAAGTGATCCGCGAGCATCCGGTGCTGCTGAACCGTGCGCCGACCCTGCATCGTCTGGGCATCCAGGCGTTCGAGCCGGTGTTGATCGAAGGCAAGGCCATCCAGCTGCATCCGCTGGTGTGTACTGCGTTCAACGCCGACTTCGACGGTGACCAGATGGCCGTCCACGTGCCGCTCTCGCTGGAAGCCCAGCTGGAAGCGCGTGCGTTGATGATGTCCACCAACAACATCCTGTCGCCGGCCAACGGCGAGCCGATCATCGTGCCGTCGCAGGACGTGGTGTTGGGCCTGTACTACATGAGCCGCGCCCTGGAGAACAAGAAGGGCGAAGGTATGGTGTTCGCCAACACCAGCGAAGTGAAGCGCGCCTACGACAACCGCGTGGTGGAACTGCACGCCAAGGTCAAGGTCCGCATCACCCAGGTGGACGTGGAAGCCGATGGCAAGCGCAGCAGCGGCACCTCGATCGTCGACACCACGGTCGGTCGCGCGCTGCTGAGCGAAATCCTGCCCGAAGGCCTGCCGTTCCAGCTGGCCAACACCGAGATGACCAAGAAGAACATCTCGCGTCTGATCAACTCCAGCTATCGTCTGCTGGGCTTGAAGGACACCGTCGTGTTCGCCGACAAGCTGATGTACACCGGCTATGCCTACGCAACCCGCGCAGGTGTGTCGATCGGCATCGACGACATGCTGATCCCGGATGAGAAGAAGGGCATCCTCACCGAGGCCGAAGCCGAAGTGCTGGAAATCCAGGAGCAGTACCAGTCCGGTCTGGTCACCGCCGGCGAGCGCTACAACAAGGTCGTGGACATCTGGTCGCGCACCAGCGAGCGCATCGCCAAGGCGATGATGGACACCATCGGTACCGAGAAGGTCGAAAACGCCAAGGGCGAGACCATCGACCAGAAGTCGATGAACTCGCTGTACATCATGGCCGACTCCGGTGCGCGTGGTAGCCAGGCGCAGATCCGTCAGCTGGCCGGCATGCGCGGCCTGATGGCGCGTCCGGATGGCTCGATCATCGAGACGCCGATCAAGGCGAACTTCCGCGAAGGCCTGAACGTGCAGGAGTACTTCAACTCCACCCACGGTGCCCGTAAGGGTCTGGCCGATACCGCGCTCAAGACCGCGAACTCGGGTTATCTGACCCGTCGTCTGGTCGACGTGGCGCAGGACGTGGTGATCACCGAGGTCGATTGCGGCACCACCGAAGGGTTGATCATGACCCCGATCGTGGAAGGCGGCGACGTGGTGGAACCGTTGAGGGAGCGCGTGCTGGGCCGTGTGGTGGCCGAGGACGTCTACCTGCCGGGCAACGACGAGGAGCCGATCGTCACCCGCAACACGCTGCTGGACGAAGCCTGGGTTGCCAAGTTGGAAGACGCCAGCGTGCAGTCGGTGAAGGTGCGTTCGACCATCAGCTGCGAGTCCTCGTTCGGCGTGTGCGCACGCTGCTACGGCCGCGATCTCGCCCGCGGTCACCAGGTCAACATCGGTGAAGCGGTCGGCGTCATCGCCGCTCAGTCGATCGGTGAGCCGGGTACCCAGCTGACCATGCGTACGTTCCACATCGGTGGTGCGGCTTCGCGTGCGGCGGCGGTGGACAACATCACCGTCAAGACCACCGGTTCGGTGAAGTTCAACAACCTCAAGTCGGTGGCGCACGCCAGCGGCGCGTTGGTCGCTGTCTCGCGTTCGGGCGAACTGTCCGTGCTCGACGGCCATGGCCGCGAGCGCGAGCGTTACAAGCTGCCGTACGGCGCCACCATCACTGCCAAGGACGGCGATGCGGTCAAGGCCGGGCAGGGCGTGGCGAACTGGGATCCGCACAACCACCCGATCGTGTCGGAAGTGGCCGGTTTCATCCGCTTCATCGACTTCGTCGACGGCGTCACCGTCATCGAGAAGACCGACGAACTGACCGGTCTGGCCTCGCGCGAAATCACCGACCCGAAGCGTCGCGGTGCACATGCCAAGGAGCTGCGCCCGATCGTGCGCATCGTCGATGGCAAGGGCAACGACCTGACGATCCCGAATACGGATCTGCCGGCGCAGTACCTGTTGCCACCGCGCTCCATCGTCAACCTGCAGGACGGCGCCGCCGTCGGCGTGGGCGACGTGGTTGCCAAGATCCCGCAGGAAGCGTCCAAGACCCGCGACATCACCGGTGGTCTGCCGCGCGTTGCCGACCTGTTCGAAGCACGCAAGCCGAAGGATCCGGCGATCCTGGCCGAGCGCTCGGGCATCATCAGCTTCGGCAAGGACACCAAGGGCAAGCAGCGCCTGATCATCAAGGACACCGATGGGTCGGAACACGAAGAGCTGATCCCCAAGTACCGCCAGATCATCGTGTTCGAAGGCGAGCATGTGACCAAGGGCGAGACCGTGGTGGACGGCGAGCCGAGCCCGCAGGACATCCTGCGTCTGCTGGGCGTCGAGCCGCTGGCCGCGTATCTGGTCAAGGAAATCCAGGACGTGTACCGCCTGCAGGGCGTGAAGATCAACGACAAGCACATCGAGGTGATCACTCGCCAGATGCTGCGCAAGGTCGAGATCACCGACCAGGGCACCAGCAAGTTCCTCAACGGCGAGCAGGTCGAGCGCCAGCGCGTCATCGAGGAAAATGCCCGCCTGGTCAAGCGCAACGAACTGCCGGCCAAGTACGATCCGGTGCTGCTGGGTATCACCAAGGCCTCGCTGGCCACCGAGTCGTTCATCTCGGCGGCCTCGTTCCAGGAGACCACCCGCGTGTTGACCGAGGCTGCCGTGCGCGGTACCCGCGACAACCTGCGCGGTCTGAAGGAAAACGTGATCGTGGGTCGTCTGATCCCGGCCGGTACCGGTCTGGCGTATCACGCCGGACGTCGCAAGTCGTCGGGTCTGACCGACTCGGAAATGGAAACGCTGTCGGGCAAGCCGACGGTGGCCGAACCGGTCGCAGCCGTGGCCGACGCTGCCGCGGACGAGGAGTAAGCGCTCCGACGGCGGTCGCAAGACCGCCGTAAGCCAAGCGAAAAGGAGGGCAGGAGGCCCCCCGTTTTCCGGCCTTGGATGGGCCAGCAGGGTTAGATTTCCGTGAAGTTGACGGAGTTTCGTCCTGCCAGCTATACTTCCCTGTCTCGGCGGGCCGTTTTTCGGCCTGCCTTTGTTTTCGTGCAAGGCCGTCTCGGCCTCTCAATCAGAAGAATCAACTGATGACGACGATCAATCAGCTGGTCCGCAAGCCTCGGCAAGCGACCACCTACAAGAGTGCCTCTCCGGCACTGGACAAGTGTCCGCAGCGCCGTGGCGTCTGCACACGCGTCTATACCACTACCCCGAAGAAGCCGAACTCGGCCCTGCGTAAGGTTGCCAAAGTGCGCCTGACGAACCAGGAAGAGGTCATCAGCTACATCGGTGGTGAAGGCCACAACCTGCAGGAGCACTCCGTGGTCCTGATTCGCGGTGGCCGCGTCAAGGATCTTCCCGGTGTGCGTTATCACACCGTCCGTGGTTCGCTGGACGCCGCCGGCGTCGCAAAGCGCCGTCAAGGTCGTTCCAAGTACGGCGCCAAGCGCCCGAAGAGCTAAGGAAACACTCCAATGTCCCGTAAAGGTTCTACTCCGCAGCGCACCGTCCTGCCTGATCCAAAGCATGGCAGCGAAACCATTGCCCGCTTCATCAATATGGTGATGCAAAGTGGCAAGAAGTCGGTTGCTGAGAAAATTGTCTATGGCGCGATGGACGTCATTGGCGAAAAGAATCCGAATGCCGTCGAGCTGGTGCAGAAAGCACTGGACAACGTGGCCCCGGCTGTCGAAGTTAAATCGCGTCGCGTCGGTGGTGCTACCTATCAGGTGCCCGTCGAAGTGCGCTCCTCCCGTCGCATGGCGCTGGCAATGCGCTGGTTGATCGATTCCGCGCGCAAGCGTGGCGAGAACACCATGCCGCGCAAGCTGGCTGCAGAACTGTTGGACGCCTCGGAAAGCCGTGGCGGCGCGATCAAGAAGCGCGAAGAGACGCACCGTATGGCGGAGGCGAACAAGGCGTTCGCACATTACCGCTGGTGACCTCGTGGGCCTTGGTAACGGGGCCCTTCAGCACCATCTGAGTGCTGTTTGCGACGCGTTTCGCGTCGCATCCAATCCGAAGGCCGCCGAAAGGCGGCGTTCGGCCATCCGAAATCCAAGAAATTGAGAGGCTCCCCGTGGCCCGCACCACCCCTATCGAGCGTTACCGCAACTTCGGCATCATGGCCCACATCGATGCCGGCAAGACCACCACTTCCGAACGCATCCTGTTCTACACCGGTGTCAGTCACAAGATCGGCGAAGTCCATGACGGCGCTGCAGTGATGGACTGGATGGAGCAGGAGCAGGAGCGTGGTATCACCATCACCTCCGCTGCGACCACGGCGTTCTGGTCGGGCATGGACAAGTCCATGCCGCAGCACCGCTTCAACATCATCGATACCCCCGGGCACGTCGACTTCACCATCGAAGTGGAGCGCTCCTTGCGCGTGCTCGACGGTGCGGTGTTCGTGCTGTGCGCCGTTGGCGGCGTGCAGCCGCAGTCCGAGACCGTGTGGCGCCAGGCCAACAAGTATTCCGTGCCGCGCATGGCCTTCGTCAACAAGATGGACCGTACCGGTGCCAACTTCGACAAGGTCGTCGAGCAGCTGAAGGCCCGTCTGGGTGCCTACGCCGTGCCGATGCAGGTGCCGATTGGCGCCGAGGACGGCTTCGAGGGTGTGGTCGACCTGCTCAAGATGAAGGCGATCCATTGGGATACCGCATCGCAGGGCACCACCTTCGAATACCGCGACATCCCGGCCGATCTGGTCGAGATCGCGACCGAGGCGCGTTCGTTCATGGTCGAGGCGGCTGCAGAAGCCAGCGAAGACCTGATGGACAAGTACCTCAACGAAGGCGACCTGAGCGAAGAAGAGATCCTGGTGGGTCTGCGCGAGCGCACCCTGAAGGTCGAAATCGTGCCGGTGTTCTGCGGCTCGGCGTTCAAGAACAAGGGCGTGCAGGCCATGCTCGACGGCGTCGTGCACCTGCTGCCGTCGCCGGCCGACCGTCCGCCGGTCCAGGGTATCGATGAGGACGAGAAGGAAGACACCCGTCCTGCCACCGATACTGCGCCGTTCTCGGCGTTGGCGTTCAAGATCATGACCGACCCGTTCGTGGGCTCGCTGACGTTCTTCCGTGTCTACTCGGGCACGTTGAACTCCGGCGACCAGGTCTACAACCCGGTCAAGTCGAAGAAGGAGCGCGTGGGCCGCATCCTGCAGATGCACTCCAACAATCGCGAAGAGATCAAGGAAGTGCGCGCTGGTGACATCGCTGCGGCCGTGGGTCTGAAGGACGTCACCACCGGCGACACGCTGTGTGCGCAGGACAAGGTCATCACCCTGGAGCGCATGGTGTTCCCGGAGCCGGTGATCTCGATGGCGGTGGAGCCCAAGACCAAGTCGGACCAGGAAAAGATGGGTATGGCACTGGGCCGTCTGGCGCAGGAAGATCCCTCGTTCCGCGTCAAGACCGACGAAGAATCCGGCCAGACCATCATCTCGGGCATGGGCGAGCTGCACCTGGACATCATCGTCGACCGTATGCGTCGCGAGTTCAATGTCGAGGCCAACGTCGGCAAGCCGCAGGTGGCCTACCGCGAAACCATCCGCAAGTCCGACGTCAAGTCCGACTACAAGCACGCCAAGCAGTCCGGCGGTAAGGGTCAGTACGGTCACGTGGTGATCGAGCTGTCGCCCATGACCGAAGACGATCGCAAGAGCGACAACGTCAAGGACGATTTCCTCTTCATCAACGACATCACCGGCGGCATCATCCCGAAGGAATTCATCCCCTCGGTCGAAAAGGGTCTGCGCGAGACGATCACCAGTGGTCCGATCGCCGGCTTCCCGGTGGTGGGCGTGAAGGTCAAGCTGGTGTTCGGCTCGTACCACGACGTCGACTCCTCGGAAATGGCGTTCAAGCTGGCCGCGTCGATGGCGTTCAAGCAGGGCTTTGCGAAAGCCAGCCCGGTGTTGCTGGAGCCGATCATGAAGGTCGAGATCGTCAGCCCGGAGGATTACCTGGGTGACGTGATGGGCGACGTGAGCCGCCGTCGTGGCGTGTTGCAGGGTCAGGACGACAGCCCGTCGGGCAAGATCATCAACGCGATGATTCCGCTGGGCGAGATGTTCGGTTACGCGACCTCGCTGCGCTCGATGAGCCAGGGCCGTGCGACGTTCTCGATGGAATTCGACCACTACGAAGAGGCACCGGCCAACATCGCCGACGCCGTCACCAAGAAGGGCTGAGTTCGCTCAGCCGCTTCTCACAAATTTTCAATTAGAGGTAGTTAGTCATGGCAAAAGCGAAATTTGAGCGCACCAAGCCGCACGTGAACGTCGGCACCATCGGTCACGT
>NZ_MDEB01000014.1 GCF_002939945.1 Xanthomonas arboricola pv. populi | reverse complement strand
CCGTGTAGCGAGCCGCCCATCATAGCCGGCTTTTCCGTTTCGTCAACACCTTGTGATGTTTCCGATTCGCCTCGTTCGTTGTTGCGGTGCTTCGAGAAGCGCCGCCGTCCTGAGCGAGGCCGCGCAGTTTATCGAGACTGTGCAGAAGTGCAAGCACTTTTTGACACTGGCATGACATGGGCGTCATTGCGCCCATGCGTGGGCCCTGATTCCACGCGCTATACGGTGGATCGGGGCTGCTCTCTCCATCTAAGACGCGGCACCGTGTACCCGGTAAAGCAGCGCTTTCCGTGCAGGACAAAAAGACTGTCGATAGAGCGCCAACCACACAAGGTGCTGTGGTATCGATCCTCGGCGCGCTCGGTGAGAATACGTGCACTAGATAGAGAGCTCACGATGCCTCCTTCCCGCAGCCTGCTTCGCGATCTGTCCCTGCCTGCGATTGCCGCAGGCTTTGTCACGGTACTGGTGGGCTTTGCCAGTTCTGCGGTGATCGTGTTCGAGGCGGCACGTCACCTGGGGGCGGACCAGGCGCAGATCGCCTCGTGGATGTGGGCGCTCGGGATCGGCATGGGCGTGACCTGCATCGGCCTGTCGCTGCGCTACCGGGTACCGGTGGTGACGGCCTGGTCCACGCCGGGCGCGGCGATGTTGATCGGCAGTGCGGCCGGGGTGCCGTTGCGCGAGGCGGTCGGTGCGTTTGTGGTGGCTGCGGTGCTTGGCATGGCGGCCGGCTTCTCGGGATTGTTCGAGCGGGCGATTCGGCGCATTCCGGTCTCGCTGGCCTCGGGCATGCTGGCCGGAGTGTTGTTGCGCTTCGGGCTGGATCTGTTCGTGGCGATGCAGAGCCAGGCGTTGCTGGCGCTGGCGATGCTGGCGACCTATCTGGCGGGGCGACGCTGGTTTGCGCGCTATGCGGTGATTGCGACCTTGCTGGTCGGCGTGGCGATCGCGGCCGGCGGCGGGCTGATGCAGTGGAAGAGCGTGCAGCTTGAACTGGCCCATCCGGTGCTGGTGGTGCCGTCGCTGTCGTGGGCGGCGTTGTTCGGGCTGGCGATTCCGCTGTTCGTGGTCACCATGGCCTCGCAGAACGTGCCGGGCGTGGCGGTGATCCGCGCCTCCGGCTACAGCGTGCCGATCTCGCCGACGATCGGCTGGATCGGGGTGGTCAATACGCTGCTGGCGCCGTTCGGTGGTTATGCCTTGAACCTGGCGGCCATCACCGCGGCGATCTGCATGGGCCGCGAGGCGCACGAGGATCCGGCGCGGCGTTACACCGCTGCGGTAAGCGCGGGCGTGTTCTATGTGCTGATCGGCGTGTTCGGCGCGACCGTGGCGGCGGTGTTTGCGGCCTTCCCGCGCGAGCTGGTGATGGCGATCGCCGGGATCGCCTTGCTGGGCACGATCGGCAACAGCCTGGCAGCGGCCTTGCAGCAGGACAGCGAGCGCGAAGCGGCCTTGATCACCTTCCTGGTGACCGCATCGGGGCTGACGCTGGGCGGGATCGGTGCCTCGTTCTGGGGCCTGGTGGCCGGAACGGTCACCTTGTTGGTGTTGCGGCGGCGGGCTTAGCGACCGGTCAAACCGCCAGACGGGCGCGCGGTGCGGGGTCAGACCTTCGGATTCGGCCATCGACAACCGCTCCTTGACCGCGCGCTCGACGCGGACCAGGCCCACGCGGAACACGTTCTGTATCACGCGCAAACTGCGGTTCCTGCGCGCCATCCACACCCACCTTACGACTGCGCACCACGTTTTACTGGCCACGCTTAGCCGCGGCAGGCCACCCGGTTGTTGGCCGGGCTTATTCTGGATCGCGCAGCTGCAGCAGCCAGTGGGCAGTGACGCCATTGGGGCTGGGCAGCGGTTCGAGGTGGAACTGGCGATAGACCGGCGCGCCGCCCTGCGAGCGCAGCGGCAGGGTGACGTAAGCGGCGCGCCCTTGCCGCAGTGCGTCTTCGAGCAGCTCCACCTTGGGCGCGGCGGCATCGCCGGCCAGCAGGGACAGGATGTCGCAACCGATCAGGTCGGCCACTTCGGTCTGGCTGAGTTCTGCGAAGGCCGGGTTGACGAACATCAGCCGGTGCGCGGCCGTGGTGCCGCGTTCGATGATGGCCACGCCATCGCGCAGGCGCGAGAGCGAGGCTTCGAGCAGAGTGAAATCCTGCTGGAAGCGCTTGCGCTCCATCAGTTCGATCAGGACGCGCAAGCTGCGCGCCGATTCCAGGTGCAGCGGCGACCAGCGCCGCGCGCGACCGCGCACGGTTTCCTGCCAGAGATCGAAGCTCTTGCGTGGCGACAACCGTGAGTTGGGAATGTCCGGCAGCTTGGCCAACTGCGGATTGCCGGCCCATTTGACCTGCTGTACCTGCTCGCGGCGGGTCCACAGCAAGGCGCTGCGCGACTGCGGCATCAGCGGCACGAAGATGAAGCCAGCGGCCAGCGGGGCGAGGTCGGCCAGCTCGGGAAACACTTCGCCGATCGCATCCACATGCAGGGCGCCGACCGCGTCTTCGCGCAGGGCGTGGTGATGTTCGGATTCGATGTGGTCGCGGATGCGGCGCAGCGCGGCCGCATCCGGGGTGCTGCCATGCCGGCTGATCTCGCTGCCATGGAAAATCGCCACGCCATCGGCGTCGACCACGTCCATCAGGTCAGGCGCCATGTCGGCGAGCATTTCCACGGTCATCTGGTCGGCGTCGTTGAAGTCGGTGATCAACTTCTCGCGCACGGTGAGCAGCACCGATTCCATGTGCGCGCGCGCCACCGCCTGCAATCCGCCGATGCGCCCGGCCAGCGCGCGGGTCACCGCATCGGTGGCATCGCGCATGGCGTGGCTGGTGAAGTGCGGGCTGTAGTGATGGCAGGCGATCAGCCCCCACAACGCATCGTTGACGACGATCGAGGACACCAGCGTGGCAGTCACGCCCATGTTGGCCAGGTATTCCAGATGCACCGGCGAGACGCTGCGCAGGCTGACATCGCTCAGATCCACCGGGGTGCCCAGACGCGGATGCAGCGTGGGTTCGATCGCCGACGCCCGATAACCGACATCGGCGATCTGGCGGACGCGGTTGCGCAGGTACAGCGCGCGCGCCTGGGCCGGGATGTCGGTGGCCGGATAATGCAGGCCGAGATAGGCATCCAGCTCGGGCTGGCGCGCTTCGGCGATGACGTCGCCGTTCCACTCTTCGTCGAAGCGATACACCATCACCCGGTCGAAGCCGATCATGTTGCGCAGCCCCTTGGCGGCGCGCACGGCGGCTTCGGCGATGCCGGGATCGCGCTCGATGCTGCGCAACAGCGGCAGCGCTTCGCGCAGGGTGACGTCCATCAGGCGTGCATCGCGCGGCTCGATTTCGACCAGCCACTGCTCCGGATACAGATGCCAGGCGGCCACCCAGGGGTGGTCGGTCGGCGCTGTCCGCCGGGGAAAGCGCACGTCGGCATGCAGCAGGTGCTGCGCTTGGTCCTCCACCGCAAACGGCTGCTCGGCGGGCAGTTCCAGCACTTGCGTGTACGGCATGCCCAGCAGCTCGGCCAGCGGCACGCCGAGCACGTCGGCGGCGGTGCTGCTGGCCTGCACGATGCGACCGTCGGCCGGCTCGATCACCAGCAGCACGCCGTACGGCTGGATCAGGCCGGGGATATGGATCGGCTCACGCGCACAGACATCCATATCCAGGGGTTCGGTAGGCTGATTCACGCGCGCGGCTCCGCTGCAAGACAGGTGTGAAAGTGGGCAAACATGCGCTGCGCGCCGTCGATGGCGGCCTCGCGCGCGGGAGACGTGTCCAGGCGTTGGTCGAGCACCGCCTGGAAACGGCGCCAGCCGGCCGGATCGTCGTTGGCCAGTTCGAAATACCGCAAGGCGTCGGCCAGCGCGGGCTGCTGCTTGCGCAAGGTGCGCGCGATCATCCGCCCACCGAGTTGCGAACCTTCGATGACGTAGAGCATGCCCCAGCGCGCGGCATCGTTGCCGGCGGCAGGCGCCGCGATGGCTGTCTGCGGTTGCTGCCCGAGCGTGTGCAGGTCTTCGCGCAAGGCCGGGACGCGGCGGCGGTACTGCCAGCCGGTGCCGATCAGGGTGCTGAGCCAGTCGCTCAGTTGCGCTTCGAAGCCGGACAGCAGTGCATGATGCCGGCGCAGGATCAGCGCGTAGGCAGCGCGATCGACCCGCCCCTGCCCCAGCGCCTGCATCAGCGGAACCGTTTCGACCAGGCGGTGGGTGTCCTGCGTGGCATGGCGCAGCACGAGCGCGGCCGAGGGCGGAACAGCCAGGGTGTCAGGACACATAGGGAGTCGAGGCGGTGCCGCAGCACGGAGGACACCAGCCTAGCAGTGACTGCGCAAATCAGATAAAGCGGGCGCGAGCGCAAGCTGAATAGGTTGGCTTCACTCCTGTGCAGCAGGGGCCACGCCGGCCCCCCGCCCTGCCCGCCTCCAGGCCATGACCCAGCCTGCGGCAAGCAGGAGAGCCGCCAGCAACCAGGGGGCGCCAGGCAGATGCAGCGGTGCGCCGCGGCCGATGAACCAGGCGAACACATTGGCAAACAACAACGGACCGGCGATGCCGGCCAGGCTGACCAGGCTGGTCAGTGCGCCTTGCACGCGGCCCTGCGCATCGGCGCCGACCTCGCGGGTGATCAGGGCCTGCGCGGCCGGTGCGGCGATCGCCCAGAACGCGCTGATCGGCACGCCGACCAGGAACGCGGTACCGCTGTCGGCCAGCCCGTAGATGACGAAACCGACCACCCCGCAACCCAGCCCCAGCAGCAGCGCACGGCGTTCGCCCAGCCACCGCACCAGCCGGCCGACCAGCAGCGCATTGACGATGATGCTGCACACGCCGACGCCGGCCAGTACCCAGCTCACCGCGCGCGGGCCCCAGTGGTATTGATAACTGGCGAACAGCACGAAGATGCTGGGATAGACGTAGTGCGCCAGGTTGGCCAGGAACACCACCGAGGCCAGGCCGAGCACCTGCGGATAACGGCGCAGCCGCTTGAGCGCGCCGAGCGGGTTGGCATGCGACCAGTCCAGGCGTGGCGTGCGGCGTTCGGCAGGCAACGATTCGGGCAATACCAACCAGCCATACAGCACGTTCAACAGCGCCAGCCCTGCGGCAAACCAGAACGGCCAGCGCAAGCCGAGGCTGCCCAGCCAGCCGCCGATCAACGGACCGGCGACAAAGCCAATGCCGAACGCGGCGCCGAGCATGCCGAACGCGCCGGCGCGTTTGTCGGCCGGGGTGACGTCGGCGATGTAGGCATTGGCGGTGGAAAAGCTGGCCGAGCATACGTAAGCGCTTGGTCTGTTGGTCGGAGCACGATCAGCGTGATGGGTTAAAGCCCCCTCTGCTGGGCGACAAGGCACTACTTGCGCGCCGGCGGCGCGCGGAGAGGTGGTTGGGGTGAGGGTACGAGGCGAGGCGGTCGATGCGTCACTCATAAAGGCGCGTGGCGACGCGTTTGTCGTTACAGGCACTCGCAGATCTCTGCGCCGCACCCTCATCCGCCTCTTCGGGGCACCTTCTCCGGGTGGGAGAAGGGAGTCGTCGCTGCATGTATCTCCGTTCTGTAAAACAGCGCAGGGCCCTGTGCGGTCGGGAGGCAATTCTTGCGCTTACTCGACGCTGATGGTCTGGGTCAGCGTGTGGCTGGCGCCGGGGGCGAGTTCGATGACGTCCGGGCCGGCGTTGGCCGCTTCCAGGCAGACGTAGTCGCGCCAGCCCTCGCCCACGTCGGCCATCTTGGCGGCGGCTTCTTCGCCCGGGTTCCAGGCCACCAGCGAGCGGCTGCCCTGGGTGGCGATGACGATGCGGCGGCCGAGCACCGGGTCGGTCAGGGTGTAGCGGCCGCCGGCGTTGGTGTAGATGCGGTCGCTGCGGCCGGGATCGCGTGGGTCGCGCAGGCTCCAGTCGCCTTGTTGGCGGTGAGCAGTGGCGTAGTTCTCGTACTTGTCGAGATAGTCCAGCCCGTCCAGGCCCTGCACGCTGACCTTGAGCGCGTCGCCGACGCGGAAGTAGTTGTGCAGCGCCTGGGTGAAGCGCACCGGGGCCGGGCTGGTGTTCTCGGTGATCAGGCGTTGTTCGAGGGTGCGGCCGATGCGCAGGGTCATGCGCAGGCGCAGCGCCAGGTCGTCGAAGCTGGGCGGGGTCAGCGTGAGCACCAGGGTGCCGTCGTCCTCGCGCCGGCTCTCGGTGAGCTGCCAGGGCACGGTGCGCACGAAGCCATGCGCGGGCACCTCGCCGGTCTGGTCCTGGCGGCCGAAATACGGCCAGCACACCGGGGCGCCGCCGCGGATCGGGGTGGGCGGCTGCTTGGCGGTGGGCGACAGCCACATCACGTCCTGCCCACCCTTGGGCACGAACGACAGCAACTGGCCGCCGAACAGGCTGATGGCCGCGGTGGAGAACGGGGTGTCGATCAACAGCGAGGGGAAGCCGTGGAAATCGCCTGTGCGCAGGCCGGTGAGGTCGGACATGGGGAATGCCTTCTGGACGATGGGGGATTGGGCGAATGCGGGATAGGCGGCCGGCAGCTTGAACGCAGTGGCGCGGACGGCGGCCGCGCCGGCGACCGGCGGGGCAGCGCGCAGGGCGGTGAGGATGCGTTGCCCGGGGCGACCGTCGGCCGGTTGCAGGCCCAGGCGGGTCTGCTCGACCTGGATGGCGCGCCGGCTGGCGGTGCCGATCATGCCGTCGGCCTCGCCGATCAGGTGGCCTCGGGCCAGCAGCAATTGCTGCAGTTCGCGCCGTTCGGGACGGCCCAGGCCGGGGTCGTCGGTGGGCCAGGCGACGACCAGGCCGGAGCCGCCGCGCAGGCGGTCGGCGAGCAGGGCGATCGACAGCGCATAGCTTTCGGCGGCGTTGTAGGCATAGATCGCGTCGTAGTTGCGGAACACCAGAAACGCCGGGCCGGTCGCGCCGGCCGGCAGCAACAGGGCGGCCGGGGCATCGGCGGGCAGACCGGCCGGCGCCAGGGCCTTGCCGTCGGTGCCGAGCAGCCCTGCGTTTTGCCAGGCCTGCAGCGGTTGGCGCCGGGTGCGGCCGGCCTTGCTGGCATCGAAGCCGGCGGGCAGGCGGACTTCCATGCCCCAGGGACGGGCGCGCTCCCAGCCGGCCTTGACCAGATAGTTGGCGGTGGAGGCCAGCGCGTCGGGAATGCTGGCGACCAGGTCGCGGCGGCCGTCGCCGTCGCCGTCGCCATCCACCGCGATGCGGGCATAGGTCGAGGGCATGAACTGGGTCTGCCCGAACGCGCCGGCCCAGGAGCCGGTCAAGCCATCCGGCGACAGATCGCCTTGCTGCAGCAGGCCGAGCAAGGCAAGAAATTCGCCACGGAAAAACGGCTGGCGGCGGCCTGCGCACGACAGCGTGGCCAGCGAAACCAACAGCGGGCGCTTGCCGGTAACGCGGCCGTAGTCGCTCTCCACGCCCCAGACCGCCACGATGGTGGCCGGATCGACGCCGGTCTGTTCGGACAGGCGCGTAAGCAGCGCGCGGTGGGTGACCAGCATCGCCTGGCCGTCGGCGACGCGCTGGCTGTCGACCAGGCTGGCGAGGTAGTCCCAGATCGGGGTGGTGAACTCGGGCTGGGCATCGAGCAGCGGCAACACGCTGGGATCGGGCGCCAGGCCGGCGGTGAACCGCTGGAAGTCGGCGGCCTGCACGCCCTTGGCGGCGGCCTGGGTCTGCAGGCTGGCCAGGCAGCGGTCGAAGGCCGGATCGGCGCAGGCGATCAGCGGCAGCAGCGCCAACAGCGCAGGCAGGACGCGCCGGGACGGCGTCACGGCGCGGTGGCCGGCGTGTGAACGGAGGTCATGCGGTGGAGCGCTCCTGCGGCAAGTCGAGCCGTTGAGGATAGCCAACCTGGCTGGTTGCAGGCGTGCAGGTGGCGCTGTCGCTGCGGCAGCATGCGCTGCGCTCGTCGGTGGCGAAACGCAGGGATGACTGTACGGCGCGCTCTTCAGACCGGTGAGCGCAGCGAAGACGCTGTATGACCCTTTTGGGTGATGACCTTCCAGGTAGTGATGTCGCGCGCCGATGCCTAAGTCGCGACCCGGCGCACTTGGCAATGCGCCGCGGCAGCCCGGCGGCGTCGATCGCCGCGCTTAGCTGCCGTCGCCGGTGATGCCGGTCAGCAGCGACAACGCCGGGCTGGAGGGGCTGGTGTCGGACACACGGCGGGCGCGGGCCCTGCGTGGGGCGTCGTGGCGGGGACCGAACCAGATCAGTGCAGTGGCCAGGCACGCCGGCAGCACGATCGCAAACACCGCGATGGCCAGAAGCACCCACTGCCAGAGATTGAAGGTTGCCATGATCGTGTCCGCCCCGCGGCGAGCTACGCCGAGGCGGCAAGCTTCGGGGATCGACTGCGAACGTGGCGTCGAGAAATCGCGCCGGTCCGTGCCGTCCATCGGGCTGAATGGCTTCATGGTGTGCTCGATCGCTGCCCTCGCTCACGCCTGGACCCGGCTCAGTGCGCGTCGAGGTAATACCAGCGGCCGTCTTCGCGCACGAAGCGGCTGTGTTCGGTCATGCGCACCGCGCTGCCGCCGCCGATGCGGTAACGGGCCAGAAACGCCACTTCGGCCGTGTCGGTGCCGGTTTCGATGGCGCGTTGCACGGTCAGGCCGAGCCAGGTGGTGCGGCCGCCCTCGTCCAGCGACACCTCGGGCGGGCGCGTGGACGGATGCCAGCTGGCGAGCAGGTAGGCCACATCACGGCGGACGTAGGCGCTGTAGCGCGCACGCATCAGGGTTTCGGCATCGGGCGCGGCGGCGCCGGCGTGGTATTGCCCGCAACACCGCGCGTAGTCGGCGGCGCGGCCGCAGGGACAGGGATCGGTGAGTGTGGAAATCGGCATCGGGCGATTGTGCGGGAATTGGGAATTGGGAAGTGGGGAACGGGGTTTCTGCGCGTTTATGCTGTCGCCCCCGTCGTGCGGAGCGCCGCCTTGCTGGAACTGATTCCCACCGAATTGCCGTGGCTGCTGTGCATTGCCTTCGTTGCCGGGTTGGTGGATGCGGCGGTTGGCGGTGGTGGCTTGATCCAGTTGCCGGGATTGTTTGCGACCCTGCCGCAGCAGACGCCGTCGCTGATTCTGGGCACCAACAAGTTCAGTGCGATGTTCGGCACCGCTGCATCGGCCTGGCGCTATGCGCGCAACGTGCGCTTTCCGTGGCGGCCGGTGCTGTACGCAACAGTGGCGGCGTTCACGTTTTCGTTTCTGGGCGCGACCGCGGTCAGCCTGATGCCCAGGCAGGCGGTGCGGCCGCTGATCCTGGTGCTGCTGATCGCGATGCTGGTCTACACGCTGATCAAGAAGGACTTCGGTGCGCTGCATCGTCCGCGCCAGATCGGCCGGCGCGAGCTGGTCACCGCTTTGGCGATGGGGGCGGCAATCGGGTTCTACGACGGGTTCTTCGGCCCGGGCACTGGGAGCTTTTTGATCTTCCTGTTCATCCGCTTTTTCGGGCTGGACTTTCTGCGTGCTTCTGCTGCGGCAAAGGTGGTGAACCTGGCCACCAACCTGGCGGCGCTGTCGTTCTTCCTGCCCAGCGGGCAGGTGATGCTGGCGATCGGCATTCCGATGGCGGTGGCCAACGTGGCCGGCGCAGTCGCCGGTACGCGGATGGCACTGCGCGGCGGCACGCCGCTGATTCGCAAATTGTTCCTGGTGCTGGTCATCGTGCTGATCGGCAAGATGGGCTGGGATCTGCTGCCTAGCGTTTAAAAATCCACACTCAGCGTCGCCGACAAGGTGCGCGGTGCACCTGGATAATTGGTGGTCTGCGTCACCGGTTGCTCGATGTAGAAACGGTTGGCGACATTGCGCAGCATCAGCGCCAGTTGATAACGGCCGCCGAAGCGGTACGCCGCCGAGGCGTCCAAGCGCGTGTAGCCGGGAATGCGGTAACTGTTGGCGAGATCCCCTTCGCGCTCGCCCACATGCACCGCGCCTGCGCCCAAGGTCAGGCCATACAGCGGTCCGCTGGCGACGTGATAAGTGCTCCACGCACTGGCACTGACCCGCGGCACGCCGCGCAGCCGATTGCCGACCGGGATGACGGTGTCGCGGGTGACCTGCGCGTCCAGATAACCGGCGCCAAGGATCACGCGCCAGTTCTGGGTGAGCTCACCGGTGATATCCATTTCCAAGCCGCGCACGCGTTGCTGGCCGGTGACCAGCACGAAGCCATCGTTGTCCGGGTCGCTGCTGGCGACGTTGTCCTTGGTGATCTGGAATGCTGCGGCAGTGGCGAGTACACGGTTGTTGAACAGTGCGCTCTTCAGGCCGACCTCGTACTGGCGGCCGGTCTCCGGTGCTGCGCTACCGCCGGAAAACAGCGTGGCGCTGCGCGGCCGAAACGAGGTGGAGGTGTTGGCGTACAGCGACAGCTGCGGCGCCGCCTTCCACACCACGCCGATGCGCGGCGAGGCACGCCGGCCGTCTTCGCGGGTGCGCGCGCGATTATCGATGGTGGTCTGCTGCACGTCGTCCCAGCGCACGCCGGCCAGCACATCCCAACGCTCGCCGATGCTGATCTGGTCCTGCAGGTATAGCGCGGCGTAGCGTGCATCGACGTCGATGTCGCGGGCCGGCACATAGGTGCCTGGCAATGCGCCCTGCACCGGGTTGGTCACGCGGATGCGGGCCAGCGGCGCGCGCGCTTCGTCGGTGTGGCGGTGCGCGTCGACGTATTCGGCACCAGCCAGCACCTGATGGCGCAGCGGGCCGGTGGCGAAACGCGCCAACGCTTCGGTCTGCGAGGTCGTTGCGCGCACCTGCTGGTCCTGACGCACCGCGCGGCGTTGCAGGAAGGCGCGGTCGGCACTGAAGCCGGTGAAGTCGGCCACGTTGCGGCCGCTGTCGCCGTCCTGGTGATTGAGGATCTGGCGCAGCGTCAGCCAGTCGTTGGCGTCGTACTCGATGCGGCCGCGTGCCGTTGTCGCGCTGCCGTGATTGCGCGACCACGGCTCGCCGAAGCTGCGCTGCGCCGGGCCACGCACCACACCGTCGATGGCGACCAGACCGCGATCGCCCGGGCTGGTCTGGCGCGTGTATTCCAGATCCAGATCGGCCCGCAGCTGCGCGGTCGGCCGCCAGGCCAGCGAGGGCGAGACGAACACGCGATCGCCATCGGCCTGCGCAGCGCGGAAGCTGCCGGTCTCCTGCGCGGCAGCGCTGAGCCGTGCCGACACGGTCGGGCTCAGCGGGCCGGTGACGCTGGACTGCACGCGGCGCAGGCCGTGTTCGGCCACCTGCACCGACGCATTGCCGCCGAACACCGCGTCCGGGCGCAGCGTGACCAGATTGATCACCCCGCCGGGTTCGCCGCGCCCGTACAGCACCGCCGCCGGGCCCTTGAGCACTTCCACCTGGGCGACATTGGCCAGATCGCGCACGGTCTCGGTGAAGTTCTGCGCCGGGTTGAGCAGGATGCCGTCGACCGCATACGAGGACGCCTCGAAACCGCGGATGACGAAGGTTTCCGAGCGATTGCCCTGGGTGCCGCCGGGTTGCACATTGGAGACATTGGCCACCACATCCACCAGCCGGGTGAGTTGCTGTTCGTCGATCACCGAGCGCGGCACCACCTGGATCGCCTGCGGAATGCGCTCCACCGGCGTCTGCGTGCGGGTGGCGCCGGCGGCCTTTTCCGGCCGATACAGGGCGCGCTTTTCGCTGACCACGATGGCATCGAGCAGGCTGGCTTCCTGGGCGGCGGCCGGCACGGCGGCAAACAGGGACACGAACAACAGGTGGCGAGGCGCAGGCAGTGGGGTCATCGGGATCTTCAGCGAGGCGATGCGCACACTGGCGGGCACATCCGGGCAGCTAATGATAACGATTCTTATCTTCGGATAAAGGGTCCGCAATCGTGGTCGTTACAGCAGATGACATGCTGGGTGCAGCCGTTGTCTACGTTGCACATCTGCAAGCCACCTCCGAGCCTGCAGATTGCATCAGCGCCTGCAGTGCAGGCAGCCCAGCTGCTCGACACGCGTCCAAGGCGGGCTGCCTATCCGCGCAATGCCGCCTGGATCTGCGGCCATGCATGACTCCACGCAATGCGCTCCTGCTCAAGCCGCGGTGCGCCGCCGAAGTGCCCGCTGCGCAATCGCGCATAAAACAGCTGCTCGTCCGGGGTCAGCGCGGCGAGCCGATGGGCACGATGTTGTCTGGGTTCGTGGCCCCACATTGCGCGCGGAGTGGCGAGCAGCGTGGACTGGTCCATCAGCAGCGCCACGGTCTGCGGCGCATGCGTGCGCAGTCGGTGCAGGATCGCCAGCCCATGCGTATCGATATCGCCCCAATAGAACAACGGCAGCGTGCGCAGCCACTCGATGTTGCGCACGTAGTCGACGGCATACCCGCGCGCCATCAGCAGCGCCGTTCCCGGCAGCGCTTCGCAGGCCAGGCCGGTTTCGAGATTTTCAACAATCAGCACACGATCGATCGGCAACCGCAGCTCAGCCAGCTGTTCGATCGGCACGGTCAGATCGTCCAGGCCGCCGAACCGGCGGCGTAACGCCGGGTCCAGCAGCCGCAGGCGCACACGATCCGGTGCGCTGCGCAGGCCGGCGAGGCTGTCGAAGCTGCGCGGCTCGGCGATGCCTCGCAGCCCGCCCAGCCAATCGGCGATGATGCCGCGACGCGCATGCACCCATTTGCTGTCGATGCCGGCAATGGGAAGCTGGCGCAGGAACAGTCCGCTGTCGCGGTGTCGATGCAGCCAGTCCACCACGGCAACCAGCCGGTCGATATCGGCCTGCGTGCTGTCGGCGAGCAGATCGAACTGGCGCCGCAAGCGCGGCGCCAACCCCGCAGCCTCGGGCCAGTGCGCCTGCAAACTGGCACAGCGCGCGCTGGCGCGTTGCCAACGGTCATGCTCCTGAAGTGCCGCCGCCGCATCGGTCGGCGTCTCGAGCACCCAGGTCTGCGGCAGCCGTTGCGCCCCCAGCTGCGACCACAGCACATCGCGGTACTCCACCCGCCCCGGCAACGCGACGCGCTGCCAGGCACGCAGCCAAGCGCCGAAGGCATCAAACCGGGCGCTGGCCTGCGCCTGGGTCGGTGGCTGCAGGGCGATGGGCCTGGGTGCCGATGCGCCGATCAACCAGTGGCCACGCTGGCGTTGCCATTGTCCGCGCAATGCCTGAAGTGCGGCATCTGGCAACAGCATGTCATCGGCGCGCGCCATCAGCTCACTCCTGCTCGGCCACCGCATCGGTGTTGGCCGCTGCACTGCGGGTGCGCTCGGGCAACTTAAGCCTGCGCGACTGTTCGTCGTATTCGATCAGCAAGACGCCCGAATCGTGCCGCCCGCTGATTTCGACAAAGCACGCGCCACCGATAAACGGCTCCAGCGTCATCACCGATTTCAACGGCGTGGCCACCACCATCTGGAAACCGAAGTTCTCGAAGATGTTCATCGCCAGCGCAGTGAATTCGTTGTCGGCCTTGTCGAAGGCTTCGTCCAGCACCACGGCGCAATAGCGCGGCAGCTCGCCGTCTTCGCCGCCGAGCTGGTAGCGCAATGCAGCGGCCAGACAAGTGGTTGCCAGTTTCTGACGCTGACCACCGGATTTGCCGGCGCCGCTGCGGTAGATCTCGACCTGCTGGCGCGTGGCTGCGTCCAGTTCCACACCGACAAATTCCACATGCAGGCGCACGTCCAGCACCAGCTCGCGCCAGCGCTTGTCCTCGCCCTCCTGCGAGCCCAGCTTACGCACCAGTTCGCGCAGCACCGCAAATTGCTGTTCGGCCACCTCGCGCTGTTCGGTCTGATGATGGCCTAGCACTTCGCGCAGGCGTTGATGAAACTCGATCACTTCCGGCAGGCGGCGGTCGCTCAATTCGATGGTCAGCAAAGTGCCGTGATTGAACGGCACCTGCTCCAGGCTGGCATTGACCTCATCCAGACGCTGGGCGATCGACTTGCGCGCTTCGGCGGTGTGGCGCTGCAAGGCAAGCAGATTGTTCTTGCTCTGGCTTTGCAGCAGATCGAAAAAGCGCGCCTCGTGCTGTGGCAAGCCATCGCGTTCCAGCCGCTGCAGGCGGGCGAGAAAGTCGTCGGCGCCTTCCAGCGTCGGACTCAGATCGCCGCTGTCTTCCGGCCATTGCTGGAAGTAGCGGCGAAAACATCCTATCAACGCTTGCTGCAGGCGGGTCAGTTCGTCTTTGCTGACGCCCAGCTGCGCGTCCAGGCCACGCTCGAGCGTACGGAAGCGGTCCTGCAACGTGTCCAGGCTCAGCTCACCCAAGCTGAGCAGACGCTCGGCCAGGCCCTGCTGCTGCAACGGCGTCACCACGCGCGCATTCGCATCAGCGCACTCCAGGTGCTGTTTTTCCAGACGTGTACGCTCGGCGCCCAGCGTGATCCGCTCGGTGCGCACGCCCTCATAGGTGCGCGTGGCCTGGACGATATCGGCGCGCGTGCGGTCGATCGCCTCGCCCAACGCGCGCAGGTTGGCGTCGCCCTCGCGCAGCTGTTGCAAGGTCTCGGCGATCTGGCTCAGGCGCTGCAGCGCGGCGGCCACATTGATTTCGTCCCAGCCAAGATTGGCCAGGGTGTTGCGGGCCAGGCGTCGCTGCCCATCGCGTTCGCGGCGCGCGCGCAGCTCGGCCACCTCGGCATCGCAGGCGGCGATGCGTTGCGCCAGCTCCTGCCCTTCGCGCTCGTACAAGGCAAGCTTGTCGCGGTTGTTGAAGCCCAGCAGCCAGCGGCGACGGTCGCCCACTGCGTGGCGGTCGTCCTTTTCGTAACGCTCGCCTGGATGCTTGACCTGGCCTTCGCGAGTAATCGCGCGTTCGGCATGACGCAGGGCCTTGGCACTGTCTACGCAGTCGTAATCGAAGCGCTTGCCCAGCTCGCGCCGCAGCCAGCCGGCAAAGAGGTGATCACGCAATTCCAGCTTTTGCAACAGCGAAGCGCTGCCGGGTTCGCGGCCACTCAGTGCCTGCTCGTTGTGACGCATCCGGTAATAGACCAGCCGCGTGCCGAGCTGGGTACGGTTGACCCAATCGGCGACCTCGGCGTAATGCCGTTCGTCCACCAGCAGCGATTGCGCAAAGCCGTGCAGCACGCGCTCGATGGCGCCGCGCCAGGCGGATGCTTCCTCGCGCACCTGGATCAGCTCGCCAACGAATGGCAGCGCCGCTTCCGGCACGCCGGTATCGGCGCTCATGCGTGCGCGAAGGCTCTGCATCGGCGCGGGAATATTGGAGGGGTTTCGCGTCAATACGTCGATTTCGGCGCGCACCTCGGCAAAGCGTTTGCTGTCTTCGTGCTTGCCGGCCATGCGCTCGGTGATCGCTTCGTCGAGCTCGGCGGCGACACGCTGCCCATCTTCCAGGGCAACGCGCGCCTGCGCGACCTGTTCGGCAAAACCGTGCGCGCTGTCGGCCAGGGCTTGCTCCAGTGCACGGCAGGCCTGCTCGGCCTGGACCCGCTTGGCCGCACGGCGATCGCGCTCTGCCTGCAGCTGGCTCTGTTCGCGCTCCAGCGCATCGATGCGCTCGCCACCTTGCGCGCGCCGCTGCGCCTCCAGATCGTCCAGATGGCGGGTGTGGTTGTCCAATGCCGCGC
This sequence comes from Xanthomonas arboricola pv. populi, assembly GCF_002939945.1. Lineage (GTDB taxonomy): Bacteria > Pseudomonadota > Gammaproteobacteria > Xanthomonadales > Xanthomonadaceae > Xanthomonas > Xanthomonas arboricola_A. The sequence continues at coordinate 24,411 of NZ_MDEB01000014.1, read as the reverse complement.
GTCGCTGGCCTTCTTCGCCGGCAAGGCCGCGGTCCTGCACGTCCAGTTCCTGCAGGCGCGCATCCAGCAAGGCAAGCCGGCGCTGCTCGCGGTAGGTATCGATGCCTAGCTTGAGTTCTTCCAGCTCGCTGCGCTGGCGGCGCAGTTGCATGAGCTCGGCGTGGTGGGCGCGCGCAGGCAGCAAGGTCTCAACCTGGCGCCGCGCCGTCACTACCGCATGGTGGGCGCCATCGAGTTCGGCGAAGTCGCCCACCAAGCGTTCGGCCGCATCGAAGGTCTTGGGTTCTTCCAGCATGAAACCGCGCAGGAAGGCGTTGAGATCGCCCAGGTTCTTGGCCGATTGGGTCTTGTGCAGCAGGCGCAAGGCCATTTCGTTACTGATACCCAGCTGGTGACGGAAACGCTCGGCGTAGCCGGCAAAACTGTCGAAGTGATGCACATCGTGCAGCCGCTGCTTGAGCTTGCGCAGATCCAGATCGAAGCCGCCCAGATCCTGGGCCACATCGAAGGCGCGCTCGGCGACCATGTAGTGCTTGCGCACGTCCGCGGTGGCCGCGCTGTTGCCGGCAAGCCAGAACAGCCGCACCAGGCTGACCACGCGGTCCTCGCCGTCGCGGTACTCCAGCACCAGCGCGGTCCAGGTGGCGCCCTTGCGCAGGTACTGCGTAGCGATCTCGCCGGAGCTGCTGTCCTGCTTGTCGGCCCAGGCGCCACGCACGTACGACACCAGATTGCGATCACGCCCGCTGCGTTCGGCCTCGCGGGCGGCGGCGTTGAAGTCGACGATGCTGGGCGGGGTGAGCAGTGCCGACATCGCATCGAGTAGCGTCGATTTGCCCGAGCCGGAGCGGCCGACGAACAAAAAGCCGCGTTCGGCGATCGGCACTTCGGTCAACCCGGAGAACGTGCCCCAGTTATGCACCTGCAGGCGGCGCATACGGAACTGCTGCAGGCGCGCGTCGGGCAGATCGTTGGCGAACAGGCTGGAAGGCGCGGCAGAGGCGGTCATCGGTACGGTCCAGGAAGCCAGAAAAGCGCAGGCCTGCGCTTACACAGGTGGTGCGGTGGTGGTGCTAGGCGCGCGCGGGGTCGGCCCCGTCCTCGCCGCCGGCCGGGAGGTCGCGTAACTGGCGATAGACCTGCCCCAAGGCGGCGACATCTTCGGCCGAGAACAGCAGCTTGAGCGCTGGCGAGATTTCATAGCGTGCGTCTTCGCCGCGCAGACGGGTCAGGACATGGTTGTCCTTCATCTTTTGCATCGCCGTGGCGACACGCCGCAGGAAACCGGCGCGATCGGTAGACAGATTTTTCTCGTAGACGGCCAGCGCCTCGTCCAATGCCGCTTCTTCCGCCACCGCACGCACGCCGCGCGCATCTGCTTCGGCCAGTTGCTGGCGCAGGTGCAGCAGCAACACCGAGTCGATGAAGGTCAGCGGCGAGGAGCGCAGCAGCACCGGCGCCTCCAGCTCGCCGGTTTCAGCTTGGCGGGTGAAGGCGATGCCGGCCTCACGATCGAGCACCAGCTCCAGAAAGACGTCCGCCAGTGCGCTGCGGATGCCGGCTTCGCTGCGCAACAAGGCCGGCCACAGGCGACCATGCCGCTGCGCGTCCACGCTGGGACCACTCAGCAACTGACACAGCGCGCGACGCGCTTCTACCGGCAATTGTCCGGTATCGCCTGCGAACAGCCCAGTAGCGACGGCAGGATTCTGACCGTCGGTATCGTCTTGGGCGATCTCGGACTCGGGATCGTGCTCATGCCAGTTCATGGCGTTTCTCCTGGGTGAACCAGATCAACGGAATGCGCGCGCGACGCCATTGGCCGTCGTTGCCGCGCCATTGCGCCACTTCGAATTGATCGCCGCTGACGACGCCGTGGCGCGTGCCCAGCGACAGATAGCCGATGACACTGCCCAGACCCTGGGTAGCCTGACGTTGCATCAGCGCCTGGGCAATGGACAGCTGGGGCTGGGTGGCCAGCAGCTCGAACAGATCGCGGCGCAGGCTACGGAAATCGATCTCCGATTGCGCGACCAGATCGCCCACGCTGTCCAGAGAGATGGCGGCGGCCTCATTGCGCTGGATGTTGCCATCGACCTGTTGCTGGCGCGGGTCGTGCAGGCGCCATTGCGAGAGCGACCGCAACCGGCTGGTCGTCAACATCAGACTGCGGCCGATCAGCCGCTGAGCCGGAATGTGCTCGCGCAGGCTCAGCGCTTCGGCCTGCGCCTGTTTGAGAAGGCGGTTGAGTCGGCGCTGTTCCAGATAGCCACGGCTTTGCACGAAACCACGCAGGCTGCGCGAGAAATGCTGCATCACATCGTGCACCTGGCCGCCGCGTTCGAGCATGGTGCCGGTCAGCCCACGCAGGAAGCTGCGTTCGCGGCGATCGAGCTTGCGCGCGAACGCGCGCGCAAGCACCGTCTCCAACGCCGCATCCAGCTGCGCGCTTTGTTCGGCATCGTTGAGCAAGGCCCAGAATGCCTGAAAACTGCGCCCAGCTTCGCTGTCGCCGATGATGTCCACACCTTCAAACAGCCTGGTCAGGACTTCGCCACGCTCGCCTTCGTCATCGATAATGCGTTCGCGGAATTGCCGGTTGAGCTGCTCGAAATCGTCGCGTACGCGGCGGAAGTCCTCGGTCAACTCATCGGCCAGCGCGATCACCTGCCGGGTGCGCTCGAGCGCGCGCTTGCCGTCCAGCGAGGCGACCTTGCCGGCCGACACCCGTGCGATTTCGGCATCAATGCGATCGCGCTCGTCGCGCAGTGCCGACAAGCGCACATCCGGGTTGGTCTCGGTCAACGCCGCAAGCTGAGCCAGCTGCTGCATCACCAGCGCCAGCCGGCTTTCGGTGGCCGCGCCACGGCTGTGCTCCAACCCGTCGACAAAGCGGATCGCCTGCGCGGCCAGTGTGGACAGCTCGTACTCTTCCTGCTGCGCGCCCTCGGGCAGACGACGCTCCAGCCAGCCCTGCGCCAGCCAGTGGGCGACATAGGCCTGCGCGGTGCGCGGCAAATCGCGCGCCAAATGCTCAGCATTGATGTCGTCGAGCATGCGCTGCAGCCGCTCGTGGAGTACCGCTGCCGGCAACAGTCGCTCTCCGTCCAGCAGCAAGGCCTGCAGCAGACCGATCACCTCGGGTGCGTGGTCGGCGGCCAACAGTTTCCACAACGGGTCTTCGCGCAGGCTGCGGTAGCGCGCGATACGGGCACGGACGACCTTCATGCCGGAGGGTGATAACCAAGATCCAGCGCCATTTGTCGAACCCCATTGATGAAAGCATGAAAGCTTGGCGAGCGATTACCCTCCTCGCTCAATCTTTCCGCCATCAGTCGTGCTCCACTGCGTTTCTGAAACTCGGGAATGAGCCTCTCCAGTTCTGCAGATGGCTTGTTCCAAGTGTCTGGCTGTGAAAATCTCTTGTGCAACGCGGGAGTATCCAACTTGGAACTGGGAAAAGCCGACGCCAATGCGCTCAGATCAGCGATATACCAACTTTCCAGCTCTTGGCACACCAACCTCACCAAGGTGTCTGGGCGTCCCAAGCCGGCGCAGACCTGGACTAGACGCGTTTTCAGCGCCAGACAATCTCCGTTGTCGTTGTCACGCACCACGACAAATCGATCTCCAGGCACGCGCCAGGCTCTTAGTTTTGTGCGCAGGCTGCGCTCCAGATCGCTCTTACCGTCGTGGGGCACACATTGAAAATGGCGTCCATCCTGCCATCCCGGGAACAGACGCGGTAACAAGCCATCCAGCAGGATTTTCATGGAGGGCTCTTCTAGCAGGAAGATGAGACGCCCCTGCATCAGGCCATATCCCGGTTCAGACCCTCAAACATACCTTGCTTCCACAGATAGCCAGGCAAGTCGCCTGCTTCGAACAATGCGCGAAGATTGTCCGAATCGCTGGCGCGCGTGATGGTGGTGAATCCCTTCTCCTTACGCAGGCAATAGATCTCATCCAGCGTCAGTGCATTGAGGAAATCAGGTGAATGCGTGGAAATGAAGACCTGCCCGCCACGCCTGGCGTAATCGCGGAACTCCTCCGCCAGCTCCGGCAACAACTCGGGATAGAGCTGATTCTCGGGCTCTTCGACTGCAAGCAACGGATACGGTTTGGGGTCGTTGAGAAGCACCAGATAGGCAAACATCTTGATAGTGCCGTCCGAGACGTACCTGGCAATGAACGGGTCCTTGAAACTTCCATCCTGAAACCGCAGGATCAAGCGCCCATCCAGGGTCTGCTGCGGTTGCACCACGGAAACACCAGGCACGCGGCGATTCATCGCATGCAATACACGATCGAAGCGATCCCTGTGGTTTTCGTAGAGGAAATTGGCGACCAGGGCTAGGTTGTCCCCGCGCGTGGACAAGTGCTCAGCAAAGCCTTCTTCCTGGCTCGGCCTGGCTTCGGACACATGGAAATCAGAGATGTGCCAGTTCTCGATCATCAGGCGAAAGGCGCTAGCCGCCTTGAAGCGCTCGAACTGGCCTAGGCCCTTGATCGCCAGAATATCCGGGGCATCGAGCTCCTGCTCTTCGCGCGTAAGCTCTTCGTCTTTTTTGGAGAATTCCTCTTCATTGGTGATCGCGTAACCTTTACCGTGCGCGAAATCCAGAAAGCGAAACGGTGCGCCATAGCTGCCGCGCTTGTAGCGCAAGACTTCGCGCTCGATCTCCACACGCGTGCCGGTGCCCGGTGCGATTTTCAGCACATAGGTCACCAGACGCTCTTTGCCGGTGATCTCCAAGCGGAATTGCATGGTGAATTCGATGGGCTCGTGCGCAAACCCTCTGCTTGCAACTTCTTTGTAACCACCGCGTTTTGCGATCGCCTTGCCCACATTCATGGACAATGCATCCTTGAGAAAGGAGAACACGTCGAACAACGTGGACTTTCCGGTTCCGTTCGCTCCGACCAGCACACAGAGCCTGGGCACATGCGTCAGCTTGGCTTTACGGAACAGCCTGAAATTCTTGATGTCGATCGATTCAATCTGCATGGGTTCCCTGCGACGGTCGTCCGCCAGCGTATAGGGGATCAATCTACCAGCCAATGACGCTAGGCATGCCTCAACGCTTGCCGCCCACTTCGATGAACTGCAGGAACTCGGCGCGGGTACGCGCGTCTTCGCGGAAGCTGCCCAGCATCTTGGAGGTCACCATGCTGACGCCGCGCTTGTGGATGCCGCGGGTGGTCATGCACTCGTGCGAGCCTTCCACCACCACGCCGACGCCGAGCGGTTGCAGCACGTCCTGGATGCACTGGGCGATCTGCGCGGTCATCTTTTCCTGCACCTGGAAGCGCCGCGCATAGCTTTCCACCACGCGTGCCAGCTTGCTGATGCCGACGACCTTGTCACGCGGCAGATAGCCCACGTGCACCTTGCCGATGATCGGCGCCATGTGGTGCTCGCAATGGCTTTCGTAGGAAATATCGCGCAGCACGATCAGCTCGTCGTAGCCGGCCACTTCCTCGAAAGTGCGCTCCAGGTATTCGCGTGGTTCCTCGCGGTAACCGCTGAACCAGTCGCCATAGGCCTCGGCGACCCGGCGCGGAGTGTCCAGCAGGCCCTCGCGGGCCGGGTCTTCGCCGGCCCAGCGCAGCAGGGTGCGCACGGCGTCTTCGGCCTCGGCCTGGGTAACGGGGGAATCGGGCTGGTCGGACTGGCTCATGCGCAGGTGCACCCAAAGGGGGCGAGCATGGTACCCGAGGACGGGCCGGCGGCCCCAGTGGCGGTTGCGCCGGCTTGCACGGGTTCGGCAGCTATTGATTCAATATTGAATTGATAGCATCCTATCTATTATGGCAGACAAGACGACTCCCCCGCGTTCCCAGCTCAGCTCCGGCCTGCTGGTCGCCGCCCGCCAATGGCAGCGGCTGGCCGACCAGGCATTTGTCGAATTCGGGCTGTCCAGCGCCTGCACCGGGCCGTTGTTGATGATCGGCCGCTCCGGCGGCGGCATCCGCCAGGTGGCGCTGGCCCAGCAACTGGGCATGGAAGGCCCCTCCCTGGTACGGCTGCTGGACAAGCTGTGCGCGCAGGCGCTGGTGCGCCGCGAGGCCGACAGCAGCGACCGCCGCGCCAACCAGCTGTGGCTCACCGATGACGGCCAGGCGCTGGTCGGGCGCATCGAGATCCGCCTGGATGCGCTGCGCGGGCAGGTGTTCGGCGCGCTCAGCGAGGTGCAGGTGCAGGTGGTGCTGACCTTGTGGGAGCAGATCGCGCAGGCGCACGCGCGGTTGAGTCAGTCCGGCTGAGTCGGATGCCGGGCGTCGTGCTGCGACGCCGGTTGTGACGGTCCGGATGGCTTGGCGCGCACTGCGCACTGCGCCGGACGTGGTTGTTTCCCATTGCCCAGGATGTGCCCGATGTACGGCGAATTCAGTCTCTACGGTGTGTTCGTTCCCACCTTGCTGGCGTTGATGACGCTGGCCTATCTGCTCAACAGCGCCATCGGCGCGCTGCTGACCCGGGCCGGCGCGTACCGGCATATCTGGCACCCGGCGCTGTTCAACCTGGCGCTGTACATCGCGCTGCTGGGCGGCCTGTTTTCCCTTACCCGTTGGATGCAACCGTGAAAAAGCTGATCAAGAACGCGGGGCCGGCGCTGCTGACCCTGGCAATGGTGGTGGTGGCTGCCGTGGTGCTGCAGCACCTGTGGCGTTATTACATGGAGGCGCCGTGGACGCGCGATGCGCACGTGGGCGCCGATGTAGTGCAGGTGGCGCCGGATGTGTCCGGGCTGGTGGAGCAGGTGGCGGTGGCCGACAACCAGGCGGTGAGGCGCGGGCAGCTGCTGTTCGTGGTGGACCGTGCGCGCTATGCGATCGCGCTGGAACAGGCGCGCGCCGCGCTGGCCGAGCGCCAGGCCACGTTGAGCCAGTTGCGCCGCGAGATCGCGCGCGATCGCAGCCTGCAGGACCTGGTCGCCGCCGAAGATGCCGAGGTGCGCCGCTCCAATGTGCAAAAAGCGCAGGCGGCGGTGGCCACCGCGCAATCGGCGGTGGACCTGGCCCAGCTCAATCTGGACCGCACGCAGGTGCGCAGCCCGGCCGACGGCCATGTCAGCGACCGCACCGTGCGCGTGGGCGATTACGTCAGTGCCGGGCGCCCGGTGGTGGCGGTGCTGGATACCGGCTCGTTCCGTGTCGATGGCTATTTCGAAGAGACCCGCCTGCAGGGTGTGCATGCCGGCCAGCGCGTGGACGTGCACCTGATGGGCGAGCCGGCCACCTTGCACGGGCATGTGCAGAGCATCGCCGCCGGGATCGAGGACCGTTACCGCAGCGGCAGCGCCGGCGCGTTGCCCAACGTCACTCCGGCGTTCGACTGGGTGCGGCTGGCGCAGCGCATCCCGGTGCGCATCGTGCTGGATCGGGTGCCGGCGCATGTGCAGCTGATCGCCGGGCGCACCGCCACCGTGACCATCCTGCCGGACGCCGTGCGTGACGCTGCCGCCAGCGCGCCTGCCCGCGTGAAGGCCAAGGCAGCGCCATGAACCGCACCGTGTTGCGTCCCCTGGGACTGGTCACGCTGCTGGCCGCATTGAGCGCATGCACCACGGTCGGCCCGAACTACGCCGTGCCGGCTGACTCGGCCTACCAGCGGCCGGCCGCCAACGCCGCGTTTCTCGACACCGGCAACGACCAGGTGCACCCCGGCGCGCCGCTGCCGGCACGCTGGTGGGCGCTGTATCAGGACCCGATGCTGGATGGCCTGATCGAACAGGCCTTGCGCGACAACGTCGAGTTGAAGGTCGCCGGTGCCAACCTGCGTCGCGCCGCCGCCGTATACGAGCAGGCGCTGGATGCGGGCGGTTTCGATTACGAGGTGGAAGCCGGCGTCAGCCGCGCGCAGGTCTCGGCGCAGGCGTTCCTGCAGCAGGAAAAGCTGCCGGTGTTCAACCTGGCCGATGGCAAGTTCGGGGTGTCGTATCAGTTCGATCTGTTCGGCAAGCTGCAACGCGGCGCCGAGGCCGCGCAGGCCGATACGCAGGTCGCCCAGGCCGCGATCGATCTGGCCCGCGTCAACGTGGCCGCGCAGGTCGCCGGCAGTTACGTGGAGATCTGCCACGCCAACCACGAGCTGCACGTGGCCGAGCATTCGCTGCAGTTGCAGCAGCGCAGCCACGACATCACCCAACGCCTGATCGCTGCCGGCCGTGGCACCCCGCCCGATCTGGCCCGCGCCACCGCACAGGTGGCGATGCTGGAAGCGGCGCTGCCGCCGCTGCGGGCGCGTCGCCAGGCCGCCGGTTACCAACTGGCCGCGCTGCTCGGCAAGACGCCCGGCGAAGTGCCGGCCGGCGTGGACAGCTGTGCGCACGCGCCGGCCTTGCAGCAACCGATCCCGATCGGCGACGGCCGCGCGCTGCTGGCGCGTCGCCCGGATGTGCGCCAGGCCGAACGTCGGCTGGCGGCAGCCACCGCGCGCATCGGCGTGGCCACCGCCGAGCTGTATCCGGAGATCCGTCTGGGCGGCTCGATCGGTGCCACCGGCCTGCTGGCCGACTTCGGCGAGCCGGCCACGCATGCCTGGTCGTTCGGCCCGCTGATCTCGTGGACGCTGCCATCCGGTGGTGCGCGTGCGCGTGTGCGCGCCACCGAGGCCGGCGCCGACGCGGCGCTGGCGCAGTTCGACAACACCGTGCTGCAGGCGCTGCGCGAGGTGCAGACCACCTTGTCGCGCTACGCGCAGGATCTGGACCGCCTGCATCTGCTGGAACAGGCGCAGCAACAGGCCGACCTGGCGTCGGCGCAGAACCGGCGCCTGTATCAGGGCGGGCGCACGCCGTATCTGTCCAGCCTGGATGCCGAGCGCACGCTGGCCACCGCCGACATGACGCTGGCCAATGCGCAGGCGCAGGTCTCGCAGGATCAACTGCAGCTGTTCCTGGCGCTGGGCGGCGGTTGGGAAACGGCGGCCGGCCACACCGACCCGACTGCCGCGCGATGAGTGCGCTGCTGCGCGATCGCCAGGCCTGGCTGTTTTCGGCCAAGACCTTCGCCGCGTCGATCGCGGCGTTGTATGTGGGGCTGGCCGGCAATCTGTCGCGGCCGTACTGGGCGATGGCCACGGTCTACATCGTCTCCCAGCCGCTGCTCGGCCCCACCCGCGCCAAGGGCGTATACCGCGTGCTCGGCACCTTGCTGGCCGGCGCGGCGACCCTGGTGATGCTGCCGAACCTGGTGGAGACGCCGCTGCTGCTCAGCGCGGCGATGGCGTTGTGGCTGTCGGCCTGCCTGTTCCTGGCGCTGCTCAATCGCGGCCCACGCGGTTATGCGTTCCTGCTCGCCGGCTACACCACCGCCTTCATCGGCTTCCCGGCAGTGACCGCGCCGGAAGGCATCTTCGACACCGTGGTGGCCCGTAGCGAGGAGATCATCCTCGGCACGGTGATGGCGGTGCTGTTCGCCGCGCTGGTATTCCCCGCCTCGGTCAAGCCGATGCTGACCGCGCGCATCGGCAACTGGATGCGCGACGCCGCGCAATGGTGCCGGCAGGTGCTGCAGCGCGGCCCATCGCAGGCACCGCGCAATCGTCTGGCCGCCGATCTGGTGCAGTTCGAGGCATTGATCGCCTTCGTGCGCCACGACGACCCACGCCATGCCGGTGCCGCCCCCACGCTGGAACACCTGCGCGCACGCATGCTGATGCTGCTGCCGGTGCTGTCGTCGATGGCCGATCGGCTGGATGCGTTGCAGCGCGATGGGTCTGCGTTGTCGCTCGAGACGGCGGCGCTGCTGGAGGATGTCGCGGCCTGGGTGGATCAGGGCGAGGACGCACGCAACGATGCGGATGTGGACGCCTTGCGTGCACGTATCGCCGCCCTGCGCCCGGTGGTGGATCAGGACATCGAACATCTGCTGCTGGCGAGTTTGCTGCTGCGCCTGGAGGAGCTGCTCGACCTGTGGCAGGACTGCCGCGCGCTGCAGCAGGCGGTGGTGCATGGCACGGCGACGCCGGTGCTGCGTGCGATGCCGGGTGCGGCGATGCAGCCTGCCTCGGCGGAATCATTCGAACAGACTGAGGCTACGCAAGGCGAACCCGTTACGCGCTCGCACGTGCAGTCTTCGTTGCTGCAGCGCCTGGGCTGGTGGCAATCCTACTCTGCAACTGCCGCATCGCCGCAACGTGCTGAGGCGCTGTTCGACTCCGCTGAGCCATCGGCTCAGCGCTCCTCGCGACTGAAACGCCTGACCTGGTCCTCGCGCAACCCAGCCAATCTACCCGCACCTGCCAGCAGCACCCGCCATATCGATTTCGGCATGGCCGCGTTCTCGGCCTTGAGCGCAGGCTTCGCTTTGATGGCGTACTGCGTGCTGTGGATCGGCATAGGCTGGGAAGGCGGCGGCAACGGCGCGATGATGGCGGCGGTCACCGCCGCGTTCTTCGCCGCGCAGGACGACCCGGCGCCGAGCATGCTGTCGTTCCTGGCCTGGGCGGTGGTGGCCAGCGTGGTTGCCGGCATCTATCTGTTCGGCATCTTCCCGGCCATCCATGATTTCCCGATGCTGGTATTGGTGCTGGCGGTGGTGTTCCTGCCGATCGGCGCGTTGCTGCACCGTCCCAAGACCATGCTGATCGCGCTGCCGCTGGTGGTGAATCTCACCGCGTTGCTGAGCCTGCAGAACACCTACAACGCCAATATCCAGAGCTTCGTCAACGCGGCGGTGGCGATGGTGTTGGGCATTGGATTTGCCGTGGTGCTGACGCGCTTGTTTCGCTCGGTGGGCGCCGAATGGAGCGCGCGCCGGCTGGTGCGCCAGGGCTGGCGCACGCTGGCCGATGCCGCCGACGGCCGCGGCGCGCAGGACCGGCAGCATTTTGCCGCCCGCATGCTGGATCTGCTTGGCCTGCTCGCACCACGGCTGGCCTTGACGCCGGAGGGCAGCGACCTGGCTTCGGTGGACATGCTCAACGAAGTGCGCGTGGGCTTGAACATCCTGCAACTGCGCAGCGCGCGGCATGGCTTGCCGCAGACCAGCAGGGAGGCGATTGACGCGATTCTGGCCGAGGTTGCGGCGCACTACCGGCAGCAGGTTGCACGCAAGCGGCCGTTGCCTGGGCCGGATGCGTTGCGTGATCGTCTGGATGCGTCGCTGGCGCGCGTCGGCAAGGTGCCGGCTGGGACGCATCGCGATGATGCGCTGCTGGGTTTGATTGGTTTGCGTTACAGCTTGTTTGCGCAGACGGCGCCGCACACCCATGGGAACGCCGGTACTCGGCCGCCCTTGGCCCCTCTCCCCGCGGGGCGATAAGGCACTGCCTGCGCGCCACTGGCGCGCGTGTCTTGGAGTGCCCGCGCTGCTGGCGCGGGCCGGGGCACGAGCGGGGGTTGGGGTGAGGGTACGGGGCGAAGCCACTCGCGGTAAATGACACGAGGCTTCGCACGTACCCTCATCCGCCCTTCGGGCACCTTCTCCCGACGGGAGAAGGGAGCTAGCCATCAAGCTTGCGGTTGCATCAACACCTCAGCGCTTGCGCTGATGCATCGCCGCTTCGTCATCCAGCCAGTTGCTGCCCTTGTTGGTCAGGAAGAACATGTAGACCACCAAAGACACCGCGATCACCGCCGTTGCGTAGATCACGAACTCGCTGACGTGGCCGGTCTTCAACGAAGCCTGGTACAGCAACGGCGCGGTGCCGCCAAAGGCGGAGTTGGCCAGCGCATACCCCAGACCGACGCCAAGCGCGCGCACATGGGTGGGGAACAATTCCGCCTTCACCACCGCATTGATCGAGGTGTAGCCGGTCAGGATCACAAAGCCCACGGTAAGGATCGCGAACGCGGTCAGCCAGTCGGTCTGCTTGGGCAGCTCCATCACCAGGAACCACGTGTAAAGCACCCCGCCGATGCCGAAGAACACCAGCAGACTCTTGCGCCCGACGATGTCAGACAGCCAGCCGCCGACCGGCTGCATCAGCATCAGCAGCGTCAGCGCGACCAGGTTGATGATGGTGCCGGCCATCACATCGCCACCGGCGAACGCGGTCTGGATCATCTTCGGGCCGGTCACCGAATAGGTGTAGAACGCGATCGTGCCGCCGGCGGTGATCAGGAAGCACAGCAGCAGCGGGCGCCATTGATTGACGAACAGCTCGCGCATCGAGCCGGACGCCTTGGCCTTGCCGGTGCGCGAATCGGCGATGGATTCGGAGCTCAGCGACTCGTCCATGGTCTGGCGCAGCCAGAACACCACCAACGCACCGATGCCGCCCAGGCCGAACGCCACGCGCCAGCCCCACTCGGAGACCTGCGGCGCATCGAAGAAATGCAGCATCACCAGCAATGTGGTCTGCGCCAACACGTGCCCGCCCACCAGCGTGACGTAATGGAACGAGGACAGGAACCCGCGCCGGCCGGGAATCGCCGCCTCGGACATGTAGGTCGCGCTGGTGCCGTACTCGCCGCCGGTGGCAAAGCCCTGTAGCAGGCGCGCGAGCAACAGGACGATCGGCGCGGCGATGCCGATCGTGGCCACCGTCGGCGTCACGGCGATGACGAACGAGCACAGCGCCATCATCGACACCGAAATGGTCAACGCCAGGCGGCGGCCGTAGCGGTCGGCAAAGCGGCCGAAGTACCACGCACCGATCGGGCGCATCAGGAAGGTCATCGCAAAGATCGCCCACACGAACATCGTGGCGTTCTTGTCTTCCTTGGAGAAGAACTGCGATTCGAAGTAGGTGGCAAACACCGAGTAGACGTAGACGTCGTACCACTCGACCAGATTGCCGGCCGACCCCTTGAGCGTATTGGACACCGAACGGCGAAGGCTACCGGGGGCTGCGCCAGAACCGGCGGCGATCGGGGACGTTGGGGGTGCGCTCATGCAGTCAGAACCTTCTGGGTGGGACACCCCGCGAGTATAGGTGCGTGCTTGTGTGACGCATGTAAGCATTTCGGCGCATGGGCAGGCGCCGCGCAAGCGGCTAGTCCGCCCCGGTTTGCGATCAGAAGGCAGCCAGCGCGGAGCGCCCGCTCGTGTCGTTCCACACCGGCCGTCTTGATGTCATTTTTAGCGCTTCAGTCCGCTTTTGGCATCGGCGCAGCAAGCGATTGTGCTGTGCATGCCAGACCGATCGACGCAGCACGCAAGCCGCTTGCCGGCAGCGAGCATGTCGCAGGCGGTGGCGATGCGCTTGATCCGCGTCTTGGCTTTTTTGGTTCGGACGATAGCACCGGGGTACGGCGGCATTTCACAAGCGGATCGCTGCGTACTCGCGCATCCACGCTGTCGTTCTGCATCGAGCCCTGCCTTCACAGCCTCCATGCCGTCCGCCTTGCCAGAATGCCGGCCGCTTGAGGCCGTCGATGGCAGGGAAACAGGGGTTGGATGCATGACATGGATCATCGTGGCCACGGTCGTCACCACGCTGGTGGTGGGGCTGCTCCTGCTCAACTTCGCCACGCCCGAGAAAACGCTCGAGCACATCCCCAGCCATTGCTACGACGTCTCCGACCCGCAATTCAGACGCGAGATGTCGGTGTTGCTGGGTCCGGCGATCCTGCCAGGCAACAGGATCCAGGTGCTGCACAACGGCAGCGAGATCTTCCCGGCGATGCTGGCTGCCATCCGCAGCGCGCAGCGCACCATCACCTTCGAAACCTATATCTACTGGTCGGGCGAGATCGGCCGCGAGTTCAGCCAGGCGCTGTCCGAGCGCGCGCGCGCCGGGGTCAAGGTGCGCGTCACCATCGACTGGGGTGGCAGCCTGAAGATGGATGCCTCGCTGGTCGATGACATGACCGACGCCGGGGTGGAGGTGCATCGCTACCGCCCGCTGACCTGGTACAACCTGCACCGCGTCAATAACCGCACCCATCGCAAGCTGCTGGTGATCGATGGCCGCATCGGCTTCACCGGCGGCGTCGGCGTGGCCGACCAGTGGATGGGCGATGCGCAGGACCCGGAGCACTGGCGCGACTCGCATTACCGCATCGAAGGCCCGGTGGTGGCGCAGGTGCAGGCCGCCTTCAACGACAACTGGATCAAGACCACCGGCCGCGTCCTCAATGGCGCCGAGTACTACCCCGCGCTGGCACCGGCCGGCGACAGCGACGCGCAGCTGTTCGTGGCCTCGCCGGCCGGCGGCAGCGAGAGCATGCACCTGATGTATCTGATCGCCATTGCCGCGGCGCGCAGCTCCATCGACCTGGCCGCCGCGTATTTTGTGCCGGATGCGCTGATCACCCGCTCGCTGCTGGAAGCGCGCGCGCGCGGCGTGCGCATCCGCGTGCTGCTGCCGGGCAAACATATCGATGCGATCTCGGTGCGGCTGGCCTCCAAGGCCAGTTGGGAACCGCTGCTGCAGGCCGGCATCGCCATCCACGAATTCCTGCCCACCATGCTGCACACCAAGCTGCTGATCATCGACGGCCTGCTGGTCTCGGTGGGCTCGACCAACTTCGATATCCGCTCGTTCCGCCTCAACGACGAGGCCAGCCTGAACGTCTACGACCGCGCGCTGGCCGCACAGATGACCGAGGTGTTCGAGCGCGACCTGCAACGGGCCGAACCGTACACGCTGGAGCGCTGGCGCAAGCGGCCGCTGCGGCAGAAGCTGGGCGAGAAGCTGGTCGTCCCGTTCCGCTCGCAGGTGTGATGCAACGCGGACGCCGCAACCAGCTGCGGCGCCCGACAACCCTCACGACAGTGGCGGCGGCACCGCGATCGGCGCAGCCTGCAAGCGCAGCTGGCGCAACCGCCACCACAACCCGCCAACATGCACCAGCGAGTACAGCACCAGCGCCGCGGCAATGCCCAGCGTCAACGGGCTGGCCTGCGCGCCGGCCGCCGCCGCGCCCGCGCTGAAGGCGCCGTCGGCCCAGCGCCAGGCCAGGCGCCCGAGCAGCACCAGCGTCAGGCCGCCACCGATCCACGGATTGGGCGTATACCAACCGCGCCCTTCCACCCATTCGGCATGCGTGTAGCGCAGCGATAACGCGCCCAGCCCGACACCAACCAAGGTTCCCACTGCGATCCCTGGCCGAACCTGCGGCAAGCCATAGACCGCATACGCCAGCGCCGCCACCGCAATGACCAGCACCATCGTGCGCACCGCCGTGCTGACCGGCTTCCATTGCTGACGGCCGAAGCTGCGCCGGATGCGCCGGTAGTAGAGGAAGGCGATGGCCGCCATCGACAGATACGGCGTCAGCGGTGCGATGGCAGCAGCGGGCATGGCGATTCCTTTGCGGGGTGAGGTGATCGAGCCAGAATGAAACCAGCCCTCACAGCGAACAAGGTGCCAAGTGTCACTTTCTGCGCGTGCAGGCAGGTTGCCCGAGCGGCCGCCGCCGCGCGCACCGATCGCGACAGACGACCGACCTCCGCACAAGTCGCCTCGCCCTGCCACGGCCGGTGCACGCTCCAACCGCGCCAGCCATTGCCACACGCGAACCAGAGCCGCACGGGTAGACTTGCCGGCAGAGCTCCCCACCGCAGTGCCATGTCCGCCATCAAGCAAGAAGCCCGCACGCTGATCGACACGCTGCCCGAAACGGCAGGATGGGACGACGTGGTCCGCGTCGTGGACACCGCCAGCTTCGAGGCCGCCGTGCTGGAGGGCATGGCCGCAGCGGATCAGGGCGCGGTTGTCGCGCCGGCACAGGTGGCGGCACTGTTCGGCAGATGGGGCGTTGATGTTGCGGCGTGACTGGACCGTCCCGGCCGCCAGGCAACTCGCACACGCCCAGGATCACTACCACGCGCTCAACCCGACCGCCGCCGCCGCGATGGCGCGGCGGGTGCTGGACGCCACCCGCACCCTGGCCGAGCAACCCGGCCGCGGCCGCGCCGGCCGCGTCGCCGGCACCCGCGAATGGGTCGTCAGGCAAACGCCCTACGTGCTGGTCTACCGCGTGCGCGACGACGCGCTGCAGCTGCTGCACGTCCGGCTCGACGCCCAGGACTGGCTGCCGCGCACCGAGCCGCTGATCGAGCGCATCGAACCGTGGATCGCCGCGCTGATCAGCGCCCTGCTGCATGTGCTGATGCTGCTGATCCTGCTGTCGGCCTCCACGCCCACCATGACCCCGCCGCAGGGCTCGGCCAGCGGTGGCCGCACCAAGGTGGATTTTGTCGGCGACACCTCCACGCCCGACCAACCCACGCCCTCGCCGACACCGACCCCGCCGTCGCCAACGCCAGCGCCCGTGCAACCGCCGCCGGCCGCCTCGCCGGTGCAGTCCACCCTGGTCAAGACCGCCAAGAACCCGATCCCGCCGGCAGGCAACACCCGCCGCGGCGGCCTGGTCGAGCAGCGCCAGACGCAACCGGTGCAGCGCCCCACCCCGCCGCAACCGCCGGCAGAACCCTCGTCAGCGCCGCAGCGCCGCCCCGAAACCTGGACCGGCCGCCCACCGGGCATGCTCGAAGAAGAAGCCGATGCCGCCGAAGACGGCATGTCCAACACGCCCACCATCAGCGAAGGCCGCCGCCGCGACCGCAACAACGCCCAACCCAGCATGGATGTGGGCGGCTACCAGGTCTATTACGAAGTGCGCAGCGAAACCCAGCTGCGCAACTGGCGCGACCAGGGCATGAAGGAAGTGGCCATCATCCTGCCCGGCACCCAGTACCGCATGGTGTGCCCGCTGGAAGTCGCGCTCAAGCGCGGCTCCAGTAAATGCCGCCTGTTGCCGCCGGACTCGCCGGAACTCAAAGACATCGGCGATGCCCGCGAGGTCATCAACATGATGGAGGTCTACAAGCAGGGCGAGCCGGTATGGCGCGGGCCCGGGCCGTATCGGTGAGGGTGGATTATGCGGCAAACATTGGCCAACGTAGAACTCAAGCCAAGGTATGGCGCGTTACCCAGTCACCCAATTGCTTGCACTTGATCTAAAGTTCGAGCATTCCGAGTGCAGTCGGAGACCGGCATGCCATCTATCACTGTCCACAATATTCCGGGCGACGTTTATCTCGCCATCCGAGAACGCGCTGCGCAACAACGCAGGAGCATGGCCGCAGAAATCCGTACGATTCTTGAAGAAGCAACGAAGCCAGTGGTACGAGTGAAACTTGGTTCACTGCTCGTAGATATCGGTCGCGATGCTGGCCTGACAGAGCAGGAGGCTGAGGCCTTCAACAAGCTGCGCGTGTGAACCTTTCCTTGCTTATTTCGCTAGTTGACAACCGCATTACACGCGAGGACGATCCTCACTGCTGCGGCCAATCTCGCAGCCGGATTTAGCAGTCCGAACCTTCCGAGGCGCACCAGCGCCCATCGACGGATGACAGGCGTTTTTTTATGTCTGTAGTTCGTGGTGGTCGCGTGCCAGCCAGTTTTATGGCGGGCGGTGCGCGGAGGCCGTAAGGCCTGCCGGCCCTCGGACCGGTCTGCTAACCGCGCATCGCCCGTCACCTTCGTTTAGCAGCGAGGTGGCAGACCTCAATTTTCCGAGGAACTCCAATGACACGCGCCAAACCTGCCCGCGCAAATAGCACAAGCTCACTACTGCGCACCAGGATTCAATCTGTTGCCAGCGATCTTCCCATAGACACCATTTCCCGCATCGCTAACGCAATAGAGGCCCTTAATAGGCAACACGAAGCCAGCACACAAAACGCGCCAGAGGACGTGTTCTTCCGTCGCCTGGATGAAGCAAGTGCTGCCGAAGGAACGACAGGTATCCACTGGTCCGACTTGCCGATGCAATTCGGCATGGCGCTGCACTGCGCGCAATTGGATCACTGTGTGAGTGGATTGCACGGCTTGCTGGAGTTGTTGCATGCAGATGAGGCCGCCTGTGCCAACGGTCAAGCAGGCCTCGGCGGTGACTTGACCGAACGTTTGTTCTACGCCTCAAGGGCCTTGGCATCAGCTGCACGGATGACTCTAAAAACCATACAAGAGCGGACTGCAGGTACTAAGTAACTGCAAAACCATTCTTTATTTCATCAGCGACTTTAATTAAATTTTAATATTGATATTTAGCTAATAGACCATCACTATCCAAGGCCGCAACGTTTTTAACTTCAGCTTCATTGAGCAGCCCCTTTGATACAAGCCTCTTAACAAGACCAGGAAAACTAAAGCTCCACTTAACTTCGCTATTAGCATTTGATTTTAGCAAAATTATTGCTTGCTCTTTGGATAAAAGATCAATCATCTTTTCGCTGATCACAGAAATAATCGCGTTTGAAGAATCCCAGCTTGTAGATTTTTCAAGAATTTCAATAGCGCGATTCACGACCACTGGAGCAGGCGTAGCGACAGCTTGCTGTACAAAATCACGCATTTGGAAAGCGGTAACTGTTGAAAGCGCGGTCATCGCATCTGTGACATTTTTTGGAAAGTATGGAGATTCAACACTTGCACGAATTGTTGATAGTGCAACTTTTCCCTGAACCGGTGGACGCTGCATAACATGTTCAACTGCAGCTCGCAGATGTGCGCGTGCTAGTTCAGGGGTTGCATCCAGAATTTCGGCGTCTTGATTTATGTTTGGATGTGCAAATCTATTGCGATCTTCGAATAATCGTTTTAGCTCCACCTGTTCCTGAGCAGATATCAACTCATATCATTTCGTGCTACGTCCAGTACCTCGCGCTCAAACTTCAGTGCTGCATTGGTATCTCGCGCAGCCTGGATACGATCAAACTCATCTACCAGGGTTTTGGCCGAAGAGTCGCCTGAAAGAGCTAACTCTCTGAACTTTTCCAGAAAGTCGTGTATAAGTGCAACCCAAGTAGAAACAACGCAAGATCTGTATGCTCCCGCTTTGTAGCAAACAACAGCCTCTTTAATAAATGATTTAGCCTGATCGCTACGTACACGCTCGACCATTAGTTCTATATCAAGAAGAGCCATCCATCACCCGCTGCTTTGTAAAAATCGCTGTGCATTTTTATATCTTATAGTTTCATTACTGTTTTTCAATTTTTAGCATGTATTAGTCGTGGGCGAGAGACAGACTGCTCCGTTTGCAAGTCAACGTCATTAATAAAGGTTTAGTTGACCTCACCGCCTCCAGCCATCAGGCTTGTTTTACCCTCTAGACTTTATCTGCTCGCCGCTACTAACTTTTAGAACCAGCTGCAGTCAACGCAACAACGCCACCGCACTCAACGCATCCACCACAGGCCCAAACACAATCTGCCGCAGCAGGCGCGCCTCACCGGGGTCCACTGCATGCGTGGCACCTTGCTCATAAGTCTGCAGCACGGCGTGTGATTCACGCTTGATCGCAATCGCTAGTTCATCCAGATGCCGCAACGCCAGCTTTGGCGGCACGCCAATGGAGTCGCCAAATGCGGCGACATCATCACGACCGATGGTGGCGTAACGGCGGGCGTTACCCATCGGGAAGACCAGCTCGTCCAAACCCCAATCGGGGGCCTTGTAGACGCTGGTGCTGAGCAGATCGTAGTGGGGGGCGAGTTCCCAGCCGTTGGCGCCGCGCAGGAAACTCAGGTTCTTGAGGTGGGCGTCGCTGTTGCCGATGAAGAAGTTGAACAATTGCCAGCGCAGCAGCGCGATGCGGGTGGCCGCGGGCATGCGGCTGATGCGTTCGAGCGCGCGAAAGTTGTCGCTGGTGGCTTGTTGGTATTTGTAGAGGCGATCCAGCGACAGCAATTGGCAGCCGTCCAGCGCGTAACGGCGCTGCGCCTGCAGGCCATCGCCGAGGCGGTCAAAGCGGCGCACCAGATACACCGGCTCCGGCACGCGGCGCACGGCCACCTGCGGCACCGGCAGTCCGCACGCAGCGGCCAGCTCCATGCAGAACCATTCGTTGACTGCGCTGTGCGGGTAGTCGTCCACATGTTCGTGGTCGGGCTTGAGAATGTGGGTGGACGCGGCCGTGCCCACCGGCTCCCACAACTGCCCCTCATCCAGCACCACCGCCAGCTTGTGCTGGGCGCCCGCCAACGACATGCGCTTGGGTGCGCCATGGGTCAGCGGTTGCCGAGGCAAGGCGCGAATACGCGCAGATAGATCGGCATCGGCCAGCGGCTGCAGCGCCGGCGGCGGCAATTGCTGGCCTGGCCGCAGCAAGGTCAACGCGCCGGCCGACTCCGGGCCGAAACGCTGCAACAGGCCGAAGGCATCTGCCGCGTCGATGCCGGCGTCGCTGGCAATCAGCCGGCGCCCGCCCTCTTCGGGCAGCAGATTGTCGAAGAACCACTGCACCGGACGCTGGCTGCCGCCATCGACGATCTCGCCCGCGCTGCGTGGCAATGCGGGAGACAGGTCGAAGCCGTCCTTGCGCCACGTCTGGTCGTACGCGAGCACCCACAGATTGCCCTGCTCCCGCAGCTCGCCGACGCGGCGGCTTTCCAGCCACAGTTCCAGGCTGCGTGGCGCGTCGGCGTTGTTCATTCGGGGTGCTTGTCTACAGGAGCCGGTAGCTCTACAGGCAGGTCCAGCTGGACCTGGATGCCCAATTGCCGCAGCAGCTCGAACACCCGGCCCAGTTGCACGGTGTCCTTGCCGCGCTCGACATTGCCCAGCACCACATGGCTGGTGCCTGCCAGCGCGGCCAAGTCGTCCTGACGTAGGCCCTGTGCCTTGCGCACAGCACGGACATAGGCGCCGATGTCGGATGCTTGGGCAATTGGGACGCGCATAGCGAATGACCGAATCTAAAGCGGACTTTAGATTACCCCGAAAATTTTATAGCAACAAGTGAAATCTAAAGCAGGCATTAGATTGGCTATCTCCTGGCTACACGCCAGGCCGAAATTAAGGCTGACTTTAGTTTTCAAGCCTCAAACACTTACCGTCGCAGGGCGGAAAAGCAGCCCGTGACCTACCTAGTTGCATCGCCGCACGACGCGAGATGCCTTGAACTGCCTTCGACTGCACACGATCACTTGCGCTACTCGCACCGCCCCGCCGGAGATCCCACGACAGGCAGATCGGACACGGTGACCAGACCTCGCGATGGCGGCGCACGGTCGGCCGGGAACTGGCTACAGTCTGCACAGGGCCGTGTGCGCCCGCATCATCCACCTGCGTTCCAAAGGATCTGCATGTCCCTGCATCGTCTTGCCCCCCGCCTGGGTCTGGCCGTTGGCCTGCTGTGCGCCTGCTACGCGCACGCCGCCGCACCGGCAGCCGCCCATCGCCTGCTGCGTGTCACGCTGGATGGGGCGAGCGACCAGCCCGCGTCCGGCCGCCTGCTGGTCTTCGCCACCCTGGCCAAGGACGCCCAGGCCGCGGCCAAGGATGGCAAGGACGGCAAAGCCGGCAAGGTGGAGGAGGTGAGCGTGAACCCGTTCCGCCCGACCGCGGTGGCGGTGGCGGCGCAGGAGGTGACCGCGCTCGCCCCCGGCGCCAGCGTCGAGATCGACCTGGACAACATCGCCTTCCCCCGCGGGTTTTCCGCGCTGCCGGCCGGCGAGTACCTGTTCCAGGCCGTGCTGGATCCGGACCACAGCTACGGCTACAGCGGCCGCGATGGCGGCGATCTGTTGAGCGAGGTCACCGTGGTGACGCAGGGCAAGGGCAAGCCGTTGCCCACGCTGACGCTCAGCAAGCAGGTGCCGGTGTCGGACGACCCGTGGCAGGTGTCGCCGCGGGCGCCGCAGGCAATCCGCGACGCCATCCCGGAGGCCAGGCTGCATAGCGCAGACGCCTCGCTGGTCAGCCCGGCGCTGAGCGCGTTCTGGGGCCGGCCGGTGTCGCTGCGCGCCCGCGTGCTCACCCCGCCCGGCTACGACGCCAAGGCCGCCACCCGCTATCCCACCGTGTATGTCACCCACGGCTTCGGCGGCAACTACAACCGTTTTGCCGGCAGCATCGCCGCCACCTGGAGCGCGATGGCCGCCAAGCAGATGCCGCCGATGATCTGGGTGTTCCTGGACCAGTCCACGCCCACCGGCACCCACGAGTTCGCCGACTCGGTCAACAACGGCCCCTGGGGCACTGCGCTGACCGAAGAGCTGATCCCCTCGCTCGAACACCAGTACAAGATGGACGGCAACGCCAAGGGCCGGTTCTTGAACGGGCATTCGTCCGGCGGCTGGGCCACGCTGTGGCTGCAGACGCGCTATCCCAAACTGTTCGGCGGCACCTGGTCCACCTCGCCCGATTCGAGCGACTTCCACGACTTCACCGGGCCGGATCTGTACGCGCCCAATGCCAACGTCTACCGGCGCACGGACGGCAGCCAGTTCCCGTTGATCCGCGACCAGGGCAAGGTGGTGGCCGACCTGGAAACCTTCGCCAAGCTCGAGCGCGTGCTCGGCCCGTACGGCGGCCAGCTCACCTCCTTCGAGTGGGTGTTCTCGCCGCGCGGGCCCGACGGCCGCCCGCTGCCGATGTTCGACCGCGACACCGGCAAGGTGGACCCGGCCGTGGTGGCCTACTGGCGCACGCACTACGACATCGCCGCGCGCGTGGCCGCGCAGTGGCCCACGCTCAAGCCGGATCTGGACGGCAAACTCCACCTGATCGTCGGCACCGCCGACACGTTCTACCTGGATGGGGCGGCGCGCAAGTTCCAGGCGGTGCTGGACGGCCTGGGCGCAAAAAGCGACTTCCGCTACCTGGAAGGCCGCACCCACTTCGACCTGTACAAGGAGGGCGAGGACAGCAACGCCTTGATGAAGAAGATTGCCTGGGAGATGTACGCCGTGGCGCGACCCAAGCAGTAGCGCGCCGATGCACGGCCGGCGCTGCCAACCGGCGTGCCGGCCACCGGCACGCCAGGGCGCGACGTCGCCGGCCCTGATGCTCAGGCCGAGCGCTTGGGCAATTCCCACTCCAGCTGCTGCCTGAGCACCAGCAGCAGCACCTTCAGGCTGCCGCTGCGGACCAGGGCGGCCGGCGTCTGGCCGTCCAGCGCGTTCATGGGCTTGCGGAACCAGCCGATCAGCGCCTCGTTGTTGCCGCCGTTCAAGGCCCAGGCATGGCAGACGATCTCGCCCAGGGCCTCGATGCCGGTGCTGCCCAGCAGCTTGAGGTGCTCCGGCGTGAAGGCGAACAGCGACAGCACCAGCTCGGCGTCGGCGGCCTTGCCGTGGTCGACCGCCATCTGCTGGCTGTGCGCGGTGTTGTAGGCCGCCCCCTGCGCGCGGAAGTCTTCGGCACGCCGCATGCCGGTGAGCAGTGATGCAATGAGGTCGGCGCGTTCCATAAAGCAGTCCAACGGTGTGATAGCGCGCACGCTATCCGCGTCGTCGCCGCCGCTCAATCAGGAGTCTCCTGACAGCGGCGATGGGCGTCAGCGGCCGTTGCATTACGCGCCGGCCGGCCCGTGCGGGATTGGCGGGCCGGCGGCGGCTTCGGTGGCCGAGTCCCGCTTGCGCGCCTGCCCGGAAGCGGCGCCAACCATTGGCAGCGCTTAACGCAGGGATTGCTAGCATCCGGGCGCGTCACTGGCAGCAGCCCGCCTGCAGGGCTGCCGTATTGGAGTGTCATCTCATGAGGAGTTGTCAGATGCCCTGGAAATCCGCCCTCGCCGTGCTTGCCCTGTCCACCGCCGCCCTGCCAGCCTTGGCCCAGTCCGACCGCCAGGTGGTCGAGGACATGCTCACCCGCTCGGCCAATGTCTGCCCCGGCCACAGCACCGACCGCACCGCGCCCACCGTCAAGGCCGTGCCCGTGGGCGCACTACGGGTGATGCTGGAACGCGGCTTGGTCATGTGCCCGGACCGCCGCCTGGATGCCGCCGCGCCTGCGGTGTTCTACGGCCGCCTGGGCGTGTTCGCCTGGAACCCGGAAGTGCCCGCCGGCAAGACGGTGATCGTCAAGCAGATCGACACCATGACCCGCAACGAGGAATACCCCGCCGAGACGCTGGTGTGGGACGCCAAGGGCACCGCGCTCAAGCAGCAGACCGTGCCGATGTTCGAGCCCAAGCCGGGTGCGGCAGTGTTGTACAAGGTGCGTTGAGGCTGACGCGATTGCACGCGGCGCCCGGTCAGGCCCTGGCGCCGCGCTGCCCGCTCGCTTCGGCCGCATCGTCCGGACCATCGACACCGAGGCGCTGCTCGTAAATCTCATCGACCACACCGCGCACCGCGCGGGCGGCGTTGAAGATGCTCTCGCCCAGAACCGACAGACTGGTGGCATCCAGCGGCTTGCCGCTGCACACCGCCACCATGTCGCTCTGCGCAGTGATCGTGCGCAGCAGCGAATGGAACTGGTCGATCTGCTGCAGGGTGACGCCGAAGGTGAGGGGCTCTTCGTGCGGTTGCAGCTTGGTCGCTGGCGTGGCGCGTCGCCGAGCGGTAGTCGAAAGAGCTTTCGAAGCAGTCATGGCGTCCGTCCTCGACGTAAGCGGACGGGATGTCCGCAAAGCCAGCGTAATGCGCTCTTTCGGATATCTGAAAACCAGATATTTCGCCCGATTTTTTAGCGAAGCAGAGGCTAACGCCTCAGGAACCTCTGAATAAAGCACAGCAGATGCGCGACACTATTGCCACAGAGTGAGGAATCATCCA
>NZ_MDEB01000013.1 GCF_002939945.1 Xanthomonas arboricola pv. populi | reverse complement strand
CCGATGTCACATGTCTCGTCATTGGGTAGCGTTGATCAGACCATCCCTAGTGGCGCTGCTTACGAATAACTGGGTCAGGTTAAGCTTTAAGTGAACCCAACCCCGCTTCTCCACCGGGAACGTGGCCAACTGAGCCAACAGAACAGGGGCAGATTGCGCTTTGCCGCAGGCGAACATACGAAAGTAACGGGTTCACTTGCTACTGGCCGATGCGTAGGAACCCAATTGCACAGAAAGGCACTGCGATGCCCATGGCGAAGAGGGGCATGGCGGCATTCCCGCAAAGTCTCAGAACCAAATGCTTTGCTGGGTCAGCGGACGATTCCCGTCAAGGCGTGTAGCCCCACTGCGCGATGATGGCTTCCAAGATGGCTTGATTCGGTACGCTCGCGCCTGGACATGTCATCAGATATGCCCGGCGTGCCGCCGCCGTGGCTGACGGGTTGAAGGCCGGGCTCCATACCTGGATGGCGTGGAAGGTTGCGATCGGCGCTGCACATTCTGGAGTCGGAGTACCGAAGCCGGACACGCTGGCCATGCAAAGAAAGACCGAGCAAGGATCAGGCGCCTGGGCGCGCACTGGGGCGCTCAAGCCAAGGCCTAAAGCCGCAGCCAGTGCGAAAGTGGCGGCAACGCTACGTAGCTTCATGATGAATACGTCCCTGATGGTGGTTGAAATGACGTGCTTGTCTCTGGGCGACCTGCGTTAAGCGTGGCTAAGCGAGAAAGCCCCGACACCGCTTGCAATGGTGTCGGCTGGGTCACCTGATGTTCCGTCTTCGCCAGAATGGCGGTGGGCAGGGTAGCATGTCGACCGCGCGCGGGGTGAGGGCTAGACACCGCCGGTTGGCCGCCGAGCAGAGATGCGCTGGTAGCTAGTCCAGTCCCGTGGCGCGACAGCGCCTGCTCATCCATCGCTCTCTTGCTTTTCATTGGCCAGGTCAATGTCGTGCAGATTAGAGACCTCAGCACACTGAAATGAAGCGGCGTGAGCCAACTCTCACAGCAAGCTGCGTTGATAGAAGATTGTCAATGGACATCTATCAAAGACAGAGTTAGACAGAGCCTATCTGCCATCAGGCTGCTTGACCGTAAGAAAGCCAAGCGTGCACAGGATGACCCCCATCACGGCAAGGCCAATGACAACCAATTGCCGGATCTCGTCGCTGGGCGAAGGAGCCTTGATTAGGCCCCTCAAAAAAACCAGTGCGTCCACCGCCAATAATATGAGACCGATTTTGCTATAAGTGTTGATCAGGCCCCCAAGAAAAGGGCGCATCTTCTTATTCATCCATGAAATCCTTTGTACCAGCAGTGAGAGTTAGACTACTACTGCAGATATTCCCGCACTCTGGGCTCTTGGTCAATCATTCAACGGTATCGAGTCCAGCATAAAAATGGCAACCACGTTTGCACTGCGGATGCGCCATGAAGGAATGAGAGGTCAAGTCGACTCATTAGATTAACCTGACCCCACTTCTTGTGGCCTCATCGCCTTGTGTAAGGTACAGCCCAGCTCACCTGCGGCGCACTACGCCAGAGCTAGACGGTGTCTGCTGCATATGCGCGGCGCACTTCTTTTCTTACAGAGAATCTGTCTGTAGAAGAGCATGAAGATCTTCGGGTCCGGGCGCTATGAGTGACGTTGAACCGTTGCATGTGGCTGTGAGTCTGAACTTGGACTTGGTTGATTGATCCTCGATAGCGCGAACACCGTCGATAACGCACAAGACGCCGAACAGCGTTGCATCGGCCGCCATTTGCAATGCGGCGACAACGTTGGCTTTGTCGGCAGGAGCGAGACCGCGATACCAGACGGACAAGCTAACCAAAGATTGTTGGGGCCTACGGCCCGGCGGGGCGTTAAGAAGTTCCACGCAGTCGTGAACGGCTGCGTCCGCGCATTGGGTCTTCAGCCCGATAACAAAGTCATCTGGAGTCATCTCAGGTCCTGGCTGATGAAGAGTTCGCTAGCTTCCATCTTCAAGCGATCGAAGCTTGCCGCCAATGGGGAGGGTGTTGCCATCTTGTCGTAGGGGCGCGCCATGCCTGTGACTGCGCTCAGGCGGAGACTGCGAATTTCCAGCCGAGGTATTTATCTCGATTTACAGTAATAAATTCCCTCTCCATCGGAAACCCATTCAATTCCATAGATCCAGTGAGACTTGTAAGAATGCTCAAGCAAAAGCATCATTCTCTTTTTGCAAAATCGATAGCTAATCGAATAAGGTGATTTTGCGGGTACAACCTCTACCCACCCTGTTTTTAATGCGAGGCTCCTAAAATTCGCTAATGGAGGAACCTCCCCAGGACTCAAATGAATGTTACTTGACAGACCGCCGGCAACGCTGACTCGATCAAAAAAATTTATGGGCGTCCCCCCAAAGCTCTGCGCAAACGGGTCGATTTCAGCTTTTAACGTACTGATTCCAGGCTTTCCGGAAAGATCAGTAGCTTTTGACTTCTTTGAAGACAAATAGATGCCATATGCTACGCAAGCACAAATGGTAGCAAAAAATAAGTAATTTATTATTTTCACCATTCCCAGCCCCAACCATCGTTACTAATAACCTCACCTTTTTCACCACCAAACCCACCGGTACCACGACCTTTAGTGATAGAAACTCCTGTGCCCACTCCGATTTCAGTGGTAGAACCCGCTCCAGGTGAGTAGCTATATGCTCCGCCGAGTGGCCCATACGCTCCAAACCCAGCCAATCCAGGGCCGGTGAAAAGATTATTCAATTGAGCGTCGTTCGGGCGCCCTTCACATTCGTTAACCCATCCCATGCTTGCTGAAACGCCTGCGGATATCGAGTGAGGGTATATCTTTGCCAGCCCTTTACTCGTATAGACTCGACCATTCCTTCCCCGAGTAAAGGAAAGGGTACCGGGACCATAATTGAATGATACCTTTACAAAATCGGGGCCTCTAAGGTTTACGCCATCTTCCCAAGAGAGTCTTTGCCCTCCGTTATTAAAAGAGCCTACTGACTCTAGGCCCAGTAGGTCAAACATTTCGTAAGGATTTGCAGAGACGTATGAATAGGTGCTTATGTCAGCCGCTATACCAACCGGATCACTCTGCCCATACCGGCCTGCCGCCGCGTCGTAATCACGAAAGTAGTTCTGATTGAACCCGCTCGCTGCATCAAACCGCTGGCCCGGAAAGCGCATATCGAACGTCATCGCGGTGCCGTCTCCATCCGGATCCTGGTTGGGTGCTGTATTGCCGAAGGCTTCGCCCTTCAGGCTCCAGTTCCACACGGCAACGTCGCGGGCGGCATCCACGACCACACGCGGGCTGCCTAGGTGGTCGGGTTCGATATAGTGCAGTTGACCACCGTTGGCCAACAGGCCCACCGGCAGGTCATCCAGCCAGATCGCTTGTTGCTTGGGTGCACCGTTAGTGTCGTAGTCGCCGAGCCAATGGCCGGCCTCGTCGTAGAGCGTATAGGTGTTGGTGGTGCCCAGGTAGCGACGTACCTGCTCGCCTAGGCCGTTGTAGCGGTAGTTCATGACCGCGACACCTGCGCGCTTGACCTGGGTCATGCGCCCGGTGTTGTCGTACAGGTACTCGCGTGCCTTGCCGCCGATGGTGAGGGTGTTGCCCATTTTGTCGTAGGTGCGTGCCACGCCTGCGACTGCGCTCAAGCGGTGGTTGGTCGTTGGATAGGTGTAGGCCTGCGTGGCGCCGCCGACTTTGGCGCTCATGCGGTTACCCGTGCCATCGTAGCTATAGCCGTCGATCACGGTACCTGTACTGCCGTCCTTTAGTGCGGTCAGCCGACCAAGCGCGTCGTAGGTCAGCTGAAGCTCTGGCGTGGGGTTCCCGGCCGGGGTCAGGTCAGTGAGGTCGCCAACAGGGTCGAAGCCGAAGCCAATCTCCAGGCCGCCTGTGCGGCTGTCCTGAATGCTCTGTGGGCGGTAATCCTGATCGTACATGCGTGCCAACGTGCGGCCGTTGCCGTAGGTCCAGCCGGCAGATGGGCCGAACGGATAGTAGGTCGCTCCGCTCAGCAGACGTTGGCGGCTGCCGCCTTGTGCCGTCACCCCAACCTCGGTCGTTTGGCCGTGCGCGTTGCGGACATAATCGACCGTAGTGCCGTCCGGGTAGACCATCGACCGCAGGCGGCCGCCAGGCGTGTAGTCGTAGCGCAACACCAACATCTTGCCGTTGACCGTCTGCACCTTGCGCACCACCTCGCCGAAGCGGTTGTAGCAGTATTGGGTGGTACCGCTGCCATCCTGGAGCTTAGCCAGCCGCCCGACGGTGAAGGTCTCACCGCTGGCGCACACGCTCTGTGTGACGTCATAGGTGTAGCTGACATTGAAGGCGGTGGTTGGGTAGCTGATGCTCAGGACACGGTTGAGCGCGTCGTAGCCATAGGTGGACGTGATGCCGCGTGCATCGGTCTGCGTGGCGCGGTTGCCGGCGCTGTCGTAGGTATAGCTAGTGACGCCGGTGTCCGGGCTGGTCAGCTTCAGGGTATCTCCGAAGCCGTTGTACGTGTAGCGCGTGTCCAGACGTTTGGGATCCTTGACCTGCAAGGGGCGATCCTGCGTGTCGTAACCCACATTGGTTTCGGCCTTGATGCCATCGACGTCCTGCAACGTGCGCGCAAGCCGACCGAGCGGATCGTGCTCTTGCAGGGTGCTACGGCCAAATGCGTCGGTGATCAAACGCAGGTTGCCGTTTGCATCGTAGGCGTAGTCGGTGGGATTTGCGGCTGCGTCCGCCTGCGTTTTCAGTTGGCCCAATTGGTTGTAAATACGGCTCAAGCTGCGCTTGAGCGTACCTTGCGCATCCTTGGTCTGCTCCTCCAGACGATTGCCGGCATCATCAAGCACGTAATGAAGGGTGTTGCCCAGCGTATCGGTGACATCGGTGAGGCGTTGGGCCTGGTCGTAGACAAACGTGGCGTAGCTGCCGTCGGGCTGGGTGATGCGCTTGACCAAGCCGGTGGGCCAATACTCCAACGTGGTGACGCGATTCTGCCCGGAAGTAGCGCCATGCACCGTGGTCGATGCCAACCAACCACGCGGGTGGTAGCTGTAATCGGTCAGCACCCCGTTTTCGTCAACGGCAGAAAGAACGCGGCCTGCCGCGTCATAACTCAGATTCTCGCGGATCTGGCCGCGGGCCTTGATGGTTTGCTTGAGGTCGCCCTTGCGATACGGGCACGGTCCGGTGCCGGTCTCGCACCCGGCAGCATCGATGGGGTAATAGTTGTAGGTCGTACGGTCGTCGATATCCGTGCGCGGGCCATCGATGGACTTCAAGTAGCCAAGGATCGGGCAGCCACCACCGCTGGTGGCAACATCAGACGCCTCACAATACGTGTAAGCCAGCTCTCGCTTCTGGCCTTCTTGGCTGGTTATTGTCAAGAGGACAGGCTGAAGCCGAGCGTTGCGCGTGTAAGTTGTTTTGCGTCCGTCTAGCTGAATCGAGAGGACTTTATTTGAGCCTGTCGCGGTTGCTGTCGTTATGGTGCGTTGCTGAGGATGCCCAAGGGCTTCCTGGACCGTGTGGACACTGACATTTACCCCGTTCTCGGTTGTTTCCGAATAGATATGCTTTGTCTGTATGCCTCGCCGATCCGTCATTGTGCTCAACCTTCTACGGTAGTCCACAGATTGATCGTAGTAGGTGTAGCTCGCCGTTCCCGCGCCATCGGTAATTGCGGAAATCTTCGGTGCCTGACCGCCAGCATTGGTCATAGCGTAGGTAGATTTGCCTCCCAATGCATCCGTCACGATCGTTCCGGCGGAGGAATAAGCGAGAGCTACCCCGTCTGCCCCACCGATGTGCTGACTGGATACCGCCCGCCCTACGTCATCGTACGCGTAGGTACTGAAGCGTTGACCATTTTCATTGGTGATTCCTGTCAGATGTCTAGAGAAACGTAAATCCTCGTAGTGATAGACACGCATGCCACCGTCAGCAAACGTAACGCTTTTCAAGCGACCCTGATCGTAGGTGTAGGCAGATAGCAGAACACCTGCCGATGAAACGCTAGCGATCAAGTCCTTATTAGCACCGTCTGCGTAGCGGAGATCGACAGATCTCCCCTGCAACGAAGTGATTTTACTAAGGCGTCCGTCACTGTCATAGGCGTAAAGCAAGCCAGCGCCGTCGTCAGTCATGCGCGAGAACAAGCGGCCTTTTGCATCGAACGTGTAGATGGCGTCGCGCCTATACAGCTTCCAAGTTTCGCCATCCGGAATTATTCTTTCACCTGAACCATTGGTTGCATCATAGCTTTGACCGCTTTTTCTAAAAGGAATCGCATAGCCATTGCCTTCAATCAAACCCAACGTGGACGACTGGATTGTCAAGCGTAAGCCGTGAGAATGCGACCAATTCTGGCCAAAATCGCCAGCTGCCACAGCGATTCCAGAATGGTAATAGCGGATGAGATCAATCCAGCCCAGATTAAAGTCAGACTCAACTTGAAATTTTTCGCCAGTCTTGACGTCACAGGGATTACCGACAAGCCCAGAATGCGACCCTGTGTCTGTGCCACATTGATTTGCAGCGACTTTAATCGTGGCAAAAAAATCTTTATTGGCACAAGCTTGCTCACTTATCAGCCAAGCTGTGAACGGCTTTGGACACTCCGCCCTTCGCTTCCTGGTTATGATAGTTGAATACGATAAAGTTCCATCACAATCTGAATATGTAGTGGTAACGACATAGTCTCTTTTCTGATATTCCATACCCCTGTCGTACTCTGGGTATGGCCCTATTGATGGAGCCCATTCCCGTTCAGGGGAAGCCTTTGCGTAAAGTCCGCATTGCGGATATCTTTCATTAAGCTGCCGGACAAGATCTTTTACCGCGTCAGCTTCTGTCGCAAAATCTGTCAGTCCCCAGGACTGAAAGACCCAATCTTCGTCTTTTGCTTTTTCACGCCCCGTCCAATATGTGATTGTCATTTCACCATTTTCGGACACAGAAGCTTGCTTGATAGTGTCGATATATTTATATATGTCTTCGACATTGGTCGGACCCGGAATCGTTTTGATTGCAGCTTCTGCCTGCACCTGGGTCGTATAATCGCCAAAGTGCTTTCCGTCGGTGTCATAAACCGAAAATTTTGGCTTGGCCTCTTGAGCCCACGCGCATGCAGAGAGAGCAATGAGGACACATGACAGTGTCCAGCTGTGCCAAAAGGTCAACCGATCAGACTTAGGAGCCACGCCGCCCGGCAGCGAACGGAATCGATGAAGCAGCGCCATATTTTCTTCCTTGAAATAAAGAACCAGATCCTTGGTTTATGCCTGACAACGACGGCTGCGTAGTGACCACAGCACTTTCTGTTTTAGGCACCACTATTTGCTCAACACACGTTCGCATCCATAGCAGCCTCTGTCAATACGGGAGTCAAGAGCTGCCGGCTATCAACTGACTATCGCCCGGCACGCAGCCAGGGCGCGGCTGATGTGCTTTTCCACCATCTTGATCGAGATGCCCATGGCTGCGGCCACTTGTGGGTAGGTGAGGCCGTCGATGCGATTGAGGATGAATGCCTGGCGGCATCTGGGCGGTAGTGCGGGCAGCGTGTGGGTGTGCAGGTGCTGCAGGATGCGGCGGGCGTCGGCGATCTGGTCGACGTGGGCGCCGTCTGCGGCCAGTGGTGCGATCAGGTCCAGTGCGACGTGGGCGTTGGCATGGCGGCGGTGGCGCGTGCGCCAATGCTCCAGCACCACGTTGTGCGCGATGCGGTACATCAGCAGTGGGTAGTCGCCGATGTCGGACGCGTCGCGGTAGGCCAGCAGGCGGAGCAGCGTTTCCTGGGTGAGGTCGTTGGCCGTGTCGGGGTCACGCAGGCGCCGGCGCATGTAGGCGAACAGGTCGGCATGCAACAGGCCGATGGCCTGGTCGAAACGCGCCCTGCCCGCTGCCGGCTCCTCGCGTACGCGCCAACGCGTGGTGTGGCGTACGCGGGTGTAGTTGCACATAGATGCATCGCGCAGCTGCGCGACGTACGCCGTGCGTGTGGCGGTGGTGCCTGAGCCGCTGCGCCGATGCCAGGCGGTGCAGGTATTGGTCGCGCGTTCGACCGGCAGCGGCATCCATTTGCTGCCGAAGTGTGGGAATGTGCCAAGGATGCCGGCCAGGGTGTCATTCACCATGCGAGTTCTCCAACTGCGGGGTGCACGCGCGGAGCGCGGGGTGCGGCGGGTTGGTCACTCTGCAGGTGCCACGGTGACGACCAGCTCGCCGTTGCGCATGCGGATGTGGAGTTTGCTGCCGATGGTGAAGCCGAGTTGTTCCAGCCAGCGGCCGCGTAGGCGCAGCGTGGGGATGCGTTGGTGGCTGTCGGGGTAGTAGCCGTAGCCGACGGTGCAGTGTTGCGGGGCACGCGGGTGGCCTGGGCGGCGCGGCTTGGTGGGATCGGGGCGAGGCTCTGGGATGGGGGTGCGCTCGAGGTAGGGCCGCGGCGGGATCGAGGGGTCGAGCGAGTGCCAGCCGATCTCGGTGGGCGGCGGCACCGTGGCGCGCTTGCGCACTGGCTTGGGACTGGATGGGGATCGACGCATGGCAAAGCCCTCCTTGACGAACAAGGCCCGCCGCCGGGTGGCGACGGGATGTCGGGAGGTTAGAAACCGAAGACAGACGGCGGGCGTATTTCCCCGAAGGGTGTTGTATTAGCCACCCTCCCGACGCAGGCAACGCGTCGGCTGCGCCCGCAGGAAGCTGCAGGCACAAAAAACCCACCGGGATTTCGGAGGTGGGTACCGCTGTCTTAGGAGTTTCTACGCTCCGTGGCCAAAAGACTGCTACGCGCTGCGTGACATGTCAACTGGCTGATGCTGGCAATCTAGAAAGCGTTGATGGAAGATCCTAGCGTCAACGTTTGAAGCAGCAGGGTCAGAGTTGGATTGAACCTAGAGAGATTGCTACTCCAAGCGCATCCCCACCCTCCCGCAAATAGCTTTTACGTTCTCTCGCTATCCATCACCATCGCGCCACTCAGATTCGGGCGCGGTAGTGCATGACACAGACGGCACGAGTGACAATTGACCAGCAGCGCGATGCCGCGTGAGTCGCAGGATCCCAATGATAAAAATTAGCTTCCGAAACCTGCTTCCCTTGTTGCTGCTTTCACTAGCGCTGCCAAGTGCATGTGCTCGCACGCCCCATGAAGCAAAGCGGGATGCAGGCACGTCATCTGCTGCGACAGCGACGCCGCCCCCTCAAGAGAAGAGCAGAAGTATCGACAACGGTGCCGACATCGTCTCTGCGAATACTACTTTGCAAGAATTGCAGCGCCGGCTGCTGCGCTTCATTGATGGACTGACAGTGCCAGCGGATCTGGACTACCCACGAATGGAATCTGCACTTGGCATCAAGCTTGGGCCACCGTCTGATCCGGCATACCCGTGGCGTGAAGCAAAAGACGTCGCTCTGGCCGATGGCTATGCGCTCTACGCGACACATCGCCCAACGAAGGATGGCTTCTCGCGGATCGAAGTTGCAGTGTCTTTGCCTAACCAAGGCGA
Source organism: Xanthomonas arboricola pv. populi (assembly GCF_002939945.1). Classification (GTDB taxonomy): domain Bacteria; phylum Pseudomonadota; class Gammaproteobacteria; order Xanthomonadales; family Xanthomonadaceae; genus Xanthomonas; species Xanthomonas arboricola_A. The sequence goes on along the minus strand of NZ_MDEB01000013.1, from coordinate 51,649 downwards.
TCCCACGCGCGTGCCCACGTCGACCTGCATCTGGCAAGCCGAAGCATTGTCCACAGCGCTTGAACGGATGGGATACACGCGCGGCGGGCAGCGGCCGTTTCAGGGTGGATGGCTACGCCAGCATTGGCGCGCGATCAACGGCGGAAGTCAGATTTTTTCGGTCTCATTGCTTCTCTATCGAACCAATGAACAAGGCAGGCCAGAAGAGTGCGTTTATAGCGTCAAGATCGATGGAGGCAAGCCATGAACCGGGTTGACTCACGTATCGAGCCTCTACTTGCCCAGATGGCAAAAGACCCTGCACTTCCTGCTGGTGCAGAGGACAGCATTCGCCAGACGATCGCCGAATCACCTTATCTGTCGAACCTGCTAGGTGATGCCATTGAGAAAGGTCGAATTGGCGCGATTGCTGTTTCGCATGGACAAAACAACGGCGGCCACTTCCAGGATGGTAAGGACGGCAAGGCGGGCACACTCAACATCAGTGAAGCAGCGTTCAAAGATTTCACAGGCTCAGAGCGCATCGACTATCTGACCGAGGTCATGGGCCATGAAACGATGCACGGCGTATTGGCCCAGCATCGTGCCAACGCCCTTGCCGAGTTCGGCAAGAGTATGAGTAACCGGATGCAGGAAGCCTACGACGATCGCGAGCATCAGGTCGACCTGACTGGTCCTACCCGTGTTTACCTGGATTCGACTCGCGCAGACGAAGCACTGTCGGAAATCTCGGGAATGCGTGCCCTGCATGATCGAATCAAACATCTGAACCCTGAGATGCCCGACAGTGTGGTTGAGAAGGAGTTGCTCGACCGGTCGAGTAATCGGTGTGTCGTGCGACAACCGAACGGCGCTCCGCAATTTGCGGATGGGCTGACCTACGATGCACTCACCAAGCAGCCCTTTTCCCGCAACGATGCGCTGACCAAATCTGTTGAGCACTGCTTTTACGACAGCAGTGGCACGCTAGGCCCGCATGGCGACTCCGACTACCGGAACTACTATGGCGTGAATCCGATCAGTCACATCGCGCAGAACTACGCGCATCTTGCGCATGACCGCCAGCCTCCGGAAGTTCGCATCGATCTTAAATCGCTGGGCCTGGACCCAAGACAGCTGGAGCGCAACGGGCTGGAGCTAGGATCTGCAAAGACCTTCAACATCATTGACCTTGGCAAGGACGGCTATGGCATGGTCCAGCTCAAGGACACTGGCGCACGCGGCGTTAGCTCTCCCAATCTGGCGGCACCGAATGCGCCAAGCCGCACATTAACGCCTGCAGAGGTGGGGCACCCTGACCATGCCATGCATCAGCAGATCCGAAGCAAGGTGGAGCAGTTAGATGCAGCCAACGGCCGCACGTTTGACGCGACCAGTGAACGGATGACAGCGAGTCTGCTGACGCTAGCCAAAGACAATGGGCTAACTCGGGTGGACCACGTGCTGCTCAGCGAAAAGACCAGAGACTCGCCCGCTGCGCAGACCCTGTTTGTAGTGCAAGGCGATCCAAAGGATCCGGCCATGTTGCGCGCTCATATCCCAACAGCCGACGCAGCGCAGCGACCTGTCCAAGAGAGCTTTACCCAACTGGAATCTGTCAACCAGCGCTTAGCGCAAGAACGCACGCAAGAGCTGGCAATGGATCAGCAACGCTCGCAGGAACAACAACAGCGCGGCCCTATTCCGTCGCTTTGAGGCGATGATGCGTCGCACCTACCATCATCAAACGGTTAGCAGGCCCTCGCTCTGGACAAGGAACGAGGGAGACAGATGCCTAAGTGAATCTGACCCCGTTTCCCTCCGGCGGATGTGTACCTTACTGCCGTTGGTCTATTCGCCAAGCTTAACCGACGAAATTAGTGTACCAATGGGCAAGCTCTTTACTTGTGACTGAATCTTTCCAAGTCCATCGAAATGAGCCTTCAGATCGCATGGCGAAAAGTTATCAGGATGCAAGATTCCTCCCAGCGTTAGAGGAATCTTGCAGCTAAAGCACTGACCTGCCTCAAGGATGTGCCCTATCGCCAATAAATCGCCAACAAGGTGAGGTGCAAACCATTGATTTGCTAGCTCCACCTTCTGGCGAGAATTGTCGAAGTTTTCTCTGCTATCCGCTATGCATATCAGATCCGCCGCACCAACATCAAGCCAGTAGATGGCGCCCGAGGCATCCGCTAAAAATGCATCGCCTAAAGCTGAAACCATCCGAAGTGAAAGGACCTGAGGGACAAGCCATCGCCACTCATTCATCAGGACATCAGATGATTGGCCTGATAGATCCACTGTTAGATCTTGCCATGTAATTTTCATGTGCCGTAGAACATTTGAATTGAGCAAGCCAGCAATAGGGGTGGTGCCTGAGTGCAAATATAGCCTAACTCGCCAGTTTAGGGGAGCGATGAACAGCTTGGGTTGACCTATTAACTGCACCTGACCTTTTTTGGCCGAAAACATTTTGAATCAGCTCGGTGCCCACTAATTCTTTCTAAAGTAGTTCCACCAAGCCTTCTTGGTCGGCTTTGCGCCATGTTCCAGCAATGACCCACGGCCGGGGCTGACGAAATGGTACTGGCCCGACGACTTCATCAGGCTGTGTAAATGGTTGCGTCCTTCTGCACGCTTCTCGGCGACGTAGGCCAGCTCGTCAGGCTTCAAGATCTGCACAGCTGCCAGGAAGACGTCCTCCGCGGGAAATTGGATCTTCTTCGGGAGCTCAGGGTGCTCAACCCCAATCATGACGCCCACCATGCCGTGTTCGTTCTGGAAGTCCTCCAAGCCGCAATCTTGAGCGAAAAGCTCCATCGTGATGACGCCGTGTCTTTCGATAAAATCGGCGATCTGCCCGCTGCATGCGGCTTGCTGGGAGAGTGCGTAGACCAACTTGAAAAGCCATGACCCTGCAATGTCGCCAGTCAACTTCTCTTTTGTCTCCGCGATGATTTCCAGCCTATAGCCGTTGTTCGGCTCTTCAACATCATCGAAAGGATCTGAAAGACCGTTGCTTGCCACCCTAATGCTGTCGCTTGTGCGGATGACGCTGAATGCCTGCCTGAGTGCAGGCCAACTGGGCCCGCCCATAAAGGCCGGGTTTATAACATGCGCGATGACATCAGGATCGACCTTTCCCAGAGATCCAAACAACTCGTCACGCGCCGCGTTTGTCTTTTGGTAAATTTCCGAGCTCATGGTTTCCATTCCCATCAAATTTTCTAAGTTTTCTGATCTACTTACCGGCAAAGCAGTCCTGCTAGCACTGACGGCTAACGGGATGTGCCGTATTGCAAAGCTCTTTGATATCTACCTTGCCGGCGAAATCCCCGTGCAAAACACAAGACGCTCGGATCGCCAGTGAGCGACCAGCACAGCGCTACGCGTGCTGGTGCGCGGCCGGCGTCGGCATGATGCTCGTCGAGTCGGTGCCTACCGTCAATTGTTGGCTGCCTTATCTGTCGCCTTCTCGCCATCATCCGCCACGGTGACGACCAGCTCGCCGTTGCGCATGCGGATGTGGAGTTTGCTGCCGATGGTGAAGCCGAGTTGTTCCAGCCAGCGGCCGCGTAGGCGCAGCGTGGGGATGCGTTGGTGGCTGTCGGGGTAGTAGCCGTAGCCGACGGTGCAGTGTTGCGGGGCACGCGGGTGGCCTGGGCGGCGCGGCTTGGTGGGATCGGGGCGAGGCTCTGGGATGGGGGTGCGCTCGAGGTAGGGCCGCGGCGGGATCGAGGGGTCGAGCGAGTGCCAGCCGATCTCGGTGGGCGGCGGCACCTTGGCGCGCTTGCGTGCTGGCTTGGGACTGGACGTGGGTCGACGCATGGCAATGCCCTCCTTGACGAACAGGCCCCGCCGCCGGGTGGCGACGGGATGTCGGGAGGTTAGAAACCGCTAAGAGTCGGCGGGCGTATTTCCCCGAAGGGTGTTGTATTAGCCGCCCTCCCGACGCAGGCATCGCGTCGGTTGCGCCCGCAAGATGCTGCAGGCACAAAAAACCCACCGGTTTGACGGAGGTGGGTACCGCTCTTAGAGGAGTTTCTACGCTCCTTGTGGTAGAGATTGCTGCGGGTTTGTTGGGTTGTCAACTGCTTCGAACTAAAAAGTGATGATTATTTTTTAAGTGTGGCCGCCACAAGGGACACGTACATCGCTTCCCTTCTTTGCTCCCTCGATCCATGAAAGCAGACTACCGTTTGGCCGAAGAATTGAGATTGTCCATATCCGAGAAGATCAACCACCGCTTGCCGGAGTTACGATGCAGCGTGAGAGTGAACTTTCCTATGTCGCCGGGTGCATCTCCGTAGCCGTAGGCACCTATGATGTAGGCGATGTTATCTTCAGCGGAAAAACCGAGTGAGCGCAGGCGCAGCGGACCCCCGCTGCTACCTTCATAGGCCGCTTGAATCGCTGTCCTGCCCCGGATTGGAGGACGATCGCTCTGCAGCAAAAAGCCATCTTCCGCAAATAACGCAGCAAGCGCGCTTGCGTCGCCCTTACGCCATGCGCGCTCATAGTCGCGGAGTACTCGATCAAGTTCGGGCGGTAACGCAACGCTGGGAACCGCTGTTGGCTTGGTTCTTTCTGTGATGTTCTGACCATGCGATGGCCCCGTGGCAAGCACGAGACTGAAGACAAAAAAGGTAATGATCGATCGGCTCATATGTCTTACTCCTTCTAGAGTCTCGTTGGTTGACTACAGAGTCATTCCGCGCTCCGCAACTGCGGCGATCAGGCTGCCCTTTAAGTTAACCTGACTCCGTGATTCGGCCGCCTTTCTCAACGAACTGTTAGGCATCCCCTTTGGGCCACTCAAGCGCGCAGCCCGTGATGGCGGAAACGCCGGTCACGAATGCTATTAGTAATTGCTCGTCTAAAAGCGGCGAAAACACAGGAAAATCTGTGGCGTTTCCGGCAGGACCAGTTCCCAATCGGTCAATTCGCACGACATTAATGTATCGGCCCGAGGCTGCCCAGTCCTTGTCTGTGCCTGAGCGATCTTGAACCCAAGCGCGCTTGAACCCATTTGGGCCTTGAGCCCACTCGATGTACGGCTGATTGCGTGAATCACGCAGAATCATCATGTCACGCTCCTGTTAGTGGCTGCGAGGCCTAACGCTTGAGTTAAGCCGCGCCGCGAGGCGGCGTCGGCTTGAATGAATTGTTAGGGGCTACCGTGACTGCTAGACGCCAATTCTCAAATACCGTATCAATTCTCTTTCACTCTACCGGTAGCCGATACGAGAAGGACAGAAATTTGTTGTTCCGGAAAACAGGGTCAGTTTAACTTAGGAAGTGAAACCAACCTTTGGGCCACCAATAACTCAACCTTCCCCCTTTATTTTAGACCTCATTCCTCCTTGCTCGACCCCGTTCTTGCTGAACGCAGATGGTGCAAATGGAGTCAGGCTTGACTTCTTAAATGAATCTCACCCGTTGTTCATAACGACTTGTCAGACATAAGGCTACCTCAGCTAGTTATCTTCGGGGCAATAGTACTGCCCAAGTACGGAGTACATCTCTCTTCCCTGCATCGAATCCTCAAACGTGACAGTCGATATCACCACCGTCGGCTCAGTTCCAACAAAAATATTTCCAAGATCAGACGCGCTGTGAAAAGGCGGAAGCTCAGTCGCGAAATGAGCTACAAGGCCATCGAAGTAGAATCGTATCGTTTCCATCGGATATGGCGCTGCGTTCTGGTTCTCGATGTCCGGAATGTATTTGATGTCAGGATAAGGCGCCTGGTTGTGCATCAGGCCCTTAGTCGAAATCTGGGTGAGCTGGACAGGATAGAAATCTGGATCAGGGTCTTTCTCCCCGAGCACGATCTTGCGGAGAACCTCAAGATCTTTTTGCGGTAGGACTATGTTTCTAAACTCATATAGCTCGCTTGCAGCGGCACGCCATAACAAGCTGAGAAAGAACATTCGAAGCCTCTTTGTGTCGGTGGAGACTTCGCGAATACCGAAATGGTCCTCGACCTTCGTATGTAGTTCGCCTAGCTCAACCGCCTCGCCCCAGCCGCTCCAAACTAGTTTGTGTTCTCGAAGCACACAAATTGCCCAAGTGTCGAGAGCCGACAGGATATCTTCACCTGCTCGAGTGACAAGCTCAGTGTCATACCAACTGCTCCAACGACGACTCGGCTTAGGCCCGTCACCGTACTGAAAAAGCGGTACGCCCGCTTGAATCGGCCTAGTTAATGCGTCAGGAATCAAATGAGATTTGACGAACGCTCCGGGTCTGCCAGTCAACTTGCAATAGCCGTAACGCGTGCGCTGTGCAGGCTTCTTCTTACGAGTCACTAGTGGCTCCAACTGTTGCCTGACATCTACGGACCGCCTAAACGCGGAAGAAAATATCGTCGCCATTATCTTGACGGCCATCAATCGCCGCAGTGCAATATTAACAACGACATCGGGTTGAAGCGTTTTAAAACAAAGCCCTGACCCCTTATCCACTCTCCTTATCTGCTAAGTCACGGCAAAACCAGGACAACCTTGCCCTGTACAAACCGTTTGATGCCCCAGCCCGAAATAAGACTATGAGCCCCCGCAAGGTTGGTAAAAATTCGATCTCCTGCTGGATTTTCATAGACGCCGGCTGGCCCATAGATTGCCCATCCATCAGTACCGACCTCGACCACATAGATCGTCGGACCGGCCTCGCCTTGATTGGCAACTTCTACGAAATCATCGTCTGTCATAGTGATTGCGGAATTGATATTGAAAGTGTCAATCACGAGCAATTTTCTCCTTGGCCTAACGCTTTAATTATGCCGACCCGCGAAACTGGTTCCGCTTGAATTAATTGTTAGATGCACCGCGCCAATGCTTAAAGAATAGGTTGCAAAACTCAACTATGGTTGAAGAGTCGCACAGAACCTGTGGATGTAGGAGCACTGGCCTGGACCCCTCGGATGGGTCGAACGATTGCATGTATGAGAGGTTTGGGTGTTCTAAGAGGCGCATCTTGTCTGAAACGCTCTCTGTGACCAAGACATTATTATCCACCTGAGCGATCACCCTTTGCTCTGAGAGCTGTTGATACAGCAAAGAATCCTCTTGCCTTACAAACACTGTTGGGATGTATGGAGGGATGCGGTGAGCAAGCGCGTCCCTGTAGCCTCTGAAGTGATCTTGATGCCAAGATGTAGTTTCTTCCGAAATCAGATAGACAACGATTTCTGACGAAAGTGATCTTGTGTTTTTTTCTTGAATAGATCAACAGACTGTTTTTTTCGCAGCAATTCCTGAATATCATGGTGGTACGCATAGGCCCAAGCAAGGTTGTCAAAGATTCCGACCACACCAATCAGGAATGCATAGAGATTGACTTGAGCGTCTAAGACGCTCTCCCTCGATGCTGGATTCTGTAGATCCGGCGGGAGGTTCATAAAGATTTTAGCCAAAGCGTGACGAAGAGTTATTAGTCGACGATTCACACCATGGTTTAGGTACTCAGTGGCTTTGGGGCTATCTGTGCGTTGGGCTTCCTCAGCACAACTGCCTTGCAATCGGTACAGCCCTCTAAGGCAATTTTCCAGTTCTTCTTCAAGATTAACGATCTGCTCTTCTGAGTAGTGCATATGTTTTCTGCGCGTCTAACCCCTGAGTTAAGCCGAAAGGAAAAGCGTGTTCGGCTTGAATGAATTGCTATTCCTTACTACGGTGCCGGCAAAAGCAGCGTTTTAACGTAGCCAAGAGCTTGTATATCTCTAGCACCAAAGTACTTAGGTGCATGGTCGATAAGCCATTTTTCGTTGAAGTGAATGCGAAAATCCTCATAAAGCTCTAGTGGATATAGGCGTGCTTTAATGTTTCGGCCGTCAGGATAAGAGTGAATGTAGTTAGGAAAATTATTTGGCTCAATACCTTTTACATCCCTCAGCCATTTACAGAACATCTTTCCCTCTGAGATGTCAGGCACTAGATTCTCGGGAAGCGTATAGCCAGCCTGTTCCAGTGGGGCAATGAGACCAAGCGTCAACTCATTTAGCATAGAGAAATGTGTATACGGAATCTTTCCTCTGTTCATAAGATACCGTTCAATGTGCACAGGCATTACAGGCTTCGACGCGCCTTGCTGCCATTCTGTGACCCACTGAGAAACTTTAACGGCAAATTTTGGAGATAGCCACTGCCCAAGATTGATGGCTATGTAAGGATGTACCCAAGTCCCTTGAAGCTGTGGATTTCCTCCGGCAATTACATGAACCAGCTGATCTTCGGGCATTCCCGTTTGCTTTGAAAGCTCATAGATAAATTCTTTTGTTGCTTTCAGAGCATGGTAGTGCGAGAACTGCTTGTTAACAGATTTACAGAGTGCAGTTGCACTTATGTAACCATCCGCTGATCGTTGGGGTATTACTTCCCCTTCTTCAACGTGGGGAATCAGAGCTAGCTGTTTATTTGGCATTTGGTCGCTGTCCATTTTTATAGTTGAAGTTGAGGACTGATACCTGAATCAAGCCAACCCGCGAAGCGGGTTTGGCTTAAATGAATTGTTAGGTGCTGGCCGCATTACTGGATCTCCTGCGACCCTGCCCAAACTTTGTTGAAAAGCGTATCCAGAGTTCTCTTGTAGAGCGCCTCAGAATGCATGCCGACCGCCGACTCAATCTGTTCGCTCTTGCCAAAATCAGAGCTTGAGACCCAGACGGTGTCCGGAGCAACCAAGACAACTTTGGCATTGTTCCTTGAATGAAGAACGATTCGAATGTTAGGAAAACTTCGCTTAATAGATTGTGCGCTGGCATGTGCGGCGCTGTTTGCGATTATGAAGATATCGCTCGGGCGTTTGCTAATAATTTGAGAGATGTAGTTGGCATCTGGCAGAAGCCTAGTCATTACGAAGATGGGCCCAGTCACGCGCGCTATCTGTGACAAACGTGTATTCCACGTGCTTACACAGATTGACATCTTTGCATCATCACAAGCAAAAGCGAATCCGCCATTGTCGTCGCTAAAAGCCATGTTTCGCTCCGATTCAAATCGAATTAATGAAGGACTGTTTCCAATGCCTAACACCTGGGTTAAGCCGCGCCACGAAGCGGCGTCGGCTTGTATGAACTGTTAGCTAGCAGTCCACACCGGTTTGATTGCGACGCTCTTGCTCTGCGAGACCCGACGGTTCCTCGTAGCGGCCGTGTACGCCGATGAAAGAACCTCTAGGATGGTACCTGCCATCTGTACCGATAAAGGAGCCAGCCAAGTGGTACTTGCCGTCGGTGCCTATGAACGAGCCAGCATAGTGGTATTTGCCGTCTTGACCCAGGAAGCATCCCTTTGGGTGGTACCTACCGTCTTGACCAAGAAAAGCACCTTGCTCGTGGTATTGGCCGTCCTGGCCGGCGTACGAGCCTGCAGGATGATACTTGCCGTCTTGTCCTACGAACTGTCCCTTTGGGTGGTAATTTCCGTCGGTCCCCACGAACTCACCCCTTCGGCGATACTTGCCATCGGCTCCCAAGAACGAGCCTGCTGGATGGTATCTACCATCTGTGCCGAGGAAATATCCTTTTGGGTGGTACTTGCCATCAGTGCCAAGAAAAGACCCAGCCGAATGGTATCGCCCATCAACTCCTAGAAATTTTCCTGACACAGCGGCCTCCCCGTGGCTGCATTTGCTAGCTAACAAATGAGTTAAGCCGTGCCGCGAAGCAGCGCCGGCTTGGACGAATCGTTGGGCCAGACGTTTACTCTGCAATCCAGCCATTTCCCAAACACATATTGCATTCTTCGCCTTTGAATGTACCTGATCCGTCGCAATCGTGACACTTGATTGTTTTAGGTGGCGAAGCAGCATCCTGAAGGTCGCGCTCCCATTCCGCTTCTGCAATTTCAATCGCGTTCTGAGCATCTTCCTCAGAATCAAAATCTCCGAGATCGTGAACGGTATCTCCGAGTTTTATAGTGGCACGGAATTTGATCGGTAAAATAGTGCCGTTTCCATAAGTTGCCATGAAACTTTTCCTTGGCCTAAATATTTAATGGACCACGTAAGCGCGGCATAACACAATACTCGCCGACTCCCTGACTGCGGTCAATTGCTAGACATCTTTGAAGCTCATCGTTTTTCAGCTGGGTCTCTGCCTCTGACGCCGGTGTTACGCCGCTTCCTTGCGGACTCATCCTATTACGCCGATTTACTTGCGCCCTAACGCCGAGATCTGGTGAATCTGCCACTTGAGCTCGCTGCCTGCTTTCATGGCAATGCCAACGTGTTGTTACGTTGAGTCACCTCACCAACCTCACCTTCCGTCACAACGCGCAACCGTTTGCCCTTACCAGCGCTACCAGCCGGCACCGCCAACTGCACAACCGCCGACCTAGGCATTAAATCCCGCGGAGCCTCCAACGCCGGAAACGCGCCCCGCGCCAGCTCCTTCCCCCGCCCATCCACTAACACCACAAACCCGGCCGGCGCATCGGCATGGCCGAGGCTGTGCACAGTCACTTCGATGGCATCGGCAGTCACACGCACGTCGCCGTGACCGATGCCCAGGTCCGGGCGCAGTTCGACCGGGGTGGTGGCTGCGATGCGTTCGAGCTGCAGGACGGTGGTGCGGCCTGCGGGGAAGTCGATGTCGATGGCCGCGCTTTTTTCGAAAGCGCGCTCTTGCGTCTTGGCGTTGCTGTCGAGCTTGCCATCATTGCCTTTGCTCACGCCTTGGGTGATGCGCCATTGGCCTGGGGCGACGTTCCAGCCGGTCATGCTGGCGCGCTGAGGTTTACTGGAGGTGTTGTAGGCGATGACGGTGAAGCGGTCTTGCTGGGGTGCGGGGATGGCGATGGCTACTTGCGTTGCCGCTTCTGGATCGGCGAAGCGCCAGCTGACGGTGTGGCCGGGGTAGGTTTGATTGCGCTTGAGCGCCACGCCGCCTAGGCGTGCGCGCTGCAGGTTGACTGTGGGGGATTCCACGCGGTCGCTCCACCAGTGGCCTTCGGTGTTCATGTAGAAGTTCTGCAGTTTCTCTCTTGCCTCGCTGCGGTAAATGGCGGCGAGATAATCCAAGTTGCCGGTCTGCTCCCAGGCCACGTGGTGCGGGAAGTCCGGGGCGCTGCCGTCGTCCTTCTTTGCGGCGTCGATGAGCTTGCTGCTCCAGTCGCTGCGCTTGCCCATGACATCGAGGAAGTTTTCGTTGAGTAGCGACAGGCCATTGGGGCCGCTGTTGGCGACGCGGTAGTTAATCGGCTTGAGATAGCGCTGCTCGCCGGTGAAGCGATAGGCGGCCCAGAAGGTGTGCAAGGTGTCGGCGCCGCCGCTGCCTTCGAACAGTTCGCCGCCGCGGGTTTTGCCGGTTTGCCAGTTGATCTCGTTGGGCAGCGCCCAGTTGCCCTTGGCATTGGTGTAGGCGTGGGCGAGATAGCCATCCGCTAACCCGGTGACGATGCGGCGGCTGTTGGGGTCGGCGTTATAGCCGCCCAGCAGGATGGCCGGGTGCACGATGGGGAAGGAGTACGGTTTTTGCCATTGCCAGTTGGGCTCGCGGTAGACCTTGCGGCCGCCGAACCAGTTGCTGGCGAACAGCAGGTGGCCCTGCGGGTTGACCTGGATGATGGTGTCGAAGGCTTTCACTGTTTGCATCAGGCGCTCGACGGTGCGTGGGTCGCCCCAGTTGAGGTACAACAGGGCGCTGTTGAGGTTGATGCCCTCCTCATACGAGTGCAGCTCGTCGGTTTCGATGGTGGACAGGCCGTTGGTGAACATGCCGTTGCGGTAGTTGGCATCGGACAGCGCCAGCATGGAGGCGTTGAGCATGTCCGGGTCCACACCCATCAGCGCGACGCCGGGCCATTGCTGCACCAGGTCCGAGTCGTCGGAGATGCCGCCGCCGAAATCGCCGTAGGCCACCTGGCGCTGCTCGATCCACCAGCGGATGTAGCGGCGGGTGGCGCTGAGGTCTTGCAGCTGCCAGAACGCCCAGGCGGGCACGCCCTTGGGCACGGCCGGCATGTCCACGGGCAGCGTGCCCTGGTTGGCGTAGCTGATGTCGTTCCAGTATTCGCGTCCAAGCGCGTGGTCCGGGTCCACGCGCAGCAGGTCGGTGATGTCCGCATCCAGCCGCTTGTAGAGCAGCTGGCGCTTGGAGGTGGTGTGTTCTTCCACCAGAAAGCCCCAGTTGTCCTTGACCTGGTTGAAGCGGTCGGCGACGTGTTCCTTGAGTGCCTCGGCGCGAGGCTTGAACACCAGTTGCAGCTGGGTGCCGTCGAGCGCGTTGGCATCGAAGCCGGGCGCGGCGGCGGCGATGCTGAGCATCAGGCTGTCGTTGCTGAGGATTCTGTCGCGCAGGTCCAGCCACAGCGTGCGGGCCTGGCCGGGGGCGACCGCGACGGAGACGTCGATCATGTCGCGCGCGGGCCAGATGGGGTCCTTGATGCGGATGTTGAGCGGGATGCTGCCGTTGTGGGTGGCCGGCAGGTTGAGCGCCGGCAGGGTGATGGCGATGCCGTCCAGGCCGTCGTGCATGTTCTCCCAGCCATAGGACCAGCTGCGCATCAGCGCCTGGTCCGGCGGCGGGTTGCCCAGGCTGGACGGCACCAGGATGTGCGCGATGGGTTGCTGCGCACTCGCTGCGGCCTTGTCGCTGGGGCGCTTGCGTGCGGGTGCCTTGGTGGGCAGCGCGATGACGGTCTGGCGCTCGCCTGGCGGGTAGCGGCCGGCGATGACATCGCGCAAGGGGGCGAGGTTGTCGTAGTCGGGCTGGATGTCGCTGCGCACGGTGTAGCTGAGTTGCGCGCTGCCTTTGGGTACCTCGCCTGGCTGCACGTTGTAGGCCCAGATTTCCTGGATGGGGGTTTCCTGCGCGGTGTTGGCAAAGCGCAGCGTGCCGCCGCGGCGCTGGGCGAACTGGTCTACGCTGCGCACCACGCCCTGGCTGCGCGCGAACAGCGGCTGCGCCTGTGCGTTGGGCGCGGCGTAAGTGGCCTGGCCGTAGGCGGCGCCGCGCAGTTCGATACGGTTGACCGGCTCGTCCGGCAGGGTGAGGTCCAGCGCCTTGCCGCCTTCGACGTAGGTGTTCCAGTCGGGTAGCTGGAAGTAGTCGTCGCGCCCCGGCAGGCGCGAGCGGTTGTAGACGCCGGGCCAGGTGGTTTCGGCGATGCCGTCGGTGGCCTTCCACATCCATTGCTTGAGGTCGCGCGCGTCGGTGAACTCCACCTTGCGGATGCGGGTGACCGGTGCGGTGAGTGCAGGCGGTGCGTGGCCGTTGTCCCAGCCGTAACGGTGCAGGAAGGCGGCGTGTTGCGATGCCGGTGTGGCCAGCTCGGCGGTGGCGGGCTCCTGCAGGCGTGCGAGCGCGGCGGCGCCGCTGGCGTCGAGCATGCGGTCGTAGATGCGGATCTCGTCGAAGTCGCTGCCGCGCAAAAAGTTGTAGCGGCTCTGCACCTGGTGCGGTGACATCACGCGGCCGGCCAGGCCGAACTGGTCGAGCGCGGCGTCGAAGTCGAGCGCGCCGCCGTTGGCGCAGGGCGCACCGCAGTCCACGCGTGCGGCTTCCTTGCCATCGACATACAGGCGCACGCCGCGGGTTTCGTCCCAGGCAAACGCAATGTGGGTCCAGTCGCTGGCAGCCGGGGCCTTGTCGAGCTTGAAGGAGACGCGGGTGCGCGCGAGGTTGGCGTCGGTGACGAAGGCATCGAAGCCGTGGCCGTTCCAGTCGATGCGCAGCCAGGCCATGTCCCAGCTGGTGTGGTCGGCGTAGCCGACGCGGAAGATCACGAACGGCGCTTCGCCCACGGGATAACGCGCGCGCCAGAAGAAGCCGAGCGTGCCGCGCTGGGTGTAGAGATTGCCGGGCGCATTCCACGACAGCACGCCGTCGTCGGCCCATTCGATGGCGTTGCCGCGTTTGCCGGTGGGCACCAGCGTGATCTTGTCGCGGAAGTTGGGCACGCCGTCGCCGCGGGCCACATCGGCCTGCAGGTCGCGGTCGGCCGACACCCGGAACAACAGCTCCGGCTCGGTGGTGGTGGCCGCGCTCACCGGCAGCGCGATCAGGCACAACATTCCCAACAAGAACTTCGACACGCTCACCTCGTCAATTCCAAAACGTAAAACAGCCACCGCGCGCTTGCACGCGGTGGCGACGACGCACTTACAGACCGTTGGCGGTACGCCACTTGGGAATGTCGTCCTTCAACAGCTTGTCCGGCCAGGTGCCGTGCCAGGCATAACCGACGCGGCGCTCGTTGGGCACCTGCATGTACTCGGTCAAGGCCTTGCCGTCGCGGTTGGCATAGAGCGGGCGTTGATTCTGCAGGTCGTAGAAGCGTGCCCATAGTGACGCACCCGGTTGCGCGACGAGGATCACGTCCTGGCCGGTTTCCTGGGTGGGGTCGTCGATCTTCTTGGTGGCCAGATCGCGCATGCGGTGGGTATCGAACCAGCCTGCAGCGGCCTCGACCGATGTCTTGATCTGCACGGACGGGTTGGGCTGGCGCATCAAAAAGCGCACGATGTTCACCGACTCGCCGGAGGCCAGCGACGCCAGCTCATACGCGCGTGCCTTGGCCGGCTTGAGCGTGACCTCGTCGTACTGCGCGCCCCAGATGGTGAGGGTGCCGCCGATCTTGACCTGGGTGGCGAGCACGCACTCCAGCCCCTTGGTCACCGCCTGGCGCGCGCGTGCGCCGTGGCTGGCACGCAGCAGCGCGCCGGTGTCGCCCTTGCCCTCGCTGATGTCCTGCAGCAGGTTGAGCACGCGCACCATCGCATCGTCGTTGTAGGTGATCTGGTGATGGTAGGACGACAGGTCCGGGTAGAACTGCGGCCAGCCGCCGTTGGCGTATTGCGCGGTGAGCAGGTAATCCACGCCGCGCTTGGCGGCGGCCACGTACTTGGCGTTCTTCTCGGTCTTGTAAAGGGTGGAGAGATAGCCGATCTCGTAGGTGGTGGCCTTGTTGTCGATGGTGGCGTCGTCCTTGCGCCCGGGTTGCTGCAGCTCGGCGATTTCCGCAGCGGTGAAGGTGCGGGTGTAGTCCACGGCCACGCCCTTGTACTGCTTGGACCAGCCGCCGGAGGCGGTCTGCAGCAGCAGCATGTTGTCGGCAATCTTGTCGGCCAGTGCGGACAGCGGTGCCAGCAGCAAGGCGCCAGCGAAGGCGAGCGTGTGAAAACGGAGCAGGTGCGAACGGATCATCAGAACGGCCTCCAGGTGCCGAGGATGGTGTTGCGATCCAGCGCGGCGGCTTGCGCGGCGCTGAGCTGACGCGACCACTTGACCCGGCGCGACGGGTTGGCGCCGGCGCCGCTGCTCTGGTATTCGCTGTAGCGGGCGGTGGCCTCGTTGGCGGTGTTGCCCCAGTTGTTCCAGCCCTCGGGCACGATGTGCGCGCCAAGCTGGCTGCTGATGAAGCTCACGCTGGCGTACGGCCGCCACGGCCGGCCCAGGAACACGCGCGATACGCCGCTGGCAGCGGTGACGCGTGCATTGCGGAACACGAAGCCGTGTGCGCTTTCCTGCGGGGTGGAGGCGGCAGTGAGGTAGCCGTCGCCCAGCGAGTGCAGCTGGGCGTTTTCGAACAGTGCGGTGCCGCCGCCGAAGATGAAATCGACGGTGCCTTCCACATAGCAATCCAGAAAGTAGGACAGCGTGGGATTGCGCAGATACAGCGTGTCTTGATAACCGAGAAAGCGCACGTTGCGGAACGCGGCGCGATCGCCATCCACGCGCACCGCCACCGCCTGCCCTACCGGGCCGGCGTGATTGCCGAAGGCGAGTTTTTCTGCAGTGAAGTCGTTGCCGGCGATGATGACGCTGGACGAACCGGAGGTGCCGTACTCGGTGCCGGTGGCTGGATTGATGCGTGCGGCGTAGTTGTTGTAGGTGATGACGGTCTGGGTGGGGCCGGCGCCGGTGAGCCTGAGCGCCGGGGCGTTGGACGGCACCACGATCAGTTCCTGATACGTGCCGGCGCCGATGGTGATCTGCGCGCGTTTGCCGCCCTGCACGGCCGCGTCGATGGCGGCCTGCACGGTGCGGTAGCCGGCGCTGCCCTGCTTGGCCACGGTGTAGACCGGGTCGGCGGCGATGGCGGCGTTGCTGCACAGGCCTGCCACGGCCACCAACGCGGTGGCGGCCAACTGACGTAAGACGGTTCTGCGATGCAATTGCATGTCGCTCTCCTGTCAGAACTTGTAGCGCGCGCCGATGTAGTACTGGCGCCCGGTGACGGTGTACTTGTCGGGCAGTTCCAGCGTGGAATCGACGTAGCGGCGGTCGGGGGTGTCGAGCAGGTTGATGGCCTCAAACGTCAGCGACAGCTGGTCGTTGAGCTTGTAGGACATGTTGAAATCCACGTTTTCCACGCTGTATTTGCCGGTCACGTCGGCGGTGACCAGGCGCTTGCCATCCAGGTCGTAGACGTCTTCCTGGGCGAGGATGTTGTTGATGTAGCCATCGCGATAACTGGTGGACACGCGCGCACTGAAGCGGCCGTCGTCGTAATAGACGGTGGCGTTGTAGGACTGCGGCGAGAGGTTGAGCAGGTCGCGCTCGGTAGCGGTGGTGGTGATGCTGGTGTTGCTGCTGCCGGCGGTACTGAACAGGTAATTGATCTTGGAATCGACCTGGGTGTAGTTGAGCTGGATGCCGAAGTTGCGCCAGAAGCCGGGCAGGAAGTCGAAGGCCTGCTGGTAGGTCAGCTCGAAGCCCTTGAGCGGGCCGCCGGGCGTGTTGAAGTAGCTCTGCACGTTGAAGATGGTGTCTGGCGTGAAGCCTGCCGGCAGCAGGTCCAGCGAGTAGCCCATCGCTTCCCAGGTGCTGAGCACGCGGGTGCGCTGCACGTAGCTGTCGATGTCCTTGTAGAACACCGCCGCCGACAGCAGCGAGCCCTCGCGGAAATACCATTCGGCGCTGAGGTCGTAGTTGGTGGAGCGGAACGGGTCCAGCTTGGGGTTGCCCAGGTTGATCGAGAAGAAGCGCCCGTCGTCGAAATACTGCGTAGGGCCGCCGCTGACGCTGGGCGACAGATACGCCAGCGTGGGGCGCGCCATGGTCTTGGCCGCACCGAAGCGCAGCACTACCTCGTCGCTGACATCCCAGGACAGGTTCAACGAGGGCAGGATGTCGCGGTAGTTGTGATTGACCGTGGTGGGCACCAGCAGGCGCTCGCCGGCCGCGGCGGTGGCGCTGGCCACGCCGAAGAACGATTCGCAGTTGGGCGAAATCGCACCAGCGGCGGTGGCTGTGCACGGGGCATAGCCACTGGCGGCGATCTGCGTCTGCACATAGCGCACGCCCAGGTTGCCGCGCAGCGCGCGCCCCCACAGGTCGGTGTTGAAGTCCAGCTGCAGGTAGGTGCCCAGGCTCTTTTCGTTGACGGCGAAGTTGTTGTTGGACGAGCCGAAGTGGCCGACATCGGCCAGGCGGTAGTCGCCACCGGGCACGCCGGTGTCGCAGTCGCAATTGATGTTGAGCAGGTCGGCGACTTTCTGGAAATCCGGAATCACCCAGGTGGTGGGGAAGCTGCCGTTCAAGCTGCGGCCGAAGCCGTCCAGGTTGGTGCTCAAATCGCCCACGCCCACACCGGCCGGCAAGGCCTGCGTCAGGCGCCCGTAGGAAATGTTGCGCGACTCCGACGTGTCCATGTCGTAGTTCTTGTAGGCCAGCCCGGTGCGGAAGGTGAAGGTGGGGCTGATGTTGAATTCCAGATCCACCTTGGCGGTATCGAAGGTGTTGCCCACCGATTGCGGGTTGAGCCGCACCTCGCTGATGTTGGTGCCGCGCGCGGTGCCGTTGCTGTTGACCGGCACTGCGCCGTAGCCCAGCCACTGCCAGTTATTCGGGTTACCCGCATCGAAGGGGAAACTCATGCTGGGGTAATCGCCGCCACCGCGCCGGTCCAACACAAAACCATCGAGGTTGGTGTTGTCGAAACTCACCATCGAAAACTCGGGGCGTTCGTAGTCCGAGGTCGAGTGGCCGACCAATGCATTGACGCGCACCTGGTCGTTGAAGCGGTGCTGCAGGTCCAGGCTGAACTGCTTGAACTCGGTGGATTCTTCGATGTTGCTGGATTCGGTGCGGAAGTCGACGTTGTCGAACACGCCGTAGGTGAGGCGGTTCTGGTCGTCCACCTGCGCCTCGCGCACGGCGATCTGGGTCTTGCCGCCGAAGTTGGCGGTGCGGTGCAGGTTGGCGCCGACCGAGTCTTCGCGCTGGTCCTTGTCCAGCTTGGAATACAGCATGTCGAAGTTCAGCAGGGTGTCGTCGCTGACCTTGAACTGCAGCGCGCCGGTGACGCCCAGGCGCTTGATCTCGTGGTCGGTGCGGATGTAGCGCGGGTAGCGCGGAATCCAGGCGTTGGTGGCGGTTTCGTAGGCCTGGATGTTCTCCGGGGTGTTGGCCGGGCGCGCGATGCCGGTGCCGCAGTTGGTGGCGCTGATGCCGTAGCTGCCCCAGCCGTTGTTGCGGTCCTGGTTGGCCTGCGAGCCGATGCCGGCAGGGGTTTCGTTGGCCAGCGGGTTGCGCGGGGTCTGCGGGTTGTAGCCCACCGGCGAACAGAAGCCATAGGTGCCGTTGTTGGTGGCGGTGCTCTGGTTGGAGTTGCGGTAGTTGCCGTGCTCCCAGCGCACCGGGTTGTAGCCTTCCTCGCGCAGGTGGCGCTCGCTGTAGGACACCGACATCAGCGCGCCGACGCGGCCATCGGCCCAGATGTTGCTGATCAGGCCGGAAAAACGCGGGTCCTTTTCGCGCGAGAGATCGTTGTAGCCGTATTGGGTGGACGCGGCCGCTTCGAAGCCGTCGAAGTCGAACGGGCGCGAGCCGCGCAGGTCGACCGTTGCGCCCAATGAGCCTTCGTCCATCTGCGCCGACTGGGTCTTGCTGATGGTGACGCGGCTGAAGAGTTCGGAGGCGAAGGTATTGAAGTCGAAACCGCGGCTGCGGTTGACGCCATCGCTGCCGCTGCCGGCGGTGGCCAGCGCTTCCAGCCCATTGATGCGCACGCGGGTGAAGTCCGAGCCCAGGCCGCGCACCGAGATCTGCTTGCCCTCGCCGCCTTCGCGGTCGATGGAGACGCCGGCGATGCGCTGCATCGATTCGGCCAGGTTCAGATCGGGAAACTTGCCGATGTCTTCGGCATAGATGGCATCCACCTGCTCCACGCTGTAGCGCTTGGCATCGAGCGATTGCTGCAGGCTTTCGCGGTAGGTGGCCTTGACCTGCACGCGGTCCAGGTCCACCGCATCGGTGGGCGGTGTGGCCGGTGGGCCGACGGTTTGCGCGGCAGCGCTCACACCGTGCAAGGCCAGGACGATGGCCACCGACAGACGCGCGGCGGACAGGCAGGCGCCTGCCGCAGAGGCAGGACGACACGAACGGGCTTGCATGAGGCGGCTCTCTCCATGGCACTGGCTGCAACGACGCGCTCAGCCCCCAAGGCCATCGGCGTCGACATGAGCGACCGACAGCACCGCTGCGCAGTCGTCGGGCGACTGTCCGCTGCGTGGTGCCTGACGCTTCAAACATCACGCCCACCGCGTTGCATGCGTGCACCAAGCCAGCGCATGCGCAGCGATCAAGCGTCGGATCGGGGCCCGCTGCGCATGCGCGCAGCGGGCGGACAGCGGCTCAGAACTTGTAGCGCAGGCCCAGCAGGTACTGGCGGCCGGTTTCGGCGTACTGCAGCGGCAGCTGGCCGGTACGCGGCGAGGACACCCATTCGTCGGAAGCTTCGTTGGTGAGGTTGATGCCTTCCAGGCTCAGCTCCAGCTGCTTGCTGATCTTGTAGCGCAGCGAGGCGTCGAGGATGGTGGTGCCGGTCATGCCGTGCACGCCGTCGACGTTGAAGCCGGTTTCCGCACCCGGTGCCTGGGTAAGGTAGTCGTCGCGGTTGGTGGCCGACACGCGCCCGGCGAAGGACTCACCTTCGTAGAACAACGTGGCATTCCACGACGAGCGCGACAGCCCGAGCAGGTCGTTCTTCATCACCGGCGCGCCGCTGCTGGCCAGGTACTGGATCTGCGAATCGACCCAGGTGTAGTTGAGCTGCACGCCCAGGTTGGCCCACTTGCCCGGCAGGAAGGTGAAGGGCTGGGTGTAGTTGGCTTCCACGCCCTTCAATTCGCCGCCCGGGGTATTGAGCGGGATGCTGAAGGCGAAGTCGTCGTTGACGGTGGCGCCGGTGCCGTCCAGCAACGAGGCCGGCAGGCCGCTGCTGGAATACGGACGCACTTCGCGCGCGGTCTGGATGAAGCTCTCGATGTCCTTGTAGAACAGGCCGACGCCGAGCATGGCGCCTTCGTTGAAGTACCACTCCAGGCCGAGGTCGACGTTGGTTGCTTCGATCGGGTTCAGATCCGGGTTGCCGCCGGCCACGGTGCGCGCACCACCAGCCACCGCCACGGTCACGCCGGGGGTGAGGCTGCCCAGGCCCGGGCGGCTCATGACCTTGGCCGCGCCCAGGCGCAACAACAGGTCAGGCACCAGCTCGGCGACCAGGTTGAAAGAGGGCAGCGTGTTGTTGTACTTGCGGCCCACGGTGGTCAGCGCCGGTGCGTTGTTGATCAGCGCATAGCCGGTGGATTCCTGCTCGGTGCGCACATAGCGCACGCCGAAGTTGCCCGACAGCGGGATGGAGCCCAGGTCGGTGGAGAACTCGCCCATCAACCACACGCCGCGATCTTTTTCCTCGACGCTGCGGCTGTTGTTGACGCGCGGTGCCACGGCAAAGCTGCCGCTGTTGCTGTAGATGCCGAACAGGTCGGCTACCGCATCCAGGTTGGGCACGACCCAGCTGGACGGGCTGCCGTTGATGCCCTTGAGCCCGGCCTGTTCGGTCAGGTCTGCCGGCACGATGGTGCTGCCGTTGGCGAAGGTGGGCACGGCCAGTTCGTTGGCACGGCGCAGCTCGACGGTGCTGAAGCTGTAGTTCTTGGCCAGCACGCCGCCCTTGAGGCGGAAGCCGGGGCTGATGTTCCAGTTGAAGTCGATCTGGCCGGTGTCGAAGTCGTTGTCCACCGACTGCGGACGCAAGCGGATTTCGGCCAGTTCCCAGCCGGTGGGATTGGTCGGGTCGATGCCGTAGTTCAGCACCGGCGCGCGGCTGTTGCCACGGTAGTCGTAGCTGTACCCGTCGACGTCGTACTTGTCCATGATGATGGTGGTCTGCACCGGGTTTTCGTGCGCCGAGCGCGAGGTGCCGGCCCGGGCATTGATGCTGAAGTCGTCGTTGAAGCGATGCTCCAGGTCCAGGCTGACCTGGGTGAACTTGGTGTTCCACTCGTCGTGGCGGTTTTCCGAGCGGATGTCGACATTGTCGAACTCGCCATAGACCAGCGCGTTGTTGCGGATCTCGCCGTTACGCACGATGGTGCTCGGCTTGCCGTCGCGCTCGGGCCGGCGCGGGGTGAGCCCGTCGCGGTTGCGGCTGAAGGAGATCGCTTCGATGTAACGCTCGTCGCGCTTGGCGTCGATCTTGGAATACAACGCATCCAGCGACAGCGTGGTGCGCTCTGTGGGCTTCCACTGTAGCGAGCCGGTGACGCCCAGGCGCTCCTGGTCGTGGATCTGCTGGGTGTAACGCGGGAAGCGCGGGTGGTAGACATCGGCCGAGCGCGCCGCAGCAAACGGCGAGGCGGCACTGAAGTTGCCGTTGCTGGGGCCGTTGGCCCAGCGGCCGGTGTTGGCGCCTTCTTCCAGCACCTCGCGCTCGGTATAGGCCACCGACAGCAGGGCGCCAAAGGTGTTGTCGGCCCAGGTGTTGGCGATCAGCGCGGCCACGCGCGGGTTGGCCTTCTCGGCCATGCCGTTGTAGGCGGCCTGGCCGCTGGCGGCGAAGGTGAAGCCGTTGTAGTCGAACGGACGCGCGGTGCGCAGGTCGACGGTGGCGCCGAGCGAGCCTTCTTCCACATCGGCCGAGGCGGTCTTGCGCGCGATCAGCTGAGAGAACAGGTCCGAGGCGAAGACGTTGAAATCGAAGCCGCGGCCGCGGTTGGTGCCGCCGCTCTGGTCGCCGGCGCCCACGGTGGTGAGCGCTTCCATGCCGTTGATGCGCACGCGGGTGAACTCCGGGCCCAGGCCGCGCACCGAGATGGCGCGGCCTTCGCCGGCCTCACGGGTGATCACCACGCCGGGGATGCGCTGCAGCGACTCGGCCAGGTTGAGGTCGGGGAACTTGCCGATGTCCTCGGCGACAATCGCATCGACCACGCCGGCTTCGCCGCGCTTGATGTCCAGGGCCTTTTCCACCGAGGCGCGGTACCCGGTCACCGTGACGGTATCCAGGTCGACGGCCGGTTCTGCAGGCGCTTGGGTGGTTTCTTGTGCTGCCAGGTGGCCGCTCAGCGCAAGGCCGATCGACAACGCCAGCAAGGTAACCGGTGTCTTCCGGCTGGTGGTGCGAAATTGCATGTCCTCCCCTCCCAAGGGTCCATGAACAACATGAAAGTCTGGTTGCGAGCGGCAATGACACCGCTGGTCAAAACGACGTTACCAGCTGAATCCTCCCGTAACATCTTGCAGCGCAGCAGAAAACGTCACCAAATTTGCACAAAAGGGGTGCATGCGGTCACTGCGCGTCGCATCATGGACCTCGTCCGGTGCGTTCGGCGCCGGCTAGAATGACACCGATGGTCATCCTGACGCGCAGCGGTTCCCCCCACACCGTGACGCACCACACAGCCGAGGTAATTGCCACATGAGTCGTGCCCGTATCCTGTGCTTTGGAGAGTTGTTGCTGCGCCTGGGGGCGCCTGGTCACGAGCTGCTGCTGCAGCAGCCGCGGCTGGACGTGCATTGCGGCGGGGCCGAGGCCAATGTCGGCGTATCGCTGGCGCATTTCGGCCATGACGTGGCGATGGTCAGCACGGTGGCCGACAACCCGCTGGGCGCGGCGGTGCTGGGCGAATTGCGCCGCCACGACGTGGACACGCGCCACGTACGGCGGGTGGACGGCCGCATGGGCCTGTATTTCCTGACCACCGGCGCGATCCACCGCCCCAGCGAAGTGGTCTACGACCGCGCCGACTCGGCGTTTGCGCTGGCCCCGGCCGATGCCTACGACTGGCCGGCCCTGCTGGAGGGCGTGCAGTGGCTGCATCTGTCCGGGGTCAGCCCGGCGCTGGGCGCGGACGTGGCGCAGGCCACGCTGGCGGCCGCACGCGCGGCGCGTGCGGCCGGGGTCAAGGTCTCGTTCGACGGCAATTACCGGCCCAAGCTATGGCAACGCTGGCAGGGCGATGCGCGCGGCATCCTGCACCAGCTGTTCGCCTGTGCGGATGTGGTGTTTGCCGACTACCGCGACATCGGCGTGGTGCTGAGCGGCGAATTCCCGCAGGACACGCTGGAAGCGCGCGTGGAAGCGGCCGCGCAGCAGGCGTTTGCCGCATTCCCGCAGCTGCAGTTGATGGCCTGCACGCAGCGCGTGACGCACACCGTGGACCACCACAGCCTGGGCGCGATGCTGGTGCCGCGCAGTGGCGCGGTGGCGCGCGCGCCCAGCGAGGAACTGACCCCGATCATCGACCGCATCGGCGGCGGCGACGCCTTCGCGGCCGGCGTGCTGCACGGCCTGATCGCAGGCTGGTCGCTGGAGGACACGGCGCGCTTCGGCCTGGCGGCAGGCTGCCTGAAGCACTCGATTCCCGGCGATTTCAATCCGCTGTCGGTGGCCGATGTGCAGGCCTGCGTGGGGGATGCGCGGTTTGATGTGCGGCGGTGAATCGGGAGTGGGGAATCGGGAATCGCAAGGGCTGAAAGCGCTGGCGCTTCAGTCTGCTGGTCGCCCCATCTGGTTGAAACGCGGCAGCGTCTGCAGCGCGCAGCGGCGCGATCCGGTCAAGCGTGGCTAACAAACCTACCGGGCGGCCGTCACGCCGCCCGCTGCATCTGTTCCCCGCTCCACTTCAGTGAGCCACACGCGGACCGATCCCTTCTCCCCTCGGGAGAAGGTGCCCGAAGGGCGGATGAGGGTACGGCCGTTCGACGTTGCGCCATCCACTACGTCGGCAATGAAGGCGTCGCCGAGCTCGTCGACTAAGTAACCGGGAGCCACGACGCAACACTGCAGCAGCGCGCCGTACCAACGCGGCCGATCGCGCATCGCGCCGCGGAGCCACGCACCACCCCCACCACCGGCCCCTATGAAAACGGCCGGCATCATCTGCCGGCCGTTCTCAGACGCATCGAGCTGGCGACACCAAGCACGGAGTACCGCTCTTGCGATTCCCCATTCCCGATTCCCGATTCACCCCAACTCGATGCAGTCGAAGCTCACGTCCGTCTCCACATCGGCGTCGTAATCCACATCGTCGCGCTCGAAGCCGAACAGCTTGAGGAACTCGTGCTTGTAGCCGGCGTAGTCGGTGAGCTGGAACAGGTTCTCGGTGGTGACCTGCGGCCATAGCGCCTTGCAGGCGTCCTGCACGTCGTCGCGCAGTTCCCAGTCGTCCAGGCGCAGGCGGTTTTCGTCGTCCACGTCGGCAGGCTGGCGGTCGTCGCGGTACAGGCGCTCGCGGAACAGGCGGTCGAGCTGCTCGATGGTGCCTTCGTGCAGACCCTTTTCCTTCATGATCTTGTAGACCATGGAGATATACAGCGGCATCACCGGAATCGCCGCGCTGGCCTGGGTGACCACCGACTTGAGCACCGCCACATTGGCGCTGCCGCCATGCTTGCCCAGGCGTGCATTCAACCGCTGCGCGGTGCGGTCCAGGTCGACCTTGGCCTTGCCCAGCGCACCGTGCCAGTAGATCGGCCAGGTGATCTCGGTGCCGATATAGCTGAAGGCCACGCTGCGCGCGCCGTCGGCGAGCACGCCGGCGCCTTCCAGCGCGTCGATCCACAGCTCCCAATCCTGCCCGCCCATCACGGTGATGGTGTCTTCGATCTCCTGCGCGCTGGCCGGCTCGATCGAGGCCTGGATGATGGTGTCCTTGTTGGTGTCGATGGCGGTGGCGGTATAGGTCTGGCCGATCGGCTTGAGCGCCGAGCGCTTCACTTCGCCCGTGCCGGGCAGCTTGCGCACCGGCGAGGCCAGCGAATACACCACCAGGTCGACCTGGCCGCCCATCTCGGTCTTGATCAGCTCGATGACCTGCGCCCGCGCGGCATCGGAAAACGCATCGCCGTTGATCGACTTGCTGTACAGGCCCGCGGCCTTGGCGTGTTTGTCGAACGCAGCGGAGTTGTACCAGCCGGCGGTGCCGGCCTTGCTGGCGCTGCCGGGTTTTTCGAAGAACACGCCCAGCGTGTCGGCGCCGAAACCGAAGGCGGCGGTGATGCGCGAGGCCAGGCCGTAGCCGCTGGACGCGCCGATCACCAGGACCTTCTTCGGGCCGTCATTGCGCACGCCGCGCGCACGTGTGGCGGCGATCTGCTCGAGCACATTGCGCTCGCAGCCAAGCGGATGCGTGGTGGTGCAGATGAAGCCGCGCACTTTGGGATGGATGATCAACGTGGACTCCTGGTCAGCAAGATGCTGGCGGCATTTTAGAGCGTGTGACGCACTTTGGGGCGAGCTGCGTTGGCCACCAGCGGTGCGGAGCGGATGCTGCGTGGCGCCCGCCTGGCGACGCCAAGACACGGAACGCGCGCGCATCGTCGGCTTGCTGGCGAGACAGCCGAAGGCGCACCACACGCTGCCGAATGGCGATGCGTGAAGACGCCCGCCATCGCCCCCGGCTGCTGCCCAAGGATGTGTGTCCCGACGAGTATCGCGATGCGCTGATGGGCGCTGCCCTTCTTACGATTCCCCAATCCCGATTCCCGTTTCCCCGCCCTCAAATCACCCGCAACGTGATCGCCTTCAACACCGCGCGCGTGCGGTCGCGGGTACCGAGCTTCTCCAGGATGGTGGAGACGTAGTTCTTCACCGTGCCTTCGGCCAGGAACAGGGTGCGGGCGATCTCCTTGTTGGAATAGCCGCCGGCGAGCAGCCGCAGGATCGCCACCTCGCGCTCGCTGAAGGTCTCGCGCGGGGGCTGCTGGTCGCGGAACTGGTAACGCGCGCGCACCGGGTCGGTGCTGACCGGCTGCAGCAGGGTCTCGCCGTGGGCGACCCGCTCGATCGCCTCGCGCAGGTCTTCCGGGGCGGCGTCCTTGAGCAAAAAGCCCTGCGCGCCGGCCTCGGTGGCGCGCAGCAGCAGCTCGCTGTCGTCGAAGGTGGTCAGCAGCAGCACCGGGGTGCGGTCGCCGCGGGCGCGCAATTGCTGCAGTGCCTGGATGCCGTCCAGGCCGGGCATGCGGATGTCGCTGAGCACCACGTCCACCGGGGTGCTGACGAGCGCGTCCAGCAGGCCCTGGCCGTCGTCGGCCTCGCAGACCACCTCCACGCCCTGTTGCTGCAACAGCGCGCGCAGGCCGGCGCGAACCAGGATCTGGTCGTCGGCCAGCGCGATGCGATGTGCACTCATGCCGGTAGCCTCGCCATCAGGTGCATGCCGCCAGTGGGTGTGCGGCCAAGTTCAAGCTGCCCGTGCAGGGCAGCCAGGCGTTCGCGCATGCCGGTGATGCCGTTGCCTTCGCGGATGCGCTCGGCGCGGCGGCCATCGTCGCAGATGTCCACGTACAGCTGCGCGCCCGCGCAGTGCAGGCGCACCGCGACCTCGTTGGCGTCGGCATGCCGCACCGCGTTGGTCAGCGCCTCCTGTACCAGCCGCAACAGCAGCTCGGCCACGCAGGCATCGGTGATGCGCACGCCCGGGGCGATCTGCAGGCGCAGCGCCGGGCGCGGGAACGGTGCGGCCAGCGCGCGCAAGGCGGTGTGCAGATCCAGGCCCTGATCGTCGCGCAGCGACTGCACCACGTTGCGGATGTCCGACAGCAGTTCGGCCGACAGCTGCTCCACCACCGCAATCTCCTCGCGCCGTGCCAGTGCCGCGTCGGCGCCGAGCAGGCGCAGATTGATGCGCATGGCGGTGAGTTTGTGACCGGCCACATCGTGCAGCTCGCGCGCCAGCCGCAAACGCTCGGCATCGCGCGCACTGTCGGCCAGCAGCGCGCGGGTGGCCAGCAGATCGGCATTGACGTAGGCCAGCGCATCGCGCGCGCGCTCGGCAGTGCGCGCGTAATGCGCGGTCAGCGCGGCGAAGGCCTGGAAACCGGCGTAGATGCCGACGATCAACCACGCGCGCTCGAACCCGGCCTGCACCAGCAGCGCATACATGCCCGCGTTCAACGCCAGCGCCAGCAGCAGCACGCGCGCAGGCGGCCAGGTCATGCCCGCCTGCGCCACCAGCATGACCAGCAGCACCGGGGCGGTGCCGGCACGCGGTTCCATCCAGACCAGCAGCAGCGCCATGACCGCTTGCAGCAGCGTTGCGCCATTGCGCAATGCATGCATTGGCGGCAACACGGTGTGCAGCAGGAACAACGCGGTGAAGCCGGCCAGCGCGCCCCAGCGCCAGGCGCCCTGCGGTGAGGCGTCTGGCACGAACGACAACGCCACCGCGGCAATGGTGAACGCGCCGGCCAGACGCAGCGGTTGCAAGCGATGAAACAGGGAAGAGGTCATGCGGCGATGCTGACGGCCGCGCGGCGGCGCGGCAATGGTGTACATGCAGAAAGTGACTTCCGGCAGGTGGTGGGCGATGACCGCGGCTCCCGTCGTCGATGCGGCGCGTCCGCACACTGGCACGACCAACCCACCCCATCGCCACGGAGTCACGCCATGTCCGCTTCCAGCCGGCCGAACGCGCAGCGGTCCACCTGCCACACCGATGGTCTTACACTCAGCGGCTACCCCGTAGCTGCCGTTCGTCTTTGATGATCATTTCCGCCGCTTCCGACTACCGTGCCGCTGCGCAGGCACGCCTGCCGCCGTTCCTGTTCCACTACATCGATGGCGGCGCGTACGCCGAGCACACCTTGCGGCGCAATGTCTCGGATCTGGCCGATATCGCGCTGCGCCAGCGGGTGCTGCGCAATATGTCGGACCTGCGCCTGAGCACCGAGCTGTTCGGCGAGACGCTGGCGATGCCGGTGGCGTTGGCGCCGGTCGGGCTGACCGGCATGTACGCGCGGCGAGGCGAAGTGCAGGCCGCGCGCGCGGCGGCCGCACGCGGGATCCCGTTTACGCTGTCCACGGTGTCGGTTTGCCCGATCGAGGAAGTGGCGCCGGCGATCACGCGGCCGATGTGGTTCCAGCTGTACGTGCTCAAGGACCGCGGCTTCATGCGCAACGCGCTGGAGCGCGCCAAGGCGGCCGGGGTGACCACGCTGGTGTTCACCGTGGACATGCCCACGCCGGGCGCGCGCTACCGCGATGCGCACTCGGGCATGAGCGGGCCCAACGCGTCGCTGCGGCGCATGCTGCAGGCGGTGACGCATCCGCGCTGGGCCTGGGACGTGGGCCTGCTGGGTCGCCCGCACGATCTTGGCAATATCTCGACCTACCGCGGCAGCCCGACCGGCCTGCAGGACTACATCGGCTGGCTGGGCGCCAATTTCGACCCGTCCATCGCCTGGAAAGACCTGGAATGGATCCGCGAGTTCTGGACCGGGCCGATGGTGATCAAGGGCATCCTGGACCCGGACGATGCGCGCGATGCGGTGCGCTTCGGCGCCGACGGCATCGTGGTGTCCAACCATGGCGGCCGCCAGCTCGACGGCGTGCTGTCCAGCGCGCGCGCATTGCCGGCCATTGCCGATGCGGTAAAGGGGCAGCTGAAGATCCTGGCCGACTCCGGCATCCGCAGCGGCCTGGACGTGGTACGCATGCTGGCGCTTGGCGCCGATGCGGTGCTGCTGGGGCGCGCGTTCGTCTATGCGCTGGCGGCCGGCGGCCAGGCCGGCGTGGAGAATCTGCTGACCCTGATCGAGCGCGAGATGCGCGTGGCGATGACCCTGACCGGCACCCATTCGATTGCCGAGATCAGCAGCGATGCGTTGAGCCGGGTGACGCGTGGGATGGAAGAAGCACAAGCTTGAGCTTCGCGTTGGTCACCTTCGATGAACTGCACGGTCACCGGGCGCTTGGCGCTCCGATCGGCTTGGCAGTGGTGCGGTCAACCGTGGTGCGTCGCTGCGCCCGCGTCGTCTTTGAAGTTCCGGCACGCCCTCCCGAACGCGTCCAGGCTCTGGGAGACGAACTTTTCGCGGTGGCGGATGAGGAAGAAGCGTCGTGTCAGCGAGGGAAGCACACCGGTGAGTGCCACCAGTTGTCCTGACGCCAGCAGGTCGCTCACGACCCAGCGGGACAGGCAACTGATGCCGATGCCTTGCGCCAATGTGTGCTTGATCGCCTCCGAACTTCCCACCTGCTGCGTCTCGGACAAATCATGCAGGTGACGCAACAACAGCAATTCCACTTCCTCCCGGGTACCCGAGCCCGATTCGCGCAGTAGCCAGTCGGCCCGGCGAAGATCTGCCTTCGTCACTTTCGACGCGTGGGCCAGCGGATGTCGGGCCCCTACGACGATCAGCAACTCGTCCACCAGCCAGGGCTCGGCCTGTAGCTCAGGAAGGTGGCACGGTCCTTCGATCAGCCCCATGTCGAGTTGAAAATCGGCCACCTTGCGTGCAATGGCGGCACTGTTGGCCAAGTCGGCATCCACCTGAAGCAACGGGGCCGCCTTGCGCAGCGCTCCGAGCAGGCGCGGCAGGATGTAGTTGCCAATCGTGGTGCTGCATCCGACCCGCAAGCGGGCCTTGCGGTCGCCGGCACCGGGCCGGTAGGCCGCCTCGATCTGCTGTGCCGCATCCAGCAATTGCCTGGCTTGCGGAAGCAGACGCTGGCCTTCGGTGTTGAGGACCAGCCGCTTGCCCACACGGTCGAACAACCGCGTTCCCAGCACACCCTCCAACTCGTTGAGCGAGGCGCTGGTGGCCGACTGCGACAGCGAGACCGCCACCCCGCCGCCGGTGGTGCTGCCGGTTTCGGCGATGGCACAAAAGATCTGCATCTGACGCAGGGTCAGCCTCATCTGCATAACCTTCCAGACAGGTAACAGTTAGCGATATTACCCGTTATCCGAATGAGCCGGCGCGCTCTAGACTTGCTCCATCGCCTCTGCATCGCTAAACGGACCCATTGCCATGCGTGAAAGCAGACTGAGCGCCATCGTCGGCGACCACCGGCCCCTGGCGGGCCTCTCCACTCCCAGGGAAGCCATCCGGCAATTCACCCCGAACTGGTTTGCCGCCACCATGGGCACCGGGATTCTTGCGCTTGCCTTGGGACAGCTGCCGTTTGCAGCGCCCTGGCTCAAGACCATTGGGGAACTGCTGTGGTGCTTCAACATCGCGCTGTTCGTCGTGTTCAGCGTCCTGTATGCCAGCCGCTGGATGCTGTTTTTCGACGAAGCCAAGCAGATCTTCGGCCATTCCACCGTCTCGATGTTCTTCGGCACCATTCCCATGGGCCTGGCGACCATCATCAACGGATTTGTGCTGTATGGCCTGCCGCGCTGGGGGAGCGGAGTGCTGCCGCTAGTCGAGACCTTGTGGTGGATCGACGTGGCCATGTCGCTGGCATGCGGGGTGCTGATCCCTTTCATGATGTTCACCCGGCAGCAGCACAGCATCGACCAGATGACCGCCGTCTGGCTGCTGCCTGTGGTGGCTGCGGAGGTCGCCGCAGCCAGCGGTGGCTTGTTGGCACCGCAACTGGCCGACACGGCCGGCCAATACACGGTACTCATCACCAGTTACGTGCTGTGGGCCTACTCGGTGCCGGTGGCGCTGAGCATCCTGGTCATCCTGTTGCTACGCATGGCACTGCACAAGCTTCCGCACGAAAGCATGGCCGCATCCAGCTGGTTGTCGTTGGGACCGATCGGGACCGGCGCGCTGGGCATGCTGGTGCTCGGCGCCGATGCGCCGGCGATCTTTGCCGCGCAGGGATTGAGTGCCGCCGGGAGCATGGCAGCCGGCCTTGGCCTTATCAGCGGCTTGCTGTTCTGGGGGCTGGGCATGTGGTGGATGGCATTGGCGGTGCTCATCACCGCGCGCTACGTCAGGAAAGGCATTCCTTTCAACCTCGGCTGGTGGGGTTTCACCTTCCCGCTCGGGGTGTATGCGGTAACGACCTTGCGCCTGGGAGCGAGCCTGCATCTGGTGTTTTTCCAAGGCCTGGGCACGGCGCTGGTGGTGTTGCTGGCGGTCATGTGGGGGCTCGTCTTTTCCAAGACGGTAGCCGGTGCCTACCGGGGCAACCTTTTCGTCTCGCCCTGTATCGCGTCCTTGACCAAGCCAGATGGAACCCAGCGCCAGCGCTGAGCCTGCGCGGGGGGCGGCGGCGCCGTTGGTGGCCGCCGCTATGCTCAGCGCGCGTTGTCGGCAGTGGGCAAGAACTGCCGCAACGCCAGCACCGATTCCCAGGGATCTGCACGCTGACGCTTGGCGCGCTGCAGGGCCTTGTCCATCGGGAAGGCATCCGGGCCGCTGATCTTGCCGAGTTCTTCCCAGCGTAGCGGCACGGCGACGGTGGCCTTTTCGCGCGCGCGCAGTGACCACGAACACACGCTGGTATTGCCGCGCCCGTTGCGCAGCCAGTCGACGAAGATCACGCCGTGGCGCTTGGCCTTGCTCATGGTGGCCACGTAGCGGTCCGGGGCGTGCGTGGCCAGCGCCTGGGCGAAGGCCTCGCAGAAATCGCGCGCCTGTTCCCAGTCCGCTTCCGGCACGATCGGCACCACCACGTGCAGGCCCTTGCCGCCGGACAGGCGCACCGCGCTCTCCAGGCCTGCGCTGCGCAGCTTGGCGCGGATGTCGCGCGCGGCCGCCACCACGTCGGCCCAGGACACCCCGTCGCCCGGGTCCAGGTCGAACACCAGCCGATCCGGATGCTCCGCATCGTCGACCTGCGCGCCCCAGGGATGCAGTTCCAGCGTGTTCATCTGCACCAGCTCGAGCAGGCCGGCGGCATCTTCGACGTAGATGTAATCCTCGGTGCCGCTCTTCTGCTGCAGCGGAATCGCCTTGATGTGCGTGCCCAGGTGGCGGCCTTCGTGCTTCTGGAAAAAGCAGTCGCCACCGACGCCATCGGGGCAGCGCAGCAGCGACAAGGGGCGGCGTGCGATCTCTGCCAGCACCAGCGGCGCCACTGCGCGGTAATAGTCGGCCACATCGCCCTTGCTGATGCCCGCTGCGGGAAACACCACCCGCTCGGGATGGGTGATGGTGATGCCGTCCGTCGACGTGGCTGTGGATTTGGATGTTGTGGATCTGGATGTTGTGGACTTGGGCGCCGTGGATTTGGAGACCGTGGACGTGGGCGCTGCAGCCTTTTTGGATGTCGTGGTCGCGGTCGTCTTCGATGCCGTCGACCGCACGCGCTTGCTGGCGGTGCTGGTGGATGGGTCGACCGTCGTTCTGGAGGTTTTCTTCGTTGCCACCTTGCGCGCAGGCGCGGCGGTCGCTGTCGCAGCACTGCCTTTACCTGCAGCACGCGCCTTGCCCGGCGCGGCGCGGTCGCCGCCCAACTCGCTCATGGGTTTGTCCTCGCGCAGACGCTTGAACGCGGCCTGCCGCAGCAGGCCTTCCTTCGCCCAGCCGCGGAAGGCGACCTCGGCGATCAAGACCGGCCGTACCCAATGCACATCGCGTGGCCGCCCCGGGATGTGCGTCGGCAATTCCAGCGTGGCGGTGTCGCTGTGCAGCGCCTGCAGCAGCGCAGTGATCTTTGCCAGCAAGGCATCGTCGAATCCGGTGCCCACACGCCCGACATAACGCAGCGTCTTGCCGTCGCGCTGCGCCATCAGCAAGGCGCCAAAGCCGCTGCGTGCGCCCCTGGGATCGGTGTAGCCCACCACCACGAACTCGTCGCTGTCCTCGTGCTTGGTCTTGACCCAATCGGCGCTGCGTCCTGCGCGATACCGCGCATCGGCGAGCTTGCTGACGATGCCTTCCCAGCCAGTGCCGGCGCTGGCCGCGAACACCTGCGGGCCGTGGCCGATCACATGGTCGCTAAACGCCAGCGTGCCCGGCTCCTCGCCCAGCAAGTCGTGCAGCAATTGCTTGCGTTGCAGCAGCGGGGTGTCGCGCAGATCCACCCCGGCGACGCCGAGCAGGTCGAACACGATGTAGCGCAGCGGCTGCGTGACGCTGCCATCGAGCGCACGTTGCAGTGCCGAGAAATCGGTGCGCCCTTGCGCGTCCAGCACCACCAGCTCGCCATCCAGGCGCGCATCGTGCACCGGCAAGGCCTGCACTGCGCGCACCACCTCCGGGAAGCGCTGCGTCCAGGCCTGGTCGTTGCGCGAGCGCAGCTGCACATCGCCATCGACCAGATCGGCCAGCAGGCGGTAGCCGTCCCACTTGATCTCGTGCAACCAGCGCTCGCCATCGGGCGCCTGCTCGCGCAGCAAGGTCAGTTGCGCGCGCAGCTCGGTGGGACATGGCGCATCGCGGGCGCCGTCCAACGCCAGGGCGCGGGTATGCCAGCGCTTGGAACTTGCACGCCCTGGACGTGCGCGCTTGCTGGCCGCCGGCGACGTCGCGGCGCTCGCTTTTGCCGTCGGCGCACGCCGCGCCCGGCTGGCCTTGGCACGGGTCGCCGGCGCGGCCACTGCCGATGTGTCGGCGGTCTGCTGCGCCACCAGCGCATCGGCATCCAGATCGGCCGCATACGCATCGGTGCGCTTGAACAGCAGCCACTGTGGTTTGCCGCCCCGCATCTGCGTGCGCACCAATGCAAAACCGCCGCGCAGCAGCGTGCCCTGCAGTTCGAATTCCAGCTTGCCCGCTGCCAGCGCCGCCAACGCATCGCCTTCGCAATGCCAATGCCCGTGGTCGAACACATCCACATGCCCGGCCCCGTAATGACCTTGCGGGATATCGCCTTCGAAGCTGGCGTACGACAACGGGTGGTCTTCCACCTCGACCGCCAGGCGCTTTTCGCCAACGCGCAACGAGGGGCCCTTGGGCACGGCCCAACTCTTGAGCACGCCGTCGAGTTCCAGACGGAAGTCGTAATGACGCGAGCTGGCGTGATGCAGCTGCACCACGAAGATCGGCTGCTTGCTGGCGCGTGTGGGCGTGTCGCCGGCCGGTTCCGGGGTCTGGTCGAAGCGGCGCTTGGCATTGTAGTCGTGCAATGACATGGGCTCGGCCTATCCGGCCTTGCGGCGCGGCGGCGCCTTGCTGGCCGTGGCTTTGGTGGCCTTGCCCGCGGTCTTCTTGGTGGCTTTCTTGGCCACTTTCTTGGCGGCGGTCTTGGCGGCAGTCTTTTTGGCCGGCGCGGTTGCCGGCGCGCTGCTCTTCTTGGCCGGCGTGCGCGTATTGGCTTGCAGGCTCTTCTGCAGCAGCGACATGAAGTCGACCACGTTGGTGGTGGCGTCTTCGTGCTGCGGCGGCTCGACATCCACCGTCGTGGTGCCGCCCTTGGCCTGGATGCGCTTGCGCAGGATCTGCTCGAGCTTGCCGCGGAATTCGTCGTGGTAATCCTCCGGCTGCCAGGTGCCGGACATCGACTCGATCAGCTGCCTGGCCATCTCCTGTTCCTTGGGCGTGATGCGGTACTCGCCCACCGCGCCGGCCGGCAGCTTGAAGTCCTGCGGGTCCACCACTTCCTGCTGGTAGCGCAGCAGCAGCAGGATCAATGCGTCGCCCTGCGGCATCACCGCGGCCAGGTATTCGCGCGTGCGGATCACCACCTTGGCGATGCCCACCTTGCCGGTGTCGCGCAGCGTCTCGCGCAGCAGCACATAGCCTTTTTCGGCCTTCTTGCCGGGCACCAGGATGTAGGGCTTTTCGAAATAGCGCGGGTCGATGTCGGCGGCGTCGACAAAGGTTTCCACCTCCACCGTCTCGTGGCTCTCCGGCGAGGCCGAGCGGATGTCCTGCTCCTCGACGATGACATAGCTGCCCTTGTCGTACTCGAACGCCTTGACGATCTCCTTCCACGGCACCTCGTCGCCGGTGTCGGCGTTGACGCGCTCGAAGCGGATCGGCTTCTTGTCGCGCGAATCGAGCATGCGGAAATGCAGATCCACCTTGCGCTCGCCCGACATCAACGACACCGGTACATTGAGCAAGCCGAACGACAGGGTTCCGGTCCAGATCGGTCGTGCCATCGGCGTGTGACTCCGGGTGCTGTTTGGGGTAGCCCATAGCTGTAGCGCGGGCACCGTGATCCATGCGTGAGCCGCGCGTCTGCAGTCGCCACTGCGCGTCCTTCACCCGGCGCGCGGTGAACTGCGCATCCCTCTCGAATCCCAGGAGAACCACATGTCCCGCGACCCGCTACGCGACCAACCGACCCAGCCGGGCGAACAGCACGGCAAGCGCGATGCCGAACACTACGAAGACCGCGGTGCCGGCGATGCGCCCGACACGCTGATCCCTGCCGATGGCGACACCCCGGCCAAGAAGCCAGGTACTGCGCCGTCGCCAGCGACAGGCCGCTGAAGACAGCCGGCTGAAATACCCGCCCGGCAGCACCAGCCAGGCGGGTGTGCGTTACGCCCGACCTGCCTGCTGCAATTGGGCGAATTCCTCATCGGCAAACAGGCGCGAGCGCACCAGAAAGCGCACGCCCTCGCCGTTTTCCAGCGAGAACATGCCGCCGCGCCCCGGCACCACGTCGATGATCAGCTGGGTGTGCTTCCAGTACTCGAACTGCGAGGCACTGATATAGAACGGCGCGCCGCCGATCTCGCCCAGCAGCACATCGCGATCGCCGACGATGAAATCGCCCACCGGGAAACACATTGGCGAGGAACCATCGCAGCAGCCACCGGATTGATGGAACAGCACCTCGCCGTGCCGTGCGCGCAGCGTGTCGATCAACTGCAACGCCGCGAGCGTGGCCATCACCTGCAATGGCGGGTCTGTCTGCGTGGTGGTGCCCTGCATCGTCTGCCTCCTGCGGCGCGGTCAGGCCGCCATGTCGAGCACGATACGGCCCTCGATCGAGCCGGCGCGCATGCGGGCGAACACGTCGTTGATGTTGTCCAGCGTGTCGGTGGCGACGGTGGCGGCCACCTTGCCCTGATCGGCGAACTCCAACGACTCCTGCAGATCCAGGCGGGTGCCGACGATCGAACCGCGCACGGTCACGCCGTTGAGCACCAACCCGAAGATATCCAGCGGGAACGTCCCCGGCGGCAGGCCATTGAGCGCCACCGTCCCGCCACGCCGCACCATGCCGACCGCCTGCTCGAACGCCTTGGGCGACACCGCAGTGACCAACGCGCCGTGTGCGCCTCCGATTTCCTTCTTGAGGTACGCCACCGGATCGGTGGTGCGCGCATTGACCGTCACCGTTGCGCCCAGGCGCCTGGCCAGTGCCAGCTTGGCGTCGTCCACATCCACTGCGGCCACGTTCATTCCCATCGCCTTGGCGTATTGCACTGCCATGTGGCCGAGCCCGCCGATGCCGGAAATCACCACCCACTGACCCGGCTTGGTATCGGTGACCTTCAGGCCCTTGTAGACGGTGACGCCCGCGCACAGGATCGGCGCGACCTCGACGAAGCCGATGCCCTTGGGCAGCTGGCCGACATAGTCGGCGTTGGCCAGCGCGTACTGCGCGAAGCCGCCGTTGACCGAGTAGCCGCTGTTCTGCTGCGCCTCGCACAAGGTCTCCCAGCCACCCATACAGTGTTCGCAGTGGCCGCACGCCGAGTACAGCCACGGGATGCCGACGCGGTCGCCTTCCTTGATGTGCTTGACGCCTTCGCCGACCGCCACCACGTTGCCGACACCTTCGTGGCCGGGAATGAACGGCGGGTTCGGCTTGACCGGCCAGTCGCCCTCGGCGGCGTGCAGGTCGGTGTGGCAGACGCCACAGGCTTCGATCTTGACCAGGATGTCGCCGGCGGCCGGACGCGGCACCTGCACCTCCTCGATCACCAGCGGCTTGCCGAACTCGCGTACCACTGCAGCTTTCATCGTCTTGTCCACATTGCACTCCTGTCGCTTTCGTTGAGGAAACCTTAGCCCCGGACCGCAGCCGGAGCCTTGATCGAGGTCAAAGCCGCGGCGCGGACGCGCGGCGCCAGCCGATCGTCGCCGCGCACGAGCGCGACCGGCATGGATGTCAGAAGAAGCCCAGCGCCTTGGGCGAGTAGCTGACCAGCAGGTTCTTGGTCTGCTGATAATGGTCGAGCATCATCTTGTGATTCTCGCGGCCGATGCCCGACTGCTTGTAACCGCCGAACGCGGCATGCGCCGGGTAGGCGTGGTAGCAATTGGTCCACACGCGCCCGGCCTGGATCGCGCGGCCCATGCGGTACAGGCGCGCAGCATCGCGACTCCACACCCCCGCGCCCAGGCCGTACAGCGTGTCGTTGGCGATCGCCAGCGCTTCGGCCTCGTCCTTGAAGGTGGTCACCGACACCACCGGTCCGAATATTTCTTCCTGGAACACGCGCATCTTGTTGTGGCCCTTGAACACCGTCGGCTTGACGTAGAAGCCACCGGCCAGCTCGCCGTCGAGCGCGTTGCGTTCGCCGCCGATCAGCACTTGCGCGCCTTCCTGCCTGCCGATATCGATGTAGGACAGGATCTTTTCCAGCTGCTCGCCGGAGGCCTGCGCGCCGACCATGGTATTGGGGTCGAGCGGATTGCCCTGCTTGATCGCGGCCACGCGCGCCAGCGCTTTCTCCATGAACCTGTCGTAGATCGATTCCTGGATCAGCGCGCGCGAGGGGCAGGTGCACACCTCGCCCTGATTGAAGGCGAACAGCACGAATCCTTCCACCGCCTTGTCGAGAAAATCGTCGTCTTCGGCCATCACGTCGGCGAAGAAGATGTTCGGCGATTTACCGCCCAGCTCCAGCGTCACCGGAATCAGGTTCTGGCTGGCGTATTGCATGATCAACCGGCCGGTGGTGGTTTCGCCGGTGAAGGCGATCTTGGCGATACGCGGATTGCTGGCCAGCGGCTTGCCCGCCTCCAGGCCGAAGCCGTTGACCACGTTGAGCACCCCGGGCGGCAGCAAGTCGCCGATGACTTCCATCAACACCAGGATCGAGGCCGGTGTCTGCTCGGCCGGCTTCATCACCACGCAGTTGCCGGCAGCCAGCGCCGGTGCGAGTTTCCAGCACGCCATCAGCAGCGGAAAATTCCACGGAATGATCTGCCCGACCACGCCCAGCGGCTCGTGGAAGTGGTAGGCGATGGTGTCGCTGTCGATCTCGGAGATGCCGCCTTCCTGCGCGCGGATGGCGCCAGCGAAATAGCGGAAGTGATCCACGCACAACGGCACGTCCGCATTGAGCGTTTCGCGCACCGGCTTGCCGTTGTCCCAGGTCTCGGCATGGGCGAGCAGTTCCAGATTCTGCTCGATGCGGTCGGCGATCCTGAGCAGCACATTGGATCGCTCGGTGGCGGAGGCCTTGCCCCACGCGTCCTTGGCCGCATGCGCCGCGTCCAATGCGGCTTCGATGTCCTGCGCATTGGAGCGCGCGATCGAGGTGAACACCTTGCCGCTGATCGGAGTGGTGTTGTCGAAGTACTGTCCGCTATGCGGCGCCACCCACTTGCCGCCGATGAAGTTGTCATAGCGCGGTTTGAAGATGGACTGCGGGTCGGTGTTCAGCGGCTTGGCGGATGTCACGGCATTCATCGGTGTCTCCTGCGGTACATGGGAGGAAGCCCGTTACGGGGCGTCCCCGTTGTCACGCAAGGGCGATGCCAGGTTTGCCCTGCTGCACTGCGTCACGCCCGATCGCGCCGCGGGTGCGACCGATGGTCGCAGTCTTCGCTGCGGCGCATCACGCGCGGCGCTTGCGCTGTGTCCGCAAACATGGTGTTTATCGGGACAGTGATCTTCTGGACTGTCGCAGATTGCGACACGAGGTGGCGGATGGCGATGTCGACAGAGCAGCAGCTGGGCCGCGCGCGGCGCTCGTTCTTCGAGCGCGGGGCGATGCCGGCCGGGCAGGTACCGGACGCGATCCTGCAGTCGTGGCGACGCTGCCAGCGCCAGGGCCTGGCCGCCGAGGCGACGCCGGCGATCGAACCGGTCAGCGCTGCACGCCTGCGCGAGATGCGCGAACGTCACGAGACCTTGTGGCGGCGCGCGCGCGCCGAGCTGGAAGGGCTGTCGGCCGACGCAGCGGCCACCGGCAGCGTCGTGCTGCTCACCGACGAGGCCGGCTGGATCCTCGATGCCGAGGGCAGCACCGGCTTCCTCGACCGCGCCGGGCGGGTGGCACTGATGCCCGGCGTCTGCTGGAGCGAAAGCGTGGTCGGCACCAATGCCATCGGCACCGCGATCGTGGAGAGCCGCTCGATCGAGGTCCGCGGCGGCGAGCACTACCTCGCCCCGCACGGCATCCTCAGCTGTGCCGCGTCGCCGATCTTCGATCCTTACGGGCAGCTGGTGGGCGTGCTCGACATCTCCGGCGACGCACGTCTGCAGCACATGCACGCGCTGGGACTGGCGCGGCGCGCGGTGACCAGCATCGAGCACCGCTACTTCGACGACGGCGTCGCCGATTGCGAACTGCTGCGCGTGCACCACGACCCGGCCCTGCTGGGCACCGCGCGCGAGGGCCTGCTGGCGTTTCGCGGCGGGCGCCTGGTGGCGGCCAACCGCGCCGGCCTGCAGCTGTTCGGGCTGGAGCGCCACGAACTGGGGCGCGCGCGCTACGACGCGCTGTTCGAGGAGCCACTGACCCGGCTGCGCCACGACGGCGCCCTGTTCGACCGCCAGGGCCGCGCCCTGTACGGGCGCGTGGACGAGCGCGGCGACGCGCGGCCGCGCCGGCGCGCCACGCAGCCACCGATCACGGTCTCGTCCGCCCGCCGGGACGGCGACCGCGACGCGCCGCTGTTCGAGGCCGAGATCGAGCGCCTGCTCGGGCGCGCTTGCCGGGTGCTGGATGCCGAGCTCCCAGTGCTGGTGCAGGGCGAGACCGGCACCGGCAAGGAGGTGTTCGCGCGCGAGTTGCACCGCCGCTGCGCGCGCGCCGGCCGCCCATTCGTGGCGGTGAACTGCGCCGCGCTGCCCGAGGGCCTGATCGAGGCCGAGCTGTTCGGCTACGAGGGCGGCGCCTTCACCGGAGCGCGCAAGCACGGCAGCCCGGGGCTGCTGCGTCAGGCCGAGGGCGGGGTGCTGTTCCTCGACGAGATCGGCGACATGCCGCTGGCGCTACAGCCACGGCTGCTGCGCGTGCTGCAGGAGCGCGAACTGTCCCCGCTGGGCGGCGGCAAGCCGGTGCGGCTGGACTTCGCACTGGTCTGCGCCACCCACCAGGACCTGCAAGCGGCGATCGCCGACGGCCGCTTCCGCGCCGATCTGTACTACCGCATTGCCCACCATGCGGTGGCGCTGCCGGCGCTGCGCGCGCACGCCGACCGCCCGCTGCTGGTGCAGGAGCTGTGGCAGCGCCTGGGCCAGGGCCGCCAGCTCAGCAGCGACGCGCTGCGGGTCCTGGCCGACTACGACTGGCCGGGCAACCTGCGCCAGCTCTCGGCCTGCCTGCGCACACTGGTGGCGCTGAGCGAACCCGGCGAGCGCATCGACCGCGACGCGCTGCCGGGCTACCTCGCCACCCGGACCGCGGTGTCGGCGGGAGCCGCTGCCGCGCCGGCACCGGCCGATAGCCTGGAGCAGCTGGCGCAGGCGGCGATGCGGCAG
Organism: Xanthomonas arboricola pv. populi; assembly: GCF_002939945.1. Classification (GTDB taxonomy): domain Bacteria; phylum Pseudomonadota; class Gammaproteobacteria; order Xanthomonadales; family Xanthomonadaceae; genus Xanthomonas; species Xanthomonas arboricola_A. The sequence goes on along the minus strand of NZ_MDEB01000013.1, from coordinate 11,186 downwards.
GCGCTGGACGCCTGCGGCGGCAACGTCGCGCAGGCGGCACGCCGGCTCGGCATCAGCCGCAGCACGCTGTATCGCCGGCTCGGCCCGCAACGGGCCTGACGCCGGGCGGGCAAGCGCATCGCCCGCCGACGCGGCCCAGGAGCGCGCGGATGCGCATGCCCGCCGCCAAGAATCCCTCGGGGCCGCCATCAGTGCCGGCGTGCGTCATGCTGTATTCCTTGACGCAAACGATGGCGTGCGGGCAACGGGAAACGACGACGCGAGCCAGCTCGGCGCATGACCGCCGCTGACCAACGCCATCTCACGTTGCGCATCAAGTAGGGTTCTGCGGGTACAGGACCTTACTCCGCCATGCCTCTCAAAGTGCCTGGACTTCCGCCCGCCATCGCGATCGCTGCAGGCCGCGACCGCAGTGCCGCCGTGGGGCGCCGACGGGTGACTTGCACGCCGTGCGCACGCACCTCAGCTGCGCGGTGCAGTCGGCTTGAAGACGTCGGGATCGGCCATGGCAGCAGCGCAGTCCTGCACGTTTCTCAGGTGATAGGACTGCAACTGCCAACCCGCTGTGGCCGATGCCGCAGTCCATCGATACGTCCAGTGATAGCGCATCCCCGCGCCACATGCGTCGATGGCGACCACATCGCCAGGCTGACCATGCTCCGGGAAGGCCACCTCGGTACTGGTCAGGTCTGCACGCCCGCCGGCACCTGGCGCGTGAGTGCGGTAACTGGTGCGCAGCTGGCCTAGCTCGGCGGCGCTTGCCGGTCGCTGTTGCCTGGACGGCTGCGCCAGCAACCAGCGATGCACCTGCGCCACGGCCGGGCTATCGGCCGGATAGGTCCGCGTTACCTGCAGCATGCCTGGTTCCGAGGGTGCAGCGGCACTGGCGACGGTGCCGCTCAAGAGACTGGTCGCGCCGAGCGCCGCAACCGACACCACTTGCAGGAATGTCATCCCATGCTCCATGCGTTGTGTGCGGAAAACCGAGCCTAGCACGCACCGCACGACCGGCTGGCCGCAGGTACTGCAACGATCCTGTGCAGGACCAGGTGCGCCATACGCAGCTCGGTGTTTGCAATAACCTGCCATGCAGGGGTGGCTGCGTGGATGCCAACCGATGCCGCCAGCACCCGCGCGCCGAGCGCAGCGATCAGATCCAGACGTCGTTGTCTGCGGTGTATGCGCCGCCCGCATCGCCGGTGTTGACCACACCACGCGGCTCGACCAGCAACACGCTGCATTCGCGCTCCGCCGCCGGGCGGTGTTCGACACCCTTGGGCACCACGTGCATCTGCCCGGCCGACAGCGCCACCACGCCGTCGCGAAATTCGATGGTCATGTTGCCGTCCAGCACGATGAATACCTCGTCCGTGTCCGCATGCTGATGCCACACGAACGCACCCTGCAGCTTGACCAGTTTGAACTGGTAGTCGTTCATTTCCGCGACGACACGCGGGGACCAGTGCTGCGACAGCAGGGCGAGCTTGTCGCTGAAATCGATCGGGGCGTAGCGCGTGTTCAACGGAAACATCCTTGTGCGGGGAATGCGCTTGCAAGCTTAGTGCATCGCATCGCCGGCAGTCACCGCTGCATCAACGCGGCGCATTGCAGCGACGCGCGGCGAACAGCGCGAGCGGTTTGCCCGGCGCGATGGGTTCATGCGCGAGCATTGCTGGTGTCTGCCGCGCGCCAGGCCTGCACGGCTGCGGTGACCTGCGCACCGTGGCTGGCGCTGGCATCACGCGCGGCAAAGGCGTGCGGCCGCCATTGCACCTGCGCGGCCAGCCGTGCGCAGGCGGCATGCCCGTCTGCCAGCACATCGGCCTGCTCGGTTGCGTTCAACGCCAGCAGGAGCGAGAAGCCGGTGGCCGAGATCGTGCAGTTGATGTCCAGCCAGTAGCGGTTGCCCGCGCGCAGGAGAAACCAGCCTGCGGGGGCGTGATCGATGACGATCATGGTGGGGCCTGATGTGGTGGGTCGATGGCAGACCGTGCGTTGGCGGGATGGCTTTGTCGCGCCCGGGTGCGCTCCTACGGGCGGCATGCGTGGTGTTGAACGCGCGCCGCCTGCGGCCAGCTCAGCCTCCGAAATCACACTGCAGGCCGACGGTTTGTTGGAGATGCATCTGCGCGCTGCTATGGCATTGCGTGGCGCCCGTGTTAGCGGGACGGCTTCGTCGCGCCCGGGTGCGCTCCTACGAGGCGTGGTGGGCGGCGATGTGCACCACCGCCCATCGATGGCTCAGCCGCCGAAATCCCACTGCAGGCCGATGGTGTAGGTGCGGTCCGGGCCTGGTTCGTAGTAGCGCCCGTTGCCGTCGTTGACGATCACCGAGCCCACGTACTGGCGGTCCAGCACGTTGTCGATGCGTGCGAACGTGCGCAGCCCGCCCAGCGTGGTGGTCCAGCGCCGGGAGGCTTCCAGATTGACCAGCGCGTAGCCGGGCGCGCGTTCGGTGGCCAGGTCGTTGACCACAGTGGCGTCGGAGGCCACCGTTTCGGCGGCGAACTGCCATTGCAAGGGCTGCCACTGCCAGCGTGCGAACAGCTGCTGACGCGGCACGCCCGGCAGGCGCGCGCCGCTGGCCACCGGTGCGGTGGGCGTGGCGCAGCCGCTGCTGGCGCAGGTGAGGTAACCATCGCGCACGCTGGCATCGACGAAGGTGTAGGCCAGCTGCAGCTGCTGGGTGTCGCCCACCGGTTGATTCCAGCTCAGCTCCGCGCCCTGGCGGCGGGTGGCGCCGATGTTGCGGTAGGTGCTGCGGCCATTGGTGTTGCTGGCCACGGCCAGTTCGTCGTCGGTGTCGGCGCGGAACAGCGCGACCTCCACCGCTGCGCCGCTTTGCGCGCGCCACTTGCTGCCGATTTCGTAGTTGCGGCTGGTCGCCGCGCCCAGATCCAGCGCCAGGCCGGCGCCGCCGTCGCTGCGATAACCCAGCTCGTTGAAGGTGGGCGTTTCGAAACCGCGTCCCACCGAGGCGTAGAAACGCAGGTCGTCGGCGGCACGCAACACGATGCCGGCCACCGGCGTGGTCGCCGAATACTCGCGCTGGCCGCTGTCGTCGGGATTACGCCCGAGGATGTAGTGATCGTCCGAGTCGAAGCGCACCTGGCTATGGCGCACGCCCAGCAGGGCCGACCAGCGCGCGCTCCACTGCCACCAGGCCTGCGCGAACTGGTCCACGTTCTCGACCTGGTCGCGCTGGTTGCGGCGCAGCGCACCCTTGACGCCCAGCGTGTCGCCGACGAAGTTTTCATAACCGGTACGGTGCTGGCGTTGACGATCGACATTGGCGCCCACAGTTAGCTGCAAGGGCCGGCCCAGGGCCTGCCCCTGCCAGGCCCAACGCGCGTCGGCACCTTCGTAATTGCTGTCCAGATCGATCACCCCGCCCGAATGCAGCGGGTTGCGCTGCACCGCCACCGGGATCGCCAGGAACTGCTCCACGCTGCGCTGCCCGCCGTAGGCCATCAGCCGCAAGGTCTGGCTGTCCAACTGCTGGGTGAAGATGGCGCCGGCCTGCGACTGCCGCACCGATTTGCGGGTGTTGAACTGGGTGGCCACCGCCGTGGCCTGCGCCGGGTCGGCGTTGAACTGTGCGCGGGTCAGGCCGAGCGGGTCCAGCGCGTCGGGCGCGTCCAGATAGTTGAGCACCAGGTCCAGCCGGCCGCCCTCGGCCAGATCGAAACCCAGCTTGGCGTTGACCGACTCGCGCCTGGCGCGGCTATGGTCGCGAAAGCCGTCGGTTTCGAAATGATTGGCGGCCAGGTTGTAGTGCACCGCGCCCTGCTGGCCGAGCAATTGCGCGCCCACATTGACAGTGGCGTTGCTGCCGTAGGTGGCGCGCAGCCGCCAGGGGTCGTTTGGGGCGCCGTCGGCGCTCCACAGCTGCAGCACGCCGCCGGAGGAGTTGCCGTACAGCGCCGAGAACGGCCCGCGCAGCACTTCCACCCGCTGCGCGCCCAGCACGTTGAAGTGCGACAGCTGGCCCTGGCCATCGGGCATGCTGGCCGGGATGCCATCGACCAGCAGGCGCACGCCGCGCACGCCGAAGGTGGAGCGCGCACCGAAGCCGCGGATCGACAGCTGGGTGTCCTGCGCATAGTTCTGGCGATCGCGCGCCACCAGCCCGGGGATGCCGTCCAGCAGCTCGGACACCTGCGCGCCGCGGCGGTTGTCATCGTCTGCTGCCACCACGGTGAAGGAGGCCGGCAGGTCGAAGTCGTCCACCCCATGGACACGTGCGGCGTCCACCTGGACCGCGGGCAATGCCCGGATCGGCGTGGCGGAGGGGGGCGCCGCATCGGCGGCCAGGACGGGCGACGCGGCGCCCGTGGCGAACAGGCCGCAGGCGGCGGCCAATAGGGTCAGTCTGGGCATCGGCGTAGTGTCCCTCATCCGTACTGTGGCCGCATCGTTGCGTACGGAACGAAGCATGCTACGCCGGCCATGGGCTGCTACGATGAAGTGGTTTGGCCCAGCTGCGGCCGAGCATCCGGAAGTCCCTCACTCTTTCGTCCTTCAGCGAGTCATGCCGTGTCCTTCTTTGCAAACGTGGAACAGGTTCCAGGCGACCCCATCCTGGGCCTGACCGAGGCCTACAACGCCGACAGCCGCCCCAACAAGGTCAACCTGGGCGTGGGCATCTATTACGACGAGAACGGGCGCATCCCGCTGTTGCGCGCCGTGCACAAGATCGAGCAGCAGCTCGCACTGGACGCCAAACCGCGTGGCTATCTGCCCATCGACGGCCTGGCCGCCTACGACAAGGCCACCCAGGAGCTGCTGTTCGGCGCCGAGTCGGCGCTGGTGGCCTCCGGCCGCGTGGCGACCTCGCAGACCGTTGGCGGCAGCGGCGCATTGCGCGTGGGCGCGGACCTGCTCAAGAAGCTGCTGCCCACCTCCACCATCGCCATCAGCAACCCGAGCTGGGAAAACCATCGCGCGGTGTTCGGCGCGGCCGGCTTCGAGGTCGTGGACTACACCTATTTCGATGCCGCCAGCCATGGGCTGAACTTCGACGGCATGCTCGCCGATCTGGCCAGACTGGAGCCGGGCACGGTGGTGCTGCTGCACGCCTGCTGCCACAACCCGACTGGCGCGGACCTGAGCAAGGAACAGTGGAAGCAAGTCGCCGGGCTGTTGAAGGAACGCAAGCTGTTCCCGTTCGTCGACATCGCCTACCAGGGCTTCGACAAGGGCATCGAGGCCGATGCGTATGCGGTGCGCCTGCTCGCCGCCGAAGGCATCGACAGCTACGTGGTCGCCAGCTCGTACTCCAAGTCGTTCTCGCTGTATGGCGAGCGCGTGGGCGCGCTGTCGGTGGTCTCGGCCACTGCGGCCGAAGCCAAGGCCGTGCAGTCGCAGGTCAAGCGCATCATCCGCACGATCTACTCCAGCCCGTCCACGCACGGCGCAGCATTGGTGGCCGGCGTGCTGACCAGCCCGGAGCTGCGCGATCTGTGGGAGCAGGAGCTGACCGAGATGCGCGAGCGCATCCACGCCCTGCGCGCGGGCCTAGTGGCCAAGCTGGCCACACTGGGTGCGCCGGAGTTCGACTTCATCCAGCGCCAGGCCGGCATGTTCTCGTACTCGGGCCTGACCAGAACGCAGGTGGACCGCCTGCGCGACGAGTTCGCCATCTATGCCGTCGGCACCGGCCGTATCTGCGTGGCCGCGCTGAGCCAGCGCAACCTGGACTACGTGGCACAGGCCGTGGCCACCGTCAGCCGCATGTAAGCGACGCAGCGTGGTCGGCCACAGCGGCCAACGCCTGCAAACCGGGAGCGCGCCAGCCTCCCGGTTTTTTTGCCCGCAGACGCCGCTCCCTTCCCCGCCCTCGCCGCGTCCTTCCCCGCCCTCGCCGCGTCCTTCCCCGCCCTCGCCGCGTCCTTCCCCCGCCGGCGGGGGAAGGTGCCCGAAGGGCGGATGGGGGCAAGCGCAGCGCAACCATCGCCCCCCCATTCGCGCATGTTCGATCAACCACGCGGCAAAACGCGCATGCAGTGATCGAAATCTAACGGCGCAATGGCGACAATGGCGGACCACTTCCTACACAGGCTGCCCGCTCCCATGTCGCGTCCCTCGCTGACCCGCTTCCTGATCGAAGAGCAACACGCCGGCCGTATCGACCCGGAATTGCGCCAGCTGATCACCATCGTCTCGCGCGCCTGCAAGCGCATTTCCATCGCCGTGAGCAAGGGCGCCCTGGGCGGCGTGCTTGGCGATGCCGGCACCGGCAATGTGCAGGGCGAAGCACAGAAGAAGCTCGACGTGCTCAGCAACGACATCCTGCTCGAAGCCAATGCCTGGGGCGGCCACCTGGCCGCGTGCGCGTCGGAAGAAATGGATCACAGCCAGCCGGTGCCCGACCAGTACCCCAGTGGCGATTTCCTGCTGCTGTTCGATCCGCTGGACGGCAGTTCCAACATCGACGTCAACGTCTCGGTCGGCACCATCTTCTCGGTACTGCGCGCGCCCAAGGGCACCGAAAAGCCGGGCGACGAACACTTCCTGCAGCCGGGCACCCAGCAGGTCGCCGCCGGCTACTGCATCTACGGCCCCAGCACGATGCTGGTGCTCACGCTGGGCCACGGCACCCACGCCTTCACCCTGGAGCGCGAGGAAGGCAGCTTCCTGCTGACCCAGGCCAACATGCGCGTGCCCGACGACACTGCCGAGTACGCCATCAACATGTCCAACCAGCGCCACTGGGAACCGGCCATGCAGTCCTATGTCAGCGACCTGCTGGCCGGCAAGGACGGCACCCGCGGCAAGGACTTCAACATGCGCTGGATCGCCAGCATGGTCGCCGACGTGCACCGCATCCTCACCCGCGGCGGCATCTTCATCTACCCCTGGGACAAGAAGGACGCATCCAAGCCGGGCAAGCTGCGCCTGATGTACGAAGCCAACCCGATGAGCATGCTAGTGGAGCAGGCCGGCGGCGCGGCCACCACCGGGCGTGAGCGCATCCTGGACCTCCAGCCGACGCAGTTACATCAGCGCGTGCCGGTGTTCCTCGGTTCGAAGAACGAAGTGGCCGAAGCCACGCGGTATCACCACGAGTTCGATCAGGCCTAGAGCGTGTCATCTACTTTGGGATGAGTGCGGAGCCTTCTGTGGCGCGTAGAGACTAAGACGTGCGCGTTGCCCAGGCCGGTGGCCTGGGCAACGCTGTCTCGGCAAGCCACAGACCGCTTCCCTTGTTCGGGCCGTTCGCTACTGGTGCACAGCAAGTGCCAAGGCAGATCGCGTTTGTCTGGCGGCAGCGTAGTGGTTAGTGGCCCCTGAAAGATCGCATTCACGCATCAGTTCCTGCCCGCGACAACCCAGATCCACCATCGCCGCCGCGGGTTCTATATTCACATCCTGCAGCAACCGGTGAGCGACTGCCGCAGGGAGACTGCATCGATAAAGGGATCGATGGGGCCACATGCCTTGCATCGGTGGCGGCGGCCATGCTGCGGACCACTCGGTATCCCCATACATCACCGCTGGTCGGGAAATCGATGCTGTAAAGCCGGTGTCATGTCGGTACGCGATCAGCCCGCTGAGTCGGCCGCATGAGACCGCACAATGCTTTCTATGCGGCTTGCCATCTGTAGCAGATAGCCATCCCGGCCTCGTTTGCAATCCAGGCTCAATCCAACTGGCAATGCCGTGAGCGGAGCTACCGGCAGCGTGACGGAAGGTAGCGCGGCATTGCTGGCTAGATCGGTGTTGCGGATGATTTCGCCGAACAGGTCAGGGTCTCCGGCGGTGTCTCGGTGCGGTACCGCGCCCGGAACTGTTGGATAGGCCAGTAAGTCGATCCTACAGCTGTCGAAAAATGCGTCCATCTCCTCGCGCAGCAGATGGAGGCCATGCAATGCACGCTGGTATTCGCAATTAGAAAACATCTTACTTTTCATGTTCGTATGGATAATCGATCGGATATTCTCATCGCCAATCTGATCGAAGACCTTGGCGATTCTGCTTCCGATCCCGTTAACCAACAGCGACCTCGGAAAATCCACAAAGAACTCGCTGATCGGAACCGTGAAGGCGCCCATCGTGCTGAGCGAGACTATTCTGGCGTCGTCGACCACAACGCACTCGAAACCGTACCTTGCCAATAGATCGATGCAGGCCTGGCAGTGTTTCCTCACCTCGTCGTCCAACCTCTTCCACATGGAAGAAGGCAATCCTATGCGACAGGCTGAGGGCAGCACCGCGCTAGGCTGGACATCGCCGCAGGACAGGTGCGTGTATAAAAACAGGACATCCGCCGCCGTGCGCGCCAACAAGCCGGGGGTGTCCTTGGTATGCGAGACCGGGAGAATCCCTGACGACGACCAATGCCCGCTTGTAGGACGAAATCCGGTGATTCCGCAGAACGAGGCCGGTATCCTGACCGAGCCACCGGTGTCGGTACCGACGGCAGCGGATACGATGCCGGCTGCCACTGCAGCAGCGCTACCTCCGCTGCTACCGCCCGCGCAGTATCCCGGCGCAGCGGGGTTACCGACCGCCCCTTGCACGGAGCTTGCCGATGTGATCCCGAAGCTCAACTCATGCATCGTGTTTTTCCCGGCAACGGCGGCCCCCAAACGCGTGAGCCTTTTGACGATTTCGGCGTCATGCGAAGCCACGCAATCCGCAAGTCCCGGGGTTCCTGCAGTAATGGGCAATCCCGCCACGAATATATTGTCCTTGAAAGAGATCGGGATGCCATATAAAGGCAGATCCTTCTGCTCTTCGCCGGGCTCTCTATATTCGTTCTCGGGCAGGTCAGCCCTGACGAAGCAGTTAAGTGCAGCATGTGCCCTTTCCGACTCAAATGCGCGCTGCTTGATCTGCAGGGGCGTTATATCACCGGATTTTATTTTGGCGCAAAGCGATTCGAGCGATTGGTCTGTAGGCATGCCTGTCTCCCATGATGGTCTCGTTGAATCAGATCAATAACGATAAACGCGCCGTATCCCGTCCAGAGGATTGTCGGGCAGGAGTTTGCCGCCGACACTTCGAATAACCGCGCAAGCGCTGTTCAGGCCAGTCTGAATGGCGCCTTCGATCCACCCTCCGGTGAACGAGCACCCGCACCCGGCGAGGTATAGTCCGGAGTCTGTCGCAATATCGTTTGCAGACTGAAATTGGAAGAAAAGGCGTTCCGAGTAGATATCCGTGCCGGGATAGTTCAGTTTGAATGCCCCTGCGGAGTAGGGATCCAATAACCAGTCATGTTGGATCACGTTGCGCTCATAGTCATCGTCGGCCGGGATCAGATGACGAGCGAACTGTGGAAGAATTTTCGCTAACTCTTCGGTCAGAAACTGGCAGCGCTGTCGCTTGTCGTGGAAGCCGAGCAACTTGTTAGCATCGTCTTCCCATGTGTAACTAAGCAGTACCACACCGTGGCCACCTGGATTGTCCGGCTCATAGTCCAGGCAGTAAACATTGCGCAGCAATCCATCCGTCAGAATCGAGGTCGGCAGGTTTTCAGCAAGCCAGAATTTATGACTGGTAAGCATGAATATCTTGGAGGAGCTAGTCATGTGTGTCTCCCGCACTGCACGACAGACGTCATGATCGAAGAATGTCTCATCGCTAGTGATTCGATGAACCGTTTGCATGCTGCGGTTACTGCTAGTGACGATCACCCGATCGAATTGCATGGTGTCGCCAGATTCCACGGAAAGCGCAATCCTTCCGTCCCGTTTGGAGATCCGGGAAACTTCGCCGCGCTGTACGCGCTCCTTCAGTTGACGTCCTTGGAAAGTTTGGTTTGCAAGCTTTTCCACGAGGCTGGAGATCCCTCCGATGATCATGCGTTGATCGCAGTCGTAACCGTTGATGACAATGCGGAGTATTTCTGTGAATCCGGCCTGATAGACCGGCGTGAAACCTCCCGAGCCGATCCCCAACGAACCGAACAGATCGAAATCTGCAGGCTTCTCCCATCGCACGCCTCCCGGCGCACGGGGGTTGCTAAATATCTCGACGATAGCCGAATAGAAGGAAGCATTGCCAAAGGCTTCTATCCAACCCTGCCAAGCCTCGCGTGCGTGTTCGAAGCGGCGCGCCTTGAGGAGCGATGTAATTGTCATCGGCGCAATCAATGCTTTGCCGCTCTTCACGTAGCCGTCTCGCAAGAATGCTCGCCAGCCTTCGTCAACACGCCGAAAAAGTTCCGGCGGCCGACCGTTTGCCGGCCATAGATGGCGCGTTCCCCGGTAATGCAGCTCGGTATCGACCACGCCAGGATCGGGAAAGGACGCGTTATTTGAGATTCCGAACTTGTCCAGGTAATGGAACAGGCAGGATTGGCTTGAGGGAAAGCGCATCGCTCCCATCTCGGCAATGAGATGAGGCGCGCGTGCGTCGAACGCCTGCGACCATGCCCGTCCGCCAATACGGTTACGCGCCTCGAACAAGGTGACATCGTGTATTCCTGTCCGCATTAGCTCCGTTGCCGCCACAAGACCGCTGATGCCGGCTCCCACGATGGCGATACGCAGCGATGACGCGTGCGAGGGCATGGTCCCCACGCTTCCGTGACGATCGGACCGGTTCAGAAAAGGCGTGTAATCGTAGAGCAGATCAACACAAGGCAACGATTGGCGCTCTGGACAGTGATTGTATTTCATACTATTTTTTGGAACCCCTTCAATTTCTAATTCAGAGCGGCTGACAAACCGACTGCGCGCCCGCCAGGCGGGCGCGGTCGTCGCGCGGAATGGGCATGTCCTACGCGTACGCCCCGGTTCTGAACGCGCCGCCCGCACTCACCTGACGACCGCTCGCCACGTTCTGTTAGCCGCTCTTAATTTAATGATTGTCGCGCATCACTAAACGCCCAAGCACCTGGCTCGAATCTTAATCCTGGCGCACATCACCATGGTTATACGAGACTTCCAGTAATTTCTTTTTATCTATTATTCGATACTACCTGGAGAATTAATCCGGACATCGCACTTGTGCCAGTTCCGGTGCTGGATCACGCTGTGGACCGTCCGGGTGGCGGATGGCGGCAAGGACTCCAGGCCGCCGAAAGCAACCGTTACCACCTTGGCAAAGCAATGCCGACCCGTCTTATCGCCCCGGCAGTTCGGCGTCGTGGCGCCGGCCTGCAACCCTCGTAACCAGCGCGTAGAAGTGTCGACTCCCCGTAAAATTGATCCATCCATAACTAGAGGTCTCCGGGC
>NZ_MDEB01000012.1 GCF_002939945.1 Xanthomonas arboricola pv. populi | reverse complement strand
GCGGCCGGTAACGCGCCCAAGCAACTCAGCGGCCGCCAGGAAGCCTACGAGAACCTGATCAACCAGTATCTGACGCGTTGATGCCGTGCCGGTGATCGTCTGCACACGCAGGCGATCACCTGCTGCCAGCGCGCTTAGACGCGTGCAGCGTCAAGGCTGCCCCATTGCATCCGGCGCCGCCGGTGCGGCCACCGAATCCCGCTTGACCAGCAGGTGCGCGACCACATGATCGACCATCTTCGCCGTGCGATCCTTGGCGCGTATCGTCTTCAACAAGATGTCCAGCGCGGCGTCGGCCATGGCGGCGATGGGCTGCTGCACGGTGGTGAGTTCGGGCCAGACCGCGGTGGCGGCGGAGGTGTCGTCGAAGCCGACCACCGACAGATCCCGCGGCACATCCAGCCCGCGCCGATGCGCGACCGAGATCGCGGCGGCGGCCATATCGTCGTTGCTGGCGAAGATGGCGCTGGGGCGACGCTTGCGTGCCAGCAGTTTTTCGGCAGCGACCAGGCCGGATTTGTAGGTGTAGTCGCCCGGTTGCACCAGATGCCGATCCAGACGCAGGCCCGCATCGGCCAGCGCCGCCTGAAACCCTTCGAAACGACGCGTGCTGGCGGACAGGTTGGGATGCCCGGCGATGTAACCGATACGCGTGTGGCCCCGCGCGATCAGGTGCCCGGTGATTTCCTTGGCGGCTGCGAATTCGTCGATGCGCACACAGGCCACATCGGGGCTGAAATGGTTGGAGGCGATCGCCACCACCGGCACCTTGGCACGTACCAGTTCCAGCACCGCGGCCTTGGATTCGCACAGCGGCGGCGGCAGGATCACCCCGGCCACGCCCTTGGCGAGCTTGCGTGCGGCACGGCGTTCGGCGTCGGCATCCAGGTCGTCCCAGCAATCGATCACCAGCTGGATCGGCGTGCGCGAGGCAACCCGCAACACGCCCAGCAGCAACTCACGCAGGTAGGCGCCACTGGGATCGCTGTAGATCAACGCGATGCGCGTGCTCTGCGCGGCGGCCAGGGCACTGGCCGCCAGGTTGGGCGTGTAGCCCAGCTTGTCGACCGCGCGCAGCACGCGTGCGCGGGTAGCATCGCGCACGCTGCCGTTGTTGTTGACCACGCGCGAGACCGTCATCGGCGAGACCTTCGCCAGCGCCGCCACCTCGTCGATGGTGGTCGCGCGGCTGGTGCGGCGGACCGATTTCCTGACCTTCTCCAAGCGTGGCCTCTTCAAGTGGGTGACGAACCTGCACGATGCACACAAACCGCTGCGATAACGCAAGCGCCGACTGCGTGCATGACGATGCGACGCATGGTACCGGGAAGCCGGCAGAGCGGCGATACGCCGCCGTGGGCGTGGATGTCGATGGAGCATGCCGCATGAGCGCGGGTGCAACGGAGCGTTGCGTCGCGTATTGCGGTGCGTTGGCACGTCCATGGTTCCTGGCGGTACTGCTGCTATCTGGCTTGGTGCTGGGCAGTGCCAATGCGCGCGCCGAAGATGGCTACGACTTATGGTTGCGCTACCACTCGCTGGCCAACGCGGCGCAGTTGCGCGGCAGCGCAAGCGAGTTGATCGTCGCCGGCAACTCGCCCACGTTGCAGGCCGCACGCGATGAGTTGCAGCGCGGGCTGTCGGGCATGCTTGGTGCTGCGCCGCCGTCGTCCGCCACGGTCACGCGCGATGGTGCGATCGTGCTGGGTGCGGCCGCAGCGCCGCAGATCGCGGCATTGAACCTGCAAACCACCGGCCTGGGCCGCGACGGCTATCTGATCCGCAGTGTCAGCGTGGACGGGCATCGCGCTACCGCCATCGTCGGCGGCAGCGATGTGGGCGCGCTGTATGGGGCATTCCACTTCCTGCGCCTGTTGCAGACCAGCCAGTCGCTGGCCGCGCTGGACCTGCGCGAGTCGCCGCGGTTGCAGCTGCGCCTGCTCAATCATTGGGACAACCTGGATGGGGTGGTCGAGCGCGGTTATGCCGGCGCCTCGTTATGGAACTGGCAGACCCTGCCCGGGTATCTGGATCCGCGTTACACCGACTATGCGCGCGCCAACGCATCGCTGGGCATCAACGGCAGCGTCCTCAACAACGTCAATGCCAAGGCCTGGAGCCTGACCCCGCAATACCTGGACAAGGCGGCAGCGCTGGCCAGGGTGTTTCGTCCCTATGGCATCCGGGTGTTTCTCAGCGCGCGTTTCAGCGCGCCGATCGAGATCGGTGGCCTGACGACCGCCGACCCGCTGGATCCGCAGGTACAGCGGTGGTGGCACCACACCGCCGACCAGATCTATGCACGCATTCCGGACTTCGGCGGTTTCCTGGTCAAGGCCAATTCCGAAGGCCAGCCCGGCCCGCAGGACTACGGGCGCAGCCATGCCGATGGCGCCAATCTGCTGGCCGATGCGCTGGCACCACATGGCGGGGTGGTGATGTGGCGCGCGTTCGTCTATTCGCATGAGCAACCGGACGATCGCGCCAAGCAGGCGTACAGCGAGTTCCTGCCGCTGGATGGCCGGTTCCGCGACAACGTGATCGTGCAGGTCAAGAACGGGGCGATCGACTTCCAGCCGCGCGAACCATTCCATCCGCTGTTCGGCGCGATGCGCAAGACGCCGTTGATGCCGGAGTTCCAGATCACCAAGGAGTATCTGGGCTTTTCCACCCATCTGGCCTATCTGGGCACGCTGTTTTCCGAGACCCTGCAGGCCGACACCTATGCGCGCGGCAAGGGATCGACGGTGGCCAGCAGCGTGGATGGCAGTTTGTTCAAGGAGGCCGGCCGCACGCGGCTGACCGGCATGGCCGGGGTGGCCAACATCGGTGCGGACCGCAACTGGAGCGGCTCGGTCTTCGACCAGGCCAACTGGTATGCGTACGGGCGGCTGGCGTGGAATCCGCAGGTGTCGCCGCAGGCCATCGCGCAGGACTGGGTGCGCATGACCTTCTCCAACGATGCTGACGTGGTGACGCCCGTGGTCGACATGCTGCTGCGCTCGCGCGAGGCGGTGGTGGACTACATGACCCCGCTCGGCCTGCATCACCTGATGGGGCGAGGCCATCACTACGGCCCGGCGCCGTGGGATGCCGGCAGTGCGCGCCCGGACTGGGACCCGGTCTACTACCACCGCGCCGACCGCGACGGGATCGGTTTCGACCGCAGTGCCAGCGGCAGCAATGCGGTGGCGCAGTACGCCAGGCCGGTGGCGCGCGTGTTCGGCGATGTGCAGCGCGTGCCGGAGCGTTACCTGCTGTGGTTCCACCATGTGCCCTGGGAGCACCGCATGGCCTCCGGGCGGCCGCTGTGGGACGAGCTGGTGTGGCACTACGACCACGGCATGGACGAGGTGCGTGCGATGCGCGCGACCTGGCAGGGCCTTGCCGGCAGGATCGATCCGCCGCGTTACCAGCAGGTGGCGAACTTCCTGGCGATCCAGCAGGACGAAGCGCAGTGGTGGCGCGATGCCAGCATCGCCTATTTCCAGAGCGTGTCCGGGCGGCCGTTGCCGGCCGGCACGGCGCCGCCGGCGCATCCGCTGGCGTATTACCAGGCATTGAAGTTTCCGTATGCGCCGGGGAATCCGAAATGAGCGCGCGTACGTTGACGGTTGTCATGGCAGCGCTCGCGGCAGCGTTGCTGCCGCCCCTGGCGCAGGCAGCCGATGCGCCGCTGCTGCATGCGCTGTTTCAGGAGCATGTGGTGCTGCAGCGCGATGCGCCGATCCGGGTGTGGGGCGATGCGGCCCCAGGCGCGCGCGTGAGCGTGCAACTGGATGCGCAGCAGGTGCAGGCACGCGCAGATCGGCACGGCCACTGGGACGCACGCCTGCCCGCACACGCTGCAGGTGGCCCGTACACCTTGAGCGCACGCACCAGCGCGGGCGTGACGCAGCAGGTCAACGACGTGCTGATCGGCGATGTGTGGCTGTGCTCGGGCCAGTCGAATATGGAATTGCCGGTGCATCGCACGCTGGATTCGCGTAGCGAGATCGCCGATGCCGACAACCCGCGCATCCGCATGTTCAAGGTGCCGGCGCAGTCCAGCCCGACCCCGCAGCGCGGCTTCGGTGGCGCTGCCACGTGGCAGCTCACCACGCCGGAAACGGTGAAGGAGTTTTCTGCGGCCTGCTACTACTTCGCGCGTGAGTTGCAGAAGACCGTCGATGTGCCGATGGGCCTGATCAACGCCTCCTGGGGCGGCTCGCAACTGCAGGCCTGGATCGGCGAGCAGGCACTGCGCGCTGCCGGCGACGATGGCCCGGCACTGGACGTGTTGGCGCGTTACGCACGCGACCCGGTGGATGCCGCGCCGCATTGGGCTGCGCTATGGGAGGCCTGGTGGCATGCGCACGGCAAAGGCGAGCCCTGGCAAGCGGATGCACCCGGCGCCTGGCAGGCCGCACCGGCGGCATTGGGCGCGTGGGACGACTGGGGCGTGCCGCAGCTGGTCGGCTTCAACGGCATGGTCTGGTACCGCACCAGCGTGGAGCTGACGCAGGCGCAGGCCGCGCAGGACGCCAGCTTGCTGCTCGGGCCGGTGGACGAGCTGGACCAGACCTGGGTCAACGGGCACGGCGTGGGCAGCAGTTACGGCGCCGATCAGCCGCGTCGCTACAGCGTGCCGCGTGGGCGCCTGCATGCCGGGCGCAACAGCATCGTGCTCAATGTGCTCAATACCTATCGGCGTGGCGGGCTGCTGGGCGATGCGCAATCGCGTGCGCTGCAGTTCGCCGATGGCAGCACGCTGCCGCTGGATGCGCCCTGGCAGTACCGCATCGTGCCGCCGCAACCGGGCTCGCCACCGCGTGCGCCATGGTCGTCGGCGGCCGGGCTGACCACCTTGTACAACGGCATGATCGCCCCGCTCGGCCAGCTCGGCCTGCGTGGCGTGCTGTGGTACCAGGGCGAATCCAATGCCGGCGATGCGGTGCATTACCCGGCCTTGCTCGCTGCATGGCAACGCGATTGGCGGCAGCGCTTCGGTACGCAGTTGCCGCTGCTGATCGTGCAACTGGCCAACTATGGCGCGCCGCCCACCCAGCCGGTCGACAGCGGCTGGGCGCAACTGCGCGAGGCGCAACGCCGCTTCGTCGCCAACGATGCGCATGCCGGCCTGGCGGTGACGATCGACATCGGCGACCGCTACGACATCCATCCGGCCAACAAGCAGGAACTGGGCCGGCGCCTGGCGCGCGCGGCGCGGCAGGTGGTGTATGGCGAGGCGCTTGCGCCCTCCGGCCCGGTGCCGCGCAGCGCGCAACGCGAAGGCGACGACGTGCGCATCGCCTTCGACGATGTGGACACCGCCTTGCTCAGCTATGGCGCCGATGCGCCGATCGGCTTCGAGCTGTGCGGCGCCGCGTCCAACAGCTGTCGCTATGCCGTTGCCAGCTTGCACGACCACGCCATCAGCTTGCGCATTCCCACCGGCCTGGCCGTCACGCGCGTGCGCTACTGCTGGGCCGACAGCCCGGTGTGCACCTTGTACGACCCAAGCGGCCTGCCGGCCGGCCCGTTCGAACTCCCAATCACTGCCGCCACTTCTCCCTGAGCGAGACCACGATGTCACAGACTCCCGACTCCCCTGCTCCGCTGCAAGGCTCGGCCCGCGATCGCGAGATCGTCGAGGCGCGCGTCATCGTCACCTGCCCGGGCCGCAACTTCGTCACCCTGAAGATCCGTACCCGCTCGGGCATCACCGGACTCGGCGATGCCACGCTCAATGGCCGCGAACTGGCGGTGGCGGCGTATTTGCAGGAACACCTGGTGCCGAACCTGATCGGCCGCGATGCCGGCCGCATCGAAGACATCTGGCAGTTCTTCTACCGCGGCGCGTACTGGCGGCGCGGCCCGGTGACGATGAGCGCGATCGCCGCGGTGGACGTGGCCTTGTGGGACATCCTGGGCAAGATGGCGGGCCTGCCGTTGTATCAGCTGCTGGGCGGGCGCTCGCGCGAGGGCGCGCTGGTCTACGGCCATGCCAATGGCCGCGATATCGCCGAAACCAGCGAGGAAGTCGGCCGCTTTCGCGAGCTTGGCTTCATCGCCATTCGCGCGCAGTGCGGCGTGCCCGGCATCAAGAAGACCTACGGCATTTCCAGCGGCGGCAAACCGTATGAGCCGACCGAAAGCGAACTGCCGACCGAAACGGTATGGTCCACGCCGCGCTATCTCGGCGTGGTGCCGAAACTGTTCGCGCAATTGCGCAGCGACCACGGCGATGAGATCGAGCTGCTGCACGACGCGCACCACCGGCTCACTCCCATCGAGGCCGCGCGCCTGGGCCGCGACCTGGAGCCGTATCGATTGTTCTGGCTGGAAGACGCCACGCCTGCAGAAAACCAGCGCGCGTTCGAAGTGATCCGCCAGCACACGGTCACCCCCTTGGCGGTGGGCGAGGTGTTCAATTCGCTCTGGGATTGCAAACACCTGATCGAACAGCAGTTGATCGACTACATCCGCACCACCATTGTCCACGCCGGCGGTATCACCCATGTGCGCCGGCTGGCCGATTTCGCCGCGCTGCATCAGGTGCGCACCGGCTTCCACGGCGCCACCGATCTGTCGCCGGTGTGCATGGGCGCGGCATTGCATTTCGACACCTGGGTGCCCAACTTCGGCATCCAGGAATACATGTTCCATTCTGACGAGGCCAACGCGGTGTTCCCGCACGATTACGTGTTCCGCGATGGCCGCCTGCATTGCGGCGAAACGCCCGGGCATGGCGTGGACATCGACGAAGCCCTGGCCGCCAAGCATCCCTACGTGCCCAAGCAGTTGCCGGTTGCGCGGCTGGAAGACGGCGCGATGTGGGACTGGTGATGCAGTCCACAACGGCTGATGCCGCGGTGCGTCAAGGCGAACCCCATACAACGCCTGTGCGGCAGCCAAGCGGGCCTGTCCGGCATGCGGAGCCGGCGCCGAGCCTGCGGCGTCTGCGCGCAGACTGCACTGCTCTGCTGCTGGCTCGCCACGTGGTATTGGGCGCTGTCATCGCAGTGCTCGTGCCCACGACCGTGCAGGCGCAAGCGCAGGCCGATGTCGCCTTCGACTGGTTCGAGTATCGCGGCGACGATGCGGTGTTTGCCACGCCGTTGCCGCCCGGCCACTACCGCAACCCGGTGCTGGCCGGCTTCTACCCGGACCCCAGCGTGACGCGCGTGGGCGAGCGCTACTACCTGATCAATTCCACCTTCGCGTATTTCCCGGCGATCCCGGTGTTCGAAAGTACCGACCTGGTGCACTGGACGCAGATCGGCAGTGTGGTCGAGCGCCGCGAGCAGCTCGACTACGACGGGCTGGGTGTGTCGCGCGGCATGTTCGCTGCCAGCATCCGTCATCATGCCGGGCGCTTCTATGTCGTGGGCACCTCGGTCGACAGCGGTGGCAACTTCATCGCCAGTGCCGGCAATCCGGCAGGCCCGTGGTCGGCACTGACGTGGTTGCCGGGCATCGACGGTATCGACCCGTCGCTGTTCTTCGACAGCGACGGCAGCGCGTATCTGCTCAACAACGGCCCACCGGAAGGCACGCCGTTGTACGCAGGCCATCGCGCGATCTGGATGCAGCGGTTCGACCTCGCCAGCAATCAACCGGTCGGCCCGCGCAAGGTGTTGCTCAACGGCGGCGTGGATCTAGCCAGCAAGCCGATCTGGATCGAAGGCCCGCACCTGTATCAACGCGACGGTTGGTATTACCTCTCGTGTGCCGAAGGCGGCACCGGGCCGCAGCATTCGCAGATGGTGCTGCGCAGCCGCCACGTGTGGGGGCCGTATGTCGCCTCGCCGCACAATCCGATCCTGACCCAGCGCGACCTGCCGGCCGAGCGCGCGCATCCGATCAGCAATGCCGGGCATGTGGATCTGGTGGACACACCGGACGGGCAATGGTGGGCGGTGTTGCTGGCCAGCCGCCCGTATGCGGGCGAGCGCTACAACACCGGGCGCGAAACCTTCCTGCTGCCGGTGCACTGGCGCGATGGCTGGCCGTCGATCCTGCCGGCCGGCGAGCCGATTCCGTATCACGCACAGAGCCCGCGCGGCGGAAAGACACCCGCCGACCAAGCCCCGTTGTCGGGCAACTTCACCTGGCGCGACGACTTCGCCGGCACATCGCTGCAGCGCGAATGGCTTTCCTTGCGTGTGCCCAAACATGATGTGGCCGACCTGCACGCACGCGCCGGTTGGGTGACGCTGCATGCCAGTGCACACGGCCTGGACAGCACCGCCACACCGGCCTTCCTCGCGCGGCGCCAGCAGCACACACGCTTCACCGCGAGCACCGCGTTGGCGGTGCCCACGCAGGCCGGCGTCAGTGCCGGGCTTGCGGCCTTGCAGAATTCCAACGCGTGGTATGCGCTGGGCGTACGACGCAACGGCGATGCGCTGGACGTCTTCCTGGATAAGCGCGATGGCGCAACAACCACCACGCTCGCACACACACGCATCCCCGCAACCGCACAGTTGCGCTTGCAGATCAGCGGCGACGGCGGCGCGTACAGCTTCGCCTTCGATGCCGATGGGCGCGGCTGGCAATCGCTACGCCGCAACGACGATGCGGGCATGCTCAGCACCGCACAGGCCGGCGGTTTCGTCGGCAGCATGATCGGGCCGTTTGCCCAGCAGGAACCGCACCGCCCCCAGGAGGACTGACCATGCATTCGCACCCCGCCCACCTCGCCACCGTCCCGCGTCGCACAGCTGCGCGCTGCTTATTGCTGGCGATGGCGATGGCGATGGCGCTGGCCACCACCGGCACGCAGGCTGCAACACCACCGCCGTATCTGGACACACAGCGCCCCTTCGACGCGCGCGCGGCCGACCTGGTGGCGCGCATGACGCTGGAAGAAAAAGCCGCGCAGATGCAGAACGCCGCCCCGGCGATCCCGCGCCTGCAGGTGCCCGAATACGATTGGTGGAACGAAGCGCTGCACGGCGTGGCGCGTGCCGGCGGCGCCACCGTGTTTCCGCAGGCGATCGGCCTGGCGGCCACCTTCGACACCCCGCTGATGGCCGAGGTGGCCACCGCCATCGGCGACGAGGCGCGCGCCAAGCACCACGCGTTTCTGGCGCGCGGCGAGCACAAGCGCTACCAGGGGCTCACCTTCTGGTCGCCCAACATCAACATCTTCCGCGACCCGCGCTGGGGCCGCGGGCAGGAAACCTACGGCGAAGATCCGTTCCTGACCGCGCGCCAGGGCGTGACTTTCGTGCAAGGCCTGCAGGCGCAGCAAGGGCCGTATCGCAAGCTCGATGCCACCGCCAAGCACTTTGCGGTGCACAGCGGGCCGGAGGCGGACCGTCATCACTTCGACGTGCATCCCAGCGAGCGCGATCTGCACGAAACGTATCTGCCTGCATTTCAAGCCCTGGTGCAGGAAGGCAAGGTCGCCGCGGTGATGGGCGCCTACAACCGCGTCAACGGCGAGTCCGCCTCGGCCAGCACGCGGCTGGAAGACATCCTGCGCCGCGACTGGGGGTTCGATGGCTACATCGTCAGCGACTGCGCCGCCATCCGCGATATCTGGCAGAACCACAAGATCGTGCCCACGCCCGAGGCCGCCGCCGCACTCGGCGTCAAGCACGGCACCGACCTGGATTGTGGCGACACCTATGCCGCGTTGCCGGCGGCGGTGCGTGCGGGCCTGATCGACGAAGCCAGCATCGACACCGCGCTCAAGCGGCTGATGACCACGCGCATGCGGCTGGGCATGTTCGACCCGCCGGCCAAGGTGCCGTGGGCGCAGATTCCGCCCTCGGCCAATCAATCGCCGCAGCACGATGCACTGGCGCGCCGCACCGCGCGCGAATCGCTGGTACTGCTGAAGAACGATGGCCTGCTGCCGCTCAAACCCACGCTCAAGCGCATCGCCGTGATCGGCCCCACCGCCGACGACCCGATGTCGCTGCTGGGCAACTACTACGGCACGCCGTCTGCGCCGGTCACCATCCTGCAGGGCATCCGCGACGCCGCACCGCAGGCGCAGGTGGTCTACGCGCGCGGCAGCGACCTGGTGGAAGGGCGCGAAGACCCCAATGCCGCCGCACCGATCGACACGCGCTACCTGCGCCCGGCCGCAGATGCCAAACAGAACGGCCTCACCGGCGAATACTTCCGTGGACGTGCGTTGGCCGGCCAGCCGGTGCTGACCCGCATCGACCCGCGCATCGCCTTCCGCTGGGACCGCAACGCACCCACCGACGATGCGGTCGGCCGTGGCGAGCTGCAGGCCGAGCGTGCGCTCGGCAAGGACGACTTCAGCGTGCGCTGGCATGGCCAGCTGCTGCCGCCGGTATCGGGCAGCTACGAGCTGCAGATCGCCGCCGACGATGGCGTGCGCCTGTCTCTGGATGGCAAATTGCTCATCGATCAATGGAGCCAGGCCCCGCGCATGCGCGGCGGCAATGCCAGCGTTGCGCTGGAAGGCGGCAAGGCCTACGACCTGCGCGTGGAGTACTTCGAGGCCACCCGCGATGCCGGCGTGCGCCTGGCCTGGCGCATGCCCGGCGCCAAGCCGCCGCTGCAGGAGGCGGTGGACGCCGCACGCAACGCCGAGGTGGTGGTATTCGTCGGCGGCCTCACCGGCGATGTCGAAGGCGAGGAGATGGACGTCAACTATCCCGGCTTTGCCGGCGGCGACCGCACCGACACCCGCCTGCCCAAACCGCAGCGCGAGCTGCTTAAGGCGCTGCAGGCCACCGGCACGCCGGTGGTGATGGTGCTGACCACCGGCTCGGCACTGGCCATCGACTGGGCGCAGCACCACGTGCCCGCCATCCTGCTGGCCTGGTACCCCGGCCAGCACGGCGGCAGCGCGGTGGGCGATGTGCTGTTCGGCCAGGCCAGCCCTGGCGGCCGCCTGCCGGTCACCTTCTACAAGGAAGACGAGCGCCTGCCCGCCTTCGACGACTACGCGATGCGCGGCCGCACCTATCGCTACTTCGCCGGCAAACCGCTGTATCCGTTTGGTCATGGCCTGTCGTACACACAGTTCGCCTATTCGGATCTGCAGCTGGATCGCAACACCGTAACCGCCGATGGCTCACTCACGGCCACGGTCATGCTGAAGAACACCGGCCAACGCGCCGGCGATGAAGTGGTGCAGCTGTATCTGCATCCGCTCAAGCCGCAACGCGAGCGCGCCATCAAGGAGCTACGCGGCTTCCAGCGCATCACCCTGCAGCCGGGCGAACAACGCCAGCTGCACTTCACCCTCAAGGCGCAAGACGCCCTGCGCATCTACGACGAGCAGCGCAAGGCCTA
The DNA here is from genome assembly GCF_002939945.1 of Xanthomonas arboricola pv. populi. Classification (GTDB taxonomy): domain Bacteria; phylum Pseudomonadota; class Gammaproteobacteria; order Xanthomonadales; family Xanthomonadaceae; genus Xanthomonas; species Xanthomonas arboricola_A. Next base: position 57,723 of record NZ_MDEB01000012.1, on the reverse strand, counting down.
CGCGGTAGATCCAGGCGCCTACGAGGTGCAGATCGGCGCCTCCAGCGCCGATATCCGCACCAGGCAACGCTTCACCGTCACCGACGACTAACGCCTTGCAAAGCCCGCGCCCCTGCGGACGTAGGCAAAGAAACCATCCGGCCGCGATTGCCTATGCCCCTCTCCCGCCGGGGCGAAGAGGCACCGCTTGCGCGCCACTGGCGCGCGTGCCTTGGAGCGCCCGCGTCGCAAGACGTGGGCCGGGCACGGAGCGGGGGTTGGGGTGAGGGTACGGCCACCAAGCGAACTTGCAGCACCCCCACGATTTCAGACAAAACCCATGCCAATTCCAACGCTCTCCATCGCAACACTCGCCCACCTACCAACCACCGTCCTCACTCCCAACTACGACCCCAACGACACCACCATCGGCATCGTCCATCTAGGCGCAGGCGCCTTCCACCGTGCCCACCAGGCCGTCTACATCGATGACCTGCTCGCAGACGATCCCAGCTGGGCCATCTGTGCCGTCTCCCTGCACAGCCCAACGGTACGCGACGCCCTGCGCCCACAAGACGGCTTCTACACCCTCGCGTTGCTCGACGGGCACCCGCAACTGCGCATCATCGGCGCCCTCCGCGAGATGCTGTGCGCCACTGACGAACAGGCCGCCGTGCTCGCGCGCCTGGCCGATCCCGCCGTGCGGCTGGTCACCCTCACCATCACCGAAAAAGGCTACTGCCTGGCTGGCGACACGCTCGACCTTGCGCACCCCGACATCGCGCACGACATCGCCCACCCCGGCACACCGCGCAGCGCCATCGGCTATCTCGTCGCCGGCCTGCAACAACGCAGGCAGCACGGCAGCGCAGCGTTCACCGTGCTCAGCTGCGACAACCTGCCCGACAACGGCAGCCTGCTGCGCAGCGCGGTGTTGCGGCTCGCCCAGCAACACGATCCCGCGCTTGCGGGTTGGATAGACCGACACGTCAGCTTCCCACGCTCGATGGTGGACAGCATCACCCCCGCCACTGACGATGCGCTGCGCACGCAGGTACACACCCACACCGGCCTGCACGACGCCTGGCCGATCCAGCGCGAGCGCTACAGCCAGTGGGTGATCGAAGACCGCTTCTGCAACGGCCGCCCCGCCTTCGAGCGTGCTGGCGTGATCCTCAGCGACGACATCGCCGGCTATGCACGCGCCAAGCTGCGCCTGCTCAACGGCCCGCACTCCGCACTCGCGTATCTCGGCAGCCTGCTGGAACTGGACACCGTGGCCGACGCCATGCGCCACCCGCAATTGGCCGCCTTTGTCGCAACCCTGATGCGCCAGGACATCGCCCCCACACTGCAGCCCATGTCGGGCTTCGACCCGCAGCAGTACATCGACGCCATCCTGGCCCGCTTCCGCAACCCCCCCATCCGCCACCTGCTCGCCCAGATCGCCTGGGACGGCTCGCAGAAGATCCCGGTGCGCCTGCTCGCCGTCATCGGCGATGCGCTGGCTGCCGGGCGGCGGATCGACCGGCTCTGCATTCCGGTAGCGGCCTGGTTGCAGTTCGTGCGCAGGCAGGCGGCAAACGGTGTGGCCTTGGTCGATCCGCTGGGCGAAGTGCTCAGCGACATCGCCCATTCGACCACCGGCGATGCCCCCCATGACATCGCGGCGTTCCTCACCGTGGATGCGGTCTTCGCTTCGCTCTCTGGCGAGGCGCGTTTTGTGGAGGCGTTGCAAGCTGCCTACGCTGCGCTGGGCAATGCGACGCCGGCACAGATACAGCGGACATTCGATTCGAGATGATGCGTGGCAAACGCATCACCTGTTGCCGCCGCATGCCGACAAGGTCCGGTGTCTGCAGCGTGCAATGGCGGGCGGCGTGCAGAACAACGCCCACCGAGCCACCTGATCGATGGCCTGTTCCGGTGATGCAGGTACGCAGATGCAGCAGGCGACTGGACGCCTATTTACCGATCACCTGCCCAATCCTGATCAAGTTGCCGTTCTCATCGACAAGTGCAAATTCCCGCATTCCCCAGGGCTTGTCGCCGACAGGATCGAGCCGGGGGATGCCGTGCAGCGGAAGCTCCGCCGCATGCATGGCGGCGTAGACCGCATCGACATCGCCAACCCGGATGTAGCACCCCGCATAGCAGGCAGCAGGATCCAGGTCCGGGTGCGCGAAGAAATGCAGCTCCACCTCGCCACGCGTCATGATCGCGTAGCCCGCATCGTGCGGATGCGCATCGCCGACAAAGCCAAGCCGCCGGTAGAAGGCAACCGTGCGTTCGATCGAGCGGCCTGGGAGCAGTGGAATCGTACGGTCTGGCGTTTCGGCAGTGGAAGTCATCGCTTTCTCGTAGTGGGAGAACGAAGTCGTCTTTGGGCGCAACGATACGCCACATCCGACAGATCGGTTAGGCGCCGTGCCATCCTGTCTTGACTCGCTGTGTTGGCGAGTAGCAAGATCCCTGTGCTGCGGCACATTCCGCAGTCGGGTTTAGCAGCCTGTAATCACAAGGCGCACCAGCGCCCATTGCACGATGTCGGCGCTTTTCTTTTGCCCGACGTGTCGCGTGGGCAGGCGTGCTCGCTTTACGGCGGGCGGTGCGCGGAGACCGCAAGGTCTGCCGGTTCCTTGTGACCGGTCTGCTAACCGCGCATCGTTCGCCACCCTTGTTTAGCAGCGAGGTGGCGGACTTCCAATCACACAAGGAGTTCGATATGACCCGCCCCAAAGCGACTGCCCATGCCCGCTCTGCATCGCCATCCAAGCGCTCTGTTGTTGCATGTACCAGATCAAAGCGGAGTTCGGTCTCCACCGTGACCGACACGGAGTCGGCGGCAGATCCATCGCCAGCACCCACCCCGCCCTTGCGCAAGCCCGGCTTCCGTATTCCCGAGCGGGTCACCATGAGCTACCAGCACTACGACGTACGACGGGCCGAGGATGTGGTCGGCTGCGCGGTGCCCAAGCTGCGGCTATCCGGGCGCTGGCTGGAACACTGCGGTTTCGCGGTGGGCGATGCGTTGCAGGTCACGGTGGGACGCGGCGTGCTGTTGATCAGCCGCGTGGCACCCGCGCTGGCTGCGGTGAAACCACGCCGAAAGTGACATGCCTGGGGCGAGCGCCCTGATGCGGCGCTTTGCGGCAGCTTCTCCCGTGCACGGGAGAAGGAATGCTTTTGGCTCTTGTCCGGATTGGAGAAGGGAGACTGCCTAGTCCTGTTTGCGTTGGAGAAGGAAGGCTGCCTATGTGGTGTGCACCTGAGAGAAAAGTTGTCTGTTCCGGTGCAGAGCAGCGAAGCGAAGCAAGGCCGCGTTGCGTATGGGCTGTCGAAAAGACAGAGAGCCCATTGCCTGCACCGCGTAGCATCGCTCGACGTGACATGCTGGTGCTCACCTCCGTCTCCATCCACATTCCATCCGGTTCAAGCCACGCATGGCCATGCGCAAGAAACGCGAATTGCCGGAGAAACCCTGCATGCAGTGCGGGCGGCCGTTTCGTTGGCGCAAGAAATGGGAGCGCGTGTGGGACGAGGTGAAGTACTGCTCCGAGCGTTGCCGTGGCGAGAGCAAGCGGACGCGTCCGGCTCGGTGACCTGCGCAGCGGGTTGATTGCCGATCACAACACGTGCGGTCCCACCGCCAAACCGTTGCACACAGGCGCACTCGCGTCGTGTTGATGTGCGACGTGCAGCAGCGGACCTCGATACCGGCTTGATTTCCGGATAGCCACTGAAGCTGGTCGTGGTCGCGACGATTGGCCAAACGCGGTGGAAAACGCAGGGGTGGGTAAGCTACCGTATTCGCGCATCGATGGAGTTCTCTGCATGAAAATGGCTGTCTTCAGCACGCGCCCTTACGACAAGCGCTTTCTCGACGAAGCGAAACTGCGCCCGGGCGTGGAATGTACCGTCGAGTTCGTTTACTTCGAGGCATCGCTCGATCTGCAGACCGCAGCGTTGGCGCAGGGGTGCGAGGTGGTCTGCGTCTTCGTCAACGATCAGCTCGATGCGCCCGTGCTGCAGGCGCTACACACGGCCGGTGTGCGCGCGGTGCTGTTGCGCTGCGCCGGCTTCAACAACGTGGATCTCGCCGCAGCCAAGGCGCTTGGCCTGTTCGTGGCACGCGTGCCGGCCTACTCGCCCGAAGCGGTGGCCGAGCACACCCTGGCGCTGGTCATGACGCTCAACCGCCAGACGCACCGCGCCTACAACCGCGTGCGCGAGGGCAACTTCATGCTCAATGGCCTGCTCGGCCGCACCTTGCACGGCAAGACGGTGGGCCTGATCGGGCTGGGCAAGATCGGGCTGGCGGCTGCGCGTATTTTTCAGGGGATGGGCTGCAGCGTGCTGGGCTTCGATCCTTTTCCCACGCCTGGGTTCGATGCGCTCGGGCAGCGGGTGGAACTGGAGACGCTGCTCGCACGCGCGGACATCGTCTCGCTGCACTGCCCGCTGACACCGGCGACGCAGCACCTGATCGACGATGCGGCGCTGGCGTCGATGAAGCCGGGGGCGATGCTGGTCAACACCTCACGCGGTGGGTTGGTGGAGACCGATGCGGTGATCCGCGCGCTCAAGTCCCGCCAGCTCGGCCATCTGGCCATCGATGTCTACGAGCAGGAAAGCGCCTTGTTCTTTCAGGACCGCTCGGGCGAGATCATCGACGATGAGGCGTTTCAGCGTCTGACGACCTTCCCCAATGTGCTGGTGACCGGCCATCAAGGATTCTTTACTGCCGAGGCGCTGCAGGAGATCTCCGACATCACCCTGCGCAACCTCGCCGATTTCGCTGCGGGCTCGCCGTGCGCGAATCGTGTCCCGACACCTTAGCGTCACCTTTTCCGTTCACCACCCGCGCAGGCCCGACCATGTGGCAACAACTCTACGACCCGCTCGGTAACGCCAATCTTTCGGCCTTGCTGGCCGCCTTGCCGGTGCTGTTCTTTTTGCTGGCGCTGACGGTGCTGCGGCTCAAGGGGCTGACCGCCGCGTCGCTGGCGGTGCTGGTCTCGGTAGCGGTGTCGTCGCTGGTGTTCGGCATGCCGATGGCCAACATCGTGGGCGCCGCGCTGTTGGGCATCGTCAACGGCATCTTCCCGATCGGCTTTATCGTGCTGATGGCGGTGTGGCTGTACAAGCTGGCGATCCGCAGCGGCAAGTTCGAGGTGATCCGCGGCAGCATCGCCACGGTGTCCGAAGACCAGCGCATCCAGGTGCTGCTGATCGCGTTCTGCTTCGGCGGATTTCTGGAAGGCGCTGCGGGGTTCGGCGTGCCGATCGCCATCTGCGCGGCGCTGCTGGTGGAGCTAGGCTTCCGTCCGCTCAAGGCGGCGATGCTGTGCCTGCTCGCCAACGGCGCGGCGGGCGCCTACGGAGCGATCGGCATCCCGGTGCTGGTCGGCGCGCAGCAAGGTGGCGTGCGCCTGGACGAGATGTCGCTGATGCTGATGGCGCTGGTGCAGGTCTGCGCGCTGTTGGTGCCGGCGGGGCTGGTGGCGTTGCTCGATGGCTGGCGAGGCCTGCGCGAGACCTGGCCGGTGCTGCTGTTTGTCGGCGTGGTATTCAGTGGCGTGCAAACGCTGACCTTGTCTCTGCTGGGTCCGGAACTGGTGGACATTCTCGGCCCGCTGGCCGGCATGGGCGGGCTGGCACTGTTCATGCGGTTCTGGCGCCCCAAGCGCATCTACCGCGAGGCGCAGGCGCCGCCGTGCGCCACCCAGCGCTGGACGCTCAAGCAGGTGCTGCTGGCATGGTCGCCGTTCTACATTTTGACCGGCGCGATCCTGGTATGGAGCCTGCCTGCATTCAAGGCGCTGTTTGCCGCAGACGGCGCGCTTGCCGCCACGGTGCTGCATCTGCCCATCGGCCTGCTCGATCAACGCGTGCAGGAAGTGCCGCCACTGGTCGCCAGCGTGCGCACGCTGCCTGCGGTGTGGCATGTCGGTTGGCTCAACGCCTCGGGCACGGCGATTCTGATCGCCGCAGTGCTGACGGTACTGCTGTCGCCGCGCTTGAACCTGCGCTCGGCAACGGGCGAATTGGTCCAGTCGACAAAAGAGATGTGGAAGCCGCTGGCCACCGTGTCGCTGGTGATGGCGGTGGCCTATGTCACCAATTATTCCGGCGCGTCCTCGTCCATCGGGCTGGCCCTGGCACAGGCCGGAGGCGTGTTTCCGCTGCTGTCGCCGGTCATCGGCTGGATGGGTGTGTTCATCACCGGCTCGGTGGTCAACAGCAATACGCTGTTTGCGCACCTGCAGGCGGTGACGGCGGCACAGATCGGCGTCTCGGCGCCATTGCTGGTGGCCGCCAATACCGCCGGCGGCGTGATGGCGAAACTGGTCTCGCCGCAATCGATCGCCATTGCCGCGGCTGCGGTCAAGCTGGTCGGGCAGGAGTCGGCGATCATGCGGACCACCCTGGCCGCAAGCCTTGGATTGCTGGCGTATGTCTGTCTTTGCACGTGGCTGTTATCGATGGTGTTGCAATGATCTTTCATTGATGCGTGTTGCCGGGCGTAACGCGTTGTTGCTTGTACCGGCCTGCTCTTCTGCGGATCGCAACATGCGTTGGTTGAACCGGGTGCGGTGTTCTTTCTGCTGATGCCGTGACCGCGCAACCAAGCGGGAACATCGGTTCAGTCTGCTTTGGGATGCGCTCTGCTTCCCGCGCTTTAAATTCGGCATTTCCTTGCACGCCGCGTCGCGGCGATGTCGCTACACTCAAGTCCCCTGCGCTTAGGTAGCAGCCGTCCATGACACTGTCAGCAAACGCATTACGTGCGGCTTTTCTAGTGGCCCTCTCCGTCTGCTCACCCGCGTTCGCCGGGACGGCAGCCCAGGCGCCTGCTTCGCCGGAAGCGCAGCACGCATTGCAATGGAAGACCATTGCTGGCGAAGGTAAGCCGCATGCACGGCACGAGAACAGCCTGGTGGCGATCGGCGACCGTCTCTATCTGATCGGAGGGCGCGACGACCGCCCGCTGGACATCTTCGACACTGTTACGCGCCGCTGGTCCAAGGGCAGCGCGCCACCGCTGGCGGTCAGCCACGCGCAGGCAGTGGTGGCGTCGGGAAAGATCTACGTCATCGGCGGCCTGACCGGCGACTATCCGGAAGAAGCAGCGCTGAGCCACCTGTTGATCTACGACCCTGCCACCGATCGCTGGCAGGTGGGTGCGGAGATTCCCAAAAGCCGTCGCCGCGGCGCGGCAGGCGCGGTGGAACACGACGGCGTGCTGTACCTGGTCGGCGGCAACACCCGCGGCCATATGAGCGGTTATGTGCCGTGGCTGGATGCGTTCGATACCAGAACGCAGCAATGGACGCAGCTGGCCGACGCGCCGCGTGCCCGCGATCATTTCCATGCGGCGGTGCTCGACGGAAAACTCTATGCCGCCGGTGGCCGCCGATCGGAGCACGAAAGCGGCAATACCCTGGCGCAAACGATCCCCGAAGTCGATGTATATGACATCCAGCGCGTTACCTGGTCGGTAGCACCGTCCGTGCTGCCGACGCAGCGCGCAGGCACTGCGGCCATCGCACGCAATGGCCAGCTGCTGGTCATCGGCGGCGAGAGCATGCGGCAGGTCAAGGCGCACGACGACGTCGAAGCCTACGACCCGGCCGGATCCACGTGGACGACGCTGGCAGCACTGCCGCAAGGGCGCCACGGCACCCAGGCCGCAGCGGTCGGCGACGATCTGTACATCGTTGCGGGCAGCGGCAACCGTGGCGGCGGGCCGGAGCTGGATGATGTGTTGCTACTGCATGAAGGCAACACACCTAAGCCACGCTGACTCTTGCGTACGGCATGCTGCGAGAGATCTGGTTGAAGATTGTGGGTCTGAAGATAAGGATCTAATCTGCTTCATCGTTCTTCAATCTGCAACGCCAGGGAGTGGTCATGCCGAAGCGTGGATCAGATAGCACGCCATCAACAATGCCTGGCGTTGCCGGGCAATTTTCGCTGCCACTGGTACAGGCGGAAGGCGAGCCGGCAACATCGCCACTGCTGGCGGCTGCCGACCCGCGTTACAGCAATTACATCGTCTATGTCGATGAAAGCGGCGACCACGGCCTGGAGTCGGTAGATCCCAACTATCCGGTGTTTGTGCTGGCCTTGTGTGTCTTCCACAAAGGCCACTACGCGCAACGCGTGGTTCCCGCCATTGAGTCATTCAAGTTCAGGCATTTCGGGCATGACGTGGTGATTCTTCACGAGCATGACATCCGCAAGGAGAAGGGACATTTCCGCTTCAGTGATCGGTTGGAAAAGACGATTTTTCTGGACGAGTTGACGGGAATCATCGAGTCGCACAACTTCATCCTGATCAGCTGTGTCATCGACAAGACACGGCTGAAGGAAAAGGCACAGACCGCAGACAATCCCTACCACCTGGCGCTCGCATTCTGCCTGGAAACACTTTTCGAACTGATGCAGGAAAAGAAGCAGGACGACGTTGCAACGCACGTGGTGGTTGAGTGCCGTGGCAAGAAGGAAGACCGCGATCTGGAACTGGAGTTCAGGCGGATCTGCGACGACGCAAACCGCTGGGGGCGGCAACTCCCCTTCACCATCGTCTTTGCGGACAAAAAAGCCAACTCATCTGGCTTGCAACTGGCTGACCTCGTTGCGCGGCCCATCGGGCTATCGGTACTTCGCCCGGATCATCCCAATCGTGCATTCGACGTGCTGCAGCGAAAATTCTTCTGCAAGCAAGGCCGGCGTCAATTGGGTGTCGACTATGAAGGCTGGGGCCTGAAAATTTTCCCGCCGCCAGAAAGCGAAAAGCCCCGGTGATCTCACCGAGGCTATGACGCCGACCGGGAACCCCCAGTCCACTTAGGATGCGAGTCTAGAGTTCTGGACCGAAGAATTCAAGGTCGCCTGCTACGAAACCGGGTCAGTCAGGACATCGCATCCATAAGCTGTTGTGACTGCTGAAAGAAGAACGGCTTGCAATACAGGGCGATGGGTAAAGCTCCATCGCGACCAGGGCCGCTCCTACTGAAGCGGCGATTGCGCAAACTGCAGCCCAAGCGCCTTGACCCGCACCCGCGCCAGCATCGCGTGCGAAGTCATGTACAGCGTATGGCCGTCGTTGCCGAAGGCGCAGTTGGAAATGGCTTCGCCGGTTTCGATGCGGCCCAGCCTGCGGCCGTCGGGGGCGAACACGATGACGCCGCCGGGGCCGGTGGCGAACAGGTGACCGTCGGCGGAGACCGCCATGCCGTCGGGCAGGCCGGGCGAATCCTTGGCCACCAAATCGGAGGCGTCGGCGAACACGCGCTTGCCGATCACCGCACCGGCTGCGTCGAGCGTGTAGGCCATCCAGATCGGGCGCTGCGGATCGGAGTTGGCTACGTACAAGGTGCGCGCATCGGGCGACAGGGCGATGCCGTTGGGAAGGCTGAGGCTGTCGTCCAGCAGGTGCACACTACCGTCGGTGTCCAGGCGGTAGACACCGTTGAAGCGCAGTTCCTTGACCGGCGAGTCGTTCATGCCCTTCAAGCCGTACGGCGGGTCGGTGAAGAACACCACGCCATCGCTGCGGCGGACCAGATCGTTGGGGCTGTTGAAACGGTGGCCTTCGAACTGCGTCGCCAGCGGCGTCTTCTTGCGCGTGACCGGGTCGAGCCTGGCGACGATGCGCGTGCCGGAATCGGCCAGCAACACGGTGCCGCCCGGTTCGGCATACAGCCCATTGGCGCCGGCTTCGCGCAATGTGGCCTGCTCCGGGCCGCTGTAGCCGGAGGGCGACAGCAGGACCGATAACCCGGTGTCTTCGGACCAGCGATAGAGCTTGTTTTCCGGTACATCGGTGAACAGCAGATAGCCACCGTTACGCACCCAGGCCGGGCCTTCGGACCAGGTGAAGCCTTCGCTGAGCTTTTCGATGCGCGCATCGCTGGCGACCACGTCGCTGAAGCCGCGATCGAAGCTCTGCAGATGCCCGATCGCAGCAAAGCGCGGTGGCGGCACCTCCTTCCTGGTGCAGGCGGCGAGGATTGCCAGCAACGGAACGGCCAGCAGCAGATAGGGCGGCAAGCGCATCGGAAGGTTCCTCGGTAAGGTGGGCAGATGATGACACCCGGCCGGCGCGCCCTCTTCACTTGGGGGCGTTTGGACAGTTAGGTATGCTCGTTGCGGCAGTGGCGTTGCCTGCGCAGATCGGACACGGGCTGCGCCACGCCGACGCGATGGCGAAGATCACCGTCAACATGCCTGGCTGCGGACACGCACGACAAACGTTCAAAGGAGAGGCACATCATGGACCCTGTTTCCCCCAGCGGCATTTGCAACGCACCACCGCGTGTTGGCCGCCGGCTCTTGCAGCGCGGCGCCGTGCTGCTGGCGACCACGCTGTTGGCCGCGTGCGCCGGTGCACACTCCCAACCCTCATCGATTCCCACTACAAAGGAGCGGGCCATGTCGGAGATGACGCCAGAGCAACTGGCACAAGGCGTAGTGCGGCTGATCCTGGCAATCCGCGGCAAGCAGGATCTGACCCCGAAGCAGATCGCCGCGCATGCGGGCTTGCAGGTGGACGCGGGCGACAACGCGCAGCAATTCAGCGCGTTCGGTCGTCTGGCCGACGGCGGCCGCTACGCGTTGGAGTCGGTGGCCGACACCGATGGGCAGCCGCCGTCGCGTTTGGATTTCGCGTTCGCGCCGGATGCGGCTGCGCCGGCGCGCTGCACGCAACCGATCGGTCCGTACCGGCAGGCGTTGGTCGAGGCCGGTTTCGTCGCGCAGTGGATCGCGCCACCGCGCCTGGGCAGCCCCGGCCGCTGGCACTTCGAGCGTGGCCCTGTGGTGGTTTACGCGTTCGTCGGCAAGGAGACTGCGCAGGACGACATGCAGGCTTGCATTTCTGCGTTGCAAATCCTTGCCACCGCATAAGGAGAGGGTGTGATGGCGAACGATGACGACCTGGAAAAAATGGTGGCTGCGTTCGAAGCGACCCATGCCAAGGAGGGTCAGGCGCTGCGGCAGATGTTGGACAACACGCCCGACCTCAAGGCACGGGTGGAGCAGGCGATCGAGCAGAAGCAGCTGTCCGGTTTCGGGCCGCATCCGGACAATGGGGCCGGTGCGTACCGGCCGGGCACCGGCGAGATCCTGCTGCCGATGGACGTGCTGCGCACCGCCAATATGGATACTCCGCGCGACGATTCGGCCAATACCGCGAGGATCATCCTCGGCCACGAGATCGGCCATGCGATCAACAAGGCAGCGATCGATCAATCCCACGCTGCCTTCAAGGACAAGATCGACGAAATCGCCAAGTCGCCTTCGCCACACGATTACACCGCGGCATTGAAGGCGCACGGCGCCGAGGAGCGCACGCGCGAGTCCAAAGACGAGATCGCTGGCGTCAACACGCTGGCCGATTACGTTAAGCACCGTCATCCCGAGGCGACGCTGAAGGATCTGTACAACGCCAGTACGGAGATGGCCAACTATATCGACAAGAACGGCGAGGGCGCCAAGGCGACTTACAAGGCCAAGGATGGGCTGAGCTTCGGCAACGACCTGAAGATCGATGCGAACGCGCCGAAGAACGTGGAGGCGATGGGCAAGCTGTTCTACGACACACGCGGTTATCCGCAGCACTACGGCGCACGCGGTCTGCTCATGGTCGCCGAGACAGAGGAGGCCGCGCAACTGCACGATCCCAAGCGTGTACAGCCGGAAGTGCGCGCCGATCTGAAGGCGCTGGGCATCGATCAGGACAAGGTCCCGCCAGAGTGGATACCGAACGGGTTTCGCGATACCGGCATGACACCGCCGGCGCCGCCTACCGGCGCGCCTGCAGCCGAGCCGACTGGCGCGGACCGGGCCTTGCACGACAAGGTGCGCAGCGGCGTGGCCCAGGCTGAGCAGGCGCTAGGCAAGGGCTGGGACGACAACAGCGAACGCATGACAGCCAGCCTGACGCTACTGGCCAAGCAAAGCGGCTTCGGCGAGCACGACCAGCTGTCGGTGGGATTCAACCGACCCACGGCGACGCGCCAGGGCGGCGAGTTGGCGTTCGTGTATCGCGACGGCAACACTGCCTCACCCGATCCCTATGCCAATCGCGCGCAAATGCCGACCAGCGAAGCGATCGCGCGGCCTGCCCAGGAAACCTACCAGCAGCTGCAGCAGCAGCCCGTGCAGCAGGCGCAGGCCCAACGCATGGTGCAAGAGCAGGACACGCAAGCGCAGACCCAGGCCACCGCTGCGCCGGTGCTGACGCGCTGAGCCGATGCCGGCGTTGCGCCTGCGCGACGGTCACCTCAGAAATCCAGTGCCGTGGCAGTAGCCGACGGATGACGTACGGCTACTGCGCCCATAGGGTGCGCTAGTGCGCTTGCGCCGGCAAAGCCAGCACCGCATCCAGCGCCGGTTTGGGCTGGTAATTGCGATCGAACAGCAGCGGATAGTTGGTACGGCCCGGCACGGGGTAGTCGTTCTTCCATGACATGCCGTCGGTGACGCCCCAGACACTGACGCGGGCGAGCTTGTCGCGCTTGCGCCAGAACAGCGCGAACAATTCGGCGTAGCGATCGCGCAGCTGCGCCTGCACCTGCGGTGGCAGGCCCTCGCGATACGGGTCGAGAAAGCGTTTGAATTCCGGCAGCTGGAACTGCGTGTGCGCAAGCCCGGTACCGATGACCTGGCCTTCCCTGGTGAGCGGCAACACGTCGATGTCCAGCTCGGTGATCATGACCTTGATGCCGAGCGCGGCGTAGGCATCGATGGCGTTTTCGATGTCGCGCAGGCTGGGATAGTTGAGCCCCCAGTGTCCCTGCATGCCGACGCCATCGATGCGGATGCCGGCGTGCTGCAGCATCCTGACCATGCGCACGATGCCGTCGCGCTTGGCCGGGCGCCAGGCATTGAAGTCGTTGTAGTACAGCTGCGCATCGGGCGCATACCGCTGCGCGAAGCGGAAGGCATTGCGCACCACGGTGTCGCCATCGCCCACGCGCTGCACCCAGTTGGTGGAGCGATAACTGCCGTCCTCGTCGATGATCTCGTTGACCACGTCCCAGGCCTGCACCTTGCCGACATAGCGCCCTGCCACGCGCTCGATGTGCGCGCGCATGCGTTCCAGCTGCGCATCGGCGCTGTTGGGCTTGCCCTGCGCATCGACGAAGAACCAGTCCGGCGTCTGGTTGTGCCAGACCAGCGTATGGCCGATCACGAACATGTCGTGGCTGCGGCCGTAGGCGACGAAGGCATCGGCAGCGCTGAAGTCGAACACGCCCGGGCGCGGGGCGACCACGTCGGCCTTCATCACGTTCTCGGCGGTGACGGCGTTGAAGTGGCAGGCCACGAGCGCGGCAGAGGCGGCATCCTTGCCGGAGACGATGTCGGCATTGACGGCGGTGCCGATCAAAAAGCCGCCGGCGTAGGCGCGCTGGAGCGAGGTGCTGCGGGTGTCGCAGGCAGCGAAGGCTGGCAGTGCGGTAATGGTGCTGATGACAGCGAACGCAATGCTCAGGCATGTTGATGCGCGCGTGCGGTTCTCATGCATGACAGGCTTCCTGATCAGATGCGTCTTGCGTTCTCTTCGCGTGTGACCGTGACTGGCAACGCGCGCCGGTGGGAGGTCGCAACCTACGTTGCCAACTGCGTTTGAATCCAGCAGCCGCGCTAGCGATATCGGGAGCGCGTTTGCGTCGATCGCGTCTGTTGCGTGCAAGCACCTCATCGCCATCCGCACGCGACACCTCACATGCACGCGCCACGCCATCGCCAGGCAGCAGACCCGTCACTCCACCACCACCTGCGCACTGCCCGCCTGCAAGCTGTCGGATTCGACATGGACAGTGATCGTGCCACGCACGCCGGCCTTGGCACGCACGATCGCCAGGCACAGCCCGTTGAAGGCGTTGCGTTGCGGCGAAGCGAACGATTCCAGGTTGGTGGGATCGCCGTTGTCGGTGGCGACCAGCTCGCCCGGGCCTTCGATGCGGAAACGCAGGCTGTCGCCGGCAGTCGGCGCAGGGCGGCCGGCGCGATCGAGCAGGCGCACGGTGATAAAGCCCAGATCCTGGCCGTCGCCACGGATGCTGCTGCGGTCGGGCGTCACCTGCATGCGCGCGGCGCTGCCGGCGGTTTGTACGCGGTCGTCGGCCCAGGGTTTGCCCTGCCTGTACGCCTGCACGCGCAGCTCGCCGGGCTGGTAGACCACCGCATCCCAACGCAGCCGGTACTGCAGCGGGCCCTTGCGCCTGCGTCCCTGCGAGACGCCATTGACGAACAGCTCGGCCTCATCGCCGGAGGTGAACACATGCACCGGCCGGACCTGGCCCTCGCGGCCCGGCCAGGTCCAGTGTGGCAGCAGATGCGCCATCGGCACGTCGGGGCGCCAACGCGATTGATACAGCCAGTAGCGATCCTTGGGAAAACCGGCCAGATCGAAGATGCCGGAATAGGAACTGCGCGAACTGTAGTACGGCGTGGGCTCGCCCAGATAATCGAAACCGGTCCAGACGAATTCGCCGGCAACATACCGATGCCGGTCCTGGGCCGCGAACACCTTGTCGGCGCTGGAGCCGAAGTCCACCGCGTGCAGTTCGTAGGCGCTGACCTGGTGCGCGACCGAATCGCCGCCGCGCCCATCGCGCACCGGCGCGCTGGTGTCCGGCGTCACCGGAAACAGATACACGCCGCGACTGCTCAACGCCGAGGCGGTCTCGCTGCTGAGGATGGCCTTGTGCGGGAACCTGCCATGGAACGCGGGATACTGCGGTTGCTTGCGGATGCGCTCGGTACCTGCGAATTCCGGTGCGTCGCGGATGCCTTCGCCCTGGTAGTTGAGGCTGATGACATCCAGCGCAGCGGGTAGCGGCATCTCGGGCGAAGCGTAGTTCATCGCCACCGTGGCCGGGCGCGAGGGGTCTTCCTCATGCACGATGGCGTGCAAGCGACGTGCGATCGCCGCGCCCTGCTCGCCGGTGTATTGCTCGCCGACTTCGTTGCCAACGCTCCACAGCATCACCGAGGGATGATTGCGGTCGCGCCGCAGCATCGCGCGCAGATCCGGCTCGTGCCACTGCGGGAACACCAGGTGGAAATCCAGCGGGGTCTTCTTCATCTGCCAACTGTCGAATACCTCGTCCACCACCAGCAGGCCCATGCGGTCGGTCAGCTCCAGTAATTCCGGCGCGGGCGGGTTGTGGCTCATGCGGATGGCGTTGGCACCCATCTGCTGCAGCAACTGCAGTTGCCGCTCGGCGGCGCGCACATTGAACGCCGCCCCCAGCGCGCCGAGATCGTGATGATTGTTCACGCCGCGAATCGGCACATGTTCGCCGTTGACCAGCAGGCCCTTGTCGGCATCGAACACGATGCTGCGAATGCCGAACGGTGTTTCGTAGCGATCCACCACGCGCCCGTTGTGGCTGACCTCGGTCACTGCGACATAGCGGTGCGGGCGCTGGGTCGGCGGCGGGCCCCACAGACGCGGGCGGTCGATCTGCGTGCTGCCCTGCACGCGTGCGCTCCCACCTGCGGGGACCGCAACCTGCATGGGTGCGATGCGCGCGACCGGCTCGCCGCTACGCGTGCCGCGTGCACCGTCGAGCACATAGATCGCGGTGCTGACCTGCGCCTGCACCGCACCGCGCGCAGCATTGTCCAGTGTGATCGCCAGCTGCACCTGCGCGGTGTCGGCCGACACCTGCGGTGTGGTCAGCTGCGTGCCCCAGTGCGCGACATGCAGCGGCGCGGCGCTGGTCAGCCACACGTTGCGATACAACCCGCCACCCGGATACCAGCGCGCCGAATCCGGCGGATTATCCAGACGAATCGCTAATTGATTGCGTCCACCGGGCACCACATACGGGGTCAGGTCCACGCGCCAGGAGCTGTAGCCATACGGCCAACCGCCGACCAGCTTGCCGTTGAGCCAGACCGTGGCATAGGCCATCGCGCCATCGAGGTCCAGAAACAGCGAACGTCCGCGATCGCTGGCCGGGATGTCCAGGTGCTTGCGATACCAGCCCACGCCCCAGCTCGGCAAGCGGCCCATGCCGCCATAGGGACCATCGGCCAGGAACGGCCCGGCGATGGCCCAATCGTGCGGTAGATCCACGCGCTCCCAGCCGCTATCGTCGAACTGCGCTTGCACGAAGGCCACGGTGCTGCCGGGATGGCCGGGCGGGCGCGCGTGGCGTTTTGCCGGGTCTGCAATCAATGCATTGGCCGTAGGCAGGATCCACGGCTTGAGCACGCGTGTTGCGGCAGCATCGCGGTGCTGCGCCTGCTCGGGTTGCGCATCGGCCACCTTGCCGTCCTCGCTGCGTACCACGTGCGGGCGGACGTCGTAGTCCAGGGTTTCGCGATTGCCCGGGGGATCGCCGCGGTGGAAGTGCCATTGCGCGTTGAGCGAGACACGCTCGCGTGGTTGCTCGGCCGGCGCCGTTGGTAGTGTTGCCAGGGCCGGCAATGCGATGCAGAGCAAGAGGGCGGCGATACGTGCCAAGCATGCGCCGTGCTTGAGGAGAGGTCGCGTCACCGCATCTTCCATGCCTGTGCGTGTCATATCGCGCGTCCACCCGACCATGCATGCACACGTGGCAAATCCACTCCACGTGCATACGGGTGGGCATCGCTGCGTGCCGTCGTGCTCACGCTCACAGGTTGTAGGCCCGCTTGGGCAGGCCGTAGGCCAGATCGATCGCCACCTCGGCCGCTTCATCCTCATCCAGACGGTGCTCGGCGACCAGCTTGGCGAGAAACGCGCTGTCCACGCGCCGCGCCACATCGTGCCGCGCCGGAATCGACAGAAACGCGCGGGTATCGTCGTTGAAGCCCACGGTGTTGTAGAAACCGGCGCTGGCCAGGGTCTGCTCGCGGAAGCGCCACATGCCTTCCGGCGCGTCATGGAACCACCAGGCCGGGCCCAGCAGCAGCGACGGGTAATGCCCGGCCAGTGGCGCCAGCTCGCGGCTATAGCTGGTTTCGTCCAGGGTGAACACGATCAGGCGCAGGCGCGGGTCGTTGCCGAACCGGTCCAACAAGGGCTTGAGCGCGTGCACATAGTCGGTGCGCATCGGAATATCGGCGCCCTTGTCGCGCCCGAAGGTCTGGAACAGCTGCCGGTTGTGATTGCGGAAGCAGCCCGGATGCAGCTGCATCACCAGGCCGTCGTCCAGGCTCATCGCCGCCATCTCGGTCAGTACCTGCGCGCGGAACAGCTCTGCCTGCGCGGGCGTGGCCGCACCGCGCACCACGGTGTCGAACAGGCGTTGCGCCTCGGCCGGCGACAGATCGGCGGTGGCCGCACTGGGGTGGCCGTGGTCGGTCGAGGTTGCGCCATGCGCGGCAAAGAAGGCGCGACGCTGCCGATGCGCACGCAGATAGCCCTGCCAGCTCAGCACATCCTCGCCGGTAAGCGCGCCGAACTGCTGCAGCGCACCGGCAAACTGTTCGTGGTCGGGGTCGACCACCGGGTCCGGGCGGTACGCGGTGAGCACGCGTCCTTTCCAGCCGCTGGCGCGAATGGCCGCGTGGTACTGCAGCGTATCCAGCGGCGACTCGGTGGTGGCAATCACCGCGATGTTGAAACGCTCGAACAGGGCACGCGGGCGAAACGCTGCTGTCTGCAAGGCGGCGCTGATGTGGTCGTAGTAATGATCGGCGCTGCCGGCATCCAGCCGGATGCGCAGGTCGAACACGGCATGGAAGACATGATTGAGCCACAACGCAGAGGGCGTGCCCCGCAGCAGGTGGTAGTTCTCGGCGAACACGCGCCACGCCGCGCGCGGATCCACCGCCGCACGCGACCCATCCGCACGCGGAATCCCCAATGCATCGAGCGCGATGCCCTGGCTGTAGAGCATGCGGAACACATAGTGGTCCGGCACCAGCAACAGCTCGGTGGCATTGGCGAATGGCGCATCGGTGGCGAACCATGCCGGGTCGGTATGGCCGTGCGGGCTGATGATCGGCAGCGCGGCGATCTGCGCATACAGGCGCCGCGCGATCGCGCGCGTGCCGGGATCGGCGGGCAGCAGGCGGTCGGCGTGCAGGGTCAGGAGCGAAGGCGTGGACATGGAATCAAAGCATCCAGAGAGACGGAGAGCGAAACCTGTCGGCCGCCCGCGTCATGGCGCGGGCGTGCCGGGATGGGTGGCAACGTAATCGCGCAGCCAGGCCAGCGCGGGCCGCTCGGTGCCATCGGCACGGATCAGGTACGCCGCTTCCTTGTCGCGCCACAGCCCGGGACGAAAGCCCCACAGCGTGATGCCGCGCACCGCCGGGTGCTCCCAGAACACCGGGAAGACGCGCTGGTAGTCGGCCAGCTGCTGCGCATCGCTGGGCCCGTCCAGATCGAACTCGGTGATGTAGATCGGCAAGCCGGTCGCGGCCAGTGCATCGAGATTGGCACGATGCACCGACATCGCTACGTTCGGAGTGGTTTCGAAAGCATGCTCCTGCACGCCGATCGCATCGACCAGCTGCTCGCGCTGCAGCAACTGCACGATCTGCAGGTACTTCTGCGTGGCCTGGGCGCTGTTGGTGATGCTGTAGTCGTTGATCATCAGCCGCGCACGCGGAAAGTGCTGGCGCGCCAACCGAAACGACTGCAGCACCCATTCCCAGCCGCTGGCGCCGTCGCCGCCGAGCGCCTGCAGATAATTGCCGCCGCCGGCGTCGTTTTTGCCGGGCGGGTCGTTGAGCGGCTCGTTGACCACTTCCAGCAGGTCGATGTCCGGATACCGCTGCGCCACCGCGGCAAACCACTGCTCGATCTCGCGGCGTTGCTCGGCCGGCGGCAACGACGTGATCCACTCCGGTTGCTGATTGCCCCACACCATCACATGCATCTGGAACGGCATGCCGTTGGCCTTGGCGAAGCGGTAGGCAGTATCCAGCCCGCTCCAGTCCATCTGGTCGCGCACCGCTTCCACACTGCCCCACTTGCCGCTGTTCTCGGGTGTGAGCTTGTTCCAGTACTGTGCGAATCCTGGCGCCTGTTGCGGGCTGTAGGTACTGCCCAGGAACTTGGGCGCGCCGGCGGCCAGCGGTGCGGCCTGCGCCAGGCTTGCGATGTTCGCTGCAAACAACACGCCGACTGACAGTGTGCGTAAGTGCATGATGATCCCTCAGGACGATGCGTTGGCGGCCGGTGAGGCCGCTGCCGGCAGCTGCGCCGGCTCCAGGCGTGGCACCAGCGCGTGCACCACCGCCAGCGCCAGCAGGTAGGCCGAGCCTGCCATCAGGAACACCGGCACATAACTGCCGGTGGCCTGTAGAAGGAACCCGATGAAGGTGGCGATCAGCATGCCACCGACCGCGCCGGCAAAGCCGCCGATGCCGACCACCGTGGCCACCGCATGCCGCGGAAACATGTCCGAGGGCAGCGTGAACAGGTTGGCCGACCAGCCCTGATGCGCGGCAGTGGCCAGGCCGATCAGGCCGACCGCCAGCCACAGATTGTCTGCGCGTGCAGCGAACACGATCGGCACCACCGAGACGGCGCAGATCAGCATCGCGGTCTTGCGCGCACGATTGACGCTCCAACCGCGCGCGATGAAGCGCCCGGCGACCCAGCCGCCGGCAATGCTGCCGATATCGGCAAGCACAAAGATCACGATCAACGGCGCACCCAGTTGCAACAGGCTCAAGCCGTATTCGGCATGCAGGAACTTGGGCAGCCAGAACAGGAAGAACCACCAGATCGGGTCGGTAATGAACTTGCCCAGCACGAACGCCCAGGCCTGCCGGTGCCGCAGCACCTGCAACCACGACAGCCGCCGCTGCACCGGCGCGTGCGCATCGCTGCGGATATGCGCCAGCTCTGCCGCCGACAGGCCGGGTTGCTGCTCGGGCGGGTGATAGCTGAGCCACCACACCAGCAGCCAGGTGGCGCTGAGCACACCGGTGAACAGGAAGGCCGCCTGCCAGCCCCAGGCGGTGGCGATCAACGGCACCAGCAACGGCGCGACGATCGCACCGATGTTGGAGCCGGAGTTGAAGATGCCGGTGGCCAGGGCGCGCTCGCGACGCGGAAACCACTCAGCCACCGTCTTCAACGCAGCGGGGAAGTTGCCGGACTCGCCCAGCCCCAGAAAGAAGCGCGCGATCGCAAAGCCCACCACACTGGTGGCCAGCGCGTGCCCCATCGCCGCCAGGCTCCAGATGCCGATCGCCAGGGCATAACCGACGCGCGTGCCGAAGCGGTCGATCACCGCACCGCTGCACAACAGGCCCAGCGCGTAGGCCGCCTGGAATGCGGTGACGATATAGCCGTACTGGATCTCGTTCCAGCCGATCTGCGTCTGCAGAAACGGCGCCAGCACGCCAAGCACCTGGCGATCGACATAGTTGATGGTGGTAGCGGCAAGCAGCAGTGCGCACACGCGCCAACGCATGCGGCCCAGGCGCGCCAGCGTGCCGGCGGGGGCAGCGGCTTGCGGCAACTCGCTCATGTGCGCGAACGCCATAATGCTGCTACACGCATGGCGCGATGGGCAATTGCGCAACGACCACGGCAAGGCGCTGCCGCGTGTCGAGGGCAGCCCGGCGCATCGCTGCCGCGTTCTTCGGTTCGATTCATCGAGCACTGCACCTGCACGAAGGTAGCCTTGCGCCACGGGTGATAGCGCTACCATTACCACGCCATCGGGCAAAAACCATCGCGCAGTGCAGCACGCCACAAGTCGTGCGTGACGGATACGGGTTTGAGCAGCGCCACTGTCGCATTCGCTGCGCTGCCTGCGCCGCCTATGCTGCCCTGCAGCGTGATGTTCTGAATTTGGTAGCGCTAACATCCAGCGCCACCGATCGCCCGTTCTTCCCCACCGCACCATCGCTGCGCCGCGCATCGGCAGCGGCACTCCCTGCGCAGGGGCGATGCGTGGGACATCTGCTCACCTGTTAGGGAAGGGATTACGGTGAAGAACAGCTACGCACGAACCGCGTTGTCCTGCGCGTTGGGGTCCATCCTGCTGGGCATGGCCAGCACTGCCGCCTTGGCCCAGTCCACCGACGCCGCCAACGCAACGACCGCACAAGCTCCACCGGCCGCAACGACCAGCGGCGAGGCAGTGACCCAGCTCGACACCGTCACCGTCTCCGGCTACCGACGCAGCATCCAGTTCTCCACCGATGCCAAGCGCGACTCGGTGGGCTTTGCCGACACCGTATTTGCCGAGGATATCGGCAAGTTCCCGGACATGAATATCGCCGAGTCGCTCAACCGCATTCCCGGCGTGCAGCTCTCGCGCGACGTCAATGGCGAGGGCTTGAACATCGCCATCCGCGGCCTGGGCACCAGCTTCACCAAGACCACGCTCAACGGCGCCAGCATCGCCACCGCCTCGATCGGCCTGAACGCGCAGAACCAGAACCGCGAAGTCGATCTGAACCTGTTTCCCACCGAGTTCTTCACCCAGCTCACCGTGAGCAAGACGCCCACCGCCAGCATGCTCGAAGGCGGCGTGTCCGGCGTGGTGGACATGCGCAGCGCGCGCCCGTTCGATCGCCCCGGCGTGCACTTCACCTACCAGGCCCAGGCCGACTGGAACAGCACCAGCGAAAAGACCACCCCGCGCGGCGCCTTCATGGGCAGCTGGACCAACGAGGCAGGCACCTTCGGCGCGCTGTTCGGCGTGGCCTCGGTGCGCAGCAAGCTGGGCGTGCGCGGCTTCGAGAGCGTGGGCTGGACCAACCCCGGCCTGACCTACACCCAGTGCGGGCTCACCCCGCCTGCGGGCACGCTGGCCACCAATCAGCCGGCCGCCTGCAACGTCAACGGCGGCGGCAACTGGCGCATTCCCGACCGCGTGCCGGCCACCGCCGGCAGCGGCCTGACCACCGGCGAGACCATCGATGCGGCCTGGCTGCTGGCGCGCAACCCGGGCCTGAGCATCGACCAGATCAGCGACGCGCTGATTCCGCGGCTGGGCCGCAGCGTCTACATGAATGGCGATCGCGACCGCGATGCCTCGGTGATGTCGCTGGAATGGCGCCCCTCCGACAGCATGCATTTCTACCTGGATACGCTGTATTCGGAAGCCAAGCGCACCACAGAGCGGATCAGCATGAATCTGATCGGCCGCAACGGCAACATGATCCCGCTGGGCATGCAGCTGGACCAGAACAACGTGGTCACCAGCGCCACCTTCGCCAATGCGCAGTATTTTTTGGAAGCGCGCCCGTACCGCGAAGAGGTCAAGTTCTGGAGCGTCAACCCGGGTGCGGAACTGTTGTTCGGCGCGGACCAGGACATCAAGCTCAACGTGCAGGCCAATGCCACGCGTAGCTGGCTGGAGCGTGAGTCGCCCAGCATCCTGGTCACCTCGCCGTTCACCACCGTCGACTACCGCAATGAAGGCGGCGACCGCCCGTCGATCAGCAGCCCGCTCGACCTCAACGACCCGAACCTGGGCTGGGGCTGGAACGGGGGCCGGGTCAATATCCAGAACGAAAAACGCGTGACCGAGACGCGTGGTGGACGCGCCGATCTGCAGTTCGGCGAAGGCAAGCGCAACATCAAGATCGGCGCCGCCTACGACCAGGCCGAGCGCACCATTCGCGGCTTCGACAACAGCATCGCCTGGGAGCAGGTGGTCTGCCGCGGCGGCGGCGGCACCATCTGCAACGGCGGCCCCGGCTCGGCAATTCCCAATGCGGCCCTGGCCGGCTATCTGCGCCCCGGCCCGGATGGCTTCATCACCGCCGATTTCAACCGCTTCCTGGGCGACACCAACTACTACGCACTACGCGATTCCGCCCCGGAAACCAACTCCGCCAACACCGGCGCCTCGGCCGGCGGCATCCGCGAAAAGAACTGGGGTTTCTACATCGAAACCAACGCCGAAACCGAAGTGTGGAACCGCACGCTGCGCTTCAATGCCGGCGTGCGTTACGTGACCACCGACCAGACCATCACCGGCCCGGTCACCATCAACGGCATCCGCCGCATCCAGGTGCTGGATTCGGACTACAAGGAAACCCTGCCCTCGTTCAACGCCGCCTGGGACGTGGCAGACAACGTGGTGCTGCGCCTGTCCAGCTCGCGCACGCTCACCCGCCCCGATCCCAGCGCGATGCTGCCCAACACCAACTTCAGCGACCCCTCCGCGCAGACTGCAACCCAGGGCAATCCGAACCTGGCGCCGTATCTGTCCACCAACGTGGATTTCGGCGGCGAGTGGTACACCGGCGGCGAAGGCTATGTGGGCCTGACGCTGTTCAACAAGCGCATCAGCGGCTTCACCGTCAACGGCGTGCGGCGCATTCCCTTCAACGACCTGGGCGTGCCGTACGAGAGCCTGCTGCCGATCCAGCAGGCCGGCCTGGACCAGCGCGGCGGCCCGAATGCGGCCACCGTGGATGTACAGACCCAGGTCAACGCCGACGGCGTGCTCAACATCCGCGGCACCGAGGCGATCTGGATGCAGCCGCTGGACAAGCTGGTCGACGGCCTGGGCTTCAGCGTCAACTACACCCACGTCACCCAATCCTCCGAAGGCGAAGGCATTCCGGCAGTAGCGGTCGGCGTCGCACCCAACCTGTGGAACGGCACCGTGTACTGGGAGAAGGACGCCGCCTCGGTGCGCCTGTCCTACACCTGGAACGACGACATGGCGATCTCCGGCGCCAACCAGAACGGCATTCCGTATGCGCGCCTCAACGCCGATGCGCGCGGGCAGCTGGATCTGTCGGCCAGCTACGCACTGGACTGGCTGCCGTCCAAGCCGCAGCTCACCCTCAACGTCACCAACCTCACCGACGAACCGCTGCGCACCACCTACGCCTGGCCCAACGCCACCTACGATCTGTACGAGCCCGGCCGCACGGTCATGCTCGGCATCCGCGGCACGTTCTGAGCGTGGTCATCGACACGACAGCGCAGAGGCCAGGCGGGTTCGGCCGATCCGTGGGGAGCGCGTGGCCTTGTTGCATGGCCCGCGCAGCGCGTGCCGCTGTCGCCTGCCTGGCGACGGCACGCGCGGTTCTGCCGGACACTTCAGGCGCCATGCCTGCTGCCGCGATCCGGACCGATCGCGGTCGGCGGCATCGCGCGCGCCGCGGCGTTTCCCGCAGCACTCCTCGAGCACGCCCCGCCTCATGAACGATCAGTCACAACAGCTCTCCCTGCGCGAAAAGATCGGCTACAGCCTGGGCGACCTGGCCGCCAATCTGATCTTCCAGACGCTGGTCACCTTCCTGGCGTTCTTCTATACCGATGTGTTCCGCATCCCGGCGAGTGTGGCCGCCACCCTGATCTTCGTGGTCGGCATGCTCGGCGCGTTCGTGTTCACGCCCATCATCGGCATCCTGGCGGATCGCACCCGCACGCGCTGGGGCAAGTTCCGCCCGTGGATTTTGTGGACGGCAGTGCCGTTCGGTGCGTTGTCGCTGGCCGCGTTCAATACGCCCGCGCTCGGCGAGCAGGGCAAGATCGCCTACGCCTTCGCCACCTACACGCTGCTGATGCTGGTGTACGTGGCCAACAACCTGCCGTACTCGGCATTGAGCGGCGTGCTCACCGGCAGCATGGAGCAGCGCAACAGCTTGTCGGCGTATCGCTTCCTGGCGGTGACCTTCGCGCAGTTCATCATCCAGGTGCTGCTGCTGCCGCTGGTGCTGATCCTGGGCAATGGCGACAAGGCGCAAGGCTTTCGCAACACCATGGCGCTGTTCGCCGCCGTCGGCTCGCTGTGCTTTCTGATCACCTTTTTCACCACGCGCGAGCGGGTGCTGCCGATCAGCGAACAACGCACCAGCGTGCGCCAGGACCTCACCGATCTGGTCCGCAACAAACCCTGGCTGGTGATGCTGGCGCTGACCATCCTGGTCTTCATCAATCTCGCCATGAAGGGCGGGATGTACATCTACTACTTCAAGTACTACCTCGACACTGGCGCGCTGGCGCAGTTCCTCGACAATGCCGGCTTCAACCGTTTCATCGCTGGAATCAATAGCGTGCTCACCGGCGCCGGCCTGAGCGCGCTGCAATGGCCGCAGGACGCACCAACCTCGGCCTTCAGCGTGTTCAGCGCCGGCGGCATCCTGGCGATGATCGTCGGCATCGGTTTTTCCAAGCGGCTGGCCGACCGCTACGGCAAGCGCAACGTGTTCGGCGGCGCGCTGCTGATCTCCACGCTGTTTTTGCTGGCGTTCTACGTGTATCCACCGACTGCGATCGGCTGGGTGTTCGCCTCCCACGTGCTGCACGGTTTCTTCTACGGCATCACCATCCCGTTGCTGTGGGCGATGATCGCCGACGTGGCCGATTACTCGGAATGGAAGAACCACCGCCGCGCCACCGCGATCATTTTCTCGGCGATGTTGTGCGGCCTGAAGATCGGCCTCAGCGTCGGCGGCGCGCTGGTCGCCGGCATCCTGGCGTTCTATGGCTACGACGCCGCCCTGCCGCTGCAAGGCGCTGCGGTGACGAGCGGCATTCGCCTGGCCATCAGCGTGTATGCGTCCATCCCGTTCCTGCTCGGCACCGCGTTGCTGGCGCTGTATGAGATCGACAAGACGCTGGAAACCCGCATCGAACACGAGCTGGGCCTGCGCCGTCAGGCCGCACCACTCGCTTCGCCCTGACTCCCTTCTCCCACCTCATGCACAGGTACGCGCATGTCCGATGAACTGCACACCGCTGCACTGCAGGCGCTTGCGCGCACCGCCATTTCCGCACCGCTGGTCACCCACCTCTACACCGCCGACCCGTCCGCACACGTGTTCGACGGCGCGCTGTACATCTACCCCTCGCACGACATCGATGCCGGCGTTGCCTTCAGCGACGACGGCTCGCACTTCGACATGGCCGACTACCACGTCTTCCGCATGACGCATCCGAACGCGCCGGTGGAAGACCTGGGGCAGGTCCTGCACGTGCGCGACGTGCCCTGGGCGCAACGCCAGATGTGGGCACCGGATGCCGCGCAGCGCGACGGCAAGACCTACCTGTATTTCCCTGCAAAGCGTGCCGACGGTATCTTCCAGATCGGTGTGGCGGTCGGCGATGGCCCGCATGGCCCGTTCGTCGCCGAGCCCGAGCCCATCGCCGGCACCTACTCGATCGACCCGGCCGTCTTCGCAGACGACGACGGCGCGCATTACCTGTACTTCGGCGGCATCTGGGGCGGCCAGCTGCAGCACTACCGCGACAATGTCCACGCGCAGACCCATCAGGAACCTGCAGACGATACGCCCGCACTCGGCCCGCGCGTCGCACGCCTGCGCGAGGACATGACGCAACTGGCCGAACCCACCCGCGAGATCGTCATCCTCGACGAACACGGCACCCCACTACGCGCCGGCGACCACGCCCGCCGCTTCTTCGAAGGCCCCTGGGTGCATCGCCATGCGGGCCGCTATTACCTGTCGTATTCCACCGGCGACACCCACCTGATCTGCTACGCCACCAGCGGCTCCCCGTACGGGCCATTCGCCTACCAGGGCGTGCTGCTCGCACCGGTGATCGGCTGGACCACGCATCACTCCATCTGTGCGTTCGAAGGCCAGTGGTATCTGTTCTATCACGACGCTGTCTTGTCGGGCGGGCAGACGCATCTTCGCAGCATCAAGATGGCGCCGTTGCAGCATGACGCAGATGGAAGGATCGCGACGATTTACCCGTACGGAAAAGACGCGGTGTCGCCCTGGTGAATGCCGTTGCGCTCCTGCTTCCCGGAACGTCCACCAGCGCGTCATGGCTCGACCGTCGGCACTGAACGACACGTCCTGTCATCGCTGCGTTTTCAAGCACGTCGTGATCCTCACCGCGGCTGATCGTCGCCCCAGCGCTCAGGTCTTTGATCGAGCATTTCCCGGCGTGCGCAACGCGTCAGCTTGGCTCTTCAACGCGGCCATGACATATCGCACGTTACCGTCACCTCACTGGCACGGCAGGCCAGCGTGCGCCAGTGCGGAACTGCATCGCATGGGGTTGCATCCGGACGCAACGCAACGCCGTAGGCCTACGTACGTGTTCTTTCAGGTGGAGGTTGCCATGCGACATGGTTCGATGCTGTTGTTACTGACGCTCGCGGTCTACGGGAGTGCGAGCGGGCGCGAGCCGCGTTCCGCCCTGCCGCGCGCAGACAGCGTCGACGTGCCACGCTTCATGGGCGACTGGTACGTCATCGCACATATTCCCACCCGGCCGGAGCGCAAGGCCTACGATGCCGTGGAGCGCTATGCGCTGCGGCCGGATGGCCGCATCCAGACCACCTTTACCTTTCGCAAGGGCAGCTTCCAGGCGCCGCTCAAGTCCATGCATCCGATCGGCCGGGTGGCGAAGGAGGGCAATGGCGCGCTGTGGAGCATGCAGTTCTTCTGGCCATTCAAGGCCGAATACGTGATTGCCTGGCGCGATGCGGAGTACACGCAGACCATCGTGGCGCGCAGCAAGCGCGATTACGTCTGGTATATGGCGCGCACGCCGCAGGTCTCCGAGGCCGACTATCAGCAGGCCGTCCAACGTATCGCCGCCATGGGCTACGACGTGTCGCAGCTGCGCCGCGTCCCGCAGTCGCAGCGCTGACGCAGTAAGGCACCGCGATGCGGAAAAAAACTGCGCCGCGCTCAGCGGCGCAGTGACCGCATCGCAGGCGCTTACGCGCCGCGCGCGTCAGACGTCCTTGTCATCCACGGAAAATTCCCAACCGTCATTCAGGCCACCCAGCGGCTTGGCTTCGGCTGCCAGCTCTTCCTCGAACGCCGAAATCGCCTTGTACGTTGGGATCATGGTCGGATACACCGTCACGTCCATCGGAAACGCCGTGTTGTCCGGATAATGACAGCAACGCACCTTCTGCTCGAAGCGCAGCAGCGTCACCGAGAACTCCAGTGCCGACGCCTTCGTGGGGAAGACCACGGAGAACGCAATCTCGCGTGGCTTGGATAGATCCAACCCTTGCTGGGCAATGTGCCAGAGGGTGTCGCCGTTGTCGTCGTTGGGATACAGGTCCGGATGTCGTTGCATGGGAGCTTCGGTCTTTGGCGGCCGGTTGGCAGAGGAAGAATTCTAGCGCTTGGCTTGTGAAGCCTGTCATTAACTGCGGTCTGAAATCAAATGGTGTCAGAGTGCCCTTTGAGCTCACTATATTTTTGACGATCACACCATTTCCTGCATCATGAGCTGGCGCATTCGATTCACTCAAGTATCGCGCTGAACTGAATGTCTGGATATTAATACCTATATCTTTTCGACAATGCATTTATAATCCAAAGAGCACGAGGATTCCAGGCCTGCATCTTGACTCCTCCATGCATCGGTAGCACACTCCTTCACGGAGCGTAGCAACTCCGCAAACAGCGGTACCACCCCCGTCAAGCGGTGGTTTTTTGTGCCTGATGCACGGGCACATGCTCGGCGTCTCCACGCCGGGAGGGCGGCGAATACAACACCCGCAAGGGAAATAAGCCCGCCGTCTGTTTGCGGTTGCTAACCTCCCGGCATCCCGCCGCATCGTGCGGCGGGAGCCTGTTCCGGAGGAGTAGGCATGGAGCAGTCTCTGTTCGGGTATTACCTGTTGCCGGAAGGCGCACAGCTTCGGGTGCTGCAGACGCGCGATCATTTGCGTCTGTTGGCAACGTTGGCAAGCCCTCGCTCCACACTGACGAGCCACGTCAATGAGCCGCATCTAAGGCTGGATGCGCTGGCATTTTGTTTTGAGCTATTGGCCGAGCAATTGGAAAACGTCTTGAATCAGACGCTGACGCCCGATGATTTTCTAGGACCTAACCTCACGCAGTAGCGGCGTCACGATCGGGGCTGGCACCCAAGGTGACCGGCACACAACTGCAGCCTCGCTCTCGATTATTCAAAACCAATCAAATTTATATAAGACATACCCTTTGGCCTGATTCAAGGCGGGTGCGATCAATCCAATCGCGCACAGACTTTCTCGATGTTGTTCTTGAGTTGATACGTCACCGTCTGAGTAAAAGCCAGGAGGCGGAGGCATCTATCGCCTCCGCCAGTGATTGTTACGGCACCCACATGAGGTTCATCAGCTGTGGGGCGGCGGTCACCTTGACCAGCTTGCCGCTGGGGCCGAACTGCACCTGGTACTCGGAAAAGCTGTCGCGCCAGTAGCGCCACAGCGACGCGTCAAGGTTGGGGTTCTCGCTGCTGATCGGGTAGCCGACGGCCATCAGCACCTGTTCGCGGGTCATGTCGCCGGTGAGCTTGCCGTCAACGATGGCCTGGCGGATCTTGGGTGGGAAGCTGGCCAGCTTGAGCTTGGGGTCGGCGGTCACCACGTAGCGGGCTGCGAAGGCGGTGCTGTCCAGGTCGCGGCTGTAGTCGTTGCCGATGGACTGCTTTTCGCCGGCGATCTTGAGGTTGACGCGGTTGCGGCCGAAGCCGGTGACGCTGACCGGGGTGCCGACGGGGAGCACGCGCTTACCGTCTTCGGCGTAGTTGCTGTCGCTGATCCAGCTGCCGTCGGTGCGCAGGTTGCAGCACAGAAAGCCATCGTACTTGGCGACGTCGGCGGCACTGGCCAGGTTGGCGGCGGTGAGCAGGCTCAGGGCCAGCAGGCAAGAACGCAAGCGCATCGTCAAGACTCCTTTCTCGACGGCCTTGGCCGCGCGGCAATGATGGGATCGGGCGCGCCGCCCTTTCCCCGGCGGGGCGCCGGCATTGTCGCAGCCTCAAGCGGCTTGGCAAGCACAGGTGACGCGACCGGCCTGCGGTTGTGTATGCTCAGAGCCGTGGAAACCCTCTCACCCGCCGAGATCGCCGAGCAGATCGCCGAGTTGCGACGCGCCCACCGCGCGTTGGACGAGGAGATCCAGCGCGTGCCCGCGAACATGGAGGACGAGCTGCAGATGAAGCGCTTGAAGAAGCGCAAGCTGCATCTCAAGGACTGCATTACGCGGCTGGAGATGGAGCTGGTGCCTGACGAGCCGGCGTGAGGCCATGCCTGCAGTTGGGTTCGCTTGGCGACACCCGCGCGCTGATCGCGGCGTCTGCCCGCTCTTGGGGCCAATTCCCCTGCGTAGGAGCGCACCTGGGCGCGATGAGGCGTTCCCCTGGAAGGCCCGTCGCGCTCAGGCGCGCTTCTACGGTGCCTGTAAGCAGATTGGCTGGCGGGGCTGCGAATGCGCGACATGTGATTCGCGATGGGGGACGCGGCGTGTCATGGCTGGTTGAGCAAGCGTGGCCTTGGCGTGGCGTTGCGCGCACGTAACCGCCTGACTGCGAGTCCGCAGACGTTGACCAACTGTCGCTGCGTTTCACGCATGCGCCCTTGGGGCAGCTCCCCCGCCAGCGGGAGAAGGAAGCGCCAAGGCGAGACAATCAGACTCCTGCGTGCAGCGCTCAGCCTGCACGCAGCAGGATCTTGCCGCGGCGGCCCGGCTCGGCGCTGGCTGCGGCGGCCTTGGCGGCGTCTTCCAGGTCGAATACCGCTTCTACCGGCAAGGCCAGGCTGCCGTCGAGTGCGGCCTTGAGCAGTTCGCCGATCATGCGGCGCTTGTCCTCGGGCGTGGTGGCGGCCATGACCTTGCTGCCCCAGAAGCCGCGCACGCTGGCCTGCTTGAAGATCACATCGCCGCTGGAAATCTGCAGCGGCTCGCCAGTCATCGCACCGAACGAGATCAGCTCGCCGCCTTCGGCAAGCAACCCCATCAGCTCGCCAGCTGCGCTGCCGGCCACCGAATCGATCGCGCGCACGATCGGCGCCTCGCCCACCAGCGCGCGCACGCTGTCCTGCCAGCCCTCCCGGGCGGTGGAGACCGCGTTGCCGATGCCCAGTGCCTGCAATTCGTCCACGCCGGCATCGCGGCGCACCAGGTTGATCACGTTGATGCCGCGCGCGGCGGCGAGCATGGCGACGGCCTTGCCGACCGCGCCATTGGCGGTGTTCTGCACGATCCAGTCGCCTTTTTCGACATGCAGGAACTCGATCAGCATCAGTGCGCTCAGCGGCATGGCGATCAACTGGCAGCCGCGGTCGTCGTCGAGCGCGTCGGGTAGCGGCACCACGCCGGAAGCGTCGGCGAGGAAGAACTCCGCCCAGCTTTCGTGCACGCTGGCCGCGACGATGCGCTGGCCGATTTGCAGGCCTTCGACGCCTTCGCCGAGTGCGTCGATCACGCCGAGCGCTTCGCTGCCGCCGACCGCGGGCAGCTCGGGCTTGTAGCCGTAATTGCCGCGCACCGTCCACAGGTCGTGGTTGTGGATCGGCGAGCGACGCATCGCGATGCGTACCTGGCCCTTACCGGGTTGCGGTGTGGGCCGCTGGCCGAGTTCGAGCACCTTGGCGGGGTCGCCGAATTGGGTGTGGATGGCTGCGCGCATGGAGTCTCCTGCCGGGCACGCCTGTGGTCCGACGCACCCGATCGTGATGAAAGGTGGCGCGATGCTATCGGCACGGCTGCAAGAGGAGGATGAAACGGGCGGAACTGCTGTGTGAAGTTCCGGGCGTTGGCGAACGACGCCGGGGAGTGAATCTGCTCTGCGACGCTGGGTGGTTTGCGTGCTGACCGACCCTCATCCGCCCTTCGGGCACCTTCTCCCGGAGGGAGAAGGGAGGCATCGCGCATGTCTACGCTTGCCTGCTGCTGCCCTGCTGCTGCCCTGCTGCTGCCCTGCTGCTGCCCTGTCTATTGCCCCACCCTCACGTACCTCAGGGAGACAACGGCGTTTGCATCGCCGTCTTACTCTGCCGGTGGCAGCACCACATCCGGCTTGACCGCTTCGGGGCTGACCCGCTCGATGGTGTGGCGCAGTTCGCGGCCGAGGATGAACTTGGCGTCCTTGGCCCAGGCATCCAGGCGCTCGTCGAACAGCAGCTTGCTGTTCTCGTCCGGCCACACCAGGCGCAGCTCGCGCAGTTTCTGGATGAAGCTGCGGAACAGGGTCTTGTCGAAGAATTCCGGCGCGGCCGGCGCGTACAACAGGCTCAGACGCTGCGCGGCCTGCTGGCACAGGCTTTCCAGTTCGCCGGCGCCGAGCACGCCGGGGCCGTTCTTCACCAGCACCGAGATGGCGATGTAATAGCGCTCGAACGCCTGCTGCAACGAGTGGCCGATCGCGCGCAGGCGGAACACCTCGTCGGTCTGCCCGGTGTTGCGGGTCAGCACGCCGCCATCGTCGTCGGCGACGTTGAGCAGCAGGCCCTCGCGCACGAACATGTCGATGGTCTGTTCGATGCGTTCGGCAAAGCGGTCCTCGCTCCACGGCAGGAACAACTCCGCCTGCAGGAACGGGTACACGGTGCGCCCCAGGCGCAGCAGACCGGCACGGCTCATGCGGCGATTGTTCTGGAAGCAGCACGCCACCCACGACGATGCCGTAAACAAGTGCAGCACGTTGTTGCGGAAGTAGCTCAGCAACACCGCGGTGTCGCCGCTGACGCTCAACACATCGCCCAGCGGATGCGACACACGCGTCAGCACGTTGATCTCTTCGGCGTGGGTGATGATGCGTGCCGGGGTGTGCGGGGTGACGGTGACGCGGTCCGAGTACGGCATCTCCGCCAGCAGCTTCTTGCACAACTCGATCTGCGCGATCAGGTCGGCCTCGCCCATCGCGTGCTTGGGCGTGGACAGCAGCGCCAGTGCCAGCAGGTTGATCGGATTGACGTCGGCGGCGCAGTTGATGCGGGTCTGGATCTGGGTGGACAGCGTGTCCACCGCCGGTGCCAGCCAGGTGGGCTTTTCGTCGTCGGGCAGCGGTTGGCCGTCCCAGTCGGGCGCGTGCTTGGCCAGCACATCGTTGAGCGCGATCGGCTCGCCGAAGTTCACCACCACCTGGCCGTAGTTCTGCTTGAGCACCTTGGGGATCGACCACAGCAGGCCCCAGATGGATTCCTTTTCCTTGGGCCGGCCGGTGAGCTCGTCCAGGTAGCTGTTGCCTTCCATCAGCTTCTCGTAGCCGATGTAGACCGGCTGGAACAGCACCGGCTTGCGCGGCTGGCGCAGGTAGGCACGCAAGGTCATCGCGATCATGCCGCCCTTGGGCTGCAGTAGTCGCCCGGTGCGCGAGCGCCCGCCTTCGACGAAGTATTCGATCGAATAACCGCCGGCCACCAGCTGGGCGACGTATTCGCTCAGCACCGCCGAATACAGCGCATTGCCACGGATGCTACGGCGGATGAAGAACGCGCCGCCCTTGCGCAGCAGCGTGCCGACCACCGGCAGATTGAGGTTGATGCCGGCCACGATGTGCGGCGGCACGATGCCGCGTTCGTAAAGCAGGTAGCTCAGCAGCAGGTAATCCATGTGGCTGCGGTGGCTGGGCACGTAGACCACTTCATGCCCGGGCGCGGCCTGCTTGAGCTTGTCCAGGTGATGCACCAGCACGCCGGCGTAGATGCGGTTCCACACATGGGTGAGCAGGAAACTGGCCGAGCGCACCACCGGGCTGGAATAGTCGGCGGCGATTTCCCAGGCGTAGGCGTGCGCCTTGCGCCAGGCATCGACCGGCTTGCTGTTGTCGCGCTTGGCCTGGATGGCGATGGCCTCGCGTACCGAGTCGGCGGCCAGCACCTGGTCCACCAGCAGGCGGCGGGTGGACAGGTCCGGCCCGATCACCGCCTCGCGGATGCGCCTAAAGTGGGTGCGCAGCACGCGCTGCAGCTTGCGCAGGGTGCGCTCGGGCGGCAGCCCCTCGGCCATGGTCTGGCGCAGCGAGATCGGCGGGGCGAAGCGCACGATGGTGGTGCGGCCATTGAGCAGCACCGCCAGCAGGCGCCGGAAGCGGCCGACCAGCGCCCAGTTTTCCGAGAACAGCACCGCGAACCAGCCGCTCTGCTTGTCCGGCGCGCGGCCGACGAAGATCGACACCGGCACCAGATGCACGTCCAGGTCGGCGCGCACGCGGTGCGCCTGCAGCAGCTTGGCCAATGAATCCGAATGGGTCTTGCCGCCGCGCTGCTCGGGGATCAGCGAGTTGCTGCTGCTGCGCCGCGACAGCGCCAGGTAGGCGCGTTTGCGCTGCAGCGGGTCGCCCGGCAACGGCACCAGTGGCGAGGGCAGCCCGGCTTCGCGGCAGGCCTTGTCCAGGATCAGGGCGCTGGACAGGCCGTAGTCCTCCAGCACGTAGACCACCGGCGTGCCGTCGTCGTAGCGGCTCGGTTGATCCGGTTCAATGGTCAGGCTCAGCCAGGGGTCGGCCAGCCGGCCGAGCAGGCGCGCCCACCATGGGCGTTTGGCGCTGCGGGCGGCGGCGACGGCAGGCGCGATCGACGGCGCAGCGTCCGGCGGAACCGGAACGGCGGTCGGCAGTGCGGCGGCCGTGGCACCGAGATCGGCGGCGGCAGCGCGGGGCGGAGCGGGCTGGCCGTCCGGGAACGGCAGGGGATTCTGTTCTGGCATCACGGTCATTATCGCCCAGCCGGGCCCTGCCCGGTGGCGGCGGGCGGGGCGGGCACGGCCGCCGGGGTGTCAGGCGTTGCAGCGGCGTCGGGTGCGGGCGCCGCCGGCGCGGCGCTTAGCAGCGCCTGCACCTCGTCCTGGGTCTGCTGCTGGTACCAGTGGCCGTCGCGCTTGATCAGGGCGATGCTGAGGTCGATGTCGTGCGCGGCCAGCGGATAGCGCAACCGCACCTGGGCGCGGTCGCCGTCCTGCCTGATCAGGCCGGTGCGCAGCGCATCCAGGCTGCCGTCCAGCGACAGGCCGTAACGCTCCAGCACCTGCTTGGCGGCGGCCCAAAACGGCCCGAGCCGACGCAGGCTCTCTTCCATCCCCAGCCGCTGCAGATCGGCATCCGAGCCGATGCCGGTGGCACGCGCGGCGGTCACCAGGTCGGTGATGCTGGCCCTGGCGCGCGCGCGATCGGCCAGCGGCGCGGTGGCGGCCCAGGCGCTCAGGGCATCGACCAGCTGCACGTAATGAGCGCGTTGCTCGGGCTGGTAATCGCTGCGGCTGCGCAGGTATTGCACGCCGAACTGGCCCAGCGACTGTGCGGCCTGGCGGATACCCTGCGCCTGGCCGGCCAGCTGCGCATCGAAGGCCTGCTGCAGCTGGCGTTCGGCACCGGGCGCGGACAAGCTGCCGAGCAGGCTGCCGACCTCGTTGGGCAGCGGCAGCTCGGTCAGCGGCCAACGGCTGGCACCGCTGCGCCAGGCCGCCTCCAGCTGGGTGTACTGCACAGGGGTGACCCGGATCCGCGCATAGGCGACCAGGTCGTTGCGCCGCAATGGCAGGGTCATCGACTGCATCGCCGCAGCCGGCTCGGCGCTGGCACCCGGCAGTGCAGCGGTCTTGTCGGCGCGCTGGCAGCTGCCCAGGCACAGCGCTGCAAGCAGCGCCCACGCGATGGACTGGAACCGGCCGGCGCGGACGGTGGATGGCGACATGCGCACGCTGTTCCCCCTGATCGATCGGCGCATCTTGCTGTCTGAACGCACTGGCGGCAAGGCGCGCGACAACCGTGCGCCCGAGTACGGTGCAAAACGTTAGGTTTTCGTAGTTCCATGCATGTTGTCGTCCGGTGTCCGACATTGACTGCCGTTGTCCTTGCCGGACAAACTTGTCCAGGCGATGCCGCCAAGCCCTTGTGCCAACTGCGTTTGGCCCAATGGTGCAGTGCATCATGTAAGCGCTTGCAGTTCCTGCTAGCGTGCGCGCCATCTCGCTCTGAGGTCGCCATCGGTTGGGGCCGATGTCATTCATGTGCATGTGTGACACCAACGTTCTGCGCCAGCGGACCGTGCGACCCTCTCCGGCGTGCGGCGGCAACCGCGTTGTTGTGGAGGTTTCGCCATGAGTCGGCCACGCTCCGAAGGCGGTAGCGTCACCATCAAGGATGTTGCGCGCGCAGCGCAGGTGTCGGTGGCAACGGTTTCGCGCACCATGAACGGGCATCAGCATGTGGCCGAGTCGGTGCGCGAACGCGTGCTGCAGGTGGCCCGTGCGCTGCATTACATCCCGCATCACGCCGCGCGCAGCCTCAGCAGCCGGCGCACCCACACCATCGGGGTGGTGTTGCCGGACCTGCATGGCGAATTCTTTTCCGAACTGATCCGCGGCATCGACCAGGTGGCGCGCGAGCAGGGCTACCACCTGCTGGTGTCCAGCTCGCACGGCGACCCGCAGGCGCAGCGCAAGGCGCTGGAACGCCTGCCCGGGCGCGTGGACGGGGTGGTGGTGATGTCGCCGTCGCTCGGCGACTCCGGCGTGCACGAGGACGCCCTGCCCGACGGCTTGCCGGCGGTGCTGCTCAACTGCGCCGGCACGGCCAGCCAGCGCCCGGTGCTCAACGTGGATAACTACGGCGGCGCGCGGACGATGACGCGGCATCTGCGCGACAGCGGCCATCGCCGCATCGCCTTCATCGCCGGGCCGGCCGACAACTTCGATGCGCACGAGCGTCTGCGCGGGTACCGCGACGAGCTGGCGCTGGATGCCGACGCGCAGCCGTGGGTGCTGCCGGGCAACTTCGACGAAGAGTCCGGCTACCGCGCCGGCCAGACGCTGGCGCAGGACGCGCGCCCGGATGCGGTGTTCGCGGCCAACGACATGATGGCGCTGGGCTGCCTGTTCGCGCTCGGCCATGCCGGGCTGAAGGTGCCGCAGGACATCGCACTGGCCGGCTTCGACGACGTGCCGATGGCGCGCTACGTGCTGCCGGCGCTGACCACCATGCGGGTGGATATCGCCGGGCTGGGCGCGCGGGCATTGCAGCTGTTGCTGGGCCAGCAACTGGTCGATGCGCCTGCCCCGCCCGCCGACGCCGCACCGCCGGCGTTTTCCGAGATGGTTCCCGAACTGATCGTGCGCGCATCCAGCGCGCCGCGTGCGGCGCCTCCCACCTGAGACGCGCCACCACGTTTTGCCGAACTTGTGTTGCTTGCAGTCCCTGCCGCTGTTACCAGCTGTCCCGTTTTACGCAGTACCGACGCGCCAGCCACTTCGCTGGTTCGCGCTTTACCCCTGGGAGGGGGAAAGTCATGAAGCATTACCGCACCGTCTCCACCCTGCCGGCGCGCAGCCTGCTGTGCTGCGCCCTTGCCGCCTCGTTGCTGGGCAGCACGCCAGCCATGGCCCAGTCCAGCAATGCCACCTTGCGCGGCCAGGTCGCCGCAGCACAGGCCGGCACCACCGTGACCGCGACCAATGTCGCCAGTGGCGCCGTCCGACGCGTGCCCACCGGCGCCGACGGCAGTTACGCGCTGGTCGGCCTGCCCCCGGGCACCTACAAGGTGGACGCAGGCCCCGGCAGCGAACAGACCGTGACCCTGTCGGTGGCCTCGTCGGTCACCTTGAACCTGGGCGGCGGCGCGGCGGCGGCGCCTGCCGGCGATGCCACTACGCTGGATGCGGTACAGGTCACCGCCACCACGCTGCAGGAGGTCAAGACCTCCGAAGTGGGCACCAACGTGTCGCTGAAGCAGATCAGCACCGTGCCGCAGCTGACGCGCAACTTCCTGGAGTTCGCCGACACCGTGCCGGGCATGCAGTTCGAGACCAACTCCAACGGCAACAGCCAGATCCGCGGCGGCGCGCAGGGCAGCTCGGCGGTGAACGTGTACATCGACGGCGTCGGCCAGAAGAGCTACCTGTTCGGCGGCGTGTCCGGGCAGGAGCAGAGCGCGGGCAATCCGTTCCCGCAGCTGGCCATCGGCGAGTACAAGGTCATCACTTCCAACTACAAGGCCGAGTTCGACCAGGTCGGTTCGGCGGCGATCGTGGCCTCGACCAAGTCCGGCGGCAATGAATTCCACGGCGAGATCTTCGGGCGCACCAGCAATACCGATTTCCGCGCACGCCAGCCCGACGAGCGCGCCGGTGCGCCCAACTCCGATGGCAGCAAGCGCAAGACCCACCAGGACGAATACGGCTTCGCGCTGAGCGGGCCGATCGTGCAGGACAAGGCGCATTTCTTCTTCAGCTACGAAGGCAAGGGCTTCGAGGTCTCGGCCGATCCGGTGGCCGTGCCCGACCGCTTCAGCGCGCTCAGCGACGACCTGCCGGCCGGCGTGCAGAGCCGGCTGGGCTCGGTCACCCGTCCGTTCAACGAAGACCTGTACTTCGGCAAGGTCGACTGGGACATCGGCGAGAACGATCGTTTGGAACTGACCGGCAAGTATCGCGACGAGGAAAGCCGCGACAGCGTCGGCGGCCAGACCACCGCGATCGCCTCCAAGACCAATCTCAATACCGAAAAACGCGTCGACCTGCGCTGGCAGCATTACGGCGAGCGCTACGTCAACGAGGCGCGCGTGTCCTACGAGGACGTGCTGTTCAATCCCACCGCCTATACCGTGGGCAGCCAGAGCGTGTACACGCGCGGCATCGCCGAAGACGACGTGCTGCTCAACGACGGCGCCACCAGCGGCCTGGCGATTCAGCGCAAGGGCCAGAAAGGTCCCAGCTTCCAGAACGATCTGACCTTCAACAACATCGAATGGCACGGCAATCACGTCGTCAAGATGGGCGTGAAATACAAGGAAGTAGAGCTGACCCAGAGCGAGAACTCTGCAGCCAACCCGTCGTTCTATTACGCGGTGGGCGATGGCGTCGGCACCTCGGCCATTCCCTACCAGGTGCGCTTCAACCTGCCGTTCGCCGGCGCCGCACCGTCGGTGACCACCACCAGCAAGCAGCTGGGCCTGTACATCCAGGACGACTGGGACGTCAACGACAAGCTGCAGTTGAATATCGGCGTGCGCTGGGATGGCGAAAAGATTCCCTCGTACCTGGACAACGTGACCCCGCCGGAAGTGGTGGCGGCCTTGAACGGCCCCGGCACCGATCCGGCGGTGAGCGCCACCTACGCCGAGCAGCTCGCCAAGGGCGGGGTGAACATCGACGACTACATCAGCAACGGCCGCAATCGCAAACAGGACAACAACAACGTCGCACCGCGGCTGGGCTTTTCCTACGACTTCCGTGGCGACGAGTCGCTGGTGCTGTTCGGCGGTGCCGGCCGCAGCTACGACCGCAATTTGTTCGACGTGATGGGCCTGGAGCAGATCAAATCCGCGCTGGCGCAGTACACGATCCGCTTTGCCGGACCCACCAACTGCGTCCCGGCGCCGGGCGCCTGCACCGCCTTCGATCCGACCTATGTCAGCAACCCCGATAGCCTCGGCAACCTGGTCGATGCGCGCGTGCGCAACGGCGAAATCGACCTGCTCAACAACGATCTGAAGACACCGTATGCGGACCAGTTTTCGCTGGGCCTGCGTACCCAGCTGGGCGACTGGAACACCTCGGCCACGCTGTCCTACATCCACAGCAAGGACGGTTTCATCTTCACCCTGGGCAACCGCTATGCCAACGGCGATTTCTTCCAGAACGGCGCCCAGGCGTTCGAGCAGCGGCCTCAAGGCTTCGGCAACCTGATCATCGGCAACAACGGCGTGGAGACCAAGACCGGCCAGCTGCTGCTGTCGGCGGACAAGGCCTATACGCAGGAGAGCGGCTGGGGCCTGACCGCGGCGTACACCTTCTCGCGTGCACGCGGCAATCGCGGCAACGACGATCGCTACGGCTTCGATGCGGCCACCATCGCCGACTACCCGTTCCTGGACCTCAACGCGGTGCCGCGCCACCGCCTGGTGCTCACCGGCATCTACGACCTGTTCTGGGGCATCAGCGGCTCGGCCAAGCTGACCCTGGCCACGGTGCCGCCGCGCAATGAGGCGATCTCCTACGACCAGTACGGCGGCCCGAGTTCGGACACTATCCGCGTGGTCTCGGTGGATGCGCCCGGCGGCAAGTTCATCGCCGGCGGCGACATCTTCGGCACCCGCCAGCTGGACCTGTCGTTGTCCAAGGACATGCACATCACCGACGCGGTCACCGTGCAGGTGCGCGGCGATCTGATCAATGCGCTGAACTTCCGCAACTACGATCAGTACAGCATCGACTGGGGCAGTGCCGGCGTGTACGACCCGCGCGTGAGCATCAACCAGTACGGCGCGATGTCCACCCCGCCACGGACCTTGTTCATGAGCGCACGCATCATCTGGTAACGGCTGCGTTGGCGGCATCCGGCATATCGACGCCGGTGCCGCACCCGCTGCCTAAGCTGCATCGGTCCCACGGCAATGGGGAGGGGCCGGCCGCAGGCTTGT
The DNA here is from genome assembly GCF_002939945.1 of Xanthomonas arboricola pv. populi. Lineage (GTDB taxonomy): Bacteria > Pseudomonadota > Gammaproteobacteria > Xanthomonadales > Xanthomonadaceae > Xanthomonas > Xanthomonas arboricola_A. Next base: position 17,725 of record NZ_MDEB01000012.1, on the reverse strand, counting down.
TGCATCGTCCCGATTGAGGTGTGTTGCTGCGGCGCGACGCGCGATGCCGCAGACGGCACGCTCCGGTTGGCGACCGTTTTTGCTGTGTTTGCCGTCCCTGCTGTTTGTTCGTTGCCCGCTGTACCCGTTCCATCCACACCAAGCACCGACCTCGACGCGCCAGTCACTTCACTGGTTCGCGCTTTACCCCTGGGAGGGGGAAAGTCATGAAGACTCACCGCACCGTCTCCACCCTGCCGGCGCGCAGCCTGTTGTGCTGCGCCCTGGCTGCCTCTTTGTTCGCCACCACCCCGGCCATGGCCCAGTCCAGCAACGCCACCTTGCGCGGACAGGTCGCTTCCGCACAGAGCGGCAGCGAGGTCGTCGTCACCAACCTCGCCACCGGCTCGGTGCGTCGCGCACCGGTCAATGCCAACGGCAACTACACCATCGTCGGTCTGCAGCCGGGCACCTACACCGTCGAATCCAACGGCGCCAGCCGCACGGTGACCCTGTCGGTGGCCTCCAGCGCCACCGTCGACCTGGGCGCCGAGACGGCCGCACCGGCCGGCGATGCGACCACACTGGACACGGTGACGGTCAGCGCGCCGATGATTCGCGACGTCAAGACATCGGAGGTGGGCAACACCATTACCGCACGGCAGATTCAGCAGTTGCCGCAAGCCACGCGCAACTTCCTGGAGTTCGCCGACACCGTGCCGGGCATGGTGTTTCAGGTGGACGGCAACGGCAACACCAAGCTGCGCGGTGGCGCCTCCAACGCCAGTGCCGGCAATCTGTATATCGACGGCGTCGGTCAGAAGAGCTACGTGCGCAGTGGCGGCGTGGCCGGCCAAAGCGATACGCAGGGCAACCCGTTCCCGCAGCTCGCCATCGGCGAGTACAAGGTCATCACCTCCAACTACAAGGCCGAGTACGGCCAGATCAGTGGCGCGGCGATTACCGCGGCCACCAAGTCCGGCACCAACGAGTTCCACGGTGAAGCGTTCTATCGCTACACCGACCAGGATCTGCGCGACAAGCGGCCCGACGAGGAAGCAGATGGCAAGATCGATTCGCAGACCAAGGAATACGGGTTTGCGTTGGGCGGGCCGATCATCCAGGACCGCATGCATTTCTTCGTTGCCTACGAAGGCAAGGAGAACGTCGCACCCAAGAGCGTGCAACCGAGCGCAGAGGCCGCCGCGTTCCTCAACCAGCTGCCTTCCGATCTGGCCAGCCAGTACGGCCCGGCCAACATGCCGTTCGAAGAAGACCTGTTCTTCGGCAAGATCGATTTCGAGCCCACTGATCGGGATCGCATCGAGCTGAGCACGATCTATCGCGACGAGACCCAGACCGCCAACGTTGGCGGCACCAACACGCTCGCGCAGGCCACCGACAAGATCAACCAGGACAAGCGCACCAACCTGCGTTGGCAGCACAGTGCCGACAACTGGTTCAACGAGGTCATCGTCGGCACCGAGAACTCGGAGAACAACCCGACCCCGCGCACGCTGGGCAACGGCATCGTCTACACGTATTTCCAGCCGCGTGCCGGCTCCACCGATATCGATGAGCGCACCTTCCTGACCACCGGTTCGGCCGGCGGCAAGAATGCGCAGCGCAAGAGCCAGAAGGGCTGGTTCCTGCAGAACGACCTGACCTTCACCAGCTTCCAGTGGCACGGCGAACACACCATCAAAATGGGTGTGAACTACAAGGACATCGAGCTGACCTCGCAGGATTCGGCCGCGCTGAATCCGCAGTTCAGCTATCGCGTCAACGGCGGCAGCGTGGAATCCACGCCGTATCGCGTCGACTTCATTGCGCCCTACACCACGCCCGGCCAGCGTGCGACGGTGGTATCGCCGTCCAAGCAGTACGGCATCTACCTGCAGGACGACTGGGCGGCTACAGACAAGCTGATGATCAACATCGGCGTGCGCTGGGATTACGAAGACACACCGGCCTACACCGACTTCGTGACCTCGCAGCCGTTCGTGGATGCGTTGTACGCCGACGATGCGGAAAACCCCGGCCAGCCGTGGGCCAACCGTCTGCTGCCCAGCGGCATCAACGTGGCCGACTACATCAGCACCGGCGGCAACCGCAAGAACTTCAAGGATGCCTGGGCGCCGCGCTTCGGGTTCTCGTACGACTTCTTCGGCGACGAAAGCGCCATCCTGCATGGCGGCGCAGCGCGTTCGTATGACCGCAATCTGTTCGAGCAGCTGGCACTGGAAACCAGCAAGGCGGCGCTGTCACCGGTCGCGGTGTACTTCCAGAATCCTGCCACCGGGACCTGCTATCGCAGTGACCGCACTTGCGTCGCATACGATCCACGCTATCTCAACGGCATCGATCAGCTCAACACCATCCCCGGTGTCGCCGGCAGCGCAGAGTTGTTCATGTTCAACAACAAGCTCAAGACGCCGTACAGCGACCAGTACAGCATCGGCATCACCAATCAGGTGGGCGACTGGCTGACCGATGTGACTTTCCAGCGGATCCTGAGCTACGACGGCTTTGCGATGGGTCTGATCAACCGCTATCCGGATGGCTCCTACTTCCAGAACGGCAACGTGCCGTGGGGCGAGCCGGTGCCTGGCTACCAGAACACCATTCTGGGCAGCAACGGCCTGGAGCAGCGCAACAGCCAGGTCCTGCTGTCGGCCGACAAGCCGTACACAAAGGAATCCGGTTGGGGCCTGACCCTGTCCTACACCCACACCAGCGCGCGCCAGAACCGCAACATCGATGAGCCGTACGGCTTCGACAAGGCGACCATTCGCGGCTATCCGTTCGTGAAGTCCGACGCAGTGGCCGCACATCGCTTTGTCGCTTCCGGATCGATCGATGGTCCGTGGGGCGTCACCTTCGGTGCCAAGCTGGTGCTGGCAACGCCCGAGCCGATCAACACGATCGCCTGCTTCGGCTTCACCGATCCCGATGGCGCGACCTGCCAGCAGGTCGGTGTCACTCCGCCGGGCAGCGGCAAGTTCCTGGTCGGTGGCGATATCTGGGGCTACCGCACGGTGGACTTCCAGGCCACCAAGGAGTTCACCGTGGTCGGGGACTTCAAGCTCAACGCGCGCGTGAACCTGCTCAACGCCTTCAACTTCAAAAACTACAGCGCGTACGCCTACAACGGCTTCGGCAGCAACGGGCAGTTCGATCCGGACATCGCCATCAACACCAGTGGCGAAATCAACTACGTGCCGCGCAGCGTCGTGCTGGAAATCGGCGCCAAGTTCTGATTGGCCTCCATCGCCACACGTGCCGACATGGGTGTGTGGTGTTTCGAACGGGGCCGGGTGGCCCCGTTCGTTTATCCGTCCGCTGTCTTCGCCCAGGAACACACCGGCATGATCCCCGCTCCGCTTCGCAACATCGTCATCGTCGGCGGTGGCACCGCCGGCTGGATGGCCGCCGCGGCCTTCGCGCGCGTGCTTGGCCCCGGCTTCAAGGTGCAGCTGATCGAATCCGAACAGCTCGGCACCGTTGGCGTTGGCGAGGCCACCGTGCCGCACATCAAGGCCTTCAACAATCTGCTCGGCATCGACGAGGCCGAGTTCGTCCGCCAGACCCAGGGCAGCTTCAAGCTCGGCATCGAGTTCGTCGACTGGCAGCGCCCCGGTACGGCGTACATCCACGGCTTCGGCACCCAGATCGGGCATCCGCTCGGGCTGCTGCCGTTCCATCAGTACTGGATCAAGCAACACCTGCGCGGCAAGGCGCAGCCGCTGGGCGCCTATACGCTCAACACCGTGGCCGCGGTGCGCGGCAAGTTCATGACCTCGGCCGGCGATGTGCCGGCCAATTCGCCGCTGGCCAACATCGCCTACGCGTACCACTTCGATGCCACCCGGTACGCGCGCTTTTTGCGTGGGTATGCGCAGCAACGCGGCGTCACCCGCATCGAAGGCCTGGTCGAACAGGTGCAGCTGCATGCGGACACCGGCCACGTGCAATCGCTGCAGCTGGCGTCCGGGCAGGTCGTCAGCGGCGACTTGTTCATCGACTGCTCCGGCTTCCGCGGGCTGTTGATCGAACAAGCGCTGCACACCGGCTACCACGACTTCACCCATTGGCTGCCGTGCGATCGCGCACTGGCGGTGCCGAGCGAAAAGGTCGGCCCGCCCACGCCGTACACGCGCTCCACCGCGCGCGCGGCCGGCTGGCAGTGGCGCATCCCGCTGCAGCACCGCACCGGCAACGGCTATGTGTATTCCAGCGCGCACATCAGCGACGACGAAGCCGCCGCCACGCTGCTCGCCAACCTGGATGGCGAAGCGCTGGCCGACCCGCGCCCGCTGCGCTTCACCACCGGGCGGCGCAAGCAGTTCTGGAACCGCAATGTGGTGGCGCTGGGCCTGGCGAGCGGCTTTCTGGAGCCACTGGAATCGACCAGCATCCATTTGATCCAGGCCGGCATTTCCCGGCTGCTGGAGCTGTTTCCGCGCGAGGGCATCAGCCCGGTGCTGGTGCAGCGCTACAACGACCGGCTGGCGTTCGAGTTCGACCGCATCCGCGATTTCCTGCTGCTGCATTACCACGCGACCGAGCGCGACGACAGCGCGTTCTGGCGGCACTGCCGCACGATGCCGATCACCCCGGAGCTGCAGACCACGCTGGACCTGTTCCGCGACAGCGGGCGCTTCTATCGCAACGCCGAAGAGATGTTCGCCGAGATCAGCTGGGTGCAGGTGATGGTCGGCCAGGGCATCCTGCCGCAGGGCTACCACCCGCTGGTGGACCAGGTGCCCGATCACGACGCCGAACGCTTCCTGGCCAGCGTGGCGCAGACCATTGGCCACTGCGTGGACGCCATGCCGACCCACCAGCAGTTCATCGATCGCTACTGCAAGGCAACCGCGCCGCGTTGAGCGACGGCACCGCCGGCGCACGCACCGATCGACAGGCAAAAAAAAGGATCGGGCACAAGGCCCGATCCCTTCGAAAACCGGGACAAGCCCGGTGGACAATGAGTGGCACAGCTTCCGACTGACATCGGACGAGGGGCATCGTACGCAGGCTTTAACGTTAAAGCAACACTTTAATTCTGTCGCTTTAACTTGTTGATTTTGCTTGCTTAGATGTGCCCAGCGCGCATCAGCTGCATGTTCCTTCAGTGCTGCTTCGGCCCCACCGCTGCTTGAATCTCGGCCTGGATCGCAGCCGCAGCGGCGGCCGGATCGGTGGCCAGGCGGATCGGGCGGCCGACCACGATGGCATCGGCGCCATCGTTGAATGCCTGCGCCACGCCCACGGTGCGTTGCTGGTCGTCGCCGACCGGGCCGCCGGGGCGGATGCCCGGGCACACGATCGAAAACCCGGTGCCGGTGGCGCTGCGGATCAGGCCGGCTTCCTGGCCGGAGGCGATCACTCCGTCGATGCCGGCGGCCCGTGCGGCCAGCGCGCGCTCCACCACCACCTCCACCGGCTCGCGGTCGATGCCCATCGCGGCCAGGTCCGGGCGCCCCATCGAGGTCAGCACCGTCACCGCCAGCAGGCGCATGTCGCCGTGGTTGGCCTCGGCGGCGGCTTGCAGCATGCCGGCGTGCCAGCCGTGCACGGTGCAATAGCTCACCGGCCACTGCGCCAGGCGGCGGATGGTGCCGGCCACGGTGGCGGGGATGTCGAAGAACTTCAGATCGACGAACACGCGCTTGTCGCGCCTGGCCAGGGCGTCGAGCACGTGGAAGTATTCGCCGGAGGCCAGCAGTTCCATGCCGATCTTGTAGAAGGACACCGACTCGCCCAGGCGGTCGACCCAGGCGATCGCCTCGTCGTGGCCGGGCACATCCAGCGCGAAGATCAGCCGCTCATGCGCGGCCAGCGGCAGCGGTGCGCGGCTCATCGGGCCACCTCCAGCGCGGCGCGCTTGGCGTCGTGGCGCTGCTGCCAGGGCTGGGCGAAGTCGTTGTTGAACTGCGCCGGCTCCCAGCCGCCGTAGCTGGGGTTGGGCAGCATCCACCAGCGCTCGCCGAACCAGTCGTGGTACTGCTGCAGCAATGCGCCACGCGCCTGGCCGGTGTTGGCGGTGACCTGCACGAAGTCGCCGAGCTGGTCGCCGAACTGCATCAGCACGCGGTATTTCTGCCCGGCCAGCTGACGCCGGCAGTTCTTCTCGCTGCCGTTCTGCTCGCAGCCCTTGACCACCGTGCCCAGGCCCAGAAACACGCTGTCATCGGCCACCGGCAGCCCGACGCTGCGCAGATTGGCCAGCGTGGCGTCCTTGAGGTGCACGGCGCGGTTGGAGATGTAGATCAGGGTGATGCCGCGCGCGTTGGCGGCCTTGGCGAAGTCCACCACGCCCGGGATCGCGGTGGCCTTCTTCTCCGCCACCCACTGGTCCCAGCTCACCTCGTCGTATTCCTTGCCGTCGCGCAGCAGGCGCGCCTGGTAGGGCGAGTTGTCCAGCACCGTCTCGTCCACGTCCAGCACCACCGCCGGCTTCAGCCCGGTGGCGGCATTGCCGCGTTCCTCGGGCACCAGCGCGTCCCAGTTGGGCTGCTTCAGCGCAGCGTCCAGCTTGTCGGCAGCGGCGCGATAGGTCTGCTCGGCCACGGCGCGGTATTCCTCCGAGCGCTGCATCCACAGCACCGCATTGAGGTTGTCGTCGCCGGCCGGTGCGCTGGCGGCTGCGGGCGGCGTGGCGGTCTTGGCGGTCTTGGCGGTCTTGGCGGCGGCCGCATTGGCGGACACGGCGGCGTCCTGCGCGCGCTGGGCCAGCTCCTTGTCGGCGGGCTTGCAGGCGCTCAGGGCCAGCGCGGTGCAGGCGAGCAGGGACAACGGTGCGTGAAGCGAGGGGCGCATGGCATCCACCAGAACAGGAGCGGCAATGAAGACCGCGATTTTAGCGGGTTCGCGCCGCACCGCCCGCGCCGGCTGACGGCAGTGCCGCGCAGTGGCGGATGCGCATGGAATGAAGACATCGCCATCGTGGGGATTCATGCCGATACGCGAGTGCCTCGTGCACCTGCGTGCGCGCGACAACCGACAGCCTCAGCACCTGACCGCGTCTTCGATGCCGCTGCCGATCTGGACGCTCCCCGTGGGATCGCGGCCTGAAGAACGCCGGCGCAGGATCGGCATATCCTTGTGCGCCGATTGCCCCGGAGTCGCCCCCATGACAGATGCACCTTCCCCGCCCGTCCTCGATACCGCCCAGGCCCGCGTGCTCGGCTGCCTGATCGAAAAAGAGGCGACCACGCCGGATGCGTATCCGCTCACGGTCAACGCCGCGCAGGTGGCCGCCAACCAGAAGACCGCACGCGAGCCGGTACTGAACCTGCAGACCGGCGTGGTGCATCACGCCCTGCGTCAACTCGAAACCCTGGGGTTGGTACGCCAGCAGTTCTCCTCGCGCGCCGAGCGCTACGAACACCGGCTGGGCAGCGTGCTGGATCTGACCCGCCAGCAGGTCGCCCTGATCGGTCTGTTGCTGCTGCGCGGCCCGCAGACGCTGAGCGAGCTGTTCGCGCGCAGCGAGCGGCTGGCGCGCTTCAACGATACCGACGACGTGCGCCACCATCTGGACCGGCTGATCCAGCGCGGCCTGGCCGTGCAACTGCCGCGCGCCAGCGGCCAGCGCGAAGAGCGTTATGCGCATCTGCTCAGTGGCGAGCTGGATGTGGAGGCATTGCAGGCTGCGGCAGCGCGCGCTGCGCCAAGCCCCCGCAGCAGCGCCGACAGCAGCGAGCTGGAAGCACGCGTGCAAACCCTGGAAGCCACTATCGCCGAGTTGCAGGATGCGCTGGCCGCGGTGCAGGCGCGCCTGGAGGCGGCTGGCGCCTAGGCCGACGGTCTGCTCCTGGAGATGCCCGCTTCACGTCGCCGCCCACGCGGATCGCAAATCACGCAACGACCGGTCAGATCGCCAGACGACGCCCTTGTCGAGCGGTGATGGCGCAGGTTGCGCCCCGCCCCGCTCACGTCGGCGTATCCACCTCGTCCCAGTCTGCATCTTCGAAGTGCAGCAGCCAGTTGAGGGTGTAATGACGCTCGTAGACCACACCGGGCACGATGCCGGCCGGTGGCGGTTGCTCGGTCTGGCCGGCCTGGCGCACCGCCCAATGCAGGCGCAGCTGCCGGTCCAGGGCATCCAGCAGGTCGGGCACTGGCCGTAGCGTCAGCGACGGCCGCGTCGCGGCGTCGGCATGCTCCAGCGCGCGCTGGGCAGCCAATGGCACATCGCATAGATCGGTCGGCTCCGGCAGCGCGTCGGCCAGCCCCAGGGCCCACTGCAGCACGGCCAGGCTCTCGTAGCGCCAGCCGAAGTTGGCGAGCTGCTGCGGCTCCGGCGCGGGTTGGGCAAAAAAGGCGCGCTCCTGCGGCGACAGTGCCGCCGCCACACCGGGGAGGCGGGCGTCCATGTCTTCCAACGACGGTGGCGTATCGCCGGCGGCCAGCATCTCCGCGCGCAAGGCCACCGCAAACAATGCCAGCATGCGCTGCGTCACCACCGCGACGTCGCGCACCCGCGCTTCGGCCTCGCCAGGCACCGGCGGCAGGCTGGGCGGCACACGGATGCCTTGCGCGGTCAGCTGCGCAAGTTGCTGCGCACGCCGCTGCAACGCATCCGGCGGATACGGCACCTGCGCCTGCTCATCGATCGCCGGCTCGCCCTGGCTGATCAGCACCCGCCCGTGCGGATCGCGCACGCTGCCGTCGGCCAGAAAACATACCGCGTTGGCCTGCTCGGCCCACTGCGCCAGCGCACCGAAAGCCGCATCGTCGACCTCGAACGTGAAGTGCTGGCGCACCCGCTGCACATGCCGCATCAGGTGATAGCGCGGCTGGGTCATCTGGCCGTCGCCGGCCTGATTCACGTAGCCGACGAAACCATGCAGATGCGTGGCCAATTCCGGATCGGCGTGGTCGCGGTGCTGCACGGCGGCGCGCGGCAGGAAATCCGGCCACAGGGGGGCGCGCAGCGTGGAATAGGCGTTGACCAGCAGTGGCATGCAAGTGTCCTGGTTGGGGCGACGGACACAACGACGGCGCTCCTCGCCAGGCAGGTACGGTCGGTGCGCAAATTCTCCCGTGCCGTTCGTACACGGGAGTGCTTCCGCGCCGTCCACGCCGCGCTTGCGACTATTTGCTGCGTTGTGTCGGCCGCATTCAGCGGTGAGAGTCGCCGTCAGGGTGCCGCAGGCCTGCCCGGCTGTCCATGTCGGCCGGACCGAGTTCGATCGTGTAATACAGCAGCGGATCGGCCTCCTGGCTCAGGCTAGTCGAACAACGCCTGGATCGCCGCCAGGCCCGCGCTGGCGCGCTCTTTCTTGCGCTCGGCATCGGCCACCGGGTCGGCGCCATCGCGCTGCAGTTCTTCGGCCGGAATCTCGTCGAAGAAGCGGCTGGGCTTGAGCCGCACATGCTCGCCGAACTTGCGCGTCAACTTGCTATGGCTCATCCACAGCTGCTCCTTGGCGCGGGTGATGCCCACGTACAGCAGGCGGCGTTCTTCCTGCAGGTTGCCTTCTTCCAGGCTCACTTCATGCGGCAGCACGCCGTCTTCGCAGCCGACGATGAACACGTAACGGAATTCCAGCCCCTTGGACGCATGCATGGTCATCATGCGCACCTGGTTGCCGCCATCGTCCTTGTCGTTGCGCGACAACAGCGCCAGCTGCGCGGCCAGGTCGCTGGCGCTTGCACCACGCGGGCCGCCTTCGAACCACTCGGCCAGCTCGTCCAGATTGCGCTTGCGCCGCTGGAAGCCGGTGTCGTCCTTGGACTGGTTGCGCAGGTCGTTGAGCAGGCCGGATCTGTCGGCCAGCAGGCGCACCAGTTCTCCCGCCGGCAGCGTGGCCGAATGCTCGCGCATATCGCGCAGGATGTCGGTGAACGCACTCAGGCCATTGGCCGCACGCGGCGGCAAGTGCTGCAGCGCGCCCATCGACTCGGCCGCGCGCGACATCGGCACCGACTTCGCACTGGCCAGCTCGGCCAACCGCGCCAGCGAGGTCGCACCGACCTCGCGCTTGGGCGACTGCACGGCGCGCAGGAACGCGGCGTCATCATCGGGATTGACGATCAACCGCAGCCACGACAACACGTCCTTGACTTCCTGCCGCTCCAAAAACGCGGTGCCTCCGGTCAGGTGATACGGCACGCGCAGCAGCTGCAGCGCTTTTTCCAGCGGCCGCGATTGAAAATTACCGCGGAACAGGATGCAGAAGTCGCTCCACGGCACCTGCTTGGCGGTGCCCAGAAACGAGATCTCGGCGGCGACCTTTTCCGCTTCGTGCTCGCTGTCGCGGCATTCCCACACGCGGATGCGCTCGCCGTCGGCCTGGTCGCTCCACAGCGTCTTCAAGTGCTCGTGCGGGTTGTGTGCGATCAAGGCATTGGCCGCGCGCAACACGCGGTTGGAGCAACGGTAGTTCTGTTCCAGCTTGATGATTTCCAGCGCCGGATAATCGCGCCCCATCTGCTGCAGGTTTTCCGGATTGGCGCCACGCCAGGCGTAGATGCTCTGATCGTCGTCGCCCACGCAGGTGAAGTTGCCGCGTGGCCCGGCCAGCATTTTCAGCAATCGGTACTGCGCATCGTTGGTGTCCTGGCACTCGTCCACCAGCAGGTAGCCGATGCGCTCGCGCCAGCCCATCACGATCTCTTCGTTGGCCTCCAGGATCTGCACCGGCAGGCGGATCAGATCGTCGAAGTCCACCGCGTTGAAGGTGGTCAGCCGCGCCTGGTAGCGCTCGTACAGGCTGGCGGCTTCCTTTTCGCGATTGCTGCGCGCCGCCGCCATCGCCTGTTCGGGCGACAGGCCGGCGTTCTTGGCGCGCGAGATCAGGTTCTTGGCGTCCTCGATCGCATCGGGCTTGGCGCCGTGCATCAGGTCCTTGATCTGGGCAGCGGCATCGTCGGAATCGAAGATCGAAAAGCCGCGCTTCAAGCCGGCAGCGGCGTGCTCGATCTGCAGGAACTTCAGCCCCAGCGCGTGGAAGGTGCAGATGGTCAGGCCATCGGCGCCATCGCCACGGATGCGCTTGGCCACGCGCTCGCGCATTTCCTTGGCCGACTTGTTGGTGAAGGTGATCGCCGCGATGCGCTTGGCCGGATAGCGGCCGGTGGCGATCAGGTGCGCGATCTTCTCCACGATCACGCGCGTCTTGCCGCTGCCGGCACCGGCCAGCACCAACAAGGGACCTTCGCAGTGCAGCACTGCGGCGCGTTGCGGGAGATTGAGACCGTGCATAGAGGCTTCCAACAGAGCGGGCCATTGTACCGGCGCCGGATCGGGCAGGCCTGTGCCGCCGGTTCATGCAGATGGCCGTCACCGCCGGCCGTGCGGCCCGGTAAAATCCACCAATGGCCAAGCTCTATTTCTACTACTCGGCAATGAATGCCGGCAAGACCACCACCTTGCTGCAGTCGGCGCACAACTACCGCGAACGCGGCATGCGCACCTTGATCCTCACGCCCCAGCTCGATCACCGCGCCGGCAGCGGCGTGGTGGCCTCGCGGATCGGGCTGCGCGCGGACGGGCGCACCTTCGATCGCGACACCGAGTTGCAGCAGTTGATCGAACGCGACATCCAGGCCGAAGGCGCGCTGCATTGCGTGCTGGTGGACGAGGCGCAGTTCCTCAACCGTGGCCAGGTCTGGCAGTTGAGCGAGGTGGTCGATCGTCTGCGCATTCCGGTGCTGTGCTATGGCCTGCGGACCGACTTCCGCGGCGAGCTGTTCGAGGGCAGCCAGTTTCTGCTGGCCTGGGCCGACGAGCTGGAGGAGATCAAGACCATCTGCCACAGCGGCAGCAAGGCCACCATGACCGTGCGCGTGGATGCGCAAGGGCACGCGGTGCAGGACGGCCCGCAGGTGGAAATCGGCGGTAACGAGCGCTACGTGTCGGTCAGCCGCGCCGAGTTCAAGAAGATCATGCGTGGCGAAGGCCGCATCGACCCGCTGCAGATTGCACTGCCGCTGCCGGCGAGTTCGTAAAGCTACAGCGTCGCCCTGATCGAAGCGCAGCGCGACGCTTAAAAATGTCGCCCGCGGCTGGCAATGCCGATCTTCCAAGTGCCGATCTTCTACAAGACCGGCCACCGACACCTCGACCGACGCGGATGGCATGGTCATGCCGAAGCCATTGCACCCGACCAAGCGTTGACCACGCGTAGGTACCGTCTTCATGCAGCGGCCGTCGCCCGATCCCGCCTGATGGACGTGATGCGTGGCTCGCGATACGCCACTTCTTGAATGATGCGGCATTGCCGCGCCAGGTATTTTGCTCGTTACCGGACAGATAAACCGGCGTGGTGGCTGGCTGAAGAATTCAGCCGAAATGGTCTTAACGCGCTGGCTCGGTATGCACTTGTGATGCCTCGCTAAACCCTTGCAGGCATGCGATCGCCGCTGTATTTCCGCTACGCATCAACAGGCGTATCGTTGCAGTGCCGTTGCAGCGATCCGCGCGCAGCCAGGCGCAACCGCAGTCCTGTAAACTGGCGATCATCCACTTGTCGGGAGGCAATACATGGGTCCGCTTCCTCCCGAGTTACGCGCCGATATCGCGCGTGTTGGCCGCCTATCGTCGGTCCCCGATGTCCTGACCATTCTCACCCGTCTGACCGGCATGGGATTCGCCGCGGTTGCGCGCGTGACCGATACGCGCTGGATCACCTGCCAGGTGCGCGACGACCTGTCTTTCGGTCTCACGCCCGGCGACGAGTTGCCCCTGGTCACCACCTTCTGCGACAGCGTGCGCACCCAGGGCAATGCGTTGTGGTTCGGCCATGCCTCCGAGCACCCGGTCTTCCGCGACCACCCCACGCCGCGGCTGTACGGCTTCGAAAGCTATGTCTCGGTGCCGATCACGTTCGACGACGGCAGCGTGTTCGGCACCTTGTGCGCGCTGGACCCGTTGCCGCGCGTCATGGATGCGCCGTTGGTGGAAAAGGTCGAGCTGCTGGCGCAACTGCTGGCAGCGCAGATCCAGGCCGAGCAGCGCGCCGAAGAGAGCGCGCAGGAATCGCGGCGCGCACGCAGTGAACTGGGGCGTATCGGCGCCTCGGCACGCCTGCGCGAAGAGTTCATCGGCATCCTGGGGCACGATCTGCGCAACCCGCTGCAGTCCATGCATGCGGTGGTGGACATGCTGGCGATCGACTCGCTCAACCAACGCCAGGGCGGCGCAATCCGGTCGATGCAGCGCAGCCTGCGGCGCATGGAAGAACTGATCGACTTCGCCAGCGATTTCGCGCGCGGCATCGAACGCGACTGGCTGCAGCTGGACTACGGCGACGGCAGCGATCTGCTCGATGCGCTATCGCAGGTCGTCGACGAAACCCGCGCCGCGTATCCGAACCAGGTGCTGTCCACGCATGTGTCCATCGACGAACCGGTGCACGGCGATGCGGTACGCCTGGCGCAGATGTTCGGCAGCCTGATGATCAACGCCGTGGTGCAGGGGCAACAGAGTTCGCTGATCAAGGCGATTGCGGTCACCGAGCAGGGCCGCCTGCGCATCGAGGTCTGCAATCTGGACGGTATCGATCCGCGCCGGCTCGACGTGCTGCAGGCCTCCACCCACGTGCACACCGGCGGACGCGCCTTGCCCGAAGTCGACCTGGGCCTGCACATGGCCGCCCAGATCGCACGGGCCCATCAAGGCGAACTGCGTATCCTCAGCGGCAAGGAGGGCACCTGCTTTCGTGTGGAGTTGGCCTGCGTGCGCCCACGTGGGCGCATGCACCTGGTCGCCAACGCGAACCAGCCATAGCGGACGCACCGTCGCGCACCGCATCGGCGAGCGCGCGTTGGCTACTCAATCCAACGCGGCTCGATCTTAGTCCGTGGTTCATGCGCGCAAGGGTCGCGATGGCTGCCAGCTGCGCGTGGTCTTGCGCTAGTAGATCTTGCGCTCGCTCGCCGGTGGCGGCGTCCACTGGTACAGCCAGGTTTCGGTCAGCGGCTTGCCGTTGGCGCGCAGGAACAGACGGATATCGATCTGCTGGGTGCTGTCATCGGGCGGCACCAGATCGAACATCGCCCGATAGCCCTTGAGCTCATGCAGCGGACGCGCCGACACGATCTCGGTGGTGCCGCGCGACACCTGGAGGATGGCCTCGACCCTGGCTTTCGGATCCTTGGTCACCGCAGCCAGTTCGCCCCCCGCGAAATCCACCGCAAACCGCCACGAGAAATGGCCACGCTTCTGCCCGACGATGCCGCCCAGGCCGGTGCGCGTGGCCACGCAATGCGCCAGCGGCGAGGTGGCCGGCGGATGCGCGCCCCAATACAACCGGTACCCCATCAGCAACTCTTGGCCCGGCTGCGGTTTGTCTTGCGGGTTCCAGAACGCCACGATGTTGTCGAAGGTCTCGTCCACGGTCGGAATCTCGACCAGCTGTACCGAGCCCTTGCCCCAGCCACTCTTGGGTTCCACCCACAGGCAGGGGCGCTTCTCGTAGAACACGCCGTCGTCCTGGTAATGGTCGAAGTTGCGATCGCGCTGCAACAGGCCGAACCCGCGTGGATTCTCATCGACGAACATGTTGAAGCGCAGCTGCGGCGGGTTGCACAACGGTCGCCAGATCCACTCGCCGCCGCCGGTCCACATCGCCAAGCCGTCGGTGTCGTGGATTTCCGGGCGCCAGTCCCAGTCCATGCGGCGATCGTTTTCGCCGACCTGATACATGCTGGTGCACGGGCCGATCCCCAGCCGCTCGATGGTCTTGCGCGGGTAGAGCGCGCTGTCGATCTCCATCACCAGCACCTCGCCATTGGTGATGGCGAAGCGATACGCACCGGCAACGCTGGGCGAGTCCAATAGCCCGTACACCACCACGGTATTCGAGTCGTCTGCCGGCTGCTCCATGTAATAGGCGATGAAGTCCGGGAACTCCTCCGGCCCGCCGGTGCCGGTGTCGATCGCCAGCCCGCGCGCCGACTGCCCGTATTGGCCTTCCTTCCCGACCGCGCGGAAATAGCTCGCGCCCAGGAAGGCCGAGAAATCGCGATCGGTGTCCTTGCGCGTATTGAGACGGAACCCGGCAAAGCCCAGGTCCTTGGGCAATTGCTTGCCGCCCAGCCCGCTGCTGCCGTAATCGAACGCTGCCGGATCGTACGCCAGTTGCTGCGCCTGGCCGTCGACGATGTCGTAGATGTGCACGGGGCTATGGAAATACAGCCCCAGATGGAAGAACTTCGCCTGGAACTTGCCGTTGCCGTCGGCCCACAGCGCATGGTCCTGGCGGTAGCGGATCGACTGGTATTGATCCCAGTTCAACGCTTCCAACGGCCCGGGAAGCACCTGCTTATGGCTTTTGTAAGGCGCCCTGGCCAACGCACGCGCCTGCCCCTTGAGCCAGCCATAGTCGAACGGCTGCGGCTGCCCCAAGCGACGCAGTCCAACTGCCTTGGCCGCCAACGCCCACTGCGGCAACGCCGGCAAACCGAGCGCGGCCAATGCGGCAGCGGCATTCTTCAGGAAGTGGCGTCGTTGCATGCGCATCGGTCTGCTCAGGGAATGGCCGCCATCATAGCCACAGCTCGGCACGGAGGTGAATGCAGAAGTCAGAGCGCCGCAGACGAAGGCGCGCATGCATTGATCAGCTGCAGCTCTTGCGCCTTGCTGCACAGGAATTGTCGTTGCGCCTGCTGCTCATCGGGCCCGGGATAACGCAGCAAGGTCCATTGCTCGTTCGCCTGCATATGCGCACCCGGCGCCAACTGCCGATACGGTGCGTGCACTTCCATTTCCAGCAGTCCGCGCTCGGGGTGCTGCGACGGCGCGTCCAGATACAGCTCTACCTGCCCTTGCTCCGGATGGATTGCCGCAAGCGGCTGATGCGCAAAGCGGATCACCAGCACCTGGTCGCCCGCAAAGCCAGCCATCCAGCCTGCCGAAGGCTGCAACAACACTTTGCCGCGCTGAATCAGCCCGTCCTCGCGTGCATCGGCACGCAACGCAAATACACCACCGTGATGCCGATACGTCGGCGCAACCGTACCAGCCTCCGTCGGCGGTTGCAGGCGAATGTCTGCCGCGTCGGCAACCGGCACGAACACACGCGTTCCCGCCGCGACGCGCGTGTTGAACCACACATCCCAGCTGATCGGGTCTTTGCGGATATTGCGCGCAGTGGCCTCCACCTCCACGGTATCGGCCCGCGTGGATGAAAGCGCGACGCGCTTGCGTAACTGCACGCCAGTGACCGGACTGGGCACGCCCTCAAGAATCAACTGATCGCCAGCACGTGTGACTGCCTGCGTGGTGGCCAACGACAGGTAGGGATCCGGCGGCCACACTGCAGCTGCTGCTTTACGTGTTGCATTGACCTGCTGATGCAGCCACCACCGACTCTGCGGCCCCACCCAGACATCGTGGCCGAGATACGCAATGTCGCCCGCGGTGGCGGACACCTCCGGCAACGGTTGCTGCTCCACCGCGCTGCCGGTCTTCAGGACGTTGGGTTGCCCAACCAGATTGAAGGACAACACACGCCCGCCAAACGCCGGTGTAGCGCTTAATTCAATGACGTCGTTGTGCAGCCGGATACGCTCCACTGCGGACTTGATGCGGGACGCAGGCTCATCCGCCCAGACACTTGTTGCAAGCTGCAACGCGAAGGCGCCCGCCACCATGATCGGCATGAAGCGACGCAATGAGCCAGACATGTACAACTCCAATCGCAGGGCCTCACGATTGTGGCGCGATGTACGGCAACGCACTAGCCAACCCTGCTTTATCGAGAGTTTCGGTGGATTTCAACGCTGGCAGCTGCTGCACCATACCGTCGCACGTTGCCCGATGGTCGCGTGCTTCAGCAGGCGTCCGCACTGCTTGCACGCCTCGCCTTCGCGCCCGTATACCGTCAGTTCCTGTTCGAAATAACCAGGCGCCCCATCCGGGCTGATGAAGTCGCGCAACGTGGTACCACCGCGCTGGATGGCGTAGCCCAGGATGTCCTTCACTGCTGCAGCCAGCCGCCGGTAACGGTCCAATGACACTTTGCCGGCTTCGCGCAGTGGGCTGATTCCTGCGCGATGCAGGCTTTCTGCCGCATAGATATTCCCCACGCCGACAACGACAGCCTGATCCATCAGAAAGGTTTTCACTGCCGCGCGCCGGCCACTCGCCAGTGCATGCAGATAATCGCCAGTAAATGCATCCGATAAGGGTTCCGGGCCAAGTGCCGCCAGCAAATCGTGCACCTGCGCATCGTGTTGCCACAACAGGCAACCGAACCGACGCGGATCGTTGAAGCGCAGGACACGGCCATGTTGCAGGCTGATATCCACATGATCGTGCGCTCGCGGCAGCGTATCGCCGGGTAATACGCGCAGACTTCCGGACATTCCAAGATGCAGCAGCGCGCTGCCGCCGGCATCGGTATCGATCAACAGGTATTTGGCCCGACGACGTACATCGGTAATGGTCGCACCGGGCAGCAGGCGCTCGATCTGCTCGGGGATGGGCCAGCGCAGGTCGGGCCGCCGCAGGATGACGCCGTGGATGCGTTGGCCGACCAGATGCGGTGCCAGGCCACGCAAGGTGGTTTCGACTTCGGGCAGCTCGGGCATGCAGGTCTCCAATCGGCCAGGCCGGCGGTGCGCCGGAACGGATCAATATGGTGGCCAAACGCGGTAAATCCACCTTGGCGTCTGCCAGCGTCGGTACGGCGCTCGGCTTGCGCTTTGAGTGAGCGAGTGCGGTGGTGAACTTCGGACCTTTGTCTTTGTCGAGTTGCGTCGAATTTTGGACAAAAAGAAACCCCCAGTC
>NZ_MDEB01000011.1 GCF_002939945.1 Xanthomonas arboricola pv. populi | reverse complement strand
TGTGGCAATAGTGTCGCGCATCTGCTGTGCTTTGTTCAGAGGTTCCCTAGGCTGTAAGGAATCGACGGCAAGCAGCGCTTCGACGACGATCGTCCGAATCAACCTTTTTGGAGCTGAAATGCCGCCTGAAGTACAAAAGCTGCAAGATGCCATTGCGTCCATTCCCGGCATTACCGATGCAGCGGTGGACAAGGTGGATCTTTCTGATGTCACGGAAAGCGACTTCGGTCTTCTTCCGTATGCCGACCTGCCGCTCGGCGCGTTGAAGCGCACAAGGGGAGGCTTGGACAACGAGCTTGTCATCTCCGTCAACTTTGGTATCACGCGCGATCCGAAAGGCCTCAAGGCACTCGAGTTCATTTCCTGGTGGGTACGCGATTCGGCGCGAGCGGGCGAGCCGATGCAGATCAGGAGTGTTGCGCTTCCACCCATCGGCGAGCAGTTTGGTACGTCGCTTCGCTTTTGCATCGATTATTTTTACGCTGATCCTGAGCAGGATATCGGCAAGCTACTGTCCAAGGTAGGGAAGTTGGCCGTTGAGCTCAACAGCGCAAAGGACTCATATCCCCAGGTCGTTGCGTCCTGATAATGCAGTCAAGCAAACCCGCCGCCGCGGATGTCCTCGCGCAGCTGCCGACGCAGCGGGCAAGTGGGATTGCCGAATGTCACCGCACAGACAGGGCCGCCTCTCGTTGGTCTTGGTCCGACCTCAAGGCAATCTGAAGACGCTCGCTTCTCCATCCCTCGTGTCGTACGCCACCAATGCCTCCTGGAAGGCATCACCGCTGCAAACGAGGTCACCGTTACTGCTCCAGATGGCAGACCGGCCCGCTCCTATGAAGGTGTCGGCGGGGCCTACACAGTTTGCCATCAAGACAGTCATGGAATGCGTTTTTGCAATCGTCGGATAGTGGCTGTAGGCCGATGCCACGCCTCTCTCGGATTTGGCCACGCTTGCCAGGTAAACATGAGCGCCTGAGTCTGCGGCTTGTTCTGCATGGCTTGCCTGCAGTGACTCGTAGCAAATGGCAGGCGCCAGCACCTGATCTGCGTGTCTGAGAACAAGCTGCTCATCACCGGCGGTGAAGAACGGTAACTCGTCGGGATGTAGCTGCTGTTTGGAGTAGGTGGTGCGCGCCAACCCTGGTTGGAAACAGATCATGCTGATTTCGGTGCCTTTCGCCCCCTCCGTGGGTACGCCAATGGTGATGAGCATGCCGTAACGGTCACTTGCCAGCTGAAATCGATCAAAGCGTTGATCAGCCGGCTGCACCGCCAGCGCCTGCGCCAATCCGGGTTCGTAACCGGTGAGGGACAGCTCGGGAAAGACCAGCACATCCGCACCCTTGCTCGCAGCCAGGCGAATGACATCGAGGTGCTTACTGATGTTTTCTTCGATTTCGCCAGGCGTCGAACGGATTTGCGCAGCGGTCAGCTTCATTGCCTGTCTCGTGTCCACGTATTGGGGTTGAGCGTAGCGGATTCCGAAAGGCTGGTAACCATAGTGCGCTTGAAAGCCCGGATATGCTGCTCGAACGCCTACACTTTCGAAAGCGAGACGTCTTACCTGGATGCCTGTCTTCAGCGCCGGTCTCAGGAGGATGGGTTGACCGGATGGTTACCGGTCTTCTCCAGCGTGATTGGTTATAAATCAGGGTGCGCCGCACCGAAGCAGGTACTCATTTGTTGAGCACCTTGGTTGTCCATATCTGGTCGTAATCCGCGTTGTGCGCCTTGGTAAAACCGTGCGCATCACTGAATCCATCATCGACCTTCTGGCCATCCTTGTAGATCACATAATGGCGCCCGCCGGCAGCCTGGTCGCCGTGGTAATGCAGCTGCATCCGGTACACCAGCCTGCTCTCTTCTACTGCTGGCGTCGCCTGCTGCTGTTCAACGCTGCTGGCTAGTTGCTGTATCTGCAACAGCGGTGTGGTCTGCTGCGGATGGGCCACGACCCAGCTTCTGAACTTGGCTTGGTCCTGCGCTGACGCTTGCCCGGACGCTGGCCAGATGTAGAGAAACGTTGCTGGCGTATTGGGTGCTGTACTGACGGCCGGCATGTGCCACTCGTAGACCTGTTGCTTGCCGTCGGCTGTCGTCATCTCGAGCAGGCGGGCACTGCCTTGCGATGGGGTGCCGGCGGCACCTGACAGTTCACTGATCGGTGCCAAGCCGGAGTCCGGTACGGCGCCCGCCAGTGCCAGTAGCAGGTCGCGCTGGTTTGTCACTTCCTGCGCGTTCAACGACAGCGAGCGCAGGTAGCGCGAACGCAGACTGAAACGGTAGCGCGTTTCCTGCAGGGTGAATTCTCCCTCAGCCCTGGATGCTTCGTGCCAGTCGTGCCCAGGGACCAGATTGACAGCACCGTGCATGACGCAAAACCCCTGCCGGGATTGCGCCGCTGGCGGGAAGGGCGATGCGCTACTGGTGATCGAGGCCAGGATGTCCTTGGTGCGCCGTTCGGTGATGTCCTGCAGGCGGCTGATGGCGGTCTTCTGGAAACGAAACGTGGTGCCATCGCGATGGGCGAAGCCGGTGACCTGTACGACATTCGGGTCGAGCGGCAACGCGTCTTCCGCGTGTGCGACGATGATCCTGCCATCGTCCTGTGCCAGTGTTTCCACGGGCTTGATCAGCTGGCGTACCCGGCCATCGCTGGCCGGCGCTTGTGCGGCCAGCAGGCGCTGCGCATAGCTGGCCGCGTCCTCGCGGTAGGTATCGATGTCGCCCCAGTAAAACTGCGCGGAACTCCCCAGAAAATGCAGGGGCAGGTTGGACGTCACGGCAAGCCGCCCGATGCAGTAATTTGCGTTGGCGGTAGTGTCCACCGATGGCGGCGGCGTGTTGGTGGTGGTGTTCATGCTGCAAGCGGCAAGCAACGCCACGGAAAGAAACAGAAATGCGTGCAGCGGGCGTGGGGCGGGACGTCTCAACGCAATTCCTTCAAAACAGCAATCGGCAATGATAGATGACTCCGGTCCACGTGGTGCGCCACCGCTGGCCAGGTGATCTGGCCCGTCCTGCTGCTGCCGTGCATTGGCCCGATTGCGGGGTCGAGCGAGCCAGAATCCGTTCAGGCCGGTGCAGGCCAACGGAAACCGCACTGCGCCACCTCGCATCGGCTTTTATGCCGCGCGGTCCTCGATGGCGTGCCTGCTTCTGTGAGGCGGGGGCGCGTGGGGCTGCGTTGGGAGCGGCCAGTGCTCGGAGTTTGCGCAACCACGTGTGCGCCGTCCTCTGCGGGAGTGGCGCACAGGATGCCTGCGTTTGCTATGGCTTCTTTCGATACACCCCACCGAAGGACACGTTCATTCCGCCGCATTCCAGGTTGTCGTCGGCCAGCAGCATGTCGCCCAGCAATTGCAGGCGCACCTTGCACGTGTCCTCGTTGACCTCGACGCGGTTGCCTTCTGGATAGCCGCGCGCGGTGACCGAGCCGGTGTGCGGACCGCCCGGCGTCTGTTCCGGGTCGGGAAAGGCGCTGGGCCAGTACGCATCGCCGTTGACGGTGATGCTGCCGTCGGCGTTGGTGGTCAATTGCAGCGTGTTGTCGCCGTCGTGCCAGTGGCCGTTCCACGCCTGCGGTGTGGGCGTGGCCGCGCTTGGTTGCATCTGCAGGCTGGACTGTGCGACCCAACCGGCATTGCCGCCTCCCTTGTTGGGATAGAGCACGCAGACATAGGCATTGCGGCGCTGCGCCGTCAGGACGATATCGTTCTTGACCACGTAGGCGCGCCCCTGGCATGCGGCCCCGCCCGTATCCGGGCAACCATCGGTGTCCTTGAGCAGGTACAGGCGCGGCGGGATGACCTTGCCGAGGGAGAATGCCACCGGCGCGCTGGTGAACAACCCGTTGCGGCAGGTGGCATCGTCGGCGGCAGGTGCGGCGTGGAGCAATGGCGAAACGCCCAACAGGGCAAGCATCCAGGCCTTATGCATGGCAATCACTCCAAATGTGGCGCGGTAGTGTGCGGCAAACCGGGCCGTCTTTCAGCAGGGCCGTGTTACCACATGCACTGTGTCACTACATGCCACGTGTACCGCAGCCGCGCTTGACCCACCTCCAGTTCCACGCCTGCACGCAAGGGCGCGCCGCCGATTGCGGCGTGGTGCCGCGCATGGTGCGGCGTTGCGCATTCGCCCCGCAGGCGATGCGTGCATCCGAGTAACGCAGTGGACGTGTATGAGCCTTCTTCACCTGGGCAGGCAGATGCTGCTGTCTCCAATCGAGAGGGAGTGGAGCATGAAACAATCACTGTTGGTCCTGTCCATCGTGGCGGCGCTGGCGCTCGCTGGCTGCAAGCCGGATGCCGACAAGGAGGCCGCAGCGCCTGCCGCGTCCACCGAACCGACGCCGACCGGTGGTGTGGCGACCCCGACCACACCGCCTGTCGGCGAAGCCAGCCCGGCGCCGGAAGGCGCGGCGCGCGCGAGTTCCGGAGACGACATCGCCCTTGGCTTGCTCGGGGCGGTGGACAACCACGAGATCGCCGCAGCGAAGCAGGCGCAGGACAAGAAGGTCACCGGCGCGGTGCTCGAGTACGCGAAGATGATGGAGAAGGAGCACACCGAGAACCTGGAAAAGACCAAGGCGCTGGGGACGCTGGCCGAAACACCGGACGTCAAGAAGCTGGAGAGCAAGGGCGAGCAGGACCTGTCCACGCTGGGGCAGACGTCCGGCAAGGACTACGCGGCGGCCTATATCGATGCAATGATCGCCGGGCACAAGGACGCGCTGCAGCTGATCCAGACGCAGATGATGACGGTGGCGTCGACCGCGCTGGTCAAGCAGCACCTGACCGAGACCAAGACGCACGTCGAGCAGCACCTTGCGAAGGCGGAAGCCATCAAGAAGGCGATGTAAGCGTGGGCGTGGCAGATCGACGGTCTGCCACGTCTCGTTAGTGGTTCACGATTGATTGCTCGCAACGCTTCCCGGCACTAGTTACATCATAGGAGCCGACATAATCGCCGAAGAGCGGGCTCGGGTTTATTTGATATGCATGCGCGGGCGTTGATCAAACGTTCTCTGGCGATGCGTTCGAGCGCACCTCGCGTTGCCGTAAACGCGATGGCAACCGACGTCCCACTCAGCGGCACCGATCAAAGGTTCTGACGCGCGTTTGCTCTGCAATGATCAGGCGGTCTTCCATCTGGCTGAGGATGAAGACTGCAGGAACGTCCTTCTCCGGCGCGTTGGCAGACGCGGTGACGATGCGCCATGTCCATGGTGTGCGTGCCAGCAGCATGACCGCGTTGGGCCAGAGGTCTTCGCCCTTGCCGGTCATGTGATCCCAGCCGAACTGGATGAGGTGCTTGGGGTCGGCTGTCTCGGCGTCGCGGCAGGCGATCCCTGCGGTGACCCAGGCGCCTCGCAGCTGCTCGGGGAAATGGGTCTTGGGGACGTGTGGTTCATAGCTGCCAGCGCCGGTAATGCGCGCCAGGGCGCCTGGCTTCCAGGTGTACGTCCAGCTGTAGCGGCCGGGGGCGGGACAGCGCTGCGACCCGTCCGGATTGGGTTGTTCCGGTTTGCAGATCGGCGAGTTCTCCTGCACGACGAACACGACCTCGATGCGATTGCCTTGGACTGCAAGAGTCATCACTTCGCCAGGAATCTGCTCGCTGGCGTCTGGCGTATAACCGGTCTTGCGTGCCCTGGTATCCCATGCGTCGATCGGAGCGCTGACGTTGGGTGCCTTCCCGGGGGGATGCTTGCGCAATACATCGATGCTGTTGGGGCAGTCGGACGTGGAACCCGAGCAATACGAAGAACTCAGATAGACGATCTCATCGACTCCATCCTTGTCCAAGTCGACAACCTGCACGAAGCCGGCGTAGTCCTCCTTGACGATGTCGTCGTTGGCGCTGACATCTTGCCAAAGCCCTACGATCTCTCCGGCACGGCTCGGGCTCAGCTTCTGATCCTTTGCCGTTGCAACTGTGGCGATGGCCAGCAGCGCCGCCATGACGTAGCTCCGCATCCTTGCTCTCCTTGCAGGTTGAAGCCATAGCCTACAACGCTTGGGAGTTGGCCAGTGCCGCCTCAGCCCTCACCACAGCCGGGCTTGTTTGATTTTCGTCAATTCCACCGACACATGAAATTCGCAGGCAGGGTGCTTGACTGCAGCGGTCAAGAATCGTTGCGGAGTTGCGCATGAGTGCAGTCACGGTAGGAAGGGTCGACCAGGGATCGGGTAGAGACGGGTCGATCCGGACGGGAGTTGGACTGGTGCGTCGTGACCGAGCGCCGGTGGATCTGCGGGGTGGGTCGGCCCGTGTCGCGTTCTTTGTCACGGCGCGCGTATGCGCCGTGGTCGGCTGAGGGGGCGCCATGCGGATCTGTGTTCTCAACGAGGCAACTGCCGAGCAGGCCGGGCTGGAGCAGCGCTGCAAGTCAGCGCGCGAGGCGGGCTTTGATCATGTGGTGCTCGCGCCGCCGTTTGCGCGCGACGCCCAAGGCCGGCTGAGTGAGGTTGCTGGTGCCAGCGAGGCAGACGCACAGCGCCTGCGCGAGGTGGTGCAGGCCGCGCACCGTGCCGGCGTGAAGCTGCTGCTCGACGTGCGCCTGGATGAAGTGGGTGGCGACAGCGCGGTGGTACGCGACAACCCGCAATGGTTCCGTGCGCGCAGCACGGCGGTACCGGATCCGCGCCAGCCGCGCGCCACGCCCGAAGTGGCCGAGGCACGCTTCACCTATGCGCAGGAAGGTGCGGCGCTGGTGGAATGGTGGAGCGCGCGCCTGCTGGAGTGGGCATCGCAAGGTGTGGCCGGCTTCCGCCTGTTGCAGCCGCAGCAGGTGCCGGCGCAGCGCTGGCGCGAGCTGATCGCACGCGTGCATGCGCAGGCACCGGAGGTGGTGTTTGCGGCCTGGACACCGGGCCTGGGCATCGAGGCCTTGCAGCAGCTGGCCGGTGCCGGTTTCGATGCGGCGTTCTCCTCGCTCGCCTGGTGGGATGGCCGCGGCAGCTGGTTCTTCGATGAAGACACCGCACTGCGCGCGTTGGCGTCGCAGGTCGTCGCGGTGGTGGGCGCGCCCGATGGCAAGCCTGCGGCCACTCCTGGACAACATTGGCAACTGGCCCAGGCATTGGGCGGGGCGTGGCTGCTGGACGAGACGCAGCTGGAGACGTTGCCGTTGTCGATCAGGGCGCGCGATGGTATGACGCCCAGCAATGCCGGCCTGCGGCTGCGCCCGCTGCTGCGCGAGGGCACCGGCCTGACGGCGGTGGCCATCGAGCCATTGGGCGGTTTGCCGTCGCTGTTGTTGATCAATGGCGATGCCGATCATGTGGTGCCGGTCCCGGCGCCGGATCTGTTGCGCCTGCTTGGCGATGCCGAAGCGCTGGTGGGCGAAGACGGCAGCACGCTCTCCGGTGCGACGCTGGAAGCGCTGGAGCCGGGCGAGGTGCGGGTATACCGCAGCGTGCCGGCGCGGCATGTGCTGGCGGTGCCGCGCATGCGTCCGCGCGCACAGACCGCAGCCGCCTGGCCGCGTGTGTGCATCGAATCGGTGACGCCGTCGGTCGATCACGGCCGCTTCCCGGTCAAGCGCACCGTGGGCGACCGCATCTGCGTGGAGGCCGATGCGTTCTGCGACGGGCACGACCGTATCGCGGTCGCGGTGCTGTGGCGCCCGGCCGATGCCAAGACCTGGGCCAGCGCGCCGATGCGTGCGTTGGGCAACGACCGCTGGCGCGCGGAGTTCCCGCTGGAGCGCATCGGCACCTATGAATTCCGCGTCGAAGGTTGGCGCGATGTGTTCGCCACCCTGCATGCGGATCTGGAAAAGAAGCGCGCCGCCAATATGGTACTGCCGGTGGATGTGCAGGAAGCGGTGGCCGTGGTGCAGGCCGCGCACGCACGCAGCACCGGTGCGTTGGCCGAGCGCCTGCAGGCCATCCTGACCCGCATCGGTGCGCAGAGCGAGCCGCTGCAGCAGCTGGCGATCGTGCTGGAGCCGGACACCGCGCAGGCGATGGCAGCAGCCGACGACAAGCCGTTCCGCTCCGAAACCCCGGTGACCTTTCGGGTGGAATCGGAGCGGCGTGCGGCGCATTTTGCCAGCTGGTACGAATTGTTCCCGCGCTCGCAAAGTGGCGACCCGCAACGGCACGGTACCTTCGACGATGTGATCGAGCGGCTGGCGCATATCCGCGCGATGCACTTCGACGTGCTGTACATGCCGCCGATCCACCCCATCGGGTTGAACAATCGCAAGGGCCGCAACAACTCGGTCACTGCGGTCGATGGCGAGCCGGGTAGCCCGTACGCGATCGGCGCCAGCGATGGCGGGCATACCGAGGTGCATGCCGAGCTCGGCGGGCTCGACGGCTTTCGCCGCCTGGTCCAGGCCGCGCGTGCGCATGGGCTGGAAGTGGCGCTGGATTTCGCCATCCAGTGCGCGCCGGATCACCCGTGGTTGAAGGAGCACAAGGACTGGTTCACCTGGCGCGCGGATGGTTCGATTCCGTATGCGGAGAACCCGCCGAAGAAATACCAGGACATCGTCAACGTCGATTTCTACGCCAGCGGTGCAGTGCCGGACCTGTGGAACACGCTGCGCGATGCGGTGCTGTTCTGGGTCAACGAGGGCGTGACGCTGTTCCGTGTCGACAACCCGCATACCAAGCCGTTCCCGTTCTGGGAGTGGTTGATTGCCGACATTCGCGGGCGCCGGCCGGACGTGGTGTTCCTGTCGGAGGCCTTTACCCGGCCGAAGATGATGTACCGGCTGGCCAAGTGCGGCTTCTCGCAGTCCTACACCTACTTCACCTGGCGCAACCACAAGCACGAGCTGCAGGAATACGTGGAAGAGTTGAACCAGGGCGTGCCGCGCGAATGCTTCCGCCCGCACTTCTTCGTCAATACGCCGGACATCAATCCGCTGTTCCTGCAGACCAGCGGGCGTAACGGGCACCTGATCCGCGCCGCGCTGGCGACCACGCTGTCGGGGCTATGGGGCATGTACCAGGGCTTCGAACTGTGCGAGGCCACGCCGCTGGCGCCAGGCAAGGAAGAGTATCTGGACTCGGAGAAGTTCCAGCTGCGCGCCTGGCCCGAGCGTGCGCCCGGCGACATCGTCGATGAGATCACCCGCTTCAATCAGCTGCGCCGCATGCATCCGGAACTGCAGTCGCACCTGGGGACGCGCTTCTACCAGGCGCACAACGACCAGGTGCTGTACTTCGGCAAGTTCCTGGATGCCGGCTACCTGTCGCGCAGCCGCAGCATGGTGCTGGTGGCGATCAACCTGGATCCGCAGGCGGGTCAGGACGCGGACATCGAAATTCCATTGTGGGAGTTGGGCCTGCCCGATCACGCCAGCGTGGCGGTGGACGATCTGTGGGACGGCCATCGCTTCACATGGCAGGGAAAACAGCAACACATCCGGTTAGATGCGACGCGGCCGTTCGCGTTATGGCGCATCCGCGCAGGAGAGGTCGCATGAATGCAGTCCCATCGTTACAAGCCGACGCGGAACAGTCCGCGGTGGTGGCAGATCAGCTTTGGTACAAAGACGCGATCATTTATCAGGTGCACGTCAAGTCGTTCTTCGACTCCAACGACGATGGCATCGGCGATTTCCCGGGGCTGATTTCCAAGCTGGATTACATCGCCGAACTCGGCGTGGACACCATCTGGCTGCTGCCGTTCTACCCCAGCCCACGCCGCGATGACGGCTACGACATTGCCGAATACATGGCAGTGCATCCGGACTACGGCAGCATCGAAGATTTCGAGCAGCTGGTTGCGCAGGCACATGCACGCGGCATCCGCATTGTCACCGAACTGGTGATCAACCACACCTCCGATCAGCATTCCTGGTTCCAGCGCGCACGCAACGCGCCGGCTGGCTCGCCGGAGCGCGACTTCTATGTGTGGTCGGACACCGACCAGGAATACGAAGGCACGCGGATCATCTTCTGCGACACCGAAAAGTCCAACTGGACCTGGGACCCGGTGGCCGGGCAGTACTTCTGGCATCGCTTCTATTCGCACCAGCCGGACCTGAACTTCGACAACCCGGCCGTGCTGGAAGCGGTGCTGGAAGTGATGCGCTTCTGGCTGGACCGCGGCGTGGACGGCCTGCGTCTGGATGCGGTGCCCTACCTGATCGAGCGCTCGGGCACCTCCAACGAAAACCTGCCGGAAACCCACGCGATCCTGCGCAAGATCCGCGCCACCCTGGATGCCGAATACCCGGATCGCATGCTGCTGGCCGAGGCCAACATGTGGCCGGAAGACACCCAGCAGTACTTCGGCCAGAACGCCGACGAATGCCATATGGCGTTCCACTTCCCGCTGATGCCGCGCATGTACATGGCGATCGCGCGCGAAGACCGCTTCCCGATCACCGACATCATGCGCCAGACCCCGGAGATTCCGGAGAGCTGCCAGTGGGCGATCTTCCTGCGCAACCACGATGAATTGACGCTGGAAATGGTCACCGACTCGGAGCGCGATTATCTGTGGCAGACCTATGCCTCCGATCGCCGCGCACGCATCAATCTGGGCATCCGGCGCCGGCTGGCGCCGCTGCTGGAGCGCGACCGCCGCCGCATCGAATTGATGACCTCCCTGTTGCTGACCATGCCCGGCACGCCGGTGCTGTATTACGGCGACGAGATCGGCATGGGCGACAACATCCATCTGGGCGACCGCGATGGCGTGCGCACGCCGATGCAGTGGTCGATCGACCGCAATGGCGGTTTCTCGCGCGCCGACCCGGCGCAGCTTGTGTTGCCGCCAGTGATGGACCCGCTGTACGGGTTCCAGGCGGTGAATGTGGAAGCGCAGATCCGCGACCAGCATTCGCTGCTGACCTGGACCCGCCGCGTGCTCAGCGTGCGCAAGCGCTACCAGGCCTTCGGCCGCGGCACCCTGCGCTTCCTGTACCCAGGCAACCGCCGCATGCTGGCCTACCTGCGTTGCTACCAGGACGAGACGGTGCTGTGCGTGGCCAACCTGTCGCACACGCTGCAGGCGGTGGAGTTGGACCTGTCCGAGTTCGAGGGCCGCGTGCCGGTGGACATCATCGGCGGCGGCAGCTTCCCGCCGGTCGGGCGGCTGACCTACTTGCTCACGGTGCCGCCGTTCGGCTTCTACGCGTTCCAGCTGGTCAGCGAAGGCACCTTGCCGGATTGGCATGTGCCCAGCCCGGTACCGTTGCCGGATTACCGCACGCTGGTGTTGCGTAGCGATACCGACGAGAGCAATGCATTGCTGCCGCATCTGACCACGTTGGAAAGCGAAATCCTGCCGGCCTGGTTGTCGGCGCGGCGCTGGTTCTCGGCCAAGGATCAGGCACTGAAGCACGTGCGCATCTCGCGGCGCACGCCGCTGCCGGGCAATGAGCCGATGAGCCTGCTGGAGCTTGACGCGGAGCTGGAAGATGGCCGCCACGAGAGCTACATGCTGCCGATCGGCATCGTGTGGGAGCGCGACCACCCCAGCACGCTGGCCGAGCAGCTGGCGCTGGCGCGCGTGCGCCAGGGCCGCGAGGTGGGGTATCTCACCGATGCCTTCGCACTCAAGCCGATGGTGCGCGGGGTGATTGACGCCTTGCGCGACAATGCCGCGCTGGACTTCTGCGAGGGCGACGATGCCTCGCAGCAGGGACAGGTGCGCTTCGAAGCGACACCGGCATTGGCCACGCTGGATATTCCGCAGGATCCTGACATCCGCTGGCTGTCGGCCGAGCAGAGCAACAGCTCGCTGGTGGTTGCCGACAAGGCGGTGTTCAAGCTGCTGCGGCACGTGGCCAATGGTGCCAACCCGGAGATCGAGATCGGCCGTCGCCTGACCGAGATGGGCTACGCCAACGCCGCGCCCTTGCTGGGCAGCGTCAGCCGCATCGACGCGCAGGGCACCATCACCACGATCGCGCTGCTGCAGGGCTTCATCCGCAACCAGGGCGATGCCTGGCGCTGGACGCTGGACCATCTGGCGCGCAGCTTCGACGAGTACGCCACCGCGCAGACCGACGAATCGCGCGCCGAAGCCATTGCCGGCTACGACGCCTTCGCGGCGGTGGTCGGCAAGCGCCTGGCCGAGTTGCACGAGGCCTTGTCGCGCGACACCGACGACGCCGACTTCGCCCCGCAGCGCATCGACCTGCCGGCCGCCAACGATGTGGTGGCCGGCGTCGCACGCCAGGTCGAGGAGATGTGGGACACGGTCACTACGCGTCTGGCCGGCAGCGACGATGCGACCGAACGCGAAGCGCTGCAGGCGGTGCTGGCCGAGCGCCCGCAGCTGGATGCCCTGCTTGCCCAGGCGCCGAGCGTGCTGGCCGATTCCTTGCTGACCCGCGTGCATGGCGACTTCCACCTGGGCCAGATCCTGGTGGCCTTCGACGATGTGGTGCTGATCGACTTCGAAGGCGAGCCGGCCAAGCCGCTGTCCGAACGGCGCGCCAAGGCCAGCCCGCTGCGCGATGTGGCCGGCTTCCTGCGCTCGCTCGATTACGCCAGCGAAGTGTCGGCACGTGGCGAGGAAGGCACCGCCGCACGCGCGGGCGTGGGCGTGGACACGCATCTGGACGAGTTCCTGGTGCAGTTCCGCCGCCGCTCCACACAGGCGTTTCTGGATGCGTACCATGCCGTGCTCGATGCCAGCACGCACCCGTGGATCGCGCCGGCGGCGTTCAATGCGGCCACCTTGCTGTTCCTGGTGGAGAAGGCCTGTTACGAGGTGCGCTACGAGGCGGCCAACCGCCCTGGCTGGTTGATGGTGCCGATCGAGGGCTTGCGACGCATCCTGCACCATGCGCGCGCTGGTGCGGGAGACACATGATGAGTGGAGTGATGACAGCAGTGACCAATCGATGGGATCCCGGCGCGACCCGCGCCCTGGCCGAGGCACGCCATGGCGACGCATTCGCCATTCTTGGCGCGCACCCGACCGACAGCGGTCGGCTGCTGCGCACCTATCAACCGGGTGCCGACTACGTCAACGCCGTGCTCGACGATGGTCAGGTCATCGCGCTGGACGCGGGCCCGGAGCCGGGCCTGTTCGCCGGTGCGTTGCCGGCGCAAGGCGGCTACCGCCTGCGCATCGGCTGGCCCGGCGGCGAGCAGGACACCGCCGACCCGTATGCGTTCGGCCCGCAGCTCAGCGACTTCGACCTGCATCTGATCAGCGAGGGCCACCACCTGCAGCTGGCCGATGCACTCGGCGCCAACGTGATCGAGGTCGATGGCGTACGCGGCACGCGCTTTGCGGTGTGGGCGCCCAATGCCACGCGCGTGGCGGTGGTGGGCGACTTCAACAGCTGGGACGCACGCAGGCATCCGATGCGGCTGCGGCACCAGTCCGGCGTGTGGGAGCTGTTCGTGCCCGATGTCGGCCCGGGGGCGCACTACAAGTACCAGCTGCGCGGCCCGCAGGGGAATGAATTGCCGGCCAAGGCCGACCCGGTGGCGCGGCGTGCCGAGCTGGCACCGGGCACCGCCTCGATCGTGGCCGACCCCACCCCGCATCAGTGGAGCGATGACGGCTGGATGGCCACGCGCGCGCGCCGTCAGGCGCACGACGCACCGATGAGCATCTACGAGATCCATGCCGGTTCCTGGTTGCGCGAGGAAGGCGTGGACCTGGACTGGGATGGCCTGGCCGACCGCCTGATTCCGTACGTGGCGGACATGGGCTTCACCCATGTCGAGCTGATGCCGGTGACCGAGCATCCGTTCGGCGGCTCGTGGGGCTACCAGCCGCTGGGCCTGTTCGCGCCGACTGCGCGCTTCGGCTCGCCGGATGGCTTTGCCCGTTTCGTCGATCGCTGCCACCGCGAAGGCATCGGCGTGATCGTCGACTGGGTGCCGGCGCATTTCCCCACCGACGCCCACGGCCTGGCGCATTTCGACGGCACCGCGCTGTACGAACATGCCGACCCGCGCGAAGGCTTCCATCGCGACTGGAATACGCTGATCTACAACCACGGGCGGCGCGAGGTGTCCGGGTTCCTGATCGCCAGTGCGCTGGAGTTCCTGCAGCGCTTCCATGTCGATGGCCTGCGCGTGGATGCGGTGGCCTCGATGCTGTACCGCGACTACAGCCGCAATGCCGGCGAGTGGGTGCCCAATATCCATGGCGGGCGCGAGAACTACGAGACCATCGCCTTCCTGCGCCGGCTCAACGAAGTGGTGCGCGAGCACACCCCGGGCGCGGTGATGATTGCCGAGGAATCCACCGCGTTCCCCGGCGTCACTGCCGACGTGGCGCACGGCGGCCTGGGCTTCCACTACAAGTGGAACATGGGCTGGATGCACGACACCCTGCATTACGCCGCGCTGGATCCGATCTACCGCCGTTACCACCATGGCGAGCTGACCTTCAGCATGGTCTATGCGTATTCGGAGCGTTTCGTGCTGCCGATCTCGCACGACGAAGTGGTGCACGGCAAGGGCTCGTTGCTGGGCCGCATGCCGGGCGACGATTGGCAGCGTTTCGCCAACCTGCGCGCCTACCTGGGGTACATGTTCACCCACCCCGGGCGCAAGTTGCTGTTCATGGGCTGCGAGTTCGGCCAGCCCACCGAGTGGAACCACGACGGCGGCATTCCCTGGCACCTGCTGGACGACCCACGCCATCGCGGCGTGCAGACCCTGGTGCGTGACTTGAACCGGCTGTATGTCGAATACCCCGCGCTGCACGCGCAGGATGACGATCCGGCCGGGTTTGCGTGGGTGGTGGGCGATGACGCGGCCAACAGCGTGGTCGCGTTCCTGCGCAAGGGCAAGCGCGGCGACGCCCCGGTGCTGGTGGTGATCAACTTCACCCCGATCGTGCAGCACGGCTACCGCATCGGGGTGCCGCAGGGCGGCCAGTGGCGCGAGGTGTTCAACAGCGATGCCGGCATCTACGGTGGCGCGAATCTGGGCAATGGCGGTGTGGTGAGCGCCGAGCAGCAGTCCATGCACGGCCATGGGCAGTCGCTGCCGCTGCTGTTGCCGCCGCTGGGCGTCATCGTGCTGACGCCGCAGGGCTGAGGTAGCGCATACAGCGCCGGACAGCTGGTCCGGCGCTGCTACCTTCCCCCACAACCGATGACGGCTGCAGCCTTACGCATTGGCCTGATCTCCGACACGCACGGCCTGCTGCGGCCTGAGGCCGTGGCTGCGTTGCAGGGCTGCGCGGCGATCATCCATGCCGGCGATGTGGGCAAACCACAGATCCTCACCGCGCTGGGCGCGCTGGCACCGTTGCATGCGATCGCCGGCAATATCGATAACACGCCCTGGGCAGCGCAGCTTCCGGAGACGCTGGATCTGCTGATCGCAGGCGTGCGCATCCATGTGCTGCATGATCTGAAAACGCTGGCAACAGATGTTGCTGCCGCTGTGATCATCAGCGGACATTCGCACAAGCCATCGATACAGACGCGCGACGGTGTGCTGTACATCAATCCTGGCAGCGCCGGGCCGCGTCGCTTCAGCTTGCCGGTCAGTGTGGGCACGCTGTGGCTGGGCGATGGCCCGCCGCGTGCGCAGCTGCAATTGCTGGAAATACGCTGATGGAAGTTGGATCCGTGCAACAGGGACTTGCGCAGGGATCTGGAGCGGCTAGTAAAGCGACTGCACCACCTTCAGGCGAGCGCGGCCGGTGCTCGGAATTGGCATGTGCCATGCGTGCACTGCGGTTCTGAGTGCGCCGTCCGCACCCACCTGACGATAGCTACGTTTTGTTAGCCGCTCTCAGACAATGCCATGCGATGAAGTGCACCGGCCCGGCACGCAGGCAACTTCTGCATGTCCTGAGCGTGCGGTGCATGCGATGACCACCAGCAGCGACCGCTGACAACCTGCGCTGACGTGCCTGCTTGCTCAAACCTGCACGCGAGCCATTCGTTGCCTGCATGTGTAGGCTCGCGGTCCCTGCGCTGACCTTGTCTGCACGCAGGCGGGACCATCCTTGTGCATCGAGTCGTTGCAAGGATTTCCCCCATGAATACCCGTCGCCAGTTTCTTTCCGCCGCCGCTGCCGGCACCGCCGCATTGGCCGCTGCCCCGTTGCTGGCGCAGACCTCCGCGCCCGGCAGCGTGATGCCCACCCGCGGCAAGGCCGCCGCCGCTGCGTTGCCGACCAATCCCGCAAGCAAGGGCGCGCGTTATCGGCCCGCGAGCCGACTTGGCTTTGGCGGTGTGGCGATCGGCAACGGGTTTGCGCCCACCAGCGATGCGCAAAGCGAAGCGACCCTGGCTGCGGCGTGGGAGTCGGGCGTGCGTTACTTCGATACCTCGCCGTGGTACGGCCTGGGCCTGTCCGAGCGCCGTACCGGTCACCATCTGCACAATCACGCTGGAGACGACTACGTGCTGTCGACCAAGGTCGGGCGCCTGCTCACCGCCACCGACAAGCCGCCGAAGACGATGTGGCAGCAGCCGTCGCCCTTCGACTACCGCTACGACTACAGCGCCTCCGGGGTGCGTCGCTCGATCGAAGACAGCCTGCAGCGGCTGGGCGTGTCGCAGATCGATATCGCCTATATCCACGACCTGTCGCCGGAGAACGAGAAAGACCTCGGCATGCCGTGGGAACAGCGTTTTGCCGAGGCGGTGAAAGGCGCGATGCCCGAGCTGACCAAGATGCGCAAGGAGGGCCTGATCAAGGCCTGGGGCTTTGGCGTCAATCGCCCCGAGCCGGCCTTGCGTGCGATCGAAGAAGCCGATCCGGACATCTTCCTGCTGGCCTGCCAGTATTCGCTGCTCGACCACGCGCATGCGCTGCACGACACCTTCCCGAAGATCGCAAAGCATGGCGCCTCGGTCGTCGTCGGTGCGCCGCTGTTGGCGGGCTATCTGGCCGGCCGCGAGCGGTATCTCTACGACGGCACCGTGCCGGAATGGGCGCCGGCCAAGCGCCAGAAAGCGCTGGCCATCTGCGAGCGCCACGGCGTGGATCTGCGCACGGTGTCGCTGCAATTTGCCGCCGCGCCGAAGGTGGTGTCCGCGGTAATTCCGGGTGCGCGCACGCCCGAGCAGGCGCATGCGAATGCGGCCTCGATGCGCGTGGCGATTCCGGCAGCGGTGTGGGAAGAGCTCAAGCGCGAGCAGGTGATCGAAGCGGATGCGCCAGTGCCTGCTTGAGCTATGGAGCGGTGCGTGGTGAGGATGCCGGTGCGAACACGGGCGCGTGCGATGGAAGGCAGCAAGCGTGAGCGACGACGTGTAGTCGCGATGCGGGGCGAAATAGTCCCGAGTGATGGAAGACACCAGGCTCCGCCCGCACCCTCATCCGGTGCTGCGCGCCACCTTCTCCCGTCGGGAGAAGGGAACAAAGCCCCTCTCCCTGCGGGAGAGGGGTTGGGGTGAGGGTACGGGCCAAGCGAAAAGCCAAGGCTAAAGGCGGACAACGCCCTTGCAGGCGAAGCGCATTTCGGGCCACGCCACCAGTAAGACAACATCCAGCGCGAACATTCTCAGCGCTCGTTATCCAGAAAGATCACAAACCAGACAAGTTACACATTACGGAATCAACAGCGGCCGTAACCCAGGTACGTGCTTTGCCAACTCGTCGGCAACAATCGCCGCGAACAGATCCGCGCCGTCCGCACCAAGATGGGTGTAGTCGAACGCGAGTTTGGCCTGGCCCATCGGCTCGGCGCTGGCATTGTCCTGTGCGGCGGCAGGGACGCTGCCCGCTGCCGCAATCTTTGACGACGACGACGACGACGCATGCAATGCCTGCACCGGCGTCTTGCCAATCGTGGTGCCCGATTGCGCTGCAAGCACTTGCGCGGGATCGGCAGGCCGCTGCGCCAGCCGCATCGCCAAGACAGGGCCCATGCCCTGCACCAGCGCACGACTGCGCGCATGCAGGTCGATCAGCGGCACCTGTAGTTCCTGCGCAACCTTGCGCGTGGCCTCCGCCCACGGGCCAAGGTCATCCACTAATTGGCCGCGCTCGAACTGCCGCCGCGTCAATGGCGTGACCAGCACCGGAATCGCACCGGCGGCGCGCGCCTCGGCCACATACCGGCGCAGGTTGGCGGGGAATTCGGTCGTCAGGTCGGTGGAACGCCCCGGTTTGCCGGGTTGGTCGTTGTGACCGAACTGGATCAGCACATAGACCTCTCGATAACCGCCACTGCGCAGCTCCTTCAGCGCGATCTGCCACGACCCTTCGGTACGGTAGTTGGAGGTGCTGCGGCCGCCGCGCGCCAGATTGAGGCAGCTCAGGAACGAGGTCACATGCTGCGCGCAGAAGCTCGGCCCCCAGCCACCTTGCACGGCGGTGGTGGAATCGCCGACCAGCACGATCTTGCTGGCGGCCAACGGCTTGCCGGTCGCTGGCATGCCGGACGCGGGCACGGTTGCAGGTGATGCCTCGGCAGGCGGTGCCTCAACAGCGTGTGCAGCGGGTGTAGCGGTTGCTGCCAGCAGGACCAGCGGTGCAAGAGACGGGAAGCGCATGAGTCACCAGAGACGAAGAGTGATCAAAGAACGAAAGTCAGTCGGAGGACCAAAGGCGGTCAGAAGACCTCAAGCACGACAACCCGAGCCGCGCATTGATCGGCGCAAACAAGCAACGCCAGACCGTGCCGCCGGGGATGGCAATCAGCCCGCGCTCGAGGTCGCGCCTGACCACCAAAGCGCTCAGAACGTGCCGCGTTGAATGAAAGGCGCTTGCTGATACAGCCTGCGCTCGCCACCGCGCGGGTCGTGCTCCAGCCGGCTCGGTGTATCGAACAGCAGCGTCTCGCGCCATTGCAACGAATACGGCTTCCAATGCGGCAGGCCGCGATGATTCGGGTCGCCATGGCGTGCGAAGGCGAGCAGCGCTTCGCTCATCTGCTCGGCCATCTGCTGCGCGGCCGCATCGTCGCCGGTGCGCGAGCCGGGCTGCGCAATGGTGTCGAAGACCAGCGGAATATCCAGCGTGTGGAAGGCGCCGAATTTGCCGCCATCCAGCGGCGAGCCCCAGTCCAGTTGATACACCCAGGTCGGTGCGCCCTGGCGTGCACGCGCTTCGGCCTCCTCGACCGCGCCGCGCCACGAGCGGCCGGCGGTGGTCGCCGCAAAGAACACATCAGAGGGCGAGTACTGCGGATACAGCCGGCGATATTCTGCAATCACCACCTGCGGCAGCAGGTCGACGTATTGCTGGCTTTCCAGCCTGGCCGGCAGCTCGTCCCAGCTCAATGCGAAGTTCTTCGCGTCGTTGCCGAGAAACGCGCGCGTCTCGTCGCGGGTGTTGCCGATCACCAGCGGAATCCTGGCCGATTGCAGCGGCGCGGTCGGCCAGAACGGATGCACCGGCACATTGCGTGCATCCAGCACCGGGCCGAAGTACAGCGCGCTGTTTTCCACCCGCGAGGGATCGCGCAGCTGCGCGGCAGCCAGCAGCTGCGCAACCGGTAGCGTGCGGATGCGCGCAAGCGCGCCCGGCGCAAGTTTCAACGCATCCAGCAGCAACTGCGCACGCTGGGTGGCCGCGCGCGGGCCTGCCACGGTGACCTGTTGCCCGCTCATGGTCCAGGCGCGGTGGAACAGGCCGTGCGCGGCCGTCATCGCCATCAGGGTGGCGATCTTGGCGCCGCCACCGGACTGGCCGAACACGGTGACGTTGCCGGCATCGCCGCCGAATTCGCCCGCGTGCTGGCGCACCCAGTGCAGTGCCTGGATCAGGTCCAGCTGCCCGGCATTGCCGGAGTCGGCAAAGCCGGCATCGCCCAGCTGCGCCAATGACAAATAGCCGAACAGGTTGAGCCGGTGATTGACGGTGATCACCACCACATCGCCGCGCTTGCACAGGCGCACGCCGTCGTACAGCGGGTCGCTGCCGGAGCCGGTGGTGTAGCCGCCGCCGTGGATATAGAACAGGATCGGCCGCTTGCCGCCATCGCGCAGGCCCGGCGTCCACACGTTGAGAAACAGGCAGTCCTCGCTGGTGGGTTCGCTGGCCTTGAGTTGCGGCGCGGCCGCACCGTAGGCGCCGGCATCGCGCACGTCCTGCCAAGGCATTTCCTGCACAGGTGCCTGAAAGCGCCGCGCGGCGGTGTCGCCGCCGTACGGGATGCCCTTGAACACGCAGATGCCCTGGTCGCGATAGCCGTGTAGCGCACCGCCACGCACGCGTGCCAGCGGCGCGCTGTCCTCGCGTGGCGGCGGCAATGCGGCCGCGCCGGCGAAGCCGGGCAGCGCTGCCGCGGCAGTGGCAAGCAGGCCGCCACGCAGCAGCGTGCGTCGGCGCGCGTCGTGCGTGGACCGCGCTGTCATCGCGCCAGGTCCTGCGCTGGTGCCGGTGCCGGTGCCGGTGCAGATGCAGATGCAGGCGCCTGCGCCCTGGTGACATGCGCGATCCAGGCCTGCGCCAGCTGCGGCCATACGGCCACGGTCAGGCCGGTGCCGCTGGCGGTGCCGAAGCCATGGCCGCCCTGCGGGAAGACATGCAGCTCGCTCGCCACGCCGGCGCGCAGCAGCGCGTCGTGCATCAGCAGGCTGTTGCGCACCGGCACCACGGTGTCGTCCTGCGCATGCAGCAGAAAGCTGGGCGGGGTGCGTGCATCCACATGCAGTTGCGGCGAATACGCGCGCACCTGCTCAGCGCCTGGACTGCTGCCGAGCAGGCGCTCGCGCGAGCCCGGGTGCGTGTTGG
Source organism: Xanthomonas arboricola pv. populi (assembly GCF_002939945.1). Lineage (GTDB taxonomy): Bacteria > Pseudomonadota > Gammaproteobacteria > Xanthomonadales > Xanthomonadaceae > Xanthomonas > Xanthomonas arboricola_A. The sequence continues at coordinate 83,270 of NZ_MDEB01000011.1, read as the reverse complement.
CGCTGTCCATGTCGATGACCGGGTAGATCAGCAGTTCAAAATCCGGCCGCGCGCTCAGCGCATCGGCCGCATCCACCTTGGAGTAGACCTGCGCGGCGTAGCGGGTGCCCAGGCTGGCGGCGACATGGCCGCCGGCCGAAAAGCCCATCACCCCGACCCGCTGGGTGTCGATGCCGTAGCGGGCGGCATTGGCGCGGATCAGCCGCAGCGCGCGCTGTGCATCGGCCAGTGGCACGTCGGCACCGTTCGGGTGGCCTTCGCCGGGCAGCCGGTAGCGCAGCACGAACAGGGTGATGCCGGCTTGGTCGACGAAGCTCGGCACCAGCGCGCTGCCTTCGTTGTCGAGCACGATGCGCTGGTAGCCGCCGCCGGGGGTGACCAGCAGCGCGGTGCCATTCGGCCGCTTGGGCCGGTAGACCACCAGATAAGGCGTGCTGATCTGCTGGATGTAGCGATCGGGCAGGGCAGGGTCGGCGCTGCGTTGGACGATGCGTTGCGGCTGCTGCAGCGCCTGGTCACCCGGTGCCAGCCCCTTGGGCCACAGCGGGATCCGGCTGGCCTGCTCGGCTGCGGTCTCGGCGCCGGGTGCCTCGGCGGCCAGCACCGGCCCTGCCAGCAGCGTTCCCATGACCACCACGGTCATGCACCGGCGCACGATGCTCGAAAACGCGGCAAACACGCGCGTCTGGCTTGTCTGTTCCATTCACCCCTCCCAGGGTTGCTTCGTTCCTGCGGCCAGTTTTGCCGCACTGCACATTGCCAATGACACCGGTTTACCATATACAGCACACCGTGCCACTGTCGATTGGCAGTGCAACAAAAACACCTATCAGGGAGACACCCTTGAGCAACGACGCCGCCACCCCACCAACATCCACATCCTCGCTGTCGCAGATCGCGCAGCGCTTTGTGGAGGCACGCCGTGCAGGGGCATCGCTGCCGGACTTTCCCGGGCAGATCCCCGACGATCTGGTCACTGCTTACCAGGTGCAGGATATCGCCATCAGCCAGTGGGACGACCAGGTGATCGGCTGGAAAGTGGGCTATATCGCCGCCGAGCGCCGCGACCATTCCGGCGACGAGCGCCTGCTTGGCCCGATCTTCTCGCACAAGCTCTGGAATGCTACCGGTGGAACAACCGAGTTCCCGATCTATGAAGGCGGCTTCGGCGCGGTCGAGGCCGAGTACGTGCTACGCCTGGACGCGGACGCGCCGTCCGGGCAGACCCACTTCACCCCGGACGAGGCGGCACACCTGCCGGCCACCTTGTTCATCGGCGTGGAGATCGCCAGCAGCCCGCTGGCCACCATTAACAAGCTGGGCCCGCGCGTGGTGATCTCCGACTTCGGCAACAACAATGGCCTGATTCTGGGCCCGGAAGTGACCGATTGGCTGGCGCGCGACGAGTCCGCGCTGACCGCCGAAACCCTGATCGACGATCAGGTGGTCGGCACCGGTGGGGCCACCACGTTGCCGGGCGGACTGCGCGCCGCCTACGCGTTTGCGCTCAGCCGTTCGGCCCAGCGTGGGCGTCCGCTCAAGCGCGGTGATCTCATTGCCACGGGCAATGCCACCGGTATCCATGACATCGAAGTGGGACAGCATGCCCTGATTCGCTTCGCCGGCATCGGCGACATTTCCTGTACGGCTGTGTCCGCCAAGTAACGCCGGACCCAGTGACCAGACGCTTGGGAGGGCGCCAATGATCACACGCAGACATTTCCTCGGTGCCGGGCTCGGTGCCGCCGCGGCCAGCCCCTGGCTGGGCGCGGGTGCCACCACGCTGATTCCCGGCGGGCAGCTGCTCACTGCCACCGACGTGCACGTCGGCGACTACCCCACCGTGGAAGCGGTGCGCTGGTTCGGCAAGCAGCTGGAGCAACGCAGCAACGGCCGGCTCAGGCTGCGCCAGTACCACTCCGGCCAGTTGGGCCGCGAGTCTGAGGCGATCGACATGGCGCGCTTTGGCGCCATCGACATCACCCGCGTGTACTCGGGCGCATTGAACAACGCCTTTCCGCTGACCCAGGCGTTGTGCCTGCCGTACGTGTTCGACTCGGTGCCGCATCTGCGCCGCGCCATCGACGGCCATGTCGGCGACAGCGTGCTGCGCAGCTTCGAGCAGCGCGATCTGGTTGGCCTGGCGATCTACGATTCCGGTGCGCGCTGCTTCTACAACACCAAGCATCCGCTGCACCGCCCGGAAGATCTCAAGGGCCTGAAACTGCGCGTGGCCTCGTCGGACATCTTCCTCAAGCTGATGCGCATGCTGGGCGCCAATCCCACCCCCATGTCGCTGGGCGAGACGTTCTCGGCGATGGAAACGCACATGATCGACGGTGCGGAAAACAACCTGCGCAGCTTCCAGTCCAGCCGGCATTTCGAAGCCGCGCATTACTGGTCGCAGAGCGAGCATTCCTACGCGCCGGACATCCTGGTGATGTCGCGGCAGAGTTTCGAATCGCTGCGCCCGGCCGACCGCGGCCTGGTGGTGGAACTGGCACGCGCCTCGGTGCCGGTGATGCGCACTCTGTGGGATGCCTCGGAGACCGTCGCGCGCAAGCAGGTGATCGACTATGGCGTGAAGTTCAACCAGGTCGACATGCCGGCGTTCCGCGCCGCCGCCGCGCCGCTGCTGGCCGAATACCGCAAGCAGCCGGAGATCGAAGCGCTGTACCGCCGCATCCGCGATTTTGCATAGAGGTGACCCGATGACCGAACCCGAGACCGCCGCCGTCCCGGTCGCGCCGTTGCAGCGCGCGCTGGACCGCGTTTCCGATACCGCCGTTGGCGTGGCCTCCATCGCGCTGCTGGGCCTGGTGGTCGTGCAGGGCTGGCAGGTGTTCACCCGCTACGTGCTCAACGACTCGCCCAGCTGGACCGAGCCGGTGACGCTGCTGTTGCTCAGCACCGCCTTGAGCCTGGGCGCGGCCGCCGGCGTGCATACCAACCGCCACTTCGGCTTCTACCTGCTGGGCGAACACGTGCCGCCGCTGGTGCGCAGGGTGTTCGACCTGATCCGCCCGTTGATGATCATGTCCATCGGTGCGGTGCTGGCGTGGTGGAGCGCGGCGCTGCTGCTCGATGGCCTGGACATCAAGATGGCCGGCGCGCAGATGCCGCAGAGCATCAACTACCTGCCGCTGTCGATCGGCGGCGCGCTGATGGTGCTCTTTGCCTTGTACAAGCTGTGGCGTGTGCTGCGCCCGATCCAGGCCGGAGGAGTGCGCTGATGGGCATCGCCATGTTGTTGGGAACCTTCGTGGTGCTGCTGCTGATCGGCGTGCCGGTGGCGTATGCGCTGGGCGCGGCCGCACTGGCCACGCTGCTGTATCTGGACCTGCCCACGGTGGTGCTGGTGCAGCAGATTTCCGCCGGCAGCGGCTCGGCGTCGTTGATCGCCATCCCGCTGTTTATCTTCGCCGGCGAGTTGATGCTGCGCGGCGGTATCTCCGAACGCCTGATCGCGCTGGCCTCCTCGCTGGTGGGGCGGGTGCGTGGTGGCCTGGGCCAGGTCAGCGTGTTGTCGTCGCTGTTCTTCGGCGGCGTCTCCGGCTCGGCGATCGCCGATGTCTCGGCGGTTGGCGGCACCATGATCCCGCAGATGATCAAGCGCGGGTACGACCGCGACTACGCGGTCAACGTGAGCATGACCGCCGCGCTGGTGGCGTTGCTGGTACCGCCCTCGCATAACCTGATTTTGTTCTCGGCCGCGGCTGGCGGCGGGCTGTCGATCGCCGACCTGTTCGCCGCCGGTATCTTCCCCGCGCTGCTGATGACCGCAGCAATGATGGTCACCGGCTATGCGGTGGCGCGCCATCGCGGCTACGGCACCGAGCCGTTCCCCGGTTGGCGTGCGGTGGCGCTGCGCCTGATCGGCGCATTGCCGGGCCTGGGCCTGGTGGCGCTGATCTTCATCGGCATCCGTGCCGGCATCTTCACCGCGGTGGAGAGCGCGGCGATCGCGGTGGTGTACGCCTTGATCGTCACCGCGCTGTTGTATCGGCAGCTGCGCTGGGCCGAGTTCTTCGCCGCGGTCACGCATGCGGCGCGCACCACCGGCGTGATCCTGTTCGTGATCGCCACCGCGGCGGTATTCGGCTGGTTGCTGGCCTACCTGCAGGTGCCGGCGGCGGCGGTGAAGTTCCTGCAGGCCATCGCCGACAGCAAGAACACCGTGCTGCTGATGATCGTGGTGATGCTGTTGCTGCTGGGCATGTTCATGGACCTGGCACCGAAGATCCTGATCTGCACGCCGATCTTCCTGCCGGTGGTCAAGGCCTACGGCATCGACCCGATCCATTTCGGTCTGGTGATGGTGCTGGCCGGTGGCATCGGCCTGATCACCCCGCCGATCGGCTCGGTGCTGTTCATCGGCACCTCGATCGGGCAGATCACCATCGCCCAGAGCATGCGCACCATCTGGCCGTTCTGGCTGGCGGCATTGTGCGTGCTGCTGATCGTGGCGTTCTTCCCCGAACTGTCGCTGTGGTTGCCACGCGCACTGCGCGCGTAAACGACCGCGATCCCGACGGCGTCCGTCAGGCGGGCGTCGTCGGTGCACGGCATCGGCCTGCACCGCGCGTGCAGCGCGATGTCCGCGCGCCGACCTTCGCCTGACAACCGCCCGGCGAGGCTGCAGGCGCTGTTCGCAGCGCCGCTGCTGGCGGGTGGTTCGCCGTCATCCATGTGGCCGACGCTCCAGGCGTCGGCCGCCGCATCGCCCCGCCGTGCGGGGACAAGGAGCAAGCATGCGTGTGCGTATCGCTTCAACGTGTCTGCGTCGGCTGCTGGCCGGCGGCCTGCTGCTGTGCGCAGGTCTCGGTGCCGCGGCCGACTGGAAGCGCGGCATCGAACACCAGCGTGTCGCCGACCAGGGCAACAGCACCTTCCTCAACCCGGTGCTGGCGGGCGATCACCCCGACCCGTCGGTGCTCAAGGATGGCGAGGACTACTACCTCACCCTGTCCTCGTTCGATGCCTATCCGGGACTGCCGATCTGGCATTCGCGCGATCTGGTCAACTGGCAGCCGCTGGGCCACGCCATCAGCCAGAACGTCGGCGCGATCTGGGCGCCGGACCTGATCAAGCACGGCAAGCGCTATTACATCTACTTCCCGGCGCGGCGCGGCGACCAGGGCGAGCGCAGCAACTTCGTGGTCTGGGCCGACGACATCAGGGGCCCGTGGAGCAAGCCGATCGACATCGGCCTGGGCAAGTACATCGACCCCGGCCATGCGGTGGGCGAGGACGGCAAGCGCTACCTGTTCCTGAGTGGTGGCGATTACGTGCAGCTCTCCGACGACGGCCTGAAGGTGGTCGGCACGCCCAAGCATGTCTACGACGGTTGGAAGTACCCGGAAAGCTGGGACGTGGAAGGCTACGCGCAGGAAGGCCCCAAGATCACCCGCCACAACGGCTGGTACTACATGACCACCGCAGTGGGCGGCACCGCCGGCCCGCCGACCGGGCACATGGTGATCACCGCGCGTTCGCGCTCGATCCACGGCCCCTGGCAGAACGCGCCCAACAACCCGATCACCCGCACCAGGAGCGCCGACGAGCCGTGGTGGTCGCGCGGCCACGCCACCCTGGTGGAAGGCACCGACCAGCGCTGGTGGATGCTCTATCACGGTTACGAACACGGCTACTGGACGCTGGGCCGGCAGGCCTTGCTCGACCCGATCGAGTGGACCCCGGACGGCTGGTTCGTCGCCAAGGGCGGCGACCTGGGCACGCCGCTGAAAAAGCCCAGCGGGCAGGCCTTGCCGCATGGGCTGGCGTTGTCGGACGACTTCCGCGCCAGCACGCTGGGCCCGCAGTGGTCGTTCTTCAATCCGGCCGCCGACGAAGCCAGGCGGCTCACCGTAGGCGATGGCGTGCTGCGCCTGCAGGGCAAGGGCAGCGCCCCGCGCGACGCCTCGCCGCTGACGCTGATCGCGCCCGACCAGGCCTACCAGTTCGAGGTGCAGATGACCGTGGCACCGGGCGGGCAGGGCGGGGCGCTGCTGTTCTACAGCGACAAGCTCTATGCCGGGGTCGGCAGCAACGGCGAGAACTTCGTCATGCACCGCTACGGCGAGGAACGCCCCGGCACGCTGGCCCCCAGTGCGACCGGTGGCACCTTGTGGCTGCGCGTCACCAACAACCGCCACATCGTCACCATTCACAGCAGCACCGACGGCACCACCTGGACCAAGTACCCGGTGCAGATGGAGGTGTCCGGCTACCACCACAACGTGGCCGGCAAGTTCCTGGCACTGAAACCGGCGCTGTACGCCGCCGGGCAGGGCCAGGTGGAGTTCCGCAACTTCCGCTACCGCGCCCTGGACTGACCGTTCTGCACTGCCAGGCACGCCGCGGCGCACCGGGCCGCAGCCTGCCTCGATGGTGCGGACGCGGGACATCGGCAGGCCTGCGACGGCCTGCCGGCCCGCTGGCCGGTAGAATCCATTCAACTCGAACGGTTGACCGCTATGCCCGCCCGCAAGATGCCCGAAGAGGGAATGCCTGGCCTGCCGAAGGGCAAGGTAGCCACGATCAACGACATCGCCCGGATGTCCGGAGTCTCCAAGAAGACCGTTTCGCGGATCATCAACAACTCGCCGCTGGTGCGGCAGGACACCCGCGAGAAGGTCGAGGCGCTGATGCGCGAGGTCGGCTACGCGCCCGACCCGCTCGCCCGCGGGCTGGCGTTCCGGCGCTCGTTCCTGATCGGCATGGTCTACGACAACCCCACCGCGCAGTACATCGTGGACATGCAGTACGGCGCGCTGGACGCGCTGCGTGGCTCCAGCTTCGAGCTGGTGGTGCACCCCTGCGACAGCCGCAGCCCCGGCTACATCGAAGGCGTGCGCCGCTTCGCCCAGGCGCAGAAGCTGCACGGCGTGATCCTGGTGCCACGCGCCTCCGAGGACCAGGCGCTGGCCGACATGTTGGCCGAGATCGGCTGCCGCTACACCCGCATCGCCTCGGTCGCGCTGGACGCCACCTCGCAGACGGTGATCACCCACGACCGCGACGGCGCCGCCGAGGCCGCCGATTACCTGCTCTCGCTCGGCCATCGCGACATCGCGCTGGTCACCGGCCCCAGCGCCTACCGTTCCTCGATCGAGCGCACTTCGGGATTTGCCGACGCGCTGACCCGGCGCGGCATCGAACTACCGCCCGAGCGCATCGTCGAAGCCGGCTACACCTTCGAATCGGGCGTGGCCGCGGCCGAAAAGCTGCTGCTGGGCAAGAAACGCCCCACCGCCATCTTCACCGGTAACGACGAAATGGCCGCCGGTATCTACAAGGTCGCGCTGCGCGCCGGCATCAACATCCCGCGCCAGCTCTCGGTGATCGGCTACGACGACAGCTCGCTGGCCTCCCGGCTGTGGCCGCCGCTGACCTCGGTGCGCCGCCACACCCGCGACACCGGCCGCACCGCCGCCGCGATGCTGATCCAGCCCGACAACGCCCCCCAACTCCCCACCGCCAGCGTGCGCCCGCACCTGATCGTGCGCGACTCCTGCCAACCGCCGGAAGATTGAGCACCGCGCCGCGCCGTGCCGTGCCGCGCCGGAAGATTTGAGGGCCGCGCGTCGCGCCCACGCGGTGCTGGCTTCCGCTCCACCTTGCAGGACATTGTGCCGTCGAGGTGAGAACAGCTGGCGCGTTCGGCCAACGGCTTGCCCCATCCGCCCTTCGGGCACCTCCCCCCGCAGGCGGGGGAAGGCAGTCCGCCGATCGCTGCCGTGAAGCCCCTCTCCCGCCTGCGGGAGAGGGGTTGGGGTGAGGGCAAGGCGGCAGACAGCCATCTGAAACGGCAGCAGACAGCCATCTGAAAAAAGCTCGGGATGAACTGACCGCGCAAAAGCGCACCGACCGCCAGGCCGCGCTCTTCAACACGGCGCGCGGCCTCGCACCCTCATCCGGCGCTGCGCGCCACCTTCTCCCGCAGGGAGGAGGAAGGGGCCGCCGCACCACCAAAACCGCCATCGTGCACTGCGCAATGACACCGGTTAACCAGAGCCGGTAGAATGGCCCGGTGCAAGCCAACCCCCCCCGCGCTTGGCACCGGAGATCGCGCATGTCCCTGTACTGCAAGACCCACTACGCCACCCATCCCGACGCCATCAAGGGCGCCAGCAACGACGACCTGCGCGAGCTCTATCTGCTCGATGGCCTGTTCGTCGACGATGCGGTCACGCTCAAATACACCCACTACGAGCGCTTCGTGCTCGGTGGCGCAGCACCGGTCGGCACCACGCTGGAACTGCCCAGGCAGACCGAACCGGCGTCTGCCGCCGGCCATCCGTTCCTGGAGCGCCGCGAGCTGGGCATCCTCAATGTCGGCGCCGGCACCGGCAGCGTGACCGTGGACGGCACCGTCTACACGCTCGGGCCGAAGGACGGCCTGTACGTGGCGATGGGCAGCACCGATGTCAGCTTCGCCTCGGACGATGCCGCCAACCCGGCCAGGTTCTATCTGGCGTCGACGCCGGCGCATGCGCGCTTCCAGACCAAACAACTCTCGATCAAGGATGCCGTGGCGCTGGAGCGCGGCGCGCTGGAAACCAGCAACGAGCGCACCATCTACCAGTACATCGTGCCGGCCACCTGCCAGTCCTCGCAGCTGTTGCTGGGCCTGACCGTGCTCAAGCCGGGCAGCGTCTGGAACACCATGCCGCCGCATCTGCACGACCGCCGCAGCGAGGTGTATTTCTACTTCGATCTCGGCGCCAACGACCGCGTCTATCACTTCATGGGCGAGCCTCACGCGCAGCGCCACATCGTGATCCAGAACAACGAAGCGGTGGTGTCGCCGCCGTGGTCCATCCACATGGGCGCCGGCACCAGCAACTACGCCTTCATCTGGGCGATGGGCGGGGAAAACCTGGATTACACCGACATGCACGTGCTGGACATCTGCCAGCTCAAGTAAGGCCATGCGTGCCGCGCAGCACCGCACTCACCGCGTCGATGCGCCAGCGCCATCAACGCGCCAGCTCCACCCCATGCCAGCGGCCGCGCATCGCGCGGCCGCGCGCACTCATCCAACGTGGCACACCCAGCAGGAGCGATAAGGTAATGAGCAATCCGTTCAGTCTCGAAGGCAAGGTCGCACTGGTCACCGGTGCCAACACGGGCTTGGGCCAGGGCATCGCGCTGGCACTGGCACAGGCGGGCGCCGACATCGCCGCTGCCGGCATCCAGGCGCCGACCGAGACCGAAGAACTGGTCAAGGGCCTGGGCCGCCGCTTCATCGCCATCCAGGCCAACCTGATCAGCGTCGAACCGGTCGAGCGCATCCTCAAGGAAACGCTGGACGGCCTGGGCCGCCTGGACATCCTGGTCAACAACGCCGGCCTGATCCGCCGCACCGACGCGGTGGATTTCAGCGAGCAGGATTGGGACGACGTGATGAACGTCAATTTGAAATCGGCCTTCTTCATGGCGCAGGCCGCCGGCCGCCATTTCATCGCCCAGGGCAGCGGCAAGATCATCAACATCGCCTCGATGCTGTCGTTCCAGGGCGGCATCCGCGTGCCGTCCTACACCGCCAGCAAGTCGGGCATCGCCGGCATCACCCGCCTGCTGGCCAACGAATGGGCCAGCAAGGGCGTGACCACCAATGCCATCGCGCCCGGCTACATGGCCACCGACAACACCGCCCAGCTGCGTGCCGACCAGGACCGCAACAAAGCCATCCTGGACCGCATCCCGGCCGCGCGCTGGGGCGTGCCGGCCGATCTCGGCGGCACCGCGGTGTTCCTGGCCAGCAGCGCCTCGGACTACGTCAACGGCGCCATCATCCCGGTCGACGGCGGCTGGCTGGCACGCTGAGTCAAACCCACCCGGTCCCTTCTCCCTCCGGGAGAAGGTGCCCGAAGGGCGGATGAGGGCCGGTATGCAGGTACATCAATCAACCGCGCACCGCATGCCCGGCAACGCTTCTTCAGAGCCCTGATCCCTCACCGACAAGGCACCCGGGAAGCGAATCAAGACCGCATCCAGGCCCGCGCACCCACCCGACTCCACAGTCGCAACAACTTCCCCAAACCAATCGGAGCATTCCCATGAAAATCGCACTCATGAATGAGTTCAGTCAGGCCGGCAAGAACCCGGTGATCCTGCAGCAGCTCAACGACGTCGCCGGCGAGCAGGGCCACAGCGTCTTCAACGTCGGCATGCACGGCGACGACGACCATCGCCTGACCTATATCCACCTGGGCATCGTCGCCAGCCTGCTGCTGAACTCCAAGGCCGTGGACTTCGTCGTCGCCGGCTGCGGCACCGGCCAGGGCGCGATGATGTCGCTCAACGCGCATCCGGGCGTGTTCTGCGGCTATTGCATCGAGCCGACCGACGCCTACCTGTTCGCCCAGGTCAACAACGGCAACGCGCTGTCGCTGGCATTCGCCAAGGGCTACGGCTGGGGCGCGGAAATCAACGTGCGCTACATCTTCGAAAAGGCCTTCAGCGGCGAGCGCGGCCTGGGTTACCCGGCCGAGCGTCGCGAATCGCAGGCCGCCAACGCCGGCATCCTGACCCAGCTCAAGCAGGCCACCGCCAAGTCCTACCTGGACGGCCTGCGCGCCATCGACCCGGAACTGATCAAGCAGGCCGTCGGTGGCGAGCGTTTCCAGCAGTGCTTCTTCGACAACGCACAGGATGCCGAGATTCGCGCCTTCGTTGCCGGTGTACTCGGCAAGCCCGAAGCTGCCGCCGCTGCCGCAGCTTGACCAGCACCCGCAACGCCAGAGCCCCTCACCCGTTGGGGTGAAAAGGCAGGGCTGGCGCGCCATCGGCGCGCGTGCCTTGGAGCGCCCACGCTGCAAGGCGTGGGCCGGGGCGCGGAGCGGGGTTGGGGTGAGCGCGAAGCAGTCGATGCGTCACTTCTGAAGGCGCGTGGCGACGCGTTGGTCATTGCACGCACTCGCAGATCTCCGAGGCGCACAAGATCACAACGATGCGCTGCGCAAGCGATCGCTGGATGATCTGCTGCGTGCGCTGCTGGCGATCGGGCAGCAGCGCGAGGCGACCCAGGCGGATTGAGAGGCCGTGCGGAAGGCAGAGCTCGGCGACACGGCGGTGCAGGACTTCCATGCCGTCCTGGCCGGAACTGCGCCGCCGCCGGCATCGGACGCCTTCGGGCCGTGCTTCCGCACGACCAGCAAGCCACTGCGGCGCTATGTGCCGGAATTCGAGCCGGCGGTGCTGGCCGAACCCAGGCGCATCGTGCGCGGACTGACGGCGGCGTCGGCGGCTGCGCAGGCGGGGTACGCTATGGCGCTGAGCGCGTGCGCCCGGTACCGCAGGACCGCATCCGGGGCAATCAGACGCAGCGCCTGCACTTGCGCTTGCGCCGCGACGGCAGGGCGGTCGACGTGGACATCTGCCACGCGGCGAGCAGGTGGATACCTGGCAATGGGAGCGCGTCCCGGGCGTGGACGATGCGCAATGCCGGCTGTGAGCCAGCCGCATCATCGCTTGCCAGCACGCGACGAACGCTGCGCGACGCACACGCAACCGTTGCAGCGTCAGCACCGATGCATTGCGGTGACAGTGCGTCAGACGCGTAGTCAGCGGCCGCAGGTTGTCTGCATTGCGGGGTAGGCGGCGAGCCAGGTAAGCCTCGCAACTCATCGCGCACGCACGAATCGCTGTTTAGCACGATCAGACCACGAATACGGCTGGCGCCAGCAGGCGGCTGCACTGCGTTGTGGCGTCCGAGTACTGCGCATCAGCCTGGCTGATGCACATTGCCGGACAGACTGCATGGGTCCGCTGTCGCGTGCAGCATGCACAGCGTGTGGGCGAGCAGGCCATGCGCCTGCCTGTTTCGCAATCGGGTTGCGACTGCGAGAAAGGTATACAGTGGACCGACACTCATGCAGGCCCGCGCATAGGCATGGATCATCCTGCACTAGCCGCAGCCGTAGCGATTCTCGAACGACAGGTCGCTGCGGGTGCTGAAGCATCGACGATCGCGTCCACTGTCGTGGCGATGTTGCAGCAAATCGAAAAGGTGCTGACTCCCATCCTTGGGCAGCGCGGTGTCGCGGCGCTGTTCTGGCGTGCGCTGTTTCTGACCAAGGACGATTTTCCTTGGTTGGACGAGGCCTTCGTTGCGGCCGAGGCGTCCGATGACCGTAATGCCGTCGAGACCGCCGGCGTTGTGCTGAGTCGACAGAGTACGGAGGTGGCCGCTGCTGGCGGCGCTGCCTTCGTGCACACCTTCCATGAGGTGCTGGTCAGCATGATCGGCCCAACCTTGACCGAGCGGTTGTTGCGCTCGGTCTGGGTCTCTTTTTCCAGCGGACTTTCCGCGCAGGACATTCCATGAGCAGCAAAGTCGCCATTCATTGCCTGCAGACCGGCGTACCGGGGCTCGATGAGGTGCTGGGTGGAGGACTGCCCGAGTTTTCGTTCAATCTCATCGCCGGCCCACCCGGATGCGGCAAGACCACGCTGGCGCATCAGCTGATGTTCGCACTGGCAACGCCCGAGCGTCCTGCACTGTATTTCACCGTGCTGGGCGAGCCGCCCTTGAAGATGCTGCGCTATCAGCAGCAGTTCGACTTCTTCGATGCCGAGGCGATCAACAGCGCGATCCATTTCATCAATCTGTCCGAAGAAACCCTGGCCGGCGATCTGGACAAGGTGCTGCTGCGCATCGTGGCCGAGGTGCAGGCGCATCGGCCGGCGATGGTGTTCGTGGATTCGTTCCGTTCGGTGGTGCTGGCCAGCAATGCCGACGGCAACGTGCACAACAACCTGCAGCGTTTCGTGCAGCAGCTGGGCATGCTGATGACCAGCTGGCAATCCACCACCTTCCTGATCGGCGAGTACTTCGTGGAGACCGATGCCAACCCGGTGTTCACGGTTGCCGACGGGCTGATCTGGCTGCGCCAGAGCGTGCAGCGCAACTCGATGGTGCGCAAGCTGGAGGTCATGAAGATGCGCGGCAGGCCGTCCCTGCCGGGCTTGCACAGTTTCCGCATCGACAGCGCAGGCCTGCGCGTGTTCGCACCCATCCCCAGTGTAAGCGGCCGCCAGGACGCGTTGCCGGCGCGCGTGGCACCGCGTCTGGGCATGGGAATCGACGGGCTCGATGCCATGCTCGGTGGCGGATTGCCGCAGGGCTATTCGCTGCTGGTGGCCGGGCCGTCCGGGTCGGGCAAGAGCCTGCTTGCAGCGGCCTTCCTGATCGAAGGCGTGCGCAATGGCGAGACCGGGGTACTGGCGCGATTCGAACAGCATGGCCCACGTTCGCGCATGCCGGCGCTGTCGGCGTTGATCGCCAGCGGTCAGGTCGGGGTGGTGGACAGCCGCGCGCCGGACCTGTCGATCGACGAGATCCTGACGCTGCTGTTGCAGCAAATCGCTCGGCTTGGCGCCACGCGCGTGGTGATCGATTCGCTGTCCGCATTCGAGCTGGCGCTGGCGCCCACCTTCCGCGAGGACTTCCGCGAATCGCTGTCGCGCCTGGTGGTGGCCCTGGCCGGCACCGGCGTGACCGTGTTGATGACCTCAGAACTGGAGGACCGTTACACCGATTTGCGGTTCAGCCCCTACGGTACGGCGTTCATGACCGACGCGATCATCGTGCAACGCTACGTCGAAGTGGACAGCCGGCTGCGGCGCATCCTGGCGGTGGTCAAGGTGCGGGGCAGTGCGCATTCGGACGAGCTGCGCGAATTCCATATCGATCAGGCCGGTCTGCATCTCGGTGCGCCGTTGCTGCAGCAGGAAGGCCTGCTCAGCGGCAGGTCCACGCGCAAGCCGGGCGCCGCCGACGGCGGATGAGCATGGAACAGCCGCCCCGCAACGCCGACACGGATCTCGCCAGGCGCGAGCTGTCGGAGCTGTGGCGCCAGACACGCCGCGTCAGGCTGCAACTGCAGCATCTGCATCAGGACCTGGCGAGTCTGAAGAGCCAATTGCCGTCCGCGCTGCACACCGACCTGCAGGCCGCCAACGAACAGCTGGTGCTGTCATCGTTGCTGGCGCACACCAAGCTGGACGATCACGCGCATGCGTTGCGCGAGGCGGCGCACAACGCCAACCGCGATCCGTTGACGCAATTGCCGAATCGCGCGCTGCTGTTCGAACGGCTGGAGCAGTCCATCGCCGCCGCGCAGCACCAGGGCACGCGGATCGCCCTGCTGTTTGTGGATCTGAACGATTTCAAGCGTATCAACGATCTGTTCGGACACAGCACCGGCGACGAATTCCTGCGTCTGGCCGCGCAGCGGCTCACTGCGGCAGCGGCGCCCTCGGGCATCGTGGCGCGCTACGGCGGCGACGAATTCGTGGTGTTGCTGGATGGTGTCGACAGCCACGACGCGGCTGCGGCGATTACCAGCGAGCTGGTGCAAAGCCTGGACGCGCCCTGCCTGGTCGACAAGCACGAGCTGCACCTGGGCGCGAGTATCGGCATCAGCATGTATCCGGACGATGGCGAGACCGGGATGACGCTGCTGCAGCACGCGGACGATGCGATGTACTGCGCCAAGCGCAATGTCGCGGCGCGTTTCATGTTCTATCGCGATTGCGTCGCCTTGGAACTGGAGCACCCCGATCCGGCGCTGGCCGCTGCGGACCCGCGACCGCTGCCGGACGATCCGCACGACATGTTGCGTGAGGCCAACAGCGCCTTGATTCTGGCTGCGCTGAGTGCCCAGCAGTTGCATGCAGCGGCCGAGCAAGGGGCGCGACGACAGAACCAGATGCTCGCCTTCGTCGCGCATGAATTGCGTAATCCGCTGACCCCGATCCTGCTCGCCAGTTCGATGCTCAACAGCTTGCCCAGCGCGGAGTTGCTGCGGATGCGGCACATCATCGAGCACGAGGTGCACCACATGACGCGCCTGATCGGCGATCTGCTCGACCTGTCGCGCGTGCGCACCGGAAAACTGTGCATCCTCAAGCAATCCATCGATCTGCATGCGGTTGTCGAGGCCGCCGCGGCGGCGTGTGCGCCACTGATCACCGCACGTAAGCAGTCGTTCACGCTGCGATTGCCGCCGCAGCCGACCCTGCTGCGCGGCGACGGTGTCCGCCTGTCGCAGGTGCTGCGCAACCTGCTGGACAACGCCTCCAAATACACCCCCGAAGGCGGCAGCATCGGCCTGCAGCTGAGCCTGCACGGACGCCGCGCCGTCATCGTGGTCAGCGACAACGGCATCGGCATCGGCAGCGACGCGCTGCAGCGCATCTTCGAGCCGTTCATGCAGGACAGTCACGCGATCGGATTCAACGGCGCAGGCCTGGGCATCGGCCTGGCGGTGGTGCGGCAGATCGTCCAGGCGCACGGCGGTAGCGTCGTCGCCAGCAGCGCCGGGATCGGCAGGGGCTGCACCTTCACGCTGTCCCTGCCATTGGGCCGGCGTCCGCGTGGCCCACGACCGCCGCGCAGCCAGTGAGTCTGCCCGGCGTTCGCAAGCCCACGACGGACAGTCGGTGTATGCACCTCACAGCGCTTGCATCGTCGATGCGCGGCATCACTGCATAGCGTCCGCGCTTGTCCGGCGCCGAGCGCCCGCGTGCTTAGGCCTTGTCGACCCCGTAGTGGGTCAGCCCCAGCCGGGCCAGTTCGCCGGAGCGGCGGTAGTAGACCTCTTCCCAGCCATCCACGCGCTGGCGGTCGGTCTCGCTCATGGCATCGAGGATGTCTTCGATGCTGAGCAGGTCGGGATCTTCTTCCAGGCGTTCGAACACCGCGCCCAGGCCTTCGATCGCCTGGCGCGCCTGCGCCGCGCCCATCGCGCCCAGCCCCTGCAATGCGTCGCGCCGGGTGGCGGCATCCCAGCGGTCGAAATAGCGTGCATAGCCGCTCTCGCTCATGTCCGCATCCAGCCGTGCCAAGGCCACCAGCTCGCGCTCGCCCGGCGACAAGGCATCCCTGCGTCCGCGCAGCGCGCTCAGCTTGGTTTGTGCGCGTGCGCTGCGCCGGCGCCACAACAGCTCGGGCATGTTGAGCAGCCCGTCTGCGGTGGGCGGCGCCACCGCCGGCCAGTTCACCCCGAAGCCGTCGTCGGTGAGCTGCCATTGCGCGCGCTGCGGCGGCGATGCCTTGAACAACAGCCGATGCGCCTGGATCGGCTCGTCGATGCGGATGCCGTTGGCCAGGGTGAACAGCAGGCGGGTGTCGTCCAGCTCCAAGCGCCGGATGCGAAGCTGCGTCAGGTCCATTGCGCGAAGGCGGTGTGGGGAGGTTTGACCATAGTCTGCGTCGGCGATGGTGTCGAGTCGGTGCCGCCTCACACGTCGCCGTCTGTCCTCCAGCCTTCGCCGCTGCCGCGCTGGAGGACCCGATCGGTGTCCAGCACCTCGCCGGCCGGCACCTGTGCCTGCCGCGCAAGATCGGCATAGATCGGGGTGAAGTCCGGCGCGGTGGCGCGCATCAATTGCGCAAAGCTGTCGATGACGAAGTAGGTCTTCTGGAAGCTGTCGATGCGGTAGCGTGTGCGCATGATGCGTTGCAGGTCGAAGCCGATCCGGTTGGGCGCCGGCGATTCCAGCGAATGCAGCGATTCGCCCTTGGACGACACGATGCCGGCACCAAAGATGCGCAGCCCCTGCGGCGTGGCGATCAGGCCGAATTCCACCGTGTACCAGTACAGGCGGGTGAGGTTCTGCAGCGCGTCCGCGCCGATGCCGTGCGCCTTGACCCCGCCACGGCCGTAGGCCTGCATGAAGTCGGCAAACAGCGGATTCATCAGCAGCGGCACGTGCCCGAACAGGTCGTGGAACAGGTCTGGTTCGGCGATGTAGTCGATCTGCTCGGGGCGGCGGATCCACCACGTCACCGGGAAGCGCTTGTTGGCCAGATGCTCGAAGAAATCCAGCTCCGGCAGCAGGCCCTGCACGCCGACCAGGGTCCAGCCGGTGGCCGCCTGCAGCACCGCATTGAGCGCATCGAAACGCGGGATGTGCGTGTCGTCCATGCCCATCGCATCCTGCGCCTGCAGGAATTCGTCGCAGGCGCGGTCCAGCAGCAACGCGCGCTGGCGGCGATACAGGGTGCCCCAGGTGGCGTGGTCGTCGGCGCTGTAGCCATCCCACGGCTGCTCGATCACGGCGGTGGTGTAGACCGGCACATAGCCCTTGTCGGTGAGCTGATTCTCGACGCGTTGCGGTGCGGTGTTCATGCGGCGGCAGTTCCCGATGATCAGCGCTCACCTTAGCCCGATGGTCGCGCAACGGGATTGCGAATCTTGCGTGATGAGTGCTTCAAGGCGCAAGATTCGTGCGTCATTCTCTGCTGCTGCGCAACATATGGACCAGCCAATCGCCCTGGACCGCACCGATCTACGCCTGCTGGCCCTGCTGCAGACGCAGGGCCGCAGCAGCAATGCGGAGTTGGCGGTGCAGGTCAACCTGTCGGCCTCGGCCTGCCTGCGCCGCACCCAGCGGCTGGAGGCGGCCGGCATCATCGCCGGCTACGGCGCGCGCCTGGATGCCAAGGCGCTGGGGCTGGGGCTGCAGGCCTTCGTGCGGGTGCAGCTGGAGCAGCACGGCCAGGCCGATATCGAGCATTTCGCCGATGGCGTGCGCGGCTGGGACGAGGTGGTGGCCTGTTGGGCGCTCACCGGCGACATGGATTATCTGCTGCAGGTGCAGGTGCGCGATCTGGAGCATTTTTCGCGCTTTCTGCTCGACCGCCTGCTCAACGCCACCGGCGTGTCCGACGTCAATTCCAGCTTCGTGCTGCGCACGGTGAAAGCGCCGGAAGGTTTGCCGCTTTCGCATCTGGGGTGATCGGGCGGGTTGCAGGACAGGCAGGCGCGCAATGTGACTTGCCTCTCAAACGATAACGATTTACATTTGCGTAACATCCGGCCGCGTCCGGCATGTCTTCTCGTCGATCCGCCAGCCCGGCAGGGCCAGCCAGCTCGTCGCCCGAGTGGGACGCGCCACGCATGCCTGCGCTTTCCTGCCCCGTGACGCCACGCGTCCCGCACCGATCGATGAGAACCCTCCAATGCCCGCGATTTCCGCTCCTCTGGCCACGTTGTCCGCTGCCTTGCTGTGCGCGTTGGCGCTGACGCCCTGCGCTGCCCGTGCCGACGATGCCGTCGCCGATGCAAGCAACGCCAAGACGCTTGACCAGGTCAACGTCAACGGCGCGGTGAGCCGCGCGCAGCCGGCCACCACCACGCGCCTGCCGCTGACCCTGCAGGAAACGCCGCAATCGGTGAGCGTGATCGGGCTGCAGCGGCTGGAAGAGCAATCGCTGTTCAGCATTGACGACGTGATGCGCAACGTCACCGGTGTCAACGTGTCGTTCTACGACACCCAGCGCCCGCTGTATTTCGCGCGTGGCTTCCAGATCACCGACTTCCAGGTCGATGGCCTGCCCACCTACAGCGGTTCGACCAACCAGGAATACGACACGGTCTTCTACGACCGCATCGAGGTGATCCGCGGCGCCAACGGCCTGCTCACCGGCGCCGGCATCCCCTCGGCCACGGTCAACCTGCTGCGCAAGCGCCCGGGCAAGGACTTCGACGCCTCGTTTGCGGTGAGCGCGGGCACCTGGGATTTCCGCCGCATGCAGGCCGACGTCAATGCGCCGCTGACCGAAGACGGGCGCTGGCGCAGCCGCGTGGTGGCCGCCTGGCAGGATCGCGACTACTACTACGACCGTTACCACGACAACAAGATGTCGGGCATGGCGGTGCTGGAAGGCGACCTGACCGACAGCACCACGCTCACCGTCGGGTATCAGCGGCAGGACAACAGCCCGATCGGCTCGACCTGGGGCACGGTGCCGTTCTTCGCCGCCGATGGTTCGCCGGCCAACCTGCCGCGCTCCACCAACCTGGCGCCCAAGTGGAGCCGTTGGCAGCGCGAAACCAGCACCGCCTTCGCCAACCTGGAGCAGCGCTTCGGCGAGGACTGGTTGCTGCGCGTCAACTATGCGCACACCAAGGGCGATGTACAGAGCCTGCGCGTCTATGGCGCCGGCTATCCGGCCGCCGACGGCAGCGGTATGTTCCTGCGCACCGGCGTCGGCGAAACCAGCGATGCGCGCGATGGCGTGGACGTGTACCTGTCCGGCGGTTTCTCGTTGTTCGGCCGCCAGCACGATGTGGTGGTCGGCGGCAGCTGGCAGGATCTGCAGTCGACCTCCTACGGCGTCGCGCAGACCTATCCCGATGACTGGGCCACCTGCGACGGCGAACGTTGCTATTTCATCCCCGACATCCGCAACTGGGATGGGGATATTCCCGAAGTGACCTATGCGCGCACCGGCCGCCGCAGCGAAGCGCGCACCACGCAGCGCGGCGTGTATGCCTCCACCCGGTTGCGTCTGGCCGACCCGCTGTCGCTGATTGCCGGCGCACGCCTGAGTTCCTGGGAGACCCGCACCCAGGCCTTCGACGCCAGTGGCGCCTACACCGGCACCAGCGGCCGCTACGAAGTAAGCGACGAAGTCACCCCATACGTGGGACTGGTCTACGACATCGTGCCGGAGGTGTCGCTCTACGCCAGCTATACCGAAATCTTCAATCCGCAGAATTACCGCGACAAGGACAACAACCTGCTCGCCCCGGTGGAAGGCTCCAACCTGGAGGCCGGCATCAAGGCGCAGTTGTTCGATGGTCATGCGATGGCTACTGCCGCCGTGTTCGAGGCCAAGCAGGACAACTTCGCCGTGCGCGACATGACCCAGCCCGAATCCTCGCTGCCGGACGGCAATTCGGCCTACATCGGCATCAACGGCACCAAGAGCCGTGGCTGGGAAATGGATGTCAACGGCGAGATCCTGCCCGGCTGGACCGTCAATGCCGGCTTTACCCACGTCAAGGTGACGCGCCCGCCCACCGCTGCGATCTACGCCAATCTGCCCGAGGATTATCTGCAGCTGTCCACGCAGCTGCGCCTGCCCGGTGCCTGGGAGCGCCTGAGCATCGGCGGCGGCGTCAGCTGGCAGAGCGCGGTGCGCGGCTTCAACATCGAGCGCCCCACCGGCGACGGCACCGGCGCCACCACCCCGGTGACGGTGGTGCAGAACCCGTACGCACTGGTGCATTTCAACGCCAACTACCGCATCAGCGAGCAATGGACCGCCACGCTGGCGGTACGCAATGCCTTCGACAAGACCTA
This sequence comes from Xanthomonas arboricola pv. populi, assembly GCF_002939945.1. GTDB lineage: Bacteria > Pseudomonadota > Gammaproteobacteria > Xanthomonadales > Xanthomonadaceae > Xanthomonas > Xanthomonas arboricola_A. The sequence continues at coordinate 63,164 of NZ_MDEB01000011.1, read as the reverse complement.
CTGGGCCAACCTGGATTACCAGAACTACGGCGAGCCGCGGTTTGTCAGCGTGTCGTTGCGCTGGCGCTATTGAGGCGTTGCCGGTGAAGTCCGGGATTGAGGCGTTGCCCATGAAGTCCAGGCGCTGCTACGGGTAACGCCTCGCGGCCAGGGCCGCTCCTACAAGAGCGGCGCTGGCCGTGCCGTTGGCCACTGCACCCGAAAACGCCCGCCATCGTAGGAGCGGACCTGGCCGCGACCCTGTCCGGCAGGTCCCCAGCGCACCCGAAGGAATCGCCGCGCCACCGTAGGAGCGGACCCGGCCGCGACCCTGTCCGGCAGGTCTCCAGCGCACCCGAAGGAACCGCCGCGCCACCGTAGGAGCGGACCTGGCCGCGACCCTGTCCGGCAGGTCTCCAGCGCACCCGAAGGAACCGCCGCGCCACCGTAGGAGCGGACCTGGTCGCGACCCTGTCCGGCACACGCTCGGTGCATCGGCACCAGGCATCAACAAATGCAGTTGCCCGACGCATCGGCTTTAAAAGCGCGCGTCTCGCAACAGGCGCACCTCCCCCGCTCAGCTCCGCATGGCCGCGCGTGGTACCCGCATCACCTCCGCATTTCCTCGCACTGCATCGCCCTCACGGCGCCACGCAGGCCTCGTCCTTGCCGCGCAGTTTCTGCCAGCGCGAGCGCTCCTGCAGACAGCGCCGATACGCCTCTGCCTTGGCGGCCGCAGCCTGCTCGGCTGCAGTGCGGGTGGCACCGCTGCGCTGCGCCTGCAACTGCGCGATCTTGGCGCGGATCTGCGGCATTGCCGCCATCGCGGCCCGCTCGCCTTCCAGGATGGCCGCACCACGCTGGTTGAAATCGGCCGAGCCGATGTCGCTGACCTTCGGGCGGATCACCACATCGGCACGCTTGAGTTCGGCCTCGCCCAGGCGCTGGCCCATGATCGAGATCGACTGGTTGACGGTGCCGAGCAGATCGCCGGGATTCTTGCCGCTGGCCTTGCTGGAGATGTCCACCGCCACCACGAATTCGGCGCCGAGCTGGCGCGCCGCATCCACCGGCACCGGGCTGACCACGCCGCCGTCCACATAGTGATATTGGCCGATGGTCACCGGCTCGAACACGCCAGGAATGCTGCTGGACGCACGCACCGCCTGGCCAGCATTGCCACGCACGAACACGGTGCGTTCGCCGTCTTCCAGCCGTGTGGCGACCGCCGCGAACGGCTTGCGCAATTTGTCGATCGGCCTGCCGCCGAGCTGCGCGTTGACGTAGTCCTGCAGCTTCTGGCCCTGCACCAGGCCGCCGGAGAAGATCCGCACATCGCGGATGCTGGTTTGGTCGAGCGCGACGGCCTTTTCCTGCATCTGGAATGCATCCATGCCGCTGGCATACAGCGCCCCGACCACGCTGCCGGCGCTGGTGCCCGACACCACCACCGGCGCAAAGCCGTTGGCCTCGAGCATCTTGATCACGCCGATATGCGCAAAGCCCTTGGCCGCGCCGCCACCGAGCGCCACGCCGATCTTCACCGGCTTGGCCGCGCCGGCAGACGGTGCCTGCACGACCGGCGCCGGTGCCGCCGGACGCGGCTCGCCGCCGCAGGCGCAGAGCAGACCGAGCAAGGACATCGAGGCGAGAAAGCGGGGGCGGCGGAGCGCGGTCATGGCGACGGACTGTTGGATGGAAGGCGAGGGAGAATACACGCGTGCCGTCACTGTGGCTGCGCTGCCTGGTCGGCGCTGGAGGTGACTGGAACGTGCGCAGACTGCAGTTGCAGCAAGCAATGGCTGTCCCTTCTCCCACCGGGAGAAGGTGGCGCGCAGCGCCGGATGAGGGTGCCTGCCAAGCCCGGTGTCATCGCGTTCCAGGCGTGGCTTCGCCGCGTATCCTCGCCCCGACCCGGCCATCGAGACCGGTTATCCCCATCCAGCAACCGGCCCAGTCCGCCCAGCACCGAGCCTTCGCTGCGGTGAGCGCATCGCTGCCGGGTGTCGTCGGGCAGCTTGCGCAAGGCACCGGCCTGCGCGCCACCGCGCGGCGGGTGGCCCTTACTCGCCTACCGTCGCCCAATAGCGCTCGCCGTCGCGCTGCACCCGCACCGGGCCGCCGAACACGTCCGACAGGCGGGCGTCGGTGAGCAGCGCATCGCGCGGACCATCGGCCACGACGGTGCCGGCCCGCAGCAGGATCACCCGCGCGATCTCCGGCACGATTTCCTCGATGTGATGGGTCACCAGGATCAGCGTGATGCCTTGCCGGGCCAGGTGACGCATGGTGTCGAGCAGGTGCTGTCGCGCCACCAGGTCCAGGCCGGTGGACGGCTCGTCCAGCAGCAGCGCCTGTGGGCGGTTCACCAGTGCGCGCGCGATCAGCACGCGGCGGGTTTCGCCGGCCGACAGTTCGGCAAATTGCCGGTCCAGCAACGGCAGGGCGCGCGCCAGTGCCAATGCCTCACGTGCCCGGGTGCGCATGTCGTCGCTGATCTCGCGATGCGGTGGCACCACATAGCTGGCGAAGAAACCGGACAGCACCGCGCTCTCCACATCCAGCCCCGGCATGTCGGCCAGGTTGACGCTGAGGTCGCCGGTGACGATGCCCAGCTGCGAGCGCAGGCGATCCACCTGCCAGCGCGTCTGCCCGAGCACTTTCACCGCCGGCTGGCCATCGGCGCGCACCAGCGGATACAGCTCGCGGGTGATCAGTTTGATGAAGGAGGACTTGCCGCAGCCATTGGGGCCGAGGATGGCGGTGTGCTGCCCCAGCGCAATGCGCAGATTGAGCGCACGCAGCACGCGCACCTGGCCGCGCATCACGCTGGCCTGGTCGAGCTCGATCAACGGGATGGCGTTCGCAACAGCAGCAGGATCGGTGGACATCTGGGCGGTAACCGTCATACGGGCGACATCAGGCGCAGTGGGGAAAGGGAGCGTGTGAACCGCTTTAGAAATGTAGGGAGCACCCTACGCATCCGGAGGGTGAAGTTTGCCGTCATCGCCCCCATCATGTCTCTATCGATCCAACCCAATGGCGCCGCTGTGGAGATGCCGATGTTGTCCGACCCGATCATCGACGTTCTGACCTCCGGCGTGGCTGGGCTGGGCGTGTGGGGCATGCTGGCGGTGCTGCTGGTGTTCACCCAGCTCACCATCTTTGCGGTGACCTTGTACCTGCATCGCAGCCAGGCCCATCGTGGTGTGGACTTCCATCCGGTGGTGGCGCATTTCTTCCGCTTCTGGACCTGGCTGACCACCTCGATGATCACCCGCGAATGGGTGGCGATCCATCGCAAGCATCACGCCAAGGTCGAGACCGAGGAAGACCCGCACAGCCCGCAGACCAAGGGCATCGGCCAGGTGTTCTGGCGTGGCGTGGAGCTGTACCGCGAAGCGCGCGCGCAGCGTGCCGACATCGAGCAGTACGGCAAGGGCGCTCCCACCGACTGGATCGAGCGGCATCTGTACACCCCGCATGCCAATGCAGGCCCGATCGCGTTGCTGGTGATCGATGCCGTGCTGTTCGGCCTGCCCGGCATCGCGCTGTGGGCGATCCAGATGGCGTGGATTCCGTTCTGGGCCGCCGGCGTGGTCAACGGCCTGGGTCACTGGTGGGGCTATCGCAATTTCGAATCGGCCGACACCTCCACCAACCTCACGCCGTGGGCGCTGTGGATCGGTGGCGAAGAATTGCACAACAACCATCATGCGTTCCCGAGTTCGGCGCGGTTCTCGATGCGGCGCTGGGAGCTGGATATCGGCTGGGTCGCCATTCGCGGGCTGCAGGCGATCGGTCTGGCCAAGGTGCTGCGCGTGGCGCCGTCGCTGGACATCCGTCCCAACATCGCCGTGCCCGATGCCGACACGCTCAAGGCCTTGCTCTCGCATCGCTTCCAGGCCATGACCGACTACCAGCGCAATGTGTTCACCCCGGCGCTGCGCGAAGAAGCCGCGGCCACCGGCGCCAAGTTGCGGCAGTTGCTGCCGCGGCGCCTGCGCAAGGGCCTGGTCGATGACGGGCGTTGGCTCAAGCCCGATGCGCGTGCGCAACTGCAGCACTGGGTGGCCGAGCGCCCGCGCATGCGCACGCTGGTGGAGTATCGCGCGCGCCTGACCGCCGTGCTGGAGGCGCGCAGCCATGACGCATCCGAACGGCTCAAGCACCTGCAGCAGTGGTGTCACGAGGCCGAAGCCAGCGGCAATGCCGCGTTGCAGGCCTATGCGGCGCGGCTGAAAGGTTATGCGCTGAGTGGGTCGTAAGGATGATGGCACGCGCGCTGATGCGCGCGCGCGGATCGCTTGGTTTGATCGCGCGTGGCCTGCTAATGGCATGTGGTGTGTGCGGGCCGGCCGTGTTCGCGCAAGCGCAGGCGCAGGTGCAGGTGCAGGACAGCCAGCAATATCTGCAGCGCATGGATACCGATGGCGATGGCCGCGTCGGCCGCGATGAATACCTTGCGTGGATGAGCTACGCCTTCGATCAGCGCGACCTGGACCACGACGGTGTGCTGCAGGGCGATGAACTGCCTGGCCGACGCGGCAAGCCGATTACCCGCGCCGCGCATCGCGCCACGCTGATCGAGCGTTTTGCGCGGCAGGACGCCAATGGCGACGGCTACCTGAGCGCACGCGAATTGCTGGCGCCACCGCGCTGATGCGCACCTTCGCGCGCGTCTGACGTTGCGTTCGGCAAGCTCGAGCGCATGTTCACTCTCGATCAGGTCAGCCGTCGCTACGGCCAGGCCATTGCCCTCGACACCGTTTCGCTGCATTTTGCCAGCGGCATCACCACTGCCTTGATCGGCCCCAGCGGCGCCGGCAAGTCCACCGTGCTGCGGATGCTGGTCGGGCTGGAGTGGCCGGACAGCGGCACGGTCGCCTTCGATGGCGCGCCGCTGCAACGCGCCAGCCTCCAGGCGCAGCGCCAGCGCATCGGCTATGTGATCCAGGAAGGCGGGCTGTTTCCGCATCTGGATGCACGCGGCAACGTGGTGTTGCTGGCGCAGACGCTGGGCTGGACCCGGCAACGCATCGATCAACGCCTGCAGACCTTGTGCGCGCTATGCCAGTTGCCGGCAGAGCTGCTGGCGCGCTATCCGGCCGAGCTCTCCGGTGGTCAGCGCCAGCGCGTGGGATTGATCCGGGCGCTGATGCTGGATCCACCGGCCTTGTTGCTGGACGAGCCGCTGGGCGCGCTCGACCCGATCGTGCGTTACGACCTGCAGGCGCAGATGCGTGCGCTGTTCGCCCAGCTCCACAAGACCGTGGTACTGGTGACCCACGACGTCGCCGAAGCGGCCTACCTGGCCGACACCCTGGTGCTGATGCGGGCCGGCCAGGTGGTGCAGCAGGGCAGTGCGCGCAGCCTGCTGGAACAGCCGGCCGATCCGTTCGTGCAGCGCTTTCTCACCGCCCAGCGCAGCATCGGCGACGCCGCATGAGCGCGCGCGTGCTGCTCGCCGTCGCACTGCTGATCGCAAGCATCGGTGCGCAGGCCGCGCAGGTGACGATCGGTTCGAAGAACTTCACCGAGGCCGTCCTGCTGGGCGAGATCGCCACCGCCGCCGGGCAGCGCGATGGGGTGGACGTGCAACACCGCGCGCAGCTCGGTGGCACGCGCATCCTGTGGCGCGCGCTGGAGACCGGGCAGATCGATGCCTATGCCGAATACACCGGCACGCTGGCGCAGGAACTGCTGCAGCTGCCCACGGCCAGCCAGGCCGAACTACGCGCCGCACTGGACGCGCGCGGACTGGCGATGACCGACTCGCTCGGCTTCCAGAACACCTATGCCTTCGGCATGCGTGCCGAACGTGCGCAGGCGCTCGGCATCGCATCGATGTCGGATCTGGCACGGCATCCGGCGCTCAAGATCGGCCTGAGCAACGAGTTCATGCAGCGCGCCGATGGCTGGCCGGGCGTCCGCGCCGCGTATGCATTGCCGCAGACCGCGACCGGGCTGGATCACGATCTGGCCTATCGCGCGCTGCAGAGCGGGGCTATCGAGGTCACCGATCTGTACAGCACCGACGCGGAAATTCCGTATTACCGGCTGCAGGTGCTGCGCGACGACCGCCATTACTTTCCCGATTACCAGGCGGTGTTTCTGTATCGCAAGGACCTGGCGCAACGCTCACCGGCGATGCTCACGGCATTGCAGGGGCTGCAGGGCCGCATCGACGAGGCGACCATGCAGCGGCTCAATGCACAGGTGAAGCTGGAGCGTCAGTCCGAGGCGGCCGTGGCCGCGCAGTGGCTGGGCGTTGCGCCCGCGTCCGCAGCCGACTCGCGTCTGGCGCGTCTGCTGCGGTATACGCGCGAGCATCTGGCCCTGGTCGGCATCTCGTTGGGGTTTGCCTTGCTGATCGCGTTGCCGCTGGGCGTGCTGGCGGCACGGCGGCCACGGCTCGGGCAGGTGGTGCTGTCGTTGACCGGCGTGCTGCAGACCTTGCCGTCGCTGGCGGTGTTCGTCTTCATGATTCCCTTGTTCGGCATCGGCGCCAAACCGGCGATTGCCGCGTTGTTTCTCTACAGCCTGCTGCCGATCGTGCGCAACACGCATGCCGGACTGACCTCGATCCCGCGCGAGTTGCGCCAGACCGCCCAGGCGATCGGGCTGCCGGCATGGACGCGCCTGTGGCGGGTGGAACTGCCGCTGGCGCGTCGTACCATCGTGGCCGGCATCCAGACCGCGGCGGTGATCAACGTGGGCACCGCCACGCTGGGCGCGTTGATCGGCGCAGGCGGCTACGGCCAACCGATCCTCACCGGCATCCGCCTGGACGACATCGGCTTGATCCTGGAAGGCGCGATTCCTGCGGCGGTGCTCGCGCTGATCGTGCAGGCGGTGTTCGAAGGGCTGGAGCGCTGGGTCACGCCGCGTGGCTTGCGCCTCAGCCAACGCGCCTGAACGCGTAGGAGCGGACCCGGCCGCGACGGGGCGTTACCGAAACATGGCGTCATCCCGGTAACGCTTGACAGCGCTCGGTAAGGCCCCGTCGCGGCCGGGTCCGCTCCTACGGGCGCGGCGTCATGGCTCTGGCAGCGCTGCGATCAGGGCTGACAGCGCATCACCGGTGACACTCAGGTGCGGTGCGATCCGTAGACGTCCGTGCCGCCGTGTGCAGATCGCCCCATGTTCGCTAAATGTTGTCGCCACAGCCTCCAACTGGTTCGCTGGTGGCTGCAGGGCGGTCAGATGCGGCGCGTGAGCGGGCGTGCACCAACTGCCCAGACCGCGTGCCTGCAAGGCCGCATCCCACTGCGCGGTGAGCGCGCCCAGCGCCTGCCCGATGCGCGCCGGTTGCCAGGCCGCGACCTGCTGCAAGGCCACCGTCGCCATCGCAATCCGCAACGGATCGGCAACGCCGCCCGCATCGAACCTCCGCGCACCGCTGCGATAGGACGGCGCCTGGGCAACCGGAAACTCCCAGCTGCTGCCGGCATCGCGGCCGATCCAGTGTTCCTCGATCGGCACGCCCTGCACCCGCCACGGCGGGGCTACCCACAGCCAGGCCACTCCCATCGGCCCGAGCAGCCATTTGTGGCCGACGCTGACCACAAAGTCCGGCCGCCAGCGCGGCAGGTCGGTCGGCAGCACGCCCAGGCTCTGGCTCAGGTCCAGCACCAGCGCCGCACCGCGTGCGTGCACCGCGGCGCTGATGCGGTCCAGATCGAGCTGTCGCCCATCGAGCCAGTACGCATGCGGCAACGTCACGATGCGCAGTGCCGCGGCGTCGGCGATGGCCTGCAGCACCGCTTCGGTCAAGCCGTCGCCACCGGCCGTGGACACCGCCACGATATGCGCACCCACCTCGGCACAGCGGCGTTGCCAGATCAGCAGGTTGGAGGGGAACTGGCCTTCCAGCAGCAGCACCGCCTCGCCGTGTTGCAGCGGCAGGTTGCGTGCGGCGGTCGCCAGACCGTGCGCGGCCGAGGGCAGCATCGCCACGCCGTCGGCATCGTCGTCGAACAGGCCGGCGGCGAGCGTGCGCAAACGCTCGATGTCCTGTAGCCAGGCATCGAACGGCAACCGCCACGGCGTGGCCAGCGCATCCACCGCCTGATGCGCAACCGTCTGCACCGCGCGCAGCAGCGGGCCGCGCGAGGCGGCATCCAGATAGGTGACGTCGCCAGGCAACGCAAATGCCTGCTGGCGTTGTTCCCATGCGATAGGCGCGGGGAGCAGGCTGGACAGAGAAAAAGAGGACATGGCAACAGCTTACCGCTGGCTGCCACGCTGCCGACACGGCGCGTTCACGTGCGCTCCTCAAGCATATGGCGATGTCTGCACTCTCACCTCTGCTGGGCCGCCACCAGCAACAGCAGTTGACGCTGCTGGAACGCTACGCGCAGACCCGCGCGCTGAGCGATCGCCTCGCCGCACCCTTGAGCGCCGAAGATGCAATGGTGCAGAGCATGCCCGACGCCAGCCCCAGCAAATGGCATCTGGCGCATACCACCTGGTTTTTCGAACGCTTCGTGCTGCAGGCCGATCCGGCCTACCGCGTGTTCGACCCGGCCTGGGATTTCCTGTTCAACAGCTACTACCAGAGCGTGGGCCCGATGCAAGCGCGCGCGCGCCGCGGGGTGTTGTCGCGGCCGTCGTTGCAGCAGGTGCGCGACTACCGCGCTGCGGTCGATACGCACATGCAGCGGCGCCTGCGCGATGGGGTGCTGGATGCGCAGGCCTGCACCATCGTGCAACTCGGCATCCAGCACGAACAGCAGCACCAGGAGTTGCTGTTGACCGATATCAAGCATGCGCTGTGGAGCAACCCGCTGCAGCCGGCGTATCGCGGTGCGCCGGCTCCGCCTGCTGCGCATGCCAGCACGCTGCGCTGGCATGCGCGCGACGAACAGATTGTGGAGATCGGTGCGGCCGCATGGCCGCAGGCCGATGTCTTCGCCTACGACAACGAGTCGCCGCGTCACCGCGTGCTGGTCGGCGCGCATGCGTTGGCGCATCGCGTGGTCAGCAACGCCGAGTTCCAGGAGTTCGTCGACGCCGGTGGTTACCGCAGTGCCGGCGCCTGGCTCAGCGATGGCTGGGCGATGGTGCAGGCGCAGGGCTGGCAGCATCCGCTGTATTGGGATGCGGACGGGCGCGAGTTCACCCTGGACGGTTGGCGCCTGCGCGATGCGCACGCACCTGTGTGCCATCTGAGCCTGTTCGAGGCCGACGCCTTCGCCCGCTGGGCCGGTGCGCGCCTGCCCACCGAGGCCGAGTGGGAACAGGCCGCCACCGGTGTGGCGGTGCAGGGCAACTTCGTCGATACCGATGCGCTGCATCCGCGCGGCCCCGACGCGGTGGATACCGGCCTGCAGCAGTTGTTCGGCGATGTCTGGGAATGGACCGGCAGCGCGTATCTGCCATATCCCGGCTTCGCGCCGTGGCCCGGATCGCTGGGCGAATACAACGGCAAATTCATGAATGCGCAGTGGGTGCTGCGTGGTGGCAGCTGTGCCACGCCGGCCAGCCATGTCCGCGCCAGTTACCGCAACTTTTTCCCCTCCGATGCGCGTTGGCAGTTTGCCGGCGTGCGCCTTGCCAAGGATCTGCCTTGAACGCCGCCGCCCATGCCATGCAACGCGCGCACGCCGCGCTGACCGATCTGCGCCCGCAACCGGACGACATCACCGCCGACGCGCTGGCCGGCCTGTCGCAAACGCCCAAGACGCTGCCATCGAAGTATTTCTACGATGCGCACGGCTCGCAGCTGTTCGAGGCGATCACCCGGCAGCCGGAGTACTACCTCACCGGCACCGAACTGGCGTTGCTGGAGGCCAGCATGGCCTCGATCGCGCAGGCGATCGGCGCTGGCGTGCACGTGGTCGAATACGGCAGCGGCAGCGGTCGCAAAACCGAGTTGCTGCTGCAGGGACTGCGCGATGTGGTGGCCTACACGCCGCTGGAAATCTCGCGCACTGCCTTGCTTGAGAGCACTGCGCGGCTGGCGCAGCAATTCCCGCAGATCCAGATGCTGCCGGTGTGCACCGACTTCACCAAGCCGCTGCAGCTGCCGCAGGCGCAGCGCCCGGCGCGCCGGCATCTGGTGTTCTTCCCCGGCTCGACGCTGGGCAATTTCACCGATGATGCCGCCGTCGAGTTGCTCGATGCGATGCGCCAGACCATGGGCAGCGACGGGTGCGCCCTGATCGGCATCGATCTGGACAAGGATGCCGGCCTGATCGAGGCCGCCTACAACGATGCGGCCGGCGTCACTGCCGAGTTCACCTTGAACCTGCTGGCGCGGCTCAATCGCGAGATCGGCAGCGACTTCGATCTGGACGGCTTCCGCCACCACGCGGTGTATGCGCGCGAACGTGGCCGCATCGAGACCTTCCTGATCAGTCAGCGCGCACAGCGCGTTCAGGTGGGAGGCAAGCAATTCGAGTTTGCCGAAGGCGAAGCGATGCAGGTCGAATACAGCTACAAGTACACCGACGCGCGCTTTGCCGAACTCGCCGCCGCCGCCGGGCTGAAGGTCACCCATGGCTGGAACGATACGAAGGACTGGTTCGGGCTACGCGTGTTGCGTCCGCTCTGACCTCGCGCGCCTGGCGTGCAACGGATCGACGACGCGCAGATCGCCGCGATCATATGCGCGCTGCTGGCGCGCCGGCTGCCACAGCAATCGATCTGCCCGTCCGAGGTCGCCCGCGCGCTCAGCGATGACGAAGCGCGCTGGCGCGCGCTTATGCCGCAGGTACGCAGCGTTGCCGCCGATCTGGCCAGTAAGGAAGTGGTGCAGATCAACCAGCGCGGTGAAGTGGTCGACCTGGGCACCGTACGTGGCCCGATCCGTCTGACGCGTGGTCGGCATTTCGAATGACGGGCGGTGCCTTGCGTGCGCATCACCGTTCGTGCGAGGCAGGGAGACGCTGCTGATCATGGCGCCGACAGCACATTGACCAGCATGCGTTGACCGATGTCATGCGCGAACGCGATCACGTGCCGCAGCAGCGGCCGCTGCCCGACATCCGAGCCACAACACGCCAGCCTGTCACCGCAGCGCGATGGGCAACACATCGGCCGATCAGCAAGCGCGCAACGCTTTCCTTTCACGCTGCAACGCCGATCCGCCAGTCCTACGCTGCCTGCACCACATGCAAGGCCCTGGGATTGCGCCATTGCATCAGCAACGCGGCTTGGCGTGCCTTGGCTTCTTGCAGGTGCGCGTGCTTGATATGGCCATAGCCGCGGATTTGCTCGGGAATGCTGGCGATCTGCGCGGCCAGGCCGACGTTGTCGGCATCTAACCGTTCCAGCAGCGTGTCCACTGTCGCCACGTAATCGGCAATCAGCTGACGTTCGCCACGCCGTTCGGCGCTGTAGCCGAACACATCGAGCTTGCCGCCGCGCAGGAATTTCAGCCGCGCCAACAGCTTGAACGCAGTGAACATCCATGGCCCGTATTCGCGCTTGATCGCGTGGCCGTGGGCATCCTTCCTGACCAGCAGCGGCGGTGCCAGATGGAAGCGCAGCGTGTAGTCGCCTTCGAACTGCTGCTGCAGCCTGCGCTGGAAGTCGCCGCGCGTATACAGGCGGGCCACTTCGTATTCGTCCTTGTAGGCCATCAGCTTGAAGTAGTAACGCGCCACCGCTTCGCTCAACGCGCTGCTGCCGGGCGCATGTTGCGCTTCGTGCGTGCGTACGCGTTCGACCAGGCTGCGATAGCGCTGTGCGTACGCGGCATCCTGATAGTCGGTCAGAAACGCCACGCGTCGCGCGATGGCTTCGTCCAGCGACTGCGCCAGCTGCTCGTCGTCGAGCGGATGCGTCGGCGCATCGCCATCGCCATGCAGCGTGTTGCCGTCGCTTTGCGCCAGCGCGCGCGGCGCAGTTTGCCCGCCGAGATCGTGTTCTTCCCAGCTGCCGGGCGCGCGCGCTGGCGGCGTATCGCCTTGCGCATGCGCAAGCTCGCCGACATTGCGCAAGCCTGCCGCATGCCTCACTGCCGGCAGATCGATGGCGGCCAGCCGCCCCCACGCAAACGCCTGCTGGTTCATCGCCACCGCCGCGCCATTGAGCTCGATCGCGCGCATCAGCGCCGCGTGCGACAACGGCACTAGCCCGTGTTGCCAGGCATAGCCGAGCACGAACAGGTTGCTGGCGATCGCATCGCCCAGCAGCGCGGTCGCCAATTGCGTGGCATCCAGCAACAACGGCTCCTGGCCGCCCAATGCGGTGCGCACGCCGGCAATGATCTCGGCGGCGGGGAACTGCAGATCCGGCTGGGTGGTGAAGTTGCCCGGCATCGCTTCGTAGGTGTTGAGCACCACCTGGGTGCGGCCATCGCGCACCTTGGACAAGGCCCAGTAATCGTTGACCACCACCATGTCGCAGCCCAGCACCAGATCCGCTTCGCCGGCAGCGATGCGCACCGCGTGGATGTCGGTTGGTCGGCGTGCGATGCGGATATGCGTGGTCACCGCGCCACCCTTCTGCGCCAGCCCGGTCTGGTCCAGCACCGTGGCGCCCTTGCCTTCCAGGTGCCCGGCCATGCCGAGCAACGCACCGATGGTCACCACGCCGGTGCCACCGACGCCGGTGATCAGGATGTTCCACGGCTGTTCCAGCGTGGTGCGTTGCGGCGGCGCGGGCAGGTTGTCCAGCAATGCGCTGACATCGCGCTGTTTGCCCTTGCGCGGCGTACCGCCATGCACGGTGACAAAGCTCGGGCAAAAGCCCGATACGCAGGAATAATCCTTGTTGCAGTTGGATTGGTCGATCTGCCGCTTGCGGCCGAATTCGGTGTCCTTGGGCAAGATCGACACGCAGAAACTCTTTTCGCCGCAATCGCCGCAACCCTCGCACACCAGCGAATTGATCATGACGCGCTTGGGCGGGTCGATCAGCTTGCCGCGCTTGCGGCGGCGGCGTTTTTCGGTGGCGCAGGTCTGATCGTAGATCAGGATCGACACGCCCTTGATCGTGCGCAGATGCTGCTGCACCGCATCCAGTTCGCTGCGATCGTGAAACGCCACGTCGCTGGGGAAGCGCTCGCGCCGGTGCGTCCATTTGCCGATGTCGTCGCTGACCACCGCAATGGTGTGGATGCCTTCGGCGCGCAGCTGGTGCGCGATGTCCGGTACGGTGAGCGTGCCGTCTACCGGCTGGCCGCCGGTCATCGCCACCGCATCGTTGTAGAGGATCTTGTAGGTGATGTTGACGCCGGTGGCGACCGACTGCCGGATCGCCAACGAGCCGCTGTGGAAATAGGTGCCGTCGCCCAGGTTCTGGAACACGTGCGGCGTCTCGGTGAACGGCGCCTGCCCCGACCAGGTCACGCCTTCGCCGCCCATATGGGTGAAGGTGTCGGTGGAGCGGTTCATCCAGGTCACCATGTAATGGCAACCGATGCCGCCCAGCGCACGCGAGCCTTCCGGCACCGCCGTGGAGGTGTTGTGCGGGCAGCCGGAGCAGTAATGCGGCACGCGTGGGAACAACGCGCGTGGCAAGGCCATTTCGGCTTCCTTGCTGTCCATCCAGCGCAGCCGCTGTTCGATCGAGTCGGTCATCGCGCTGGATGGCAGCGCAAAGCGCTGGATGCGCTTGCCGATCACCGCGGCGATCGTAGCCGGGGTCAACTCGCCGGTGGACGGCAGGATCCATTCGCCCTGCTCGTCGTACTTGCCGACGATGCTCGGCCGCGCACCGGCGCTGGCCGGCCAGTTGTAGAACAGTTCCTTCATCTGGCGCTCGATGAAGGCTTTCTTCTCCTCCACCACCAGAATGTCTTCGAGCCCCTGCGCAAACGCGCTGATGCCCACCGGCTCCAGCGGCCAGGTCATGCCGACCTTGTAGACGCGGATGCCGATCTGCGCGCAGGCCTGCGCATCCAGGCCCAGGTATTCCAGCGCCTGCAGCACGTCCAGATAGCTCTTGCCGGTGGTCACGATGCCCAAGCGTGCGTGCGGCGAATCCAGCACGACGCGGTCGATGTGATTGGCGCGCGCGAATGCCTGCGCGGCGGCGATCGCGTAGCGATGCAGACGCATTTCCTGATCCACCGGCGGGTCCGGCCAGCGGATGCTCAAACCCCCTGGCGGCAACGCAAAGTCCTCTGGCAGCACGATCGTGCGTGCGAACGGATCCACATCCACCGACGCGGAAGACTCCACCGTCTCGGCAATGGTCTTGAAGCCGATCCAGCGCCCGGTATAGCGGCTCATCGCCCAGCCGAGCAGGCCCATGTCCAGGATGTCCTGCACCCCGGCCGGATTGAGGATCGGCATCATCGCGCTGACGAATTCTTCTTCCGAACCGTGCGGCAGCGTCGAGCTGCGGCAGGCATGGTCGTCGGCGGCCAGTGCCAGCACGCCGCCATACGGCGAGGTGCCGGCGGCATTGCCGTGTTTGAACACATCGCCGCTGCGGTCCACGCCCGGGCCCTTGCCGTACCACATGCCGTAGACGCCTTGCACCTTGGAGCCGGGGAACAGGTTGGTCTGCTGGGTGCCCCAGACCATGGTGGCGGCCAGGTCTTCGTTGAGGCCGGGGGTGAAGGTCACCCTGGCCGCGTCCAGATGCTTGCGCGCACGCCACAGCTCCAGATCGAAACCGCCCAGCGGGCTGCCGCGATAGCCGCTGATGAAGCCGGCAGTCGCAAGGCCGGCGGCGTCATCGCGCAGGCGTTGCATCAATGGCAGCCGCACCAGCGCCTGCACGCCGGACAAGTAGATACGCCCATCGGCACGCGTGTACTTGTGTTCCAGCGTGTAATCCGCATCCACCTGGCCGAGCTCCGGCGTGTTGGCAGAGTCGGGAGAAGAGAGTGCAGCAGTACTGGTCATGGCGTGCCCGGAAAGGGTGGCTGGGACCCGGTGCGTGTCATCTGAAAGCATATGACACGCCCGACGGATTCCAAAACGGCGGCACGAAGTGTAACAGTCGCCCTTCACGCGCCCGTTGCATGCGGATGCGCAGCCGTCGCGCTGCGGTTACGATGGCGACGGGAAGGGTCGTTTGCTGTCAGGGGATAAAGCCAGTGAAAAGGAAGTACGCATGGGCCGCGATGTTGGCCTTGCTCGGGGGCGTGTGGTCGATGGCGCAGGCGCAGAACCTGCCCAGGCCCAAGGAGTTCTATTTCGACGAAGATCGCGGCACCACCAAGGCGGTGGTGGCCGTGCAGGGGCGGGGCGATGCGGTGATCGACCGTTTGGCGGCGATGGTGCAGCGTGACGCCCGCGCTGCCGAACCGCGCGCGCAGCTGGCGTCGCTGGCCTATGCCGGTGGACGCACGCAATTGGGCGACGAGCTCTACCAGGGCGCCTTGGGGCTGGTCTCCAACGGCAGCCAGCAATACCGTGCCATCACCTGGAACTACGGCTGGGATCTGTTGCGCGCCGACCAAGCCGACAAGGCCTTGCAGCAGTGGGCAACCCTGGCCAACGGCCGCCCGGCCGCGCCGGCCTGGCTGCCGACCACGGCGGCCCTGGCGCTATGGCGCACCGGTCGTAAGCAGGAGGCGGTCGAGTGGTACGCCGCCGCCGTGCGCACCTGGCCGGATCGCTGGAGCAGCACCGCCAGCTACGCCACCCTGCTGCCGGACTGGCGCGAGGCCGAACGCGCCAGCCTGGCCGAGGTCTTTGCGGCATGGCAGGCGAACCCGCCGGCGTTTCCTTAACTCGGCGGGGTGCGCTGCGGGAAAGCCCTTGTAGCGCGCCGCTGTGCATCACCTCTCAAGTCGTTTTGCGGCCGGCAACAGCAAGCCGACGCGACTTGTGGTTGGCCTGTGCGGAGAGGTCAGTTGTACAGCGGATGATCTGCGGCCTGGCTGCAGGGGCCCTTGCCCGCCCACAATCGCGGGACACGCTGCAAGTATGTGCTTGTAAGCTCTTACGCGGCATCCGTGCCGCGTAAGGTCCCGCGACGGTGGGCGGGCAAGGACCAGTCGGGATGGTCGGTGCGCACTCTAAAGAGCAGCGCGTGATGTGCGTTGTTTGATATTGGTGCGCAGGCTCAACGTTCGACACACGTGCGACAAGCGGCGTTTCACGCAGCTACCGACCAACTTCCTGGTGCGGTGTCCTTGCCGATTGCGGGACCGTGTGGCGGCACCGATCCAGGCACGACACGCCCACTATGCGATCCTGAGCGTCGCTTTCCCACGGACCTGACCACGCCATGGCGGTGGATGCATTTGCGTTGATTCTGGCGATGTTGGGGCTCGGCCTGCTGTTCGCGCGCTTGCGGGCGTTGCCGGACAACAGCGCCGATGTACTCAATCGCATCGTGTTGTACATCTGCCTGCCGGCCTCGGTGCTGACCTATGTGCCGCGTCTGCATCTGGATGCCTCGCTGGGTGGCGTGATCGCCACGCCGTGGCTGCTGACCGCACTCATCGTGCCGCTGCTGTGGGGTTGCAGCCGGCTGTTGCGGTTCAAGCGCGAGGAATACGCCGCACTGCTGATGTGCGTGGTGTTCACCAATTCCAGCTTCATCGGCTTTCCGATGGTGCGCGCCTTGATCGGCGATCACGCCCTGCCATATGCGGTGGTCTACGACCAGTTCGGCACCTTCGTGCTGCTGTCCACCTTCGGGCTGTACGTGCTGGCCCGCTACAGCGGCGACACCCCACCGACCGCGAAGCTGATCCTGTTGCGCGTGCTGCGCTTCCCGCCGCTATGGGCGCTGCTGTTCGCGCTGACGGTGATGCGGGAACACCCGCCGACCTGGATCGGCGCCGGCTTGAAGAGCCTGTCCGACGCGATGCTGCCGCTGGTGATGCTGGCGGTGGGCTTCTCCCTGCAGTTGCGGCTGCCTGCGGACGAGCTCAAGCCGTTGGCCGTCGGCCTGGTCTTCAAGTTGGCCGTGATGCCGGTGCTGGCATTGCCGCTGTCCTGGGCGCTTGGCCTGCATGGCGCGATGCTGCAGACCAATGTGCTCGAATCGGCCATGCCCACCATGATCACCGCCGCCGCGCTGGCCATCTCGCACCGGCTGGCGCCGCGCCTGGCCGCGGCGATGGTCGGCTACAGCATCCTGCTGTCGCTGCTGACCCTGCCGGCATGGGCCTGGCTGTTGGCGCGCCTGGCCGCTTGATGCGGCTTACCCCCGTATGAAATGCTGGCGCGCACCACTGCGCGCCCCACACGGACAGGAGCAACACATGCACGGATACCGCTTGATCACCACTGCGCTGCTATGGCTTGGCAGCGTGTTCGCGGCGCAGTCCGCACTGGCGGCATCGCCCGCCATCCCACCGGTTCCGGCGGATGATCCGCTGATGACTCACTGGGTAAGCCAGGTCGGCCAGACCATGCAGGCACGCCTGCGCAGCATGGCGGCCAGCGGCGAGCCCAGGCAGCTGTATCTGGTCGGTCTGCTGTGGATCGATGCCGAGGACGAGGCAGTGTCGGCCGCAGACGGAGGCTATGCCCCCATCCAGCGCGCCTGGCTGCAGCGTGCCC
This sequence comes from Xanthomonas arboricola pv. populi, assembly GCF_002939945.1. GTDB lineage: Bacteria > Pseudomonadota > Gammaproteobacteria > Xanthomonadales > Xanthomonadaceae > Xanthomonas > Xanthomonas arboricola_A. The sequence goes on along the minus strand of NZ_MDEB01000011.1, from coordinate 45,759 downwards.
TGGACGCGCGGCCGCGCGACCGGTTGGTGGCGCAGATGGAAGCCGTCGGTTGTGCCCCCGGATTGCGCTGCGACCCAGGCGCCGCGCGGGCGTTCCTGGAGCAGACCGATGCCGGCAATGCCGCCGTGCATCTGCGCGCCTATGCGGCTGCACAGCGCCGCGGCGACCAGGCGGCCGCCGAACGCGCCTGGCAGGCGGCCGTGCAGTCCGATCATTTCGACAGCGGTGCGCTGGAGCTGGGCCAGGCCCTTTATGCCGTCTACGACGGCGTGCAATGGCCATCGCTGGCCTCGGTCAGCTTGCGCGAGCGACTCGACGCCCAAGGGTTTCCGTCCACGGGCGCCGGCATGGCGGCGATGTTCGTGATGGGTACCTGGTCTGCACATGCACTCCCGCGCTGGGCGATCTGATGCGGCGCTGCAGCCCCGATGCCACCACGCCTGCGTTACGCGACGAGTGCATGGTCGTGCTAAACAACGTGGCCAACGACGAGTCCACCCTGACCACGGCCGTGATCGGCACCAAGGGCATGGCCGCACTGAGCAGCGGCGCCGACGCCACCCGCTGGCAGGCGCGGATGCGGGAGCTGCAGTGGCTGCAGCAGCAACTGCAGCGCAGCGCACCCTCGGTCGATGCGCAGGTCGCCGCACTGGATGCGATTCTGACGCAGGGCGAAGTGCCGGCGTTGCGCGCGCGCCTGCAGCGTCAAGGCATTGCCGCGCAACCGCCGGCGGACTGGCAGCCGGGCGCACCGAGCCACCAGACCCGCTGATCCGCTTGGTCGTTGCATGGGGGCAGCGGCCATGTACTAAGGCCGATGTTGCAGCGCGATAGCGCCTGCTCTGGGACGTTTAACACCTTTCGACTACTTCCTCACTGCGTCGCGGTGTACGCTGCCGGCTTGCTCCCGGAAGCGAGGCGTGCATGAAGACAGTCCTGGTGGCCGGCTCCAAAGGCGGCGTCGGCAAGACCACGATCGCCACGAATCTGGCCGCACATGCGGCCTTGCAGGGCCAGCGCACCGTGCTGGCAGACGCCGATCCGCAAGGCTCGTCCACGCGCTGGGCGCAGCGCCGTGCCAGCCTGGAAAGTGCGGTGTTGCCGATCGATGCCACCCGCCGTCGCAACTGGCAGGCCGCGGTGCCCGACGGCACCGACCAGCTGATCATCGATGCTCCGGCCGGTGCGATGGCCGATGACCTGAGCGGCTTCCTCGACCACGTCGATGCCATCGTGGTGCCGGTGCTGTCCTCGGCGCTGGATATCGAAGCGGTGGTCGGCTTCCTCAACACGCTGGCCAAGGTGCCGCGCGTGCATCAACGCAAATTGCCGGTGGGCCTGGTGCTCAACCGCGCCCGTCCCTGGACCCAGACCTCGCAGCAAGCTGCCGAGATGATCGGCGCCTGGCCTTATCCCCTGGTGACCCAGCTGCGCGACACCCAGGCCTATGTGGTCATGGCCGGGCTGGGGCGCAGCCTGTTCGATTACCGCTCGGCGCAGGTGCGCGACCATCAACAGGACTGGGAGCCGCTGTTCAAGTGGCTCAAGAAATCCTAGACCGGAGTGTTTTCATGCGCGAACTGATACTGCTGCGACACGCCCACGCCGAGCCGGCCGATACCGGCCAGGCCGATCTGGATCGCCCGCTGTCCCCGCACGGCATCGCCGAGGCCGAATCGGCCGGCCGCTGGCTGCGCGAGCAGCGCCTGGTGCCCGACCGCGTGCTGTGCTCGCCGGCGCGGCGTGCGCGCGAGACGCTGGAAGCGGTGCTGGAGCTCACCGGTTATATCGAACAACGCCTGGACGAACGGATCTACGACGCCACCCCCGGCACCCTGGCCAGCCTGGTGGACGAACACCGTGATGCCGAGCGTCTGCTGCTGGTCGGCCACAACCCGGGCCTGGAACGGCTGGCGGCCCTGATGCACAGCGGCCAGACCGGCGACTACCGCGGCATGCCGACCGCCGCGATCGCCCTGCTGGCACTGCCGCTGGATGCGGCCATCGAACCGGGCGTCGCCCGCCTGACCGCCTTCTGGTGGCCTTGATCCGTGCCATCGTCGCTGCGCTGGTTTGCCGCCTGGCTCGCGCTCTGGGTCGCCCTTCCCTGCATGGCGCAGCAGAAGCTGCATACCATCGATCCGGTGCAATCGCGTTTCGGGTTCGAGATCAGGACGCGCTTCGGCATGAAGATCGAGGGGTTTTTTCCGCGCTTTCGGGGTGAACTGTCGGAATTGCCCGACGGACGCCAGCAGGTGCGCTTCCGTCTGGATGCCACGCAGGTGGAAATTCCCGGCAAGGACCGCTACACCTCATGGATGCGCGGCGAGGATTTTTTCGACGTCGCGCAGTATCCGGGGGTGGAATTCGAGTCGTTTCCCTACACCGCAGAGGTGGTGAACAAAGGGGGCGAGATCACCGGCAACCTGACCATTCGCGGAATCACCCACGTCGAGACCCTGCATGTGGTGCCGGCTGAATGCGCGCGGCCGGGCTATGATTGCGATGTGATCAGTCGAGGTACGGTCCTGCGTGGACGTTACGGAATGAATGCGTGGCAGATGGCCCTGGGCGACAGGGTGACGTTCATTCTGCGCGGGCGGCTGCAGGAGGCGCGGCGCCCGTGAGGTTCCTATTGAGGGTGCTTGTGCTGGCAACGCTGTTGCTCGGCACCGGATGCGCCGGCCTGTCGCAAATCGAACGCAACCGTGCCGCCGGGGTGGCAGCCGCTGCCCGCAGCACGGTTGTCAGCTGCACGCAGGCCAATCGTTGCGCCCAGCTCTCGCCGCTGCGCGCGCTGGGCGGCGAGGCCATCACCGCCTCCACGCCGGCCGCGCCGCGGCATTACGCCACCATCGTCGATCGTGGCGAAGAATCGCTGGTGGCGCGGCTCAACCTGATCCGCAGCGCCACCCGCAGCATCGATCTGCAGACCTACATCTTCGACAAGGACGACAGCGCGCGCATGGTGCTGGATGCGCTGACCGATGCGGCGCAGCGCGGGGTCAAGGTGCGCATCCTGATCGATCAGCTCTCGGCGATCGCCGATCTGCAGATTCTCGGTGCGCTGGCCAGCACCCACGACAACCTGCAGCTGCGCATCTACAACCCGACCTTCGGCAAGGTCAAGCTCAATTACTTCGACTATGCCGGCAGCGTCGTGTGCTGCTTCCGTCGCTTCAACCAGCGCATGCACAACAAGCTGCTGGTGGTGGACGACGTGCTCGGCGTGGTCGGCGGACGCAATTACCAGGACGACTATTACGATTGGGACAGCGAGTACAACTTCCGCGACCGCGACGTGATCCTGGCCGGGCCGGAAGTGCGTGCGATGGCGGCCAACTTCGATGCGTTCTGGCGCGCGCGCCGCAGCGTGCCGGCCGAGCGTCTGAACGATGTCGGTCGTCTGCTGCTGGAACAGGGCGCACCGAAGATGCCGCCGGCCACGTTCCGCCGCCCCGAGCGGGTGGAGCGGGTGGATCACGAGGCGCGCGATCCGCAATTCGTGCGCGATGCGTTCGTGACTCCGGCCATGTCGGTGCAGCGCGTGCTGTATGTGGCCGACCTGCCGCAGAAGCATCGTAAGGAACATGCCGCCAAGGCGGTATCCACCGCGCCCGAGCTGGACGGCCTGATCGCCGGCGCGCAGCAGGAAGTGCTGCTGCAGACGCCGTATCTGGTGCTGTCCGACGAGGCGCAGGCGATCTTCCGCGCACTGCGCCAGCGCCCGCAGCCGCCGCGCATCGTGGTGTCGACCAATAGCCTGGCCGCCACCGACAATCCGATCGTGTATGCGCTGTCGTACAAGTTCAAACGCCGCAACATGCGCGAGCTGGGCTTCAACCTGTACGAGTTCAAGCCGTTTCCGCTGAATGCGCCGGTGGAGTACGCCAACCTGGTGCCCGATCCGCTCAACCCCGAGGCTGCCGAGCCGGCCGAAGACGATAGTCGGGTCAATCGGGTGATCGGCGGCAGTGCGGCCGGCAATGCGATGCGTGGCAGTGGCGGTGGTGGCACGGCCGGCAATGCGATCCGCGGCAGCGGGGGTGGCGCGGGCCGCGCGCCCGGCGGCAGCGAGGTCGATCGGCGCGTGCTGCGCACCGAGACGCGGCCCTCGTTCCTGGGCACGCGCGCGGTCAACAAGCCGCTGCCGGTGACACGTGCCGGTGCGCGTATGGGCCTGCATGCCAAGTCGTTGGTGGTGGACCGCCGCATCGGCGTGATCGGCACGCACAATTTCGATCCGCGCAGCGAGAACTACAACACCGAAGCGGCGGTGGTGATCGACGATGCGCGCTTTGCGCAGGCGCTGGCGGCCAGCATCGAGCGCGACATGGCGCCGGAAAACGCCTGGACCGTGGCCCCGCGCGAAAAGCCGCCGGTGCTGAGCGGGCTGAACTACAGCGTGGGCAAGGTGTCCGAAGCCTTGCCGGTGCTGGATTTCTGGCCCTGGCGCTACGCCACCAACTACGAGTTCCAGCCGGGGCCGGGTTGCCCGTTCCCGCTCAAGCGCCAGGACCCGCAGTTCCGGCAGTGCTATGTGGCGGTGGGCGATTTCCCCGAGGTCAACGTCGGCCCGAAGTGGCTGCTGGTGCGGATGCTGACCGCTTTCGGCGCGGGATTGGTGCCGATTCTCTGATCGTAGCGGCGCCGACCCAGGTCGGCATTGAGACGGCGCGTGGCAACCGGTGCATCGTGGAGTGCCGCACCGCTGCAGTGGCGCGGTGCCCTGAAGTAGATGGGCAGCGCGCCGCACACCGCCATCAGCTGAAAGTCGCCGTCGCAACTCGGCTCGTAGCGCTAGCCAAAGGCAGTTGCATCAAACCCCAGCGCCGCGGATGCTTTCCCGATTCCCGATTCCCGATTCCCGATTCCCGATTCCCCCAATCCCCAATCCCCAATCCCCAGCCTATGACCTTCCGCGACCCCGTCGACCTGGCCGCCCTCAATGCCTCCAGCCGCGATACCTTGATCGACCATCTGGGCATCGTGTTCACCGACGCAGGTGACGATTGGTTGCGCGCCACCATGCCGGTGGATGCGCGGACCAGGCAGCCGTACGGCCTGCTGCACGGCGGTGCGTCGGTGGTGCTGGCCGAGACCCTGGGCAGCAGCGCCGGCAACCTGTGCGTGGATATGACCACCCAGATGTGCGTCGGGCTGGAGATCAATGCCAATCACCTGCGCGCCGCCACCGATGGCCTGGTCACCGGCACCGCGCGCGCGGTGCATGTGGGGCGCAGCACCCAGGTCTGGGACATCACCATCGACAATCCGGCCGGCAAGCGTGTCTGCGTTTCGCGGCTGACCCTGGCCGTGGTGGCGCGCAGCAATGGCTGAGCACGCCGTGCAAGCGCATGGGTGGAACAGCGCCACCCGCTGCGGGCACTGCGCGCAGGCCACGCTGCTGTCACAATAGTTGCGCTTCCTTCCCCTGGTACCGGTCCCGTTCCGTCAATGAGCGAGTCATCCCTGGACGCCACGCGCGACGCTGGCAGCGTGCTGCGTTGGTTCCGGTACCTGTATCGGGTGCCGTTGTTGCTGATGCATCTGAGCATCTGCCTGCCGATCACCATGCTGTGCGTGGTGGCGCCGCCACTGGCGCGCATCCGTACCGGGCGCGACGACACCCTGGACGAGCGGATGATCCGTTGGTGGCAGGGCAACCTGATGCGCATCTTCGGCTTTCGCTTGCGTCGCTTCGGCACCCCGCTGCCGGGCGCGACCCTGTTCGTGGCCAATCACGTCAGCTGGGTCGATATCTCGATGCTGCACAGCCAGCGCGTGATGGGCTTCGTGGCCAAGCGCGAGATCGCCGGCTGGCCGCTGGTCGGTTGGCTGGCGACCAAGGGCCAGACCATCTTCCATCAGCGCGGCAATACCGAATCGCTGGGCGGCGTGCTGCAGGAAATGCTGCTGCGTCTGCGCAGCGGCAAGCCGGTGGGCGTGTTCCCCGAAGGCCGCACCCGTGGCGGCAGCGAAGTCGGCCCGTTCCATGCGCGCATCTTCCAGGCGGCGGTCGAGGCCGGCGTGCCGGTGCAGCCGGTGGCGCTGCGCTACGGCCAGCGCGGCAATGCGCAGGCGGTGGTGGCGTTCGGCGAGCGCGAGAGTTTCTTCGCCAATATCGTGCGTCTGCTCGGCGAGCCGTCGCGGCTGGCCGAGGTGCATTTTCTCGAGCCGATCCGCGCGCTGGATATCGAAGGACGTCGCCGCCTGGCCGATACCTCGCGGCAACGCATCATCGCGGCGATGGAGTCCTGAGCCGACGATGCAACCGCTCATCCTTCCTGCGGCCAGCACCCCCTTGTCTGGCCCGATGAGCGCATGAACGCCTCCGACTATCTGCCGCCGCGCTGGCTGCGCAATCCGCACGTGCAATCGGTGCTGGGCAGCAGTGCATTGCGCCGGATCCGCAGCCGCCAGTTATTGGCCGCCAGCGGGGCGGTGACCAGCGAACACATTCTCGACGGCGGCGATGGCGTGCGCCTGCAGGGCTGGATGAGCATCCCGCCCGGCGATGCCCCGGTGCGCGGCACGGTGCTGCTACTGCACGGCTGGGAAGGCAGCGCCGAGTCCAATTACATGCGGCTGACCGCCGCGCGTCTGCTCGGCCTCGGCTATCAGGTGTTCCGGCTGAATTTCCGCGACCACGGCGGCACGCACCACCTCAACGTGGACCTGTTCCACTCCGATCGCATCGAGGAAGTGGTCAACGCCGCCGGCGATCTGTGGCGGCGGTTTCCCGCGCCGCAGTTGCTGGCGGCGGGCTATTCGCTGGGTGGCAATTTCGCCTTGCGGCTGGCGTTGCGTGCACCGGCGGCCGGTCTGCCGCTGGCGCGCGTGGCGGCGGTATGCCCGCTGCTGGACCCGGCGGCGACGATGCTGCAGCTGGAAAAAGGCCCGCAGTTCTACGACTGGTATTTCCGCCGCAAGTGGCGCGAGTCGCTGCTGCGCAAGCGCAAGCTCTTCCCCGACCAGCATGGCTACGACGACGCCACCCTGGCGCTGGACATGCGCGGGCTGATGGCCTGGCTGGCCGAACAGCACACCGGGCATGGCTCGCTGGAAGCCTATTTCGACAGTTATTCGATCGCCGGCGAGCGCCTGGCCGGTCTGCAGGTGCCGGTGGACATCCTGATGGCCGAGGACGACCCGGTCATTCCGTTCGAGGATTTCGCCGCCTGGCAGTTACCGGCGCACGCACAGCTGGAAATCGCGCGCTGGGGCGGCCACTGCGGTTTTCTGGAGAACGCCCGTGGCGATGGATTCGCCGAACGCTGGGTGGCCGAGCGGCTGGCGGCGCAGGCGTAGGTCGGCGCCATCCCGCGCATCGTTACAATAGGCGTTTGTCCTGGACACGTCCTCCGCCATGCAAGACGCCATTCTCCAAGCCCTGCGCCGCAATGCGGCCGACGACGCGGTGGCGCTGGCCCGCGAGTGGGTGCTCAGCGCGCCCGAGACCGCCGCCACGCATCGCTGGCTGGGCCTGGCCCTGCAGCAGCAGGGCCAACCGGCGCTGGCGCTGGCCAGTATCGAAACCGCGCTGACGCTGACGCCGGAAGATGCCGACCTGCATCTGCTGCGCGCCGGCTTGCTGCTGGCGATGCGCGAGCTGTCGGCAGCGGACGACGCGCTGTCGCGCACCACCGCGCTCGACCCGAACCAGTTCAATGCCTACGTGATGCAGGCGCATCTGGCGGTGGCGCGCGGCGATCTGGATGAGGCGCAGCGGCTGAGCCGCACCGCCGCGCGACTGGCGCCCGAGCACCCGCAGCTGCTGGCCGTCGATGGCGTGGTGGAGTTGCGTCGCGGCCAGGGCGACCGCGCGCTGTCGCTGCTGACCCGTGCCGCCGAACAACTGCCGGACGACCCGCGGGTGATGTTCGCGCTGGGCTTTGCGTATCTGCAAAAAGAACACTTCGCGTTTGCCGAGCGCGCCTTCGAGCGCGTGGTCGAGCTCAATCCGCCGGGTACCGCGCTGCGCGCCTTCATCGCCCAGCTGGCCCAGCGCCAGGGCCGCCTGGACGATGCGCTGGCCGCGATGCAGGGCGTGTTCGCCCAGCCTGGCGGCGATCTCCCGGCCATGCGCCGGCTCGCCGGCGAAATGGAATTGCAGGCCGGCCGCCCCGACCAGGCCGCCGCGCACTTGCGTCTGGCGCTGGCCCACTGGCCGGCCGACCGCCGCACCTTGCACGCCTTGCTGACCGCCTGGGAGCGGCTGGGCGCGGTGGACGATGCACGCGACACCCTGGACGCGGCGCTGGCCACCTCGGCCAATGCGCACGACCTGTGGCTGGCGCGGCTGGCGGTGGAGCCGGTCGGCGGGCCGCAGGCGCAGGCGGTGATCGAGCGCTGGCTGCTGGGCATGCCCGAGCATCTGCCGGCGCTGGAAGCGCTGATGCGCGTGCACGACATGCAGGGCCATGCCGACCAGGCGGAAATGGTGGCGCGCCAGATCGTGGCGGTGGAGCCCGGCCGCATCAGCGGCGAGCAGCGCATCGTCGAAGCCTTGCTGGAGCGCGATCCGCCGGCGGCGATCGCCTGCGTGCAATCGCTGATCGACTCGCTGCCCGCGCCCCAGCAGACCGTGCTGCGGCCGTGGCTGGGCAATGTGCAGGATCGCGCCGGTCAGCCCGACGCCGCCGTGGCGACCTGGATGCAGTTCCAGCGCGAGCAGGCCCAGCACCGCCTGCCATTGCCGCCGCAGGCCGCCAAGCAGCCGATGCAGTGGCCGGACCTGGGGACCACTCCCGAGACCGTGACGGCGCGACCGCTGTTCGTCTGGGGCACGCCCGGCTCGCATGTCGAACGCCTGGTCGCGGTGATGGGCGCAGCCACCCCGCTGGTGCGCGACGACCGTTATGGCACCACGCCGCCGTCCGATGCGCTGCAGAGCTACCGCACTGTCGAGCAGCTGGCGTCCGGCGAGCTGGCGCCGATGGCGCTGGTGGAAGGCTGGAAGGCGCAGCTGCCGCGGCGCGGCATCGACGATGGCAACGTCATCGACTGGTTGTTGTGGTGGGACAACACCTTGCTGACCGCGCTGCGCCCGCATCTGCCCGAAGGCCGGCTGGCGATCGCACTGCGCGACCCGCGCGACATGCTGCTGGACTGGCTGTCGGCCGGCGCGCCGGCACCGCTGGCCGTGCAATCGCCCCAGCAGGCCGCCGACTGGTTGCTGGCTGCGCTGGAACAGCTCGCCGTGCTGCACGAGCGCGATCTGTATCCGCATCGGATCATCCGCCTTGACGGCATCGAGAGCGACCCGCAAGGCATCTCCACCGCGCTGGAACAGGCGTTCGGCCTGCGCTTCCCGCTGGTCGAACCGCGCGGCCCGGCCCGCCTGGCCGCGGGTCGCTGGCGCAACTACCGCAACGTACTGGGCGCGCAATTCGAACTGCTGACGCTGATCGCAGTGCGCTTCGGCTACCCGCAGGACTGAGCGGCGCTCAGCACGGCCGGGCGGGCGCGGCAGCTGCCCGGTGCGGCATGCCATCGGCGGCGCAGCTCGCACCGCCGCGTAGGAGCGGACCCGGCCGCGACGAGGTGTTACCGATGATGCAGCGCCACCGATGATTAGGCGTTATCGATAAAACCCCATCGCGGCCAGGTCCGCTCCTACGGATCGGTGCAGATTGGTCACCGACCGAATGCGACGCTCACTGCCCGTTAGGCGCGGCCGGCGCCCGGTGCGGCATGCCATCGGCGGCGCAGCTCACACAGCCCTGTAGGAGCGGACCCGGCCGCGACGAGGCGTTACCGATGATGCGGCGCCACCGATGATTAGGCGTTATCGATAAAACCCCATCGCGGCCAGGTCCGCTCCTACGGATCGGTGCAGATTGGCCACCGGCTGGATATCGCGCTCCCTGCCAGGCGCGCGACGCGGCACGCGTACGTCGCAGCGTCCACGTCGCCGGCGCACGATCACGCGGCCGCAGTGCTCGCCGGTGTGATGAACCGGCAGCGGGAAACCCGACCGCGCGCACCAGAGGGTTCCATGGCGATGGCTTCCTCTGCGGCGCGGACCCAGGCACCCTGGTCGGCCTCATTCCCGCGGAGACTTCTGCATGCGCCTGACCAGCAACAGCATCGAAAACGGCAAGCCCATCGCGGTGGAATTTGCCGCCGGAACGCCCGATGGCTTTGCGCCCAACCGCAACCCGCATCTGGCCTGGAGCGAGGTGCCGGCCGGCACGCGCTCGTTTGCGCTGCTGTGCCTGGACCCGGATGTGCCGACCGTGCCGGAAACCGTGGGCCGCGACGATGTGCAGATTCCGGTCGACCAGCCACGCACCGATTTTGTGCATTGGGCGATGGCCGATATCCCCGCCGACGTGCATGCGATCGCTGCAGGCAGCTGCAGCGACGGCTTCGTGCCCAAGGGCAAGCGGCAACCGGCCGGCCCGGCCGGTGCGCGCCAGGGCCTGAATTCGTATACCGAGTGGTTTGCCGGCAATGCCGACATGGCCGGCAATTACCTGGGCTACGACGGCCCGTACCCGCCGTTCAACGACCTGCGGGTGCACCGCTATTTCTTCCGCGTGTTCGCGCTGGACGTGGCGCAGCTCAGCCTGCCCGAGACCTTCACCGCGGCCGATGTGCTGTCGGCGATCCAGGGCCACGTGCTGGCCGAGGCAGCCTTGCACGGCACCTATACGCTGAATCCGGCGCTGCGCTAAGCGCAGATCACCACCACCGCACGGCTGCCAGGCTGTGCGGTGGTGGTGATAGGGAAGCTGCAAGCGCCGCAACCGTGATATCTGTCAGGGCGATCAGCACGTGCGTCACTCGGGCCGCCTCAAGCAGAGCAGGCTGTCGCTTCCGAAGCGCCAATTGCATAACGGTCACGCAACACTTCGCCGCTTCCCGCTTCCCGCTTCCCGCTTCCCGCTCCCAATTCCCAATTCCCAATTCCCAATTCCCAAACTACCCACTCGCCTCGATCATCTGCTCGAGCACGTACACCGGCGCGCCGTCCGTGCCTGCGGCGGCCGGGTAGCGGGTGACGCGCAGCAGGGTGCGGATGCCCGTCTCGTGCTCGAAGCCCTCGATCCTGCCGTCGAAGGTCTGCCAGTTGCCGGTCGCGGGCTGTCCATCGGCGGTTTGTTCGCGCAGTTGCAGGCATTGGCGCGCCGGGTCGGACCCACATGGCGCGGTGTCGGCCGCCACTTCGATCAGCAGCGTCTGGCCGGGACCCCCGTAGCGGGTGTCGGCCGTGGCGACACCGCCGAACACCAGCCGGGTACCGTCGCTGCGGGTCAGGGTCAGGGTCAGCTGCGGCGTGGTCTGCGCGGCGTTCAGCGCCACCGCGAAGCGACCGGACAGCAACTCGCTGGCGGCGCGTTCCTGGGCCATCCGCCGCGGTTGCGCGCACAGGCGTTTGCTCGACACCACCCGGCCGATCTGCAGGTGCTCCTGCGCCAAGCGGTAATCGGCGCCCAACGCGTTGCAGGTCTGGCTGACCTGGATGCGTTGATCGCTGAAATCCAGCTGCAACGGGGGTGTGCCGGCGACAAACAGGCTACGCAAGGCGGTGCCGTGCGCATCGCTGGCCTGCTGCAGCTGCCAGTGTTGCGCCTGCAACGCGGCCTGCAGGGGCGCATTGTCGGCGGCTATTGAACTGATCGCGGCCGGCTCGGCGGCAGCGGCATCGGCGCTGGATCCGGGCACCTCCGGCGCCGCGCCCGACCCGCAGGCCGTCACGCCCGCTGCCAGCAGGGCGGGGGCAAACAACACGGCACGCATGCGGCGGCTCCCGGTGATCGATGCGTCAGTGATACCGCCACCGCGCGGCCAGGGCAATGACGGAAGTCACTGCCCTGCCATCTGGCTTGCACGTCGCGTCCGGCTCAACCGGCACGACACGCGGCTGCCGGCGGTCTCAGGCCACCGCCGGCAGCCACAACAGCAGGGCGGCGCCCAGCACGATGCGGTAGACCGCAAACACCGTGAAGCGGTGCTTCTTGATGTAGCCCAGCAGCCACTTCACCACCACAAAGCCGGTGATGGTCGCCGCCACGAAGGCCACCGCCACATCGGCCCAGTTCTCGCTGCCGAAGCCGCCTTCCTTGTACATCTCCAGCAGGGCGTAAGCGCTCGCCGCGAACATGGTCGGGATGCCCACCATGAACACGAAATCCGCCGCCGCCGAGCGCTTGCTCAGGCCCAGCAGCATGGCCAGAAAGATCGCCGAGGCCGAGCGCGAGGTGCCGGGGAACACGCCGGCCACCACCTGCGCCAGACCCACCGCGATGGCGACCTTCCAGGTCACCACATCGCGCTCGGGCAGTTTGCCGGCAAAGTGCTCGGCCACCAGCATCCACAGCCCGCCGATCAACAGCGCCCAGGCCACCGGATGCACGGTTTCCGGCAGCTGCCAGCCGGCCTTGCGCACGATCAGCCCGACCACCGCCGTGACCAGGAAGGCCACGCCGATCTTGAGCACATAGTCGCGATTGTCGCGTTGGCCCAGGCCGGTGGCCAGGGTCCACAGCTTCTGCCGCAGCGCCAGGCAGATCGCCAGGATCGCGCCGGCCTGGATGACGATGTTGAAGAAGTCAGAACGGCGTCCGAGCCATTGTTCGGCGATCAGCAGGTGGCCGGTGCTGGAGATCGGCAGGAATTCGGTGAGGCCTTCGAGAATGCCCAACAGCAGGGCGGAAATCAGATCGGACATCGGACTGGAGAGGGGGATGGGGGAGGGGTCAGGATAGTGCATTGCGGAATGCACCATATCGGTGCAGAATGCGAACGGTTAGCACCTTTAGGGTGCTATCTGGCGTGAGCGGTCTCAAGCGATGCAAGTAAAATCAACGACTTGTGAAGGTCGGTCGCTTGGCATGATCCCTGCTGTAGTCCTGCCCACGAGCCACTTAACTCCTGCAGAGGTTTCTTCCGATGTCCGTGGAAAATGTTGAAAAGCTGATCAAGGACAACAAGGTCGAGTTTGTCGACCTGCGCTTCGTCGATATGCGTGGTGTACAGCAGCACATCACCTTTCCGGCCAACATCATCGAGCCGGCGCTGTTCGAAGAAGGCAAGATGTTCGACGGCAGCTCAATCGCGGGTTGGAAGGGCATCAACGAGTCGGACATGGTCCTGCTCCCGGACGCCGGCACTGCGTATCTGGATCCGTTCTTCGCCGATCCGACCATCGTGCTGACCTGCGACATCCTCGATCCGGCCACCATGCAGAGCTACGAGCGCGACCCGCGCGGCATCGCCAAGCGCGCCGAGGCCTACCTGAAGTCCTCCGGCACCGCCGACCAGGCGTTCTTCGGCCCGGAGCCGGAATTCTTCATCTTCGATTCGGTGCGCTTTGCCAACGACATGGGCCACACCTTCTTCCAGGTCGGCTCGGAAGAGGCTGCCTGGAACACCGGCGCCAAATACGACGGCGGCAACAGCGGCTACCGTCCGGGCGTGAAGGGCGGCTACTTCCCGGTCCCGCCGACCGACACGCTGCACGACCTGCGCGCGGAAATGATCAAGACGCTGGAACAGGTCGGCATCGAGACCGAGGTGCACCACCACGAAGTGGCCACCGCCGGCCAGTGCGAGATCGGCACCAAGTTCAGCTCGCTGGTGCAGAAGGCCGACGAACTGCTGACGATGAAGTACATCATCAAGAACGTCGCCTACCGCAACGGCAAGACCGCGACCTTCATGCCCAAGCCCATCGTGGGCGACAACGGCTCGGGCATGCATGTGCACCAGTCGCTGGCCAAGGGCGGCGTCAACCTGTTCTCCGGCGACGGCTATGGCGGCCTGTCGCAGATGGCGCTGTGGTACATCGGCGGCATCTTCAAGCATGCGCGTGCGATCAACGCCTTCTCCAACTCCGGCACCAACAGCTACAAGCGTCTGGTCCCGGGCTTCGAGGCGCCGGTGATGCTGGCCTATTCGGCCCGCAACCGCTCGGCCTCGTGCCGCATTCCGTGGGTCACCAACCCGAAGGCGCGCCGCATCGAAATGCGCTTCCCCGATCCGTTACAGTCCGGCTACCTGACCTTCACCGCGCTGATGATGGCCGGCCTGGACGGCATCAAGAACCAGATCGACCCGGGCGCGCCGAGCGACAAGGACCTGTACGACCTGCCGCCGGAAGAAGAGAAGCTGATCCCGCAGGTCTGCTCCAGCCTGGACCAGGCGCTGGAAGCGCTGGACAAGGACCGCGAGTTCCTCAAGGCCGGCGGGGTGATGAGCGACGACTTCATCGACGGCTACATCGCGCTGAAGATGCAGGAAGTCACCAAGTTCCGTGCTGCGACCCACCCGTTGGAGTACCAGCTGTACTACGGCAACTGAGTTCCACCGCGGTGATGGCGGAGGCCCCCCTCCCACCTCCGCCATCGCCGCACACGTTCGATCGGTCCACGGCATCGGCCGTGGATCGAAGGGGTATTGAGAGAGCACACAGTTCGCGACGCGCGGGCCTGACCTCTCCCACGAGGCGGATGCATCGGCATCGGCCGAGGTCTGCGTAATCGCGAACGAGCGGATGCCGGGGTTGGCATCCAGGTGAATGACACCGCCGGGCGGCGCAATGCCGGCCGGTCTTTTCCACCATTCGGGGTATGCGCATGAAATTGATCACCGCCATCATCCGGCCGTTCAAGCTCGACGAGGTCCGCGAGGCCCTGTCCGCAGCAGGCGTGTCGGGCATCACCGTGACCGAGGTCAAGGGTTTCGGGCGCCAGAAGGGCCACACCGAGCTGTACCGCGGCGCCGAGTACGTCGTCGATTTTCTGCCTAAGATCAAGATCGAGACGGTGGTGACCGACGACCGGCTGGACGCAGTGGTCGAGGCGATCCAGAACGCCGCCGGCACCGGCAAGATCGGCGACGGCAAGATCTTCGTGACCGCGATCGAGCAAGTCGTGCGCATCCGCACCGGCGAGATCGGCGCCGATGCGCTCTGAGTCCCCCACCCCCGGAGTTCTTATGAAGACAGCTTTTTTTGCCGGGTGGAAGGCCCGGTTCTACAGTGTCTGCATGCTGATGCTGTTCAGCGTGCTGGTGGTGGGCGGCATGGGCAGCGCGCACGCGCAGTCCACCCCGCAGGTCACCCCGCTACCGACCGAGCCGGTCACCACCGAACCGCTGCCCTCGGCGCAGCCGCCCGCCGCACCGGTGGCCGCCGCCGAGGCCGCGCCGGTGGTGGAGAAGGGCGACGTCGCCTGGATGCTGACCTCCACGCTGCTGGTGCTGCTGATGGTGGTGCCGGGCCTGGCGCTGTTCTACGGCGGCATGGTGCGCGCCAAGAACGTGCTGTCGGTGCTGATCCAGGTCGCCGTGGTGTTCTCGCTGCTGACCATCCTGTGGGTGGTGTACGGCTACAGCCTGGCGTTCTCCGGCGAAGGCCCGTGGATCGGCAATCTGGACAAGGCGCTGCTCAAGGGCGTGACCATCGAAACGCTGGCGGCCACCTTCACCAAGGGCGTCAGCCTGCCGGAATACGTGTTCGTGGCGTTCCAGGCGACCTTCGCCGGCATCACCGGCGCGCTGATCGTCGGCGCCTTTGCCGAACGCGCCAAGTTCGCTGCGGTGCTGCTGTTCTCGGTGATCTGGTTCACCTTCGGCTACCTGCCGCTGGCGCACATGGTCTGGGCCACCGGCGGGTACCTGTTCGGCTTGGGCGCGCTGGATTTTGCCGGCGGCACCGTGGTGCACATCAACGCCGGTATCGCCGGCCTGGTCGGCGCCTACTTCGTCGGCAAGCGTGCCGGCCTGGGCCGCGAGGCGATCAAGCCGCACAACGTGACCCTGACCTTCGTCGGTGCCTCGCTGCTGTGGGTGGGCTGGTTCGGCTTCAACGCCGGCTCCAACCTGGAAGCCAATGCCGGTGCGGCACTGGCCTTCCTCAACACCTTGCTGGCCACGGCCGCTGCCATCCTGGGCTGGTCGCTGACCGAGAAGATCATCAAGGGCAAGTCGTCCGCGCTGGGCGTGGCTTCGGGCATGGTCGCCGGCCTGGTCGGCATCACCCCGGCCTGCGGTACGGTGGGGCCGTTCGGTGCGATCGTCATCGGCCTGGCTGCCGGCGTGCTGTGCGTGTGGGGCGTCACCGGTCTCAAGCGCCTGCTGGGCGCCGACGACAGTCTGGACGTGTTCGGCGTGCATGGCCTGGGCGGCATCATCGGCGCCATCCTGACCGGCGTGTTCTCGGCGGCCTCGCTGGGCGGCCAGAAGGGCGGCGATTACGACATCGTGCATCAGGTCGGCATCCAGGCACTGGGCGTGGGCATCACCCTGGTGTGGATTGGCGTGGTGTCGGTGGTGGGTTTCCTGGTCGCCAAGCTGGTGTTCGGCCTGCGCGTCACCGAAGAAGCCGAACGCGAGGGCCTGGATATCACCTCGCACGGCGAAGCGGCATACGAGTCCTGAGCATGCACGCCCGCGGCCACGCTGCCGCGGGTGGCGCAACGACCCGGCCGGGAGAGCCTTGCCGGGTCCGTTTTTCCCGCTGCCCCGCTGTGGCGCGGACCAACTGCCGAGGTGCCTGCATGACCAGCCCCACGCCCGTGACTGTCGGCGCGGATGCCCGCTGGATCGGTGCGACCTGCTGCCGTCCGGCCCCGAGTCCTTCCATGCATGCTTCGTTTTGCGCGACACATGCGCAGGCCGACAGTGATTGCACTAAATTGGTGCAATGCTGATGTCGTCCTTACTCCCGTCGCTGGACAGCCTGGGCACACCGGTGGCCTGGGCCGATCGCGAGGGCCGCGTACTGGGCGTCAATCCCGCCTTCGCGCGCTGGCTTGGAGTCAGTGCCCGGCGCCTGGTCGATCAACCGCTGGCCGCGCTGGAGGTGCAGGGCGATGCGCTCGCCCGCTTCCTGCTCAACGACGAGCGCGACGTGCTGCGCCTGCATCGGCTGGCATTGGGCCTGCCCAATGACGCACCGCGCTTTGCCGAAGGCTGGCTGTCGCGGCTGGACGATGGCGGCTGGCTATTGGAAACCCATCCGGTCGACGAATTCCCTGCGCTGGATCCCACCTATGCGCTGCCCAATGCCTTGAGCGCCGCGCTCAAGGGCCTGGCGCACGAACTGCGCAATCCGCTGGCCGGGCTCAAGGGCGCGGCGCAGTTGCTGGCGCGGCGCTCGGCCGGGCGCGACGAGGACGAGCGCGAGCTGATCGAGTTGATCGGCACCGAGATCGAACGCCTCAACACCTTGCTCGAACGCCTGCTCTCGCCCACACCGGCGCGCCCGCACGACCGCCTCAACATCCACGTCGTGCTCGAACGCGTGCTGCGCCTGGCCGAGGCCGAGGGCGGCTGGTCGGTGCAGGTGCAGCGCGATTACGACCCCAGCATTCCCGACATCCTCGGCGACGGCGACCGCCTGACCCAGGCGGTGTGGAATCTGGTGCGCAACGCGTTCCAGGCCGGCGCCACCCGCGTGACCCTGCGCACCCGCGTCGAGCACGGCCAGCGCATCCGCGACCGCGTGCATGCGATGTCGCTGCGGCTGGAGATCATCGACGACGGCGGCGGCGTGCCGGAGGAACTGGCCGAGCACCTGTTCCTGCCGCTGGTCAGCGGCCGCGCCGAAGGCAGCGGCCTGGGCCTGGCGCTGGCCCAGCAGGTCTCGCGCGAACACCACGGCACGCTGACCTACCGCTCGCGGCCGGGGCATACCGTTTTCACCCTGCTGTTGCCCGAGCTGGCCGGCGATCACGACAAGGAGCATCTGCATGGCTGAGGCCGCCGCCGCATCCCACCACATCTGGGTGGTCGACGACGACCGTTCGGTCCGCTTCGTGCTGTCCACCGCCTTGCGCGATGCCGGCTATGCCGTGGATGGCTTCGAGAGTGCCGCCGCCGCACTGCAGGCACTGGCCATGCGGCCCACCCCGGATCTGTTGTTCACCGACGTGCGCATGCCGGGCGAAGACGGGCTGAGCCTGCTTGACAAGCTCAAGTCCAGGCACCCGCAACTGCCGGTCATCGTGATGTCGGCCTACACCGATGTCGCCAGTACCGCCGGCGCCTTCCGTGGCGGGGCGCACGAGTTCCTGTCCAAGCCCTTCGATCTGGACGATGCGGTGGCCTTGGCCGCACGGGCGCTGCCCGATGCCGATGCCGGTGTCGAGGAGATCATCGGGACACCGTTGGCGGAAGGCTCGGCGGCGCTGATCGGCGACACCCCGGCGATGCAGGCGCTGTTCCGCGCGATCGGCCGGCTGGCCCAGGCGCCGCTGTCGGTGTTGATCAACGGCGAAACCGGCACCGGCAAGGAACTGGTCGCACGCGCGCTGCATAACGAATCGCCGCGCGCGCGCAAACCCTTCGTCGCGCTCAACACCGCCGCCATTCCGGCGGAACTGCTGGAAAGCGAGTTGTTCGGCCACGAAACCGGCGCCTTCACCGGCGCCACCAAACGCCACATCGGCCGCTTCGAACAGGCCGACGGCGGCACGCTGTTTCTGGACGAAATCGGCGACATGCCGCTGCCGCTGCAAACGCGCCTGCTGCGCGTGCTGGCCGAGAACGAATTCTTCCGTGTCGGCGGGCGCGAGTTGATCCGCGTCGATGTGCGCGTGATTGCCGCTACCCACCAGGACCTGGAGGCGCTGGTCGAACAAGGCCGCTTCCGTGCCGACCTGTTGCATCGCCTGGACGTGGTGCGCCTGCAATTGCCGCCGCTGCGCGAGCGCCGCGGCGACATCGCGCAACTGGCCGAGAATTTCCTGGCCATGGCCGGGCGCAAGCTCGACATGCTGCCCAAGCGGCTGTCCTCGGCCGCGCTGGAACAACTCCGCCACTACGATTGGCCCGGCAACGTGCGCGAACTGGAAAACGTCTGCTGGCGCCTGGCCGCGTTGTCCACCGCCGATATCGTCGACGTGGTCGACGTGGAAGCCGCGTTGGCGCGTGGCGGCCGTCGCCAACGCGCCGGCCGCAGCGACGGGCAATGGGACGAGATGCTCTCCAGCTGGGCCGCGCAACGCCTGAGCGAAGGCGCCCAGGGCCTGCATGCCGAAGCCCGCGAACGCCTGGACAAGACCCTGCTCGAAGCCGCCCTGCAACTCACCCAAGGCCGCCGCGCCGAAGCGGCCGCGCGACTGGGGCTGGGCCGCAACACCGTCACCCGCAAGCTCGGCCCGGGGCGCAAGCGGCGCTGATTAGCCCACACCCGGAGTCGAGCCCCTCTCCCGCAGGCGGGAAAGGGGGGCGCCTGCGAAAAGCCGTACTGCGCGCGCAGGTGGTCGAGCCAAGCAGCGAACCAGGCGGGATTGACGCGCATCACTGCGGCAAGCGTGTAGAAGCTCGCCGTTTTTTTGCTCGCACGCGCCACGGTTCCGATTATCTGGCGGCGCACGAGCCCCCATCCGCCCTTCGGGCACCTTCCCCCGCAGGCGGGAGAAGGCAAGCCACACGTGGGCAAGGTAAGACACGCGGGAAAAGCAAGGCAGGTGACAAAAGGCAAGGCAGGCAGGAAAAGACGAGGCAGGCAAGGCAGGCATGAATCCTCGCAATCGAGCCCCTCTCCCGCCTGCGGGAGAGGGGTTGGGGTGAGGGCGCTTTTTGCACATATCCCGGCTCGCGACACCAACCCCGTAAACTCCTGGGCTGCCCCAGGCGCTTTTCATGACACGTGAACATGCGCCCGCATAGGTTTCCAGCCTGATCAGGAGAACAGCTCGATGCGTTACCGGTCGCCCACGATCGTTGCCCTCACCGCGCTGGCGCTTGCCGCCTGCAGCAGCACGCCCCCGCCGCCGCCGCCTCCACCCCCGGCGGCGCGCGTGGTGCCGGTGCGTCCGGTCCAGCAGGCCGAGGCGGCGCTGACATCGGCATCGGGCAGTCTGGTCAGCGGTCGCGTGGTGCTGGTCCCCGCGTTGCAGGGTATTCGCATCACCGGTACGGTCGGTGGCTTGCGCCCCGGCGGCGTGGCCGGTTTCCACGTGCACGAACGCGGCGATTGCAGCGCCGCAGACGCCAGCAGCGCCGGTGCGCATTTCAATCCGACCGGTGCAGCGCACGGACGTGCCGGCAGCAGTCCTCACCACGCGGGCGACATGGACAACCTGCGTGCCGATGCCGAAGGTGTCGCGCATCTGGACATGATCGTTGCCGGCATCACCCTGGGCGACGCCGCGCCCACCGATGTGGTCGGCAAGTCGCTGGTCGTGCATGCCGATGCCGACGACTATCGCAGTCAACCCAGCGGCAATGCCGGCGCACGGCTGGCCTGCGGCGTCATCCGCGTCACCCAGTGGCGCACACCCCCTTCGCAGCCCTGAGTCGGGGCACCAATGGCCGCAACTGCGGCCTTTCTACAGGAGTTGTCTCATGCGCATCCTTCCAACGACGTTGTTCCTGGCCACCGCGCTGGTGCTGACCGCGTGCAAGCGCGACGAACCCGTACCGGCCGATCCTGCACCCGCACCGCAGGCCGGCGCACCGGCCGAAGCGGCGCATGGTGGCGAGCATGCCGCGTCCATGGTCACCGAAGCGGCGGCCACCACCACCGCAACCGCCGAGCTCAAGCCGACCAAGGGCAGCGAGGTCAAAGGCACGGTGAGCTTCAAGATCGTCGACGGCGCGCTGCGTGTCACCGGCCAGCTCAGTGGCCTCAAGCCCGACAGCGAACACGGCTTCCATATCCACGAGAAGGGCGACTGCAGCGCACCGGACGGCAGCAGTGCCGGTGGTCACTTCAACCCGGCCCAATCCAATCACGGCGCCGTCAGTGCCGACCCGCACCACGGCGGCGACATGCCCAACATCAAGGCCGATGCGCAGGGCAATGCCAGCATCGACGGCCCGGTGTCGAGCAACGTCAATCTCGGCAAGGCCGACCAGTTCGATATCGCCGGCCACGCGGTGATCGTGCATGCCGACGCGGACGACTACAAGACCCAGCCCACCGGCAACGCCGGCGGCCGTCTGGCCTGCGGTGTGATCACCACCAACAACGCGCCAGCGGCAACCAAGTAAGCAGGACACGCCAGCAGCCCGGCAAAACGCCGCGGTGATCGATCACTGCGGCGTTGCTGTTTTTGTGCCGCAGTGGGGAGCGATCCGTTCATGCGTGGTGTGGGCGTGTGGCGCATCCGGCATTCCGCGCATCTAGCGCTGCATGTCGCTTGTCGGTACGCATCGAACTGCCCCAAGCATCAATCCGGGCGCACTGAGCAGGCGGCCGACGTCGATCGCCGGCACGAGATCTGCGGCATCGCTGGCTCAGTAATTCGGCCACAGCCCCGGCGTTGCCAGTTCCAGCAGATGCCCATCCGGGTCGCGGAAGTAGAGGCTCTGCCCGCCCCCCGGCCACTGTGTGCGGCCTTCGATGGGCACGGCGCAGGCCTGCAGATGTGCTTCCCATGCGGCGAGTGCATCGGTAGCGATGGCCAATGCGTAATGCGTGCGCCCGCTGCCATCGTGCGGCGGAATCGTGCCGCCCGGCAGCGTGACTGTCGTAGCGGTGCTGCCTTGCAGGAACAGCAACAGCACCTGCCCGGGGGCGATTGCGTACGCGGCCATGCGCGCGTCGCGGTACATGGCTTCCAATCCCAGCACGCGTGCGTAGAACGCGCAGGCGCGCTGCAGATCCGCCACATAGACGCCGGTTTCCAGTACGCCCTGCAACGCAGGCGCCGTGGAAGCCGGCGGCTGGCTCACGCGGCCAGTGCCTGATGCGGATCCTGGCCCGGTTCCACATGCACGTACAGTACCGGCAGCCCGTGGGCTTCCAGCACTGCGGCCATCTGCCGCTGACGCGAGAGATACTGCTCGTACACCCCGCGCAGGCGCTCGCAATTCTCGCGGTCGTGCGCGTAGAAATCGCACCAGCCGGCCGGGTCGAACAGCGCGATGCGCACTTCGCCATCGACATAGCGCAGCACCGGCTCGGGCGGCTGTTCCAGCCACTCTTCGGTATGCGGCGCCAGCAGGGCGGCTTCGATCAGCGGCCACAACGGCGCCAGGCCCTGGTTGTCGTACTGCATCGACATCATCGCCGCCAGATCGTGCGCGGTGAGATACCGCGCATGCTCGATGCGTGCGCCGAAGCTTTCCTGCGCCAGCAGCGCGGTATCGGCCTGGGCCATGCCCTGGGCCAGCAGCACTTCCTCCATCGCATCGGCCACCGTCGCCACGATCTGCGGATCGCCGGACAGCAGGAACGGCAGCACGCGCAGGCCGCCGCCGGTCAGCTGTGCGTCGGCCTGGAAGGGCAGGGGAATCTCGCCCTGCGCATCGGCGCCGAACGCCAGCACGCGCGGGCCCTGGTTGCGCCCGGGCGCACGCGCATGTAGTTCCTCCAGCCGGCGATGCAGCGGCCAGCCCGGCCGCAGCACTTCGGCCGGGTCGAAGTGCGCCATCGCCACACTGAGCTCGAGCTCGCGGACTTCGGGGATCCATTGCGCCAGGTCGCGGCCGATGCGTTCGGCCAGCATGCCGGCCTGTTCCGGCGCCAGGGCGCCGCGCTCGGGGGCGGTGCCGCCCGTCAATTCCAGCGCCATCACACCCATGGCGGTCACGCCGTGTTCGGTCTTGCTCATGATTCGCGGTTGGCCCATCACGGGGTCGAAGCTACACTGCGGCCATTATGCCTGCCGGCCCTGTGCAGGCCATGTCCCCGAGTCCTCCATGCCAGGTCAACCGATGCCCGCAGCCCGTCCCGTCGCCATTCTGGGCGGCGTTCGTATCCCGTTCTGTCGTCAGAACACCGCTTACGCGGACGTGGGCAACCTGGGCATGTCGGTGCGCACGCTTGGCGCGCTGGTCGAGCGCTTCGGGCTGCACGGGCAGCAACTGGGCGAAGTGGCGATGGGGGCGGTGATCAAGCACTCCTCGGACTGGAACCTGGCCCGCGAGGCGGCGCTGTCGTCCGGGCTGTCGCCGCTGACGCCGGGCATCACCCTGCAGCGCGCCTGCGGCACCAGCCTGGATTCGGTGATCACCATCGCCAACAAGATCGCGCTGGGCCAGATCGACTCGGGCATCGGCGGCGGCTCGGATACCACCTCGGAAGTGCCGATCGTCTACGGCAAGAAGCTGCGCGCGCGGCTGATGGCCGCCAACCGCGCCAAGGCCACCGGCGCCAAGCTCAAGGCCTTGCTGCGCGGTTTCAAGTTCGGCGAGCTCAAGCCCGAATTCCCCGGCGTGGCCGAGCCGCGCACCGGCAAGAGCATGGGCGACCATTGCGAGGACATGGCCAAGGAATGGAGCATCTCGCGCGACTCGCAGGACGAATGGGCGGTGTCCTCGCATCACAAGCTGGCCGCAGCCTATGAGCGCGGCTTCTTCGACACGCTGATCGCGCCGTTCCGCGGCGTGGCGCGCGACAACATCCTGCGCGCCGACACCTCACTGGAAAAGCTGGCCACGCTGCGCCCGGCCTTCGACAAGACCTCCGGCCGCGGCACGCTGACCGCGGCCAATTCCACCCCGCTCACCGATGGCGCGGCCGCGGTGCTGCTGTCCAGCGAAGCCTGGGCGCTGGCGCATGGCCACACCCCGATGGCCTATCTACGCGATGCGCAGGTGTCTGCGGTGGATTTCGTGCATGGCGAAGGCCTGTTGATGGCGCCGACCATTGCGGTGCCGCAGATGCTGGCGCGCCAGGGCCTGACCCTGCAGGACTTCGACATCTATGAAATCCACGAGGCCTTCGCCGCCCAGGTGCTGTGCACGCTGCGCGCCTGGGAAAGCGAGGATTACTGCCGCAATCGCCTGGGGCTGGAGGGGCCGCTCGGCCGGATCGACCCGGACAAGATCAACCCGCTGGGTTCGTCGCTGGCCACCGGTCATCCTTTCGCAGCCACCGGTGCGCGCGTGGTGGCCACGGCTGCCAAGCAGCTGGAAGAACGCGGCGGCGGGCGTGCGTTGATTTCGATCTGCACCGCCGGCGGCATGGGCGTGGTGGCCATCGTCGAGCGCTGACGCTGCTACGCAGCGTGGGATTGGGCATTGGGGATTCGCAAACGCAGAAGCGGACTCCTGATTTTACGAATCCCCAATCCCCAATCCCCAACCTGCAAGGACGCATGGATGTCGAACGTTGATTCACGCCAACCCCCTACGCTCTATCTGCCTCCGGCGCACGGCGCCGTGTGGCGCGAGGGCGATGTGCTGGTGTGCACGCCAGGCGCCGATCTGCCGCCGCGTTGCGTCAGGTGCAATGCGCCGGCCGACACTTCGCCGCGCCGCTACATCTTCCACTGGCATCACCCGGCGATCTATCTGGCGCTGCTGATGGGCGTATTGCCGTATCTGATCCTGGCCATCGTGCTGCGCAAGCGCAGCTCGCATTCTGGAAAACCAAGAGCCCCGGACTTGCCGGGGCTCTTGGTGAATCCGCGCATCGCCGCAGCGGCGATCAGACGTCAGGTCAAAGCACGCGATCGTCCGGTGCGAGCGGATCGACTGGCGGCGTCGCATACGCCGACACGATCGGCCCGCGCAGCGACTGCTGCGGCAAGCCCTCGTGCACCGGCTCGCCCCGTGCGGCGCGCAGGGCGTTGGCGTAGCAATGCTGCGCGGACAGCAGATCGCCCGCTGCAGCAAAGCCGTGGCCGAGTTCTTCCCAGGCCTCGCTGCCCGCGCCATTGGCCACGGCGCGATGCAGAAACTCTTCGGCCTGCGACCACTGCTGCTGGTGGCGTGCCAGGCGCGCCAGGGTCAGCAACAGGCCGGGGCTGTCCGGGTACTGGGTCAGCCAACGCTGCGCACTGGCGCGGCGCGAATCGTATTTTTCCAATGGCAGCACGCCGTACAGACGCGCCAGCGATTCGTCCCATTGCGTGTCCAGCGCCTGCTCCAGGCTATGCACCGCCGCATCGTCCCAGTGCAGCACTGCCGCGCGCTGTGCGTAGGCAGCCACCACCGCGGGATAGGTACGCAGCGGTTTGGGCAGCGCTTCCCAGCGTTCGGCCAGGGCATTGGCATCGCCGGCCTGCAATAGCGTCTGCTCGGCCAGCGTGGCTTCCAGTGCGCTGTAGGCCTCCGGTGCCAGCACCGCCTGCTGACGCAATGCGCCCAGCTGACCGTAGGCCTCGTCGGCGCGACCGATCTGCGCCAGGGCATGCGTGCGCAGCAGCAGGCCGCGCGCCGGCAGCGGTTGCGCGTTGGCATGATCGAGCGCATTGATCGCTTCGACCGGGCGTTGCCGCGCCAGATGCCGCTCGCCTTGCAGCAACGCATGCGCGGTGGGATCGCGCTCGGCCAATTGCTGGGCCAGCCCGTTAGCCGCCACCTCGTCGCCGCGTGCATCGGCGACCCGCACTGCACTGGCCAGGGCGATGCCGCTGACGTCGGCATCCTCGCTGGCGTTGACCAACAGGCGCTCGGCACGCTGCCACTGGCCATGATCGGCTGCGCGCAGGCCCTCGATCAGGCGGGCGCGGCCCTTCTTGCGGCGATACTTGCCCCAGACCCGGAACGGCAGGCTGACCAGCGTCCACACCAGCCACAGCACCAGCAGCGCGATGACCAGAATCAGCAGCGCCTGCGGCATGGCGGCGCGATAGTCGTTGCCGCCGACGCTGACCACCACATTGCCCAGGTCGTAACTGGTCTGATGCGAGAGCCATTGCGCACCGAGCACGCCCAGCGCCACGGCAACCAACAGGATCAAGACGGTACGCAACACTTTCATTGGGTGGATCTCCCTTCACGCATGGCCTGCAGTTGCAGCAGGGTGGTGCCCAGTTCCGGCAGGCGCGGACGCAGTGGCGCTTGTTGCAGCGCGCGCAGGCGCGTACGGGCCTGGCGACGTTGTGGCGAATCCGGCCACAGCCGGGTGGTCCAGGTGTCCACGCGCCGCAGCGATTGCGCAAAGCCGGCGGCATCGCCGCGCTCGGCCGCAGCGCGGGCCAGGCTGACTTCGATCTGCAAGGCGTCGCGTGCGGCGTGGCGGTCGGCGCCGGTGGTCAGCAGCGCATCGCCACGGCTGGGACGGATGTCCACCAGCGGTGCGAGGGCTTTCTGCCACCAGGGCTGCGCTGCTTCGCTGTCCTTGGCGGTCTGTTCGGGCAGGCGCAGCAGGTCGCCCGCCAACCGATCCAGGGTTTGACCGGCCTGCGCCTGCGGACCGGCGCCGAGGCGATCCAGTGCGTCGCGTTCCTGCACCAGCGCCTGTCGCAGATTGAGATAGCCGGGATCGTCGATGCCATTGAGCGCGGCATTGGCCAGCGCGTAGGCGCGGCGGGCACCGTCGGCGTCGCCAGCGATGCTCAGCCGCTGCTGGCCAAGCCGCAGCAGCAGTTCCACTTCATCCAGCCGCAGCGCCTGCGCACTATGGCGGTTGGGATCGGCAAGCTTTTGTACGGTTTCTTCGAGCAAGGCGCTGCGCTGGCTCAGACCAAGCATTTCGTCGCGCAGCACGCGATTGGTGGCCGCTGCATCCGCCAGGCGTTCGTTGGCCAGGCGTTGGTCGCGGCGCAGCGTCTCCAGCATCTGCTGCGTGCCATCCCAGCGCTGCTGCTGCGCCTCGGCGGCCTGCAACTGCGCGCTTTGATAGCCCTGCCATGCGCGCCAACCGAAGAACAGCGCCACGCCCACGGCGGCCAGCGCGACGACGAGCAGCAGCCATGCCAGGGGAAAGCGTCGCGTGGAAGCGGGCATTTCGGTCATTCGTCCATCCTCGCGCGGTCATGACGGGTGCGGGTGCCGCAGTCATCTGGCACAGCATGGCGTGCAGCGGCAGACACCCGCAAGCCGTGCTTGAGTTCGAAGTTCAGCAAGGTCGCGATGGTGTCACGATCGCGGCGGCAGCAGCGGCCAATTGCTCGGGCAAGGGACCTGCGGCGCGCACCCTATGATTGAAGCAGGCGAGGCGGGCCGATTCCAGCATGCGCTCGCTGGAAGCCACCACCGGGCGTTGCCGTAATGCGTCGATCAGCGATGCGGGCAATTGCTGCAGCACCAGCGTCAGCGCTTCGGCGCTGCTCAGTGCCAACACGCTAGCCGGCAGCACGTCCGCCAGGGTGCGCACTGCCGATGCGCGTAGGCGCAGGCCCACGCGCTGATAGACATCGGCGCGCAGGATGCGCGCGCCACGCTGCTCCAGCGCCGGCGCCAGCATGCCGCGTCCACCCGGGGCGGTGATCAGCCCGACGGCCTGCAACGGTTGCCGGAACAGCGGCAACGCGAGCAGGCCCTCGCTGTCCATGCGCGCCGGGCGTAGCACCGTATCGATGCCGCACGCCTGCAATGCGCGTGCGGTGCCGTCTCCCACGCTCACCCACTGCGCCTGCGCCGGCCGCTGCAGCGGCGCCAGGCGATGCGCCGCGTGCACCGCGGCCGGGCTGGTGAACACCGCGATCGGCGCTTGCAAGGCCTGCCGCAATGCGGCCAGTGCCTGCGGGGTGTCGTTGGTCTGCAGCCGCCACGGCGACAGCGCCAGCAGCCGTCCGCCCTGCCGCGCGGTCGCACGCCGCAATGGCGCGTGCTCACCGCTGGGCCGCAGCGAGATCAGGGTCCAGGCGTCGGTAGCTGGGGCGGGAGATGTCATCCAGTGATTATGCGAGAGCCGTGGCGTATCGGGGCGGGTGTCGCGCGCCGCAATGGCGCTGACGACGCATTGATCCCCGCGTGCTGTCTGGCCTTGCGTGCCTGCTCGACGCGATGCCTGCGTTTCTGCGGCCAGAACCTCGTGCCCGGGTCTGTGCCACTGATCGCTTCCGCCCACGCTCCGCCACGACAATCGAGCTGGAGTGGCGCCGTGATCAAGTCCTACCTCATCAACATGCAGCGCAGCGGCGACCGCCTGCAGGCGATGTCGACGCGGTTCCAGGCGCTGGGCCTGCCGTTCGAGCGAATTCCCGCGGTCGATGGCGCCACCCTGACGCCTGCGCAGATTGCCGACTTCGCACGCGAGCGGCCACTGGAGGGCTCCGGTGACGCGTTCAGCACCGGCCCGCGCAAGTGGACCGCCTCCAACATCGGTTGCTTTCTGAGTCATCAGGCTGCGTGGCGCATTGCAGCGGAATCCGACGATGCCTACACCGCGATCTTCGAAGACGACATGCATCTGTCCGACGCGCTGCCGGCGCTGCTGCGCAGCAGCGATTGGCTGCCGGGCGGCAACAGCATCGTGCGGCTGGAGCCGTCCTACAACCGCATCAAGCTCGATGCCAAGGTCGCCGAGGTCGGTGGGCGGCAGCTGCGCCTGGTGCGTCCCTCGACCTATCAACACTGCTGGCCGGTGTGCGCCGGGGCGTTGATCCTCAGCCGCGATGCGGCGCGCCTGCTGCTGGCGGCCGACGCGCGCTGGCACACCATGGCCGACATTTTTCTGTTCGGCTGGAACGAATCGCCGGTCGCACAGCAACTGTCCACCTATCAGCTGTCGCCGGCCGCCTGCATTCAGGACAAGTTCTTCCACGCCGCTCCGGAGCAGATCGTGTTCGCCAGCACCATCGATGCGCCGTTGACGCACGCGCAGAGGCAGCGCAGCGCGCATTGGAAGGCCAAGGCCACCGCGTTGCTGCGGGTGGCGCAGGGCTATCGCAAGGTCGTGTTCGCGCCCTGAGCGGCGCGATAGCGAAGGCGTACAACGAGACGGCGCTGAACGTGTTTTACCATGCGGTACCGCATGTATTTCAGTGCACAAGACGCTCGCGGAACATTGCGGCATGATGCCGCCCTTCGCCGTCTTCCAGCTTTCGCCGATGACTCCTTCGTGCACGCTCGCATCCGCCCTGCAGTCGCTGCAGCAACAGTTCATCGCCATGCCGCCGGTTCTGTCGATGGGCATTGCCGTCGATGGCTTGCATGACGGCGCGTTGCGTTTGCGTGCGCCGCTGCAGGCCAATGTCAACGACAAGGCCAATGCGTTCGGCGGCAGCCTTGCCTCGTTGATGACGCTGGCCAGCTGGGGCTGGCTGACGCTACAGCTGCAACTGGCCGGGCACAGCGCCGATGTCTACGTGGCCGACAGCCAGCTGCGCTACGTCGCCCCGGTCTACGAAGACCTGGTGGCCAATGCCGAGCCGTCCGAACTCGGTAGCTGGGACGCGTTCCTGGCGACCTTCCGGCAGCGCGGCAAGGCGCGCATCGGCATGCGTGCGCAGATTGCGCTGGGCTCCGGCGCAGCGGCGGCCACCTTGAGCGGGCGCTTCGTGGCGTTTCCAAAACGGTAGGATGCGTGCTGGACTTGGGGGAAGGCGCATGCGTGCAGTGATGGGGGCAATGCTGTTGCTCGGGCTGACGATGGTCAGCGGGGTGGCGTCTGCCGGCAGCCGTGCCCAGGCGCGCGCGCTGGAAACCACCCAGGCCGCCTACACGGCCGCCGTGCGCTGGAGCGATTTCGATGCTGCGCAGGGCTTTGTCGAACCGACCTACGCCCAGGCGCATCCGCTCAGCGATCTGGAACGCTCGCGCTACGAACAGGTTCAGATCTCCGGCTACCGCGAGCTGCGTGTGGGCGAAGACGTCAACGGCGACCTGCGCCGCGAGGTCGAGCTGCGGGTGATCAACCGCAATACCCAGGCCGAGCGGCTGGTGCGCAGCATCGAGCTGTGGCGCTGGGACGTCGAGCGCAAACGCTGGTGGCTGGCCAGCGGCCTGCCCGATCTTTGGCAGGGCCAGTAGCCCGTGCCAAGGGTGCCTGGCCGTCGCGCGCGCCAGCTGTGCGACAATTCCCGCCCGCTTGACTGACCCTGACCCCGTGAATTTCGAAGAGCTGCAGGCCTTTGTCGGCCGCAACCCCATGTTGTCGCTGGCCCTGGTGGGCCTGACCATCGCCCTGATCGTCACCGAGGTCGCGCGCCTGTTCCGTGGCTACCGCGCACTCAAGCCGGCCGAGCTGACCCGTCTGATCAACAGCGAGAACGCGCTGGTGATCGACCTGTCGCCGACCGCCGATTTCGAAAAAGGCCACATCGCCGGCAGCCGCAACGTGGCGCTGGCCAAGTTCGACCCGGCCGGCAAGCTGCTCGCCAACGCCAAGGCATCGCCCGTGGTGGTGGTGTGCCGCAACGGCAATGCCTCCGCAGGCGCTGCCAAGACGCTGAAGAAATCCGGTTTCGAGCAGGTCTACTGGCTCGATGGCGGCGTCGCCGCCTGGCAGATGGCCGAGCTGCCGCTGGTCAAGGGCCGCGCCTGATCGCACCTTGTGAGGTGCCGGGCAAGTCCCCATTGCTGGCGTGAGAAACTCGCACTTTCACGTCTGCATCATTCAACGCTGCATCCACCGAACCGTTTTTTGGAGTTAGGAATGTCCGACGAAATCATCAACGGCGCGGTTGCGCCGGCCGACGCCGCTGCTGGCCCCGCTTTCACCATCGAGAAGATCTACGTCAAGGACGTTTCCTTCGAATCGCCGAATGCGCCTGCCGTCTTCAACGACGCCAACCAGCCCGAGCTGCAGCTGAACCTCAATCAGAAGGTGCAGCGCCTCAACGACAACGCCTTCGAAGTCGTGCTGGCCGTGACCCTGACCTGCACCGCCGGTGGCAAGACCGCCTATGTGGCCGAAGTGCAGCAGGCCGGCGTGTTCGGCCTGGTCGGCCTGGAGCCGCAGGCGATCGACGTGCTGCTCGGCACCCAGTGCCCGAACATCCTGTTCCCGTATGTGCGCACCCTGGTCAGCGATCTGATCCAGGCCGGCGGCTTCCCGCCGTTCTACCTGCAGCCGATCAACTTCGAAGCCCTGTATGCAGAAACCCTGCGCCAGCGCTCGCAGGGCGAAGGCACCTCGCTGGCCGATTCCGAGCCGGCTGGCAACGCCTAAGCGTTGACTGCGCCGATGAGCGATTCGACGCAGAAAATCGCCGTCCTCGGCGCCGGCTCCTGGGGCACGGCCCTGGCCGCGCTGCTTGCCAGGCACGGTCACCCGACCGTGCTCTGGGGGCGCGATGCGGCGATGGTGGACGCCATCGACCGCACCCACGAAAACGCGCGCTATCTGCCCGGGATTCCCTTGCCCCAGAGCCTGCGCGCGACCACCGACCTGCAACTGGCCATTGCCGATGCCGGCTGGATCCTGGTCGTGGTGCCCTCGCATGCATTCACCGAGACGATCCGGTTGATCGCACCAGTGCGTCCGGCCGATGCCGGCGTTGCGTGGGCGACCAAGGGCTTCGAGCCCGGCTCCGGGCGGTTCCTGCACGAAGTGGCGCGCGCCATTCTCGGCTCCAGCGTTCCGCTGGCCGTGGTGACCGGGCCGTCCTTCGCCAAGGAAGTCACGCTCGGCCTGCCGACCGCCATCACCGTGCACGGTGACGATGCGGCGTTTGCGCAGGTCGTGGCCGATGCCATGCATGGCCCGACCTTCCGCGCCTACACCGGCGATGACATGGTGGGCGCCGAGCTCGGTGGCGCGATGAAGAACGTGCTGGCGGTGGCCACCGGCGTGGCCGATGGCATGCAGCTCGGTCTCAACGCACGAGCCGGCCTGATCACCCGCGGCTTGAACGAGATGCTGCGCCTGGCGGCGGTGATCGGTGCGCGGCCGGAGACCTTGATGGGTCTGGCTGGCCTGGGCGATCTGGTGCTGACCTGTACCGGCGATCTGTCGCGTAACCGACGGCTGGGACTGGCCCTGGGACGCGGACAGAGCCTGAACGATGCGATCCGCGAGATCGGCCAGGTGGTCGAATCGGTACAGACCGCCGACGAAGTCATGCGCCAGGCCGAGCATCACGGCATCGAGCTGCCGATCTCCAACGCCGTGCGTGCGGTGTTGCATGGCGAGATCACCCCGGAAGCAGGCTTGAAGGAATTGCTGGCACGCGAGCGCAAGCCCGAGTATCCGCAGACCTTGTTCACCTGACCGCGGCGTAGCGCGTTGGCGCGCTGCGTAGGAACCAGCAAAAAGCCCGGCAATGCCGGGCTTTTTGCTGGTGCGGATCGGATCGCAACGGTTGGCTTCAAGACGTAGCAGCTTGAGCGCGATGCCCACGTGCTTCTACAGAACCCGCATTGCGTACATGCTGTCATGGCGCGATGTACGCAGCGCCAACCGATCGCCCAAAAGAAAGAAGCCCGGTCGGGGGACCGGGCTTCCAATGCAACGCGGGAGAGAGAGTCGCGTTGCAGTCAAACGTGCGGCTTACCAGCTGAAGCGCGGGCCGACCGACCATTCCTTGTTGCCGTCGCCATCCATGCGGATGTCGCCGTTGATGCCCCAGTTCTGGTTCAACTTGACCTGGGCGCCGAGGCGGCCGTAGAAGGTGTCATCCAGATCGACACCACGCTTCTTCGAAAAATCTTCGTAGCCAGCCAGGGCATAGACTTCGAAATGCTCGCCGAACGAATTACGCAGGCCAGCTTCGACGCTGAAACCATCGAAATTGATGTTCGGGGTATCCAGGTCCAGCTTGCGGTACGACACGCGCGCCAGCAGGTCGGTGCTGGTGGCCACTTCGTAGTTGTAGCCCACGCCCACGCCCCATTGCTGGAAGTCGGTGTTGGAGCTTTCGAACACGTTGTTGTTGTCGTCAGCGTTCTGCTTGCTGTAGTCACCGAACACGTGGAAGTTCGGGGTGATGGCGTAGGAGCCCTTCACGCCCCAACCATCGGCGTCGCGACCTTCGGTCGGAGTGCGCACGTAATCGCCTTCGACGAAGTTGTAGGAGAGGTTTTCAGCAGCGGAGGCCGCAAACGGCAGGGCTGCGAGAAGGCCGAGGGCCAGCAGTGAATTCTTCATGATAGATACCTGTACTTATGGTTTGGGCCGGCGCTGAGGCGGATGCCGTTCGCTGCCGAGATGTAAATTCTCCGTTATTCGATGTAACGCGACATGAATTTCGAACTGACTGGTCCATGAATCATCGCGCCCGGTTCAGCTCCGCTTTTCGTATGACGCACCGGATGCGAGTTGGGTCAAACTTGAAGTGTGACCGTTCTTATCCATTGCGAGCGCACCTTTGGCTCCTAAACTATCTACGCTGGAAGGGGATAGACAAATGAAATGCCCTCATTGCGAGTCCAAGAACACATGACACAGAGCACAGACCAACTTCTTGCACGGGCAACGCAGGCCATGCTGGATGCGCAGGATGCAGAGTCGCTTGCGCTGCTTGGCGCGGTCCTTGAGCAAGACCCGGCGTGTGCACAGGCTCACTACTTGCTGGGGGCGCAGCAAGCGCAGCTTGGAGAGCTGGGTGTGGCTGAGCAGGAATTCACGAAGGCGTTGCAGTTGGAGCCGGGGTTGGTCATGGCGCGCTTCCAGCTGGGCCAACTTTTACTGGTCACCGCACACAACAGTGAAGCGGTCCAGATGTTGATGCCGTTGTCCGAGTCGATGGACGGCGCGATCGGCGCTTACGCCAGCGCCCTGATCTCCATCGCGAACGATCATATCGAACTCGCCATTTCGCAGCTGCAGATGGGGTTGGCTCAGCCGCAGCCTCTCGCAGCGCTGCAGGTAGATATGCAGCGACTCGTACGCATGCTGTCCGAAGGTCAACAGACAGCAGAGACGATGCAGGCCGACACCGCCGACGCGTTGCCTGGCGCATCGATGCTGCTGTCGAACTACAGCCGCTATAACTGACCGATGGAACTGGGCCGGCTTTCTCCGACTGCTGTCTTGATTGCAGCGATCCGTGGTGAGACGGTGCGAGGGCGCGGTGGTATCGCTCAAGCGCCATCAACCACACGTCGGGCCGAAGCCGCGTCTGCGGTTAAACAGGCAAAGTCGACTGTGCAGCTGGAGCGTCAGTTAGTGGAGATCGTTCGCGACCTGTCCAGTGACGATCTGCCTGCAGTGCGCCGGGCGCGGCCGCTATTGATTCGACAAGTGCTGCTTTGGGAGTTCGGCCAGACATTCCGTGAGCATTCCGAGTGGGCCTCGATCATGCGGCGGATCGAAGCGCAGCTCGATGCAAACGATCCTGAGGGGCACGCCTTCGCCGGTTTGGTGCGCTCATTGCAGCGCGAGGCGTAGCGGAACGTGAGCAACAACGCAGCTTCGAACTCGACTCCTGGCGCATGGTCGCGTGATGGCATCGTGTTCCCGATGGAGGGCGCGCATACCGGCGATCTCGTGATGGCGCTTCCAGCGATTGGCGCCGCGCTCCAGCACGGCCCGGTGGCGGTGGTAGGCCTGCGGCCGAACCATTACCGCCCGCTACGACGATTGCCAATCCATTTCCGCTTCCACATCGATGGTGGGCGTGTGCTTAGGCCGCACTGGCGCACGAACATGCATTCCACCGATGTCTGGCTGCAAAGCCTGTCGCAAGATGTACGGGCGGTCAGAATGGACATCCCGACCGACGACGGACCATGGGTATCGCACCTGTTGCCGGGAGGGCCATGGATCGTATCGAGCCCCTGGGTCGATTTTGCTCCAAAGCGGTGGGAGACCGGTCGCTGGCGTGCGTTTGCACAGCATGCGGCTGATCGAGGATTTCCGGTTGCGGTATTCGGCCCGCCACAGTCGCAGGCGCTGGCCGAGTACGTCGCCGGCGATACGCACGTCAATCTGGTCGGCATGGATACGCCGGAAAATTGGCCGGCGTTATTGCGACGCGCCAGTCTGGTGGTGAGGGTGGACAGCGGCCCGTTGTACTTCTGCGATGCAATGAACATCCCCGTCATCGGGCTGCATGGACGGACCCGACTCAGCGAGGCTGGCCCCTATTGGGACAACAGCTTGTGCGTGGAAGCCAACGGGGGGTGGCGGCGGTTTCGTTGGACGCGGTCGTGGCGTCTTTCGAGCGCTGGGCTAAGGGTTTGGCGCAACCTCACGCGTCATCGGGAGCCCGTAACGCCAGCCCTAAACTAATTTCTGCGACCCGGGATTGTATGGAGGTAACGGCGAAAGAGCGCCGACCGACAATCCATTAGGAGCAGGAGCATGGTGGCAGTGTTTACGGGCAATGGACTGGGGCTGTTCGACAGTTCTCTGGCTGCCCTCGGGGCGACAACCGGTGGTACCGCCGCGCTGGGTCAAGGACGCGACCGACAATACGTCAACGTGGCTCAGGGCAATCTGGTTCTCCAGGCTGCCGACGAGCATCTGAACTTCCGTGGTCTGTCGGTCGGGTTGAACCGCACCTATAACAGTCTAGGGCAGCTCTCCGACGTTGGTGCCGATGGCTGGCTGACCGGATTCGAGCGCAAGGTCAGCCTGATCGGCACGCTCAATACCTCCGGTTCGCGCACACGCCTGCAACAAGGCGACGGCAGCAGCACCGAGTTCCAGTACGACACGACCACACGCAAGTACGTGTCCACCGCAGGCGCCGGTGCGCACGACACGCTTTCCTGGGATGCCGACTCCAAGACCTGGACCCTGACCGAGGGCAGTACACGCCGCCAGGAAATCTTCGCCGATCATGCCGATGCGCTCGCGCAGGGGCGGCTGCTGCGCATCATTGCCGGAACCACCGATGGAGGCACCTCCGCAGCCTTCGATGTGGTGTACGACGTGGATGGCCGCATCAGTGCGGTTGTGCAAGCCGACGGCACCAGCGGCAGCGATGCACTCGTCTTCTCCTACGATGCACAGGGCCGCCTTGCATCGGTGGGCACGCGCCAGGCAGGCGTGATCGAGCACCAGATCGCCTACGAGTACGATGCCCAGGGGCGGTTGACCGCTGTGGTCACCGACCTCACCCCCTGGGACGACACAGA
Source organism: Xanthomonas arboricola pv. populi (assembly GCF_002939945.1). Lineage (GTDB taxonomy): Bacteria > Pseudomonadota > Gammaproteobacteria > Xanthomonadales > Xanthomonadaceae > Xanthomonas > Xanthomonas arboricola_A. The sequence goes on along the minus strand of NZ_MDEB01000011.1, from coordinate 10,212 downwards.
TAACATTTGGAACACGGCGGACCGTGCGGCCAACGATGGCCTCCTGTTCCGTACCGAGTACAGCTATGTCGATGCGACCAGCCTGAGGATCGCCTCGGTGCGCCAGAGCGATGGCGTGGTCACCCGTTACAGCTATCAAAGCGATGGACGTCTGGCCAGTGTTGCGCATGGCGAAGGCGCGCAAGCGCAGGCGTACACCCTGGCGTATGCCAGCGATCAGCGTCAGACCGATATCACCGATGCTGCGGGGCGTACCTGGAGCTATCGCTTCGATGCATCAGGACAGCTCCTGGAGGTCCTCGCCCCGCCCGTGAGCGGCCAGCGCGACGTCACCAGCTACACCTATGACGCGGCAGGCAACCTGCTCTCGACCAGGCAGGCACGCGGCAGTGCCGTGCTCACCCAGGTCACTTACATCTACGACGCCAGCGGCAACTTGCTGCGCGAGACCAACAAGGCCGGCGAAGTCACCATTCGCGCCTATTCGGCGCAGAACCAGCTGCTTTCCGAAACCCGCTATCTCGACGGGACCACTAATTTCAGCACCGCTGAGCCTCCCGTAGAGGGTGCGCTACGCACGCGTTACGTCTACGACAGCCAGGATCGACTTCGCTATGTCGTCGATGCCGAAGGCCGCGTGAGCGCATTGGAGTATGCGAGCAGCGGCACAGGGATCGGCCAGCTGGCAAGCACGCGCAGCTTTGCCAATGCAAGCTACGCCGGCACGACCTACACCGAGGCGGCGTTGCAGGCATGGGCTGCACCATTGTTGGCAGACACCTCGCTGGTCGAATACAGCTACGACCCGAATGGGCGTCTGGCACTGACGGTTGCCTTCGCGCAAGTGGACGCCAACGGTGCAGGTGTCCGCGATCAAGCCACGCTCACGACATTGTCGACCTACGACGGCCAGGGACTGCTGTTACGTAAGGCAACGGTACGCGGCACCGTCGAAGCACCGGTGTTGAGCGAGATCGCGGATTACTCCTACGACGGCATGGGCCGCCTGCTGGGTACCGTGCAGAGTCCCGGGACTGGCATTGGATCTACTGCCCCGGTAGTGCTTGTTGATCCAACGGATCCAGCAGATCCGACAGATCCGCCCGTCGAGCCGGTTACTCCGCCGCCAACGCGCACGACCACGTATCAGTACCTGGACAGCGTGGGACGCATCGCAATCGCACAGACTGCCGGGGCGACGCAGATCCAGGTGCGCGACAGCGCAGGGCGAACGACGACGACAGCGTTGGAAGATCCGTATGCCATCGGCGCCGCGCGCACGCAACGCTACATCTATGACGCCGCCGGCCTGCTGCGCGCATCCGAGGATGCACTAGGTGGACGCGTCTATCAGTTCTACGACGAAAAGGGCCGGCTGGCGGCGCAGGTCGATGCCACCGGCACCGTCATCGGCTACAGCTACGATGGCGCGGACCGGGTGGTCGCCACCACGGCGTATGCCAATCGCGTCACAACCTCCAGTTGGCTGGTCGACGGCCAGGTGGTCCCGACGCTGGTGTCGCAGATCGGGCTGCAGCTCGACAGCGCCAACGACCGCGTTACCCGTCGCAGCTACGACGACGCTGGCCGCGTGCTCACCGAAACCAGTGCAGTGGGTTTGGTAACCCGCTACACCTACGATGGCGCGGGACGCCTGGTTACCGCCAGTATCGGGACGGGGGCCACCGCGCGGGTCACGCGCAATTTCTACGATGCTTCGGGCCTGCTGACGGCGACGTTGGATGCAGAAGGCTTTCTGGTCGAGCGAGGCTACGACAAGGCCGGGCGACTGATCCGCACCACCGCCTACGCAACCGCGACCACGTCAACCCTGCGGACGGCCGGTACGCTGCAGCAGTTGCGTCCAGCTGCGGCAGACACGGACCAGACCACCCGTCTGTTCTACGACCGGCGCGGCAATCTGATCGGCCAGCTTGATCCGGAAGGCTACGTCACCGAATACGTGTTCGATGAGGCCGGCAACAGCCGTGCCACCTTGTCGTACTACAAGCAAGTTGCTGCATCGGCGCGCGAAGGCGACTGGGCGAGCATTCGCCAGCAGGTTGCTGCGGTGGCAGACGAATCCGCCTACCGGCAGCAGCGCCGGCAGTTCAATGGACTGGGTCAGCTGGAAACAGAGATCTCCACGAGTGGCCTGGTGACGCGTTACACGTACGACGCGGCGGGTCGTCTGGCACACACTGTCAGTGAAGACCGGCGTACAGACGAATGGGGCTGGGAAACAGTCAATACGCGGGAAAACAACCGTTTCTACAATGCATTCGGAGAGCTGACCGCCGAACTCGACGGCGTCGGCTCGGAAAAATTACTTCAGGCGCAGTCCGATCAGGAACGCCAGGAATTGATTGCCCGTTACGCAACGCATTACGAGTACGACGCGTTGGGGCGCATGATTCGCAGCACCAACCCCAATGGGGTGGCGACCTGGTTCATCCATGATGCCGAAGGGCGCTTGCGCTACAGCGCGCAGGGTATGTCCAGCGCAGAAGGCGTCAAGAATGCGCAGGCCGAAGTCACCGAATGGCGTTACAACGCGTTTGGTGACCAGACCGAGCAGATTCGTTACGTCGGCCGGCTGCAGCTGGCAGTGCCCAACAGCCGCCAGAGCCTGCAAGACGCGCTCGGTACCTTGTCTTTCACTGCCGCAAACGACGCACGCCAGCAATTTACCTACAACGCAAACGGTCAGGTCATTACTGCCACCGACACGCTCGGCGTTCGTACGCTGCAGGCCTATAACATATTTGGCCAGCTCGAACGAGTGGAGCGTGCCGCCGGCACGTCGCGTGGCATGGTCACGACCTATAGCTACGATCGTCGTGGCCTGCAGTTGCAGACCGTGCAGGACGCAGGGACGCGACGGCTCAATCTGACGCAAAGCGTTCGCTACGATGCTTTCGGGCGCGCGGTCAGCCAGACCGATGCACGCGGGGGCGTCAGCACGTTTGCCTACGACAACAATGGACGGCTCATTCAAACTTCGCGCCGTGTGGAAGGGCGCGACGAGACCACGACCACCCGTTATGACGCATTCGCGCGCGCGCTGGAAATCACCGACGCAACCGGAAACACCACACGTTTCAGCTACGACGATACGGAGCTGGAAGTGCAGACCACCTCTGCATTGGGTGTGGTGACTCGATCGCGTTACACCAAGTTCGGTGAGCTGCTGCAAGTGGAAGGAGCCAAGCCTGCCAATTACGGATACGACGCAAACGGCAGGCTGGTGTCGTGGAGAGACGGCGTGGTCAACAAGAACCGCCAGTATGACGATGCCGGGCGACTCATCTCCAGCGATGAAACCGGGCAAGTTTTCAACTATGTCTACGACGATGCCGGTAGGCAGATCGCAAGCATCCGGCCGAATTGGGGTTTCAATCCGGAAACCGGCTCTTTCGAGGTGTTGGCAAGCAGTCCTTCCACCCGTTATACATACGATGCGCTCGGGCGCCAGCTGCGCGTGGTGGATGCCAGGGGAACGGTTACCGATTTCCGCTACGACCTCTCAGGTCAATTGCTGGAGTCGATAGTCGATCCGGGCGGGCTTGCGATCAAGACCACCTACGCGTGGGACGAACTCGGCCGGCAGATCTCCGTCGTCGAGGCCGCAGGCACGACCGCGGCGCGGACTACTCTCTACACCTACGACGCCGCCGGCAGGCGCGTCAGGGAAGTAGTTGACCCGACCAAGCTCGCATTGACGACAACCTATACCTACGATGCCAACAGCAATCTCGTTGCGCGTCAGGACGCCAGCAGCAGCCTGACGCGCTACACCTACGACGAAGCCAATCGGTTGCGATTCCAGATTGATGGCGTCGGCGCTGTCACCGAGAGCCGCTACGATGTGGCGGGCCGCATTGTAGCCACCCGGACGCATGTTGCGCCGATCGCGTTGAGCAGCACGACACTGCAGGCGACAAGCGCACAGATACAGGCGCTGGTTGTACGTAACGATGCGCTGGACCAGCAGCAATACATGGTGTTCAACGCAGACGGCCAAGTTGCGTTCAACGTCGATGGCGCAGGTGCGACCACTTCGTACACCTACGATGCCAAGGGGCGCCAGGTCAAAACGACTCGGCATATTTGGCCAATCGCTATCGATAGCACCAAGAGACTGGCGCTCGAAAGCGGTGAATCGAACATAGACAGCCTTGAGGTGGAGCTGGACGGGCGCGATGCCGTCGAGTGGAAAGCGTACTACGCCAGCGGAGCCATCGCGGCGACCGTGGACGGTTCTGGCGCGGTTACGGAATTTTTCTATAATCAATCCGGGCTGCTCTCCGGACGTAGAGACTATTCCCAGAGAATAGACCTTGATCAATACACGAGCCAAGGCATAAGTAAAAGCGTGCGCGAGCGGCTCGATCTCGGTGAATATGAGGCGGATGATACAAGCGGAGACTACACGGAGTCGAAGCTCGACCTAGCGAACAACCAAGATTATGGCTATCGCGAGGTGGGCTACATCCGCGACGGGGCTGGTCGGGTCATTTACGAGCTTCAGACAATCAGCGAGTATCGCTTTGGTTATCGAGACAATGGAAAGCTTTCGGTAAAGTCATATGCGTATACCGCGACAGGTGAGCTGTCGTCTGAAATTGTTTATGGCCTGGGCATCCAGGCTCCGGGCGATGGCGGTAAGCCGATCTTGGGAAATTCCTGGATCGATGTCGGGCAGCGATTGGAAAGAGAGCTGGCAGAGCTTGGTCCGTCTGAAACCAGGGAAAACCTGATCCGCCGTCGAGACTATTACTACGACGCTGCAGGCAGGCAGCGTTTTGCGATCGATGCAGGTGGCGCGGTCACCGAGCAGAAATACGATGCGATGGGGCGCGTGATTGACAAGCGTAGCTACGCAACGTTGCTGGCTACCGCCCCCGCAACATTGGCCGAGGTTGAGGCAAGTGTCGCCGATGCCACCAATTACCAAGGCGGAACGTTCCGTTACGATGCTGCCGGGCGTGTGATCTCTCAGGCAGATCGCTTGGGCAAGGTCGAGTTCTTCGGTTACGACGGCGCAGGGCGCGTGGTTCGGCACCAGGATCGCAATGGTGCGGTCTGGAACTACACCTACGACGCTGCCGGCAATAAGACGGCCCAAATCAGCCCATCCGTCGCGGTCGCAACCGCTGACACATCCGGAACCGTGACCAGCGTGCAGCGCAGCCTCGTCACCCGTTATACCTACGACGGGCAGGGCAATGTCACTTCGATGATCGAGGATGCCGATGGCGGCCGTCCGCGCGTCACGCGCTACGAGTACGACAACCGCGGTCACCAAATCCGTATCATTTTCCCCGACGCCGGCCGCTTGGATGCAGCTGGTCAGTTGGTGGCATCCGGCGAGAACGCTACCGTCGAGGTCACGTACGACGCGTTCGGCAATGCGGTCATGCAGAAGGACGTGCGTGGCAGGTACAGCTACAAGGCGTACGACATCCAGGGGAAGCTGGCCTATGAAGTGGATTCGGAAGGTTACGTCACCAGCTACGCCTACAACGCTTTTGGTGAGCAGTCGCGTCTGACGCGTCATGCCTACGCTGCGGGCATATCGACCGATCGTCCTATCGAAAATCCGGAAACCATCAGCAGGTATTTGCAGTGGGTGGATTCCAGCGAAGATCGGACCGTATATACGTTCTACGATCGTGCGGGCCGTAAATCGAGTGTCGGCACGATGCCGCCTCTGAGTCCCCCAGCACTGGCAAGAGCGTCCGATGAGATGCAGGCCACGTCCTGGGCCCAGGAGCCAGTTGAGGAAGATCTGAACTGGAACGCGACTTCACGCACAACATTTTATTACGATGCTTTTGGAAATCTAAGAAAAGAAGCCGTTCTGCTCGAACGTAATACCTGGGGCAACTACAGCGACCTCGGGTACGGCACGTATGCGATGACGTACCACGTCTACGACGAAAATGGCCGTGAAGTGAGGCGGACGGATCCGGAGGGCTATGTCACGACCTACGAGTACACGGCGACTGGTCAACTTGCCAAGCAGATCGAATATGCCAACCCGATCGTCGAGGGCGACCCTGAAGATTTGCCTGGCGTTGATCCGTCCGAACGCGATCGCAGCACCACGTATGTATACGATGCCTTGGGACGCAAAACCTCTGAGACGGTGACCCGTCGTGCGCAAGACAGACTCGGCACCGCAAGTGTAGGCCAGCTTAGCAATAACTACAGTTACGATGCGGAGGGTCGGCTGACCCAGTCGCGCATCAACAGCCAGACCGTCAACATGGCTTACGATGCGCTCGGTCGCATGGTAGCCACGCGTGAAGGCGACCGTACCGTGGTAAGCGCGGCCGCGACGGGCTTGCTGGAGAGCGGTGACTTTTCCGGGATAGACGACGCCAAGCTTTACCAAACCGTCACTCCCACGACGAACATGCGCTACGACGCATTCGGCAATCTGGTCGAACAGTCCAGCGGTGCCGACGGTGCGGGCTGGGTCACCCAGACGTTCCGCTATGACTGGCAGGGGCGCAATGTCTGGCAGCGCGATGTACTGGGCAACGAGCTGAGCCGCACCTTCGATGCCGCGGATCGCGTATTGGAAGAGCGGCGCAAGATCAGCTATGCGGCTTTCTCGCAGTCCCAGACCGGCAAGTTTAACTACACCTGGCAGGCGGCGGCCGAGCTTGGCGATTGGGCCTGGCTCAGTACGCGCTATAGCTACGACAACACCGGGCACCAGTTAAGCAAGCAGTCTTTCCGCGAGAGCTTCGCTGGTGGCGAAAGCATGGGCGCGGTGGTGGAGGCCAGCGAACGGGCGGCCTACAACGCGTTCGGCGAAATCGTGGCCAAGGATTTCCTCGCTGCATCCGAACTCGATTACACGATCGAATACGGTTACGACGATCGGGGCAATATTACGTACTCGAACGCAGATGGTGTGCAACGACGCTTTAGCTACGATGCCGGCAATCGTCAGATATCCGAGTCACATTATGTTGGCGATTCCAGCTGGCAGTCGCAGGGCGGCCGCTATGTAGAAACCTCGCTCGAGCTGGACCGCCTTGGCCGTGTCCGCACCCGCACGCGGCTAGGTGAGGGCAACGGAGAGATATCTCCAAATGTAGTCACGCAGCACGCCTATGACCGCTGGGGCAACCAGACGTGGGTAATCGATGCCAAGGGCAATGAAACCTTGTTTGCCTACAATGATGCCAACCAGCTGATCTCGCAGACGGCGCCGGAGGTCAAGGTGGTGTCGGCTGCCGGCGTGACGACTTACGAGCGTCCGGTGATGCGCTGGTTCTACGACGCAGTGGGCCAACTGGTCGGTACACGCGACGCCAACGGCAATGGCCGTCGTTATACATACGACATCCGTGGCCGGATGACGAGCGAAGAAGATGCCGGCGGTGGCATCACGCGTTATCGCTACGACGCGCTGGGTCGCCAGACGCTATCGTCCGACGCGGATGGCACCCTGACCCTCAAGCAGGTGGATGCGGCAGGTCGGGTGGTCTCGGTGTGGGCCGATAACGGCAACAAGGCCGATGGGCAACGCAGTTGGCAGGAGATGGAGCGCTACGTGCTGGACCAGGACGGCAATCGCCTGGTCAGCATCGACGGCAACGGCAAGGTGACCAAGGCCTCCTACGACAGCCAGGGCCGAATGATCCGTTCGGAGAGCGCTACCGGCGTGGTGATGGAGTACGCCTACGACTTGCGTGGTAATAAGATCCTAGAGCGCAACGCGCTGGCACGGGCCAATCGTGACACCGGGGAAGAGGGCTCGGACTGGAAGATTGATCGTGATGGCCAGCAGGTCTACTTCGATGAGAAGACCTGGGAGTACGACGCATTTAATCGCGTCATTGACCACAATGACCTGAGTGGTCTGGACTACGATTACACCTACGACCGGGAATCCGGTCAGCTACTGTCGGTGTCGATCAGCGATAGGCCAAGAGAGTTCTTTAAGGCAGCAAGTAGCTCTGCGCAGATGGAACAGGAACCCGAGTTCCCCGGTGAGCCGGGTGAGCCGGAACCACCGGCGCCCAATTACGTGGAAAGCCAGCGCAATTATTTCTACAACGCAGACGGCCTTGTTGCACGCGTCGAAGAACCAAGCACCTCGTACGATCCCGCCACCGGGGAGCGCCGGATAAATACAACACGTTACGAATACGACGCCAACGGCAACCGCACGCTGGAAGAAACCACCAGCTACGATGCCAACAACCAGTTGTTGCACGTCTCCACACGCACCAGTTACGACGCGCACAACCGCATCGAGCGTGTGATCCAGGACGACCTGTTGGCGCAGCGCCGTCTATTGGATGTGCGTTATTCCTATGACGCCGTGGGCAATCGCCGCCTGGTCGAAATGGGTAGCGCGTTCAACCCGGCGGGTGAACAGCCGTCCAATGCGAGCTTCGAGGACGGCAATCGCGGCTGGACGTCAGGCGAAGGTTGGGTCATCAGCCAGCGGGGCGCAGGCGGTGCCTCAACCACCGGCACGTGGGGTGCTGAGTTCAAGGGTTCCAACAAGGGGCCGCAAAGTATCACCAATAACAAGCGGGTTGAAGTAACGGCGGGTCAGACGATTACGGCCAGCGCCATGGTCCAGCAGGGCGCTTCGGCCGCGGGCGCTGCCACGGCGCGCGTACTGGTGATCTGGTACGACGCTGCTGGCAACATGCTGCCAGGCGGCGAGGGCAAGTCGTGGAGTGCGGGCAACCTGATCACAAGCGGCTCAGGTGGCAATTGGGGCAAGTCTGAGGTAACTGCCGTCGTCCCGCCGGGCGCAGTCTCCATGTCCATTGGCGGCAGCGCCAACAAGCGCGTCAATACCAGCTCGTTGTGGATGGACGATTTCCAATGGATTATCGGCCCCATCCCCAACCCGGCCCCGATCAATGCCGGGATGGAGCAGGGCAGCACCAACTGGGACCTGGGCGAAGGATGGACGATTGGCCAGGAAGGCCCTAGCGGCGATGCCTATACCGGCACCTTCAGCGCGCAATTCAATGGCTCTAATAGCGGCCCCAAGACCATCACCAACCAGGAGCGCGTGCCCGTGGTGCCGGGCAAGAGCGTCACCGCCAGCGTGATGGTGCAGCAGGGCGCCTCCAGCGCAGGCGATGCCTCTGCGCAGGTATTGATCGTCTGGTACGACGCCGACGGCAACATGTTGCCCGGTGGCTTGGGCTCGTCGTGGTCCTCGGGCAATGTGGTGGACAGCGGCTCCGGTGGTGCCTGGCACAAGTCCTCGGTCACCGCCACGGTGCCGCCGGGTGCGGCCTTCATGACCATCGGTGCGAGCGCCAACAAGGGCGCCGGCGGCAACCCGTTGTGGGTGGACGACTTCCAGTGGACCTATACCCCGGTCGAACCCGGCATCAAGGAGCTGCCGGTCGACAAGGCGTACTGGTTCGACTACGACAAGGAAAACCGCGTCACGGTCAGCAACGGCGTACTGCAGGCCGGCAGGATCGTCATTGCCAACGACGACACCAGCTCGCTGCAGAGCTACGACAAGGATGGCAAGGTCACCTTGCGCCAGTCCTACGACAACGGGGTGCTCAAGCGCCAGCAGTTGTTCTATGACGACCAGGGCCGGGTGGTGCGCATCGTGCAGACCTTGCCCGACAACGTCACCCGCCTGCTGGAAACCAGCCGCTACGACGCCTCCGGGCGCCTGCTGGAGCGTCGCCAGTACGCCGATGACGGCTCGGCCAAGCGTATCGATGTCAGCAGCTACGATGCCGATGGCCGGCTGATCAGCCAGACCGCCTACGGCATCCCGATGGGCGGGGTGTATCAGCCGGTGGACGAGGACGGCAACCCGCTGCCGCTGCCCGACGACGGCCTGGAAGGGCTGCAGCTGCTCAGCGTGGTCAACTACCAGGACGGCACCGCCGCCACCGGCTACGACGCCGCCGGCCGCCTGCGCGGCTACCGCTACTCGCTGGTGCGCAACGAGCAAGGCAGTGGCATGACCACGCCAGAAGGTTATACCCACACCTACCGCTACACCTACCAGGGCGCGGAGACCTACCTCACCCAGCAGGTCATCGGTACCAGCACACACAAGGACTTCAAGACCAGCAACAGCACCAGCACCTACGATGCCTGGGGCAAGCTGCTGTCGGTGCGCGAGAACACGCCGGGTGGCAAGGTCGATGACCGGCTGCGGTATTTCACGATGGATGCGGAGGGCAACAT
>NZ_MDEB01000010.1 GCF_002939945.1 Xanthomonas arboricola pv. populi | reverse complement strand
GCGGCCGGTAACGCGCCCAAGCAACTCAGCGGCCGCCAGGAAGCCTACGAAAACCTGATCAACCAGTATCTGACGCGTTGATGTCCCGTGGCCGGCGGCGCACTGCGCGTCGCCGGCCGATGTCGGCCGCCCCCGTGGCCGCTCCCTTGCATGCTTCCAGGTGAATCCATGTCCAGTGTCTCCATAAACGGCGCCCCCGATGCCGGCGAGAACACCCGTTTTATCGTCCTGATCAGTTGCGTAGCCACGATCGGCGGTTTTTTGTTCGGTTTCGATAGCGGTGTGATCAACGGCACTGTCGATGGCCTGAAGCAGACCTTCAATTCCAGCGCCGCCGAGACCGGGTTCGAAGTCGCCTCGATGCTGCTGGGTTGCGCCATCGGCGCCTTCTTTGCCGGCCGTCTGGCCGACCGCTGGGGCCGCCGCGCGGTCCTGATCATTTCTGCGGCGCTGTTCCTGCTCTCGGCCATTGGCGCCGGTGCCTCGCACAGTTCCGGCTTCTTCATCTTCGCCCGCGTGATGGGCGGCTTTGCGGTAGGCGCCGCCAGCGTTATCTCGCCGGCCTACATCGCCGAGGTCGCCTCCGCGCGCTATCGCGGCCGGCTCGCCACCATGCAGCAGATCGCCATCATCAGCGGGCTGTTCTGCGCGTTCCTGAGCAACTACCTGCTGGCCAACGCCGCCGGTGCCTCCACCGAACCGCTATGGGCCGGGCAGGCCGCGTGGCGCTGGATGTTCTGGATGCAGGCGGTTCCCTCGCTGCTGTTCCTGTTGCTGCTGCTGGTCATCCCGGAAAGCCCGCGCTTCCTGGTGGTCAAGGGCCGTCGCGAGCAGGCGCTGGTGGTCTTGAAGCGCCTGTACGGCAACGCCGCCGCGCAGACCAAGCTGGCCGAGATCTCGGCCTCGATGTCGGCCGACCAGCACAAGCCCAAGTTCTCCGACCTCATCAACAAGGCCACCGGCAAGATCCGCCCGATCGTCTGGATCGGCGTGGGCCTGGCGGTGTTCCAGCAACTGGTCGGCATCAACGTGGTGTTCTACTACGGCGCCGTGCTGTGGCAGGCGGTGGGCTTCTCCGAACAGGATGCGCTGCTGATCAACGTGCTCTCCGGCGGCCTCAGCATCGGCGCCTGCCTGGTCACGGTGATGCTGGTCGACAAGATCGGCCGCAAGCCGCTGCTGTGGATCGGCTCGGCCGGCATGGCGGTTTCGCTGGCCCTGGTGACCTATGCCTTCGCCACCGCCTCGCTGGATCCCAACGGCAAGCTCGCCATGTCCGATGCCATGGGCATGCTCGCGCTGGTGGCCGCCAACGTCTACGTGGTGTTCTTCAATGCCTCGTGGGGCCCGGTGATGTGGGTGATGCTGGGCGAGATGTTCCCCAACCAGATCCGCGGCTCGGGCCTGGCGATCGCCGGTGCCGCGCAGTGGACCTCCAATTTCGCCATCACCGTCAGCTTCCCGATCCTGCTCGGCAGCATCGGCCTGGCCGGCGCCTACGGCATCTACACCGTCGCCGCCTTCATCTCGGTGGTCTTCGTGCTCAAGTACGTTTACGAAACCAAGGGCAAGGAACTCGAGCAGATGGAGGGCTGATCTGCTCCGTTATGCTGATATCGGTACGTAAGACGAGGAAGGCCGCGCAATGCGCGGCCTTCCTCGTTGACGATCTCGCCTGAGCTCTTGCCGAGGTCTCGCATGCCTGCATCGCTGCAAGCGCCTCAATCGAGCTGGCTGTCATCGTGGAGGTGGATTGGGTGCGTGTGCCTGCTGAAGCAGTGCTCACGACTGCCTGCCGCTCTAGCCTGTGCTGTGTCAGGCGGCCTGACGCCCGTGCAGCCCAATGCACCAGCATAGTGCAATGCATGTCTTCAACGGCGATAACCGCCTTGAAGCGCACCGACTCTTTTTGCAAATTGTGCGCCACCGCTATACTCCAACAGGCAGTTTCCCTCCAGACTAGGGCGAATCGTGGAACCAAGGAGCGGTGGTATGGCGGTAGCCAAAGAGCTTGTCAGGGGCATGCTGATCAGCGTGTGCTACTGCTTGGTGTCTCTGATCCTCTGGCGCTTCTCCATTGACCAGTGGTATTTGCCAGTTGGCTTGCGGGTCGTCACCTTGCTGTTTCGACCGTATCGCGAATGGCCGTTCCTATTAGCAGGAGATGCTGCGGCCATGTTGGTCTTGCGTATTCCGCTGGGCGAGCTGCAGGGGTTCAACCCGCTATGGTCTTACCTGAGTCCGTTCCTGCATGTGCCCTTGATTGCCAGCGGTATTTTCCTGCTTCGTTACCATGTCCCTAATATCGTCAAGAAGCAGCACTGGCTTATTCCTGCCGCACTTGCGCTAGGGCTTTGGAATGCAGTCTGCAGTATGTTGTTAAATGAAACGCTCGGTGGTCCACCGATTTATCCCGTGATCGACCTGCTGCTGCGCTACTGTTCGGGTAGCTATCTTGGAATACTGATTTTGCTGCTTCCCACGATGTTGTGGACCAGTTGGAATGACGGTCCAGTGCATTCCAGTCTGCCAAGAGATCTTGCTGTTGCGGTCGTTTTCATCCTGGGGCTGTTCTTCAGTCTGGGTGTCTTGAGCAACCCATCGATTCGAAACATTTTGATGATCGCGATGCTTGTGCCGATGATCATCATGACCTTCAGGCATGGGTGGAAAGGTATCGCATTGGGGTCGCTACTTGCTAGCTTTGGGCTTGAGTTCTCTCTTCCCAGGGTCTATCAGGCGGGCTTCTTCGATCAACATGTTTTTAATATTCAGTTGCTCTATGGAGTCATGACGACCTCTCTTTTTATTTTTAACGCTCGTCTGCGTGAGTCTGCTCGCAGTAGTGTTTCAAATCGCGCAAAGGACGACGCCTTTCTATTCGCTCGCGCGAGCTATTCCAGTGCAGAACGTCTGTTGCGCAACCGCGTACTTGAATATTCTGATATCAATGTGCAGATCAACAGGATGCGCAAAGACGTCGTGGCTGATTTGAGGGCGAAAGGGCAGCACGCAGTTGCAATGGAGATGACACGGGTTGGTGTGCTTGAGTCGCAGTTACTGCAGCAATATGTGGCCGCACTTTATCCTTTGGAAATCGAGACGCACGGGCTGTATCAAGCGTTGCGTTCGCCAGCACTTGAGCGTTTCTGCCAATCTCGGTTTCAACACGTGTTTCGCGGAGATTGTAAGAATCTGTCGTTGGAGCTACAGCTAAGCGCGTATCGCAGTGTGCTCAACTGTGTCGAGATCTTGCCGTCAGCAAGCAGGCATTTCATCCAGGCGCGTGCGTGGACAGGCAAAGGGGCTAGGGGGGTTGTGGTGCGCGTTATTGCGGATTCTTCGTCAGCTGAGCCGGCTGGACGCGACTCAGACGATGTCGAAGCTGAACTGGATGCACGATTGAAGGCGCATGGCGGCATGCTTCGCCGCCGCCATGCGTTGGTTGTGACATTCCTTGTTGCTGAGCCTGATTCCGTGGAGGTCAGGGGGAGACTATCCACTGGTCCCCAGCTGCTTCACGCCGGGTTAGTACCTTGAAGTTCCTTGTTTGATAGACGAGTCGCGCTTGATCGCGTTGGGTTGCATCAAGTGTTGCCGGGTCATTTGAGCGCGTGCTTGCAGAAATCTTGTTTGCTGAAGGCAATACGACGCGCTCTACATCCTTACCCATTGGCAACGTCCAGAGGGCGTTGTCCACTCTGGCAACTACCGCGCGGACCACGCCGGTGACATCGTTGATTTGCAAGTAGGTGACTCCGTCGCGATGCAGTTCATATATGGCGAGCGATGGGTCAATGGCCAGGTTGGCGGCTTTAGGGTTGCTATCGCCAAGTCCTGTCATTGCATGCGCACCGATACCACCGCTAGAGGGGCAGCATTGAGCCATTGCCGCGCTCGATGCGAAAAGTCCGGCGATTAAACAGAAAATCTTCAGCCAAGTGTTTAGGTTCTTCATGATTTGCCTTCCCCTGCGCGGGGCAACTCCGCCTGCGATTCAGGCCCTTGTACGGTACGTCCTGACGAACAAGTTTTGTTGATTCTTGGTCGCAGAAAAATTGTTGCGGCATACCATTCGCCGATCAGCCAGGAAGAGTCAATCGTCTCCGCTATTACCTGGATCTATCCGGTCAGTCGTGATGTGCGGTGTTGGGATGCGCGTCCTATTTAGCGGTTCGGCTCGAGTTCGCCACCAGCACGCTCGAACCATTCAATCACCTGCTGAAGATGCGCCTAACCCCAACGACGCAAAAATTGCTGGGTGCGGTGGTCGCCGAGATCGCGCAGGCTCGCGAGACGTTGGGCGATGAAGGAGGCGGTTAGTGGCTGGGCGCAGTCGACTTCGATAGCGGCGCCAGGCGGTATAGCTGTCAGGGATGACGGGGGACATCGTGGTGCTCTTCGGCAAGAGTGAACGTGAGGGCGTCGGCGGGACGCGGCGGGCTTGCTTTTGCGCGTTGCCATCCGTAGCGGCATGCATGGCGATGGGCGGCGCTTGGTGCTCGATCTGTCGCAGTCGCTGAAAGCCACGGTGCGGTGGGAGGATAGGGCGCTGGTATTGGATATTGCTGCCGCTTGCGGCACTGCGTCGTTGTCCGCAGCCGATACGATCCGGTTGTCGCACTGGTCGCGCCCACGCGCTCGCGCCTGCATCTCTACCTGGTCGCCATCGACGCCGGCCACGGTGGCAAGGATCCGGGCGCGGTGCCGACGCGCGCTACGACAAGCATGTGGCCATGGCGGTCGCGGGGCGACTGCACCAGCGTCTGGCGGCCGATCCGCATTACCGGCCGACCATGATCCGCAGCGACGATCGCTTCGTTCCGTTGCACGAGCGGGTGTTGATCGCCCGTCGCCGCAATGCCGATATGTTCGTTCCTGCAGCAGCACGGCGGGCGCGACGCATCGCCGGTCGAGGAGGTTGCGCAATGGTTGCAACACAACGGTTCGTAGGCCACGCCGCACAGCCAACGCAGTCATCTGGCGGTGCGCCATCTGGAAAGTCTGCATGCCCACGATGCCATCGCCGAAACCGGCAGTAATGCCGATGCCGAGGCGTTTCATCCATTGGCCGAGTGAGGAGTTGCCATGCAGTGCAAACATCCACGTCGATCTGCCGTCGCTGCGCGCAGGTGCGGGGTCGTTCGCACGCTGCGTCGATGCGGACGCGCTGTCGCGCAGGTCTATGTGTTGATCGGGCCGTACATGATGTTCGTAGTGGGGTGATCGGCATCGGTCAAGCCGATGCGCCACCACCACGTTGCAGCATATGCAGCTGCAGGATTGAAGCGGGCGATCGACCGCATGTCTTGATGCACGGGTGTCTGGCGCCGCAACCGGCCTCAGCCCATTGGCACACCAGCACACCGGAGCGACGCACTCGCCCTGTGAGGATGGGTTTGCCCGACCTGGGGAACGGGATCATCGCGCATCACCCGACCAAGCGGCAGGTATCCATGCC
Organism: Xanthomonas arboricola pv. populi; assembly: GCF_002939945.1. Lineage (GTDB taxonomy): Bacteria > Pseudomonadota > Gammaproteobacteria > Xanthomonadales > Xanthomonadaceae > Xanthomonas > Xanthomonas arboricola_A. Next base: position 110,325 of record NZ_MDEB01000010.1, on the reverse strand, counting down.
CAATAACGCAAAAACCCCGCAATGCGGGGTCTTGGCGTGTTCTGCGGTCAGACGACGGTGGTGCTCCCTAGGGGACTCGAACCCCTGTTTTAGCCTTGAGAGGGCCACGTCCTAACCATTAGACGAAGGGAGCGTTTGGTGCGTCTTGTGCAGCGGGCTAGTATAGTGCGCTCAAACCCGTTGGGCAATCCTGCAACACAAGACGGAAGCGCCATCATCGAACCCTCAGTTAGATCTCCGTTCACGCTGCGCGTCATCCCACGCGACCAGCACACCATCTCGCGCAAGGACATCAGCCCCAACGCGCTGCGCGTGCTGTACCGCTTGCGCGAATCGGGCTTTGGTGCCTACCTGGTCGGCGGCGCGGTCCGCGACTTGCTGGTCGGCGGCCATCCCAAGGATTTCGACGTGGCCACCAGTGCCACGCCGGAAGAAGTCAAAGCGCTGTTTCGCAACTGTCGCCTGATCGGCCGCCGCTTTCGCCTGGCGCATGTGGTGTTCGGCCGCGAGATCATCGAAGTGGCCACGTTCCGCGCCAACATCGACGATGGCAGCGGCGACCGCGAACTGGATAACGGCCGGTTGGTGCGCGACAACGTCTACGGCACCATCGAAGACGATGCGATCCGTCGCGACTTCACCTGCAACGCGCTGTACTACGCGATCGAGGATTTCTCGGTACGCGACTACTGCGGCGGCTTCGAAGACGTGCAGGCGCGCCTGATGAAGCTGATCGGCGACCCGGAACTGCGCTACCAGGAAGACCCGGTGCGCATGCTGCGCGCGGTGCGTCTGGCGGCCAAGTTGAACTTCGATATCGAAGCCGGCACCGCAGAACCCATCCCGCGCCTGGCCGGGCTATTGTCCGAGGCCGCGCCGGCGCGCTTGTTCGAAGAGATTCTCAAGCTGTTCCTGTCCGGGCACGGTGTGGCCAGTTTCGAGGGGCTGGAGCGTTACGGCCTGCTCGGTGCGCTGTTCCCGGAGAGTGCGGCCGCATTGCGCTCCAACCGCAGTGGCGCATTGCGCGCCATGGTGCTGGAAGGCCTGCGCAACACCGATGCGCGCGTGGCCAACGACGAGCCGGTGTCGCCGGCGTTCCTGTTCGCCCTGCTGCTCTGGCCGGCGTTCTGCCGCACCCTGATGGGCCTGCAGGCACAGGGTGTGCAGCCGGAAGACGCGCAGCGTCGCGCCGCCGACCGGGTCACCCTGCATCAGCTCGAACGCGTGGCGCTGCCGCGCCGTTTCTCGCTGCCGATGCAGGAAATCTGGCTGCTGCAGACGCGCTTCTCCTCGCGCCAGCGCAAGCGCGTGTTCCGCACCTTGTCGCATCCGCGTTTCCGCGCCGCGTTCGATTTCCTGGTGTTGCGCCAGTTCGCCTCGGCTGATCATGCCGCCGATGTCGAATTCTGGCGCGAGGCACAGAAGTCCTCCGGCCAGGAACTGGTCGATGCGATCGAAACCGCGCAGGCCGATCACGCTGGCGAAGAGGATGCACCGCGCAAGCGGCGCCGTCGCCGCCGGCGCACCGGCGCGCCCGCAGGCGAGTAGGGCGTGCAGACCGCCTTTGTCGGCCTGGGCGCCAACCTGGGCCCGGCCGAGGCCAGCGTGCGCGCGGCCATCGCCGCGCTGGGCGAGTTGCCGCAATCCATCCTGATTGCCGCCTCGCGCCTGTACCGCACGCCGGCCTGGGGCCGCCAAGACCAGCCCGATTTCATCAATGCCGTGGCGCAGCTGCGCACCGCGCTGGCGCCGCTGGAATTGCTGGAGGCCCTGCTCGGTATCGAGCAGGCCTTCGGCCGACAGCGCGTGGACGGTGAGCGCTGGGGCCCGCGTACGCTGGACCTGGATCTGCTGCTGTACGCCGACCAGGTGATCGACCTGCCGCGTTTGCAGGTACCGCACCCGCATCTGCAGGCGCGCGCCTTTGCGCTGTTGCCGCTGTCCGAGCTTGCCCCGGAGGCGATCATTCCGGGCCATGGAACAGTGCGACACGCCCTGCAGGCCATCGATGCCTGCGGGCTGGAGCCGATTGGGTAGATAATGGCCGGCTTATCACCCCACGTAATGACTTCATGAGCAGCCATACCGACAGCAAGCCCTGGACCGTGCCCGCCTTGGCGCAGGCCAAGCGCGAGGGTCGAAAACTGGTCATGTTGACCGCCTACGACGCCGGCTTCGCGCGGACCTTCGATGCCAACGGCGTCGACCTGATCCTGGTCGGCGATTCGCTGGGCATGGTAGTGCAGGGGCACGATTCCACCTTGCCGGTGACCACCGCCGACATGGTCTACCACACCGCTGCGGTGGCGCGGGTGCTGGAGCAGGCATTGCTGGTGGCCGATCTGTCGTTCCAGGCCGATGCCACGCCGGAGCGCGCGCTCGACGCTGCCACCCAACTGCTGCAGGCTGGCGCGGAGATGGTCAAGATCGAGGGCGCCGGGCACAAGCTCGAGGTGATCCGCTATCTGGTCGAGCGCGAGATCCCGGTCTGCTCGCATCTGGGACTGACCCCGCAATCGGTGCTGCGTTTCGGCGGCTACACGGTGCAGGGGCGCGGCGAAGCCGGCGAGCAGTTGCGCCGCGATGCGCAGGCCGTGGTCGATGCCGGCGCCAGCCTGGTCGTGCTGGAATGCGTACCCACGCCGATCGCCGCACAGATCAGCGCCGAGCTGCAGGTGCCCACCATCGGCATTGGCGCTGGCCCCGGCTGCGATGGCCAGGTGCTGGTGATGCACGACATGCTGGGCCTGGACAGCGGCCACCGCCGTCCCAAGTTCGTCAAGGATTTCCTCGCCGAAGGCGGCTCGGTGGCGGGCGCGGTACGCGCTTACGCGCAGGCCGTGCGCGACGGCAGCTTCCCCGACGCAGCGCACGCGTACGCCGCATGATCCAGACCCTGACCGATCTTCCCACCCTGCGCGCGCTGGTCACCGGCTGGAAGCGCGAGGGCTTGCGCGTGGCGCTGGTGCCGACCATGGGCAACCTGCACGCCGGGCACTATTCGCTGGTGATGCTGGCGCGCCAGTACGCCGACCGTGTGGTGTCGAGCGTGTTCGTCAATCCGACCCAGTTCGGTCCGAACGAAGACTTCGCGCGTTACCCGCGCACGCCCGAGGCCGACCTGCGCGGGCTGGAAGACGCCGGCTGCGATGCACTGTGGTTGCCAGACGTGCAGACCATGTATCCGCTCGGTACCGCACTGGCCACACCGATCCATGCGCCGGGCGTCAGCGACGTGCTGGAAGGGGTGTGCAGACCGGGGCATTTCGATGGCGTGTGCACGGTAGTGGCGCGGCTGTTCAACCAGGTGCAGCCGGATGTTGCAGCCTTCGGCAAGAAGGACTATCAGCAGCTGGCGGTGATCCGCCAGATGGTGGCCGACCTGGCGTTTCCGATCGAGATCCTGGGCGGCAGCATCGTGCGCGAGGCCGATGGCCTGGCGATGAGTTCGCGCAACCAGTATCTGACGGCCGACGAGCGCCCGCGTTCGACCCGGATCCGCAAAGTGCTGCTGCAGATGCGCGACAGCTACGCCGCCGGCACCCCGCGTGCGCAGGTCGAAGAGGCCGCCACCCAGGCGCTGGAACAGGCCGGCTTCCGCGTCGATTACGCGGTGGTGCGGCTGCCCGACCTGAGCGAGCCGGGCGACAGCCATGGCGGCGCGCGCGTGACCTTGATCGCCGCCCGCCTGGGCGCCACGCGGCTGATCGACAACCTGGAATTCTGAGCGGTCCGAACGCTGCTGCATGCGCTGCGTCAGGCCGTGGCCGGCGACGCCTGCGATCCGGCGCACAGGCGCGTTTGTCCAGCGCCGGCCTGAAGCCCTCATCACCGGTTCTGGGGCAGGCCGGTGGACACCGGCGCTTTCCGCTAAAATGCCGGCTTTCCTTTGCCGTTGCCCGTCATGCACCTGTCCCTGCTGAAAGCCAAGATCCACCGCGCCACCGTCACCCACTCCGAGCTCAATTACGAAGGCTCGATCGCCATCGACGGCCTGCTGCTGGAAGCCACCGGCATCCGTGAGTTCGAACAGGTGCATATCTGGGACGTCACCAACGGTGCGCGTTTCAGCACCTATGCCATCCGTGCCGAGGAAGGCAGCGGCATCATGTCGCTCAACGGCGGCGCCGCGCGTCACGTGCAGGTGGGCGATCTGATCATCGTGGCCGCCTTCGCCAGCATGAGCGAGGACGAAGCCAAGACCTTCAAGCCCAATCTGGTATATGTGAACGCGCACAACGCGATCTCCCACACCAACCACAGCATCCCCACGCAGGCCGCATGACACACACCAACGGATTCGACGCGCTTCACGCCCACGCCCAGCGCCTGCGCGGCGCTGCCATCCCCGCGTTGCTTGCTGCCGAGCCGCAACGGCCGACGCAGTACGCCAGGCAGGTCGGTCCGTTGTATTTCAATTTCGCGCGGCAGAAGTACGACCGCGCCGCGCTCGATGCCTTGTTCGCCATTGCGCGCGAGCGTGACCTGGCCGGTGCGTTCCAACGTCTGTTCCGCGGCGAGCAGGTCAATGTCACCGAACAGCGCGCTGCACTGCATACCGCGTTGCGCGGCGACCTGACCGATGCGCCGGTGGCCTCCGACGCGTATGCAACCGCTGCGCAAGTGCGCCAACGCATGGGCGCGCTGATCGAGCAACTGGAAGCCACCGACGTCACCGATATCGTCAGCGTCGGCATCGGCGGATCGGACCTGGGGCCGCGGCTGGTGGCCGATGCCTTGCGTGCGCCGTCGGGTGCGCGGTTCCGCGTGCATTTCGTCTCCAACGTCGACGGCGCGGCGATGCAGCGCACGCTGGCCACGCTGGACCCGGCGCACACCGCCGGCATCCTGATTTCCAAGACCTTCGGCACGCAGGAAACGCTGCTCAACGGCAGCATCCTGCACGCCTGGCTGGGCGGCAGCGAGCGCCTGTATGCGGTGAGTGCCAATCCCGAGCGCGCCGCCAAGGCCTTCGACATCGCGCCGAGTCGCGTGCTGCCGATGTGGGACTGGGTCGGTGGGCGTTATTCGCTGTGGTCGGCGGTGGGTTTCCCGATCGCGTTGGCGATCGGCTTCGAACGTTTCGAACAATTGCTGGAAGGCGCTGCGCAGTTCGACGCGCATGCGCTCGACACGCCGCTGGAAGAAAACGTCGCCGTGTTGCACGGCCTGACTGCCGTGTGGAACCGCAATCTGCTCGGCAGCGCTACGCACGCGGTGATGACCTACGACCAGCGTCTGGCACTGCTGCCGGCCTACCTGCAGCAGCTGGTGATGGAAAGCCTGGGCAAGCGGGTCAAGCTCGACGGTTCTGCAGTGGACAGCGACACCGTGTCGGTGTGGTGGGGCGGTGCGGGCACCGATGTGCAGCACAGCTTCTTCCAGGCGCTGCATCAGGGCACCAGCGTGGTGCCGGCCGATTTCATCGGCACCGTGCACAACGACGATCCGTACGCGGAAAACCATGTCGCGCTGATGGCCAACGTGCTGGCGCAGACCGAAGCGCTGGCCAACGGCCAGGACAGCAGCGATCCGCACCGCAGCTATCCGGGCGGCCGCCCGAGCACGGTGATCCTGCTCGATGCGCTGACTCCGCAAGCGCTGGGCGCGTTGATCTCGATGTACGAGCACAGCGTCTACGTGCAGTCGGTGATGTGGGGCATCAATGCGTTCGACCAGTTCGGTGTGGAGCTGGGCAAGCAGCTGGCCAGCCAGTTGCTACCGGCACTGAAGGGCGAGTCGGCCGACGTGGCCGACCCGGTGACGCGCGAACTGCTGGCCAAGCTGCGCGGCTGAGCCTGTTGCGCATGGCTGGCACAAGACAACGGGGCCCGCGGGCCCCGTTTCGTTTCTGGATGTCCCGCCTGGCAAGAGGTTGGGCTAAAATAGCCAAATTTCCCAAAATGGGACATTGGGAGTAGGCTTGTGGTCACCGTAGCGCGCAGGACCGTCCCATGTCTCGCCTCCAGGATCTGCCCGAGCTCGAAAAATCTCCCGCCGCCGACATCAAGGTGAAGGGCTGGCCCAGCTTGATGCGCAAGGTGCGCTCGCATGGAGCGGTGGTGATCACCAACCATAATCATGCCGAGGCGGTGGTCGTGGACGCAGAGGAATATCGCCGGCTGGTGAGTCAGGTGGGCGCAGCGGCGGCCGCCTCGACGCGGGCGCAGTCGCTGCAGGCATTGCAGACCAGATTCGATGCGCATCTTGCGGCGGTGACCGAGGGCGCAGGCTTGGCCCAGGTGATCGGCAAGCCGGCACGCCGGGGCAGGAAGGTCACCCTGGGGCCGTCGCTCTAAATCGTGGGGAACATTCTGGTGCTGGCCGGCGTCAATGGCGCCGGCAAGAGTTCGCTGCTGGGCAGCCTGCTGCGGGAGGACGGCGCCACCTGGTTCAACCCGGATGCGTTCACCCGGGAGCTGGTGGAGCAGGGCTGGTCACCCGAAGACGCCAATGCGCAAGCCTGGCAGGAAGGCGTGCGGCGGCTGCGTCAGGCCATGGACGCCGGCCATGACTATGCATTCGAAACCACCCTGGGCGCGACGACCATCCCGCGCCTGCTGCGTCAGGCCTGCGCGACGCACACGGTGGCGGTCTGGTTCTGCGGCCTGTCGAGCGTCGAGTTGCATATCGCACGTGTGGCCGCGCGCGTTGCCGCCGGCGGGCATGCCATCCCCGAGCACAAGATCCGCGAGCGTTACGATGCCTCGCGCGCCAACCTGATCGCGCTGCTGCCGCATCTGGCGGTGCTGCATGTCTACGACAACAGCGCGCCTGCCGACGCGACCGGGCAGGTCGCGCCGCTGCTGGTGCTGGAACTGGACCGCAACGGCCTGCAGTACCCGCAAACGCCAGAAGAACTGGCGCAGGTGCCCGATTGGGCCAAGCCCATCGTAATGACGGCGCTGGAGTTGCGGCAGTCCTGACCGCGCGCTCAGGCACTTGCGGTCTGATCTGCTTCTCACCGACGCGGCCCGACATCCATCGACCTCACCCGTAGGAGCGCACCCGGGCGCGACAGGCCATACCGGCAAAGCTCCTCGCGCCCAGGTGCGCTCCTACCGGCATTGCGACAGCAGCGGGAACGCCACGCTGCACGTGTCAACCTCACCCGTAGGAGCGCACCCGGGCGCGACAGGCCATACCGGCAAAGCNGCGCCCAGGTGTGCTCCTGCCGGCATTGCGACAGCCGCGAGCACCCCACGCTGCACGTGTCAGCTGTAGCGTCACGCAGCGCTGCAACTGGAACGGCGGTACCTAGGCCTTGCCCAACTTCACTGCCACCGGATCACCGGTGAGGTAGCCCACCGCCGCGCCGAAGCGGTTTTTGTAGTTGGCGCGTACCAGCGGATCCAGCGTCGCCTTGACGGTGTCGTGCAGCGGGCTTTCCCAGTCGCCGGGGTGCTGGAAATTGCTCATCACGTAGGTCCAGCCGTGGATCTGATCGACCGCGTGCAGGCCGGTGGATTCGGCGCCGGCCGGCACCGACAGCAGCCGCGTCAGCGTGCCGCTATCCACGTTGTAGGCCCACAGGAAATTGTTGACGTGCAGGCTGCTGTCTTCGCCGATGAACAAGGTGCGCAGCGCTTCGGAAAACTTGAGGTTGTCCGGGTTGGCCAGCCGTTCCGGGTCGGCCAGGTTGCCCAGCGCGTCGGCCTTGGCCAGATCGTGGCCGGTGAGCGCGGCCGGTGCGGCCATGTCGATCGGCACCCAGTCGCTGTGGATCGGCACGCCGTGGCTGTCGCGCTGGCCGCCGCGCAGATTCAGGGCGTACACCGCACCCGCATCCGGGCCTTCCACCCTCACGTCGCCCGAGCCGTTACGCATGCTGGTGACGATGTAGGACATCGCCATGTAGGCGATCTTGTCGCGCGCGTTGACGGTGGTGCCTTCGAGCTTGGTGAAGCCCAGGCTGCCGCCGGCCAGCGCCGCGTAGCGATGGGTTTCCAGATAGGTCGCCGCCTTCTCCATGCCCGGCTTGATGCGGATCCAGTTGAAGGTGCCGTTGAACGGGATCTTGGTAAACGAGGCATCGCCCGGGTCGCTCAGGTGCACGTCGAGGATATCTGCGGCTGTGAGGCGGTCGGCCAGGGCCTGGATCTCGGCACTGGTGGCATGGCCGAGCTTGATCCAGCGCAACGTGGCCGCGCCCGGGCCGACGCCCGAGGTCTGCTGCCACTTGCCCACGTACAGGGTGCCGGCCGACAGGTCCGCCTTGCGGTCGGCGATGAACATGAACAGCCCGCCATTGGTGGCGTCGTCGCCCATCAGCACGGTGCGCTGGTCGGGCATCACCTGCACCAGCTCGTGCGAGATGCGGCCCAGGCAGTAATGCTTGCGCACGCTCCCGGTGCCGTCCGGGTGCACGGTGATTTCGGGCAGGTGGCCGTAGTGATACGGATTGGCTTTTTCCGGGTCGCCGTACAGATGCGTGCTGTAGCTGCGGAATTGGGTGTTGCCGGCCAGCGCGGTGGCGTCGGGTTCGTACTCTTCGCTGGACAGGTGGGTATTCCACGGCGACAGGCTGGCGCCGCAGGTGGTCCACAGCCCGTGCACCGGGGCGGTGTCGACGTTGTGATACTTCACCAGCGACAGCTTGCCGGTGGCCGGGTCCTGATCCAGCGTCAGCACGGCGATCGGCGCAGGCAGGTGGCGGTTGGTGTCGTTGCCGGCCTGGTCGCGGGTGGTGTATTCGAACTGCACCACCGCGAACACGTGATTGCCCTTGACCCCGGGCACCTTGGCATCGGGTAGGGTCAGCAGCGAGGAACCGTCCGGGCAATCGGAAAAGAACGGGCGTTCGGCACCGGGTTTGGAGCGGTCGATGATCGGGCGGTGCTGGATGTCGTAATAGCCGCCGGCCAGCACGGTGCCGCCCTTGCCGTCGGGCACCTGGTCGCCGGTGACGAAGAACGGGTGGTAGGCCAGGGCATACCGCTGGCTGCTGCCGTCGCTGCGCGCCACCGTCAGCGACGAGCCCACCGTGGTGGTGGCCATCGCGGCCGGGTTGGCCAGACTGGGCGCCGGCATGCCATGGAAGGTGGCCGACACCAGCTGCGTCGGGGTGTCCAACGGCCGCAGCGGGCGAGCGGCCAGTGCCACGCCACCGAGGTGTTGCAGGGCGGCGGCGCTGGCGCTGCCCAGCGGCAACAGCGGGACGGCCGCCAGCAACTGCATCAGGCGGCGGCGGGCGGGATCGGGGGAGGCAGACATCGAAACTCCAGGCAAAGACGGCGATCAACGATGGCCGGTGGCGCATCGGCAAGCCGGTCACGCTAGGCCCGAGGTATGACAGTTGTTTGACGGCGAGCTCACCTGTTGGCGCGCATTCGAACATGGCGCCGCAAGCGAACCCGGGAATATCTGCACGGGCGACAGGGCTGCGCAGTGTGGATCACGCGCAGTGGTGCATTGCAGCAAAGTGCGCCGCCACGCAAGCGCAAGCGCCACGCCGGATTTAGCGGTTTCCCGTGGTTTGACGGGTGCTGCCGGTATTCCAAGCCTATAGCCCGGGCCAATAAGTTGGCCGTCGTTTGGCATACAAGCGCGCGGTGTTGACAGGGTAGGGGAATCACGCAAGCGTACGCCGCCTAATGGCCTGCGGCGTCACGCAACGCCGTGGGGAGAACCACCTGGAGACCTGGATCTTGGACAAGCTGCTTCGTCGTACCGCCGCGCCTGTCGCGCGTCGTGCCCTCTCTCTGGCTACCGCCGCCGCGGTGCTGATGCTGGCCGCCTGCCAAGGCAAGGACACCGCTGCCGAGGCGAGCAAGACGGCGCCGGCCGCCGCACCCGCCGAGGCGTCCACCGCCATCCATCCCGACCAGTGGCCGTCGCCGACGTGGCCGTTCGCCCAGGACCAGGCCCTGGAGCGGCGCATCACCGATGTGATGGCCAAGATGAGCGTCGAAGAGAAGGTCGCCCAGACCATCCAGGGCGACATCGCCAGCATGACCCCGGACGACGTGCGCAAGTACCGCATCGGGTCGGTGCTGGCCGGTGGCAACTCCGACCCGGGCGGCAAGTACGACGCCAAGCCGGCCGAGTGGCTGAAGCTGGCCGACGCCTTCTACGAAGCGTCGATGGACACCTCCAAGGGCGGCAATGCGATCCCGATCATCTTCGGCATCGATGCGGTGCACGGCCAGAGCAACATCGTCGGTGCCACGCTGTTCCCGCACAACATCGGCCTGGGCGCCACGCGCAACCCGGAGCTGATCAAGCAGATCGGCGAAGTCACCGCTGCCGAAACCCGCGTCACCGGCATGGAGTGGACCTTCGCGCCCACCGTGGCGGTGCCGCAGGACGACCGCTGGGGCCGCAGCTACGAAGGCTATTCCGAGTCGCCGGACGTGGTGGCCAGCTTTGCCGGCAAGATGGTCGAAGGCGTGCAGGGCGTGCCGGGCACCCCGCAGTTCCTCGACGGCAGCCACGTGATTTCCTCGGTGAAGCATTTCGTCGGCGACGGCGGCACCACCGACGGCAAGGACCAGGGCGACACCAAGGTGTCCGAAGCCACCATGCGCGACATCCACGCGGCCGGTTATCCGCCGGCGATCGCGGCCGGTGCGCAGACGGTGATGGCCTCGTTCAACAGCTTCAACGGCGAAAAGATGCACGGCAACAAGGTCATGCTGACCGACGTGCTCAAGGGCCGCATGAACTTCGGCGGTTTCGTGGTCGGCGACTGGAATGGCCACGGCCAGGTCAAGGGCTGCACCAACGAAAACTGCCCGGCTTCGTTCATTGCCGGCGTCGACATGGCGATGGCCTCCGACAGCTGGAAGGGCATCTACGAGACCGAACTGGCGGCGGTGAAGTCGGGCCAGATTTCGGCGCAGCGCCTGGACGATGCGGTGCGCCGCATCCTGCGCGTCAAGCTGCGTCTGGGCCTGTTCGAAGCCGGCAAGCCGTCCAAGCGCCCGCTCGGTGGCAAGTACGAATTGCTGGGCGCGCCGGAACATCGCGCGATCGCCCGCCAGGCGGTGCGCGAGTCGCTGGTGCTGCTGAAGAACCAGGCCGGCATCCTGCCGCTGGATCCGAAAAAGCGCGTGCTGGTGCTGGGCGACGGCGCCAACGACATGGGCAAGCAGTCCGGCGGCTGGACGCTGAACTGGCAGGGCACCGGCACCAAGCGCAGCGACTACCCCAATGGCAACACCATCTGGGAAGGCCTGGACAAGCAGATCAAGGCCGCCGGCGGCAAGGCCGAGCTGGCAGTCGATGGCGTGTACAAGACCAGGCCCGACGTAGCGGTGGTGGTGTTCGGTGAGAACCCGTACGCCGAGTTCCAGGGCGACATCGCCACCCTGCTGTACAAGCCGGGCGACGAGAGCGAGCTGGCATTGATCAAGAAGCTCAAGGCCGAGGGCATTCCGGTGGTGGCGGTGTTCCTGAGCGGGCGCCCGTTGTGGATGAACCAGTACATCAACGCCGCCGATGCGTTCGTCGCCGCCTGGTTGCCGGGTTCGGAAGGCGAGGGCATTGCCGACGTGCTGCTGCGCAAGGCCGACGGCACGGTGCAGAATGACTTCAAGGGCAAGCTGAGCTTCTCCTGGCCCAAGACCGCAGTGCAGTTCGCCAACAACGTCGGGCAGAAGGAGTACGACCCGCAGTTCAAGTTCGGCTTCGGTCTGACCTATGCCGACAAGGGCGACCTGGCCGCGCTGCCGGAGGAGTCGGGCGTGTCCGGCGAGCAGTCGGTGGGCGGGGTGTACTTCGTGCGCGGCAAGCCGGCGCTGGGCATTGCGATGCAGCTGTCCAATCCCGGCCAGGCCAACATGCCGGCGACCACGCTGCCGGTGGGTCTGTCCGACGGCAGCCTGAAGATGACCGCGGTCGATCACAAGGCGCAGGAAGACGCGCGGCGCCTGGTGTGGTCCGGTGCCAAGGCCTCCAGCGTGCTGCTGGTGTCCGGCAAGCCGGTCGACGTCTCGCGCGAGAGCAACGGCGATGTGCAGTTGCAGCTGACCGTGCGCCGCGACAGCGCGGTGACCGCACCGGTGTGGCTGGGCGTGGGCTGTGGCGACAAGTGCGGCGGCCGTGTCGATGCGCAGAAGACCCTGGCCGCGCTGCCGCAGGGCCAGTGGAAGGTGCTCGGCGTGCCGCTGAAGTGCTTTGCGGTGGCCGGTGCGGACGTGACCAAGCTGACCCAGGTCGCCAGCATCGAAAGCGCTGCGGCGCTGGATCTGTCGGTGTCGAAGATCGCGCTGGGCGCGCTCAACGAAGCCGAAATCACGCTCGACTGCCCGGTCAAGTAAGCAGCACACCCGCAGGTGCGCTTGTGGGTGTGCCCAGGTAACCAGGACACACACGTCGCCGGCCCCGGCGACGTGCTACAGCGGCCACCCTCAGCGGTGGTGTCATCAGCCGCCGCGGGACGCGCGCGTCGATCGGCCCGGAAGGCCTGCAGCTGCGGTTCGCCGCGCTGCCGCCACGCACGCGGTGCAGGCGGCGGCAGTCTGCAGACCTGTCCGGTCCACGACGCACCGCCCAGAGCCAGACAGGAGAGTGCAGTGGGTTTGGCGACGTTGGATATCGTGATTGTGCTGGTCTATCTGACCGGCATCTTCGTGCTCGCGCAGTGGGTCTCGCGCGAGAAGGCAGGCCACACCAAGAGCGCCGAGGATTACTTCCTGGCGAGCAAGTCGTTGCCGTGGTGGGCGATCGGCGCCTCGTTGATCGCCGCGAACATCTCGGCCGAGCAGATCATCGGCATGGCCGGTTCCGGCTATGCGATCGGCCTGGCGATCGCCTCCTACGAGTGGATGGCGGCGCTGACGCTGCTGATCGTCGGCAAGTTCTTCCTGCCGATCTTCCTGCGCAACGGCATCTACACCATGCCGCAGTTCCTGGAACAGCGCTACGGCAAGTGGATCCGCACGCTGATGGCGGTGTTCTGGCTGCTGCTGTACGTGTTCGTCAATCTCACCTCGATCCTGTGGCTGGGGTCGATCGCGGTCAGCCAGGTCACCGGCATGGACCAGACCCTGGCGCTGGCGTTGATCGGCGTGTTCGCGCTGGTGTATCAGCTGTACGGCGGTCTTAAAGCTGTGGCCTTGACCGACATCGTGCAGGTCACCCTGCTGGTGCTGGGCGGCCTGCTGGTGGCCGGGCTGACCCTGGCACGGATCGGCGATGGCGCCGGCGTGCTGGCCGGCTTCAAGCACCTGTGGAGTGCGCACCCGGAGCACTTCCACATGATCCTGAGCAAGGACAACCCGTTCTACAAGGATCTGCCCGGCCTGAGCGTGCTGCTGGGCGGTCTGTGGGTGATGAACATCAGTTACTGGGGTTTCAACCAGTACATCATCCAGCGCGCGCTGGCGGCCAAGAACATCGGCGAGGCGCAGAAGGGCATGGTGTTCGCCGCGTTCCTGAAGCTGCTGATGCCGTTGGTGATCGTGGTGCCGGGCATCGCCGCGGTGGTGCTGGCGCCGGATCTGGCCAAGCCAGATCAGGCCTATCCGACCATGATGCAGCTGTTGCCGACCGGCATCCTGGGCCTGGTGTTCGCCGCGCTGGTGGCGGCGATCGTGGCCTCGCTGGCCTCCAAGATCAATTCGGTGGCGACGATCTTCACCCTGGATTTCTACGCCAAGTTCCGGCCGCAGACCGAGCAGAAGCAACTGGTGCGCGTGGGTCGCATCGTGGCGATCGTGGCGGTGGTGATCGGCATCCTGACCGCGCGGCCGCTGCTGGGCAACTTCGACCAGGGCTTCCAGTTCATCCAGGAATTCACCGGCTTCTTTACCCCGGGCGTGGTGGTGATCTTCATGCTCGGCCTATTCTGGAAGCGCGCCAACGAAGCCGGCGCACTGACTGCGGCGATCGGCTCGGTGGTGCTGTCGTTCGCGCTGAAGTTCGCCTGGCCGGAACTGCCGTTCATGGACCGCATCGGCGTGGTGTTCGTGGCGGCGCTGGTGCTGGCAGTGCTGGTGTCGTTGATGACGGCGCCCACCCAGGCACGCGACCTGATCCGTACCGACGATGTGGCCTACGGCACCACGCTGGGCTTCAAGATCGGTGCGATCGGGGTGGTGGTGATCCTGATCGCGCTGTACGCGGCGTTCTGGTAATCGCCAGGGCAGCACGCTGACAGCGGCGATGCGCATGCGGCGCGACACTCGGGTGTCGCGCCGCATTGCGTTTGCATGTTGCGCGATTGCCGCTTACACCCGCGCCGCGGCCAGGTTTGCGGCGAGCGGGTTGGCCGGCGCTTCGAACTGCGCATGCCATGGCGTCTGCAGCCAGGTCTCCAGCGCGGCCGCCGGCATCGGTTTGGCGATCCAGTAGCCCTGACCTTCGTCGCAGCCCCAGGCGCGCAACTGCGCGTAGGCCTCCGCCGACTCGATGCCTTCGGCGACCACGCGCTGGCCCAGGCTGTGGCCGAGCTGGATCATCGCCGGCACCAGGGTACGGTCGGTGCGGTTGTCCGGCAACGAGCGGATGAAGGACTGATCGATCTTCAACGAGCTGGCCGGCAGCTGTTTGAGATAGCTGAAATTGCTGTAGCCGGTGCCGAAATCGTCGATGGCGATATGCACGCCCAGCGCCGCGATGGCAGCCAATTGCTCGGCCAGATGCTCGGGGTGGCGGATCATCGCGCTTTCGGTAAATTCGATCTCCAGCCGGCGTGGATCCAGCTTGTGGCGCTCCAGGCCACGCCGCAGCAGGCCGGCGAATCCGGGCCGGTCCAGATCGGCGGCCGACACGTTCAAGGCCAGATTGAAGTCCAGACCCTGTTGCTGCCAGCGCGCGGCCTGGGCGATGCCGTTGTCGATCACCCAGGCGGTGATGCGGTTGATCAACGCGGTTTTTTCGGCCATCGGCACGAAGTCGGCGGGCATCACCGGGCCGATCATCGGATGCTGCCAGCGCAGCAGCGCTTCCACCCCGACACAGCGGTGATCGTGCAGGTCCACGCGCGGTTGGTAGTGCAGGCGCAGCTGACTGGCGCTGTCCAGCGCGGCGGGCAGGGCCGCCAGCAGGCGGAAGGTATTGCGCTGCGCCACGTCGTGCTTGCGTTCGTACATGCTCCAGGGCACGCCGCGCTCGCGCGAGACATCCACCGCGGTGGTCAGCGAGCGGATGGTGTCGGCCGCGCCATAGCTGGTCTGCAGCGAGACCATGCCGATCGAGGTCACTGCGGTGTGCGGAATGCCCTGATGTTCCAGCGGCTCGGCAAAGGCCTGGGAGACCTTGGTGCACAACGTGGACAAACGCTGCGTCTCGGCCTGGGCCAGGAAACCGAAGGTGGTCGGGTCCAGCCGATACAGCGCGGTGCCGGCAGGCAGATAGGTCGCCAGCCGGCGCTGCGCGAGCTCTATATAACCGTCGGCGTAATCCCAGCCCAGCGCCTTGACCATGTCGCGGAAGTAATCGCTGCCGCAGATGTCGACCGCCACCGCGGTGGTGGCCGGTGCGCTGTCGCGTTGCGACAGCCAGGCATCCAGGTCTTCGGCAAAGCGCGACCGATTGGGCAGCCCGGTCGGACCGTCGCGGTAGGTGGTGCTGCGCAGGTTTTCCACCCGCAGCACCGCCAGGTCGCGCAGGCCCTCCAATTGGGTGATCGCTTCGGCGTCCAGACCCGGGCGCGGGCTGGTCCCGATCACGCACAAGGTGCCGATGCGGTGGCCATCGCGCAGCGTCAGCGGCGCGCCGGCATAGAAACGGATGAACGGCGGTCCCAGCACCAGGGGGTTGTCGCAAAAGCGCGGATCCAGTTGCGCGTCGGGCACCACCATCACCTCGTCGGCGCGGATCGCATGTGCGCAGAACGCCTGGGCGCGCGGCGTTTCCTGTGGTTCCAGGCCGATGCGGGCCTTGAACCACTGACGATGCTCGTCCACCAGCGACACCAGCGCGATTTCCGCGCCCAGGTTGCGGGCGGCCATGGCGGCGATGGTCTCGAACACCGCATCGGGCGGCGAGTCCAGCAGGCACAGGCCACGCAGGACGGCCAACCGGGTCGACTCGTCGACCACGGGCGGAAGAGGGGGCTTGGCAGGAGCGAGCGCGGAATGCATGTGTACATATCGGCCTGACGCGTAATCCCTTGATCGACAGCGCCCTGCTCCGTTCAGTTGAAGCCAGGCTTGCCGCGCGATGGCTGCAGATGAGGCGCAGGGACGGCAGCTACGCGATGGCACCAGGCCACAGCATGAGGCGACTGCCAAGGGCCAGGTCGATGATCGCTCCGACTCCTTCGTCATGCGTGATGTCAGCAAACGTCCGGCGTCGCGGTCGGCGCTGGATGCGGTCGCTCAACATTATCGACGCCTTGCCGATGACTGGTGGTGTGCCCGTCTTGTGGATCTACGGCAGGTCACCGTTAAGCGCGCTTGCTCTGGTGTTGTTCGTTATGCGATCAGGTTTGCATCAGTCAGTGTCGTGAATTGACACAGTATTCACGTCTGCTGTGAGTTCCGCCGTCGCCCGTCATCCTCCCTCTGTCTGGAAATCGACCGTGAAATCACCGCTGTCCCGTTTTGCCCACCGCATGTTGTTGGTCGTTGCAGGCCTGGCATTGTCGTCTGCCGCGCACGCAGGTCTGTCGGTATCCGGAACGCAGCTGCGTGAGTCCAATGGCAGCGCTGTGGTATTGCGTGGCGTCAATCTGCCGCACGCCTGGTACGCAAGCCGTTCCGACGCGGCCCTGGCTGCCATTGCCGCCACTGGCGCCAATAGCGTGCGCGTGGTGCTCAGTTCCGGTTATCGCTGGAACCGTACGCCGGAGGCAGAAGTGGCGCGCATCATCGCGCGCTGCAAGAGCCTGGGCTTGATCGCGGTATTGGAAGTGCACGACACCACCGGCTATGGCGAAGACGGCGCTGCCGCCGGTCTGGCCAATGCCACCGAGTACTGGACCAGCATCCGCAAGGCGCTGATTGGCAACGAAGACCAGGTCATCATCAACATCGGCAACGAGCCGTTCGGCAATCAGTTGAGCGCCAGCGAATGGGTCAATGGCCATGCAACCGCGATCGCTGCATTGCGCAAGGCCGGGTTGACCCACGCGCTGATGGTGGATGCGCCGAACTGGGGCCAGGACTGGAAGTTCTACATGCGCGACAACGCTGCCGCCTTGCTGGCACGCGACAGCCGCCGCAACCTGATCTTCAGCGTGCACATGTACGAAGTGTTCGGCAGCGATGCGACGGTCAACAATTATCTGCGCGCCTTCCGCGATAAAAAGCTGGTGCTGGTGATCGGTGAGTTCGGTGGAGACCATCGCGGCGCGAACGTGGACGAGGCGGCGATCATGCGCCGCGCCCGCGAATACAACGTCGGCTACCTGGGCTGGTCGTGGTCGGGCAACGACAGCAGCACGCAATCGCTGGATATCGCGATCGGCTGGAACGCCACGCGCCTCAGCAGCTGGGGCCGCAACTTGATCCTGGGCGCCGATGGCATTACCGCGACCTCGCGCAGGGCGAGCGTATTCGGCCCGCGTTGAGATTGAAGCTCCGCAGTCAGTCGAGCGGTCGATCTGGCGCTTGGTTGCAGGCCCTTGCCCGCCCACCGTCGCGGGACACGCTGCAAGTACGTCCATGTAAGGTCCCGCGATGGTGAGCGGGCAAGGACCAGTCGAGATGGTCGGTGTGTGTGGATAAGAGCAGTGCTGGATGGGCCTGTTCGATCATGAAGCATCGGCTCCACGTCTGATGCACACCGCGCTACAGACAGGTCTTCAAACGCGTCGACCAACTGTCTGGAGCCGTGCCCTTACCGGTTGCTGGAACGCTGGCGGCATGGATGCCGCTAACACGCCCCTGGGGATAGGGTCACGGCGTGTCCCGCGAGCGGCGACGGCGCCGCGCCATCGACCGATTTGTCCTCACGGCAACTGGCCGCGTCTCAACGTCCGGGCTCGCGTAACGGCCCCGGGCTTGGCCGCTTGGTCAATTTGCGCTGCAGCGAGCGGCGGTGCATGCCGAGCAGGCGTGCGGCAGCGGAGACATTGCCGCCGGTTTCGTGCAGCGCCTGCTGGATGTGCTCCCATTGCAGGCGGCTCAACGGTGTCATCATTTCCCGCGCGGTTTCTTCTTCGTCCGGCTCGGGCAGCTCGTCGTCCTCTTCGCCCAGCGCGCGCATGATGGTGGGGATATTGGCCGGCTTGGGCAGATAGTCGTCGGCACCGAGTTTGATCGCCTCCACCGCCGTGGCAATGCTCGCGTAGCCGGTGACCAGCAGGATGCGCATGTCGGCGCGGATCTCGCGCAACGGCTGGATCAGGTTCAGGCCGGAATCGTGGCCGAGCTTGAGATCGATCAAGGCGAAATCCGGCAAGGCGCTGCGTGCGGTCGACAACGCACTGGCCGCATCGGTGGCGGTCAGGGTTTCCACGCCGCGGCGGGCGAGGCTGCGTTGCAGCGTGCGCAGGTACAAGGTGTCGTCGTCGACCAGCAGGCCGGTGCGCAGGAGAGTGCTTGTCATGCGAGTGCCTCGTGTTCGGAGAGCGGCAGACGGAAACCGACGCGGGCGCCGCTGCCCTCGGCGGGCAGCATCCACAACTCGCCCTGCAGCCGCTCGACGGTGGCATGCGAGAGCGCCAGCCCCACACCCATGCCGTCGTGCTTGCCGCTGTTGAACAGGGTGCCCGGCAACATGGCTTGCGAAGTGTCGAAGCCCGGACCGTAGTCGCGTACTTCGCCGCTGAGATGGTCCTGCTCCACGCGCAGGGTCAGATCGATCTGCGGCCGGCCGGCACGTTCGCCGGCATCGGCCGCATTGTTGAGCAGTACCATCAGCAGATGGCTGACGCCGGGCTGCAGCAGCAGGCGCATCGGCGCATCGTCGTTGCGGCGCAGCTCGATGGTCGGGCGCACCAGACGCCATTGCTCCAGTACGTCCTTGACCGCCACTTCGCGGCTGAGGTGGCCATTGTCGGCCGGCGCGGCCAGTGCGAGTACGCGCTCATGGCACTGCACCAGCAGCTCGCGCAGGGTGTCCAGATCCTCGCGCAACTCGCCCTGGTCGCACTGGTCGGCGATGTCGTCGACCAGCAGGGTCATCGTCGCCAGCGGAGTGTTCAACTCATGCGCGACCGAGGCCGCATGCGTTGCCAGCGCGACGATGCCTTCGTTGCGCGCGAAACGCTCGCGCAGGGTGGAAATCTCGCGTTCGCGTTCGCGCATCGACAAGGCCAGCCGGGTGGCGAAGGCCAGCACCACCACCGTGGACAGCAGGAAGTTGGCCGCCATGCCCCACATGTGCAGGCTGAGCGGGTCGAAGTTGCCGTAGGGCAGCGGCAGGCCGAACGCCGCACTGATCACATAGCCGGCCACACAGGACGCCGCCACCGCCATCGCCCAGCCCAGCGGAAGGGCCAGGGCGGCCAGCGCGATCAGCACCAGGAACAGCGAGCCGAACGGGTTGGCGATGCCGCCGCTCCAGCCCACCATCCAGGTCAGCACCGTGACATCGACCAGGATGTGGCCGAACTCGGTGGCCGGGCTGACCGCGCCACGGTGGGCCACCCGCAGCTGTGCATACAGGTTGAACACCGCCAGCGCGGCCACGCCGGCCCACAAGGGTTGTTGCGGCAGGTCCAGGCCCATCAGCCCGGTGGCGACCAGGATGGTGGCGGCCTGGCCGGCAGTGGCCAGCCAGCGCAGGCTGCACAGGGTCCGCAGGAAGGAAGCGTCTGAGGAATTCATCACGGCAATGCTATGCGCTCGGGGGCGTGGCGGCCTGCGACAAACCGTCGCATCGGCCTGGAAGAGGGCCCACGCAGCGCTTCAGCTGTGAGCGGACCGATGACAGGCTAAAATACCGCGATGTACGACGCCGTGACTCGCCCAACCCCTCCCGCCGACGCCACCGCCTGGCCGCGCCGCATCACCCAGGCCGTCAAGATCGGTAGCGTGACCGTGGGCGGTGGCCACCCGGTGGTCGTCCAGTCGATGACCAATACCGACACCGCCGACGTCGCCGGCAGCGTCAAGCAGGTGGCCGACCTGTGGCGCGCCGGCTCGGAAATGGTGCGCCTGACCGTCAACAATGCCGAGTCGGCCGCGGCCATTCCCCGCATCGTCGACAAGCTGCGCATGATGGGGATCGAGGTGCCGTTGATCGGCGACTTCCATTACAACGGGCACCAGCTGCTCGCCGCCGAGCCGGCCTGCGCCGAAGCGCTGGCCAAGTACCGCATCAATCCGGGCAATGTCGGCTTCGGCAAGAAGAAGGATCTGCAGTTCGCGCAGCTGATCGAGTTCGCCATCAAGTACGACAAACCGGTGCGCATCGGCGCCAACTGGGGCTCGCTGGACCAGTCGCTGGCCGCGCAGCTGATGGACGAGAATTCGCAGCGCGACGCGCCCTGGGATGCCGGCCGCGTGCTGCGCGAAGCGCTGATCCGCTCGGCAGTGGATTCGGCCGAGCGCGCGGTGGAACTGGGGCTGGCGCGCGAGCGCATCATCCTGTCGGCAAAGGTGTCCGGGGTGCAGGAGCTGATCGCGGTGTATCGCGACATGGCGAGCCGCTGCGATTTTGCGCTGCATCTGGGCCTGACCGAGGCCGGCATCGGCAGCAAGGGCATCGTGGCGTCGGCGGCGGCGCTGAGCGTGCTGCTGCAGGAAGGCATCGGCGACACCATCCGCATCTCGCTGACGCCGGAACCGGGCCAGTCGCGCACCCAGGAAGTGATCGTCGCGCAGGAATTGCTGCAGACCACTGGCCAGCGCGCCTTCACGCCGATGGTCACCGCCTGCCCGGGTTGCGGCCGCACCACCTCGGAGTTCTTCCAGGAACTGGCCGGTGTGGTGCAGAACCACGTGCGCGCCAAGATGCCGGAGTGGAAGATCAGCAACCCCGGCGCGGAGAACATGACCCTGGCGGTGATGGGCTGCGTGGTCAACGGGCCGGGCGAATCGCGCCACGCCAATATCGGCATCTCGTTGCCTGGCACCGGCGAGGCGCCGTCGGCACCGGTGTTCATCGATGGCGAAAAAAGCGTCACCTTGCGTGGCGAAAACATCGCCTACGAGTTCATCGATCTGATCGATCAGTACGTCGAACGTACCTATGTCCGCCGCGCCGGCTGAATCGCCGGCCGGTTTCAGGGGATGGCTGCGCAGCAATGCGTGGCGCATGGCGTTGCTGTTTGCCGGCGTGCTGCTGCCGTTGGGGTTGTTCGTCGACCTGGCCGACGAAGTCCACGAGCTGGAGAACTTCTATTTCGACGAGCCCCTGCTGTGGAGCATGCGCAGCATCGCCACGCCGGGGCTGGATGCGTTTTTCGGAGTGATTTCCAAGATCGGCTACCAATACGGGGTGATCCCGGCCGATATCGCCATCGTGCTGGTGTTGCTGATGTTGCGGCGCTGGCGCGAGGGGACCTTTGCCGCACTCGGCTTTGGCGGCTCGGCCTTGTTGAACATGGGCGCCAAGCAGGTGTTCCAGCGCGATCGCCCGAGCCTGTGGGAATCGATCGCCCCGGAAACCACTTTCAGCTTTCCCAGCGGGCATGCGATGGGCTCGATGACGCTCGCCGCGGTGGTCATCGCGCTGGCCTGGAACACGCGCTGGCGCTGGCCGGTGACCATTGCCGCCAGCGGGTTCGCGGTGCTGGTGGGCGTGTCGCGGATCTATTTAGGCGTGCATTACCCCTCCGACATCCTGGGCGGCTGGTCGGCCGCGCTGGTGTGGGTGGTCGGGTTGTATCTGGTGATGTTTCGCGGCGCACGGCGACCGCATTGGCGTCGCCATCTGGCTTCGGCCTGAGGGCACGGCCGCGCCGACGTCGAACGCGGTCGGCGCGCCCACGTGCACCGTTCGTGGCGCACACACGTGCTGCCTTCGACTCAGCAACGAGGTGCTCGCTCCCGGCGCCACAACTGCAGCCCGATCACGCTGCCAATCACCGCCAGCAGAATCATGTAATAGGCCGGTCCCAGCGGGTGCTGTTTGAGCGACATCACCACTACCAATGGGGTCAGGCCACCGAATACGGCATAGCCCAGGTTATAGGCGAACGACACGCCGGACAGGCGCACCACCGGCGGAAACGCTTCGACCATGACGCGCGGGATCGCCCCCAGGACGCCGAGCGCCGCGCCCAGCAGGGCGTACAGCGGAAACAGCAACTGCGGATCGCCGGCCAGGCGATAGAACAGCCAGGCGCTCATGCCCAGAAACACGCTGCCGGCAAGCAGCACGCGTCCGTTGCCCCAGCGATCGGACAAGGCGCCGGCCACGATCGAGCCGATCGCCTGCAGCAGGACTGCGAGCAGATTGGCCTGCAAGGCGACCGCTGCCGGATAGTGGTAGGTGCTCTGCAGCAGCGTCGGCGTCATCAACGACACCACCAGCACCCCGGCTGCCACCATCCAGGTCAGCCACAACGACAGCGCCACACTGCGTGGGTGATCGCGCAGCACTACCTTGAGCGGCGTTTCGCGCGCGACGGCGCGCAGCGCCATCAGCTCGGCGAACACAGGCGTTTCGTGCAGCCAACGCCGCAGATACACGGAAAGCAGGCCGAACACGCCGCCGGCCAAAAACGGCAGACGCCAGGCGTAATCGGCGATCTCCTGCGGCGTGAAGGCGCGATTGATCGCCCCGGCGCTGAGCGAACCTAGCAACACGCCGGCAGCCAGGCCGGCCGTCAGTATTCCGCAAGCGAGTCCTCTGCGCCGCGCAGGCACGTGCTCTGCGACGAAGACCCATGCACTGGGGACTTCGCCACCGATGGCCGCGCCCTGCAGCAACCGCATCGTCAGCAGCAGTAGCGGGGCGGCCAGGCCGATCTGAGCGTAGGTCGGCAGCACGCCGATGGCCAGCGTCGGCAATGCCATCAGCCCGATGCTCAGCGCGAACATGCGCTTGCGACCCAGCAGATCGCCGAAGTGCGCCATCACGATCCCGCCCAGCGGACGGATCAGGTAGCCGGCAGCAAAGATGCCGAAGGTCTGCAACTGCCGCATCCAGTCCGGAATGCCTGGCGGAAAGAACAGCTCTCCCAGCACCGTCGCGAAGAAAACGAAGATGATGAAGTCGTAGAGTTCCAGCGCGCCGCCCAGTGCGGACAGGGCCAGTGTCTTGTAATCGCCACGGGTGAGCTGGTTTGCTGGTGCGGTGCCTGGTGATGGATGGGTCTTCAAGGCATGACATCCTGTGGCAGGTGATCGCGCGCATGCGCGTGCTGGAGCAATGACGTTCGAGTCATCCATGCCATCGCTGCAGCAAGGCGCAGCTTGCACGGTTGCCCGCAACGGGGAGGCGGATGCACTTCGGGAAAGGCGCGGTGATTGCGCCTCCGGTGCCGATCAGTCGTGCACACTTGCGTGCGCCGCCGCTTCGGCATGCAGGGCGGTGGTGTCGAACAACGGCAGCTGCGCATCGCTGCTGTCCACCAGCAGCGAAATCTCGGTGCAGCCCAGGATGATCGCTTGCGCACCGTGCTGGCCGAGGTCGGCCATGACTTGACGGAAATAGCCGCGCGACTTCGGCCTGATGATGCCCTGGCAGAGTTCGTCGTAGATCACCCGATGCAGCTGCGCGCGTGCCTCGGCCGGCGGTACCAGCACCTGCAGGCCGCGCGCGGCCAGGCGCTCGCGATAGAACGGCTGTTCCATGGTAAAGCGCGTGCCGAGCAGCCCGGCACGGGTGACGCCTGCCGCAATCAGCGCATCGGCGGTGGCATCGGCGATATGCAGCAATGGCAGCGGCGTGGCCGAGGTGATCGCATCGGCAACGCAATGCATGGTGTTGGTGCACAGCACCAGGAAGTCGGCGCCGCCGGCATGCAGCGCCCGCGCCGCTGCCGCCATCGCCTGGCCTGCGCGGTCCCAGTCGCCGGCACGTTGCAGGCGCTCGATCTCATGGAAATTTGCGCTGTACAGCAAAACTTTGGCCGAGTGCAGGCCGCCGCAGGCATGGCGCACCCGCTGGTTGATGATGCGGTAATAGGGCAGGGTGGATTCCCAGCTCATGCCGCCGATCAGGCCGATGGTTTTACTTGGAACCGGCATGCCGACCTCACCTCGGAACAGTCAACGAATGTGCGCCTGCGTCGTCCCGTCGATGCCGGGACGCACGGACAGCGCAGTGTACGTCGGCAGCGTCGCCCCGCCATCGCGCGGGCCGGTCAGGCGGCCCGCAGACGGTCGATCACTCGCCCGGTTTTGCGCCTTCCAGCGGGGCGTGCGTGGCGGCGCGACGTGCCAGCACGCTTTCGCGATGGGCGATATAGACGTTGGCGCAGATGATGATGGCCGCACCGACCAAGGTGTGGCGTTCGATCGCCTCGCCGAACAGCCACCAGCCCAGCAGCGCCACCAGCGGCAGCTGCATGAAGCTGATCGGCTGCAGCGCGGAGACTTCGCCCAGCTTGAGTGCACGCGTCCAGAACAGCTGCCCGGCGGTGCCGAAGATGCCGGTCGCCGCCAGCCAGAGCCAGTCGATGCCCTGCGGCCAGGTCCACTGGAACAGCGCCGGAATCAGCGACATCGGCACCCAGAACACATAGGTGTAGAACACCACGGTGTCTGAGTCGTCGCTGCGCGAGAGCTGCTTGATCTGGATCGCCACCACGGCGCTGATCACCGCTGCCAGCAGCGCAATCAGCAGGCCGGGTGTAAAGGTGGACGAGCCTGGCCGCAGGATCACCAGCACGCCGATAAAGCCTGCCGCCACTGCCAGCCAGCGGCGCAGGCGCACCTGTTCGTGCAGCCACACCACGGCCAGCACGGTGACGAACAACGGGGTGGAATACGACAGCGAGATCGCCTGCGACAACGGCAGATGGCCGATTGCCCAGAACCCGCACAGCATCGAGGCCAGGCCGATCAGGGTGCGTGCCAGATACTGCGGCAATTGCCGCGTGCGCGGCAGCGCCCTGCCGGGGCGCAGGATCAGCGGCAACAATGCTAACAGCCCGAACGCATTGCGAAAGAACGCGATCTCGGTGGTGGCGGTCGTGCTCGACGCCAGCCGGATGCAGATGGCCATCAGGCCGAAGGCGAATGTACTGGTGAGCATCCACAGCGCAGCACGTCGTGATGCTTGCTGCGCTGTCACCAATGCGCTCCGATGATGCGCGGTTCCGGTTCCAGGATCACCGAGTAACGCTCGCGCACCGATTCGGCGATGCGCCGCGCAACATCCAGCAGTTGCGCACCGCTGGCAGTGCCGTAGTTGACCAGCACCAGCGCGTGGTCCGGCGATACCCCGGCATCGCCCTCGCGCCGGCCCTTCCAGCCGCACTGCTCGATCAACCAGGCCGCCGACAACTTGCCCTGGCCGGGCTGTTCGCCGGGATACACCGGCATATCGGCAAAGGTGGCCTGCAGCGCGGCGATCTGCTCGCTGGGCAGCAACGGATTCTTGAAGAAGCTGCCGGCATTGCCGAGCACATCCGGGTCCGGCAGTTTGCGTCGGCGGATGTTGATCACCGCCTGCGCCACATCGGCGGCACCGGCCAGTTCGGCGCCCATGCTGGCCAGTTCCTCGCGGATGCCGGCGTAGTCCAGCCGCAACTCGTGCAGCAGCGGCAGATTGAATTCCACCGCGACGATCAGATAACGCTCGGGCTGCTGCTTGAACACGCTGTCGCGATAGCCGAAAGCGCACTCGGCCGCCGTCAGCCGCACGAACTGCTGGGCATGCAGATCGAAGGCGTCCACCACATGGATGAAGTCGCCCACCTGCGCGCCGTATGCACCGATGTTCTGGATCGGACAGGCGCCGACCGTGCCGGGAATCAAGGCCAGATTCTCCAGCCCCGACAAACCTTGCTGCAGCGAATACAGCACCAGCGCATGCCAGTCGACGCCGGCACCGGCGCGCACGATGGCGTGGTCGGCGTGGTGCGCAATGATGGCGATGTCGCGGTTTTCGAAACACAGCACGCAGCCCGGCGGGTCGCCGGCCAGCAGCACGTTGCTGCCGCTGCCCAACACCAGCAGCGGCTGCCCGGCGATTTCCGGTACCGCCAGCGCCTGCGGCAGTGCGTCGGGTGCGTGGATGCCCAGCAACCAGCGCGCCGTGGCCTCCACGTGGAAGGTATTGAGCGCGCGCAGTGGCGCGTGCTCGCTCAGGTGCCAGCCGGCGTGCGCTGCATCGCTCATAGCGGCGACACCGCACCGCCGCTGGGCGCTTCGCGGCGGCGACGGATCGCATCCACGCATTCGCCGATCAGCGGCGGCCCGCGATAGACCAGGCCGCTGTAGCACTGCACCAGGGCCGCGCCAGCCGCCATCTTGGCCACCGCGTCAGCACCGGAATTGATGCCGCCCACGCCGATCAACGGAATCGACTCGGGCAGGCGTGCGCGCAGGCGGCGCAGCACCAGCGTGGATTGCCCCAGCAACGGCGCGCCCGACAGGCCGCCGGCCTCGCCAGCCAGCGGATGGTTGGCGATCAGGGTGCGCGTCACCGTAGTGTTGGTGGCGATCACGCCATCCACCGCCAGATCGGCCAGCACGCGCGCGGCCGCATCGATGTCGCGGTCGTTGAGGTCCGGCGCCACCTTCACCAGCATCGGCACGCGCTTGCCGTGTTGCGCGGCCAAAGCTTCCTGGGTTTCGCGCAGATCGGCGATCAGCCGACGCAATGCCTGTTCTTCCTGCAACTCGCGCAAGCCGGCGGTGTTGGGCGAAGAAATATTGACGGTGATGTAGTCGGCCAGCGGGTAGACGCGCTCCATACAATAGCGATAGTCGCTGGTCGCCTCTTCGTTGGGCGTGTCCTTGTTCTTGCCGATGTTGATGCCGAGCAGGCCGCCGCGACGACGCGCGCGCTGCACATTGGCCACCAGCGCATCCACGCCCAGGTTGTTGAAGCCCATGCGGTTGATCACCGCCTGATACTCCGGCAAGCGGAACATGCGCGGCTTGGGATTGCCCTCCTGCGGCCGTGGCGTCACCGTGCCGATCTCGACGAAGCCAAAACCCAGCGCAAGCAGCGCATCGATGTGCTCGCCGTTCTTGTCCAGGCCGGCACCGAGCCCGACCGGATTGGGGAACATCAAGCCGAAGGCCGGCGTCGGTAGCGGCACCGGGCGCCTGGCCAGCAGCGGCGTGGTGCCGGTGCGGTAGGCGGCATCGATGGAGCGCAATGCCAGCGCGTGGGCACGCTCGGCGTCGAGGGAAAACAGCAAGGGGCGGGCAAGCGAATACATGCGGGTCAGTTCAATCCCCCGGCGAACACCCGGGTCTGGTATTGGAAGTCGATCAGCCCGTCGCGCGCATGCGCATCGAACAGCGTGCGCAGCGCGGCGAGCATCGGGGCATGGCGTGGGTCATGCGCGAGCGGCGCATACGACGAAGACAACAGCCGGCCGCGCAAGGCATCGAAATCCAGCCGCTGCACGTTGGGAAAGCGTGCCATCGCGCGGAAGCCTTCGCCGAACCAGGCCTGCATGGTCGCATCGTCCTGATAGCGTTCGGCCACGGCCGAATAGTCGGTGCCGTAGTCCAGCAGCAGTTGCTCGTAGCCGCGCAGGAAGTCGGTGGTGTCCAGCTCGCGGGTGTTCCAGTAGATCACCGCCAGCCCGCCGGGCTGCAGGATGCGCGCCCACTCGGCGCGCACCGCCTGCATGTCGAACCAGTGGAAGGCCTGCGCCGCAGACACCAATCCGACGCTGGCATCGGCCAGCCCGGTGGCCTCGGCGGTGCCGTCGACCGCCCGGAACCTGGGGAACTCCGCCAGCCACTGCTGCGCCGCTTCGCGCATGGCCGGGTTGGGTTCCACCGCCGTGACCGGATAACCGGCCTCCAGAAACAGCCGGCTGGAGATCCCGGTGCCGGCACCGATATCGGCCACCGTGGTGGCCGGCGTCACGCCCAGCTCTTCGTGCAGCCAGCGCAGCAGTTGCGGCGGATAACCCGGCCGGTAGCGCACATAGGCCGCGACGCGGTCATTGAAGCGTTGGGCGGAGGAGGGCGCGGCCATACTCAACTGTTGGTGGCCGCAAGCCAGGCCAGGCCGCCGAAGAACAGGATGAAGATCGCTACCCCTGCCACCCAGAGCGCAACCGCCAGCCAGCCGAGAATCAGCCCGCCGATGGCCAGCCCGTCGCCGTCCAGTCCCTGTGGATTGCGGCGGATTTCGCCGCGCGCCAGATGGCCAGTGATGATGGCGCAGAGGCTGCCGAGAAACGGGATCAGCGTCCAGCCGAGAATGCCCGAGACCAGGCTGACGATGGCCATGGTACTGGTCTGTCGAACGACGACGTTCATCATGAACTCCTGAAGTGGCGGCAGCCGACGGCTGGCGTGGCCCGATTATCCCAGAGCCGCTGCCCGAATGGCGTGCCGTCTGCGGCCAGACGCGATCGCGTGGTCGGGTTTGGCGCACTTGAGCGCTCGAATCTGCCGATGGTGCGGTGTTGGGCGCGGCTACTTACGGCAACAAGGATTGCCGGACCCTCCGCAGATTGCTGGTCCGGTGGCCTTGGTGCAGGCGGTTATCGACTGCCGGTCGCGGTACATCGGCGACCAACGCTATCACTGCCGGCAAGCTGCCGGTTGCAGTGCAGCGGTATTGCCCAACTGCAGACCCAGCAGCGCGCCGGTCACTCCCCGGCGCGCCACGTGGCCGTCAATCAAGATCGAACTTGATGCCCTGCGCCAGCGGCAGCGAGTCGGAGTAGTTGATCGTATTGGTCTGGCGACGCATATAGACCTTCCACGCATCCGAGCCGGATTCGCGGCCACCGCCGGTCTCCTTCTCGCCACCGAAGGCGCCGCCGATCTCCGCACCGGAGGTGCCGATATTGACGTTGGCGATGCCGCAATCGCTGCCGGCCGCCGACAGGAACTTCTCGGCCGCCTTCAGGTTCTGGGTGAAGATCGACGACGACAGGCCCTGCGGCACGCCGTTCTGCAGTTCGATCGCCTCGTCCAGCGTGCTGTACTTCATCACGTACAGGATCGGCGCGAAGGTCTCGTGCTGCACCACTGCGTCGCTGTTCTGCAGCCCGGTGACGATGGCCGGCAGCACGAAGTTGCCGGGGCGGTCGATCGCGGTGCCGCCCACTTCCACCGTGCCGCCGGCCGCCTTGGCCTTGGCGATCGAGGCCAGGAACTGCTCCACCGCGCCCTGGCTGTTGAGCGGGCCCATCAGGTTGGCCGGGTCGGTCGGGTCGCCGATCTTGCTGTCGAGCTGCTTGTACGCCTTGACCAGCGTGGCCAGCACGTTGTCGTAGATGGATGCGTGCACGATCAGGCGGCGCGTGGTGGTGCAGCGCTGCCCGGCGGTGCCCACTGCGCCAAACACGATGCCGGGGATGGCCAGCTTCAGGTCGGCGGTTTCGTCCAGGATGATGGCGTTGTTGCCGCCCAGTTCCAGCAGGCAACGGCCCAGGCGGCGCGCGACCTTTTCCGCAACCACGCGGCCGATCTGGGTCGACCCGGTGAAGCTGATCAGCGGCACGCGGCCGTCCTCGACCAGCTTCTCGGACAGGGAGGTGCCGGCATCGTTGATCAGGAAGAAGATGTCCGGGAAGCCGGCATCCTTGAGCGCGGCATTGCAGATCTTCATCGTCGCGATCGCGGTCAGCGGGGTCTTGTTGGACGGCTTCCAGATGCAGATATCGCCGCAGATCGCCGCCAGAAACGCATTCCACGCCCACACCGCCACCGGGAAGTTGAACGCGCTGATGATGCCGACCAGGCCCAGCGGCTGGTACTGCTCGTACATGCGGTGGCCCGGACGTTCCGAGTGCATGGTGTAGCCGTACAGCATGCGGCTCTGGCCCACTGCGAAGTCGGCGATGTCGATCATCTCCTGCACCTCGCCATCGCCCTCGGGCTTGCTCTTGCCCATTTCCAGCGCCACCAGCGAGCCCAGCGCATCCTTGTGCGCGCGCAGCGCCTCGCCACACAGGCGGACGGCCTCACCACGGCGCGGCGCAGGCGTGGTCCGCCAGACCTTGAAGGCGGCCTGCGCACGCTGGACGATCAGCTCGTAGTCCTCCGGCGTGGTCGCCTGCACATCGGCTATCACCGCGTTGGTGGTCGGATTGAGCGGCTGCAGCACCCCGGCGCCGGTCGCCTGCGACCAGGTCGCCTCGCCAAGATAGGTACCGGAATTGGACGCGGCGAGGTCGAGCGCCTTAAGCAGGTCAGCGGACATGGGATCTCCAAAGGTCGGGACGGTCGCGCGGCGGTCGGGGCCACCCGCGACACGGGTAGCCGCCGATTTTAGCAGGCTCCGCCGACCACCCACCGGCTTGGCAATCGCAACGATCGTGCGACAATGTCCACCTTGGCCCCGTAGCTCAGCTGGATAGAGCGTCCCCCTCCTAAGGGGAAGGTCGCCCGTTCGAATCGGGCCGGGGTCACCAGAAATCACCGTTCACGAACGACGTGCTGATGTTTGGCTTGATTTTCTGGGTATTCGAAGGCGTTGCCACAGCGTCTTTGGGCTTGCCGACATCGTGCGGCAAGCCCATAACGTGACATGGCGAGCCCCTCCGGTTGTGTTAGAGCGCATCCACCGCGGATTCGTTCGCGGCCTGCTTTGGTGCGAACCCGAACAGCTCGTCCATTGATTGGGCTTTCCGCTGGCGAAACGCCTGACTGCGCCCGAGCGTCGTCGAATCATCTATTTCCGGCAGGCCCTCGTTGCAGGGACCAAGGTGGTGTCGGGAAGCTAATTCCTAATTTACCCATGCCGCACCACCCGCACCCCCACCGGCCTTGCAAACTTGTCCATCGCCACCGACGAGATGCGGCTATGACGCAGCAGGCTGCCGAGCTGTTCGGGAACGCCCAGGCGTTGATCGACTTCCGGTTCGAGTACGGTGCGGCGGCGTTTGCGCCGGTCGGCTTTGGCGAAGCGGATGCGGTTGTACTCGGCCCAGCCGACGGTGGTGATGGCGCTCATCAGTGCGATCACCGGCAGGGCGCCCAGTGCGAACGGGTCCAGTGCGTTGTGTTTGAGATATAGCTCCGTATACGCGCTGCGCAGGCCGAAGAACCAGGCGATCAGCGTCGCCAGTGGCGCCCACAGATAGAAGTAGACCATCCAGGCGCCAGCGGTGGCGGCGCCGTAGGCGAGGCGGCGCGAGCGGCCCAGGCGTTGCGGCAGGTTGATGATGGGCGGTGTCATTGGATTCCTCGGTCGGGGCTTTTCCAGCGGGCGCGTTTGCTGCGACGCGCGAGCAGGGCACGTGGGAAGGCGATGACGGCCGTGAGCATGCCGATCATCCAGAAGGCGACCGGATACCAGATCACCCAGAAGAACTGGCGCGCCAGGCCTTTTTCGTAGCGGCGTTCGATCACCAAGCTGGTGGCGAACTGCATCAGGCATACCACCGCCAGTACCAGTCCATGCCAGCGCGGCAGGATGGTGTCGACGTACAGCGCAGGCGGCAGCGGGATGACCTTGCCGAGCAGCCACAGCACGATGATGAAGAGCATCGTGTAGGCCCAGGCCAGGCTGAGCGCGTATTCCAGCAGCACACCCCACATGCGTCGGCTGCGCCATGACAGCACGCGGCGGCCATGGCTCAGCAACACTTCCACACCACCGCGCGCCCAGCGCAGGCGCTGCATCCACAGGCCACGGAAGGTCTCCGGCATCAGGATCCAGCACAGCGCGTTGGGTTCGTAGCGGATATCCCAGTCGTCGAGCTGCAGACGCCAGGAAATGTCGATGTCTTCGGTGACCATGTTGTCGGACCAGAAGCCGACGCCATGCAGTGCCGAGCGCCGGAACGCGCAGATCACCCCGGAGACCGTGAAAAGGCGTCCGTAGACGCGCTGCGCACGCTTGATCAGCCCGACGATGGCGGAAAACTCGCCCACCTGCATGCGGCCCATCAAGGTGGTGCGGTTACGCACGCGCGGGTTGCCGGTAACGCCGCCGACGCGTGGGCCGGAGATCAGGTGGCCGACCATCCAGCGCGTTGCATTCGGGTCCAGGATGGCGTCGGCATCCACGCACACCAGATAGTCCGAGCGCGACGCCAGCGTGCCGACACGCAGCGCGTTGGCCTTGCCGTGGTTCTGTTCCAGATGCACCACGCGCAGGCGCGGATGCTGGTGGGTGAGATCGTCGAGCGCTTCGGCCGTGTTGTCGTTGCTGCCATCGTTGATGGCGATGATCTCGAAATCCGGATAGTTCTGCGCGCTCATCGCAGCGATGGTTTCGCCGACATGCTTGGCCTCGTTGTAGCAGGGCACCAGCAACGACACGAACGGCTCGCTGGCCAACGGTGGCGGCGACGAGGGCCCCGGTGTGCCGCGTTCGCGCCGCAGGTAGTAGTAGGTGCCTCCGATCATCCAGAAGAACGCCATGATGATCGGATAGAAAAACGCGAAGTTGAACAGGGCGCCCAACAGGAGGCTGGTCGTCATCGGTTACCGCTCGATATATGGGAATTGCCGAGCCGACATGGCCTCGCGCGCTTCGGGAAGAGACGGGTGGCCGCCGATGAAGTCGTCGGGGTAATACGCCAGGTGGCGCACGCCCGCAGCCAGGAGCAATTTGCTGTGTGCGAGCAGCACACCGTCAGGCAATGGCTTGCCGGTGCGCCAATCCACGGTCTGCAGTTCGAAAATGGTGTTCTCCAAACCATGCGGTTGCTGGCCGACACGCTGTGCCAGCTGCTGCAGCCAGTGCTGTGGATCGTTGGCCTGCTCCATGTACGGCATCGCCATCAGCGCGGTGTAGTCGTAGGCCGAAGCAAACGCGTCCAGGCGCTGCGCGAACCAGGCTTCGCTCTGCGGCTCCAGCACTGGCTGCGCGAACAGGTTGCGCACGGTCACCAGCTTGGGGCGCCAGCGTTCGGCGGCCGCCTTCAGCTCCTGGGTGAAGCCGATCAGCTGCTGCGTGCGCTTGGTCGGGTCGCCACCGCCGTAAGCAGGCACTTCGTCGTCGCGCAGGTAGGCGTCGTCATGGAACAGCAGGCCTTCGAAGTAGGTGTTGGCGGCCAGGTCTTCGTAGATGTCGGCGACCAGCTGATGCGTGCGCGGATTGCCCGGATCCAGGCGCGGTACATCCTTCGGGTCGTTGCCGCGAATCTGCAGTGCGGCTTGCTGCTGTGCATCGGGCAGATGGAAGCCCAGCACCGGCAGCCAGGCGAACACGCGCACGCCGGCACGGGTACGCAGCTGCCAGGCGACACGCCCGAACAGATCCGCGCGCATCGGCAGATGGCGGTTGGGGAAGTACAGCGCATCGGCTGCGCCATCGCCGTCCGGGTCGGCGAAAGCCTGCAGGAACACATGGCTGGGGCCAATGTCCTTGACGCGCTGGACCAGGATGTCGAGGTTGCGTGCCAGCTGCGCCGGGTCCGGGTCGTAGACGTAATCCAGATCGATCTGGATCGCGCGCAGCCCATCGCGCGACAGATCGCGTCGCAGTTCGCCGGCCAGGTCGCGCACATCGGGATTGTTGAACAGCAACAGGCGGCCGAGGCTGGCCAGCGATTGCCCGTCCACGCGGTCGCGGCCCTGCTGGCCGATATCGGCTTCGTGCGAACGGCCTTCCAGGTCGAAGCTCAGCGTCATGCCCAGTTGCGCGGCAGTGGCATTGCTGGCGCGGTTGTAGGCGGCATACGGCCATACCATGGCGCGCGGCGGTTTGCCCAGATGGGCCACGATGGTGTCGCGGCTATGGCGCAGATCGGTCTGGATGCGTTGGCGATAAACCGCTTCGCTTTCATAGCCCTTGCCCGCATCCCAATGACGAGTGACAGCGGCAGGCGTTTGATTGCCGAACGGGTTGCCGGCAATGCCCTTGTGCAAATCGTCGCTGTGCGAGCCGATTTCGACCAGGCCGCTGTCCTGCATTTCGCGCAGTTGCGCCCAGGTGACGAAATCCTCGTGGGTGAAATCGCGATGGCCGTAGGGCACCACCTGGCCGGCCGGCAATTCGACCCAGCTGGTCACCGGCGCAACCAGCGCGGGATAGCCATAGGCCTGCAATAACGGGAACACACGCGTGTAGACGCTGCGCAAGCCGTCGTCGAAAGTCAGCAACACCGGCCTGGAGGGCAGGGCGCGTTTGCCGGCACGTGCATCCAGTACCTGCTGCACGCTCACCGGGTGATAGGCGTGCGAGCGCAGCCAGTCCAGATGCGCGGCGAAGTTGCTGGTGGACACCGCATAACGATCGGGATCGCCCTTGGCGGCGACATCGTCGCGAACATCGTGGTAGCTGAGCACCAGCAGGCCCGCCTGCGCCGACGACGCGAACGTCATCAGCAACAAGGCGACCAGCAACAGCGGCAGGCGGATCAAGGCGTACCTCCCCATCGGAAATCCAGGTCCAATCCAAGTTGTTGTTCGCGCTGGCCGTCGTAGACCGGGCGCGACCAGCTCACGCCGTAACTCAGCGCACTGCCATCGCCCAGCGACCACAGGTGCCGATACGCCGCGCTGGGCACCCACTGGCTGCCGAAGCCGGACTGATAGGTCGGCCCGACGGTGACCTCCAGCCGCTGTCGGAAGGCGTAGTCGTAGCGGCGCCAGCCGATCTGATCGATGCGCACGCCGGCGGCCACCGCAGAGCTGCGGCGTGGATTGAAGTAATTGACTGCGCGGTCGCCGTCGGCGCGTCCGGCCGAGGCGGTGAACAGGCCATCCAGCAGCACGTGCGGGCTTGCCCACAGGCGTTGGCTGCCCGAAAGATCGAGTTGATCGCGCCGGTTGCCGTCGCTGTAGCGCAACTGGCGTGCCTGCAGTTCCCACCGGCTTTCGTCGTTAGGTGTCCAGCGCAGGGCCGCGCCGATGCTGTCGCCGGTGATGCCGAAGCGGCGGGCCTGCAACGAGGCTTCCGGATCACGCGTGCGCCAGGCCAGGCTGCCGTACCAGGCATCGGAA
This sequence comes from Xanthomonas arboricola pv. populi, assembly GCF_002939945.1. Classification (GTDB taxonomy): domain Bacteria; phylum Pseudomonadota; class Gammaproteobacteria; order Xanthomonadales; family Xanthomonadaceae; genus Xanthomonas; species Xanthomonas arboricola_A. The sequence continues at coordinate 75,547 of NZ_MDEB01000010.1, read as the reverse complement.
AAACGCCAGCCGGCATCCAGCGCCCAGGCGGTGCCATCGCGATCGAAGTCGTCGAGCGCCCGTCCGCCGTAAGTGCTGACATCCAGCCGGTCGTAGCGGTAGTGCGTGCCCAGCCAGAAGCTGCGATAGCGCACACGCGTGTCCTGGAAATCGGCCCAATCGTCGCGTGCGCGCAAACCTACACGCCAGCGCTCGCCGAGCAGGGGCGATTCGGCTTCCAGCAACGTGCTGCCGAAGTCGTTGCCGAGCGGCGAGGTGCTGTTGGTCAAGGTGTCGTTGTCGCTGCGGCCGCGCGCATGGCTCAGATGCACCTGCCAGCCGCGCTGACGTTCCAGTGAGGCGCCAAGCCGCTGCAGGCCGGCGTCGTCCGGATACTCCTTATGCAGCTGCGCAAAGGTCGCCTCAGCCAGATCCAGGCGATCCAGGTCGCGCTGCGCTTCGACCACGCCACCGCGCGCCTGTTTTTGATGCGGATCCAGCGTCAACGCCATCGCGTTGCGTTGCAGTGCTGCGCTGGGCAGCCCGCGACGGAATTCGATCGAGGCCAGTGCCGCCTGCAGCTCTGCATTGTCGGGCCCGATGGCCACGCGTTCGCGCAACAGGGCGTCTGCGCCCCGATTGTCGTTGGCCGCCGAGCGTGTAGTGGCCAGGGCGATGTCTGCGCTGAAGCGATCCCAGTTTTCGTAACCGCTGCTCGCCCCATTGCGACGCGGCCACGGTGCCTGCGTGGCCGCGAGCGTTTCGAACAGTGGCATCGCCAGATCGAAGCGTTCCTGCTCCAGCAAGGCGTAGCCCAGCAACAGCTGCGTGTTGAAGTCGTCGGGGGTGTGCTGCAGGGCCTGCCGGAGCACGGCTTCGGCCTCGGCCGGGCGACGCAGCCCCAACAGCGAATCGCCGACCGCCGGCAGCACATACGCGGGAACCTCGATGCCCTGCGCTTTCAACGCCTGATAGTTGGCCACCACGTCGCGATGGCGCTGACGCTGGTTGAGTGCGACCAGGCTGTCGATGCGCAGCCGCGTGGCTTCCCACGTCGACTTCGGCGGTGATTCGCGTTCGATGCGGGCGACATTGACCAAGGCTTGGTCGATCTCCGCATAGCGGTGCGCGGCATCGATGGGCTCGGCACTGGCCCAACCGATCATGCGGGCGATGCGATCGTTTTCGATGCGCTCGCGCTCCTGCTGCGAGAACCAGTCCGGATGCCGCCACACGGCTTCTGCCGCGAGCTGCGAACTGCCGAGCTCGCTCAGCGTGATTGCGCGCATGGTGTAAGCGCCACGATCTCGTGGGTTGGCATGCAGCACGCGCTCGTAAATGGCCAAGGCATCCGCATAGCGCTGCCGGCCGCGCAACTGCTCGGCCTGCTGCATGGGAGTGAGGGCAATGAAGGCGTCAGTTACCCCGTTCGACCGCACTTCACCGCTGTGCGCCTGCGGCACACACGCGGCAACCAAAGCGAGGCCGAGCAGAGGAGTAAGTGCGCCCGAGCGCTCAGGACAACCGCGACGCACGTGGTTGCAAAAGCTGGGGAAGAAGGCAGTGCATTGGCGTTCCAGGCATATGACGACTGGCGATACTGCGTATGCCAATGTAAAGCCAACGTCATCACAAATTTAACGTGATCTTCATCGGATCAGTCCGCTATAGGCGCGAATTTAATCAAATTTGAGTGTCAAAATTGACGCTAAAAATCGGGTCAGGTCGGCCATTGGCGCAACGGCACAAATGTGCGAAAAAGCTCACCAAACAATCTGGGCAGGGTTCGGCACGATGACGTTCGGCCTTGGGCAATGCCCAGCATGACTATCCGATCATCGCGATTAAGCGAATACAACTTTGCCCGTAGAAGTGTCATTGTATTTTTGCGAAAACAGAGCTATTTTCTACTTTATGCATAAATATTTATTTTATTTTATTTTAGTTAATTGGTTGGAGGATTGTTTTAATCAGTATTCAACGTAGATGCTTGGGAATTTTAAGTAATTTATCAAAATTTCGGTTTTTCAATTCGGCCTCATCATGTAAATTGTGTATCCGAATTTATCGGGTCGTGAAATTTACCGCTGCGGATGCGGAAAGTGTAGAAGTTTGCATTGCGATGAGCGAATTATCTTAAAAGTGGGTGGTAATCAGATTGGAATAGGAAAATGATGACTAAATCGCGATGTCTGGGGCTGATGGGCTGGTTGGTGCTCTGCTATCTGGTGGCGGCCTTGGGAGCGACTGCATCGATCCAAGCAGCGACCTTTTACGCCGAGTTGCAGCGGCCGCATTGGGCGCCACCGGGGTGGTTGTTCGGGCCGGTATGGACGGTGTTGTACGGGATGATGGCGGTGTCGGTGTGGTTGGTCTGGCGGCGCGGTGGGTGGAGCAATGCGCGTGGGGCGCTGGGTCTGTTCGTGCTGCAGTTGGGGTTGAACGGGTTGTGGAGCTGGTTGTTCTTTGCCTGGCACATGGGCGCCTGGGCGTTTGTCGATATCGTGGCGCTGTGGGTGGCGTTGGTGCTGACGATCGTAGCGTTCGCCAAGTGGCAGCGGGTTGCTGCGTGGTTGTTGGTTCCGTATCTGCTGTGGGTGAGTTTTGCGGCGGCGTTGAACTATTCGGTGTGGCAACTCAATCCGCAGGTGCTTGGCTAAGGGCTGTATGGATCAGAGTGGCTGATGCACTTCTGCGTTCGGCGCGAGATGGGCGCGCGGCCGCTACTCGGATCAGCCGAATCCGACGTCGTCTGGCACCAGGTCTCCGCTACAGGATGCTGCGCAAGTACCGCTTGGTCCGGCGCACAAAAAGTTTCCATGGCAATCAATCGGTTGGGACTGCCTTGCTTAAATCTTTGTCCCGCAAGGCTTTCTGTATAGGCGCCGCGTTGCGCGAGGCTGGCTTGATTCACAGCGCTTGACAGGCCTCGCCCCGGTGATGTCTTTTGCACACATGCCTAATGCTTTCGCCACCGCTTCGCTTACCTGTCAGCCGCTACTGCGGCCGGGTGCGGGCGTGGCCGGCATTAGCACCACCATTACCACCGTCACCATTCGCCCGGTGCGGCCCGTCGTCTTCGCGTAACTCCCGAAAACAACGGCCCCGCACCCGGATCAGGATGCGGGGGCTTTCCTCCCACATCTGATGCGGACGGGGCCTCCCTAACGAGGTCTGTCGATGTCATCGCCTGTTGTTTCGCTCGAACCCGCCGCTATCGCCGCTTCTTCCGCACGCACCGTGGTGCATAAATTCGGCGGCACCTCGGTGGCCGATGCCGAGCGCTACCGGCATGTGGCGCAGTTGCTGCTGGCACGCGACGAGTCGGTGCAGGTCACCGTGGTCTCGGCGATGAAGGGCGTGACCGATGCGTTGATCGCGCTGGCCGAACTGGCCGCGCAGAACCGCCCCGAATGGCGCGAGCACTGGCATGAAACGCGGGCGCGTCATCGCGCTGCGGCGGTGGCCTTGCTGGGCGAGCATTCCGGGCCGACGGTGGAGTGGCTGGACGAGCGCTTCGAGCATCTGTCGCAAATCCTCGGCGCATTGGCGGTGATCGGCGAGCTGCCACGCGAGGTGCTCGACCGCGTGCAAGGCATGGGCGAGGTGTATTCGGCGCAATTGCTCGGCGATCATTTCCGCGCGCTTGGCGAGGATTGCGCGGTGCTGGATGCGCGCGATGTGCTGGTGGTCAACCGCGGCGAACTCGGCGTTGATGTGGATTGGGACGTCAGCGCGCAGCGGCTTGCAACGTGGCGCCAGGCGCATCCGCAGACGCGCGTGGTGGTCACCGGCTTTGTGGCGCGCGACCGCGCCGACCGCATCACCACGTTGGGCCGCAATGGCAGCGATTATTCCGGGGCGATCTTTGCGGCCTTGTTCGATGCCGATGAGCTGCATATCTGGACCGATGTGGATGGCGTGCTGTCGGCAGACCCGCGCGTGGTGCCCGAAGCGGTGCAGCTGGAAACGCTGAGCTACGACGAAGCCTGCGAGCTGGCGTACTTCGGCGCGAAGGTGGTGCACCCGCAGACCATGTCGCCGGCGATCGAGCGCGGCTTGCCGATCATCATTCGCAACACCTTCCAGCCCGAACATCCTGGCACACGCATCACCGCCAGCAGCGCGGTGAGCGGGCCGATCAAGGGGCTGACATTGAGCCCGGATCTGGCCGTGCTCAACCTGGAAGGCACCGGCCTGATCGGCGTGCCGGGCACGGCCGAGCGCGTGTTCGCGGCGCTGCGCACCGCGCAGGTGTCGGTGGTGATGATTTCGCAGGGTTCTTCCGAGCATTCGATCTGCTGCGTGGTCAAACAGCACGAGTCCGAGCGCGCGCGCAATGCCTTGCTGCAGGCCTTTGCGCATGAACTCACGGTCGGTCAGGTGCAACGCGTGCAGTTGACCACCGGCATCAGCGTTCTCGCCGCGGTGGGCGATGGCATGGCCGGGCAGCCCGGTGTGGCGGCGCGCCTGTTCGAGTCCTTGGGGCGCGCGCAGGTCAATATCCTGGCGATCGCGCAGGGCTCGTCCGAGCGCAATATCTCGGTAGCCATCGATGCGGCGCATGCGACCAAGGCCTTGCGCGCGGCGCATGCCGGCTTCTGGTTGTCGCCGCAGACCTTCTCTGTCGGTGTGATCGGCCCGGGCAATGTGGGCGCGGCGTTGCTGGACCAGTTGCGCATTGCGCAGCCGCAGTTGCTGGGCAAGGCCAATCTGGATCTGCGCCTGCGCGCGGTGGTCTCGCGTGGTCGCATGTTGCTCGACGAGCGCGGCCTGGTCGGCAACTGGCGCGATGCCTTCGCCTCCGCAGCCACCGCGACCGATCTGGAACGTTTCACCACGCATCTGTTGTCCGCGCATCTGCCGCATACGGTGATCATCGATTGCAGCGGCAGCGCGGAAGTGGCTGATCGCTATGCGGATTGGTTGGCCGCCGGCATCCATGTGGTGACGCCGAACAAGCAAGCCGGCTCCGGCCCGCTGCAGCGGTATCAGGCCATCCGTGCGGCGGCCGATGCCAGCGGCGCGCGCTTCCGCTACGAAGCCACCGTGGGCGCCGGCTTGCCGGTGATCACCACGCTGCGCGATCTGGTCGATACCGGCGATGCGGTGACCTCGATCGAGGGCATCTTCTCCGGCACGCTGGCCTGGCTCTTCAACAAGTACGACGGCAGCGTGCCGTTCGCCGAACTGGTGACCCAGGCACGCGGCATGGGCTATACCGAACCGGATCCGCGCGACGATCTGTCCGGCGTGGATGTGGCGCGCAAGCTGGTGATCCTGGCGCGCGAGGCCGGGCGCGAGATCAGCCTGGAAGACGTGCAGGTCGAGAGCCTGGTGCCCGAAGCGTTGCGTCAGGCCAGCGTGGACGATTTCATGGCGCGCCTGCATGAAGTGGATGCGACGTTTGCGCAGCGCCTGGCCGATGCGCGTTCACGCGGCAATGTGCTGCGTTACGTCGCGCAGCTGCCGCCGGATCGCGCACCGAGTGTGGGCCTGGTCGAACTGCCGGCCGACCACGCATTCGCCAATCTGCGTCTGACCGACAACGTGGTGCAGTTCACCACGCGTCGTTATTGCGAGAACCCGCTGGTGGTGCAGGGGCCTGGCGCGGGGCCGGAAGTCACCGCGGCCGGCGTGTTTGCCGATCTGCTGCGGGTGGCGGCAGGCGAGGGGGCACGTTTGTGAACCAGGCGGCTGCAGACCAGGGCACGCAGATGCAGCAGATGGCGATTGCTGCGCGAGCGCTTGGCCAGGCACGCGCCTTCGCACCGGCCTCGGTGGCGAATGTGGCGGTGGGATTCGATCTGCTCGGGTATCCCATCGATGGCGTCGGCGACACGGTCACGGTGCGGCGCATCGATGCGCCACTGGTGCGCATCGCCGCCATCCGTGGCACCACGGTGGCCTTGCCGCTGGATGCCGAACGCAACACTGCGGGTGCGGCCTTGATGTCGTTGCGCGCGGCGCTGGCGCTGCCGTTCGGCTTTGAAATCGAAATCGACAAAGGCATCGCCTTGAGTTCGGGCATGGGCGGTTCGGCAGCGTCGTGCGTGGCGGCCTTGGTGGCAGCCAACGCGCTGCTGGATGCGCCGCTGCGCAACGCGCAGCTCTATCAGCACGCACTCGATGGCGAGGCGGTGGCCAGCGGCAGCCGCCACGGCGACAATCTTGGCCCGTTGTTTTTAGGTGGCCTGGTGTTGTGCACGCTGGAGCGTCTGGTGCCGATCAACGTGCCGGCGGCGTGGCACAGCCTGCTGGTGCATCCGGATGCGGTGCTGGAAACGCGGCGCGCGCGCGAAGCCCTGGCCGGCCACTATCAACTGCGCGAGTTCGTCGCGCAGAGCACCAACCTGGCCTTGGTGTTGGCCGGTTGCCATGCCGGCGATACCGGTCTGGTGCGTGCGGGCTTGCGCGATGTGTTGATCGAGCCGCGCCGCGCGCCGTTGATTGCCGGATTCGCGGCTGCCAAGCAAGCCGCGCTGGATCACGATGCACTTGGTGCCAGCATCTCCGGCGCCGGCCCCAGCGTGTTCGCCTGGTTCGCATCGCGCGCGGCTGCCGACGCTGCGGCCGCACCGGTGAAGGCCGCCTTCGCAGGCGTTGGCCTGGACAGCCAGCACTGGGTGTCTCCGATCGCCAGCCCGGCCGCACGGCTGCTCGCATGAGCCATCGCGCGCAGGTCGTCGTTGATCGATCGCCCGCGCACGGCAGGCAGGCCGTGCAGCGCGCAAGGCAGGCTTCAACCGACCACGACCTCGCTGATCTGCATCACCGGCGCAAGATCGGTGTAGTTGGCGATATCGGCGAGAATCTCCTCAGCATGCGGCCCGAATCCGGCGCCGAAGGCCTCCACCGACTCGCAAAAGATATGGCACATGCCGATGTAGGCCGGGGGGCTGCCCGGCTCGCCGCCGCTGATGCCCTGGTCCACCGTGTAGCGCAGGCAGGCCGCGCCCATCCGCGCGCTCACCAGCGGCATGTGCGCGTCGCGGTAGTAGGCGTGGTCGAAGCGGGCGCCTTCGCGGTACGGGTACATCACGCTGACCTTGATCATCTGCCGGCTCCACTGGAAGGAGCGCGCAGCATAGCGCCGCGTCGTCCTTGCCGGGCAACGCCGCGGCGGGGCCCGGCCATGCCGCAGTGTCCGGTTTTCTCATTCACGGGCAACGCCCCGTCTTCGTCTTGTCTGGAGTCGTCACCATGAACTTCCTCTCCACCCGTGGCGGCGCACCCGCCGCAAGCCTGAGCCAGGCGATCGCCGCCGGCCTGGCGCCCGATGGCGGCCTGTACGTGCCGCAGACCCTGCCACCGGTACGCACGCTGACTGCCGGCACCACGCTGGCCGACACCGCCGCCACGTTGCTGCAGCCATTCTTCGACGGCGATGCGCTGGCAGCCGAGCTGCCGGCCATCTGTGCCGAAGCGTTCGACTTCCCTGCGCCGTTGGTGGCACTGGGCACGCCCGGCGATTACGCGCTGGAGCTGTTCCATGGCCCGACCGCCGCGTTCAAGGATTTCGGTGCGCGCTTTCTTGCGGCCTGCCTGACCCGCCTGCGCCGTGCCGAAGACCGCCCGCTCACCATTTTGGTCGCCACTTCCGGCGACACCGGCGCTGCCGTGGCGGCGGCGTTCCATCGCCAGCCGGGTCTGCGCGTGGTGGTGCTGTATCCGGACGGGCGCGTTTCGCCGCGCCAGGCGCATCAGCTGGGCTGCTTCGGCGACAACATCCAGGCCTTGCGGGTGGCCGGCTCGTTCGACGATTGCCAGGCGATGGTCAAGCAGGCCCTGAACGATGCCGACCTGCAGGCGCAGGCGCCGCTGAGTTCGGCCAACAGCATCAGCCTGGGCCGCTTGCTGCCGCAGATGAGCTACTACGCGCATGCCGCCCTGCAACACCATGCCGGTGCGGGGGCGGCGCTAAATCTGGTGGTGCCCACCGGCAACCTGGGCAATGGGCTGGCGGCGATCCTGGCGCGCGCGCTCGGTGCGCCGCTGGGCCGTATCGCGCTGGCCTCCAATGCGAATCATGTGTTGCCGGATTATTTTGCCGGCGACGATTACGCGCCGCAGCCCAGCGTGGCGACGCTGGCCAATGCGATGGACGTGGGCGCGCCGAGCAACTTCGAGCGGCTGCGCTGGCTCTACGAAGGCGACGATGCCGCGCTGCGCGAGGCCTTCCGTGCGCTCTCGGTGGACGATGCCGCGATCCGCCACACCGTGCAGCAGCGCTTTGCGCGCTACGGCGAAGTGCATTGCCCGCATACCGCCACCGCCGTGCATGTGCTGGAACAGTTGCGCGCGGAAGGAGCCGAGGGCGGCACCGGCGACTGGGCGGTGGCGGCGACCGCGCATCCGGCCAAGTTCGAGGGCGTGGTCGAGCCGCTGATCGGGCGTGCCGTGGAGGTGCCGCCAGCGCTGGCCGCGCTGCTGCAGCGTCCCGCGCATGCCGAAACGCTGGCGCCGGACTATGCTGCGTTCCGGCAGCGCCTGCTTGCGGATGCGGCCTGACCGAACGCGTTCAGGCGATCGGGGTTGGAAAGTGTCTCCCATGGGGCTATTTCTAGCGGGTGCGGCCTCAGCGTGGCGCCGCGTCCAATGTGGGTCGTTGCATGTCTTATCGAGTGATCGCCGTTGCCGCCGCGTTGTACGGATGGGCAGCGGCTGGAACGGCCAGCGCGGCCGATGTCATGTCCGCCGCGCCGTTGCCGGCGCTGGGCGCACCGCGTATCGGTCTGGTCGATGCATTGGCGCGGCAGGCACCATCGCTGGATCGTCAGGTGCTGACCCTGGCGGCCGAGGCGCTGCAATGCGCGCGGCAGCGTCAGCAGGTGGGTGCCGAACGCGTGCTCAGCGTCATCGACTACAGCCGGCCGTCGACCGAGCGCCGGCTGTGGGTGTTCGATCTGGAACGGCAGCGGCTGCTGTTCCAGGAATGGGTGGCGCATGGGCGCAACACCGGCAACAACCTGGCGGCGAAGTTTTCCAACGACGACGGCAGCTTCCAGTCCAGCCTGGGCGCATTCACCGCGCAGGAGTCGTATACCGGCCACAACGGTTATTCGTTACGGCTGAAGGGTCTGGAGCCCGGGTTCAACGATCATGCGCGCGACCGCGCGATCGTGATCCATGGCGCGCCCTATGTCAGCGAGGCCGTGATCCGCACGCAGGGCCGGCTCGGCCGCAGCCTGGGCTGTCCGGCGGTGCGTCCGGCGGTGGCCAGACAGTTGATCGATACCCTGCGTGAAGGCGCCTTCGTGTTCGCTTACTACCCGGACCGGGCTTGGTTGCGGCAATCGCGGTTGCTGAGCGGCGGATGTGGTGCGTCGGTGGCGAGCGCCAGTGTGGGTGGGCGCTGATCGGGCGAGCGCGCAGCCCATGACTGCGCAAGACGTCTGAAGAACGCGTGTCAATCGAATCGACGATGGATATGCCGGGCAATGCGTCGCATGCAACACGCACCGGCCACGCCTCAGGTGGTATCGCCCGCCAGGCGACGCAGCGCCGCGTAATCCAGGATCTGCACCAGATGCAGTTGCGGCAGCGCGATCAGCTGCTGTTGCCTGAGCTTGGTGAAGGTGCGGCTCACCGTTTCCACGGTCAGCCCGAGATGGTCGGCGATATCGCTGCGGCTCATCGGCAGGGCCACGGTGTCGCCGCTGGCGCCGGGCTGGGTGGAGCGGGCGGCCAGGCGCAGCAGGAAATGTGCCAGGCGTTCGCTGGGTTGCAGGCGCGCCAGCAGCAGGCCGGTGTCCTGCGCGGCCACCAGTTCCATGCTGGCGCGCTGCAGCAGCTTGCGTTCCAGCTGCGGGTAGCGCTCGCGCAACTGGCGCATCTGTGCTATCGGCGTGCGGCAGACCCGGCTGTCGATGATGGCTTCGATATCGTGGCGGTGCTGCGGCGTTTCGGTCAGCCCCACGTAATCGCCCGGGAGCACGAAGCCGGTGACCTGGCGGCGGCCGTCGGCCAGCGTGCGCACCATGCGCAGCGCACCGGAGGTCAGCGTATAGACGTGATGGCGGGTGTCGCCGGCGCGCACCAGGGTGCTGCCGGGAGCATAGGACTGGGCGCTGGTGGCCTGCTCGAGGTCATCCATTTCCTGTGGCGACAATGCCGCGCAGATGGCCTGGCCGCGGACCGCGCACAGTGCGCAGTCGGAACCGCGCGCATCGGTGCGCTCGGCCGCGCTTGGCGCCGGGCAGGTCCTGCTGGGGTCTGAAAGCTGCCGGTACATGAGTCACGCATTGCTGGAATGCGTCTGCATGATACGCCATGCGGTCAGCGCGGCCGGCAGCCGGTAGAATTGTGCGTTCGCCACATTGCCCTGCAGGAGTTTCGCTCGTGATCAAGCCCCGTACGCCGCCCGGCATCATGGAATTGCTGCCGCGCGAGCAGATCGCGTTCCAGCGCATGCTGGACGTCATCCGCCGCAACTACGAGCGGTTCGGGTTCCTGCCGGTGGAAACCCCGGTGTTCGAGCTGTCCGACGTGTTGCTGACCAAGTCCGGCGGCGAGACCGAGCGCCAGGTCTACTTCGTGCAGTCCACCGGCGCGCTGGCCAATGCCGCTGCGGCGGCAGACGAGGGCGGCGAGGGCGGCCTGCCGGAACTGGCGCTGCGTTTCGACCTGACCGTGCCGCTGGCGCGCTACGTGGCCGAGCACGAGCACGACTTGAGCTTCCCGTTCCGCCGCTACCAGATGCAGCGGGTGTATCGCGGCGAGCGTGCCCAGCGCGGACGCTTCCGCGAGTTCTACCAGTGCGACATCGACGTGATCGGCAAGGATGCATTGAGCATCCGCTACGATGCCGAAGTGCTTGCGGTGATCCACGCGGTGTTCGCCGAGCTGGGCATCGGCGCGTTCAAGGTGCAGTTGAACAACCGCAAGCTGCTGCGCGGCTTCTTCGAAAGTCTGGGCGTGGCCGAGGGCGAGCTGCAGCTGGCGGTGTTGCGCGAGGTCGACAAGATCGACAAGCGCGGCGCCGACTACGTGCGCGACACGCTGGTGGGCGAAGGCTTCGGCATCGCCGCCGAGCAGGTCGACAAAATCCTGGCCTTCGTGGCGGTGCGCTCGAACGGGCATGCCGATGCGCTGGCGCAGCTGCAGGCGCTGGACGCCTCGGTCGCTGCGAGCGCGACGCTGGGCGAGGGCATCGCCGAGCTGCGCGAGGTGCTGGAGCTGGTCAAGGCGCTGGGCGTGCCCGAGAGCGCGTACTGCCTGAACTTCTCGATCGCGCGCGGGCTGGACTATTACACCGGCACCGTCTACGAGACCACGCTGACCGACCACCCGCAGATCGGCTCGATCTGCTCGGGCGGCCGTTATGAAAGCCTGGCCAGCCACTACACCAAGTCCAAATTGCCCGGCGTGGGTATTTCGATCGGCCTGACCCGGCTGTTCTGGCAGCTGCGCGAGGCCGGCTTGATCCAGGGCATCGCCGAAAGCAGCGTGCACGCGATGGTCGCGCTGATGGACGAGTCGCGCCTGGACGACGCGCTGGATATCGCACGCCGGCTGCGCATCGGCGGCATCAATACCGAAGTGCAGATGGAGCCGAAGAAGATCGGCAAGCAATTCCAGTACGCCGCCCGCGCGGGCATCCGCTTCGTGGTGCTGGCCGGCGACGACGAGCTGGCGCGTGGGGTGGTGGCGGTCAAGGACCTCGTGCGCGAGCAGCAGTTCGACGTGGCCCGCGACGAGCTGGCCAGCACCTTGCTGGTGGAGCTGGAGCAGGCCAGGGCGATGCTGGTGGCCGGTGGCGTCAACGGCGGTTGACGCCACCGGAAGCTGTGAGATGGCACCGCCAGGCCTGTAAAGACAGGCAGCGGCGCTCACCGCGTACCCAGGCATGGACAGGCCCACTGGCACCTTAGTGTCGGTGGGTTGAGCGTTTTCTGATCCATCGCCCGATCCGGGACTTCTCTGAACGCTTTGCCCGTCGGACTTGTCCCGCAGCCCGTGTTTGCGCTAATGTAGTAACACGCTATTACATTAACGCAATGAAACAACGACCCGCCCCCCGCGAAAGTACCGATGCCGCCGCCTCCCTCAAGATGCTGGCCGATGCGCTGGCGTGCCTGAAGGAGCCCAGCGCGGTCGAGGCCTTTTTGCGCGACCTGTGTACGCCCGCCGAGCTGGAGGCCATGTCCGACCGCTGGCGGGTGGTGCCCTTGTTGATCAAGGGCGTGCCGTATCGCGAAATCCACGAGCTGACCCAGGTCAGCGTGACCACCATCGGGCGCGTTGCACGCACCCTGGAACATGGCGCCGGCGGCTATGCCGAGGCCCTGCGCGAGCAATCGTCGCGCCCTGTCGAATCCCACTGAGAGAACAAGATGAGTGCTTCCACGGCAGCACCGGCACGTGACCGGTTGCGTATCGCCATCCAGAAGAGCGGCCGCCTGGCCGAACCGGCGCGCAGCCTGCTGGCGGCCTGCGGGCTGAGCTGGCGGCAGAGCCGCGACAAGCTGTTCTGCTACGGCGAATCGCTGCCGGTGGACCTGCTGCTGGTGCGCGACGACGACATCCCCGGCCTGATCGCCGATGGCGTCTGCGACCTGGGCATCGTCGGCCAGAACGAACTCGAGGAGCAGGCATCCGAGCGCCGCCGCAATGGCCTGCCGGCCGCGTATCACGCGGTGCGCGGGGTCGGTTTCGGCCAGTGCCGGCTGATGCTGGCGGTGCCGGAAGAGTGGGATTGGCAGGGCGTGGCGCAACTGGCCGGCAAGCGGATCGCCACCAGCTACCCGGCGATCCTGGCCGACTGGCTGGAGCGCCAGGGCATCGATGCGGCAGTGGTGGAATTGTCCGGCTCGGTGGAAATCGCCCCGCGCCTGGGCACCGCCGATCTGATCTGCGATCTGGTCTCCAGCGGCGCCACCCTGGCCGCCAACCAGCTCAAGCCGGTGGAACTGGTGATGGAGAGCGAAGCGGTGCTGGCCGGTGCGGTGCGCGAGCCGGCCGACGCGCGCGCCGCGCTGCTGGCGATGCTGCTGCGGCGCATGGACGGCGTGCTCAAGCTGCGCGATAGCAAGCTGCTGATGTTCCGCGCCGAGCAGGACGCCGTGGATGCGCTGCGCCGCCTGCTGCCCGATGCCGAGCCGCTGGTGCAACTGCCCGACGACGGCAACGGCGCGTTGCGCCTGCAGACCATGTGTCATGGCGCGGTGACCTGGCAACGCTTGGAAGAACTCGAACGCGCAGGTGCGCAAGGTCTGATGGTGTTGACGGTGGAGCGCTCGCTGGCATGAATATTCTCGATTGGTCGCAACTGGACGCCGCTGCGCGGACGCAGGCATTGACCCGCCCGGTGCAGACCGTGGCCACGCAGACGCGCGACGCGGTCGCTGCCCTGATTGCGGATGTGCGCGCACGCGGCGATGCCGCATTGCGCGAGATCACCGCGCGTTTCGATGGCGTGGCGCCGGACAGCTTCGCCGTGAGCGAGGCCGAATTCGCCGCCGCCGAAGCGGCGGTGGCGCCGGAACTGCGCCAGGCCATGCAGGATGCGGTGGCGCGCATCGACACCTTCCACCGCGCCGGCATGAGCGACGGCTATGCAGTGGAGACCGCGCCGGGCGTGGTCTGCGAAAAGATCGTGCGGCCGATCGGCCGGGTCGGCCTGTACGTGCCGGCCGGCAGTGCGCCGTTGCCGTCGACTGCGTTGATGCTCGGCGTGCCGGCGCGTCTGGCCGGTTGCCGCGAGGTAGTGCTGTGCACGCCGCCGCGCAAGGACGGCAGCGTCGATCCGGCGGTGCTGGTCGCCGCGCAGCTGACCGGCGTGCGCCGGGTGTTCAAGCTCGGTGGTGCGCAGGCGATTGCGGCAATGGCGTACGGCACCGACTCGGTTCCGGGTTGCGACAAGTTGTTCGGCCCGGGCAACAGCTTCGTCACCGAGGCCAAGCAGCAGGTGGCGCAGTCCGGCGCGGCGGCGATCGACATGCCGGCCGGCCCGTCCGAAGTGCTGGTGATCGCCGATGCCGGCGCGCAGCCGGCCTTCGTTGCCGCCGATCTGCTGTCGCAGGCAGAACACGGCCCGGATTCGCAGGTACTGCTGTTGTCCGACAGCGATGCGCTGATCGCGGCGGTGCAGGTGGAACTCGATGCCCAGCTGGCGCAACTCTCGCGCGCCGGGATCGCGCGCCAGGCGCTGGCGCAATCGCGCCTGATCAAGGTGCAGGCGCTGGAGGAGGCGTTTGCGATCAGCAATCGCTATGCACCGGAGCACCTGATCCTCGCGCTGCGCGAGCCGCGTGCGTGGCTGGGCCAGGTCGAAGCGGCCGGCTCGGTATTTCTCGGCGATTACACGCCCGAAGCGCTGGGCGATTACTGCAGCGGCACCAACCACGTGCTGCCGACCAGCGGTGCGGCGCGTGCCTACAGCGGCGTGAGCGTGGCCAGCTTTCAGAACATGGTCAGCGTGCAGGCCGCAAGCAAGGCCGGCATCGACGGCATCGGCACATGCGCGCTGATTCTGGCGCGCGCCGAAGGCCTGGATGCGCACGCCAATGCAGTGGCATTGCGCATGGGAGTGGCGGCATGAGTACGCCATCGATTCTGGAACTGGTGCGTGAAGACCTGCGTGCCTTCGCCGGCTATTCGTCGGCACGCACCAGCGCCTTGCAGGGCGATGTGTGGCTCAACGCCAACGAGTCGGCCTGGGGCAATCCTGCCGATCCCAACGGCAGCACGCGGCGCTACCCGGATCCGCAGCCCAAGGGTCTGCGCGCTGCATTGGCGGGGTTGTATGGCTGTACGCCCGAGCAGCTGTTGATCGGCCGTGGCAGCGACGAGGCAATCGATCTGCTGGTGCGCGGCCTGTGCGTGCCCGGGCGCGATGCGGTTGTGGTGACCCCGCCGGTGTTCGGCATGTACGCAGTCTGCGCGCGCCTGCAGAACGCCCCCCTGGTCGAGGTGCCGCTGGTGGATGGACCGGACGGTTTCCACGCGGATATCCCGGCGATCGTCGCGGCAGTGCTGGCCTCGCGGGCCAAGCTGGTGTTCCTGTGTTCGCCGTCCAACCCGGCCGGCTCGGCGATTGCCCTGGACGACATCGAAACCGCCTTGCAGGCCCTGCGGGGCAGGGCGCTGGTGGTGGTTGACGAAGCCTATGGCGAATTCTCCGACGTACCGTCGGCAGTGGGCCTGCTTGCGCGCTACGACAATCTGGCGGTGTTGCGCACGCTGTCCAAGGCGCATGCGCTGGCGGCGGCACGTATCGGCAGCCTGATCGCCAACGCCGAGCTGATCGCCGTGCTGCGGCGCTGCCAGGCGCCGTACCCGGTGCCAACGCCGTGCGCGGCAATGGCCGAACAGGCCTTGTCCGCGCCGGCGCTGGAGGTCACGCGTCGGCGCATCGCCGAGGTACGCAGCGAGCGCACGCGCGTGCACACCGCGCTCGAGCAGCTGGCCGGCGTGCGTCAGGTGTATCCGTCGCAGGGCAATTTTTTGCTGGTGCGTTTCGACGATGCCGAAGCGGCATTTCAGGCGCTGCTGGAAGCCGGTGTGGTGGTGCGCGATCAACGCGCGGTTGCGCAGCTGTCCGATGCACTGCGCATCACCCTGGGTACGCCCGAACAGAACGCGCGCGTGCTGAGTGCGCTGCAACGCAAGCAGGAGGCCGCCGCATGACCCCGATTCTTTTCGTCGACCGTGATGGAACGCTGATCACCGAGCCGGCCGATTACCAGATCGACGCCTACGAAAAACTGCGCCTGGTCGACAACGTGATTCCTGCGATGCTGAAGTTGCGCGATGCCGGCTATCAGTTCGTCATTGTCAGCAACCAGGACGGGCTGGGCAGCGAGAGCTATCCGCGTGCGTCCTTCGATGGCCCCAACAACCTCATGCTGCAGATCTTCGCCAGCCAGGGCATCGCGTTCCGCGAAGTGTTGATCGATTGCAGCTGGCCGGCCGACAACGCGCCCACGCGCAAACCCGGTGTCGGCCTGATGGTGCCTTACCTGCAGGACCGCACGGTCGACTGGGCACGCTCGGCGATGGTGGGCGACCGCATCACCGACATTCAATTTGCGCAGAACCTCAATATCCGCGGTTTCCAGCTGCGCACCGACGAGTTCGGCGGCGAGTGGGACTGGCCTGGCATCGCACACGAACTGGCCGATGCGCCACGGCGTGCGGTGGTCCAGCGCAATACCAAGGAAACCAAAATCCGCGTCGAACTGGATCTGGATCGCGTGGCCGAACCGCGCACCGCCACCGGCCTGCCGTTCTTCGACCATATGCTGGAACAGATCGGCAAGCACGGCGGCTTTGCGCTGGATATCCGAGCCGAAGGCGATCTGCATATCGACGAGCACCACACCATCGAAGACACCGGTCTGGCGCTGGGCCAGGCCTTGCGCGAAGCGCTGGGCGACAAGCGCGGCATCGGCCGTTACGGCTTCGATCCCGGAGACAGCCCGTGGCGTGTGGCCGGCGATACCACCCAGCATGGCTTCACGTTGCCGATGGACGAAACCATCGCCAGCGCCGCGCTGGACTTCAGCGGCCGGCCATACTTCGTGTTCGAAGGCGAGTTCAAGCGCGAACGCGTGGGCGACATGCCGACCGAGCTGGTGCCGCATTTCTTCCGCTCGATCTGCGATGCCTCCGGCCTGAACCTGCACTTGAGCGTGCGTGGCGAGAACGATCATCACAAGGTCGAAGCCTGCTTCAAGGCCCTGGCGCGTGCGCTGCGTCAGGCGATCCGTCGCGAAGGCACCGCCTTGCCCACCACCAAGGGTGCGCTATGACCGATGTCGCGTTGATCGATGCCGGCGGCGCCAACCTGGGCTCGGTGCGCTACGCATTGGAGCGGCTGGGCGTGGAAGCGCGCCTGGTACGCGATGCAGAAGGCTTGCAGGGAGCAGACCGCGTGATCCTGCCTGGCGTCGGCGCCGCACCCGAGGCGATGTCGCGCCTGCGCGCACAGGGCCTGGTCGAGCCGTTGCGGCAATTGCAGGTGCCGCTGATCGGCATCTGCCTGGGCATGCAGTTGCTGTTCGAACATTCCGAAGAAGGCGATGTCGATTGCCTGGGCTTGCTGCCGGGCATCGTGCGGCACATGACGCCGGCGCTCGGCATCCGCGTGCCGCATATGGGCTGGAATCAGCTGGTGCCGATGCGCGCATCTGCGTTGCTGGCCGGCTTGCCGGAACGCGCCAGCGCCTATTTCGTGCATGGTTATGCCGCGCCGGTGACGGCAGACACCGTGGCCGCCTGCGATCACGGCGGTCTGTTCACCGCAGTGGTGCAGCAAGGCCTGCGCTGCGGCGCGCAGTTCCACCCCGAGCGTTCGGCCGAGACCGGTGCACGCATCCTGCGCAATTTTCTTGAGATGAGCTTCCCATGAGTTTCACCGTTTACCCGGCGCTGGATATCCGCAACGGCTGCGTGGTGCGCCTGCTGCAAGGCGACTACGCGCGCGAGACGCAGTACGGCGACGATGTGCTGCCACGCGCGCAGGCGTTTGCCGATGCCGGCGCGCAGTGGATGCATCTGGTCGATCTGGATGCGGCAAAGGCCGGCGGTTATACGCTGGCGAGCACACTCGGCGAGATCGCCCGTGCCACCGGCTTGCAGGTGCAGACCGGCGGTGGCGTGCGCTCACGCGAGGATGTGGCGCGCATCCTCGATGCCGGCGCCGCGCGCGTGGTGATCGGCTCGTTGGCGGTGCGCCAGGCCGACACCGTCATCGGCTGGCTGCAGGAATTCGGTGCCGACCGGCTGACCATCGCGCTGGACACGCGTCAGGACGCCGACGGCGTATGGCAATTGCCGGTGCATGGCTGGACCGAAGCAGCCGAGGCCACCCTGGATCAGTTGACCGTGCGTTACGCGCAGGCCGGCCTGCAACATCTGCTATGCACCGACATTGCGCGCGACGGGATGTTGTCCGGCCCCAACATGGACCTGTACGCGCACCTGCGCATGCTGGCGCCGCAGTTGCAGGTGCAGGTGTCCGGCGGTGCGCGCAATCTGGCCGATGTCGCGGCCGCCAAGGCTGCCGGCTGCGCCGGCATCGTGCTCGGCAAGGCCCTGCTGGAAGGACATCTGGTATTGAAGGAGGCACTGGCATGCTGAGCCGCCGCATCATTCCCTGCCTGGACGTGCGCGACGGGCGCGTGGTCAAGGGCGTCAAGTTCCGCGACCACATCGACATGGGCGACATCGTCGAACTGGCGCTGCGTTATCGCGCGCAAGGTGCCGACGAGCTGGTGTTCTACGACATCGGTGCCAGCCCGGAAGGGCGCTCGGTCGATTACACCTGGGTCGAGCGGGTTGCGCGGCTGATCGATATTCCGTTCTGCGTGGCCGGCGGCATCCGCGATGTGGAAACGGCGCGCGCCGTGCTGCATGCCGGTGCCGACAAGATTTCGATCAACTCGCCGGCGCTTGGCAGGCCGCAATTGATCTCCGAGCTGGCCGACGCCTTCGGCGTGCAATGCGTGGTGGTCGGTGTCGACTCGATCCGCGAGCAGGACGGGCAGTGGCGCGTGCGCCGTTACACCGGCGATCCGAGCAAGACCCAGGCCTTGCCGATGCGCACGCTGGAGTGGGTGGCCGAAGCGCAGCGCCTGGGCGCCGGCGAGATCGTGCTCAATTGCATGGACAACGATGGCGTGCGGCGCGGCTACGACATCGCGCAGCTGCGTCAGGTGCGCGCGCTGTGCCGCGTGCCGTTGATCGCCTCCGGCGGCGCCGGGCAGATGCAGCATTTTGCCGATGTGTTCGACCAGGCCGATGTGGATGGCGCGCTGGCGGCGAGCGTGTTTCACAGCGGCGCGATTCCGATCCCGGAACTCAAGCAATTCCTGCGCGCGCAACAGATCGAGGTACGTGATGGGCAGTAACGAAACAGCATTGGGCGACCCCCTCGCCGCGCTGGACTGGAGCAAGGGCGATGGTTTGTTGCCGGTGGTCGTGCAGGACGCCGACAACCTGCGCGTGCTGATGCTGGGCTACATGAACGCCGAAGCGCTGGCCGTGACGCAGCAACGTGGCGAAGTGACCTTCTTCAGCCGCAGCAAGCAGCGCCTGTGGACCAAGGGCGAGAGCTCGGGGAACGTGTTGCACGTGGTGTCGATCGAGACCGATTGCGACGCCGACACGCTGCTGGTGCAGGCGCGCCCGCGTGGGCCGACCTGCCATCTTGGCCGCACCAGCTGCTTTCCTACCGCGCCCGGCCAGTTCCTCGGCAACCTGGATGCCTTGATCGCCACGCGCGAGCAGGAGCGCCCGCACGGCAGCTACACCACCAAGCTGTTCGAGCAAGGCATCCGCCGCATCGCGCAGAAGGTGGGGGAGGAGGGCGTGGAAACCGCGTTGGCCGGCGTGGTGCAGGGCGATGCCGAGTTGCTCGGTGAGTCTGCCGATCTGCTCTATCACCTGATCGTGCTGCTGCGCGCGCGCGGCCTGGGCCTGGGCGATGCGGTGGCGTTGCTGGAGTCGCGGCACAAGTAACGTAGTCATGTAGGAGCGCACCCGGGCGCGACGGGCGTTATCGGTAATGCCCGTCGCGCCCAGGTGCGCTCCTACGGAATGTGTCGGCGTGTCTTTCGCGCCGTGCGCCTGGCGATGGCGGGTACAATTTCCGCTGATCTTCGCGCGGGAAAACGCATGCAGCTTCGCTTCGCTCTGTTGGCCCTGGGTTTGCTCGCCGGACACGCGTACGCACGCGATGCCGTGGTCGATGGCATCGTCTACGAAGAACGCGACGGGCGTGCCGGACGCAACGCCGACGAGCCGGGCATTAGCGACGTGACCGTCTCCAATGGCGAGCAGCTGGTGCGCACCGACGCGCAAGGCCGCTACCGCCTGCCGGTGCGCGACGGGCAGACGGTGTTCGTGATCAAGCCGGGCGAGCGCAGCTTCGTGCCAACCGCCGACGGACTGCCGGGTTTCTGGCGTCACTACGCGCCCAAGGGTTCGGCCAAGCGCAAATATCCCGGCATCGCCGCAACCGGGCGCAACACGCAGCACTGGGATTTTGCGCTGACCCCGCGCGCCAGTGCCGGCAAGGAGGGTTTCCAGATGCTGGTGTTCGCCGACAGCCAGACCGCCAGCCTGACCGACGTGGGCTATTACCAGCGCGATATCGTGGCACCGATCGTCGGCAAGACCTCGGCCCGGCTGGGCACCACGCTGGGCGATATCGTCAGCGACGATCTGAGCCTGTACCCGGCCCTGAACAAGGTCACGACCCAACTGGGCGTGCCGTGGTTCCATGTGCCGGGCAATCACGATCTCAACGTCGACGCCGGCGATGCCAATTCGCTCGACAGCTGGCGTGCCGTCTACGGCCCGGACACCTATGCGGTGGAAGAGGCCAACGCCAGCTTCGTGTTCCTGGACGATGTGATCTATACGCCAGGCGGCAAACCGGCCTATGTCGGCGGCCTGCGCGAGGACCAGTTCGCGTTCCTGCAGGCCTATCTGGCGCAGCTGCCGCGCGAGCGGCTGCTGGTGCTGGGCATGCATATTCCGTTGTTCGACGCGGCGCCGGGGCAGGAGACCTTCCGGCATGCCGATCGTCGCCGCCTGTTCGCCCTGTTGAAGGATTTCCCGCATGTGCTGGTGCTCAGCGCACACAGCCATACCCAGCGACAGGTCGATCACGGCGCCGACGAAGGTTGGCAGGGCGCCCGCCCGCTGCACGAATACAACGTCGGCGCGGCCTGCGGTGCGTTCTGGTCCGGTGCCAAGGACGCCGACGGCATTCCCGATGCGACGATGAGCGACGGCACGCCCAACGGCTACGCGGTGCTGCAGGTCGCGCCCGGCGGCGACTACACGCTGGCCTATCACGTCGCGCGTTCGGTCGATGATGCGCAACTGCTGCTGCACGCGCCCAAGGTGCTGCGCCAGGGTGCGTATGCCGCCTGGGGCATCTACGCCAATGTGTTCATGGGCCAGGACGACACCCTCGTCGAGATGCGCATCGACAATGGCGCATGGCAGCCGATGAAGCGGGTGGAGCGCGCCGATCCGCACCTGCTGGCCGAGAACGTACGCGACGATGCGGCCGAGCAGTTGCGCGGCTACGACCGCTCGCCCGAGGCCACGCCGTCCACGCATCTATGGCGTGGCGCGTTGCCGACCGTGCTGGAGGTTGGCGAGCACACCGTTGAAGTGCGCGCTGCGTTGCCGACCGGGACGTACAGCGCACGCACGGCGTATCGCTTGCAGCGTGCCGACCCCTGAAGAGGAGGCGTGTGTGGGGCGGGGGTTCTGGTGTGGAGCCCGTCGCGCATCAATGCGCTCCTACGGTGTTTGCTTGTTGATTCGTTGACGCTTGAACCCTATCGCCGGAAACACAAACGCCTCCACGAGGGAGGCGTTTTGGGATCCGGGCTGGCAGGCGATGGCGCGCTGGCGGGGATCGATGCTGGCTGGCGGGAGCTGGCTGGCCGGGCAAGTGTAGCGAGGCTGCGCAAGCGCTGACGAAATGAGAATTAGTCTCAGCGCGTGGCAATTTTCATGGCGTCGCGGGTGCCTGCACGGGCGACGGTTTGCGCGGGCTGGCCGGTGCGGCCGGTACCTTGGCCTTGGCCGGGTTGTCCAGCGACCTGCTATCGGAATCGGCTTCCGGATCCTGGTCCTGCCCAGCATCCGGAGCGGTTTCCAGCGGCGGATATGGGTAGGCCACGGCCGCGCCTACCTGTAGTCCCGCACGCCAGCGTGCCAACACCGGTGCGATGCGCTTGCCGAGCGACTGCTGCGGCAACGACGGCAATTCGCCATCCTGTTTCTCGCGCGCGGTGATCGCTGTTTTGGCCATATCGAACGCGGCCAGCGGGTCGTCGCTGCGGTTCATCGCATCGATCAGCCAGGCCTGGCCGAAGTAGGTCGCATTGGAGGTGTTGCCACAGCCGAACGAGGGCCGGTCCGCGCGCGCTGCGGTGAGGATCAGCGTGTCCGGCGAACGCAGCGCCGGAATGAAGCCGCCCGAGTAGCAGGCCGACAGCACGATGATGCGATTGCCGATGCCGGCATCGTCCAGTGCCTGGCGCAGATCCTGCGGGCTGATGAAGTCCTCCTCGTTCTGGTCCACCTGCACGTACAGCGTGTGGTCTTCGGTGCCATGGGTGGTGACGAACAACAGCAGCGCGTCTTCCTTGCGATCCATGCGTTTGCCGATTGCGGCGAGCGTTTCGTAGAGGTTGTCGTAGGTCGCCAGCGGTGCGTACGGCTGCTCGTCCAGATTGTCGGGGTTGTTGACCAGCGCGACCACGCGGCCGCGCGCATCGAAGCGTTGTTCGAACAGCTGCTTGAGGTAGAGCGTCTCGTTGCGAAACACATCGTCGCTGGCATCGCCGGCGAAGCCGACCACATATAGGTCGGTCACGCCGGGACGCTGCGGCTGCAGCGCGTTCAATGCCTGCGCAAGCGCAGTCTTATCGACCGGGTCGACCTCGTCCTTGCCTGCCGCCGCCTGGTTCGGCAGTGCGGCACCGGCATCGGGATGACAGCCGGCCATCAAGGCCACGATGACGATCAAGACGGAGAGCCGCCGCAGCAAGGCGTTCGGTCCGAAGGTGGAAGGCAGCGACATGAAAAACGCCGAGGTCTGGGAGAAACGGGTGGAGCGCCTGGGCGCAGTGATCGCGACGCAGACCATGACGTCGCACAACGTCCATCGATCCGCTTCAAGCACGTCCTGCAGAACACGTTGCGTGCAGCAGACTTTGCATGACAGGCCTCGCCAATCCGCATCGGCAAGACCCGCTGACCCAAGCCTGCAGGAGCGGCGCGCGCGTCCCGTCAGGCAGGTGCGGACGGCGCGTTTGAACCGCAACGTATCAGTGGCCTGCAGCACCTAGCAACGACTGCGCTCACCCGATGGTGAGCGCAGTCGGCTTGTCGATCGCGCTTACAGCGCCAGCTCGGTGAAACTCTCCACGCGCTGGTGACTGCCGATCTCGTCGGCCGAGCGTGGGGTGGGATAGTCCTCGAGGCGGTCCAGCAGCGCGGTACGCATGCCGGCACGCTTGGCGGCGTCCAGCTCTTCGATCACGTCCGACAGGAACAGGATCTCGCCCGGCGGCACGCCGATGCGTTCGGCGATGCGACGGTAGCTGGCGCTCTCGCGCTTGGGGCCGACTTCGGTATCGAACCAGTCGCTGATCAGCCCGCTCAGATCGCCGGCATCGCTATGCGCGAAGAACAGCTTCTGCGCCGGCACCGAGCCGGACGAATACACGTACAGCGGAATGCCGGCCGCATGCCAGGCCTGCAGCTGGATCGCCGCATCGGCATAGATGTGCGCGGTGAAGTCGGCGGTCTTGTAGCCATCGCTCCAGATCATCCCCTGCAGCGCCTTGAGTGCGGTGTGTTTGCGATCCTCGTCGATCCAGGTCTGCAGGGTGCTGACCAGGACCTCGTCCGGCACGTCCTCGCCGATGTCGTCGGCCACCTGATTGAGCCAGTGCCGCACCTGCGGGTGACCGCCGTGCTCGCGCACGTAGGCCGGCATGGCGCGGCGCGCATACGGAAACAACACGTCCTTGACGAACGAGATGCTGCTGGTGGTGCCTTCGATATCGGTGAGGATCGCTTGCGGTCGTGTCATCGTCAGCTGGCCTTTGGAGGTTTCTCGGGGGCGTAGCGGGGGAATTGTCGGGCGATTTCGGTGCCGGTGAAGTGGCCGACCCAGCCATCGGGCTCGGTGAAGAAGCGGATCGCCACGAAGTGCGGCTCCGGCCCCATGTCGAACCAGTGCAGGGTGCTGTCGGGCACGGCGATCAGGTCGTCCTTCACGCATTCGATCTCGTAGACCTTGTCGTCCACGTGCAGCGTGAACAGGCCCGAGCCGGCGACGAAGAAACGCACCTCGTCTTCCTTGTGGAAGTGCTCGTCGAGGAACTTGGCGCGCATCTCCTCGCGCTTGGGATTGTCCGGCGCGATGCTGACCACATCGACGGTCTTCAACCCGCGCTCGGCGCTGAGCCGCTCGATATCGTCGCGGTAGGCCGCCATCACCTGCTCGGGTGATGCGCCCGGCTCGATCGGCTGATTGGCCTGCCAGCGCTCGAAGGTCACGCCGATCTTGCTCAGCTCGGCGGCAATCTGCTCGCCGTCGCGGCTATCGAACTGCGGCAGGTTGGGATCGGAATCGTTGAAGATGCGAAGTCGGCTCATGGCGATCTGGCTCACAAGGGAAGGGGGAGGTGGCGAGGACTCAGCGCGGGCCGCGCAGCTTCAGCAGCTCGAGTTCGCAATGCAGCAGGAATTCGAAGGCCTCCAGGTGACGGCGTGCCTCGGCCATGTTGCGGCCCCAGGCATACAGACCGTGTCCTTCGATGAGATACCCCCACAGGCTCTGTTTGTCCAGCAAAGCCTCGACCTGCGCGGCCAGCACCTGCATGTCCTGCGTATTGGCGAACACCGGCACGTCCACCGCCGTTTCATGGGTGGTGTTGCCTTCGAAGGCTTTCAACAGCTCATAGCCTTCCAGCCGGATCACGCCGGCGCCGGCGTACAGCCGCGAGGCAATGGTCTGTACCGGCGAATGCGTGTGCAGCACGCAGCCGATTTCCGGGAAGCGGCGATACAGTTGGGTGTGCAGCAGCGTCTCCGCGGACGGGCGCAGCGGACGGCCGACGGCCAGGCCATCGAAGTCCACCACCATGATGTCTTCTTCGACCAGGCGGCCCTTGTCGCGGCCGGATACGGTGATCGCGGCGTGCTGTTCGTCCAGGCGATGGGAGAAATTGCTGCTGGTGGCCGGCGTCCAGCCGGCCTGGGCCAGCTCGCGGATGTTGCCGATCAGCAGTTGCGCCAACTCGTGCAGACGCGCGGCGCTATAGGGCAGGGGGGCAGTGGTCGCATTCATGGACCTATTCTACTGCCCCGCCGGATTACGGCCAGGTGCAGCGCAGCAGGGTTTGTTGCTGTCACATCCGGATCGCGAATGGCTGACAGAAGATGAAGCGCGCGCGTCAGATGGTGAACGCAATGGTTTTTGTTAGCCGCCTCTTGTCGGAGGCAGCCAGAGGGCCAGGTGAAACGCTTAGTCGGTCGAGTGCGCGGTGCCCTCACCGCTTGCGGGACACGCCGTGAACCCGTCCCTGGGGGCTCGGTGGCGGCATCCATGCCGCCGCACGGTCCCCCAACCGGCAAGGACACCGCACCAGACAGTTGGCCGGCTGTTTTCTTGAAAGCATGTTGCTCGGCCTGCGGCGGCAGGCGAGACGTTTGCAGGTTGCGCGTTAAAAAGCTGGTCTGCTGCTCGGCTTGCGATGGGAAGGTGGTGAGAAGCTGATCGACGCACAATGATCCGACCAGCGCACGTCATGCCTTGCTCTTAACCAGGCACACCGACCATCTCGACAGGTCCTTGCCCGACCACCGTCGCGGGACCTTACGCGGCATGGATGCCGCGTAAGAGCTACACGGACGTACTTGCGGCGTGTCCCGCGAGGGTGGGCGGGCAAGGGCCCTGCAGCCAAGTTGTAGATCAGCAGATCAGGGTCCTGCAACCAGGTCACAGATCAGCCGCCCAGCAGCCGAAGAGCTGTCACCGCTCTGCCATAAACCGGCGGGCGGTCGTTTTGTCAGTGCTGGCGCGCGCGCGTGCTCAGCGACCGTCGCGCAAACGGCTGTGGCGATAGCCGTAGCCGAAATAGACCACCAGCCCGACCAGCGTCCACACCCCCATCAACATCCAGTTGTGCAGGGTCATCGCCGACAGCAGCGCCAGGCAGCTCAACACGCCGGCGCTGCAGATCAGCCAGGCCACCGGCATGCGGAACGGACGCGGCAGTTCCGGGTGGGTACGGCGCAGGATCAGCACGCCGGCGCACACTGCCGCGAACGCGATCAGCGTCCCCATCGAGGTCAGCTCGCCCAGCACATCCAGCGGGAACACCGCTGCCAGCAGAGCGATGCCCACGCCGGTGATCACGGTATTGACGTGTGGGGTGCGGTACTTGGGATGAATCCGGGTGAAGATCGACGGCAGCAGGCCATCGCGCGCGATGATCATGAAGATGCGCGGCTGCCCGATGATCATCACCAGCACCACCGACGACAGCCCGATCAGCGCGCCGACTTCCACCACCACGCGCAACCAGGCCAGCTGCGGATGCGCCGCCACTGCGGTCACCACCGGCTCGTCGGTGCCGAGCAGGGTGTAGGGCACCAGCCCGGTCATCACCGCCGCCATGGCGATGTAGAGCACGGTGCAGATGACCAGCGACAGGATCATGCCGATCGGCAGATCGCGTTGCGGGCGGTGCGATTCCTGCGCCGCCACCGACACCGCCTCGAAGCCGATGTAGGCGAAGAACACCATCGCCGCACCGCGCAGCACGCCTTCCATGCCGTACTTGCCCGGGCCTTCGTTGGCCGGAATGAACGGGTGCCAGTTGGCGGTATCCACATATTTCCAGCCCACCGCGATCACCAGCAGGATCAAGCCGGTCTTGAGGATCACCATCGCCATGTTCATTGCCGACGACTTGCGGATGCCCACGTAGCACAGCCAGGTCAGCAGCAGCACGATACCGGCCGCGGGCAGGTTGGCGATCGCGCCGGTGCGCTGCAGCTTGCCGTCCAGCGGCGCGCTGACCAGGGCGGCCGGCAGGTGGATGTCGAAATGCTCCAGCAGGCTGAGGAAATAGCCGGTCCAGCTGACCGCCACTGCCGAGGCGGACACGCCGTATTCCAGCACCAGCATCCAGCCGATGAACCAGGCGGCCAGCTCGCCGAAGGTGGCATAGGTATAGGTGTAGGCGCTGCCGGACACCGGCACCATCGCGGCGAATTCGGCGTAGGCCATCGCGCAGAACGCGCAGCACACCGCGGCCAGCACGAACGACAGCATGATCGCCGGGCCGGCATGGTCGGCCGCGGCCTGGCCGGTGATGACGAAGATGCCGCCGCCGATCACCGCCCCGATGCCCAGCGCGGTCAGCCCCCACGGCCCGAGTGCGCGTTGCAGGCCCAGCCCGTCGGCCGCCTCATGGCTGGCGTGCGGGTGTTTGGTGGCCCAGAGTTGCTTGAACATGCAGCGGTTCCTGTTGAATCCCTGCACGTGGCGGTGCGGGCTTGTGCGAGATGTGCGGGCTCTTGCGAAGGACTGGCGTTGTCAAATTCCTGCACACGGATGTGCGGGCTGTTGCGAGGGACTCGCAGTTACGCCTTACGGGCCAGCCGGCTATGGCGAATGCCGTAACCGAAATAGATGACCAGGCCGATCATGGTCCAGCCCACGAACACCTTCCAGTGTTCCTGGAAGGCCTGGAAGAACAGGAACAGGCAGGCCAGCGCGCCCAGCGGGCAGATCAGCATCGCCAGCGGCACCCGGAACGGCCGCGGCAGATCCGGCTTGGTGAAACGCAGCACCATCACCCCGGCGCACACGGTGGCGAAGGCGAGCAGGGTGCCCATCGACACCAGCTCGCCCAGTACGCTGAGCGGAATCAACCCGGCCAGCAGCGCCGCGACCACGCCGACGAAGATCGTACCGACATAGGGAGTATGGAACTTCGGATGCACCTTGCCGAACAGTCGGGGCATCAACCCATCCTTGGCCATGGTGTAGAAGATGCGCGGCTGCGCCATCAGCATCACCAGCACCACCGAGGACAGGCCGGCGATCGCGCCGATCTCCACGGCGGTCTTGAGCCAGGTCAGTTGCGGGTGCGCTTCCAGCGCGGTGGCCACCGGCTTGGCGGTGCCGAGCTGGGTGTAGGGCAGCAGGCCGGTCAATACCGCGCAGACGATGATGTAGATGACGGTGCAGACCGCCAGCGACACCAGAATGCCGATCGGCATGTTCTTCTGCGGATCCTTGGTCTCGCCGGCGGAGGTGGAAACCGCGTCGAAGCCGATATAGGAGAAGAACACGATGGACGCGGCACGGAACACCCCGTCCCAGCCGAACTTGCCCGGCCCGGTGTTTTCCGGGATGAAGGGGTGCCAGTTGGCCGGGTCGATATAGGCGATACCGAAGCCGACGAACAGGCAGATCACCACCACCTTGATCGCCACCACGATGGCGTTGGCGAACGCCGACTGGGTGACGCCCACGTAGCACAGCATGCTCACCGCAGCCACGATCAGTACGGCCGGCAGGTTGATGAGGTTGCCGGAGCTGACAAAGTTGTGGCCGTCCCAGGCCAGTGGCGCACCGGCCAGCTCCGCCGGGAACGGCAATCCCAGCGTGCCGGTCAGGAAGCTGATCAGGTAGGCAGACCAACCGACCGCAACGCTGGAGCCGGCGAACAGGTATTCCAGCACCAGGCACCAGCCGATGAACCAGGCGATGCCCTCGCCGAGGGTGGCATATGAATACGAGTAGGCGCTGCCGGACACCGGCATCATCGCCGCGAACTCTGCGTAACACAGGCCGGCGAACGCACAGGCGATGCCGGCGAACACGAACGACAGCATTACCGCCGGGCCGGCGTGGTTGGCAGCGGCCTGGCCAGTCAACACGAAGATGCCGGCGCCGATCACCGCACCGATGCCGAGCATGATCAGGTGTTTGGCGGTGAGGGTGCGTTGCAGGGTGGCTTCGCCTTGCAGGCTGCCTTCGACCGGTTCGCCCCCATCGACATGTCCAGCGGGCTCGATCGGTTTGACCCTCAACAGAGACTTCAGCATTCGGTACATCCCTAAGTGGCAAAGCTAAGGCGCTGGCGCCCTGGCGAAGGTGTGCGCCGCGTCCCGAACGGACAGGCAAGCGGCCTACCTTGCCAAAGCTACACGCTCACGACAAGCGCGTACGCAGCATGAATGGCGATAATGGTCGCCTGGCCCGCGACGGGCGACCGGGAACGACAGATGGTGGATGCAACCCTGCAACAGCGATTGGCCGACTACCGCGCACGCTGGCCGGACGAAATGGAGCTGGCCGAGCAGTTCGCGCGACTACTGGACGATGCCACCAACCCGTTCCTGCGCGAGCGTGTCGAAGGTCATTTCACCGGCTCGGCGTGGGTAGTCAGTGCCGATGGCACGCGCACGCTGCTGACCCATCACCGCAAGCTGCAACGCTGGCTGCAACTGGGCGGGCACGCCGACGGCGACCGCGACCTGGCGCAGGTGGCCTTGCGCGAGGCGCAGGAAGAATCCGGACTGAGCGGCTTGCGCCTGGCTGAGGCGACCATCTTCGACCTGGACCGCCACTGGATTCCCGCGCGCGGCGAGGTGGCCGGGCACTGGCATTACGACGCGCGCTATGTCGTGGTGGCTGGAGCGGACGAGGCGTTCGAGGTCAGCGAGGAGTCACTGGCCCTGGCGTGGCGGCCGATCGCCGAGCTGCTTGCCGATCCTCAGCTGGATCCGTCGATGCGGCGCATGGCCGAGAAATGGGTGGCGCGAGGCGTGTGATGGGTGCCGAGGGCGTGCGCCCTCATCCGCCCTGCGGGCACCTTCTCCCGCAAGCGGGAGAAGGGAGCGAGCGGTAGAAGGGAGTACGCGGGAAGAGGAGGGCGCGCGCGCGAAGGGAGCACGCGGGAGAGGAGGGCGAGCGGGCGAGCGGGAGCAGGGAGCATGCGGGAGCAGGAAGCACGCGGGAGAAGGATGACCTGCACTTTCTTCTCCCGCTTGCGGGAGAAGGTGGCGCAAAGCGCCGGATGAGGGCCGCTCGTGCGCCAACAGATCAATACAAAATCCGTGTCCGCAAGGTCCCTTCGATCAGTGCCAGGCCTTCCTTCAGCGCGGTGGCCTGCGCCTCGCTGGCGCTGACGTCGATCACCACGTAGCCCACCTTGGCATCGGTGCGCAGGAACTGGCCGTCGATGTTGACGTTGTGGCGCGAGAACAGTTCGTTGATCTTGGACAACACGCCCGGCACGTTGCGGTGGATGTGCAGCAGGCGCAGGCTGTCGGGGTGTTCGGGCAGGGTGACCTCGGGGAAGTTCACTGCCGACAGGGTGCTGCCGTTGTCGCTGTAGCGCACCAGCTTGGCGGCCACTTCGACACCGATATTGTCCTGCGCTTCCAGCGTGCTGCCGCCCACGTGCGGGGTCAGGATCACATTGTCGTGTGCGGTCAACGGTGACTCGAACGCATCGCCATTGCCCTTGGGCTCGATCGGGAACACGTCCACCGCTGCGCCGCTGATCTGGCCCGAGCTCAGCGCCGCGTCCAGTGCGTCGATGTCGATCACCGTGCCGCGCGAGGCGTTGATCAGGTGCGCGCCGTGCTTCATGCGCGCGATTTCCGCCGCGCCTATCATGTCCTTGGTCGACGGCGTCTCCGGCACATGCAGGGTCACCACGTCCGCGCGTGCCAGCAGATCGTCCAGATTGATCGCCGCACGCGCGTTACCCAGCGACAGCTTGGTTTCGATGTCGTGGAAAATCACCTGCATGCCCAGGGACTCGGCCAGCACGCCGACCTGGGTGCCGATATGCCCGTAACCGACGATGCCCAGCACCTTGCCGCGGGTTTCGTGGCTGCCGGCGGCCGACTTGGACCACCCGCCGCGATGGCATTGGGCGTTCTTCTGCGGGATGCCGCGCAACAGCAGGATCGCCTCGGCGATGACCAGTTCGGCCACGCTGCGGGTATTGGAGTAGGGCGCGTTGAATACCGGGATGCCGGCCAGTTCGGCCGCGTCCAGGTCGACCTGATTGGTGCCGATGCAGAAGCAGCCCACTGCGATCAGCCGCTTGGCATGCGCCAGCACCTGCGCGCTCAACTGCGTGCGCGAGCGGATGCCGACGATATGCGCCTCGGCGATGCGCGCGGTGAGTTCGTCTTCCGGCAACGATTTGGCGTGCAGTTCGATCTGCGAATAACCGGCGGCGCGGAACACATCCACGGCAGTCTGGCTGATGCCTTCCAGCAACAGGACGCGGATGTCCTGCTTGGGAAACGAGGTTCTCTTCGGCGACATGGGGGAGCGCATTGCAGCAATCGGGTCGGCAACTATGCCAGATGGGCTGCGCGATGGGGCGGTCGCAATGCGGTGTTTGCGCAGGCGAAGTCCTTGCGGTGCAACGGTTTCAGCTGAATCCAACGCCGCGTCGGCGCCACGCGGTGCAGCTGGACGAGGCTGGCGCGCACTGGCACGCTGTGCGGTTCCTACCGCAGCGCCGTGTGCCATGACCGATCCCCGCATCCTTTCGTTGCAACAGGCCGTGCCCGCGTTGCGTTTGAAGACCGAGCCGGCCGACCTGGAACACTACGGCCGCGACTGGACGCGGCGCTGGACGCCCAACCCGCTGGCGATCGCCTTGCCCGGTTCGGTGGACGAGGTGCAGGCGGTGCTGCACTGGGCAAACGCGAACGCGGTTGCGGTGGTGCCTTCGGGCGGGCGCACCGGCTTGTCCGGCGGTGCGGTGGCTGCCAACGGCGAGCTGGTGCTGAGCCTGGAGCGCCTGAACAAGCCGCTGGAGTTCAACGCAGTGGATCGCACGCTCACCGTCCAGGCCGGCATGCCGCTGGAAGCGGTGCACAACGCCGCGCGCGAGCATGGGCTGGTGTATCCGGTGGATTTCGCCGCGCGCGGCTCGTGCTCGATCGGCGGCAATATCGCCACCAATGCCGGCGGCATCCGCGTGATCCGCTACGGCAATACCCGCGACTGGGTGGCCGGCCTGAAGGTGGTCACCGGTGCCGGCGAACTGCTCGAACTCAACAACGCACTGGTGAAGAATTCCAGCGGCTACGATTTCCGCCATCTGATGATCGGCTCCGAAGGCACGCTCGGCGTCGTGGTCGAAGCGACCCTGCGATTGACCGACCCGCCGCCGCCCAGCAACGTGATGCTGCTGGCGCTACCCTCGTTCGAGGTGCTGATGCAGGTGTTCGCCGCCTTCCGCGCGCAGCTGCGGCTGGAAGCGTTCGAATTCTTCACCGACCGCGCCTTGGAACACGTGCTGGCGCACGGCGCGCAGGCGCCGTTTGCCGAGGTGCATCCGTACTACGTGGTCACCGAATTCGCTGCCGGCGACGAGGCGCAGGAAGCCGCGGCGATGGCGGCATTCGAGACCTGCATGGAACAGGGTTGGGTCAGCGACGGGGTGATCAGCCAGAGCGATGCGCAGGCCGCACAGTTGTGGCGACTGCGCGAAGGCATCACCGAAGCGCTGGCGCGCTACACGCCGTACAAGAACGACGTATCGGTACGCATCTCGGCGATGCCGGCCTTCCTGGCCGAAACCCAGGCGCTGCTGCACGATGCCTATCCGCATTTCGATGTGGTGTGGTTCGGTCATATCGGCGACGGCAACCTGCATATCAACGTGCTCAAGCCCGACGGCACCAGCCAGGCGGATTTCGTGGCGGCCTGCGATCAGGTCACCAGGTTGCTGGCGCAGGCCTTGCAGCGTTTCGGCGGCAGCATTTCTGCCGAACACGGCATCGGTCTGGTCAAGAAGGCCTACCTGTGGAGCACGCGCTCGGCCGAGGAGATCGCCTTGATGCGCGGGATCAAACATGTGCTCGATCCGCATCTTTTGCTGAATCCCGGCAAGCTGCTCGAGATGGACGACGCGCCTGCCGCCGTGCGCGCCGGTTAGTCTTTCACCACCTTCACATGGAATCGATACGCCCATGATGCGCTCCCTCGTGTTTTGCGCTTTGACGCTGCTGCCGCTGGCGGCTTTTGCAACAAGCCTGGCCGGTACCTCGGCGGGTGCCTCTTCGGCCGGTTCGTCCGACAGCAGCAGCTCGGGCGATGACAAAGTCGTTGCCGATGCGCGCGAAGACGCGGCCGGATTCGTCGCCAGCGATGGCGCCATCCGTGGCGCGCGTCTGGAAGCGGCGCTACTGCAGCTGCGTAGCCGCAGCGATGCCGCGCGGCTGTCCAGCGACCTGCAACTGGCGCAGTCCATTCTGGCCCAGTGAGTCCGCGCCGCTGGTGCCGGTGGCTATGGCTGGCCGCAGCGATCGCACCGGCGGCGCAGGCCGAATTACGCATCGATGTCGACCCGCAGGGCCTGTCTGCGGCACAGATCGACGCCACGCACGCATTGGTGGAACAGGTTGCGCAGCGTCTGCCGCCTGCCTGGATGCAGCGCATCGGCGCACCGATCCAGCTGCAGTGGCGCACGGATCTGCCGGCGCACGTGCATGGCCGCGCGATCGGCCGGCGCATCCTGCTCGATCGTGACCTGCTGGATGCGTGGAGCGCGCAAGCGACGACTGCGCAGACCGACCCCGATGCACCGGCCACGCGCGCGGCGATGGCGGCCGTGGTGCACGAACTGGCGCATGTGCTGGACCGCGGTGCGCAAGGTGGCCTGTCGCGCGACCCGCGGCTGCGCGATCTTGCCGGCTGGCAGGTGCGTCCCTGGCGGATCGGGCGTGGCGCAAACCGGTTCAGCGATCGCAGCCCCGACGATTACGAACGGCGCAGCCCAGCCGAATTCGTCGCGGTGAATCTCGAACACTATGTGCTCGATGCCGATTATCGCTGCCGGCGTCCGGCGCTGTCGGCCTGGTTTGCCGAGCAGGTTGGTGGCATGCCCGATACAACGCGTTGCGGGACGACGCTGCCGTATCTGCAGGCAGACAACGATGTCGGCGCGATGTCACTGCTGGCACTGGATCCAGCGCGTGTGTACGCGGTGGACTACCTGCTGGCCGAGGGCAATGCGCAGCCGATGAGCCGCTGGGGCCATAGCATGTTGCGTCTGGTGATCTGTGCCCCTGGCCGCGTACCCGGCCCCGATTGCCGTCTGGATCTGCAGTATCACCGCGTGCTGTCGTTCCGCGCCTTCGTCGGCGATGTGCAGATTTCCAGCTGGCGTGGGCTGACCGGCGCGTATCCCTCGCGGCTGTTCGTGTTGCCGTTGAATCAGGTTGTCGACGAATACACCAAGGTGGAGCTGCGTGCTCTGTCGTCGGTGCCGCTGGCACTGACGGCCGAGGAGATCGCCGCGCTGCTCGCACGCACCGCGCAGGTGCATTGGAGTTACGACGGGCGCTACTACTTCATCGGCAACAACTGCGCGGTGGAAACCTTCAAGCTCTTGCACGATGGGGTGCCGCGGCTTGCCGCGGCCGGACTTTCGTCGATCACCCCACGCGGCGTAAGGCAGCGGTTGCAACGCGCGGGCATCGCCGACATGCAGGTGCTGGACGACCGTGCGCAGGCGATTCGCCAAGGCTACTACTTCGAGTCGGCGGCGGCGCATTACCAGGCCATGTTCGAGGTGATCCGCCGCGGCCTGCCGGTGCCGCAGAGCAGCGTGGAGCAATGGCTGGACGCGCGAGCGGACATACGCGCGCAGTGGTTCGACCGCGGCGGTCTGCGCGAAACGGCTGCGGCGTTGTTGCTGGAACAGGCCGCGTTGCGGCGCCAGGAATTGCTGGCACGCGATGCGCTCAAGCGCCTGCTGACACCCGGCGCGGCCGAGCGTGACTCGGTGCAGGGTCAGTTGCAAGCGCTGTTCGCCCGGCAGGCCCAGCTCAGTCAGCCGGCGACGCTGTTGGGCGCCGCCGGCTACGGACTGCCGCAAGCAGACGAGCAGCAGGACCTGAGCGCGCGCGTGGCGCAGGAAGCCGGCGTATTGGTCGACGGGTGGAAACAGCTGCAGGCGCTGGGGCGGCAGCAATTGCCGGCCGACGTCCGCACTGGATTGGAGCAGGGCGAGGCGAATGTGCAACGCCTGCGCACGCGATTGCGTGTGCTCGCGCGCGGTGATGCGACCGCCGACAACGTGCAGTCGGACATGGGCGTGCCCCTGCAGGCGCAATAACGGGCACCTTCTCCCGATGGGAGAAGGGATGGCTGCGCCTACCTCATCCAGCGGGTTGCAGATGCGCTTGCGCCGAATACTTGCGCAGCCAGTCGCTGACCCGCCCGTTGTTGCGGTACTGCTGCATCAGCCTTGCAAGTCGTGCCGGTGCCGGCGTGCAGAATCGCCCGATCGCCACGTCGATCTCGTGGCGACGATCGGCATCGTACGGCTCCTCGCCCGCGAAGTGCTCGCAGGTGTCGTAGTCCTCCACCAGCGTGCGCACATCCTCCGGCATGCCGCACAGGCCGGGCGGGTGTTGCAGCCACTCGTCGTCCACCTTGGCGTCGGTGCAGGCCACCTGCACGGGCGTGGATGTCGGCGCCGGGGCTGGTTGCGCCGTACATGCGCCCAACAGCCCCAGCGTCACCACAACGACCCGCTTGCGCATCAGTCGGCGCGGCCTGCGAATTCGCCGGTGGTGGTGTTGACCAGCACGCGCTCGCCGTTGGTGATGTACTCGGGCACCATGATTTCCAGGCCGGTGTTGAGCTTGGCCGGCTTGGGCCGCTTGGTGGCGGTGCCGCCCTTGAGTTCGGGCGGGGTTTCGATCACTTCCAGCGTCACCGTCTGCGGCAGTTGCACGGCCACCGGCTGGTCGTCGATCACCTGCACGTAGATACCGGTCAGCCCGTCGGTGATGTAACCGGCATCGGTGCCGATCACCTCCGAATCCAGCGTGTACGGCGTGAAGTCCTCATCGTCCATGAACACGAACGCCTCGCCATCCTTGTACGAGAACGTGGACAAACGGCGCAGCAATTCCACTTCCGGCAGGTTGTCGTCGGCGTCGAAGCTGGCGTCGGTTTTCACACCGCCCGGCACGCTGTACATGATGAAGCGGAAGCGCACATTGCCGCCGCGGCCCTGCGGCGAGCTGCGCTCGATGTCGCGGATCTGGTAGATGCCGCCGTTGTATTCGACGACGTTGCCTTTCTTGATGTCGTTGGCTTTCATGGGAATCGGGAGTTGGGAATGGGGAATCGAAAAAGCCGGGGCCGGGGCACTGAGAGCAGGGCGTCGTTACGATTCCCCATTCCCGATTCCCCATTCCCGGCTACTTGGGTGCCAGGCGCACGCCGCCGTCCAGGCGAATCACTTCGCCATTGAGATAGCGATTGCGCAGGATGAAGGCGACGGTGTCGGCGTATTCGTCGGGTTGGCCCAGGCGCGAGGGGAACGGGATCGCCGCGGCCAGCGATTGCTGCACGGCCTCGGGCATGCCGTCCACCATCGGGGTCCAGAACACGCCCGGAGCGATCGTCATCACGCGGATGCCGAAGCGCGCCAGTTCGCGTGCCATCGGCAAGGTCATGCCGACCACGCCACCCTTGCTGGCGGCATAGGCGGCCTGGCCGATCTGGCCTTCATAGGCGGCCACCGAGGCGGTGTTGATGATCACGCCGCGCTCGCCGTCATCGCCAGCATGGTTGTGTTGCATCACGTCGGCCGCGGCCTTGGCCACGTTGAAGCTGCCGACCAGGTTGACCAGCACGGTGGTGCGGAAGGTCGCCAGCGGCATTGGCGCTTCCTTGCCGAGCACCCGGCCCGAACCCAGGATGCCGGCGCAATTCACCACCAGGTTGAGCCCGCCCAGCGCCTGCGCGGCCTGTGCCACGTTGGCGGCGACCTGCGCCTCGTCGGTGACATCGGTGGCGAAATACTGCGCGTTGCCGTCACCGAGCAGCGCCAGCGCCGCGTCGGCCTTGCCGGCGTTGACGTCGAACAGGGCGACCTTGCCGCCATCGGCCACGATGCGCTGCGCCACGGCCAGGCCCAGGCCGGAAACGCCGCCGGTGACGATGGCTAGAACAGAAGAAGGCTGCATGCGGTGGTTCCTCGGAGATCCTGGAGGCCGGTGATGCCGGCCAGCGAACGGGTGACGACGCAGCCGGCGATTCTAGCCGAAGCGTTAGTGCGACCGATCTGGAGGATGGAGCGGGCGCGGCGACGGTGGCATGCCGGACTGGCGCCTCAGTCGGCGGCCGCCAGGGCCTTGCCGACCTTGCTGCCGGTCTGGCGACCGAGCAACTGCGCCAGCCAGTGGCCGGTGCGGGCGAGGGCGGGCAGCTCGATGCCGGTCGGCATGCCCAGCCCGTGCAGCAGGTACACCACATCTTCGCTGGCGACATTGCCGCTGGCGCCCTTGGCGTAGGGGCAGCCGCCGGCACCGGACACCGCCGCATCGACCACGCGCACGCCTTGCTCCAGGCAGGCAGCGATATTGGCCAGCGCCTGGCCGTAGGTGTCGTGGAAGTGCACGGCCAGTGCCGGCATCGGCACCGCCTGCGCCACCGCGGCCAG
Source organism: Xanthomonas arboricola pv. populi (assembly GCF_002939945.1). Taxonomy (GTDB): domain Bacteria; phylum Pseudomonadota; class Gammaproteobacteria; order Xanthomonadales; family Xanthomonadaceae; genus Xanthomonas; species Xanthomonas arboricola_A. The sequence continues at coordinate 38,561 of NZ_MDEB01000010.1, read as the reverse complement.
CATCTGGCGTGCCTTGGCCGGCGTGCCGACGCCAATCGTGTCGCCCAGCGAAATCTCGTAGCAGCCCAGCGCGTGCAGCCGTTGCGCGACATCGACCACGTCGGCCACCGGCACCTCGCCCTGATACGGGCAGCCCAGCACGGTGGAGACGTAACCGCGCACGCGCACGCCATCGACGGCGGCCTGTTCCAGGATCGGGCGAAAGCGTTCGATCGATTCGTCGATGCCGGCGTTGGTGTTGGTGCGATTGAAGGCTTCCGACGCCGCGGTGAACACCGCCACTTCCCGTGCACCGGCGGCGCGTGCGCGCGCATAGCCCTGCAGGTTGGGCACCAGAACCGGATAGGCGATGCCCGGTGCCTGCGTGATGCCGGCGAACACCTCGGCCGCGTCGGCCAGTTGCGGCACCCAGCGCGGGCTGACGAAGCTGGTCGCCTCGATGCTGCGCAGCCCGGTCGCGGAGAGTCGGTCGATCAGCGCGATCTTGTCGGCGGTGGCGATCGGTGTGGCTTCGTTCTGCAGGCCATCGCGCGGGCCGACTTCGACAATGCGCACGAAATCGCTCATGCCGCACCCTCCGGCAACCAGGCCGGGCTGCGCTTGTCGAGGAAGGCGCCCAGGCCTTCCTGGCCTTCCGGGGAAACGCGCAGGCGTGCGATCCACGCGGCGTTGGCGGCGTCGATGGCGTCGCGGTCGGTCGGCGGCAGCACCGCGCGCACCAACGCCTTGGCGCTGGCCGCCGCCAGTGGCGCGGCGGCCAGCAACAGGCGAACCTGACGCTCCACCGCAATATCCAGTTGGTCGGCGGCGACCAGTTGATGCAACAGGCCCAGCAACTGCGCAGTGGCTGCGTCGAAGATCTCGGCAGTGGCGAACCAGCGCCGCGCCTGGCGCGCGCCGATCGCCGCGATCACATACGGCGAAATCACCGCCGGCAGCAGGCCGAGCTTGCTCTCGGTCAGGCCGAAGCGCGCCTCGGTGCAGCCGATGGCGATATCACAGCACGCCACCAGGCCCACGCCGCCGCCGAACGCCGCGCCGTTGACGCGCGCGATGGTCGGCTTGGGCAACTCGTCCAGCGTGCGCATCAAGCGCGCCAGGGCGAGCGCATCGGCCGCGTTGTCGGCCTCGCTGGCGCCGGCCATGCCGCGCATCCAGTTCAGGTCGGCGCCCGCGGAAAACGTAGCGCCCGCGCCGGTGATCACCACCACCCGGATCTGCGCTGCCTGGCCGGCCTGCTGCAAGGCCTCGGTGAGCGCGCTGATCAAGGTCGCATCGAAGGCGTTGTGCACCGCCGGGCGGTGCAGTCGCAACGTGCGGACCGCTCCCTGGTCCTCCACGATCAAGCCGGTGTCCTGCATTGCGTCAACGTCCATGAATGGGATGCGAACCATGATAGCGGCACGGGTCGGCTGAGCCATGACGCGGTGCGTCGATGCTAGAATTGAGAACCATTCCTAACAATCAGGCCGTCTTCGTGACGCTGTCCGACCTGCCTCTGCATCGCGCCGCCATCGTGGATTCCGTGGAGGATCGCCTCCCCAACGACACGATCGCCAGGCGCCTTCGCGAACTGGGCTTTGTCGCTGGCGAGGAAGTCACGGTACTGGCGACCGGGCCGGTCGGGCGCGAACCCTTGCTGGTGCAGGTCGGCTACACGCGGTTCGCCCTGCGCCGCAGCGAGGCCGCACGTGTGCAGGTGCGCGTCGATGGAGCGCAGGCATGAGCACCGCAACCGTCCCCATGCGTCTGGCGCTGGTCGGCAATCCCAACAGCGGCAAGACCGCACTGTTCAACCAGCTGACCGGCAGCCGGCAGAAGGTCGCCAACTACACCGGCGTCACCGTCGAACGCAAGGAAGGGCATTTCCGCGCGCCGTCCGGGCGCGACTTCGCGGTGCTGGATCTGCCCGGTGCCTACAGCCTGCAGCCGGCCAGTCTGGATGAAGCGATCACCCGCGACCTGTGCCGTGGCTTCTATCCCGGCGAACCCGCACCGGACGTGCTGGTCTGCGTGATGGATGCGACCAACCTGCGCCTGCATCTGCGCTTTGCGCTGGAGCTGCGCGAGCTGGGCCGGCCGATGATCGTCGCCTTGAACATGGTCGACGCCGCGCAGCGGCGCGGCATCGTCATCGACCTGCCGGCGCTGGAACAGGCGCTCGGGGTGCCGGTGGTGGAAACGGTGGCGGTGCGCCGCGGTGGCGCCAAGGCTCTGGTGGAGCGGCTCGATTCGCAGGCCGCGCACCTGGCCGCCCCCACCGCCACGCCGCCAGCCGATGGCAACTATCACGCCCAGGTGCGGCAGATCCTGAGTGCGGCCGTCAGCATGCCGACCCGCACCTCACGGGTGGACGATGCGCTGGATCGCTGGCTGCTGCACCCGGTCTGGGGCCTGGTCACGCTGGCGGTGGTGATGTTCCTGATCTTCCAGGCGGTATATGCCTGGGCCACCCCGGTGATGGACCTGATCGATGCCGGCACCGCAATGCTGGGCGAGTGGGTGGGCACCACGCTGCCGGAAGGCCCGCTCAACAGCCTGCTCAAGGACGGCATCATCGCCGGCCTGGGTGGGGTGGTGATCTTCCTGCCGCAGATCCTGATCCTGTTCGCCTTCATCCTGGCGCTGGAAGAATCCGGCTATCTGCCGCGCGCGGCGTTCCTGCTCGATCGTATGATGTCTTCGGCGGGTTTGTCCGGGCGTTCGTTCATTCCGCTGCTGTCGAGCTTTGCCTGCGCGGTGCCGGGCATCATGTCCACCCGCAGCATCCAGGACCCGCGCGACCGGCTCGCCACCATCATGGTCGCGCCGTTGATGACCTGCTCAGCGCGCCTGCCGGTGTATGCCTTGCTGATCGGCGCCTTCATCCCGCAGAAGACCGTGTGGGGCATCTTCAACCAGCAAGGCCTGATCCTGTTCGCGCTGTATGCCGCGGCCATCGTCAGCGCGCTGCTGGTGTCGTGGACGATGAAGAAGTGGCGCCGCGACAAGAGCGAGCATCCGTTGATGCTGGAGCTGCCGTCCTATCGCCTACCGCATCTGCCCGACTTGGCGCTGGGGCTGTGGGAGCGTGCGCTGATCTTCCTCAAGCGCGTCGGCGGCATCATTCTGGCCCTGACCATCCTGCTGTGGTTCCTACTGTCGTTCCCGGCCGCGCCGGCCGACGCGACGTTGCCGGCAATCGATTACAGCTTCGCCGGGCGCATCGGCCATGCGATGGCGATCTTCTTCGCGCCGCTGGGCTTCAACTGGCAGATCTGTATCGCGCTGATCCCTGGCCTGGCCGCGCGCGAAGTGGCGGTGGCCTCGCTGGCGACCGTGTACGCGCTGTCGGCTGCCGACGACGATGCCGCTGCGCAGGCCTTGTCGCCGCTGATCAGCGACGGCTGGTCGCTGGCCACCGCACTGTCGCTGCTGGTCTGGTACATCTACGCGCCGATGTGCATCTCCACGCTGGCCACGATCAAGCGCGAAACCAACTCGTGGAAGCAGATGACCATCAGCGCGGTGTACCTGTTCGCGCTGGCCTATCTGGCCTCGCTGGTGACCTACCAGCTGGCCGTGCTGCTGGGAGCCGGCTGAGGTGGATCTGTCGCTCACCTTGCAATACCTGATCATCGCACTGGCGGTGTTGCTCAGCCTGTGGGTGGTGATGAAGAAGCAATTCCCCGGCACGCTGCGGCGCCTGCGTGGCGCAGTGGCGATCGGCCTGCTGCGCGATGGCCGGCCTGTGTGGATGCGGACGCTGGGCCGCCGCATGGCACCGCCGGCTGCGCAGAACGCCTCTGCCTGCGGTGGCTGCGACAGCTGCGGACCGACGCCAACACGTCGTCACTGACGCACCGCATCCTCTGCACTTGCGCGGCTGCAGGACGCGGCGGTGCAGGGGGTGGATAGGCGCTTGCTGGTGTTATTGGCGGTCCTGGCTGCGGTTGCCGGCATCTATAACCAGGCTCCAAGCATTCGATCACCAGAATCCAGATCGCTTCCGAAGCGACAGCTGACATCCTGTGCGAGGCGATGCGCGTGTGGCGATTGCCTTGCCGGCCGGCGCCAACGCGAGTGCATCGGCATCACTGCACCGCGATTTCGGTAGCGCCGCTGCAACCCAGGCAAGCGTCGTGACGCGTGACGATGGTCGGTGCAGCAGCAACACCGTCATTGGCCGAGTTGCGGATTCGACGCTGCAATGCACCGCGCGTCGGCCGCATGCCTTCGCTATGCTTGCGCCATGACGACCTCCTTCCAGATCTCCCGACGTGCGCAGGCGCTGACCAGTTCGGCGATTCGCGAAATCCTCAAGGTGACCGAGCGGCCGGAGGTCATTTCCTTCGCCGGCGGGCTGCCGTCGCCGGCCACCTTTCCGGTGGAGCGCATGCGTGCGGCCAGCGATCAGGTGCTGCGCGATGCGCCGCAGGCCGCGCTGCAATACGGCCCCACCGAAGGCTATGCGCCGCTGCGCGAATGGGTGGCCGCACGTTTGAGCCGCGACGGCGCCAGCATCCGGCCCAGCCAGGTGTTGATCACCACCGGTTCGCAGCAGGGGCTGGACCTGCTCGGCAAGGTGTTTATCGACGAAGGCAGCAAGGTGCTGGTGGAAACGCCGAGCTATCTGGGTGCGTTGCAGGCGTTCTCGCTGTTCCAGCCGAGCTTCGTCGGCATGCCCTCGGACGAGGACGGCGTGGTGGTGGATGCGCTGGACCCTGCATTGCTGGCCGATGCGCGCTTTCTGTACTGCCTGCCGAATTTCCAGAATCCCACCGGTCGCCGTTTGCCGCTGGCGCGACGTCAGGCCCTGGTGGCGCGCGCGGCGGAGGCGGGCGTGCCGATCGTCGAAGACGATCCGTATGGCGAGCTGTATTACAGCGGCCAGCCGCTGCCGAGCCTGTTGTCGCTCAATCCGGAGGGCGTGATCTATATGGGCTCGTTCTCCAAGGTGCTCGCGCCCGGGTTGCGGCTGGGCTATGTGGTCGCGCCCGAAGCGGTGCTGGGCAAGCTGATCCAGGCCAAGCAGGCGGCCGATCTGCATACGCCGTCGTTCACCCAGCGCGTGGTCTACCAGACGCTGCAGGACGATTTCCTGGACACGCATATTCCGCAGATCCGCGCGCTGTATGCGCGTCAATGCAGCCTGATGCTGGAGGCACTGGATCGGCATTTCCCGCCCCAGGTGGAATGGAATCGCCCCGAAGGCGGCATGTTCCTGTGGGTGAGCCTGCCGCCCGGGCTGGACGGTACCGCGTTGCTGGCGCGTGCGATCGCGCGCAATGTCGCGTTCGTGCCGGGCGCGCCGTTCTACGCCACCTTGCCGCAGGTCAATACCTTGCGGCTGTCGTTCGTCACCGTGCCCGGCGACAGGATCGATGCCGGCATCCAGATTCTGGGTGAAACGCTGCGCGAGGCGCTGGCCGAATTGCCCGGGCAGGGGGCGTGACCACGCAGACCAACGGCGTGCAGGCGCCTGCGCTCGCGGTCACCATCGACAGCGTCGCGATCGGTAGCGCACGCGAGTTCACCCGCCCCGGCAGCCGCAGCGCCATCGACAAGCGGGCGGTGGACGGTACGGTGCGCGTCGGTATCGACGGTCTGCACGGCGACGAGCAGGGCGACCTGCGTGTGCACGGCGGGCCGGAAAAGGCGATCCATCACTATCCGCGCGAGCACTACGCCGCCTGGCAGGCCGAGCTCGGTGCGCATGCGTTGCTGGAGACGGCCGGCGCATTCGGCGAAAACCTGAGCAGCGTCGGCCTTACCGAAGCCAACGTCTGTCTGGGCGATCGCTTTGCATTGGGCACGGCGATAGTGGAGGTGTCGCAGCTGCGTCAGCCATGCTGGAAGTTGTCCGACCGTTTCGGCCTGCGCGACATGGCGCGCCGCGTGCAGGACACCGGCCGCACCGGCTGGTATTACCGCGTGCTGCAGCCCGGCGACGTTGTGGCCGGCGCTACGCTGACGCTGCAGCAGCGGCCGCATCCGCAGTGGACGCTGTCGCGCCTGCAACAGCTGTTGTATGCGCGCGATGTCGATGTCGCCGCCATCACCGAGGTGCTGCAGCTGCCGCTGGTACCGTCGTGGCAGGCGCTATTCGAACGCCGCCTGCAACGCCGCGAAATAGAGAGCTGGAGCAAGCGCCTGCACGGCGCAGCCGACTGAAAGCAGCCAGCACCATCGCGCGCGATCAAAGGCCGCGGCCGCGCTAGGTGCAGCGTGTGCCATGCGTACACCGACGTCGAACACGCATGGCGCCAACCCACACCTGCCCGCCAAGCCGTGTCGCCCCCAACTCAGCGATCAACCACCACGCACACCTCGCGGATATCACCGAGCCAAAGCGCCACCGCACGTAAAACGTGCACACCCGCACCCGCTCTAACGATTCCCCAATCCCCATTCCCGATTCCCGCCCCCAACCAATCCCCAATCTCAACTCCCCAATCCCGGCTATCTTGTACAACCCACCCCGCCTAGCTAGCCTGCCGCCATGACAACGTCTCCTGTGAAAGTTCTGATCCACGGCGCCTCCGGGCGGATGGGCAAGGCATTGCTGCGCCTGGCTGCCGAAGACGAGGCGCTGCACGTCGTCGGCGCAGTGGTGGGACGTTCGCCCTCGCAGCGCGTGGTGGATGGCGTGCCGTACTTCGCCGCCAGCGAACTCGGCGGTGCGCCGAGCTTCGATGTGGCGATCGACTTCAGCCTGCCGCAGGGCTTCGCGCCGATCCTGGCGTTGTGCGCGCAGCGCGGCAAACCGCTGGTGTCCGGTACCACCGGTCTGGATGAAGCGCAGCGCGCCGCGTTGCTGGAGGCCGCGCAACAGATTCCGTTGGTGTGGGCGTCCAACTTCAGCCTGGGCGTTGCAGTGCTGACCGAACTGGTGGAGCGTGCCGCCGGCAGCCTGCCGGGCTGGGATTGCGACATTGTCGAAGCGCATCACGTGCACAAGCAGGACGCACCCTCCGGAACCGCACTGACGCTGGGGGAGGCGGCCACCGGCAGTGGTGCGCAGCCGCGCTTTGCCAGCCTGCGCGCCGGCGACATCGTCGGCGAGCACATGGTGCAGTTCACCGGACTGGGCGAGCGGGTGGAACTGGTGCACCGCGCCACCAACCGCGACATCTTCGCGCGCGGTGCCTTGCATGCGGCCAAGCGGCTGCTCGGCAAGCCGGCCGGCAGCTATCGCGTGCGCGATCTGGTGCTGTAAGCCGGCGCGTCGCCGCGCATGAATGGCGAATGATCGCAGTGGCGCATTCACCCCGCCATCGCGATGGCGCCACGGCAACCGGCGTTCTCCAGGCTGGCATGCCGGGGCACTTGCCTTTACAATTCTCGCTTGCCCGAACCAGCGTCGGACCGGTCCTCAGCACCGCGTCCGCGCTTTGCTGCAACCGGAATTTGGCCGGAAGCGCATCGGAGTCCCAGGCAGCCAGAGCGAGACCCCCACGTGACCCAACCCGCAATCCTTGTCCTCGAAGACGGTACCGTGTTCGAGGGCGAATCCGTAGGCGCCAACGGGCTTTCCGTCGGCGAAGTGGTGTTCAACACCGCCATGACCGGTTACCAGGAAGTCCTGACCGATCCCTCCTACGCCCGCCAGATGGTCACGCTGACCTATCCGCATATCGGCAACACCGGCTTTACCGATCAGGATGACGAGGCCAGCAAGATCTGGGCCGCCGGCCTGATCGTGCGCGATGTGCCGCGTCGCCCCAGCAGCTGGCGCAGCGAAGTCGCACTGCCGGAATGGCTGCAGGCCCGCGGTGTGGTGGCCATTTCCGGCATCGACACCCGCAAGCTGACCCGCCTGCTGCGGCAGAAGGGCGCCCAGAACGGCGCGCTGATGGCCGGTGAGATCGATGTCGCCAAGGCGCTGGAAGCCGCGCGCAGCTTCCCCGGCCTGAAGGGCATGGACCTGGCCAAGGTGGTCTCCACCGAGACCAGCTACAGCTGGCAGGAAGGCTCGCTGGATCTGAATTCCGATACCTTCGTGCGCGCCGAGCTGAAGCACAAGGTTGTTGCTTACGATTATGGCGTCAAGCTCAACATCCTGCGCATGCTGGCCGACCGTGGTTGCGACGTCACCGTGGTGCCGGCACGCACGCCGGTGGCCGAGGTGTTGGCGATGCAGCCCGATGGCGTGTTCCTGTCCAACGGTCCGGGCGATCCGGAGCCCTGCGATTACGCCATCAGCGCCATCCAGGAACTGATCGCCAGGCAGGTGCCGACCTTCGGCATCTGCCTGGGCCATCAGCTGCTGGCGCTGGCTGCCGGCGCCGGCACGGTCAAGATGACCACCGGCCATCACGGCGCCAACCATCCGGTGCAGGATCTGGACGGCGGGCGGGTGATGATCACCTCGCAGAACCATGGCTTTGCGGTCGACGAAAGCTCGCTGCCGGCGAATGTGCGGGTGACCCATCGTTCGCTGTTCGATGGCACCAATCAGGGCATCGCGCTGACCGACGCACCGGCGTTCTCGTTCCAGGGCCATCCGGAAGCCTCGCCGGGCCCGCGCGATGTGGGGCCGTTGTTCGATCGGTTCGTGGAGTTGATGGCCAAGGATGCCAAGCGCGCATGAGCGCTCGTTTGATGGGCGTGCTGATCGTGCTGGTGGGCGTTGCCCTGGCTTACTGGGGCGTGTGGATGCCGCTGGAGCAGGCGCGCGCTGGCGCCGAGTCGATCACGCTGCACGGCGGCATGAAGCTGGCCTTGCTGGTGCCGATGTGCGTCGTTTTCGGCGTCGGCTACTTGGTTGGAGGGGAATCCTTTCACCATCGCATGCAGAACACCGACCCGGACAAGGTGCGTCGTTGGGGCAAGACGTCCGGGACCGGCTGGTTGTTGCTCCTGGTCAGCTTTGCCGCCGCGTTCGCGCTGCATCAGTGGATGCAGAACACCCTGCGCGTCCTGGGCTATGGATCTGCCGGATGAACCCGGCGTTCGGCTCTGCCGAGTCGATGCACTATCACGCCGCGTCGCGATGCGATCGCCGCGGCCACTCTTCCGCACTTGCGGCTCGCCGCATGTTCCTAATCGAGTAAAGAAATGCCAAAGCGCACCGACCTAAAAACCATCCTGATCATCGGCGCCGGCCCGATCGTCATCGGCCAGGCCTGCGAGTTCGACTACTCCGGCGCGCAGGCGTGCAAGGCGCTGCGCGACGAGGGCTATCGTGTGGTGCTGGTCAACAGCAATCCGGCCACGATCATGACCGACCCGGACATGGCCGATGCGGTGTACATCGAGCCGATCAACTGGCAGACGGTCGAGAAGATCATCGCCAAGGAAAAGCCCGACGCCCTGCTGCCGACCATGGGCGGGCAGACCGCGCTGAACTGCGCGCTGGATCTGGCCGACCACGGCGTGCTGGAGAAGTACGACGTCGAGCTGATCGGCGCCAAGCGCGAAGCGATCCGCATGGCCGAAGACCGCGAGCTGTTCCGCGTGGCGATGGGCGAGATCGGCCTGGATTGCCCCCGGGCCGAAGTGGCGCACACGCTGGAAGAGGCGCTGGATATCCAGACCCGGGTCGGCTACCCGACCATCATCCGTCCCAGCTTCACCCTGGGCGGCAGCGGCGGCGGCATCGCCTACAACCGCGAAGAGCTGATCGAGATCGTCGGCCGTGGCCTGGAACTGTCGCCGACCACCGAAGTGCTGGTGGAGGAATCGGTGCTGGGCTGGAAGGAATTCGAGATGGAAGTGGTCCGCGACACCGCGGACAACTGCATCATCGTCTGCGCCATCGAAAACCTCGACCCGATGGGCGTGCATACCGGCGACTCGATCACCGTGGCGCCGGCGCAGACGCTCACCGACAAGGAATACCAGCGCCTGCGCGATGCCTCGATCGCGGTGCTGCGCAAGATCGGTGTGGATACCGGCGGCTCGAACGTGCAGTTCGGCATCAGCCCGACCACCGGCCGCGTGGTGGTGATCGAAATGAACCCGCGCGTGTCGCGTTCGTCGGCGCTGGCGTCCAAGGCCACCGGTTTCCCGATCGCCAAGGTCGCGGCCAAACTGGCGGTGGGCTACACGCTGGACGAATTGAAGAACGAGATCACCGGTGGCCTGACCCCGGCCTCGTTCGAGCCGTCGATCGACTACGTGGTCACCAAGATCCCGCGCTTTGCGTTCGAAAAATTCCCGCAGGCCGATGCGCGCCTGACCACCCAGATGAAGTCGGTGGGCGAGGTGATGGCAATGGGCCGCACCTTCCAGGAGTCGCTGCAGAAAGCGCTGCGTGGCCTGGAAACCGGCAAGATCGGGCTGGATCCGACCGGCCTGGACCTAAGCAGCGAAGACGATATCGCCGCGCTCAAGCGCGAGCTCAAGGCGCCGGGCCCGGAGCGCCTGTTCTATGTCGCCGATGCCTTCCGCGCCGGCATGAGCGTGGCCGATGTCTACGCGCTGTCGTTCATCGACCCGTGGTTCCTGGATCAGATCGAAGAACTGATCAGCCACGAACAGCAACTGGCCGACGATGGCATGCCGGCACTGGATGCGGCGCGTCTGCGCACGCTCAAGCGCGCCGGTTTCTCCGATGCGCGTCTGGCCGAGCTGACCGGCACCAACGAAGAATCGGTGCGCACGCTGCGGCGCGCGCTCAAGGTCCGCCCGGTCTACAAGCGCGTGGATTCCTGCGCCGCCGAGTTCGCCACCAGCACCGCGTATCTGTATTCGACCTACGAGGACGAGTGCGAGGCGCTGCCGACCGATCGCGACAAGATCATGATCCTGGGCGGTGGCCCCAACCGCATCGGCCAGGGCATCGAGTTCGACTACTGCTGCGTGCATGCGGCGCTGGCGCTGCGCGATGACGGCTTTGAAACCATCATGGTCAACTGCAACCCGGAGACCGTGTCCACCGACTACGACACCTCCGACCGTCTGTACTTCGAGCCGCTGACGCTGGAAGACGTGCTGGAAATCGTCGAGCTGGAAAAACCCAAGGGCGTGATCGTGCAGTACGGCGGCCAGACCCCGCTGAAGCTGGCGCGCGCGCTGGAAGCCAACGGCGTGCCGGTGATCGGCACCTCGCCCGATTCGATCGATCTGGCCGAAGACCGCGAGCGTTTCCAGCAGCTGGTCGACAAGCTGGGCCTGAAGCAGCCGCCGAACCGCATTGCCCGCAATGCCGAGGAAGCCCTGGTGCTGGCGCGCGAGATCGGCTATCCGCTGGTGGTGCGCCCGAGCTACGTGCTCGGCGGCCGCGCGATGGAAATCGTCTACGGCGAATCCGATCTGGCGCGCTATGTGCGCGACGCGGTCAAGGTCTCCAACGATTCGCCGGTGCTGCTGGACCGCTTCCTCGACAATGCGGTGGAAGTGGACGTGGACATCATCGCCGACAAGGACGGCAACGTGCTGATCGGCGGGCTGATGGAACACATCGAAGAGGCCGGCGTGCATTCGGGCGATTCGTCGTGCTCGCTGCCGCCGTACTCGCTCTCGCCCAAGACCCAGGCCGAGCTGCGTCGCCAGGTGGTGATGCTGGCCGAAGGCCTGAACGTGGTCGGCCTGATGAACACCCAGTTCGCGGTGCAGGTGGACGAGGCCGGCGACGATGTGGTGTTCCTGCTGGAAGTGAACCCGCGTGCCTCGCGCACGGTGCCGTTCGTGTCCAAGGCGATCGGCATGCCGCTGGCCAAGATCGCCGCGCGCTGCATGGCCGGCAAGACGCTGGCCGAGCAGGGCGCCACCAAGGAAATCGTGCCGGGCTATTACTCGGTGAAGGAGGCGATCTTCCCGTTCGCCAAGTTCCAGGGCGTGGACCCGATCCTCGGGCCGGAGATGCGCTCCACCGGCGAGGTGATGGGCGTGGGCCGCAGCTTCAGCGCCGCGTTTGCGCGCGCGCAGGAGGCCGGCGGCATCAAGGCGCCGCCGGTGGGCAAGGCGTTCGTGTCGGTGCGCGATCCGGACAAAAAGCGCGTGTTGCCGGTGGCGCAGGCGCTGGTGGAGCGTGGCTATACGCTGGTCGCCACACGCGGCACCGGAGCCTGGCTACAGCAAAACGGGCTGAGCTGCGAGATCGTCAACAAGGTCGCCGAAGGGCGCCCGCATATCGTCGATTCGATCAAGAACGGCGAGATCGTGTATATCGTCAACACCACCGAAGGCCGCGCCGCCATCTCCGACTCGTTCTCGATCCGGCGTGAAGCGTTGCAGCATCGCGTGACCTATTCGACCACCGTTGCCGGCGCCAAGGCGCTGGTGCATTCGCTGGAATTCCGCGGCACCGGCCCTGTCTGGTCGCTGCAGGAACTGCACAAGGAACTGGAAGCATGAGAGCACCCATGACGGCAAAGGGCGCGCAGCGTCTGCGCGAAGAGCTGGACCAGCTGAAGTCGGTCAAGCGTCCGGCGGTGATCAGTGCGATCGCCGAAGCGCGTGCGCACGGCGATCTGAAGGAAAACGCCGAGTACCACGCCGCGCGCGAGCAGCAGAGCTTTATCGAAGGCCGCATCAAGCAGCTGGAAGGCGAGCTCTCGCATGCCGAGATCATCGACATCACCAAGCTGTCGGCCGGCAACAAGATCGTGTTCGGCGCCACGGTGACGCTGGCCGACACCGAGACCGACGAAGAGAAGCGCTACCAGATCGTTGGCGATCTGGAGGCGGACATCAAGCTGGGCATGATCGCGATCTCCTCGCCGCTGGCACGCGCGTTGATCGGCAAGCTGGAAGGCGATTCGGTCACCATCGATGCGCCGGCCGGCCAGCGCGAGTATGAAGTGGTCAGCGTTGCCTATCTGGACTGACGGGCCGGGATTGAGCGACCCCACCGACCGATGACCACCGCCACGCTGTTGCTGCCGGAAAGACGCCGCCTGCCCGGCGAGTTTGGCGACACGCCGGTGGCGCGTGCGCTGGCGCGCGCCGACCAGCAAAGCGTCGAGCCCGGCGAGGTGGCGCAGCTGCAGCGCCACTTCACGCTGACGCCTGCGCAGTGGCCGGTGGCCGCATTGACCCGCCAGCTCGATGCCGGCGATGCGGCCGGTGCGACCTGGGTGCGTGCCGATCCGGCCTACGTGGTACCGGACATGCAGGGCGCGCGCTTGATGGGCTATGGCGAGGCGCTCGGCCCCACCGCCGAGGACCTGGCGGTGTTGTTGCCGATCCTCAAGCCGATGTTCGGCGATGCCGGCTTCCTGCTGGATGCACCCACGCCTGCGCGCTGGTATCTGCGGCTGTCGCCGGATGCCAAATTGCCGGAATTTGCGCCGCCGGATCTGGCGATCGGCGATGACCTGTTCGAGCATCTGCCGGCCGGCGAGATCGGCCGGCGCTGGCGTGCCTTGCTGACCGAGGCGCAGGTGCTGCTGCATCAGCATCCCTGGAACGCGGGCCGCGTGGCCAGCGGCAAACCGGCGATCAATTCGCTGTGGTTCTGGGGCGGCGGCGTGCTGCCGCATGCGGTGAGCTCGCCGCACCGTCAGGTACGCAGCCGCGAATCGCTGCTGCGTGCGCTGGCGCTGGCGGCCGGTGCCGATGCGCAGGGCGAACAACGCGTGGATGCGTTGGTGGACCTGCGGCACCTGCGCTCGCTGCAGCAGTTCAGCGACGATGCGGTGGCGCCCTTGCTGGCGGCGATGGCACGTGGCGAACTGGATCGGCTGGTGCTGGATTTCCAGGATGGCGAAACCGTGTCGCTGACGCATGCGCAACGCTGGCGTTTCTGGCGCAAGCCGCGGGCACAGCTGGCGCAATGACCTCCACCCCGCGGATCGTCCGGCGCCCGCCCGGGCAGGCCGGCAGTTGGCCCGATGCCATGTTGCCGCTGCTGCGCCGCATCTATGCCGCGCGCGGCGTTACCGATACGCAGGGCGCGCAGCCGCGTCTGGGGCAGTTGCTGTCGCCGCAGTTGCTGCACAACAGCGACGTCGCGGCCGAGTTGCTGGCCGATGCGATCGCGCAGCAACGGCGCATCCTGGTGGTGGGTGATTTCGACTGCGATGGCGCCACCGCCTGTGCGGTCGGTGTGCGTGGTTTGCGCATGCTCGGCGCGCTGGATGTGCATCACGCCGTGCCCAATCGCATGGTGCATGGCTACGGCCTGTCGCCGGCACTGGTGGAGGAGCTGGCTGCATTGCAGCCGGATCTGCTGGTCACCGTCGATCACGGCATCGCCTGCCACGCCGGCGTGGCCGCGGCCAAGGCGCGTGGCTGGACGGTGCTGGTCACCGACCATCACCTGCCTGGCGAGGTGTTGCCGCCGGCCGATGCAATCGTCGATCCGAACCTGGCCAACGACCGCTTCCCGAGTAAATCCCTGGCCGGGGTCGGGGTGATCTTCTACGTGCTGATGGCCTTGCGCGGCGTGCTGCGCGCGCGTGGCGCCTTTGCCGAACGCGCCGAACCGGATCTGTCGGTATTGCTGGACCTGGTGGCAGTCGGCACCGTTGCCGATCTGGTGCCGCTGGACACCAACAACCGGGCGCTGGTGTCGGCCGGCCTGCGCCGCCTGCGCGAGGGCAAGGGTTGCATCGGCCTGCGCGCCTTGATCGATGCCAGCGGCCGCGATGTGGCGCGCTTGAGCGCCAGCGATATCGGATTTGCGTTGGGTCCACGTCTCAATGCCGCCGGCCGGCTGGAAGACATGGCGCTGGGCATCGAGCTGCTGCTCAGCGAGGACTGGAACCGGGCGCGCGCGATCGCCGGCACCCTGGAAGAGATCAACGCCGAGCGCCGCGCGGTGCAGCAGTTGATGACCGACGATGCCGAGCAGGCCGTCACCAAGGTGGTGCTGGATGCCGATGGCGAATTGCCGATCGCCGCGTGCCTGTTCGATGCCGACTGGCACCCAGGCGTGATCGGCCTGGTCGCCTCCAAGCTCAAGGACCGCCTGCATCGCCCGGTGATTGCGTTGGCGCCGGCCGAGCCGGGCAGCAGCCAGCTGCGTGGCTCGGCGCGTTCGATTCCCGGCCTGCATATCCGCGATGTGCTGGCCGCGGTGGACGCGCGCCACCCGGGCCTGATCCAGAAGTTCGGCGGGCATGCGATGGCGGCCGGATTGAGCCTGGAGCAGGCCGCGCTGGCGACTTTCGAACAGGCATTCCGGCGCCAGGTGCAGACGATGGTGGATGCCTCGCTGCTGCATGCCGAATTGCATAGCGATGGCGAACTGGCCGCGCACGAACTCGATCACCTGCATGCCGAGGCGCTGCGCGTGGCCGGGCCGTGGGGGCAGGGCTTTCCCGAGCCGCTGTTCGATGGCCGGTTCGAAGTGCTGCAATGGCGCCTGCTCAAGGAGCGCCATCTCAAACTCACCCTGCGCTGCGCCGGCCGCGCCGAACCGCTCAACGCCATCCACTTCAATGGCTGGCGCGGCAGCGAGCCGGCGCGCATGGTGCGGCTGGCGTACCGCCTGGTCAGCGACGATTATCGCGGCGGCACCGCGGTGCAGTTGATCGTCGAACATTGCGAGCCGGCGACAGTCATTGGCTGATCTGCGGGCTCAACGTTCTCTCTACCTCTTGTAGACCGCACCTGGCGTCATCTGGATGATCCAAGTCGCGTTGGTCGAGGCCGCGCGGTGTCCTCGCTGCTCGCGGGACGCGCCGTGAATCCGTCCGTAGAGGGAGCTGAGCGTAGGGGTCTCAGGCGCGCAGCTACCAGTCGCTGGCTTCGGTAGGGGCGGCAGCGCGGCCGGGGATCGGCTCCTCGGCTCGGTCAGACATCCGGTCTGACTCTCCGCCGCGGCACATCCATGTGCCGCTCTCCGCCAATTTCCGGCCACGCTGCTGCCTCGGCGTGTCGTTTCCATGACCTGGTCAAGGCACGCCAATTCGTCATCTTTTTCTGCAGATTCGCCATGACGACGCTGAGCTTTCCTGAAAGCCTGTGTTGTTCGGCGTGTGTCGGGACGCTGATCGGACGCGCCGTGATCCAAGCAACATGCGTCATGCTCTGCGTGCAATCGTGCACACCGACCATCTGGACTGGTCCTTGCCCGCCCACCGTCGCGGAACCTTGAGCGGCATGGATGCCGCGCCAGAGCCTACCTAGACGTACTTGCGGCGTGTCCTGCGATGGTGGGCGGGCAAGGACCCTGCAGCCAGGCTGCAGCTCAGCCGCTCTGCACGTGCTCTGCACTGAGCGCGCACCCACAGGCGGCATTTACCTGGGATTACATGCTCTATGAGCCGTATGCCTGACGGCCGCAAAGCAGCCTAGTTGGCAGTTCGAAGCGTCCTGCAAGACCGTGCAAGCGCACACTGACGCTCGCACTCGCTCGCACTGTCCTCGCCTCGATCAGGGCGCCTTCTTGACTTCGGTCACCAAGGTCGGCAATTCCCACGCGCCGCCAGCGGCGACCAGCCGGCACAGACCGGAAGTGGATTCGGAGGTCGGCACGAAACGGCGGCCGTCCCAGGTCCAGCTGGCCTCGCTGTAGCAATCGCCCAGGCCGCGGCCCTTCTGCGACTCAAGGATGGTGGAACCGTCGATATCGCTGGCGTGCGTGGTCACCAACGTCGGTGCGAACGGCGCGCGTGCATTGATCACCCAGAAACCGGTGCCGACGTTGTAGGCGCCCATCCAGCAATCGGTCGAGACCAGCAGTTTGTCGTTGCTGAGCCGGGTGATCGACAGCGGCTCGGCTGCATCGCCGGCCTGCAGTCCCTTGCATTCCTCATCGGCCGGCAAGCTGGCACGCAGCGCTTGATAGAGCGCCGGCAGCGTGCCCAGGCGCGCATCGGCCGCTTGCGTTGCTGCGAGTTTGATCGCACGGACCTGCGGTGCCGGCACGGCCGGCAGCACTGCAGCTTCATCGCGATCGCCCTTGCGCACCAGTGCGCCACGCGTGCCCAGCCGGCCCTGGAACTCGTCCATCTTCAGCAGCACCGCCGCGGCGCCGCGATCGGACAGCTGCCAGCGGCGACCATCGTTGCCCACCGCCACGATCTTGCTGCTGCGGGTCAGTGCGGCCAGCAGCGCGGTCACCTGCGCGCTGGTCAGCGGCGCGGTGCCGCTGTCGCGATTCAGCGCCAGCTTGCCCAGGTCGTGCTGGTCGATGCGCAATGCGAGCGATGCCGGCATCTTGACCTCGTCGTACTGGCCCAGCATCAACTCGGCGGTGACCGCTTGCCCGGCACCGGCCTTGCGCGTCAGCAACACCGACACCGGCGTGCTGTCGCCTTCATCCGGCTGATAACCGGCAGCGCGGCAGGTGCGGGTATTGTCGCAGGCGATGGTCCAGTCCTGGTGGTCGAAGGCGATGCCGACCGGCGCATCGGCGAGGGCGGCGGCGGGCGCGAGCAACAAGGTGGCGGCAAGCAGGGTAGGGCGCATGGTGTCTTCGAAAGAACAGGTCAGGCGCGCATCTTGCGGTGCTGCCGACGGGCCGTCCAGTGAGTCGCACGCCAAAGCGGGACATGCCTGCGCAGCATCTTCATGGCGGCACCGGCGCGCTGTCGGTCTTGCGCGCCAGGCGCCGCCCGCGCGCACGCAATCCGAACAAGGGACGCAACCAGCGCGCCCGGCGGATCGCAAACTCGTGCAACGCCAGGCAGCCGATCACGGTGGCGGCGATCACCAGCGCCGGCTCCAGCCAGGCATTCAGATGCAACGGCATCAGCCAGTACAGCGTCACGATGATCAGGCTCTGGTGCAGGATGTACCACGGAAACACCGCCTCAGTGCAGTACGGCAGCCAGCGGAACGGGCGGTTCAATCGGTGCCTGGCCCAGCCAAGAATCGTCAGCAGCGCCAGCCAGGTGTAGGCGGCACGTGCGCTGTGCTCGATCGCCTCCCACGGCAGCGAGGCCAGCGCTGCACCAGGTTGCGCAGTCTGCCCATGGATGCTGGCATAGCGAATGGCCAGTTCGGTGCCGATTGCCGTAAGCGCGGTGCCTAGCGTGAGCCAGCGCAGCTGCACGGCCCACTGCCAGAAGCCCTCGCTGCGCGCCAGCAGGTATCCCAGGACGAACAACGGAAACGACTCGGCGTGCACGAACCAGTCGCCAAACAGCGCGTGGGTGGGCGGATGGCGCGGCATCACCCACAGCACGCAAAACGCTTCCCACAGAAGCGGCAACAGCAGCAGTGCCGGCACCGCCAGCGCGGCGGGCAAACGAGGCCACGCGGTCAGCCGCAGCGGGCGTGTCAGCGACACCAGCGCCATCAACGCGATGGTGTAGGGCAGCAGATAGGCCAGATACCACAGATGGTTCCAGGTGATGCCGTGCTCCCAACCATCGAAACTGCCGGCCGGCCACGGCCGCACCTGCCAGTAGCGCAACAGGAAGCTGCCGAAGCCCGGGCTGACCTTGCCGTTGCCCACGCCCTGGCAATAGGCCTGCACCGCGACCACCACGAACATGCCGAACAACAACGGTGGCAGCAATCGCCCGCAGCGCTGCAAGGCGAAGCGCCAGGGCGTGGCCTGCGACCGCGACAGCCCGATTGCGATGCCGGAGATCATGAACAGCAAGGGCATCCGCCAGCGGTTGAGCACGATCATCGGCCATTGCAGCCACTGCGCGGTGTGCACGCTCTTGAGGTGGAAATCCCAGTCGGCCACATAGGTCATTCCCACGTGGTAGAGGATCAGCAGTGCGAAGGCGAAGACGCGCAAGGCATCGATATCGTGGCGGCGCTCGGTCATGGTCGTGTCGGTAGGAGGCATGCCTGCATCCTCGGCAACCCCGGCCCCAAGCAGCTGCGCCAAGGGCGGCGACGCCGTCCCCGAGTGACCAGTTGCGGTCCCACAGGGACGAACCGGGGGACGGCAGGTGGGCGGTTTGCATAGAATGCGCGGATGAATTCACCTGCGTCCGGGGCGATCGCACGCGAGACCGACAGAGATGCCAGCGCGGGCAGGCACTGGGTGGCGTTGATCTGGCTGCTGGTTTTCTATGGCAGCGCGCTGGGCAACACCGCGAGCACATGGCTGGCGGCACGGCGCGACGGTCAGCCGCTGCTGCTGTGGCAGGTGCTGACCTGGGAGCTGAGCAGCGCGACCGTCTCACTGCTGCTCTTGCCGCCGCTGATCTGGCTCTGCACGCGTTGGCCATTGCATGCCGATGTCTGGCGGCGGCGCATTCCTCTCTATATGGCGGCCGCACTTGTCTGGTGGCTGCTGCACGTGAGCGGCATGGTGCTGCTGCGTAAGCTGGTCTATCTGGCGGTCGGTGCGCACTACGATTTCGGTGCCTTGTGGTTGCAGTGGATTTACGAACTCTCCAAGGATCTGCGCACCTTTGCCCTGCTGGTGGCGCTACGACACACGCTGGCATGGTATGGCCGGCGTCGGCAGGGCGAGGCGCATCTGCTGGCCGCGCCGGACGAAGGCCAGCCGGTCGAGCCGCTGGATCGTCCGGAACGCTTTCTGGTGCGCAAGCTGGGGCGCGACTTCCTGGTCGCCACCGCCGACATCGAATGGGTCCAGGCTTCGGGCAACTACGTCAATCTGCATGTGCGCGGCCACGATTACCCACTGCGCAGCACGATGGCCGCGATTGAGGCCAGGCTGGATCCGGCCGTGTTCGTGCGCATCCACCGCAGCTATCTGGTGAAGCTGGCACGCGTGCAGGCGATCGAGCCGCTGGAATCCGGCGACGCCCGCGTGCACCTGTCCGACGCCACCGTGCTGCCGTGCAGTCGCCGTTACTTGGCTGCGTTACGGGTGGTGGCAGGGCAGGCACCCGCACCGCAGCGTATCGAGGTTGTGCAGGGCTGACCGGCTGTCCACACGGCATCGCTGCGGTCGCGCGGAGGTCCAGCTCCGCCCAGGCGGTGACAGCTCGAGCCCAAGGCTCGTCATCTGAGCAGCCTCCTGGCTGCCTTGCTCCGGTTTGAGCATGCAGTGGTGGCCATGACGTCCAGGGCCGGCTCGAAACTAAGGCCCCCCACGACCGTCACCGCCGCCCGCTTGCTAGACTACCGGGCTTGTTTGCCGGAAGTCCGTCATGATCGAAACCAATCCGATCCGCCAGCGCATCACCGATCTCAACGATCGCGTGCTCTCGCTCAGGGGGTATCTTTGACTACGACGTCAAGAAAGAGCGTCTAGAAGAAGTCAGCCGGGAGCTCGAGAGCCCCGATGTGTGGAACGACGCCGAGCGCGCGCAGGCCCTGGGTCGTGAGCGCTCGATGCTGGAAAAGACCGTCATCGGCATCGCCGATGTGCTGGCCGGTCTGACCGATGCCGCCGATCTGCTGGAACTGGCCGAAAGCGAGCAGGACGAAGATACCGCGGTGGCGGTGATCGCCGATCTGGACAAGTACCAGACCCACGTCGAAACGCTGGAATTCCAGCGCATGTTCTCCGGCCAGATGGACGGCGCCAATGCGTTCGTCGACATCCAGGCCGGCGCCGGCGGCACCGAGGCGCAGGACTGGGCCGAAATCCTGCTGCGCATGTACCTGCGCTGGGCCGAGTCGCGCGGCTGGAAGACCGAGCTGATGGAAGTGTCAGGCGGCGAAGTGGCGGGCATCAAGTCGGCCACGATCCGCATCGAGGGCGAGTACGCCTATGGCTGGTTGAAGACCGAGATCGGCGTGCACCGGCTGGTGCGCAAGTCGCCGTTCGATTCGGACAACCGCCGGCATACCAGCTTCACCTCGGTGTTCGTGTCGCCGGAAGTGGACGACAACATCGAGATCGACATCAATCCGGCCGATCTGCGTACCGACGTGTATCGCTCCTCCGGCGCCGGTGGTCAGCACGTCAACAAGACCGAATCGGCAGTGCGCATCACGCATATTCCGACCAATACCGTGGTCGCCTGCCAGACCGGCCGCAGCCAGCACCAGAATCGCGACAACGCGATGAAGATGCTGGCGGCCAAGTTGTACGAGCTGGAAGTGCAGAAGCGCAACGTCGAACGCGACGCGCTGGAAGCCACCAAGTCCGACATTGGCTGGGGCAGCCAGATCCGCAACTACGTGCTCGACCAGAGCCGCATCAAGGATCTGCGCACCGGCATCGAACGCAGCGACACGCAGAAAGTGCTGGACGGCGATCTGGACGAATTCGTCGAGGCCAGCCTCAAGGCCGGTCTGGCGGCAGGCTCCAAACGCCTGGATGCCTGATCGCAGGAAGACGTTGCTGCGCCTGCCGCGCATCGACGTCGCCGCGCCCGCTGCGATATGTGCAGCGCAGTGCAGCCCGGCACCTTGCCAAACAGTCCCGTTGCGCCGTGCAGTTGTCACCGACACACCGTAAAACGCAGGAACCGGCAAACCCGGTTCCGCATTCTCCACCGGGCATGCGCCCGACCTATCGCAGACCGATTCCCGCCATGACCGAGCAGACCCCCGCGCCGCAGATCCCCGCCGACGAGAACAGCCTCATCGCCGAGCGTCGCGCGAAACTGGGCGCGTTGCGCGGCCAGGGCATTGCCTATCCCAACGACTTCGTCCGCGAACACTTCGCCGGCGATCTGCAGGCCGAATTCGCCGATGCCGACACCTGGACCCCCGAGGCGCTGGAAGCGACCGCGCGCACGGTCAGGATGGCCGGGCGCCTGATGGCCAAGCGGGTGATGGGCAAGGCCAGCTTTGCGCAGATCCAGGACGAGTCCGGGCGCGTGCAGCTGTTCCTGCAGGGCAATGTGCTGGGCGATGCCTATGCCGCGTTCAAGGGCTGGGATGTCGGCGACATCGTGGCGGTGGAGGGCGGGCTGACCCGCACCAAGACCGGCGAGCTGTCGGTCAAGGCCAGCGCGCTGCGCCTGCTGACCAAGTCGCTGCGTCCGTTACCGGACAAGTGGCACGGCTTGTCGGACGTGGAGCAGCGCTATCGCCAGCGCTATGTCGATCTGATCGTCACTCCGGAGGCGCGCGAGGTCTTCATCAAGCGCTCCAGGATCATCCGCGCGATACGCGCCTGGCTGGACGCGCGCCGCTTCCTGGAAGTGGAAACGCCGATGATGCATTACATCCCCGGTGGCGCCACCGCCAAGCCGTTCACCACCCACCACAACGCGCTGGATCTGGACCTGTACCTGCGCGTGGCGCCGGAGCTGTATCTCAAGCGGTTGGTGGTCGGTGGCCTGGAGCGGGTCTACGAGATCAACCGCAACTTCCGCAACGAGGGCGTGTCGACCCGGCACAACCCCGAGTTCACCATGCTCGAACTCTACGAGGCCTATGCCACGTACCACCAGATCATGGATCTGACCGAGCAGGTGATCCGTGACACCGCCCAGTCGGTACTGGGCACCACCCAGGTCAACTGGGACGGTGCCGACATCGATCTGGCGCCGGCTTTCCGTCGCTGGCGCATGGATGAGGCCGTTCGCCATCACAATCCGGAAATCAGCGTGGCCGATTGCACCGATCGCACTGCGCTGCTGGGCCATTGCGAGCGCCTGAAGATCAAGGTCAAGCCATCGTACGGCTGGGGCAAGCTACTGCTGGAAATCTTCGAAGCCACTGTGGAACACACCTTGGTGCAGCCGACCTTCATTACCGATCATCCGGTCGAGGTGTCGCCGCTGGCGCGTTCCAGCGACACCGAGCCGGGTTACACCGATCGCTTCGAGCTTTTCATCAACGGCAAGGAACTGGCCAACGGCTTCTCCGAGCTCAATGACCCCGAAGACCAGGCCGCGCGCTTCCAGGCGCAGGTGCAGGCCAAGGACGGTGGCGACGACGAAGCGATGCATTACGACGCCGATTACATCCGCGCGTTGGAGTACGGCATGGCGCCGACCGGCGGCCTGGGCATCGGCATCGACCGCCTGGTGATGCTGCTGACCGGCAGCACCTCGATCCGCGATGTGCTGCTGTTCCCGTATATGCGTCCGGAAGCCTGATCTTTTTCGTGTCGTCGGCGTGCCGACGGCACAGATACTGCATATGCTTGAGCGGAGCCCCGAATGGCGTATCGTCGGGGGAGTCGGCACAGCGGCCGGCGTCATCGCTTTTCCGTTGTCGGGATAGAGGAGCAACGGCTATGCAGGATGTTTTGGGTAATCTTGCCGGCGTATCGTCGGCGGATCCATCGGGAAGCTGGTCGGAAAAGGCGGATCTGGGATTGAACATCGTCATTGTCGATGACCAGATGTCTGCGCGGACGATGCTGCGCCACGTCATCGAGGACATCGCACCGGAATTGAAGGTCTACGATTTCGGTGATCCGCTCGACGCGTTGGCGTGGTGCGAGGCCGGACGGGTGGATCTGTTGCTGCTCGACTATCGCATGCCCGGCATGGATGGTCTGGAGTTCGCCCGGCGTCTGCGCCGGCTGCCCAGCCATCGCGATATCCCGATCATCCTGATCACCATCGTCGGCGACGAGCCGATCCGCCAGGCCGCGCTGGAAGCGGGTGTGATCGACTTCCTGGTCAAGCCGATCCGCCCGCGCGAACTGCGCGCGCGCTGCTCCAATTTGCTGCAGTTGCGTCAGCAGAGCGAAAGCGTCAAGCAACGCGCGCTGTCGCTGGAGCAGCGTCTGCTGGCCAGCATGAACGAGGTCGAAGAACGCGAACGCGAAACCTTGTCGCGGCTGGCGCGCGCTATCGAGTACCGCGACTCGGGTACCAGCGCCTTCCTGGAGCGCATGTCGCATGTGGCCGGCCTGATCGCCGAGCAGCTCGGGTTGTCGGAAGAAGAAGTGCGCATCATCGAGATGGCCGCACCGCTGCACGACATGGGCAAGATCGCCATTCCCGATGCGGTGCTGCTCAAGCCGGGCAAGCTCACCGACGACGAGATGAGCATCATGAAGCGGCATCCGCGCATCGGCTACGAGCTGCTCAGCGGCAGCCAGAACCGCTTCATCCAGGTCGGCGCCTTGATCGCGCTGCGTCACCACGAGCGCTACGACGGCACCGGCTACCCGGATGGACTGTTGGGCGAGGCGATTCCGCTGGAAGCACGCATCGTGGCGGTGGCCGATGTCTTCGACGCGCTGCTGTCTCCGCGCCCGTACAAGGAGGCATGGACCATGGACGCCGCGCTGGCCTATCTGTACGCACAACGCGGTCGCCTGTTCGACCCGCGCTGCGTGGATGCGCTGCTACGCGGCCGCGCGCAGCTGGACGAGATCTGCCAGGAATTCTCGACCGCATCGCCGCGTCCAGGTCAAGTGGGATGAGTGTGTTGATAGACGGGCTGCGAATCCGCTTCCGGCAGCGTCCGGATAGCGAGCATCTGCAGCACTCTGTACGTATTGCCATCGCGATACTGTTGTTTGCTTACGTTTGGGCCATGGAGCACCAACCGGGGCGCTCCGGCTATCTGGCTAAGACTTGGTGGGTGCTGAGCTGGGAGATTGTGGTGTCTCTCGGCTTGTTGACAGCAATTGCTGTGCAGCCCGGCATTTCGCATGTGCGGCGCTGCATCGGCATGCTCAGCGACTACGCTTGCATCGTCGTCTTGATGCTCGCCACGGCCGATGCGGGCGGAGTTCTTTATGTCGTCTGTTTGTGGGTGACAATCGGCAACGGCCTGCGCTATGGCAGCCGATACTTACTCGCCGCGACGGCGGTGGGTACGTTCAGTCTGATCCTGGTGAGCCTGTTTTCCCCTTACTGGCGTTCGATTCCGACGTTAGCGGGAGGATTGCTGCTGGGCCAAATCGCCGTTCCGTTGTATTTCCTCTCTTTGCTCACCGCGCTGACCAGGGCGTTGAATGACGCCCGTCACGCTAATGAGGCCAAGAGCAAATTCCTGGCGAATATGAGTCATGAGTTTCGCACGCCGTTGAATGGGCTGTCCGGCACCGCGGAGCTGCTGGCAGTGACCAAGCTGGATGCCGAGCAAAGCGAATATTTAAGGACGATCCAGGCATCGGCGCTCAACCTGCGTTCGCTGGTGGAGGAGGTGCTTGATATCTCAGCGATTGAGGCTGGTAAAGTTCGCCTGATCCGCACCAATTTTCTGTTGGCCTCGCTTCTGAACTCGGTCGCTTTGATCCTGCGTCCACAGGCTACCAACAAGGGGATTGGCTACCAGGTGGAAGTTGCTGCAGATGTGCCCGCCAACCTGGTTGGCGATGCAGGGCACTTGTCGCAGGTGCTGCTGAATCTGATCGGCAACGCGGTCAAGTTCACCGACGAGGGAAGCGTTGATCTGAAAGTGTCACGAGTGGGCTCGCTACCTGGCGATCGGATCTGCGTTCGCTTCGAGGTGCGCGATACTGGAATCGGGGTGCCAGTAGCGATGCAGTCGCGGGTGTTCGATGCGTTCCAGCAAGGCGATATGGGCTTGAACCGCCACTATGAGGGAACCGGCCTGGGGACCACCATCGCTAAAGGGCTGGTCGAAAGTATGGGAGGGCGGATCGGGTATCGCGACAATCAGCCCTGCGGCAGTGTGTTCTGGTTCGAGGTGCCGATCGGGGTCGAAGCCGAGCCGCTGGTGATCGAGAAAGCAGCTCTGCAGGAAGAGCTGCCGGATAAGGTCAGCAATGTGATTGCCTTTTCCAATCCGTTTCTGCGCCATCGCGCTCGCGTGCGTTCGATGCGGATACTGGTTGTCGATGATCACCATGCAAATCGCATGGTGGTGCAGCGGATGCTGGAAAAGGCTGGGCACACCGTGGTCTGTCTTGCGGGAACGGAAGATGTACTGGACCTTCTGGTTCAGGAGAGCTGCGATGCAGTGATCTCCGATCTCCATATGCCGGGTCTAAGCGGACTGGACCTGCTGCGACAGATGCGCGTGATGCATGCCAGCGGGATGCCTTACGTTCCCGTGGTGATTTTGAGCGCGGATGTGACTGTGGAATCGATTCGGCGCTGCGAAGAAGCCGGCGTACATGCTTTTCTCGGAAAACCGTTGGAAGCCAGTAAATTGCTGGGGGCGCTGGCGGAAATAGCCAGCGGCGGAAGACTCGCTGCCGATGGCCGTGTGCCTGCCCAGGAAACCAGATTGGATGATGAACTGGCATTCGACCCGCAGGTGCTCGACGAACTTGCCGAGTTAGGCATGGGTCATGCCTTCGAATCCCAGTTCGTCTCGCAATGTCTGGCAGATGCCACCCGCTGCTTGCAAGCGTTGCAGCAAGCCGGACAGACGGGCCAGGCTGAAGAATATCGTGCGCATGCTCACGCGCTGCGCGGTGTGTCCGCCAACCTTGGGTTGGCGCGCCTCGCAGCGTTGGCCAGCAATGCCATGCTGCTGGCCATACCGTTGCCGCCAGACTGGCAAAGCCAGCTGGCGCAATTGCAGGAAGCCCTGGCTCAGGGCCGTGATGCATTAGAAGCGCGCCAGCGACAAGACCAGCGCGATGGCGACCAGCAGTCGCCGTTTTTCTAATCAAGCGTTTAGTCGCGTCGAATGCTGCGGCGGTCCTGGGCTCGGAATAGGCGTTCCATTGTGCGCAGTGACTTGTCCCCAAGCTGCAGTGCAGTATCGACCCAGATTTCGGTGATTTTCATCAGCTCGTCTAGAGATGGCGCGCTGCTGGCACGCTTTGCTTGCTGGACTGCTTTCCACGCATGTGGGATACGCCGTCCCTCTCGGATGATCTGCTCCACCGCCGCAAGTCCTTCACCACGCGGTACGACGTGATCCACCACGCCCAGCCGGTGCAGCTCCTCTGCGCTGTGCATGTTGCCCTCAAGCATAAGGCGTTCGGCCTGACGCGGAGGCATGCGCTGGCAAAGGAACGAGTAAGCCCCCATGCCCGGAAACAGATCGAACAAAACCTCCGGCAAGCCCAGTTGCGCGCCTTCCTCGGCCACGATAGTGTGGCAGCTCAAGGCAACTTCGAAGCCGCCACCTAATGCATTGCCCTGCACCAGGGCGATGCAGTGCATATCCTCATGAAGGCCGGTGGTGAAGGCATGGGCACATTGAATGCAGCGGCGTGCGTAATCCAGTAACGCATCGCGATCGCGG
The DNA here is from genome assembly GCF_002939945.1 of Xanthomonas arboricola pv. populi. Classification (GTDB taxonomy): domain Bacteria; phylum Pseudomonadota; class Gammaproteobacteria; order Xanthomonadales; family Xanthomonadaceae; genus Xanthomonas; species Xanthomonas arboricola_A. Next base: position 11,771 of record NZ_MDEB01000010.1, on the reverse strand, counting down.
CGTCGGATCAGCCCGCAGAACAATTCCAGATCACCGCCCAGGTTGAAGACGTCACTGTCCGAGACGAGCACCATAAACGGCGATTCGGCACGGCTGGTGTTGACCTCGTTGCGAATGATTTGCTGGTGTTCGATCAGGTCATCGAGCAAGTTGGAGGAAAAACAGGGTCGCTCAGACGTGGTGGCCAAGTGAGCATGCATATGCATCCAGTACACATCGCGCGAGGTATCTGCCACGACCTTGACAGTAGAGGCGCGCTGAAGACGGGTAATGGGAAGGACGACTGACATGGGTATTCTCCGAGATGTTCCGTCCAGTCGGCTGCCAGCTAGACGGAGGACTAAGTTGAAATTGCGCCGACTTCCGATCTATGCGCGTAACAACGACGCGCCGCAAGAGAGTAACGTTTGAGTGGGTTCTTTTGCGGGGCGTGGAGGAAGGGCGAGATGGATGGTTGGCTGATCATCTGACTGCGTTGTCGCACCACTCCCAACCTTCGCCCCACAGGCGCCAGGCGTGGGGCGCCCAGTACTTGAAGGCGGATATGTCGCCGGACTTCTCTCAATCATGCGAATTGCCGCTGAGACGAAAGGGGAGTACTGAACCGCCGATGCCGAGTCGGTTAAACGTTGTGAAGGAGATGGTTCCGGAGCTTCCGGGTTGTGGCCTGTCTCATCTATTTTAGGGGCTCGACATGGCTGTTATCACGAGCTCGACTTCAGGGTCAGGTTGATGTTGCTTCCCAAGTGTTTATTCCCGCTGCAGCTCATGGGAGTAAGCGCCTTTAGCTTTTGTTTTATCAGTCCAATTGATTTTTTCACGTTCAGCTTGCCATTTTCTTCATTTTCAATGTGTATGGCTACGAGGTGGCTGCCGTGACTTGCCTCTTGCTGCCGCCCGGATGTAAATAAAACCTTGTCGCGATTTTTATTGTTACTAATGCTTGAATTTGGATTTCTAAGGAATTCTTTTGAGCTGGATCTTTTCAAGTTGGCAAGCCATCAGTCGTGTGCTTGCCTACTTTTAACTGTAGGACGTGCAGCGACCATCATTCCAATTGGAAATCCTTTATGTTGCCGGCAACGGCCAGCGCACGCGTGGTTTGCATAAAAAAATTAATCGAATCCGGTCATGCTGAACCAGCACGTCAGCGCATTTCAGCCGCTGATGTAAAAACGCCCACATCGCAGTAGGCAATGCGGGCGTCGAACATCCATGTAAGTTAACGATCTTGCAGGGACTTTACGGCGTGGGCGCATCCCGCAGTTCGCGGCGCAGGATCTTGCCGACGTTGGTTTTCGGCAGCTCCTTGCGGAATTCGATCACGCGCGGCTGCTTGTAGCCGGTCAGGTTGGCGCGGCAATGCGCCTTGACGGCGTCGGCGGTCAGGGCCGGGTCCTTCTTGACGATGACGGCCTTGACGATCTCGCCGGACTTCTCGTCCGGCACGCCGACCGCGGCCACTTCCAGCACGCCGGGCATCTCGGCAATCACGTCCTCGATCTCGTTCGGGTAGACGTTGAAGCCGGACACCAGGATCATGTCCTTCTTGCGGTCGACGATGTAGACGAAGCCTTGTTCGTCCATCCGCGCGATATCGCCGGTGTGCAACCAGCCTTCGGCATCCATGACCTTGGCGGTTTCTTCGGGTTTCTTCCAGTAGCCCTTCATCACCTGCGGGCCCTTGATGCACAGTTCGCCGATCTCGCCCAGCGGCAGCGCCGCGCCGGCGTCGTCCTTGATGCAGGCATCGGTGGAGGGAATCGGCAGGCCGATCGAGCCGTTGTAGTCCTTCAGGTCCATCGGGTTGATGCAGGCGGCCGGCGAGGTTTCGGTCAGGCCGTAGGCCTCGACCAGGGTCAGGCCGGTAACCTTTTTCCAGCGTTCGGCGACCGAACGTTGCACCGCCATGCCGCCGCCGAGGGTCATCTTGAGCGTGGAGAAATCCACCTGATCGAAGCCGGGGGTATTGAGCAGGCCGTTGAACAGCGTGTTGACCCCGGTGAAGGCGGTGAAGCGGGTCTTCTTCAATTCCTTCACGAAGCCGGGCATGTCGCGCGGATTGCTGATCAGGTGATTGCAGCCGCCGATCTTCATGAAGACCAGGCCGTTGGCCGTCAATGCAAAGATGTGGTACAGCGGCAGCGCGGTGATCACCACCTCGGCGCCTTCTTCCAGCTTGCCGGTGCCGGCAAGCCACTGGTGGGCCTGCTGCATGTTGGCCACCAGATTGCGGTGGGTGAGCATCGCGCCCTTGGCCACGCCGGTGGTGCCGCCGGTGTACTGCAGGAAGGCGATGTCGTCGGGCTCGATCTGCAGCGTCGGCACGCTGTGCTTGCGGCCCAGCGCCAGCGCGTCGCGAAAACGGATCGCGCCCTTGATGCGGTAATCCGGCACCAGCTTCTTGACGTACTTGACGACGAAGTTGACCAGCGCCGCTTTCGGGAAGCCGAGCATGTCGCCCAGGCCGGTGGTGATCACCTGCTTGACCGGGGTGTCAGCAATGACCTGCTGCACGGTAGTGCCGAAGTTGTCGATCACCACCAGTACGCTGGCGCCGGAGTCGACCAGCTGATGCTTCAGCTCGCGCGGGGTGTAGAGCGGATTGACGTTGACCACGGTCAGGCCGGCGCGCAGGATGCCGAACGTGGCGACCGGGTACTGCAGACAGTTGGGCATCATCAGGGCGACGCGGTCGCCTTTCTTCAACTGCAATTCGCCAAGCAGATAGGCGGCGAATTGTTCGACCAGCTGATCGGCTTGCCGATAGGTGATGGTCTTGCCGAAGCTGTGATACGCAGGGCGATCGGCAAACCGCTTGACCGAGGTGGCGAACACTTCTGCCACGGTACGGAACTGCTCCAGATCGATCTCGGCGGCGACGCCGGCCGGATAACTTTGCAACCAAGGACGTGCCTGATTCATCTGCCCCCCTCCAGGGTGTTCGGTACGTGACGCGGTGTGTTCCACGGCACTACAACAGCGGGCAGCATACCGTCATGCATGGAAAAGGCGAAGCGTGAAGCAGAGCAGCATTCAAGCGCGATGGTGGGTCAGGTTGGTCTCAATTTGCGTCGTGGCCTGGATCGGTTGCACGCGTGCTGCACCGGAACAACGGCTGCGCGCAACGCTGGAGACGATGCATCAGGCGATCGAAGCGCGGCAGATCGGCGAGGCGTTGGCGCCGGTGGCCGAGGACTTTGTCGGCGAACAAGGAGTGGATGCAGCCGGCCTGCGGCGATTGATGCAGCTGCAGATGCTGGGCAATCGCAGGATCGGCGTGACCCTGGGGCCGGTGGATGTGCGACTGCGCGACGACTCCGCAAGCGTGCGCTTCACCGCGCTGCTGACCGGTGGCAGCGGACGCTGGCTGCCCGAGCAGGCACAGACCTATCAGGTGACCACCGGCTGGCGCCTGCAGGGCGGCGACTGGCAGCTGTCTCACGCGCAATGGGAGCCGGCGGGGCGCTGACACGGCGATTTCCGTGTGCGGATCGCCGGGCGCGCGGCCGGTGTCTGGTGGCAGAACATCTCACGTCTCGCTGCGTTCGCGTGCACCGTCCATGCGCATCTGACCATTGCTCACCTGTCCAGCGTTAGCGAGTTCTGGTCGCCCAAAACGACACTCCCGCCAGGCGGCGGGAGTGTCATCGAGCTGATGGCGCAGCGCGCCTTGCGATCAGGCCGCCCTGCGTGCAGCCAGTTGACGCAGCACGTACTGCAGCAGACCGCCGTGCTTGAAGTACTCCACTTCCTTGGGCGTCAGCAGCAGTACCTTGACCTGGAACTGCTTGACGCTGCCATCGGACTTTTTGGCATCCACTGTGGCGCGACGGCTGGCGCCGTCCTGCAGGCCGGTGATATCCAGCACTTCCGAACCATCCAGGCCCAGCGTCTGCGCGTTTTCGTTCTCGAGGAACTGCAGCGGCAACACGCCCATGCCGACCAGGTTGGAGCGGTGGATACGCTCGAAGCTCTCGGCGATCACCGCCTTGACGCCGAGCAGGTTGGTGCCCTTGGCCGCCCAATCACGCGAGGAACCGGTGCCGTATTCCTTGCCGGCCAGTACCACCAGCGGCACGCCGTCGGCCTTGTACTTCACTGCCGCATCGTAGATCGCCAGTTTTTCCGGCGCAGTGCCGTCCTTTGCGTAATACAGCGTGTTGCCGCCTTCTTCGCCGCCGAACATCAGGTTCTTGATGCGGATGTTGGCGAAGGTGCCGCGCACCATCACGTCGTCATTGCCGCGGCGGCTGCCGTAGCTGTTGAAGTCGGCCGGTTGGACGCCACGCTCCTGCAGGAAGCGGCCCGCCGGCGAATCCTTCTTGATGTTGCCGGCCGGCGAGATGTGGTCGGTGGTGATCGAATCGCCGAACAGGCCCATGATGCGCGCGCCATGCACGTCCTCGACATGGCCGACCTGCATGGTCATGCCGTCGAAGTAGGGCGGATTCTTGATGTAGGTCGAGGCCGCGTCCCATTCGTACAGCGCGCCATCCGGGGAGGCGATGGTGTTCCAGCGGCTGTCGCCCTTGAACACGTCGGCATAGTTCTGCTTGAACATCTCCGGGCCGACGGTGGCGGCGATGGTGTCGCCGATTTCCTTGTTGCTCGGCCAGATGTCGCGCAGATACACCGGCTGCCCGTCGCTGCCGGTGCCCAGCGGATCGGTGGTGAGATCGATGTCGGTGGTGCCGGCGATCGCATACGCCACCACCAGCGGTGGCGAGGCGAGGTAGTTCATCTTCACTTCGGGATGCACACGGCCTTCGAAGTTGCGGTTGCCCGACAACACCGAAGACACCACCAGATCGTCCTTGGCGATCGCCGCAGACACATCGTCCGGCAGCGGGCCGGAATTGCCGATGCAGGTGGTGCAGCCGTAGCCGACCACGTAGAAACCGAGCTTTTCCAGATCGGCAAGTACGCCGGCCTTGCTCAGATAATCGGTGACCACGCGCGAGCCCGGCCCGAGCGAGGTCTTCACCCACGGCTGCGCCTTCAGCCCCTTGGCCGCCGCGTTACGCGCGAGCAGGCCGGCACCCAGCATTACTGCCGGGTTGGAGGTGTTGGTGCAGGAGGTGATCGCGGCAATCACCACCGAGCCGTCGCGCAGCTGCCAGCCGGCGCCGCTGTCGGTGGAACTCTCGGCTTGCGCGGCCTTGGCGCCGACCGCAGTGCCGCCGCCGCCTTCGTTCTTCAGGCGGTCTTCCTGCTTGACGTCGGTCAGGCGCTTGCTGCGCGCGTCCACGAACGGCTTGAGGCTCTCGCGGAAGTTGGCCTGCATGTCTTCCAGCAGCACGCGGTCCTGCGGGCGCTTGGGGCCGGCCAGCGACGGCTTGACCTCGCCCATGTCCAGCTCCAGCGTGGCGCTGTACTGGGCCGGCGGAGTGTTGGCGTCGTGCCACAGGCCCTGCGCCTTGGCATAGGCTTCGACCAGGGCGATCTGCTCCTCGCTGCGGCCGGACAGGCGCAGGTAGGTCAGCGATTCGTCGTCGACCGGGAAGATGCCGCAGGTGGCGCCGTATTCCGGTGCCATGTTGCCGATCGTGGCGCGATCGGCCAGCGGCAGATGCTGCAGGCCTTCGCCGTAGAACTCCACGAACTTGCCGACCACGCCGGCCTTGCGCAGCATCTGGGTGACGGTGAGCACCAGATCGGTGGCGGTGGCGCCTTCGGGCAGCTTGCCGCTGAGCTTGAAGCCGACCACCTGTGGAATCAGCATGGACGAGGGCTGGCCCAGCATCGCAGCCTCCGCCTCGATCCCGCCCACGCCCCAGCCCAGCACGCCGATGCCGTTGATCATGGTGGTGTGGCTGTCGGTGCCGAACACGGTGTCCGGGTACGCGACCCGGGTGCCGTCGATGTCCGCGCTCATCACCACGCGCGCCAGATTTTCCAGGTTCACCTGGTGGACGATGCCGGTGTTGGGCGGCACCACCTTGAAGTTTTCGAACGCCTTCTGGCCCCAGCGCAGGAAGCCGTAGCGTTCCTGGTTACGCTGGAATTCGATCTTGCCGTTGAGGTCGAGCGCATCGGCCGAGCCGAATACGTCCACCTGCACCGAGTGGTCGATGACCAGTTCGGAGGGGATCTGCGGGTTGATCTGGTCGGCGTTGCCGCCGAGCTTGACCACGGCATCGCGCATCGCGGCCAGGTCGACCACGCACGGCACGCCGGTGAAGTCCTGCAGCACCACGCGGGCGGGCATGAAGGCGATTTCGATATCGGGCTCGGCGTTGGGGTCCCACTTGGCGACCGCTTCGATATGGTCCTTGCCGACGGTGACACCGCCGTCCTCGTGCCGGAGCAGGTTCTCCAGCAGGATCTTCATCGAATAGGGCAGATGGCCGATCTCGAAGCGCTCGCCCAGCTTCGGCAGGCTGTAGTACTCGTAGCGCTTGCCGTGGACCTCAAGCGAGGTGCGGGTGGAAAAGGAATCGCTCATGCATCACTCCTATGGCTGCAGGCTTTAGGTCTGTCTGGAACAGTGTGACCAATTCAGTGTGTACGTTCGGTTGCAGGACAGGGTATGTGGTCTTGAGTACGACAAGTCAAGTATGTAAAATCGCAGCATACTTTTTGCCGGGGCCACCTCCATGGAAGCCACAGTTGCCGAACGCGGGCAGATCACGCTGCCCAAGGCCGTGCGCGATGCCCTGGGCCTGACCAAGGGCACCACGCTCAAGATCGAGCTCGACGGCGGGCGCATCATCCTGCGCAAGGACGTCAGCGAGGCGCTGCGCAAGGTGCGCGGCAAGTTCAGGCTGGTCGACGGGCTGACCAGTACCGACGAGGCGATGCGCGCCATCCGTGGCCGCGCCCCCGGGGACCCGTTCGACCCATGATCGCCCTGGATTCCTCGGTGCTGCTCGACATCCTGGTCGGCGATGCGGTCTACGGCGAGGTGTCGGAGATCTGCATCGGCGATGCGCTGGCGCGCGACGAGGTGGTGGTCTGCGATGCGGTGGTGGCCGAGGTGCTGGCCATGCTCGATACCCAGGTCGACCTGATGGAGACCCTGGCCTCGATCGGGGTGCGTTACGAAGCCACCCAGGAAGCGGCGGCAGTACGCGCCGGCCATATGAACAAGCGCTTCCGCGCGCGCGGCGGCAAGCGCGAGCGGGTGGTGGCCGATTTTCTGATCGGCGCGCACGCGATGCTCCAGTGCGACGGGTTGATCACCCGCGACGAGGGCTTTTTCCGCGACTACTTCAAGGGTTTGAAGATCGTTGTCCCCAAACCCGCACGCTGATCCACGTTTCGCGTTTACACATTCACTGTTGTCTTTCGGAGAATCCGCATGTTGGAAGCCTATCGCCACCACGTTGCAGAGCGCGCCGCGCTCGGTATCCCGCCGCTGCCGCTGACCGCGCAGCAGACCGCCGAGGTCATCGAGCTGCTGAAGGCTCCGCCGGCGGGCGAAGAAGCATTCCTGGTCGAGCTGCTCAGCCAGCGCGTGCCGGCCGGCGTCGACGACGCTGCCAAGGTCAAGGCCTCGTACCTGGCCGCGGTGGCCTTCGGCACCGAAAAAACCGCGCTGATCAGCCCCACGCGTGCGACCGAGCTGCTCGGCACCATGCTGGGTGGCTACAACATCCAGCCGCTGATCGATCTGCTCGACAACGCCGAGCTGGGCGCCACCGCCGCCGAGGCGCTCAAGCACACCTTGCTGGTGTTCGACGCCTTCCACGACGTGCAGGAAAAGGCCGAAACCGGTAACGCGCACGCCAAGGCCGTGCTGCAGAGCTGGGCCGATGCCGAGTGGTTCACCAGCAAGCCGGAAGTGCCGCAGAGCATGACCGTCACCGTGTTCAAGGTGCCGGGCGAGACCAACACCGACGACCTGTCGCCGGCGCCGGATGCGACCACCCGCCCGGACATCCCGCTGCACGCGCTGGCGATGTTGAAGAACGCCCGCGATGGCGCGGCCTTCGTGCCGGAAGAAGACGGCAAGCGCGGCCCGATCCAGGCCATCGCCGATCTCAAGGACAAGGGCCATCTGGTCGCCTACGTCGGCGACGTGGTCGGTACCGGTTCCTCGCGCAAGTCGGCGACCAACTCGGTGCTGTGGTGGACCGGCGAAGACATTCCGTTCATTCCGAACAAGCGCTTCGGCGGCGTGTGCCTGGGCAGCAAGATCGCGCCGATCTTCTACAACACGATGGAAGACGCCGGCGCGTTGCCGATCGAGCTGGACGTGTCGCAGATGGAGCACGGCGATGTTGTCGAGCTGCGTCCGTACGACGGCAAGGCGCTGAAGAACGGGCAGGTGATCGCCGAGTTCGCGATGAAGTCGGACGTGCTGTTCGACGAAGTGCGCGCCGGTGGCCGCATTCCGCTGATCGTCGGCCGCGGCCTGACCGCCAAGGCGCGCGAGTTCCTGGGCCTGCCGGCCTCGGACCTGTTCCGCCTGCCGATGGACCCGCCGGACACCGGCAAGGGTTTCTCGCTGGCGCAGAAGATGGTCGGCCGCGCCTGCGGTCTGCCGGAAGGCCAGGGCATGCGCCCGGGCACGTATTGCGAGCCGAAGATGACCTCGGTGGGCTCGCAGGACACCACCGGCCCGATGACGCGCGACGAGCTGAAGGATCTGGCCTGCCTGGGCTTCTCGGCCGATCTGGTGATGCAGTCGTTCTGCCACACCGCCGCCTACCCGAAGCCTGTCGACGTCAAGACCCACCACACCTTGCCGGAGTTCATCTCCACCCGTGGCGGCGTGTCGCTGCGTCCGGGCGACGGCGTGATCCACAGCTGGCTCAACCGCATGCTGCTGCCCGACACCGTCGGTACCGGTGGCGATTCGCACACGCGTTTCCCGATCGGCATTTCGTTCCCGGCCGGCTCCGGCCTGGTGGCCTTCGCGGCCGCTACCGGCGTGATGCCGCTGGACATGCCCGAGAGCGTGCTGGTGCGCTTCAAGGGGCAGATGCAGCCGGGCGTGACCTTGCGCGACCTGGTCAACGCGATCCCGCTGTACGCGATCAAGGACGGCCTGCTGACCGTGGCCAAGCAGGGCAAGAAGAACATCTTCTCCGGCCGCATCCTGGAGATCGAAGGTCTGCCGAATCTGAAGGTGGAGCAGGCGTTCGAGTTGTCCGACGCCTCGGCCGAACGTTCGGCGGCCGGTTGCACCGTGCACCTGGACAAGGCGCCGATCATCGAATACCTGACCAGCAACATCACGCTGCTGCGCTGGATGATCGCCGAAGGGTATGCCGATGCGCGCACGCTGGGCCGCCGTATCAAGAAGATGGAAGAGTGGCTGGCAGATCCGCAGCTGCTGCAGCCCGATGCCGACGCCGAATACGCGGCCGTCATCGAGATCGATCTGGCCGACATCCACGAGCCGATCGTGGCGTGCCCGAACGACCCGGACGACGTCAAGACGCTGTCCGAGGTTGCCGGTGCGGCGATCGACGAAGTGTTCATCGGCTCGTGCATGACCAACATCGGCCACTTCCGTGCCGCTGCCAAGTTGCTGGAAGGCAAGCGCGATATTCCTACACGTCTGTGGGTTGCGCCGCCGACCAAGATGGACGCCTCCGAGCTGACCAAGGAAGGCCATTACGGCACCTTCGGCGCGGCCGGCGCACGCATGGAAATGCCGGGCTGCTCGCTGTGCATGGGCAACCAGGCACAGGCACGCGAGGGCGCCACGGTGTTCTCCACCTCCACGCGTAACTTCCCCAACCGTCTCGGCCGCAACACCAACGTGTACCTGGGTTCGGCGGAACTGGCCGCGATCTGCTCGCGTCTGGGCCGCATCCCGACCAAGGACGAATACATGGCCGATGTGGGCGTGATCAAGACCAGTGGCGATCAGATCTATCGCTACATGAACTTCGATCAGATCCAGGAATATCAGGACGTGGCCGACACCGTCGCTGCCTGATTCAGCTGGTTGATCACGTGTTCGAAAACGCCCGGCAATGTCGGGCGTTTTTCGTTATTGGATCGGTCGCTTCGCTTTTCCGCATGATGCCGGGCGTTAAAGCCAATATCAGTTAACTCGCCTGTCGCATTGCAACAAAAATCTGAAGTGCAGGGGACTAGAGTGGCGCCGCTCCCATCGGCTCTCATGATTTTCCAATGCCTATTTGCACGATCGCTGGTCAAACGCTGCACTACGCACAATACGGTCAAGGGTTTCCGGTTCTGCTCGGCCACAGTTACCTCTGGGATGCGGCCATGTGGGAGCCGCAGATCCAGGCGCTTTCGCAGCACTATCGGGTCATCGTTCCCGAGTTGTGGGGGCACGGGCAATCCTCGGCATTGCCGGCGGGCACACGAACGGTGGGCGATCTTGCCGGGCAGATGCTGCTGTTGCTGGATGCATTGGAACTGCCGCAGTGCGCGGTGGTCGGTTTGTCGGTCGGTGGCATGTGGGGCGCCGAGCTGGCGCTGCTGGCACCGGAGCGCGTCCGCAGCCTGGTGCTGATGGATACCTTCCTGGGTGCCGAGCCGCAGGCCACGCAAACGCGTTACTTCGCTTTGCTCGATGCGATCGAAGCGGCCGGGCAGGTGACGCCTGCGTTGATCGAGGCGATCGTGCCGATCTTTTTCCGCCCCGGTATCGATCTGAATTCCGCGCTGCCGGCCGCGTTTGCGCAGCGCCTGGCGGCGATGTCGGCCGAGCAGTTGCGCACCTCGATTGTGCCGTTGGGTCGGCTGATCTTCGGGCGCGCGGATCGCCTGGAGGCGATGTCTGCGCTGAATCCGGCAAGCACGTTCCTGCTCGGCGGCGCAGACGATATTCCGCGTCCGCCGGAAGAGCTGTGGCTGATGGCCGAGGTGATCGGTTGCGACTACGAGCTGGTCCCCGATGCCGGGCATATCGCATCGCTGGAGAATCCGGCGTTCGTCACCGCGCAGTTGCTGGGTTGGTTGAAGCGTACCGTGGCATCGGATTCGACGCGGATGGAAAGGCGCGCGCTTGAAGCCAGCGCTCAGGCACAGGCACCGCTCTGATTGGTGTGGTGCTGATCTGGCGGTCAGAACGACACCATGCGTTGCTTGCAACCATGAGCACCGACCATCCCACTTGGTCCTTGCCCGCCCACCGTCGCGGGACCTTACGCGGCATGGATGCCGCGTAAGAGCCTTATCTGTAAGGTCCTGATCAACACAGTTGCTACACGGACGTACTTGCGGCGTGTCCTGCGATGGTGGGCGGGCAAGGGCCCTGCACAGAAGCACCAGATCAGATGCTTTGCCTTTGGTCAGTCCGCATTGGCCAGCCTTAGCTCGAGGCAACCTGCTTTTGAACTTTGTCTGCCGTTTCAAAGCAGCAAAGCCTGGCGGGTCGAGGGCGCGATGCCCTCACCACTTCCGGGACACGCCGTGAATCCGTCCCTGGAGGCTCCTTGGCGGCATCCAGGCCGCCAAGGGTCCCGGAACCGGTAAGGACATCACGCCTCCTAAGTCGGTCGTGCACTGATGCAACCGCAAAAGCGAGATGACTTAATCGAGGCCATTTAACGCAACGGCTTTGTCGCCTGCATGCATGGTTAGCGATAAGGGCAAACCCAAGCAACTTGCGGCCCGCCTTCGACGGAACGTTTTGGAAATCAGACCACGTCGGCCAGATCACAAGGGCCCTGCACAGAAGCACCAGATCAGATGCTTTGCTTTCTGGCGGGTTACTTCCACCTGCCGATGTGTGCGTAAAACGCTATGAGAGCAAGTCTGACGACCACGACGTAGCGTTGTCAGCAGCCTTAAGGAACCTCTGAACAAAGCACAGCAGATGCGCGACACTATTGCCACAG
>NZ_MDEB01000009.1 GCF_002939945.1 Xanthomonas arboricola pv. populi | reverse complement strand
CAACCGCAGACCTCTAGTTTTAGCTGGCATTGAATTGTGGGGAGTCGACACCTGAACAGGCAAGCAGGCCAGTACAAAGCGCGCGTTCTCCCGCCCGCCACCCTTCATAAGGTCGTCCATCGCTTGCAACTTTCCTGATAGGACTGACTGTCGCAGATCCTGACAGCCCCTGGGACACTATTCAGGATCAATGAACTTAGGACCCCCCCACTTACCGCCGACGGTAGACGTGCTGTTCACAAAACGCGGCGTTGGTACTGCTGACATTTTGCTTCCATTGGAACGTCCTTCAGCAATATGGAATTACGCATCTAGCTTGGTGGAACGAGCGTGCAGCTGCCGTAGTTTCTTCCGCCAGCGCGGAATTTCGCTGAGTCGTCTCATTCGTGTGCGTAACCGTCTGGTTGACCTGCTCGACGCCTTCAACCCAGTGAAATACCAACCTTTCAGCTTAACGCCTATCAGCGTAACCACGCATTTCTGAACTCCCAAGTATGCACTAAAGATAATGACACGCAGGCCGCTTCCCTAATACTGCCGACGCATGATGCGACGACAGAAACGTGAACCTGACTTGTCCTTGGCCTAGGCCAGGATCGACCGCCTCCCCTACCTGCATTGGGATTTTTTTAATGAACTTTACACGCCGCCTCCGAATCGGAGCGCGACTAGCGACAGGTTTTGGCTTGCTCCTTGCCCTCATCACATTGATTAGCGTCGTTGCACTGCAAGGTAACAGGACGCAGAACAAAGAGCTCAACAAAGTTGTAGATGTAAGTTTGGCCAAGATGGTGGCACTCACAACGCTATTGGATATCAATAACGACATGATTGTGGCGCGTCGCGAGATGACTCTGCTCCGCGATCCCGAAAAGTTTGGAGACTACCAAACCCGCATAAAGGGGCTAGTTGAGCGCTACGAACTGACGTGGAAGGACTACAATGAAAAATTCCCAGCTCCGGACGCAGCCGCCCGCGCTCGGCGCACGCGTATCGAGGAAATGCGCGCAATAGCAATGCCAATCAATCGTCAGATTGGCGAGCGACTGGCAGCTGGTGATTACGATGGTGCAGTCGCCATCACTTTAGAAAAAGCCAGACCTGCGATGCAGGCATGGAACCAAGCAATTTCCGAGAGCGTCGCGGAGCAAAAAAAAGCGATTGCCGCATCAGCTGCACAGGCAAATCGCGCCAACCAAAGCAGCAACACAATGATCTGGGTATTTGGCACCTTGAGTCTGCTATTAGGCGGCCTGGCTGCCTGGATCATCACGCAGAGTCTGACGAAGCCGTTATCCCAGGCACTTGTTTCGGTTAGCGCGGTCGCGCGAGGCGATCTGAGCGTAAAGAGCAATGACACAACTCACGATGAGATCGGCCAAATGCTGCGGGCCTCTGACGAAATGGTGGCGATGCTACAACGATACTCTCATCAAACAACGCTAATGATTCACAAGCATGCGGGCGAAGATATCAGCCACCGCATGCCTGAATCTTTCCCTGGCATCTATGGAGAGCTGGCACAAGGAATCAATACAATGATGTTCGAGCACCTCGATGCCATCGTCGATTCTGTATCGGTGCTTGAAGAATACGCACGAGGAGATCTTCGCCGAGACGCGCGCCGCTTGCCTGCTTCGCGAGCATTCCTGCATGAATCCATGGATGCAGCCAAAGCAAGTTTGCTTGCGATCAATACGGAAATTAAACGATTGGCTCAATCTGCGGCCAATGGCAATTTTGCTGAACGTGGCGACAGGGACCGATTCCAGCATGACTTCCAGGTCATGGTCGATGACCTGAACTCCATGATGCATATCAGCGATACAAACCTAGGTAAGCTGTCCGGACTTCTTGGGGCGGTTGCACAGGGCGATCTCACGGCACGAATAGATGGTGAATTCAACGGCGTCTTCGCGAAGATGCGTGATGACGCAAATGCAACTGCACGTCAACTCGCAACTATTGTGGGCCGCATCCAACAATCGGTGACCACGATCAACTCTGCCGCAGGCGAAATTGCAGCAGGCAATCAGGACCTCTCCCAGCGAACCGAACAACAGGCCGCCAATTTGGAAGAAACAGCCGCTTCCATGGAAGAGCTGACAGCTACCGTGCGTCAGAATGCCGAACATGCTAACCAGGCAAATCAGTTGTCGATCGGCGCGGCGGCAGTTGCGTCCGAGGGGAGACAAACTGTAGCCAAGGTGGTCGAGACGATGGTGGGCATTGAGGCCGCCTCGCGCAGGATTGGCGACATCAACTCGGTAATCGATGGAATCGCATTCCAGACCAATATTCTGGCGCTGAACGCCGCAGTTGAAGCTGCGCGGGCGGGGGAGCAGGGCCGAGGTTTTGCTGTCGTTGCCAGTGAAGTGCGAACCCTTGCTCAGCGAGCTACCAGTGCCGCGAAGGAGATCAAAGACCTCATCGACGATTCTGTCCTACGCGTGGCTGATGGCTCGCGGCTCGTGAATGCCGCTGGTGAAACGATGGGTGAGATTGTTGCTAGTGTGCAGCGCGTCACCAATATCATGGGTGAAATATCTACGGCATCCCAGGAGCAATCAGCAGGTATTGAGCTGATCAATCAAACTGTCACGCACATGGATGAGGCCACACAGCAAAACGCTGCCCTGGTAGAAGAGGCGACTGCTGCTGCCCGCTCTATGGAAGAACAGGCTAACCAACTCAGCGAAGCGGTGTCGGTTTTTAAAATTGATACCATTGCGATTTCGTCAAGTGTTCGGAAGCTGGCAGTTGTATCCAATAAGAACCCAACTGGCCCCAGGTCGGTGCCTTCTATTGCGCCTATGAAGACGAAAAATAAAGTTCAGAATCAGGTTGCTGCTTCACCGGATGGTGCCATGGACTGGCAAGAATTCTAATGTTGTGACGTTAGGAGGCTCGGTATTTCCGGGCCTCTGTTACGCCGTACCAAGATCCTTGCGAAGAGGCGTGATCCACTTGCCTGACGCGTCGTAATTCGCGTCGCCAGCGTTCGATCTCGGTCCGCGCGTGCAGCAACGTTTGGAACCAATGCTCGTTGAGGCATTCGTCGCGCAGCCGGCCGTTGAAGGATTCGACGTAGGCGTTCTTGTTCGGTTTGCCCGGCCGGATAAGCCGTAGTTGCACACCATGGGCATGCGCCCAGGCGACCATCGCCCCGCCGCAAAATTCCTTGCCGTTGTCGGTGCGGATCGCTTGCGGCAAACCGCGACTGTGCGCGAGCCGATCCAGCACGCGCGCAACGCCATGTCCCGAGATCGCGCGCTCCACATCGATAGTGACGCTTCGTGCGTTGCGTCGTCCACGATCACCAGACACTTGAGCACTTGGCCTTCGGCAGTGCGGTCGAACACGAAGTCCATCGACCACATCTGGTTGGCCTGCGATGGTCGCAACAATGGTTGGCGCTCGCCCACCGACATCTTTTTGCGCTTGCGGCGGCGCACTTGCAGCTGCTGCTCGCGGTACAACCGCTCCACACGATTGGAGTTCACGATGCGTCTTTCCTGTCGCAATTTTTGAGATAGATCATCCCCACGCCATAGCGACGATGGCGATGCGCCAGCGTAAGAATGCACTCTCGCAGTTCGCCATTGCGATCTTCGCGCGGGCAGTAGCGCAGCGCACTGGCGCTCATGCCGATCGCTGCCAAGGTGCGGCGCTCGCTGGCACCACAGCCAATCCACTCGCGCACCAGCGCACGACGCGCCGGTGCGCTCACCACTTTTTTCGCAGCGCATCCTTGATCAGGTCGTTCTCGAATAGCTGCTCGGCCAGCAACTTCTTGAGTCGCGCGTTCTCGGCCTCAAGATCCTTGAGCCGTTTGGCATCGGGCACGCTCATCCCGCCGAATTTGCTGCGCCACAGATAATAGGAGGCCTCGCTGAAGCCATGCCGCCGGCACAGCTCCTTGATTGCGACGCCGGCTTCGGCTTAGCGCAGGAAGCCGGGCGAGCCAGAAACATGCCAGGAAAGGGGGGGCTGGAGGCGTCCAATGGCGTCCAACGAGGGAAACGCCTAAGCATGATGGTGTTTGAAGATGGCTATGGTTAGGAGGATTGAAACTCATTTCGTGTAATGACTATTTCCTGCCATTTAGGCGCCATGCCTGGCATCTTGAGCCCTCTATTTCTCGCCGTTTACGGACATGTCCCTATTTATGCAATGCTCCGATCTTTTGACGAGATCGTCTTTCCCGCGTAACGCGCGCAACGTGTGTTACGACCCGTTATAAATGTTTAAATTCAATTACTTGAATCGATCCAACGGTCGCGCACTACGTAACAGGCGTGTAACCGGCGTAACGCTCGGCGTGACAGCGAAAGAGTTACACGAAGCCAAGGAGTTTGACCGCTCAGCTAATCGGATTGGACCCTGCCCCAAGCGAATTGGACGCAGTAGAGGCGCTTAAGAAGTCACGGGGCTGGTCACGGGTGGGAATCGGCCAACAACGGAAGCGGACATCATCAACATCGCATTGAGTTAGCAGAACTTGCTGTAAACCGAGTGACCAACACTCCTTGGTGCGCGTACTTGGAAAGACAGTCTTCAGCCACGCACTTCGTCAGCGTTCGAGCTCCCTCCACTCTTAAAGGCAGATGGTGTCGTTGCCGTTACCTGCCTGAAAGCGGCAGAGAAGGCAGCGGTACTGGCGAATCCTGCCTGCGTTGCAACAGCAGGGATGGTCTTGCCTCGCGACAGTTGCTCCATGGCCCACACGATCCGCGCCCGCTGTCGCCAAGCCTTCAGCGTCAATCCTGTCTCCAGCGGAAACAGTCTGCTGGCGGACCGGACCGAGGTAGCGGCGCGGGATGCCAATCCGGACACGTCCAGCGCATTGCGATAGTCTGCCAAAGCAAGGTCAGCCAACCGTTTGCCCAATGTGCTCTTCGGCATTGGCAGAAAGGTAGGTGCATCCTGCAACACGGTCAGCTCATGCAGCGCTAGCCGCACCATCAGCTCGGCCTTCTCCGCTCCAAGGTCGACTGACACGGCCTCGTCAAGGAGGGCGCGCAGCAACGGCGTCACCTGTGAGACAAACGCCCGCGCCGGGAACGAAGGTGGTGCCCAGTCTCGGATCGCATCCTTTCGCCAAAGCATGATCCAAAGCTCAGCATCGGTGAGGATATCCAAGCGATGGGCAACCCCCGCCGGTACCCACGCGACGAGCTGGGGTGGGACGAGCCATACGCCTTCGTCTGTGTGCACCTGCACCGTTCCCGACGCCGCGAAGGTGAGTTGCCCTTCGTCATGGACATGGTGCGGCAGACTTGAGCCTTTCGGCTTAAATGCCCTGTGGATCGTGAAAGAGCCTGTCAAGCCTCTGGCCTTTGTGCGATGTGAGTTGGCGTCACATCGAAGAAGTTTATCACTATGCTTTGCAGACATTGATGGCCAAGCAGACGGGATTGCAGAGATGAAGGTGAACATGAAGAGCGTGCTTATCCGGGCGTACGGGTCCAACGATCAGGTCGAGTTCGCCGAGGTAGCCCGGCCCGTGCCCGAAGCAGGCGAAATCCTGATAAAAGTGGACGCCGCCGGCGTGAATCCTATCGACTGGAAGATCCGCGGCGGAGCTGGGCAACGTATGGGCATGACGCTGCCGATTCGACTTGGAAGCGAGGTGGTTGGCAAGGTCGAGGCACTAGGTCCGGGCGTCGAGCATTTCCGGGAAGGCGAATCGGTGTATGGCATGGTTTCATCCGGCGGCTTCTCGCACTACGCCATCGCCCAGGCAAGCCAACTTGCCCGCACACCAGGGAATCTCGACATTGTCCATGCAGCCGCCCTGCCCTTGGCGGGCACCACTGCCTGGCAGGCGATGTTCAATGAAGGCGGGCTCCAGGCTGGGCAGCGACTTCTGATCACGAACAGTTCCGGCGGCGTGGGATCTCTCGCAATTCAGTTAGCCAAAGCGCATGGGGCGCACGTCACCGCAGTGGCGTCAGGGCGCAACGAGGCATTTGTTCGAGGCCTAGGCGCCGACGAATTCATCGACTACACGCGGCAGCCGTTCGAAGAGGCCGTCCGCGATGTGGATATGGTTTTCGATACGATGGGTGGCGACACCTTCCAGCGAGCGTTCAAAGTTCTGAGGAAGGGCGGATCCATGGTGACCATTGTTGCCTTCCCTCAGGATGAAGCGGAGCGCTTTGGTGTGACCGTGAAGCGATCGTTCACTCTGCCAAACGCCGCCAGCCTCAAAGAAATTACTGCGTTGGCAGAGCGGGCAGAGGTTACGCCGCACGTTGAAGCGGTGTTCCCTCTCGCTGAGGCAGGGCAGGCGCTGGCGCTGTCCGAGGCTGGGCGGTCCCGTGGGAAGATCGTGCTGACGATTGCGTAGTGATGCAGACGCCATCACCCATGGTTCATTAGAAGATAGGTAATCCCCCACAGGTTAGCTGACGCCAGAAGTGGAATTTTCTCGTACCCTTTTCTGAGGAGGTTCCATGAAGACATCCCGTTTCACCGACAGCCAGATCATCGCCGTCCTCAAGCAGGCCGAGGCCGGCACGTCAGTGCCGGAGTTGTGCCGAGAACACGGCATCAGCTCGGCAACGTTTTATAAGTGGCGCAGCAAGTTCGGCGGCATGGATGCGTCGCTGATGTCCCAGCTCAAGGAGCTGCAGGACGAGAACCGGCGCCTGAAGAAGATGTACGCCGAATCGCAAATGACTGCCGAAGTACTTCGTGAGGCGATGGCAAAAAAATGGTGAGGCCATCTCAACGCCGGGAGATGGCCCGATGGGCGGTGGCGAACAAGGCGATGAGCATCCGGCACGCCTGCCAGGCGTTTGAGGTCAGCCAGACCTGCTACCGCTATCAAGCCAAGGCCAGCGAGGAGAACGTCCAGATTGCCGATTGGCTTGTCCGGTTGACCACGACCTATCGTGATTGGGGGTTCGGCCTATGCTTTCTGCACCTGCGCAACGTGAAGGGCTTCGGCTGGAACCACAAGCGGGTGTACCGCATCTACCGGGATCTGGAGTTGAACCTGCGGATCAAGCCGAAGAAACGGCTGGTACGTGAGCGGCCAGAGCCGTTGTCGGTACCGGAGACGAGCAACCAGGTCTGGTCGATGGACTTCATGCACGACCAGTTGGCCGATGGTCGCGGCTTCCGGTTATTTAACGTGCTCGACGACTTCAATCGCGAGGGTCTGGGCATCGAGGTCGACCTGTCGCTGCCATCGGCCCGGGTGACCCGCTCGTTGGAGCAGATCATCGAGTGGCGCGGCAAGCCGTGCGTCATTCGCTGCGACAACGGCCCGGAGTACATCAGCGGCGCGCTGCTAGCTTGGGCACAGCAGCGCGGCATCCGCATCGAGCATATCCAGCCGGGCAAGCCGCAGCAAAATGCCTACGTCGAACGTTACAACCGCACTGTCCGCTACGCTTGGCTGGCCACAACGTTGTTCGACACCATCGAGCAGGTTCAGGACAAGGCCACGCGCTGGCTATGGACGTACAACCATGAGCGCCCCAACATGGCGCTCGGCGGTATCACCCCAGCAATGAAATTGGCGATGGCCGCGTAGCTCCACTTTTGGCGAACGCTAAAAGCGGGGGGATTACCCAGTGGCTTGCACCGGACAATTTATGCCTGCATTGACATCATAAGTTGTCTAATACGGCCAACTTGTGCTTACAAGAACACGCGTCAGCAAATCATTGATTTAACTGGTGGGCCCACCATCTACCTCATAAGCAATGGAAACCGTTGGCAGGTAAAGCCTCTTTGACCCATCACCCCGACGGTTACCGCCAGAGCTACCGCCATCGGACAGGAACTTGAAGCACGAGAGCCCCGCAGGCCGCTCTGGCAGGGTCCGACCATGCCCGCTGACAGCCTGGCATGAAGGTGCGCCGGTGGCTGCCCCCTGCGCGCGCAATCGTCGCCCCGCCACGCCTGCGCACTTCATGGGCAGCTTTTTCCGCATGCCTGCACATGGCGCCACCGCAAACGGGACAAGGCCAAGATCGCGCCATAGAGGCCTTTGCTCTACCTGCGGATCCCTGCGCCAAGCACCGCACCAGACACCTCTGCGTAGGCCTGATGCCAGCTTTGGACATAGCTTTTGACTGTGCTGTATTAAAGCCATGTCCAATGCAGCCCGATAGAAGCACCTCTCCAACTAGGAGTGTTTCGGGATCGCTACGGATTGGCATGCTGCATTACCCAGTAGGTAACACGCGCCCACTTGCCCAACAGGCAATGCATGACTTGGACAGCCTGCCCCGTCGGGCTTTCGAGGCGACGGCGCAGTATCCCCTATCAGTAAACTACGTCCTGGCTTACCTATTTCGCTAGTAACACTGGTAACTCGCGTAACAATTCTCACGCATATCCAATACATCAATGACTTAAGAGAAAATCCGCTGATAGGTAAACGGGTAACAGGGTGTGACACATGTAACGCGGTGAACGGAATTCAGGCTTGGCGGCCATCGTGACTCGGCCTATTAACGACGCGCTAAGGTCTCCAATCGCCGGAACGCCGGATCTTGTACGAGCCTGCCGGCGGCAGATCGGATCTGATCCAGCGCTTCGGCCAAGTCCATAGGGACGACTGAGCCTTCAGCCGTACCGATGCACATATCCAGCAGGCGTAGGAACGCAGCTGCCATGTCCGGCGTACTGATGGATGCCAATCGGGCGGCGCCGTCAACCTCGCCCCTCAGCCCGAAGTCGGACATTGACCAGCAGTCGAACGGCACAAGAAAACGCTCGATCGCGTTGACCGCCTCGCCGAACGCTTGGCCTGCGGCGGCAGGCAAGTCTGCGAATGCCGCGCTAACACCGCGCGTGGCTAACGAGCGCTCCGGCGGCCAGACTTCTTTAAGAAAAGGAGCAATGGCGAGGCGAAATACTTCGTGCGCGGACTGCCGTGACTGAGCCGCCGAATCTGTGGACATCCAGCTCAGGAAACGCTGCACCGTTTGTGCGGCATTGGCCCGCACTTCGTCATCTGCGGTCCGCAGCGTTTGCTGAACTATCGCGTTCGCAATCACTGGATCCCTTCCTTCGCGGAAAGCGTGCAGAGATTCAAGCACGAGGCTGGACAGCAGTGAGCCCCGAGTCTCGCGCCCCAATCGGCGGTCGGTAGCCCTGTCCGCAAAGTGGTGGCCGATCACCTCCAACACCTTGGTGAACTGCCTGCGGCGCGCGATGGCGCGCCAAAGGGCCAGGGATTGCGCCTCGTTCTCCGTCAGTGGCGCTACTAGATTCCGCTTGGACCATTCCTCGTCGGCCTCCAGGAAGTATGGAAGCGCTTCTATCAGTCGGTGCCGCCCAATTAAGCCTGACTTACCGTCCGCCGCAACAATCGAATCACGCATGACGCGCAGCGGTTCGTTCGTTTCGAACGGATTCTCATCGCCACGGATGGCAGGGCAGGATGCAAGGAAGACTCCCACCAGCCGGCCCGTCGCCGTGTTGAGGGTGTCCAAGTCCGATGTTTCTTCGTCGGGGCTGGATCCCACGATCTGGCTCAGATCCATCTTATCCGTCTCGTCGGTCGTCTCGTTCGTGACCGCTACCGCGATGGGCCAGAGCTTGGTCCACACGGCCAACAGTTTGGGCGACTGCGTGACGATACGCTCCCAAGCCGAGATCCAATGCGTAATTCCTTGGATCGCCGGCTCGACCGTCCTGGTCGGCAATAGCTCCAGCAGGGCCAAAACTCGATCGACAGTGTGCCGGTGTTCCTGAGTCCCTTCGTTTTCCGGACTCGGTGCATTGTGAGACCAGGCAAAACGATCCCATATGTTGGGGAAATCGGCACCCCCATCGGGTGCGGTCTCGAGTTCTGACAGAATCAGCCCGACGTTATCACCACTCCGAATCCAATCCGAAGCGCGCTCGGCAGAGTCGTCATTCCAACTGCTACTGGCAGAGGCTAGCGTCCCCTCCAGGGCGCGCAATAGGGCTTCGCCGACTAGGTCGTTGAAGCGATCGTCCGGCTCGGGTTTGACCCATCGTGTGGTCCCGGAGGTTAGAAATCCGAACTGGATCGAGTTCATGTTCCTCAGATCCTGGAATTCGTCCAGATGTCCGGCCAACCAAGTTGAGACTGATGCCGGAAGCCGACTGCCGGCCACCTCTATGCGACGTAACTCACGAGCCACCCAATACCGCCGGGCATCTTTGACCCGGCCGCGATCCGCCTTTAACGGCCAGAACGATAGGGGTGGCCCCCGCTTGATGCGGGCCACCATACTATTCTGTGCCTTCTCTGCAACATCGTTGAAGCGAAGCGCGCGCAGCTCGGCGATCTCTGGAAAGGCATGAATATCCCAGAACGGTCGGTCCTTCAAGTCGGGTAGGACTTCGGTCAATTCGTCGGCCGACGTGAATTCGGTGATCTGCGAAAGTGAGGCCCAGAGCCGCAAATGGATGGGAGTCGACATATGCTTCCAGCGGTGTACGAACGCCCGCGCCTGTCCCGGATCGAGTGCACTTATCCTTTTCACAACAGCGTCGAGTAGTTTGACCGACGGCGCGATTCCATCGTGAAACTTGTCCACGTCCCAGTTGTATCCGTCTTCGCTTCGAACCTGATAACCAGCGTAGTACAACTGTCCAAGCCGCCAGAACTTGTGGTCACCCTCCCATCCCAACCTGCGCCCGATGGCGATGCCGTGATTCACTGCTCCTTCTAGGGCAATGCCAAGTGTGACAAGGAAGTCGACCTCCTGAATGTTTTCGAGTCGATAGATGTCGAGATCAGCCAGCTCCTGGCTGCTGAGTGAGGCGTAAAAGAGATCCTCGACACGGCGTGGGCGCTTGGAAGTCACCGTTTTAGACCGTTCAGTCCGTAAACTGACGTGAACCCTCGGTTGCACTACAGCGATGATGGCGGAGATCAGTGAGCCGGAGCGCTCGCCGGCAGAGATGCGCCGCTGTACACGGTAGGCATCGATTCCGGATGACTGCGGCAGTTCCTGATCCCAGCTCTCCTCGATCAGGCTCCACGCCGATCGCCAAGGCTCCTTGAGCTGCTTAGCATCCAGGAATTCTAGAGATTGCAAAACTGCGACACGCTTGACGATCTCGTGTGGTTTCGACCTTAGCGCCCATTCGACGATGGCCTTTTCCGACAACCGTCCATGCAAAAACGCCATTAACACTCGGACCGCATCGCGATCCCTGTCGTTGAACGGGAGCCATTGGGGCTTCATGCTGACGCCTCACTGTCCCGCTCCGAAGCAATCTCTACGATGGAATCAAGCCAACCGGTGTCTGCCCCCGCTTTAGAGGCAAGACTGGAGAGCCTTACGCGTTCGCTGGTGTTTCCGCGGCGAACCAGGTGGTCGAACAGATCCCGATCGGATTCGTCTGCGGCATTCCTTGGCCTCTTAACGATTCGCTTGACCTCGGCCTCAGCTTTCCCCGGCCTTCCGTTCACAGCAGAGAGCTCAGCCCAACGCTCCAGTAGATTCAGAAGCGACTGGTGGTGATCCTTGCTGTCATAGACGATTGGCGTGATCCCACGGCCCTTCCAGTCCTCGACAAGAACCGGGTCGGGCGTTTCGACGCCGACAAACGTGAAGCGTTCCTTGAGATCGTCGAAGCGTACTCCGTCGGCAGCAATGGCATTCAACAAATAACGCATGGGAGGGTCGTCGGCGCTGTAGCCGATGAGCACCAGATGGAACAGCCGCGCTGCATCGTAGATGAACTCTGGCACGGTGCGCCTGCGCATATAGAACTCGCCAAAGTCCTGGTCGGTGAACACAAGATCGGAGGCTCTTTTGGAATTGCGATCCAGGGCGCCATGGATATGGAAAATGCCCGCAAACTCACTACTTCGCCCCGGTCGGGGAATTCCACCAAGAGAATAGGTTTGCAGTTTTTCCTTTCCGCTAGCACCGGCCTGTAGCAGGAGGTCGAAGTTCGTGGTGACAATAGCGGAAGCGCCGCCGCGGTCGGCCAGTCGCATGAGCGCTTTGTGGATCGGTGCAGGCTTCGGCCCTGCCGCACGAAGGACTTCTGCGACCGTCGCTCTTACCCGACTCGTGCCGCTGGGTTTGTCGTCGATCCTGCGCTCTAGCATGCCCAGTACGACGTCGTAGTCCCGCCGCTTAAATCTTTTGACTTCAGCTATTTGCTGGCTGGTCAAGCCGCTAAAATCGCCGGGTTCGTCATCTTTGCTGCCCGTCACGACGGCATGCACGCCCGCGTCTAGCTTCGCGTAGACATCGAGCACGAGCTTGCGAAAGTCAGGCAACCCTGCGGGCTTAGATACGCCGGCACCGGCGATGAATAGAACGCGTCCTCGCGCGTGCGCGAGCATCAGCCTCTCAGGCACGACGGGCAAACCATAACCAAGCGAGAGCACTCGCTCCGGAGGCGGTGACTTCGCAGGCGAAACGAGAAGAGTACTCAAGACTCGCCCCCCTTAGTCAATGGATCGATTGGAATGTGCAGGCGCAAAATCGTCGCGGCTAGGCCTCATGCTTTTCCTATATTTCATGGTTGCTCATTTCAGCACTATAGCTTGCCGTGCTAAGACCGCCACTCTTAGCAAGCATGGTGCAATAGGAAGATGGCCAAGCTATCGCCCGCGAGCGGTTGCGCGAGTTGTCAGTCCAGCTGTGTGGACCACCTAGATGTTTGACGCGCTACTTTAACGGAGGGCACGCTTACATCATATTAGGTCCATCAGCGCGCATACTCCCACATACTTGTCGCTGACGCTGCATACCGACCTCACCGCGGCAATCGATAGACGAGGAGAATGCGTGTGCTCGAACCAATTATCAAGAACGAGGGCACGACCGCCCGAGAGCGCCATTTAGCCAAGCTGGCGTCTGACCACTTCTTCGCGCTGTGGTCGTATCCTGGGCTGACGCGCCGAGGAAAGAAGGGGGTCAGCAAGGAGCTGGCCGATCTGACTGTGATCTTTGGCGACGACATCATTCTCTTCTCTGACAAAGACATTGCGTGGCCGTCGCATCCCGATATACAGATCGCGTGGAGCCGCTGGTATCGCGAAGCTATCCTTGCTTCCGCCACGCAGCTCTGGGGAGCTGCGAAGCATCTACGCGGACCAACTCCAACTATCTACCTGGATGCTCGATGCCAAGTGCCATTTCCGTTGCCAGCCCTATCAGATCGTACGCGAATTCATCTGGTGGCTGTGGCATCCAATAGCACGTTGCCAGCCCACGACTACTTCCGCAGGATCGGTGGACCAGGGAGCAGCGGCACATTGATTCACGCTTTCGGTTTGCCCGACGTAGTAGAGGGGAAGCGACCCTTCGTGGTCGGAGACTTAAACCCCAAGAGGCCTTACATCCATATTCTGGACGAAGATAGCCTCGACCGCGTTCTAACGGAATTGGGCACTATCGGCGACTTCGTTCACTACCTTACAGAGAAGGAAGCAGCTATCCGCAGGGGACAGCTGCAAATGTACGATGGTGAAGAGGATCTTCTGGCATTCTACCTTCAGGAGGCCATGCCAGACGGTTATGGGCGCTTACCCTTCGCTCGTCAGGACCTTCATCCTGCCAACTGGGTCAGGATCCCAGAGGGAGAGTGGCGCGCTTATGAAAGCTCACCTGACTATAGCGTGCGTACACGCATGAGGCAGCTCGCGCGTGAGTGGCATGAGCTCATCGATCCGTTTAGCACTGCGGTCCTCACCGCCGATACGGGCGAGGCCAATAATACCCCTCTGGACATGCATGAAGTAACGCTTCGCGTTGCGGCATCGGAGAATCTTGCGTCGCGTGCACGACTCGGGTCCGCGTTCGCCGAGAAGTATTTAAGTGTTCCTCACGCAGCACGGAGTTCAAGGGCGGCATACTCACCATGCCATCCAGGGAGAGTTTATCTTTTTGTCTTTGTTCCTTGGATCCGTCACCAAGCAACATATGAAGAGTACCGCTTATATCGCCTTTCGGTGATGAAGGCTTACGCAATCGTTGCGCCTCTCAAGTTCGTTGATGCAAGCGAGTTCATCATCCTCGGTGCGCAGACTCAGGATGCTACGGGAACGCGCTCCGAAACCATGATCTACGCAAGGTACAGCGATCCGCTTGACGCGGAACACATCGCCGAGGCCCATGAACTGATGAAATCTGAGAGAATCCTGTCGGACGTGCCGACTCAAATGACACGCAAAAAGCAGACGCAGCCCGATTTGCCTCGTCGTTTTACTCGCAATGAGCCATGCCCCTGCGGTTCTCTCAAGAAGAATAAGAAGTGCTGCAACCAATACGGGCCTCGATACAGCAAGCGTTATGCAGTGGCGATCAGCTAGCGCAAATTAGCTCGCCTCATGGCTCGGAGCGATTAATTCAGAATCTCTGTGGCAAAGAGAGTTGCTGTCTGCTTGCGCTTGCAATTAGGTTAAGCCAGACGTTGTAAACAGTCGTCAGCCTCCGTGAAAACCGCTGGTGGCCGCATCGCGCCGGCGCTTGCGACCATTGCAGTCCTGCAACCTAGCGACTTCGCTGCGCGAGAGCTACCGCCCAACGTTTGAGCCAGGGGCAAAAGACGGCCGGCCGCCAAACTTGCGCCGGTGGAAATTGGCAGAGCAACCACGGCCCCAAGCTTGG
This sequence comes from Xanthomonas arboricola pv. populi, assembly GCF_002939945.1. Lineage (GTDB taxonomy): Bacteria > Pseudomonadota > Gammaproteobacteria > Xanthomonadales > Xanthomonadaceae > Xanthomonas > Xanthomonas arboricola_A. Next base: position 111,858 of record NZ_MDEB01000009.1, on the reverse strand, counting down.
CAACCTACCGTTGGCTCCCCTCATGGGCAGAGGTGGAGACCAAATCCATACTATTTAGCTCGGGGTACCGAGTCCACGGGATTGAGCGTCTTCGGTCGCGCGACGCAGTAGCGCACGCCGCGCCGGACTGCCCGCAAGGATCATATCTACACCAACAAGTTCCAGCTCCGGAGCACTCACGATCTTGTCCACCGCACCAGCTACCACGCCCGTACGCTCCTGCATCTTCTTGCCAAGCCGATGAAGGAACTCGCCCAACACTTGCTCATCACTCGGACGCATCCGTACCTGGAGCGGCTCCAACGTCGCGCGGCGGTGCAGCACATACGCTGTCGCTATCGCATCGCCCGCCTTGTCGATCACGGCGTCAAATGCTTCAGACGCCGCGGCATTCAACACGCGATCGCGCAAATTAACGCCCTCATCGGCCAGCTCAGCCACCTCAAGTTCCATGCCGCTCAGTTGCCCCTGGATCTCCTGCTGCATGGCCGCGTACTCTTCCACCAGCGTCAGTGCCGAGCGCTCAGCGGCGCGCAGCTTGTGGATATCACGCGTCAGCAAGCCGCTGGTCTCGCGCAGCAGCTCACGCCACTGTGACCGCGCGGCGTCTGCCTCAGCCTGTGCCGCTTCGCCGGCTCGGGCCATGGTCGCGGCGCGGTCAGTAATCGCCCTCTTGCGGCCGAGCGCCTCGCTCAGCGCCCGCGCTGCGGCCTCGTATCTTGCCCGCACCTCGCGGGGCGTCGTTAGCGTGGTGGATGCCTGAGCGGCCTCCGCGTCGTGGTTTGTTTCGGCATTGGTCTTCATGTGGTGATGCTCCAGTTGTGACGGCCGCGCATGCACGACGGCGGCCGGGGTGATGACACGCACTGCAAGCAGCTCACAATGAGCCGTCATGCACCTTGCGCGAGTCGAAGATGTACAAGCGCACCGCACCCATACCGGGCACGCGCACAACCTGTGAGGGTTTGCCGTCGGCTGCGGGCTTGATCCACCCAGCGGCGATCAGCTCACGCGCGGCTTGCCGTGCGTCATGGCCAGCGCACAATTCGCGGCGGAAAGCTTCGGGCAACACCATGTATTCGGTGACGCCCACTTCATCGAAGCGACGGAAGCCGGCACGCTCTCGCACGGGAAGACCGTCCGCTGCGCGGAATCGCTCAAGGCGGCTCTCGCCGTGGGCTTCAAAAAACGCGCGGATGCGCGACATCAAAGCGTCAGTGTCAGCGCTGCCCGAGCCACCACGGCGCTGCAGCCAGGCTTGGAAGCAAGTCGCCACACCTTTGGTTGCTTCACCCTTCTGCCAGCCGGTGAGCTGGTGCCGGCAGGTACTGGCTAGCTCGCCGGCAAAGGCGACGATGGCGAATCGCTCTGCCACGCGGCGTACCTCACCCGACGCGTTATCCGGCACGTGCGTTGCCAGGAAGCGGTCTGTTGCCTCGCGCAGCTGCGCTGTGAGCTTGGGGCTGTCCAGCCGCGTCAAATATTCCATCCATAGCGGCCATGCCGAGCCGTAGGAGCGCGCCGAGGCGTCCTTGAGCAGGGCAGATAGGGCTGCGCCGTCGCTGGCGTCGTGAAGCCGTTCAAAGACGCCGTGGCCGGCCTCGGCCTCTGCTGGCACGTCCGCCAAGCGCACGGCCTGCCCGGCCCTTGCTTGCTTGCCAGCCTCGGCCATGTGTTGGGCCAAGCCCACCTCGCCTGCCGACAGGATCATGATGCGCCAGCGTGCCGCCGCCCGTGCGTCGCCGGCACGGTTCGCGCGGCTCTTGCCGTTACCGTTGGCAAGCAAATACGCCGCATCGCCGGCCTGCTTCGGATCGATCTGTGCCAGCTCGTCCAAGATCAGCGTCGCATCGTTGTGCAGCACCGCCACACCTTCCAGCCCGTTGGCGGTGCTGCGCCACTCGCGGGCGTACTCTGGTGGTCCTACAACGCTGGCGGCCACGCGTAGCGCGGTGGTCTTGCCGCTGCTGCTGCCGCCGACGATGTGGAAGCCGCCACCCGTGGCGCCGGTGAAGCGCAGCAGCGGGCCGGCAAACATCGTCGCTACCGCCAGCACCAGCCGCGAGTTACCCGCGCAACGTGCTGACACTTCACGTTTCCAATCGTCCAGCGAGCCAACCGCCGCGTAGTGATGCTGCAAGCCGCCGCTGTGCTGGTAGACCAGCAACTCCTCGCCGGCACCGTAGCTCTCGCCGCTGGGCAGCACATAGCTGCTGTCGTGCCAGCCCGGCACGGCCACGTTGCGGGCACGTGCGTCGATGCGCTCTTGGATGATGTAGGCAAGCAGCCGCTGCATCGTGCTGCGGTGCGCGGACATCTCCACACCACCAGCTGCCAACTGGCGGACGAACTCGCGTGGGTCGCCCACCAGCATTTCGGCTGGCGCGGCCCACTGGTGGCGATGACCATCGGCGTCGGTCCAACTCAACAGCCGGCCCCATTCCTCGCTCTGGCTATTGCGGGTCTTAGCCTCGACTTTCAGCGGCGAACAGATGAACTGCGGCTCTGCCTGCTCGCTGTCTTCGTTGACGCCGACGTAGAACACACCGGCATCGCTCAGTCGATAGTGCGGCTTAGCTCCGGCAGCGCTATCGGCGCGTGCCTTGCTGGTCCCACTGCCCCTGCGCACGGCCGCCTCGATCGAACTACGCACGGCCTTTTTGCCCACCGCTTTGGCAGCATCGTTGAAGTCTACGGATTTGATGGTGTTGCTCATGCACGAGGCTCCATTGCCACGTCGGCGCGTAGCGCCTTGGGTTGAAGGGTCACAAAGGTGAGGCGCTTAAGAGTGATCGGGTGAGCGCGGTGGCAGTGCCACGACACCGCCGACGGCGTGCGCTGCGCGCTGTGCATTTGCTAAGCCGGGATTGATGCCGCGACATAACGCAGTCGCTGCATCGTCGTCTGCGCACAGCACAATCAAGGCGTCGGGAAACTTGTTGCGCAGCTCCCTCGCTACAGGTTCGAGGTTGCCGGCGTCGAAGGCCACGGCGGTTGGATAGCCCGTCGCCTCATAGATGCTGGCAGCGGTGGCATAGCCTTCGGCAATGCACACCACCTCCGAGACCTCTCGCCCGATGGCGTAATACAGCCCACGCTTTCGACCACCTGCGAGGAAGCGCTTGCTTCCATCGGCCGCGATGGTCTGCATGCTCCATAGATGTCCTTCGGCGTCGCGCATGGGCACCAACAGATGCCCACCTGATTGCCGTAGACCGTGGGAGGCCACGCCCTTGGCGACCAGATAGGCATGCGTCGCGCTGGCCGCATCCGCCTGTCGCCATTGCGCCAATGCCGCCTCGCGTGCTGCTGCATGGCGCCGTGCGCATTCGGCCTGCTGTTGCCGCTGCGCGCGGCGCGCTTTCTCGCGGATCTCCGCCAATTCCGCAGCCGATAGCGAACCACCCTCGCTGTCACGCCATTGCGCGCTCGCGCCGGTCTTCCAGTTGCCATAGGCGCCGGCCAGCGGCGGACCAGCATGAAGGACATACCAGCCACTGCGCTGACCGCTGCCGTCGCCTTCGGCCCGCACGCGCCGGAGACGACCATCGGCAACAACAGACGCCACCAGCAAGCCCGCCGATTGCATGGCAACCACGAAGCCGTCAGCACGACGCATCGTCAGCCACCAACTCGGTGCTATGCGTGGCGTCGTTCATGACCGCAGCCAGATCCTCGTGGATGTAGAGCGTGCTGGCGGCCATCGACTCGAACGACAGCGCCATACGTTCGGCCATGCCATCGCCCATGCCGCTCAACATCAACGCCGTCCAGCGGGCGCGCCTGAGCCGGTTGTAGCTGTCCTCACTCATCCAGTAGCCGAAGGGCAATTCGGGCACAGTGCACGCGCATGGTGCTTCTGCATAGCTGGCCGCTCGCTCGGCCTGGATGTCCTCCAATTGCAAGGCCATGCAGTCCTCGAACTGCTTCTGTGATTGGGCAGGAGTGAACAGCGACAGGCGGCACTGCACGCGCTGAAAAACGCGGACCAGCTCTGTGCAATCATGTTCCAGCGGCGCGAAAAAGCGCTTGCGCAGCCGATCTTCAAGCGGATGGCCCTGCAGCGCTTCATCGAGCTCTGCACGTGCGGTTGCCAGGTGCTTTTCGGCCTTACAACGCAAGCGATCGATGCGGTGCGCTAGGCGCAAGATGCTCTCTGCGCACTCGGCATCAAGCACCGCATCTAGCATCGTGGCGCTCACTTGTCCGTCGCCCATGTTCGGCACGCCCGACAGTCCAACGGTCTCGTGCGTCATGGGGTCACCTCCACGCTGCCGACCATCCTCAAGAGTTCGCCCAGCGACAGGTCTTCCATGGAACCGGCGCGACGCTCAAGTGCCTCGACCAGCTGGAACAGCGCGGTCATTGGCATTTCGTAGATGCGCAGCAGCTGACGGGTCGCACTGAACAAGTCGTGCATCACCGCATCGTCGTTACCGACCAGGGCATCAAGGTGCGAACCGATCATCGCGCAACCTCCTGTGCGGCGGCGGCAATGGCCTGCTGGATCTCGGCCAGCGTCAGTGTGTCGGGCTGCTTCCCAGTGGCTTGCAGGCACGCATCGAGCGCCAGCCAACGGGTGTGATCCCAATCGAGGGTGTCGGCGATTTCGCCAAAATGATGGGCAATGCGAACGCTGAAACGCGTAGGCGCAACTAGGGTGTCGTGGGACATGGCTGATTCCTCATGTAGGTCGGAATCCGCCGCCCCGCTGCAAAACGGGGTGACGGACGGTACGCGGTTTGCAGACCGGCATGAGGACCGGCAGGCCTTGCGGCCTCCGCGCACCGCCCGCCATAGAACTGGCAAGCAGTCGCCCGCGACGACACAGCGGGCAATAAAAAAGCGCCGTGCATCGATCGATGGGCGCTGGTGCGCCTCATGTGTCGGGCTGCAAAACCCGGTCGCCGATTGTGCGGCGACGTGGGAATGCTGCGCGCATTGCCCGCGCATTGTCAACCACAACATCACGCGCTTTTTCCTGCCATCTGCTTCTCGATCAACTTCGCCTTGAAGGCGGCCTTCTCTGATGCGCTGCTGATTGGCAGGCAGATTTCAGGGCTTGGGCAAGCGCTTGGGGAGATGGTGCGGACGATTTCGGTGTAGGCGGTGAATGTGTGCCCGCACAGCGCGTTGCGACACTGAAGCATCGATTCACGGAGCAGCCTGTTGTGGGACACGCTCGACCGGACGATGGCAGCAGCATCACAGTGCGGGCAGCGAAGAAACGCGCGAGCGGGAGTGGTCATAGGCACCTCAGCAATCGGTCAAGATCGCGGGAGTGCCGCGCGTCAACACGATCTCGCCAATCCGACCAGGTCGGTGATGGGTGAAGTGCAGGCCAAGGTTCGGCTGCGCGATTGCCGTGCGCAGGTGTTCGGCAAGGAACTCGGCTTCGGCGCGCGTCAGCGTGAAGCGCTTGCCGGAGATGGTCAGGTGGATGTCGTCGGTCATGGCTGTACTCGCGGATGGGTGGCGGGAATCTGGGCTGCGATCCAGGCATCAACATCTGACTCAAGCCAGACCGTGACGCGGGGAGAGAGCGGGATGGACTTGGGAAACCGGCCGCGATCCATCAGCCAGTACAGGTGGGATCGGGAGATGCCGGTGCGACTGAGCACTTCGGGCTTACGCAAGAAGCGTTCGCTGCGGCCGGCATCGGGACGTGGTGCGTTGGCCGGCGCGCCTGGTGGGGCGGCGGGTGTTGTTCGGGAAGCGAGCATCGTTTGAGGTGGCGCATTGACCTGCTGGTCAACGACTGCCATGTGTTTTGGGCTTGCCAAGAGACTAGAAGCCAGCGGGTCGGAGTTCACGCGACTGGCTGTGTAAAAACTTTTTTTACAAACTCTGTTGGACGCGGCCGGAATCTGGCGGACGACGGGCAGGCGTTGCCGGCCCACGTAGACGATGCGAGCAAGGCACTGGCGTGCAGGCGTGGCGGTATGGCTGGCGAACGCCAGCAAGTAACTTGCAGCGCAGGGCTGCCCGTGCGCCTGCTGAGGTCTGCACGGGCCTAGCGGAGAAGGGATTCGGCGCCAGAGAAGAGGCTCGCCAAAAAGTCACCTCGGCTGACCCCGCCGACCTGCGTCGCGCTAGGCGCAGCCTGATCCGGCGTCCGGGTGCGTCCGGCATCGTCCCAAAGCGAGGTGCTTGCTACACGGGTTACAGTGCGTTACGCGGCAACGGGACCACCAACACAACCATCTAATCACCTGAATTTATTGCGTTATTTCCATGACGTTACGCGCGTTACAGCGGTTACCCAGAAAAATGGCAAGTCAGGAAATAAAAGTGGGCAAATAGCGGCCTAGATGGACGCCCTGAGACTGTCCAAATAGTCTGCCCAGGCTTGCATCATCTTCCGGCGCTCGACCAGATGAGCAGTGCGGTTGTAGGCGCGTCCGTTGGGATCTCGGACGGCATGCGCAAGCTGGTGCTCGATGTAGTCGGGACGAAAGCCCAAAACCTCGTCCAAGACTGTGCGTGCCATTGCTCGGAAGCCATGACCTGTCATCGTGTCTGAGTCGTAGCCCAGCCGCCGCAGCGCCGCATTGATGGTGTTTTCGCTCATCGGCCGCCCTCTCCCACGCACGCTAGGGAAAACGAACTCACCGCGACCCGTCAGCGGATGTAGGTCGCGCAAGATGGCAACCGCTTGCGAGGACAATGGAACCACGTGGGACTGAGCGGTCTTGCTCGCAATGAATCGCCATTCGCTCGAATCAAGATCAATGTTCTCCCAGCGTGCTCGCCTCAGTTCTCCTGGGCGCACGAATACGAGTGGAGCCAGTTGCAGCGCTCCCATCACCACTGGTGAACCACGATAGCCATGGATCGCTCGCAATAGCTCACCTACCAAGGCTGGCTCGGTCACGCTGGCGAAATGACGACCCTCCGGTGGAGTCAAAGCGCCCTTCAGATCAGAAGCAGGGTTGCGTTCCGCTCGGCCCGTAGCAATGGCATAGCGAAACACTTGGGCGGCAAGCATTCGCGCGCGATGAGCAGTTTCCACCGCCCCACGCGCCTCAATCTTCCGCAGTGCCTGCAGTAGATCGCGAGCCGGTATTGCATCCACTGGACGGCTACCGATGTAAGGACCGAGATCCTTCTCAAGCAGGCGCCGCTCACGCACAACTGAGCCAGCAGAGAGCTTGTTGGCTCGCATAGATAGATGCTCCGCGGCGATCGCCTCAAACGTGTTAGCCGAGCGCTCCAAGGTTGCCGACTTCTCGGCCTTGCGCTGTTCGCCAGGATCGATGCCTTCGGCCAACAACTTGCGCGCCGCCGCATGCCGCTCACGTGCCGTAGCCAAGCTGACATCCGGATATGTCCCAAGCGATAGCGTGTTGCGCTTGCTCGTCACCGGGCGGCGGTAGTCCCAACGCCACCACTTTGCACCGTCAGGGCGCAGTAGCACATACAGGCCGCCGCCGTCGCGAAGCTTCTGCACTTTGGCGGCTGGCTTTGCCTTACGAATGGCTGTATCGGTCAAAGGCACTTTGGCGGTAACTGACTTTGGGGGGCGGTAGCTTACCGCCAAACTTACCGTCATCAAACTTGGGATTTAAACAGACCCCATAGGACGCAATCAGACACAAAAAAGGCCGAAATCCCTTATTTCATACGGGTTTTCGGCCTTCTTAGGACGCTGCTGGATCTTAAAATGGTGGGCCCACCAGGATTCGAACCTGGAACCAAAGGATTATGAGTCCTCTGCTCTAACCGTTGAGCTATAGGCCCGGCGGGGTGGGTTGCGAGATGCGGGGCATGTCGGACCGTCCAGCTGACGCGAAAGTTTACCTGTCCGCGTGCATCGCTGTCTGCTGACATCGGGCTGTCAATGAGGAGAAGTGTCCGCACCCACCTGTGCTTGCACATGCGGACACAGAAAAGCCCGGCGTAAGCCAGGCTTTTGAAGTTGTAAGCGACCAGCCTGCCCTGCGCACCGTTCGCGGTGCACGATCCGGAGCTACAAGTCCCTCAGCAATCCCGAATCCCCACTCCCCCAATCCCGGCTGCTACGCCATCTCAAGCTGCACGTCGACCAATTGCCGCCCTGCACGGAATCCCTGCGCGATAGCGTCCTGGTAGGTCTCCCAACCCGGTTCCCGGCCATCGATCCGTGGCTCACGCTTGCCACCCAGCGCATACACATCCACCCACAATGTCCACATGGCACCCGGGGACGCCTGCTCGGCGCGTACGCGAATCTCGTGCTCGCGGTATGTGGTGGTTTCAAAGCGGCTTTGCCTGCTCATACGACGGCCTCGTTCCATTCGTCCATCAACTTAGAAGCCACGGCTAGAACGTCACGTGAGCCTGGAAGAAACATCGGCTTCATGTTGCGCCGCTGTCTGGCTTCGTCGCCGAGGCGTGAATGTCACCTGCGTGCCATCCCCGACGCATCCGCGGTTCGGCGGACGCCCACCCGGCGGAGCATAGCCTGCGGCATGCCCCACAACACAACAGCCCCGCAAGTGCGGGGCTGTTGTGTGATCACTGCAACGGTACGACGACTGGATCAGTCGATGTCCAGGAACGAACGCAGCTGTTCCGAACGGCTCGGGTGCCGCAGCTTACGCAACGCCTTTGCCTCTATCTGACGAATCCGCTCGCGGGTGACGTCGAACTGCTTGCCGACTTCTTCCAGCGTGTGATCGGTATTCATGTCGATACCGAAACGCATCCGCAGCACCTTGGCCTCGCGCGGGGTCAAACCTGCCAACACGTCGCGCACCGTCTCGGAAAGATTGATGTTGGTGGTGTTATCGATCGGGGACTCCACATTGGTGTCCTCGATGAAGTCGCCCAGATGCGAATCCTCGTCGTCGCCGATCGGGGTTTCCATCGAGATCGGCTCCTTGGCGATTTTCATCACCTTGCGGATCTTGTCCTCGGGCATGTCCATTTCCTTGGCCAGTTCCTCCGGCGTGGCCTCGCGGCCGAACTGCTGAAGCATCTGGCGGGAAATGCGGTTCAACTTGTTGATCGTTTCGATCATGTGCACCGGAATACGGATGGTGCGCGCCTGATCGGCGATCGAACGGGTGATGGCCTGACGGATCCACCACGTTGCATACGTCGAGAACTTGTAACCGCGACGGTATTCGAACTTGTCCACGGCCTTCATCAGGCCGATGTTGCCTTCCTGGATCAGGTCGAGGAACTGCAGGCCGCGGTTGGTGTACTTCTTGGCGATGGAGATGACCAGACGCAGGTTGGCCTCGACCATTTCCTTCTTGGCCTTGCGTGCCTTGGCTTCGCCATAGGCCATTGCGCGGCTGATCTCCTTGATCTCGCCCAGGGTCAGGTAGTTGGCCTTCTCCATCTCGATCGAGCCCTGCTGCTCGGAGACGATCTGATCCTTGACGTCGCGCAGCGCCGACGACCACTTCTGCTTGCGCTTGAGTGCGTCTTCCACCCATTCCAGGTTGGTCTGGTTGCCTTCCCAGGAGCGGATGAAATCCTTGCGCGGCATGCGCGCCACGGTGGTGGCAAGGTGCAGCACCTTGCGCTCATGATCCTTGATGCCGTTGACCACGCCACGCAGCTGGGTGACCAGCGCATCGGTCAGCGGCAGCGGCAGCTTGAGCGTGGTGAAGATGGCGGCCATGTCTTCGCGCGCCTTGACCACCAGCTTGTGCTCGGCACCGTTCTTGGCATAGATCTTCTTGAACTTGGCGTATTCGTTGGCCAGGTTCTCCATGCGCGTGGCGACCTCCACCGGGTCCGGACCGGTCGGGCCGGCCTCTTCCTCGGCAGCGTCGTCATCGCCGTCTTCGGCGTCCTCATCGACCGCATCCTCGTCGACGGCGACAGGGCCAGCGGCCGCCAGCGCGGCGGCGGCGGCGTCGGCTTCCTCGATCAGGTCGTTGAAGCCGACCACGATCTCGGCCAGACGCTTCTTGCCTTCCTTGTGCGCTTCGTAATCGGCCAGCAGCATTTCGGTCGACAGCGGGAACACGCCCAGCGCTGCCTGGACCTGGCTCAGGCCTTCCTCGATACGCTTGGCGATGGCGATTTCGCCTTCGCGGGTCAGCAGCTCGACAGTGCCCATTTCGCGCATGTACATGCGCACCGGGTCGGTGGTGCGGCCACCTTCGGTGTCGAGCGCGGTCAGCGCGGCGGCGGCTTCTTCGGCTGCGGTGTCGTCAACCTCGCGGTTGCCGGTGTTGCCATCGTTGAGCAGCAGGGTTTCAGCATCGGGCGCAACTTCATGGACATCGATGCCCATGCCGTTGATCATGCTGATGATGTCTTCGATCTGCTCCGGGTCGACCAGGTCGTCGGGCAGGTGGTCATTGACTTCGGCGTAGGTCAGATAGCCCTGTTCCAGGCCCTTGCTGATCAGTAGCTTGATGTCGGATTGCTGGGCAGGACGTTCGTTGGCCATGAGTGCTCGCGCCACCGGCTTTGAGATTGGAAAGAGAACCTAGCATTATACCAGCGTGAAGCCCGATCTGCCGGATTCAAGACAGGACCGCTGGTGGACGTGGGTATCTAGGGTCTGAGAAGGAAGGTCACCGGGCCATCGTTGACCAGGTCGACAACCATATGGGCACCGAAGCGCCCGGTTTCCACCCCGCCACGATGTTTTTCGCGGCAGATCGCCACCAATCGATTGAACGCCCGTTCAGCCTCCACCGGCGCCGCCGCCGTGCTGAAGCCGGGGCGATTGCCGGAACCGGTGTCTGCGGCCAGGGTGAACTGGCTGACCAATAACAGGCCGCCGCCGGTGTCGGTGAGTGAGCGGTTCATCTTGCCGGCGTCGTCGGCGAACACACGGTAGCCGAGCAGGCGCTCGGCCAGTCGCCGGATCTGCGCGTCGCTGTCGCCGGGCTCGACTCCGACCAGGGCCAGCAGCCCCGGACCGATCTGCCCGACGGTCTGCGCATCGACCGTGACTGCGGCGCGGGTGACACGTTGGATCAGCGCAAGCATGGGCAATCTCCGGCAGCAAACTGTGCCGCGCAGCATGCCCAGCACGGTTGGCAGTGTCACGCGTGGGTCATCGCCGGCCGCGCTGTTTAGAATTGCGCGGATGAAACCCGATGTTCGCGCTCGCCTGCTTTACGCCACCGCCGCCACCGTGGGCCGCCTGCCGTGGCCGCTGCTCAAACGTGTGGCCGACGCGCTGGCCTGGAGCTGGCGCAAGCTCAATGCGCGCGAGGCCCGCGTGGCACGCCGCAACCTGGAACTGGCGTACCCGGAACTGGATGCCGGCCGGCGCGCGCAGCTGCATGCGCAGGTGCTGCGGTCGACCGCGCGGCAGACGCTGGAAGTGCTGCGCACCTGGACCCGCCCGCCGGCCGAGAACCTGGCGCGGCTGCAGCGCACTGGCCAGGCGCTCTACGACGCCGCGCTGGCCTCCGGGCGCGGCGTCATCGTCGCCGCGCCGCATTTCGGCAACTGGGAGCTGCTCAACCAGTGGCTGTCCGAACGCGGGCCGATCGCGATCGTGTATCGCCCGCCGGAATCGGACGCGGTGGACGGTTTCCTGCAACTGGCCCGTGGCGGCGACAATGTGCGCCAGGTGCGTGCCGAAGGCCCGGCCGTGCGGCAGTTGTTCAAGGTGCTCAAGGACGGGGGCGCGGTCGGCATCCTGCCCGACCAGCAGCCGAAAATGGGCGATGGCGTGTTTGCGCCGTTCTTCGGCATCCCCGCCCTGACCATGACCCTGGTCAACCGACTTGCCGAGCGCACCGGTGCGATCGTGCTGTATGGCTGGTGCGAACGCGCCGGTGGCGACCTGCAGTTTGCGTTGCATGTGCAGCCGGCCGACCCGGCAGTGGCCGACGCCGACCCGGTGCGCGCCGCCAGCGCGCTCAACGCGGGTATCGAACAGATCGCCCGGCGCGACCCGGCGCAATACCAATGGACCTACAAGCGCTACACGCTACGCCCGCCGGGCAGCGGCGAGGCCAATCCATATGCGACCGAGCGGCATCCGCACTGAAGCCGGCTAGCTGAAGACAGATCCGCTTGCGCATGGCGCGGCGTCGGCAGCGGCTCAATCGTCGTGCGGATCGGCCGGCGTGGCGAGGATGCGCTGATAGAACGCCAGGTCCAGCCAACGGCCGAACTTGAAACCGGCCTCGCGCACGGTGCCGGCATGGGTGAAGCCGAACTGTTCGTGCAGGGCGATGCTGGCCTGATTGCTGGCATCGATGCCGCCGACCAGCACATGCACGCCGCGCTGTTCCGCCGCCGCGATCACGCCCTGCAACAGCAGGCGTCCAAGCCCCTTGCCGCGATGGTCGCGGTGCACGTAGATCGAATGCTCCACGCTGTATTTGAACGCCGGCCAGGCGCGGAAGGTGCCGTAACTGGCGAACCCCATCAGGCTGCCGTCGGCAGCTTCCACCCCGATCACCGGAAAGCCGCCCGCGCGCTTGGTCGCAAACCAGCCGACCATGCTCTCCGGTGGCCGCGGCTTGTAGTCGTACAACGCGGTCGAGTTGGCGATGGCGTCGTTGAAGATCTCCAAGATGGCGCTGGCGTGGCGGTCTTCGCTGCAGTCGATGAGAGACATGGGGTCCGGTGCGGGCAGAGGGTCTTGGAATTAAAAGGCATTGCCGGGCGATGAACAACGCGGCCGGCATGCAACCAATCCGCGCCTGCCACGCAACTCAAACGGCGGGCGCTGGATGCAGCGTTCCACCCGGCCGTGGCGACTGGCGCTTGCGAACCACGCGACAATGGCCGCACGCGGCAGGCAACGGCCGCGGCGGCGTCCGCCTTGAAGCGGCCGTGGCAATCCCCATCTGGAGTCGTGCATGAGCAGCCCCGTCCCCTCCCACAGCGCGCAGGCCTTCGGTGATCCGGCGGCGATCCGTTGCGAGCGCGCCGCCTCCGAACTGCGCGCCGGCCGCCCGGTGCTGCTGACGGCGGCCAACGGGCAGGCGCGCGCGGTGCTGGCGCTGGACAGCAGCACCGCGCAGTCGTACGCGGCCTTCGCGCGTGCGGCGCAGGGGCGGCACTATCTGTTCGTCACCCCGACCCGCGCCCAGGTGCTGGGCCTGCGTGCGCCGCAGGGCGCACGCGTGGCGCTGGCCGGACACGACTACGACCAGCTCGCGGCCCTGGCCTACCTGCGCGACACCCCGGTACCGACGCAGTGGACCCCGGGCGATGCGCTGGACGCAGGCGCGGTGGAGATCGCGCGGCTGGGACTGCTGCTGCCGGCGATGCTGGCAGTGGAGCTGCACAGCGCAGATGACCATGCCGCTTTCGCCGGCTGCCAGTCGCTGGCACTGGACGATCTGGGCAGCGGTTGCGCCACATCCGCCGCTGCCGGCTACGAGTTGGTCACCCGCACGCCGGTGCCGCTGCGCGGGCTGGGGATGAGCGAGTTCGTGGTGTTCCGCGGCGGGGTGGCGCAGCGCGACCAGGTGGCGATCGTGGTCGGCCAGCCCGACCTGTCGGCCGCTGTGCCGGTGCGCGTGCATTCCTCCTGCCTGACCGGCGATCTGTTCGGCTCGCTCAAATGCGATTGCGGCGACCAGCTGCGGCATGGCCTGGCCAAACTGAAGGAGCTCGGCGGCGGTGTGCTGCTGTATCTGGACCAGGAAGGCCGCGGCACCGGCATCGCCGCCAAGATGCGCGCGTACGGCTACCAGCATGCCGGCCTGGACACCATCGACGCCGACGCGCAACTGGGCTTCGGCCCGGACGAGCGCCGCTACGGCAGTGCGGTGGCGATGCTGCGCGGTCTGGGCATCGGCCGGATCCGGCTGCTGACCAATAATCCCGCCAAGGCCGAACGCCTGCGTGCGGCCGGCATCGCGGTCGAAGACCGCATCCCGGTGACCGGCGACATCACCCCGGAGAACGAGCAGTACCTGCGCACCAAGGCCGCGCGTGCCGGGCATGCGCTGGACGTGGATGCCTTGATTCTGGCCGCGCAGTAGGCGCCGCCTGCGCCTGCCCTCGGCGCCCGGCTATGCTTGCGCACCGCTTCTGCAGGCCAGCCTTGTGCACGATGCTCCACCGCCACACCCCGAGGTCATCGTCGCTGCCGCGCCGGCACAGGTTCCGGCCATGGACCACACACAGTGGCAACCGCTACCGCAGCGCGGGGCCTACGTGGCCGGCGTCAACGGCGCGCTGGGCGGCGGATGTGCGGGGCTGATCGCGGCCGGCGTGGCCGTCACCGTGCTGCATGCCTGGCACTACTGGCCGGCGGTGGTGGGCCTGACCGTGGTCGCCGCGCTGCTGGGTGCGTGGTTCGCGGTCAAACGGCATCGGCTCACCCAGTGGAAGCTCGACCAGCACGGCCTGGCACTGCAACGCGGTCATCTATGGCAAAGCGACACGCGCATCCCGATTTCGCGCGTGCAGCACGTGGACCTGCGCCGCGGCCCGATCGAACGCGCCACCCGGCTGACCACGCTGGTGGTGCATACCGCCGGCAGCCGGCTCAACGCGGTGGCATTGTCCGGCCTGGATCAGGGCGATGCCGAACGCCTGCGCGACCGCCTCGCCCGCCAGCTCGATCACGACGACGACGCGCTGTGAGTGCCGTCGAACATCCCGGCCAGGACGAGCAGCGCCTGCATCCGCTGTCGTGGGTGTTCGTGTTGTTGCAGCAGATCCGCCAGTTCCTGATTCCGCTGGCGGCGTTGATCCTGTTCGGCAGCCGCGATGGCAGCCGAGACTCGTCCGACCAGATCGCCACCGGCGTGGTGATGGCAGTGCTGGTAGCGATCTCGGTGCTGCGCTATTTCACCTATCGTTACCGCATCGGCACCGATGGCGTGGCGATCCGCAGCGGGCTGCTGGAACGCAGCCGGCGCGATATCCCGTTCGCGCGCATTCACAACGTGGTGGTGCATCAATCGCTGCTGCACCGGCTGGCCGGCGTGGCCGAGGTGCGTCTGGAATCGGCGGGCGGCCACAAGCCCGAAGCGGAAATGCGCGTGCTGCGGCTGGACCAGGCGCTGGCGCTGGAAGACCTGATCCGTCGCCGCACGCATGATGCCGACGCCAGTACACCGCAGCCCGAGGCTGACAGCAACAGCTTGCTGCGTTTGCCGATGGCCGAAGTGATCCGGCTGGGGCTGATCTCCAACCGCGGCATGGTGGTGGTGGCTGCCAGCTTCGGCGTGATCTACCAGATGATTCCGCGCCGCACGGTGTCCAACTTCGTGGAGCACAACGGCGAGCTGGCGTACCGCTACGTCAGCCAGCTCCATCCGGGGGCGGCCGTCACCGCCGCGCTGGTGATGCTGGGCACCCTGGCCGTATTGATCGCGATGCGTGCGCTGTCGGTGGCCCTGGCGGTGACGCAGTACCACGGCTTTCATCTCAGCCAATCCGAGCGCCGCCTCACCGTGGAGCGCGGCCTGCTGACGCGGATCCGCAGCAGTGTGGCGCTGCGGCGCATCCAGTCGTGGACGCTGTACGAAAGTCGCCTGCATCGGCTGTTCGGCCGTCGACAGGTGCGGGTGGAGACCGCAGTGGCAGGCACCGCCGACGGCGAAGGCAGCGCGTTGAAGGAGCTGGCGCCGATCGCCGACCCGCAGCGCTGCGATGCCTTGTTGCAGCGGCTGCTGCCGGGGATCGCCTGGCCGCCCGCACAGTGGCAGGCGATCGCCACGCATTGCTGGTGGCGCCTGAGCCTGCCCACGCTGTTGTTGCTGCTGCCGCTGGTGGTCGGCCTGGCCTGGCAATTCGGCGACCAGGCGGCATGGTTGCTGCTGTGGTTGCCGTGGAGTGCGTTCAAGGCGCATCGCCAGGTGCACCGCATGGGCTACGCGGTGGATGCGCGGTTTGTCGCCGTGCGCGGCGGCTGGTGGAAACGCTGGTGGCGGCTGGCCGAGCTGGACAAGCTGCAGGCGCTGCAACTGCAACGCTCGCCGCTGGATCGTCTGTCCGGCACCGCAACGCTATGGCTGGACACGGCCGGCGCCAGCACGACCGGCCCGGGGTTGCGCCTGCGCTTTGTGCCATTGGCGCAGGCGCAGGCATTGCAGGCCCAGTTGGGTGCCGCGTTGGCGCGGCGCAAGCTGCGTTGGTGAATCGGGAATCGGGAATCGGGATTGGATGCAGTGCTGATTGGCAGCGGTATCTCGTCAACGATCAACTAACAGCAGTCAACGCTGTGCCGGGCCCCAGTATCCGAGTTCGCGGCGGATCTGCAGGCCTCGCCACACTGCGCCCAACGGTTTGCGCCGCAGCCGACCGAGCTTGCCGGCGATGAAGTCCTCGGTCGCTGCAATCACCCGCTCCGAGGACTGCCCGTCGCGATACGGGTGGATCGCGTCGGCATAACTGGCGAGCGCGTTGCGCAGCGACGCATCCGGCGCCAGCGCACGGACCAGCTGCTGCGGTAATTGCCCGGGCTGCTGGAAGTCCAGCATATGCGGCTGCGGCACCCGGTTGCGGAAGGTCACCACCGGTTTGTGCTGCACCACGAACTCGGACACGATCGACGAGGTGTCCGACACCAGCACATCGGCCGCGCGCTGCGCAGCCATGACTTCTTCGGGTTCGACAAAGCGGGCATGCGGCCCGGCCAGCGCGCGATAGCGATCGAACAGTTCCGGCGCGCACTTCGGATGCAGCGTCAGCAGCCAGTAATGCGCACCGCGCGCGATATCGCCGGCGATCTCGTCGTAGAGCGCAGGCGCAGCGCTCAAGCGCTCGGTAAACGTGGAGCCGAACAGGATCACCGGGCGCCCGTTGGCGGGTGCGCGCAGTGCAGCGCTGCGGCCGCCATCGTCGCGAAACACCGGGTCGAGCTTGGGCCAGCCGGTCTCGACCACCGCGAAATGCCCTTCGCGCTCGGCGAGTGCGCGAAACGGCGCCGTGGTGGCCGGGCCTTGCGTGCAATACAGATCGAACAGTCCGCGCACGCGGAAATGCCCGCGATTGTCTTCGCGTTTCTGCACGTTGAAGCCATGGAACAGCTGCACCTTGGCCCCCGCAATGAACGGTGGCACCCAGTTGGCCGCACTGAACACCGCTTGCGGGCGCAATGCCAGCGCCTCGCGCAGGCCAACCTCGCGCACGTCCGGCAACACCAACCCGCGTGCACCGTCCTCGAACCACGCCGACACGGCGTGCCCGCGGGCCTGTAATGCCTGCGCCAATGGCGCCAGAATAGGCAACGCGTAACGTTCCGTTGCGAACAGCAGGTATTGAGCCATCACATGTCCTCTTCGACCGCACCCGACGAACGGCCGCGCATCAGCGCCTGCATTATCGCGTTCAACGAGGCCGATCGCCTGCGCGACTGCCTGCGCTCGCTGGCGTTCTGCGACGAGATCGTGGTGGTGGACTCCGGCTCCACCGACGCCACCGTGACGCTGGCCGCCGCACACGGCGCACGCGTCCTGCAGCGCGCCTTCGATGGCTATCGCAGCCAGAAGGCGTTCTGCGTCGCGCAGGCCAGCCACGACTGGGTGCTGTGCCTGGATGCCGACGAACGCGTCAGCGATGCCTTGCGGGCGTCGATCATTGCCGCGCGCGACGGTGGGTTTGCCGGTGCGGCCGGCTATCGCTTCGCACGGCTGTCGGAGTATTTCGGCCGGTTCCTGCACCATGGCAACGCCTATCCGGATCGGGTGCTGCGCTTGTTCGATCGACGCCGCGGCGGCTGGCGCGGCAAGCGCGAGATCCACGAGGCGGCCAGTGTCGACGGTGCAGTCGCGACCCTGACCGGCGATCTGATCCACTACCCGTACCGCTCGCTGGCGCAGCAACTGGCCAAGACCCAGCGCTACGCGCAGATGATGGCCGAACACGAGCACGCGCGCGGCAAGCGTGCGACCTGGAGCAAGCTGGTGCTGGCGCCGGCCTGGCGCTTCTGGCGCGGCTACCTGCTGCGCGGCGGGTTTCGCGATGGCTGGCACGGCTTGATCTACGCCTATGTCCGCGCCAACTACGTGCGCCAGAAGACCATCATGTTATGGCTGCTGCAGCACAACCAACCGGTGCAGGATCCGCCGCGTGCGGACGATCACCGCAGCGGCTGAACGCAGCGCCAGAGCGCGGCAAGCGCGGCCGCCGACACCGCTACTACGGCCGCCAAGTCCGCGCAGGCGGCACTCCGAGCCGACAGTTGCCCGTCTATCGGGTGATGGGGCCAAATCCAAAACCCACCGCAAGGCCGCTCGCTAGGCCTTTTCGGCCGCGTGAGCCGAGAACCGCTGCGCCTGGCGCGCTGCCAGGCCGACCAGCACACCGACCATCGCCGTGTAGAAGCTGGCCGACACCTGGTGCGCAAACATCGATTGGGTCAGTCCGCACAGCGCATAACTCACCACGATCATCACACCGGCCGCTGCCGGTCCGCGAAACTGGCGCTGGCCGCTGCGGCGATGCAGCCGCACGAAGATCCACAAAGGCACACCGTAGACCGCGAACAGCAGTAACAAACCCGGAACGCCCTGGGTGGCGCCCCACTCGGCCAGATCGTTGTGCGCATGGCCCAGATGACAGCGCAGCAGCCAGGTGTCGCCGGCGCACACCGGCAGCTCGCGCATCGCATCGTCGAAGCGCCCGACGCCGATGCCGGTCAGCGGATGCGCGCGCAAGGTGTCCCAGGCCACATGCAGGCGCTCGATACGGGCACCGGCGGACGAGTCGCTGTCGCCGACCTCGTAGCGCTGCAGGTCGTTCTGCAACTCGCCCAGGCGCATCTGCTGGGTCAACGCCGGCACGCTGAGCACCACGCCCACCGCCAGCACCGCACTGCCGACGAAGGTCAGCAAGCGCAGGCGTGCGCTCTGCCAGGGCGCGCCCCAGATCAGCACGCCCAAGGTCACCAGCAACGACAACCACACCCCGCGGCTGCCGCTGAGCACGATCACCACCACCGCGGCGATGGCCGCGCCCACCAGCCAGCGCACGTGGCCGACCGGACGGCAGAACACCGCCACCACCAGCAGCATCAGTGCGATATCGGCAAACACAATCGCATTGGTCCAGCCTTCGGCGCGAGGGGCCCCGTTCATCACCTGCAGCATGGCAATCAACATCGCCGCGAACACGCCGGCCAGCGCGCCACGCCATAGCCAGACCTGGCGCGGCTGCAGTGCGTACGCCCACACCGCCGCCCACGGCAGCACCAGGAAGCGCGAGCGGTTGTCGACATCGCGCAGCCCGTGTTCGAACAAGGCGATCGACAACAGCGACATCGCGATCACCGCCACCGTCAACCACCCCAGCGCGCGCAACGACCCAGGGCGCGCAGCGACGCCTGCGCGCAAGCTGCGCCAACCCACCAGCGAGCCAAGCAACAGACACAGCCCGAAGGGCAGCAACCCGCTCGGCATGCTGACCACCAACGCGGTCAATGCGAACACGCCCAGTTCGGCAATGCCCATGCCCGCTGGTGACGCGATGGGGGCCGACGAGGAGAGCGCAGCGGGCTGGGTGGGCAAGGAATTCATTCAGACATCGGTGGCGAATGGGGGCGAAATCGGGCAACACGCGTCAGCGACGCCGGCCAAGCTAACGATGCCCCGCATGAATCCATGCTAGACAGCGGCAGGCGGCGGCATTGACGGGCCGCCGATCGCGGCGGAAACCTGCGCCGCACCGGCTCATTCGGTGTCCAGGTTGCCCTGCTCCTGCGCTTCCACCGCCCGCTGCTCGGAACTCGCAACGCAGCTGCCGTGCACGGCATCGGCCGGCACCAGCCACCAGCGACGGCGATTGGCCACACCCACCATCTGGCTGCGGCTGCGGTCTACGCAGGCCAGCAGCGCGGTCTCCTGCGCCATCAGCCAACGTTGGTCCGGGCGTTGTGCCTGCCAGGCCACCGCGTGCTGCAGCTGTTGTTCCCACGGCACCTTGAAGCCGAAGGTCTGCGCGGGGCGGTCGGCCATCAGCAGGTTCTGCTCTTTCCAGGCCACCAGCCCGAGCTGCGCGTCCGGGCCGATCCGACGCCCGGCCTCGCGCATCACCGCGCCCGCCGAACTGGAATCGTTGAAGATCGGATAGCAGACCAGGCCGAACGCCACCCACCACGCACCCAGCAGCGATGCGGCGGCAAGCGCGGAACGCCGCACCCGCAGCAGCAACAGGCTGGCCACGCCCCACAGACCGACCGCCAGCAACAGCCAGCCGAGCGGGTCGGTGGCCTCGCTGCCGACTCCGCGGCTGTCCATGATCTTCTGCTCGAACCCCGGGTGCCCGATCAGCATCGCCGCACCGCCGGCAGCGAAGGCCACCGTCAGCAGCAGCACGAACCCGAACAGCAGCCGCTGCACCCCGGCGCGACGCAGCAGGCCTGCCGCCAGCGGCGCCAGGGCCAGGCAGAACATCGGCAGCGCCGGCAGGATGTACACATCGCGCTTGCCGCTGGGAATGGTGAAGAACACCAGCACCAGCAGCCACCAGGCCAGCGGCAACAGATAGCGCGCATCGTGTCGCTTGAGCCGGCGCCACCAGGCCGGGATCGCCCAGGGCAGCACCAGGATGGTCGGCAGCCACATCGTGGCCATGCCCTTGACGTGGTACCAGACCGGCTGCGCGTGGTCCCAGGAATTGGCGTAACGCTTGGCGGTCTGGCGCAGCAGGATGTCGTTGAGATAGACGCGGTATTCGGGCTGGCCGGCAGTCAGCGCGGTCACCATCATCGGCACGAACCACAACAGGATCGCGATGAAGAAGAACAGCGGCCCCAGCCAGAAACGCCGATCGCGCACATGCACGCGCACGCCCGGCCAGCCGCGCACCGCCGCAATGCCGGCCGGGATCAGCATCAGCAGGGCGATGATGCCGACCCCCTTGGTGATCACGCCCAGCCCGGCGGCAAACCAGCCCAGCGTCCACCAGCGCCAGGCCGGCCCCAGCAGCAGATGGCGCAGCAATCCGTAATTGGCCAGGGTGATCCAGAACACCACCAGCGGATCGATCTGCGCCTTCTTGGCCTGGAAGGTGAAGTGCAGCGTGAACAGCAGCATCCACGCCGCATACGCGCCCACGCGCCGGGTCCACAGCCGCCGCCCCAGGTCGTACACGCAGGCCAGCGTGCCCAGCGCCGCCAGCAGCGACGGCAGCAGGAACGCCACCCGCCAGTTGCCCAGCAGCGTGTAGAACAGCGCCTGCAGCCACATCAGCATCGGCGGCTTGTCCGAATACAGCTCGTTGCCGCGATGCGGGAACAGCCAGTCGCCGCTCATCACCATCTGCTTGGCGACCAGTGCAAACCGTGGTTCGTCCGACGGCCAGGGGTCACGCAGTCCCAGGCCGGCACCGATCACCAGAACAGCGGTAATGGCCAGCAGCCAGAAATCCTTGGAAGCACGAGTCTTGAGCATCACGGGCGGCAATGGGTGCACAGGTGGAGGCCGGGATCGGCGCGCGGTCAGGACGCTTTTAGCAAAAGCGCGTAGAAAAAACCGTCGCAGTGCTGCTCGCCGGGGAAACGCTGCCGTCCGGCACCGGCCGCGTGCCCGAATTGCGCACCCAGTGGCTGCGCCTGTGCGTCCGCAGTGCGTTGCAGGAATGCCTGCACCTGCGCCTGGTTCTCGCGCGCGAGCAGGGAACAGGTGGTGTAAAGCAACTGCCCGCCCGGTCGCAGCGTGCGCCAGGTGGCATCGAGCAGACGCGCCTGCAACGCGCACAAGGCGTCGATATCGTCGGCACGGCGATGCAGCAGCACGTCGGGCTGACGGCGCACCACGCCGGTGGCCGAACATGGCGCATCCAGCAGCACCGCATCGAATGGCTGGCTGTCCCACCATGCGGCGGTATCGGCCGCGTCGGCGGCATGCAAGGTCACCTGCGCGCCCGGCACGGTGCGCTGCAAGGTCTGCTGCACCCGCTCCAGCCGGCGCGCATCTACGTCCAGCGCGGTGAGCTGCAGGCCGGGATGGCGCTCCAGCAGATGCGCGGCCTTGCCACCGGGCGCGGCGCAGGCATCGAGCACACGCGCAGACGGCGCCAGCACCAGCGCATCGGCCACCTGCTGCGCGGAGCCGTCCTGCACCGAGACATCGCCCTCGGCAAAGCCCGGCAACTGGCTCACCGGCACCGCGCCGTGCAGACGCACCGCATCCGGCAACACCGCATCCGTTTCGGCGGCGATGCCCAGCGCGGCCAGACCTGCGACATAGCCGGCCGGGTCGATCCGCGAGCGCTGCACGCGCAGCCACATCGGCGCCATCTGCGCACTCGCCTCAAAAATGGTCTCGGCCTGGTCGCCCCAATCGGCGCGCAGTTGCTTGCGCAGCCAGGACGGCCAGCCCGCATCGGCGGACACCGCCGGAAACCCCTCGCGCTGGGCGCGCCGCAGGATCGCGTTGACCATGCCGGCCTGACGCGGCCGGCCCAGCGCGCGGCACGCGTCCACGGTGGCCGACAAGGCCGCATGCGCGGGCAGCTGCAACACGTCCAGCTGGGCGAAGCCGGCCATCAGCAGCGCTTTCAGTTCGGCATCGCGCGGCGGCAGCGGGCGTTCCAGCCACTGTCGCAATGCCACGTCGTAGGCCGGGCGGCGGCGCAGCACCGCAAAGCAGATCGCCTCCACCAGCGCGCGGTCGCGTGGATCGCCAAGGCCAGGCAAGGTCGCGGCCAGTTCGGCCTTGAGCGAGCGGCCCTGATCGAACACCGCCGTCAGCACCCGTGCCGCGGCCAGACGCGAGCCGACGCCCGCCGTTGCGGTCTCTGCCGACATCAGCGCAGCGCCGGCAGGTCGCGACGCGCGTTGAGGTAGTCGGCAGCGGTGATCGCCTTGCCGCCCTCGCGCTGCAGCACGCGCACCCGCAGCGCGCCCTGCCCGCAGGCGATGTCGATGCCCTGCTTGCTGGCGGCGAGCAGGGTGCCCGGCGCCTGCTGATGGGCCAGTTCCAGCGCCACCGCGCCATGCAGGCGCACACGCTCGCCGGCCAGGATCGCCTCGGCCACCGGCCATGGATTGAACGCGCGTACGCGCCGCGCCAGTTCCTGCGCCGGCTGGGTCCAATCGAGCCGCGCCTGCGCTTTGTCCAGCTTGTGCGCATAGGTCACGCCTTCGGCCGGCTGCGGTTGCGCCACCGGACGAATGCCGGCACGCAGCAAGCCCAGGCCATCGGACAGCACCTGCGCGCCCAGCGCGGCCAGGCGATCGTGCAACTGCCCGCCGGTTTCCTGCTCGCCGATGGCCAGCCGCTGCGACAGCAGCACCGGGCCGGTATCCAGCCCGGCTTCCATCTGCATCAGGCAGACGCCGGTTTCGGTATCGCCGGCCTCGATCGCGCGCTGGATCGGCGCGGCGCCACGCCAGCGCGGCAACAACGAGGCATGCACGTTCCAGCAGCCATGGGTCGGCGCGGCCAGCACCGCCTTGGGCAGGATCAGTCCGTAGGCCACCACCACCATCAGATCGGCATGGAGCGCGCGCAGCGTGTCCAGGGCCTCCGGCGAGCGCAGCGTCTGCGGCTGGAACACCGGGATGCCGCGCGCGATCGCCTCCAGCTTGACCGGCGACGACGTCAACCCACGGCCACGGCCGGCAGGCCGATCCGGCTGGGTGTACACCGCCACCACTTCATGCCGCTGCGCAGCGGCGCGCAACGACGCGACGGCGAAATCCGGCGTACCGGCGAATACGATTCTCATAGGGCGGGGATTCGGGAGTGGGGATTGGGGAGTCGCAACGGCGGATTCGGCAATCGGTGAGAGAACCGGCTTTCCGAATCCCGACTCCCAAGTCCCAAATCCCGGCCGTCAGGCCACGTGTTTACGCTGCTTGGCCAGCTTCTTGCGCACCATTTCGCGCTTGAGCGGCGACAGGTAATCGACGAACAGCTTGCCGTCCAGATGGTCCATCTCGTGCTGGATGCACACCGCCAACAGGCCATCGGTGCTCAGTTCCTGCGCCTTGCCCTCGCGGTCGAGATAGCGCACGGTGATCGCATCGGCGCGGGCGACATCGGCATAGATGCCCGGTACCGACAGGCAACCTTCCTGATACACCTGCTCGCCCTGCCTGCTCACGATCTCCGGGTTGACGAATACCTGCGGGAGATTCTTCTCGTCGCTGACGTCGATCACCATGAAACGCTTGTGCACGTCCACCTGACTGGCGGCCAGGCCGATGCCGGGCGCCTCGTACATGGTCTGGAACATGTCGTCGAGCAGGGTCTGGAATGCCGGGCTGGTGAGCTCGGCAGCATCGACCGGCACGGCCTTGGTGCGCAACCGCGGGTCGGGGAATTCGAGGATAGGGAGCAAAGCCATGGGATTACCCGTCTGGGAACACCGGCGCTGCGCCGGCAAGACGCTATCATTCTAGCGCAATGCTTGCGTGGCGCCCCGGTTTCTGGACTATAGTGCGCGGACCTGTTGGGGAATCAGGCAAGAAGGCACTCATGTTGAACCGACTTCGTACGGTCGTCGCTGCGGCGATGCTGACCGTCGCGACCTACGCTGCCGCGCAAGCGATGGGCGAACATCCAGACACCTACGTGGTCCGCAAGGGCGATACCCTCTGGGACATCGCTGGACGTTTCCTGCAAAAACCGTGGTTGTGGCCGGAAATCTGGCAGGCCAACCCGCAGATCCAGAATCCGCACCTGATCTATCCCGGTGACGTGATCAGCCTGGCCTACCTGGATCGCGTCGCCAAGGGCACCGTCCAGCCCGGTCCGCGCCAGGAAGCGCCGATCAACGCGATTCCGCTGGCGGATGTCGAGCCGTTCCTGAAGAACCTGCGCGTCACCGACGACTTCGACCAGCTGCCGTACGTAGTGGGTCTGGAAGGCGGACGTTCGCGCGCCACCACCGGTCAGGTGGCCTATGTGGTCGGCCTGGACGATGCACAGCCGGGCCAGCGCTTTGCGGTGGTGCGCCCGACGGTGAAGTTCAGCCTGCCCAAGCACAACGAAGATCTCGACGCGGCCGGCAACATCACCGCAGGCGCCGGCAACATCTGGAAGAACTACATCGCACCGAGCACGCGCCGCGAGTTCCTGGGCTACGAACTGGCCCAGGTCAACGTCGGCACCATCACGCGCAGCGCGGCGGGCGGCAACTCCAAGGCGGCCACCCTGCTGCTGCAGGACAGCGGCCGCGAAGTGCGCGCCGGCGACCGCGTCGTCGCCGTCGAGGCGCAGCCTTACGATCTGCAGTTCATCCCGCATCCGCCGTCGGAACAGGCCTTGCAGACCGAATTGCGGGTGCTGGCCATCTCCGATGCCTTCATCGTCGGCGGTACCCGCGATGTGATCGCCATCTCCGGCGGTGCCCGCGAAGGCATCAACAACGGCACGGTGTTCTCGATATGGCGCAAGGGCCGCACCGTCAGCGACCGCGTCAAGCATTCGCGCTTCTCGCGGACCGACGACGACTTCAGCGGCCCGGCCGGCTCCACCGTCGGCCTGCCCGACGAATACGCCTCGCACGCGATGGTGTTCCGCACCTTCGACAAGGTCAGCTACGCGCTGGTGATGGAAAGCGTCAAGCCGACCGGCCTGGGCTACTTCGTCAAGCATCCCGACGCGCAGTAAGCGAAAATTCCGATGCGGTAATGCGACGGCGCCTGAGGGCGCCGTCGGCGTTTGCGGTCCAGGCTGGACGCATGGCTCTCCCCACTCCCGACCTGCGCGCATTACTGACCCTGCTCCTGGCGGGCGGCCGCAGCCCGCCACGCAACGCGCTGCTGAGGTGTTTCGCCAGCCCGGCCGAGATACTGACGGCCGGGCCCGAGGCCTGGCTTACCGCCGGCTGCGACGAGCTGCAGGCCGCCCGGCTGCAGACTCCCGATGCGCGCGCCCTGGACGCCGCCCTGCAGTGGTGCGCACAGCCCGGCCATCACCTGATCGGCCTGAACGATCCCGACTACCCCGCCCTGCTGCGCCACATCGTCAATCCGCCGCTGGCCCTGTTCGTGGATGGCGACCCGAACGCGCTCTGGCACCCGGGCGTGGCCGTGGTCGGCAGCCGCTCCGCCACCGCCGGCGGCCGTGACCACACTCGCGCATTCGCCTCCAGCCTGGCCAGCGCCGGATTGGCCATCGTCAGCGGCATGGCCGCCGGCGTGGATGCGATCGCCCACGTGGCCGCGCTTGCCCGCACCGAGGCCATCACCGTGGCAGTGGTGGGAACCGGCGCGGATGTGGCCTACCCGGCAAATCACCAATCCCTGCGCGATCGCATCGCCGCGCGTGGCGCGGTGGTCAGCGAGTACCTGCCCGGCACCGGGCCGGTGGCGGCGCACTTCCCGGCCCGCAACCGGATCATCGCCGGGCTGGCCCTGGGCACCCTGGTGGTGGAAGCGGCCATGCGCTCGGGGGCGCTGATCACCGCGCGGCTGGCGGCGGAGGCCGGGCGCGAGGTGTTCGCCCTGCCCGGCTCGCTGCACAATCCGCTCGCGCGTGGCTGCCATCACCTGATCCGGCAGGGCGCCACCCTGGCGCAGGAGCCGGCCCAGATCATCGACGGCCTGCGCCTGCTGTCGGGCGAACTGGCAGACGCCTTGCGCCAGCGTCTGTCCGCCCCCACTGATCAGGCCAGGACGACACCGCAAGCCGGCCCGGTGCGCTCGGATCCGGACTACCAGCGCTTGTGGCAGGCGCTTGGCCACGACCCAACCCCTATGGATTCCCTGGTCGAACGCACCGGATTGACGGCCGCCGCGCTGTCCTCCATGCTGCTCATCATGGAACTGGAGGGAGACGTGGTCGCCGAGCACGGTCGCTATACCCGCAATCCCTAGTTTCTTCACCTCCACAGCGTCGCGCGACGCAGGCCGAGGGGCAATGAAAGAGAGCATTCTTGATGTACTGCTATACCTGTTCGAACATTATTTCAGCGAAGATGCGGACTTGGTCCGCGACCGTGACTCGCTTCAGAATGGCCTGATCCAGGCTGGCTTCAGTCCCGCAGAAATCAGCAAAGCCTTCGATTGGCTGGACGCGCTCTCCGAGCAGCGGCCCAGTGTCGCGCGACCGCATGTCGATGGACCGGTCCGCATCTATCACGGCCCGGAGCTGGACAAGCTCGATGTGGACTGCCGTGGATTTCTGCTGTTCCTGGAACAACACCGCATTCTGGACGCCGACCAGCGCGAGCTGGTGCTGGATCGCGCCATGGCGCTGGATCAGGACGAACTGGATCTGGACGACCTCAAATGGGTGGTCTTGATGGTGTTGTTCAATCAGCCGGGTGCCGAAGCGGCCTACGCCTGGATGGAAACGCAGATGTTCCTGGACGAGCCTGAACCCGTACACTGAGGCGGAAGCCGCAACGGAAGCGTGCGAGGGGACGGCAATGAGCAGTTGGTATTACGCCGAGGGCAACCGCCACCGGCGTGGCCCGGTGGCCGGCGAGGCCTTGCTGGCGCTGTATCGCGATCACGCGATCGCACTGGACACCCTGGTCTGGCGCGAAGGATTGGCCCGATGGGTGCCGCTGTCAGCATGCGCCGACGAGCTCGGCCCCCCGATTTCCACCGCCATGCGCACCGCAGTGCTGCCGCCGCCGCTGCCGCCGGTTCCGCCTGCGGCTGTTCACGCCGCTGCCGCCAGTTCGTCCCCGTCGTCAGCGCAGCGCCTGCCCGGCAACGGGCCGGGTTGGCCGCTGGCAGTGGTGTTGGGCGCAGTGGTGGGCCTGTTCGTGCTGGTGGCGGTGATCGGCATCCTGGCTGCGATCGCGCTGCCGGTGTATCAGGACTACACCGCGCGTAGCAAGGTCGCCCGGGCGATCACGGCGCTGGCGCCCTTGAAACCGCAGATCGCCGGATTTCTCGACCAGGAAGGCCGCTGCCCGGTCAACGGCGACGCCGGCTTCCTCGCGCCCGAGCGGTATGCCAACGACGTCCTGACCAGCGTGCAGATCGGCCATTTCGACACCACCAACTGCGGAGTCGAGGCGCTGCTGCATGCGCCGACAATGGCCAGGATCGACGGCAAGGCGCTGTGGCTGGATTTCGACGCGGACGCCGGCACCTGGCAGTGCAGCTCCGAGATCGACGACAACCAACTTCCGCCGGACTGCCGCGGCTAGTCAATCGCTTTACCCAAGGGGACTTCAATGACGCAGTGGTACTACGCCGACGCACAACGCGAGCGCCAGGGGCCGGTGGACACGGACACGCTACGCGCGCGCCTGTCCGACGGTCTGATCGATGCATCCAGCCTGGTCTGGCGCGAAGGCTTGCCGCAGTGGGTTGCACTTGGCGAGGTCGCGGCCGAGCTGGGCGTCGACACTGCCGTGCCAATGCCTCCCGCGCCGACCGCAGATGCGGACCTGGACGTTCCGCGCAGCGCGCCGCAGGCGACGGTTGACCCGGCCAGCACCCCAGTAGACAGTGCGCCCGCCGCAGCTACGCCGTTTGCCGGCGCCGCTGCAGACGCTGCGCTCGGGCAGACCGGGCCTGGCCTCGCTGATCAGCCTGCAGCTGTCGATCACCAGCAGCTTCCGCCGAGCGAGCGCGCTGCACCTGCAGATCCAGTGGCGTGGTCCACCACGCCGGCAGACACGGCCATACCCCCAGCGGCATCAAGCCCGATCCTGACCAACACCTCGGACGCGCCTGCGACGCCTGCCCATGCCTCCTCGCAAACATCCGCCGGCGTGCCGGTTCCGGATGCCTGGGGCTCCGCCGCCGCGCCCGCAGCCACCGTTGCATTGCGCGGTGCCCCGGTTGTCTACGCCGGCCTGTGGCGGCGCGTGGCCGCCAGCATCCTGGACAGCCTGATCACCAGCTTTGCGGTGTACCTGATCGTGATCCCGCTGGTGTTCGTCGTGGCGCTGGCGACCAGCCGGGGCGCTTCCGGCTCGGCGCTGGACGACGGAAGCGCGCTCGGCATCGCCATCCTGGTGATGTCCTACGGCATCGGCCTGGCGATCCCGACGCTGTATTTCGCCTGGATGCAGTCCAGCCGCCACCAGGCCAGCCTGGGCAAGCTCGCCTGCGGCATCAAACTGGTGCGCGCCGACAGCGACGGCGGCCGGGTCGGTTTCTGGCGCAACGTGCTGCGCTATCTGGCCTACATGCTGATCAGCGTGCTCACCCTGGGCATCGGCGCGATCGTGGCCGCGTTCATGGCCGGCATGACCGCGCGCAAGCAGGCTCCGCACGACAAGGTGTGCGACACCCTGGTGGTGGACCGCTGGGCGTTCACGGATCACCCGGAGCGGCAATCCAGCGGTCTGGACACGGTCACCATCGTGGTTCTGGCCATTTATGCGGTGCTGCTGGTGCTCTCGGTGGTGGCGCTGGCCTTCCTGTTGACCGCGATCGGAATGAGCCAGAACTAGCAGTTCTCGGCCCTGGCCGCTTGACACGGCGGCGTCCGCCGTGATCTTTCTAATAAGTGAACTGAACGCCCGGGCTCGTTGCCCGGGCGTTGACCTGTGGGAAACAGCCGATCTGCTTCCCTCCACCGGCCAATTAGGCCACGCTACCCGCCCCCCGGGCTCTGCCCAAAGAATTCACCACCATGCCCAAGCACCTGCTCATCGTCGAATCGCCTGCCAAGGCCAAGACGATCAATAAATACCTCGGCAAGGACTTCACCGTCCTGGCCTCGTATGGGCACGTGCGCGATCTCGTTCCCAAGGAAGGCGCGGTCGATCCGGACAACGGCTTTGCGATGCGCTACGACCTGATCGAAAAGAACGAGAAGCATGTCGAAGCCATTGCGCGCGCGGCCAAGAGCGCCGACGACATCTATCTGGCGACCGACCCGGACCGCGAGGGCGAGGCAATCAGCTGGCACATCGCCGAGATCCTGAAAGAGCGCGGGCTGCTCAAGGACAAGACGATGCAGCGGGTGGTGTTCACCGAGATCACGCCGCGCGCGATCAAGGAAGCCATGCTCAAGCCGCGCGCGATCGCGGCCGATCTGGTGGATGCGCAGCAGGCCCGTCGCGCGCTCGACTATCTGGTCGGCTTCAACCTGTCGCCGGTGCTGTGGCGCAAGGTGCAGCGCGGGTTGTCGGCCGGCCGCGTGCAATCGCCGGCGCTGCGCATGATCGTCGAGCGCGAGGAAGAGATCGAAGCCTTCATCGCGCGCGAGTACTGGTCCATCGATGCGCATTGCCGGCATCCGTCGCAGCCGTTCAACGCACGTCTGATCAAGCTGGACGGGCAGAAGTTCGAGCAGTTCACCGTCACCGACGGCGATACCGCCGAAGCGGCGCGGCTGCGCATCCAGCAGGCCGCGCAAGGCGTGCTGCATGTCACCGATGTGGCCAGCAAGGAGCGCAAGCGTCGCCCTGCCCCACCGTTCACCACCTCCACGCTGCAGCAGGAAGCCTCGCGCAAGCTCGGTTTCACTACCCGCAAGACCATGCAGGTGGCGCAGAAACTGTACGAAGGCGTGGCGCTGGGCGACGAAGGCTCGGTCGGTCTGATCAGCTATATGCGTACCGACTCGGTGAACCTGTCGCAGGATGCCCTGGCGGAAATCCGCGATGTGATCGCGCGCGATTTCGGCACCGCCTCGTTGCCGGATCAGCCCAACGCCTACACCACCAAATCCAAGAACGCGCAGGAAGCACATGAGGCGGTACGTCCGACCTCAGCGTTGCGTACCCCGGCGCAGGTGGCGCGCTTCCTGTCCGACGACGAGCGTCGCCTGTACGAGTTGATCTGGCGCCGCGCAGTGGCCTGTCAGATGATCCCGGCCACGCTCAACACCGTCAGCGTCGATCTGTCGGCCGGCAGCGAGCACGTGTTCCGCGCCAGCGGCACCACTGTGGTGGTGGCGGGCTTCCTGGCGGTCTACGAAGAAGGCAAGGACACCAAGAGCAGCGAGGACGAGGACGAAGGCCGCAAGCTGCCGCTGATGAAGGCCGGCGACAACATCCCGCTGGACCGCATCGTCACCGACCAGCATTTCACCCAGCCGCCGCCGCGCTTTACCGAAGCGGCGCTGGTCAAGGCGCTGGAGGAATACGGCATCGGGCGGCCGTCCACCTACGCCTCGATCATCCAGACCCTGCAGTTCCGCAAGTACGTGGAAATGGAAGGCCGCAGCTTCCGTCCCACCGACGTGGGCCGCGCCGTGTCCAAGTTCCTGTCCGGGCATTTCACCCGCTACGTGGATTACGACTTCACCGCCAAGCTCGAAGACGACCTGGATGCGGTCTCGCGCGGCGAGGAAGAGTGGATCCCGCTGATGGAAAAGTTCTGGGGCCCGTTCAAGGAACTGGTCGAGGACAAGAAGGATTCGCTGGACAAGACCGACGCCGGCAGCGTGCGTGTGCTGGGCGCCGACCCGGTCAGCGGCAAGGAAGTCAGCGCGCGCATCGGCCGGTTCGGCCCGATGGTGCAGATCGGCACCGTCGAAGACGAGGAAAAGCCCACCTTCGCCTCGCTGCGGCCGGGCCAGAGCATCTATTCGATCTCCATCGAAGACGCACTGGAACTGTTCAAGATGCCGCGCGCGCTCGGCCAGGACAAGGACCAGGACGTCAGCGTCGGCATCGGCCGCTTCGGCCCGTTCGCGCGCCGCGGTAGCGTCTATGCCTCGCTGAAGAAGGAAGACGACCCGTACACCATCGACCTGGAGCGCGCGGTGTTCCTGATCGAGGAGAAGGAAGAGATCGCGCGCAACCGCGTGATCAAGCACTTCGAAGGCAGCGACATCCAGGTACTCAATGGCCGCTTCGGCCCGTATATCAGCGATGGCAAGCTCAATGGCAAGATCCCCAAGGACCGCGAGCCGGCGTCGCTGACGTTCGAAGAAGTGCAGCAATTGCTGGCCGACACCGGCAAGCCGGTACGCAAGGGCTTCGGCGCCAAGAAGGCCACGCTCAAGAAGAACGCGGTCAAGGATTCGGCCAAGGAGGCGAAGGACGCCGCAGCCAAGAAGACCGCGGTCAAGAAAACGGCCACCAAGACGGCTGCGAAAAAGGCGCCGGCCAAGAAGGCCACCAAGCGCGTGGTCAAGAAGACCGTGAGCAAGGCCGCAGGCTAAGGGCGCCGCATGCAGCACACGCTCAGCCTGGACAGCGCCGCCGCCACCCTGACCCGGGGCGGCGTGATCGCCTATCCCACCGAAGCGGTGTGGGGACTGGGCTGCGACCCGCGCCGGCAGGCCGCCGTGCTGCGACTGCTGGAGATCAAACGCCGCCCGGTCGACAAGGGCGTGATCGTGGTGGCCGCCAGCGTGGATGCACTGCATGAATGGGTGGATCTGGACGCGTTAGCGCCGACCCGCAGGCAGGAGGTATTGGCCAGCTGGCCGGGCCCGCATACCTGGATCCTGCCGATTACCGCCCAGGCGCCGCGCTGGGTCACCGGCGCGCACGACGGGCTGGCGGTGCGCATCAGCGCGCATCCGGTGGTCGCCGCGCTCTGTGCGGCCTGGGGCGGCCCGTTGGTGTCCACCAGCGCCAACCTGGCCGGCGAACCGCCCGCGCGCAGCCGCCAGGCGCTGGACCCGGCCCTGCTGGCCAGCATCGACGGGGTGACGGATGGCGAGGTGGGCGCATTGGCGCAACCGACCCAGATCCGCGACGCCCGCAGCGGACAGATCCTGCGCGACTGAGCAGTCGCCACGCGCCGCCTGTCGGCTCGCTTGGCCCTGGATACCGCCAGCCCCTTTGCCCACAGCCGGGTAGACGCGCACACTGCGGCCATGCGTACCGTCCTGACCCTTCTGTTGCTGGCCACCGCACTGGCTGCGTCGGCGGCCAGTACCGCCAGCAAACCGGATCCGAATGTGCGGATCTACCGCTGCGTCAGCAGCACCGGCACCGTCGCCTTGCAGGATGCGCCATGCAGCAGCGGCCGCCAGCAGGTGCTGGACCTGCAGCGCCCGCAGGATCCGCCGCCGCGGCCGCAACGCGCCGTTGCCGCCCCTGCCGCCGTCGCGACGCAGCCACCGCGCGAGGTGCGCATCATCACCGTGCAGCCGCCGCAGCCGATGTACGAGTGCACCACCGAAGACGGCAACCGCTATACCAGCGACAGCCCGGAAGGCAATCCGCGCTGGGTGCCGACCTGGGGCCCGGCCTATGTGGGCAACGGCATTGCCCCGCCGGTCAGCGGCGGCGGCATCCAGCGTCCGCCGATCTCGGTCAGCCCGCGCCCGGCGGGCTCATTGCAGGCAGGCTCCGGAAGGGGGGGAAGCCTCCGCGGCAGCGCAAGCTTCGGAGGCGGCGGCTATCAGGGCGGTTACAACGGCGGCGGCTACGGCGGCACGGTGATCGTGCCGTACGGCAACGTGCAGATCCGCGACGAATGCCATGCCCTGCCCGAACAGGAAGTCTGCGCGCGCCTGGCCGACCGTCGCTGGGAACTGATCCGCCGCTACAACAACGCCTTGCAGAGCGAACGCCAGGATCTCAGCCGCGAACAGCGCGGCATCGACGCGCGCCTGCAACGCGATTGCGGCGGCGCATGAGGCGCTGGATGTTGCTGACCACGATGGCAGCGTGGGGGTCGGTTGCTGGCGCGCAGGAAGTGGCGATCTACCGCTGCACCGACCCCACCGGTGCGCTGACGGTGCAGAACATGCCGTGCCCGAAAGGCATGCAGCAGCAGAAGAAACTGATGACGGTGCCGGCCGCAGTGCCGTTTACGCAGGGCGGAGCGAGCGCAGCATCGCCGGTGCGTACAGCACCCTCTGCGCAGCCGCGGACCATGCCTAAACCCGATGTCCCCGCTGCCGCCCCGGCTGCGACTCCGACACCGGTGGCGTCGACGCCACCTGCCACGACCTCGACATCGACATCGACGCTGCCACCGCCGCCCTTGTTCGAATGCACCGCGCACGACAACGGGCGCTATTTCACCGAAGACCGCGAGCCGGCCACGCGCTGCCTGCCGATGCAGACCACCAACCTGGCCGGCGGGCCGGCGACCGGCGGCGGCAGCGCCTGCGAGGTGGTCACCGATCGCTGCGCGCCGGTGCCGGACCAGCGCCTGTGCGAGGCCTGGCGCCAGCGTGCCGAGCAGGCCGAATCCACCTGGCGTTTCTCC
This sequence comes from Xanthomonas arboricola pv. populi, assembly GCF_002939945.1. GTDB lineage: Bacteria > Pseudomonadota > Gammaproteobacteria > Xanthomonadales > Xanthomonadaceae > Xanthomonas > Xanthomonas arboricola_A. The sequence goes on along the minus strand of NZ_MDEB01000009.1, from coordinate 77,987 downwards.
GACGAGGCGCAATCGGCCGAGCGCAAACAGCGCTACGCACAGATGCGCCGGGTCCTGGACGAAAGCCGCTGCGCGAATCCGTCCGCCACGCCGTGATGCCGGGAACGGCGCTCCGGCGCAGGTCAGTCGATGTACCGGCACTGCGCTGACCGGGCTGATTCTTCAAGCCACCGGCAACCGTCACCATCACCAGTTGGCAGGCGCGGTGCATTGCGCCGCGGCGCACGCGGGCATCCTCGCTGTCGCCAGCCTAGCGTGCAGGCGCAGCTGGCAAAAACCTAGAGGAGTGGCGCGCCGATGGGCCGGCGCATGTCTGCGCATCTTCCGATGCCATGCATGGGCACTGTCCGCGTGACCATGCATGCATGGCGTGTCAGAACCCGTAGCGCAGGAAGCCGCCATCCACTGCGATGCATTCGCCGGTGATGTAGCTGGCTGCCGGCAGGCAGAGGAAGCCGACGGCGGCGGCCACTTCTTCCGGTTCGCCGATGCGGCGCATCGGAGTGCGCTCGATGACCTGCTCGTAGTAATCCGGATCCGACAACGGCCCGGAGGTGCGACGGGTGCGGATGTACCACGGCGCCACCGCGTTGACGCGGATGCCGTCTTCAGCCCATTCCACCGCCAGATTGCGCGTCATCTGCTGCAACGCGGCCTTGGTCATGCCGTACGGCGCGCCGCTGCGCACATGGGTGATGCCGGAGACGCTGCCGACATTGACGATCGCCGAAGCCGCGTGGCGGGTCAGCAGCGGGTGCGCATAACGCGACAACTCGAAGGCGGCGAACACATTGGTTTCGAAGATGCCGCGCCACTGGTCTTCGGTGTAATCGATCGCCGCGCGGGTGATGTTGCCGCCGGCATTGTTGATCAGCAGGTGCAGGCCATCGGCATGGTCTTCCACCCAATCCAGAATCGCGCGCCGCTCTTCATCGTCGGCCACATCGGCGGCCAGCCCATGCAGCTCGCGCTCGGGAAATTCCTCGGCCAACTCGTCGCGCGCCTGCGCCAGCGCATCGGCATCGCGCGCCACCATCAGCAGATCCGCGCCAAAGGCCAGCAATTCGCGCGCGATGGCAAAGCCGATGCCGGCGCTGGCGCCGGTGATGAGCGCGGTCTGTCCATCCAGCCGCCAACGGTGGGTTGTCACGTGGGTAATCCTCTTTCAAGACGCAGGAAACGGCCCCCGCAGCGCGATTGACGCATGCCTGCGGCCGAGCGTTAGGATACCGCCACCCCGAGCGAGGTCACGACGATGAAACGGCATTGGATTCTTGCGACCAGCCTGATGCTGCTGCTGGGCGCGTGTCAGCGACCGCAGCCTGCACCCACCGAGCAGAAGCCCGAGCCGCAGGCCACCGCCTTGCGCGACCACATCCAGCAGCCGTTGAACAAGGCGCACGCGGTACAGGCGGCAAGCGATCAGGCCGCAGACGATCAACGCAAAGCGATCGATGCGGCCACGCAGTAACCGAAGCCTGCTGTCTGAAGCACGCGCGTTTCTGTCCAGGCAGCAACTGCGCGTGCGCGCATGCGATTGAGCGCAAGGCGATCACTGCATCTGCGCGCACGGCACACACGCGTGCGTTCGCTCGACCGATGGCTGATTGCCTGTGATCGCGGCGCCGTGCGTTCTGCCATTTTTGCGCTGCTGGCGCGCCCGCATCGCTGCATCGCCTGAGCGCAGACACGACAACGCCGGCACAAGGCCGGCGTTGTCGATCATCCATCACGTTGCAAACCTGCCGCGTCAGAAGCCGCAGAAGCAGTACGCCAGCGACTTGACCGGGGTGCCGCCCGCCTTGCTGTCGTGCACGGCGTCTTCGACGAAGCGCAGCTGCGTGTCCACTTCCGGCAGCGAGCGCGCCAGCAATGCACGTGCCATGCCCGAATCGCCCAGCATCCAGGCACCCATGCGGCTGCCGGCAAATCCGCTCATGAACTGCGAGAACGGCGTGGCCGGCTTTTCCACGTAGCGCACGCGGAACTTGCTGCGGCTCAGCTTGGCGCGGTCGGCCGCATCGGCCACCGCTTCGGACATGCCGCCGAACGCGTCCACCAGACCATGCTGCCTGGCCTGCGCACCGCTCCACACACGGCCGCGTGCGACCTTGTCGATGGCGTCCACCGACTGGTGGCGCGCCTGCGCCACCTTGCCGGTGAAGTCGGCGTAGCCCTTGTTGATCACCGCCTGGATCACCTGGCCGGCGGCCGGGTCCAGCGGACGGGTGATGTCGAAGGCGCCGGCAAACCGCGTGGTGCCCACGCCATCGGTGTGCACGCCGATCTTGTCCAGCGCGCGGGTCAGGTTCGGCACCATGCCGAAGATGCCGATCGAGCCACTGATGGTCGACGGGTCGGCATAGATGCGATCGGCGTTCATGCTGATCCAGTAGCCGCCCGAAGCGGCCAGATCGCCCATCGACACCACCACCGGCTTGCCGGACTGCTTGAGCGCAACCACCTCGCGACGGATCTGCTCGGAGGCGAACACTTCGCCGCCGGGCGAATCCACGCGCAGCACCACCGCCTTGACCTCGTCGTCGTCGCGCGCCTGACGCAGCAACGCGGCGGTGGACTCGCCACCGATGCGGCCGGCCGGCTGCTCGCCGCCGCTGATCTCGCCGGCGGCCACCACCACGGCCACCTGCGGGCGGCTGTCCATCGGCGAGCGCTGCGCCTGCAGCTGGCTCAGATAGTCGTTGAAGCCGATGTTGCGAAAGCCGCTGTCGGCATCGCTGTCGGCCACGCCGCGCTTGGTCAGCAACGCATCGACGTCCTCGCGGGTCTTGAGCCCGTCGACCAGCTTCTGCTGCAGCGCGAACTTGGCCAGATCGCCACCGGCGGCGGCCACGCCCTCGGGCAACGTGTCGATACCGGCGGTCAGCTGCGCCGGGCTGAGCTTGCGCGCGTTGCCGACATCGGCCAGGTAGCGCTGCCACACGTCATTCATCCAGAACAGGTCCGCTTCCTTGGCATCGGCCGACGCGGCATCGAGGATGTACGGCTCGGCGGCGGATTTGTACTCGCCCACGCGGAACAGATGCACGTCCACGCCGAGCTTGTCCTGCAGGCCCTCGCGGAAATACTGCCGATAGCGGCCAAGCCCTTCCAGCAGCACGCTGCCCATCGGATCCAGATACACCTCGTTGGCCTGCGCGGCCAGCAGGTACTGGCCCTGGCTCATGCTCTCGCTGAAGGCGACGATCTGCTTGCCGGAGGCGCGCAGCTTCTGCAATGCCGCGGCCACTTCGCGCTGCGAGGCGAAACCGGAGGGCTGAAACTTGTCCAGGTTCAACACCACCCGCTCGATCTTGCGGTCCTTGCCGGCCGCCTCGATCACCCGCACCAGGTCACGCAGCTGCACTTCCTCGGCGCTCTTGTCGCCGACCGCCTTGGCCAGCGAGCGGCTCACCGGATCGGCGCTGAACTGCTCGACCAGCGTGCCTTCGGGGTTGATCACCAGGGTGGTGCGCTCGGCCAGCGGCTTGGTGCCGTCGCCCCGCGCGATCGCCACCACGAACAGCAGCAGCATCAGGAACAGAAAGCCGAAGAACACCAGGTTGAAGATCAGCCGCCGGGTGAAATTCATCACATCCCACAGGCCGACGAAGAAACTGGCGATGGGACTGCGACGCACGGGGTGGTTCATGGAAAACTCCGTCGAAAGACGCTGCATACAATTCAATGGTGTCCAGCATACCGGCTGCGCGGCGCGCGCGGCATGCGCTGGAAGTCAGGGGGGCGCGCCGGCGGTCAGCCGCCGGCTGGTCTGCCGGAAGCGCAAGCCCATCAGGACCGACGCCACGGTCAGGCCCAGAATCAGGCCGATCCACATGCCTTGCGGTCCCCAGCCCAGCCCCAGGCCGAGTCCGGCGCCGATCGGCATGCCGACACCCCAGTACGAGAACATCGCCAGGAACATCGGCACACGGGTGTCCTTGAGCCCACGCAGCGCGCCGCTGGACAGCACCTGGATGCCGTCGGGAAACTGGAACGTGGCGGCAAACAGCAGCAGCACCGAGGCCAGCGCCGCCACCGCCGCATCGTCGGTATAGACGCTCACGATGGCATCGTGGCCCAGCAACAGCACGCTGGCCGACAAGGCCTGGGTGCCCAGCACGATGGCGTAACCGGCCCAGGCCGCACGCCGCATGCCGAGCGGATCGCCGCGCCCGACCGCATGCCCGACCCGCACGGTGGTCGCCTCGGCCACGCCCATCGGAATCATGAAACACAGTTGCGCGACGTTGATCGCAATCTGGTGCGCGGCCGCTTCGGTGGAGCCGAGCCGGCCGATCAGCAAGGCGGTGACGATGAACAGGCCACCCTCCATCAGCACGGTGATGCCGATCGGCAGACCGGTGCGCAACAGATCGCCGATCGCCCGCCAGCGCGGCCCCTCGCAATGGGCGAACAACTGCAGATGCGCAAAGCGGCGCGAGCGCCACAGATACAGCGCAAATACGCTGGCCTGCACCCACATGGTGATCGCCGAGGCCATGCCCAGGCCTTGCGCACCGTGCTCGGCAACGCCCAACTTGCCGTAGGTCAACGCATAGCCCAGCGGCGCCAGCACCAGCAGGCCGCCAAAACCCAGCAGCATGGTCGGCAGGGTCCAGTGCATGCCCTCGCTGAGATAGCGCATGCAGAAGTAGAACGTCAGCGCCGGCCCACCCCAGCGCACCGCATGCAGGAAGTCGGTCGCGCCCGGCACGATGTCCGCCGCAATTCCGAAGGTGGGCAGCAGCGGCGGCACCGCGCTCAGGAACGCGAACATCACCGCGCCCAGTCCCAGCGACAGCCACAGGGCCTGGCGGAACAGCGGGCCGATCTCGTGCTCGCGGCCGGCACCGCGCAGTTGCGAAACCGAGGCGGTCAACGAGATCAGCGTGCCGATCGGCACCAGCATCGGCAGCCACAGCAGCGAGGTGCCGATGGTGACCGCCGCCAGCGTGGCGGTGCCGTGGTGGCCGGCGATGACATTGTCGACAAACCCGATCAGGCCGGTGGAGACGTGGCCGAGCACCAGCGGCAATGCGAGCAGGCCGGTGGTGCGCACTTCCGCGGCGAAGCGCGGCGTCGCGGAGGTGGGTGCAGAAGAGACAGACATGAAAACCGATCGCTGCGCGGACTACGGCCGTGCCGGGAGGCGCTGGCACCGGGTCGCGTGGGGCCGCTATCTTACCCGGACTTCCCAGAGGGGCCGTTGGGTCGCCGGGAAGACCACCGCAAGCCTGGAACGCGCGGGGCGGGAGGTGCGCGGCGGCGAGCGGCCGTGGTGGCTGGTCATCGGGCCCGAATGCCTGGGCTTGAGCGGGGTCGATGTCCTGGTCGTGCCGATCGCCACTTCGCACACGCATTGCCGAGGCGGCAGGCACGCACGCCCTCGGTTCGGTGTCTGGCCCCGGTGCGCGGCATCGAGGATGGCCCCCGAGGACGTATGGAGACAACGCCAGTGCAGGGTTACTGCAAGGGCGCCATCCCGCCGCTGCCGGCTACCGCGCCAGCTGGCGCTTCAGCCAGGCGCTGCGCGTTGCCGGCGCCTGCGCAAGCAGGGCGTCGCGCAAGGCATCGCGCTCCTGCGGCGGGGTGCGTTGTGCCAGCATCGCCAATTGCTCCAGTTGCCCGGCATCCAGGCTGCGCAGCGCCGCCAGCAGCGTGTCGCGCTGCGCTGGCGGCACGTAGCCGATCAAGGGCTGCAACTGCTGATAGAACGCGCCCAGCTGCGAGCCCAGGCGCCAGCCATCGCGCTGCAGGCGGTCCATCGCGGTGAACTGCGTGCGCAGCGCGCGCTGCTGGTCTTCGGGCAAGCCATGCAGACGCTCACGTGCCTGCCGCAATACCACCCGGTCGGTGGCGGTGAGCCCTTTCCAGGCCGCATAGCGGGCGCGCAGCTCGGCCCGCTGCGCAGGCGTCAATGTGTCCCAGCGCGCGCGTTGCTGCGCGGCGTTGGGGGTCGCGGCAGTGGAGGTCGCGGGCGTCGGAAGGCCGGACGGCGCGCTCGCGTGTCCTTCCTCCAACGGCGCCGGCAGGGTTTGCGCCGCGGCCATGCCGACCGCGGCGAACACCAGCAGGCCGCACCACTTAATTGTCGTCATCGACGGTCTCCAGGGCGGCGGCAGGCTGGTCGGCGGCGGTGGCATGCGCGCCGGATTCGTCGGCCGGCACCGGATGGCCCGCCGCATACCAGGCGTAGAAATCGGCCGAACGCGCCAGTTCCAGGTCCGGGTCGGCCAGCATCGCCTGGTCGCGCGGATCCAGGCCGGGGTTTGCCACCGCGTCCGGCAGGTCGGCGGCGGGAAGGTCTTCCACCAGCACTGGCGCGGCATCGGTGACGTGCAGCACGCCGGCCGGGGCCTGCGAGACCGGGTCGGGCGGCAGCGTCGGCCGGCGATGTGTCCACCACCAGCCCAGCGCCGCGAGCAGCAACGCCAATGCCAGCACGGCCAGCACGATGCCGGCGTGGCGGCGATCGATCCGCGGCCAATGCCACTGGCTGGCAGGACGGTTGCGCGGTGCGGCCGGGCGGCGCGACTCGGCGGCGGCAGCCACAGGCGCGGCCGCGACAGGCTGCAGCGGCATGCCTGCCAGGGCCGACTCGCGGAGCTGCGCCAGCCGGCTGACCTGCGCCGGGGTGAGGTCGCGCAACTCCTGCTGGGCTGCCTCGGCCAGCACCCGCCAGGCCTGCGCGTCCGGGTTGCCGGCCGCATCGCGTGGGCAGGCACGGGCCAGCGACTGCCGATAGGCCGCCGCCTCGATGCCTTGCACCTCGCTGGCAGGCGCTTCTTCCAGCCCGGCCACGATGCGCAGCAGCAGCGCCAGGCGATCGGCGGTCTGCATCCGCCCCAGTGCGGTGAACGGCGGCAGCCAGGTCCCGGGCATGGGCTCGCGCCGCAACGGCGGAGCGGTCGCCAGCAGGCTCCAGAAGCGCATCGGCCAGCCGGCCATCGGGCGACTCGCCGCCTGGCTGCTGAACGCCCGCAACGCCGCCGCCAGGGCCCGTTCGGCCGCCGTGACATCGCCACATTGCAGTTGTGCGAGCACCAGACCCCGGCGTTCTACACCGCGCAGGAACGCTGACAGCGCGGCAGGGGTGACGGGGGCGTCGGGGACTACGGTCATGGGAGCTCCAGCATCGGCCGGCATGATACCGACGCAATCGCCCCCCCGCCGATGGCTTGACAGATCGACCCGGCTGCGCTGCGCACCGGTGCCACCGACCGCTGTCGCCCACGCGGGTTGTGCACAGCGGCAGACATGCCGATACGCAGGCGTCTGTCAACTGTTGATTTTTCTTTGTTGCATTCGTGTTTCACGCCTAAGTTATTGATTATTATCGCTTTAAGCCGATTGGCGAAAAAATGTCCAACAGGTTGCAGAGGCTAGTGAATCCGCCTTCAGGGCGTGGAGCACGAGACTAATTCACAGGTTTATCCACAGCCAGTGTGGATAAACCCGTTTCCTTAACCCTCACATAGGTTTACGTCGGATTTATCACTTCCGTCACACAAACGCGTCGTAAGCCGATGCGCCGGTACGAGGGCGATCGATCGGCGTCTGCCGGGTACCGGACAGGGTCGGTAGACTGGCCGGATGTCTTCGACCGTCGCCACCCTGCGCGTTGCCCTGCCGGTGCCGCTGCCCCAACTGTTCGACTATCTGCCTCCGGCCGACGCTCCGCTGACCGACCCGGCGCGGGTCGGCTGCCGGGTGCGGGTGCCGTTCGGGCCGCGCGAGCTGGTCGGGGTGGTGGTGGAGATCGGGCAATTGGCGTCGGCCGAGGGGCTGCGCCCGGCGCTGGCATGGTGCGACGACGCCCCGCTGCTGGTCGACGAGCTGGCCCGTTCGCTACAGTGGCTGGCGCGTTACACCCACGCCCCGCTGGGCGAAGCCCAGTCCAGCGCCCTGCCCGGCCCGCTGCGCCGCGGCGAGCCGCTGGCCGATACCCACGCCTGGGCCTGGCAGCTCACCGACGCCGGGCGCACCGGCGCCGCCAGCCTGCGCGCCGGCAGTCGCCCCGCCTTGCTGGCCACCCTGCTGCTGGCCGGTACGCTGGGCGAACAACAGCTGGACCCCTTGCTGCCGCAATGGCGCGAGGCCGCACGCAGCCTGGCCAAGCGCGGCCATGCCGCGCGCGTGGCGGTGCCGGCCGACAGCATCCCGCCCCGCCCCGGCAGCGGCCCGCAGCTCAACGACGAACAGCAGGCGGCCGTCGACGCCATCCGTGCGCAGAGCGGTTTTGCCACCTATCTGCTCGATGGCGTCACCGGCAGCGGCAAGACCGAGGTCTACCTGCAGGCAATCGCCGACTGCCTGGCGGCCGGTCGCCAGGCGCTGGTGCTGGTGCCGGAGATCGGCCTGACCCCGCAGACGCTGGGGCGCTTCCGCGCCCGCCTGGGCGTGCCGGTGCACGCGCTGCATTCGGGCCTGTCCGATGGCGAGCGCGCGCGGGTGTGGGCGGCGGCCTGGCGCGGCGAGGCCAAGCTGATCGTCGGCACGCGCTCGGCGGTGTTCACTCCACTGCCCAATGCCGGGCTGATCGTGATCGACGAAGAACACGACGGCAGCTACAAACAACAGGACGGCATCCGCTATCACGCCCGCGACTTCGCGCTGGTGCGCGGCAAGGCGCTGGATGTGCCGGTGATCCTGGGCAGCGCCACGCCGTCGCTGGAAAGCCTGCATAACGCCTATTCCGGCCGCTACCAGCATCTGCGCCTGTCGCGCCGGGCCGGCGAGGCGCGTCCGCCGCGCGTGCGCGTGCTCGACGTGCGCAAGCGCCCGCTCAAGGACGGCCTGTCGCCGGAAGTGCTGGCCGGCATCGGCGCGACCCTGGCGCGCGGCGAGCTGGTGCTGGTGTTCAAGAACCGCCGCGGCTATGCGCCGGTGCTGCTCTGCCACGACTGCGGCTGGACCGCCGCCTGCCAGCGCTGCAGCACGCCGCTGCACCAGACCCCGATGACCGTGCACGCCGGTGGCCGGCGCCTGCAATGCCACCACTGCGGCGCGCGCCAGCCCGCACCGCTGGCCTGCCCGGCCTGCGGCAGCCTGGCGCTGCAGCCGCAAGGCATCGGCACCGAGCGGCTGGAAGAACGCCTGACCGAAGCGTTCCCGGAGTTTCCGGTGGTGCGCATCGACCGCAGCACCACCCAGCGCCGCGATGCGCTGGAGACCCAGCTGGCGCGTCTGGGCAGCGCCGCCGGCATCCTGGTCGGCACCCAGATCCTGGCCAAGGGCCACGACCTGCCACGGCTGACCATGGTGGTGGTGGTCGGCATCGACGAAGGCCTGTTCTCGGCCGACTTCCGTGCCGCCGAAAAACTCTCCCAGCAGCTGATCCAGGTAGCAGGACGCGCCGGGCGGGCCGACCGCCCCGGCGAGGTCTGGCTGCAGACCCATCACCCCGAACACCCCTTGCTGCAGACCCTGGTCAACGGCGGCTACCACGCCTTCGCCGATGCCGAACTGCAGCAGCGCGAAGCCGCGGGATTTCCGCCGTTCGCGCATCTGGCGCTGTTCCGCGCCGAGGCCAAGGACGTGGCGGCGGCCAACCAATTCCTGATGGCGGTGCGTGGCCTGACCGCCGCAGACACCACCGCGCAATCGCCCGCGTTTGCCGCAGTGGAATGCTACGGCCCGATGCCGGCACCAATGCCGCGCCGCGCCGGTTTCCAGCGCACGCAGTTGCTGTTGTCCGCGCAACAGCGTTCGGCGCTGCATCGTCTGCTGGACGCGCAGCTGCCCGCGATCTACGCGCTACCGCAGGCGCGGCGCGTACGCTGGTCGCTGGATGTGGATCCGATCGATCTGTATTAGTGCCGGCGTATCGCACGCGGGGTGCTGCAGCCAGACCCACGTTGCGCGCTGTACCCAGGTTTTGTAGGAGCGTCCCTGGGCGCGACGCGGCGTTACCGCCAATGCCCTCGCGCCCAGGTGCGCTCCTACAGGAAACGCGAGCTGCCTGGCGGCGCGATGTACAAGCCCACGTACTTGCGTGAGATCGGCGGCGCGTGTGGTGCCGGCCATGAACCACGCGGGCCTGAGCAGAAGCTCGACACTCAGGTCAGCGCGGTCATCACGCCACGCCGGTAGGCAGGCCGTGCGCGCAGGCGCTGGTACCACGCCTGCAGATGCGGCAGCTCGGGCCGCGCGATCGGCATTTCGAACCAGGCGTAGATGAAGCTGCCCAGCGGAATATCGCCCATCGCAAATTGCGCGCCGGACAGATACGGCTGCTGCGCCAAGGCCGCATCCGCGCGTGCGAGCAGTTCGCCCGAGCGCGTCAGTGCCGCGGCGATGCGCGCAGGATCGCGCTCGGTCTCCGGTGTGCGCAGCACGCCCCAGAACAGGTCGCGAAACACCCCCGCAAACGTCGAGGTAGTCCAGTCCATCCAGCGATCGCCCAGCGCGCGTTCGGCCGGCGCCTGCGGATACAGGGCCGGCGCATATTGCGCGGCCAGGTAGCGCACGATCGCATTGGACTCCCACAGCACCAATTCGCCATCCTGCAGCGTCGGCACCAGACCGTTGGGATTCAACACGCGATAGGCGGGCGTGTCGTTACGACCGAACGCACCGCCGACTTCGATCGAGGTGTACGGCAGCCCGGCTTCTTCGGCGCACCACAGCACCTTGCGCACATTGCTGGAATTGCGCCGCCCCCATAGCGTGATCGAGGCGTTTCCTGCAGCCGATTGCGTTGCAACGTCAGCCATCGTCATTTCCCCGCTGCCGGTTTGGGCGTCGTGCGCGCCGGACGCTTCGCAGTGGAGGCCTGCGTTGCGACAGCGGCCGCCGGCTGCCCCGCTTTCGCCCGCCCGCCCTCGGGCGCATCGCGCGCCCACAAAGCCTGCTCGTCCTGCTCGATCTCGAACAGGCCGATCGCACGCACCAGGTCGCTGAGTTTGCGATAGCCGTAATTGCGCGGGTCGCCGGGAGTGTCGAGCATGGTCATTCCTCGAAGGTGTCGGCAGAGTCGGGGTCGGTGTCGGGGTCGGTGTCGGCGGCATCGGCCGACGGCAGCGTATATTCGCTGCCATCGTGCATGGTCAGCACGCCATCACTCAGGATCTCGCGCTCGGACCCGCCGCTGACCCAGGTGGCATGCACGCGGCCGCGGCCGCGATCGCCCTCCACCGTAAACACGAAATCGTCGTCGCCCGGCGCCAGACCGGTGCGAACCAGATCCACGCGCATCGTGTGGATCCGGCCGATCTGTTCCTGCACCACCGCATCGTCCTGCAGCGCGGCACGTGCCTGATCGGCAAACAGCGACCAGCCGAAAACGATCAGCCAGCCGAGCGCGCCCAGTATCACCATGCCGAACAGCACCACGCAGGCCGCCAGCCCGATCAGGCCGAGCGTGACGCCACTGCGTCGCTTTCCGGGCGCACGCGCGAGAGCCGGCGCCATCGCGGGCGAAGCGGATGACGGTGGCGGCAACGGTGGCGGTAATGCCGGCATGCGGTCACCAGGTCGATGAGATGCGACATGATGCCGCAGGCGGGCCGCGTTCAGGCGTCATATTCATTGACGATGCGGCATGCTGATGAGCCCGCGTCGCATTCCATCGGACCTGACGATGACTTCATCCCCCTCCCAAGCTCCGCTGCACCTGGTTGTGGTTGGTGGCGGTTTTGCCGGCTTATGGGCCACCCGCGCGCTCGACGATCCCGGCATCCGCATCACCCTGATCGACCGCCAGAACCATCACCTGTTCCAGCCGCTGCTGTATCAGGTCGCCACCGCCGGCCTGTCGGCACCGGATATCGCCGCGCCGCTGCGTCACATCCTGCGTGAACAACGCAACGTCGAAGTGCTGCTCGGCGACGTCGCCGAAATCGCACCAGCCCGCCGCGAGGTGGTGCTCGCCGACGGCAGCACGCTCGGCTACGACATGCTGCTGCTGGCCACCGGCGCCACCCATGCCTACTTCGGCAACGATCAGTGGGCCGAGCATGCGCCCGGCCTGAAAACGCTGTACGACGCGCTGGTGTTGCGGCGCAAGTTGCTGCTCGCCTTCGAACGTGCCGAAGCCGAATCCGACCCGGCCGCACGCGCGGCCTGGCTGAGTTTTGCGGTGGTCGGCGGCGGCCCGACCGGCGTCGAGCTGGCCGGCACGCTGGCCGAAATCGCCCGCCACACGCTCAAGAACGAATTCCGCCATATCGACCCGCAGCAGGCACGCGTGCGCCTGGTCGAAGCAGGCCCGCGCGTATTGCCCTCGTTCCCGCAGGATCTCACCGACAAGGCGCGCAAGCAGCTTGAGCGCCTGGGCGTTGACGTGCACACCGGCACGCCGGTTACCCATATCGATGCGCTGGGCTATCAGCTCGGCGACACCTTCGTGCCTGCACGCACGGTGGTGTGGGCCGCCGGCGTGGCCGCATCGCCGCTGGCGCGCACGCTCGGCGTGCCGCTGGATCGCGCCGGCCGCGTGCTGGTGCAGCCGGACCTGAGCGTGCCTGGCCATCCGGAGATCTTCGTCGGCGGCGACCTGGCCTCGATCCAGCAGGACGGCCGCCCGGTGCCTGGTGTGGCACCGGCAGCAAAGCAGATGGGCAAGCACATCGCCAAGGCGATCCGCGCCCGCCATCGCGGTCAGCCTACACCGGCCTTCCGTTATCAGGACTACGGCAACCTGGCCACGATCGGCCGCATGGCCGCCATCGTGCATGTCGGCAAGCTCAAGCTCTCCGGCATCGTGGCCTGGTGGTTCTGGCTGGCCGCGCACGTGTACTTCCTGATCGGTTTCCGCAACCGCTTCGTGGTGCTGGTGAACTGGGCGATGGCGTACTGGAGTTACCAGCGTGCCGCGCGCATCATCTTCGGCGGCGCTACCGACGACCCGCCGCCCAGCAGCAAGGACGGATGACAGCGCCACAGGCCGTACGCGATGCTGTGCGGCCTGATGCGACGGTCTGATCGTGACCACTCTCCTGTTCCTGCTGGATCTGCTCGGCACCTTCGTGTTCGCCCTCAGCGGCGCCACCGTGGCGGTGCGCAATCGCCTGGATCTGTTCGGCGTGCTGGTGCTGTCGTGCGCGGCGGCGGTGTCCGGCGGTATCGTGCGCGATGTGCTGATCGGCGCCACCCCACCGGCCGCGCTGGTGCATCCGCAGTATCTGCTGGTCGCCTGCCTGGCCGGCGTGGCCGGTTTCTACTGGCATGCGGCGGTGGAACGGCTGCGCAATCCGGTGCAGTTGTTCGACGCGGCCGGGTTGGCGCTGTTTGCGGTCTACGGCACCAGCAAGGCCCTCGACTACCAGCTCAGCCCGCTCAGCGCGACCTTGCTCGGCATGCTCAGCGGCATCGGCGGCGGCATCGCGCGCGATCTGCTGGTGGCGCGTACGCCGGTGGTGCTGCAGGCCGAGCTGTATGCGGTCGCCGCGCTGGCCGGTGGCGGCCTGGTCGCGATCGGGCACGTGCTCGCGGTGCCGCAGGCCTGGTCGCTGGCGACCGGTGCGCTGGTCTGTTTCGGGCTGCGTTTCATGGCCATCCGCTACGGCTGGCATCTGCCGGTGGCGCGCCTGCCGGAATAGCGCGGCCGGCCGCAGTGCGTGGTCGATCACCGGTGGACAACCACGCGTCTTCAGAATCGAGGCATCACCAGCGCCGCACATGCAAACGGCCCGGAAAACCGGGCCGTTCGTGCAACACTTGGTGCATGATCGAATGATCAGGCCACGAACAGTGCCTTCATCTTCTTCAGCGCATTCGCCTCGATCTGGCGGATACGCTCGGCCGACACGCCGTACTCGTCGGCCAGCTCCTGCAGCGTCACCTTGGAGTCGGAATCCAGCCAGCGGCGCTTGACGATGTCGCGCGAGCGCGTGTCCAGACCGGCCATGCCTTCGCGCAGCAGCTGCAACTGGTTATCTTCGCTGTCATGACGCTCGTAGGCCTGCGACGGATCTTCGTCGTTGGCCACCAGGTAACTGACCGGCGACGGCGGGCCGTGATCATCGTCTTCGTCGGACGACGCATCGAAACCGATATCGCGACCGGACAGACGCGACTCCATCTCCATCACTTCGCGCTCGGAGACGTTCAGATCCTTGGCGACCGCAGTCACTTCGGACGCATTGAGCCAGCCCAGACGGGTCTTGGACTTGCGCAGGTTGAAGAACAGCTTGCGCTGCGCCTTGGTCGTGGCCACCTTGACGATGCGCCAGTTCTTCAGGATGAACTCGTGCATTTCGGCACGGATCCAATGCACCGCGAAGCTGACCAGACGCACGCCCATTTCCGGGTCGAAGCGCTTGACCGCCTTCATCAGGCCGATGTTGCCTTCCTGGATCAGGTCGCCCAGCGGCAGGCCGTAGCCATTGTAGCCGCGGGCGACGTGTACCACGAAGCGCAGGTGGGAATGGACCAGCTCGCGCGCGGCGTCCAGATCCAGCTCGTCACGGAAGCGACGGGCAAGATTCTGTTCCTCATCGACCGACAGCACCGGGATCTGGTGCACGGCACCGATGTAGGCGTCCAGCGAACCGAGCGCACTGGGAATCGGGAGATTGTTTGCCACTAGGGCAGTCGAGGTGATCTGGTTCATAGGGCACCATCTTAGCAGTCGAACTATTGGACTGCCGGGTACAGGAAGAGTTCCCAGCATTCTATTTACAGGACGTTCGGGCTTTCGGCATTGCCGTCGTTCCACGGCGCAGCTCCCGAATTCGGCTCTTAAGCTACCACCGCCGTCCTGCGCAGACCGTGACAAAGACGCCGCGAAACGGACCGACGCCAGTACCGTTCAGCCGCTGGCCGAGGTGGTGTCCAGCGCGTTGCGCGGCGGCAGCGACCAGTCGATCGGACCGAGCCCACGGCGCTGCAGGTGCTCGTTGGTCCTGGAGAAGTGCTGGCAGCCCAGAAAGCCGCGATGCGCCGACAACGGCGAGGGATGTGGGGCCTTGAACACGCGATGACGCGCCTGGTCGATGACCTTGCCCTTGGACTGCGCGTAACTGCCCCAGAGCAGGAACACCAGGCCTTCGCGCTCGCGGTTGAGAGTCTCCACGACATGGTCGGTGAAGCCTTCCCAGCCCTTGTTCTGGTGCGCGCCGGCACGGCCCTGCTCCACCGTCAGCACCGCATTGAGCAGCAGCACGCCCTGGCGCGCCCAGGGCATCAGATAGCCATGGTCCGGCCGCGCGATGCCCAGGTCGTCCTGGATCTCCTTGTAGATGTTGAGCAGCGACGGCGGCACCGGCACCCCGGGCAACACCGAGAAACACAGTCCATGCGCCTGGCCTTCGCCGTGATAGGGGTCCTGGCCCAGGATCACCACCTTGACCTGCTCAAACGGGGTGGCGTCGAAGGCCGCAAAGATCTGCGGGCCCGGCGGGAACACCCGCGCGCCGGCTGCCTTGCGCTGACGCAAGAACGCCGAAAGCTCC
Source organism: Xanthomonas arboricola pv. populi (assembly GCF_002939945.1). Classification (GTDB taxonomy): domain Bacteria; phylum Pseudomonadota; class Gammaproteobacteria; order Xanthomonadales; family Xanthomonadaceae; genus Xanthomonas; species Xanthomonas arboricola_A. The sequence goes on along the minus strand of NZ_MDEB01000009.1, from coordinate 62,589 downwards.
TGCATCTCCGGGCGCAGCAGCCAATCGCCTACCCGCGCCTTCCACGACGGTTCCAGTTGGATACGCGTTTCCACTTCGGTCATAGCGTGACAGCCTGATCCTCGAGCCGTGCCAGGCGCAGCTGGAACAGCACCTTGGTCACCAGCAGACGTTCTTCGATGGGTTTTTGCACCAGGTCGTTGGCGCCGGCGCGCAGCAGCTCGGACTGGTTGCGCGGATTGGTGTCGCCGGTCATCACCAGCACCGGCAGGCGGCGCTTGCCGTAGGCGAAGTCGATGCGGATGCGCTCGACCACATCGCGGCCGTTGAGCTCGCCTTTCAGGGTGACGTCGGTCAGCACCACGTCGATGCGGCGCTCGGTGCGGCCCAGCGATTCGGCAGTCAGCAGCGCAAAGGCGTCCTCGGCGGTGAGTACGTGGATGACCTTCAGGCTCTGCCGCTCGAGCATGCGCTTGGTCGCCTCGGCCACCACGCGGCTGTCCTCGATATACAGCACGGTCGCGCCGATCACCGGCTCGGGCTGCACATAGCCGCGGATGAAGGTCGCCAGGGCCTCGTGGCCCAGCGCCTTGTCGAAGTAGTCGGTGACGTACTCGGTGAAGCGACGCTCCACCAGGTGCTGCTGCGCGTCGCCGGAGACCACGATCACCGGCACATAGGCCTGGCCGGCCGCTTCGCGCACGCTGCGCGCCAGCGTCAGGCCGTCGCCGTCGGGCAGCGACAGCGAGGTGGTGACCAGATCCACTGCACCGGCTTCCAGTGCCTGGCGCGCTTCGGCGATGCTGGCGCAGCCGATCACCTGCACGTTGGGCAGATCGCGCTGCAGCACGTCGGCGATCAGCTTGCGCACCAGCTTGGAGCCATCGACCACCATCACGCGCGGCGCGGCGCTGATCAGGTGCTTGAGATCCGGTGGATGCATGGCGGGCCTCAGGTCTCGGTGGGACGGGTCTGGCGAAGGAAATGGCCAGTCACCAGCCAAGCGCCCAGCCAACCCAGGACCAGGGTGCCGACCAGCACCATCGCAGAATGCAGCAGATCCAGCCCGTGCAGGGTAAAGGAACTGCCGTAACTGTCGGCCAGGATCGCCAAGGGCGCGCGCAGCGCCAGCCCGGAGGCGGCGATCAGCGCCAGGGCCACAGCGCCGGCCCCGAGCCCGTACCAGGCACCCAGATACAGAAACGGACGCCGGATGAAGCCATCGCTGGCGCCCAGCAACTGCAGCACGCCGATTTCCTCGCGCCGCGACTGGATGTCCAGCCGCACCGTATTGCCGACCACCAGCACCGCGCCGACACCCAGCAGTGCCGACAGCACCTGCACCAGCCGCTCGCCGAAATGCAGCCAGCCATCCAGGCGCTTGCGCCACAGCGCGTCGTGCTGCACCTGGTCGGCCTGCGGCAAGGCCTGCAGCGCGCCGGCCAGCTGCGCATCGTCGGCCGTCTCGGTGGGCGTGACGATCAACAGCGTCGGCAGCGGATTGTCGCCGAGTGCGTCGATCGCCTCGTCGAGCTTGGCGCTCTCGCGCAGCTCGGTCAGCCCCTGCGCCGGCGTGCGCAGCGTGACCTGCGCAACGTCCGGGCGCGCGCGCAGTTCGCCGGCCAGCGCCTGCGCGGCCTCGGCGCCGATCTCGACCTTCAGGAACAGGTTGATCTCGCGCGACTGCTGCACGCTGCCGGCCAGCAACTTGACGTTGTCCAGCGCGATCGACAACCCCAGCGGCAAGGCCAGCGCGAGCGCCATCACCACGATGGTCAGCAAGGTGGCCCAGGGCTTGCGCATAGCACGGCCCAGGCTGAAGGCGATGCTGTGCAGATGGTGGTCGATCCACACGCCGAACCGCGAGGGGGCGAGGGCTTCGGTATTGGCGGGCTTGCTCATTCGGCCAGATCCTGCGGCGAGATGTCGTCGACCAGGCGGCCGTGATCCAGGATCAGCACGCGCTTGCGCATCTGCTTGAGCAGGGCCAGGTCATGGCTGACCACCAGCACGCTGGTGCCGCGCGCGGGCAGCTCGGCGAACAACTGCATGATTTCCGCGGCCAGCGCCGGATCCAGATTGCCGGTGGGCTCATCGGCCACCAGCAGGCGCGGTTCGCCGACGATGGCGCGGGCGATGCCCACGCGCTGCTGCTCGCCGGCCGACAACTGCGACGGCAAGGCCCGCTCGCGATGGGCCAGCCCGATCCGCTCCAATGCCGAGCGCACGCGCTTGCCGATCTCGGCACGCCGGGTGCCGCGCAGGATCAGCGGCAACGCCACGTTCTCGGCGATGCTGCGGTCGTTGAGCAGGCGATGGTCCTGATAGACCGCACCCACCTGGCGACGGTGCAGCGGAATCTGCCGGCCGCGCACCTTGAGCAGGTTGCGTTCGCCCAGCAGCACCGCGCCCTGGCTGGGCCGCTCGCTGAGGTGGATCAATTTGAGCAGGGTACTTTTGCCGGCGCCGGAGTGGCCGGTCACGAACAGCATCTCGCCATCGGCCACTTCGAAGCTGACATCGGTCAGCGCCTGGTGGCCACCGGCGTAGTGCTTGCTGACGTTGTCGAAACGCAGAACGGTCATCCAGCGATTATGCCGGAGCGCCAGCGCTTGCGTCGCATCGCCGGAGCCCGGCGATGCGACGCAGGCCGCAGACGATCAGTTGCCGGACACCAGCGAGCGCAGGCGACGACCGATACGGCTCAGCAGCGACGGGCTGCCGGACGGCTTGGCGGCGCTGCGCACCGGTTTGGCGACCACCTGGGTGGGCTTGCGCGGTGCGGCAGGTGTGGGGACCGGTGTGGAGGCCACTGCCGGCTCGGCCCCTTCGACCGGGCGGCCGTTGCGACGCCGCCGCCGCTTGCGCGGTGCGCGCTCGGCATCGGCCACGATGGTGGAAGGCGCCTCGACCGACGCCGCAGCAACCACCGGCGTTTCGGTCGGCGCAGCCGCTGCCGGGGCGTCGCCCTCCACCCGCGGCTTGCGACGTGGACGCGGCTTGCCATCGGCAGTGGCGCCGTCGCGACGACCGCCGCCACTGCCGCTGCGCGATGCGCCGCCCGGGCCGCTGCGACCACCGCCGCGACGCTGTTCTTCGGCGGCCCGCTGCTCGCGCGCCTCGCGGAAGATCGTGCCCACGCTGTCGCCGGCGTCGTCATCGGCCTCTTCGCCTTCCACCGGCGCGCGCGCGGTGCGCGGCAGCGGCGTCAGCAGCTCGGAGGTCACCGGTTCGACCGGGATCTTCTGCTCGATATAGGCCTCGATATCCGGCAGGCTCATCGCATAGCGCTCGCAGGCGAAACTGATCGCATCGCCCTCTTCGCCCAGCCGCGCGGTACGGCCGATGCGGTGCACGTAATCTTCCGCATCGAACGGCAGGTCATAGTTGTAGACGTACTTGACGCCGTCGATATGCAGGCCGCGCGCGGCCACGTCGGTGGCGACCAGGATTTCGAGCTGGCCCTTCTGGAAGCGGTTGAGCAGCGACTCGCGCTTCTTCTGCGGCACGTCGCCCGACAGCACGCCGACCCGATAGCCATGCCGCTCCAGCGTACGCGCCACCCGCTCGACGAACGCCTTGGTATTGACGAACACCATGGTGCGCGCGCCTTCGCTACGCGACAGCAGGCCCAGCAGCAGCGTCTGCTTTTCTTCGTCGGAGGGGAAATAGATGCGCTGGCGCACCCGTGCGGCGGTGATGGTCTCGGTTTCGACGACCAGCTTTTCCGGCTCGTTCATGTGCTCGTAGGCGAGCTCGAGCACGCGATGGCTGAGCGTGGCCGAGAACAGCAGGGTCTGCCGGGTGCCGCGCTCGGGCATGCGCCGCAGCAGGAAGCGGATGTCCTTGATGAAGCCCAGGTCGAACATGCGGTCGGCTTCGTCCAGGACGCAGATCTCGCAGGCGTGCAGCGAGACCACCTTGTGCTGCTTGACGTAGTCGATCAGCCGGCCCGGGGTGGCGATGATCACGTCCACGCCCTGCTGCAGCAGCTCGCGCTGCTTGTCGTAGTCCACCCCGCCGTAGACCAGCGCAAAGCGCAGGCCCAGGTCGGCGCCGAACTTGACCGCATCCTTGTGGATCTGGATCGCCAGCTCGCGGGTCGGCGCCAGGATCAGCGCGCGCGGGTCTTCCGGCTTGCGGTCGGCCAGCGCCGGGCGGATCAGCAGGCGGTTCATCACCGCCACCAGGAACGCCAGGGTCTTGCCGGTGCCGGTCTGGGCCTGGCCGGCGACGTCGCCGCCTGGCAGCGCGACCGGCAGGGTCAGCGCCTGGATCGGGGTACAGCGGGTAAACCCGGCGCTCTCCAGCCCGGTGATCAGCGCCGGATGCAGGTCGAACGTGGAAAAAGTCAAATCGGTCAGCGGTTTGTCGCTCATTATTCCGTCTTCGTGAGGCGCCCTGGGCAGCCCGGGCGCGGCTTGCATCGATGCCGACAGCGTCGCAAACTGCGGCTGTTGTGGCGGACAGCGCGGCTTCAGGACTGACACTTGATTCAGTCGCGCAATGCCCCAGTTTAACGCAATGTAGCGGCCTGCCCGTTCGGGCGGGCCGTTTTGGTTTCCAGGAGACCCAACGTGAGCGACAAGGTTCAACATGTCGGCGATGCCGACTTCGATACAGCAGTACTGCAATCCGGCGAACCGGTGCTGGTGGATTTCTGGGCCGAGTGGTGCGGACCCTGCAAGATGATCGCCCCGGTGCTGGACGATCTGGCCGATACATACCAGGGCAGACTGAAGGTTGCCAAGGTCAATGTGGACCAGAACCGCGCGCTGGCCATCAAGTACCACGTGCGCTCGATCCCGATGCTGTTGCTGTTCAAGGACGGTCAGGTGCAGGCCACCCAGATCGGTGCAGTTGGCAAGGGCCAGCTGACCCAGATGATCGACAAGACCCTGGGCGGCGCGGCCGCCTGAGCGAGTGGGCGTCCAGCGATGGGCGCCCCGTGACGAGCCAGCAGTTAAACCCTGCTCCGGCAGGCGCTTGCGCGGTTGCGCGCAGCGGTGATAGTGTCAGTCGATCCGGAGCACGTTCGTGCGCCGACGTACCCCTCTAGAAACCTCTTCTAGACTCCCATCACCTAAAGTTCGCCCCCCAGCCGGGCGCTCGCACTCTTAGCGAGGAATCACGCACTTGTCCGATCATCCTTCCTCCGATACCGGGAGCAGCGTCGACGCTCCTGTCGAGAAGCGCGTGCGCAAGCCGCGCGTGAGCAAGACCGCCGCTGCCACCGACGATGGTGGCGCGCAGCAGCCCAACCTGCCCTTGCCCGCCAGCCCCGCACCCGACGCTCCACGTGCCCCGCAGGCACCGTCGCATGCTGCCGACCCGGCACCGATGCAGACGTCCGGCGATGGCACCTCCTATGCCGGTAACGCCCCCAGTGCCAATCAGGGCAACCAGGGCGGCGACACCCATGGCGACTCCCGCGAGGGTGGCCAGACGCAGCAGCAGCGCTTCAATCAGGCGCAGCAGCAGCAGAACCAGAATCAGGCGCAACACCGGGGTCAGGGCCAGTCCCAGGCGCAAGGCCAAGGTCAGGACCAAGGTCAGAATGGCGGCCAGAATCCGCAAGGCCAGGGTCAAGGGCAGAACCAGCAGGGCAACCGCCGCGACCGCTTCCGCAACCGCCGCGACCGTGGCCGCGACCGCTTCGGCAACGAGGGGGGTGGTGGCATGCCGTCGTCGGATGGCAGCAACGAGCCGTTCATCGCGCGCCCGCACCCGGCCGTGCCGGAAGGCTTCCCGGTCTACTCGCTGAGCGATCTCAAGCGGATGCCGGCGCAGAAGCTGCTGGATATCGCCGACCAGCTCAACATCCAGGAAGGCGTGGCGCGCGCGCGCAAGCAGGACGTGATCTTCGCCCTGCTCAAGGTGCTGACCCGCCACGGCGAAGGCGTTGCCGCCGACGGCGTGCTGGAAATCCTGCCCGACGGCTTCGGCTTCCTGCGTGCCGCGGAAGCCAGCTACCTGGCCGGCCCGGACGATACCTATATCTCGCCCAGCCAGATCCGCCGCTTCAACCTGCGCACCGGCGATCACCTGTCCGGCCGCATCCGCTTCCCGAAGGACGGCGAACGCTATTTCGCGCTGTCGATCGTCGACACCATCAATGGCGAGCCGCTGGAAGCCAGCAAGAACAAGGTGCTGTTCGAGAACCTGACCCCGCTGTTTCCGCGCCGGCGCTTCCGTCTGGAGCGTGGCGATGGATCGACCGAGGACATCACCGGCCGCATCCTGGATCTGATGGCGCCGCAGGGCAAGGGTCAGCGTGCGCTGATCGTCTCCCCGCCCAAGGCCGGCAAGACCATGATGATGCAGCAGGTGGCCACGGCCATCACCAGCAATCATCCCGAAGTGCACATGATCGTGCTGCTGATCGACGAGCGCCCGGAAGAAGTGACCGAAATGCAGCGCACCGTACGCGGCGAGGTCATCTCCTCCACCTTCGACGAACCGGCCGCGCGTCACGTGCAGGTCGCCGAGATGGTGATCGAGCGCGCCAAGCGCCTGGTCGAGCACAAGAAGGACGTGGTGATCCTGCTCGACTCGATCACCCGCCTGGCACGCGCCTACAACAACGTAGTGCCCAGCTCCGGCAAGGTGCTCACCGGTGGTGTGGACGCCAATGCGCTGCACCGTCCCAAGCGCTTCTTCGGTGCGGCCCGTAACGTCGAAGAAGGCGGCTCGCTGACCATCATCGCCACGGCGCTGGTGGAAACCGGCAGCAAGATGGACGAGGTGATCTACGAAGAGTTCAAGGGCACCGGCAACAGCGAAGTGCATCTGAACCGTCGCATCACCGAAAAGCGCGTGTATCCGGCGATCGACATCAACCGCTCGGGCACGCGTCGCGAAGATCTGCTGATCGAGCCGGAGCTGCTGCAGAAGATCTGGATCCTGCGCAAGCTGCTGCACCCGATGGACGAAATCGCGGCGATGGAATTCCTGTTGGACAAGATGAAGACCACCAAGTCCAACGACGAGTTCTTCAGTTCGATGAAGCGCTGACGCGGTCGGCATTGTCGATACAAAAAAGCCCCGCATTGCGGGGCTTTTCTGTGGCCGCGGCGTTTGTGTGTCCGTATAAGTCCTCTTTATCCTCCGCCCCACGCATGTCTTCATTGGACGGTTACGCCAGCCGACGCGAGTCCGCATACGGCGGGGTGTCGGGGTAGTCGTCCTCGCGCAGCCGGGTTTGCAGGTCGCGCCACCATTGCGGGTCGAACAGCTCCGGATGCAGGTGCTTGACCGCTTCCAGCTGCGAAGGCGGCAAGCCCATGAACAGCGCAAAGCGCTCTGGGAACACGTCGCGCGGACCGACGTGGAACCAGGGCTCGGCGGACATCTGCTCTTCGTAGGTGGTGGGGGTTGGCCAGTCGCGGAAGGTGCAGTCGGTGATCAGGCACAGCTCGTCGTAGTCGTAGAACACCGCGCGCTGATGGCGGGTGATGCCGAAGTTCTTCAGCAGCATGTCGCCGGGAAAGATGTTGTTGCGCGCCATGTCCTTGATCGCCTGGCCGTAGTCCAGCGCGGCCGCATGCGCGGCTTCGGGCAGCTGTTCGCGCAGGTAGAGATTGAGCGGGCGCAGGCGGCGCTGCACGTAGCACAGCGCGATCAGCACGTCCTGGCCATCTTCGCTCAGACTCGTTGCACAGCTGGTCTGCAGCTCTTGCAGCAACGCGGGCGAAAAACGCGACTTGGGAAACCGCAGGAAGCGATACGGTTGTGCGTCCAGCAAGCGACCGATGCGATCGAGCTGGAACACCAGCTCGTATTTGCCCTCCACCTGCGCGCGACTCATGGTCTTGGGATAGGCAAAGCGGTCGCGAATCAGTTTGAACACCAGCGGATAACTGGGCAGGGTAAATACCACCATGACCATGCCGGGCGTGCCATCGGCATGCACCAGCTGCTCGGCCGGATGCGCCTGGAAATGGCTGAAAAACGTGCGATAGCGTTCGGTCTTGCCCTGCTTGGCGCGCCCGAGCATCGTGTACAGCTCGTCGACCGGCTTGTGGGTGAGCAGGCTGCGTAAAAACACCACCGCATCGCCAACGGTGGCCAGATCGGCCTGGAAGTAACTGCGCGAGTTGCTGAACAACTGCGCGACGTCGCTGCGTCTGGTCAGCACCGCTTCGGCGCGCAGGCCGGCGTCGTCGTTGACCAGGGCGATGACGCATGGCGAAAAACGATGTTCGCCGAACACGCGGCCGACCAGGTAGGCGCGCCGCTCGCGATAGAACACCGTCTCCAGCAGCTCCACACTGCGCACCGGGTGCTCGCCCCAGTGCGCGAGATCATCGAGCAGGCGCACCGCGACCGCCGCTGCACAGCGGGTGCGATGCGCATACGGCACGTCGAAGGAATAATCGCCGAGCACGCGCACCAGCATGTCGGTCAGCCGGCCGGGCGAGACTGCATAGGTATGCCGTGCGACCGGCACCGTGATCGCGTCGGTCGGCTCGATATCCAGCGCGATGAATTCGATCTCCGCATCCACACCCTGGGTGCCGAAGTAACGCCGGGTCAGGGTGTTGTAGAAGGTCTTGTACAACTCCTGGTCGATCAGCCCGCTCAGCAGCGCGGCGTAATGCACGCGTGCGCGCATCCACAGCGCGCGATCGTGCGCCTGCCCCAGCAGCACCGCACGCAAGCGCAGCATGCATTCGCTGATGTACTGGTCGTACAGCGCGATCCGCGCCACCGCATCATCGCGCGCGCCGCTCCAGTCGCGCGTCTCGAAGCGCTGTTTGGCGCGTGCGGTAATCTCGGCAAACCGGGCGTGGTAGTCCTCGAAGGCGTCGTACACGGCATGGGCGATCGCCAGCGCACGGCGCTCGGACTGCGGCGGTAACGGGAGCTGGCTCATGCCGGCAGTGTACCCAGCGCATGTTGCCGCGTGCAGCCGAGAGCGTCGGCCAATCGAACAAGTGCACAGTCGATCAAATGCCGAGGCGCTTGCAACGAGGCGCAGGACCTCTCGCAGGCAAGGCATCGCCAGGTCGTGAGGCCTGGCACGCAACGACCGTGTTCTCCCGGTTGCACGCAAACGCCGAAAACGACAAGGCCCGCCCCTCGTCGAGGCGGGCCCTGCCTGTCGCACCTGCTGGACGCACCGCCAGGCGGTGCGCTGGATCAGGCCTTCAGCGTGGCCAGCACGTCGTTGAAGGTCTTGCTCGGGCGCATCGCTTCGCTGACCTTCGCCAGATCGGGGTGGTAGTAGCCGCCGATTTCCACCGGCGTGCCCTGGGCGCCGTTGAGCTCGGCCACGATGGCGGCTTCGTTCTCGGTCAGGGCCTTGGCCAACGGTGCGAACTTGGCCTGCAGGGCGGTGTCCTCGGTCTGCGCAGCCAGGGCCTGCGCCCAGTACATCGCCAGATAGAAGTGGCTGCCGCGGTTGTCCAGTTCACCGACCTTGCGCGCTGGCGACTTGTTGTTGTCCAGGAACTGGCCGTTGGCCACGTCCAGCGCCTTGGCCAGCACCGTGGCCGACGGATTGTCGTAACGGTTGCCCAGATGCTCCAGCGAGGCGGCCAGCGCCAGGAACTCGCCCAGCGAGTCCCAGCGCAGGCTGTTCTGCTCGACGAACTGCTGCACATGCTTGGGCGCCGAGCCACCGGCGCCGGTTTCGAACAGGCCGCCACCGGCCATCAACGGCACGATCGACAGCATCTTGGCGCTGGTGCCCAGCTCCAGGATCGGGAACAGGTCGGTGAGGTAATCGCGCAGCACGTTGCCGGTGACCGAGATGGTGTCCTGGCCCTTGCGGATGCGCTCCAGCGAGAAGGTGGTGGCTTCCACCGGCGGCAGGATGCGGATGTCCAGGCCGGAGGTGTCGTGATCCTTCAGATAGGTATCGACCTTGGCGATGACCTGCGCATCGTGCGCACGCGCCTTGTCCAGCCAGAACACCGCAGGCGTGTCGCTCAGGCGCGCGCGCTCCACGGCCAGCTTGACCCAGTCCTGGATCGGTGCGTCCTTGACCTGGCACATGCGCCACAGATCGCCGGCTTCCACCGCATGTTCGAAGACGGTGGCGCCGGTATCGTCGGTAACCTTGACGGTGCCGGCGGCGGCAAGCTGGAAGGTCTTGTCGTGCGAGCCGTATTCCTCGGCTTTCTGCGCCATCAGGCCGACGTTGGGCACCGAGCCCATGGTGGACGGATCGAATGCGCCATGCGCCCTGCAGTCGTCGATCACCGCCTGATAGACATCGGCGTAGCAGCGATCAGGGATCACCGCCTTGGTGTCCTGCAGCTTGCCTTCGGCATTCCACATCTGACCGGAGTCGCGAATCATCGCCGGCATCGACGCGTCGACGATCACGTCGCTGGGCACATGCAGGTTGGTAATGCCCTTGTCCGAATTGACCATGGCCAGGGCCGGACGCTGCGCGTATTCGGCCTGGATATCGGCCTTGATCTGCGCCTGCCGGTCGTCCGGCAGCGTGGCGATGCGTGCGTACAGGTCGCCGATGCCGTTGTTGGGGTCGAAGCCGACCGACGCAAGCGCATCGGCATGCTTGCTCAGCGTGGCCTTGTAGAACTCGCCGACCACCACACCGAACAGCACCGGGTCGGAGACCTTCATCATGGTGGCTTTCAGATGCACCGAGAACAGCACATCCTTGGCCTTGGCATCGGCGATCTGCGTGTCGATGAAGCTGGCCAGCGCGCGCTTGCTCAGCACCGCGGCATCGACGATTTCGCCGGCCTTGACCGCGACCTTGTCCTTCAACACGCTGCTGCTGCCGTCGTTGCCGACGAATTCGATCTTCAACGCGCCAGCGGCCGCCACGGTGGTGGATTTCTCGCTGCCGAAGAAGTCGCCTTCGTCCATGTGGGCCACGTGCGACTTGGAATCGCTGCTCCACTTGCCCATGCGGTGCGCATGCTTGCGTGCGTAGTTCTTCACCGACAGCGGCGCGCGGCGATCGGAGTTGCCTTCGCGCAGCACCGGATTGACCGCGCTGCCCTTGACCTTGTCGTAGCGCGCCTTGATGTCCTTTTCGGCATCGTCCTTGGGCGTATCCGGATACGCCGGCAGCGCATGGCCCTGGCCCTGCAGTTCGGCGATCGCGGCCTTGAGCTGCGGCACCGAGGCGCTGATGTTGGGCAGCTTGATGATGTTGGCTTCCGGCGTGGTGGCCAGCTCGCCCAGCTCACCGAGGTCGTCGGCGATCTTCTGCGCGTCGGTCAGGTATTCGGGAAACAGCGACAGGATGCGGCCGGCCAGCGAGATATCGCGGGTTTCGACCACGATACCGGCGGTATCGGTGTAGGCATCGATGATCGGCAGCAGCGACTGCGTGGCCAGATACGGTGCTTCGTCGGTGAGCGTGTAGATGATCTTCGGTGTCTTCGACATAAGGTGCGATGGCTCGTGTGGTCGGAAGGAGCGCCGGTGTTCACGGCACCGGCGTTGGCGTGCGCGACGGGGGTCGCTGCTGGCACGCCGATCGGCCTGCGCATGGAACGCGGCAATGGATCAGCATGGCATTGTCGCGTCTGAGCCGCGCCCGGGTAAAGCGACCACAGGCGGATGCTCCGTCCCGCCACCCGGCCAATACAATGGATGCAGCTGTAACGAACACGCCATACACGCAAAAGGGCGCGACCTTGCGATCGCGCCCTGCTGCGTCATGTAGCGAGTCAAGCATACTGCGCGACATCTCCTGGCCATCATCAGACAGCCGCAAGAATTGCCTTGCGGGCCGTCGGCTGCCAGCGATGTGCGAGATGCCTGCCTGTCGGCGCGCTTACTTCACCGTAATGGTCTGCGGCGTACCGGCTGGCTTGCCGTCCACCATCGCCTGCACGGTATAGGTGCCGGCCGGCCAGCCATCGGGCTTGCTGAAGCTCAGATTGGTGGTCTCTGCTCCGGTGGTGTTGAGCGTGGCGGTCTGCTCACCGGCAACCTGGCCGTCCTGATAGGTCATCTTGGCCGACACCGGCACGTTGTTGGCGCTGCCATCGGTCTTGATCGACACGATGATGGTGTTCTTGTTTCCGATGTTGGCCGACGGCGTCACGCTCTTGTCCGCAGCGGCCTGGGTGCCGACCACCACGCTGGAAACCGTAACTGCCGATCCAGCCGTCGCGGCGCTGTCGGTGCTGGCGGCGCCGGTCGCAGTGCTCTGGGCGGCCTGGTCGCTTGCCGGCGGTGTCGCGGCTGGGCCCGGCATCGCTTCAGTGGCAGCGCCGGAGGTCGGGTCCTTGGACACGCTGTCGTCGTCGGCCTTCTTGCTGCAGCCCGACAAAGCGAGCACGCCGACCAGCGCAATGGCGAGGGTGCTGGAAACGGATTTGGTACGCATGGATCAATCTCCGGAGATCAAAATGAAAGTGGGCTTTGAAAAGTGGATTCGAGAAATGCCAGGTGAGCGATGCGCCTATGACTTCGGCGGCAACTGCAGGACCTGACCGGGAAAGATCTTGTCCGGATCCTTGAGCGTTTCGCGGTTGGCCTCGAAAATACGCGGCCACAGATTGCCGTCGCCGTAATGGCGCTTGGCGATGCTGGAAAGACTGTCGCCCGCCTGCACGGTGACCGATTCGCCGACCAGTTGCGCGGTGCTTTGCACGCTGGTACGCACGTTGGAAAAATCCGCCGCTGGCGCGACGTCTGCGGTGCTGTCGACCGAAGACGTCACGTTGGAGAAATCTGCTTTCTTGTCGCTATTCATTGCCGCAATCCCTGTGCATCACGATGCCTGAAGGGTGCGCGGTGTGCTGTTAAGCGTGGATCGCGCCACCGTGAAGCTGGCGCGATCCTTGAAGGGGCGCGCTTACTGGCGCAGGTCGCGGAAGATCGACAGCGGTGCCGGCACGCTGGGCGAGCTGCGCAAGGGGTTGATGTCCAGCCCGCCACGGCGGGTATACCGCGCTTCCACCACCAACCACTCGGGCGCGCAACGGAGCAGCACGTCATTGAAAATGCGCTCCACGCATTGCTCGTGAAACTCGGCGTGGTCGCGGAAACTCACCACATAGCGCAGCAGGCCTTCGCGGTCGATCGGCGCGCCACGGTAGTGCAGCGTGACGCTGGCCCAATCCGGCTGACCGGTGACCGGGCAATTGGACTTGAGCAAGGCCGAGGTCAGCACTTCTTCCACGACCGGTTGCGCGTGTACCGACAGATACGCAGCATTGGGCGGGCCGTAGTCGTCGATGCTGACATCCAGCGCGTCGATCGATTCGCCCTCGCCCACCGCATCGATCGGCGGCAGACCGAATTCCACGGCCACATCGGCACCGGCGCGCGTGGACAGGTCGGTGGCAACGCGCGTACGCACCGCTTCGGCGCTATTGAAGCGGGTGGCATTGAGCGAATTGAGATACAGCTTGAGCGACTTGGATTCGATCAGCGACGGCGAATCGCTGGGCACGTGCAAGGTGGCGGTGGCCACGCACGGCTTGCCCTGTGCATCCAGCCAGCTCAGCTCGTAGGCATGCCAGCGGTCGCGGCCGATGAAGGGCAAGGCTCCGCTCAGGCCGATCGCCTCGCGCCCGGCCGCGCGCGGAATCGGAAACAGCAGCGACGGATCGTAGCCGCTGGGATAGGCGACCTCACGACCGAGGGTGGAATCTTCTGGGGTATTCATCGCGCCATTTTAGGCCGGGCGGGCTGGCCGTGAGGTATATGGCGGACGCGGGAGCGAACTGGCGACAAAAGCTAACGGGCCATCAAGCGGCCCGCCGCCCCACGCAATCACCAACACTCCGCGGGAACCGAGCAACCGCACACGATTCCCCATTCCCCATTCCCCATTCCCCATTCCCGATTCCCGATTCCCGATTCCCGATTCAGCCAGCCTCGCCCTGATGCAGGTAATCCAGCGACACCTGCAACAGCGCGCGCAAGCCCACATCCAGCGACGATTCGTCGAGCAGGAACTGCGGCGAATGGTTACTGGGCGCGGTCGCAGGGTCGATGCCCTTGGCGGTGGAGCCGACGAAGAAGAACATCGACGGCACCTGCTGGGCGTAGAAGGAGAAATCTTCCGCGCCCATCTGCAACGGCGGCTCATAGACATTGTCGGCGCCGACCACGGCCTGCAGGCTGGGCAGCATCCTGGCAGTCAGTGCCGGGTCGTTGACGGTGGCCGGGTTGCCGGGCTGGTCCGGCACCTGCGCCTCGACCTTGGCCCCGTGGGCGGCGGCGGTGTGCTCGGCCACCGTCTTGAGATCGGCGAAGATCTGCTGGCGCATGCCTTCGTCGAAGGTGCGGATGGTGCCGACCATGTCCACGTCGTCGGGGATGATGTTGTAGCGGATGCCGCCCTTGATCGCGCCGAAGCTCAGCACCGCCGGCTGCTTGGACAGGTTGGCGCGGCGGCTGACCACGGTCTGCGCGGCACCGATCATGTCGGCGCTGGCCACGATCGGGTCGATGCCGTTCCACGGCGCCGAGCCATGCGTCTGGCGGCCGATCATCTTGATCGCGAACCGGTCCGAGGCCGCCATCAGCGGGCCGCTGCGCACCGCGATCTTGCCGGCCTGCACGCTGGAGAACACATGCAGGCCGAACACCGCCTGCGGGGTGAAGTCGGCGAACAGGCCTTCCTTGAGCATCAGCGACGCGCCGCCCTCTTCGTTGCCCGGCGCGCCTTCTTCGGAGGGCTGGAAGATCAGCATCACTTCGCCGGGCAGCTGCTCGCGCATGCCGACCAGCGCTTCGGCCACCCCGAGCAGGATGGCGGTGTGGGCGTCGTGGCCGCAGGCGTGCATCACCCCGACCTGCTCGCCGCGGTACTCGGCGGTGGCCTTGGAGGCGAACGGCAGGCCGGTCTGCTCCTTGACCGGCAGTGCATCCATGTCCGCACGCAAGGCGATCTTCGGACCCGGCTTGCCGCCCTTGATGATGGCCACCACGCCGTGATGGGCGATGCCGGTGCGTGGCTTGAGGCCGAGCTTGCGCAGCTGCGCGGCCACGGCGGCGGCGGTGCGCTCCTCGCGGTTGGACAGTTCCGGATGCTGATGGAAGTCGCGGCGCCACTGCACCAGCTTGCTCTGCAACGGCGCGGCGGCGGCCTGGACGTCGGGCCGGGGCGCGGCCTGAGCGGCGGCCAGGGTAGGCAGGGCAAGCAGCAACGCGCTGGTCAGCAGACGGGAGTGGCGCATCGGCAATCCTCTGAAGATGGTTGCTTAATGTAGTGCAGGTGCACGCCCGGTGGGCAGCAGTGGGGCTCGATTCAGTCCTGCGGTCAACCGCATCGGCCCTGACGCGTTGCCGCTGCACTGCATCTGTGAACGCTGCGGTCGTTTCGTCTGACGGGCCGTTACTTCAGTAACGCTCAATTGCCTGATCGCAACGATATGCTTCGCACAGCCGCCCCACGGTCGCACCAGCGCCCGGCCCGCCCTCAGGAGTTGTCGCATGTCGCGTTTTTGGAAGATCACACTGCTGGTCGTAGCGGTGCTCGTCGTGGTGTTCGTCGCAATGCGGATGTTCGGCGGCGGCAATCACGGCAAGCGGGCGGATGCGCCGGACGGCAATGGCACCGAGAACAGCGGCCCGGTGCCGGTCACGGTCGTGGCCGCCACTACCCAGGATGTGCCGGTCTACGCCAGCGCACTGGGCACGGTGACCGCGCTCAATACGGTCACGGTCAGCCCGCAGGTCGGCGGCCAGCTGATGAGCCTCAACTTCAAGGAAGGCCAGGAGGTGAAGAAGGGCGAGCTGCTGGCGCAGATCGACCCGCGCACCCTGCAGGCCAGCTACGACCAGGCGCGGGCGGCCAAGCGTCAGAACCAGGCGCTGCTGGCGACCTCGCGGGTGAACTACCAGCGCTCCAACGACCCGGCTTACAAGCAGTACGTCTCGCGCACAGACCTGGATACCCAGCGTAACCAGGTGGCGCAGTACGAGGCGGCGGTATCGGCCAACGATGCGCAGATGCGCTCGGCGCAGGTGCAGTTGCAGTTCACCCGCGTGACCGCGCCGATCGACGGCATCGCCGGTATCCGCGGCGTGGATGTGGGCAATATCGTCAGCGCCAGCTCCACCATCGTCACCCTGACCCAGATCCGCCCGATCTACGTGTCCTTCAACCTGCCCGAGCGCGAGCTGCAGGCGGTGCGCAGCGGCCAGGCCGCCACCCCGCTGGACGTGGCGGCGCTGGACCGCGGCGACGCGCACGTGATCAGCGGCGACGGCAAGCTGGACGTGATCGACAACCGCATCGCCGCCGACAGCGGCACCTTCGGTGCGCGTGCGATCTTCGCCAATGCCGACAACGCGCTGTGGCCGGGCCAGTTCGTCAACGTGCGCCTGCAGTTGCGCACCATCTCCGACGGCACCGTGGTGCCGACCCAGGCCGTGCAGCGCGGCCCGGACGGCGATTACGTCTACGTGGTCGGCAGCGACAACACCGCGCAGATGCGCACCGTGGTGCAGGGCGTGGAGGTGGACGACAGCCATGTGCAGATCACCAAGGGGCTCAAGCCGGGCGAGCGCGTGGTGACCGAAGGCCAGTTCCGGCTCAAGCCGGGCAGCAAGGTCAGCGCGCTCAAGCCCGGCGAAACTCCGCCGGAGCCGACCGAGGCCGAACTCAAGGCCGCCCAGGACAAGAGCCGTAGCGGCGCCGGCGGCGGACGCGGCGGCGGTGGTCCGCGCTAACTCGCGAGCACCGGCGACGGGACTTCCGTCGCCGGTGTGCATCGGCGCTGCACGCGTCGGCATCGATTGACGTCTTCAGCAAGGACACCCCCCGTGGGCTTTTCGACCATCTTCATCCGCCGTCCCATCGCCACCTCGTTGTTGATGGCGGGCATCCTGCTGCTGGGCATCCTGGGCTACCGGCAATTGCCGGTCTCGGCGCTGCCGGAAATCGACGCGCCCAGTCTGGTCGTCACCACCCAGTATCCCGGCGCCAACGCGACCACCATGGCCTCGCTGGTGACCACGCCGCTGGAGCGCCAGTTCGGGCAGATCTCCGGGCTGCAGATGATGACCTCCGATTCGTCGGCGGGCCTGTCCACGATCGTGCTGCAGTTCTCGATGGACCGCGACATCGACATCGCCTCGCAGGACGTGCAGGCGGCGATCCGCCAGGCCACCCTGCCCTCGTCGCTGCCGTACCAGCCGGTCTACAACCGGGTCAATCC
The DNA here is from genome assembly GCF_002939945.1 of Xanthomonas arboricola pv. populi. Lineage (GTDB taxonomy): Bacteria > Pseudomonadota > Gammaproteobacteria > Xanthomonadales > Xanthomonadaceae > Xanthomonas > Xanthomonas arboricola_A. Next base: position 45,496 of record NZ_MDEB01000009.1, on the reverse strand, counting down.
GGCCGACGCGGCGATCCTGACCCTCAAGCTCACCTCCGACTCGCTGCCGCTGCGCGAGGTCAACCGCTACGCCGATGCGATCCTGGCCCAGCGCCTGTCGCAGGTGCCGGGCGTGGGGCTGGTGTCGATCGCCGGCAACGTGCGCCCGGCGGTGCGCATCCAGGTCAACCCGGCGCAGCTGTCGAACATGGGCCTGACCATGGAATCGCTGCGCAGCGCGCTGACCCAGACCAATGTCAGCGCGCCGAAGGGCTCGCTCAACGGCAAGACCCAGTCCTACAGTATCGGCACCAACGACCAGCTCACCGATGCGGCGCAATACCGCGAGACCATCATCAGCTACAGCAACGGCCGCCCGGTGCGGCTGGCCGATGTGGCCAACGTGGTCGACGGGGTGGAGAACGACCAGCTTGCCGCCTGGGCCGACGGCAAGCCGGCGGTGCTGCTGGAAATCCGCCGCCAGCCCGGCGCCAACATCGTGCAGACGGTGGAGCAGATCCGCAGCATCCTGCCGCAGCTGCAATCGGTGCTGCCGGCCGACGTGCACCTGGAGGTGTTCTCCGACCGTACCGAAACCATCCGCGCCTCGGTGCACGAGGTCAAGTTCACCCTCGTGCTGACCATCGCGCTGGTGGTGGCGGTGATCTTCGTGTTCCTGCGCCGGTTGTGGGCCACCATCATTCCCTCGGTGGCGGTGCCGCTGTCGCTGGCCGGCACCTTCGGGGTGATGGCGTTTGCCGGCATGTCGCTGGACAACCTGTCGCTGATGGCGCTGGTGGTGGCGACCGGATTCGTGGTCGACGATGCGATCGTGATGATCGAAAACATCGTGCGCTACATCGAACAGGGCAAGAGCGGGCCGGAAGCCGCCGAGATCGGTGCCAAGCAGATCGGCTTCACGGTGTTGTCGCTGACCGTGTCGCTGGTGGCGGTGTTCCTGCCGCTGCTGCTGATGCCGGGTGTGACCGGGCGCCTGTTCCACGAGTTCGCGTGGGTGCTGTCGATTGCGGTGGTGATCTCGATGCTGGTGTCGCTGACGCTGACGCCGATGATGTGCGCCTACCTGCTCAAGCCCGACGCCCTGCCCGAAGGCGAGGACGCGCACGAACGTGCCGCCGCCGCCGGCAGGACCAACCTGTGGACGCGTACCGTGGGCACTTACGAGCGCAGCCTGGACTGGGTGCTGGCGCACCAACCGCTGACCCTGGCGGTAGCGATCGGCGCGGTGGCGCTGACCGTGGCGCTGTATCTGGCGATCCCCAAGGGCTTGCTGCCCGAGCAGGACACCGGCCTGATCACCGGCGTGGTGCAGGCCGACCAGAACGTGGCGTTCCCGCAGATGGAGCAGCGTACCCAGGCGGTGGCCGCTGCCCTGCAGAAAGACCCGGCGGTGACCGGCGTGGCCGCCTTCATCGGCGCCGGCACCATGAACCCCACCATCAACCAGGGCCAGCTGTCGATCGTACTGAAGACGCGCGGCGATCGCGACAGCCTGGATGAGGTGTTGCCGCGCCTGCAGAAAGCCGTGGCCGGCATTCCCGGCGTGGCGCTGTTCCTCAAGCCGGTGCAGGACGTCACCCTGGACACCCGCGTGGCCGCCACCGAATACCAGTATTCGATGTCGGACGTGGACAGCAGCGAGCTGGCCAGCTGGGCCGGGCGCATGACCGAGGCGATGCGCAAGCTGCCCGAGCTGGCCGACGTGGACAATAACCTGGCCAACCAGGGCCGTGCGCTGGAACTGACCATCGACCGCGACAAGGCGAGCATGCTCGGCGTGCCGATGCAGACCATCGACGACACGCTGTACGATTCCTTCGGCCAACGCCAGATCTCCACCATCTTCACCGAGCTCAATCAGTACCGGGTGGTGCTGGAAGTGGCGCCGGAGTTCCGCAGCAGCACCGCATTGATGAATCAGCTGGCCGTGGCCAGCAACGGCAGCGGCGCGCTGACCGGCACCAATGCCACCAGCTTCGGTCAGCTGACCTCGTCCAACTCCTCCACCGCCACCGGTGTGGGCGCGCAGAACACCGGCATCGTGGTCGGCGCCGGCAGCATCATTCCGCTGGCCGCACTGGCCGAGGCCAAGGTCACCAACACGCCGCTGGTGGTGAGCCACCAGCAACAGCTGCCGGCGGTCACGATCTCGTTCAATCTGGCGCCGGGCCACTCGCTGTCGCAGGCGGTGGAGGCGATCGAACAAGCGCGCCAGGAGTTGAAGATCCCGACCCAGGTGCATGCGGCGTTCGTCGGCAAGGCGGCCGAATTCACCGGCAGCCAGACCGATATCGTGTGGCTGCTGCTGGCCTCGATCGTGGTGATCTACATCGTGCTGGGCGTGCTCTACGAGAGCTACATCCACCCGCTGACGATCATCTCCACGCTGCCGCCGGCCGGCGTCGGTGCGCTGCTGGCACTGATGATGTGCGGGTTGAGCCTGTCGGTGGACGGCATCGTCGGCATCGTGCTGCTGATCGGCATCGTCAAGAAGAACGCGATCATGATGATCGACTTCGCCATCGACGCACGCCGCGAAGGCGCCAACGCGCACGACGCGATCCGGCGTGCCTGCCTGCTGCGCTTCCGCCCGATCATGATGACCACCGCCGCGGCGATGCTGGGCGCGCTGCCGCTGGCGCTGGGCACCGGCATCGGCTCGGAACTGCGGCGTCCGCTGGGCATTGCCATCGTCGGCGGCCTGCTGCTGTCGCAGCTGGTGACGCTGTACACCACGCCGGTGATCTACCTGTACATGGAACGTGCCGGCGAGCGCTTGCGTGCCTGGCGCGCGCGGCGTGCCGCCCGCCGCGACGGCGTGACCCCGGCCGCCACGTCGGAGCGCCCGGCATGACGACCGGTGGCGGTATCGCCAATCGGTCTGCCGGCCCGCGGCATCGCCGGCGCGCCTGCACGGGCGGCATCTGCTTTGGCTTTGGCTTTGGCTTTGGCTTTGGCCGAATCCCGACTCCCGATTCCCGATTCCCGGCGGTCACGCCATGAACATCTCCGCCCCTTTCATCAAACGCCCGATCGGCACTTCGTTGCTGGCGATCGGTTTGTTCGTGATTGGCGTGATGTGTTACCTGCGCCTGGGCGTAGCGGCCTTGCCGAACATCCAGATCCCGGTGATCTTCGTGCACGCCACGCAGTCCGGCGCCGATGCCAGCACCATGGCCTCTACCGTCACCGCGCCACTGGAACGGCATCTGGGCCAGTTGCCCGGCATCGACCGCATGCGCTCCTCCAGTTCGGAGAGCAGCAGCATGGTGTTCATGGTGTTTCAGAGCAATCGCGACATCGATTCGGCCGCGCAGGACGTGCAGACCGCCATCAACGCCTCGCAATCGGATCTGCCCTCCGGCCTGGGCACGCCGATGTACCAGAAGGCCAATCCGAACGACGATCCGGTCATCGCCATCGCGCTCACTTCGGACACGCAGTCGGCCGATGAACTTTACAACGTGGCCGATTCGCTACTGGCGCAACGACTGCGCCAGATCACCGGCATCAGTTCGGTGGACATCGCCGGTGCGTCCACGCCGGCGGTGCGCGTGGACGTGGATCTGCGCGCGCTCAATGCGCTGGGGCTGACCCCGGACGATCTGCGCAATGCGGTGCGCGCGGCCAACGTGACCTCGCCGACCGGCTTCCTGTCCGACGGCAGCACCACCATGGCCATCGTCGCCAACGATTCGGTGGCAAAGGCCGCCGATTTCGCGCAGCTGGCCATCTCCACCCAGTCCAACGGGCGCATCGTGCGGCTGAGCGATGTGGCCACCGTCTACGACGGCCAGCAGGATGCGTATCAGGCGGCCTGGTTCGACGGCAAACCGGCGGTGGTGATGTATGCCTTCACCCGCGCCGGCGCCAACATCGTCGAGACCGTGGACCAGGTGAAGGCGCAGATTCCCGAACTGCGCGGCTACCTGCAGCCCGGCACCACGCTGACGCCCTACTTCGACCGCACGCCCACCATCCGCGCCTCGCTGCACGAGGTGCAGGCCACGCTGATGATCAGCCTGGCGATGGTGGTCCTGACCATGGCGCTGTTCCTGCGCCGACTGGCGCCGACGCTGATCGCGGCGGTGACCGTGCCGCTGTCGCTGGCCGGCTCGGCGCTGGTGATGTACGTGCTCGGCTTCACCTTGAACAACCTCAGCCTGCTGGCGCTGGTGATCGCCATTGGATTTGTGGTCGACGATGCGATCGTGGTGATCGAAAACATCATGCGGCATCTCGACGAAGGCATGCCGCGTCTGGACGCCGCACTGGCCGGTGCGCGCGAGATCGGTTTCACCATCGTGTCGATCACTGCGTCGCTGGTGGCGGTGTTCATTCCGATGCTGTTCGCCAGCGGCATGGTCGGCGCGTTCTTCCGCGAGTTCACGGTAACGTTGGTGGCGGCGATCGTGGTGTCGATGCTGGTGTCGCTGACCTTGACGCCGGCGTTGTGCAGCCGCTTTCTGTCGGCGCATACCGAGCCGGAAAAGCCCGGTCGTTTCGGCGCCTGGCTGGACCGCATGCACGAGCGCATGCTGGCGGTGTACACGGTGGCGCTGGATTTCGCGCTGCGGCACGCCTTGCTGCTGTCGCTGACACCGCTGCTGCTGATCGCCGCAACCGTTTTTCTCGGCAGCGCGGTCAAGAAGGGCTCCTTTCCCGCGCAGGACACCGGCCTGATCTGGGGCCGTGCCAATTCCAGCGCCACGGTGTCGTTTGCCGACATGGTCAGCCGCCAGCGCCGCATCGCCGACATGCTGATGGCCGACCCGGCGGTGAAGACCGTCGGCGCGCGGCTGGGCTCCGGCCGGCAGGGCTCCAGCGCCTCGTTCAACATCGAATTGAAGAAGCGCGACGAAGGCCGCCGCGATACCACTGCGCAAGTGGTCGCACGCCTGAGCGCCAAGGCCGACCGCTACCCGGATCTGGATCTGCGCCTGCGCGCGATCCAGGATTTGCCCAGCGACGGCGGTGGCGGCACCAGTCAGGGTGCGCAATACCGCGTTTCGCTGCAGGGCAACGATCTGGCGCAGCTGCAGGAATGGTTGCCCAAACTGCAGGCCGCGTTGAAGAAGAATCCACGCCTGCGCGATGTCGGCACCGACGTGGATACGTCGGGCCTGCGCCAGAACATCGTGATCGACCGCGCCAAGGCGGCGCGCCTGGGCATTTCGGTCGGTGCCATCGACGGCGCGCTGTATGGTGCGTTCGGCCAGCGCTCCATTTCCACCATCTATTCGGATCTCAATCAGTACAGCGTGGTGGTCAATGCACTGCCCTCGCAGACGGCAACGCCCAAGGCGCTGGACCAGATCTTCGTGCCCAACCGCGCCGGCCTGATGGTCCCGATCACCTCAGTCGCCACCCAGGTGCCCGGGCTGGCACCGCCGCAGATCATCCACGAAAATCAGTACACCACGATGGATCTGAGCTACAACCTCGCACCGGGCGTGAGCACCGGCGAGGCGGATCTGATCATCAAGTCCACCGTGGAGGGCTTGCGGATGCCCGACGGCATCCGCCTCAGCGGCGACGACAGCTTCAACGTGCAACTCAGCCCCAACTCGATGGGCGTGTTGCTGCTGGCCGCAGTGCTCACCGTCTACATCGTGCTGGGCATGCTCTACGAGAGCCTGATCCATCCGGTGACCATCCTGTCCACGCTGCCGGCCGCCGGCGTCGGCGCGCTGCTGGCGTTGTTCCTCACCAACACCGAGTTGTCGGTGATCTCGATGATCGCGCTGGTGCTGCTGATCGGCATCGTCAAGAAGAACGCGATCATGATGATCGACTTCGCGCTGGTGGCGCAGCGCGTGCACGGCATGAATGCGCGCGCGGCCGCGCGCGAGGCTTCGATCGTGCGCTTCCGCCCGATCATGATGACCACGATGGTGGCGATCCTGGCCGCAGTACCGCTGGCGGTGGGCCTGGGCGAAGGCTCCGAACTGCGCCGCCCGCTGGGCATCGCAATGATCGGCGGGCTGATCTTTTCGCAGAGCCTGACCCTGCTCAGCACCCCGGCGCTGTACGTGATCTTCTCCTGCCTGAGCGAGCGCTGGAAGGCGCGCCGCGCACGCGCACGGGCACGTCGGGCCGAGCGCGCGGCGGCGCGGCGCCCGGCAGCCTCGGCGCACTGAGCCTGGTCAAAAGACCGCACTCCGCCAGACGCGTGCGGTCTTTTTTTGGGTAACAGATCGGGCTATTTTTTACTAAGCTCGCCGCCAGATGGATGTCGCAGGCTTTCTGGTTCCCATCAGGACACGACCACGTTGGCAGGTGCGATGCCCTCGACGTGCTCGGCGTTGACTGAACTTGAACGATGCCAAGAGTCGATTCTTGGATGTCTTGGTGTGATTGGGCAGTGCTGATGGATCAGTCTTAGAGCGGCTGATCTGTGGGTTGGCTGCGGGGCCCTTGCCCGCCCACCATCGCAGGACACGCCGCAAGTACGTCCTTGTACGCTCAAGGTCCCGCGACGGTGGGCAGGCAAGGACCTATCGAGATGGTCGTGTGCATGGTGCGAGCAATGCACGATGCACGTTGTTCGAAAACTATCTCGTTCGATAATGATGCGCCGGCTCAATGCCAGATGCACATCGAGCACACGCGGCTTTTCAAGCGGCAATCGACCGACTTTCTGGTGCGGTGTCCTTGCCGGTTGCGGGACCGTGTGGCGGCATGGATGCCGCCACCGAGCCTACAGGGACGTACTTGCGGCGTGTCCCGCAAGCGGTGAGGGCACCGCGCCCTCGACTCACTGAGCTTTTGGCCTGAGCCCACCGCCTGACCGCATCCAGACGCCGTTACTGAGCGGAATCTCGTCTGCTTTCCTGGACTGACGTAGAGAGTGCGCCATCCGAATCACAGCGGCGCACATTCTTGCAATGTGCACTGCGCGATCACGACACGTCAGGCGCGACAAAGCCGGAAGATCGCAGGCCTGCACACGCACGCGTCGCGGCGGGACCGCTACACCAGCAACGCCTGCAGCGACGCCCGTTCCAGCTGTGCGTACAACGCGCACTCATCGTGTACCTGCGCGCCCAGCGCCTGTTCGAAACTGCGCTTGCTCGAATGGGCGGCGTAGGCGCGTTGTTCGGCGCCACCGAGATTGGACTGGAAGATGCCGGCCGCGCTCACCGGCAGGAAATCTTCGTAGACGATCGGATCGGCACTGAGCAGACCGAGCGCAATCGCGGTTTCTGCCGGCATTGCCGCCACCTGCGCGGGGTCGGCACGTCCGGCCTCGGTCAGCGCATAGCGGAAGTAGCCCAGGCCTTCCTGACGCAGCACGGCTTCGTCGTCGGGAAACGCCACGAACGCGGTCTGCAGCCGCGTGGCGTAATCGGTGCCGGTGCTGCCCGCGCCATCGCTATCGCGTGCCTGCGCCAATAGCGCGTCGTACAGCGCGCGGCCCTTGGGCGTGAGCGCGAGCCCGCGCTGTTCGATCTCACCGAAGCGCGCGGTATGCGTGCCGTGCTCGGCCTGCCCGCTGTCGCCGACAAAGCGCACCGGCTCCTCCAGGGCCTTGAAGCTGGTCTGGCGCAGCAGGATCGGCACACGCCGACGCGGCGGCCCCTCGATCACCGCCTTGGCATCGATACCGGCGCGCTGCATCTGCGCCTGCGCCGCATCGATATCCAGCGTGCGCGGCGTCAGGTGATTGATATGCGGGCCGTGGAAACTCACCACGTCGGCGATCAGCTTGTGCGCTTCGCTCAACGCGCGGTAGGTTGGCAGCGACACGATGGCATCGCCATGCCAGCGGAAGGTTTCCAGCGCCTCGGCCACGAACTGCTGCGCCTGCGCCGCTTCCAGCCCGCCGTGACGCTCGTGCTGCGCGATCAGCTCCAGCGCAGCGGCGGTGAAGATCTGCCGCTGCTCCAGGATCTGCGCCGCCTGCGCACGCAGCGCGGTGTCCTCGATCAATTCCAGCCGCAGCAACGAGGTGAACACGCGGAACGGATTGGCCGACAGCGCCGCCTCGTCGATCGGGCGGAACGCGGTGGAATGCACCGGCACGCCGGCCACCGACAAATCGTAATACCCCACCGGATGCATGCCCATCACCGCAAACAGCCGGCGCAGCGTGGCCAGTTCCTGCGCCGTGCCGACCCGGATGGCACCATGCCGTTCCAGATCCAGCCGCGCGCGCTCGTCGTTGCGCTGCAGGCGCGCGGCCAGGGCAGGATCGGCGCCCAGGGTGTCGGCGTTGACCTGCGCCACCAGCGTCATCAGGTCGCCGTACAACGGCACCTCGGCGCGATACATGTCCGACATCGCCTGCGCGAACAGGCTGCGGATGTGATCGGGGGAGACAAACACGGTATCGCGCATGGGCTGGTCTTGGCAGGGCCGGTCAACGCCGGCGTTGCGGCATTCTCGCCGACCGCGCCCTGCGGCGACCAGCTGCACGGCAGCATGGCCGGCAAGCGCGTTGCCGCGCAGACAGCCGCGCAGCCGCTTGGTCACGGCACGCCCTGCCGCTGCGCAGGTTTCCAACCAGCATAAAAACGCACCGAAATGGCCAGCAAAACGTAGCGAGCAGTCGTCCGTTGGGTGCGGACAGCACGTGCAAAACCACAGCGTACGGTATGGCCCATGTCGATCCATACGCCGGCCGCGCCCGCCTGGCGGCTACGCAGTTTTTTTGCCAGCCGCGCTAAAGCCCTGCTTGCGCCGCCGCCTCGGCCGCCTCGCTGGCCCGGCGCGCGGCTTCCAGCCGTTGCGCGTGATCACCGAGCTGGCGGCGCAGCAGCGCGTCCAGGGTGATCGGGCGTTCCCAGCGGTCGTAACTGGCGACGATGGCGTGCCGCAGCGCGCGCATATGCACGGTCTCCGGCGCGACCGACAGCCGCATAACCACACCTTCCCAGCCGTCATGATGGTCACGGCTGTAGGCGCGCACGGTGTCGCGGCAGGACAACTGCAACGTCTGCGCCCAGAAACAGGCGAAATAGATGTCGCCGGCGTGCCACCCATGCACCTGCAGCAGCGCCTGCACATAGCCGCGCGGGGTACCGGTGTAACGCGCAACTTCGCCGATGAAACTGTCCGGGTAGCGCTGCGCGTAGCTGCCCATGTCGGCCAGATGCTGGTCCACCCAGGCATCGCCGGTGCCCGGCGTCACTGTCGGCGTAGCAGCCGGTACCGCGGCGGTGGGCGCGGATGCTGGCGCAGGCGGCGTCTGCGCAACCGCCAGCGTCGGCAGCAACAGCGCGCTCAGCAGCAGGAATCGCAACGGCGAGGTCGGCAGTGAAGACATGTGCCGATGATGCCGCATGCCCGCGTCGCTGTCAGGCCGACCGCAGTGCCTGCGCCGCCCGGTTGCATCTGCAGATCCAGGTCGCGGCGCTGGCCGCGACAGATGTCAGCTTAGCGCGTGCTGCCGGGCCAATGCATCCAGCGCATGCACTGCCGCCGGCCAGCCGGCGGCGTCGGGCACTTCGCGCATACGCGGCTCGTCGGCGGCCACGCCATGCTCCTGCTCGTGCGCCCAGGTCACCGCGTACGGGGTGTAGATCCCCCAGCCGCCGATGGCCAGCACCGGCTCCACGTCCGAGCGCAAGGAATTGCCGATCATCACAAAACGCTGCGCCGGCAGGTCGAACTCGCCCAGCACGCGCGCATAGGTCTGGGGATCCTTTTCAGACACCACCTCCACGCGGGGAAACAGATCGGCCAGACCGGACTGCTCGATCTTCTGCTCCTGATGGAACAGGTCGCCCTTGGTGACCAGCACTACCGCATAGTCGGCGGCAATCGCGCTGACCGCCTCGCGCACGCCGGCAATTACCTCCACCGGGTGCTGCAGCGTGGCGCGGCCGATCTCGACGATGCGCTGGATGTCGCGTGCGGCGATGCGCGCCTGCGTCAGTTCGATCGCCGTCTCGATCATCGACAGCGTCATGCCCTTGGCGCCGTAGCCGAACACCTTGAGATTGCGCCGCTCCACCGCCAGCAGATGCTGCTGCATGCGGCTGTCGCCCAGATCCAGATAAGCGGCCAGAATCGCTTCGAAATCCGCTTCGGCAGTGCGGTAATAGTCCTCGCTTTTCCAGAGGGTATCGTCGCCGTCGAAGCCGACCAGTTGGATCGCGTGGCCGTCGCGCTGTGCAAAAGAGGTCATCGCGCCAGTTTAGCAGCGCACTGGAGCGCTGCTGCGGTCAATCCCCTGCGGCATCGCCCGGACCGGGCTGGTAGCTGGCGAATTCGTCGCGCGACAGGCGCCCATCGCCGTTGCTGTCGAAGCCGGCAAAATTCTCGCGCAGGACCGGGTCGGCGCCGGCTTCGGCCACGGTCAATGAACCGTCGGCGTCGCTGTCCAGGCTGCGGAACGTGCGTGGCACCAGCGTGCCGGCTGGCGGCGCCAGTGCGGCCTCCGCTCCGCCTTTGGCAGCCGATGGCGCTGCAGCGTCGGCCGGTAACAAGGGCGTGGTGGCAGGGGGTGGTGGGTCGATCGGCAACGGCGCCATTGCCGGTGCTGCCGGCCCTGCAGTGGAGGACCCACGCAGCGGGTTGGCTGGCGGCAACTCCGGCGGCGCCGCGAGTGCCCACAGTGGACTCGACAGGCCAACCAGCACGGCGATGCGCAGCAGCATGAGAGTGTGCCGAAGGGACGAGCCCGCAAATGTAGCGCGGCGCACGTAAAGAAAACGGGAGCGACCCTGGCAGATCGCTCCCGCGTGTCCATCCTGTTACGTGGTCATGCTGTTACTTGCTGATCAGGGGCATCCACAAGGCGATGCCACGGATCAAACGACAACAATGCTCGAACGACTGCGATTGCGAAAGCTGCCTCCTGATGTCGAAAAAACATGTCAGCAAACGAACTCACTACCTTGCGACGTCCTGCCTCAGTTGCCTTGCGAGCTACTTCCCGCTGCGCCGCCCTGCTGCTTGGCGACAAACGCCTTGTATTCGTCCGGGGTCAGCTTGCCATTCTTGTCGGAATCGGCGTCATTGAAGATCTGCGCAAGCCCGGCATTGACCTGGGCCTCCTGCGTGCTGATGGCGCCGTCGCTATCGGTATCGACACTCGCCCAGGTCTGGCCGCCGCCGGAGGACTGCGCTGGCTGTGCCGCAGTGGTGGCAGAACTTCCCGACTGGGCCGACGTCGCGGCGGCATCCTGCTGCGTACTCTGCGCCATGGCCGGCAGCGCCAGAGCGGCAGCAAGAGCGGCGGTGGCGGCGAGCAGCGAGGTGCGGTTGCGATTCTTCATTAGGGTGGTCTCCTTGGCTTGGGAATGCGCGGTGTCGCCGCACATGGCCTCACCTTACCCAGCCCGAATGAACGTAAAACCCGCCGAAATTTCGCGCAAAACATCCTCTTAACCACCCGCCGGACATTTGCGCCTAGCCATCTGTTAGACCTCGGTGAGCCAAACAGAAGCACATCATTCAATGCATCGAAATATGCGAACCACGCCGCATTTCAGCGCGTGGATTTACGCGTTCGGCGCTTCGTCATCCCAGCTTCCGGAACTGAACAGTTTCCAACCCACCACGACACCGGCGATCACCCCGGCCACTTCCAGCACCACACGCGACCCCAATTCGTTGGGATCTTGGATCTTGGCCAATGCCAGGCGCGCGTAGAGCGGCGACTCCAGCCGCACGATGCTGGTGTAGACGAGATTCCAGATGTCGTAGCCGCCGCCGATGGCAACCGCGAGCAGACAGGCGATGCCCAGCGTGTGCCCGTGGGTGAAGTGCAGACGCCGGCCGATGTGCTCGACCGCAGCGAAGACCAGCACACCCAGCACCAACGCGATCAGGCCAGCCTCCAGCGAACCGAGCAGACCGAAGTGCAGGGGCAGATTCATCGTCAAGATCCAGGCAGCAGGCGTCTCAGTCTAGCGGTTGCGGGCGGTGGATCCCGGCCGCAGCCGCAAGCGCGTGCGGTCACGCGTGCGCGGATTGGCCGGGCGCTCCGATTGCCCGATGCTGCGACACACCGCGCTCATGCATCGTCCTGCCCCCGCGCACTCACCTGCGCCTCGCCTTCTTCATCCCATTGCACGCTGACCGAGATCGGCTTGCAGCACACCTGGCAATCTTCGATGTAATGCTGGTCGCCGCCGGTCAGATCCAGCGTCAGGGTGATCCACTCCCCGCAATACGGGCAGGCGATATCGACAAAGCGTTCCGGGTCGGACATGGCAATTCCTTGCAGCGGCTTGGGGTGATGAACAATATGGACAGTGCGGTGGCCGCGTCATCACCTGCGGCGCGGTTGCTCAGTCGACCGGCACATCGAACGCGGTCTCCGGCATCGGCTCGGGGCGGAACGTGAAGTGCCACCACTCCATCGGATAGTTGGCAAATCCCTCCGCCGCCATTGCACGCAACAGCTGCTGGCGGTGGGCACGCTGTGCCGGGCTGATGTCGCGCGCATCGGTATGCGCACGCGCATCGAAGAAATCGAAGTCGGTGCCCATCTCCACCGGCTGGCATGGACCGTGCCGGCAGTCCAGCAGCCCCACGTCCAGCGTTGCGCCGCGGCTATGCCCGGAGGTCTCGGCGATGTAGTCGCCCAGCAGCGCGCGTTTGTCCACGCGCGGGTAGTGCTGCGCCTTGGTCGACTGGTCCTGCAGATCCGCAGCCCAGGCCACGAACGCCTGCACCGCCCGCACCGGCCGGTAGCAATCGAACACCTGCAATCGATATCCCTGGGGCTTGAGCGACCGCGCCACCCGCGCCAGGGCCTGCGCCGCCGGACGCAACAGATAGCACGTGGGCGCCACATATCCCGGCACCACGCGCCCGGTGAAGTTGTCGCTGCCCGCATAACGCATGTCCACCGCGATCTCCGGCGCAAGGCCCTGCACATTGACCAGACCGGCTTGTGCGGCGGTCGTTGCCGAAGAGACATGCACCTCGGCGGCTGCGGCAACCAACGGCGCCACCGCGATCGACAGCAGTGCATAACAGACCGCCCCTCCAACCCATCGAGGCAGTACCCGTACCGACCTGGTTTGCCTCATTATTTTTCCTTTGTAATCAGGGGGACATTGCACGCCAGGCAGCACGTTCGAATCGGGTCGCCAGGATGGCGCATGGCGAACGCGTCCACGATGCACCTAGGAGCCTTCGCTCTCAAGCTGTTCGACCGAAACCGGCGGGCGGAGTGGCCGCAGCGACCCGGTCAACGCATGCAGAATGCGCAAATCCTCGGCATCCAGCGTGCGGGCTTCGCTGCCGCGGTAGTGATGATGAAACGCCCGCAGGGTGGCGGCGGGATCGTCCAGGCTGTAGCCGAGCAGGGCGAGCGCCTGCCAGGGATCGAAACCTGCCGGAGCGGCAGGGGCATCGGCGGCAGGCCAGCGGCCGAAGCCGGCGTCGGCTAGGCGTTTCCATGGAAACAGCGGGCCGGGGTCGTTCTTGCGGGTCGGGGCCACGTCTTCGTGGCCGACGATCTGCGTGCGCGGGATGCGCAGGCGGGTGCACAGGTCGTCCAGCAACACCAGCAGGCTGTCGATCTGAGCGGGCGCGAACGGTTCGCCGCCATCGTTGTCCAGTTCGATGCCGATCGAGGCGGAGTTGATGTCGGTGATGGTGCCCCAGCGCCCGGCGCCGCCATGCCAGGCGCGCTGGTCGTCACTGACCAGTTGATAGCGCGCACCATCCTCGCCGATCAGATAGTGCGCACTGACCCGGCCCCCGCTATTACGTCCGCGCAGCGTACTCAGGCTCTGCCGCACAGACTGCTGGTCGGTGAAGTGCAGCACGATCAGGATCGGCCGCCGCGTGTCGTAATTGGGCGAAGGCACCCACTGGGCCAGCGGATTGCGCTGCGGCGCATGCGCGCACGCACCCAATGACAGCACCACCAGACACAGCGTGGCGCGTAGCCACGACGATGGCGACAGCGTGGGAGCAGATGACATCGGATTCTCCTGGGAACGACAAGGGCCTGCGCTGTGCCTGCACCCCGATGGGCCGCGCATGCGATGCGCCCATTATCTGCCGGGCGGGCGATGGCGTGCATCACGCGGCTGCGGCCGGTGGCAGACAGACTGCACGTATGCAGAGACCGAAAGACCTTACAACGCCGCTGCCCCATGCGACACGCGCCGGGGATACTTGCGCATGCGTACACTACAAGCCGGCGCGGTCGGCACAGGTCCGCGCGCCTGCGGTCGTGATTGCCTGTAAAAAGCCTCGCCAGTCGCTGCATCCATCAAGAGCCTTCTTCATGTCACTGTCGCGCCGCCTGCTGACGTTGTTGCTGCTGGTCATCGGCCTGCCCTGCGATGCCGCTGCGGCAACCCCTGCCACCCCAATGCCGCACACGGCGCCATTTGCGGCCAGCGATGCGCAGTTGACGGCCGACTATTGGATCCAGCGCAGTGGCAACGCGCAAACGCCGCGCATGACTACCGCACAGATCGCCGGATTCAATGCACGCTTACTGCGTGACGATGGCTCCATGCACGACCTGTCGCAGCTGGCCGAGGTGCTGCCGGCGGCCGAAGTGCGCGCGCGCATCGAAACAGTGTCGGCCATGCCGGCGCGTGCGCTGTACGACAGCGAAGGTCGCAGCATCGATGCCTCTCGCCTTGCGACGCTGCGCCGCGCCCTGGCACTGGATGCACTGCCCGCACAGGTCACGCCACGGTTTGCACTGGTGGTGCAGCGCGCGGCACTGCGCACCTTCCCCACCGCGCAACGTGTGTTCAGCACCACCGACGACCACGACATCGACCGCTTCCAGGAATCGGCGCTCTACCCCGGCACACCGGTGGCGGTGCTGCACACCAGCGCCGATGGTGCATGGCACTTCGTGCAGGCGGCCAACTATGCGGCCTGGATCGCCGCCGACCGGCTTGCCGTGGGCATGCGGAGCGAGGTGCTGGACTACGCACGCCGCCGCCCGCAGCTGGTGGTCACCGGCGCACGCGTGCAAAGCGCCTACACCCCGGAAGTGCCGGCCGTCTCCGCACTGACGCTGGACATGGGTACCAGCGTACCGCTGCTCGGCGACTGGCCGCAGCAGCAGCTGGTCAACGGGCAGTTGCCGCAGGCTGCCTACGTCGTGCAGTTGCCGCTGCGCAATGGCGATGGTCGCCTGCAGCTGGTGCCGGCACTGATCCGGCGCGGCGCCGATGTGCGCATTGGTCCGCTGCCGGCCACCCATGCAGCGTTGTTGCGGCAGGCGTTCAAATTTCTCGGCGAACGCTACGGCTGGGGCAACGATTACGATGCGCGCGACTGCAGTGGGTTCGTGCTGGATGTGTATCGCAGCCTGGGCATTGCATTGCCACGCAATACCGGCGACCAGGCACGCAGCCCGGCGCTGCTGAGCGTTCCGTTCCAGGCGCAGGCCGCACTGCCGCAGCGCCTGCAACAACTTGCCCGGCTGCAGGTCGGCGACCTGATCTATATCCCCGGCCATGTGATGCTGGTGATCGGACACGAGCGCGGTCTGCCATGGGTGATCCATGATGTGGCCGGCGCCTATTACCGCGACGCGACCGGCAACGTGCAGCGCGCGCGTTTGAACGGCGTGTCGGTGACGCCGCTGTTGCCCTTGCTCGCCAGCGACGGCACGCCGTTCGTCGATCACATCACCCGCATCCAGCGTATCGCACCGATTGGCTCCCCATGAAGATCACCGGCTTTCGCCTCGGCATGCTGCGTGTGCCATTGAAAACCTCGTTCAAGACAGCAGTCCGTACCGTGCAGGCGATCGAGGACGTGGTGGTGCTGTTGCAAACCGATAGCGGCCATATCGGTTATGGCGCCGCGCCGGCCACCGCCCCGATCACCGGTGATACGCACGGCGCCATCATCGCCGCCATCGGCCATTGCATCGGCCCGACGTTGATCGGCCAGGACGTGGCCGATCTCAACCGGCTATGCGCGCTGGTGCAACACGCGCTGGAGCGCAACACCAACGCCAAGGCGGCGGTGGAGATCGCGCTCTACGATCTGTGGGCGCAGTCCTTCGGCATCCCGCTCTACCGCGCGCTTGGCGGTGGCACGCCGCGCATCACCACCGACATCACCATCAGCGTCGATAGCATCGACGTGATGGTGGCGCAGGTGCAATCCGCGCTCGCACGCGGCTATCGGTCGCTGAAGATCAAGGTCGGCAAGGACAGCAGCTCGGACGTCGAGCGGATCACAACGATTCATGCCGCGGTCGCTGGTCGCGCATCGTTGCGCCTGGATGCCAACCAGGGCTGGACGCCCAAGCAAGCCGTGCGCACCATGCGCACGCTGGAACACGCCGGCATCGTGATGGAACTGGTGGAACAGCCCGTCAAGGCCGCGGACATCGACGGACTGGCGTTTGTCACCGCACGGATCGACACACCGGTGATGGCCGACGAAAGCGTGTTCTCACCTGTCCAGGTGATCGACCTCATCCAGCGCCGCGCCGCCGATATCGTCAACATCAAACTGATGAAGACCGGCGGGTTGTCCAATGCGATCCGCATTGCCGATATCGCGGCCTTGTACGGCGTGCCGTGCATGATCGGCTGCATGATCGAATCCAGCATCAGTGTGGCTGCGGCAGTGCATCTGGCAGTGGCCAAGGCCGACAGCATCACCGTGGCGGACCTGGATGCGCCCGCACTCGGGCAATTCGATCCCACCGAGGGCGGCGTACACTTCGACGATGCCCAGATCCATATCGACGACTCGCCTGGTCTGGGCATCCGACGCATTCGCGGGCTGGAGCTGTTGTCCGGTTAAAGCGCCATTGGATATTTCCAAGCCGCGTCGGTCGGTCTATCGAGCGCGCGGTGCCCTCGCCGTTTGCAGGACCGTGTGGCGGCATGGATGCCGCCACCTAGCCTCCACGGACGGATTCACGGCGTGTCCCGCGAGCGGCGAGGGCACCGCACCAGAGAGTTAGTCGGTTGCTTTACTGAAAACCATGCATACCCACACTCTCGACTGGTCCTTGCCGGCCCACCGTCGCGGGACCTTACGCGGCATGGATGCCGCGTAAGAGCCTGCAGGGACGTACTTGCGGCGTGTCCCGCGATGGTGGGCGGGCAAGGACCCTGCAACCAAGTTGCAGACCCGACGCTCTGTAACCAGCTCATTCATGCGGTCCAAGCCTCCCAAGACAACGAAATATAGTTTAGTTAACCGTTACAAGCCCCGCCAAGCAGGCGCACGGACATGGTGCGCGCATGCGGCACACGGCCGCATTGCTGAGTACAGTAGCGACACGATGGTGTGCGCAACGCGGTGCCACCGCAGCGCACTGTCTCCGCCAACCGTGTATCGATCCCAGACTCGTCCCCGCTCGACCCATTCCCCGGAGCCTGCATGCGCCTTGCCACCTTGTTTCGATCCGTTGCGCTGTTGGCGATGGCGAGCTGCAGCAGCCTTGCCGTCGCTGCCGGGCCAATCGATGCCCTGAATCAAGCGCGCGCATTGATCGTGGTGACCACGCCGGATTGGGATAGCACACAGGCGCGCCTGCAGACATTCACCCGCGTGGACGGCCACTGGCAACCGGCCGCACCGGGCTTTGAAGTCGCGCTCGGGCGCCGTGGCAGCGCCTGGGGCGATGGCCTGCATCCGGCGCAGACGCAAGGCCCGCACAAGCGCGAAGGCGACGGTCGCAGCCCGGCCGGCGTATTCGCGATCGGCCCGGCCTTCGGTTACGCCCAACAGATCGACAGCGCCATGCCGTACCAGGCGATGAGCGCCACCCACTACTGCATGGACGTGCCGGGTTCGCCGCTGTACAACCGCATCGTCGACGCCGCGCAGGTCGGTGAGGCCGCAGTGGCCGGATCGACCGAACCGATGCGCCTGGACCTGCAACATCCCGGCGATGCGCGTTACAGCGAGGGCTTTGTGATCGCCCACAATCCCAACGCGGTTCCCGGGCGCGGCAGCTGCATCTTCGCGCACCTGTGGCGCACGCCGGGCCAGTTCACCGCCGGCTGCACCGCGATGGCGCCGGCCGATATGCAACGCCTGCTGGCCTGGTTGAAGCCCGACGACACACCGCTGTTCGTGCTGTTGCCGCGTGCCGAATACGCACGCCTGCAAGCCCGGTGGCAGTTGCCCGAGTTGAAGGAGGTGGGCCGATGAGCAGCGCGGCTCCCGCACCCGACCCCACTGGCCTGGTCCGCGTGGTCAGCCGCTGGCAGATCGTCGGCTTGTCCATCAACGATGTCATCGGCAGCGGCATCTATCTGCTGCCGGCGGCCACCGCTGCGCTGCTGGGGCCGATGAGCCTGTGGGCGGTGATGCTGGCGGGTCTGGCGGTGGCGTTGCTGGTGTTGTGCTACGCGCAGGCGGCGAGCTATTTCGACACGCCGGGCGGCAGTTATCTGTACACGCGTGAGGCGTTCGGCCCGTTTGTCGGCTTTCAGATCGGCTGGATGATCTGGCTCACCCGCATCAGTTCGGCAGCGGCATTGAGCAACGGCCTGGCCGACGCGGTCGCGCGGTTCTGGCCGACCGTGGCGACCGA
The DNA here is from genome assembly GCF_002939945.1 of Xanthomonas arboricola pv. populi. Taxonomy (GTDB): domain Bacteria; phylum Pseudomonadota; class Gammaproteobacteria; order Xanthomonadales; family Xanthomonadaceae; genus Xanthomonas; species Xanthomonas arboricola_A. The sequence goes on along the minus strand of NZ_MDEB01000009.1, from coordinate 27,042 downwards.
TCACTGGGCACGCTTGCTGGTGGTCGTCGGTTCTTTGGGTATGCTCACCGCCATCAACGTGATCGGCGTGAAATCGGCTGCGCGTACCGGCATCGCACTGGTGATCGGCAAGCTGGTGCCGTTGCTGCTGTTCGTGGCAATCGGTGTGTTCTACGTGGACTGGTCGTGGGCCTTTGCCGGCACCACGCCGGATTTGCGCGATCTGGGCAATCTGGGCGAAGCGGCCTTGCTGCTGCTGTTTGCCTATGCGGGCTTCGAAAACATTCCTGCGGCCGCTGGCGAATACCGCAACCCGCGTCGCGACGTGCCATTCGCGCTGATCACCATGATCGTCACCGTCACCTTGATCTATGCGGCGGTCCAGGTCGTCGCACAGGGCACGCTGCCCAATCTTGCCGCCTCGCCGACGCCATTGGCCGATGCCGCAAGCCGTTTCGGTGGCGAAGCGCTGGCATTGATCCTCACCGTGGGCGCCACCATTTCCATCCTCGGCACCACCAGCAATACGGTCATGCTCGGGCCGCGGTTTCTGTTCGCGCTGGCACACGATGGCTACGGCCCCGTATTTCTGGCACGCGTGCATCCGCGCTTCCACACCCCGGCAGCGGCAGTGCTGACCCAGGGCGTGCTGTCGCTGGCGCTGGCGCTGTCGGGCTCGTTTACGCAGCTGGCATTGCTGTCGATGGTCACCCGGCTGTTTGCCTATATCGGCACGGCTGCAGCAGTGATCGTGCTGGCGCGTCGCTACCGGCAACGCACCGACACCTTGCGCCTGCCTGGCGGGCCGGCCATTCCCATCGCCGCGCTGCTGCTGTCGCTGGGCCTGCTCGCCAGCGCCAGCTGGCAGAACCTGGCGGCTGCCGGGGTGGCGCTGCTGGTGGGCTGGGTGATTTACCTGTTTCCGCGCAAGCCCGCCTAACGGCTTTCGCAGGACGCTCGCGTAGCGCTCACGCACGACTACCCGTGCCCGTCCAAGGCTGCAGGCCTCACCTGCACGGGAACTTGCAATGAAACTGCGCCGTGTCTACAGCACGCCCGATATCGAGAGCGCGCAACGCGTCATGCAAGCCGCACGCAGCGCCCGCATCGACAACAAACGCCGCATGTCTTGATGCCTTCCTCACCGGGCCTGGCAACGGATTTAACACCTGCCCGCCTACGTTAGAGCACACATTCATTACGGAGACGGGCATGAACGTGCCGTATCAGATTCCAGGCCGCGCGCCTGACGAAGACCGCAGCCAGAACGTATCCAATTATTGGCGCGAACGCTTCACCGAAGAATCGTATTACACCGAAGGTGACCGCTACGAAGATTACGAGGGAGCCTACCTGGCAGGACACGAGGCGCGTATCCGCGAAAACGCACGTGCTTACGATCAGGTGGAAGCAGAATTGCAACGCGAGTGGGAAGCCAACCGCGGCACCGATGGCTTGAGTTGGAGCAAGGCCCGTCATGCGGTCAAGCGTGCCTGGGAGAATGCGACAGATTTAGTGACTGGCGATAACAAATCCAAGCCCTGAACACAACAACGCCACCGTCGAGGTGGCGTTGTCGTATCAACGGCTCGCGCAGCAACGGCTGCGGACTGAAACCGGCATTCCAGTGAGTACCGTCCCTCACCGGAATGCCGTCCACGCGATCACACACGCGCTCTTGCAACGATACCGATGCGAACACACCAACAAACAGCGACGTCAGGCAGTAAGCCACTTCATCAGCAGCATTTGCGCCTTCCGCAGCCCAATCAGATGGGCAGCGCTGCCCAGCAGCTATGCAGCGCGGCACGCACGCAGCACGCAGCGGTGAATGCAGCCGAGGTTTTCGCGATGCGGCCATGAAACCTCCTTTTCATAGTGAAACAACGATCCGGGATAAGTGCGTTCCGCAGAGAGTGATCTAGGACAAGGGCGGCCTCGACGGCGTCGTGTAAGGTGTTTGAAAACCCAACGCAGGACACGTTGCGGGAGGGCTGCAACGTCACTGCGCCCCATCCCCTGGAGGACCACATGTCTGTCCAACGTCTGCTTGCTCTGGCCTGCTCGGCCACTTTGTTTACCACCACCGCCGCATGTGCTGCGCCTGCCGTCGCGCCGGCTGCCGCCATTCCCAAGGCGCAGTGGCCGTTCCAGGCCACCACCGTTGCCGATTTCGACGAACCCTGGGCAATGACCTTTCTGCCCGACGGCAGCCTGCTGGTCAGCGAAAAGCGCGGGGCGTTGATGCGGCTGGACCCCAAGACCAAGCGCAAGAGCGCCATTACCGGCATTCCGGCAGTGGCCTACGGCGGCCAGGGCGGCTTCGGCGATGTCCTGGCGCATCCGCGCTTTGCCAAGAATGGCCTGGTCTATGTCAGCTACGCCGAACCCGGGCAGGGCGATACCCGCGGCGCGGCAGTGGCACGCGCCAAGCTCACGCTGGATGCCACCGGGGGCGGCACGCTGTCGGATTTGAAGGTGATCTGGCGCCAGGATCCCAAGGTCACCGGCAACGGCCACTTCGGGCACAGGCTCGCCTTCGGCCCGGACGGCAAGCTGTGGATCAGCTCCAGCGAACGCCAGAAGTTCACCCCCGCCCAGGACATGCAAGCCAATCTCGGCAAGCTGATCCGTCTCAACGATGACGGCAGCGTACCGGCCGACAACCCGTTCGCTGCGCAGGGCGGCGTTGCCGCGCAGGTGTGGTCGCTGGGTCACCGCAATATTCTCGGCCTGGCCTTCGACGGCAAGGGCCGCCTGTGGGAGCACGAAATGGGCCCGCTCGGCGGCGATGAGCTGAACCTGATCCAGCGCGGCGCCAACTACGGTTACCCGGTCGTCTCCAACGGCGACAACTACGACGGCACCCCGATCCCGGATCACGACACCCGCCCGGAATTTGCCGCACCCAAGATCAGCTGGACACCGGTGATCTCGCCAGCCGGCTTTGTGATCTACAGCGGCACGCAGTTCCCGGCATGGCGCGGCAACGGCTTTATCGGCGGGTTGTCGTCGATGGCGCTGGTGCAGGTTTCGCTCGGCGATCAGCCACGCGAAGTGGCCCGCTACGACATGGGCGCACGCATTCGCGAAGTAGAACAGGGTCCGGACGGCGCGCTGTGGTTGCTGGAAGACGAAGCCAGCGGCAGCACCGGGCGCCTGCTCAAGCTGACGCCCAAGAGCAAGGCGGCAGTCGACAACGACGCATAACTCCGCAAGATCGCGTCCAGGCGAATCGTGCCACCGACACGCGTCACCCGCGTGCTGGCGGTGGTCACGATTTTCGCGGTAACGCTGCGGTCGATCCGGTGCGGTGCATGGCACGATACATGCCGGTGCCAGCGGACCCTGGCCCTACATCGACCAGGCACGCGCCTATATCACCTCTGACCCGATGGCGGCGCGCCCTTGGGCCACGTCCGTCATCGTCGAACCCGGTGCAGTAGTTGCCCCCCGCTGCTTATGGCGTGAGTGCGCCATACCATGCCCGCGCGCGTTCAGGCCTCAAGCAACTCGAACGTCACTGCCTCGCCGCTCTTGGCCGATGCGCATACCCATACATCGAACACGCCGGGCTCGGCGCCAAACACGTTCTTGTGATTGGTGAAGGCCAGTGCATCGCGCGCCAGGGTGAAGGTCACGTCCGCGCTTTCGCCAGGCTGCAACAACACCTTGCGAAAGCCTTTGAGTTCGCGCACCGGACGCACCCGGCTGGCCACGCGATCGTGCACATACAGCTGCACCACCTCTTCGCCGGCCACGCGGCCGGTGTTGGTGACGCGTGTGGTGATGGTCAGGGTCTGGTCCCAGCCGAGCTGCGCGCTGCTCAACTGCGGCTGCGCGTACGCAAAGGTGGTGTAGCTCAAGCCATGGCCGAACGGATACAACGGCTCGTTGGGCATCTCGCGCCAGCGTGCCTTGTACTCGGACAGCGTCGGCAGTTCCGGGCGACCAGTGCGCAGATGATTGTAGAAATACGGCTGTTGCCCGGTCACCTGCGGAAAGCTGATCGGCAGACGCGCGGACGGGTTGTAGTCGCCGAACAACACATCGGCCACGCCGGTGCCGGTCTGTGTGCCCAGGTACCAGGTCACTGCAATCGCATCGGCGTCGCGCACCGCACCGCTCAGCGCCAGCGCGCGGCCATTGCGCAGCAACACCACCATCGGCGTGCCGGTGGCGGCGATGGCTTCGGCCAATGCCTGCTGCGCCGGCGGCAACACGATCTCGGTACGCGACTGCGCCTCGCCACTGAACCGCTGCGGCTCGCCCAGCGCCAGCACCACCACGTCGGCGGCCTGCGCCGCATCGATGGCGGCGGAAATACCGCCCGGCAGCGCCTCTTCCAAACCGCAACCCGGCACCACAGTCAGATGCTCGCTGCCGACCACCGCACGCACGCCCTGCTCCAGGGTCACATAGCGCTGCTTGTCGCCGAACAGCGTCCAGCAACCCTCGATGTTCTCGCGGTCCTGCACGAACGGCCCGATCAGCGCGATGCGCTGTCCGCTTTTCTTCAGCGGCAACACGTCGCCGTCGTTCTTCAGCAACACGATCGAACGCCGCGCCGCATCGCGCGACAGCGCATCGTGCGCGGGCAGATGCGCGGTGTCGGCTTCGCGTGCCGGATCCAGCGAGCGGTACGGGTTGTCGAACAGCCCGATCGCTTCCTTCAGCTGCAGCATGCGGCGGACGCTGGCATCCAGCGTGGCCATCGGCACCTCGCCGCTTTCCACCAGCGACGGCAGATGCGCGGCATAAAAGCCGCTCTGCATGCTCAGATCCAGACCAGCCAGGAACGCCTTCTTGGTCGCATCGCGTTCATCGGCCGCATAGCCGTGCGCAATCAGTTCCATGTCGGCGGTGTAATCGGAAATCACCACGCCGGGGAATTGCCATTGCCCGCGCAGGATCTCGGTCAGCAATTCGTGATTGGCACTGGCCGGCACGCCGTTGATGTCGTTGAACGAGGACATCACGGTCAGTGCGCCGGCATCGAAGGCAGCCTTGAACGGCGGCAGATGCACATCGCGCAGGGTCTGCGGCGCGATGTCCACGGTGTTGTATTCCATGCCCGCGGCCACCGCGCCGTAGGCGGCGAAGTGCTTGGGCGTGGCCAGCAGGCAATCGTCGGCCTTCAGATCGCCGCCCTGGAAGCCGCGCACGCGGGCGGCGGCAAACGCCGCGCCCAGTACCACGTCTTCCCCGGCGCCTTCCGCGCCACGGCCCCAGCGCTGGTCGCGCGCGATGTCCACGGCCGGTGCGTAGGTCCAGTGCAGGCCTGCGGCAGTCGCTTCGATCGCGGTGGCGCGCGCGGTACGCTCGGCCAGCTCAGGCTCGAAGCTGGCCGCCTCGCCCAGCGGAATCGGGAACACCGTGCGCATGCCGTGGATCACATCCGCCGCCAGGATCACCGGGATGCCCAGGCGGCTTTCCTCCACCGCCACCTTCTGGATCTGCACGCCCAGCGCGGCGCCGACGCCATTGAACAACGAGCCGACCCGGCCCGCGCGCACCTGCTGCAGCACCTCGTCGGCGTTGAGCACATTGGCTTCGGGATTCACGTCCGGCGCGAACGGCCGCACCATGTCGGCGAACACACCCAACTGTCCGACCTTCTCTTCGACGGTCATCTGGGCAATCAGGGTTTCGATACGATCAGCAGCCATGAGATCCTTGAGAAAACGTTTACATGGCCGTCAATTCTAGCCTGACGCGACCGCGAGGGTGCAAGTGGCGGGATTTGGAATTCGGGATTGGGGATTTGTAGGGCCCGGTTGAACCGCGCTTTGGTGCCGTGGATCGGCAACGTGGTTGTGGATCGCTAGTCCGGCGCCAGGTGGATCTCCGGGGCAAGGCCATGGCTCGAAGTCGCCGCCCGATGCAGCACTCGGTGGCCGTCAGCGGGCCCGTTCGCGCTCGATGATCACCCCTACCGCCTGCGCGCCGCGCACCGCACCGGGCTTGCTCAGCTTCAACCGCAGCCAGTGCACGCCGAACTCGTCCAGCACGATCGCCGCGCAGCGCTCGGCCAGGGTCTCGACCAGCCCGAAGTCCGAAGCCTGCACGAATTCGATCACGCGCTTGCTCACCGCCTTGTAGTTCAAGGTATCGGCGATATCGTCGCTGGCGGCCGGAATACGGTTGTCGAAGCCCATCTCCAGATCGAACCGCAGCGTCTGGCGGATGCGCCGCTCCCAGTCGTAGATGCCGATCAGCGCATCGATTTCCAGGCCTTCAATAAAAACTTTGTCCATAGGTGGGGAATCGGGAATGGGGATTAGGGAATGGTGAGAAGCACAAGCAACGACAGGGCAGCGCGAACGGAATCGAAATAGCGCTCTTACGATTCCCGATTCCCTACTCCCGATTCCCCCGCCGCCAGCGGCGGCAGCGCAGCCATATCCCAGCGCGGCGTCACATGCACCGCCGCGTCGGCGCGCTCGCCGGCTTGCAGCCGCAGCGCGCCGGCGAAGGCGATCATCGCGCCGTTATCGGTGCACAAGGCTGGCCGCGGGAAGCACACCCGGCCACCGCGCCGCTGCGCCGCGTCCTGCAGGCGCGCGCGCAGGCGCTTGTTGGCGCCCACGCCCCCGGCCACCACCAGGGTGTTGCAATCGGCCGCATCCAGCGCGCGCAGGCATTTGATCGCCAGCGTCTCCACCACCGCATCCTCGAACCCGCGTGCGATATCCGCCCGCGTGGTGTCGGACTGGTCGCTGGCGCGCCAGGCCAGCAGTACCTGGGTCTTGAGCCCGCTGAAACTGAAATCCAGCCCGGGCCGGTCGGTCATCGGCCGCGCGAACTTGTAGCGCCCCGGGGTGCCGGTTTCGGCCAGGGCGGCCAGCTGCGGTCCGCCCGGATACGGCAGGCCCATCATCTTGGCGGTTTTGTCGAAGGCCTCGCCGGCCGCATCGTCCAGGGTCTCGCCGAGCACGGCGTACTCGCCCAGCGCCTTCACCGACACCAACTGGGTGTGCCCGCCGGAGACCAGCAGCGCCACAAAGGGCGGCTGCGGCGGGTCGTCTTCCATCAGCGGCGCCAGCAGATGGCCTTCCATGTGATGCACGCCGATCGCCGGCACATCCAGCGCCCAGGCCAGCGACCGCGCCACCCCGGCACCTACAAGGAGTGCGCCGACCAGGCCCGGGCCGGCGGTATAGGCCACGCCATCGAGTTCGTCGATCCCCAATCCAGCCTCGTCCAGAGTCTGGCGGATCAGCGGCAGCAGCTTGCGCACATGGTCGCGACTGGCCAGCTCCGGCACCACCCCGCCGTATTCGGCATGCAGCGCGATCTGGCTGTAGACCGCGTGGGCACGCAGCGCCGGCACGCCGGACAGCGTGGTGTCGTAGACCGCCACGCCGGTCTCATCGCACGATGATTCAATCCCAAGAACTTTCACGGCAACTCGGCAGGCAGGCACATGCGGTCTATTTTCGCAGCTTTTGTCCTGCGCAGATCGGCCAAGGGTGATCTGCTGCGCTGCCGTGTGATCGGCACCGGATCCCGCGCAAGCGCAAGGTTTATCAGGCCTGCACGCGCACATGCTGCCGGGGACTTGCAGGCCGCCTGCAAGTCGTTATAATGCGCGGCTCGCCGGGGCAACCCGGAAATTCCGTCACGCGAGTCCGCTCGCACCCGCCCGGGGCTCCCGGACGGAAATCCCATTATCTGGAGAACCCATGCCCAGCGTTAAAGTCCGCGAGAACGAGCCCTTCGAATTTGCGCTCCGCCGTTTCAAGCGCACCTGCGAAAAGGCCGGCGTGCTGGCCGAAACCCGCAAGCGCGAGTTCTATGAAAAGCCGACCCAGGAGCGCAAGCGCAAGGCTGCCGCTGCTGTGAAGCGTCAGTTGCGCCGTTCCTCGCGCGACGTCACCAAGCGCCAGCGCTTGTACTGATCGAACGCGGTTCCTTACCGACGGGCATGCGCTGAAGGCGCGGCCCTTCGGAGTGGAACCCAAGAGCCGGCACGCGCAAGCGTCGCCGGCTTTTTGTATTGGTCCGATGCCAGGCGAGCGTTGCGCTCTGCGCAACTGCAGAGGCGACCGGCATCTCTGCCGTCATCCGCGCCTGGCCCTACTTCCTGCCGATGCAATGCCCGTCATGGCGCATCGGCACATCTGCAACACGCACTCCCAGGAGTTACACCATGCCCCTCAAGCAGCAGCTCACCGATGACATGAAAGCCGCCATGAAGTCCGGCGACAAGCACAGCCTGGGCGTGATCCGGCTGATCAATGCCGCGATCAAGCAGAAGGAAGTGGACGAGCGCATCGAGATGGACGATGCCGCCGTGATCGCCGTGCTCGACAAGATGGTCAAGCAGCGCAAGGACTCGGTCACACAGTTCGAAGCCGCCGCACGCGAAGACCTGGCGCAGATCGAGCGCGAGGAGATCGTGGTGATCGAGCGTTACCTGCCGGCCAAGATGGGCGAAGCCGAGATCGTCGCCGCCATCCAGGCAGCAATCGCACAGACCGGTGCCAGCAGCCCGGCCGACATCGGCAAGCTGATGGGCGCACTCAAGCCCAGGCTGGCCGGTCAGGCCGACATGGGCCAGGTCTCGACGCTGGTCAAGCAGCACCTGGCAGGCTGAGTTCTCGCCTGCCCAGTGCCCTGTTGCCCGATGGCCAGGGCACTGCAGCGAGCCGCCTGAGTGCGGCTGGTTGCAGCGCCGTTTCAACGGCAGCAGACGCGCGACATCCAGCGCTCGCTTTCACCAGATCTTTGAACGCGCCCTGTTAGAACACCTTCGCCAGCACAGGTCCGGGCGAAGCATTCCGCATGCCGGCTTCGCCTCATGACGCCCGTGCACACAACGGTATGCCCAAGGATTCCCCCGCCGGTGACGACGCTCTCAACCGAACACCTGCAGAAGCATCTGGGCCGCCTGCAGCGCAGCCTGCCGATGGCACTGCTCAATCGCTTTCTCGAGATCGACGTGATGACGCAGGCCGCGTCGCTGTCGTTCTATGCCTTGCTGTCGCTGGCACCGCTGCTGGTGCTGCTGCTGTGGCTGACCGCATCGCTGTATCCACCTGCGCAGGAAGCGCTGGTGCAGCAGATCGCGCAACTGGCCGGCGGCAGCGCGGCGGAAGTGGCCGACACGGTGATCCGCAATGCCACCGATCAGCCCGGTGTGGGCTCGTTGGCCGGACTGTGGAGCACGTTGCTGCTGTTCATCGGCGCCACGGCGGTGTTTGCGCAATTGCAGAACGCACTGAACCTGATCTTCCGCACCGACAAGCAGCGCCTGGAAGGCCTGATGGCGTGGCTGAAGAAGCGCGTGTTCTCGTTCGGCGTCATCCTGGCACTGGGCTTTTTGTTGATCGTATCGATGATTGCCACCACCGCGTTGCAGGTGGTGTTCGCACGTCTGCCATCGGTGCTGCCGGCGATCGGCTACCTCACCACCCTGGCGCTGTATTCGCTCGCCTTCGCTTTCCTGTATCGCTATCTGCCCGATCGCACCGTCAACTGGCGGCAGGCCTTCGTCGGCGGCGTGATCACCGCGCTGCTGTTCGCACTGGGTCGCTACGGCATCGGCCTGTACATCGCCAGGGCCGCCCCCGGCAGCGCGTATGGTTCGATGGGCACTCTGGTGATCCTGCTGGTGTGGATGTACTACGCCTCGGTGGTGTTCTTCGTCGGCGCCCTGCTGACTGCCGTGATCGACGAGCGCGTGCGCTCGCATCGCAAGCTGCGCGAAGCCGGTGTGGATACCGACAACCTGCCGCCGGTCGCCGCCGAACCAGGCGCCACGCTGCAGCCCCCGGCAGCACCGACACGCAGTTGATCGCGACTTGATGCGCCTGGTGCCGCGCATACCCGGGCGGCACGCACCGCTTCGCTGAGGGCCATCGCTCACTGACACCAGCGAGCGCCGGCCGCTGGGATATCCTAGCGGGATGGCCCGCATCCCCGACGCATTCATCGACGAACTGCTTGCACGCACCGACATCGTCGAGGTGGTGGGCGGCCGGGTGCCGCTCAAGCGTCAGGGCAAGGAATACTCGGCGCGCTGTCCGTTCCACGACGAGCGCTCGGCCTCGTTCACGGTGTCCCCCACCAAGCAGTTCTATCACTGCTTCGGCTGCGGCGCACACGGCACCGCGATCAGCTTCTTGATGAATTACGACCGCCTCGAATTTCTCGATGCGGTCGACGAGCTGGCCAAGCGCGCCGGCATGGACATCCCGCGCGAGACCCAGCAACGCACCCCGCAGCAGCAGGACGACAGCCGCGAGCTGTATTCGGCACTGGAAGCGGCGACCAAGTTCTTCCAGCGTCAGCTCGAAGGCAGCGAACGCGCCTGCGACTATCTGGACGGCCGCGGCGTGGATGCCGACAACCGCGCGCGTTTCCAGATCGGCTACGCGCCCGATGGCTATAGCGCACTGAAGGACACGCTGGGCACCGATGCGCGCCGCATGAGCGTGCTCGAACGCGCCGGGCTGTTTTCCAAGAACGATCGCGGCCATGTCTACGACAAGTTCCGCGACCGGGTGATGTTCCCGATCTTCGACCGCCGTGGCCGCGTGATCGCCTTCGGCGGCCGCATCATGGGCGCGCCGGCCGATGGCCGCGACCCGGGGCCGAAGTACCTCAATTCGCCGGAAACCGCGCTGTTCCACAAGGGCCGCGAGTTGTACGGCCTGTGGCAGGTGCGCCAGGCCAATCAGAAGATCGAGCGGCTGATCGTGGTGGAAGGCTACATGGACGTGGTCTCGCTGTTCCAGTTCGGCGTCACCCAGGCGGTGGCCACGCTGGGCACCGCGACCACGCCCGAACATGCCGAACTGCTGTTCCGCAACGCGCCGGATGTGTATTTCTGCTTCGACGGCGACAACGCCGGTCGCAAGGCGGGCTGGCGTGCACTGGAATCGGTACTGCCGCGCATGAAGGACGGCCGCCAGGCGTTCTTCCTGTTCCTGCCCGACGGCGAGGACCCGGACACCATCGTGCGCAAGGAAGGCGCGCAGGCCTTCGATCAGCGGCTGAAGCAGGCCACGCCGCTGTCGCAGTTCTTCTTCGACGAGATGTCGCGTGAGATCAATCTGCACACGCTCGATGGCAAGGCGCGTCTGGCCGAACGCGCAAAACCGATGCTGGCGCAGATTCCCGAAGGCGCGTTCGGCGACCTGATGAAGCAGGAGCTGTCGCGCCTGACCGGCGTGGGCGCCACCAGCGCGACACAGGTGTCCGCACCGCAAGGACGGCCATCTGCACGCATGGGCGCGCCCACGCAAAAACGCAGCCTGGTGCGCGCGTCGATCGCGATCCTGCTGCAGCGGCCGTCGCTGGCGATGAGCCTGGAGGGCGACCACGATTTTTCCGGCCTGCGCCTGCCCGGCATCGAGCTGTTGATGGAGCTGCTGGCACTGGTGCGGCAACGCCCGGAAATCAGCACCGGCGCACTGCTGGAACACTTCGCCGAACGCGACGAACAGGCTGCCCTGCAGAAACTGGCCGCACAGGCACTGCCCGGCGACGAACACAGCTGGGCGATGGAGCTGCATGACGTCGTCGCGCAACTGGACAAGCAATTGCTGCGTCAGCGCCTGGACGAGCTGCAGGACAAGCAGCGCGCGCAGGGCCTGGACGACACCGACAAATACGAGCTGCGCGAGCTGTTCAAGGCGCTCGCCGCGTTGTAACGCGGACTGGCGCAACGGGATCAGCTCACGCTGGCGGGTACGGTGCCGTGCGAGTACGCGTCGTAGAATGGCGCGCACTAGGCGCCTAAGCGCGGATTTCCCGGGATCTCGATGAAGAAGCTGCTGGCGCGGTTGCGCATTGATCCATTCACCCTCGCGCTGCTGTGCACGGTCACGCTCGCCTCGTTCCTGCCGGTCTCGGGCACTGCCGCGGCGATCATGGACGATGTCACCGACGTGGCGATCGCCGCGCTGTTTTTCCTGCATGGCGCGCGCCTGTCGCGCGAGGCGGTCAAGGCCGGCGCGCTGCATTGGCGCCTGCATCTGCTGATTCTGGCCTGCACCTTCGTGCTGTTCCCGCTGCTGGGGTTATTGTTCAAACCGCTCGCGCATCTTGCGCTGACACCGGAGCTGTATATCGGCGTGCTGTTCCTGTGCGCGCTGCCGTCCACGGTGCAATCGTCGATCGCCTTCACCTCGATGGCGCGCGGCAACGTGCCAGCAGCCGTGTGCGCCGCCTCGCTTTCCAGCCTGCTGGGGGTGTTTTTCACGCCGTTGCTGATGGGTGCCCTGGTCGGCAGTCAGGGCGCCATGGCGCACCCGGCCGAGGCGATCGGCAAGATCCTGCTGCAGTTGCTGGTGCCGTTCCTGGCTGGCCATTTCATGCGCCCGTGGATCGGCGGCTGGGTCGAACGGCATCGCGCCGTGCTGCGTTACACCGACCAGGGCACCATCCTGCTGGTGGTCTACACCGCCTTCAGCGCATCGGTGAACGAAGGCCTGTGGCAGAAGACGCCGTTGCCGGCCTTGCTCGCGGTGCTCGGTGCCGCCGCGCTGTTGCTGACAGTGGCGATGCTCTCGATCACCTTCATTGCGCGACGCCTGCGCTTCAACCGCGCCGACGAGATCGCGATCGTGTTCTGCGGCTCGAAGAAGAGCCTGGCCACCGGCGTGCCGATGGCCAAGGTGATGTTTGCCGGCGGTGGCCTGGGCGCGATCGTGTTGCCGATCATGCTGTATCACCAGCTGCAGCTGATTGTCTGCGCCTTCGTGGCCGCGCGTTATGCGCGCACCGCGCCGGGCGAGCCACAGACCAATCCCGGTGGTCATTGAATGTAACGGCCAGTGCACGGCGGTGCTCTGATCGATGACACCCAGCGCAGCGCGCGCTGCGTGACCTGCGAAGGCCCGATTGCCGCCGGCGCGGTGCCTGCGCCGCCATCGCCAGGCTGCTACGCCCGGCGCGACACTGGTTCGCGTTGCGTGCCGGAGCCGGTTATAAGCAGAGATACAACGGTCATGACGCACTCCGCCGCTGCCACAGTGCCGCTCACTAGAGTGTTCGATCCACCTTGCTGCCGTCCCCACCGGTGATTGCCATGACGCTGTCGTTCCGACGCCCTGCCCCGCCCCTGATCGCGCTGCTGGCGGTGCTGGCCACGCTCGCTGCCTGCAACAAGCCCGCCACGCCGCCAGCCCCGGCACAGACCAAGGCGGCGACCACGCCGGCGCCCGCGTCCAGCATCGCCTGGCGCGAGGGCGATGTCGACGATGCCTTCGCCGAGGCCAGGGAAAGCGGCAAGCCGATCCTGCTGTACTGGGGGGCGGCCTGGTGCCCGCCCTGCAATCGCCTGAAGGCCACCTTGTTCAAGGACCCTACCTTCATCGCCCGCACCCAGCAATTCGTGGCGGTGCATCTGGATGGCGATTCGGAAGGCGCGCAGGCCTGGGGCGAGCGCTTCGGCATCAAGGGCTACCCGACCATCATCGTGCTGCGCCCGGATCGCAGCGAGATCACCCGCCTGGCCGGCGATGCCGACAACGCGCGTCTGGCCGATGTGCTGCGGGTGGCGGCCAAGAGCACCAGCACCGCCAGGCAACTGCTCGACACCGCATTGCAGACCCCGCAGCGACTCAGCGCGGACGACTGGGCCGTGCTCGGCAACTACGCCTGGGGTAGCGACGATCGGCTGGTCAAGCCGGAGCAGGCCGTCGATGTGCTCACGCGCCTGTCCAGGTCGGCGCCACAGCCGGCCCTGCAACGCAGCTTCGCCCTGGCAGCGATTACCGCAGCCAAGGAGCCGCCGGCCGCCAGCGCGACGTCGCGCACCTTGCTGGAAGCGGTGCTGGCCGATCCGGCAGAGGTCCGCGCCAATCTCGGCACGCTGAGCTACATGCCCGCACGGCTGGTCGCCGCTGCCAGCGGCGATGCCGGCGAGCGCACCACCTTGTCCAACGCGCTGAATCTGGCGCTGGACAAGGTCTATGCCGACACCGCCCTGCCGATCGCCGACCGGCTCGGCACCGCGTATGCACGGATCCAGCTGGCACGTCTGGCACAAGGCCAGTCCACCGAAACCGAGGCCAAGGGCCCGCAACCGCCGCTGCCCAAGGCCGTGGTCGACACCGTGCAGCAACGCGTGCACTGGGCGACCGACACCGCCAAGACCGATGAGGAGCGCCAATCCACCATCAGTACCGCCGCGGCATTGCTCGGCGAGGTGGGCGACCGCAGCGGCGCCGAACAGTTGCTGCTGGCCGAGTTGACGCGCAGCAAGACGCCCTACTACTACATGCCCGAACTGGCCGATCTGGCCGAACAACGCGGCGATAAGAAGACCGCGCTGTCCTGGCTCAGGAAGGCGTACGAAAGCGCGCAAGGACCGGCCACCCGCGTGCAGTGGGGCGTGATGTATGTGGATGGCCTGATCCGGCTCAGCCCGGACGACACCGACGGCATCGAGGCCGCTGCCACGCAGGTGATCGGCGAACTGGCCGGGCAACCCGATGGTTACCGCCAACGCACCCGGCAGCGCTTCGCCACGCTGGGCGCCGCCTTGAAGACCTGGAGCAAGCAGCATCGCCCGGAAGGCAATGCGGTGCTGACGCGACTGCAGCAGAAGATGCAGAGCAGCTGCGGCAGCAAGAACACCGGCGAATGCGCCAGCTGGTTGGGCTGAGCCGGCATGACGGCGCAGCCAGCCGCACCGCGAGTGTGGGCACGCTGACAAGATCGCAGCGGCGGTTTGGCGGTTGGCCGCCGGATGCCCGACCGCGCGCGCAGCCGGCGGGTACCAGCGAGATGGGCCGGTTCCAGCTACCGGCCCTCTCCATCCGACAACGACGTCGCAGGTCTACCGATGGCTGTTGGCGGCGGCGGGCTTCACTGCGCTGCCGCTAGCGCACCCACGGCAACAGCAGGTGATCCACCATCAGGAACGCGAACAGCGCCATCAGATACACGATGGAGTAACCGAACATCTTCATCGAGAACAGCTCGTCCGGCGGATCGAGCATGCGCCACGCGTACCAGAGGAACACCACGTTGAGCACCACCGCGCCGCCCAGGTAGAACAGCCCGCTCATGCCCACCGCCACCGGCAGCAGGGTCACGATCGCCAGCAGCACCGTGTACACCAGGATCTGCCTGCGCGTATGCGGCACACCGTGGGTGACCGGCAGCATCGGGATCGCCGCCTTGGCGTAGTCGGCACGCCGGAAGATCGCCAGCGCCCAGAAATGCGGCGGCGTCCAGATGAAGATGATCAGCACCAGCAGCGAGGCGTTGATCCAGTCGGCGCTGGTCGGCAAGCCGGTCACTGCGGCCCAGCCCAGCATCGGCGGCGTGGCGCCGGCCAGGCCCCCGATCACGATGTTCTGCGAGGTCGCCCGCTTCAGGTACACGGTGTAGATCACCGCGTAACCGATCAGCGACGCAAACGTCAGTACCGCGGTGATCACATTCACCCACACCACCAGGATGGTCATGGAGATCACGATCAGCACGCTGGCAAACAGCAGTACCTGCCACGGCCGCACCTTGCCCACCACCAGCGGGCGCCACGAGGTGCGCGCCATCTGCGCGTCGATCTTGGCATCCAGCAATTGGTTGATCGCCGCCGCGGCCGACGCTGCCAGCCAGATACCCAGAAAGCCCAACGCACCGGTGCGTATTTGCACCCACGTCGGCATATCGGGGATGGCCAGGAACATGCCCACCAGGGCGGTGAACACGATCAGTGCCACCACCTTGGGTTTGGTCAGATCCCAGTAATCGCGTGCGCTGACAGCCATGCTCACTCCGGCGCGCGCAGCCGCGCCAGCAGCGAGACCAGCACGAACAAGAGTGCAACTGCGCCGCCGTTATGCAGCACCGACACTTCCAGCGGCAGGGCCAACTTGACGTTGAGCATGCCCAGCGTCACCTGCACCGCCACCAGCACCGCCAGCGCACCGGCCCACACGCGCATACCCGGCGAGCGCGACAGACGCCAGGCCAGCCACCACAGATACAGCGCCGTCGCAATTGCCCACAACCGGTGCGCCATCTGGATGGCGATACGCGCCGCGCCATCGAGCACGCCGCCTTCGTAATCCACACCGATCCCGCGCCAGAGCGTGAAGCCTTCGCCGAAGTCATGCGGCGGCCACCACTGGCTGACGCAGCGCGGGAAATTGTCGGCCGACCAGCTGCCACCGCCACAGGCCAGCGCCGCGTAATTGGCACTGACCCAGCCGCCAAGCGCGATCTGCAGGCCCAGCACCGCCACGCCCGCGCGCAACAGCCACTTGAGCCGCGATGCGTCCGCCAGCGTGATCGGCAAGTGGGTCGCGCGCCAGGCCATCCACACCAGCAGCGAGAACATCAGCATGCCGCCGAGCAGATGGCCCATCACCACGATGGGCTTGAGCAGCAACGTCACCGTCCACATGCCCAGCAGCGCCTGGAAAATCACCACCGCCAGCGTCAGCACCGCCGCACGTGCCAGATCGATATTGCTCCAGCGCAGCGCCGCCAACAACAGGATGGCCTCGCCCGCAATCGCCACGCCGAACGCCAGCGCGTGCCAGCCGGACATGTACAGCGGAATCGACAACGCCACCAGCACCGCGGCAGAGACCACCTGGGCGATGCCCATGCGGCGGCGGCGCGCCGCCAGCAACGACAGCACCAGCACCTCCACACCGAGCGCACCGGCCAGGAAGCGGTGAACCTGCTCGCGCCAGGCCTTGTGCGATTCCAGCGGCCGGATCTTGCTGGCCACATGCGCGTTGGCTTCGTCGCTGGTCTGCGGCCAGGTGACGCGGCCATAGCAGGTCGGCCAGTCCGGGCAGCTCATGCCGGCATCGGACAACCGCACGAACGACCCGAACAGGATCGTGCTCGCAGTGAACAGCGCAGCCAGCCAGGCCATGCGATGGAAGTGGCGGAACAATGCCGGTGGCGCAAACAGATTCATCGAAACGGGCTCACATCAGTTTCAGCAGCTTGACCAGATCGGCACGCAGGCCGGCCGGGTCGAACCCCGGGGCATAGCGCAGGATCACGAAGCCGTTGGGGTCGATCACATACACCGGCACGCCGGCGGCATCGTCGGCACGCGGCAAGCCCTGCCGCAGCCGCGCGTCGTCGCGCAGCACACGCAGGGCCGGCATCGGCGGCAACCCGGCCGGCGGGCTGCCGATCCACAATACCTCCACCTTGTCAGCGCGATGCCCGAGCAGCTGCCACACCTTGTCCAGCTCGGCCGCCAGTTGCACGCATTGCTGCGTGCAATTGATAGGCGGTGCGAGCGCAATCCGCCACACACGTTCGGCAGGCATCCATGCATACGGCTGCCCGTCCGCGCGCAGCGGCACCAACCCGCGCAGGTCGGCAGGCGGGGTGAGCAGTTCGCCGTGGTTGCGCATCGATGCCGGCTGCCATCCGGAAAAGCGCAGCACGCCGGCCAGCAACATCGAGCCGAAGAACAGCACCGCCAGGGCGATCAGCATCCTGCGGCCGCGGTTGACCGAATGCGGCGTAGCCGAAGTGGAGGGGGTCATGCCCACGATTTTCTCATGCCGCAGGCATCAGTGCCCGCGTCGACGGCGGCGACGCGCCCGCCACGTCAACAGCGTCGCGGTGACCAGCACGGCTGCGGCCAGACCGAACCATTGCACCGCATAACCCAAGTGCCGCGCGGGTGGCAGCGTGTTCGGCAGCATCTCCAGATCGCGTGCATAACCGACCGGTAGTGCCGGATCCAGGCGCAAGACCTGCGACGAAATGTCGCGCCTGCCAAACGCGCTGCGCAGGGCGGTGGTCTCCAGACGCGTGGCCAGCCAGGTCTGCGGCGCATCGGCGGCGGCCAACGCCGGCCCCATCGCAAGTCCGGCCGAGGGCGGCGCACTCAGCAACCCCTGCAGTGCCCGGGTCCCTTGCAGCGGGGTGATCGTCGGCAACTGCCGATTGGCCGGCAACGGCAGCCAGCCCAACTCGACCAGCAGCGTGACCGGGCTGCCTTGCGGCGCGGCGAGTTGATAGATCCGCACACCGGCACGTCCGGCATGCAGCTGGTTGTCCAGCAGCACCTGCTGCGGCAGAAACCGCACCTCTCCGCTCACCCAGGCCAGCGCATGCGGCGTGGCTAGCGCCTGCACCAGGGTCAACGGCGTCTGCCGCACCTGCGCCGCGCGTTCCAGCAACGCCTGTTTGCTGTGCATGCGCTGCAGCTGCCACTGCCCAAGCGACGCAAACCCCGCGCTGACCAGCACGGCCAGGCACCATCCCAACGCCGCCGTGTGCTTGCGCATCATGACAAGCGACGCAAAAAAGCGTGCAATGCCGCTACCACGCCGACGACCACCGGGGCTGTTGTGAACGATTCGCTCAAGACGTTGCTGATTGTCGCCTTCCTGATCGTGATCCTGTGGAACCTGGGCGCAGGCCTGTACTACCTGCTGACCGACCGTGGCGAGACCAAGCGCACCGTCAACGCACTGACCTGGCGCATCGGTCTATCGGTCGCACTGATCGCCGTGGTGATCCTGGGCATCTATACCGGCTGGATCAAGCCGCATGGACTCGGCCGCTGACGCGGTGGGGAATGGGGAATGGGGAATCGTAAGAGCAAAAGCAGGCTCGCTCTGGCGATTCCCGATTCCCGATTCCCGATTCCCGATTCTCAAAGTACATACACGAACAGGAACAACGCCAGCCACACCACGTCGACGAAGTGCCAGTACCAGGCGGCCGCTTCGAAGGCGAAGTGGTTGTCGCGGGTGAAGTGACCACGCGCGACACGCAGCCACATCACCGCCAGCATGATCGTGCCCAGCAGCACGTGCATGCCGTGGAAGCCGGTGAGCATGAAGAAGGTCGAGCCGTAGATGCCGGATCCCAGCGTCAGATTGAGCTCGGTGTAGGCGTGGATGTATTCCTCGGCCTGCAGGAACAGGAACACGCAGCCCAGCAGCACGGTCAGCCCCAGCCACAGCAATAGCGCGCCGCGACGACCGCCCTTGAGCGCGTGGTGCGCGATGGTCAATGTCACGCCGGAGCTGAGCAGGATCAGCGTATTGATCAGCGGCAGGCCCCAGGCCGGAATGGTCTGGAACTGCCCACCGATCGTGCCGGGGCCATTGGTCGGCCACGCAGCGGAATAGCCGTTCCACAGCAGTTCGTTGGTCATGACGCCATCGCCTTCGCCACCCAGCCAGGGCAGCGTCAGCACGCGCGTGTAGAACAACGCACCGAAAAAGGCGCCGAAGAACATCACCTCGGAAAAGATGAACCACACCATCCCCATGCGGAACGAGCCGTCCACCTGACGGTTGTAGTGCCCGGCATTGGATTCGCGGATGACATCGCCGAACCACATGAACAAGGTCGCCAGCAACATCGCCATGCCGACGAAGAACGTCCAGCGCCCCCATGCCGCGTCGTTGAGCCAGCTGGCCACGCCGATCATCATCACGAACATCGCAATCGACCCGACGAAGGGCCATTTGCTCTGGCTCGGGACGAAATACGCATCGGCGTTGGGACTATGGTCGGCCATGGCGTTGCTTCCGTGTCGGGACTGCGTGTGGATGAAGGACTACGGCGCCGCGCGCGGCGCGCTGGATACGCCACCGCCCTGCAACTCCGAGGTCAGGGTGTCGTTGCGATAGAACGTGTAGGACAGGGTGATCGTGGTGACTTCCGGCGGCAGCGCAGGGTCGACGATGAAACGCAGCGGCATGTCGCGCGTTTCGCCGGCCTGCAAGGTCTGCGCGGTAAAACAGAAACATTCGGTCTTGTTGAAGTATCCGGACGCACGCGCCGGTGCGACCGATGGCACCGCACTGCCGACCACCGCACGCGCGCTGTCGTTGCGCGCAAAATACAGCGCCTCGTTGAGTTCGCCCGGCACCACATCCATCGTCATCTGCTCGGGATGGAAGGTCCACGGCAGTTTGGAATTGACCCCGGCATCGAACTCCACCCGCACCGTGCGTTTGCCAGCCCCTGCACTCGCAGCGGCATTACCGCGCGTACTGCCCGGTGCGCGCTCCATGCGGATGCCGAACACTTTTTCGCACGCGATGCGATACAGCGGCACCAGCGAAAAGGTCAGCACGAACACGCCCAGCACCACGCCCAGCAGCTTGAACAAGCCGGCCGTCGGTGCAGGTGCAGGCGCACGTGCGTTCACCGCCCGATGATTCCCGACATGATGAAACCCGCGTAGATCAGCAACGCGATGATGCCGACGGTGATCGCCGTGCGGCGTACCGCGCGACGCTGTTGCGCCTGCCGTTCGGCAGCCGAGAGCAGACGTGCCACAGCCGGCGGCGCGGACTCAGTGACCGATGTCTTCATGCGCAAGATCTCCAGGCTTGATCACCGGCGGCACGGTGAAGGTATGCGCCGGTGCCGGCGACGGCACCGTCCACTCCAGTCCCTTGGCGCCTTCCCAGGCACGTGCGTCGGCCTTGGCGCCGCTGCGCAGCGAGGCGAGCAGGATGCCGGCCATCAGGAACGGCGTGGCGAACATGCCGAACGCGCCGATCGAGCTGATCAGGTTCCAGTCGGCAAATACCACGTTGTAATCGGGAATCCGCCGCGGCATGCCGGCCAGGCCAAGGAAATGCTGCGGGAAGAACAGCAGATTGACGAATACCATCGTCCACCAGAAATGGAACTTGGCCCAGGCCTCGTTGTACATCCGCCCGGTCCACTTCGGCCACCAGTAGTACACCGCCGCAATCAGCGCAAAGACCGCTCCGGTGACCAGCACATAATGAAAATGCGCGACCACGAAATAGGTGTCGTGATACTGGAAATCCGCCGGCACGATCGCCAGCATCAAGCCCGAAAATCCACCGATGCTGAAAAGGATCACGAAGGCCACCGCCCACAGCATCGGCGATTCGAACGTCAGCGAGCCCTTCCACATCGTGCTGACCCAGTTGAACACCTTCACCCCGGTCGGAATGGAGATCAGCATCGTGGCGAACATGAAGTAGATTTCGCCACCGAGCGGCATGCCCACGGTGAACATGTGGTGCGCCCACACGATGAAGCTCAGGAACGCGATCGCCGCGATCGCATAGACCATCGCCTGATACCCGAACAGCGGCTTGCGGCTGAAGGTCGGAATGATCTCGCTGACCACGCCGAACGCCGGCAGGATCATGATGTAGACCTCCGGGTGCCCGAAGAACCAGAAGATGTGCTGGTACATCACCGGGTCGCCGCCGCCGGCCGCGTTGAAGAAGCTGGTGCCGAAGAACTTGTCGGTCAGCAGCATGGTCACCGCACCGGCCAGCACCGGCATCACCGCGATCAGCAGGAAGGCGGTGATCAGCCAGGCCCAGCAGAAGATCGGCATCTTCAACAGATCGATGCCGGGCGCGCGCATGTTGAGCACGGTGGCGATGATGTTGATCGCGCCCATGATCGAACTGACGCCGGCGACATGGATCGCAAACACGCTGAAAGCCACGTTGTAGCCGCCCTGCAGCGACAGCGGCGGATACAGTGTCCAGCCACCGGCGGGCGCG
Organism: Xanthomonas arboricola pv. populi; assembly: GCF_002939945.1. Lineage (GTDB taxonomy): Bacteria > Pseudomonadota > Gammaproteobacteria > Xanthomonadales > Xanthomonadaceae > Xanthomonas > Xanthomonas arboricola_A. The sequence goes on along the minus strand of NZ_MDEB01000009.1, from coordinate 5,593 downwards.
CCGCCGGGCAGGAACAGCGTCAGCAGTAGCAAGGTGAAGGCCACCGGCAGCAACCAGAACGACCAGTTGTTCATGCGCGGCAACGCCATATCCGGCGCGCCGATCTGCAGCGGAATCATCCAGTTGGCCAGGCCGACGAAGGCCGGCATCACACCGCCGAAGATCATCACCAGTGCATGCACGGTGGTCATCTGGTTGAAGAATTCGGGTTTGACGAACTGCAGCCCTGGCTGCATCAGTTCAGCGCGGATCACCACGCTCATCGCCGCACCGACGATGAACATCACGAAGGAAAACAGCAGGTACAGCGTGCCGATGTCCTTGTGGTTGGTCGAGAAAAACCAGCGCTCGACGAAACTGGGCTGGTGGTGTCCGTGGTGATCGACTGCGGTATGCGCCATGACGGAACGACCTCTACGAAGCGATGCGGTTGCGGGCGATTAAAGAGCGGCAGTCGGCGCGGCGGCCGGAGCAGGTGCAGCGGCTGGAGCGGCCTCGCCGGCAGGCGCTGCTGCAGGTGTGGAAGCCGGTGCCGGCATGCCTGCCGGTGCAGCAGGCGGTGCGCTGGCATTGCGACGCGCCGCCAGCCAGCGCTGGAATTCGGCCTTGGGCAGCGCCTCCACCACGATCGGCATGAAGCCATGATCCTTGCCGCACAACTCGGCGCACTGCCCGCGATACACCCCGGGCTGCTCGATGTTGGTCCATGCCTCGTTGACGATGCCGGGGATGGCGTCCTGCTTCCAGCCAAGGGCCGGCACCCACCACGCATGAATCACGTCGTCGGCAGTGATCACGAAACGGATCTTGGTGCCGACCGGCAGTACCAGGCGGTTGTCCACATCCAGCAGGTAATGCGGCTGCGAGGCAGCGGTCGGACGCTCGCCACTCTGGCGGATGCGGTCGGATTCGCGCGCCAGCCGGCTGGTGAACTCCACGCCCTGGCCCAGATACTCGTATTTCCACATCCACTGGTAGCCGGTGACCTTGACGGTCATTTCCGACTCCCGGGTGTCGTACATCGCGATCAGCTTGGCCGTCGCTGGCCAGGCCATCGCGATCAGCACCAGCACCGGAATCACCGTCCACAACACCTCGGCCGTGGTGTTGTGGCTGAATTGCGCAGCCACCGCGCCCTTGGACTTGCGGAACTTGAAGATCGCATAGCCCATCGCACCGAACACCAGCGCGCCGATCACCACGCAGACCCACAGCGCCACCATGTGCGCCTCGTAGGCCATGCGCGCGGTCTGGGTGACCCCGCGGCCCATGTTGAGCTGCCATTCCTTGGGATCGGCCGATTGCGCCCCCGCAACTGAAGCGCTCAGCAGCGCCACCGTTGCCAAGGCCAGCTTCGAATACGTCGCCTTCCAGCTGCTGCGTTGCGTCATTGCCTAGACCCTTACGTCATCGGTGACGGCCATTGGCGGCCGCGAGCAAGCGTTTCAGCGTAGTTGCCAGTTCCACACGTTCGGCCGGCCCGAGAAAACTTCCAATCTCGATCTGCTTGCCGCTGCTGACCAGTACCACCCTGTCGTCGCGTTCCGTGCATAACCGCACCCAATGCGGATGTGCCTGAAACGCTGGTGGCGCATGTCCGGACGCAAACACCTCGACAACGGTATCTCCCACCCGGATCGCTTCTTCGCGCTCGCCACTTCGCCACAACTGCCGCAGCGCCAGCGCCACCACACCACTGTGCAACAGGGCGAACACCGGCGCGAACGCATTGCCGGTCCACCACCCCAGGCCCGCACATACCCACATCGTTCCCGCCAATACTGCGAACAGCTGCACGAACTGCCTGGCCGACAATGCCCGCGGAGGCCGCAACCGCAACTGCGTCCCGCCCCCTTCGGACATCAACGGCAGTACTTCGATCATTGGCAACACGCAGCGCACTGCGGGAACAGCCCGATGGTAGACCCGCGCGAACGCATGCGGCAAGCGTTTCCGGCAATCATCGAATTGCTGCAGTGCAGCTAAAAACACGCGTAAATCAACCACTTCCCGATGCCTGCACCGATACCCGCAGCTGCGGCCGGCAACGATCGAGCCCTTCTTGGCCTTAGCTTGCCACGTGCACAAAACGGCGGAAAAGCTGCCGCTTCCACACAAGTGCGCAGGGGCTGCGGCTCTCTAGAATGAGCACGGATTCCCAGGCGCCCTTCGCATGAACGCTCAGCTCGACCCGCTTGCCTCTCCCTCAGTTGCGCGCCCGCTGTTGGCGCCCGAGCTGCCTGCCGCACCCGGCGCATTGCGTGCGGCGATCACCGCCGCCTGGCTCAAGGACGAAACCGAACACGTCCGCGAATTGCTCGACCAGGCGCGTCTGCCCGCCGCCGAACAGGCCAAGGTGCAGGCGGTGGCCGCCGATCTGGTCACCCGCGTCCGCGCACGCGCGCAAGACCAGGGCGCGATCGAAGCTTTCATGCGCCAGTACGACCTGGGCAGCGAAGAAGGCGTACTGCTGATGTGCGTGGCCGAAGCGCTGTTGCGCATTCCCGACCAGGACACTGCAGACAAGCTGATCCGCGACAAGCTCGGCGATGCGGACTGGAAAAAGCACGTCGGCGGCAGCGATTCGGTGCTGGTCAACGCGTCGACCTGGGGCCTGATGCTCACTGGCAAGCTGGTGCAACTCAACGACCTCACCCGCGCCGACGTGCCGGGTGCGTTCAAGCGCCTGATCGGCCGCGTCGGCGAGCCGGTGATTCGCCTGGCCGTGCGCCAGGCGATGAAGATCATGGGCCACCAGTTCGTCATGGGCCGCACCATCGGCGAAGCCCTCTCGCGCTCGCGCAAGGGCGACAACGCCGATTACCGCTATTCGTTCGACATGCTCGGCGAAGGCGCATTGACCATGAAGGATGCGCAGCGTTATCTGCAGGCGTACCGCGATGCCATCCACTCGATCGGCCGCAGCGGCAGTTTCGTCGGCACTGATGTATTTGCAGCGCCCAGCATCTCGATCAAATTGTCCGCACTGTATCCGCGCTACGAACATGCCAAGCGCGCACGCGTGCTGGCCGAGTTGGTGCCGGGCGTGCTCGAGCTGGCGCAACTGGCCAAGTCCTACGGCATCGGCTACACCGTCGATGCCGAAGAAGCCGACCGTCTGGAACTGTCGCTGGACATCATCGAGGCCACCTTCTCCGACCCATCGCTGGATGGATGGGAAGGCTACGGCCTGGCGGTACAGGCGTACCAGAAGCGCACGCCGTACACGATCGATTTTCTCGCCGATCTGGCACGACGCATCGGTCGTCGGATTCCGGTGCGCCTGGTCAAGGGCGCGTACTGGGATGCGGAGATCAAGCGCGCACAGATCGAAGGTCACCCCGGCTATCCGGTATTTACCCGCAAGCAGAATACCGATGTGTCGTATCTGGCCTGCGCGCGTCGCATGTTCGCGCACAGCGATGCGCTGTATCCGATGTTCGCCACGCACAACGCGCAGACCATTGCCGCAGTGCGCGCGATCGCAGCGGGCAAGACTTACGAGCATCAGAAGTTGCACGGCATGGGCGATGACCTGTATGCCGAAGTGATTCCGGCCGATCGCCTGGGGCTGCCGTGCCGCGTGTACGCACCGGTCGGCTCGCACGAGGACCTGCTGCCGTACCTGGTGCGTCGCTTGCTCGAAAATGGCGCCAATTCCAGCTTCGTCAATCGCATCACCGACGAGGACGTCGCCATCGAAGACCTGATCCGCGATCCGGTCGAGGTGGTGTCGGCGTTCGGCTCCATTCCGCATCCCAAGATTCCGCTGCCGACCGATCTGTTGCGCAGCCAGAACCAACACAGGAAAAACTCCATGGGCGCCAATCTCGCCAACGACAACGATCTGCGTCAGCTGGCCGAGCAACTCAATGCCGCCATCAAGCCGTGGAAGGCCGGCCCATTGGTGCCCGGCGCGGTGATCAGCACGCCCAACCAGGCGGTGCTCAACCCGGCGGACCGACGCGAAACAGTCGGGCAGTGGCAGGCGGCCGATCCGTCCACCGTGCAGACGTCTCTGGAAACCGCTGCTGCCGCGCAGCCGGCCTGGAACCGCACGCCTGCCGCCAGCCGCGCCACCATCCTGGAGCATGCTGCCGACCTGCTCGAAGCACGCATGCCCGAGTTCATGGCGATCTGCGTCAAGGAGGCTGGCAAGACCTTGCCCGACGCGGTGGCCGAAGTGCGCGAGGCGGTGGATTTCCTGCGCTATTACGCAAGCCAGGCACGCGCGCAGTTCGGTGCGCCCGAGCGTCTACCCGGGCCGACCGGCGAATCCAACGAACTACAGCTGCATGGCCGCGGCGTATTCGTCTGCATCAGCCCCTGGAACTTCCCGCTCGCCATCTTCCTCGGCCAGGTCGCCGCCGCGTTGGCCGCCGGCAACAGCGTCATTGCCAAGCCTGCAGAGCAGGCCAACCTGATCGGCTACGCCGCGGTGAAACTACTGCACGAAGCGGGCATCCCCGAAGCGGTCGTGCAATTCCTGCCAGGCGACGGCGCCACCGTCGGCGCCGCGCTGACCAATGATCCGCGCGTAGCGGGCGTTGCCTTTACCGGCTCCACGGAGACCGCACGCGTCATCAACCGCACTCTGGCGTCCCGCGACGCCGCGATCGGCGTGCTGATTGCCGAAACCGGTGGCCAGAACGCCTTCATCGCCGACTCGTCCTCGTTGCCGGAAGCCGTCGTCAAGGATGCGATCTCCAGCGCCTTCATGTCCGCCGGCCAACGCTGCTCGGCGGCCCGCGTGCTGTTCGTGCAGGACGACATCGCCGACAAGGTCATGACCATGCTGGCCGGCGCCATGGGGGAGTTGAAGATCGGCGATCCCAGCCTGTTGTCTACGGATGTTGGTCCCGTCATCGACGCAGATGCGCTCAAGATCCTCGACGATCATGCTGCGCGCATGGATCGCGAAGCCCGCCTGATCGGCACCACCGCCTTGGAACCAGCCACCGCTAACGGGAGCTTTTTCGCTCCCCGTGCGTACGAGCTGGCGTCGCTCGCGCAGCTGCAACGCGAAATTTTCGGACCCGTCCTGCATGTCATTCGCTGGAAAGCCGACCAACTCGACGCCGTCATCGACCAGATCAATGCTACCGGTTACGGACTGACCCTGGGCGTGCACTCGCGCATCGACGAGACCATCGATCGCATCACTTCCCGCGTTGCGGTCGGCAATGTCTACGTCAACCGCAATCAGATCGGTGCAGTCGTCGGCGTACAACCTTTCGGCGGCCAGGGCCTGTCAGGTACCGGCCCGAAAGCCGGCGGCCCGCACTACCTGCTGCGCTTCGCCACCGAGAAGGTCGTCACCGTCAACACGACAGCCGCAGGCGGCAATGCCTCACTCCTGACACTGGGCGACTGATACTCGTCACGACGCAAATGTCATAGTGCATTCGATTGAACAAACAAAAACCCCGCTCAGGCGGGGTTTTTATTGGCCTGTACCCCTACTAAAACCTCGTGCGAAAGCCATAAGTCATGTGGTCAAGCGCACGCCTGTCGACCACACGACACCTCGGCGAAGAATAGGCTTGTCTTTGTCGAGTTGCGTCGAATTTTGGACAAAAAGAAACCCCCAGTC
>NZ_MDEB01000008.1 GCF_002939945.1 Xanthomonas arboricola pv. populi | reverse complement strand
CAACGTCTGAGCGCAGCTCAGCGTGCCGATGTCACATGTCTCGTCATTGGCAGCGTTGATCAGACCATCCCTCAAGTCGATTTTGTCGGTTCGATCGTCGCGGTGAAGCGCAGAGGCTCGCCGGTGATCGGGTCGTCGAACGCCAGCGTATGCGCGAATAATTGCAGCGGCCGTTCCGGATCATCAGGCCGCTGATCTTCCAGATCGGGATAGAAGCGGTCATGCAGGATCGGCGCACCCAGCGCGGCCATGTGCACGCGCAACTGGTGCTTGCGCCCGGTGACCGGCTCCAGCCGATACGTCCACGTGTCCGCACCGCGCGCAACCACATCGATCACTGTCTCGCTGTTCGGCTCACCCACGCCCTCGCGCATGCGGAAGAACGGCTCGCCCGGCTCCAGCCGGCTGCGATGCACATACGGAAACGTCAGCCCCGGCAGCGGCGGTGCGACTGCCAAGTAATGCTTGCGAATACGCCGCTCGCGGAACAGCGCCTGATAGATCCCGCGTGTTGCAGGATTCGCCGAAAACAACACCAGTCCCGCAGTGTCACGATCGATGCGGTGCAGCGGCACCAATGCGGGGTTATCGAAGCGGCGCACCAAACGGGTCAACAGCGTCTGGTGCACGTAGGCACCGGCTGGCACCACGGGCAGGAAATGCGGCTTGCAGGCCACGACAATATGCGCGTCGGCATGCAACACTGTTTCCGTTGCCGTGATGATCGGTTCATCCGCGATTTCGCGGAAGTAATAGATCTCCGCACCAAGCCGATACGGCGCAGCGATATCCAATGCCTGCTGCTGCGCATCCAGTACGCGCCCACGCGCGAAGCGATCACGCCACGTGTCAGCACCAACGACCGGAAAGCACGCACACAGCGCCTCCCACACCGTGTGCCACGGGCCGGACGGGAGCTGGAACTGGCTGGCAGGAGTGCCATCGAGGGTCGGGCGAGGAGCAGACATGGCGACAGCAGAAGCGCACTCAAGCAGATGGGCTGGGATCGTACCTTGTCGCGTCGATTCTCTCCGCAGCGATGCATCGGCTCTCCACTGAGAGAGAGATTTTCGAGCGCTGCGCACCGCGTGCATTACTGGAAAGAGCACGGCGATCATTACCGCGGACCGGTTCACGATATCGACGGGCTGGCGTAGTGCCATGACGGATTTACAGGTGAGCCAGTCGTAGCGTCAAAAGCCCGGATCCACATGAAGAGCCACGGCGCGCTCGAATACGAGGATGTGCTGTTTGATCATACGTTTGCTTGTAGGACGTCATCCTGCCACTCAAGTGAACATGCTTCAGTTATGGATGGCTAGGGAGCGAGTAGCAACACCCCAGCATCCGCTCCGGGGTTGAAATTTCGACTGATTTCAGACTCCATTGATGTTCGACTCTTGTAACTGGGACTTCGATCCTACAAAAATCTACGCTCATCCAGGCGAAAAGCATGCAAAACAAGTGAGTTGCGTCATAGTCATTCGCCCCACCCTCCAAGTCATCGTGAATTACCTAATGATCCAATCAAGTCAAAGTTTAGCAAACTACTTACAAAAATTACTTGTTACAAAACAATGGCTTAAGACTCACCTGTACGTTCTCTGCCTCCAAGTTAGGGTCGCTAGACTTCATAGACTTCACAAAACTACGTCTTAACTAGTTGTTTTTATAGTTTTTTTTCTCTACTGGAAGTAAAATTAAGAAGATATCGTTAGCCAGCAGTTGACTGTAAGCAAAAGATCGTTTAGCCTCGCAAAAAATGACGAGGCGCGTCCAATGGCTGGAAAAATCACGAGAAGTCCGAGGGCACCCTCAGTCGATCTGGAAGCGGCGCTGTCTCGGGCGCTCGTTATCTACGACAAAGAGGGCGGGAGGCACTCAATCCCAGGCGAACTTGCTGCCCAGCACCTTGGTTACTCTGGTACAAATAACGGCGCTGCGGCTCGCATGCTCGCTTCACTTAAGGCTTTTGGTCTTCTCGCCGGTGATAACAAAGGCGAGATGGCGATAGCGAAAGACGTCGAGGACTATAAATTTGTCCCCGATAAACACAAGAAGCGTGAGTTGCTAATTAAGTGGCTGCGCGAGCCAAAGATCTATGCAGAACTACTTGATCAATATCGAGATGGGCTGCCGTCAGAAGGAGCGCTGAAGTACAAGCTTATTCAATTGGGATTTCTTTCCTCTGCCGCCGATGATTGCGCGAAGAGCTTTATTGCCTCCGTTGCTTTCGCTCGATATTTTGAGAAAGAGCAAGTAGATGCTAATAAAGAAGACGATCTTCCTGTAGAAGATCAAAACCGATCAGAGAATGGATCCGCAACAGAGAATTTAAAAAAGGGATTCTCGCCGCAGCCACCCGTCCGTGAAGGAGTAAGCGATTCAAATCAGGGTGCGCCCCAAAACCTACATGCAACAGCATCCGTTTCGATCAATACAGATCGCATCGTTGTCAGACTAAGCGGCGGACGCAAAGCTTGGATTGAAATCCCTACCACCTTGTACGAAAAAGACAAGGAAATCTTGAAGCGTCAAATAGATCTCGTCATCACTGACGATATGGAGTGATGCAAAGAAGAACGGCGCCAGCTGTAACTGGCGCCGTTCTAAAATCTCCCGAGACAAAAGGTCCGTCTGTAGGGAGGCCATGCAGTGTGGACGCAGGCAACGCGAACTTTGCGATGTCTGACTGCTGGTGTCAAGTGGACCTCCTTCAGTACCTGAGGGGGTACGTGATGGAAACAGTTCCACCCTTCCCTGCGCCGCCGGGTTTTGTCTGGGTTTTCTGTGCGTCGTTCAGACACTACCGCACCGGTAAGCAAGTTTTCCGGAAGAACGGGAAATGCTTCGCCTTTCTCGTGCGTCGCAAGTAATAAACCAGCCGGTATCTAGTGGCCAAGGCAGGCCCCGAGGATTTCCTCGGGGCTAATTATGTAGGAATGCAAATTAATTAGAGCTTCAAAACGCGTTGTACAAAAACGCGGCCTAGAGCTCGGTTGATGTCGCTCCATAATTTATGTCTGACATTCTGCTGCTTGCTTAAAATGAACTAGATTCATTGCAGTAATTTGTAGGGATAGTTTTTAGAGCCATAGCTGTGACGGCAAAAGGGGAGACGTGTTAAATTTCTTAAGCGAGCCGCACGCATGCTGATCAAGCTTGCGCCGCGAGAAAACCTTGACCTCCCATACATCCCCAACCCGCCATCCTCGCCGCAGACTCAACTGGAGAACACGCGATGATGAAGTGGATGGGCACCGCGCTGGCCGCGGCACTGCTGGTGAGCGGTTGCGCCAAGGAGGAGGGCGAGAAGTTCGTCGGCCACTGGGTCAATGTGCAGACGCAGGAAGAGACGATGGACATCGAGCGCAATGGCGAGACCTTCATGGTCCGCAGCACCACCCCGAAGTTCTTCAGCCGCAAGCCCAAGACCGAGAGCTACCCGGCGGTCTACAAGGACGGGGCGCTGCAGGTCACCAACGATGGCGAGACGGTGAACTTCGCCATCGACGCGGCCAACGGCCACCTCAACACCGGTGGCGAGCAGTACCAGCGCGTGCCGGCCAAATAAGCCCGCCGCCGTCGCCAGCGCCCGCGTGCAGACCTTGCCGGTCGCACGCGGGCGTTTGCGTTTGTGGCCTAGCCGGCCACGCCGAAGGGCTACTGGTGCACGCTGCGTCGCGCGGGCGCCGGGCCGGACACACCGCCCGTCGCCCGACCTTGCGCTGCCGCTGCCATTCCACCCCGCGCAAGCCGTACAGTGCGCAGGCACGCCAGGGTCATGGCGCTGCCCGACCGATCAATCCAGCAACTACGAGGGTGTCATGAGCAAGGGGATGGACCAGAAGAAGAGCCAGAAGAAAGAGCCGACCAAGACGCTGAAGGAAAAGCGCGCGGCCAAGCAGGAAAAGAAGGGCAAGTAAGCCGCCCGGCCTGCCAGACGGCAGACGAGGTCAGGCGCAGGCCTGGCCTCGCGGTTTTTGGATGACACCAAGCATCAGTGTGCGCATTCCTGCCTGTGCACGATCACGCTGCGCTGCTCCGCGATCGACAGGCCTTACAGGTCACTGGGCCTGCTCTGTTGTCAGCGTGACGTGCGAGACACCCTTCCCCTCAAGCCGCCAGCCGCTTGATCCGCGACGGCAGATCGCCCAGCGCGCGGTGCGCCTGTTCCAGCTCGTAATCGGCTTGCAGGCTCAGCCAGAAGCGCTCGGTCGTGCCCAGCGCTGCGGCCAGGCGCACGGCGGTGTCGGCGGTGATGCCGCGCTTGCCCAGCACGATCTCGTTGATGCGGCGCGGCGGTACATCGGTAGCCCGCGCCAGTGCGTTCTGGCTAATGCCCATCGGCTCGAGGAACTCCTCAAGCAGGATTTCGCCGGGGTGGATGTTGGGTAGGACTGTCATGGACAGATGCCTCGTGCTCAGTGGTAATCGACAATTTCGACCTCGGCGACATCGCCCTCCATCCATCGGAAGCAGATGCGCCACTGGTCGTTGATCCGGATGCTGTACTGCCCGCGCCGCTCGCCCTTCAACGCTTCCAGCCGGTTGGCGGGCGGAATGCGCAGATCGTCGAGGTGCGCGGCAGCGTTGAGCATGCGCAACTTGCGGCGCGCGACCGACTGGATGTCGGCCGGCAACCGGCGGGAGCGCTCACCCAGCCAGATCTTTTCGGCTTCCTTGTCGACAAAGCTCCTGATCATGCTGTAACCATAACGCGACTCGTTATATGACGCAAGCCGTCATGGCTGAGTGGTCAGTCAAGTGCCGTGGGCAGCAGTCATCCGAAGATTTCGGATAACTGACGCTTGCTGTCACTCCACTTTCGTTGAACACCCTTAATCAGAACAACGACCCCTGCACAGGCAACGCAGTAGATGGGTCTGTTGCTGGCTTGGCGGGTGCCGCCTGCTGCTGCGCACCCAACCGCCATGCCAAACCGGAGATGCGTGCGGCGTGCCGGGCGAGTGCGCTGCGGATGACCGCTTCGCTGCCGGCCAGGTGCAGGGCGCGGCGGGCGCGGGTGATGCCGGTGTAGAGCAGTTCGCGGCTGAGCACGCGGGCGTCGCGGGTGGGCAGTTGCAGCCAGACGGTGTCGAACTCGCTGCCCTGGGCCTTGTGCACGGTCATGGCGAAGGCGCTTTCGTGCGCGGGGAGTGCGGCGGGGTGGAAGCCGCGCACCTGGCCGTCGCCGTCGCCTTCGAACCAGGCGACCAACGGGCCTTGGGCACGGCTGGCGGTGCCTGGGTCGTGGCGGTTGGCGGTGCCGCCGGACTGGCCTGGCCCTGAAGGCGGGCTTTCGCCGCTGCGCCCCGAAGAGGGACTCGCATCGCTTCGCAGGCAGATGCCGACGTCGCCGTTGAACAGGCCGTGGCGGTAGCTGTTTTCGGTGATCAGCAGCAGGCGGCCCTGGAACCAGGGCGAGGCGCTGCCGAGACGGCGGGCGCCGGAGCCGGTTTCGGCCAGCAGTTGTTCGATACGGGCGTTGAGGCCGCGTGCGCCCTGCGGACCGGCGCGCACGGCGGTGAGCAAGCGCAGGCGCGCGGCATCGCGCAGGGCCGCGGCAGGGTCGTGCGCGTCGGCCAGCGCGCGCCAGTGCGCGAGCAGTGCGTCGCGACCCAGGGTGAGCGGGTCTTCGCCGTCTTCGTGGAAGTGCACGCCGGCCAGTTCGCCGCTGCGCAGCAGGGCCAGGGCGGTGTCGGCGTCGCCGGAGCGCACGGCGTCGGCCAATGGGGCGAGTGCGAAGTCGTGCGCCTGGCGGTAGCCGCGCAGCAGGTGCACGCGGTGGCCGGCCAAGCCGCCGCTGTGGCTGGCGGTGGGCGTGGTGTCGCCGGGCGCGTTGCCGAGCAGCGCTTGCAGCGCCTGTGCGTCCTGCGGCTGCAGGGTGTCGCCGGGGCCGGCGGCCTGCAGGATGGCGGCGAGCACGTCGCCGGCTTCCACCGAGGGCAACTGGTCGGCATCGCCGAGCAGGATCAGCTGGGTGCCGTCGGCGACGGCTTCGACCAGCTTGCACATCAGCGGCAGGTCGACCATGGAGGCTTCGTCGACCACGATCAGGTCGAAAGGGAGCGGATTGTCGGCGTTATGGCGGAAGTTCGGGGAATCGGGAATGACGCCGAGCAGGCGATGGAGGGTGCTGGCGCCGGTGGGGAGGAGGGAGTTCCACGTGGACGGTTGGCCCTCACCCGCCCTTCGGGCACCCTCTCCCGCAGGCGGGAGAGGGGAAACATCGGGGTTCGGTGGCTTTGTCGCTTGATGGAGAGGGGAAGCGACGGGGTGCGGTGACTGCTTCGCTTGCCCGGGCGCGGCTGCACCGGGAGTGGGTGGGAGCTGGATGCCGTCGGCGATGGCGCGCGCGACCGCAAAGCGCAGGCTCTCGGCCATGCGCTCGGCGGCGCGGCCGGTGGGCGCGGCCAGGGCGATGCGCGGGGCCGGGGTGTTGGCTGCGTGTGCCTGGGCGATGCGCAGCAACAGCAGGCGGGCGATGGTGGTGGTCTTGCCGGTGCCGGGGCCGCCGGTGACCAGCAGCAGGGTGCGGCGCAGGGCCAGGGCGGCGGCCTGGGCCTGGCGGTCTTGGGAGTGGGATGGGGCGGGTGGATGTGTGCCGTCTTGGTAGACGGATGGCGCGGGCGGGGCCGTGCCCTCACCCGCCCTTCGGGCACCCTCTCCCGCCTGCGGGAGAGGGATCGCCGGGTTTGGGAATAGCTGTGCGAATAGCGGGGCCAGCGTGGCGGCGTCGAAGGGCGGCGGCGACTGGGCGGCGATGCGTTGCAGACCCAGCGCCAGGCGGCGTTCGTACTCGCGGTAGCGGCGCAGGTAGAGCAGGCCGTGTTCCAGGACCAGCGGGCAGTCGGCGGCGGCGGGGTCCTGCGGATTCGGTTGGTCGACCCAGCGCGAGGCGGCCAGGGCGCGTTGCCAGTCGGTGGGGTCGGGCATTGCGGGCAATGGGCCCTCGCGCGCGTCCAGCAGCATGGCGGCGCGGGCGGGGTCCAGCCCTGCGTGGCCGCTGGTGACGGCCAGCGAGGCGAGCGCGGCACCGGCCAGGACCTGGGGGTCGGTGTCCGGGGCCAGGCGTTGCAGGCTTTGCGCGAGCGCCAGATCCAGCGGGCGTAGCGCTTCGGCCTTGATCAGCGCGCTGAAGAGGTTTGGCTGGTTCATGGGGTGGACGCCTGCTGGGCGGAGGCGCCTCGGGCGAGTTGTCGATCGGCACATTTCTGACCCTGCACGACACCCTCACCCCAACCTCCGCTCCGCATCCCGGCCCGCGCGGCGTGGCGCAGGCATTGCCAGGCACGCGCGCCATGGCGCGCAAGCGGTGTGTGCTCGCCCCGAGGGGCGCGCGGCTTGCGCACAGCGCTGGGCGGGAGTGCGGTCTGTTGGGTCATGGTTCGGATGCTTCGGCGGCGGACCTGCCCTCACCCCAACCCCTCTCCCGGGGGGAGAGGGGCGCTTGCCCGTCGGGGGAAAGGGGCGCTGCTGCGTTGCTGGACAGGGGCTCAGTGGGATTGCCGGCGAACAGGGCATCCAGGGCCTGGACCAGGGCCGGGTCGAAGCGCCAGGCGTGGATGCCGGGCGCAACGCAGACGGATGCCGCTTGGATGCCGGGTGCGGGCGCGTCGGACATGGCGTCGCTGGCGACGGCGTCGCGTGCAGGGTCGGAGCCGGAGCCGGAACTGGCTACGGCATTGCGGGCGCAGTTGGCGCCGGGGTTGGCCTCGGCATCGCGGGCGCGGTCGGCGCCAGGGTCGGCTGCGGCGTTGCTGGAGGGATCGGCGCCGGGGTCGGTTGCAGCGCTGCTGGCGGGGTCGGAGCCGGGGTTGGCCTCGGCGCTGCGGGCAGGGTTGAAGCCGGGGTCTGATGCCGGATTACGGCTGGCGTCCAGGCCGCGGCAGAACAGGTAGCGCACGCCGCCGAAGTCGCGGGCGTAGTCGTAAGCCTCGCCCAGGCGGAAACGCAGCCAGCGGTGCAGGGCGACGGTGTAGATCAGCGCCTGCAGCTCGTACTCGCTGTGGGCCATGGCGCGGGCCAGGGCGTCGGCGTCGTAGCTGGGCAGGCGGTTAGACTTGTAGTCGAGCACGTACCAGCGGCCGTCCACGGTGTAGGTGAGGTCGATCAGGCCGGTCATCAGGCCTTCCAGCCGCTGGCGCGCGCCGAAGGCCTGGCGCTCGCCGACCACGCCAAACCGGTGCAGCAGTGCCAGCAGTGCCTCGACGCGGGTGGGCCGCATGGCGAAGTGGAATTCCATCTCATTGCGGCGCTGCGGCGCGGGTACGGCGGCCAGGGGGGTGCCTTCGGGCAACATCACGGTGAGGGTGTGGCCGATCAGTGCGGTGAGCATGGCCAGGCCGTCGTCCCATTCCTTCTCGGCGTAGCCGCCGCGTTGCAGCGCCTCGAGGATGGCGGCGGCCTGGCCCTCGGGTGCGGGCAGGCCGGGGCGCCAGGCCTGCCAGGCGGCGAAGTCGCAGCGCTCGAACACGTCGTGCATCACCACGCCGAAGCGGTTGCCGGCAAAGCGCGGGTCGAAGGCGTCGACCTCGGCAGCCACCGCGATCGCCTCGCTGCCGGACGGCTCGTCGCTGCCGCCACTGCCGACCACCGTGGCGCTGGCCATCGGGTCGGTGGCAGCGCCGGCATCGGCATTGGCCAGCTGGGTGAAGCTGTAGACCCACCACTCGGGGGCGATATGCCGCTGCGGCGCGCGCGCGGGCGGCACCTGCGCCTCGAGCGGTGGCGGCAGGCGCGGCAGGGTGGCCGGTGGCGTGGACGTGTCGACCACCACCGCGCCCTCGCCGGCCGCGCCTTGCAACGCGTCGAGCGCGCGCAGCATGCCGGACAGGGCGGTACGTTCGTGCTGGTGGAACGGGCCGCTGGCGATCCACAGCGCGTGCTCGGCGCGGGTGAGGCCGACATAGAGCAGGCGGGCGTCTTCGGCACGTTGTTCCTGCTTCCATGCGGCTTCGGCGGCGCTCCAGGTGGGATCTTCCTTGTCTGTCTTCCAGTGCAGCTGGCGGCCGAGCTCGGGCGCATGCACCACGCAATGGTGGCCGGCGCCCTTGTCGCTGCGGCCGATGCCGATGTACGGCAGAAACACCAGCGGATATTCCAGGCCCTTGCTCTTGTGCAGGGTGACGATCTGCACGCGGCGCGCGTCCGATTCCAGCCGCAGCTGCTGAGCTTCGTCGTTGTCGTCGGCATTGGCGATGCGGCGCGACAGCCAGTCGACCAGGCCATGCGGGCCGAGCGCGCGGGCGTCGGCTTCCTGCAGCAATTCGGCCAGTTGCAGGTAGTTGGTGAGGCGGCGTTCGCCATCGACCAGGGCGAGCAGGCGTTGCCCGTGCGCGGCGCCCAGCTCGCCGATCAGAGCCAGCGGGCCGCCGCGTTGCCAGCGCTCGCGCCAGTCCAGCGCCTGTTGCTGCCAGCGGCGGTGACGCTCGCCATCGTGTGCGAGCGCGGCGATGGCGGCGGCATCCGTGCCGATCAGCACGGTGGCCAGCGCGGCGCGCAGGCGGCTGTCGTCGCCCGGGTCGAGCAAGGCCTGCAACAGGGCCAGCAGTTCCAGCGCTTCGTCGGTGGCGAACAGGCTCTGCTTGCCGGCCGCCACCGCGGGGATGCCCACCGCGCCCAGCGCCTGCTGCATGCGCGTGGCCTCGCCGTGGCTGCGCACCAGCACGGCGATATCGCCGGCCTGCACCGGGTGGCCATTGATGGTGGCGGTGCCGTCGCGGCCACCGGCCAGCCAGCCGCGGATCGCCGCCACGCAGGCGGCGGTGGCCAGCTCGCGGGCGCGGTTGGCGCTCCAGGGTTTGGGCTTGCCTTTCGCAGGCGGCGGCGGTTCCGGCGCGCGCCACAGCGTCAGCGCCGGGGCGGTGGCGCCATCGCGTTGCAGGTCGGCATCCACCCGCTTGGTGCCGGGCCGCACCGGATGGAAGGCGATGCCGTCGGTGAAGAAGGCGTCGGTATAGCCAGCCTGTGCGTATAGCGCGTCGATGGCCGCCAGCACGCCGGGGCGCGAGCGGAAGTTGTGGCTCAGCGGCGGGGCGAGTTCGGCAGTGACCGCGGCGGCCAGATAGGTGCGCACGTCGCCACCACGGAAGCCGTAGATGGCCTGCTTGGGGTCGCCGATCAAAAACAGCGCCGGTTCCAGGCCGGCGGCGCGTGCGAGCGGGCCTTCGCCGAACACGTTGGAGAAGATCGCCCACTGGCGGTCGTCGGTGTCCTGGAATTCGTCCACCAGGGCGATGGCGTATTGCGCGCGCAGCCGCGTGACCAGCGCCTGGGCCTGCGCGCCTTCCAGCGCGTGCGCGACGCCATCAACCAGGTCGTCGTAGGTCTGCACGCGGCGCTGGCGCTTGAGCAGCGCGAGCCGTGCGATGGCATCGTCGCGCAGGGCATGCAGCAGGCGGATACGGCGACGGCTGCGCCATTCTTCGACACGGGCCAGCGCGGTGAGATAGCCGTCGATTTCGTGGCTCAGCGGCGAGGCCGGGGTGCGATCGACGAACTTCTTGTTGGTGCCGGCGGCCAGTTCCGCAGCGGTCAACTTGATCAGCTTGGCGTGCGGGGCGATGTTGACCGATGGCGCGGCGGCGAAGCTGTCGAACCAATGCCACAACGATGCCAGCCACTCGGGTTTGTAGCTGACCTTGCTGAGGATGCCGCCGTCGATGGCGGCCATGATGGTGTCGAAAAACGCGGTGCCATACGCCTGGAATGCAGCGGCCAGTGCGGTACTGGCGTCCTGCACGGCCTGCAGCAGCGCAGCGGAATCGTCGGGTGTGGTGGCGGCCGCCGGCAGCAGCGTTGGATGGCGCACCAGCGCGCGCAGATCGCTGGCCAATGCCTCGGGGCCGCCCGACCACAGCGCGATCAGGTCTTCGGCCATTGCGGCATCGGCGGCGCGTTGGCGCCAGAGATCGGCGGCGACTTCGCCGAGCAGTTCGCGGTCGTTGGCGAGCAGTTCCGCTGCGGCGAAGGCCTGGCCGCTTTCCAGCGCATGTTCGCGCAGCACGCGCGCGCAGAAGCCGTGGATGGTGAACACGGCGGCCAGATCGATTTCTTCCACCGCCTGTTGCAGGCGGCGGCGCAGGGCGGCCGGTGTCTCGGTGCCGGCGGCCAGGTGGGTGGCGAGGATGGCGCGGGTGAGCAGGACATCAGGCGCGTCCTGTAGGAGCGGACCTGGCCGCGACGGGTCGTCGGCGAGGTCGGTCGCGGCCGGGGCCGCTCCTACAGAGGCAGATGGATCGCCGGGTGCTTGCGTTGGGCCTTGCTCGGTCGCGGTCGCGGCCTGGGCCGCTCCTACGACGGCGGAAGGGGTCTCGGGGACCAGCGTTGCGGCCAGCACCAGGCGCTCGCGGATGCGGCGGCGCAGTTCCTGGGTGGCGGCCTCGGTGAAGGTGACGGCGAGGATCTGGCCGATGCGCAGGCCGCGCTCGACCACCAGCCGGGTGAACAGCGTGGCCAGGGTGAAGGTCTTGCCGGTGCCGGCGCTGGCCTCGATCAGGCGCACGCCGTGCAGCGGCAGGTGCAGGTACGGGTCGGTGACGGGGCTGGCGCTCATTCGGCCTCCTCCTGCGCGCCGTGCCAGTGGCGCCAGCTCTCGACCAGACGCTGCGGATCGAGCATGGCGTCGGCGTTGCCGCGCTCGAGCAGGTCGTACACGCGGTGGCTGGTGGTGGCGAACTCGGCGAAGCGCTGCGCATCGGCGAACGGGTCGCGGCCGCGGTTGACCAGGCGCAGTTCCGGGCTGTGCGATTCGCTCCAGCCGAAGCTGGACTGCCACTGCCCGGCGGCATCCTTGATGGCCTTGTCCAGGTCGTCGCTGCGCGCGGCCTGGTGATATTTCCAGCTGCTGTAAGGCGCGAACGCCAGCGGCGACTGCAGGCCGTGCCGATACACCTGCAGCAGTGCGGCCAACGCGGTGTGCGCCTGCGCCTGCGAAAGCGGTTCGGGGTCGATGGGATGCGGGCCCAGGCCGTCGTCGTGTTCGAAGAAGCGCACATACGGCGCGTGCTCGCCAGCGGCACGCAGCAGCAGCCATTCCAGGCCGTGACGGATCGCGCTGCGGCCGCTGAGTGCACCGACCTGCACGCGCCCTACTCCGCTCGCATACCAGCCGGGCACGCGGCCGCGGAGTTCGGTCTGGCCGATCTGCACCTGCAGCCGGCGCGACTCGGCAGGCGCCTCGCCACGCCATTGCCGGAATGCCTCGGCATACGGGCGCAGTTGCGCCACTCGCTCATCGAGCTGGCGGCGCCCCAATGGCCCGGACGGCAGCAGCGCGCGCGCGCGCAGGCGCTCGTAAAGCCGATCGGTGTCGCCGGCCAGTGCGGCATCGAACACATGCTGCTGCAGGCCGTATTGGTCCAGCCCGCGCGTGGGCGCGAGCAGCGGCTCGAGGTCGCTGTCTTCGCCGGCCGGATCCGGCAACCGCATGCCCAGACGATGGCGCAGGAACTGCCCGGCCGGGTCGGAAAACAGGCGGCGCAAGTTGTCGATCGAGATGCTGCCCGGCACTGCGCTGTCATCGGCCGGCAACGCACCGGCCACCCACGGCGCGAGCGGCTGGCGCTGGCCGACCAGGCTGTCCACCGACGGCCGCCATTGGCGGCGATAACTGAAACGGCGCGGGTCGGCGCCGTGATCGCCCGGCGCACCGAAGGCGGCGGCGGCGAATGGCTGCAACGGGTGGTGCACCACCAGCGTGTCGATTGCCGCTGGGTCGGCGTGATACTGCGCGGCGCTGCCCAACAGCTCGCTGACCAGTACCGACGGTTCGCGCGCGCTGCCATCGCGCGCATCGGCACCGAGATAGCTCAGGTAGAACACTTCCTGCGCGGAGGCGAACAATTGCAGGAACAGGAACCGGTCGTCCTCGCGCGTCGAACGGTCGCCGTGCCGGCGGCGCTCGGTGCCCAGCTCGGCAGTGAGGCGATTGAGCCCGGCGGCCGGGTCGCGGCGCGGGAAGTCGCCATCGTTCATGCCGAGCAGGCAGATCGCGCGGAACGGCAGCAAGCGCATCGGCACCATGCGGCCGAAGCTGATGCCGCCGGTAAGCAGCGGCGCGCGCGTGTCCGACTCGCCCAGCACCGCGGCGAAATGCGCACGCACCACCTCGGCCGGCACCTTGCCGGCGTAGTCGGCGCGCACCGCATCGCGGGCGAATTGGTCGATCAATGTGCGCAGCCGATCCAGCGCGCGCTGCGCACGCGGTGCCGAGGGCGCTTTTGGAATCAGCGCCTCCAGCAGGCCGAGCAGACGCTCGCGCCACTCGACCGGCGTCATCGCGTCGGCCAATAAAGATTGGTGACGTTCGAGCACGCGCAGCAGCTTCAACAAGATATCCAGTGCGGCCAGCGCGCTGCCTTCCAGCTGCGGCCATGGCGCCACGCCCTCGATATCGTCGTCGGCGCCGCTGGCATGGCCGAGCAGCAGCCGGTCCAGCGCGAAGCGCCAGGTGTAGGCGTCGTCGCTCGGTGCCTGATGCTGGCGCCGGTGCGCCGCATCCAGCCCCCAGCGCGCGCCGGCCGCATGCAGCCAGCCGCGCAGACGTTCCAGCCCGGCGTCGTCCAGGCCAGCGGCCTCGGCGATTGGCGCACTGGCCAGCAGGTCGACGATCTCGTGCAGGCCGAAGCGTGCGATCGGCAGGCCGAGCAAGGTGAGGAACACTTCGGCCAGCGGCTCGCTGGCCAACGGGCTGGCATCGGCCAGCGCATAGGGCAGCGCGTCGTCGTTGCCGTGGCTGCCAAATACCGCGTCCAGGTACGGCACATACGGGTCGATGTCCGGCGACAGCACCGCGATCTCGCGCGGCTGCAGTGGCGGGTCGAAGCGTGGGTCGTCGAGCAAGGCGCGCAGCTGGTCGTGCAGCACCTGCAACTCGCGCAACCGCGTATGGCAGGCATGCACCTGCAGGCTGGGGTCGTGCAGACTCACAGCCGGCAGCACGGCAGGCACGCTTGGCGCGCGGCGATGGAACAGGTCGCTCTGCATGCGGCGCAGCAGGCTGTCGCCCAGGCCGCCGTCGGCCAGTGCGCGGCGGCCGGACTCCAGCGGATCGGCGTAGGCGGCGATCTCGGCCAGCGGATGCACCACCTCGTAGTCGCCGACCAACGCCATGAAATCGCGCCCGGCCGCGCCCCAGGCCTGCAGCAGCGGGTTTTCCTGCACCTGCTCGGCGAACAGCTGCACCGCGCCGTCTTCGCGACGGCGTTGCCACAGGGTCTGCAGATCGCCCCAGTAACCTTGCGTGGGCGTGGGCAGGTAGAAATGCAGCGTGCCCACCCGTGCCTGCGTGGCCAGCACGCGCAGCACGTCGGGCGAAATATTCAAGATGGCGAAGGCGAACAGGCGCCTGGGCAAGCCTTGCGGCAGCGGACCGTCCGGGCGGGCGTAGCGATCCAGATACTGGCCGATGCGGCGCGCGCGGTATTGCCGCCCGGACGCGATGCTGCGCCACAGCCGCGCCTGCGGATCATCGGGGTCGGCGCCGCCTTCCCAGCGCAGCAACCAGTCGCGTCGCCAGGCCTGGTACTTCTCGAACACGTTGCCCAGCTCGCCGGCCAGCGCCCAGGGTTTGAGCGCATCGCCATCGGACAGATAGCCGGCCAATGGCGCCAACGCCGCGTCGCTGCCCAGATCGGCCTGCAACGCGGCGTACAGGCGCCACTGCGTGGTCGCCATGTCCAGATCGTCGTCGGCCGGGCCGAGATTGCACTCCAGCGCGCGCGCGACGAATTCGCCGGGAGTGAGGAATTCCAGATTCGCCGCCACGCCGTGCTCGGCCGCCAGCGTGGACTGCAACCAGCGCCGCATCGCCACCTGCGGAATCAGCACCACCTCCGGCTGCAGCAACGGCTGCTCCGGCACCGGCCGGCGCAGCTCCTGGGCGAGCAAGGCAGCCAGCGTATCCAGCGCATTTGACGGATAGAGGCGGAAATCGGGCGCGGAAGTGGCGTGCATGCGTATGTGCATTGTGCCGGATGCGGCCGTGCTGCGCTGTTTGCCCAGGACCGGCGCGCAGCAAGTGGCGTCGTTGTTCGGGCCGTACTGGAATGGGCAGACGCGAGGCCGACCTTGGCGACCGACGGCCGGCACGCTGCGGACCTACTCCACCCGAACGCAGCAGGCGCGACCGGGCTGCGGATCGCCTGCGATGCCATGCGGCCGCTGCGCTGGACGGTATCGCTGCAAGCCACCGTCGACCAACGCACATCGCAGCGCCAGCGCAACCATGCAACACACACCTGCGGCTGCACCGCACACGCGATGGGCCGGGGTATTCGCCCTGCCCATCGCGTTGGCTTGGTGCATGACGCTGGAGACGATCAGTCTTTGCTGTTCCAGATTGATCATCCATGCCGGATCGTTGTTGTTGTCGCCATCGGTGATGCTGCGGTGCTCCAACCGCGTCGACAGGCCCTGTACGGTCAGCAATGCCGCGCTGAACTCGCCCAGCCACGTGTGGCGCAGCTGATAGGTCTGCTGCGGAAACAGGAATGCCGAGCTGTTGCGGAACAGCACATTGCGTTGCGTCATGCATGAGACGGCTTGTTGCATGCGTATCGGCTGCAACGCGTCTGCCGCGGCATAGGCGTCATGCGACAATACTGCACGCGCCGGTTCGGTTATGTTCAGCCGTGTGACGGCTACTCTATCGCGTTGGAATTCTGTTAAAGGCTTCGATGACGGCGTCCGCATCCCCTGTCGTGCAGTTGTCCGGTGTCCGCATCGATCGCGGCGGCCGCACGATCCTGCGCGACGTCTCGCTCGAGGTGCCACGCGGCAGCATCACGGCCGTGCTCGGTCCTTCCGGTAGCGGCAAGTCGACCTTGCTGGCCGCGCTGACCGGCGAGCTGCGTCCGGTCGCCGGCACGGTCACCCTGTTCGGCAACGCGATCCCGCACGGCAACCGTGCACTGCTGGAGATGCGTCGCAATGTCGGCGTGCTGCTGCAGGGCAATGGCCTGTTGACCGACCTGAGCGTGGCCGACAACGTCGCGCTGCCGCTGCGTACGCATACGCGCCTGCCGGCGCCGGTGCTGCAGCGCCTGGTGCAGATGAAGCTGCATGCGGTGGGTCTGCTGGCCGCCGCCGATGCCTGGCCGCGCGAGTTGTCCGGCGGCATGGCGCGGCGTGTGGCGCTGGCGCGTGCGCTGGCACTGGACCCGCCGCTGATGATCTACGACGAACCGCTGACCGGGCTGGACCCGATCGCCTCGGGCGTGATCATGAGCCTGATCCAGCGCCTCAACGACAGCCTTGGCCTGACCAGCATCATCGTCAGCCACCACGTGCACGAAACCCTGCCGATCAGCGACCAGGCGGTGGTGATCGCCAATGGCGGCATCGTGTTCGCCGGCACGCCGGAGCAATTGCAGGACAGCACCGATCCGCTGGTGCAGCAGTTCCTGCATGGCCAGCCGGATGGGCCGATCGCCTTCGATGCGGCGCCGCGGCGCGACCGGAGTGCTGCCTGATGGCCATGGTCGAGTCGATCCGCGCCTTCGGCCGCGCCGGGCTGTTCTCGCTGACCGTGCTGCGCGGCTCGGTGCCCACGCGCGACTTCATCGCCGAGCTGGTGCGCGAGATCTACAAGGTCGGCGCGCGCTCGCTGCCGATCATCGCCGTCGGCGGCGCCTTCGTCGGCCTGGTGCTGACCCTGCAGGGCTACCGCACGCTGACCACCTACGGTGCGTCGGATGCGCTGTCCACGTTATTGGGGTTGTCGCTGTACCGCGAGCTGGCACCGGTGCTGACCGCGCTGTTGTTCATTGGCCGGGCCGGCAGTTCGATCGCGGCCGAGCTTGGCCTGATGCGCGCCACCGACCAGATCAAGGCGCTGGAGCTGATGGCCATCGATCCGGTCGCCAAGGCGGTGGCGCCGCGCTTCTGGGCGGCGGTGCTGACGGTGCCGTTGCTGACCGGCGTGTTCTGTTCGCTGGCCATCACCGGCGGCTACTTCGAGGCCGTACACGTGTTGGGCATCGACAACGGCACATTCTGGTCGGGGTTGAGCAACAGCGTGGACTTCTGGGACGACTTCGGCGTGGCGATGCTCAAGTCGGCGATCTTCGGCGGCACGGCCGCGTTGGTCGCCGCCTACGTGGGCTTCCACGCCGAGCCGACCATCGAAGGCACCTCGATCGCCACCACCCGTGCGGTGGTGAACGCCTCGCTGCTGGTGCTGATGTTCAACTTCGTCCTTTCTGCAATGTTGTTTAGGTGAGTGGAATAACTATGGCCATGCGTGGACCACGCCTCGAATTCGCCGTCGGCGCCTTTCTGCTGCTGACCCTGGCCTCGCTGCTGGTGCTGGCGGTGGCCTCGACCAACCAGCGCTGGGGCTTCGGGTCCAGCCAGTACACGCTGACCGCGCGCTTCAGCCAGATCGGCCAGCTGCGTGCGCAGGCACCGGTGAAGATCGGCGGCGTGACCATCGGCAAGGTGTCCGACATCAGCCTGGACCCGACCAAGTTCGATTCGGTGGTGACCCTGTCGCTGGACGACAAATACAAGGATCTGCCCGCCGACACTTCGGCCGGCATCTTCACCAGCGGTTTGCTGGGCGAGAGTTATATCGGGCTGCAGCCGGGCGGCGACCCGGAGACGCTCAAACCGGGCGAAGAAATCGGCTTCACCCAGCCGGCAGTGGATCTGCTGCAGCTGGTCGGCAAATACATGTTCAGTGGTGGCGGTGGCGGCAGCAATGCCCCGGCCGCCACCGATGGCCAGGCCCCCGCGCCTGCCCAGACCGCTCCTCCCTCTACGGAACCACACCAATGAAGACCACCCTGCTTTCCGCCATCCTGGCCTCGACCCTACTGGTGTGCGCACCGGCCACCGTGCTGGCGCAGCCGGCTGCCGCCAGCGCGCCTGCGCAGGGCGCGGCGACCAAGACCGTCATCGACAGCAGCACCCGCATCCTGGGCACGCTGGATCAGCGCCGCGCCGAGTTCCGCAGCAACCCGGCCGCCCTGCGCCAGTACATCAATGGCGAATTGAACAAGGCCTTCGACCGCGACTACTCGGCCCGCCTGGTGCTGGGCGTCAACGGCCGTGGCGCCTCCGATGCGGACGTCAAGCTGTTTGCCGATGCGCTGGCCGACAACCTGATGCAGCGTTACGGCACCGCGTTGCTGAACTTCGAAGGCAAGCCGACTTTCCGCGCCAAGTCCGAGAGCGCGCTGCCGGGCAACCGCGGCGTCAAGGTGTCCACCGACCTGCTGCGCGCCGGCAACGACCCGACCCCGGTCGATTACATGATGCGTAACGTCGGTGGCCAGTGGAAGATCTTCGACGTGATGATCGAAGGCATCTCCTACGTGCAGACCTTCAAGACCCAGTTCGACGGCCCGCTGCGCGAGAAGGGCATCGCCAAGGTCGCCGCAGAGCTGCGCAGCGGCAATCTGCAGGTCGCTCCGGCACCGGCCAATGGCAAGTAACAGCTCCGTGCAACGCAATGGTCAGACGCTGGCACTGACCGGCGTGCTCGACCGCGACGCGATCACTGCGGCCTGGCCGCAGGCGATCGCGCAGCTGGACGGCATTCGCACGCTGGACCTGTCGGGTGTACAACGCCTGGACAGCGCCGGCGTCGCGATGCTGGCCGAACTGGCTGCGCGGCTGCGCAATACCGGTGCCGGTCCCGTCACGGTGGTGGGTGAAGCGTCCGGTCTGGACGAATTGCGTGCCGCCTACCGTTTGTCCCCTACTTTCGATTTCCAGGCCTGAGCGCCACCCCATGACCCAGCTTCGCCCCCTTTCCTTGTTGGCCGCCTGCCTATTGCTTGGTGCCTGCGCCAGCCACGCTCCGAAGTCCGCACCGCCTGCGTCCGCTGCCGAGACCGTCGCGGACGCGACCCCGGCGCCGGTGCGTGACGATGCCGGTGTGACGGCGCAGCCGGCCGCGGCCGGCTTTGCCGCACCGGATGCCCTGCCGGCCACCGCCGCGGCACCTGCCGACCAGACCGGCGCCGATGCCAGCGCCGGTACCGCAGGTGCCGCCACCTCGGCCGAAGACGACTACGCTGCGCTCTACGGCCCCACCACCCCGCAGGCCCGCGCCAACGGTGCACCGGGCCAGCCCGGTGACGCGCCGCCCTACGATCCGTGGGAGCGCTACAACCGCGGCATGCACCGCTTCAACCTGGCCGTTGATCGCGGCGTGGCGCGTCCGTTGGCCACCGGCTATACCAAGGTGGTGCCGCGTCCGGCCCGCCTGGGCGTGACCAACTTCTTCGACAACCTCGGCACGCCGCTGACCATGGTCAATCAGCTGCTGCAGGGCCACCCAGTGTATGCCGTGCAGTCCCTGGGCCGCTTCGTGATGAATTCCACGCTGGGCGTGGCCGGTCTGTTCGACCCGGCCTCCGCTGCCGGCATTCCGCGCCGCAGCGAAGACTTCGGCCAGACCCTGGGTGTGTGGGGCTGGCGCAATTCGCGCTACTTCGAGTTGCCGCTGTTTGGCCCACGCACCGTGCGCGATACCTTCGGCCTGGGCGGCGACATTCCGCTCTCGCCGTTGCGCCAGGTCGACGACAGCGGTGCGCGCTTCGCCCTGCAGGGTTTGCAGCTGGTGGATACGCGCTCGCAGCTGATGTCGCTGGATTCGCTGCGCGACCAGGCACCGGACGAATACGCGCTGACCCGTGATGCATGGATGCAGCGCCGCAACTACCAGATCGTGCGCGACCTGCGCAGCCACCGCCAGAAGGACAACGAGCTGCCCGACTACCTGCGCGAGGACAAGGACAGCACCGTGCCGGTGGATGCGATGCCGATCCCGCAGTGGATTCGTTGATCGATCGAGCGTGCGGTTTGGAATGAGTACCGAAGCCCGGGAGCGATCCCGGGCTTTTTGTCTTCCGCAACAATCATGCGACGTGGGCACTGAAGACTTGGTTGCGTCTGCGGATTGCAATTGCGATGTCACTCGCCTGAGCGCAACGCGGGTTCGGGCCTGATCGACGGCGTGCGGTCGAAAGGCGCACGCGCCGCTGGCGCGCACGCGTGGCTTCCCGCCCTGGTAGAGAGCCTTAAGCAGCCGATGCCAGCGCCGCATCCACCGCTGCACGCAGGCGTGCGTCGGCGGCGGGGACATCGGGCGCGAAGCGGTCGATGACGGTGCCGTCGCGGCCGATCAGGAATTTTTCGAAGTTCCACAGCACGCCCGGTGCCGGGTTGGGTGCGATGCCGTAACCGGCCAGCTTTTCGCGCATCGGGCCGTCGCCGGTGGCCTGCGGGCGGGCGCTGGTCAATGCCTGATACACGGGATGGATCTGGGCGCCGGTGACTGCGATCTTGGAGAACATCGGAAAGGTCACGTCATAGGTGAGCTGGCAGAACTGGGCGATCTCCGCCTCGCTGCCGGGCTCCTGGCCCTTGAAGTCGTTGGCCGGAAAGCCCAGCACTTCCAGTCCCTGTGCCTGCTTGTCGCGATACAGCGCTTCCAGACCTTCGTACTGCGGGGTCAGTCCGCACTTGGAGGCGACGTTGACCACCAGCAATACCTTGCCGCGATAGTCGGCCAGCGTGGCGGGCTCACCGTCGATGCGGGCCACGGGGATGTCGTAAAGGGGCTGGCTCATTGGTACGTCCTGGACAGGTAGAGTCGAGAGCATAAACCGCCAGGGTGGAGCGAGCGATGCCGCTGGCGCAGGCTGCTGGCAGCTGTCTCCAGCGACGCGTACTGGCCGATCGGCTGATCGGCCAGGGCAAGCGCGTACTTTCTTCCGCTCTAAGAACGCACCCATTGAGCCGGAACGTTCCTCGTACGACGGACCGAGACCGAAGACTCGACGTTCGCCACATTCGAAGCCATCAATCGATGCACAACGCGGCCTGGCCCATGCCGCTGACCACTTCCTGGCGGCAACCGAAGCGGTCGCTGTCGCGCTGGCAGGTGCCGGATGTCGCAGTGCCGGTCGGCACGATACTGGTGGCCAGGCAATCGCCGCTGCAATCGGAGTTGTCGCTGCAGGTCTTGCCGGCGTCGGCATACGGCACCACGCAACGCACCGTCTGCATGCGGCCGACCGGACGTAGCTGCCCGCCCTTTGCCGTGCATTCGGCAGCGTCGGCGGAGACGGCGTGCGGTGGCTGCGGGGCGCTCGCGGCAGCGCCCGACCTGGCAGCCGGGGTAGTGCTGCATGCGGTCAGCAGCAGCGCGCAGAGCGCTGCGTGGATCCATCGGGTCGCCATGGGAACCATCTCTTCTTGAATCAGGTGGGTGCAAGCATCGCGGTGGCGATGTCTGCGTGGCGTGCTCGCTATCGGGCGCAGGAAGAGACCTGCGTTCGTAGGAGCGCACCCGGGCGCGATGAGGCGTTATCGGTAACGCCTGGTCGCGCCCGGGTGCGCTCCTACGTCATGGCGTGTGGCATCACCTTCCGCAGCGGATCACTCCTGCTCGTCGTTGCTGTCTTCTTCGCCGCTGCTTCCGGTGTCGTCGCTGCCGGCATCGTCCAGCAGCGCTTGGGAATGTTCGCTGGCCAGGGTTTCCACGCCTCGCAGGCGGCGTTCGATGGTGCGGGTCTTGCGGCTGGCTTCGCCCAGACTCTTGCCGACCGTGGTGATCTGCCGCTCGGCCTTTTCGAGAATGCCGGCGAATTTGCCGAACTCGCTCTTCACCGCGCCCAGCACCTGCCAGACCTCGCTGGAGCGCTTTTCGATCGCCAGCGTGCGGAAGCCCATCTGCAGGCTGTTGAGCAGGGCGGTGAACGTGGTCGGGCCGGCCAGCACCACGCGATGTTCGCGCTGCAGCAGATCGACCAGGCCGGCGCGACGGATCACTTCGGCGTACAGGCCTTCGGTGGGCAGGAACATCACCGCGAAGTCGGTCGTGTGCGGCGGGCAGACGTACTTGTCGCTGATCGACTTGGCCTGGATGCGGATGGCGCGTTCCAGCTGCGCGGTCGACGTCTTGATCGCGTCGAGGTCGCCCTTTTCCTGGGCGTCGATCAGGCGCTCGTAGTCCTCGCGCGGGAACTTGGCATCGACCGGCAGCCACACCACGGTGTCGTCGCCACGCCCCGGCAGGCGGATCGCAAAATCCACCGCTTCGGCGCTATCGGGCCTGATGCGCACGCTGCGCGCGTACTGCTCCATCGTCAACGTCTGCTCGAGGATGTTCTCCAGCTGCACTTCGCCCCAGCCGCCGCGGTCCTTGACGTTGGTCAGCACGCGCTTGAGATCGCCCACGCCGGTGGCCAGCTGCTGCATTTCGCCCAGGCCGCGCTGCACCTGCTCCAGGCGTTCGGAGACGAGCTTGAAGGAGGCATCCAGGCGCGTGTTGAGCGTGGTCTGCAGTTTTTCGTCGACGGTGGCGCGCATCAGTTCGAGCTTGCTGGCGTTGTCGTTCTGCAGGTTGGCCAGCTGTTGTTCCAGCGTGGCGCGCATTTCGCCGATGCGCAGTTCGTTGCGCTGGGTGAGTTCGGTCAGACGTTGCCCTAAAGCCTCGGTGAAGCGCTGCTGCGACTCGCCGGCCTCTTGCCGGCCCTTGCGGGAATCTTCGGCCAGCGCGTCGCGCAGGGCGGCCATATGGGTGTCGGTGCGTGCGATCAGCTCGGTCAGTTGCTGGCCGAACACCTGGATGCGGGTTTCCTGCTGCTGGCCGAAGCCGTCGAGCTGGGTGCGCAATTCGGTCAGCCGCAGCGTGAGCAGCTCGCCGGTGCGTTGTTGCGCAAGAGCGCTTTCTTCGCGCGCCTTGCGGGCGTCTTCGCCGAGTGCGTCGCGCAACAGGTCCAGGCGCTGATCGGTGCGCGTGGACAGTTCGGTGAGATTGCGCGCGAAGGTTTCCAGGCGGCCGTCCTGCTGCCGCGCCAAGCCTTCGAGTTGCTCGCGCAATTCGCCGCGGCCGTCGCGTTGCTCGGCGCGCAGCGCCAGCTCCAGGCCGCTGGTGGAAGGACGTCGCAGCAGCGCGATCAGCTGCAACACCAGGACTGCGACGAGCAGTCCGAGAAGGATCAGGGATTCGGATGACATGCGCGCAGTGTAGCCGGGCCGGTCGCAGGGGCTGCGTCAGCGGCTTGCCGGCCGGAGGTGTCGGTGCGGCTGCAGGGCACAGAGTGCGGCTGGTTGGCGCGCGCACTGCGCCGGAGGCAGGTGGGCGAAGTCTGCAATGGGCCTGGTGGTGATACGAAGCGGCGCGGCATCGCGCCAGGGTCCGGATTGCTGCGCAGGTGCAGGCACGCGCGCTAAGGTGAGCGACCTGCCCAACCCGCGACCGACCGTGCTCGAACTTTACGGAAAGCCGACCTCCATCAATGTGCGCAAGGTGCTGTGGCTGTGCGAGGAACTGGCGCTGGACTACACGCTGCACGCGTATGGCAGCGGGTTTGCATCGGTGGAGACGCCGGCGTTTCGCGCGCTCAACCCCAACGCACTGGTGCCGGTGATCCGCGACGGCGATCTGGTGCTGTGGGAGTCGAACACGATCTGCCGGTACCTGGCCGCGCATGCAGGTCGCACCGACCTGTTGCCGACAGCTCCCGCTGTACGTGCGCTGGTCGAGCAATGGATGGATTGGCAGGCCACCGAGCTCAACAACGCCTGGCGTTACGCGTTCATGGCCCGCGTGCGTCGCAGCGCGGCGCATACCGATACGCAGGCGATTGCGGCGAGCGTGGGCGAGTGGAATCGGCACATGGGAATTCTGGAGGCACAGCTGCAACGCGGCGGCCCGTTCGTGCTCGGAGCGGATTTCACCCTGGCCGATATCGTGTTGGGATTATCTGCGCAGCGCTGGTTTGCCAGCCCGATCGAGCGGCCGGCGTTGCCTGCGGTGGCGGCGTACCACGCCCGCCTGAAGACGCGTGCCGGTTTTCAACGTCATGGCTGCAATGCGCCGTAGACCGGGCCTGCAGCCGCTGCGCAAAGCGAACGAAACAGCGCCGCGGTCATGGAGTTGCAGGCAGATCGCGCCGCATTGACCTCAACGTGACCTGCGCATCGCTAGGGTGAGGCTTCGTTCCTGCCAGGCCTGCTGATGACCACCGCCACCAACCAAACCCGTCTGTTCGCGCTGGGCCTGTTCGTTTTTCTGGGCAGCTTTGCGGCGATCGTCTGGTACCTGATGCGGCCGTACGGCACGGCGTATTTCTTCCCTGTGCACTTTTTGATCGGCGCAGCCTTGCCGTTCGGGTTCTATGCGATCGGGGGCACGCGGCTGTGGTTCTGGATCGGGATCGGGGTTACCGCCTTGGTACTGCTGTGGTTCAACTTCTGGGGGCATGACGCCAACGGTGCGGCGCCACGGGTGCTCGACTGGACCCACTTTGCCGCCGGCGCGGTCGGCCTGGTTGGCGCGTGGGCGGTACAGCTGGTCTATCGCAACGTGCGCCCACCGCATCGCCCGTCTGTTGAGTGAGCGGAGATTGGGGATTTGGGATTGGAGATTCGTAAAAGCGGGATCGCGGGTGGCGGTCGCTTGGCCGGGGACCGGCGGGCGGCCCGCACCCGGCTGATGCGGTGGGCGCGCGGGCGCGGCCACGCTGGCGCCGACGCATGACCTTGGACCGATAGCTTTGCTGCGGCGCGTTGGGCGACACTCGCGCCTTCTTTTGTTCCCGCGAGGTCCGCATGTCGTCTTGGCTCAGGCGCAAATCCATCGATCAGGTCACCGTGCACGAGGCCGGCCGGCAGCTGGTCCGCAGCCTGAGTTGGCCGCATCTGGTCGCGCTGGGCATCGGCGCGATCGTCGGCACCGGCATCTACACGTTGATCGGCGTGGGCGCGGACAAGGCCGGCCCGGCGGTGCTGCTGTCGTTCGTGGCGGCCGGCATCGTGTGCGCCTGCGCGGCGCTGGCGTATGCGGAGATGGCCACGATGATGCCGGCTGCCGGCAGCGCCTACACCTACAGCTACACCGCGCTTGGCGAGAGCATCGCCTGGGTGGTGGGCTGGAGCCTGGTGCTGGAATACTCGCTGGTGGTGAGCACGGTGGCGGTAGGCTGGTCGGGCTATTTCGTCGGCTTCCTGCAGTGGCTGGGGGTCAACCTGCCGCATGCCCTGGTGGCCGGGCCGCATGCCGGCGGCATCGTCAACCTGCCGGCGGTGGTGATCACCTTCCTGGTCGCCGGCATGCTGATGGCCGGCACCAAGGAAAGCGCCACCCTCAACGCGGTGCTGGTGGTGCTGAAGATCGTGGCGCTGGGCGTGTTCGTGGCGATTGCGTTGCCGGCGTTCGACAGCGCCAACCTGCAGCCGTTCATGCCGTATGGCTTTCCCAAGACCGAAGGTGCCGATGGCGTGGAGCGCGGGGTAATGGCCGCGGCGGCGATCATCTTCTTCGCGTTCTACGGCTTCGATGCGATCTCCACCGCGGCCGAAGAGACCAAGAACCCGGGGCGCGATCTGTCGATCGGCATCGTCGGCTCGATGATCGGCTGCACGCTGATCTATGTACTGGTGGCGTTGTCGGCGGTGGGCGCGATGAGCTTCACCGTGTTCGGCAAGAGCCCGGAGCCGTTGGCGCTGATCATGCGCGAACTCGGCCACGGCAAGGCGGCGTTGGTGATCGGCGCGGTGGCGATCATCGCGCTGCCGACGGTGCTGCTGGCGTTTCTGTACGGGCAGAGCCGCATCTTCTTCGTGATGTCGCGCGATGGCCTGTTGCCGCGCGGCTTGTCCAAGGTCAACGCACGCACCGGCACGCCGGTGGCCATCACCCTGTTCACGGCGGTGCTGGTAGCCGCGTTGGCGGGTGTGGCACGCCTGGATGAAATTGCCGCACTGGCCAATGCCGGAACCCTGGCGGCGTTCACTGCGGTGGCGGCGTGCCTGCTGGTGCTGCGCGTGCGCGAGCCGACGCGTGCGCGCTCCTTCCGGACGCCGCTGGCGTGGGTGGTGGGACCGGTGGCGATCCTGGGCTGCCTGTATCTGTTCTGGAGTCTGCCAAGCACGACGCAGGGGTGGTTTCTGGTCTGGAACGTGCTGGGTGTGGTGGTGTATGTGGCCTATGGGCGGCGGAATAGCCGGTTGGGGAAGGTTGGTTGAGGTGACTTCTCTTCTCCCCTAGGGAGAAGGTGCCCGCAGGGTGGATGAGGGGCGCCTCGGATATCCACCAATGACCAGCAATGACGAACGCGTCGCCACGCGCCTTCAAGAATGAATCAACACAGGTGCGCTGTACCCTTCTCCCACCGGGAGAAGGTGCCCGCAGGGCGGATGAGGGGCGCCTCGGATATCTACCAATGACCAGCAATGACGAACGCGTCGCCACGCGCCTTCAAGAATGAATCAACACAGGTGCGCTGTACCCTTCTCCCACCGGGAGAAGGTGCCCGTAGGGCGGATGAGGGACGCGTCGGATATCCACCAATGACCAGCAATGACGAACGCGTCGCCACGCGCCTTCAAGAATGAATCAACACAGGTGCGCTGTACCCTTCTTTCTCCCACCTGGAGAGGGGTTTTCAGGCTTTCAGGCTGCGCCGCCGGCCCGCGCTCGCAATGCCGGCGCTTGAATCACGGCGCGGCGGCAGGCGTGGCGCAGAACGAGGTAGGCAATGCGTCTGGTTGCGTGCCCCAGCCCTGGGTCGGCGCCTGCTTGGTCAATGCGAACGACAAGGTGCCGCCCTGCTGCAGCTGGGCCCAGTCCAGGAACACCTGCCGCTGCGGTGTGCCGTTGAAACGCACGCTGTCCACGTATTGCAGCGCGCGGCCGTCGGCGCCGGGGGCGTCGATGCGCAGGCGCTTGCCGTTGCCCAGGTTCAACGTGACCCGCTTGAAGCGCGGGGCGTGCAGCAGGAACTGCCCGCTGCCCGGCACCGCCGGATACAGGCCCAGCGCGCTGAACAGGTACCAGGCCGACATGGTGCCGAGATCGTCGTTACCGGTGACGCCATTGGGCGCGTTGGTGAATAGCTGCTGCGCAGCGCGCACCACGGTGGCGGTCTTCCACGGCTGGCCGATCAACGTGTACATCCACGGGGCGTGCAGGTCCGGTTCGTTGTTGGGGTTGTAGCGGTACTGGTTGTAATAGCTGTACGGGCCGACCACCCAGTGCGTGCGCGCGGCGTTGAGCGGGTCCTTCAGCAGGTCGTCGTAGGCGAAGAAGGCGTCCAGGCGCTTGCCGGCCTGCTCGCTGCCATGCATGGCCTGCAGCATGCCGGGGATGTCCTGCTGCACCAGCCACTGGTATTGCCAGGCGGTGCCTTCGTGGAAGCCATGCTGCGAACGCGGGCTGTAGCGATCGTCCGAGGGGGCGTACCAGCTGCCGTCTTCCAGTCGGGGCCGCGGAAACCCGCTGAAGCCGGTGTCGGCATCGCGCACGCCGGCGTCCCAGACGTGGTGCCAGTTGCCGCCGCGTTTGCGTAGCAGCGCGCTGTCGTCGGTGTGGCCGAGCGCGTGCGCCATCTGCGCCAGCGCGCAGTCGGCCAGCGCGTATTCCAGCGTGGCCGAGCCGCCGTGGTGCGGGTCCACGTCCATGCCCTTGGAGGGGAAGGCACGGTCGTATTGCACGTAGCCGTTGGCCAGGTAGCTGGCGTTGCCCGAGCGCCCGGCGTGGCGCGAATTGATGGGCGGCTGGCCGAAGGCGTTCTGGCGCAGCGCGGCGTAGGCCTCGGTTTCACTGCCCTGCAGCGCGCCGAAGCGCCACAGGTCGACCAGGAACGGGGTCACCGGGTCGCCGGTCATGATGTTGGTGTCGAAGTTGGCGTAGCCCCAGCGCGGCAGCCAGCCGCCTTGCTGATGGATCGCCAGCAGCGAGCGGCCGATGTCGCGCGCGCGCGCCGGTTGCAGCAAGGCGAGCAACTGGTTCTGCGAGCGATAGGTGTCCCACAGCGAAAAATATTCGTAGTAGGTCCAGCCATCGGCGCGGTGGATCGCATCGTCGAAGCCGCGATAGCGGCCATCGGCATCGCTGCCGGTCAACGGCTGCAGCAGGGCGTGATACAGCGCGGTATAGGCCACGCTGCGATCGTCGGCGCTGGCGCCGTCCAGCTGCATGCTGGCCAGTTCCTTGCGCCAGGCCTGTTGCGCGCGTTGGCGCATCTGCTCCAGACCTAGCGGCTTGCCGCCGAGCATGCCGTCTGCGCGCAGGTTGTTGCGCGCGCCTTCGGCATCCACGTGCGAGATGGCGCTGACCACGGTCACTGCCCGTGTGCGCTTGTCCTTGCCCAACGGGAAACTGAGCCAGGCGCCGTTGGGC
Source organism: Xanthomonas arboricola pv. populi (assembly GCF_002939945.1). Classification (GTDB taxonomy): domain Bacteria; phylum Pseudomonadota; class Gammaproteobacteria; order Xanthomonadales; family Xanthomonadaceae; genus Xanthomonas; species Xanthomonas arboricola_A. The sequence goes on along the minus strand of NZ_MDEB01000008.1, from coordinate 148,646 downwards.
TTAAGTTCGCCGCCCATGCCGTGGCGCGCGTCGGGTACGCCGCCGTCTTCACCCCAGACCCCGTGCGCGGTAAACGGGCGGTCGAATTCCAGCCGGAACCAGGTGGTGTATTCGTGGCCGCCGCAGAAGCTCTGCGTGGTCAGTTTGCCTTCGACCACGCGGTCGCCGACCACCTGCAGCTGGCTGCCGATCACCACGTGGCGGTCGTTGGCCTGGCCGAGGTTGACCAGCACATGGCCGGTGTCGGCGCCTGGTGCGAAGCTGTAGCGCTCGGCGGCGGCGCGGGTGAGCGCGGTGGCTTCGGCGTCGATGCCGCCGTAGTCGGTCAGCCGCACCTTGTAGTAACCGGCCTGGCCCACTTCGCCGTCATGGGTGTAGCGGGCGGCATAGCGCTTCTGGTCGAAGGCCTTGGCGTCGGCGGTGTCGAAGTCGCCCCCCGGGCCGATGCGGCCGGTGACCGGCAGCACCGAGACCTGCCCACCCTGCTCCCAGCAGCCGGCCCCGGACAGGAACGAATGGCCGAAGCCGCGGATGCCGGGATCGTCGTAGCGCCAGCCGGCGTAGTGCGCGCCGATCGGGCTGACCTGGACCAGGCCGAACGGGGCCGAGGCACCGGGGAAGGTGTTGCCGTCGTCCTTGCTGCCGATGAAGGTGTTGACCTGCGCCGGGTCCTGCGCGGCCAGCGGCGCGCACACAGCCATGCCGAGCAGACACAGGCCGGCGGCGGCGCGGCGCCAGAATGGCAGCGCAGCACGCCGCGAGACGGAACGGTCGGACGAAACTGCGCAGAGCATGCAAGACACCTCGGGGGAGAGGGCGACCGAAGCCGCAGGTGGAGGATCCATGCCGACCGCTGCACCACGCAGCGATCGACGCACAACGACCGCATTCGAACGACCGGCGGCACGCCTATGCGTAATTCCGGCAGTGGAGGATGGCCGACACCGGCCGCCACCCACGTGCAGGGCCGGCGCCGGGACTGCCACCCGCTGCCGTCTGACAATCTGGCCGGGTGCGCTTGCCCGCCTCAGAAATCGAACACGTATTCTGCCGCGATCTCGCGCCCGACCGGGCTGAACAGGCGGCTGTTGTAGAACTCGTAATCGAGCTTGTACGGATCCTTGTGGTTGTAGCCGGTGCTGTTGAAGACGTTGTTGACGTAGAGGTTGAGCTTCATCGCCGGGGTGATGCGGTAGCCGAGATTGACGTTCCAGGTGATCGCCGGGCCGATGCGGCCGTAGTATTTGCGGGTGCTCTGGCCGAAAGTGGGGCTGGCCGGATCGGTGTCGGTGCAGTTGGCGCGGTCGTCGGGCACGCCGCCATCGGCAAACGGCACGCAGCCGCCGGGGTTGTCGAGCCGGTCTAGGCCCCAGTGCGAGCGCACGCCGGGCACCGCGCCGACCCGGTCGCCGTAGACGGTGGCGTTCCAGTTGCCGTACAGCCAGCTCACGCTGCCGCGCAGCTTGCTGCGGATGTCGCGGTCGCGGCGCTCGGGGTTGGGGTCGGTGCGGTAGGTCTGCTCGCGCATCGAGCGCAGGTTGGTGTAATCCAGACCCAGCTGGAAATCGCCGACGCCGGTGGTGAGCTGGTAGCGCGCCGACAGGTCCAGGCCGCGCACATCGCGCTGGGCCAGGTTGATCGGCCCGCGCTCGATCGCGGTGATCGCGCCGCCTGCATCGCGCTGCACGCGGGCCAGGATCGAGGCGCAGTAATCGGCACCGCCGGGGTTGGACCAGGCCTGGCCAGGGGTGATGGTCAGCCCGGTGCGGCAGCCGGCCTCGTCGCGCAGGATGGTGGTCTCGTCGATATCGCGGATCTCGTCTTCCAGATGGATGCTCCAGAAGTCGGCGGTGAACGAGACATGCTCGAACGCGTCCCAGACAAACCCCACCGTCCACGAATTGCCCAGCTCCGCGTCCAGATCCGGGGTGCCGCGGCGGTTGATCGCGAACGGATAGGTCACTGCGGTGTTGTCGCCAGTGCAGTTGTTGATCCGGTAGGCGCCGCTGGCGATGCAGCGGTACTGGTCGAGCGTGCTCACCTGGGCCGAGCTGGGTTGGCCGAGCAGATAGTGCATGTCCGGGGTGCGGAAGCTGGTGGCGTAGCTGCCGCGCAACAGCAGGCTGTCGATCGGCCGCCACTGCAGGCCAGCGCTCCAGGTGGATTCCTTCTGGGTGCCGATGTCGAGCAGGTTGGCATCGTCGCTATAGGCGGTGTAGTCGCCGTAGCGATCGTAGCGGCCGGCCAGGGTAGCGGTGAGCGTGGTGGTCAGCGGCACGCTGAACTCCAGCCCGCCGGAGTAACGGGTGCGCTCGCCACCGCCGCGGTCGACGTTCTGCACCTCGTAATCGAGATTGGCGCGTGGATCGGGGTTGAGCCGGTAGCCCTGTTGCGCGGCTTCGGCCACGGCAGCGAATTGGATCGGCCCGGCCCAGCCGTCGGCCAGGGTGCCGCTGAGGCTGAGCGCGCCCTGGTTGACCCAGGAGGCGGCGCGGTTGACCGAGTGCGCGCCGATCTGCGCGTACTGCCCCGGCGTCAGCGGCGTCCACCAGCGCGCGCGATCCAGCGCATAGGCCGGCAGCCCATCCACGGTGCCCAGCTGCGGGCCGAGGAAATAGGCGTTGGCGCGCTGCCAGTTCACCGTGGAGATGCGCTCCTGCACGCGGTAGTAGGACCGGCCCAGCGAGGCCTCCCAATCGAAGCGGCCGTCGGCCAGGGTGCCGCGCAAGCCGGCGCTGATGTCCCAGGAACGCTCGCGGTTGCGGTTGCGCAGCCCGGCCTGGCTGCCGACCTCGTTGGCGGTGAACTGGCGTACGCCGATCAGCTGCTGGCCGCTGGTCACATCGTAGAACGCCGGGAAATCGAGCCCGGCAGGCAACTGCACCGCGGGCGGCGAGGTGCCCCACTGCGCCTCGGAATCGAACACCGCCAGGTTGGTCCAGGCCTGCACCCCATTGCCGAACTCCCAGGTGCCGTAGAGATAGCCGGACAGGTCCTTGCTGCCGCTGCGCAGCAGCCAGTTGCCGTAGTCGGCGCTCAGCCCGCACAGCTGGCCGGTGTTGCTGGTCACGCCGGTGTTGCGGTTGTAGAGCAGCCGGTCGGCCAGGTAGTACTCGCCGCCGAACTGGTCGCAGGCACCGGGCGGCGGCGCCTGGCGGGTGCCGGTGGCGTTGTCGATCAGGGCGATGCCGCTGCTGGGGCGAAACCCCACCCGGCGCTGCTCGGCGGTCCAGGCGCTGTAGGGCGCGTCGCTGGCGTCGTCCATCTGCGGGCGGTCGCGGCCGAACAGCGGGTCGCGGCTGGTGTATTGCAGCGCGTAGGTCACGCTCCAGTTGTCGCCGGTGCGCCCGCCGGCCCAGGACACATCGGCGGTATCGCGGCCGCCCTCGCTGGAGGTGCCGCCGCGCATGCGGAACTGGTCGCCGCTGTAGTTCTGCTTGAGGATCACGTTGACCACGCCGGCGATCGCGTCCGAGCCGTAGATGGCCGAGGCACCGCCGGTGAGCACCTCGACCCGGTCCACCGCGGCGGCCGGGATATTGCTGTAGTTGGAGACGTTGCTCTGGCCGTTGTACGGCAGCGGGTAGTCGGCCACGCGGCGGCCGTTGACCAGCAACAGGCTGCGGTTGGGGCCGAGGTTGCGCAGGTTGAGCGGGCTGGCGTTGGGCGTATGCGAGCCCCAGCTGACATCGGCCTCCACCGTGCCGATGGCCTGGTTGAGGGTGCCGAGCATGTCGTAGACGGTGGTGAAGCCCTGCGCACGGATCTCCTCCGAGCCGATGATCTGCACCGGCGCCGGTCCTTCGGCCTGGACGCGCTTGATGCGCGAACCGGTCACGGTGACCGCATCGAGTTGTTGCGGGGCGCTGGCCTGCTGGGCCAGTGCGGGCAGGGGTGACAGCAATGCGAGCAGCACGGCGCGCGACAGCAGCTGCAGGCGATAACGTCGGTAATGGTTCATTCAAGCGTCTCGTCGAGGGCGGTGGTACGACGGAAAGACTTCGTCTTTTCAAACACTTGCAGGGGAGTTACTTAGTTGGATCGATCTAAATTCAGTGCGGCCATGTGTCATCGGTTGGCAAAGATTAAGCATTCTCGACCAGCTGCTGCACACCGCGGCGCAGCAAAGTGTGCGGGCTCGAGCAATTTACGGGTGTTTTAAGCGTGTTGAATCAGTCTGTTGCGGGCACTTGGTGCTGCAGTTCTGAAGCGTGTCAGCTGCGCTGACGGATGAGCTGGCTTGAAGCGATTTGTCTGGGTTGCGCGCAGTTGGTTGAGAGGGGCGTTCTTTGGCGTGTTGCGCGTCGGGGGGGCCGGCCCCTTACCCCAACCCACGCTCCGCGCCCCGGCCCGCGCTAGCAGCGCGGGCGCTGCCAGGCACGCGCGCCAGTGGCGCGCAAGCTGTGCCTTATCGCCCCGGGGGGAGAGGGGCTTGGTCCCCGGGGCTTGGTTGGCCCATAAAAAAAGCCCGGTCAGTGACCGGGCTTGGCGACGCTGGCGTGGCGGCGGGAGGGGCCGACGCGCCTGTGACGCGGTTGCTTCAGATCCAGCGCATGCCTTCGAACGGGTTCCAGCTGGTGCTGCCCTTCACCTTGTCCAGGTAATAGGCGTAGTTGGCGATCATGCCGGTCAACAACGACAGCGGCAGCCACAGCACATTCTGAAACGCGGCCGGCAGGAACGAGGCCACGATGCTCACCACGATGCTGATGCCGATCAGGCTCAACGCCTTGCGCCACAGGCCGATGATGAAGAAATAGATGACGCCGAAGAAGAAGGCATAGAAATTCATGCCGACCTTGACCTTTTCACCAAAGCTCAGGGTCTTCAGTGCGTTCTTGTAACTGGGGTCTTTGGGGCCACCGTGACGGTCGAAGAAATCGAAACGGAACTGCCACTTGGGACTGAGTTGGGTGCGATCGAAGGTGTCCATTCCAAACCATTTAGTTGAAAACGGTTACATGATAGGCGATCGCGTATTCATCGGCACGTTGTTTGGCGCCGGCCAGAGGGGGAAGGTCAGCCGCCGATCAGTTTCGGCAGTGGCCGCTTGCGGGACCGGCGCGCGTCACTCGCGCTGGTCGCTGACGCCGGTGCCGCGGCGCGCCCGGCGCAGCGCATACAGCGAGCGGTCGGCGCGATCGACCACTGCCGCCAGCGCCTCGCCCTCGTCGCGCAGGGCGGTGCCCAGGGTGAACTGGATCGGGGCGTCGTCGGTGGCGGCCACGTAGTCGTGCGCCAATGCCGCCAGCTGCGACTGGGTGGGTTGATGCAGCAGCACCAGGAACTCGTCGCCGCCCAGGCGGACCAGACGGTCCTGGGTGCGTAGCGGCTGGTTGAGGAACCAGGCCATCTGCACCAGCACCTCGTCGCCGCGCTGGTGGCCATGGGTGTCGTTGACCAGCTTGAACTTGTCCAGATCCACCACGATGCAGCCCCAGCGCACGCTGGGGTCGCGCTTGTCCAGTTCGTCCAGGAAACGGCGGTTGTAGCAGTTGGTGAGCGGGTCGGTGAACGACCATTCCAGCAGCTGTTTCTCCTGCTGGTACTGGTTGGTGATGTCCTGGGCGTGCGCCAGCACGACGGTGGCATCGGACTCCACGTCCAGCACGTTGCGGTACTGCCAATGGCGCAGACTGCCATCGCTGGCGACCAGCTCGATCACGCCGGCGTCCTGGCCGTCGAGCACCATCCGCGACAGATAGCCCTGGAAGGAGGCGTGCCGCTCGGGGCGGATGAATTCCAGCAACGAGCGGCCTTCCATGTCGTCCACGCTGCGGCCCAGCGAGCGCGCCGCGGCCGGATTGATGCTGATCAGGCGGCCATCCATGTCGTGGGTGCAGATCAGGCCCAGGCTGTACTGGAACATGTTGCGGAACTTGCGCTCGCTGGCGGCCAGCGCATCCACCGCGCGATGGCGTTCGGTGACGTCCTGGATCGCGCCGATCAGGCGGGTGCGTCCGTCCACATGCTCCATCGCGCCGGTGCTGTGCACCCACAGCTGCCGGCCGGTGGCGCTGACCAGCGGCAGCTCCACGTCCCAGGGCGTGCCATCGCGCATGCAGGCCTCGACCGCCTCGGTGATCACCGCGCGCGCATCGAGCGGGTAGAAGCCGATCCCCTCAGCCAAGGTCGGCCGGTGGCCCGCCGGCAGATCGTGCAGGCGGCAGGTCTGGTCCGACCAGGTCACGGTGCCGCTGGCCACATCCACTTCCCAGCCGCCGACGCCGGCGACCCGGCCGGTGCGCTCCAGAAACGCTTCGCTCTCGCGCAGGCGTTGCTGCAGTTGCGCGTTGGCGGCTTCGCGCTCCAGCATCAGCCGGCGCTGCTCCAGCCCTTCGGCGGCCACCCTGGCCAGCTGCTGCAAGGCGGCCAGTTGCGCCGGCTCCAGCGCGCGCGGGCGCTGGTCGATCACGCACACGGTGCCCATGCGCAACCCGTCGGACAACACGATCGGCGCGCCGGCGTAGTAACGGATCCCCGGCGCATCGGTGACCAGCGTGTTGTCGCAAAAGCGCGGATCGGCCGGCGCATCGCGTACTTCCATCACCGCATCGTCCTGGATGGTGTAGGTGCAGAACGCGAGTTCGCGTGGGGTTTCGCTGGCGTCGGGCAGGCCGATATTGGCCTTCCACCATTGGCGATGTTCGTCCACCAACGACACCAGCGCGATCGGCGTGCCGGCAATCGCCTGCGCGGCGGCGGCCAGCGCGTCGAAGAATGGCTCGGCACCGGTATCGACGACCTGTAGCAGCGCCAGACGCGACAACCGCTCGGCCTCGCGGGAGGTGGATGACACGACGGCGTCGCAGTGGCTCAATGGAATGCTCGCTTGTTCCCCGGCAATTCGTTCAGTCTAGCGGACCAAACATACCTGCTAACGCAGCGTTGCGCGCGCCATCGCACAGAAGATGCGCAGTGCGCAGCCTACGCGCCCTGTCACTGGGCGGGCTCGGTACCGCTTGCTGCGGTGTCGTCGCGCATCTGCAAGGCCAGATACAGGCGCATGCAGTCGTCGGTGTTGCGCAGGTCCACGGCGCAGAGTTCCTCGATGCGCTGCATGCGGTAATCCAGCGTATTGCGGTGGATGGCCAGTGCCTTGGCGGTGGGCGCCATGCGCATGCCGGCGCCGAACCAGACCGACAAGGTCTGCAACAGGTCGCCGCGACGGTCCTGTGCCAGCAGTGCCTGCAGCGGCTTGCGCAATTCGTCGGCCTGCCAGGCCTGACGCAGGTCGTCCACCAGCACCGGCAGGCGGTGGTCGTCGTAGAAGAACGCATCGGCCTGCGGCGCGCGCGCCTTGCCGATGCGCATGGTGGTGCGTGCGATCTGGTGCGACAGGGCCAGCCTGTTGGGCTGCGGGAAGTACTGCCCCAGCGCGAGGCGGATCCGCAGCGGGCTGCTGGCGCGCATGCGCTCGAGCAAGGTGTGGGCGCGACGGCGTTGTTCGTCTACGTCCCAGTGGCCGCGGCGATCCAGTGCGGGCTTGAGCACCACCAGTTCGTTGAGCGCGGTGGCGGCGATCAGGTTGCCGCGTTCGGGCGTGGACAGCAGCGTGTGCAGGCGCTGCAGTTCCACCAGCATGGCGTCCAGGTGGAGGGTGTCGCTTTCCACTTCGATCACGGCCGCCACGCGTGGCAGGTCGAGCGCGATGCCGAGCCGTTCGGCCCAGCCGGCCAGTGCCGGGATCGGTCCGTCGGCGCGGATCAGGCCGAGCGTGACTTCTTCGCGCAGGCGCGCATCACGGGCGAGCAGGCGCAGCAGGCCGGCCTGTTCCAGCATCGCTTCGGCGGCCATGCGCACCAGTTCGGCCTGTTGCCCGATCCGTTGCGGGTCGCCGGTCAGCCCGACGCAGCCGACGATGCAGCCGTCGGCGATCAGCGGCAGATTGACGCCCGGACGCACCGCGTCCAACTGCTGCGCCAGCGCCGCATCGATCTCCACCCGGCCCTGCCTGGACAGCACCAGCAACGCGCCCTCGTGCAGCTGCCCGATGCGCGCCGGCTCGCCGCTGGCGATGATGACGCCGGTGTGGTCCATCACATTGACGTTGCCGTCGATGATGGTCATGGCGCGGTCGACGATGGACTGCGCCAGGGTGCGGTCGAGCGTGAGCATGGGTGTGGGCTCTGTTGACGCAATCGAGGGAGGGCACGATGGCATGTTCGGTGCTGCATGACGGTGCAGCGTCCTGTGCTGCGCTCACGCACCAGGCATGCAGCGCCAGTGGATCACGTGTCGGCTGCGCGAGCACAGCCTGCGCGAAGCATCCCGCGCGCTGCCGTCAGCGCACGTCTGCACGCGCAGGCAGCTGCGCCAAGGCCCGGCCCACCTGCAGCGCCGCGGCCACATTGCGTGCGGCGATGCGCACGTTGCTGGCGGCTTCGGCCAGCGCCTGCTCCACCGTGCAGGCGCGATGCACCACCGCAAACATCGCATCGATGCCGTGCCCATGCAGCAGCGCGGCGCCGTTGCCCAGACAACCGGCGATGGCGATCACCGGCTTGGCGTGCCGCTGCGCCACCCGCGCCACGCCCACCGGGGTCTTGCCGTGCAGGCTCTGGCTGTCCAGACGGCCTTCGCCGGTGATGACCAGATCGGCCTGGGCGACCAGTGCATCCAGCCCGAGCGCCTGCGCCACGATCTCCACGCCCGGCCGCAACTGAGCGCCCAGGTACGCCACCAGCGCCGCGCCCAGGCCCCCGGCCGCACCGCCGCCGGGCAGATCGTGCAGGCGCACGCCCAAGTCGCGTTGCAGCACATCGGCGTAGTGCTGCAGGTTGCTGTCGAGCTGGCGCACCATGCTGGGGGTGGCACCCTTCTGCGGGCCGAACACCGCCGAGGCGCCGGTCGGGCCGATCAGCGGGTTGTCCACATCGCAGGCCACTTCGAACCGGCAGTCCTGCAACCGCACGTCCAGGTCCTGCGTGTCGATGCGCGCCAGCGTCGCCAGTGCGCCGCCGCCGGGGCCGATCGACTCGCCCTGCGCATCCAGCAGCCGCACGCCTAAGGCCTGGGCCAGGCCCGCGCCGCCGTCGTTGGTGGCGCTGCCGCCGATGCCGATGATGAAACGGCGCGCGCCGGCATCCAGCGCGGCCAGGATCAACTCGCCCACGCCCGCGGTGCTGGTGCGCAGCGGCGCGCGCTCGGCCGGCGACACCAGTGCCAGGCCGCTGGCGGCGGCCATTTCGATCACCGCGGTGCGGCCGTCGCCGGTCAGGCCGAAGAACGCCTGCACCGGGGCGCCGAGCGGGCCGCTGACCCTGCAGTCGATCAGCCGCCCCCCGGTGGCCGCCACCAGCGCGTCGACCGTGCCTTCGCCGCCATCGGCGACCGGCACCTTGCGGTACTGCCAATCGGGAAACACCTCGCGGAAGCCGGCCTCGATCTGGGTGGCCACCTCCAGCGCGGACAGGCTTTCCTTGTAGGAATCGGGCGCGATAACGATCTTCATGGGCACACTCGCTGGGACGGACACATCACTGGTTCACCGCGCGTGCCGGCACCCGCAGCACCAGCGCGGCACCCAGCAGCATGGCCCCGGCCAGCACGTACAGCGCCAGCTCGGTGCTGTGGGTGGCGTCCTTGATCCAGCCCACCAGGTACGGGCTGACGAAACCGGCGACCTGGCCGGTGGAGTTGATCAGCGCCAAGCCACCGGCGGCGGCGGCGGCGGTGAGAAAGCCGTTGGTCAGCGGCCAGAACAGCGGCAAGCCGCTGACCGCGCCCATCGTGGCCAGGGTCATGCCGAACAGGGCCAGACCCAGGTTGTCGGTGACGCTGGCGGCGATGCACAGGCCGGCCGCCCCCATCAGCAACGGGATCACCAGATGCCAGCGGCGCTCGCCGCGGCGGTCGGCCGAGCGGCCCATCAGCACCATGAACACCGCCGCGGCCAGGTACGGGATGGCGCTCATCAGGCCGATCCGGGTCGGGTCGGTGACGCCGCTGCCCTGGATGATCGAGGGCAGCCAGAAGTTGATTGCATACACCCCGCTCTGGATGCAGAAGTACACCGTGCCCAGCATCCACACCGCCGGGTTGCGCAGCACCGCGCCCAGCGAGGTGGAGGCGCCGGCCGGCTTGCCCGCTTCGTCCGCGGCCAGCGCGCGGGTCAGTGCATGCTTCTCCTGCGGGTCCAGCCAGGTCGCCTGCTGCACGCCATCGCTGAGCAGGAACCACACCCCGATGCCCAGCAGCACGGTGGGCAGGCCCTGCAGCAGGAACATCCATTGCCAGCCGGCCAGGCCGCCCTGCCCGGCCGAGAAATGGCCGAGGATCCAGCCCGACAACGGCCCGCCCAGCACGCCGGAGATCGGAATGGCCGACATGAAGACGGTCATGACCCGGCCGTGCTGGGCGCGCGGGAACCAGCGCGTCAGGTACAGCACGATGCCGGGGAAAAAACCGGCTTCGGCCGCGCCGGTGAGCAGGCGCAGAGTGTAGAAGCCGGCCGGCGTGCGCACGAACATCAGGCAGGTCGACAGCAGGCCCCAGCTGACCATCATGATCGCCACCCAGCGGCGCGCACCGATGCGCTGCAGGATCAGGTTGCTCGGCACCCCGCAGGCCAGATAGCCGATGAAGAAGATGCCCGCGCCCAGCCCGTACACGGTCTCGCTCATGCCCAGATCGCCCAGCATCTGCAGCTTGGCGAAGCCCACGTTGACCCGGTCCAGGTAATTGAACAGGTAGCAGACGAACAGGAACGGGATCAGCCTCCACAGGATCTTGCGGTAGGTCGGGCCCATGCCGTCGGAGGGCGGCAGGGGCCGGGAGGCTTGGGTCATCGCACGCTCCAGCAGTCGGTGGGCCCGCCGGCACGCCGTGCCTTGGCACCGGCACCACAGGGGTCGGCGCATTCTAGTTGGAGCTTTTTCCTGGAAGCATCGTCAGGCTGCTGCCTGTCTATGGGCAGGTGAGCGCTGATTTTTGTGCAAATGCCCAACTTCCGCAGGAGGCACGGCCGGCATATGCCGGACTCGGAGCGCACGCACGACGGACCGCCTGGCCTTTGCGAATCCCAAATCCCGGCACCAGGCGCTCTACCGATTCCCCACTCCCGATTCCCGATTCCCCGCCGCATACGCCTGCGCCTGCCCCATCACCCGCAGCAGGTTGCCGCCCCAGATGCCGGCGATCTGCGGCTCGGTGTAGCCCTTGCGCAGCAGCCAGGCGGTGATGCGCGGCAGGTCGGAGACATCTTCCAGGCCGACCACGCCACCGCCGCCATCCCAATCCATGCCGATGCCCACGTGCTCCGGCCCGACCACCTTGAGCACATGCTCCAGATGGGCGAAGAAATCCTCCTCGGTGGCGCGCTTGATCGGGTAGCGCGCATCCAGGTCCTTGAGCGCGGCGCTCAGGGCCGTGCCGTCGGACATCTTGATGTGCTCCCAGCCGCCGTATTGCTCGGTCAGCGCCTTCTCGGCGGCCTTGCGCTCGGGGCTGGCGCCGCTGTCGACCAGATAGCCGCCGTAGGAATTCACCTGGATCACGCCGCCGTGCCGAGCCAGCACCTTCAGCCGCGCGTCGTCAATATTGCGCGGATGGTTAAACACCGCACGCGCGCCGCTGTGCGAGAGCACGATCGGCACCGGCGACAGCGCGATCAACTGGTCGAACACCGCATCGGAGGCGTGCGATTGGTCGATCACGATGCCCAGCGCCTGCGCCTGCTGCACCAGTTGCCGGCCGGCCGGACTCAGGCCCTTCCATTCCGGCCCCTTGGGATCGGTGGCCGAGTCGGCGAACTCGTTGTTGAGAAAATGCACGGTGCTCATCAGGCGCAGGCCTTGCGCGTAATAGAAACGCAGCAGCGTGGGGTCGGCCACCAACGGGCTGGCATTTTCCATGCTGATGTACACCACGCGCTTGCCAGCGGCCTTGATGCGCGCGGCATCGGCGGGTGTGGTGGCGAAGGCGAAGCGCTGCGGTTGCGCGGCCAGCAGCGTGTGGATCTTCAACAATCGCTGCAGGCCGGCGTCGCGATCGTCCAGGTGCGCGGTCGCACTGCGATTGCCCTGCCCGGTATAGACCGCCCAGAAGCCGCCATCCAGCGCGCCATCGACCATACGCGGGTAATCCACCTGCGACAGCCGGTTGCCCGCGTGCGCCTGCAATACGTCGAAGTCGGGGCGCTCCAGATTGGCCGGCGTGTCCAGATGCGAATCCAGCGTGACCAGCCGTTGCTGCAAGGCGGTGGCGCGCGCCAGCTCGGCCCTGGAAAACTCCAGCGCGTGGCCGGGTGCGGCCACGGCCAGACTGAGCAGGATGGCGGTGCACAGGCGATGCAGGGTCATGGCAGCTCGCAGAAGATGGGGGATGCATCGATCATAGCCGCGCTTGCATCAGCGGCTGCACGATCACTGGCTGTCGTGGCGCGTGGTCGCAGACATTGCTGCCCGCGACTACGCACCAACGCGTCACTTGCGTTCGAAGAACTCGTGATACGCCTTGGATTTGCCTTCCGGCGACTTGCCCACCCCATTGCGGATCAGCGTCTTGCCGTCTGCAGAGAAGGTCCAGAACTCGCCGACGATCACGTCGTCGTCCTTCATCTTGAGGATCTGGTAGGTGTCGGCACCGGTCTTGCTCACCGCGATCTGGTTGAAGCGCGCCTGCTCGTTGAGCGGGCTGGGTTTGCCATCCAGCGTGGTGACGTAATCGACCTTGTACGGCGTGTCCGGCCGGGTGGTGTTGATGGAGTGGTATTCGATGCGGTTGTCGGAGAACTGCACGTTGATGGTCAGGCGCATGCCCTTGGGAAACTTGCCGTCGCTCCAGTTGGATTTGGATTCCACAAGGGTCCAGGCGCCGTCGTGCGGATCGGCCGCCAATGCGGTGAACGTGGCAGTCAACGCCGAGACGGCGAACAAGGCGGCGGTCAGAAAGGTACGCATGGTCTGTGTCCTTGGATGCTGGGATGTTGGGCGGTGCTGTCGGGTAGCTGCTTTCAGGTGAGGCGATCGTCGGAAGGTGGGCATCACAAGTCGGTGCGCGACTCGAGGTGCTGTTCGACCTGCTCGCGGGTGGTCCACAAGGTGCGGAACTCGCCTTTGGACAGCAGTGGCAGCTGGTCGCTGATGTGCGCCGAACCAGGCTGGCTGGCATTGCCGTAGCTCATCAAGCCTTTGGCCTTGAGCGGCGTGGAAAACTCCACCAGCGACACCCAGGTTTCGCCGTGCTGCGGCAGGCGTTGGCCATCGGCGTTGGGCGGGGTCCAGGTGATCACGTCGAATGCGCCGAGATTGCCGAAACCGCCGCGGCCGGGCACATCGACAGCGCCCAGGTGGAAGCGCGACGCCTCGCCGTACGGCCGATCGATGGCGCCATAGGTCTTCTTGGTGCTGGCGACGGCCTGCTTGAGTTGACGCAGCGCCAGCGCCGGGTCCTTCAAGCCGCTGGGTGTGGTCAGCGGAGCGTCCAGCGACCACGGCGTGGCATAACCGGCCTGCGAGAGGTAGCGCGCATCGCCAGTGAACAAACGCGCCCATTCCTCGAACAACAACGCCCCGCGGCTGTCGGCTTCGAAGTGGCGGTCCCAGGCCTTGAGCACGGCGATCGCGGCGAGAATATCAGGGTCGGTGCTGTCCGCCGCAACGGCGTACAACTGCGGCAATGTGCGATCGGCGGCCAGCGCCTGCGCGGTGCGCTTGAGCGCCACGAACTGATCGAAATCGATCCTGTCGTGCTCGGCCAGCATCTTTACCGAGTTCTGCGCACGCAACGACATCGGCCCTAGCGGTGCGACATAGGCCGGGAATTTTTTCGGGTCCAGCACGCGCGGCCAGCTTGCCAGCCATGGCGGATCGTTGGTGTTCTGCACGAAACCGCCGGCCGGGTTGATCACCTTGGGTAGCTCCTCGTAGCTGTGCACATCGCTCCATAGCGTGGACGCGGTATCGCCCGGCACCAGACCGCTCCAGTACTTCAAATCGCCTTGCGCATGCTTGGGCAGGATGCCGTTGTCCAGGAACAGCACATTGCCGGCGTTGTCGGCATAGACGATGTTGAACATCGGCACCTGCAGCTGCTTGAGCGCGCGCTGGAACTGCGCAAAGTCCTGCGCCTTGCCCATGTCCCAGTACTGCTTGAGCATGTCGGGGCGATCCAGACCAGCCACGCGCAGCGCCACGGTGCTGCCGTCGTAACGTTCGAACACCGGGCCGTGCACCGACTGCCGTACTTGCAAGGTCTGTTCTTTCAGCGCGCCATCGGCCTGACGGATCTTCAAGGTCTTGGTTTCTCGCTTGAACGGCAGCAGCTTGCCATCCAGCAGATAGCCCTCGCCCGACAGCGTGAGTTTGTAGGTGGTCTGGCCCAGCAGCGTGTTCACCGTATTGGTGAAACCCAGTCGCTTGTTGAAACCGAAACGCAGGATCGGCAGGCCCACCTGGGTGGCGCCGTAGAGATCCACGCCCGGTCCGTTGAGATGCGCTTCGTAATAGGTGAAAAAGCCGCTGCCCCAGGGCAGGTGCGGGTTGGCCAGCAGCATGGCGTGGCCGTCGCGGGTTTTCTTCGGCATCAGCGCCCAGGCGTTGGACCCATCGCGGGCCTGGCCGTTCTTGGGCGGCTCGCCCAGCACCTTGGCCGGTGAGGCGATGTAGACGTAATTCATCAGCCGGTGCGCATGCGCCACCACGTCCACGCCGGTGATCGGCAGCACCACCTTGACCTCTGCGTCCAAGGCATCCGGATGTGCGGCCGCGTAGTCGTTGATGCCTTGCGCGAATGCGTCCAGGTCGGCACGAAAGCTTGGGGCCTGTTGTCGGTACCACTGCCGCGCGCGTGGGTAGACATCGTTGCTGGCCAGCCAGCGATCCTGTTCGGCGTAGCGCTCGCCCCAGTATTCGGCGGCGCGTCCGCGCGCTTCACCATACAGATGCAGCAGCAGATTGCCATGGCTGTGGGTCTGCGCCCAACCGAAGCCGTAGAAGGTGCCGGCTTCGGTCCTGGCATAGACATGCGGCACGCCGTAGCGGTCCCACAGGATCTCGCCGGTGTCCTTGCCGGCGCCGGCCAGCGCCGCCAGCGGGACGCACACCAACGCGATCAACAGCCCTGCGCGGATGGAAGCGCTGCGTGCATGCGCACGCATCGAAGAAAGTCGCGGCACTGGATCGCTCCTCAAAAGGTGTACGTCAACTTGGTGTAATAAGAGCCGCCGGTGAAGCCGTACGGCACGCTGGTCACATAGAAACCGCTGCCGGTGCTGGCGACCGCGCCGATGTTGTTCGGGTACTGGTTGAACAGGTTGTTGGCGCCGAGCGTCCAGGTGATGCGCCCGGACAGTGCGTAGGACGCTTCCAGATCGGTGATCCATTTGGCCGGAACGTGTTCGTCGTTGGCCGGGTTGTTTTCCAGCACGTCGAATCTGCCGAAGCGGTTGACGCGTACGTTGAGCGCGAAGTCGCCGATCACCCAGTTGCCGCCCAGCAGCAGCTTGCTGCGCGGGGTACGCGACAGGTAGCCGCGCGAGGCACGGTCGAACAATTCGTAGCCGGCGCCCAGCGAGTCCAGTGCGGCCGGGTTGTCGGCGATGCGGGTGATTTCGGTTTTGTTGTAGTTGTAGCCCAGGTTCCAGTTGACCCGGCCCCAGTCGCCGACCTCCATGCGCCAGGTCGCCACCACGTCCACGCCGTCGGTGCGGGTGTCGATGGCATTGGTGAAGTACTGCGCGCTGTCGACGCCGGACACGCCGGCGCGGGTGAGCAGGTCGGTGATCGCCGCACCGGTGATGTAGCCGGTCATGCCGATGCGGTCGTCCAGATCGATGCGGTAGGCGTCCACGGTAAGGCTGAGCGCGCGGGTGGGGTTGTAGGTGAAGCCGATGCTGGCGTTGGTGGATTCCTCCGGCTTCAGCGGTTCGGCGCCCAGTGCCAGCGCGGCGGGGGAATCCACCGGCAGCGTCTTGGCCAGGAACAGTTCGCGATCGCCGTTGTCCAGCGTGCGCCAGCTGCTGTTGGTGGCCGCGTACAGGGCCTGCGCCAGGGCGGGCGCGCGGAAACCGGTGCTGGCCGCGCCACGCAGCGCGAAGCTGGGGCTGATGGCCCAGCGCGCGGTGAACTTGCCCACCGCGGTGTCGCCGGCCGAATCGTCGAAGCGCTCGTAGCGGCCGGCCAGGCCCAGCGACACGCTGTCGGCCACGTCCCAGGTCAAATCGACATAGGCCGCGCCGCTATTGCGATCCAGGCTGCCGGCCTCGTCGGGCTGGAAGGTAATCGCGCCCTGTGCGCCGGGCGGCGGTGCCTGCCCGGCACGCGGATGGCTAGCCGGAAACACGTAGTCGCCGGCCGCATAGGCCGCCTGCTCGCCGGCCTGGATCTGGTATTTTTCGTAGCGATGCTGCACACCCAGCGACACCTGCAGCGGGCGCTCGGCCAGTTGCAGGCCGCGGGTGATGTCCAGGCTGGTGGTCCAGTCGGTGGAGGTCAGCTGGCCGAGATAGAACTCGGTGGGGCTGGTCGGCCCCAGGCTGGCGTTGAGCGTGTGCAGGCCGTCGCGTTCGGAGGCGTTGCTGCCGTAGCTGGTGGCCAGGTCCCAATCCCACTCACCCCATCGGCCCTTGATGCCGGCGGTGAACTCGTAATCGGTCTCGTCGATGCGCAGGCGCGGGCTGTAACCGTCCGGATAGATCTCCTGCAGGGTGTTGTTGGCATTGGGATTGCGGAACGACCATTCCAGGTCGCTCAGGCGGCGGCTGTAAGTGGCGTAGGAATAACCACGCAGGTCGCCGCCCAGGCCGAGTTCGGCGTTGTAGGACAGGTTGGCGCCCTTCTGCCAGGGCTGGCCGAAGTTGCGGGTGATCAGCCGGTTGGCGGTGGCCTCGCGCGGGTCCGGCTGGCCGTTGACCGGGTAGTACAGCCGGTAATCGTCCGCCACCGGCACCGCGCGATTGGAGGTCTGTTGGTACCTGGCGTCGGCGGCCAGATAGACGAAGCCGTCGCTGCCCAGTGCCAGGCCCTTGCCGATGCCGGCGCTGCTGCTGTCGCCGTCGGCGCGGTCGATGTTCTGGCCCCACAGCAGGTCGGCCTTGCCGCCCTCGGCATCGGACTTGAGCAGGATGTTGATGACGCCGGCGATTGCGTCCGAACCGTATTGCGCGGCGGCGCCATCGCGCAGCACCTCGATGTGGTCCACCGCCGAGACCGGGATCAGGCTCATGTCCACCGGCACCGAGCCGCGGCCGACAATGCCGGCGATGTTGATGCTGGCGGTGCGATGGCGCCGCTTGCCGTTGACCAGCACCAGGGTGTGATCCGGATTGAGCCCGCGCAGCCCGCCGGTGGCGATCACATACGAGGTGCCGTTGCCGGATTTGGCCGGTGCATTGAACGAGGGCACCAGATCGTTGAGTGCCGACAGCAGGCCCGGGCGACCGGTCTTTTCCAGTTCCGCCGCGCCGATCACATCGATCGGGGTGGGGCTTTCGGTGACGGTGCGCTGCACGCCTCGCGCGCCGGTGACCACCACTGCATCCAGGTTGCCGACTGCGGCATCGGCTGGCGGTGCGGCGACTGGCGGCGTTGGTGCGGATGCGTCCACTTGTGCGTAGCCCACACCGGGATGTCCGTGCAACGCGGCCGTCATCGGCTGCGCCGAGGCCAGCGTGATGCGTTCGCCATCGTCTTCGACCACGCTCAATCCGGTGCCGGCCAGCAACTGCCGCAACGCCGCGCGCGATTCCAGCGTGCCCTGCACCGCCGGCGTGCGTACCTGCTGCAGATATTCGCCGGGTGCCACGATCTGCACGCCGGCCTGCCGCGCAAATTCCGGCAACGCCACCACCGCATTGCTCTCGGGGAGCGAGAACGTGCGCCCCTGCGGCGACGCTGCCAAGGCAGCTCCCGCTGCCATCATCGCCACGGCCGTGCCGATGGCCTTGCTCAAACGCCTGCTTGCTGCCTGCATCACTGCTCTCCGCTGGCGCGCGTGCGCCGCTGTCCGGTCGTCGTCACCGTTGCTGTGTGGCCCCCTGTCTGTTGGATGCGTGGCCGCCGCTTTTCCGCCATCGACATCGCTGGTGGTGACGTGCAGCGGTGCACATCACTGCGCGAGTGCGCCGCGCAGGTGGATGCCGCCACGGGTGTGTTCGATCTGCAGGCCCATGCTCAGCGCAACGGAGCGTGCAAAGCCTTCCGGATCGTTGGCCGAGTACAGGCCGACCACGGTGCGCCGCGCGACCGCGGGGTCGTCGATCAGGATGCGCATGTCGTTGTAGCGGGCGAATTCGGCAGCGGCCTGCGCCAAGGTATCGCCGTCGAAGGCGATCATTCCCTCGCGCCAGACCAGCAACTGCTGCACGCGCCGTGCTTGCAGTGGCTGCACCTGTACTGCCCGCGTCGGGCTGACCATGGCCAGCATGTTGGCGTTCACCCGCTGCGGTGCGCGCCGGTCCGCCTCCACTTCGACGGTGCCTTCGCGCACGACGACCTTGACGGCATCGTCCTGCCGCCGACGCACGCTGAAACTGGTGCCGACCGCGCGCACTTCCGAGCCGGCCGCCATCACCACGAACGGGCGATGACGGTCCTTGGCCACATCGAACAAGGCCTCGCCACGCAGCAACTGGATCTGGCGACGGTTGGCGCTGAACTCCACCACCACTTCCGAGCCGGAGTTCAGCGTCACCGCCGAGCCGTCTGCCAACGGCAGACGCAACACCTCGCCGATGCGTGTGAGGTGATGGCCGCTGCCGGGCGCGCCGTTGTCGGGGACGGCCTGCTGCAATGCCAGCATGCCGGTGGCCGCAGCGATTACACAGGCGGCAAGTGCGGCCAGCCACCTGCCGCGTCGATGCGTGCGCCGTGAACGCGTCGCTTCCGCGCCAAAGCCCTGCCCCAACGCACGCGCGCGATCGAAATGCAGGTGCACCGCGTGCGCACGTGCATAGGCGCCGCGATGGCGCACGTCTTCGGCCAGCCAGCGGTCGCGCTGCATCCGCTCGGCCGGCGTGAGCCGGTCGCCGTCTTCGCGTCCCACCCAGGCGGCGGCAATGTCGTCGATGCTGCGCATGCTCAGCTGCCGCGCTGCGGATCGGCCAGGCGCGTGGCCGGCGCCGCGTGGCTGGCGGCCGGTGCGGATGCAGGCGTGCGGCCCATCCGCGCCATCAGCAGCCGCAATCCCTTCACGATGTGTTTTTCCACGGTGTTCTCGCTGATTCCGAGCCGCGCGGCGATCTCGCGCTGCGACAGGCCATCGACCTTGCGCAGCAGAAACACCTGGCGGCATTTGTCCGGCAGTGCCGCCAGCGCTTCGCCAATGCGGCGCAGCTCCTGACCGGCAATGGCGTGGCGCTCGGGTGAGCGCTCGTCCTGTGTGATGTCCAGGCGCTCGATTTCCGCCACGCTCTCGATCGACACGATCCTGGCGCGGCGCACCTGCTGCAGCAGCACCGACTGCGCGGCGGTGAACAGATAGGCGCGCGGATTGGCGATATGACCCACCTCGCCCAGCCCGGCCAGAATGGCGTAGGTCTCCTGGATGACATCATCGCAATCGACGTTGCCGGGGGCGTGCTTGCGCAGCCAGCGCCGCAGCGCCGGCTCGTGCGGCAGCACCTGCGTCGCCAGCCAGGCGGCGCGCTGGGAATCGATGGCCGGCATTTAGGACGCGGCCGCTGACGTGCCCGCACGTCGAGGTGAGGAAGTCATTGCGTTCTCCGGGGGATTCGAGCGAAGGACCTGCTCTTGAAGTCACGATGCGTCAGCGGCGCAACTCCGCCATGCCCTTCGACGGGTGGCCCGCTGCGATGGCACTACCCGCGCAGCGCGCGCCGAAAATCGACAATGTCCGGTCGGATGCGGCCAACGAAATGGCCGTTGGCAATGACCTGACTGCTTTGGGTTATGCAGGCGCGCCGCGCACACGGGCGCGCTGCCACGGTGATGGGCGGCGCCGTGCAGGGCACCGCGGTACCTGGCGGCCTGAGCGTGTGGCATCCCGGCGCGACGACCGGCGCCGATGCGCAGGCCAGTACCGTCTTCATGGGGCCAGGCGCCTTCGGTGCGGTCAACGTGTCCGGCACCACGCAGGTGCGCGGTGATCTCGAACTGCGCGAAGGCACCACGCCCACGCAGGGCGTGTTCTACGGCTACGCCGATGGCCAGACCATGCGCAATCCCGAGTTCGTTGCCGACCTGCGCCAGGCCGTGCTGGAAATCACCGCGCGCCCGGCGGCTGGTGATGGGGCGCACCGGAGCCGACAGCAAGCGCTGATCGACAAGGCCCAGGCCAGGGATGGCCGCACAGTGCAGCACGGCTGCCGGGCGGCTCACACGCCGCCGCATCAGCAATCCAAGGGTCGCAGGCCACGCAAAGGTCGCAGCCGCCTGCAGGAATGCACGCGCTGCCCATCGCGACCATGCTCGCCTGACGCTCGCGTGCGGCGTCAGGCGCGGACTCAGTCGCCCAGTTCGGCCAGGCGTGTGCGCACGCTCTCGACATCGATGTGCTCGCGCAGATGCAGCCACTGCCGCGCCCATACCGAGCGCAGCACGACCCATGCACCGAGCACGCCCAGGCAGGTCGAGCCCAGCGCCAGCAGCAACGGATGCAATGGCGAGCCGCTGCCGGTCTGGAACAGGTACATGAAGGCGCCGGCAAACAGCAACCACACGCCGAACACCGGCCAGTTGCTGGCCAGCAGGCTGGCATGGGGCCGCTCGATCTCGCGCAGCAACCGGGTCAGCGCCTTGCGTTCCTCATCGTCCGGTGTCATCGACTGGCCGCTCCACGGATTGATCGCCGCGCTAGATCACGCGGCAGAAAACAGCCTTCAGGTAGCGCGATTCCTGTACGTGCGCCATGAACGGATGGTCCGGACCGGCACCGGCCACCTTCAGGATCTGGATGGTGCGCCCGGAGAAATACGAGGCGCGCCGCAGCATGTCCAGGAATTCCTGCTCGGCCACCAGCCCGGTGCACGAGAAGGTGGCGAACAGGCCGCCGGGCTTGACCACGCCCAGCGCCAGTTTGTTCATGTCCAGGTACTTCTTCAGCGCCGGGATCACCTGCTCGCGGTCGCGGGTCATCTTGGCCGGGTCCAGGATCACCACATCGAACTGCTCGCCGCGATTGGACGCATCGCGCAGCCACGGGAAGATGTCGGCCTGCACGAACTTCGGCCGCACGTTGTTGAGCTTGGCGTTGCCCTTGGCGATGGCGATCACGTCCTCGTCGATGTCCACGCCCAGCACCTCGGCCGCCCCGCGCGCGGCCGCATACACCGCAAAGCCGCCGGTGTTGCAGCACAGGTCCAGCACGCTCTTGCCTTCGACCTGCTCACTCAGCCACTGGCGGTTCTCGCGCTGGTCGGCGAAGAAGCCGGTCTTGTGCGCACCGGCCGGGTCGGCGCGGAACCTGATGCCGTACTCGGTGATCACCGACGCTTCGGTGGTGGTGTTGCCGTGGAAATCGAAGCTTTCCTGCTTCTGCACGTGTTCGTCGGCAAAGCTGTGGAAGCGGCAGCCCGGGAACTGCTCGCGCAACGCGTCGTAGATCCATTCGCGGTGGCGGAACATGCCGGCGGCAAAGAACTCCACCACCACCAGGTCGCCATAGCGGTCCACCACCAGGCCGGACAGGCCGTCGCCTTCGCTGTGCACCACGCGCCAGGCATCGGACACCGCGTCGAGCTTGAGCCAGTCGCGGCGCAGACTCACCGCTGCGGCGATCTTGCGCGAGAACCAGCCCGCATCCACCGGCACCGACTGGTCGGTTTCCAGGATGCGCACGGCGATGCGCGAGTGGCCGTTGTAGAAGCCGCGGCCGACCCACTCCCCGTCCACGCCGACCACATCGACGATGGTGCCGGGTTTGGGCTTGGCGGCGGGCTTTTCCACCAATTTCTGGAAGATCCACGGGTGGCTGGAGCGCCAGGCATTCTTGAGTCGGACGACGGGGACTGGAGTATTCATCCGCCCATTGTATCCGGCTGGATTGACGTGCCTGCCCCGGCCACGCAGAATCGGGCGCAGAAGGGGAGTAGCTCCCAGCGTTGTCGCCGTCATGACGAGTCCTGCCAGCCAGGCTCCGGTGCAACGGCAACCGGCCAGGCCGGTTGTGAGCGAGACCTTCGCCGCGCAGGCGAAGGTCCGTCACCCGGAATCCACGATTTCCGTGTCACAAGGCCTCAGCCCACCGGCTGTCCAGGTCGTTTCACTTTCGGGATTCTTTTATGCAAACCATTGGCAATGTCTGGTTATGGGGCGGCTTCGCGATCGTGGTGATCGTGGCGCTGTTGGTCGATCTGGTGCTGATGCGCCACGGCGGTGCCCACAAGGTCACCTTCAAGGAAGCCACCTGGTGGAGCATCGGCTGGGTGCTGCTGGCGCTGGCCTTCAACGCCGGCCTGTGGTGGTACCTGCAGGGCAGCATGGGCGACGCGGCGGCCGACCGCATCGGGCTGGAGTTCCTGACCGGCTACCTGGTCGAAAAATCGCTGGCGGTCGACAACATCTTCGTGTTCCTGATGGTGATGACCTACTTCGGCGTGCCCGAGGAACAGCGCCAGCGCGTGCTGATCATCGGCGTGCTGGGCGCGATCGTGCTGCGCGCGATCATGATCTTTGCAGGCTCCGTGCTGCTGACCAAGTTCCACTGGCTGCTGTACGTGTTCGGCGCGTTCCTGCTGCTGACCGGCATCAAGATGTGGTTCTCCGCCGGCAAGGAGCCGGACCTGGAAGCCAACCCGGTGCTGCGCTGGATGCGCGGCCATCTGCGCCTGAGCCCGCAGTACGACGGCCATGCGCTGAGCGTGATCAAGGACGGCAAGCGCTGGTTTACGCCGCTGTTCGTGGTGTTGATCCTGATTGCGGTGATCGATGTGATCTTCGCAGTGGACAGCATTCCGGCGATCTTTGCGATCACCACCGACCCGTTCATCGTGCTGACCTCCAACGTGTTCGCGGTGCTGGGCCTGCGCGCGATGTTCTTCCTGCTGGCCGGCATGGCCGACCGCTTCCACCTGCTGCCGTACGGCCTGGCGGTGATCCTGGTGTTCATCGGCACCAAGATGATGATCATCGATCTGTACAAGATCCCGGTGCTGGTCTCGCTGGCGGCGGTGATCGTGATCCTGGTCTTCACCATCGTGCTGAGCCTGCTGCGACCGCCCAAGCCGGCCAGGCACTGAGGGGCGGGGATTCGGGAATCGGGAATCGGGAATCGGAACGGTAGCTACACGTGCATTGCTGGCAACTACGCACACCGACTCTCCCGAATGGTCCTTGCCCGCTCACCGTCGCGGGACCTTACGCGGCATGGATGCCGCGTAAGAGCCTCCATGGACGGATTCACGGCGTGTCCCGCGAGGGTGGGCGGACAAGGGCCCTGCAGCCAAGCCGCAGATCGTCCGCCCTACGACCGAGGTATCCACACCGTTCAGTCCCCTCTCAAGGCCGCCAGGATTCAGGCTCCAGGTCGCTGGGGGCGTGCCCAGGCCAAACTGGTAAGGGCTGAATGCTGCGGCATGTTCGGTGTCGCGCCTCAGCCGCCTGCGTGATGCCACGCGAGCCGCTGCGCCAATGATCGGCGGCGGGACTGGATTATCCCGTCGTCGGGCCTGCTTATCCCGAGGCGGATAGCTTGTAAAAAAGTGGCGAGACGCCATCCGTGAAGGTATGACACCGCCTCCTGTTGCCGCCGCCGACGCCCCCTCGCAAGACCGCCTGGATCGTTCCCGGGTCTTGCGTGCCTTCAACTTCAGCCTGGCCGCCGTGCTGCTGCTGGTGGCGGTGTTCGCCGCCCAGGGCATGTTCGACTGGCGCGCCTGGGCGGTGGCACCGCTGCAGGCCGACGGCCTGCCCGGCATCCTCACCGCACCGCTGCTGCATGGCTCGCTCGCGCATCTGGGCGCCAACGCCGCCGCGCTACTGATCCTGGGCACGCTGGCCGGCAGCGTGTATCCGCGTGCCACCGCCCTGGCGTTGCCGTTGCTGTGGCTGGGTTCGGGGCTGGGCGCGTGGTTGCTGGGCGAGCCCGGCAGCCGGCATCTTGGCGCCAGCGGCGTCACCCACGGGCTGATGTTCCTGGTGTTCGTGCTGGGCCTGCTGCGCCGCGACCGCCCGGCGATCGCCACCAGCATGATCGCCTTCCTGTTCTACGGCGGCATGTTGCTGACCATCTTGCCGCACGAAGCCGGCGTGTCCTGGCAATCGCATCTGGGTGGCGCGGTCGCCGGCCTGATCGCCGCGTTGCTGCTGCGCCTGCGCGACCCGCAACAGGCCAGGCCGCGCTACAGCTGGGAGGACGAGGACGAGGAGGCTGCGTGGGAAGTGAGCGATGGCGAGCACGACGTGCTGGAACCGCCGCCGCCACGCCAGGTGCCGGTGCTGTGGCAACGCCAGGAAGACGGCTCGCACAACATGGTGCTGCACTTCCCGCCGCGCGAGCGGCCACCGGGAACGTAGGAGCGCGCTTGCGCGCGATGGGGCGTCATCGGGAACGCTTCATCGCGCGCAAGCGCGCTCCTACGGACCGCAGATGCGTTTAACGCGTTGCATGCGCGTTCAACGCACGCCGCGCCAGGCCCGGATCGTCGGCAAAGAACGCATCGATGCCGGCATCCAGATACGCCTTCAACTCGGCCAATGCACCGGCCTCGTTACGCTCGGTCACCGCACCGCTGCTGCGGTTATTGGCGGCCAGAAAGTAATTCTCCGGGCGGAACGTATACGGCTGCACCTGCAATCCTGCCGCATGCGCGTCGTGCACCAGGCTGGTCGGCGTACCCAGGCGTTGCTGCGCATCCAACGGAATGATGCTGCGGATGTCCGGGCCGATCGCATCGGCATAGCTGGCGACTTGCTTCAGCCCCTCGCGCGTGATCATCTGCCCGTAGGTGCGCGGCGCGTTGCCTACGCCCGCATCGGGCAGCGCCATCTGCGCACCGCCCAGCAACTGCAGCAAGCGAACATTGCTGCTACGCCCGATTTTGCCGCGCAAGTAACGCAGGTTGCCGCTCTCGAACGACTGGATCACCACCGGCGCGGTCTGCGTATAGGCATGCGCACGCAGGCTCGCCAGCACCTTGTCTTCCATCGCCAGATGCAGCCCACCGAAATAGCTCGGGTGCTTGATCTCCGGAATCAGCCCGATGCTGCGCCCGGTCGCCGCCGATTCGGCGGCGACAAAATCGATGATCTCGTCGAAGCTGACGATCTGAAACTGCCCATCCCAACGCGTGCCGCGCAACTGCGGCAAACGCTCGCGCGCGCGCAGCGTCTTCAACTCGGCTAGCGTGAAATCTTCGGTGAACCAGCCTTCCATCGCCTGACCATCGATGGTCTTGCGGGTCTTGCGCGAGGCGAACTCCGGGTGGCTGGCCACATCGGTAGTGCCGCCGATCTCGTTCTCATGGCGCGCCACCAGCACGCCATCCTTGGTGGACACCAGGTCCGGCTCGACAAAATCGGCCCCATCGACGATCGCCCTGGCATACGCGGCCAAGGTGTGTTCCGGGCGCAATGCGCTGGCGCCACGGTGCGCAAAGATCTGCACCGTCTTCGCCAACGGCGCCTCTGCCAACGCGGACCCGCTCATGCCGACCATCATCGCCCCCAACAGCCAGATACGGTGGAACTGCATCATGCCTTTCTCCAACGAAGAAGCAGCCATCAACACCCACTACGTCATTGCCAAGCGAGCTTGGTCGATGATCGAGGCGGGGTGTACGACCGTACATCCCGCTTCCTCCGCATCGTCCGCACCCGCCCGACAATCACTCGCTAGGTCTTGCCAACCACTCTAAAACCATCCACGTCGATCGCCACCGGAAATCAATCAGCAGCCACAAGACTCGCTGTTACGATTCCCGAATCCCAATTCCCAATTCCCGCCCTCAGAACTTGGCATCCAGCGTCAAAAACACCTGCCGCGGCGCGCTGGCATGGAAGGCCAGCTGGCGGCCAGTCGGATCGCTGTTGGCGAACGCGGTGAGGTTGGAGGCGTACCGCTTGTCGGTGAGGTTGGTGACGTTGAGCGAGAGCTTGAGCCCCTGCAGCACACCGGCCTGGCCGAAATCGTACCCGGCGCCCGCGTCGAACGAGGTGTAGCCGCCAAAGCCCTGATCGTTGGTGTAGGTGTAGTAGCGCTGGCCGGTGTACTTGCCGCGCAGATTGATGTTCCAGTTGGCGTAGTTGAACGCGATTTCGCTGGCGAACATGCGCTTGGGCGTATCGACGGTGGTCTTGCCGGCGGTCGGAATGATCACCCCGTTCTGCACGTAGTTGTCGTCGTAGGTCGAGCGGTTGATCGAGGCCGAGTTGTACCACTGCAGGTAGCTGGTCGGCTTCCAGATCACGGTCAGTTCACCGCCGCGGCTGCTCACCGAGCCCACGTTGAAGAAGCGCGTGGTGCAGGCCGGCGTGGTGCCCTGCTGGATGCTGGCGCAGGGGTTGAGCGAGAGCAACCGGTTGTCGAAGGTCACGTCGTAACCGACCAGCGAGGCTTCGAAGCGATCACGCACGAAGCGGTAACCGGCTTCCACGGTGCGCGACTTCTCCGGCTCCAGGGTCCCGACACTGGCATCGAACGAGGCCTGCGTCACCAGCAACGGACCACCAGCGCCGCCACCCTGGAACGCGGCGATGTTTTCCGCATACGAGGCGAACACTTCCTGCCCTTCGGCCAGGCGATAGCCCAGACCGACCTGCGGCAGCACCGACTCGCTGGCCTTGATCGCGCCGGTCGCCACCGGTGCTTCCACCGCCAGCCCCGGCGTCTCGCGCGCGGTCATTTCGGTGCTCGGGCTCTTGATGCCCAGATCCACGCTCAGGCGCTCGTCGAGGAACTTGAAGTTGCCCTGCACGTAGAACTGCCGCGTGGTGATGATGTAGTTCTGCGAGAACAGCCGGCGGTCTGGATCCTGCAGGAACTTGTCGTCGCTGACCGGCCCGTCGATCCAGTAGAAATTGCGCTCCACATCGTGGTGATTGCGCTCGTACCATAGCCCGGCTTCGAGGTGATGCGCGCCCAGGTTCCAGCCGAGCGACGCGATGCCGCCGGTACGGTTGATCCAGTAATTGGTGCTGCGGATGGAGATCGGCAATGCCTGCGGCGTGCCCGGATTGGACGCCTGACCCGGCGACCACCAGTGGCCTTGCCCCTTGTTTTCGTGGTGATAGACCTGGGTGTGCAGGCTGATCGCATCGTTGGGCTGGAAGTCGCCGGCCACATAGAACAGATCGTCGTCGCGCAACGCACGGCTCTGGTAATAGGCATCGTCGACATTGTCCACGCCACCGCTGAAACCGCAGCGCGCCGCATTGCGCGTGGCCGGTGCGCAGTACGCCGCGGCCAACGCACGGTTCCAGTCCGGTGCGTACAGGTTCCAGTCCCAGCCCAGGCCGCGTGCCATGCCGCTCTTGGACAGATACGCATAGTCCGCCTGCGAGGTCCGCGAGGTGTCGGCGAACGCGGTCAGCTTGCCGCCGTCGAACTGGTACACGCCCTTGGCATTGAACTGCCGCGTGGTGGTCGGCGAGTCCGGGCGCGCCCACATGTCGGCTTCGGCATTGATGCCGGACAGATACGCCGAAAAGCCGTTGTAGTCGCCGGTGTCCACACGCAGGAAGGTGCGGCGATTGGCGTCCGAGCCCACCGTCTGCGACAGCTGCCCGCCGAACACGCTGGATGGATCGGCCGAGTAGTACTGGATCGTGCCGCCCAGGTTGCTGGTGGATGCGGTGCCCAGCGCGCCGATGCCCGAGGCCAGCTCCACGCCGCCGAAGTTTTCCGCAATCAGGGCGCGGCTGATGTTGAGGCCGTTGTAGTTGCCGTAGGCGTTGTCGCCCAGCGGCAGGCCGTCGAGCGTATAGCCCAGGCGCGTGCCGTTGAAGCCGCGCAGGCTGATCGTCTGCGACTCCTCGTTGGCACCGAAGGCATCGTTGGATTGCACGTTCACGCCCGGCATGCGGTTGAGCAGCTTCTGGATGCTGGTACCCGGCGGCAACACCGGGATGTCCTGCTGGGTGATGCGCTGCACCTGACGCGTTTCGCCCTGGCCGATTACCGAGACCGCGTCGAGTTGCTGCACGGTCGTGCCGGTGTCGGCAGTCACGTCGGGATCGGCGGCATGGGCGGCCGGCGACAGCACGAGGGCGGTAAGGACGGCGGCACTTAAGAGATGGGTCTTGGGCATGAGCGGCAGGGGACGAGTCAAAAGATGACGGCAAGCGTGCGACAGCTGTCTTGCGTCGATGCGACTGCCACGTGACAGTGCCGCGACAGTCGCTGCGCATGCCGCGCCAGCGCTGCGCCGCGCTGGCATGCAGATGTCATCTGCGCGTCGTAATCTGCGACCTCATCCATCTGTGTTGTCCGAGGGTTGCTCCATGTCCGATCGCATTGCTCGCGCTTGTTCCCGGACGCTGACCAGCGTCGCCATCGCGGTGTTGGCAGTGGTGGGATGCGGCAGTGCAAGCGCGCGCGACAAGGTGGCTCCCACGGGCTCGGTGATCGCCACCGATGCACATGGCTACCTGGAAAAAGCACAGGTGCCCGACAGCCTGCGCCTGGTACCGCCACCGCCGCAGGACGGCAGCGCCGCGCTCGCCAACGATCAAGCCATCGCCACCTCCATGCTCACCCTGCGCGGCACACCGCGCTGGGACCTGGCCACACAGGACGCTGCGCTGACGTTCCCGGCGGCCGCCAATCACTTCAGTTGCGCGCTCGGCATCCAGATCGACCAGGCTCATACCCCGCACCTGCTGCGTCTGCTCGAACGCAGCATGCGCGACGCCAGCACCAGCACCAGCGCAGCGAAGGCCCGTTACCAGCGGCCACGCCCGTTCATGCGCAACGACCAGCCGCTGTGCACACCAGACGACGACGCGGCGCTGCGCAAGAACGGCTCCTACCCCTCCGGCCACACCGCGATCGGCTGGAGCTGGGGCCTGATCCTGGCCGAGCTGGCCCCCGCACAACGCGACGCCCTGCTCGCCCGCGGCCGCGCCTTCGGCGACAGCCGCCTGGTCTGCAACGTGCACTGGCAGAGCGATGTCCTCCAGGGCCGCATCATGGGCGCCGCCACCGTCGCCGCGTTGCACGACAATGCCGAGTTCCAGAAGGATCTCAGCGCCGCACGCCGCGAGATCGACAAGTCGCGTGCGAAGCAGCCTGCCGCTGCCGCGGCATCGCCGGCGTGCGATGCCGAGAACGCGGCGCTGCAGACGGTACTGCCGGGTGTGATGTGATTCGTTTTGCGGCGCAGGCGCGGGTTCTGAATTTCGATATCACAGCATGTGACCGTGCTGTACGAGCTTTGCGCTTGTCACCGCTACTGGTCCCTGATGCAGAACACTGACAGCGAGCGTCTGCATCGGATCTTCATGCGTCGCGGCAGGTCAGTGGTTTATTTGCCGATACAAAAACTCGAAAAGATCTTGCCCAGCAATTCGTCGGCGCTCAGCTTGCCGGTAATCTCGCCGAGGGCTTCCTGTGCCAGACGCAGTTCTTCGGCGGCCAGTTCGAGTTGTTCGAACCCCAGCTCCAGATCCGCCGCGTCTGCATGTTGTTCGGCACGACGCAGTGCCTCGACATGCCGCGTGCGTGCGGAGAATTCGCCTTCCACGCTTTCCATTCCATCGCCCAGTGCGAGCTCATGCAACCGGGCGTGTAACTGCTCCAGCCCCTGCCTGGTCACTGCCGATACCGCGATCGCATTGCGATCGAGCGCTGCGGGTTCGGCCAGCAGATCGCATTTATTGTGGATCCACAGCTGACGCGGCACCGCATTGATGGCATCGCCGATCGCATCGCGTGCGGCCTGCGGGTCGCGTGCATCCAGCACCACCAGCGCCAGATCGGCGCGCTGCAGTTCCACGCGTGCGCGACGCATGCCCTCGCGTTCGATCGCATCGCCGCCCTCGCGCAGGCCGGCGGTGTCGACCAGGGTGAGTTCGAAGCCATCGAGCTGGATGGCTTCCTGCAAGGTGTCGCGCGTGGTGCCGGCGACATCGGTGACGATGGCGCGCTCACTGCCGGCCAGCGCATTGAGCAACGAACTCTTGCCTGCATTGGGCGGGCCGATCAGCACCGCATGCAGGCCGTCGCGCAACTTGCGCCCGCGTTCGGCATCGCGCAGCAACTGCGCGAGCAGGCCGCGTGCCTGGGTCAATCCATCGCGCACCTGCGCCCCGCCCAACGTATCCAGCGGCTCGTCGGCAAAGTCGATCGCCGCTTCCACATGGATACGCAGGCGGGTGAGGCCGTCGTTGACCGCATCGACACGCTGCGAAAACACACCATCCAATGATCTACGTGCAGCACGTGCCGCGCGCAGATCGCCGGCGGCGATCAGATCGGCGATCGCTTCGGCCTGCGCCAGATCGAGTTTGCCGTTGAGAAAGGCGCGCTCGCTGAACTCGCCCGCGCGTGCCTGCCGCGCACCCAGCGCAATGCAACGGTTCACCAGCTGCCGCAGCAGCACCGGGCTGCCATGGCTCTGCAACTCCACCACCGCTTCGCCGGTGAAGCTGTGCGGCGCCGGAAACCACAAGGCGATGCCATCGTCGATCACCGCGCCCTGCGCATCGCGAAAGCGTGCGTATCTCGCATGCCGTGGTTGCAGATTCGGGACACCCAACTCGGCGGCGATCTGCGCGGCCTGCGGCCCGGACAGACGCACGATGCCGATGCCTCCGGTTCCGGCGGCGCTGGCGATGGCAACAATGGTCGATGGCGAAGAAGACATAGGCAGATGGTAAGGCGTGTGGTCAAAGACGCGGCTTGCAGGCGCATATGCACAAAGCCCGCCTTGCGGCGGGCTCTGTGCAACTGCGCTTACTTGGCGTTGGCCTGGATGATCTTGCTCGGCTTCTCGCCGTGCTGGCGGATCATCCACCACTGAATCAGCAGACCCAGCCCGCCGTTGACCACCCAGTACAGCACCAGGCCGGCCGGCATGAAGGCCATCATGACGCCGAACACCAGCGGCATGAACTGCATCATCTTGGCCTGCATCGGGTCCATGCCCGGGGTCGGGGTCAGCTTCTGCGTGGCCCACATGATGGCGATGTTGAGCACCGGCAGGATGAAGTACGGATCGCGCGCGGTCAGGTCCTGGATCCAGCCCAGCCACGGCGCCTGACGCAGTTCCACCGATTCCACCAGCACCCAGTACAGCGCGAAGAAGATCGGCATCTGGATCAGCAGCGGCAGGCAGCCGCCCATCGGGTTGATCTTTTCCTTCTTGAACAGCTCCATCGTCGCCTGCTGATACTTGACGCGATCGTCGCCGTAGCGCTCCTTCAGCTGCGCCAGGCGCGGCTGGAAGCGGCGCATCTTGGCGCCGGACTTGTACTGCGCAGCCGACAGCGGATACAGCGCCAGACGCAGCAGCACCACCAGGCCGATGATGGCCCAACCCCAGTTGTGCAGGAAGCTGTGCAGATGGCTCAGCACCCAGAACAGGCCCTGGCCGATGATGGCCATGATTGAGAAGCGGCTGTAGTCGACCACCCGGTCCAGCCCCTTCACGTCTTCCTTGGCGATCAGGCTGACCAGCTTCGGGCCGACCCACAGGCGTGCCTCGGTGGTCGCGGTCTGACCCGGCGCCACGGTGAAGGCCGGGCCACGCAGCTCGGCCACGTCACGCGGGCCGTCCTGGTTCAGCACATACAGCGAGGCCTGGTCCTTCTGCGGAATCCACGCGGTAAAGAAGTGGTGCTGCAGCAGCGCCACCCAGCCGCCGGTGATCTGGCGATTGAGGCCGCCATCGTCCATGTAGTCCTTGAACGCGCGACGCTCGTAGCCTTCCTGCGGGCTGTACCAGGTCGCTCCGTTGAAGCTGAAGGAATCCGGGTTGGTCATGCCGCGGCTGAGGATGGTCGGCACACGGCTCAGCTTGCGGAACACGTAGCCGTTCCACGGCGCACCGCTCTTGTTGATCACCTCGTCCTTGATCGAGATCGCGTAGCGACCGCGTTCCAGGGTGAAGGTGCGGCGGATCGACACCCCGTTGGGGCCATTCCACACGAACGGCACCACCAGGGTGTTCTGGCCCTTGGCCAGTTCGAACGCGGTGCCCGGCTGTTCGGCGCGGAAGCCGCCCACGCCCGGTACCGGCGAATGCTCGCTGGCCCAGCCGCTGGTGGCGTTATACGGATGCGCGGCATCTTCGGTCAGCAGGCTGACCGGCGCGGAGCCGTCCTTGGTCTGCGGAAACTGCAGCAGCTCGGCATCCAGCACGCTGCGGCCGTCCAGCTTCAGGCGCAGCACGTCCGAGGTCAGGGTGATCACCGGCGCAGCACCGGCAGCGGCCGGCGTCGCGGCCGTGGTACTGGTCGCGGGTACCGCGCCGGGCACGCCCGCCTGCGGAATGGCCTGTGCCGACGGCACATTGGCCGTCGGCGCGGCTGCGTCCAGATCGCGCGCAGCCGGCACCGACTGGGCCGTCGCGACGGCCGGCGCGTTGGCGGCCGTCTTGTCCTTGCCCCACTCCATCCACAGCAACGCCGCGACCATCAGCCAGGCAAAAATCAGGAAAACACGGGTCTGGTTCATCGGGCAGCAACTCGCTCAGTCGGAACTGGGTTCCGGCTCTGTCGGGGAAAGGGAGGATGGGTGCATCGTCCTGGCGGGCGGCATTGTGCCGGGCGCGGCAGGCAGGGGCAATGCGCCGGCACGGCGCAGCAGACGCACGAAGGCGTCGCGAATCTGTGGATTGCTCGCTTTTGCGGCTGCCGAGCGCGCCACAATCACGTAATCGCCGCCGGCAAGCTCGGGCAGCAGATGGCGCATGGCATCGCGCAACACGCGTTTGATCCGGTTACGGCCCACCGCACGCGTATCGACCTTGCGCGACACCGCCATGCCCAGGCGCGGCGGCGTATCGCCGGTCCGCCAGTGCAGGCTGAGCAACGGGTCCGAGGTACGACGTGCAGTGTCGAAAACGACCGTATATTGCGCACGCGTACGAACCCGCGCAGAGCGAGGAAATCGCCTGCACGGGTTCGATGCGTTCACGTTAGGGACTGCCTCGGCCGCAGGGAGCGGCGCAGCAATCAAGCGCTCAGGCGCTTGCGGCCCTTGGCGCGGCGGCGAGCCAGGATCTTGCGGCCGTCGGCGGTTGCCATACGTGCGCGGAAGCCATGGTCGCGTGCTCGCTTGAGGTTGCTGGGTTGGAAAGTACGCTTGGTGGCCATGGGGCCCTCTGCATGAATGGAGACGAATAGAACCGGCAATTCTATAGGGCCTTCCACGGCCGGGTCAACTCCCCGGACGCTTTACCGCAGGTGACGGCGGTCAAGCCCTGTGGATGGACCTGTGAATAAGTCTGGGAAAACCCTGCCCTCGGTGCTAGGCTGGCCCATCCTCTTTTCACTACCGGGCTGCGAGCACGGCGCTTTTCTGCGCGCCGCAGCCAGCAACAGATGATCATACTTTGATGGATGCTTGGCCCCGCTGTCTGGAACGTCTCGAAGCCGAATTCCCGCCCGAAGACGTCCACACCTGGTTGAAACCCCTGCAAGCCGAAGACCGCGGCGACAGCATCGTGCTGTATGCGCCCAACGCCTTCATCGTCGACCAGGTCCGCGAGCGTTACCTGCCGCGCATCCGCGAACTGGTGGCGTATTTCGTCGGCAACGGCGACGTGGCATTGGCGGTCGGCTCACGCCCGCGTGCACCGGAGCCGCAGCCGGCACCAATGGCCATACCCAGCGCGCCGGTGGTAGCGCCGATCGTGCCGTTCGCCGGCAACCTGGACTCGCATTACACCTTCGCCAACTTCGTCGAGGGCCGCAGCAACCAGCTCGGTCTGGCCGCTGCGATCCAGGCGGCGCAGAAGCCGGGCGACCGCGCGCACAACCCGCTGCTGCTGTACGGCAGCACCGGCCTGGGCAAGACCCACCTGATGTTTGCCGCCGGCAATGCGCTGCGCCAGGCCAACCCGGCCGCCAAGGTGATGTATCTGCGCTCGGAGCAGTTCTTCAGCGCGATGATCCGGGCGCTGCAGGACAAGGCGATGGACCAGTTCAAGCGCCAGTTCCAGCAGATCGATGCGCTGCTGATCGACGACATCCAGTTCTTTGCCGGCAAGGACCGCACGCAGGAGGAGTTCTTCCACACCTTCAACGCGCTGTTCGATGGTCGCCAGCAGATCATCCTGACCTGCGACCGCTACCCGCGCGAGGTCGAGGGGCTGGAGCCGCGGCTGAAGTCGCGCCTGGCCTGGGGCCTGTCGGTGGCGATCGACCCGCCCGATTTCGAGACCCGTGCGGCGATCGTGCTGGCCAAGGCGCGCGAGCGGGGCGCCGAGATTCCCGACGACGTGGCGTTTTTGATCGCCAAGAAGATGCGCTCCAACGTGCGCGACCTGGAAGGCGCGCTCAACACCCTGGTGGCGCGCGCCAACTTCACCGGCCGATCGATCACGGTGGAGTTCGCCCAGGAGACGCTGCGCGACCTGTTGCGCGCCCAGCAACAGGCGATCGGCATCCCCAACATCCAGAAGACCGTGGCGGACTACTACGGCCTGCAGATGAAGGACCTTCTCTCCAAGCGACGGACGCGCTCGCTGGCGCGTCCGCGCCAGGTGGCGATGGCGCTGGCCAAGGAGCTGACCGAGCACAGCCTGCCGGAGATCGGCGACGCCTTTGCCGGCCGCGACCACACCACCGTGCTGCATGCCTGCCGGCAGATCCGCACACTGATGGAGGCCGACGGCAAGCTGCGCGAGGACTGGGAAAAGCTGATTCGCAAGCTTAGCGAGTAGGCCGGCGACGGCCTGGACAACCACGCTTGGAGAAAAGCGTGGAAACGTTGGGGTCAAATGCGGGAGAATCTGTGGATAACGTTGCCTTGCAGGTCAGGCGGAAAACTATCCACAGGTTTTACCGCTAGACCGGGGGCACTAGTCCAACGACTTTCAGGCTCTAATTTGTCTTTGGAAACAAACAGTTATGGTGGTTATCCGCTAAAAACGGCCCTACCATCACCACCAAGCTTTTGATTTATTCCATTATCTTTTAAAGCATAGGGGCACGGAACCACATGCGTTTTACACTGCAGCGCGAAGCCTTCCTCAAACCATTGGCCCAGGTGGTCAATGTGGTCGAACGCCGTCAAACCCTGCCGGTTCTGGCCAATCTGCTGGTGCAGGTCAAGGACGGACAGGTCTCGTTGACCGGTACGGACCTGGAAGTGGAGATGATCTCGCGCACGATGGTGGAAGACGCGCAGGACGGCGAAACCACGATTCCGGCGCGCAAGTTGTTCGACATCCTGCGTGCCCTGCCCGACGGCAGTCGCGTCACCATTTCGCAGACCGGCGACAAGGTTACGGTGCAGGCCGGGCGTAGCCGCTTCACCCTGGCTACGCTGCCTGCCAACGATTTTCCGTCGGTGGACGAGGTCGAAGCCACCGAGCGCGTTGCGGTGCCGGAGGCGGCGTTGAAGGAGCTGATCGAGCGCACTGCGTTCGCCATGGCCCAGCAGGACGTGCGCTACTACCTCAACGGTTTGCTGTTCGACCTGCGCGAGGGCCTGCTGCGTTGCGTTGCCACCGATGGCCACCGTCTGGCGCTGTGCGAGACAGAGCTGGAAAACTCCGGCGGTGCCAAGCGCCAGATCATCGTTCCGCGCAAGGGCGTGACCGAACTGCTGCGTCTGCTGGAAGCGGCGGACCGCGAAGTGGAGCTGGAAGTCGGTCGCAGCCATATCCGCGTCAAGCGTGGCGATGTGACCTTCACCTCCAAGCTGATCGACGGCCGCTTCCCGGACTACGAGGCAGTGATACCGATCGGCGCCGATCGCGAGGTCAAGGTGGATCGCGAAGCGCTGCGCGCCTCGCTGCAGCGTGCGGCGATTCTGTCCAACGAGAAATACCGCGGTGTGCGCGTGGAAGTCTCGCCAGGGCAGCTGAAGATCAGCGCGCACAACCCGGAGCAGGAAGAAGCGCAGGAAGAAATCGAGGCCGACACCAAGGTCGACGACCTGGCGATCGGCTTCAACGTGAACTACCTGCTGGATGCGCTGTCTGCGTTACGCGATGAGCACGTGGTCATTCAGCTGCGCGATGCGAACTCGTCGGCGCTGGTGCGTGAAGCCAGCAGCGAGAAATCCCGCCACGTGGTGATGCCGCTGCGCCTTTGACGCTGCGTTCCACGTGGAACACGAAGAGCCCGGCGAATGCCGGGCTTTTTCTTTTTAAGGCCGAAAGCGGTGAATCCGTTGCCGTGTAAGGCGCTTGGGGATTAGGCCGTCCTGGGGGGGCCCTGGGCGCTGATAGCGCGTATCTACATGCTTTCGTGTCTTACCCGAAGCTGCCGCTGTGCTCGCCATGTGTGATCCCCCGGAGTGGCAGCGTCGTACAGTCAGTCACCTGGCCAAGCGACGGTGGACTAGACGCCACGCCCAGGTGTCAGACCTCACCCACTGGACAAGCGCGTTAGCCCGGTTCCCGTGAAGCGCCGGTCGTCGGCGCGGAGCCGAGCGTTCGCAGGGAAGGAGTTTGCGCCCGTTCTACCGCTGTGGGCGGCGTGGATGTCAGCACAATCCGTATGCGGTGCTTCGGCGCATCCGCGCAATGATCGGCGAGTTGTCTCAGGACGGTGCTACATGAGGTCGAGATTCTCTCCGCATGCAGGCAACCCAGGCGGGAGCCAGATCTGTCGAATCATGAGGGTGTTGCGAGCAAGCACTGGAAGAGCGCACGTGGAACGGAAGTTTCGTTGTGCGTCAGTAGCCAACGTCCAGGAAATCATTTTCGCAGTCCTGGATGAGATTCATGAGCCCTGCCTGCCTCAATGGCGTCCTCGTCAGGATCCACCTACCTAGTCTGAATGCGTTCACCAAAAGCG
This sequence comes from Xanthomonas arboricola pv. populi, assembly GCF_002939945.1. Lineage (GTDB taxonomy): Bacteria > Pseudomonadota > Gammaproteobacteria > Xanthomonadales > Xanthomonadaceae > Xanthomonas > Xanthomonas arboricola_A. The sequence continues at coordinate 111,837 of NZ_MDEB01000008.1, read as the reverse complement.
GGCCAGGTTCGCTTCGAGCGAGGTTGCTCAGCACGGTCTGATTCGGTGTTCTCAAGCCTGTTTTTGACTTATGCACATCAAGCGTTGCTTTTAAATCTAGAAATAATTTAAGAGCTTGGTGGTGATGGTAGGGCCAGATTTCGCCGGAAACTACCCTATCTTTTTGTTCTTAAAGAGTTTTTATGCATCGAAACCCTGTGTTTAGACCCTTGTAGATGGACCGACAACCTGTGGATAAGCAAACGTCGTTGCTGGGTCCTCCTTTTTATCCACAGGTTGTCCCCCGCTTGTCCGTGGGTCGCTTCACGTCCGTGCGGGCAGGAATCGCATCGATCACGTATCCTCCGCTCCGACCGGGATGCCGGATCACAGCGCAGAGCAGACCGATCGATGCACGTAGTGCGGTTGTCCATCCATCGACTTCGTCGTTTCGAGACCGTCGACCTCCACCCCGACAGTTCCTTGAACCTGTTGACCGGCGATAACGGCGCGGGCAAGACCAGCGTGCTGGAAGCGTTGCACCTGATGGCTTATGGCCGCAGCTTTCGTGGCCGTGTGCGCGACGGGCTGATCCAGCAAGGCGCCAGCGATCTTGAAGTCTTCGTGGAGTGGCGCGAGGGAACCGCCGGGACGGGGGAACGCACGCGACGGGCGGGCCTGCGCCACAGCGGCCAGGAATGGACGGGCCGGCTGGATGGCGAAGATGTCGCACAGCTGGGCGCATTGTGTGCCGCGTTGGCTGTCGTGACCTTCGAGCCCGGCAGCCACGTGTTGATCAGTGGCGGCGGTGAGCCGCGGCGGCGCTTCCTCGATTGGGGGTTGTTCCACGTGGAACCTGACTTCCTGGCGCTATGGCGCCGCTATGCGCGAGCCCTCAGACAGCGCAATGCCTTGCTCAAGCAAGGCGCACAGCCGCGCATGCTCGATGCCTGGGATCACGAACTCGCCGAATCGGGCGAAACGCTGACATCGCGCCGTCTTCGTTATCTGGAGCGCTTGCAGGAAAGACTGATTCCGGTGGCAATCGCGATTGCCCCGTCGCTCGGGCTGTCCGCGCTGACATTCGCGCCGGGTTGGAAGCGCAGTGAGGTGTCGCTTGCCGATGCGCTGCTATTGGCACGCGAGCGTGATCGTCAGAACGGCTACACCTCGCAAGGGCCGCATCGCGCCGATTGGGCGCCCGCCTTCGATGCATTGCCGGGCAAGGAGGCGCTCTCGCGCGGCCAGGCAAAGCTCACCGCCCTCGCCTGCCTGCTGGCGCAGGCCGAAGACTTTGCCAGTGAGCGAGGCGAATGGCCGGTGATCGCATTGGACGATCTGGGCTCGGAGCTGGATCGTCACCACCAGTCACGCGTGTTGCAGCGTCTGGCGTCCGCACCGGCGCAGGTGCTGATCACCGCCACCGAAATGCCGCCCGGGCTGGGCGAATCTGGAGAATTCCTGCATCGGTTCCACGTGGAACACGGCAGCGTGGCCGTGCTGACGCCCACATCGTAACCATCCGCGGCGCAGGTGGGCCGACTGGTATAATTTCCGGGCTATCCCCCTTTTCCCACGGTGCGATGCGGCTCCTGCTGCCTGCGCCCGTGTTGTGGAGCTAACGGCACACGCATGACCGACGAACAAAACACCTCGCCCACTCCCAATGGCACCTACGACTCCAGCAAGATCACCGTGCTGCGTGGCCTGGAAGCCGTCCGCAAGCGCCCCGGCATGTACATCGGCGATGTGCATGACGGCACCGGCCTGCATCACATGGTGTTCGAGGTGGTCGACAATTCGGTCGACGAAGCCCTTGCCGGCCATGCCGACGACATCGTGGTCAAAATCCTGGTCGATGGCTCGGTTGCGGTGTCCGACAACGGCCGTGGTGTGCCGGTCGACATCCACAAGGAAGAAGGCGTTTCCGCAGCCGAGGTGATCCTCACCGTGCTGCACGCCGGCGGCAAGTTCGACGACAACAGTTACAAGGTGTCCGGCGGCCTGCACGGCGTGGGCGTGTCGGTGGTCAATGCGCTGTCCGAGCACCTGTGGCTGGACATCTGGCGCGACGGCTTCCACTACCAGCAGGAATACGCGCTGGGCGAGCCGCAGTACCCGCTCAAGCAGCTGGAAGCCTCGACCAAGCGCGGTACCACGCTGCGCTTCAAGCCGGCCGTGGCGATCTTCAGCGACGTCGAGTTTCACTACGACATCCTGGCGCGCCGCCTACGCGAGCTGTCGTTCCTCAACTCCGGCGTCAAGATCGCGCTGATCGACGAGCGCGGCGACGGCCGCCGCGACGATTTCCACTACGAAGGCGGCATCCGCAGCTTCGTCGAGCATCTGGCGCAACTCAAGTCGCCGCTGCACCCGAACGTGATCTCGGTGACCGGCGAGCACAACGGCATCGTGGTGGACGTGGCCCTGCAGTGGACCGACGCCTACCAGGAAACCATGTACTGCTTCACCAACAATATCCCGCAGAAGGATGGCGGTACCCACCTGGCCGGTTTCCGTGCCGCGCTGACGCGGGTGCTCAGCAACTACATCGAGCAGAACGGCATCGCCAAGCAGGCCAAGGTGGCGCTGACCGGCGACGACATGCGCGAAGGCATGATCGCAGTGCTGTCGGTCAAGGTGCCCGACCCCAGCTTCTCCTCGCAGACCAAGGAAAAGCTGGTCAGCTCGGATGTGCGCCCGGCGGTGGAAAACGCCTTTGGTGCGCGCCTGCAGGAGTTCCTGCAGGAGAATCCGAACGAAGCCAAGGCCATCACCGGCAAGATCGTCGACGCAGCACGTGCGCGCGAAGCCGCGCGCAAGGCGCGTGACCTGACCCGCCGCAAGGGCGCGCTGGACATCGCCGGCCTGCCCGGCAAGCTGGCCGACTGCCAGGAAAAAGACCCGGCGCTGTCCGAGCTGTTCATCGTCGAGGGTGACTCGGCTGGTGGCTCGGCCAAGCAGGGCCGCAACCGCAAGAATCAGGCGGTGCTGCCGCTGCGCGGCAAGATCCTCAACGTCGAACGCGCGCGTTTTGACCGCATGCTGGCCTCGGACCAGGTCGGCACGCTGATCACCGCGCTGGGCACCGGCATCGGCCGCGACGAGTACAACCCGGACAAGTTGCGCTATCACCGCATCATCCTGATGACCGACGCCGACGTTGACGGTTCGCACATCCGCACCCTGCTGCTGACCTTCTTCTACCGGCAGATGCCGGAACTGATCGAGCGCGGCTACATCTACATCGGCCTGCCGCCGCTGTACAAGCTCAAGCAGGGTAAAAGCGAGCTGTATCTCAAGGACGACGCGGCGCTCAATGCCTATCTGGCCAGCAATGCGGTCGAAGGCGCGGCGCTGATCCCCGCCACCGATGAGCCGCCGATCACCGGCGAGGCGCTGGAAAAGCTGTTGATGCTGTTCACCAGCGCCAACGAGGCGATCGCGCGCAACGCGCACCGCTACGACCCGGCGCTGCTCACCGCGCTGATCGACCTGCCGCCGCTGGATGTGGACACGCTGCAGGCCGAAGGCGAGGTGCATCCCACCCTGGATGCGCTGCAGGCGGTGCTCAACCGCGGCACCCTTGGCACGGCGCGCTATCAGCTGCGTTTCGACCCGGCCACCGACAGCGCCTCGGCATCGCTGGTGGCGGTGCGCAGGCACATGGGCGAGGAATTCACCCAGGTGCTGCCGATGGGCGCGTTCGAAAGCGGCGAGCTGCGCCCGCTGCGCGAGGTCTCGCTGGCCCTGCACGATCTGGTGCGCGAAGGCGCGCAGATCGTGCGCGGCAACAAGACCCACCCAATCACCAGCTTCGCCCAGGCGCATGCCTGGCTGCTGGAAGAGGCCAAGCGGGGCCGCCAGGTACAGCGCTTCAAGGGTCTGGGCGAAATGAACGCCGAGCAGTTGTGGGAGACCACGGTCAATCCGGATACGCGTCGCCTGTTGCAGGTGCGTATCGAAGATGCCGTGGCCGCCGATCAGATCTTCAGCACCTTGATGGGCGATGTGGTCGAGCCACGCCGAGACTTCATCGAGGACAACGCGCTGAAGGTGTCCAACCTGGACATCTGAGCCACCGTCGCCCGCCGGCGCACCGCCCAGGCGCTGCGCCGGCGTCTGCGGTTTTTTCAGGACGACGATGAGCGCAGATTCTTCCCCGACGCCGGCACCCACGCCGGCTGCCGGCACCGCCCCGCTGCTGCCACCATTGCTCGGCTTCGGCATCGATGTGCTGCTCGCCACCGGGCTGCTGCTGTTGCTGAGCGTGGCCGGGTTTGCGCTCTGGGGCGTGTTCCGCGGTGTCAGTGCCGTGCAGGCCGCCAAGGCGCAGGGCCTGACGCTCTCCTCGACCGAGATCATGGCCACGATCGGCCAACCCGGCGTACTGGTGCAACTGCTCACCGCACTGGTCAGCACGGCCTCGCCGGCGCTGCTGCTGTATTACTGGCGCCGCCGCGCGACCGCAGGCGAACACAGGGGCTCGCGGGCCGCCGCGAGGCGTGCCTCCACCTGGGGCTGGACCGCGTTGATCGCGGTTGGCGTGTTCATGCTCAGCAATCTGGTCAGCGTCGCGGCGTCCGCGTTGGGCATCAAACCGGTGCCGACCAACTTGCCGCTGATGGAAGAAGCCATCAAGCAATGGCCGCTGGCGCTGGTGGTGTTTGCGGTGGCCATTGCCCCGGCGTACGAAGAATTGCTGTTCCGACGCGTGCTGTTCGGCCGCCTGCTCGCCGCCGGCCGGCCCTGGCTGGGCATCGTGCTGAGCAGCGCGATCTTTGCGCTGGTGCATGAAGTGCCCGGCGTCAGTGGCAACGGCCCGGCTGCCATCGCGCAACTGTGGCTGGTCTACGGCAGCATGGGCGCGGCGTTCGCATGGCTGTACTGGCGCACCGGCACGCTGTGGGCGCCGATCGTGGCGCATGGCGTCAACAACGCCACCGCCTTGGCGGCGCTGTACTTTTTTGGCGTCGGCTGAGCCGTTTGACGAAAAGTTAAGACGAGCCTGCCAAAATGTCCCCAGGGTTCAAGGGGGATTGAATGAAAGCTAGGCTGTTGATCGTTGTCGCCGTCTTTGCATTGACGGCATGTGCCACCACAACTTCGCCGACCGGCCGCCGACAGGTGGTGGGAGGCGTCACCCAGGACCAGCTCGACAAGCTTGGCGCAGAGTCGTTCGCGCAGACCAAGGCAAAGGAAAAAGTCAGCACCGACGGCAAGCAGAATGCCTACGTGCAATGTGTGGTCAACGCGCTGGTGGCGCAGCTGCCGCCGCAGTGGCGCGAGACCCGTTGGGAAACCGCGCTGTTTGTCGATGACGAAGCCAATGCTTTCGCGCTGCCCGGTGGCAAGGTCGGCGTGAATACCGGCATCTTCACCGTTGCCAAGACGCAGGATCAGCTGGCTGCCGTGCTCGGGCATGAAATCGGGCATGTGATCTCGCGCCATCACGAAGAGCGCATCACCCGGCAGCTTGGCGCGCAGACCGGTCTGGGCATCATCGGCGCGCTGGCCGGTGCGGCCTATGGCGACGGCGCGGCCAGTGCCGTCAACCAGGTCGGCGGAATGACCGCCCAGACCGTGTTCCTGCTGCCCGGCTCGCGTACCCAGGAGAGTGAGGCCGACGTGGTCGGCCAGCGCCTGATGGCCCAGGCCGGCTTCGATCCTGCCCAGGCGGTGACGCTATGGCAGAACATGATGGGCGCCAGCGGCAACCGCCAGCCGCAGTGGCTGTCCACCCACCCCGACCCGGCCAATCGCATCCGCGAACTGCAGGCAGACGTCAGTCAACTCGAACCGGTTTACGAGCAGGCGCGACAGGACGGACACGTGCCGCGCTGCGGCTGATATCTCGGCGCTCATGTACCGAATATCGCAACACAGCACGGAAACCGTTTTCGGGAACTGAGACTTTCTGCTAAGTTTGCCGGCTCAGATTTTTCGTACAGCGTCTATTCCGCTTTTCGTACCGCCCGACGGCGGCTCGTCCGAGGTGAAACATGAAACTGCTCAACCGCAAGCAAGCCCTGTTGTCCCTGTTCATCGCCGCGTCGCTGGGCGGGGCGGTCGTCGCCGATGCGGTGGCGCAGTCGGATCGTTCGTCCGAGCGCGCCAGCCGCAAGTCCAAGAGCAGCGGCAAGGCCGAGGAGTTGTATCCGCAGTCCACCCGCGCCGCGCCGACGATCAAGCCTTCGTCCAAGCTGGGCAGCAAGCTGCAGAAGCTGATCGAAACCTTCAACAAGGGCGAAGACTTCCCGGCCGTGCGCACCCAGGCCGACGAGATCCTCGCCAATGGCTCGGCCAACGAAGCCGACAAGGCGCTGGCCTCGCAGCTGGCCGCCCAGGCGGCGTACAACATGGACGATGCTGCCGCTGCCAAGAAGTATCTGCAGCAGGCGATCGGTCTCAATGCGCTGGACAACAACGGCCAGTTCCAGTCGATGCTGATGCTGGCGCAGTTGCAGATGCAGGACGATCAGCAGGCCGAAGGCCTGGCCACGCTGGACAAGTATCTGGAAGAGAGCAAGTCGCAGCGTCCGGAAGACCTGATCCTCAAGGGGCAGGCGCTGTACCAGGCCGAGCGCTACAAGGAAGCCATTCCGGTGCTGAAGCAGGCCATCGCCGCCTCGCCCGAGCCGAAGGACACCTGGAACCAGTTGCTGATGGCGTCCTACGCCGAAGCCGGTCAGACCGGTGAAGCGGTGGCCGCCGCCGAAGCGCTTGCGGCCAAGACGCCGAACGACAAGAAGGCCCAGCTCAATCTGGCCAGCATGTATATGCAGGCCGATCAGATGGACAAGGCCGCCGCAGTGATGGACAAGCTGCGCGCTGCCGGGCAGTTGACCGAAGAAAAGGAGTACAAGCAGTTGTATTCCATCTACGCCAACACCGAGAACAAGGAAAAGGACGTCATCGCGGTCATCAATGAAGGTATGCAAAAAGGCATCCTTAAACCCGATTATCAGACATACCTTGCGCTGGCACAGTCGTATTACTACAGCGAAGACGTGCCCAAGGCGATCGAGAATTGGCAAAAAGCCGCACCGCTTTCCAAGGACGGCGAGACCTATCTGAATCTGGCCAAGGTGCTGCATTCGGAAGGTCGCATCCCGGAGGCCAAGCAGGCCGCGCAGCAGGCAATCGCCAAGGGTGTCAAAAAACCCGATGACGCCAAGAAGATCATCAATCTGAAGTAAAAAAGAAAATAAACCCCCGAAATCCCTGTGTTTTTAGTGGTTACAGGACTCGGGATTGGTATAAGCTTGGGGGTTCCTGCGGTGTCAAAGCCGTCCGAAAACCTGGGGATCATCACAGTGATCCGGGGCCCCCACTGAAAGAGCCATTGGCGCATGACGGAACAACTCGTTATCCACAGGCATGACTATGATGCCGGGAACCAGGGTCTGAGCTGGGCCCGCATTATCGGCATTGCTTTCGTAATTGCCTTGCACCTCACTGCACTGATGATGTTGCTGATCCCTGCAGTGGCGCCGAAGGCTCCGGCAGAGAAGGAGCGCACCACCACGGTCACCTTGGTGGATGCACCGCCTCCTCCCCCGCCGCCGCCGCCGCCGCCGCCGCCGGAAGACAAGCCGCCACCGCCGGTCAAGAATCTGTCGCCGCCGAAGCCGTCACCGGTTCCGCCGCCGCCGGAAGCTCCGGTTGTCGATGTTCCCGAACCGCGTCCCAGCGATATCGTCACGCCGCCGAGCCCGCCGGCTCCGCCGCAACCGCCGAGTGATATCGGCGCCAGTGTCGATATCTCGTCCAAGAACATGAACCCGCCGAAGTACCCGCCGGCTGCATTCCGTGCCGGTGTCCAAGGTGAGGTCATCCTGATCGTGGATGTGGATGCGAGCGGCAACGTGACCAATGTGTCGGTCGAAAAGTCCAGCCGCAACCGCGACCTTGACCGTGCCGCGATGGACGCAGCACGCAAGTGGAAGTTCAACGCCTCCACTGTCAACGGGCAGAAAGCCGCCGGACGTGTCCGCGTCCCGGTCAACTTTGCTCTGAACTGATCCCACGGGCCGGCCACGGTCGGCCCAGGATCCTGTCTTCCTTTCGCTCCACCCTTCATCACCACACACAACAAAGGTAAGCGTCATGCTGCAGGAATTCTTTATCGCCGCCGCTGCAGGGGGCTCCAATCCGTCGGCCGCCCTGTCGCAGATGGGCTTCGAGCACTTGATCACTGAAATGACGTCCAGCCCCGGCGATTTCGCCGTGTCCTGGGTCGTTCTGATCACCCTGATCGCCATGTCCGCTGCCTCCTGGTACTGGACCGTCATCAACATCTTCCGTGCCACCCGTCTGAAGAGCGCGGCTGACCGCGTCACCACCGCATTCTGGGATGCCCCGAATGCACAGGACGCCATCCGCGCCATGGAAGAGCAGCCGGCTTCCGAGCCGTTCTCCAAGATCGCACTGGACGCAGCGCAGGCTGCTGCTCACCACCAGCGCGCCGAAGGCAGCACCGGTGGTCTGGGCGAGAGCCTGAGCCGCTCGGAATTCGTCGATCGCGCCCTGCGTCAGGCCGTGACCCGCGAAAGCACCAAGCTGCAGTCGGGCATGACCCTGCTGGCCACCGTCGGTGCGACCGCACCGTTCGTCGGTCTGCTCGGTACCGTGTGGGGCATCTACGGCGCGCTGATCAAGATCGGTGCAACCGGTTCGGCCTCCATCGACGCCGTTGCCGGCCCGGTGGGTGAAGCGTTGATCATGACCGCGATCGGTCTGTTCGTCGCGATCCCGGCCGTGTTCGCGTTCAACTTCTTCTCCAAGGTCAACAGCTCGGTGATCGCCAAGTTCGACACCTTTGCCCACGACCTGCACGACTTCTTCGCCACTGGTTCGCGCGTTCGCTAATCCGTAGTAAAGAACGACTTCGCAACGATTTAGACGGAGCCCGTTATGGCCTTCAGTAGTGGAAACAGCGGTGGCCCGATGGCCGACATCAATGTGACGCCCCTCGTGGACGTGATGTTGGTGCTGCTGATCATCTTCATCATTACGGCACCGCTGATGTCCCATAAGGTCAAGGTGGAGCTGCCAGAGGCCAACCTGATCCAGAAGGAAGATGCGGAGAAACGTGCCGCGCCGATTACCCTGGCCGTCAAGGAAGACGGGTCGCTGTACTGGAACGACGAGCCGATTTCCAAGGAAGCACTGGAATCGCGCCTGTCCACTGCCGCACAGCAGACACCGCAGCCGCCGCTCAACTTGCGTGGCGACCGCACGACCAAGATGCGTACGATCAACGAGATCACCAAGATCGCGCAGGGTCAGGGCATGTTGGACGTCGGCTTCGTTGCAACCAAAGAGAAGGGGCAGTAAGCCATGGCATTCAGTACCGGTGGAAACCGCGGCCCAATGGCCGACATCAATGTCACGCCCCTGGTGGACGTGATGTTGGTGCTGCTGATCATCTTCATCGTGACCGCGCCGATCATGACGTACCCGATCGCCGTGGATCTGCCGCAGCGGGTGCTCAACCCGCCACCGCAGACGACCGAACCGCCGCCGCCGATCGAGCTGCGGATCGACGCCAGCAACCAGGTGTTCTGGAACAACAGCCCGACCCCGGTCGCGCAGTTGCAGCAGAAGATGGAAGAAGTGGTGCAGGCCGATCCGACCAATCAGCCGGAACTGCGTATCGATGCCAATGAAGATGCGGAGTACGAAGTGATGGCCAAGGTCCTCGCTGCGGCGAAGAACTCGCAGATGAAGAAAATCGGCTTCATGCAGTAAGACACCGTAAGACCGCAACACAACAGTCATGACGCGACTGCAACGCCACCGGAAACGGTGGCGTTTTTTCATGGTCGATCAAAGATGGCCAGTGTCTGTCACCGGCACAAGTCGGGTAAAACCAGCGCTGGCGACCTCGCCTGCGTTGATGTCTGACCGCGATAACGTAGAGCTGGCTGAGCCGCCTCTTCTCACGCAGGTTGCCCAGCGAGGTTGCAGCGTTGCGACATAGGGCGTGGAGCACGAAGCCTTGGAGCAGCCAACCGCACTACGGTGCTCACCGTCGGGCGCGACCGGTGCTCGGAATCGCCCATGTCCACACACACGGACACGGCGGTCCTGAGCGTGCGGTCTCCCCCAACTGACGACTGTTCGCTACGTTTTGTTGCGCCGTTCCTGAAAACGCCTGTCAAGCAAGTACCGTCAGCAGCTTCCGCCGCATGGCACCCAAGGTCATGCCCAGCGCAGAGTACGCTCACCTCGTGTTCCCGCCGCGAACGAGATCACTCGTAGGCAGGCGCAAGTCAGACTCTGGCAACGAGGCGCAGGCACGCCTGGAGCTTGCCATAGAGCGCACCTCAACCCAGCCTAACTTCGAAGCTATGGGACGCGGGCATCGTCATCGCAGCGCTGGAATGGATGATCAGGATTTTCTGGGACCGTTCTTGAGAGCGGATCACCGTGAAAGCAGTTGGCCTCGCAGCATTCAAACAGGCCCGAGTGCTTGAGGTACCGGGCCTCTTATCCACCAGACCGTCTTGACGAAAAGCCAGCTGCGTACCGGCGTCTTGATCACCAGCAAAAGAAATCCGATCGAAAGCAGGCACCAGACGGCCGGAAATTCATTGGGATTGTCCGTGGTTAGTCTGGCCAGAATCGGCCCCAACAAGAGATGGAAAATCGTAAACCGCCATGAACCGTAAGCCAGCGGAACGATGAAGGCAGCGAAGACATAGGGTGCCCATACCACCTTGAAACCAAAGATGGTGATGCTGAGAATATCGTTGACGGGTAGCTCCCAGGCAATATGCCAGTTTCCACTGACCGAACAAAGGCGATCAGAGCAGAGAGCGGTTCCCTTGGGTATGTGACTTGCCCATTCGAAGGGGTAGATCTTGAGTATCATCAGGATGAGACAGACGAAGCAGGCGAAGTATGCATAATTCTTCACCCTGTTTTTCGCCACTTCCGGGATGAAATAAAGCGAAATCGCATTGATGAAGAATGGTTGTATCGCTATATGAAGGAAACCGAGTAACGTCGCAACCTGATTCATCGGATTACTGCAGGAATTGATTACCGTGTAGGTGAATGCCTGCAGAATTTCCATTAATGAAAAAAAAGCAAGGCACCCCCACAACTCGAACGGCTCTTTCCTGTAGGCCGAATATGCGCACCCTAAGAGGCCGCAGGCAGCCACCGCGGTTGAAGCTTGTCCGTTCCAGCACATAATGCATTAAATCTTTAGAAGGCAAACTTCACAATATGTGAAGCGGGCAGGATTCGGGGGGTGTTTTCGGAAGCGGTCATGCCAAAAACGAGCCCGCACAACCGGAACTTCCGAGTCCTGCGGTAGTTTCCCTGCAGTGGCCGAGCCCTGTGCACCGCCTGGTGGTTACTGACGGTTCTATGCGCCCATGTGACAGCGATGCTCGGTTCAAGGAAGCCGCCGTTCTCCCCAGGCGTGCGCGGCCTGTGCCACCCGTAGTGCGGTTCTGAGCGGGCGTTCTGCACCCACCTGGCGACTGCTCGCTACATTTGGTTAGGGAACCTCTGAACAACTCGCCTAGCGAACGATCTTGGCGTTTTCGCCTGATCGCGACGTTCGCCCATAATGAAAATCATGCGCTTACGTGTAATGGAGATTTCTTCGGGTGTTGACCGGAGGCTCATGAAAGAGTTGTTCAGAGCTTCTTGGCAACTTTTATTCTGCTGAATCTCTCAAACCTCAATTGATGCTCTGTGCAGTATCTGCAGATACGCGCGTACGGTCGCCTCAAGGCCCCGATACAAGGCCTCGCCGATCAGCGCGTGGCCGATCGACACTTCAAGCACGCCGGGGACAGCGTTCAGAAAGTCGCCCAGGTTGACCTGCGACAAATCATGTCCGGCGTTGATGCCCAGGCCGGCAGCAGTGGCGCGCCGCTCCGCGCTGGCGAACAGCTGCAAGGCAACATCCGGCTGCCCGTGCGCATAGGCGTCCGCATACGGCCCTGTATACAACTCGATGCGGTCTGCACCGAGTGCCGCCGCCTGCGCGATAGCGGGATTACCGGCATCGACAAACAGACTGATGCGAGCACCGATCGTCTTGAACGAGGCAATCAGCGCGGCGAGTTGGACAGTGTCCTGCGCAAAATCGAAACCGTGGTCGGACGTCAGTTGTCCATCGCCGTCCGGTACCAGGGTGACCTGCTCGGGGCGCGTGGCACGACATAGCTCCAGCAGACCCGGATAACCGTCGCGCGGCGGCGCAAACGGGTTGCCTTCGATATTGAATTCGACTCCATGCTCGCGTGTCAGCGCGCTCAGCGCCAGCACATCGTCGGCGCGGATATGCCGCTGGTCCGGGCGCGGGTGCACGGTGATGCCGTGGGCGCCGGCGAGGATGCAAGTGCGCGCGGCCTGCACCACATCCGGATCGTGGCCGCCGCGCGAATTGCGCAACACCGCGATCTTGTTGACGTTGACGCTGAGCTGGGTGGTCACTACGTCGGCCTCAGGCCTGCGGCTCGCCGTCGCGCGTGGCGTTGAGGGCGGCGGCCTTGCGGGCTTCGGCAATCTCGCGCAGGCGGCGCAGCTCGGCCGGGTCGATCAGGCTGCTGGTGTCGCGCTGGGCATCGCCCATGCGCGAGGCGAACCAACCGCGCGTCCACAGCAGCAGCAACAACAGTGCCACCAGCAGCGAAGCCACCAGCAGCCACACGTGCGGCGTGCTGAAGGCCAGCACCAGCGCACCCAATGCCATAAGCAGAAACAGCCAGTGCATGACGAGCTCCCCGATCAGTGGCGGCAGTGTAGCGCCGCGGCCTGCCTGGTTCCACGTGGGCACGGCGATACGGGTCACAGCAGCGGCGACAGCAGCCGTGCGCAGGCTTCGGGCAGCCGCGAGCGCCACAACGGTCGATGGCGCACGAAGCGCACTTCCTGCGCGTGCTGCAGGTCGGCGTCGATCAAACCGGCCAGTTCGGCCGCGACCGCCTGGTCGCGGAACAGCATCGACAGCTCGAAGTTCAGGCGAAAGCTGCGGCTGTCGAAATTGGCGCTGCCGACGATGCAGACCTCGTCGTCGGCCAGCAGCGCCTTGGTGTGCAGCATGCGCGGGCCGTATTCGTAGATGCGCACGCCGGCCTCGAGCAGCTCGTCGAAATACGAACGCGCCGCGTAGGTGACCAGACGCGAGTCGCTGAGGCGCGGCACCAGCAGGCGCACGTCAAGGCCCCCCAATGCGGCCGAGGTCAGCGCCATGCGCGCGGCCTCCCCGGGGACGAAGTACGGCGTGACCAACCAGACCCGATGCCTGGCTTCGTGAATCGCAGCGACCATCAGCCGGTGGATGGACTCCCACGACGAATCCGGCCCGGAAATCAGCACCTGCGCGTCCACATCGCCTTGCGCGCGGCTCGGCACGTCCTCGGGCCAGAGCTGCTGGCCGTGGAAGGCGGCGCGGCCTTGCCCGGTGGCGTAGAGCCAGTCTTCCAGGAACACCAGCTGCAGGCTGCGCACCACGTGGCCCTGCAGGCGCACGTGCAGGTCGCGATAGGCATCGCTACGCACCTGCTCGTTCTCTTCGTCGGTGACGTTGATGCCGCCGGTGAAGCCGATCCTGCCGTCGACCACGACCACCTTGCGGTGGGTACGCAGGTTCAACCACGGTCGCTTGAACGGCTTGAGCAGCTGGGATGGATGGAACCAGGCAGTCTCCACCCCGGCCGCGCGCAGCGTCCGCAAGCTGCGCCGGGTCATCGCCGACGAGCCCACCGCATCCATCAGCAAGCGCACCTTGACCCCGGCGCGTGCGCGCTCCATCAGCGCATCGCAGATCGCGGTGCCGCTGTGGTCGGGCTGGAAGATGTAGTACTCCAGGTGGATATGGTCGCGCGCACCGCGGATGGCCTCGATGATGGCCGCATAGGTGGCCGCGCCATCCACCAGCCAGTGCACCTCGGTGGCGCTGCTGGGGGCCAGGCCGGTGGTGGACTGGCCGATCTTGGCCAGCTCGGTGCAGTCCGCGTCCGGCGGACAGACGCTGCTGTAGCTCTCCATGCCCGAGCGCGAACGACCGCGTCGCAGCCGCTGGCGTTTGACCTTCTGCGGGCCGAGCCAGTAGTAGATCAGCAGGCCCAGATACGGCAGCGCGGCCAGCGACAGCACCCAGCTGAGCGTGGCCACCGGCTCGCGCTTCTGCAGCACGATCCAGCTGGCGATCCACAGCAGGTACAGCACGTAGGCGGCGAGGAGTAGCGCTTCGAGGTGGGGAATGGTGGCCATCCAATCCCACGCGCTCTGTACGGATGCGAGCATGCGCGGATTCTACGGGCCGCACGCGCCGCTGCGATGACCGTGTGGCCAACACGATCGCCGCGCCGGGCCTGAAAGCTTCATCGTGGCGCGCGCGTGGTCGCATTGCATGAGACCTACCGGCCGTACGATGACACGATGGCAACTGCGATCAAGGGCCGCGGTGCGACCGGCCATCTACCCGGACGCTTCGAAACCACTACCCAACAACCGGTGGACGATGGCTGGTACGCCGACGACGGCGAGGAGTTCGCCGCGCCGGCGTTACGCACCCAGGTCACCGAGGAAACCGCGCGTAGCATCATCAGCCGCAATCAATCGCCGGACATCGGCTTTTCGCAATCGGTCAATCCGTATCGTGGCTGCGAGCATGGCTGCAGCTACTGCTTTGCGCGGCCCTCGCATGCGTATCTCAATCTGTCGCCCGGGCTGGATTTCGAGACGAAGCTGTTCGCCAAGACCAATGCGCCGGAGCTGCTGCTGCGCGAATTGTCGCGGCCGGGCTATGTGCCCAGCCCGATCGCACTGGGCATCAACACCGATGCGTACCAGCCGATCGAGCGCAAACGCGCACTGACGCGGCGCTTGATCGAGGTGCTGTGGGAGACGCGGCACCCGTTCACGCTGATCACCAAGAATGCGTTGGTGACGCGCGATCTGGACCTGCTCGCGCCGCTGGCACGCGAGGGCCTGGTCAACGTGCATTTTTCGGTGACCACGCTGGACCCGCATCTGTCGGCCAGACTGGAACCGCGCGCGTCCGCGCCGCATGCCCGCCTGCGCGCGATGGGGGCGCTGCACGAGGCCGGCGTTCCGGTCGGGGTGATGGCCGCGCCGGTGATCCCGTGGATCAACGACCATGAGCTGGAAGCGATCCTGCAGGCCGCGTCCGCTGCCGGCGCGCACAGTGCCGGCTATGTGTTGCTGCGGCTGCCGCACGAAGTGGCGCCGCTGTTCCGCGACTGGTTGCAGACCCATCACCCGCAACGCGCCGAGCACGTGATGAGCACGATCCAGCAGCTGCGCGGCGGCAAGGATTACGACAGCGCCTTCGGCGCACGCATGCGCGGACAAGGCGTGTACGCGGAGTTGCTGGCACGCCGCTTCGCCCTGGCCCACCGCCGCAGCGGTTTCGACGCACGCGCCATGCCGGCATTGGACACGACAAAGTTCCGCCGCCCCGCTCCGCCGGCCAAACCGGCGCGGCAATCGCCGCAAGGCAGTCTGTTCTAGGGGCGGGGAATCGGGATTGGGGAATCGGGAATCGGAACAGCAAGGGTCGCGCTGTTGCGAATTGCTGTTGCAGTTGCGATTCCCTACTCCCTATTCCCTATTCCCCGCCGTACAAGGCACTCGCCGACTGGAACAGGATCCAGCTGGTGGCGATGAACTTGTCGCCGCCGACCGGGCGGTTGCCGCGGTGGGTGTGGGTGAAGGCGGTGGGGGCGATCAGCAGGCTGCCGGTGCGCGGGCGGGCCTTGCGCTGCTGGAACAGGAATTCGGTTTCGCCCTGTTCGAACGCGTCGTTGAGGTACAGCGTCCACAACAGATGCCGGTGCAGCGTGTCGGCGCTGGCATCGCGTGGATACAGTTCGCAATGCCAGTACGGATAGCCGCCGTGGTCGGCGGTGTACCACTGCAGGTTGATCGCGCCTGGGCGCAGGCAGGTGCGGGCAAGATCGCCCAGCGCCTGATCGCTCATCTGCACGAGGTCCTCGGCCACCAGCCGGTGCGGGCTGCCGTCGGCGGTGGTGATCTGCAGCATCAGCGGTGAAATCAAGGCTTGTGGATAACGCCGCAGATAGGTCAGCACGCCTTCGAACACGGCTTGTTGCAGGCGGTTTTCCACCGCCGCCCATTCGGCAACGCCGCTGATGCGCAGATCGCGGCTGTGTTTGAGTTCGGGAAAAACGCCGCTGCCCACGCGCCCCGGTTGCAGCTGCTGGCTGTCGCGCATGCGTTGCACGATGGCGGCGCAATCCTCGCGCGAGACGGCGTTGTCGGTGATCTGGATGAAGTCGGGTTGGCTCATGCGCACGACCATAGCAACGTCATCGGTGTGCTGCACAGCCCGGGCTGGCGGCAGTGAACACTGTCGAGGCCTGGCAGTTGCGGCGATAGATGATCCTCATCGTCGGCAGTCGCGCGCGCGGATGCGCATGCAGGTCGCATCGGCGCGCTGTGCCGGCGGTTGCCTGCAATACGAGAAGGTTGCTGTCCCCACGCCCGGCAGCGAGTGTTGTTGTCGCAATGACGCTGCGTGCATGCGCAAGTGTTGCGATGTCCGCAGCCCGGACGCCCGAGTTCGCCACGCTAGGCACGTCCAAAGCATGGATGGGCGCGGCAGCAGGCAGGCGCGCCGCTTGCAATAAAAAACCCCGCCGAAGCGGGGTTTTTCATCGCTCGTACGGCGCTACGACGATCAGAACTTGTAGTTGACCGAAGCGGCCAGCACGTCGCCCTTCACCTTGTAGCTGCCAGCCAGACGGTCGCCGGTGGCGCTGACGGTATCGCTGGTCGGGTCGCTGGTGAACAGGTGGGTGTAACCTAAGTTGTATTCGGCCTGCTGCGACGGACGCCAGCTCAGACCCAGCGAGACCCACTTGCGGCTCGCATCCGGCACGCGCACATCGCGATGCTCGGCGGTGGTCGGGGTCTGGTCGTACGCCAGGCCGCCA
Source organism: Xanthomonas arboricola pv. populi (assembly GCF_002939945.1). Classification (GTDB taxonomy): domain Bacteria; phylum Pseudomonadota; class Gammaproteobacteria; order Xanthomonadales; family Xanthomonadaceae; genus Xanthomonas; species Xanthomonas arboricola_A. The sequence goes on along the minus strand of NZ_MDEB01000008.1, from coordinate 94,906 downwards.
CGCAGGGTCAGCGTCTCGCTCATGCGGTAGTCGGCACCGATCGAGGCGAAGGTGGTGTCGCGGTAGGAGAAGTCCAGCACGCTGTCGGGCTGGTTGGAGGCGAAGTCCACGGTCACCTGGTCGAACTTGCTCCAGGCGGTGCGGGTGACGTCGGCCATGATCGACCACTGCTCGTTCACGTTGTGGGTGAAGCTGGCGGTGGCGCTGGCCGGCAGCTTGACGGTGGCGCGGCCCTTGGTGTCCACGAAGGTGCCCGGCGCGGCGGCGGCCAGAACAGCGGCGGGGCCACCCGGCACCGTGAAGTCCGCATCGCCGTCGGTGATCTTGTGTTCCACTTCCGAGCGGTAGCTGAAGCCGATGTGGGTGTTCTCGTCGATGCTGAACAGGCCGCCGAGGGTGAAGCCCACTTCGGTGCTGTCGCCCTTGATGCGCGAGTAGCCATCGGCGCTGCCCGGTGCGAAGCCCGGCACGCGGCGCGCGGCCAGCACGCTGCCGAAATCGACCGCGTTGGCCAGATCGATATCCAGGCGCTCGGCGAACACCGAGGCACCGAAGGACACGTACGGGTTCACGTCGTAGGAGAAGGCGACGTTGAAGTCGATCGCCTGCAGCTCGGTCTTGGTGCCGTGGTAGCGGCCCACCCAATCGCGGTCGTATTCGGTCTTGAAGCCGAACGGCACGGTCAGCGAGGTACCCAGGTGCATGTTGTCGTTCTCGCCGAACGGCACGTGGAAGTACATCGCCGGGACCGGCGCGATCATGCCGGCGTCGCCACCATTGCCGCCGGAGACCGGAGCGCCGTTGGCGTAGGTGGCGCTTCCCGGCTGGAACTTGGCCGAGAAACTGATGGCGCTGACGTCGGCCTGGAACAGGCGACCGTCCAACTGGCGCATGCCGGCCGGGTTGTTGGCGATGATCGAGGCATCGTCCGGGGCGCTGCCGGAACCGGCGAAGGCGCGGCCAAGACCCTTGGCGCTGTTTTCCTTCAGCTGGAAGGCGGCGCCGTGGGCCTGACCAACGGCCAGTACGCCGGCGATACCGACGGCCAACAGGGTGGCGCGGCTGAGAGTGGAAGCGGTAGACATAAGATGGTGCTCTCCGGATAAAGACTGTAGTGGTCGGTACAGCGCCCGCGCCCAGCGCCAAGTGGCTGCTGGAGCGCGCCGGAGACCCCCCCCCGACATACGACGCCGTACGCAGTATACCCACCCCAATTAACCGAACAATAACGAAACGTGGTCTGACCGGTTGGACAGGTTAGGGATGGGTTCAGGAGCGTGAACCCGCTAGAGTGCCACTCCGATGTTCGTCTCTCTCCCCTCCCGCAAGAAACCCACCCCGCGCTGGGCAGTGCCGTTGCTGTTCGCAACCGTCTGGCTGGCCTATCTATGGTCGATCAGCCGGCCCGGCGAGGCGCGCAATACCCTGTGGCTGGACTGGGGCGCGCTGTCCAGCGGCGTGTCCAACCTGGGCGACTGGTGGGCGACGCTGCGCGACGGCAGCGTGCTGCGGCTGTTCACCGCGCTGTTCCTGCATGCGGACTGGTCGCACCTGCTCGGCAACCTGGTGTTCCTGCTGATCTTCGGGCTGCCGGCCGAGCGCATTCTCGGGCCGTGGCGCCTGCTGTTGCTGTTCCTGGTCGGCGGCGCGGCCTCCAATCTGGCGGCAATCTTCGCGATCGGCACGCCGGACCGGGTGATCATCGGCGCCTCGGGTGCGGTGTCGGCGTTGATCGGCACCTATCTGGCGCTGTTTCCCGGCGCCAAGCTGGGCGTGGTGCTGCCGCTGGGGGTGTTTCTGGAATTCATCCGGGTGCCGGCACCGTTGCTGATCGGCGCCTGGGCGCTGCTGCAGGTGGTGTTCGCCTACATCGGCCCGGCCTTCGGCATGGTGGCGTGGTCGGCGCATATCGCCGGGTTCGTGTTCGGCATCGTCTATGGGTTGTACGTGCGCGCGGCGATCGCGCGGCGGCTGCGCAAGCGCCACGGCTTCTAGCGCGGCGCGAATCGTGCAAGGGGCGCAGTGTTGCGCTGGCCGCGCGCTGCGTCGCTGTACGGTGGCGCGCCTATAATCGCCGCATGTCCAAGCCACTGTACAAAGTCACCTTCCTCAATCACGGCAAGGTGTACGAGCTCTACGCCCGCCAGGTCACCGGTAGCCATCTGTGGGGCTTCAACCAGATCGGCGAGTTGGTGTTCGACGTGCACGACGGGCTGGTGGTCGATCCCACCGAAGAGCGCCTGCGCGAAGAGTTCGGCAACACCAAGACGCTGCACCTGCCGATGCAGAGCATCGTGCGCATCGAAGAAGTCGAGAAGAAGGGCCAGTCGGTGATCCGCGACGCCACCACCGGCGACAAGGTGGTCACGCCGTTCCCGTTGCCGACCAAGCCGCGCTGATGCGCATCCTGGTGCCCGACGATTACCAGGGCGCGGTGCGTCACCTGCCCTGCCTGCAGCGCCTGCACGGCCACGATGTGCAGGTGCTGGGCGCGCTGGCCACCGATCCCAACGAATGGGCCGAGCGGCTGGTCGAAGCCGATGCGCTGGTGTTGATCCGCGAACGCACCCGCGTGGACGCCACGCTGTTGCGGCGACTGCCGCGCCTGAAGTTGATCAGCCAGACCGGCCGGGTCGGCGCGCACGTGGATGTGGCCGCGTGCACCGAGTTCGGGGTAGCGGTGGCTGAGGGCGTCGGTTCGCCGGTGGCGCCGGCCGAACTGACCTGGGCGCTGATCCTGTCGGCCAGCCGGCGCCTGGGCGAGTACCAGCGCGCGCTGCATCAGGGTCGCTGGCAGGCGCTGGGCGATCCCGGCCTGGGGCGAGTGTTGCACGGGCGCACGCTGGGCATCTGGAGTTATGGGCGGATCGGCCAGCGCGTGGCCGGTTTCGGGCGCGCGTTCGGCATGCAGGTGCTGGTCTGGGGCGGCGACGCCTCGTGCGCACAGGCCGCGCGCGATGGCGTCGATATCGCCGGCAGCCGCGAGGAGTTGTTCGAACGCAGCGATGTGCTGTCGTTGCATCGGCGGCTGACGGCGCAGACCCGCCACCAGGTCAGTGCGCAGGATCTGGCGCGGATGCGCCCGGATGCGTTGCTGGTCAACACCAGCCGCGCCGAGCTGATCGCACCCGGCGCATTGTTGGCCGCGCTGGATGCGGGCCGGCCGGCACAGGCGGCGGTGGATGTGTTCGAGCGCGAACCGGTGCTGGATGCGCGCGATCCGTTGTTGCAGCATCCGCGCGTGCTGGCGACGCCGCATCTGGGCTACGTGGAAAGCGACAGCTACGCGCTGTACTTCGAAGCGGCGTTCGACAACGTGCTGGCCTTTGCCGCCGGTGCGCCGCGCAATCTGGTCAATCCCGAGGCGTTGGCGATCGCGCGATAGCGCGTGGTTGACGTGGTGATCGCGGGTTCGGGAACGCTTCTCGCGACCAGGGTCGCTCCTACACAAGCGTCTGCGCTGTGGCGGGGCTGATTGCGGACGTCAAACCCGGCAAGCGCTGTGGCAAAGGGATTATCGAGGGAGGCGTGCGGATGCGTTGCGGTGCCAGCGCACATCGATCGCGCCCAGCGCGCAGCGGGTGATGTACCCGCTGCGCCGTGGCCGGATTACTTGACCGGTTCGGCCGATTTGGGCTTGTCCGCAGGCGCAGCCGGTTGGGTCGGCTCGGCCGGCTTGGCCGGCTTGGCCTTTTCAGCCGGTTCGCCCGGCGTGTCGGCAGGCTTGGGCTTGTCGGCCGCTGCCGGGCGCGCGGCAGCCGGCTTGGGCTCGGCCGCGGTCTTGGCGGCCTTGGCCTTCTGCGCTGCCTGCGCCTTGGCCCTGAGCGCGGCTTGCGCCTTGGCCGCCGAGCCGGGCTGCTTGAGCTCGGCCAGCGCGGAGGCGATCGGGCCATCGCCCGGCAAGACGTCGCCGGCGCTGTAGCCCTCCTCGCCTTCGGCATCGCCACGCAGATGTCCCGGCAGCGTGGCTTCGCTGAAGTCGGCCAGGCTGGCCGGTACGTCGGCGTCGCCCGGTTGCGGTTCCGGGGTGAGCAGCACTTCCGGCACGATGCCGCTGGCCTGGATCGACTTGCCGCTGGGCGTGTAATAGCGCGCGGTGGTCAGCTTGACCGAGTCGCCGTTGTCCAGCGGCAGCACGGTCTGCACCGAGCCCTTGCCGAAGGTGCGGCTGCCGATGATGCGCGCACGCTGGTTGTCGCGCAGCGCACCGGCCAGCACTTCCGAGGCGCTGGCCGAGCCGGCGTCCACCAGCACCACCACCGGTGCGCCGCCGAGCAGATCGCCCGGGGTGGCATCGAACTTGGCATCGCTGATGGAGATGCGCCCGCGCGTGCTGACGATGTTGCCCTTGTCGAGCAGGTCGTCGGCCACCTGCACCGCCGAGGTCAGCAGGCCGCCCGGGTTGCTGCGCAGATCCAGCACCAGGCCCCGCAACTTGCCGCCGGCCTGTAGCTGCTTGAGGTTCTTCTGGAAGTCGGCACCGGTGTCGGCCTGGAAGGTGCTGATGCGGATGTAGCCATAACCCGGTTCCAGCAGCTTGCTGCGCACGCTGGCCACACGGATGGTCTCGCGCTGCAGGGACACGTCGAACGGCTTGGGCGCCTTGTCGCGCACGATGGTCAGCACGACCTTGCTGCCGGATTCGCCGCGCAGCGGTTCCATCGCCTTGCTGGCGTCGATCGGCTTGCCGTCGATGGCCACGATGACGTCGCCGGCGCGGATGCCGGCGCGCGCGGCCGGGGTGTCGTCGATCGGCGCGATCACCTTGAGCGTGTTGTCCTGCTGCTGCAGCAATTCCACGCCGATGCCGTCATAGGCGCCGGTAGCCTGCTCGTCGAAGGCTTCGGCATCTTCCTTGTCGAAATAGGTGCTGTGCGGGTCCAGGTCCGAGAGCAGGCCGCGCACCGCCGCGTGCATCAGCTTCTTGTCCTCGACCGGGTCGACGTAGGCCTGCTTGACCGCGTTGTACACCGCCACGAAGCGGCGGATCTCATCCAGCGGCACCTTGGACACGGCGGCTTCGTTGGCTTCCGGATCGTCCGCAGTGGCCTGGGCGGCGGCGGGACTGGCTTTCTGCGCCCAACCGGGTGAGGCGAACAACGCCAGCGACAGGGCAACGGACAGGACGGCTACGCGCATGAAGCACTCCGACAAAGAGATAAGACGCCCCGCAACGGAGCGGTTTGGATTATGCGCGAACCCGCGGTAAATCCGCGTTGACTTGGCACGGCCGGGTATGGCGACGGTCATGCACCGGCGCGCGTGCGGCGTGCGCCGCACTCAGCGGCGCTGCAACCAGCTCGACGGATCCACCGGCTGCCCGTTGCGCCGCAGTTCGAAGTACAGCGCCGGCACGCCCTGCCCGCCCGAGCTGCCGACCTTGGCCACCGCTTCGCCGCGCTTGATCGACGCGCCGGCATCGCGCAACAGCGTGTCGTTGTGCGCGTACAGGCTCATGTAGCCGTTGCCGTGGTCCACGATCAGGATCATGCCGTAGCCGGTCATCCAGTCGGAGAACACCACCGTACCATCGGCCACCGCGGTGACGGTGCTGCCCTTGGGCGCGCCGATCAGCACGCCCTTGCTGGTGTGGCCGTCCGGCAAGGGGGCGTTGAAGCGCGCCAGCAGGTTGCCCGACACCGGCCAGCTCAGGCCACCGACCTTGGGTGCCGGTGCGCTGGCGATGACCTTGGGCGGGGTCTTGCCGGGACGCTCGGGGCGCTCGGTCTTGCCGCGTTTTGCCTGCGCGGCGGCTTCGGCGGCGGCGCGTTTGGCTGCCGCGCGCCGTTCGGCTTCGGCCTTGGCTGCTGCCGCGCGCAGATTGGCGAGCAGCTGCTCCAGCGACCTGGCGTCCTGGCCCAGGGCTTTCTCGCGTTCGGCGCGCTGTTTGTAGCGGTCGTCCAGCTGTGCGACGGTTGCCGCCTGCTGCGAGCGATCCTTCTGCAGCAACGCGGCCTGCGCCTTTTGCTGCGCACGCGCAGCATCCAGTGCCTGGCGCCGGCTGGCGATGTCCTGCTCCACCTTGGTCAAGGCATCCAGCTGCGTGGTCAACGCCTGGATGCGCTGCGCACGTGCGTTCTGCACATAGCGGTGATCGGCCAGCATGCGCGTGGCATCGCCCACGGTGTCCTGCGACAACAGCACCTTCAACGGCGCGTTGCGGCCGACCTGGTCGGCGGCGCGCAATAACGCGGCCAGCTGCACGCGCTGGTTCTGCAGGCCGCGCTGCAGCTGCGCACGGTCCTGCTGCAGCTTGCCCAGATGCTGTTCCTGCTCGCGCATGGCCGATTCGGTCTCGCTCAACGCACGCGAGGTCCTGGCCACCTTCTCATCGGCCTGGCGCAGTTGCTGGGCGGCGTTGCCGCGCTTGCCTTCCAGTGCGCGGCGGTCGGCGCTGATGGTCTTGAGTTCGTCGCGCAGCTGCTGCAGTTTGCGCTCGGTCTCGCGCTGGCTTTGCGCACCGGCCCCGGTGCTGCCCAGCAGCGCGCAGGCCAGCACGGTCGCCGCCAGCCACGCGCGGGAACGGCCGGTGGCGGGGGCAGACGGCAGGCACGATCGCGGGGCGGGCGACAGGGGCAACGAAAGGTCCAGTGACTTCAGGCAGGTGCGCGATTGTAGCCAAGCATGGTGTGATCGCCGCCACGCCCAAGACCGCCGCCGCCGCGCAAGGTTCAGCATGAAGCCCCAGCATCTTCTTCTGGCACTGTCCCTGGTCTGCGCAAGCGCCTGGGCCGACGAGGACATCAGCAAGGTCAATGGCCGCATCAGCGCCGAGGCCGGCAAGGTCTATGGCGGGCTGGACACCGTCAACGGTTCCATCGAGGTCGGCGCCGGCGCGCAGACCCGGAGCGTGGAAACGGTCAACGGCAAGATCCAGATCGGCGACAAGGCCCGCACCGGGGATGTCTCCACGGTCAATGGCGCGATCACGCTGGGCCAGAAGGTCGTGGTGTCCGGCGGGCTGGAGACGGTCAACGGCAGCGTGCTGGTGGAGCGCGGCAGCCGCATCAGCGGCGGCGTGGAAACGGTCAACGGCAGTATCGGCCTGGTGGAAACCGAGCTGGGCGAGGGCATCGAGACCGTCAACGGCGACATTACCGTCGGGGTGCGTTCGCATGTGCATGGCGGGATCGCGGTCGCCAAACCGAACTTCAGTCTTTCGTTCAAGCCTGCGCGCAAGCCGCGCGTGGTGATCGGCCCGGATGCGGTGGTCGATGGCCCGCTGGAGTTCGAGCGCGAGGTCAGCCTGTACGTGCACCGCACGGCGAAGATCGGTGCGGTCACCGGCGCCACCGCGCGCAGCTTCGACAGCGACGTGGCGCCCAAGGACTGACGCGCTCACCACGGGGCCAGCGCCTAGAATCGGGGGACCTTCGCCGCACGAGGAGTCCCGATGCCCCGCAAGATCCTGTTGTGCCTGGCCGCGACGCTGGCCCTGGCCGGCTGCAAGCGCGAACCCGCCGATGCGCCGAGCGCGCCCGCCGCGCAGGCGCCGGTCGATAGCGCGCCCAGCGCGCCGGTCAGCCGCCACGCCTTCTCACCGGAGCTGACGCCCGGCGACTTTGCCGAGCTGGTCAAGACGCTGGCCTCGGACGACTTCGAAGGGCGCGGCCCCGGGACTCCCGGCGAAGAGAAGACCGTCACCTACATCCGCGATCAGATGCAGCGCATCGGCCTGCAGCCGGGCAATGGCGACAGCTGGTTCCAGGACGTGCCGATGGTGGAGACCACTGCCGATGCGGCTACCGCGCCGGCCCTGCGCAGCGGCGAGCAGACCCGCACCCTGGCCTTCGGCACCGACATCGTGGTCGGCACGCGCACCGGTCAGGCCGAGGTCAAGCTGGACAACAGCGAGCTGGTGTTCGTCGGTTACGGCGTGGATGCGCCCGAACAGCAGTGGAACGATTACGCCGGCCAGGACTGGAAGGGCAAGACGGTGGTGATGTTCGTCAACGACCCGGGCTTTCACAGCGGCGACGCCAAGCTGTTCGACGGCAAGCGCATGACCTATTACGGGCGCTGGACCTACAAGTTCGAAGAGGCCGCGCGCAAGGGCGCGGCCGCTGCGCTGATCGTGCACGACACCCCGGGCGCCAGCTACGGCTGGGATGTGGTGAAGAACTCCTGGGCCGGCCCGCAATACGACCTGCCGGCCAAGGACGATCCCGATCCGCGCCTGCCGGTGCAGGGCTGGATCAGCGCCGAGACCGCCAGGCAGTTGTTCGCCAATGCCGGGCTGGATCTGGGGCAGGCCTACAAGGACGCCAGCAAGCGCGGCTTCAAGCCGGTGCCGTTGAAGGCCAGCTGGTCGGTGGATCTGAAGAGCACGATCGCGGAGAAATCCTCGCGCAATGTGGTCGGCGTGCTGCCCGGGACCACGCACGCAGACGAGGCGGTGCTGTACATGGCGCACTGGGATCACCTGGGCAAACACCCGGGCGAGAGCGGCGACAACATCTACAACGGCGCGGTGGACAACGCCACTGGCGTGGCCGGCATTCTCGAGATTGCCGATACCTTTGCGCATCAGGATCCAAAGCCGGCGCGTTCGGTGGTGTTCGTGGCGGTGACGCTGGAAGAGTCCGGCCTGCTCGGTTCCAAGTACTACGTGGCCAACCCAAGTTTTCCGCTGGACAAGATTGCGGCGGTGATCAACCTGGATGCGATGTCGGTAGCCGGGCGCGCACGCGATGTCACCGTGGTGGGCATGGGCAGTTCGGAGCTGGAAGACATCCTCAAGCCGATCGCCGCGATGCAGGGCCGCACCCTGCATGCCGAAGCCACGCCGCAAAGCGGCTCGTATTTCCGCTCGGATCACTTCAACTTCGCCAAGGCCGGCGTGCCGGCGCTCTATGCCGATGGCGGCGAAGACCTGCGCGAGGGCGGCACCGCGGCCGGGCGCGCGGCCGCAGAGGACTACGGGCGCAATCGCTATCACGCCCCTGGCGACGAATACGATGCGGCCACATGGAAACTCGATGGCACCATCGAAGACCTGCAGGCGGTGTACGGCGTGGGCAAGGAAGTGGCCGCTGGGCAGCGCTGGCCCAACTGGTATGCCGGCAACCCGTTCAAGGCTGCGCGCGATCGCATGATGGCCGGCAAGCCCGCTGCGGGCGATGCGGCAGCTGCGCCCGCAGCCGAGAAAGACGCCGCTGCACAGGGTAAGAAGGCGGCTCCGGCGCGTTGACCGATGCCAGGACCGCACGCGATGTCATGCAGCAATGCATGGCGTCGTGGTGCGGTCTGCAGGTGAGGGGCAACGGGGGCGTCCGTCCCTGGAGACCAATGCAAAGGCCCTCCTGTTGGAGGGCCTTTGCGTTGGGTCCGTCCTGGCCGTGACGGTGGACGACGAGGTCGCGATCCGTGTCGATGGAATGCGTCGATCTGCTGCGCGATGCTTCCATCGGTGCTGCCGACGATGCGTTGCCATCACCGCGGCGGCACTGTCGGACTCCGCTGACTCCGGTGTGCTTTGGTTAATCGTTATCCACGCTCACCACGTGCCCGTCTTCCGGATCGACATGCAGATCCACCTTCTGCCCGCCGCGTTGCTCGGCATCGGCTTTCCACAAGCCGTCTTCGAACGTGAGGTCGTGCACATTGGAATAACCGCCGGTCGCCAGCGCGGCGCGGATATCGGCCTCGCTCAGTTTGGAAGTGGTCTGGTCGCCATAGACGCGGCCAGTCGCCGGATCGATACGCACATCCACATCCTTGCCGTCCCCGCTGCGTGCGTCGGCGGTCCACACGCCATGTTCGAACTTGACGTCGTGCACCTTGGTGTATCCCTTGCCGGTCAGCATGCTGGTGACCTCGCGGGAGGTCAGCGCCCTGGCCGGCTTGTCGGCGGCGGCCTGCGCAAACGCACCCTGCGCTGCCAATGCGAGTGCGCCAATCAGCGCGGTCTTCATCAGTCGATGTGCCATGTGATGCTCCTGCAGTGAAGTGCGCCCATGCTGGACGTGGCTTTATCGCTGCCAGGTGAAAAACCGCTGGAAGCCGCCGCGAAAGTTCAGTGAGCTCAAGCTTCGGTGATGATGCGCTGACGGTACGGCTGATGCCGCACGCACGTTCATCAACTGGTGGTTCGGAGCGATGGAAGCGTTGCTAGACCGAGACAGCCTATTCGGTCTGTAACCCGACATACAGCCAGTGCGAAAGACGCAAAAGCGAGCCGCCTTGCGGCGGCTCGCTTGACTCGCACCCCAGTTGCCTCACATTACGGGATAGCGCGTGTGGCGTGGACCGCCTGGGGCGAGAGGATGGACATCTGCGGCCTGTCGGTGCCGTCCTTGTTGGGTTGCACGCTGTACTCGTAACTGACATTCCACCACGAACCGGCAGCCCACCACGTCCAGCCCGACCAGACATCTGCATTGGCATCAATATAGCGGAGCATGCCGCGCAGGGCTTCATTGCAGACGGGGTTGTTGCCGGTGCCGAATTCGCCCAGAAATCCGCGTTTGTGGTTGGTGCGCAACCATTCGGTGAAGCTGCGCAGACGCTCGACACCGATGGTGCCACTGACGCAGACATTGGTGGTGCCGCTGGAATCGGCATCCAGGTATTGATGCACTTCGAACGCGTAGCGATTGAGCGGATCGTAGATCGAAACCAATGCGGTTGCGTTGGAATAGCCATCGTTGGTGGGCGAATACCAGCTGTGCGCACCGGTCCATAACGCGCCCGGTACCAGAATCAGATTGTTGGCACCGGTGGCACGAATCGCATCGATGGCTGCCTGTGCGGTACCGGCCCAGCCGCTGGCCGAGACGCCGTTGGGCTCATTCATCAGCCCGAAGATCACGGCGTTGTCGCTGGGAAACACCAGCGCAAGGCGACGCCACAGATCGGCGAACGTGGCGTTCGACACCTGGTCGCCGCCGATCTTGTAACCGTAGTACTTGCCGTAATTGTGGATGTCCAGCACCAGATACATGCCCGATGCCTTGGCGCGTGCCACGGCTTGCCGTACCAGGGCCAATTGGGCCGGATCCAGTTCGCCGCGCGCACTTGGTTGCAGACGTTCCCACAGCACCGGCAGGCGGATCGTGTTCATGCCGACGCCGGCGAAATAGGTGTAATCGCTGGCTGAGGCATACATATAGTCCTTATTAAGGACGCCGGGTTTTTTGGACGATGCGAATTCGGCGCCGGATAAATTGACCCCGGCATACGTCAGTGCGCGTGTTTGTGCGTAGACGGGTGCGAATGTGCCGAACAGCATGCAGAGCAGGGCGCAGCGGAAAACGGTGCGCAGCGTTTGAGAGATAGCAGACATAAAACAGCTCCTTCGACGACGGGGAAGGTGTGTCGCAGCGGGTTGCGTGCGATCTGCGCGAGGTGCGCCACACCTGTCGTAACCAATGCATCTGCCGTGCCTAAGCGCTCACCACATCGAACGTGAACTAAATGTGTAGGCTGGGTCGCAGTCACTTACCGCAGGGGTCACGTTCTGGAACAGCACGCTGTGACGCGCCGCGCTGAAAGCGGCCGCGCACGCTTGTCGACAGCGCCATCGCATGCATGGCGCTGTCGAAAAATCGGCGAATGGATGCGCTCGCCGTCAACGGTGCGACGTCGGATCACTGACGCTGCACCGCTGCTGCGCGCGCACACGCAGCGGGCGCTAGAGCGCGCTAGGTGCTGGCGTTTTCTTGCGTGACGACTGGCCCCCGCGGCTGGGCACGGCTGCTGCCTGGCATTGGCATGTACTGCGGTACATGCCAATGCCGGGTGTTTGCTCCGCAGCGTCCGACGATTACCCGTCGCACGCTGCCTGCTCCGACTATTGGGTGATGCGTTTTGCGCGCGCGCTCAGGATCGACATCTGCGGCTTGTCGCGGCCCTGCGCATCGGGCTGCACGTTGAAGGGGTAGGTGCGGTTCCACCACGCGCCGGCGGCCCACCAGGTCCAGCCCACCCACACGTCGCGATTGGTTTCCAGATACCCCAGCATGCCGTTGAGTGCGCTGTTGCAGGTGGCGTTGTTGCCGGTGCCGAACTCGCCGAGAAAGCCCTGCTTGTGATTGATGCGCAGCCACTGGGTAAAACTGCGCAGGCGTTCGGCACCGACGGTGCTGCTGACGCACCCGGCGCTGGTGCCGCTGGAGTCCGTATCCAGGTACTGATGCACTTCGATGGCGTAGCGATTGAGCGGGTCGCGAATGGATGCCAGTGCCACTGCGTTGGACTGGCCGGCAACGGTGGAATACCAGCTGTGCGCGCCACTCCATAGCGCGCCGGGCACCAGGATCAGATTGTTGGCACCGGTTTTGCGGATGGTGTCGATCGATGCCTGCGCCGCGTTGGCCCAGGATTGCGGATTGATGTCGTAAGGCTCGTTCATCAGCCCGAAGATCACGCTGTTGTCGTTCTTGAAGGCGATCGCCAGGCGCTGCCACAGATCGTTGAAGGTGCTGATCGGCACGCGCGCGCTGCCGATCTTGTTGCCGTAATACCTGGCGTAGTTGTGGATATCCAGGATCAGGTAGACCTTTGCGGCCTTCGCGTTGACCACGGCCTGGCGGATCAGCGCCAACTGCGCTGCATCCAGCTCGCCGCCTGCCTTGGGTTGCAGGCGCTCCCACAGGATGGGCAGCCGAACGATGTTCATGTGTTTGCCGGCGAAGTAGCGGTAATCGCTGGCGGCCGGATACAGGTAGTCGACGTTGAGCACCCCGGGTTTTTGCGAGGATTTGATCTCGGCACCGGAAAGATTGACGCCTGCGTACTTCAGGCGGGTCTGTGCATGTGCGAACGGCACAATGACAAGCAGCAGCAATGACAACGCACGGCTGGACAGCCGGCGCGCCGGAGTGGGGGAGGGCAACATGGGTGACTCCTGAAGCATTCGCGGGGGAGATGCATTGCCCCGGCGTGGGCTTGCCACGGGCATGACGACACTGCATCGGGTTTCACCCTAAGCGCATCCGGACATTCAAACTACGAATGCGAGATATCACTTAATTAGAGCCGTGAGCGACTTCGCAGTTATTGCCAAACATGCACACGCTTTGTTGTGGTAAAGCGACACTGCGCGGTCACTCGCGTTGCATGCCGATTGCAATCTGCGCCGAATAGCTACGGAAGACGCCGCATCCAGCATCCCTGGACTGCTGTCGTGCGATCGCAACGCCGCAGGTTGATGGCGTTGTGCGCCTGATAGCGATGTACATCGCAATTGCGACGTGCGCCGCACTACGTAGGGCATTATCAGAACGCAACGCGTGGCCGATGGCGCGCAAAAAAAAAACGGTGACCGCAGCAACAGCTGCGACCACCGTGATCGACCAGCCCGCGCGGGTTACTTGGTCGCGCGGCGGGCGTACTTGCTCAAAATCGACATCTGCGGCTTGTCGCTGCCGTCCTTGCCCGGCTGTACGGTGAAGAAGTACTCCGGCTTCCACCATGCGCCTGCGGCCCACCAGGTCCAGCCCAGCCACACGTCGCTGTTCTTTTCCATGTAGGTCAGCATGCCTTCCAACGCCTGGTCGCAGACCGGATTGTTGGCGGTGCCGAATTCGCCCAGAAAGCCCTTCTGCTTGTTCTCGCGCAGCCATGCGGTGAAGCCGCGCAGCTTTTCTTCGCCGACCGTGGCGCTGGTGCATACCGGCTTGGTGCCGCTGTAGTCGTTGTCCAGATACTGATGCGCTTCGAAGGCCAGGTTGTTGCCCGGGTCCTTGAGAATCTCCAAGGCCTTGGCATTGGAGACGCCGTAGCTGGCGCTGCGCCAGCTATGCGCGCCGCTGTAGGCGGTGCCCGGCACCAGGATCAGGTTCCTGGCGCCGGTCTTGCGGATCGCATTGATCGCGCCTTGCGCCGCGGTTGCCCAATCGGTGGCGGAAATGCCGTTTGGCTCATTCATCAGCCCGAAGATCACCGACGTGTCGCCCTTGAATTCGAGCGCCAGCCGGCGCCATAGATCCGCGACTGCGGCAGTGGGCACCTCGCTGGTGCCGATGCGCTTGCCGTCGTACTTGGCGTAGTTGTGCACATCCAGGATCAGGTACTGCTTGTTGGCCTTGGCCGCATCCACCGATTTCTTCAGCAGCGCCAATTGCGCCGGATCCAGATCGCCGCTGAGCTGTGGCTGCAGGCGTTCCCACAGGAACGGCAGGCGAATCGTATTCATGCCCTTGCCGGCGAAATAACTGAAGTCCGACGCGGCCGGGTAGGTATAGTCCTTGAACAGGGTGCCGGGTTTCTTGCGTGAGTTGAACTCGGCGCCGGACAGATTGACGCCGACATACTTCAGGCCACTGGGCTCTTTTCCGGGGCGCGCAGGCGCCTCGGCGTGCGCCAGCGGCATTGCAGCAAGCAAGGTCAGTGCGAGTGCGGCACGGCGCAAGGATGGGAACTTGGGGGGAGAGCGGAACATGGAAGCCTCCTTCGGCATCGACGTAGGCGGCCGCAGGGGGAGGGCACGGCCAACAGGGATGGTGCAGGGCAGGACGGTGGTTGGTCAGCGTAGAAGCTCCGGCGTTAGCGCGCCATTCACGCCGGCAAACGCGTATTTGATCGTGCGCAAACACCTGCAAGGCGCACCATGCCGCTGCGGTTGCGTCCGCAACCTGACAGGCAAGACGCACTGTCGCAGGAGTGCGACAGGCGGCTGTCTTAAGCTAGAGCCACTTATTTCTTTGTCCTTCCGCACTGTCGCGGGGGACGTCACATCCTGGAGTCTCCTCATGAGTCAAGCCCACGCGTACGCCGCCCAAACCGCCGATCAGCCGCTTGCACCGTTCGTGTTCGAACGACGCGCGCCAGGCCCCAACGATGTGCAGATCGATATCGCCTACTGCGGTGTGTGTCACTCGGATCTGCATACCGCGCGCAACGAATGGCACAACACGCGCTACCCGGCGGTGCCCGGCCACGAGATCGTCGGCCGCGTCACTGCGGTTGGCGACGCGGTGACCGGATTCAAGGTCGGCGATCTGGCCGGTGTCGGCTGCATGGTCGACAGCTGCCGCAGCTGCGCGTCCTGCCAGGAAGGCGAAGAGCAGTATTGCGAGCAGGGCTTCACCGGCACCTATAACGGCCCGATGTTCGGTGGCGGCGAGAACACCTACGGTGGCTATTCGGACCACATCGTGGTGGATCAGAAATACGTGCTGCGCATCTCGCACAGCGACAACCTGGCTGCAGTGGCTCCGTTGCTGTGCGCGGGCATCACCACGTATTCGCCGTTGGCGCACTGGAAGGTCGGTCCCGGTCAGAAGGTGGGCGTGGTCGGTCTGGGCGGTCTGGGCCACATGGCGGTGAAGATCGCCAAGGCGATGGGCGCCACGGTGGTGCTGTTCACCACGTCCGAGAGCAAGCGCGCCGATGCGCTGCGCCTGGGCGCCAGCGAAGTGGTGGTATCCAGGGACGAGGCGCAGATGGCCGCGCAGGCCAACACGCTGGACTTCATCCTCAATACCGTGGCCGCGCCGCACAACCTGGACCCGTTCCTCGATGCGCTCAAGCGCGACGGCGCGATGGTGCTGGTCGGCGTGCCGGAGGAGTCGCATCCGTCGCCGAGCGTGTTCAATCTGGTCATGAAGCGCCGTACCCTGGCCGGTTCGTTGATCGGCGGTATCCGCCAGACCCAGGAAATGCTGGATTTCTGTGCCAAGCACAACATTGTCTCGGACATCGAAACCATCCGCGCCGACCAGATCAACGAGGCCTACGAGCGCATGCTCAAGAGCGACGTGAAGTACCGCTTCGTGATCGACATGGCCACGCTGGACAAGGCGGCCTGATCGCCTGGCCTGCAGCCCTGCCGCAGGGCTGCAGGTCGGTCGCCTGCCGCCGGCCCAGGTGATGCGGCGTGGGATGCATCACCTGGGTTTTCGAACGGCAATGCGTGGTCTTGCGACCGCGCGACACCATTAGTGTCAGTCGGATCGGCAGTGCCGCTGAGCGGCACGGCCGGCAGGGACGACCGCTATGCGGACACCGGCGAGACGTGCAGTTTGCCGACGGCGGGCAACGTGCTGCGTGGGCGACGGACCGGCAGCGGTGCGGAGAACAGCAGGTTCAGCGCGGGCAGGCGGCCCGGTACGCGCAGCAGGCACAGCACGGCCGGCGCCAGTACGCCGATGCCCAACAAGGCGAAGAACAGCACCGTCCCCGCGTCGATCCAGCGCGGCAGCAGGTAGGCCAGCACGATGAAGGGCGGAAAGTGGCTCAGGTAGAACACTATCGAGTTGCGGCCCACATAGCGGATCGCCTGCGCGGCCGGCTGCCGGTTCGCCCACATCGCCAAGGCGATCAGCAGTGGCAGCGCGATCAGTATCAGCGGCAGATAGCCGATCCAGATGCCGTGCAGCGCGGTGAGATTGGCGATCAGCACGATGGCGCACAGGCTCAGGCACGACAGCGGCCAGATCCAGCGCGGTGCCTGCCGTAGCAGGGCCGGCACCCGGCCGGCCAGCAACGTGCCGATGTAGAAGAACGCGAAGTAATAGAACGGGTCTGCGCCCTGACGCAGCAGCGGACCCAGGCAGACCGAGCCCAGCACGGTCGCGGCCAGGACCAACGGCGCCGGCAGCCGACGCAGCAAGGGCACCAGCACCAGAAACACGAACAGGTAGAACAGGAACCAGGTCAGCGCCACGTTGCCGACCGCGATCTTGCCCAGATCCAGCCAGGCGATGGGTTCGGACTTGGCCAGCACCGAGCCTGCCTCGCGCAGGGCGAAGATCAGCACCGACCAGAGCAGATAGGGATACAGCACATGCCGCAGCTTGCCGTTGAGGTAAGGCGCGATGCCCTTGTCCAGCCCACGCGTCACGAACAGGCCCGAGAGCAGGAACATCAGCTGCATGCGCAGCGGCGCCAGCGAGCGGTTGAGGCGCTCGATCGACAGCATCAGTGCGCTGCTTTCTTCAGCCGCACCGCCGCGCAGTTCCGGGTAGGCATCGAAGGCGAAGCCATAGGCGTGCAGCACGATCACCATCAACACGCTGGCGCCGCGGAGCCAGTCCACCCAGTCGTCGCGTTCGTGCTTGCTGGTAGCGGGTTGCTGCGTCATGAGGTTGATTCCTTGGTGGAGGCCCACGGCTTCGCCGCCGCGTGGCGCGGCGACACGTGAACGAGGTCTGGAGCCCACGGCGGCAGTGCTGCCCGCACCTGGGATGGGGACCGACTGCCGTCACTGCCCAGGACATCCAGTTCGGCGCAGAACGTCCCGCGCGTCGGTGGTGATTGGCCGGGCTCGCGTTACATGGCGACAGTAGATATGTGACTTAAATCACATTTTTATGACCGGTGCAATTGTCGAGGCTGCAGATCGATGCAGGCCTGCGTGGGGGCCGACGGCTGCCTGATACATGCCTGTGTGTGGAGCCTGCATGGCGGATGGACGCTTGTGTCTGCCGCCACTGCGCTCCGGCCCGGCGCGCGTTCGACGCGATGCCGATGGTGGAAGAACCTCGCTTATTCGTCGCGCGTTGCGGGTCGGATAAGACACGACCTTGCGGAAGCGAAGTTGGCGTTGCGCCTGGAGGCGTTTGGCCTGCGCGGGCAGGCAGGTGTCGCGCCTGGTCTTGCGCCAGGCGGAGGCGATGGTTTCGTCGCGCATGCGAGCGTTTTCCGCGCTGTGGATGCGCTGCATCGCGCAGCGTCATGCGGTCTTGTCGCGCGCGGCTTGCCCGCAGGTAACGCGACAACCAGCGATGGGCGCCGAGCCCACGCGCTGGTCAACACTCAGGCGGCGGCCGGCGCCTTGACCTGCGCCTTGACACCCAGCAGCTGTACGATGCTGCCGGCCGCATCGCGGCCTTCGGCCACGGCGGTGACCACCAAGTCGGCGCCGCGCACGCAGTCGCCACCGGCGAACAAGCGCGGGTGGCTGGTCTGGTAGGGCAGGCGGCCGTTGTCGTCGGACGGTGCGACGATGCGGCCGTTGCTGGCGGCTTCCACGCCTTGCGATGCCAACCAGTCGGGCAGGGTCGGCGAGAAGCCGAATGCGATGATCACCACGTCCGCTTCCAGCAGCGATTCGCTGCCTTCCACCGGTACCGCGTTGCGACGTCCGCTGGCATCGGGTTCGCCGAGCCGGGTTTCCACCACGGTCACGCCGATCGCCTCGTCGTCGGCGCCGGATTCGATCGACAGCGGCTGACGGTTGAACAAAAAGCGCACGCCTTCCTCGCGCGCGTTGGCGACCTCGCGTGCCGAGCCCGGCATGCTGGCTTCGTCGCGGCGGTACGCGCAGGTGACCTTGGCCGCACCCAGGCGGATCGCGCTGCGCACGCAGTCCATACCGGTGTCGCCGCCGCCCAGCACCACCACGCGCTTGCCGTTGAGATCGGGCAGCGCCATCTGGTCTTCCCAGCCGGCGATCGGCCGGCCGTGCGGGTCGTTGCCGCTGACGATGCGGCTGTTCTGCACCAGGAACGGCAGCGCCGGCAGCACGTTCTTCAGATCCTGCCCGGGCAGCCCGCCATCGGTGTAGCGGTAGGCGCCGGTGCCCAGGAACACCGCATCGAACTCGCCCAGCAACTGCTCGATGCTGACGTCGCGGCCCACTTCCACGCCCAGGCGGAACTGCACGCCCATGCCTTCGAGGATCTCGCGGCGCTTGCCGATCACCGACTTGTCCAGCTTGAAGCTGGGAATGCCGAACTGCAGCAGGCCGCCGATCTGCTCGTAGCGGTCGTAGACCACCGTCTCGATCCCGGCACGCACCAGGCGGTCCGCGCAGGACAGGCCGGCCGGGCCGGCGCCGATCACCGCTACCCGCCAGCCGCTCGGCTGCACGTTGCCCAGGTCCGGGCGCCAGCCCATCTTGAATGCGGTATCGACGATGTATTTTTCCACCGCGCCGATGGTGACCGCGCCGAATTCCTCCAGCGTGCAGCTGCCTTCGCACAGGCGATCCTGCGGACACACCCGCCCGCACACTTCCGGCAGCGGATTGGTGGAATGGCACAACGCAGCGGCTTCTTCGATGCGGTTTTCCTGCACCAGCTGCAGCCATTGCGGGATCGCGTTGTGCACCGGGCATTTCCAGCTGCAGTACGGATTGCCGCAGTCCAGGCAACGGCCGGACTGGTACTGCGCGTCGGCCTTGTCGAACTTGCCGTACAGCTCGCCCCAGTCACCGGACGTACGCAGCTCCACCGGAATGCGCGTGGGCATGGTCCGGGGCAGGTCGAGGAATTGGAAGGCTTGCTTGCGGCTCATAGGGAAATCCGTGGCTGATTCCCTTCTCCCGCTTGCGGGAGAAGGTGCCCCGAAGGGGCGGGTGAGGGGTAGCCGGGCGAGCGCCCTCACCCCCGCCCCCTCTCCCGCGAGCGGGAGAGGGGAGCACGACTAGGCGGCGCGCCTGAGCGACTCGGTCAGCGACTCGATGCTGGCGGCCTTGGGTTTGACCAGCCAGAACTTGCCGATGTAATCGCGGAACTCGTCCAGGATCTGCTGCGCCCAGATGCTGCCGGTCAGCTCGCGGTGTCGGCTGATCAGGGTGTGCAGGTGCTGGCGATGGTTCTCGAAGCCCTCGGCCGAGACGCGGTGGATATCGATCAGCTCGTGGTTGTAGCGGTCCACGAAGTCGCGTTCGATATCCAGCACGTAGGCCAGCCCGCCGGTGAAGCCGGCGCCGAAGTTCAGGCCGACCTTGCCCAGCACCAGCACCACGCCGTCGGTCATGTATTCGCAGCAGTGGTCGCCTGCGCCTTCCACCACCGCCAGCGCGCCGGAATTGCGCACCGCAAAGCGCTCGCCCGCGCGCCCGGCCGCGAACAGCTCGCCGCCGGTGGCGCCGTACAGGCAGGTGTTGCCCACGATCGGCGTGCTGCGCGCCTCGAAGCGCGCCCCGCGCGGCGGGCGTACCACCAGCCGGCCGCCGGCCATGCCCTTGCCGACGTAGTCGTTGGCCTCGCCCTCCAGTTCCAGCTGCAGGCCACCGGCGTTGAACGCGCCGAAGCTCTGCCCGGCGGTGCCGCGGAAGCGCAGGTTCAACGGCGCATCGCTCATGCCGTGGTTGCCGTGCACGCGCGCGATGGCGCCGGACAGGCGCGCGCCGATCGAGCGGTCGGTGTTGTGGATCAGGAAGCGATGGTCGCCGCCGGTCTTGTTGGCGATCGCATCGGCCAGCAGGCCGTCCATCTGCGTTGCCAGGCTGTCGGGCGATTCGTACAGGCGCTGGGCGGCGCAGTGGCTGCCGTCGTAGCGCGCATGGTTGAGCAGGCGCGAGAGATCGACCTTGACCCCGGCACGCGGCGAGACCTCCAGCTGTTCGAGCAGATCGGTGCGGCCGACGATGTCGTCCAGCGAGCGCACGCCCAGGTAGGACAGCCACTGGCGCACTTCTTCGGCCAGCAGGCGGAAGAAGTGCTCCACCCGTTCCGGCAGGCCGGTGAAGTAGTTCGCACGCAAGCGCTCGTCCTGGGTGGCCACGCCGGTGGCGCAGTTGTTGAGGTGGCAGATGCGCAGGTACTTGCAGCCCAGCACGATCATCGGCGCGGTGCCGAAGCCGAAGCTGTCGGCGCCCAGCAACGCGGCCTTGACCACGTCCAGGCCGGTCTTCAGGCCGCCGTCGGTCTGCAGGATGGTGCGCGCGCGCAGGTCGTTGGCCACCAGCGCCTGGTGCGACTCGGCCACGCCCAGTTCCCACGGCACGCCGGCATAGCGGATCGAGCTGACCGGGCTGGCCCCGGTGCCGCCGTCGTGGCCGGACACGGTGATCAGGTCGGCACCGGCCTTGACCACGCCGGCGGCAATGGTGCCGACGCCGGCGTGCGCGACCAGCTTCACCGACACCAGCGCGGTCGGATTGACCTGCTTGAGGTCGTAGATCAGCTGGGCCAGATCCTCGATCGAGTAGATGTCGTGGTGCGGCGGCGGGCTGATCAGGCCGATGCCGGGCTTGGCGTAGCGCAGCCGCGCGATCAGTTCGTTGACCTTGTGGCCGGGCAGCTGCCCGCCTTCGCCGGGCTTGGCGCCCTGGGCGACCTTGATCTGCAACACCTCGGCATTGACCAGGTATTCCGGGGTCACGCCGAACCGGCCCGAGGCCACCTGCTTGATCTTGGAGCGCTTCTCGGTGCCGTAGCGGGCCGGGTCTTCGCCGCCTTCGCCGGAATTGCTGCGCCCGCCCAGGCGGTTCATCGCAATGGCCAGCGCCTCGTGCGCCTCGGGCGACAACGCGCCCAGGCTGATCGCGGCGGTGTCGAAGCGGCGCAGCACATCGGCCGCGGGGGCGACCTCGTCCAGCGGGGTCGGGGTGTCGGCGCGCTTGAGCTGGACCAGATCGCGCAGCGTGGAAGCCGGGCGCGAATGCACCGCGTCGACGTACTTCTGCCAGTCGCCGGCATCGCCGGTGCGGGTGGCGCGCTGCAGCGTCATGACCACGTCCGGGTTGTACATGTGGTACTCGCCGCCGTGCACGTACTTGAGCAGGCCGCCCACTTCCGGCTTGAGCTGGTCGTTCCAGGCGCGTGCGGTGAGCTCGCGCGCCTCGGTGTCCAGCCGCGCCAGGCCCACGCCGCCGATGCGTGCGGGCGTCTGCGCAAAGCACTGCTCCACCACGTCCGGGTCCAGCCCGACGATCTCGAACAACTGCGCGCCGCGATAACTGGCGATGGTGCAGATGCCCATCTTGGAGATGATCTTGGACAGGCCCTTGTAGATGCCCTTGCGGTAGCGGCGGCCGATCTGCGACTGCTCGCCGCCCTTGCTCAGCTGCAGGATGCCGCGCCGGCCCAGATCGAACAGCGTCTGGTAGGCCAGGTACGGATACACCGCGGTGGCGCCGAAGCCGAGCAGGCAGGCCATGTGGTGCGCATCGCGCGCGGTGCCGGTCTCGATGATCAGGTTGACGTCGCAGCGCAGGCCCACCTTGCACAGGTGGTGATGCACCGCGCCGGTGGCCAGCAGCGCATGCGCCATCGGCCGGTCCGGGACCGGGTAACGGTCCGACAGCAACAGCATGACGGCCCCGTCGCGCGCGGCCACTTCCACTTCCTGGCAGATGCGTTCCAGGCCGGCCTTGAGGCCTTCCTCCACGCTGTAGGACAGGTCGATCAGGCGGTTGCGCTCGACGTACTGCTCCATCTTCAGCAGCTGGCGCAGCTTGCGCTGGCTGAGCACCGGCGAGTTGAGGATGACGTGGTTCACCGTCTCCGCGCCGGCGTGGAAGATGTTGGTCTCCTTGCCGAGCTGGGTGGTGAGCGACATCGCGATGCCTTCGCGCAGCGGGTCGATCGGCGGGTTGGTGACCTGCGCGAAGGCCTGGCGGAAGTAGTCGTACAGCGGCCGGGTCTGGCGGCTGAGCACCGCCATCGGGGTGTCGTCGCCCATCGAGCCGGTGGCTTCCTGCTCGGTCTCGGCCAGCGGGCGCAAGATCTGCTCCACTTCCTCGGTGCTGAGCTGGAACAGCTTGTGGTAGCTGCGCAGGGTCTGCTCGCTGAAGGGTTCTTCCACCAGCGAGGGGTCGATCAACTCGGTCTGCAGATAGGTCACGCCCTGCTGCAGCCATTGCTTGTACGGGGCGCGCGCACGGTTGATGCGGTCGATGGCGTCCGAGTCCAGCAGGTCGCCGCGCTTGAGATCGATCGCCATCATCTCGCCGGGGCCGAGCTTGCCCTTGCGGGTGATGCGCTCGGCCGGCAGTTCCCACACGCCGGCTTCCGACGCCACCAGGAAATGGCGGTCGGAGGTCAGCATCCAGCGCGCCGGACGCAGCCCGTTGCGATCGAGCATGCACGCGGCATAGCGGCCGTCGCAGGCGACGATGCCGGCCGGGCCGTCCCACGGCTCGGTGTTGAGGCCGTAGAACTCGTAGAACGCGGCCAGGTCGGCGTCCTTGAACTCCAGCGACTGGGTCGCCGGCGGCACCAGGATGCGCAGCGCCTGCAGCAGGTCCATGCCACCGGCGATCAGCAGCTCCAGCATGTTGTCCAGGCTCTGCGAGTCCGAGCCGTGCATGGAGATCACCGGGTCCAACTGCGCGATGTCGAAGCGCGGGGTCTGCCACACCTTGCTGCGCGCCTGCGCCCAGCGGCGGTTGCCTTCGATGGTGTTGATCTCGCCATTGTGGGCGAGCAGGCGGAACGGATGCGCCAGCGGCCAGCGCGGCAGCGTGTTGGTGGAAAAACGCTGGTGAAAGACAATCGCGCTGGAGGACAGATCGCTGCGCTGCAGGTCCGGGTAGAACGTGCTCAGCTTGTCCGGCAGCACCATGCCCTTGTAGCTGATGCCGTTGGGCGAGAGCGTGGTGACGTAGAAGTTTTCCACCTCGCGCAGCGCCTGCTCGGCGCGGCGGCGCGCCAGGAACAGCGCCAGGGTGAAGCCGTCCTCGCTCTGCTCGGCGCCGGCATCGACGAAGACCTGTTCGATGCGCGGCAAGGTGTCGCGCGCCAGCTGGCCGCAGACGCTGTCGTCGGTGGGCACCACGCGCCAGCCGCGGAACTGCACGCCGGCGCTGTGCAACTGGGCTTCCAGTTCGGTGCGACAGCGTGCCGCATCGGCTTCGTCCAGCGGCAGGAACACCACACCGGCCGCGTAGCGCGTGCCCAGGGTGATGCCGGCATCGCGCGCCAGCCCGCGCAGGAACGCATCGGGTTTGCGGATCAGCAGACCGCAGCCGTCGCCGGTGAGCCCGTCGGCCGCCACGCCGCCGCGGTGGGTCATGCGCGAGAGCGCCGCAATCGCGGTGTCCACCAGCGAGCGGGAAGGTTGGTCGTCCAACTGGGCGACCATGCCAAAACCACAGGCGTCGCGCTCATCGCGCGCGCTGTTGTAGAGACCGTAGTCGTTGAGCCCTTGGCGAGTGCGGGGGGCCATGTCTGCCTCTTTGCGATCTGGGAGAGCGGCGACGACGTTGCAGCGCTCGATCCGTGGAGCGTTTCGAAGAGGTCACCGGATGATCGACTAGACCACAGTTGATGCGGTGCCGCAATACACCGTTACAGCTGCAACGAGGGCGGCCGCAAGGCCTTGTGCCAGCTGGCTCGGCGCCCGTTCGCCAACAGGCGCCGACCTGTGCTCAGCCGCAGCGCACCGAGGCGATCACGTTCTTGGCATCCACTTCCAGATTGAGCCGTTCGCCGTTGAACTCCATCGTCGTCATCTGGCCGGGTTTGAGCACGCGCACCGATTTGGCGCCGGCATCGTTGCGGGCCTGGTCGCTCACCGCATCGGTCAGCGCCTGGCCCACCAGCGACTGCACCTGGGTGGCATCGCAGCTGCCGATCGGCGGCGCTTCGGGCGCGGCGGCCGGTGCCGGTGCGGCGGCTTGTTCGGCGGCTTGCTGCGCCTTGGCGGAGACGGCTTCCTGCTCGTCCGGTTGCGGTGAACCGCAGGCACTCAATGCCGCCAGCGCGACCAGGGTACAGGCCAGACGGGCGGTAGGCAGGACAGCGCGCATCGATAACTCCAGCACAGTAGGGGACATCCAAGCATAAGCAGAAAACCCGCTCGCGGCATCGCTTGCCCACGTAGCGTTGTCGCAGCGTTGACGCGGCCTAGTCCTGCCCGGCTCAACAATCGGCGCCTGTCCTTCGATCCGTGCGCAATGAAAGCCAAACGTGTTCTCCGCAATGCCGCAGCCAGTGCCGGCGCCGCAGGCAAGCTGGCCACCGTAGCCGCCGGCGCGGTGGCCGCCACGGCCGCGGTGGCGAGTGTGGCCGTGGTCGCACAGGCCAAGGCCACCGCGCGTGCGGCCGGGCTCACCTACGTCAACGATCAGCAGCCCGGCATCAGCCGCCGCAAGGCCGGCAAGAGCTTCAGTTACCGCAGTGCGGACGGGCAACGCGTGGCCGATGCCGACACCTTGCAGCGCATCCGCGCCCTGGCGATTCCGCCGGCGTATACCGAGGTGTGGATCTGCGCCAAACCCAATGGCCATCTGCAGGCCACCGGCCGCGATGCGCGCAGGCGCAAGCAGTACCGCTACCACGCCGATTGGGCGCAGGTGCGCGGCGAAGGCAAGTTCGAACGGGTGATCGCCTTCGGCCAGGCGCTGCCCAAGTTGCGCCGCCGGCTGCGCCGCGATCTGGTCTTGCCGGGATTTCCGCGCGAGAAGGTGCTGGCGATCGTGGTGGCGTTGCTGGCCGATACCCTGGTGCGCGTGGGCAACGCCGAATATGCGCGCAGCAATCGTTCCTATGGGCTGACCACGTTGCGCAACCGGCATATGGAATTCCTGCGCGGCGGACGTGCGCGGCTGAAGTTCCGCGGCAAGAGCGGCCAGGATCACGATATCGAGGTGGACGACAAGCAACTGGTCAAACTGATCCGGGAATGCCAGCAATTGCCGGGACAATCGCTGTTCCAGTACCGCGACGACGATGGCCAGTTGCAGCCGGTGGATTCGGGCGAGGTCAACGACTATCTGCGCGAGGCGATGGGCGAGGATTTCACCGCCAAGGACTTCCGCACCTGGGGCGGCACGCTGGCCGCGCTGCAGCGGCTGGCGCGGTTGCCGCTGCCCGAGCGCATGAGCGAACGCGCGCTGACCCAGGTGCAGAACGATGTCATCCGCGAAGTGGCCGATGCGCTGGGCAACACGCCCTCGGTGTGTCGCAAGGCCTACATCGACCCATGCGTGTTCGAAGGTTGGCGCGCCGGTCAATTGCAGGCCATGGCCACCGGCGTGCGCGGCGAGCGCCAATGGGAAGCGGCGACGCTACGCTTTCTGACCGACTCGCGCAGCAAGCCACGCAAGTCGAGCAGCAAACCGCGCAAGGCGGCCGGGCCGAGCCTGCGCCGCGCCAGGCCTGCGTGAGGCCGTAATCGGCGGCGATCTCCAGGGCGGGGTGATCGGCAGTTGCAGCCTGCGTGCGCCACGCAAACGTCGGCTCGCAGCCTCTGATTGCAGTGTCGGATCACCGACCGCGCGTGTTGCGCGGTCGTTCACGCGAGGTGCCGGTAGCGATCAATCGTCTGCGAGCTGCTTCTGGCGCCGTTGTGCCCAGGCGTCGCGCATGAACGTGTAGTCGTCCACGGCATCGCGGCGTGCCGCATCCATCGGCAACATCCGCGCGCGTCCATCTGCCAGCTGCAGGCCCATCAGCGAATTGACGAGCCGTGCATTGTCCAGGTAGCTGATCGGTGTCAGCTGCTGGTCGCCGAAGCGGCCAAAGGTGTCGCGCACGCTGCCCGGCCCCAGGATCGGCATCACCAGGTAGCGCGAGTTGCGCCAGCCCCAGGTGGCAAAGACCTGCCCCACATCCTCGTTGTATCTGGGCATGCCGAAGCGGGTGGCCGGATCGAACAGCCCGGCCACGCCAATGGTGCTGTTGACCACGAAGCGTCCCAGCGACTGCGTCGCCTTGACCGGGCGACCCTGCAGGAGTTGGCTGACCGCCGTGCCCGGCTGGCCGAAGTTGGCGAACATGTTCCTGACACCGGTCTTGACCGGCCTGGGGGCGATCTTGTCGTAAGCCACCGCAACGGGGCGGAACAGCACCTTGTCGGCACCGCGGTTGAAGCCGTGGATCTTGCGGTTATAGGCCTCCCACGGATCGCGCACCGGTGTGGTGCCATAGAGCGCCTGCGCGTCCTGCTCCGCGCGTGAGCTGGCGTCTACCGACGGCGGCGGCGTCGCTGTGGCGTGCGCGGCCTGCGATAGTGCCGGCTGGGTGCTGCCAGCGTCTCCCTGCGCCGGAGCATCGCCGGCGCCCTGCTGTTGCTCGGGTGGATCAAGCGTGGCTTGCGGCAGTGGCGGCGCGACCAGCGTCGATCCGATCGGCGGACCGATCACGCCAGGTGCCGATGCATGTGTGGTGGCAGGTCCGCTCGCGCAAGCCGATAGCAATAGCACGGTGGCAGCCGCAACAAGGTAACGGGGAGTCGTCATCGTGGGATCCTTCAAAGTTGGGTGAGGCATGGGGTGGGGCAACCACGTATGCGCGTTGCGCTATGCAGTGACGTGGCGCAGCCACGACCACAGCAGTGGGCCGCACCACAACGCCGTCACTCCCGCGCAGGCAATGCTCGCCATCCAGCGCAGCTGGTTCAGCCGCCGACGCTGGAAATGATGCTGTTGCAGATCCGGCAAGTCGTGCCACACCCGGCGATTGCCGGCGGGAACCGGTTGCCGTGGCGGTATGAGGGAACGGTGGGTAGGCATGGTGCGGTCCAATGACATGGAACAGGGAATGGCTGGAGTAGTACGGGCGCTTCCGCGACATCGCCCGGCAGGCGGTGTGGCGAGGCGGTTGTGCGGTGGCGGTTGGTTGCTGAAGGCGATGCTATGGATGACGCGCCAGCGAGGTTTTAAGAGTTTTTTGATTTGCCCTGCCCGGTAGGGATAGGTTCACGAACCGGCGTCGCGCAGGGTTTGCCAACACCCGGTTGCAGCCTGCAATGCCCAGCGATGACGCCAGCAGCAACGTCCAGAACCGTACCTGGATGACGCCTGCCGGCAATGCCAGATGGACGCGTGCGACCGGAACCGCCCGGCCGGCCAGGGTGACCCCGCAATCGTTGCGTCGATACGACTGCGCCAGGCGTTCATATCTGGATGCAGGAGATGGCCGGCACGCCCGGAAGGCCGCAGCTCACGACAAGCGCGAGCGGCGCGTTGGTCTCCATCGTGTTCTACCGTCATAGGTGCGACATTGGATGCGATAGGTCGTCGCAGGCGGAACGTTTCGATTTCAACAAGCCCAGGCCGCAGACCACGGCATCGACGCACCCTCCATCGATGCGGGGTACCGCTTCGCGATCGGCAACATCCATCTGCAGCAGTCTTGCATGCGGAAAGCGCTGCTTGAGCAACGCGGAAAAGCTGGCGTTGTAGTCGAGCAGGATGAGCTTCTTTTCCTGCACGCCCTTGTCGATCGTCGCCTGGGTGAACACGCCGGTGCCCGGCCCGAGTTCGAGAACGCGGCCGGTACGGTGCCCGGAATCGGCATGGACCACTCGTACACTCCGGTTCTGAGCGCGCCGCCCGCACTCGCCTGACCGCCGCTCGCCACGTGTTGGTAGCCGCTCTTAATGCAGAATTAAACCCGCTCCGCGATGCTGTGCACCCACGTTGGCCTACCGATTGGCACCGAATGAAGCTGCTCCTTGTCGAAGACGATGTCATGCTGGCCGAAACCATCTGCGATGGTGCGCAGCAGGGTGGCTGGGAGGTGGACCATGTCGTCGATGCCGGTGCCGCCAACGGGGTGCTGGGCGCGCATTCGTATGCGGCGGTGCTGCTGGATCTGGGGCTCCCCGGCGAATCCGGGCTGTCGGTGTTGCGCGGCATGCGTGCGCGCTGCGATGCCACGCCGGTGCTGATACTCACCGCACGCGGCCAGCTGAGCGAGCGCATCGTCGGCCTGGACGCGGGCGCCGACGACTATCTGGTCAAGCCGTTCCAGTTCGACGAGTTGTGGGCGCGGGTGCGCTCGGTGATCCGGCGCAGCCAGGGTAGTGTGGTGCCGGTCTTCACCTTCGGCGAGGTCAAGGTCGACCGCAGCCGCCGCGCGGTGAGCAGGGGCGGCGTGGATGTGGTGCTGAGCGCGCACGAGTACCGCACGCTGCTGGCGCTGATCGAGCGGCCCGGCCACGTGCTCACGCGCGATCGCCTGCAGGATCTGGTCTACGGACCCTCCAGCGAGCTGGAAAGCAACACCATTGCGGTGTTCATCCATCAACTGCGCCGCAAGCTCGGCGAGGACCTGATCAGAACCGTGCACGGCCTGGGCTATGTGGTGGGGCAGCCGAGCGCATGAGACCTCGGTCGATCACCGCGCAGTTGTTCATGGTGATCGTCAGCGTGATCGCGGTGTGCTGGGTGGTGGTCATCGCCATCGTGCTCAGTTGGCTGCAGCTCAACCTGCAGAGCACCTGGGATGAAAAGCTCGAGGCCATCGCCACGCAGATGCTGATCACCATTCCGGCCAGGAGCAAGTTCGAGCGCAGGGCCGGCCCAGGCCTGCAATTGCCGGACACCTTCACCAGCGAGCGCGAAGAGCTGGTGTTTCAAGTCTGGATCGACCGCTCCAGGATGGTGGCGCGGACCCCGGGCGCGCCGGATTCGGCGCTGCAACCGTCCTTCACCGATGGTGCGGCCAGCACCATCGTCAACGGCGTGCAATGGCGCGTGTACGCCATCACCGACAAGAGCGGGCGGGTCAGCGTGCAGGTCGGCAACCCACAGAGCGTGGTCGATGCGGACATGCGGCACGCCGCCTGGCATGCGCTGGCATTGGCCAGCCTGTTGGTGATCGTGGCGGGGGTGGTGATGTGGTTTGTGGTGCGGCGGTCGTTGCAGCCCGTCAGAGCGCTGGGAATCGCCTTGCGGCACCGCAAGCAGTTCGATCTCACCCCGTTGCCGCTGTCGAAACTGCCGCGCGAAATCCACGTGTTGGTGGCTTCGTTCAACCATATGCTGGAGCGGCTGGATGCGGCCATCGACGGCGAACGCCGTTTCATCGGCGACGCCGCGCACGAGCTGCGCACGCCGCTGTCGGCCCTGCAGGCACAGGCCGAGATCGCGCTGGCGGCCGAGGACGTGGATAGCAAGAACCGCGCGTTGTCGAAGTTGCTGCGCGTGGCAAAACGCAGCACCCGGCTGTCCGAGCAACTGCTGGATCTGGCACGCCTCAACGCAGGCAGCACCGCGCCGACGCATGCCATCACCGAACTCAGCGTGCTGGTGCATCACGTCGCGCAGGAATTCGAGGTGCACGCCAGCCAGAATGCGCGCGCGCTGTATCTGGATATCCACCGCTGCGTCATCGCCTGCAACGTGGACGAGATCGGCATCCTGCTGCGCAATCTGGTCGACAACGCGCTGCGTTACACCGCCGAGGGCGGCAATATCCTGATCAGTTGCGGCTACGTGGCCGAGTGCACAAGCCACAGTGCGCACACCCGTCAGGATCAACCGAGGGTGTATCTGCAGGTTGCCGACGACGGCCCGGGCGTGCCCGAGTCCGAGCGCGATGCCATTTTCGTCCGCTTCCACCGCGTAGCCGGCACGCCGGTGCGCGGCAGTGGCATCGGACTGTCACTGGTCGCCGGCATCGTGGACC
Organism: Xanthomonas arboricola pv. populi; assembly: GCF_002939945.1. Lineage (GTDB taxonomy): Bacteria > Pseudomonadota > Gammaproteobacteria > Xanthomonadales > Xanthomonadaceae > Xanthomonas > Xanthomonas arboricola_A. Next base: position 64,931 of record NZ_MDEB01000008.1, on the reverse strand, counting down.
TGCACCAGGCAAGCATCGAAACCGGGCCTGGCCTGAGTGGGCGGGGTTTCAGCGTGCGCATCGTGTTTCCGGGAATCGCCGGCGATACACGCGGGCTCTGAGGTCAACGCGCTGGATGCGCACGCGTGGCGGTGTGCTGCATGGGCTGAACGATGCGTCAGGCGGCAATCGCCCGCACCAAGGGCTTGGACGAGACCCAGATCGCCAAAGGTGTGGCGCAGGCGCTGCCGATTGCTGGCCATACCGCACGTGCCCGCTGCGCGTCGCCGTGTTACGTACGGCGACGCGGATGCGCCGGTGCCAACAGCACCCCCTCAGCCGCAGTAGATCGCGGTGATGTTGTTGTTCGGGCCGGTCTCGACGGTGAGGTGATCGCCACCGTTTTCGCTTGCGCCCTGGGCCGGGTCGGCCAGGCCGCTGGCGGTGGTGCCGCCGGTGGCGCGTTCGCCGCGGCGCACGCTGACCTGCAGGCTGTCGCTGTCCACGCGCGCACGTTCGATGGTCTGCGCCGCCGCGGCCAGGCCGACCGCGCCGCGCACCTTGTCGATATGGCACTGGCCGGAGATGACCCCGTCGATAGGCTGCACCTGCGCGACCTGGTTGGAGGCACAGGCCGAGAGCAACAACACGGCAGCGAGCGGGGCGAGGGTGCGGATCATCGGGGGGTCTCCAGCGGAAGAATGGCGCAAGCGTGAAGAAAGCGTTGTTGGCGTGGCATGAAGACTGCCGGCTGCCCGCGCCGCGATACCAGGCGCGCCATGCCCTGCCGCTGCCCGGGCGCAGGGCTAGCCTTCTCGCGTGACCGAGATGGTCCAGCAGCTTGCGATTACTTTGATTCATGGACGACTCCCCTACCAACCTTCCGCCGCCAGGCTTTGCCCGGCCACGGTGAGCCGTTCACGCATCGGCGCAGCGCTCGTGAAAGGCCTGCCCTGCATCGGTCACGGTGCGCTTGCGGGTGGAGCGCTGCATCAGGCGCGTGTCCAGTTGCGCTTGCAGCTGCTGCATCACGCCGGATGACGCTGTTGGGGCGCGGTGCCCGGTCGGCGCGGCCTCGGCAAAACTGACGCTGCGCACCAGCTGCACCTACAGCGCAATGTCACTGAGATCGATCACCGGCGGCCTTGGCGCGTGCAAAGGCCGAGCACTATCAGTGCGCAGCTGTGGCAACGCAGACAGTGCCGTGGAGATTGCCGGCGTGCTTACCGCGTACGCGTCAGTCCGTGACGGTGCAGCAGTTGCCGCAGGCGGCGCTGCACCCGCTGCAGATCGGCTGCTGCGGCCTCATCCAGGATGCCTTTGGCCAAGGCATCGAACTGCTGCCAGAACTGGCTGGGGTCGCGCACCCGCTGCGGCCAGACCGACAGCATCTTGCCCAGGTCGGCGAGTTGGTGGCTGGTGTGGGTGTGTCTGCGTGTGCTCATGTCGCGTCTGCCGGCCAGTCCAGTGCCACAGCGTGGACCGCGCCGTCGTCGACCAGAGTGAAAGCCAGCTCGGCCTGTGTCACGCCGTCGATCTCCAGCCGCGCCTCGATGCCCGGGCGTTGGGTGACGTCGATGACATAGGTGCTGCTGCCGAAGCGATAGCGTAGCTGGTAGCCCGGCCAGCCGGCCGGGATGCACGGCACGATGTGCATGCGCTCGCCGTGGCGCTGCAGGCCGAGCAGCGATTCGGTCAGCAGCCGGTACATCCAGCCGGCCGCGCCGGTATACCAGCTCCAGCCGCCGCGGCCGGCGTGCGGCGCCACCGCGTAGACATCGGCGGCCAGCACATAGGGTTCGGCCTTGTAGCGCTGCATGCCCGCCGTGTCGCGGGCGTGGTGGATCGGGTTGATCAGGCCGGCCAGTTGCCAGGCGCGCGCACTGTCGCCGCGGTGGGCAAAGGCCATCGTCGCCCACACCGCCGCATGCGTGTACTGGCCACCGTTCTCGCGCACGCCGGGGACGTAACCGCGGATATAGCCGGGGTCGTGCCCGGTGCGATCGAACGGGGGCACCAGCAGCTTGACGATGCCGGCGTCGGCATCCACCAGCTGCTGGTGCATCGCGTCCATCGCCTGTGCACTGCGTGCCGGATCCATCGCGCCGGACAGCACCGCCCAGCTCTGCGACAGCGAGTCGATGCGGCATTCGTCCGAATCGCTCGAACCCAGCGGCGTGCCGTCGTCGAACCAGGCCCGCCGGTACCACCGCCCATCCCAGGCATGCTGTTCCAGCGCGGTGCGCAAGGCCTGCGCATGCATATGGCAGGTCGCCGCGAAGGCCGCATCGTCGCGTTGTGCGGCCACGGCGGAAAAGCGCAGCAAGGCGTCGTAGAGGAAAAAGCCCACCCACACGCTCTCGCCCTTGCCGTCCTTGCCGACCCGGTTCATGCCGTCGTTCCAGTCGCCGCTGCCGATCAGCGGCAGGCCGCGTTCGCCCAGCCGTGCCATGCCGCGCTGCAGGGCGAGCACGCAGTGCGCGTACAGCGACTGCATGTTGCCGGTGATCTGCGGCAGGTCGTAATACGATTCCTCGTCGGGCTTGAGGGCGCGCCCGTCGATGAAGCTCACCCGCTCGTCCAGCACGCTGGCATCTGCAGTGACGTCCAGATAGCGGCACAGCGCCTGCGGCAACCACAGAAAATCGTCCGAGCACTGCGTGCGTACGCCGCGGTCCTGCGGCGGATGCCACCAATGCTGCACATCGCCCTGCGCGAACTGATGCGCAGCGCAGCGCAGCAGATGCGCGCGGGCCAGCGCCGGCTGCGCGTGCACCATCGCCATGCTGTCCTGCAGCTGGTCGCGGAACCCATAGGCGCCACCGGACTGGTAGTAGCCGCTGCGTGCCAGGAACCGGCAGGCGATGGTCTGATAAAGCAGCCAGCCGTTGGCCAGCAGGTCCACCGCCGGGTCGGGCGTGCGCACCTGCACGCTGCCCAGCACCTGCTGCCAGTGCGCGCGCACCGTCAGCAAGGCGGCCTGCGCGGCGGCGACCCCGCGGCTCTGGCGTGCCAGTGCCAGCGCGGTGTCGCGATCCACCGCCGCGCCCAGGCGGAACACCGTTTCAAAGCTCTGTTCGGCCGCCAGCGTCACCGGAATCTGGATCGCCGCGCACGGGTCCAGGCCGGCACCCACGCGCCCGGACAGGCGTTGCCGGCCGAGCGCGGCGGGCGCAGCCAGGCTGCCGTTGCGCCCGATGAATTCGCTGCGGTCTGCGGTGATGCTGCGGCTGGGCGCATCGGCATCGAAGAACGCCACCCGCCCGTCGAACTCGGTGTTGTACGGGTTGCGCGCGGTCAGCACGCTGCTGCCCAGGTCCACCTCGCTGACGACATGCAGCTGCGAGCGTGTGCGGATGTCACCCAGCACCCACTCCACATAGCCGGTCACACTGAGCCGGCGCGGACGCCCGGACAGATTCTTCAGCCGCAGATGGCTGAACTTGATCGGCCGCTCCACATCGACGAACACCCACAGCTCGCTGCCGATGCCGTGTTCGATATGGCTGTAGACGCTGTAACCGAACCCGTGGCGCACCGTGTAGCGCGCGTTGCCGCGACACGGCAGCGCCATCGGCGACCAGACCTGGCCGGTGTCTTCGTCGCGCAGGTAGAACGCCTCGCTGGAGGCATCGCCGACCGGGTCGTTGTGCCACGGCGTGAGCCGGAATTCGTGCGCGTTCTCGGCCCAGCTGTAACCGGGGCTGCTGTCGCTGACCACCGTGCCGAAGTGCGCATTGGCCATCACGTTGCACCAGGGCGCCGGCGTGGCCGTGCCCTGGTCCAGGGTGATGCGGTATTCGCGGCCGTCTGCAGCGAACGCGCCCAGGCCGTTGTCGAACTCCACCGCTTCTTCGGCTGCGGCCTGCAGGGTGGTGTCCAGGTAGGCGGCGTGCGTGCTGCTCAGATACTCGGCGCTGTCCAGTTGCTGGATGGGTTCCAGCACCGGCGGCAGCGCACGTGCGCCGGGGTGGCGTTGCAGCTGCGCGTCCAGGCTGCCGTTGGCATCGCTGAGGATCGCGCGCGCCACGGTCTGCAGCAGCACGCGGTCTTCCTGCGAGATGTGTTCGATGGCGCGTACGAAGATGCCGCCGGGGCGGTCGAGCACATTGGCCTCGGGGTCGGCGGCGATCAGGCCCAGGATGGCGTCCTGCAGCGATTGCCGATAGCCGGACTGGCTCTCGTTCCAGATCACCAGATCCGCGCGCAGGCCTTTCAGGCGCCAGTACGCGTGCGCCTGCACCAGCTGGCGCACCAGCTCCAGATTGTCCGGGTCGGTGATGCGCAACAGCACGATCGGCAGATCGCCGGAGATGGCGTGACTCCACAACGCCGACTGGCCGCGATGATTGTGCAGCAGCACCTCGTTGTCGGCGCGCAATTGCGGGTCGACGAACAGCACGCGTGCGGCCAGCCGCTCGTAGAGCATCGCGTCTTCCAGCGAGGCGTTGATCTGCCGGCGGGTGACCTGGCTCTGGGTCAGCGCCAGGTCGAACACGCGGTCGGCCAGACGGCGGTCGCGGTACTTGTCGATCAACGCGGTGCAGGCCGCGCGCTGGGTGCCGACGCCGTAGACCATGTCCACCTGCGCCTGTTGATCCGGTGCCAGCGAAATACGGCAGCGGATCGCCACGATCGGGTCCAGCACCGAGCCGGCCGCGCCGGACAGGCTGGCCTGATCGCGCAGGGCCAGCGGATTGCGGGTGCTGCGCCCGCGCCCGACAAACGCGGCGCGGTCGGTCTCGTAGGAGATCGACGCCACGTCGGCATCGTGCACGGCCACCAGATGCAGCATCCACGGCTGCGCCTCGTCATGCCCGCGCGGGCGCCGCGTGCACAGCAGCGCCTGTTTGTCGGCCAGGATCTCGGTCTGCACGAACAGGTTGCTGAAGGCCGGATGCGCCTCGTCGGCCTGCGCCGGTGCAAGCACCACTTCGGCGTAGGTGGTGATTTCGATCACGCGCGTCTGCCGCGAGCGGTTGCGGATGCGCAGCCGGCGCAGTTCCACATCGTCCTCGGCGGAAATGGCGATTTCCAGGTGGCTGTCGTAGCGCTGGTGGCTGCCCTTGAACTCGGCCTTGGCCTCGGAAAAGATCGCCTCGTAGCGCTCCACCGGTACGCAGGTGGGCTGATGCGCGGCCGACCACACCGCGCCGCTGTCCACATCGCGCAGGTAGCAGAACGTGCCCCAGTGGTCGCGGGTGCCGTCTTCGCGCCAGCGGGTCACCGCCATGTCGCGCGCGCGGCTGTAGCCACCGCCGGCCGAGGTCAGCATGCCGTGGTAACGCCCGTTGGACAGCAATTGCAGCGCCGGCTGGGCCAGGTTGGGGTCGCGATGGATGCGCAAGGCCATGCCCGCCTCGGCGGCCACCGGGCGTTGCGCCGCGTCGGCCAGGCCTTTGACGTACACGCCGGCACGCGGCGCGCGCTCCTGCAGCAGCAACAGCGTGGCCTGGAACTGCGGGTCGGCGACAAAGCGCCGCTGCATCGGCGCATCGCGCAGCACGTGGTCCAGCGCCAGCAGCGCCATGCCCTGGTGATGCGACATGAACGAGCGCACCAGCGCGTGCTGTTCGCCACGCGGCACCCGCGACGGGGTGTAGTCGATCGCCTCGTACAAGCCGAAGCGCCCGCCGAATCCCAGCGCCTGCAGCTGCTGCAGGTTGCGGCAGGCCGCATCCGGTTCGACCATCAATGCCATTGCGCTGGCGTACGGGGCGATCACCAGATCCTGGCCCAGGCCGCGCTTGAGCCCCAGGCCGGGCACGCCGAAGGCGCGGTACTGATAATTGCGTCGCGTATCGACCGTGTTGTAGCCCGATTCGGACACCCCCCACGGCACCGCGCGTGCGGTGCCGTAGCGGATCTGCGCCTGCACTGCACCGCGCATCGAGCGGCTCAGCAGCGTCTGCGGGTAGCTGGGCATCACCAGATCGGGCATCAGATACTCGAACATCGAGCCGCTCCACGACAGCAGCGTCGGTTCGGCGCCGGTGTCGGTCAGCGTGCGCCCGAGTGCGAACCAGCTGTCCTGCGGCAGCTTGCCCTGGGCGATGGCCACGAAGATGCCTAAGCGTGCCTCGGAGGCGAGCAGATCGTAATGCCCGCTGTCCAGGCGATGGTCGTCGACGTTATAGCCGATCGAGAGCAATTGCTGGGCGGGGCTGTAGAGGAAGTCGTAGTCCATCTGCGCCAGTTGCCCGGCGATATGCGCAAGCCGTTGCAGCTCCTGCACGCGTGCGGCCGCCCAGGTCTGCACGCCGGGTGTGTGGTCGCTGGCGGCGAGTTGCCGCAGCGTGGCGACGGTGTCGCCAAGCGTTTGCGTCGCCTGCGCATCGGTACCGGCAGGCATGGTTGCGCAATGGCCGACCTCGGCCAGGGCCGCCGCGCAGCTGTCGATCAAGCGTTGCGGCCACGGCTCGTCGTCGTCGCTGCCCGGCAGCAGTGCCAGGAGCGTGTGGCTCTGCGCCAGCAGCAGGCGCAGCGCCTGGTCGGCCTGGTGCAGGCTCGGCGCGGGCTGGCTGCGGACGCTCCGCAGGCTTTGCGACATTGCGTCCAGCGCATCGGCGGCGGCGTCGCTGCGTGTCTGCGTGTGTGATGCCAGCACGCCCAGGGTATCGGCCAGTCCATCGAACACCGCCATCGACACCGCCGGTGCATCCACCAGCGCCAGCAGCCCTTGCCGCAGCGTCAACAGATGCCCGACCAGGTTGCCGCTGTCCACGGTGGAGACGTAGCGCGGCAACAACGGTACCAGCGTTTCGGTGTCGTACCAGTTGTAGAAATGGCCGCGATAACGCGGCAGCGCTTCCAGCGTGGTCAAGGTAGCGGCCACGCGGGTCATCACGCCGGCCACCGTCAGGTAGCCCAGATCGTAGGCGGCCAGATTGGCCAGCAGGCCCAGGCCGATATTGGTTGGCGAGGTACGGTTGGCCACCACCGTGACCGGATACTCCTGCACGTTGTCCGGCGGCAACCAGTGGTGCTGCGCAGTGCAATGGCTCTCGAAGAACGCCCAGGTCCGCCGCGACAATCCACCGAGGAAGGCGCGCTGCTCCTGCGACAACTGTGCCACCGGCGCGGCGGGCTGCCCGCCCAGCCAGGCCATCAGCCAGGGCGCGCCCATCCACGCCAGCCCCAGCGGCAATGCCGCCCACAACGCCAACGGCGACCACCACGCCACCGCAGCGATCGCCAAGGCCGCACTGCAGGCGGCGCCGGCCATCAGCTGTTGCTCGGCATTGCCGCTGCGCGCGCTGCGCTCCACCTCGCTGGACGGCGCCCACTGCAACAGGTGGCGCCGGGTGATCGCCATTCGCACCAGCGTGCGGGCGATCGCCGACAGCTGCAGCCCCGCTTCGAATGGCAGGCAGGCCAGCACCACGCCGGTGCGCAGCAGGTGCTGACGCAGCCCCATCCCGACCTGGCGCGCGTGATGGCGCAGTCCCAGGCCCTCGGGCGGATGCGCCAGCGCATACAGTGCCGAACACAACCCCGGCAGCAGCCACAGCACCAGCAGCCATAGCGTCCAGCGCACGGGGGTGGGCGAGCACAGCCAGCCGATCAACAACAAACCCAAGGCGGCCGGTGCCACCAGGCTGCGGCGCAGGTTGTCCAGCAACTTGCCGCGCGACAACCACGACAGCGGATTGCGCGCGCGTCGGCCGCCACGGTCGGGCACCCACGGCAACAGCCATGGCAACAACTGCCAGTCGCCACGCACCCAGCGTGCGCGCCGCTTGGCATCGGTGGCATAGCGTTGCGGATGCCGTTCGTACAACCGCACGTCGCTGAGCAACCCGGCACGCACATAACAGCCTTCCAGCAGGTCATGGCTGAGCACGCGATTGTCGGGGAAGCGGCCGGCCAGCACCTGCTCGAAGGTGGCCACCGCATAGATGCCCTTGCCGATGAAGGAGCCTTCGCCGAACAGATCCTGATACACGTCCGACACCACGCGGGTGTACGGGTCGATGCCCGGCTCGATGCCGAACATGCGTGCAAACCGCGATTCGCCGCCCTCGCTCATGCCGGTGCCCAGGCCGGGCTGCAGAATGCCGTAACCGGCCTCGACGATCTGCCCGGATGCATCCATGCGTGGCACATTCAACGGATGCGACATCGCCCCGACCAGTGCGCGTGCCGCATCCCGTGGCAGGTGGGTGTCGCTGTCGAGCGTGATCACATAGCGCACCTGCACCAGCGCGGCCACATCGCCATGCACCTGCAGGAATTCACTGGCTGCCTGCTGCCGCACGTCGTCGGCGCAGAGCAGGCGGTTGAGTGCTTCGAGCTTGCCGCGCTTGCGCTCTGCACCCATCCAGCAGCCCTCGCCAGCGTTCCACTGGCGTGCGCGGTGCAGCAGGAAGAAACGATCGCCGTGCGCATCGGCATAGGCCGCGTTGAGCCGGTCGATGTGCTGCGCCGCATGCGCCACCAGCGCCATGTCCGCAGGCAGCACTGCCTGCCCGGCATCGAGGAAATCGGTGAGCAGCGCGAAGTACAGCTGTGCGTCGCGGTTGGCCAGGTAATGCACCTCCAGCGCACCGACCAGCTCGTCGATGGCCTCGTGACTGGCCAGCATGCTCGGCATCACCACCAGCGTGCGGCAATCGGGCGTGATGCCGGCACGCAGATCCATGCGCGGCAACGGCCGTGGGCGCACCCACAGCGTTGCCACCCAGTTGACCAGCGCAATGCCCAGCTCGCTGGCGGCCAGCAGTGCGATGCCGGCGGTGATCCACCACAGCGTTGGCGGCACTGCGCTCACGCCCTGCAGCAGCACGCCGGTCCACAGCAATGCGATCGCGGCGATCGGCAACAGGTAGACCGGCAGCGCAACGCGACGCGCGCGTGGGCGAGGTGGTGTCGGCAGACCTGACGCGGCTGGGTCGCGCAGCGCGGCACGCAGCCGCGGCAATCCCGCATCCACCAGGTAATAGCCCACGTGGCTGGCTACCGGCGTCGCGGCATCGGCGTGCGCCGCCAACTGCAGTACCGCCTCGGCCACGGCCGGCTCGTCGCGCTCCAGGCGCTGCGCCAGCTGTTCCACCACATGCCGGTAGCTATCGCGGGTGTGGAAATCCATGCGTGCGTAGACGTCGGCCGGATCCTTGCGCAAGCGCTGCTCGACCACGCTCATGGCCTCGACGAAGTCGCGCCAATCCATTTCATCCAGGAACCGCAGGCTACCGATGCTGTTGCTGATCGAGACCTGCTCGGCTGCCTGGCGCTGGCTTTCGGCGTGCACCAGCGCTTCCACACTGTGGCCCTGGCTTGCCAGCCATTGCTCCACCCAGGCGCTGGCCATCGACAACACCGGCCCACGGCCCTGGATGCCGCGCGTCAGCTCGGCCACGAATGCACCGGTCGCCGGCGGCTGCGAGCGCGCCAGGTCGGCCACCACCACCACCACATCCTTGGGCTGGGTGGCGGCAGTGTCGTTGAGCAATGCCGCCCAATGCGCTGCCAGGCTGCTGTCGCGTCCATCGTGCATGATGTCGTCGGCAATGCGGCGCAGGTTGTCGATCAGCGCCAGCCGCAACATGATCGGAATCGCCCACAACTCGCCGAGCTTGAGCGGTGCCACCTGTTGGTAGGCGGCGATGAAACGGCTCAGCGTGACGACATCCACGCGCCCGTCGCCATGCGCCACCACCTGCAGGCCCAGCTCATAGACGCGCGGCAGGCCCACCGAGGTGGGCGTGCGCAAGCGTGGCAATTGCCGGCTGTAACCGGGCGGAAGATGCTGACGCGCCAGGCGCATCTGTTCTTCGACCAGATAATAATTGTCCAGCAACCATTCGCCGGCCGGGTGCAATTGCACCCCGTCGGCGGCCATCTCGGTCAATCGCGCGGCAGTGCTGCCAAGCGAGCGTTGGTTGGATTTGAGTTGCGCCAGCAGCAGTTCGCGCGTGGGCCCGGTATGCAGCACATGTGCCTGCGCCAGGGCCTGTCCCAGCGCTTGCATCTGTTCGTCGCCGAACAGGGCCGCGCCTTGTGGCGCTGGATCGACCGGAGACTGGTGCAGTGTGGCTGCTGGCTGCGTAATCGACTGCCACCAGAGGGAGAACGCAGAAGCCTTCCGCTGTGGCGGCATCGAGACGTGACCTGTGCAGCATATGCGCCGCTAGAGGTTGTGATCATGCGCGCTGGCCCGGTGGCGCATGTGAAGGCAGGCGGCTTCGTCGCTATGGTTTCTTCCTGGCACGCGCTAAGGGCAGCCGCGTTGGCTAGTTCCCCGCACAGGAGGCTCCATCTGTCGCGCACATCACGTCATCGATCCAGGTGACATATCGCGAGATGCGCACGTTGTAGACCATTTGCCCATAGAAGCCAGCCTCTAGCGCGTGTTCCGGAACGGCCGTGATCCACGATCCCAGCCCGATGAGTCGCCAAGCGCCCCGACCTTGCACAACGAGGGGGCCGCCGCTGTCACCGCTTCCCAACACACCTTCGAGTGGCAGGCCTTGTGCGGGGGGATCGAATCGATACCAGAGATAGCGGTCGTTGGCGCCAGTAATGGCGTTGTACGCCCGCCTCAGCGCGCCACGATGTGGAGAGTTGGGAATCTGCCCTTCAATGCCATTGCCGGTCGCCCCCTTTCCTACAAACATGGCGACTTCCGTGACCTCATCGCTGCCTCGATAGAGAGCGACCGGTGCAACTTGCTCGACAGGCGCGTCCAACGCGATCAACGCGATGTCATCCGAACTTGCCAGAAAGGCGTGAATTCTTGACGGGTCGCCCGACTTCAACGCTTCTTGGCCCAATGCGTCGGGCATGCGCTTGTAGCCGGGGTGGACGAATACCCGAGCAACTTTGTAGGCATTCCCGTTGATGGCCACCTCCGCGTCCATGCCTTCCATGGGAGCCGCGTGTGCGGCGGTGATGACCCACTTTGGCGCGATGAGGACGCCATGCCCCTCGCCTGGCATGTCCGCCAGAGCCGGAAACGCCGATTGATCGATTCGATATTTTGAGTCGTCAACATCGGCACGGACGACAACGCCCTGCGCCGCGAACGAAAGGGTGAGCAAAGCGACAAACAGCCAGCGTTTCATGTACCCGCACTTCCTTGTAGGTCTTGATCTGGGGCCCATCTGCAACGCGTTTGTAGATCCCGCCACAAGATAGCTGAGCAGGCGCACGAGAGGGCACGCGATCTGACGAAGTGAGCTGGGGGGCGACGAAGTCCGGGAAACGATGCCTGAAGCCGATAGCAGTCGTTAACTCCGCCGCCCAGTCCTTCATCCGTACTGGTCCCCTGCCATCCGACCTATTGACTACAGCTGTCGTCACGCTTACGGTAGCGACAACTGTAGTCAAGGAGAGCGGCATGCGTGGCAAGACCATCGGGGACCAGGAGCTGGCCCTGCTGCAACACATCGAAGAACAACGGCACACGAGCGTTGGCGAAGTGGCGGCCGCGTTCGGTGAGCCGCGCGGGCTGGCGCGCTCGACCGTGCTGACCATGATGGAGCGGCTGCGCGCCAAGGGTTTTTTGCGCCGTAAGCAGGTGGATGGCATGTACCGCTACAGCGCCACCGCCGGCCAGGACGACGTGGTGCGTGGCGCGGTGGGGCAGTTCGTGGAGAAGACCTTGCAGGGCTCGGTGTCGCCGTTCGTGGCGTGGATGTCGCAGCGCGCCGAGGTCAGCGATAGCGAACTGGCCGAGCTCGAAGCACTGGTCGCCAAGCTGCAATCGCAGCGCAAGGAGGATTAAGCCATGTCTCCACTGATCGAATCGCTGTTATGGAAACTTGGCGCCACCAGCGTGCAGACCGCGGTGCTGGCGTTGGCGGTGTGGGCGCTGTGCCGCAGCGTGCGGCGACTGCCCGCCACCACGCAGACCTGGCTGTGGTGGCTGGTGGGAGTGCAGGCGGTGGTCGGCCTGCTGTGGAACGCGCCGCTGCAGTTGCCGGTGTTGCCCGCATCCACGTCCACGCCTGCCTTGATTGCCGGCAATAGCCTTGCGCCGATGGTGATGGCCAATGCCACTGCATCCGGTGCCAGCGCGGTGGCCAGCGCGGGCGCCGCAGACGTGCTGCAGGGAGCAACCGGCCCGTCCTGGGCGCTGTGGCTGGCCGCGCTGTGGGTTGCCGGCGTTGCCGTGATGTCGCTCGGCACACTGCGCGCATACCGACGCAGCCGCGCCCTGGTCCGCGCTGCCGCACCGTGTACCGATCGTGCGCTGGTCGCCGCACTGCGCATGGCCGCAGAGGCACATGGCCTGTCGCAGCCGCCGGACATACGGCTGTCGCAGCAGATCGCCTCGCCGCAGTTGATCGGCCCCTGGCGACCGGTGTTGCTGCTGCCCGCCGCACGCCTGCCGCACATGGCCGACGACGATCTGGACATGGCGCTGACGCATGAACTGATCCACCTGCGTCGGCGCGATCTGTGGTGGGGCTTGCTGCCGTCGCTGGCCCAGCACCTGTTCTTCTTCCACCCGCTGGTGCATCTGGCAGCGCGCGAATACGCCACTGCCCGCGAGGCCGCCTGCGATGCCGCGGTGGTCGCAGGCCACCGTCATTGCCGCCACGACTATGGCCAGCTGTTGCTGCAACTGGGCGTGGCACCGCGCCCGCATGGCGGCGTGGCCAGCGCCTCGCCGTCCTTCCTCAGCCTCAAACGGAGATTGCTCATGTTGCAGAACCCGACCTCGTTCCCGCGGTTTGGCGCGGCCCTGATCCTGGGCGCGGTGGCCATCACCGGCGTGCTGCCGCTGCGCCTGGTGGCGATGCCCGCCGCGCCGGCTGCTGCTGCCGCATCAGCGGCCGCACCCGCCAAGCCAGCTACCGGCGTGTCCAGCACCGTGGCACCGGCCACCGCCGCCGCTGCAGCCGCACCGGCAAACGCCGCCACACCGGCTGCAGCGGCGTCATCCACCAGCCAGACGTTCACCACCACCTCCACGCACGGCCAGATCAACCTGTCGCATGACCCCGACCGCGATGCCTACGTGCTGCTGCAGGGCAACGACAGCGTCATGAATGGTTCGGTGGACGATCTCAAGCATGTGCGTCGTCTGGCCGGCAAGGATGGCCAGCTGATGTGGTTCCGCAAGGATGGCAAGCAGTACGTCGTGCGCGATCCCGACACCTTCAAGCGCCTGAATGCGGTGTATGCGCCCATCACCAAATTGGGCCAGGCGCAGGGCGCGCTGGGCGAGCGCCAGGGCGAGCTCGGCGAGCAGCAGGGCGAGTTGGGTGCGCAGATGGGTGAGCTGGGTGCACGTGCTGCCGACGCGGCCGCAAAGCACGTCAATGCATCCTTGCTCGACACGGATGCGCGCACACAGCAGGCCGCCGAGCGTGCGGCGCGGGAAGCAGAACGCGCAGTACGTCAGGCCGAACAGGCCATGCAGCGCAGCGGCGCCCAACAGCGGATGCAGGCGCTGGCCAGGCAGCAGGCGGCGCTCGCCACCGAGCAGGCAGATCTGGCCAGCCAGCAGGCCGCCGCCAGCGTCCGTGCCGACAAGGAAGCCCAACGCATCATGCGCGAGGCGATCGCACAGGGGCTGGCCACGCAGATCGACGGCTGATCGCCGCAGGCCGCTGCTCGCCGAGGTTGTGCAGCACGTGCAGGCGGCGAGCAGGCGATGACGTATCGGGCGGTGGTGTCGTGTGGCAGCCTGGCGGATGACGACTGCCGTCTCTGAAGCAGAGCGGCGATCAGCCGCTGCGCAGCGCCAGGTACTCACTCGCCAGACGAAGGCGGTCGTGTTGCAGGGTGGCTGCGCCACCGCGTTGCAGCAGGCATCGCCGGTCAAGCCGTCAGACCTCCCCGAGCGCAGGGTGGCCGCATCGGTCAACGACACGCAGCGCGCAGTCGTCAGGAGGGCAGGCTGCGCCCCATCGGCATCGCTCCATGATCGCGCGGCCGCGCCACCATCGATGACGGCCTGTGTATCAGGGCGTCTCCAGCAGCGGAATCACCTCGCGGTCCTGCGCGTCCACCGCCACCAGGCGCTGCATCAGCAGCGACAGGGTCACCACGTCCTGATGATTGTGCTCGGCCACGCGGCGCAGGTTGCGCGCGCTGCCGCCGCGCAGGTAACTCAACCAGGCGGCCGGGGCTTCGGAGCCGGGCAGGTCGTCCTCGCGCACCACGCGCAGCAGTTGCCGTTCGATGGTGGCCAGCTTGCAGTTCTCCCAGGTACCGCGATAGCGGCGACGGGTGGGGAACAGCAGGTCCACATGGTCCAGCGCGGAGATCGGGTCGCCACGGCGCGCCAGCCGGTAGCGCGTCTTCAACAACGGCGCGTCGTAGCAGCGGCCGTTGTAGCTGGACAATACCGTCTGCGGCGACAGCCAGCTGCGGAACAGGTCCAGCATCGCGCTTTCGGCCGCCATCGTGGACATCATCAGCTGGCGCACGCGCAGCCCGCTGCCCTGCGCATCGTCGATGTGCCAATCGGCCACGCCGATCATGAAGGCGCGCGTGCCGGTGCCGCCGGCCAGGCCGGTGGTTTCGGTGTCGAAGAACAGCAGATCCATCGGGTCCACCGCGTCCTCGCGTTTGGCGAACGCCAATGACAAGGCTTCGTGCGGAATCGGCTGCGGCAGAAAGGCTTCGATCAGATGCAGGCCGGGCGCGATCTCGTTGCCCGGTAGATGCCGATCGGTGGAGGCAGCACGCACGGGCACATGCGCCGACACCGCACGCTCGCGCAAACCGATCATCTTGCGCAGGCCGGCAATATCGGTGCGTCGCTGCGGTGCCGGGATGGAGGCGGGGACAGCAGGTGTCGCGGGTACTGCCGGCACGCGCGCTGCCGCGTCGGCCGGCTTATGGCGCACATCGTGGTCCACCCAGGCAAACGCCGAGGTATCGCGCGCAGGCGGTGCCGCAACCGGCGCCTGCAAGGCGCGGCGCGTCATGGCCGGTGCGATGTCCTGCGTGTGCGGGGCCTGCGCCGTGTCTGCGGCGGCTGCCTGTACATGCCGTGCAGTGTCGGCGCGCACTGCCGGGCGCCAGCCGGGCGAGGCGGCACCCGGCGCAGGCTGACGTTGCGCCCGCGTGGGCATCACCGCATCGTCCTTGCGCGGCGCAGGTGTCATGCCACCCACCTGACGACGCAGCAAGCGCAGGCGTTCTGCGCTGACGCCAGGGCCGTTGGCAGGCACTGGCGTTGCCGGGTCTTGCGGCGGCGCTGCCGCTGCAGCCATCGCGGTGGTGGCGCCCGTGCGCGCGCTGCCTGCAACGGTGCTCACGCTGACCGCATCACCCGGCCTACGCGTGACCACCGCGGAGCGCAGCGGCTGCGCAGACGAACGCGCGGCGTCGTCGCTCGCCACCGCGGAGGCTTCATCGTCCAGGCCGCCGCGCGCGCTTGTCGGTGCAGCGCAGGGCGGCGCGAGGCCGCTGCGCCCTGCACCCTGCAACCGCGATGCACCCATTCCCGCCGGCGCGGCATCCTCGGCAGGAACGCGCTGCGCGCCTTGCCGTGCCGTCGCCTGCGGCGCGCCACGCGCGCCGGCACCGGGGTGCGATGGCGACACGCCGCCCACACCGTCGCCACCCGCATCCATCGCAGGCAGCGGCTCCACGCCCTGCGCAGCCGCCACCGGCGCTCGCACCTCGGCGTGCCCGGCCTGGCGCCGCAACAGCCGCAGCCGGTCCGCACTCACACTCATGCAAGCACGTCCAGCGCCAGGTCCTCGTCCACCTGGGTGGCGTGGCGCAACGGCGCATCCGCATCGAACAGCAGCGCCAGCACGGTCAACGCCAATGACTTGGGCGACTCGCCCTTGCCTTCTTCATGCGCGGCCAGCACCGGGCCCACGCAGGCCGGGCAGCCGGCGCTGCAGTCGCACCGCCGCACCAGCTCGTCGGCGCGCTGCAGCAGCTCGGCCTGGCGCAGCCACAGCGGCTCGCTCAGGCCCACGCCGCCGGGGAAGTTGTCGTACAGGTACACGGTGGGCACGAACGCCTGCTGCAATTCCACCGCACCTTCTTCGCCTTCGTCCACGCCACGCAGTTGCCCGCGCCCGGTCTGGTCGGCTACCGCAAACCAGGCGCCGTCGCCATTGCCCACCGCCTTTTGCAGGTCGCGCGCATCGGCCATCACCGCCACCGTGGCCACCACGTGCAAGGCGTAGGCCGCACCCAGGAAACCATCCAGCGCATCCTGTTTGGACGCGAACGCCTTGCCCAGCGTGGCCTGCGGCAGCTGCCACCACACCGCGGTGGTGTGCAGTTCCTGGTCGGGCAGGTTGACCGGGCCGTAGCCGATGTTCTCGTGCGTGTAGTAGCGGATCTTCTTGTAGCCGGACACGCGCCGCACCACATGCACCTCGCCATGGTGCGAATCGCCGCGCCCGGCCACGCCGCCGTCGAAGCGGTCCAGCACCTTGAGCTTGGTGTAGTCGATGCTGTCGGTGTAGTAGTCCACGTGGGTGCGGGTGACATAGGCCTTGCGGCCTTCCCAGTCCAGCCGCTCCACCTGGTACGGCGTGCTCTGCACCATGTGGATGGCGCCTTCGTACAAGGTCAGCGCAGCGGCCGAGTAATCCACCTCGGCAATGATCTGCTGCTTGCCGTCGCTCTTGTCCACCACCACGAAGTTGCCGTCGGCCACCGAGCGCAGGCTCACCGCATTGGCCGGGTAGCTGTCGGCGATCCACTCCCAGCGGTCGCCTTCCTGGTGGATCACCTCGCTCTCGGCCAATGCTTCCAGGAACACCAGCGGGTCGATCGGCCCGAACGGCTCGCTGGCAATGAACGGCAGCTCAAACGCCGCGCAGCGGATGTGGTCGAACAGGATCAGCGGCTGGTCCGGCGCGATGCGCGCGTGCTCGGGCGAGGCATCGGCAAAGAAATCCGGATGCCGCACCACGTACTGGTCCAGCGGCTGCGAGCTGGCCACCAGCACGCCCAGCGCCGGCTGCTGGCGCCGCCCGGCGCGGCCGAAGCGCTGCCAGGTCGCCGCCACGCTGCCGGGGTAGCCGTTGAGGATCACCACATCCAGCGCGCCGATATCCACGCCCAGCTCCAGCGCCGAGGTGGAGACGATGCCGTCGATGTTGCCCGCGCGCATCGCGCGCTCCACCTCGCGCCGCTCGGTGGGCAGGTAGCCGCCGCGGTACGCACGGATGCGTGGCGGCTTGCGCGGGTCGTGGTCGAAGATGTCCTTCAGGTACTTGGTCAGCACTTCCACCATCAGCCGCGTCTGCGCGAACACCAGCGTCTTCAGCCCGCTCTTGATCGCGATGCGCGCGATGCGGTTGCTCTGCGAGCGTGCCGACGCGCGCAGGCCCAGGTCCGCATTGACCACCGGCGGGTTCCACAGCAGCACGTGCTTGTCGCCGGTGGGCGCGCCGGACTCGGTGATCGCATGCACCTGTTCCTCGATCAAGGCCTGCGCGTGCGCATGCGGGTTGCCGATGGTGGCCGAGCACAGGATGAACTGCGGGTTGGCACCATAGAACGCGCAGATGCGCTTGAGCCGGCGCAGCACGTTGGTGACGTGGCTGCCGAACACCCCGCGGTAGGTGTGGATCTCGTCGATCACCACATAGCGCAGGTTCTCGAAGAACTGCGCCCACTTGGTGTGATGCGGCAGGATCGCCTGGTGCAGCATGTCCGGGTTGCTCACCACGATGTCGCCATGCAGGCGGATCGCCTGGCGCGCATCGCCCGGCGTGTCGCCGTCGAAGGTGAAGGCCTTCACCCCCAGCGCGCCGGCGCGGTTCAACTCCAGCAACTCGGCCACCTGGTCCTGCGCCAGCGCCTTGGTCGGGAACAGGTACAGCGCCTTGGCGCCGGAGGTCATCGCCGCGCTCACCACCGGCAACGTGTAGCACAGCGACTTGCCCGAGGCGGTGGGCGTCACGATCGCCACATGCTCGCCGCGCTGGGTGGCCGCCCAGGCGTCGGCCTGGTGGCTGTAGAGCCGGTCGATGCCGCGCGCGCGCAAGGCGTCGGCCAGCGCGGCCGGCACGTCGGCGGGAATCGGCGCATAGCGGCCCTCGCGCCCGGGCAGGGTGAAGCTGCCGGTGATGCGGTCGTGGTAACGCCGTTCCAGGCGCTCGGTGAGCAATGCGCCATCGCGGCTGGGCCGGCCATCGGTGGTGGCCAGCGCGCGTTCGGCGGTTTCGGTGCGGGGAGCGAGGGCGAACGGAGGCATACGGCGGCTCCCAAAGAGGGGCATGAGACAGGGGAGGTGTCTCAGGGTATGAGACCAGCGCCGAACCGGCGAGCCTGCGTCACTGAGCGGATTCAGCAAGCCGGGTATTCTGTTGCCCCCGCCGCGTCGCCGTTGCCCTGCACGCCGCGGCCCCACTCCCCTCTCGAAGAACCGCCGTGCCCGTGTCCCCCAGCCTCACCGCTCCGCACTACAAGACCCGCTCCGCCCGCCGTGCCGATGTGATCGTGCATGCGGCCGGCCTGTTCCTGGCCATTGTCGGCGGCGCCTGGATGGTCTGGCGCGCCCATGCCAGCCAGACCATGCTGCTGGCCACCTGCGTGTACGCGCTGGGCCTGCTGGTGATGTTCGGCTGCTCGGCCGCCTACAACTTCGCCCCGCCGCAGCGCCAGCCGATGCTGCGCAAGTTCGACCACGCCGGCATCTTCGTGATGATTGCCGGCTCCTACACGCCGTTCCTGCTGGTCGCCCTGGACGGCACCTGGCGCTGGGCGATGATCCTGGGCGTGTGGGGCGTGGCCCTGTTCGGCGTGTTCGCCAAGCTGTTCCTGCCCGGCATCGCCAAGGGCTTCTGGGTCGTGATCTACCTGCTGCTGGGCTGGGCCGGCATCGTGGTGATCAAGCCGCTGGTCGCCGGCCTGGACAGCACCGTACTCTGGCTGATCGCCGCCGGCGGCGCGTTCTACACCGTGGGCGTCGCCTTCTACGTGCGCAAGTCGCTGGTCTACAACCGCGCCATCTGGCACGCCCACGTGCTGGGCGGCGCATTGTCGCACTGGTGCGCCATCTGGTTGTGCCTGCGGCCGTTGGGTGGGGTGTAGCGCGCTGTCGATGTCGTTGCGCCGTCGCGTATGCCCTAGCTCGGTAGCATCGACACGTCATGGATCTATTGATCGCCTGGCGACGTCGGCTTCCAATCAGAGCGCGCAGGTACGAGGGCAAGGATCAGCACCTCGTCGCCGTCGCGTGTGTAGATCAAGAGATATCTGCCGTCCTGGCAGGTGTACAAACGCGTTCCCGGCAGTGGCCCAGAGTGATAGGTGGCGGCACCATCCAGCGCGTCGCCCTCGGTTTCGATCCGGTCGTCCTGTTCACATGCGGCAAAATAAATCTGCGGGTCGGAGATTTCGATCGCGCGCGCCAATGCTGAGGCGAGCAATGCGGTGCGCGCATCCAGCGCGCTCTGCTTCCAGGCCACGCTCACGCACGCGTGTCCTTTACAGCCAGGGCTGCCTCAAGCGCCGCACGTTGTTGCGTTTTGAGCGTCTCCATCTGCTGCCTGGCCTGCGCGCTGGAGAGCGCGGGGCGGGGGTCGGCCAGGGCATGCTCGGTCTGGGTGCGTAGCGACACCGCATAGCGTGCGTCCAACTCCTTGACCTTCATCGCCTCGGAGCGGTCAGGCCGGCGCTTCGCATTGCCGCCCTCGGCGTCCCACTGCGCAGCGTCCACGTGAAGCACGTCCAATGGCATGCCCATCTCGCGCAATACCTTCAACGCACTTTCGAAGCTGCCAAACCGGCGCGGCGCATTCGCCTTGGTGGCCAGCACACGGGTCTGGTTATGGGTCTGCAACCGCACGGTCCAGGCACCGGCTTCCCCGATGACTGATGCCTGCCTGACCGCACTGGCGTCGACCAGGGCGCGTGCGGTCGCCAGCTTGACCAGATTCGTCACGACGCTATCCAATTAATGATTAGGTGGAAGCCAATTTATCATTGATTAGGGGCGCCAGTTAAGGGTTGTCAGTCAGGCTCACGCCCTACAACTTGGTCTTCAACACCGCCTCGAACGCCGCGTCCGGCGCGATGCTGTCGGAGAGCACGATCACCGAATGCAGCGTGCCCCGGGCCTGCACGTTGTATTCGAAGCCCACCGGCTTGCCATTGTGGCTGAACACCTCGATCTCGCTGTACTCGCCGAGCCGGCCTTCGTAACTTTCGCGCTCGAACCCGCGCTCGTCGGCAACGTTGCCGGCGGCGGTACGTGCGCCCTCCCACACCGCGTCCTCGTAGGTGATCGGCTGCAGCAGGCTGACCAGCTGGGTCGCGCACGCGCTGGTGCTGGTCACGCCATAGCCATCGACCTCGCCCATCAAGGGAATCTTGCGGACGTTGCGCTTGGGCGTGGCGGCGACCGTGCAGCCAAGCTGCTGCAGATCGGCAAGGGTGAAGTGCTCGGACTCCGGGCGCGGTGCGCTGGGGGTGGCCGTGCCACCGCCATCGCAGGCAGACAGCAGGCCCAGCAGTGTGAGCGGCAGGAAGGTGCGTAGGGAAACGTACGACAACGGTGACGTCCTTGTAGGGGAAAAAGGTGCGCGTGGCGCGTGGCCACGCCGCATGTGAGCGCAGGCGGCGGGCGTGGAGTATCCGCTGCCTTGCCGCATCGCACCAGGCGCGGTGCGGCCGGCCGATGTGCGGCAGCGTGGCGACGCGCGCGCGCTCACGTTGTTACCGGGCGGCCTGTGCAGGTGTCGGTGCGGATTATCGCGTGGGCGCGATCACACCCTGGCAAGCGATGCATGGCGCCTGCGCGCGGCAGGCCGCAACCGCCGTGCGCATGTAACGCTTGCCCGTGCACGTCGGTCATGCGCGTCTTGGCGCGCAGGCAATGGTGCGATGACTGTACTCACCGCACCGGCGACTGCATCCCGGCCCCGAAGCCCTGCGTGGGAAACCCCGCCTGCACCGGCGCACGCCGCTGCACCCACATGTCGCCCATCATCCGGTCCAGCCCGCGGTCCAGGCCGGTGACCAGCCCCGCACCCGGGGTAAAGGTCAGCTCGCCGAAATAGATCTGCCCGTGCTGGATATACCAGTCCACCCGCACGTAATCGAAGTCGCTTGCCAGCAGCTTGCTCAGTTCCAGCGCCTGTTCCAGCAACGCCGGCGCGCAGGGCGGTGCGCGCCCGTCGTCGCGGATGCGGTGAAAGGCCTCGTGCAGGTTGCCGACAAAGAAGGTCATGCCCAGCTTCGGCGTGTCGAAGCGCCCGTAGATCACCTGCAGCACGTACTGAAAACTGCCGTCCACCTGCCGGAACATGTGGAACTTGTAGTCCACCGGCACCTGCTGCGCATCGCCGATGTACCGCTCCACCAGGATCCGCGGCGGAATACCGCGGTAATGGATCTCGCGCACCATGTCGGAGAAGTCGGTGCGCAGCCACTGGCCGCAGCGCTCGATGATGCGGCGCTTCTGCTGTGCATCCGGCTCATCGCGCACCACCTCCACCATCGCCGCGCCGTGGTTGGCCTTGATCACGGTCTGTCCCCACTGCGGCAGACCCAACAGCTCCTGCGGGTCGGTGCAGTCCAGCAACAGCGGGATCAGATGCGCCTCACCGATCCTGGCCGCCACATACGGGCGCACCGCAAACTTGTCCGCCAGCCGCTGGTACAGCGGGTAATCGCCGTGCACGCACTTGCGGTAGAGGATCTTCTCGTTGAAGCACTTGGGCGCATACAGGTCCGGCAGCCGCCCGAACGTATGCAGGTAATACAGCCGGTCCTGGTGCCGCCAGGGCAGGGTGCGCAGCAGGCCGCGCGCACCCTTGCGCAGCAGGCGCTTGAGGCTGACGGCGTCGGTGGCTGGCGCAGTTGCGCCAGGCAACGCGGCCGGGCGCGCGTCGCCTGCAAACCTTGTCAACGCCGGAATCAGCGCAGCCCAGGGCTCACCTACCGCAGCGGTCGCTCCCAGCTGCTGCGCCTGCAGCCCCATCCTGTTGTCGGCCATCGCCAGATCCTTCTTCTCTTAGTCAAGTGAGACACAGGTCACAAATAAGTGTGACTCCAGTCACGATATACTGGAAAAGTAAGATGAGGGTTGCGAAACGTCTCAAGCGGACCGATTTCGCAAAGATCAGGGCGCTCCCGGGCCGAAAGGCGGGGTTGAAGGCCGCTGTCGCGTCCGCTTTGCTGCACTGCGCGCAGGCCAGGGCGCGCATCCACGGCCGGTTGCCGCTTCCGCAAGCGCCGTGCAGACCGCCGGTCCGAGCCGCAGGCCGAGGCCATGGGATTCAGGTGGCGGCGCACGCGCTCCATCGCGATTGGGACAGGTGACGAGGCCAGGCGTTATGCGTTGAATGCCAGCGCAGGCTCGCAACCAAGGCACGCAGTCGCATCGCGGCCCAGGATCGAGCAACATCAAGCGATACCACTGCAGCCCGCAACGGATGGCCCATGCACGTCAAGAAGATCCTGTCCCTGGCAGCGCTGTGCCTTGCGCTTGCCGCCTGCGGAAAAACAGACCAACCCGCGCAAACCGATGAGACGCCGACATCTGCGCTGGCGGCATCCAGCCCCGCCACTGCCCAAGGCAACGCCGCCGCACTGCCGCCCGACCAGGCGGCCACCAACAAGCCACCTTCGGTAAGCCAGCAGGCAAGGCGCTATCTCTGCCCGCAGGGCCCCAATGCCTGCCCGGCCGGTGGGCCGTTGATCGCCAATTCGGATGCTGAAGCGCAGTGGCTGTTGCGCCACGGCTACCCGACGGCACACGAACTGGCCCGGTTGGAAACGCTGGGCCTGGACCAGCTCAAGGCCGAGTCCCAGGCAGGCAACCAGGCCGCAACGGTGATCTACGGCAAAAAGACCGCACTGGCGGGCCGTTTCCATCAGGGCATCGGCATCCTGCGGCGGGCCGCAGTGGCGGGGAACCTGTATGCGTACTACGGGCTGTCGGACGTGTACGTCAGCGACACCGCAAACAAGAACCTGGTCGACAGCCTTGCCTACCTGCGCCTGGCCTACCTGCTGGGCGATGCAAAAGCCTCGGCCGTCATCGCATCGCGTGGGTTGAGCGGTATCGAAAACGTCGTTGCCGACGAGCGTGCCGCGTCACTGCACAAGACGTTTTCCAGGTACCAACGTCCCTCGCCACGACCGCTGGAATAACCTCTATCAACGTCAAAGGCCCGGACTTCTCCATCCAGCCGCTGCTGCCGGTGTTCGCCAACCCCGCCTCGGTGGTGCTCAATACCTCCATCAATGCGCATGTGGGCACGGCCCGCTCATCGGCCTATGCGGCCACCAAGGCGGCGTAGCTGAGCATGGCCAAGACACTTTGCAGCGAACTGCTGGCGCGCGGCATCCGCCTCCTCGCGGTCGGCCCCGGCCCGGTGGAAACCCCGCTGTACGACAAGCTCGGCATCGCGGACGCGTACCGCGCCCAGCTCTGCGACTACCTCGACGTGCGCAGCAACGCGCCTGGATCGAGTTCGCCGCGCCCACCTTTGCCGACGCCTGGCAATTCCTCAATGCCAGCGACCAGGCCAGCGCCGACACCGCCAGCGCCGCCTTCCGCAGCAAGCTGCAAAAGCGCGAACAGGCCCTGGGCCAGGGCCCGTATTTCGCCGGCCCCACGTTCGGCATGGTCGATGTGGTGTTCGCCCCGCTGCTGCGCTACTTCGGCCTGCTGCCTGCGCAGGTCTGTGCACCCATCTTTGAAGGGCTGCCGCGCATCGGCGCATGGCGCGCCGCCCTGGCCGCCCGGCCCAGCGTCATCGGCGCGGTGGCGCAGGACTACGCGAGTTGCTTCCGGCAGCATCTGCACAAGCAGCGCGCTCTGCTGGCAGACGCGGTGCGTGTGCCAGCGTAAGCAGCCAACGGCCCCATGAAGGATTGGCCGCAATCGCATGCCTGCCCAACCAACTGACCCTCATTGCTACGGGCTTGCACCGTAGCAGTCAGACAGAAACAGCCGGCCTTGCGCGGGTTTTTTCATTTCAGGAAAGCGGAAATGGCAACGCCAAGGCCGCAGGTCCGAATGGACGGCTAACCCGTTTTACGGATGTCTGCGGAAGACACCGGCAAGCGGTTGAAGCTGATGGTCTTGCTGTATCTGCCGCATCGCGCGCTGTAACCAGACTTGTGCGGCCAACTTAATCGGCCTAGCGTCGCCTGGCCACCATTCGGGTGGCGAGGAGGTCACAGCATGGCGACCAACGAGAAAACCGGCCCCAAGGCGGCAAAGGCGGCTAGCAAGGTCCTGAAAAGTGGCAGCACCGGCAAGGACTCAAAAACAGCGGCCGCGTCTGCTTTAAGTCAAGCGCCGGACAAGAAAAAGAAGTAATCAAGCGAGCACTGCAATAAATAAGCGAGCGCTGCATTAAATCGGTGGAGGCGCTCGACTAAGCACGAGCGCCTCTTACCCAAGTGATTTCAGTGCGTGCAATCACGGCGGATGACACCACTGGCACAAAATGTCGGATACCCCGCTGACAAAACCCCTACATAACGGTAGGGTGCAGACTGGAACGGGGGTTTCATGCATGGGATGCAACCGGGGAAGTATCGAGTTTACTGCTGGGCGGTCATTATCATGGACGCTTGGGCTCGCTGTGGGAGTCAGCGCTTTTCTCACCACCAGTGACGGCGTGCCATGGCTGGTGTCGCAACAAAGCGGCCGAATTGCACAAGGTTTCAATTTGGGCACCAACGCAGCGGTCACATCCATCGTAAATATGATATTGGTCGTGTGTTGCCTGGCCGCGCTCGCTTTATCTGTCGGCGGGTTCCAGCGCCGGAAATTGCTGGACATGCGCAGCAGGCTAAGGGGCTTCGTAGCCAAAGCCTGGCGCCAATTCGAAACACTGGTGGGCGAAGCCGTCCGCCACCGAAGCTATGCCTTAGAAAAAACCGGCTTGGGCGGTACCCACTGTAGATCCTGCCTAAAAACGGTCGCTGATTCTGGTGCAATGCAAAAATGGTAAGAAACCGCGGCCCGGCACCAGTATTGTGATTAATGATCCGCAGCTATCGGAGATCATTCGCTCAGTTTACTCGCCGTACACGGCGTGCGGTACGCATGTTCTTCCTAATACGGAGCGCAGCGCGACCACATTTTAATCTTAAAATCCAAGGTGGGATTAAAAAATGTTGACAAAAGTTTCGCTTAGTTCAATCGCTTCTTTCAAGGAAGAAGCTTCTCTGACTACTGATAAAAAAGTAAACTTAGTTTACGGCCTAAATGGTTCCGGAAAATCAACCATTGGTAGATTTCTAAGAAATCCCCAAGATGTAATTTATAGAAAATGCTCACTCCAAGGAGCGGTGGGGGCAAAATTCATCGTTTTTAACGAAGACTTCATAAGGGAAAACTTCTTTGAATCATCAAGCGTGCCGGGAATATTTAGCCTATCAAAGAAAAATTCGGAAGCTGAAAGGATCATAGCTAACGCATCCGAGGCAATAGACGATATATCTCGGAAAATTTCAGCTGATGATCTTAGGAAAATGGAGGATCTGTCAAAAATTAAAAAGGAAAGAGAGACAGCGATAGATAAGATATTCGACATCAAGCGGAAGTACTCGGGTGGAGATAGAGTGCTGGACTACTGTTTGGAGGGTGTGCTTACAAATAAAGATAAATTGTACGACCGATTATCATCATTTAATTTTTCAGGGCGGCCGCCAGAGTACACCGTCAAAGATCTACAGGGAGAGGCCCGATTACTAAGCGCTGATTCCGAAGCTCGAGAAGAGCTGCTACCTAAGTTTGTACTCAATGTTGCGGAACTGGAAAATCATGAGGCTTTCAAAATTCCAATTTTAGGAGTGTTAACTGGCGAATTTGGCGAATTTATAAATAAGCTAAAACATTCAGACTGGGTCAGAGAGGGCGAGCGATACATCGATAAAAAAAGTGCATCTCCTTCATCATGTCCATTTTGTCAAGAAAAAACCATTGACTCAAAATTTTTAGAGAATTTAAATGCTTGTTTCGATAAGACATTTGAAAACAAAATCTCTGTTCTGAAAGATGTGAGCGTTCGTTATCGAGACGCTGTAGCAGCGATTCAAAATTACTCTGCGTTTAGAAGCAACAAGTTTTATGATCAAAGCATTGATAAAGTGCATCAAAGTATAGTTGCTGAGATTGAGAAAAATATAATTCTGATTGATAAAAAAATAGAAAACCCATCTGAAACAGTCGAGTTGTATGAAACAAGCAAATTAGCTGAAGAAATAAACATATTGGTTGGTAGTGTCAATGCGAGGGTCAGTGCATTGAATGAAAAGCTAGGGAACCGGAAAGCAGAGTTCACCAAGATCAACCAGAAATTTTGGAATTTAATGAGGTGGGAATACGACCATGGCGTCGCTCTCATTAAAGGGTTCGACGAAAAAAGAGATAAAGTGTTAGCGGCATATAATAAGAGCTCTTCTTTATTAAATTCCCAATTGGCTGAGAACTCAGAGAAAATTAGAGAGGCGCGCAAGTCGACGGTTAATATCGACGACGCAATCACTAAGATTAATGGCGAGCTGGTGAATATAGGAATAGTTGATTTCTCTTTGCAAAAACATGAGCAGCACTTGTACAGACTTGCTCGCGAAGGGCACCCGAACTGCGAATTTAAGACGCTAAGTGAAGGGGAAAAAACAATCATTGCCTTTCTGTATTTTTGCGAGCTAGTAGTGGGGATCGAATCTCCCGACGAAACAGTTAGAGATAGGATCGTTATCCTTGATGATCCAGTCTCTAGTCTTTCGCACATTTTTATTTTTAATATTGGACGTCTTATAATTCATCGGCTGTTCAAATCAAATGCAATTAAGCAAATATTTGTACTCACGCACAGCCTTTATTTTTTTTACGAGTTGACGGACATCCATAAGGAAGGCAGGGATGCCAACCAAGCTTTATTCCGGGTCACCAAAAGCGGAACTGGAAGTCAGATATCGACTATGAAATATGAGGAGCTCCAAAATGATTACCATGCATATTGGCAGATAATAAATGATCCCTCCCACCACCCTGCCTTGCTCGCTAATTGCATGAGAAACATCATTGAATACTTTTTTGGATTTGTTGAGAAAAGTAGCTTCGGAAATGTCTTTCAGAAGTCGGAGCTGTCCATCCCTAAATTCCAGGCTTTCAACAGATATATGAATCGTGAATCTCACTCTCTGGGACAAAATATATTTGATATCAAAGAGTTCGATTTTGAAATTTTCAAGGAGGGGCTGAAGGTGTTATTTACTATTTGCGGATACGAAAGCCACTATAAGAAAATGGCAAACATCAAATAGCCGCATCCTCTAATATAATTCAATATCAAAATATAAGTTGAAGCTGATTAGGGCTGATGGAAGAGAAGGCCT
Organism: Xanthomonas arboricola pv. populi; assembly: GCF_002939945.1. Taxonomy (GTDB): domain Bacteria; phylum Pseudomonadota; class Gammaproteobacteria; order Xanthomonadales; family Xanthomonadaceae; genus Xanthomonas; species Xanthomonas arboricola_A. The sequence goes on along the minus strand of NZ_MDEB01000008.1, from coordinate 37,700 downwards.
GCTTTATGCTTTATAAATCTGGCCGTGATGGGCATCGATAAAATAACGATAATGAGGGCAATTTGGACGCTTTAGGAAAAATTATCGGCGGCGTGGTTATGGGTTGGCTGCTCGCGCAACTCGGAGACATTTGGAAGCGTAGGCGCGAAAGAAAGGCTGATGCTGCCTACCTCGCAGCAACTGTGCTGATTCAGCTTGAACGTCTGATACATGGCTGCGCGAGCGTAGCGGGCGACGACGGAACGGCGTACGGTAGACCAGCGGGTCGTACTGATGCAGGCGAAGAATACTATTTCACGCAAACTAAAACTCCTGAACTCTCATGGGATGAAGTAAAAGTCGATTGGAAGTCGATCGACCCACTACTGATGTATACGATTCTTTCCATTCCGCTTGAGCTCGATGAGGTAAAAGACCATCTTCAGGGTGTCAATGAGTACGATGACCCGCCTTATGACCGCTATATAGCTGAGCGACAACTTCGCTTCGCGGAATTAGGAGTTTTGGTCGCTGATCTTGCTAAACAGCTCCGCCTTGCGACCGGTGTGCCCACCCGGCCAGCGAAAGAGTGGAATCCAGAATCCTACATGCGAGAGCGGCTCAAAGAGCTCCGGGACTTGGAAGAAAAGCTTGCTGCAGAAAGGCTAAAATCCTGGCCGCATATGCTACCTAGCGAAGCTCCTGTAGGAGTATCGCCGGTAGTTTGACAGCGCGAAGTCCGAGAGAATTTTCAGCAGCCAATTGAGACAACAGCGTAGCGTTCATCTAGACTCAGCTTAGTTCCTGGATCGAGTTATTTTAGGAGTTAGGCGGCAGCATGAGATATCACGATGGCTCGGAAGTAAGGCTCGGGGATGTGGTCAGCGTTCCGTCGCCGGATGGAGAAAAGCAAGCCCGTGTCGTCATGCTCGGCGACACTAAAGAGCACCTAGACATAGACCCTGGTTTCGTCAAATGGGTGTTAGGTGACGCTATCTTGGCTTCGACATCGATCTTCGTGGAGTGGCTAGCCTCAACCCCGTTTACGCATTCCGACCCACAGTTCGCGCCCGTAGGAAGCTTCATGTCGACAACGGTCGATGAGCATGTTCACTTCAAATGCCGCGCGCCCGCTTAGCAATGCATTCAGGCCAAATGTACTCCAAGGGTTGGTTTTAACTCAGGCGTGCCAGGACCTAGCGGTGGTAATTCCCATTTCGAGATGCGGACGCGTGCGCTGTGTCCGCGCGGGCATGTCGCTAGGGTGAGCTGCCCAGATCTCCAAGCACATCATCCACCTGCTCGGCCAGGTGCTGCAGGCAATGGGCCCATTGCTGCAGTGGAATTGTTGGCGTCCCCAGCGTGGCTTCGTCGCGGGTACGTGGTGTGGCCAGGGTCGCGAGCAGGCGTAGTTGGTCGCGTACGCGTAGCAGGTGGTATTGCGTGCCTTCGGACATCCAGTAGCCGGGTTCGTCGTGCATGCCGCTCTCCTTGCCGTGAGGCAGCTCCCGCTGCACAACGCAGCGGGATGCCGGGAGGCTAGAAACCGCACACAGCCGGCGGGCTTATTCCCCTTGCGGGTGTTGTATTCGCCGCCCTCCCGGCGCAAGAACGCCGAGCAGTGCCAGGCCAGATGGCCGAGCACAAAAAACCCACCAGAAATCGGAGGTGGGTACCGCTGTGTGGGGAGTTTCTAGGCTCCGGCTGGAAGTGTGCGGGTGGCGCAGGGCAGGGTCAAGTTGAGGTGACTGTCCCGATGCGGAGAAGCCGCCTACATAAAAGAATTTTCCGGCTAAGCGCAGCACTCCAATGAGTCGCTGCAACCAGTTGACACACCACCCAACGCGTAGCAATCTCGCTGCAAGGAGCCTAGAAACTCCTCACACAGCGGCACCCACCTCCGTCAGACCGGTGGGTTTTTTGTGCCTGCAGTTTCTTGCAGGCGTAAGCGGCGTGACACTTGCGTCGGAAAGCGGCGAATGCGCATCCCTTTGGGAAGAACGCCTGCCGTCTGTGTGCGGTTTCTAGCCTCCCGACATCCCGTTGCGTCGTGCGACGGGGCCTGTTCGTCAAGGAGGGCTTTGCCATGCGTCGATCCACGTCCAGTCCCAAGCCATCGCGCAAGCGCGCCACGGTGCCGCCGCCTACCGAAGTCGTCTGGCGCTCGCTGGATCCCTCGATCCAGCCGCGGCGCTACCTCGAGCGTACGCCCATCCCCGAACCCCGCGCCGAACCCCGCACACCGCGGCGGCCCGGCCGGCCGCGTGCGCCGCAGCAGTGCACCGTGGGCTATGGGTACTATCCCGACAGTCACCAGCGTATTCCCACCCTGCGCCTGCGCGGCCGCTGGCTGGAACAATTGGGCTTTGCCATCGGCAGCAAGCTGCACATCCGCCAGCGCGATGGCGAGCTGGTCATCAGCGTTGTAAACCCTCGCTGATCACGCCGCAGCGCATGCGCGCACCGCATGTGCCCGGCCCGTTGCTGGAGACGTCGCATGATGAGTGAGGGCATGACCGGCGCGTCGCGTGCAGACCGCCACGGTGTCATCGGCCAGGCGGTCGCGGCACGCACGCACGCCGCAAGCGCGGTGCCGGGTGAGCGCTACGGCAGCCGCCCGTGGCGCCACCGCAGCGCCTACGTCATGCGCGCGCTGCCGGTCCGCGCGCCCGCGGCGGGTATCTACACGCTTGGCCGCGTCACCACGCGCTGGCACGTGCGCGAGGAGCGCGCGCCGCCCAGGGAACGCTTCGACCAGGCCGTGGTGCAGCTGCAGGCCGAGCTGCTCACCTACATGCGGCGGCGCCTGCGCGACCCGCACACCGCCGCCGACCTCGCCCAGGAAACGCTGCTGCGCCTGCTGGCCTACCGCAACACGCCAGACATCCACAGCTACAAGCTGCTGCTGTACCGCATCGCCCACAACGTGGTGCTGGAGCACTGGCGCACGCGCCACCGCAGGCACGCCTCCCGCCATGTGCCGCTGGAGGGCAGCGAACCGCTCGCCGCCGCCGGCACGGCGGTGGACCAGCTGGTGGACGCCCGCCGCACCCTGCAGCACCTGCACACCCACACGCTACCCGCGCTGCCGCCCAAATGCCGCCAGGCCTTCATGCTCAACCGCTTCGACGGCCTCACCTACCCGCAAGTCGCCGCCGTCATGGGCATCTCGGTCAAGATGGTGGAAAAACACATCAGCCGCGCCCTGGCCGCCTGCCGCGCGGCGGTGGGTGAGTAACGCACTGCGCTGCGCAGGTTGGCGGTGCATCACGGCCAGTTCGATGAATTCACTGGGCGATCACACCGGCCAGCCTGACCACGAGGAGAACCGTTGTCATCCACGAGGTAGCAGAGAATTCTACCGTCTCCATCCACGGGCCATCTAAAATCGTGTCTGGATAAATCGGGCTCCGTTGACGCTGCGCTATACCTATGCTTTTATGCTCAAGCACCGTCGCAACATTATAAATAATCGACAAAGCTTTCTTACTAACAAGGAGCCGGCAATGCGTGCATGGAGAGTAATGGCAGTAGTGGGATTAGCAATCTTCTCTCACTCGGCATCGGCTGCGGGGCGGTTGAATGTTAAAATTGAACAGGCAGTTAAATCTGTTAATCGCGATAAGGCAGTAAGTAATGAGCAGGGTGAAACGGGTATACGAGTTGTTGCTACCAATCTGGGTGATCAGGACATTGAAGTCTTAGACCAGTCTTTTCCAAAGACCAATAAAAGTGGTCTTTTGATGAACAATGTTTTCCGTGTCTTGGCAGATGACGGAAGCGAAGCCCCCTATTTTGGCATCTATGTCAACATGGAAGGCGCGCCAGAAGATGTATATGTCAAAGTGGGTCAAAAGCAGAAAAAGGCGGTGGACGTAAATATTCAATTGAATTATCGTCTCAAACCAGGGGAGCATTACACGGTCAGCTTGAGAAGTCCCTCTCTTTATTTAAATAGACCTAAACAGGCTTTTAAGAACGCATCTCGGGACTCACTTCGGGCATCGTGGCTTGAAGCGTCCTCAAATGACGTTAGGATTTTTGCTGGCAAGCAGCTAGATGCTGGATTGACATCGCCGGAGAAACGTCTTCGCAAGACGATTGAGTCGGAATTCGCATCCTGTAGCGCAGCTCAGGTCCAGCATGTGGAACAAAACGTAATACCGCAATCGACCGCAATTGCTTACGAAACTCTTACTGAATACGGGCAGCAGACGAAAGTTCAGACCTTCGATGTACCTCCATATGTTGATAGGTGGTTTGAACCGACTGCGCGATTTACGACTTGGTTTGGCGTCCATGGGGATCCTGATGACTACCTTCCAGACGACCAATATAACGATAATATGGTATTCGCCACATGGTATAGATTAACCAGTGATTCAGCGAACCCTAAGCCGCCGGTTTCTATTACTTGCCAATGCGACCCAGTGGAAAATAACATTTCTCCGAATGCTTTAGCTTGGGTCTCACCTGGAATGGTATATCAAGTTAATCTATGCCCACGTTTCTTTGAGTCGCCCCTATTTCCAACGGTTTACGATGAATCTTCTCAAGTGGGAACATTTTTGCATGAAATCACGCATTTTTCAGACGAAATCGTAGACGGGACGATTGATGCCCCTTCAGGTTACACATATGCTGGAACAAAGGCGCTGGCTGGTAATCGCGATCTCGCGGTACGAAATGCTCAATCCTACAAGTTCTACTATTTAAATTTAAATTTTAATTGAATTCAATCTTAGGGAAGGTCTGAACAACGAGGCCTAAGAGTGTGGGATGTCGCGTCGTTCCGGAGAGTCGCGTTTGGATCTTTGGAGTTTCGCCATTTCCGGCGCTTTCCGTGAGAATTCCCCGGTTAAAGGCGCACGTTCCCCATAGCAGGCAGTAACTGCTTTCGCTTCATCCACAGGTTTGACAGCGCAAACGAGGTCAGCACTTGTGCGGTGTTCTCGGCCAGGCCGCGATAGCGGACCTCGGTGTAACCGAGCTGGCGCTTGATCACACCGGAATGGATGCTCCACTTTCGCGCGCGCACGCTGGCCTTGAAGTGCTCCCAACGCTGTTCCCGAGCACGCTCGCGTTTGTTGCCGATGGCTTGCATCGTCGAGGGCCTGACGGCGATGAAGAACGCAGCCTTGCACACCTGCAGTTCTTCGCGTTTGTCCGCGCCGGTGTAGCCGCTGTCGCCGAACACGCTGTCTTCTTTGCCATGCAGCAACGTGTGCATCACCGTCACATCGGCGACATTGGCCGCTGTGCAATGGACGTGGTGCACCAGCATTGCTAGGCAGAGGCGCACCGATTTTCAGCGACCTGCCCACGCTAGTGCCACTGACCTTGATCGGCTCGAAGGTCTTTCCGAGCGGGTTCATGGCGCGGACCTATCGGCCAGTGTGAGCGCGTGCCAAGGCGACTGTCGCGGGCTTTATGCCAGACCACCATGATGGGTGCCAGCGTGCTTTCAAGGTTGCTGCGCTTGCAGCGGCAGCCGCCGCGCAATGTAGTTCACCACGTTCTCCATCGTATCGGGATCGGTGTTGCTCAAACCCACCACCACGTAGCCGTTGGAGCGTAGCACTACGAATGCGGCGTTCGCGCCCAGCGCGCCGCCCTCGTGCCCATATTGTTTCTCTTCGCCCTGGCCACTGACCATGAAACCATAGCCGTACCAGTGCTTATGGTTCTGTGGCGAGGTGGCCGCTTCCAGTAATGCAGGCGACAGGATCTTGCCCGTGCGTAGCGCTTCGCCGAATTTGAGCATGTCGCCTACCGTGCTGTAGCCACCACCGGCTGCTGTTCCACGCCAGGGCAGCGACGCCGTTTCTACCTGCCAGGCACCTTCTCGTTTTGTATATGCGATGGCCCGGCCTGAGATTGACGTCGACTCCGGCTCCGACCCTGTCGATGCCATGCCTGCCACGCGGTAGATGTGTTGGTCCACATAGTCGTAATAGGACTGTCCACTGACCGCCTCGATGATCGCGCCAAGCACGATGTAGCCATAGTTGGAATAGCCGTCCTGACTGCCTGGCACCTGCTCTGGCGGCGTGGCGCCGTACCGTTTGATGTAATCGGCATGCGTTTTCAGGGTCTGCGAATAGCTGCTGAAATCGTCGCCGAAGATCTCACCCAGGCCACTGGTGTGGTTGAGCAGTTGGCGCAATGTAATGGAGCGGGCGATGGCTTGATCAGGATAATCACGGAGATAGTCGTTGATGGTGCCGTCAAGCGTTAGCTTGCCGGCATCCACCAATTGCAGAACGGCCACGGCGGTGAACATCTTGTTCAACGATGCAAGCCTGAACCGTGTTTCCGGCGTAACTGCCAGCGCGGCCGATCGATCTGCCAATCCGCCCTGCCATTGCAAGAGCAGCTTGCCGTCTTTGGCTACGACCAATGCGCCGGACAAGGTGTCAGCGGCGACCAGTGCATTCAGTCGCTGTGTTGCCATTTGCGCAAGCGCGGGAATCTGCACACGCTTGGGCCGATATTCGGCTGGTATGTCCACGCCTTCGATCTGAAAAAGGCGCACATCGGACGGATCGGTCTGATCCAGCTCAACGGTCACCAGCAGCGCGCGTTCGCTCGGCTGTACCTGCACGATCACTTCGACTTTCTTCGGGTTGCTTGATTTCACGGTCAGCACATTGAAGTTGCCCATGGAAGCATGCAGGTCGACATCGCGCTGCGCGTTGCGGTCGATCTTGTAAGTGGAAATGACTGTCCGCAACTCTTGCTTGTTGCCCTGATTGAAGGCGGTGAGCCAGCGATTGAAGATTTGCGCTGGTGTTGTGATCGGTGAGGGCGGCATGGACCAGCTCATGGCTGTCCAGAAAAGAAGTGCGGCGGCGAGTAGCGTGAGACGCTTCATCCAATTACCCTGAGGTAGCACCTATATCGGCTCGCGGATCATCACAGGAAGTGCGGCTGACTACAAAAGGCGGCGCTGATCGTGCAGGCCTCAGCTGTTGGCGGTGAGTACGTCGCTGGTCCGGGGGGCCGTGCTCATCTCAGCTGCGTCGCTAGTTTGGGCAGAACCTCACCGCTGCGCTTTGCAGTGGAACGTATAAAGGTCGGGGACGCAGACGACCGGAGATTCACTCGCCTCGCCGCGATGTCGGTAGACAGTCGAATTTATCAAACCCCCCACAAACGCCAACGCCCCGATCGTGTCGGGGCGTTGGTGCGATCTCTCGCCGAAGTGGGCCTTACCGTCTGCGCCATTGTGCGTTACCGCTGATGGCCAAACCACTGCTTCAGCGCGGCGGGCATGACGCTCGCCTGCAATGCAATCGAAGTTGACTCCTTCGATTTACTTACTTGGAGGCGTCGCGCACTTTGTCGGCGACCTGACCAGCCTTGTTCTGCACCTTGCCGACGTTCTTTTCGGCGGCACCTTCCAGCTCGGTGCTCTTGTCGCCGGTGACGCGGCCAACGGTTTCCTTGATGGAGCCCTTGACCTGCTTGGCGGTACCTTCGATACGGTTCTTGTCCACGGTGATGCCTCGTACGGTTGGGGATGTTGCGGCCCAGTCTGTACCCGCAGGACGTGAGTGCGACGTGGGCATGCCGTCATCCCCGCGTCAGCACGCACAGCTGCCGCGCGCGCAGCGCGGCCGCGGCGCACGCACGCGCCTGCACATCTTGCTGAGGCCGCTGCGTGCCACAATGCGCGCACTTTTTGCCAGGCAATGCCGTCACGTGAGCACAGCGCCCCCCGCCATCGAGCCCGTCGGTCTGGAGTTTCTTGCGGGGGGAGGCCAGATGGGCGCGTTGATGCGCGCACACGATTGGGCCGCCACGCCGCTGGGCGCGCCGGAGACCTGGCCGCAGTCGCTGCGCTCGTCGTTGTCGGTGGTGCTCAATTCCACCCTGCTCGGTGCGGTGCTGTGGGGGCCGGAGCTGCGCCTGCTCTACAACGACGTGTACGTGCAGTCGATGGGCGACCGTCATCCGCAGGCGCTGGGCCAGCCGGTGACCGAGGTGTGGAAGGAAACCTATGCACCGATCGCGCAGGCATTCGCTCGGGTGATGCAGACCGGTGAGGGCTTCGGGCAGCAAGTGATTACATTGCCGATGCTGCGCAACGGCGTCAGCGAGATGACCTACTGGAATGCCACCGCCTCGCCGATCCGCGGCGAAGACGGCAGCATCGTGGGGCTGATGAATATCGCCATCGAAACCACCGCGCAGGTGGCGGCCGATCGCAACCGCGATATCCAGCATGCGATGTTGAGCAACGAGAACACCCATCTGGTGCATGAGGTGGTCAACCGCACCAGCGAGCGCGATCGTGCGCTCGAGGCCGAAACCGTGGCGCGCCGCAATGCCGAGCGCGTGCAGCTGGCGCTGGCGGCCGGGGCGATCATCGGCACCTGGATCTGGGACCTGCCGACCGACGCGTTTTCGGTGGATGAGGCATTTGCGCAGAACTTCGGCTTCGATCCGTCCACCAGCCGTACCGGCCTGACGCTGGAGCAGGTGATCCGGACGGTGCACCCGGACGACCGTGAGGGGCTACGTGCGGCCATTGGCGAAGCCATTGCCCGCGGCGGTGCCTACGCGCACCAGTACCGGGTCAAACGGCGCGACGGAAAGTACTACTGGCTCGAAGCCAATGGCCGGGTCGAAAAAGCCGCCGATGGCACGCCGCTGCGGTTTCCCGGCGTGCTGCTCGACATCGAGGCGCGCCACGCGCTGTCGGAAGAGCGCGACCGCGCGTTGACGGCCTTGCGCGAGTTGAGCGACACGCTGGAGCAGCGGGTCACCGAGCGCACCCGCGAGCTGATGACGGTGGAAGAAGCGCTGCGCCAATCGCAGAAGATGGAAGCGGTGGGGCAGCTCACCGGCGGGCTGGCGCACGACTTCAACAACCTGTTGGCGGGCATTTCCGGCGCGTTGGAGCTGATGAGCCTGCGCATCGAGCAAGGCCGCTTCCGCGAGCTGGAGCGTTACGTGGCCACCGCGCAGGGCGCCACCACGCGCGCGGCGGCGCTGACGCACCGCTTGCTGGCGTTTGCGCGGCGGCAGACGCTGTTGCCCAAGCCGACCAACGTCAACCGGCTGGTGGTCGACATGCTGGAGCTGATCCAGCGCACGGTGGGGCCGGGCATATGTGTGGAGAACATCGCCGCGGCCGAGCTGTGGCTGGCCCTGGTGGATGCGCCGCAGCTGGAGAACGCGCTGCTCAACCTGTGCATCAACGCGCGCGATGCGATGCCCGACGACGGGCGCCTGCGCGTGCAGACCAGCAACCGCCGGATCGACCGCGAGATGGGCCAGCAGCTGGGCATGCCCGAGGGCCATTACCTGTCGCTGTGCGTGAGCGATACCGGCACCGGCATGCCGCCGGAGGTAGTGGCGCGCGCGTTCGATCCGTTCTTCACCACCAAACCGATCGGCGAAGGCACCGGCCTGGGCCTGTCGATGATCTATGGGTTTGCCAAGCAATCCGGTGGGCAGGTGCGCATCCATTCGGAAGTGGGCAAGGGCTCGACGGTGTGCATCTACCTGCCGCGGCATGCCGGTGCCGACGACAGCAGCGACAGCGGCACCGCCACGCTGGAACTTGCGCCCTCGCTGGCCGGCGAAACCGTGTTGATCGTCGACGACGAACCGTCCATCCGCCTGCTGTTCACCGAGGTGCTGGAAGAGCTGGGCTACACCGTGCTGGAAGCTGGCGACAGCGCCACCGGGCTGGGCATCCTGCAGTCGCCGGTGCGGATCGACCTGCTGATCAGCGATGTGGGCCTGCCCGGCGGCATGAACGGCCGGCAGATGGCCGATGCCGCGCGCGTCGGCCGCCCCAGGCTCAAGGTGCTGTTCATCACCGGCTTTGCCGAACACGCGCAGTTGAACGACCGTCACCTGGAGCCGGGCATGGCGGTGCTGGCCAAGCCGTTCAGCGTCAGCCTGCTGGCGGCGCGGGTCAAGGAGATGATCGCGATCGAGGTCTAGTGGTGGCGATTGTGGATTTCGATCCACACCGCTTGCGTCATGCGCGGCGCGATCGCGATCGGTGGTGGGCATCGGCCAGCATTCCCGCCACCGGCGATGGCCGTGGCGGGCAACGCAGCCGTCCGCCGGGTTCAGCGCTGGCGCTGCTGCACATAGGCCTTGACGTCGTCCAACGTGACCCGGCCGCTGTGGGTGAGATCGATCTGCTCGAAGTGCGTGGCAACGAATCCCAGGCCGTTCGCCTGTGCCTCCTGCTTGGTGATGGCCTTGTGCTGTGCCAGCGCGCCGTTGGCGCCGAGGCTGCTGGCGATGCGTTGCTGGGCCTGCGCCTCCAGCGTGTCGCCGACGCTGTCTGCGGTGGGCGGGGCGCTGGTGGGCTGGGACTTCGGACGGAATGGGCCGTCGACGCCGCCACCGTTGCTGTGACCGACGGCCGAAACGCTCTGCATGGGAAGCGATTGCGCACCGACAGCGCTAGCCAGCAAGGCGAACAGCGGCGTGCAGTAACGTAATGCTTGGAGGAATGTGGAACGGTGCATGGGATACCTCCTCGCAAGGGGCGGGCGCGGCGTGGTCATGGCGTGGTGGTGGCGGGCGTGGCCGCACGCAGGCCGCGGTTGTCAGGCCATGGTGCATCCAGCAGCGCCAGCGGCACGGCATCGGCGATCGGCGCATTGGCGTAGTACGCGGTGAGGTCGGCCTGCATCTTCGGCCGTGAGGTGTCGTCCAGATAGATCATGTGGCCGCCGGCATAGGTGAGCACGCGGATATCGGGTGTGAGATCGCGCAGGGTGCGTAGCCGCGCCAACTGTTTTTCCGTGCTGTAGAACGGCGTTACGAGGTCGTGGTAACCGCTGAGCGCAAGCACCTTGAGTGCGGGATTCAACCGCAGTGCGCCGAGCAGGTCGGGAAGCGTGTCGGGCGCGAGCCTGCCCGCGTGGCGGAAGTCCCAGGCATTGACGATGTCTTCATTGAGATACACATAGGTCGCGTTGGGCGCGCTGTAACCCAGATACGCGGGGAACTGACGGGCCACCGCGTTCGTCAACGGTTGTTCGATCAGGATATCGGACGGGTCGTTGTCGTTCTTCAGGCGTGGATCGCTGTCGGGCAGGTTCACACGGCCGTCGTAGTGGCCGATGGTGCGATCGGCCAACAACGCCGTGTTGAAGGGCTCCGGCGCGAAATAGCCCTGCAAGGCCTGCGTGCTGAGCCCGGACAGCGGCTGCCAACGCGCCAGCACCTTGGCGCCGGGCGCCACCGGTTTACCCAGCAGGTTGGGGAAACCGTACTGGCTCAGCACCCAGCTCGGTCCATAACGCTGAAACTCGTCATGCACCACGCTGACGAAGGCGCGCATCTGCAGTGCGTAGAACGCGTCGCTCGCGCTGACCTCGGTCTGCTTGTGATACGCGGCCACCGCGGCGTAGCTGGGAAAGTAGCCGCCGATGGTGTCGCCGCTGTACTTCATGCCTTTTGCATAATCGGGGTAATACATTCCGCCGGAGAACAGCGCGTCGGCGTAGTAGTTGAGGATCGACGATTGCAGGATGATGCCGGTGAGCGGCACGCCGGCCGATTCCAGCGCCAGCGCCAGCATGGTGGAGCGGGCGGTGCCATACGATTCGCCAAACAGGTACAGCGGCGCACCGGCGCGTCGATTGACCTGCAGATAGCGCTGGATGAAGTCGCCCATCACCTGCACATCCGCATCGCTGCTCCAGAAACTGGCGTTGGTCTTGGGCAGGATCGCCTGCGACAAGCCGGTGCCGGGTGGATCGATGAACACCATGTCGGTGCTGGCGATCAGGCTTTCGGCATTGTCGACCATCGGGTAGTTGGGCCAGTTGCCGAAGCTGGGGGCGGCGGTGGCCAGGCGCTTGGGTGCGAACGAGGCCAGGTGCAGCAGGGCCGCCGATGCACCGGGGCCGCCGTTGTAGAAGAACGTCACCGGCCGCGGTTTGCCTGCAGGCGCGGGCACGGTATAGGCCACATACGACATGCTGGCCTGCGGTTGGCCGGCCGCATCCTTGGCGATCAGATGACCGGTGCGCACGCTGTAGGCCAGCGTCTGTCGCGTGCCACGCCACACGTAGTGCATCAGCGCGGAGCGCTCGTTGGCGGTGGCGGCGTCCAGGCCTGCCTCGGGCCTGGACGAATAGGCGATACGGTCGATGTATGGCGCGTTGCGGGCAGCCGAGGGCAGCGTCTGCTGGGCGCTGGCGATGGGTGGGACAACCAGAAGCAGTCCAAACAGCAAGAGCAGTGGGTGTCGTGCGATACCGGCGTTGCGCTGGGCCATGGTGCACCTGTGTCGAATGGGATGCGCTGCGTGTGCGGTGACGACGGCACAGGCCTGGCCGCACGACGCCACTGCGGGCGTGCACTGCGATGTGCGTGCAATCGTGAGGTGTCGACGCAGCAAGCGGGTCAGACCAGCGCGCAGTGTTGAGCACGCAGCCGACCGGCCAGACACCGGCAGGCGAAGCCAGCACACCTTCTACGAAGCGGTCAGCGCGATGTCCCGCGTCGGTGTGCGGAGTTGTGACGGATTCGACTGCGCTGCCGTTGCGCGTGGCCGGCATGGTGCAGGCGCGGCAGAACGACCGGCTTCGGGCACTGCGGCCTCGGCCGTCATCGGTGCAAGGCGCGACCTGCGCGCAAGCTGTAGCGTGCCGGCGCCGGCCGCGCTGGCGGGTGGATCGCCCACTGCAGTGCACGCGTGCTTGAGGACGGCGGTAGGGCTGCCGGATTCAGTCCACGCTGGAGGCGACCAGGCGTTGCCAGAGCGCGGCGTTGGCCTCGTGGTCCGGTTCCAGCGTGGATAACACGTCCAGGGCATGCGCCTGATGCTCGGCGCCATGACGGGCGAGCATGGACAGGGCGGCGGCCAGCCTGCCGTAGCGCAGTGCGCAGCCAAGCGGGGAGGCCAGCAGGGTGGCGTCGTGGTCGTGGCGTTGTTCGTCCAGCGCGGTGCTCAGCAGCATGGGCAGCTCCCAGGTGCCGGCAATGGTCTTGGCCACACTGGCGGTATGGCGCTCGACCAGCGCGGCGGCCACTTCCAGGCTGTACGGCACGCCGGGGCGCTCGGCATAGGTATCGCGCAGCACGCGCAGGATCACCACTGCGCCCAGGCCCTGCAGCAGGCCGGCCAGCTGCGCGGCCAGGGTGTCGCCGGCGCGCTCGCGCATGTAGGCAGCCGCGGCGGTGGCGGTACGCAGCGCGTAGTCCCACACGGCGGCCGGCAGCCGCGCGTACAGGCCGCCCTCCAGGCTCAGCACCGGTTGCATGACGGCGGCGGCGACGATCTGGCGCACGCCCTCGGTGCCGATATGCGCCACTGCCCGCTCCAGGCTTTCCAGCGGGCCGCCCTGCGGGCGGTACAGCGCGCTGTTGGCGATGCGCAACAGGTTGGCGGCCAGCGCCGGATCCTGCGCGATGATCGCGGCGATGCCGCGGCCGGAGGCGTCCGGGTCGTTGACCGCGCGCATCAGCTGCGGCAACAACTGCGGGCGGCGCGGCAACAGCTGCGGGCGCAGATCCACGTGATCGAGCGCGTTGCCGACCGCAGCCAGCACCGCGGCCTGGGCCGGGTCGGTCGGCAGGTGGCCTTCGGCCAGCGACGGGGTGTCCATCACCGCGGCATACATGCGGCGCAGCAGCGGCTGCATCGGTGGTGGCCCGGACGGCAACGGGTGTGGTGCAGCAGCGGCGGTATGCGCTTGTGCCTGCTGGTGCGACTGCGTGTGCACAGCCGCCGGCTCCGGGACGCGCGCCGCTGGTGCGGCATGCGCACCGGAGCCGGCGGCGGCAGACGTGGCAGGTGCGCCGGTCGTTTGCGCACGATGGCGCAGCAGCAGCCAGGCAACGACACCGGCGAGTATCAAGCCGGCAAGGAGTCCGGCAGCAAGCAGCAACACAATCACGGAGGTCCAGGAGTCGTCTGATCGGTGCAGCGACTATCCGCGAAGCCGGTGTTGACGGCAATGCAGGCGTGCGGCGCGGCGCTGCCGGCCAAACCCGCCCGTCAACCCCGGGCACCGACAACGACGTGCTGCACTGCGGCGACGAGCGGCGTGTCTTCAAGTTGACCAATGCGCTGCACGTGGCGCTAACGCAGGGGACTGCACTATGCGTCACCAGCTGTGCAGCCCTAGAGCATCTAGGCAGCTTAAAGGGTGCAGGCATCCGCAGTTGGACCACTTTCGATCGACAGACACCGCGCATCGCGCGGTGTCTTCGTTTGTGGATGGCGATGGGCACGCGTGCTGTGGCGTGGGCGGCGGCATCGCAGTGCGACCGCGCTATAGCGTGCCCTGCTTCCACAGCCGCACGATCGCGGCCGGCGCATGTTCTTCGGGGATGCGCAGCGGTTCGCTGGCACCGTCCCAGGCGATGCTGAAATAACGGCGGTCGCCACCACCGGCCTGCGGGCGCGGCAAGGCATGCACCAGGCACTGGTCCAGCAGGGTGCGCAGCTGCAGGCGCTGCGCATCGTCCAGGTCGTCCATCACCAGCTGCCGTTCGCGCCGCATGGCGGGGAAGGCGGCCACCCCGCCTTCGCGCGCCAGCCGCAAGGTCACGCCTGCCTCCACCGGCGGACGCTGTGCACTCATGCGAGCACGCCTACGTCGCGCCAGGCCTGTTGCACCGCGGTTGCCTCGGCACTGCCGGTGCCGTAGTCCGTACCGGCGATGCTGACGGTGAGCGCGGCAAAGGTGGCGAAGTCCGCACTGGCGGCCAGCTCGCCGCCGGTGAGCGCGCGGTACCAGATGCGGCCGGTCTTCTCCCAGGCGTAGCCACCGATCGCCACGGCCGCGCGATAGAACGCGTGGTTGGGAATGCCGGAGTTGTAATGCACGCCGCCATCGTCCTCCTGCGTGTCGACATAGCCGGCCATGCTGGCCGGTTGCGGATCCTTGCCCAGGGCCGGGTCGTCGTACGCCGTGCCGGGCGCCTGCATGGAGCGCAGGCCCACGCCGTTGATGCCGGGCATCAACAAGCCGGCACCGATGATCCAGTCCGCTTCGCCTGCCTGCTGCCGCAACGTGTACTGCTTGATCAACACGCCGAACACATCCGACATCGACTCGTTCAGGGCACCGGACTGGCCCTGGTAGATCAGGTTGGCGGTGCGCTCGGTCACGCCGTGGGTCAGCTCGTGGCCCACCACGTCGATGGCGATGGTGAAGCGGTTGAAGACCTCGCCATCGCCATCGCCGAACACCATCTGCTCGCCGTTCCAGAAGGCGTTGTCGTAGCCGCGCTCGTAGTGCACGGTGCCGAGCAACGGCATGCCGTCGCCGTCGATGGAATTGCGCGCGTACACCGTCTGGAAGAAGTCGTGCGTGGCGCCGAGATAATCGTAGGCCTCGGTCACTGCCACATCGTCGGTGGCGGCGGCGCCCTCGGCGCGGACCAGGGTGCCGGGCAGCGCGGTGCCTTGCTGCGCGTCGTAGATCTGCCGCTGCACCGCCTGCGCGGTGGATGTGCCTGCAGCATCGGCGGCCAGCGTCCGGGCGCGTGCGAGCAGGCCGAGCGCGCGCTGCTGCCGCAGCTGCGCGGTGATCTGCCGCGACGACCGCGCGCACTGACGCGCACGCTCGGGGGCCGCCTGGGCCACATGGTCCAGCAGGTACGGCGGCAGGATGCCGGCACGGCGTGGCGTGACAAATGCAGACATGAGCGACCTCCACAATGGGCTGCGTCCCCGACTATGCCGAGGCTGCCTTTAGGAATTTGTTAGACCGGCCCACTGTGCGCTCCGCGCACGCATTGCGATAGGCCTGGCGTTCATTCCAGCGACGACACGGCCTGCTGGATCGGCATCTGCCCGTCGATGAAACCCACCGTCTTGCCGATGGTGGCCGGCGTGGCCAATGCCGCTGCAATGACCTGTGCCACGTTGGCACGCGACACGCCGCCGTCGGCATCGCTGCCCGGGTCGCGGGTGATGCGGCCGGTTGGCGGCTCTTGCGTGAGGCGCCCCGGCCCCAGCACGGTCCAGTCCAGCGTGGTGTTGCGCAGGTGCGCATCGGCCGCGGCCTTGGCCTGCGCGTAGGCGAAGAATGCATCGTCCGGGCCGATGCCGTGTTCCAGCCCGGCACCGAGATAGGACACCATCACGTAGCGGCGCACGCGTGCCTGCTCGGCGGCATGCATCGAGCGGATCGCCGCATCGCGGTCCACCGCGTAGGTGCGCGCCGCATCGCCGCCCCCGGCGCCGGCCGACCACACCACCGCATCGTGGCCGGCCAGTTGCGCGGCGATCGCGGCGGTGTCGGCATGTTCGATATCGAACAGCTGCGGGGTGGCGCCGTCGGCAATCACATCGTCTGCGTGCGCAGGATTGCGAAACAGCGCGGTTACCGAATGCCCGCCACGCACCAGCAAGGGCGTGAGCAGGCGTGCGACCTTGCCATGGCCGCCGATCAACACGATACGAGACATCCCCACCTCCAAGACGGCGCGCCGTGGCGGCGCGGACTGCACGCATCCTCGCCAACAGGGCGCTAAGGCAGCGTTATCGGACGCGCAGGCGCATGGCCAAACGTTGCTTCCCGGCATGCGGTGCGTGGATGTCCGGATGCGATGGGTTTGTGACGCACGCAGTGCAGCGTGATCGCGATCGCCCTGCGCATTACGCGACAACCCGCAGGCGATGCACTGCATCGATCAAGCGGCATCGAGCAGCGGCGCCGGCATCGTCGGCCGTCGCTACCGGCGTACAAGGCGCAGATGCAACGCGGATCGTCGTCCATGCTCCATTCGGTCAGCCCGTTGCCGATCACCGGGATGGCGCCTATCTGCCGCACATCTGGGACACTACGGCGCCACACCTTCGGGATGCCCATGTCCAGCGCAATCGATACCGACCTTCGTCCACGCGTTGGATGCGGCGCGTTCATTCGCCGCGCCGATGGCCGCCTGCTGCTGGTGCAGCGCGGGCGTGCGCCCGAGCAAGGTCATTGGGGCCTGCCCGGCGGCAAGGTGGACTGGATGGAAACGGTGGAACACGCGGTGGTGCGCGAAGTGCTGGAAGAAACCGGCCTGCACGTGCAACTGCAGGCTGTGCTGTGCATCGTCAGCTACTTCGAGCCGGACCTGACGCCGCCGCAGCATTGGGTCGCGCCGGTGTATCTGGCCGCGATCCAGGGCAGCGAGCACGCCGTGCGGCGCGAGCCCGAAGCGATTGCCGACATCGGCTGGTTCGCGCTGGACGCGCTGCCGTCGCCGCTGACCACCTCTACGTTGCAGGCGTTGCAGCACCTGCCAACTGCGGCGTCGTCACCTGCCGCCTGAGTGCGATGCATCAATGCTGCTGGACTAGGTGCCGGCGGCGATGCACCGCCCCGTGTCGGTGCTGATGCTTGCGGGACCGCGATGTTCGCGCGGATGCACAGCGACACATGCGCTGCCTGCGATGCCGACCGCTTGCGTACGCTTGATGCGATGGCCTGATTGCACGCTGCGGTGTGCGTAGTTGCAGCATTTGCGTTACATCGCGTCGTTACATGCAACGCGCGTGTCTGCACGACTTCCTGCACATCATCTGCGCCGTCCGCTGGCGCTATCCTCGCCGGTTCGACTTGCCTGGGAGGGCACTGCATGACACGTCATTGGTTGAACAAAACGCTAGCGCTCACGTTGGCCTGCACCGCGTGCAGCATGCACGCAACCGCCGCCGAGCCGGCAACACCGGCCACCGCATCCGCCCCCGATGGCATCCGTCATGTGCCCGCATTCGACCTGCCGGTGTCGGAGTATCTGAGCCCGGCTGCGCGTGCGCATGTGGCTGCCGGGGTGGCCCGCGTCGATCCGCTGGACAAGGCCGACAACGCCACCTTGCTCAAGCAATTGCCAAGCATCCGCGCCGACACCGAGCGTTGGGCCGAAGGCGTGATTGCGCAGCTGCGCACGCGCTACGCGGTGGAGATCACGCCCGAGACCTGGAACGGCGTGCCGGTGCTGCGGGTGGAGCCGCGCACGCGCACGCCCGAGCAGGCCAGGCGCCTGTTGATCGAACTGCATGGCGGTAGCTTCGTGATGGGCAGCGCGGCCTCGTTCGGGTTGATGGAAGCCATTCCGCTGGCGGCGATGACCGGCATGACCGTGGTCGCGGTGGATTACCGGATGGGGCCCGAGCACCATTTCCCGGCTGCCAGCGAGGACGTGGCGGCGGTGTATCGCGCCGCGCTCAAGACCTATGCGCCAGAGCGCATCGGCCTGTTCGGCTGTTCGGCCGGCGGCGTGCTCACCGGTGAATCGCTGGCGTGGTTCGCCAAGGAGACGTTGCCGATGCCGGCGGCGGCCGGGCTGTTCTGCGCCGCAGGCGATGCGCGCTACCGCGGCGATTCGCGCATCGTGGTGGCGGCAGTCAACGATGCCTTGTTGCCGGACAAGGCCGGTGCGTTGCCGATCTGGGAAGACCTGTACTACGGCGACAACGTGGACTTCCACGATCCGCTGGTGTCGCCGGTATTTTCCGATGCGGTGCTGCGGCAGTTCCCGCCGACGCTGTTTCTGACCGCCACGCGCGCGGCCGAGCTGAGCAATGCCGCGTACACGCATGCGCGCCTGGTGGATCTGGGCCGTGAATCGGATCTGCATGTGTGGGATGGGCTGGGGCACGCCTTCCACCTCACCAGCGCACTGCCGGAGAGCCAGCAGGCGCTGCGGGTGGCCGCGCGTTTCTTCAGCAAGCACCTGGGCCTGCCGCCGCCGCCGCTGGCTGCACCACGCTAACGCCACGCTGACACCGGCTAGGCGCGGCGCTTACATCCTCTGACCTAGGTTGAGGCCGACTGGCGTTGCACATGCAACGCCGCTGTTGATCAGGAGAATCGAATGAGTCTGCAAATTCCTCAGGGTGCGTTGGTGGTGGTGGCCGATGGCGGTGAAGCGCGCTGGTTCACCAACACCGGTAACGAAGCCAAGGTGGTGCTGCGCCAGCACGCGCGCACCGACGTGCAGAACGTCGACGACGATGGCCCGGCCGGCAAGGCGCCGCAGGATCTCAGCGAGGCGGACATGGACGAAATGACCTTTGCCAAGCAGCTGTCGCATGCATTGAACGATGGTGCGCTGAAGCACGAGTACACGCATCTGGTGCTGGTGGCCGACCCGACCACGCTGGGCCGCGTTCGCCCGTTGCTGCACAAGGAAACGCAACAACGCCTGGTCGGCGATCTGGCCAAGGATCTGACCAACCTGCCGCTGGAAGAGATCCAGCGCGCATTGTCGTAAGCACAACGGAGCGGTCAGACGATGGGGTTTGTTCGCGACTACGCCACCCAGGCGCCCGAACGTAGCGATGTGGATGCACAGGCCGGTCTGCAGGTGCTGGAGTTCGGTACCGACTGGTGCGGCCACTGCATCGCCGCCCAGCCGCTGTTGCAGAAATTGCTGGGTGGCGTTGCGGCGCTCGACTACCGCAAGGTCGAAGATGGAAAAGGGCGGCCCTTGGGCCGCTCTTTTCGTGTCAAGTTGTGGCCGACCATCATCCTGCTGCGCGACGGTGTGGAAGTTGCGCGCGCAGTGCGCCCGCAGACGCGCGAGGATCTGCAACCGCTGCTGTCGCAGCTGGGTGAGGAACTGGTGTGAGCATGCACCGCACCTGATCGATGGCGCGCAAGGCGGCAGGCAAATGTGCGGTGCACCGAGGGCGCGATGTGCGCGCCGAATGCTCCACATGCCTTGAAACAAGCGGTTTTTCGCAGTGCCGCCGTATCGCGGCTGCAGCGATCTGCGCGCTGTAGTAACATAACGGGCTGATCAAGCCCTTGGGCATTGCCCATCCCTTGGTTGTCTGTCCCGCAGCGTCGCTGAGTCCACGCGGCCGTCCGGGAATGCCTCCGGCGTCATCTCGGTGCATGTGCCATTGCCATGCCTGCCTGATGCGCCGTGTCCTGTGCGTTGCCAGGGCGAGCGGGCAGCGATGGCCGCACACGGAGACGAAACACATGCACGATACCCGCGCGATTGCCTCGCACTTCGGTTGGTTCAAGCGCCGCCGCCAACTGCAACTGGCCGAGGTCACCGTGGTGGATCGCGGCATGCTGCGCAAGGCCGTGGGCGCCGCCGCATTGGGTAATGCGATGGAGTGGTTCGACTTCGGCGTGTACGGCTATCTGGCGGTGACCCTGGGGCAGGTGTTCTTCCCGGCCAGTAATCCCACCGCGCAGCTGATCGCCACTTTTGCCACCTTCACCGTTGCGTTTCTGGTGCGGCCGATCGGCGGGCTGGTGTTCGGCCCGCTCGGCGACCGCTATGGGCGGCAGAAGGTGCTGGCGGCGACCATGATCCTGATGGCGCTGGGCACCTTCAGCATCGGCCTGATTCCGTCCTACGCCAGGATCGGTCTGTGGGCACCGGCGCTGCTGTTGCTGGCGCGGCTGTTGCAGGGGTTCTCCACCGGCGGCGAATACGGCGGCGCGGCGACCTTCATTGCCGAATACGCCACCGACCGCAATCGCGGATTGATGGGCAGCTGGCTGGAATTTGGCACCCTGGGCGGCTACATCGCCGGCGCCGCCACGGTGACGGCGCTGCACATGACGGTGACCCAGGCACAGATGCTCGATTGGGGCTGGCGGGTGCCGTTCCTGATTGCCGGCCCGTTGGGGCTGCTGGGCCTGTACATGCGCATGAAACTGGAAGAAACCCCCGCATTTCGCGCCTATACCGAGCAATCCGAACAACGCGAACGCGCAACCGCCGCGCAGGGCCTGCTGACCATGCTGCGCCTGCATTGGCCGCAATTGCTCAAGTGCGTGGGTCTGGTGCTGGTCTTCAACGTCACCGACTACATGCTGCTGACCTACATGCCCAGCTATCTCAGCGTCACCATGGGCTATGCGGAGAGCAAGGGCCTGTTGCTGATCATCCTGGTGATGCTGGTGATGATGCCGCTCAACATCGTCGGCGGCCTGTTCAGCGACAGGCTGGGACGCCGGCCGATGATCATCGGCGCCTGCATCGCGTTGTTCGCGCTGGCCATCCCCTGCCTGCTGCTGATCGGCAGCGGCCATGACGGGCTGATCTTCGCCGGCCTGATGCTGCTCGGTCTGGCGCTGGTGTGCTTCACCAGTTCGATGCCGTCCACGTTGCCGGCGCTGTTCTACACCCCGGTGCGCTACAGCGCGTTGTCGATCGCCTTCAACGTGTCGGTGTCGTTGTTCGGCGGCACCACGCCGCTGGTCACCGCCTGGTTGGTGGAGCGCAGCGGCGACCCGCTGGTGCCGGCCTACTACCTGATGGGTGCGGCGGCGATCGGCCTGGTGACCATGCTGTTCGTGCGCGAAACTGCCGGCCTGCCGCTGCGCGGCTCGCCGCCGGCGGTGGCCAGCGATGCCGAGGCACGCGCCCTGCTGCGCGCCGACAGCCCGGTGACGGTGGATGCGCAGCTGCCCGGCAGCACGGCGCCGTCCATCGGCCAGGCACGGACAGCGTAAGCGGGCTCGGCGCGCGCGACCGGGCCATCGACGCTCCGCCGGGGCGGACGGCGCGCAAGGCCGCGAGTCCGAGACAGCGGTGGCGACCGTGCACGCCGCAATGCCAATGCGTACCTGCAGTTGCCGCCGCTAGCGCAGCACGCCACCGCCGCCGTCGGACCGCTCGGGGCTGCGCATGTCGGCCGAGGGCATGCCTTCGCCGGTTTCCACATAGCGTTTGAGGCTGCTGCCCAGGAAGAAGCGCCAGCCGCGCGCGCAGACGTCCTTGCAGGGCGAGTCGCGATAGCCGGAGTGTTCGAACTCCACCTGCGTGCCCTGGCTGGTGGAATGCAGATCGAAGCGCATCACCGTGCCCTTCCAGGCGTCGGTATCGAGCATGTTGGAGGCGTGGCAGCGCCAGCGCACCAGGCGGTAGTCGGCACCGTCGTCGATGCTCAACTCCACCCGCCAGCCCTGCCGGCTCCAGTCCAGCTGCACCCGGTCCTCGACCAGGCTCACCTCGCGCGTCCACCAGCAAGCCAGCTGCAAGGGCTCGGACAACGCGGCGCAGACCACTTCCGGCGCGGCCGCGATGACGATGCTGTGGTGGATCGCACGATTCATCTGACCGGCATTGGCGACGTGAATCCCGATGATGGCCCATTTTGCCAGCCAGTTGCAGAATGATTTTTTTTGACTGCCGGGTTCGCTCGTCCGGCGCTCACATGGCGCTGGGTACCATCGGCGCAAGCCCCCAACGACGAAGAACAGGCATGACGACGCTTCCGATCCCGGTGATGGACGTTGCCGCGCAACGCGATCTGGCCACCGCGCACGCGCTGTTGGAAAACCCCGGCGTGGCGGCCCGACTGGCCAATGCGCTGGGCGCGCCGATCGAGAACCTGATGACCCGGCGGCTGCCGACACTGGTCACCCGCAGCATCGACGGTGTCACCCGCCGCGCGCTGCAGGTGGCGATGAAATCGGCGTTACTGAGCCTGCGCGGCAAGACCGATCTGCAGCAGCCCGCGTCCACCGCACGCCACACCATGGCGGTGGCTGTGGCCGGTGGCGCGGGCGGATTCTTCGGCCTGCCTGGGCTGGTGGTGGAACTGCCGGTGACCACCACGGTGATGCTGCGCTCCATCGCCGATATCGCCCGTTCCGAGGGCGAATCGCTGCACGATCCGGAAACCGCACTGGCCTGTCTGGAAGTGCTGGCGCATGGCGGGCGCAGCGTCGGCGACGACGGCGCCGAATCGGGCTACTTCGCGGTCCGCGCCGCGATGGCGCAACAACTCAGCGCTGCGGCGCATTACGTTGCCGCGCACGGGTTTGCCAGCAAGGGCGCACCGGTGCTGGTGTCGCTGGTGTCGCGCGTTGCGGCCAAGTTCTCGGTCAATGTCGGCGAAAAACTCGCCGTGCAGGCGGTGCCGCTGGTCGGTGCGGTGAGCGGCGCAACGCTCAATACGGTGTTCATGCGCCACTTCCAGGCGATGGCGCGCGGGCACTTCATCGTGCGTCGGCTGGAGCGGCGTTATGGCGAAGATGCGGTGCGACGTGCGTATGAGGCATTGCCTGCGGCGCGTTGAACTCTCCATGACCAAACCCTTTTCGCCAGCCTCTGCGCGCAACCGTGACCCGATCCTGGAGGTGCTGCGCAGACACCTTGCCGGTCGACATCACGTGCTGGAAATCGGTGCGGGGACCGGGCAGCACGCGGTGCATTTTGCGGCCGCAATGCCGTGGTTGCGCTGGCAGGCCAGCGATCATGCCGATCATCTGCCGGGAATGACGCAGTGGCTGGACGAGGCGGCACTGCCGAATACGCCGCCACCGATTGCATTGCAGGCAGTGTTGACGCCGACAACGGGCCTGGCGCCCACGCCGCCATTGCCGCCCGCGCAGGCAGGCGAGCCTGCCGGCTATGACGCCGTCTACAGTGCCAATACCTTGCACATCATGGGCTGGCCGCAGGTGCAGGCGTTGTTTGCCGGGCTGCCGGCGGTGATGGCGCCGGATGCGCTGCTGGTGGTGTACGGGCCGTTCAACCGCGAGGGCCAATTCACCAGCCAGAGCAATCGCGCATTCGATGCGATGTTGCGCGAGCGCGACCCTGCATCGGGGATTCGCGATGCCGAAGCGGTGGATGCGTTGGCGGCGTCGGTGGGCTTGCAGTTGCTCGACGACGTGGCGTTGCCGGCGAACAACTGTTGCCGGGTGTGGTCGCGTCAGTCGCGTTGAATGTGTCGCCGAGAGATTGCTGATATTGCAGCGCCGCTGTTTCCAGTGGAGTGCAAAGGCCCTGGAAAGCGCGCCACACGCGGGCCTGCGCTGATGAAATGGCCGTGCGCTGCGGCAGTCAGCGCCTGCGTCGTTCCAGCCACCACAGTGCTGCGGCCAGCGTGAGCCAGGCCAGCAGCCAGGGCCAGCGGGTACCGGGTAGCGATGTGGGCGTGCCGACGCTTGCACGCGCGTCGATGGCGGCCATCGCAACGGTGGCGTCGCGGGTTTGCTGGGTGTACAGCGCGGAGGCATCGCCGGGCGCGCGGATATAGAGCCAGCGGTGTTCGGTGCCGGTCTGCAGACGATGCCAGCCTGCGCTGGTCGGCCAGTAGGCGGCGCAGGCCCGGGCGCCGCTGGCGGGATCGATCAGCAGCGCCTGGGAGTGACCGGTGGGGTCGGTGACATGTGCGTCTGCGGCGACACCGCACAGCGCCATGCGTTGGTGCGACCAGCCTGTCTGCACCGCAGCGGGCGCCGTGCCGCCGGCGCGGGCGACCGCACCGAACAGCTGCGCCCACAGCGCGGCATGCAGGTCGCCGCGGCCGGCCAGGACCAGGGCGAAGCTGTCTTCGACCAGGCCGATGCCGATGCGACCGCGGCCTTGCTGGCGCCACCAGCCCAACGCGCTGCCGTCGTCTGCGCGTGCGGCGATCACGGCGTCGGCGTCCTGCGGTTGCAGGTCGCGGCGTTGCAGGGCCGGCAGTGGCGTGGCGCCGGCTGGCGCTGCGGCGGGATTGGTGGAGCCGGGCGCTGCCAGCGCCAGTGGCGCGGCGACCGCGGCGCTGCTGCTGCCGCCTGTCACCGCCAGGCCCAGCGCGCCGAGCGCGGCGCGAGTGGCAGCATCCAGGGGGCCGTCGGTGCGGACCAGTACGCCCAGGCCGCGGCCGATCGCAGCGCGCAGGCCCTGGCGCTGCGCGTTGCCCAGGGTCAGCAGGCGGCGCTGGTCGATGACCAGCAGGTCCAGCGTGTCCAGGCTGGCCGCGTCCAACGCGGCCGCCTCGCCCAGCTGCATGCCGGGGCCGACGGCGATCTGGCTGCGCACCTGTATGCCGGCATCGCTGGCCCAGCGGCGCAGGTATTTCAGGTCCGGCTGCGGGGCGCCGGCCAGCATCAGCACGCGTGCGGACGGCGCTGCGGCGATCAGCACCGGCACCTGCACGCGGCTGCGTTCTGCGCCTGCGCCATCGCGCAGGCGCAGCGCGAACAGCACCTGCCCGGGTGCGCGCGCCAGGCCACGCAGACGCACCTGGCCGGCCGCATCGGCGGCGGCGGTGTCGACCACCTGCCCGGCCGGATCCAGCAACTCCACCCGCGCGCCCGGCAGGCCCTGTACGCGGGCGGTGATCGCGATGCGTTCGCCTGGCGCGACCGGGGGCGGCGTGGCGACGGCGACCAGGCCGGCCGGCGCCGGGGTCAGCGCCAGCCGTACCGGGATGCGCAGGGTGTCGCGGTCGCGTGCGGGCAGGCCGCTGCCATGCACGACCAGCGCGGTGGTGCCGGGCGCACGCCGCAACGCGGTGGCCAGGTCCGGCATGCGTGTCACGCCCGGCAAGGCGGGCGCTTCGGGCAAGGCGACCCACTGCGCGGCCTCCACCGGGATCTGACCGGCCCTGGTGCCGGCGGTCGCGACATGCAGCTCGCTCGCACTGCCGGCGCGTGGCGGTGGCAGCAGCACCGGGTAGAGCAGGCCGGCGAGCAGCGGCTGGGCGGCGAGCAACAGCCACAGGCGCAAGCGCGCATGGGGTTGCCGCGCGTGCGCGCGCAGCAGCCGCCACCAGCTCACCATCACGACCAGCAGCAAAACACTGCCGACCAGCCAGGACAGCGAGAGCGTCATGGCTGCGGCTCCTGGCGACGTGCATCCGCAGAGCGCTGGCCACCCCAACGCGGCGGCGCGGCGTGCCTACCCGGCCGCCACAAGCACTCCATCGCCAGCGGCAACCGCAGGGCCTTGCCGGCGTGCAAAAGTGGCGAGAGGTTCATGGCCTGGCTCCAGGTACGCCACATCCAGGGCGCGCTGGAGTTGGCGCGACGGTGCGCCAGGCAACGGCGACTGTCGTCTGCCGGGGCAGTAACAGCATCATGGCTGCGGCTCCCGGCGCAGAGCATCCAGATAGCGCTGGCCGCGCGCGTCCGGCGCGGCGCGGCGGTGCAGCGGGGCCGGTGGGGCGATGAGCGTGCGCCAGACCTGGGCGCGTAGCTGGGCGCGGCAGCTGGCGCAATCGGGTTCGGCACGCAGGGTTTCCACCGCCGCGGCCAGGCCCAGCGGATCCTGCAGGCGCTCCTGCTGGGTCTGCAGCCACTGCGCGTAGCGGGCCAGGGTGGCGTCCGGTACCGGGGTCTGGTCGCCGAGGGCGTCCCACAGCTGCAGCGCGGACGGGTCCGGATCCGGGCGGCTGTCCAGGCCGGCGGCACGGTCGCCCAGGCCGGCGCGGTCGCCGCTCAGGCGGCGGCCGGGGTCGATCGGCGGCAGTTGCGTGCCGACCCGCGCCAGGTAGATGCGTTCGGCCTGCTGCACCTGCTTGATGAAGCCCAGCGCCTTGTTGGCAAACGGCAGGGCACGCTCGGGGTGGCCCTGGCGCAGCTCGCCCTCGGACTGCCACATCTGGTCCAGCGCGGCGCGCAGCAGCGCGCGGGTCTGCGGGTCGAGCAAGGTGGCGGCTTCGGCATGGTCGTGGGTGTGCCCGAACTCGGACAGCACATCCTGCGCCTGGCCGAAGCCGCTGCGTTCGGGCCCGCCGTCGCCGTGCGCATGGTCGTGGTCGTCCAGCGCGGCGGCGCCGGCCTCGGATGCGGCGGCGTGGTCGTGGTCGTGCGCGTCATGCCCGTGTTCGTCCCGGGCGGGCGCGGGCGCCGCCGCCGCAGGGGCGGCCGGTGCATCCGCGGTGGGCATGTCGGCGGTGGGTAGATCATCGGCCGGGGCGTCGCTGGTCGGTGGCGCGTCGGCGGTCGGCGGGCCCTTGGGCGCGCCTTCGCTCTCTTCGCCCAGGAACTGGCCGTAGCGCAGCCGCAGCAGGCGCTGGTCCACGCCGATGGCGTCGGCGCGCTTGAGGTAGGTGGCCGGGTCCAGGCGCGGTTTTTCCTTCAGCAGCGCCTCGGCGTCGATGATGATCTGGCGCTGGCTGCGGAAGTAGGCCGGCAAGGTCTGCTTGACACTGGCTTCCAGGCCGGCGGCCATGGTCTGCTCCGGCGGTGGCCAGCGCAGGATCACGCTGGCGCTGCGGCCTTCCTGTGGCCTGGGCTGGCGGGTGTCGTGGACGATCAACTGGGCGATCAGGTCGTCGCCGGCGGCCATGCCCAGCGCCTGCGGCTGCAGCGTGGTGGAAAAGCCGCGCTGCCGGGCCGGGCCGCTGCCGCTGAGCGTGCGGCGCTGGGTGGTGAAGGTGATGTTCTCGCCGCTGCCCTGGGCCAGGGTCAGGCGCAGCTCGGCGCTGGCGGCCACCGCGTAGTCGTCGCTGGCCTCGAAGCGCAGCGTCCAGCCGCCATTGGCGGGCGTCCACAGCACCAGGCTCTGTTCGGGCGCCAGCACGCGCACCTGCGGTGGGCGGTCCGGCAGCACGTCGAGGCGGTGCAGCCGGCGGTCGGCCGGCGCGCCGTCGATGAGGATGCGGTACAGGCTGGCGCGTTCGGCGACCCACTGGCCCTGCCATCGATCGGTACTGCCTTGCCGGGCCAGCGTGATGCTGCGGCCGTCACTGAGCCGCAGCGCCACGCTGCGCGGGGCCGGGTTGACCTGCAGCTGCCAGTGCAGCCGGGTGCCGGCCGGCACGCGCGCATCCAGGCCGGGCAGGCGGGTGGGCGGCAGGCCGGTGTAGGCGGGCGGGGTGCTGTGCAGCCGCGCCTGACCCAGCGTGGGGGCACCGGGGCCGGCACCGGCGGCGGCGATCCGGTCCTTGCCCGCCGTGGGCCGGTGGGCGGAGTGCGGCCACAGCAGCACGGCGGCGCAGGCGAGCAGGCCGAGCAGGCCCCACGGCCAGCCGCGCCGCCACGGCCAGGCCGGGCGCAGATCGCGCGGCGTGCTGCGCAGGCGCTGTTGCAGGCGCTGGCGTTGCAGGGCCTGCAACGGGCCGAGCTGCCCGGGCGGGGCGAACAGCAGGTCGCTGCTGTCTTCCAGATCCGCATCGCGGTCCAGCCGGCGGATCAGCCAGGCCTGGTCCAGCCGGCGTGCCGCCAGCACTGCCATGCCGAGCAGCACCAGCAGGCCCGGAAGCAATAAAGGCAGGATCGCCAGCTGCGCACCGGCGCGCCACGCCAGCAGCGCCGGCAGCACGGCCAGCGGCAGCCCGCACAGCAGCACGCCTGCGGCCTGCCGTCGCCGCGCGGCCTGCCATGCGCGGTGCAGCGCCGGCGTGCTCATGCCGCGGTGCCCCGGCGGGGCGCGGTGGCCAGCCAGCGTTCGATCGCAAACAGCAACAGCACCAGGCCGATCAGCCATGGCGCCAGCGACCAGGGGGCGCTGGCCAGGCGGATGGCGGGGCCGCGTTGCGGCTGCTGGGTCTGCGCCAGCGCGCGCTGTGGTGCGGGCGTCGGCTGCAGCGCGTCGTGCAGCCGGGTAGGGAAATCGGCATCCAGCAGCGCCGGCAGCTGTTGCGGTTGCAGTGGCGCGGCCCAGCGCAGCAGGCGGCCGCGGCCGACGGCGCTGGCGTCGATCAGCGGGGCGCCGTGTGCATCCTGCAGCAGCGGTTGCAGCGGGTTGGCGAGTGCGGGCGGGGCCGGCGTCTGCGCCGCGAGCAGCAGTTGCCCGCCGGCGGCGACCCAGGCGATGACCGGTGCCGGCGGTGGCCGCTGCGACAGCCAGGCCACCACCGTGCCGGCCGGCCAGCGTGCCGGCGCGGCGTCCGCGGGCGTGCCCACCGGCAGTGCGCCGGGCAGTGCCCAGGCGGCATGGACGGCGCGCAGATAACGCAGGGCCGGGTCGGCGGGAGCGTCGGCGATGGCCTGCAGCCGCAACGGTGGAACGGCCGCCACGGCGGCCGCCGGCGACTGGCCGGGCAACACCTGCCAGCGCACCTCGCGCGACAGCTGCAGGCGTTGCGCATCCAGCGGACCCCATTGGTTCGGCACGATCACGCTGAGCGCGGTGTCCGGCGGCAGGCTGGCATCGAGTTCGCGCAGCAGGCTGCCGACCGGCTGCGCGGTGCCGGCAGCTGGAAGCGCCGCATCGGCATCGACCGGCGGGAACCCCGGCGCCAGCCACACCCATTGCGCGTTGGCCGCGTGGTTGAGGGTGCGTGCAGCGGCCAGATCCACCCCAGGGCTCACCGCGATGCGCGGGCGCGCCTGCCGGTGCTCGCGCAACGCCGGCTCGGCCAGCAGCAGCGCCATGGCGGCCAGCAACAGCAGGCGCACCAGCAGCAGCGGCCATTCGTCGAATCGAACGCGGTGCCGGGGGCGCGGCAGCGCGCGCAGCCAGCGCAGTGCGGCAAAGTCGGTGGGGCGGTGTTCGCTGCGTCGGGCCAGATGGATCAGCAACGGCAGCAGCAACGCGGCCAACGCGGCCAGGCCGGCGGGGAACAGCAGGAGCAGGTTCACCGCTGCGCCCCCTCCGCTGCGGCGGTCGCGCCGGTGCGCCGGCTCATCGCCGCGCACCGTGCGCAAACAACGCGCGCAATGCCGCATCCGGTGGCGCATCCAGGTAATGCACCGCGTGCGCAATGCCGGCGGCCTGCCAGCGCGCCTGCAGCGCGCGCTGGGCCGCGCCGAAGCGTTGCAGATACGCCGCGCGCATCGCGGCGCCATCGCCAAGCAGTTCTTCGCCGGTTTCCGGGTCGCGGAAGCGATGCCCGCCGTTGAAAGGGAAATCGCGTTCGTCGCAGGTCAGCACCTGCAGCTGCATCACCTCGCGGCGTGCGGCGGCGAGTTTTTCCAGCGCGCCGACCAATTCTTCGTCGAAGCCATCGCCGATCGACAGCACCAGCGCATGTGCGGCGATGCGTTCCCATAGCGGACGCACGGCGTCCATGCCCGGCCAGCGCCCACCGGCGCGCAGCCCGTGCAAGGCCAGCCAGAGCCGGTCGCGCTGGCGCGGCCCGCCAGCGGCTGGCACGGCCACCAGGCCACCGCCATGCACGGCGAACAGGCCGACCCGGTCGCCCTGGTGCAGCGCGACGTCGGCTGCGCACGCGGCCAGGGTCGCCATCGCCTGCAGGCGCGTGTCGTGCGGGCGCGCCTGATCGGCCTGGCCGGCGGAGGCGGTGGCATCGAGCAACAACCACAGCGTCAGCGGACTCTCGCGTTCTGCTTCGCGCACGAAGAAGCGGTCCGAGCGGGCGTAGAGCTTCCAGTCGATCTGGCGCAATGCATCGCCGGGTTCGTAAGCGCGGTATTGCGAGAATTCCAGCCCGGCGCCGCGGCTGCGGCTGGCGTGCTGGCCGATCCCCTGCGCGCCCTGCGCATGCCGCGCACGCAGCTGCAGGCCGCGCAGGCGGCTGCGCAGCTCGGCGGAAATCAGCGCCGGCACGTCCACGCTCACGCCGCTACGTGCCTCACGCCGGGAACGGCACGGCGCGCAGTAGCGTGGCGACCACATCGTCGGCGCTGCGTTGTTCGGCCTCGGCGGCGAACGACAGCAACAGGCGATGGCGCATCACCGGCGCGGCCAGCGCGGTGACATCCTCGCGGGTGGCGGCAAAGCGGCCATGCAGCAACGCACGCGCCTTGGCCGCCAGCACCAGCGATTGCCCGGCGCGCGGGCCGGCGCCCCATTTGATCCACTGGCGCACGTCCTCGCTGGCCTGCGGGCCGGGGCGGCTGGCGCGCACCAGGCGATTGATCCAGGTCAGCAGATCCGCGCCCACATGCACGTGCCGCACCTGTTGCTGCAGCGCCAGCACGCTGTCGGCGTCCATCACCTTGGGCACCTGCGCAGTGGTGGTGCCGGTGGTCTGGCTGAGGATGTCGCGCTCTTCCTGCTCGCTGGGGTAATCCACCCGCACATGCAGCAGAAAGCGGTCCAGCTGCGCTTCCGGCAACGGATAGGTGCCTGCCTGTTCGATCGGGTTCTGCGTGGCCAGCACGAAGAACGGCGCCGGCAACGCATAGGTGGTGCCGGCATAACTCACCGTGCGCTCGCTCATCGCCTCCAGCAGCGCGGCCTGGGTCTTGGGCGGGGTGCGATTGAGCTCGTCGGCCAGCAGCAGGTTGGTGAAGATGGGGCCCTGCTGGAACCGGAACTGCCGATGCCCGGTGCCGTGATCCTCTTCCAGCAACTCGGTGCCGAGAATGTCGCTGGGCATCAGGTCGGGGGTGAACTGCACGCGGCGGAACTGCAGCTCCAGCGCCTGCCCCAGCGAGCGCACCAGCAGCGTCTTGCCCAGGCCGGGCGCGCCTTCCAGCAGGCAGTGGCCGCCGGCCAGCAGGCCGATCAGCAGTTGCTCCACCACCGCGTCCTGGCCCACCACCGCCTGCGCCAGGGCCGCACGCAACGCGCCGAGTTGGGAGAGCTGCCGGGTAAGGATGTCGTCGCTGGGGGAAGTCATGGGGGAAGTCTCGTTATGGGACTGCTGGCGTAGGAGCGCGCTGGCGCGCGATGCGGAGTTACCGATAAAGCCTCGTCGCGCGCCAGCGCGCTCCTACGGATCGGTTTCAGTTGGTCAGCGCGTACATCACGATGTTCACTGCGAAGCGGGTGTTGTCTTCGGCCAGAAACCGCTTGTTGCGCCAGTCGTAATCCCATTCGCAGCCGTAATCCTTGTTGCTGTACAACACGCCGAGCCGGCCATCGATGCTGATACCCCTGAGATAATCGTGTACCAGATCGTCGCCCCAGCCATTGAGCTCGAAACTGGTGGCCGGCGGGCCGTCGGGGAATTTGAACAACGCGCTGTAGAGACGATGGTTGCTGGGCAATTTCTGCAACGCGCTCTTGCCGAAGATCGCCGCCATCTGCGCCTGGAACGAGGTGGCGAACAGGCCGTCGATATCGTGATTGCAATCGTCCACGAACACGAAACCGCCATTGCGCACATAGCGCTCGAAGTTGCGCCGCTCGGCCGGATTGAACTCCACCAGCTTGTGCCCGGACAGGTAGCAGAACGGTGCCTGCAACATGCGCGGATCGGCCAGGTCCAGCACGTGCTCCTGCGGGTCCACGCGCAGCTGGGTGTAGTCGATCAGCGAGGTGATCAGGTTGGACGGCATGCGCGCATCCACATCCCAATCGCCCGAATCGTAACGCAGCCGGGTGAACCAGAAATCGTAGTTGCCCGCCGCCCGCGCGCGCCGCGGTAACGCCAACGCAGCGACGCTACCGAGCAGCAATCCAAGGAAATGACGGCGCGTCGCGGGCGCCGCCAGGGTGTGTAGACCGGGAACGGGATGTGCAGGAAAACCATCGGGCCGCGAAGAGCTTGCTCCGCTCTCCCATTCCCGATTCCCCACTCCCGATTCCCGGCTCCGACTCACACCGCATCCGACAACGAGGTAAACGTAAAGTCGCGCAGCCGCATCGGCGGAATCATCATCACGTAGCTGGATTCATCGCCGGCCACGCGCACCGGCCTGCCCAACTCGTCGATGTTGTTGAGCATGATGATCGGCGATTCGTTGAAGCGGAAGTTCTTCACCGGGTACTTGATCTGCCCGTTCTCGATGTAGAAGGTGCCGTCGCGGGTCAGCCCGGTCAGCAGCACGGTCTGCGGGTCGACCATGCGGATGTACCAGGTCCGCGTGACCAGGACGCCCTTCTCGGTGCCGCGCACCAGCTCGGCGATGTTCTTGTCGCCGCCGGCCATCAGCAGGTTGCCCGGCTCGCCGACCGCGCGCTTGCCGTTCTTCTGCGCCCAGAACCGCGAATACTGCAGGTTGGCGATCTTGCCGTTTTCCACGATCGGCATCTTCTCGCGCGGCAGGCCTTCCTCGTCCCACGGCAGCACTGCTGCGCGTGCGTCCCACGGGTCGGCGGTGATGTTCACGCGCGGGTCGTAGACCTGCTCGCCCAGCTTGTTGCCGCCGCCCTTCTTGGACAGGAAGCTGCGGCCCTCGTCGGCCATGCGCGCGTCGAAGTAGCGCATCATGAAGGAAATCAAGCCTGCCGCCGCCGCCGGCTCCAGGATCACCGTGTACTTGCCCGGTTCCAGCGCCTTGGCTTCGGACGAGTCGCTGGCCTTGCGCATGGCGATGCGGATGTCCTGCTCGGCCTTGAAGTCGGCGGCATCCTTCAGGTTGCGCCCTACCCAACCCGAGCCGCGGCCGTCTTCGGTGCGCACGGTGCAGGTGTAGTCGAAACGCGCGCCACGCTGGTAGCCGAAGTTGCCCTTGCTGTTGGCGAATGCGGTAAAGCTCTGGCCATCTTCCAGGAAGCCGGCCGCGATCAATCCCTTGCCCTTGCACGGCGCGATCGAATCAGCAGCCACCTGCGCGCGGAACGCCGGGTCGATGGCGGCGGTGGAGTCGCTGAAGGTGGGGCTGGGTTTATAGGTCTGCTTGTCCACCGCCGGCATGAATTCCGGATTTTCCGGTGCCAGCCGCGCCAGGTCTTCGGCACGCCGCACCACGCGCTCCAACGCGGCGTCGTCGAACTCGTTGATGGTGGCGATGCCCACGCGCTTGCCGAACGCCACCTGCACCTGCAGGTCGGTGTTGTCGACGATGCCGCTGGTGGACACGTTGTTGAGTGCGAAACGGATATTGCCGTCGATCGAGCCGCTGAGCGTGGCGGTGCACTCGTCGGCCTTGGACAGTTTGATGACCTTGTCCAGGATGGCCTTGGCCTGCGCTTCGGTAAGGATGCTCATGTGGGTTTCTCCTGTCAGCCGAGCGAGCGGGCGGTGTTGATGACGTTGATGCCGTCGAAACGGGCGGTGGACGACCCATGCGAGACTGCCGAGGACTGGCTCGGCTGGCCCTTACCGTCGAAGAACGAGCCGCCCAGGCGGTAGTCGCGTTGATCGGCCACCGCGCTGCAGGCGTTCCAGAATTCCGGCGTGCGGATCTGGTAGGCCACGTCCTCGAGCATGCGGGTGATCGCGCCGTTCTTGATCTCGTAGAACAGCTGGCCACCGAACTGTGCGTTGTAGCGCTGCTGATCGATGGAGAACGAGCCGTCGCCGATGATGTAGATGCCGTTTTCGACGTTCTTGATCAACTCGCTCACGCTCAACGGTGTCTTGCCGGCGGCCAGCGACACATTGGCCATGCGCTGGAACTGCACGCTCGACCAGGAGTCGGCATAGCAGCATCCATCGGAGGCGGTCTTGCCGAGGATATGCGCCTGGTCGCGAATGGCTTGATAGTCCACCAGCTTGCCGTCGCGGATCAGGTCCCACTGCTTGGTCTTGACGCCTTCGTCGTCGTAGCCCACCGCGCCCAGGCTGCCGGGCTGGAGCTTGTCGGCCAGGATATGCACCTTGTCGCTGCCGTACTGGAAGCCGGCCTTGAGCTTGTCCAGCGTGGCGAAACTGGTGCCGGCGTAGTTCGCCTCGTAGCCAAGCACGCGGTCCAGCTCCAGCGGGTGGCCGACCGACTCGTGGATGGTGAGCCAGGTGTGCGAGGGGTCCAGCACCAGGTCGTACTTGCCCGGCTTCACCGACGGCGCCTTGAGCTTTTCCTGCGCTTGTTTGGCGGCGGCGATCGCGTCTTCCTTCATGTCGTAGGACAGGCCGTAATTGACCACGCCGTTGGGC
This sequence comes from Xanthomonas arboricola pv. populi, assembly GCF_002939945.1. Lineage (GTDB taxonomy): Bacteria > Pseudomonadota > Gammaproteobacteria > Xanthomonadales > Xanthomonadaceae > Xanthomonas > Xanthomonas arboricola_A. Next base: position 3,421 of record NZ_MDEB01000008.1, on the reverse strand, counting down.
GAGACGAACTTGCCCGAGGCGGCGCCATCCAGATATTCGTAACCCAGGCCCATCGGCGCGGACAAGCCGTCGCGGGTGCGGAACTTGCCGCTGGCCTTGTCGATGGCGGTCACGCTCAGCGGCGCCCAGATGCGGTGCACATCCTGGTCGATATACGAGCCGTCGGTGCTGGCGAAGTACTTCTGCTCGTTGACCACGAACAGCATCGAGTTGACGAAGTTGGCGCCGGCAGCGGTGGCGGCAGCATTCACGCCCAGCAGCAGGTCCACCTTGTCCTTGATCGGCACTTCCATTGCGTTCTTGCTTATCGGCGTCTTCCAGCTGACCTCGCCCACGCCCGGCGTCGGCGCCAGTTGCACCGGCGTGCCCTGCACCTTGGCATTGGCCTTGGCGATCGCGGCGGCCTGCGCCGCGGCCCTGGCCACGCCCTGTTCGGTGAGCGCGTTGGTGGCGGCAAAGCCCCAGGCGCCGGCCACCAGGACGCGCACGCCCGCACCGATGGATTCGGTGTTGACCACGTTCTGCACCTTGTCCTCGCGGGTGATGACGAACTGGCGCAGATAGCGGCCGATGCGCACATCGCAATAGCTCGCACCGGCCTGGCGCGCGGCGTTGAGGCCGGCATCGGCCAGGCGCTTCTTGCGGCCCACATCCAGTTGCGTCACCAACTGCTCGGCGGCGATGGCCTTGCCGAAGTAGGCGGGCACGATCAGCCCGCCCATGGTCAGCCCGGTCAGGGCCAGGAAATCACGTCGCTGCACGGCAACTCCCCAATGATCCCGCGCGGCGCGCAGGTAATGTGGTGACGCACAGATCGCTATCTGCGCGTATCGTCGATTCTTGCCGGGCGATGAATGCTGCGTCAAATGACTTTCGGCAGGGGTAGGCATGCAAACGCAACACGTGCATGAACCCGGTGGCACAACAGGCCTGCACATGTGGCGAGCGCGGCTGGCTGCGTGTGTTGCTGCGTCATCGCGTTGCCACGCAGTACGATCGATGCCACGCATGCCTTTCGCGCTGGCGATCGTGACATGCACGCGCGTGTGCCATCGCGCGCAGTCGTTGTTTCACATGGCCCACGGCGGCTAAAAACGAAGCGATGGTCTGCGGGCTTGCTGCAGGGCCCTTGCCCGCCCACCATCGCGGGACACGCTGCAAGTACGTCCCTGTAGGCTCTTACGCGGCATCCATGCCGCGTAAGGTCCCGCGACGGTGAGCGGGCAAGGACCTGTCGGGATGGTCGGTGTGTGTGTTTGCAAGCAGTGCATGACGAGCTCTGGTTGGATCACGGGGCGTTCGCTCAACCTCTCACCATTTTTCCATCGCAAGCCGAGCGACAGACCGGCCCCCAAAACCCAATCTACAAACATCTCGCCTGCGCACCGCAAGCCGAGCAACACGCTTTTCGAAAAAAACAGCCGATCAACTGTCTGGTGCGGTGTCCTTGCCGATTGCGGGACCGTGTGGCGGCATGGATGCCGCCACACGGTCCCGCGACGGTGGGCGGGCAAGGACCTGTCGAGATGATCGGTGTGCACAGTTAAGAGCGGTAAGAGCAGTGCGTGATGCGCGCTGTTCGATGCTGGTGCGCAAGCTCAATCTCTGGGGCACCGCGCCCTCGACCGACCAGTTTCTCTCAACCCAATGCGCGCGCGGTGTTGATCACGTTGATGCCGTCGAAGCGCGCCGTGGATGACCCATGCGAGACCGCCGACACCTGGCTGGGTTGGCCTTTGCCATCGAAGAACGAGCCGCCCAGGCGGAAATCGCGTTGATCGCAGACCGCGCTGCAGGCATTCCAGAATTCCGGCGTGCGGATCTGGTAGGCGCCGTCTTCCACCAGGCGCGTGACCTGGCCATTCTCGATTTCGTAGAACAACTGCCCGCCGAACTGCGCGTTGTAGCGCTGTTGATCGATCGAATACGACCCGCGCCCGTGGATGTACAACCCGCGCTCCACGTTCTTGATCATGTCGGCAACGGCCAACGGCGTCTTGCCCGCCGCCAGCGAGACATTGGGCATGCGCTGGAACTGCACGCTGGACCACGAGTCGGCATAGCTGCAGCCATCGGATGCGGTCTTGCCGAGCAGATGCGCCTGATCGCGCGTGCATTGGTAATCGACCAGGATGCCGTCCTTCACCAGCTCCCACTGCGTGCTCTTGACGCCCTCATCGTCGTAACCCACCGCGCCCAGGCTGCCGGGCCGGATGCGGTCGGCGACGAAGGTCACCGCATCGCTGCCCCAGCGGAAACCGGCATCGCGCTTGTCCAGCGTGGCGAAACTGGTGCCGGCGTAGTTGGCCTCGTAACCGAGCACGCGATCGAGCTCGAGCGGATGACCGACCGACTCGTGGATGGTGAGGAACAGATTGCTCGGGTCGATCACCAGATCGTATTTGCCGGCCTTCACCGACGGTGCGGTGAGTTTGGCGCGCGCCTGCCTGGCGGCGGCGATCGCATCTTCGCGCGCATCGTAGCTGTGGCCGTAGCCGATCAGCCCGCCTGGCAGCTGGTGCTTCTGGCCGGCATCGCCGTCGAGATATTCGTAGCCCATGCCCATCGGTGAGGACAGCCCGTCGCGGGTGCGGAACGTGCCGCTGGCCTTGTCCACCGCGGTGACGGTGAACGGCAGCCACAACCGGTGCACGTCCTGATCGATGTAGGAGCCGTCGCTGCTGGCGAAATACTTCTGCTCGTTGATCGCAAACAGGCGCGATGCCACGAACGTGGCGCCGGCATTGAGCGCGGCCGCGTTGACGTCCATCAGCAGCGCCACCTTGTCCTGCAGCGGCACTTCCATCGCGTTCTTCCTGATCGGCGTCTTCCAGCTGACCTGCCCGGCCGGCGTCACCGGCGCCAGCCGCACCGGCGCACCGCCCAGCCGCGCGTTGGCCTTGGCGATCGCCACCGCGTGGCGCGTGGCGGTGGCCACGCCATCGCTGGTCAGCGTGTTGGTGGCCGCAAAGCCCCACGCGCCATCGGCCAGCACGCGCACGCCCACCCCGCTGGATTCGGCGTTGACCACGTTCTCCACCTGCGCCTCGCGGGTGATCACGAACTGGCGCAGATAACGGCCCACGCGCACATCGCAATAACTGGCACCGGCCGCCTTGGCCGTGGTCAGCGCGGTATCGGACAAGCGCCGGCTGCGCGCGGCATCGTTGGGAGCGAGCAACTGCTCGGCCGCGATCAGGCGCGTGTGCGGCAGCAGCAACCCGGCAGCACCGATGCCGGACAAGGTGAGGAAGGTACGACGGTCCAATGCGACTCTCCCGTGCAAGACGACACGACCCGGCCGCCCTCGATCGGTGAGGTTCCATGTTGCCAAGCCGTTGGTCAAGTGATTGACGACCTCGCCAAGTGCTTCTGTCGACTCCCCACAATTCAATGCCAGCTAAAACTAGAGGTCTGCGGT
>NZ_MDEB01000007.1 GCF_002939945.1 Xanthomonas arboricola pv. populi | reverse complement strand
CCGGAGACCTCTAGTTATGGATGGATCAATTTTACGGGGAGTCGACACAGGCGCGTTGCCGATAACTGACGATGGATATCACCAATGGCAGCCGATCCGGCTAGGCTATCTGCTTCCGACTAAGCACTGTGGAAGAAATGGAGCAGTTGCGCGCGCAATGGATGGTGGCAGTGGCGGATGCACTGAGTGACCTGCAGGCGGCAAGAGTGGCTCAAGACGCGGTGCTTGAGGCCTTGCTTGCCTCGCATCCGGCTCCTGCAATACTGATGCGTTGCTGGGACCGCCTGTCGTCATCCTTGGTGGCGACGGTAGCGCAAAGCAAAGCCTTATCGACAACGGCGAAGCCGATCGAGGTTTACACACTCGAACAGCTGGCAGCATGGGGCACTCGGATCGAGCGCTGCTTCCCGCAGACGAGACAGTAATCGTAGGCCTGCCTGTTGCTAGGGTGTGCTAACCGAGCCCGTGCTCGACACATGGCAGGCAGCCATCCAGCGCCTGGCGTAGTCATACGCGGCGCTTTGATCAGCAAAGGCGACGCTTCGAAGTTGGTATCGGTGCAACGTGATGCCGCCGGGCTTGGAAATCAGCAGCTCCGGCAGGAACTTTCCTTCGCACGGAATGCTGTGGGCCGTGAGCAGGTAATCGCCAACGTGCCGAATTGCGGTGACGCCCAATAGCGATCCTCCTTGATGGGGCAGGCACCTACGTTCGTCCAACATCAGTGTCAGACGATCGGCTGTCGATGCTCGCCGAGTGACACGCCATCATTGAGGGAAAAGCCTCAATCCGCAATCGGCAATAGAAGAACGTAGCTGTAAGTATTTTCCTTACCCGCAGGTGTTGGTTCCGCTGTCATTGCCTCGCGTGCCCGCGGCTTGTGAGGCTTCGCTCGCTCCTGTGGGGCTCGGCGATGGGATCGGGTGCTCATCGCTTCCAGCCAGACTGGCGCTTGGCAGGTGACCTACTTTGATGAGCTCATCGATGTTGTTGAGCTGCTGCATTTCTTTGAACCAGCTCGCCCCCCACTGGACGCTGAGCCCCTCTGCGTTCAAGGACGACTGGATACGCCGGGCGACCGACACCAACCTGGCTTCGCTGGTGCCAGGCAGAAACAGGGCGAACTCTCCGTGCGCCAGGTGTGCCAGGCTGTCCTGAGGACGGGTGGCCTGCTTCAGCAGGGCGATGGCCACCGCGACATCTTGCTCTGTCCCAACGCCATTGCCGGAATTGTTGGTGCCTAGGTCAAAGAGCAATACGCCGCCTGGCTCGTTGCGATGGCGATGATCCGCCGCTGCTTGCAGGACATCACGGAACGTGCCGAGATCGTAGAGGCCGGTCAACGTTTCTGCGTTTTGCAGGACATGCGTATCGGCTGGGGGTTGTTGGACCTGGGCCAGGTGCTGGGCCCACGATCCGGCCAGGACCCGTCCAAACGTTTCAACCAACGGCAAGAGGTGCTCGAGTTTGTCGTCGACGACCCGGTTGTCCAGTCCGCAAAGCATTCCCTCAACTTTGCCAGGGATTCGAATGGGCACGCCCAGATAGCTTGCGATACCCAGCCGTGTCGCCACGGCGGACTGGGCCAGGTGTTCGACTTTCTGCAAGTCGGGGGCGAACTGCGGGCCGCCCATGACGATCATGCTGCGGCACACCGACTCGGACCAACTCAAGGACTGGTCGACCTTCAACCCGAAGGAGGCGTCGGTGCAGCCACGGATGATCCAGTGATCGTTCTTGACCTCGGCAAGCACCCAGGTTTTCAGCGGCGTCAGCTCGGCAAGACGCTCAAGCAGCTCGGTCGCGGTGTCGTCCATTCCAGAGAAGGGGACTTGGGTTCTAAGTTGGGTCGACATGCGGCGGCAGCGTTAGGGATTGACCTCATATCGGCAGTGCAGAATGAACCTACAGCGAGCACGCCACCAATTTTCTGAACGGTGGGGCCTCAGGTCAGGCCAGACAGGCCTTGAGTCGACACTCAGCAAGACGGCTGCCTACCGTTGACGTTGAGTCCCGCTCAACTGGAGGGGCATCCGCTGATCCACGACTGGTCCGTCGATGGCCGCACCGGGTTCATGACCTGAAACCGATGGCTGCACCTTGCAGGTGCCGACAACGTGGATGCTGCGCGCGGTATGCAGGTCGACAATTCGGATGCGGTGCTGCGGTCGGCCATCGAGGGCAGTGGCGTGGCCGCGGCGCGCAGCGTGATGGCGCAGGCCGAGTCGCCAGCGGGCGGCTGGTGCGGCTGTTTCCTGAGCCATGGGTCGTGGCGGCGCTGGCGTGTTACGTCGTGTATCGCCCCGAGTGCGCGTCGCTGCCGAAGGTGGTGTGGTTCAAGCAGTGGCTGCATGAGCAGGCACATCGATGAGCTGCCCGAATGACGACGGCATCCGGCGTGATCCGGGCGGCCGGCACGGTCAACAAGCATCATCGGGGCAGGGCAGACCTGCCTGGCTGGCTGCCACCAGTGCCATCGCGCGTACCTGCTGCGGAATGGACCGCTGCGGTGTCAGAGCACCCGCCAGAGCATGTAGCCGGCGGTGATGAAAATGAGGAGCGCAAACGCGTAGTTGAGTAATCCCCGATGTCCGGCCAGCGCCGTCGCTGCACGTGCTCCCGCGACGCCTCCTGCGCTGCCGGCGACGATCAACGCTGCAGCGAGTGGCCAGTTCACCAACCCGGAGTGTGCGTAGTTCAGCGCGGTGGTCAGGCCGAAGGCGGAGACCGCCACGAGCGAGCTGCCTACCGCTGCCAGCATTGGCATGCCGGTAGCGGTCGTCAGGCCTGGCACGATGAGGAACCCTCCACCGATGCCAAAGAAGCCGGAAAACCCGCCGGCGATCGTCCCCAGCCCGATCAGCGCGGGCGCATTGCCCTTGCCGAGTCGGGCATTCGCATCCTCCTGTACGTTGCGCCTGCGCAGCATGCGCAAGCCGATCACCACCATCAGCACTGCGAACAGGGCCAGCAGTCGCTGTCCGTCGAAGGCCTTGCCCAGGGTCGAGCCGAGGTAGGCGCCGGCGACGCCGGCCAGGGCGAAGACCCAGGCACACGGCCACCTGACGTTGCCACGGCGGGCATGCACGAACAGGTTGGACAGCGCGTTGGCCGCTACCGCCAGCGCGCTGGTTCCGATGGCCACATGCGGATTCTCGACACCGACCAGGTAGAGCATCAGCGGGACAGCGAGAATGGAGCCTCCACCACCGACCAGTCCCAAGACGAAACCGACCAGAATTCCGGAGAGCCCGCCCAGTGCCAGCTGCATCAGTGAAAGGGTCTGCATGGTCAATGGCTACTCAGGGCTGGACGGCGCGTCGCAACGAAGGCGCGGAGCGAGGGCGGAAAGGTCGTAACCTGCGGCGTAGGCGACGGACAGGACCTGGTCGGTCGTGATTCCGGCAGTTCGTACCTGCCCCAGAGCCCACAACGACGTCGAGCGCGTACCGGTCCTGCAATAGGCGGCAACCGGAGCTGGCAGCTGCTGCAGCAGCTCGCGGAATTGCTGCACCTGGCGATCGGAAATGGCGCCGGCCACGACGGGCAGGTAGGCGAAGCGCATACCTGCGCGCGTGCAGGCTGCCTGCATGGCCAGGTGATCGGGCTGGTTCGGCTGCTCGCCGTCTGGCCTGTTGCAGACAACGCTTGCGACGCCCTGTCTGGCCAGCGCGGGGAGATCGGCAGGAAGCAACTGATCGGTCACGAGCACATCGGGTGAGAGCGATCGAAGTTTCATGCGCGGTCCTTTCCTGCGCGGGTGCGGTGGAGGAGTCTGTGCAGAAACACTCCGGCCACCAGTGACGCAGCGAAGATCAGTGCGAACGCCTGGCCGGTCGCCAGCAGTGCGATGGCCGGGCCCGGGCAGACCCCGGCCAATCCCCAGCCGATGCCGAACAGCGCCGCACCGATGACCAGCTTGCGGTCGATCTGCCGTTGCCGCGGCAGCTGCAGTGCCGGGGCAAGCACGGGGACGTTGCGCGCACGCACCCATCGATAGGCGATGGTCGACGGGATCAGTGCGCCCGCCATCACCAGCGCCAGAGAAGGATCCCAAGCGCCGGTGACATCGAGGAAGGCGAGCACGCGCGCGGGATTGGCCATGTCCGAGACCACCAGGCCAAGCCCGAACAGGGACCCGCAGAGAAAGGCCGCCAAACGGATCATGCGCCGGTTCCGGCGGCGACCCGCACGACCGTCACCGTTGCCATGCCCAGCAGCATGAACACGGTGGTGGCAACGATGGAGCGTGGCGACAGCCTTGCCAGCCCGCTGACCCCGTGCCCGCTGGTGCAGCCAGCACTCAGGCGGGTTCCATAGCCAACCAGCAGGCCGGCCAGGATCAGCACCGGCGCGCCGGTGGGGGTCAACGACGCAAGCGCAATTGGCTTGATCGCCAATGCCACACCTGCGCTGGTCAGAAGCCCGGCCAGGAACAGGGCGGACAGCGAACGCGCGCCGCCAGCCTGCAGGCCGAGCGCGTCTGCGAGCAGACCGGAGATGCCAGCGATACGGCCGACGAGCAGCAGATAGGCGCCCGAGGCGGTACCGATCATCAGGCCGCCGATCAGGGGCAAGTACCATGCAAGCGGGGGCAGAGTCATAGCAGGTCCAACGGCAGCTTCAGGTAACGCACACCGTTGTCGTCCGGCGCGGGCATATGGCCGGCACGCATGTTGACCTGCACCGACGGAAGCAGCAGTCGCGGCATGGGGAGGGTGGCATCGCGCTTCTCCCGCATCTCGACGAACGTGTCCTCGGAGACCCCCTCATGCACATGCACGTTCGCACTGCGTTGGGCGCCGATCGTAGTCTCCCAAGCGAACCGATCCCGGCCGGCGGCCTTGTAGTCGTGGCACACGAAGACACGGGTGGCGTCCGGCAGACCCAGCAACCGTTGGATGGAGCGATAGAGCTGACGGGCTGAGCCACCCGGAAAGTCGCAGCGGGCAGTGCCGTAGTCCGGCATGAACAAGGTGTCGCCCGGAAACACTGCATCGCCGACGACGTAGGCCATGCACGCTGGCGTGTGCCCAGGAACATGCAGCGCCACCGCTTGCAGATGTCCTATGGCGAATGCTGCACCGTCGGCAAACAGATGGTCGAACTGGCTGCCATCGCGGCTGAAATCCGCACCAGCGTTGAAAATGTTGCCGAAGGTGTCCTGCACGCGGGTGATGTGCGCGCCGATGGCAAGCTGTCCGCCCACCTGTTGCTGCAGCCACGGCGCAGCCGACAGATGGTCGGCGTGTGCATGTGTTTCGAGCAGCCACTGCACCTGCAGGCCCTGGTCACGCACGTATTGCACCAGTGCCGCAGCGGAGCCGGTTGCCGTTCGGCCGGAAGCCATGTCGAAGTCGAGAACGGTGTCGATGATGGCGCAGGCCGACGAGCGAGGATCTCGGACCACATGGCTGGCGGTAAAGGTCGCAGGGTCGAAGAATGTCTTCACCTGCGGCGCGGGCGCGCTGCCGGAGTGGGTGTCGCCGACGACGGTGCGAGCCGTGTTCAATGAGGCATCTGGTGCGGACGACGTACTCACGTTTACGGTGCCGAGTAGAGGTGAAACAATAGTTTCATACTTTCATATATAGTGAAACTATTGGGGGTGGCGCTATTTGTTCGTTCATTCGCCCCAGGGCTTAGCTATTACCCTAGTGCACCCTGATCCGCATTACTCTGCGACTCGTGACCGAAACCACTCTCACCGTCAGTGATCTTGCCGCCATGAAGGAGCGCGTGCCGGAAGTGGCCGAGCTGCTACGCTTCATGGCCACCCCGTCACGCCTGCTGCTGCTTTGCCAGTTGTCGCAGGGCGAATCCACCGTCAGTGGCCTGGAAGCGACGACGGGCATCCGGCAACCGGCCCTGTCCCAGCAACTGGCCGACCTGCGGCAGCGGAAATTAGTCCTTACCCGACGTGAGTCGAGATCCGTCATCTACCGCATGGCCGATCCCAAGGTGGCTGCCTTGCTGAGCGCCATGCATGCAATTTTCTGCGTGGACACTGGTCAGTAGGAGCATCGCTCTAGAAAATCGCAGTCCAGTCTCGATTAATCGACGCGATTGCCTCTCAGATCCTGCTCGATCTGACGATTACGCCGTTGTGCCCAGGCATCGCGTACGAAGGCATAGTCATCTGTTGCCTCCCGGCGCATGTTGTCCGTTGCAAGCAACTGCGCACGCACGTCCACCAGCTGCATGATCTGTAGTTTGTCGGCGACGCTCGAACTGTCGATCTGGTTGATGACAGAGAGCTGCTGGTCACCGAGGCCGCCGAAGGCATCACGCACCGTGCGCGGCCCCATAATCGGCATTACAAGATAGCGTGAGTTCCGCCACCCCCAAGTAGCTAGGGTCTGACCGAGATCTTCGCCGTCAGACTTGGGCATGCCGATGCGTCGCGCCGGATCAAACACGCCGCCGATACCTGCGGTTGAGTTGACGACGAACCGTCCAAGCGATTGGCCGGCCTCGCCTGGGCGGCCCTGCAGTAGTTGGTTCAAAGCGGTGGTAGGGAGGCGGAGATTTCCAAAGAGCCGCGACACGCCCGCCTGCACCGGATCCGGCGCGATCTTGTCATAGCCGATCGCCACGGGCCGGATGACGAACCTGTCAACCGCGTTGTTGAAGCCATGCATCTTGCGGTTGAAGCCTTCCCATGGATCGCGCACTGGCTGGCTGTACAGCGCCTCGGCGTCCTGTTCGGCTTGCGTGATTGTTTCGGAACCACTGCCGACAGTTGGCGGCAGCGTCGGCTGGGCAGTGGCGTCCATCGTGCCCGGTGTAGCGCTCCCCTGCACCTCGTCGTAGCGCTCATCTAGGGTCTGATCCTGGGGGGCGATCGGCATCGCTGCGTTGTCTGGCACGCTTGCAATTGTCTGCGTGCCTGTATTACCCGCATGGGCGCTTGTGCATAGCGCAAGCGCTACGAGCAGGAGGTGTTGAAAGTTCTTCATTACAATCTCCTTGGAGACATCATTCTGTTAGAAGCGGTACGCGTAACCGAGGGCGATCGTCGTACTGGTGGTCTTGTCCACCAGCGGGCTGTCCTCGATGGTGCTGCCTACGCGGGTGGCGCCAAGATCGATGAACATGGCGTGGTGGCGTGAAGGCAGGTAATCCATGCGTAGGCCGAACTGGATATTGGTCGTTGCTGTGCCCTCGTAGAATGGCCGCCCGGCCAGTGCTTCGGATTGCCGCACGCCGTAGTAGTAGTCAACGAATTTGTCATCAACCCATTCGGCAGCGAGGCGCGGCGTGAAGCCGAACTTGCCAGCCGAAAAGCGCCGATCTATTTGAACTTTTGCCCGCGCGCCCTTGCTATTGCCCATGGTATCGGCGAGGACCTCAGCACTGAGATTGGCAAGCTCGGTTTTCCAGATGAGTGCTCCGCCGGCCCATAAACTACGGCTGCGGTCATCCATTCCGGTCATGAAGGGTGAATCATCTGCGTTATAACCGTCACCGGACAAGCGAACACGGGCACGCAGTGAAAGGTTCTCGGTCGAGAAAAACTTGAAATCTAAGACCGGGACCGTTGCACTGATCCACTTGCTTTCATAAGAGATAATCGGAAGGGGGAATATCTCGCGATCAAAGTCACGATAGGGCTGGTCTAGCACGACAGCTCCTATGCCCGCTGACCACCGAGCACCTTCTTGGGTATATTGTGCGAAAGCCGAGGGCACCCACGCAGTGGCGAGCGCCGTGGCGGCGATGAAACTCCGTGTCCACAATGCATGTTGGCGACGCGAAAACTGATGATGAGACATGGTCTGCTCCTTTCTGTGGCGGTTGGGGGGATATCGCGGTGAAGCGGGGCCGCTTGGCTCCGAAGAACGTGTGCGAGGTGTTTGCCTGTTGGGTATGTCATCGAAGCGTGCCGCAGACTCATGGACGCCCCCCGGAGATCGAGCCTTCCGACGGCGGTAAGCCGTTAGTCGCGGATGGCTTGAAGCGATGGGCGAGCCAGCTCTCAAGGTCGTGGATGTAGCTGAAAACTGCGGGCACTATCACCAGGCTCAACAAGGTGGAGGTGATCAGGCCGCCGATCACCGCGATTGCCATGGGCTGGCGGAAGCTGGCGTCCGAACCCAAGCCGAGCGCGATCGGCAACATGCCGGCGATCATCGCGACGGTTGTCATGACGATGGGGCGGGCGCGTTTGTGGCAGGCGTCGAGTAGTGCATCGATCACCGGAAGGCCATGCGCATTGCGCGCGAGTACCGCGTACTCGACCAGCAGGATCGAGTTCTTGGTGACGATGCCCATCAGCATCACCAGGCCGATCATCGAAGGCACGTCGAGCTCGCTGCCCACCAGCAGTAACGCAATGAACGCGCCGCCCAGAGATAGCGGGATCGCCGAGAGTATCGTGACGGGCTGGAAGAAGTCTTTGAACAGCAGGATCAACACGCAGTACATGCACAGGGTGCCGGTCACGATCGCCCATACCAGGCCGGATGACAGTTCCGCAGCCACTTCGGCATCGCCCGTCTGCATCAGCGAGACGTTTGAGGTCATGTTACGCACGGAGGGCATTGCGTTGGCGATGGCGATGGCCTCACCCAGAGAATGGTTGCCCAGTTCAGCGGTCACGGTGACGTAGCGCTTGCGGTCGTAGCGGTCGATCCGTGCCGGCCCACTTTCCATGGCGAGGGTAGCCACGCTGGAGAGCGGGACCAGGCCATCACGCGAGACCACGCGCAAGGCAGACAGTGCGGCGATGTCCTGGCGCACGGCGTCGGGGACGCGCACCCGGATGCCTATCTGGCGGTTGTCCAGGTTGAGCTTGGACAATTGGGAGTCGAAGTCGCCGCTGGTGGCCGTACGCATCAGCTCGCCGATGGCGGCACTGCTCACGCCGTGTTCGGCTGCCCGGTTGAGATCCGGCCGTACCACGATCTCGGGGCGCTCCAGGCTGGCCGTGCTGCGCACACCGGACAGGCCGGCCGCCCGGAGTTCCCGGGTGAAAGCATCCACGGTGGTCCTGAGCGCGCCGGCGTTATCGCTGGCGAGGATCATCTGCAGTTGCTCGCCAGAGCCGCCGCCAACCGTGAAGCGCGCACCGGGGACGTTCTCCAGTGCATCACGCACGGCCTGTTCGATCTCGGACTGAACGGCGCGCTCTTGGCGAGCGGTCAGCACCAGCGTGAGCTCGCCCTTGCGCACGTCGCTCACCTGCGCATCGCTGCCGCTCTCGGCGGCCCCGACGGTGGTGAAGACGCTCCGCACGCCGGGCAACTGGCCAACCGCAGCGCGTACCCGCTCGGCAGTGGCCACGGTGTCATTGAGCGCACTGCCCGGTGCCAGCTCCAGCGTCACCGTGGTGAAGCCCCGGTCCGACGGGGGTACCAGCCCCGTGGGGATAAAGGGCAGCAGCGCTATCGAGCCGACGAAGAAGGCCGCAGCCGCGGCAATGGTCTTGCCGCGATGGTGCAGGCTCCAGTCCACCACCCGCAGGTAACGGCGCATTAGCGGGCCGTCCTGCTTGTTGGCCGCGTGCATGCCGGGCTTGAGCAGCTTGGCGGCCATGATGGGGGTGATCAGGCGCGCCACCATCAGCGAGGCGAGCACAGCGATGACCGCTGTCCAGCCGAACTGCTTGAAGAATAGGCCCGGCACGCCACCCATGAGCGTGGTGGGCACGAACACCACCACCAGGGTCGCCGTGGTGGCGATCACCGCCAGCGCGATCTCGTTAACCGCGTCGGCCGTGGCCTGCATGGTCGGCTTGCGCATGCGCCGGTGGCGCTCGATGTTCTCGACTTCGACGATCGCGTCGTCTACCAGAATGCCGACGACTACCGCCAGCGCCAGCAGCGTGAGAGTGTTGAGCGAGTAGCCCAGCCACCACATCGCAGCGAACGCGGGCAGGATCGACAGCGGCAGCGCCGAGGCAGCAACCAGCGTGGCGCGCCAGTCGCGCAGGAACAGCCAGACCACCAGCACGGCCAGGAGCGCCCCCTCGTAGAGCATCGCCATCGAACCCTTGAACTGTTCGAGGGTGTAGGCCACGCTGCCCGAGATCGGGGTGATCCGCAGGGACGTGTGCTGGGCCTGAAGCTGCTGCAGTGCTTCGGCCACCCCTTCGGCGATGCGGGTTTCGTCGAAGCCCTTGGTGCGCTGGATGCTGAAGCCGATGACGGGCTTGCCGTCCAGAAGCGCCGCCTGGCTGCGTTCGGCGGCGGTGTCATGCACCGAGGCCACCTGATCCAGGCGGACTTTGCCGCCGGTGGCGAGAATGACCGGCATGGCGCGCAGTTCGTCGGCCTGCCGCACCGTGGCCACCGTGCGCAGCGACTGCTCTTCGCCGCCCAGTTGGCCGCGTCCGCCCGAGGAGTCCTGCTGGGTGCGGCGCAACGCGCGCGAGACATCGGCTGCGGTGACGCCAAGCGCATTCATCTGCACCGGGTCGACGTCGACGCGGATCTCGCGCTGCACGCCGCCCAGCCGCTTGACTCCGCCCACGCCCGGGACGTTGAACAAGGTCTTGCTCAGCGTGTCGTCTACGAACCAGGACAGCGCGACCTCGTCCATGGTCTCGGAACCGACCGAATAGGTCAGGATGGGGCTGCTGCTGACCGTCTGGGCACTGACGGCCGGCTGTAGCAGATCCGTTGGCAGGTCCGAGCGCACCCGGTCGACGGCATCCTTGGTCTCGATCAGCGCGTCGGACAGCGGCTTCTCCAGCTCGAATTCGGCCTGGAGATGGACTTGGCCCTCGGTGATCGTGGTCCGCGTGTGGCGCAGTCCGCTGAGCGTGGCGATGGAGTCCTCCACCTTGCGCGCAACTTCCGTTTCAAGCTGGGCGGGTGCCGCACCGGGCTGGGAGAGCGTCACATTGATCGAGGGCAGGTCCATGTCGGGTAGCGCCTGGATCGGCAACTGGTGGAAGCCGTACAGGCCCGCCAGCGTCAGCAGCATGAACAACAGGACGGCCGGGATGGGGTTGCGCAGGGACCATGTCGCGAAGTTCATCGCTGAGCTCCCGATGCGGCCGAGCCCGCGGTGTTGGCCGCGTCGGATTCGACCCGCACGGTGTCACCGTCGGCCAGCAGCCCGGCGCCCTGGGCAACGATGCGTTCGTCAGCCGCGAGCGGATCCAGGATCTCGACCTCGGCCCCCTGGCGGCGGCCGATGGTGACCGGCCGCGCCTCGACCTTGGATTCGTCGCCCGTTCCGGCCAGGCGGAAGACGATGCTGCGGCCGTCACGCACCACCACGCTCGTTGCCGGCAGCACCTGCGCCGCGCTGGGCGCGAGCGCGATACGACCGTCCACGTACATACCGCCGCGCGCCAGGCTGCCCGGCTCGATGTCCGCATAGACCAGGCCCAGCCGCGAGCGCGTGTCCAGCAGCGGCGCGATCTGACGTACGCGCGCCTTGGCGGACCGGCTCTGTGGCAGTTGCAGCGTGACGTCCTGGCCGAGGGCGATGCTGGCGATCTGCGTGGGGGTGAACTCGCCCCGCCATTCGAGCCTTCTCTGGCGCACCAAGCGGAACAGCTCCTGGCCGTTGTTGGCGACCGCACCCAGCGTGGCGATACGGTCGCTGATCACGCCATCGTCCGGCGCAACCACGTCTGCTTGGCGCAACTGCACGCGCTTGCCCTCCAGCTGGGCCCGCGCGGTGACGACCTGGGCCATGGCAGTATTGGCCTCGGTGACGTAGCGCTGCACCTCCTGATCGCTGATGCCACCGCTGCCTTTGAGTTGCAGCGCACGGGTGCGGTTGGCATCGGCCTGCGTCGCCACTCCTTGTGCCTGGGCCAACGCGGCCTGCAGTTGCGCCTCCTCGGCGCGGAGCGTGGCCGTATCGAATCGTGCCAGGAGTTGGCCGCGACGCACCACGTCACCGACCGCGACCTCAAGCCGGTCAATCCTCAGGCCCGACGTCTGCGCGCCGATGATGGCTTCCTGCCAGGGGGCGATCACGCCGCTGGCCTCGATTGCGCTGGCCCACTGCACCCTGCGAGGGAGTGTGGCCGTCACCGACAGCGAAGCCTGGCTGTGCGCCGGGGCCAGCGGGGCGGCGCGCGACATGACACCCCAGGCGGTGGCACCGAGCAGCAACAGGGCGGCACCGGCAACGGCGGCCCATATGAGCCGGCGGCGGCGCAATGCCGCCGCGGCTATGGTGGGCTTAGGAGATGGCATGGACGCCGTCATGACAGCGCGCCGCTCGGCGTGGCCGCCGTGGCGTGGCCCGAGGCGCGGACCAGCGCGATCCAGGCGCGGTTGCTGTCGTATGCAGCAGCGATGGCGCTGTCCTGGGCGTCGGCGAGCTGGCGGCGCGCATCTTCAACCTCGAACAGGCTCACGGCACCGGCGTTCCAGCGCGCCTGCGTCGCGTCAAGCACGCGCTGTGCGGCGGTGACGGCATCCAGCGTGCTGCGTCGGCGCGCGGCGGCTGATTCGATCGCGGCCATGGCGTTCTCGACGTCCTGTGCGGCGGCGCGCACCACCAGACGCAGATTGGCCTCGGCCGCACGATGGCGGGCTTGGGCAGCAGAGACATTGGCCGCGCCGCGGCCTCCATCGAAGACTGGTGCGGCAAGCGTCGGGCCGAGCGACCAGACAGTCTCGCTCACGGACTGCCCGGCGGCCCGCAACCACTGCCCACTGAGCGCAGCCGCCAGATCGAGCCGGGGAAGGCGCTCGGCACGCGCGACCGCGATCTCCGACCATGCCGCCGCCGCTTCGCGTTCGGCAGCGACAACGGCCGGGTGGGCCGCGAGTATGGTGGCCGGCATGGCCAGTTGGACGACAGGAGACGGCGGGATGGCCGTCACCAGTTGTGCCACGCCGGCCGCCTGAGTGTCCACGGTGACCACCCCTTGCACAGTGGCGCGTGGCTGACCGGTGATGGCGACCAGTGCATTGACGTGACGTGCGCAGGTTTCCTGGCGCGTGGCCACCGTCGTGCGCGCGCTGGCCAGACCGCTTTGCGCCCGAGCCTCTTCAATGGGCGCGACGAAGCCGGTATCCAGCCGCTGGCGGGTCAGTGCCAGGGTCTTTTCGCGCGAGTCGATTTCCTCGTGCAGCACGGCAATGGACAACTCGCAGGCGCGCAAGTCCAGCACCAGGTCGCCGATCTGTGAGGTCAGGGCCAGCCGGGCCGCTTTAGCATCGGCATCGCGTGCCTGGATCCTCAGTCTGCCGGCCTCCACTGAGTTGCGCACCCGGCCGAAAAGGTCGATTTCCCAGGACAGCCCGAGTCCGACCCCGCTCTGCGTGCTGAGGATTGTGCCGCCTGATGCACTGTTGATGTTTAGGCTGCGGCCCCGGGTGGTGTTGCCGTTGACATCCGCCGACGGTATCTGTTGCGCCGA
Source organism: Xanthomonas arboricola pv. populi (assembly GCF_002939945.1). GTDB lineage: Bacteria > Pseudomonadota > Gammaproteobacteria > Xanthomonadales > Xanthomonadaceae > Xanthomonas > Xanthomonas arboricola_A. Next base: position 276,856 of record NZ_MDEB01000007.1, on the reverse strand, counting down.
GGTTGTCCCGAGCAGGGCACGGGCCTCGTCGACCCTGGCAATGGCTTGCGCAACGCTAGGACTGTCGTTGAGAGCAGCTTCTGCTAAGAAATCGACCGCCGGATCCTTAAGTTGGCGCCACCATGCTTCATCGCTGGGCGTGGCTATTGCCGCCTCCGGGGCGGGCATTGTCCAAGCCTCGGGCGCCTCCAGACGCGTCGACTGATAGGATCCCTGGGTCGTACACCCCGTCAGCAGAGCCAGCAGCATCACCGTGCCGCGTGACCAGCCGCGGAGCAGAGCGTGGCTGTCGGAGAGCCCCGTCCGGCAACGCAGGTCCTGCGACGCGGTGAGACTTGGTTTCTGGAGATGCGAACGGGGCGAGAAGACAAACCCCCGTCGCGGGAGGCGCGTGGGGCAACTCAGGTGCCTCCGCCTGCCTGGGCTTAGTCTGCAATCCAGCATGAACCTTCCGATTTCTTGGCATGTCAAGGCGATGAGCCGTGACGGCGAATGGTGCCCAAGCGGAGTTAGGGGGTTTTTAGAATTATTAAGAAGTTTTTAAAAACCAGGTCATTTAACGCAGGGCGTGCAAGCTAAAGTCGCATCCCTAAGTTCAGTCAGGGTTTCCAGTGCGTCATGGCGGAACAACGTTCCACCAATCGCGGCCGGGGCTGCTGGATCAGTTCAGGCCGGGAAGCCAGACGCTGCTCGGGAAAACGACACGCACCATGAGCCCCCGGTCTTCCAGGCCGGTGCCGGTGCGGATTGCGGCAGCGTGAGATTCTGCAATACCCGCCACGAGCGATAGGCCGATACCGCTCCCCCGCACAGGCGTGCCGGCGACGCGGTAGAAGCGTTCGAAGATGGCCTCGTGTTGCTCGGGCGGAACGCCCGGGCCGTCATCTGCAACTTCCAGATAGACCATCGAGTGCTCCGGGTCGCGATCATCCGCAGCTTGGTTGCCGCAGCGCACGAGCACGTTGCCGCCTTCGCTGGTGTAGCGCATGGCGTTGTGCATCAGATTACGCAGCAAGATGCCGATTTCATTGATGTCGCAGGAAATTCTGCAGGGTTCAACGGCAAGGAACAGCGAGCGCCGATTCAGGCTCGCATAGATCTCGAACTCTCGAGCGACGTGGTGCACTAACTTGTCCAGATCCGCCGGAAGGTGTTTGGGAGCTTTGGCACCCGCGTTTATGCTTGCAAGATCGAGCAGCTGCTCGCTCAGCCGAGTGCTGCGACTGGCGACTACCAGCAGTTTTCTGAGTGCTGCATCCTTGTGTTGAGGGTCGGTGGCTCGCAGCGCGATCTCGGCCTGGGCCTGCAAGGCTGACAACGGCGTGCGAAGCTCATGCGCCGCATCCCCAATGAAGCGCCGTTCCCCTTCGATAGCCTCGTCGAGTTGCTCGAGTACATGGTTAAAGGAGTCGACCAATGGATGCAGTTCCCGTGGCAGGCCATCTAGCGGCAATGCGGTAAAATCGAAGCGACGGCGGTGACGCATCGCAGCGCCTAGCGCTCGTACTGGTCTCAGTGCGGCCTGGCTCACGAACCACATGACAAGACCCGCTATGACGAGCAGGACCGTTGCGAGGGCTAACGCATGGGCTGCTTCATGACGCATGTCCGCGTCTACGATGCTCTGCAGATTTCCCACTTGTACAGTCACCCGCCCTGTGCGGTCGGATGCGGAATAGACCCGCCATTGTTGACCCTCGACCCGGGTGGAGGCCGCACCATCGGAGAAGTCGGGCTGCAGTGGCAACCTGGGGGAGCCGGGCGTGCCGGCGACCATTCGATTGCGATCGATCCATATCTGGAACACCAACTGCTCGTGTCCGGTGCCGGCGATTTCTTTCAGCTTGAGGCCCGGCCTGCCTCCACCGTTGAAATCGCTGTCGGCTGGAATCGTCACCAGAAGTTGGGTGGCAATCGCGCCGAGCTTTTCATCCCACGTACTGGTGCGGTTGAGTGAGAGCTGCGTGAGCACGACCCCGAGCACTACCGTCCAGCACAAAGCGATAACCGCGACAATCACGAGAATGAGTTGTGCGTTGAAGGACCGCGACTTCAAGTGGCCGTCTGCCCGACAACGTAGCCCAGCCCGTGGACGGTGCGGATCAGATTGTCTCCAAGCTTACGGCGTAGCTGGTGGATGAACACTGCGATGGTGTTGCTTTCGACAGTGCTCGATGTGCCATAGACGACATCGTGAAGATGGTCGCGTGTGACGACATGTCCGGGCCGCTCGACCAAGGCAAGCAGGGTGCGGTACTCATGGGCGCTAAGGACAACCTCGGCGTTGGCCTTGGTGACGACGCGCTTGCTGCGATCAATGCGGATGTCCCCGTAGGTGAACACCGCAACCACACGCCCCTGGCTGCGACGAATGACCGAGCGTACGCGCGCCCAGAGTTCATCAAACTGGAACGGTTTGACCAGATAGTCGTCGGCGCCGGCATCTAGACCGATGATGCGCTCGCTGAGCTGGCCGCGTGCGGTAAGGATCAGCACCGGCGTGGCGTCATAACGCCCGCGCATAGCGCGCAGTACCGATAGACCTGAATCGCCCGGCAGACCGATGTCTAGCAGGACAGCTGCATAGGCGTGATCCACCAACGCACTGCGTGCTGCATGTGCATTGACGACATGATCGATGTTCCATCCACTCTGGCGCGCAGCATCGCAAATAGACTCGCCCAGCATTTCGTCATCTTCAACCAGGAGGAGGTTCATGCAATACAAATCCATTCGTGTGGCGGCCTTCTGTGTAAGCCTGCAGTAGACTGGTTAATAAGTTTTTAAGGTCTTTCTGAATTTCACGCTTGCACCTGTCGACGTATTAACGAACGCATGTAAAACCTGGGTCATTTCTTGGTTCCGGAGCCAGGTCAGGTTCGCTTGCTGCAACTCGATGAGCCGAACGCTTACCGCATAGCCGAGAGGACGTTAGCGTTACCCAAGGATGCGGTCCACCCAGTTAAGGAAATCGCGCTGCATAGGAGCCGGGATGCCATGGTCGCCTGCATATAGGCCGATCTCGTGTCTCACTCCGACCTCGTTGAGCAGCACGTCGGCCTTGTAAGCCCAGTCCACGCTCAGTTTGGTGTCGTCGCGGCCATGCCCGATGAATGCCTGGACGGCCGACAGCGCGCCGCGATCAGCGATTCGGGGCCTGATTTCGGGGAGAATGCGGCCAGACAGGATGCCGAAGCCGCCAAGCAACCTGGGCTCGGTCAGGCCGACGCTGGCACTCATGATACCGCCTTGGCTGAAGCCGGCCACCACGGTCTGCGCCGGTGCCATTGCATATACCGCCTGCACCTGCGCAATAAAGGTCGCCAGCAGTTGGCGGCTCGCTTCGGCTGCCTCCAGATCCGGGCGCGGTCCCTGCGGCCCGAACGACACTTGGAACCAGCCGTGTTGGTTCGTACCCAAGGTCAGGGGGCCACGGACCAGGATGACGAGCGTCTCAGTGGCCAGCTCCGCGCCAAGCGGCGCCAGGTTGGTTTCGTTGCCGCCCACGCCATGGGCCAGGATCAGCAGGCGCTTGGCAGGCGCGTTTTTTACGACGCTGGCTCGGAACGGCAGCGCCAAATCGGTACGCAGATCGGACCAGGTGATGTTGCTCATGCGGCATCCTCCATTGCGTCGGTGTGAAGCCCGAATCCGAAGGAATCCATCGACAGGACGCCGTAGGTCATTCCGCCCCGGATCAGGCTGCGGGATTCATTGGGGACGCTTGCACCCACTGCCACCAGCAGCGGCAGGTAATGCTCCTGGGTGGGATGCGCACGTCCTGCGTGTGGTGCCTGTGTGCGGTAATGCAACAGTGCCGCGTCATCGCCTCGCGCGATGGCCGCCGCGATCCAGTCCGCAAATTCCTGGGCGTATTCCGGATCCCGCACATCGCTGCGGAACTCGTACAGGTTGTGGGTGAGGCTGCCGGAGCCAACGATCAGGACACCCCTGTCCCGTAAAGGTGCCAGGGTCCGGCCCAATCGTAATGCGCCTTCGGCGTCCATAGTGCGGGGCAGCGAGACCTGCAGGACTGGCACGTCTGCATCAGGCTTCAAGTAGCGCAGCGGTACCCAGGCGCCGTGGTCCAGGCCGCGCTGCGAGTCGATCGTTGCCGGCAGGCCTGCCTGGATGAGTAGGTCGACAATGTCGGCGGCAAGATCCGGCGCGCCGGGCGGCTCGTACTTGAGCGCATAGAGGGGCGCCGGGAATCCGCCGAAGTCGTGGATGGTCGCCGGCCTGGCACCTCCTGCGACACGGATGCCGGTGGTCTGCCAATGGGGGGAGACCACCACGATCGCGGACAGATCGCGCAGCGATGTGCCGAGCTGCTGGAGATTGGGGCCGAGCACGCCCGGTTCGATGGCGAACATCGGTGAGCCGTGGGAGATGAAGAGCGAGGGAGCTCGTGTCATGGGGATGCTCCAAGATTGGCGGGCGCCTGGGGCGCCCGCACATTGCATAAGGGTGTGTTCCGGATCGAGCGTCTTACGACGCCTGACCGTTGCGGCGGCTTCTCATGCCGTCGATGCTGAACTCGCCTGCGCCATTGGCGGCCAGCAGCAGGAAGCCGCCGGCCATCGCGATGTTCTTCCAGAAGCTGATGGCCTGCATCGCATCGCCGAAGTCGGCATGGAAGACCGCTGCGGTGGCCACCGAGAAGACCGCCAGGGCGATGGCGATCCAGCGCGTGAATAGGCCTGCGGCGATGGCGAGGCCGCCACCAAGCTCCAGCAGGATGACCAGCGGCAGCAGCGCGCCCGGCACGCCCATTGTTTCCATGTACTGCTGGGTACCGGCGTAGCCGGTGATCTTTCCCCAGCCGGAGATGACGAAGAGCAGCGAGAGGCCAATGCGGCCCAGCAGCGAAAGGGGGGCGTTCATTTCAGTGTCCTTGAGATGTGGCGTGCTGGCGAAGGTCAGAGCAGTTCATGCCTTCGCCAAAACGCGGTGGTGAAGGTCCGCGCCGACCGACGCGGACGCATTGCCTTACTTGATCATGCCGAACGGATCGGGCACCGGACGCTTCGCCGGATCGGCGTTGTTCCAGAACTGCTGGACGATCCAGCCGTACTCGGGCAATCCGTCGATGAACGGCGGCAGCATGTCGTTGCCCGAGGGCAGCTTCCAGTCGGCTTGCAGTTCGGCGCCCAGGGCGTAGACGGTATTGAGCTGCGCGCCGGCAGCCGTCATCCGCTGCATCGCGGCCTCGGCCTCATACTTGCTCCAGGCCCCGGAGGCATCGACCACCGGATGCACCAGGTAGCCGTCGTGGACCATCGACAGGGTCGGCAAAGTCACGCAGGTTCCGAGCGTCACTCCCGAGATGATGATGTGGCGGCGCCCGGTCCGAGCAACCAGGTCCTCCAGCGCAGCACGGAAGGTCGGGTCCTCGTAGGCGTTGATGATCCCTGTGCGGCGGTAGATCGGCTGGTCGTGGAAGAGCTCCTTCAGCTCCGGCAGCAGATCGCCGTTCTGCCACTGGGCATTGGACGAAGACAGCAGCGTTGGGATCTTCAATGCCCTGGCCATCTGCGCCAGCGCCAGCACATTGGCCTTGTAGCCGGACGCTTGCGCAAAGTCGCGGACGCTGGCCATAAGGCCGATCTGGTGATCGATGAACAGCATGATGCTGTTGTCTGGCGCGGGCTTTTCGTAGACGGCGCGTCCGGCCTTGAGGGCATCGGCCGCACTTGTCCTGAGCGGCAGCACCTGGTCGCTGATGGGGCTCACGATGTCGGCGGGACGCTGCTGAACGGTGGTCTGTGTCGGTTCGTTCATGGTCTTCTCCAGAGTGAAGGTCGTTCCGAATCAGTTGCGATGGATCCAGGTGGGCGCGATCTGCGTGCCCTGACCAGCGCCATAGGCGAAGTAGATATTCAGCCCGGCCAGCGGTTCCAGGTACCGCGCGTTCTTCAGTCCGCCAGCGTCGACCGGCTGGAAGCCGATGCTTTCGGCAAGTGCCCGCACGGTCTGCTTTGCGCGCTCATCGTCACCAGCGTAGAAGACCGGCACGGTCTGCCCCGCTGCGAAGACCGGGCCTTCGGCCAGTACCTGGGCAAGAACGGTATTGAACGCCTTGACCACGTGGGCATCCGGCAGCGCCTTGGCAATTTCTTCGGCAGCCGAGCTGTCGTAGCCCAGGGTCAGGCCCATGTAGTCGGCCGTCAACGGGTTGGTAATGTCGATCACGACGCGGCCTTCCAGCGATCCGAGCGCTTGCAGCGCCGGGACGGCATCGGCGTAGCCGGTGGCGACGATGACGACCTGGGAGTCGCCCAGTGCGTCGGCGGGTGCCAACGCGGTTGCGCCGGGATGCGCGGCGGCCACTGCCTGAGCCTTGCTCAGGTCGCGTGCGGCGATACGGACCTGATGGCCTGCGGCGGTGAGCTGCTTGACGAAGCCTGCGCCCATATTGCCGGCACCGATGAGAGTGATGTTCATAGTGATCGTCCTGTCGAGAGAGAAACAGAGTGCTCGGGATTGCTTGGTCCCAAGCAGCCGACAGCGGTATCGGCTTGAGACGAACTATATTGGCGGCATCGAATGAGATAAATTACTATTCGATAGATAAATTGTTCCGAATAAAGAGACTATGGATCTGCTTCAAGCCATGAAGACCTTCACCGCGGTGGTAGAGGCCGGTAGCTTCGTGCGGGCTATGGAGGTGGTAGGGCTGTCCAAGCCGGCGGTGTCCCGTCACGTCAATGAATTGGAAGGGCATCTAGGCACGCGCCTGCTGCAGCGGACGACGCGCCGCCTGTCGCTGACGGGGGAAGGCCAGGCCTACTACCAACGCTGCAAGGACATCCTGCTTGCTGTCCAGGAAGCCGAGGCCGAGGTGGGGGCCAGTGCGCTGCAGGCGCAGGGTCGGTTGCGGATTGGCGCGCCGCAGACCTTCGGGGCGCTACATCTGGCCGCGCTATGGGGCCGATTCGCCGCACGCAATCCGCAGGTCACGCTGGATATCGTGTTGTCCGACCGCGTGATAGATCTTGTCGAGGAAGGCTATGACCTTGCGGTGCGCATTGCGCGATTGTCCGACTCAAGCCTAGTCAGCAGGCGCCTTGCTCGAACGCGTATGGTGCTGTGTGCTTCGCCGGATTATCTCGCCGAGCGAGGCACGCCGCAGCATCCGCACGAGCTCACCCGGCACGATGTGATCTCCTATACGTACTGGTCGTCCGGCGACATCTGGAGCTTTCAGGGGCCCCAGGGCGAGGAGACAGTGCGCACGCATTCGCGTATCCACGCCAACAACGGCGATACCTGCCGGGCGGCGGCCTTGGCGCATCAGGGGATCATCCTGCAGCCGGACTTCCTGGTCTATGCAGACCTAGACAGTGGTGCGTTGGTCGAGTTGATGCCCGAGTTCCGCGCGGCGGAACTGGGCATTTTTGCCGTCTACCCCACGCGCAAGCAATTGCCGTTGAAGGTGCGACGGCTGGTAGATTTTCTGGTCGACGCATTACGCGCGCCGCCTTGGACGCATTGATCATGCAGGACCCATGCGCCTCCATAGCGTATGCAGTGTTGGCGAGATGGAACCGGGGCGGACTGAGGCAGCGTCTTCGGCGCGGGCTGACCGCGGCTGGTCCACTGCCGCGATTGCTTGCGGAAGGTGCATGAGAATTCCTCGATGTCCGCAGGTGCATCGGCCATTTTCGAGCAACGCCGGCACGCCGATACGGTGGTGATCCGGCTGGTCATGAGCCTGTCCGATCTCCAGGACACCGGCGCGTCGTTGACCCGGTCGCACATCGAGCGTCCACTGTCTCAACTTTGAATGAGATTTTAGATCTTGTGCGAAATATCTCGTACTCGATTGTCAATACGCAGCCGTTCAAGCATTACGGTTAGGAACAGGTCGCATGACGCAGCCGGCGGCGAGCGAGCACCGGCGCGGCTTGCGGGGCGCGTGCAGCGTACGCAGACATCAGCCAGGAGTAAGCCTTGAAGCACAGTCGTGTCGTAGTCCCACTGCTATTGGGCTGGTTGGCCTCGCCGGCCTCGGCAGCGGTCAGGCCTGGACTGACGCACGATCTGACGGTCGCCGCGATGTTCCAGCAGGCGGACTGGGTGGTGAAGACAGTCATGGGTGTGCTCGTGTTGGCTTCGGTCGCCACGCTGAGCATCTGGATCTACAAGACCTGGGAGATCGTCGCCTGTCGCCGGACCATCGCCACGGCATTGAAGTCCCTGTCGAGTTACGGCGAGCTGGCCAGCTTCGTGCAACTTCCGGACCCGGTCGCCGCCGCGATGGTGCAGGTCGCCATCGGCGAGCTGGAACGATATCCGGCCGGGCGGCGGCATGTGTTCGCAGAAGGCATCAAGGAGCGCACGGCCGCCCGGATCCAGCGCGTGGAAGCCGGCCAGCAGCGCAGGCTGTCGCGCGGTGCCAGCGTGCTGGGCAGCATCGGCGCTGCGGCGCCGTTCATTGGCCTGTTCGGTACCGTGTGGGGCATCATGAACGCTTTCATCGGCATCGCGCACTCGCAGACCACCAACCTTGCGGTAGTTGCGCCTGGTATCGCCGAGGCGCTGCTGACAACGGCTTTCGGCCTGGTGGCGGCGATCCCGGCAGTCCTGGTTTACAACGCAGTGACGCGCGCCATCGCCGGCTACCGCGTACGGATGAACGATGCTGCGACACACGTCATGTGCTTGCTGAGCCGGGAGCTGGACAGCGAACTGGACGCGCGACGCATGCCGGGGCCAGGCCATGTCATTTAAGCTTGATTCCGGAGACGAGCACGAGACCGGCCTGCACGAAATCAACGTCACGCCCTTCATCGACGTGATGCTGGTGCTGCTGATCATCTTCATGGTGGCTGCGCCGCTGGCAACGGTGAACGTGCCTTTGGAGCTTCCGGTGTCCAGCGCCCAGGCGCAGCAGGAACCGCAGGAGCCTGTGGTGGTAAGCCTGAAATCGGACCTGCGCGTGTATGTAGGCGAGACCGAGGTGGAGCGGTCGGCACTGGGCGGAGCACTACATACCCTGCTTGGAAGCGATCGCGATGCGCGCGTGTTCCTGCGTGCCGACAAGACAGTCCCATACGGCGATTTGATGCGCCTGATGAATGTGTTGCGTGAGCAGGGCTACCAGAAAGTGGCCTTGGTCACTCTGGACCAGACGGAGATCTAGGCACGATGCGCCAGCGTGGGGTTTCCGATTCGACCCGCTGGGCGGGCAGCATCGCCAGTGCGTTGCTGCTGCACGGCGGCGTAGCGGCGCTGATGTTGCTCGATTTCGTCGCGCAGCCCCCTGCACCTGTCGCAGCGCCGTTGGCGGCGATGACGGTGGAGCTTGCGCCATTGCCTGCGGCACGGGAGCACCAGCTCACCGAGAAGCCGCCTGGACCGGAGCAGATCGAGTCGCGGGTGCAGCCAAAGCCGCAGCCGCGTGCGTTCGATCCGCCGCCGGAGGTCAAGACACATCCGCCTCCGGATGCATTGGCGGCCAAGCTCGAAGACAAGCCGGAAGCCGAGCAGGTGACGGGGGCTGACCGCACTACCGCCGTGCCGTCGAGCGTGGCCCCGGCCGTGGCCGATGCTGCGCTCCAGGCGCCGGTTCAGGGCGTGGCCAGCGAGAACGCCACGGCCGTCATCCAGAGCTGGGAGAACCGGCTGCTGACCCACCTTGAGCAGCACAAGCGCTATCCCGGTGCCGCGCAGCGGCGCCGGCAGGAAGATACGGTCTATCTGCGCTTCACGATGGACCGCAGTGGCAACGTGCTGCAGTGGACCATCTGGCGCAGCCGCGGCTATGCGTTGCTGGATGCGGAAGTGGATGCGCTGATCCAGCGCGCCGCGCCGCTGCCGCCGCCGCCGCCGGAGATGACCGGCAACACCGTCGAGATGATCGTGCCCGTGGAGTTCTTCCTGCGCCGCCAGCTCGCCCAGGGACGGCGTCCATGAAATGGCGGCGCGCCGAGCCGGCGGCGGCCGCAGCGAGCGAGGCGGTGTTGGCCGGTGCGTTGACGACCGAGGAGCTGACGCGGATCTTCATCGAGATCCGGCCGAGCCTGGAAAGGGTCATCGAGCGCCGCATCCTCGACCGCCATACCGCACAGGATCTGGCGCAGGACATCTATCTCCGCCTCGGGCGGGTTTCCAGCCTGCTGTCGAGTGAAGAAGCGGCGCGAAGGTATCTGATGCGCATGGCCGTGCACGCGGCGCTGTACCACATGCGCAGCGAAACCAATCGGGTGAAACTGCTCGCGGGCGCGTTGACGTTGTTCGAAGGGCATGTCGAAGAACCTGAAGAACACGCGCATGCGCGCGACCAGATGAACCTGATCGAGGCCACGCTTGCCGAGCTTCCGGCAAAGTGTCGCGACGTGCTGTACCTGACCCGCATCGAAGGCCTGCCGCGCGAAGAGGTTGCCGCCCGGTTGGATGTTTCGCTGAGTTTGGTGAACAAGTACGTGCTGCTTGCGCTGAAGGCCTGCGCACAGAAGCTGGGCGAGAGATGAACGGACACATGCCCCTCTTGTCAGTTTCGGGCTCGCTGGGCGTTAGAGGAACAGGCAGATGAGTAACGACGACACAATGCGGACGAAGATGGAGTTGGATGCCAGCGATCCGATGGACCAGGCGCTTGCGTGGGTTTCACGTATTGCCACGGGCGAGGTCGACGCCGATGCACTGGCCGAGTTCGAGCGATGGCGCGATTCGGACGCCAGTCACGAGAAGGCGCTGAACAAGGCTCGGCACTTGTGGCTGATGATCGGAGAGCCCTTGGAGGCGCAGTACGCGCCGGTGATGGCGAGTCTTCCTGCCTCCGCAGCGCAACGGCGCCAGGTCCGGACGCGACGCCGTTGGCGCCGTCCGGCGCTGGCGACTGCGGCAGCATTGCTGCTGGTCGCGACGCTGGGGGGGCAGTGGCAGCGGGACTGGCGATTCGACCAGACCACCGGCATCGGCGAGCAGCGGACCCTTGCCCTGGCCGATGGCAGCACCATGTGGTTGAACACCGGCAGTGCCGCCGACGTGCGTGTCGATGGGAATCGGCGCCATATCGACCTGGCACGCGGCGAAGCCTACTTCGACGTGGCCCACGATCCGCAGCATCCGTTCACCGTGGATGCCGGCGGCGGCCAGGTCACGGTGCTGGGCACGGCCTTCGGCGTTCGCCGCGAAGGCAGAGAGGTCGTGGTGACTGTGCAGCGAGGCAAGGTGCGAGTCGCCAGGGAGGGCGGCGGCGCCGTGTTCGTCACCGCGGACGAGCGCGTTCGCGTCCATTCCGGCGAACCGGCGCCGCACATCGAAGCGGTCAACGCGGAACAGGCGCTGTCCTGGCGCACTGGACGCCTGCAGTTCGAGAATCGCCGTATCGGCGAGGTGCTGGACGACCTCAAGCGCTACGACCGGCGTCTGGTGCTGGTCAGCTATCCGCACGCCAGGCAGCAGCGCGTGAGTTCGATCGTGGACCTGGCGCGCCTTGACGAGTGGTACGACACGCTGGAGCAGTCCTTGCCCATCAAGGTGACCCGCATCGGGCCGATCGTCTGGATCCACGCATCCTGACGCACGCGCTCGGGTCCGCGCGGCCACGCTGAGCGACCGGTCCGTTCGCCGGAATTTCAGGTCGGCGCGCCCACCAGGCAGCGCCCCGGGTCGAGCGCGATCGCGGTTTGCTCATCGTTGTCCAATTGTCAACTTCGGCCTCCTCAAGCATTACCCCTTTAAGAGATCCGGCCGCGCGTGGGAGGCGCACGGATCGGGCTCGGGTTCGTCCGGATGGCACTACCGGAGCGTGATCGACGATAACCATGGGGAAAAGGGATGAGGCACAGAGCTTTCAGCGCTTCACAGGCTTGGGTTTTCGAATGGATGGTGCAGCGATGTGCGAAGGGCACGCTGGTGGCAGTTGCAGCGGCAGTGGGTGCCTTCACCTGGGGCGTGGCGCCGGTGGCTAGCGCTCAGGAGACACTCGTGCAGCAGGGGCAGACACGCGATTTCGATGTGCCTGCCGGACCGCTCAGCAACGCCTTGCTGCGCTTCGGCACCCAGTCCGGCCTTCAATTCAACGTCGACAGTCGGTTGACCGACGGCAAGCGCACCGAGGGCCTGCGGGGCAGCTACTCCATCGAGGGGGGCCTGACCCGGTTGCTGACGGGAAGCGGCATGACCTTCCGGTTCGCCGGCCCGCGCACGGTGGTCATCGAGGAGATCCCAGACGCCGGCAGCACGCGCATGCTCGGCCCGCTGCGTGTGGAGGGCGATGGCAGCAGCCGGGCCATGGCTGGCATCAATGGAAGCACGGACGTGACCGCCACCGAGGGCAGCGGCAGCTACACCAGCGACGCGCTGGGCATCGCCAGCAAGATCCCGCTGTCGATCAAGGACACGCCGCAATCGGTCAGCGTGGTCACGCACGAGCGCATCGTCGAGCAGAACCTCACCGATTTCTCCGCGCTGATGGCCCAGAGCGCGGGCGTGAGCACCATCACCGGCAGCAACGGCCCGCTGGAGGCGGAGTTCTATTCGCGGGGCTTTCGCATCCAGCGCCTGCAGATCGATGGCGGCGCGCCGCTGGACATCGCCTCCACCACCAGCTTCGGCATGGTGCCGCAGTTGGACATGGCGCTGTACGACCATGCCGAGATCCTGCGCGGCGCCGATGGCCTGTTCAACGGGTACGGTGCGCCGGGCGGGGTGATCAGCCTGCTGCGCAAGCGCCCGCTCGACCATCGCCAGGTGGTCGTGGAAGCCCAGGCGGGAAGCTGGAGCAACTACCGCACGACGCTGGATGCGACCGGTCCGCTGGGGCTGGACGGAAAGCTGCGTGGACGCGGCATCCTCGTCTGGCAGGACCAGAACTACTTCTACGACATCGCACGCAACGAGAAGACGGTGGTCAACGGCGTGCTGGAGTACGACCTGACGCCGTCCACGCTGGTTAGCGTCGGCGCCAGCCGTACCTGGCAGGACGCACTGCCGTTCGCCGGCGGCCTGCCGCGCTACGTGGACGGCAGCGACCTGGGCCTGTCGCCAAAGACCTGCTTCTGCTTTCCCTGGAACAGCTACGAGTTCGACACCACCGAGCTCTATGGTCAGGTGGAACAGGCACTGGGCCAGCACTGGGGCCTGAAGTTGAACGTCACGCGGACCAAGCAGGAGCGGACCTGGACCTACGGCGTGGTCGGCGGCGCGGTCAATCCGGGGGTGCTGACGGGCCCGCAGATGGATCAGATCAAGGAGGACGGCGCCAGCAAGCAGATCGCTGCCGACCTCACGCTCAATGGCACCTTCAAGCTGTTCGGCCACGAGCAGCAACTGGTCGTCGGCGCCAACTACATGAAAGCCGATGGTGCCGGGTTGACCCGATACGTCCCCTTGGATTCCGACAGCGTCCCGGTCAACGTCTTCGGCTTCGATCCTTACGACCCGGCCTACGCGCAGGCCGGCGCGATGGCCGCGTATCAGCGCTATCCCACCTACCTGAGCCGCCAGACCGGCGCCTACGCCAACCTGCGCCTGACGTTCTGGGAGCCGCTGCACCTGAACATCGGCATGCGCTACAGCACCCTCGAGTCCCGGGAGGTGCTGGACAGCATCTGCCAGGATCCGTCGGGGTGCATGGACTGGCTCAGCGACGATATCTGGGCGTTCGGGCAGGTCTACGACACGTATCCTTTCGAGTACTCCACCAACAACATCAGCTGGCCTCCGAACGTTTCGCTGAGCTACGACGTGACCGACGACGTCACGGCCTACGTCGGCTACAGCGACATCTATGTCGAGCAGTCGCTGCTGCTGGGCCACGACGGCAAAACGGTCGATCCGATCACCGGCAGCAATATCGAGGCAGGCGTCAAGTGGGCAGCGCGCGATGGCCGGTTGAACGCGACGCTGGCAGCCTATCGTATCGAGCAGAAGGACTTCGCCTATCTGGACGGTGACCTGAGCACGCCCGACGGCGGTACCCATTTTTGCTGCTACATCACCAACACCGATCTCAAGCGGGTGAGCCGCGGCGTGGATATGGAAGTCAGTGGCGAGATCCTGCCTGGCTGGCAAGTCGCTGCCAGTTACACGCGCAACGAGAACGAGGAAACCGGCGAGCTCTCGACTCAGAACGGATTGCCGCTGCAGAGCCGGCTGCCCAAGCACCTGCTCAAGCTCTGGACCAGCTACCAGTTCCAGGGCGGCGGCTGGCTGGGCCGGCTCAACGTCGGCGGCGGCGTGAACGCGCAGAGCCGCGGCTACTACAGCGGGGTGGCATGCCTGGTGGTGGACCGGGTGACCGGGGCGTGCACGGGTGGAACTGCGGCGTTCGATTTCCAGCAGCCTGGCTACGCCGTGGTCTCCACGCGCGCGGCCTTGCAGCTCGACGAGCGTTGGACGGTCGCGCTCAACATCAACAACCTGTTCGACCGGACCTACTACCAGACGGTCAGCAATTCCTCGGGCGGCAACTGGTACGGCGAGCCCCGCAACTTCACCGTGTCCCTGCGCGGAAGCTTCTGACGCAGTTCCCCCTTAGGCCTGCCTTTCGCGCTTACCGAACGCAGGTCACTTTTCAACGATTGGCCCTGATGCGGCCGCGGAGTCCTATGCCGATGTCTCGTTGTTCCCTGCTGCTTGCCTGCTTTTTGTTTTTGTCCACTGACGCGGGTGCGACCACATCCGACAGCGTGCGTACTGCGCTGCCTCCAGGGGTGACCACGGGAGCCAGCGTTGAGGGCATCAGCGAGTACCACCTGGCCAACGGCCTAACGGTCCTGCTGTTTCCCGATGCCAGCGCTTCATCGACGCTGGTCAATGTCACCTATGCGGTGGGTGCGGCACATGAGAACTATGGCGAAAGCGGCATGGCACATCTGCTCGAGCACCTGCTGTTCAAGGGCACACCCACCGTCGCCAACATCGCTGCGGAATTCAAGCGCCGGGGCATCACCTTCAACGGCACCACCGGGCAGGACCGTACCAACTACTATGGCTGGTTCTCTGCCAACGAGCAGACGCTTGACTGGCTGTTGATGGCGGAAGCCGATCGCATGGTCAACGCCAACGTTGCGCGGGAGCAGCTGGATAGCGAGATGACCGTCGTCCGCAACGAGTTGGAGATCGGCGAGAACAAGCCCACGAGCCTGCTGCTGCAGCGCATGACCTCCCAGGCCTTCCTGTGGCACGCCTACGGCAAGAGCGTGATCGGCAACCGCGCCGACGTGGAGAACGTACCGATCGAGCGGCTGCAGGCCTTCTACCGCACCTGGTACCAGCCCGACACCGCCACCGTGATCGTGGCCGGCCGATTCGACCCGCAGCGCGTCCTTGCCACGGTGCAGCGCACCTTCGGTGCCGTGCCACGCCCGCTCCGGACACTGCCGGTCCGGTACACCGTCGAGCCGGCACAGGACGGCGAGCGCGAGATCACCGTCAGGCGGGTCGGGGAACTGCACCTGATCGCCCTGGGGTACCACATACCGGCAATGGCGCACCCCGACGCCGCAGCGCTCAGGGTGCTGACCAACATCATGGGCGCTGTGCCCGGTGGTCGTCTGCACAAGGCGCTGGTGGTTCCCAAGCTGGCGGTCAACAGCGAGAGCGCCGTGGACAGTTTCCTGGAGCCGGGACTGGCCGGCTTCTATGCCACGCCCATGCTCGGCAGCGACCCGGCACAGGTGGAGCGTGTGCTGCTCGACCAGGTCGAGGGGCTGGCGGCACATCCCTTCGAGGAGGAGGAAGTCGCAGCGGCGAAGCAGAGACTCGGCAACATGTACGATCGTGCCAGGGACAGCAACGTACTGGGCGTGGCGAACGCGCTTTCAGAGTCCATCGCCGCGGGCGACTGGAGGCTTGGATTCGTGTATCGCGATGCCATTGCCAAGGTCACCGTCGTCGATGTCAACCGAGTGGCCCGACAATACCTGGTACCGGCCAACCGCACCCTGGCGCGCTTCATCCCGAGCCCGCAACCCGAGCGCGTCGAGATCCCTGCCGCTCCCGACGTCGCGAGCCTTGTCTCGCGCTACAAGGGACGGCCTGCGGTGGCCGCCGGCGAGGTATTCGACAATTCTCCGGAGCATATCCAGGCCCGGACACGCACCATGACACTGGGCAAGGGGTTGAAGGTCGCGCTCCTGCCCAAGCAGTCCCGCGGCAATCGCGTTTCGGCCGAGCTGATGTTCCACTTCGGCGACGAACGGTCCATCGCCGGGCGCCAGGACGCTGCCAGCTTCGCCGGCAATCTGCTGATGCGCGGCACGCGCACGATGACCCGCGAGCAGATCTCCCAGCGCTTCGACGACCTGAAGGCGCGGGTTTCGGTGGTCGGTGCCGGCCAGATGGCGTACATCGGCATCGATACCGACCGTGACAACCTGCTGCCGGCACTGCGGCTGGCGGCGGAGATCCTGCGTACGCCGTCTTTCCCGGAGGATGAATTCGAGCAGATCCGTTCGCAATCGATCACCGGGATGGAGGATCGCAAGCGCGAGCCGGGTCAGATCGTCGACTATGCCATGCGCAAGTATTTCGATCCCTGGCCGTCCGGGCATCCGCGCGCTGTGCGCTCGCTGGATGACGAGCTGGCGGGCGTCAAATCGGTGAAGCTGGAGGACGTGCGGGCTTTCCATCGCGACTTCTATGGAACCGCCGACGGCGAGGTCGTCGTGGCAGGCGACTTCGACGAGGCGCAACTGCGAAGGGAACTCGATGCGCTATTCACCGGCTGGACCTCGCCCAGGCCGTTCGTTCGTACACGCGAACCGTATTTCCAGCCCGGCAAGGCCGTCCGCGAGATGTTCGAAACCCCGGACAAGGCCAACGCGGTGATCGTCTCGCGCAGCAATTTCCCGATCCAGGTCGACGATCCCGACCACCCGGCGCTGCTGGTCGCCGCCCGCGTCTTCGGCGGCGGCGCCAAGGCCTCGCGCCTGGGCGACCGCATCCGCGAGCAGGACGGCCTGAGCTACTACGTCGGCAGCGGGGTGATCGTCAGTCCGGAGGACGACAACGGCGTGTTCTACATGCAGGCCACTTCGGCCCCGGAAAACATGCGCCGGGTCGAGGGGGCGATGCACGAGGAGCTGCTTCGTTTCATCCGTGAGGGTGTGACCGAGCAGGAACTGGCCGACGCCAAGGCCGCCCTGCTGTCGTCCTACCTGGAGGCTCGCGCCACCGATGGCAGCATCGCCTCCGGGCTGCGCCTGAATCTCTACCTCGGCCGCACCATGCAATGGGACGCGGACTTCGAGCGCACCATCGCCGGGCTGACCGTCGAGCAGGTCAACGCTGCGATCGGGCGGCGCCTTCACCCCGAGACGATGAGTACGTTCGTGGCCGGCGACTTCGCGGGTGCGAAGCGACGCGTGGCCGGCGCAAAATAGCCGCGTGCGGCGTGCCTTCGAGCGGTGTGCGCCACGGTTTCCGGTGGCAGTCTGGCAGCATCGGCCGGGCGGGTCGGCTTGCCGCCGGTCGACCGGTGGACGTTCCGTCGCGATGGAGAGGGGCCCGCCCAGGTGGCCGAACCGCCCTGGGCCTCATTGGGCCCGCTTGAGTCGGGCCGGGGCCAGGGACCAGAGGAGCAGTGCGACCAGCGCCAGGGTGGCCCCCACCAGGCCGGTCGAGGCCCAGCCCAGCCCGGCCGAGACCGCCAGCCCCCCGCACCAGGGGCCCAGTGCGTTGGCGACGTTGAACGCGGCCTGGTTGGCGGCCGATGCCAGCCCCTGCGCGCCGCGCGCGACGTCGAGCAGATGGATCTGCAGGATCGGGACCAGGGTACCCATCGTGCCCACCAGTACGATTCCGGGGATGACCGAAAGCGGGGACCTGACTGCCAGGGCATAGATCAGCATGGCCGCGATCGCGCCTATCAGGCTCATCGTCACCGCGCGGCTGCCGTGTCTGTCGAACATCCAGCCGCCAAGCTGGGCGCCGATCATCGAGCCGGCACCGAAGGCGGCGATGCCGAACGGGATCCAATGGTCGGAAACCCCGGTGACTTGGAGCATCGTCGGCGCCATATAGCCGAAGACGCAGAACATCCCGGCGAATCCCACCGCACCGATGCACAGGGTCAGCCAGACCGCGGGCCTGTTGAAGTCGCGCATTTCCGCCAGCGCATCGGCCTGCGGCCGCTGCTGGCCGTCGCGCGGGAGCGCCCAGGCCAGCAGCGCAATCGTGATGAGCGCGCCGCCAGCGACCATGTAGAACGCATAGCGCCAACTCAGCGCCTGGCCGATGGCCACCGCCAGCGGGTTGCCGACGAGCAGCGCCAGGGTGATGCCCAGCATCACGCGCGCCACGGCGGCACCGCGCTGCTGGGGACGGCTGACGGAGGCTGCCACCAGCGCCGCCAGGCCGAAGAAGGCGCCGTGCGGAAGTCCGGAGACGAAGCGGAAGAACACCATCCAGCGATAGCTGGGCGAAAGGCCGCTGAGCAGGTTGGCCGCCGCATAGGCCGCCATGAGCACGATCAGCATCGTCTTGCGACTGACCCGGCCTGCGATCAGCGCCAGCGTCGGCGCACCGACGACAACGCCGAGGGCATAGATGCTGATCAGGTGGCCGACCGTCTGCTCGGCGATGCCGAACTCGCGCGCGACATTCGGCATCAGCCCCATGATGGCGAACTCGCTGATGCCGATCACGAAGCCGCCGACGGCAAGTGCGGAGATGATTGCCGCATATTTACCGTGGCCAGGGACGGCGGGATCGCCGTTTGTATTGGAAGTGGGAGCTGGAGGGAACTGCGATTGCAAGGGCAACGTCCTCACCGAAAAAGGGGGCGCAGGCGGCTAGACGCGACGCTCGTTGCGACGTGGCAGCACCCGTCCTTGGTGGTGCATTCACGTCCCGATAAAACTGTCGCGTTACCGCAGTTGCTTGATCAGGGGGGAGCTCATATCGCGGCGGAGGGGCGGCTTTCCTGTGCACCGACGCGGGCAGCCGCGAAAATGGGGCCCCGAAGCGAATTCCGGCTAGCAGGCACGTCGCCTGATAGCGGCGGTTGAACGCGGCTAACCTTCCAGGGGTCGGACGAGTTGCATCTGTGCCGTCAATCGAAGCGGTCAAAGCCTGCGAACGGCTTCATGTAGACGGCCCCGAAGGCATCCAGCCGCTTGCGGATCTCGGCGTCGGGCTCACCGTAGACGGTAAGACGGGCGAAGTGCACGTGCTCGACGAACGGCTGCGCGAATGGCGCGAAGGTGATGTCGACGTGCGGCACCACGGCCGCAGCATGATAACGCTCGACGATATGGGCCACCGTTCCATCGTCGCTGAAGCTGTACTCGTACAATAGCGTTCCCGGGTCGGCCTGGGTGGCGGCGACGGCTCTGCTGACGATGTCCTTAAAGCCTTCCAGCTTGCCAGGGAGGATGTTGAGTTCGAATACGCAGGTGATTTGGTTTTTCATGTTGATGGACCCAGCTGAGAGCCGTGCCAGGCACGCATGGTCACTGGCATAGCGAAAGCAAAATAAAGGAATAGAGCGACCAGGCGCGCCTATTTGGAGAATTCGGGCTCCCCGCCTTCGACCGGGATCGACAGCGGGGTGTCTTTCGTTCCCGCATAGGTCACGATGACCTCAGCGGGCGCTTCCTCGGTCAGTCCTCGATGGACGACACCAACGGCTTCGGGGAACGCTTGGCCTGCATTGATCCGGTACTTCTTGCCCGTGGCCTGATCCTCGATCAGCATGTGTCCAGAGACCACGTAGGCGGCATTCGGCACCACGTGCGTATGCCAGGGCAAGGTGGCATGCGCGGGAAACTTGATCCGCAATACGGTCAGTTGCGGGCGCCCTTGTGGATAGCTGGCATAAGGCGTGCCGGTGATGCCCTTATCCGATTGGATGAGCTGCTCCGACTGGGGTTTGGCGTTTTCCGCCATGGCCGACGGTGCGATGACCATGCTGACGGTGCCGAGCATCGCCAGCGATTTAAAAATTTTCACGGCAGCTCCCTGCTCTAATCAAAGTGTGCAGGTACGGTATGACCCGGTGGCCTGAAGATAAACAGCAGAGCCAACCCATGACTTGAAACGAAACGACTGCAATGCACCGCGCTAAAGCGTGCGCGCTCAGCCGAAAGCCTCTACTGCGAAGTCCAGGAAGCTGCGCAGCTTTGGTGTGATGCGCCTATCAGGCGCGTAGAGCACGTGGAGGGGGCGCGTAGGGACCCTGTAATCAGGCAGCAGTTCGATGAGCCGGCCGTCCATCAGCGCCTCGCGCACAAGCTCCAGCGGCTGCAGCAGGACGCCCAGCTCTGCCAGCGCTGCGCACAGTAACGGTTCGCCATGGTCGACCATGAGGCGGCTGGCAATAGGAATACTGACGTGACCATCAGGACCGTCGAAGGCCCAATGGGTACGCAGCTCGGTATGCGAAAAGCCGAGGCAATCGTGCTGTTGCAGATCCCACGGCGTTACCAATGGCGCATGTGACGCCAGGTAACCCGGCGACGCGCATAGCACTAGCCGATAAGGCGCCAGTTGGCGGGCGATCAAGCCGCTGTCGGACAGGGTGCCGACCCGGAACACGGCGTCGTATCCCTCGTCGATCAGGTCGACCGCACGGTTGCTGAGCGTCAGGTCCACCTCGACCTGCGGGTGCATCTTCATGTAATCGGGCAGGCGAGTCGCCAGCGTACGCATGCCGAAACTGACCGGTGCATTGATGCGCAGCTTGCCGATCGGCAGCGCCCGGGTCTCTGCGGCCAGATTTTCGGCGGCATCCACCTCGGCAAGGATGATGCGCGCGCGTTCGTAGAACGTGCGGCCAAAGTCGGTGAGGCTTTGACGACGGGTGGTTCGCGACAGCAGGCGCACGCCCAGGCGCGATTCCAGCCCCTGCACATGCTTGCCTACCAGTTGCGACGACATCTGCAGGGACGCACCGGCCGCGCTGAACGAGCCCAAGTCCACGGCTTTGACGAAGACAGCAAGACTGGTCAGGCGATCCATTGGAAAAAAAAAGTTTCAAATGATGGTGCATCTTAGTCATTTATCGCGTTGTCGGTCAGGGTCACGATAGCGCTCCACATTTGTCGGAGGCCGTATGAAGTACGCCGTCATTGGAACCGGCAGCATCGGAACCGCCTACGCCCATGTCATGGCCGACGCCGGATTGGAGCTGGTCATTGGTGACCGCCAGCCAGAAATGGCTGCAGCGCTCGCCAGGCGGATCGGTCGTGAGAGCGAGGGGGGTGGCATCGCCGCAGCGGTGAAAATTGCCGATCTGGTGCTGCTTGCGCTGCCATATCCGGCGACCATCGCGGCGCTTGCCAATCTCGGCGACTTGGCCGGCAAGGTCCTCGTTGATCTCTGCAACCCGATCAGCGCGGACTGCCAGGATCTGCTGATCGGCTTGACCGACTCGGCGGCTGAGGTGTTGCAGGTGGCCAAGCCACGGGCCTTCGTAGTCAAGGCCTTCAACACGATAGTCGCGCAGTTGGTTCCTGTACCGGCGCGCTGTAGCAGGAAGCTGCAGGTCTTCGTCGCCGCCGACAATCCCGGCGCCAGGGCGGAGGTTCAGCACCTGGCGTCGCTGCTGGGATTTGTCCCTGTCGACGCCGGCGGGCTGAGCAACAGCCGGCTGCTGGAGTCGATAGGGCTGCTGAACGTTCAGCTTGGACATGTTCTGGGTGGCGGGACGGGCTCCGCCCCGGTGTGGACCAGCGCCTGGCCAATTCCTCGATCTTATTCATCAACTCGCATAGAGGTATCACCCCCATGAATCGACCGCTACTCGCAGGTGTCTGCGCAACAGTGCTCGCCTTTGCATGCGGCAGCGCGCCCGCCGCGCCGGCATTGCAGGTCCTTGGCAAGGACTACACGTTCCCGAACCAGCTCGACGGCATACCGCACAAGCTGTCCGATTTCCCCGGCCTGCAGATCAACGACTTCACAACATCCGATGGCGTCAGAATCAATTATTGGGAGGCGGGCAGCGGCAAGCCGCTGATATTCATTCCCGGTTGGTCTGCGAATGGTGCCGAATACATCAACCTGATGTACCTGCTGAGCAAGCATTACCATGTCTACGTGATCGACCCGCGCAACCAGGGGCTTTCGCAACGGGCGGAGTATGGTGGCCGGATCTCCCGCTTCGCGATGGACCTCAAGGAGTTGTCCGACCACCTGCACTTGAAGAAAGCGGATTACGCCGGCTGGTCGATGGGTGCTTCTGTGCTGTGGAGTTACATCGATCTATTTGGTACCGGCAGCATCCGCAAGGCCGTGTTCGTCGACGAGCCGATTTCGATCTATTCGCATGCCGACTGGTCCGAGCAGCAGCGCCTTGATGCCGGTGGCACCACTACCGACCCGGAGCGCATGGTGGCGGGCTTCACCACCGGTGCGCCGCTCAACAGCCTGGTCACCGACCTGCGCCCCTGGGAGCGCGCGATGGCCAAGGATTCGCCGTATTACGTCAATTCCGAGGCGTTTTCCGCCGCCTTCATCAAGAATGATCCGCAGGCGATCAGCAGGGTGCTGTTCGACCACGTCACCAACGACTGGCGTGACGTGATCCAGCACAAGATCGATGTGCCGGTGGCAATCTTCTCAGGCGAATACAGCAACAATCTGCCGAGCCAGCGCTGGATGCATGGCGTCATCCCGGGTTCGGAGCTGTTCGTCTATACCAAGGAAGAGCAGGGCGACCACTTCTTGATGTTCAAGAATCCCATCAAGTTCACTCAGGATCTGAGTGATTTCCTGGATCGCTGACATCCCCGGCCGGGCACGCCGCGGTGGCGCGACCGGCCAGTAGAGTGCAGACGGGCGCCGACTGGGTGCGCCATCTGCAGATCCTTCCACCCAGTCAAAAGGAGTCATGTCATGCCCGTTGCACGTATCACCTGGTTTGAAGGCAAGGACCACAAGGCCAAGGCCGCTGTCGCTGCCGATGTCACAGAAAGCATCGTCAAGCACACCGGTACCGATCCGAAGTACATCTACGTGATCTTCGAAGACGTCAAGCCGTCCGACTGGGCGGGCGAGGGCAAGCTGTTCGGCGGCGAGCCCGGCTGATCGGTTCCGGCCCCGCCATGGTGCGGGGATCGGCGTTGGGGCGCCCGGTGCATCAAGCGCCGGGCATTCCCCTGTCAAGCTCCACGGGCACCGGGTGGCCACAGCTGGAAAGGAACTGCGTCAGCACGGTTTTCAGCGCGTCCATTTCCGCCGACTGATCGTCGTCGCGGTGGCACAGCACGCGCTGCAGTGGCGCTCCAGAGTACGTCCGGCTGGTTGCCATCGCCGGGGCGGCGTTGCTGGTGCTGCTGATCCACCGGCAAACCATCCATGGAAAGCCGAACGCCGAGGCATGAGGCGCGGCGGCGACCTCGATCACGGCGGCTACGCGTCCGTGTACATTCTTTGCGACATCCGGATCGTAGACCTTTGACCATGGCCACCCGCCACCACATCGCCGATGTCGACCCCGCCCTGGTGAAGGCACTGGAAGATGCCGGCCCGGACGAGGGCGCGGTGCTGTTACGGATCGGAGCGGCAACCAGCGAATTGCTGGTCGGCTGCCAGGGGCGTATCGAGGCCAGGCTGCTGCAGGTTGGTGTCCAGATGCTGGTTGACGGCTGCTTCAACGGAACGTTTCCGAACGCGGCGGCACTGGAAGTGGCGATCGCCACCGTCGAGGACGAGATCATGAAGGACTGGGGGCTGCCGGCCCTGGCCGACCACCTGTTGTATGCCGATGAAGCGCTTTTTGAGGTGGTGCTGGCGTCCGGGTTCCGGGCGGAGGCGGGCCGGATCGAACTGGATCTGCAGGCCGTGGAAGGGTTGTTCGGACGCCTGGCCGCCGTCAGCTACGGCAGTACCGCCCGCCAGCAGGGCCTGCCACACGACGCCGATTTTGCGGCAAGGCTATTGATCCTGCGCGAGATCCTTCACCACATGCGGTTCATCGGCGTTGCGCTGCTCCGCTAACCGGCGTTACACGCCACCTCGTCCCGCCGCTATGCCGACCGCTGTGGGCGCGGAGGGTCCGTTGACGCCGCCGGACATCTTAGGTGCCGGTGTCCGCCGTAGGGGGAGCTTCACGTTTTTCCAGCGACGGCAATGTGGCAACCGCGGCGTGCAGCTCGTCGAACACTGCGCGGATCCGCGCCGGCACCGGCCCACGCTGGGGGCGGTAGACATACAACCCCCAGGCCGCCGGCTCCACGTCCCGCAAGACCCGTACCAGCCGGCCCTCGGCGATGTAGGGGACGGCCATGTAATCGGCGAGCTGGCCAAAGGCGATGCCGGCCAGCACGGCGCCCATTTCCATATCCGCGTCATCGGCAGTGAAGGCCGGGGAGGTCGGGCTCCACTGTCGCCCAGCCTTGAAGTACCAAGGCCACGGACGCCCGGTGTTGATGTCCAGCGAGGCGGTGATGGGCAACGCGCCCAGCGCATCGATATCGGCCGGTTCGCCGAGGTGCGCGAGCAGCTCCGGTGCTGCCACCGTGTACAGCGACATGTTAGCGGCCTGGCGCGCGACGAAGCGGCTGTCGTGCATGAAGCCGACCCGCACGCCCACATCGATGCCCTCGTCGACCGCATCGCTGATTCGGTCCGAAAGCCGCACATCCAGGGTGATCGCGGGGTGGCGCCGGGCGACGCGCTGCAGCGCCGGCAGCACTGCCCGCGTGCCGAGGCTGTGCGGTGCGCTGACCCGGACGATGCCGGTGACCGCTTCGTCACGGTCGGGGCGGCTTGGCTGCCAGAGCTGCTCGAACTGATCGAGGGTCGGCCGGATCCGCTTCAGCAGCGCTTCGCCGAACGCGGTGATCCGCACCTGGCGCGTACTGCGGTGGAACAGTACTTCGTCATAGTGCTTCTCCAGGACCTTGATGGCCCGAGTCACGCCCTGCGGCGAGGAGCCCAGCCGGACCGCCGCATCGCGGAAGCTGGTCGACTCAGCGGCGCTGCGGAAGATGCGCAGCAGTTCGAGCTCATTTTGCATGGGCGGACCGGGGAGTGGTTCTAAGGAGTTCCATTTTGTGGAATTTTGAAATCTAGTTAATTCCATATGCGAGCACTTTCCGATTACGGATACTGGCACCCGTTCCGATCGCCCCCATGTCGTCAGCCCACGCGCCCGCGACGGACGCTTCAACGACGTCGATCCAGACACTCTGGATCCTACAGGCCCAGCACCCCCCACAGGAGATGGCTAATGAAATCACGTGCCGCAGTTGCGTTTGGACCGGGCGAGCCGCTCAAGATCGTCGAGATCGACGTCGCCCCGCCGAGGAAGGGCGAAGTGCTGGTGAAGATCACCAGCACCGGCGTTTGCCATACCGATGCGTTCACCCTGTCAGGTGACGACCCGGAAGGTCTCTTTCCGGTCGTGCTCGGCCATGAAGGTGCCGGCGTGGTGGTCGAGGTCGGCGAGGGTGTCACCTCGGTCAAGCCTGGCGACCATGTCATCCCGCTGTACACCGCCGAGTGCGGCGAGTGCGAGTTCTGCAAGTCCGGCAAGACCAACCTGTGCGTGGCGGTGCGCGCCACCCAGGGCAAGGGCCTGATGCCGGACGGCACCACGCGCTTCTCCTACAACGGCGAGCCGATCTACCACTACATGGGCTGCTCGACGTTCAGTGAGTACACCGTGGTGGCCGAGGTTTCGCTGGCCAAGATCAACCCGGAAGCGAATCCGGAGCATGTCTGCCTACTCGGCTGCGGCGTGACGACCGGCATTGGCGCGGTGCACAACACCGCCAAGGTGCAGGAAGGCGACTCGGTCGCAGTGTTCGGCCTTGGCGGCATCGGCCTGGCGGTGATCCAGGGCGCGCGCCAGGCCAAGGCAGGCCGCATCATCGCCGTCGACACCAACCCGGCCAAGTTCGAACTCGCCAAGCAGTTCGGCGCAACCGACTTCGTTAACCCAAAGGACTTCGACAAGCCGATCCAGCAAGTGATCATCGAGATGACGGGCTGGGGCGTGGACCATTCGTTCGAGTGCATCGGCAACGTCAACGTGATGCGCGCGGCGCTGGAATGCGCGCACCGCGGCTGGGGCCAGAGCGTGGTGATCGGCGTCGCCGGCGCCGGCCAGGAGATCTCCACCCGTCCGTTCCAGCTGGTCACCGGCCGTCGCTGGATCGGTAGCGCATTCGGTGGAGTCAAGGGCCGCACCCAGCTGCCGGGCATGGTGGAAGACGCCATGCGCGGCGAGATCGATCTGGCGCCGTTCGTCACCCACACCATGGGGCTGGAAGCCATCAACGAAGCGTTCGAACTGATGCACGAAGGCAAGTCGATCCGCTCCGTCATCAATTACTGAATCCCGTACAGCTTTCGCCTGCCCCCCGGGGGCTGAAGCAACCCACAGCGAGGAAATAAACATGGCTACATCCATCCATCCGTCCGTCGACACCGGCGTTGTTGCAGGTCGCTCCGGTTTCAACGGTGGAACGCTCCGCTGCCTGTGCGCGCAGGACGCCGTCGAGGTCAAGGTCGACACCAACGTCGCCCACAACCATGTCTGTGGCTGCACCAAGTGCTGGAAGCCTGAAGGCGCGGTGTTCTCGCTGGTCGGCGTGGTAGCACGCGACAAGGTGAGCGTCACCGCGAACGCCGACAAGCTGGAAATCGTCGACGAGACCGCGACCATCCAGCGTCATCGCTGCAACGCCTGCGGCGTGCACATGTACGGCCGCATCGAAAATACCGAGCACGCGTTTCATGGCCTGGACTTCATCCACGTCGAGCGCTCGACCGAGGATGGCTGGGAGGAACCGCGCTTTGCCGCATTCGTTTCGTCGATCATTGAGGGCGGCGGCGCCCGCCCGGAGCAGATGGATGGCATACGTGCCCGCCTCGACGAGCTCGGCCTGCCACCGTACGACGTGCTCAACCCGCCACTGATGGATGCGTTGTCCGCGCATACCGCGCGTCGTACCGGCGTCCTTGTCTAAGCGCGCGTGTCCCCCGCGGCAGCGTGATGCCGTCGCGGGATATTCTGCGGCAATCGCCAGTACCAGGTAGCCGTGCAATCCATGCGTGCATTCAAAGCAGAGGATGAAAAGGACCGTAATCGGCAACTCGATCGGGTGTACGCAAGCAGCCGTCAACACCCACGCGGGCTCGTCCAGCAGCGCGGTTAAGAACGCGGTCGTATCGAGTGGCATCGTGATGGCTGCGGAGATTGTTGGCGCCGTCGAGCTGGACTCGATGGCGCTGCTCGCCGGCAGCGGGCCATGAGCTCTCACATCTTCGTACTCGGTTTAGCACTATGCGCACAGACCTTTTGCGCAACGCCACGCCGAGGACCCGCAGTTCAGTTTCGGCACCTGGAAGGGCGCCTGTGGTGGGACCGCCACCATAGGCCGCCGTCGTGGTGCCAGAGCTCAGTCTTCCGGGCAACTCATGCCTGTCGGCGAGCCGGCCTGGATGATGCGCGCATATGTCTTTGCGCTTTCCTTGGAGATCCGCGCCTGGGAATCGAAATCGACGTAAATCATGCCGAAGCGGCTGCCGTAGCCGGACAGCCATTCGAGGTTGTCGTGGCTCGACCAGACGTGATAGCCGCGTACGTCCGCGCCCTTGGCCATTGCCTTTTGCATCGCGGCGACGTGGTCGACGATGTAAAGACAGCGGCGGGCATCGTTGATCACGCCGTTCTTCAGAACATCGTCGCCGGGAAATCCCGCGCCATTCTCGGTGATGTAGACCGCCGGATTCGCGTACTCGATGCGTATGCGGTCGAGCACGGCGGTGAATTGGTCCGGGCGTACCGGGCCATTGAAGGCGGCGTCGGTTAACGGCGGGATGAAGCTCTCCGCGCCGTATCCCTGCGTGCCGGCGCGCTGCCGTACGAACAGCGGCGCATAATAGTTGATGCCCAGGAAGTCGAGCCCAGCTGCGGTCACCTGCGCGGCATCGCCGGGATGCACGTCGATGTCGAGCTTCATGTCCGAGGCCAGCTTGAGGACGTCGGCGGGATAGGCTCCCTTGTACATGCCGTCGAGAAACCAGCGGTTGACGATACCATCGGCCAAGGTGGCGGCTTGCGCATCGGCTCGGGTCGCGCCCTTGTCGGTGAGGATCGGAAACAGCGGTAGCGCAACGCCTAGCCTGCCATGGTAGCCGGCCTGGTTGAACTCGCGCTTGGCCGCGGCTGCGGCCAGCAGGATGTGGTTGAAGCGACGGAGCGACACCTGCAGGTGGTCAGCGTCCGGCACGATCAGAAACGGCCCCGGCCTGCCGGCCAAGCGCTCGGCGACCGTATTAGTGTAGGCGCTCTCGACCAGTGGCTCGTTGACGAGTACGTAGAGGTTGACCTTGTCGTGGAAGTTGTCGAAGACCACCTTGGCATAGTGCGCATACCAGTCGATTGACTCCCGATTGTCCCAGCCGCCGGCCTTGGCCAGCGACTCGGGCATGTCCCAGTGGTAAAGGGTCAGCATGGGTTCGATGCCCGCTGCGCGCAGGTCATCGATGAAACGTCGATAGTGCGCGACAGCCCGCATGTTCACCTTGCCGGTGCCATCGGGAATGATGCGCGGCCAAGCGACGGAAAACCGGTAGCTGGTCAGGCCCATCCTCCTGAATAGCTCGATGTCCTTCAGGTATTGGCTGCGATCGTAGAAGTTGATCGCGGTCCTGCCTGAGGCGTTGTTCTGGCCGAGATGTTCATCATCCAGGTAGACGTCCCATATCGACTTGCCGCGGCCTTCGGCCGACGTGGCGCCTTCGACCTGGAACGCGGCCGATGAGGCGCCCCAGAGGAAGGGGGCGCTGCCTGGGTGCTCGGCGTCGCCGGTGTGTTCGGCCGCTGCCGCCGGACCGGCGGTACTCGCTGCCAGCCCTGAGGTGGCAATGATGCCGGCGGCTAGGAGAATCATGTTTCGCATGAGGTGGTCTGTCCTTGTCCGCTTCTAGTCGGTCTTCTCAACACGGGGAGCGATGACTGCTGCATGCGTGCCGCTCAGACGACAAGTCGCATCTGGGAACATCGCTTGGCGCAACATCCCGGCATGCGTGGTGGCCTGGTGCTGGGTGCTGGCTCAGAACAGCGTCAACTGCACGTCGCCTTCGATCACGCCCTGGTAGAACGCGCGCTTTTCCGGCGTGAGCATCGGCGCCATGTGCGAGTCCGTCCCGATCACCATCATCGAAGGCGCCGAGTCCCGATAGGCCTGCCACTTTGGAAGGCCGCCGCCATTGGGGTCGCCGTGCTTGACGAAATTGATCCAGTAGCTGGACATCTGCGCAGACAATGCCGTGTCGTTGGCGGCGAAGGCGCGGCCAGGCGAGCGATCGAGCGTTGCCAACGCATAGGGGACTTCCGAGGTGTGGAAGCTTCGCCATGGTCCGGAACCCGGCTCGACGTGGTTGAACAGATACATGAAGATCGGGTGCTGGCTGGTCGCGACGCGTTGCCGGGCCCAGGCCCAACTGGAGGCCAAGCCGCGCTCGCGCCGGATCAGGCGATTCAGGTCCTTGATGTCGCCAGGCTGGTCGACGCGATAGACCCCCCTGGCCATCGCTGCCATCGGGCCGAACAACTGATCGATATCCGATTGCAATTTTTCTTGGGTGTCGACGGGCAAGCTGAAGGCCTCGTCGGCATTCATGCCGGCCAGGATCGGCGTATCGAGGTAAGTGCCGGCGGCGCTGCCGTAGGGATCGATCGGGATGAAGCCGCCATCGATCACCGGGGCGAACCGCAGCATGCCCGCGGCTGGGCCGAGCCTCTTCTCAGCGTCCACCAGCTTCTGCGCCGGAAGGGCGCGCAGCTGCTCGATGCTGGTGACACCGGCGGCCTCGGCCAGCCGCACGCCCACGTCTTCGGCCTGCTTCAACGGCTCGGGCGGACGCCCCATGCCCGGACCGCTTTCGGAGATCACCCGCGCAAACAGGCCTTTGGCGGCCGGACTCACCATCAGGTCGTGGATGGCCATGGAGCCGGCGGACTGGCCGGCGAGAGTGATCTGCTCGGGATCGCCACCCAGCGCCGCAGCATTGTCGCGCACCCACTTCAGTGCGGCCACGATGTCGCCAAGGCCATAGTTGCCCGAGCCGATGCCCTCCTGCGACAGTGCGGGATGGGCGAGAAAGCCGAACATGCCGACGCGATAGTTGATGTTGACAAAGATGACGCCCTTGGCCGCCACCGCTGCGCCATCATAGATCGGCACCGCGCCGGATCCGGAGCTGAAGCCGCCACCATGGATCCAGACCATGATCGGCAGCTTGCCGGTCTGGGGCCGGGAGGGACGCCATACATTGAGGTAGAGGCAATCCTCGCTGACCTTGCCGCTCACCTGGTACTCGGAACTCCACGGCCCGAAGCCACCGGAAATTTCCTGCTGGCAGCTGGCGCCGAAGCGCGTGGCCGCGCGGACGCCTTTCCATGCGGGTGCCGGCGCAGGCATGCGCCAGCGACTGGCGCCCACCGGCGGAGCGGCGTAAGGGACGCCCAGATAGGCGTCGACTCCCTTGGAGCGTGTCCCGTGCAACGCGCCCTGCGCCACGTGCAGTGTCGCCGCATGGGACGCGTGCGCGCCAAGCAGCGCGCCCAGGAAAAGCAGCATCGACGCTGCGAGCCGTGTTGCCGTCATGGGTCATCTCTGTTCGGCTGGCGGTGAATCACAGGAATCCGGCCTCGCAGCCGGGGCCTTGCAACGGATTACCAGGGCAGCGTCTTGCCCAGGTGGGTAAAGGTACCGGTCGGGCCGTCCGCGTCCAACAGGGCCATGTCCACGCTGCTCTTGGCGCCGGTGGGGATGTCGATCTCGCCCTGGCCGCCGTTCATGTCCGTCTGCACGTAGCCCGGGTGCACCGCATTGACCTTGATCGGGGTGTCGCGCAGCTCGTAGGCCAAGTGCACGGTCCAGGCGTTGACCACGCTCTTGGACGCGTTGTAGGCCGGGATCTTGAAGTCGTAGATGCCCGAGGCCGGATCGGTATGCAGTCCGAACGAGCCGAGCTGGCTGGACAGATTGACGATGCGCGCAGCCGGGGCGGCCCTGAGCAGCGGCAGGAATGCCTGGGTCACTTCGACCACGGCGAACACGTTCGTGTCGAAGGTTTCCCGCCAGCAGGCCAAGGTCTGCTGAGACGGCGCCTTGTCCGCGGCATCGAGCAGCACGCCGGCATTGTTGACCAGGATGTCGAGCTTGCCGAAGCGCGCAGTGACGGCGGCGACGGCGGACTGGATGCTTGCGGTCTGGGTGACGTCGAGTGCGATCGGCTCGACCGACAGGCCTTCGGCCTTCAGCACGTCGGCGGCGGTGGCGGCGCGCTGAAGGCTGCGTCCGGCAAGCAGCACCAGGACCCCGGCCTTGGCGAACTGGCGGCTGGTTTCCAGGCCGATGCCGCGGGTGGCGCCGGTGACCAGCGCGATCTTGTGATGGGTTGTCATCGCAATTCCTTTCTGAAGGGTGTGCACGCCCCGGCAACTGCGCTGGATCGAACGACGCAAGGCTTGCAGGGGCCAGCGGCAGGCGTGAGCCAAGCGCCTCACTGTAGGGCAGCGATCCTGCCGAATAAATGGCCGTGACCCTCAGCAGCTGAAACCGCCCGTTTGCAATCGCAGCGTTCAGCGAGGTTCCTGCTTCCCGCAGCGGCTGCTCGGCTAGCCGTCCCATCGCCTGCAGCGCCAGCCCGCCGGCTGCAGCGGTGGGCCCGCCCAGATGCTCTCCGAGGCCGGGCCAAGCCGCCGCTTCTACTGCTGTCGCAGGATCGGCTTTCCGACGCGACACTAGAAGTCCGGGATGACGTTGTAGGCGGGCTCGAGCCAGTCGGGACGTTCCTGGTAGAGCGAGCGGGTCACGTCCTTGATGACAGCGATGATCGGATCCTCGTCGCGGCTGCGGTAGTTCATGACAATGGGGCTCATCGCGTCGGCGTCCGCCACCGGCCGGTAGACCAGCGACGGCCTCAGGTGGCGGGCCGTGGCCGGGATCAGGCAGGCGCCGCTGCCCGCGGTGACGAGAGCCAGGGCCGTTTGCAGCTCCTTGACCTCATGCACTTCCTGCGGACGCGCGCCATGTTCGCGCAGCAGCGACAGCACCTGGTCGGCGTAACTCGGTCGTGGCTGGCTTGGATAGACGATGATGTCCGATCCATCCAGCTCCAGCAGTCGAACCGCCCCGGATTTGCGCGCGAGCCGGTGCTCCGGGGACAGGGCCAGGAACAGCCGCTCCTGGCGCAGGACGACGCGAGTCACCGACGCATCGCCGGTGATGATCCTGCCGAAGCCCACGTCGATGATCCCGTGCCGCAGCGCATCCTGCTGCTCCATCGAGGTCATCTCCAGCCAGCGCACTTCCACGTCCTCGCGTTGCTCCATGAGCCGTCTCATGACGGTCGGCAGGCCGCCGTAGAGGGCGGAGGCGACGAAGCCGACGTTGAAGATGCGCTTGCCGCCCAGTCCCAGGCGCCGGGCCGTCTGTTCCATCTGTTCGACCCGGTCCAGCACGGCCAGCGCATCCTCGTAGAAACGCCGGCCCGCCTCGGTCAGCCGGATGGGGCGGCTGTCGCGCTGGAACAGGCGGGCTCCCAGCCGTTCCTCCAGTTGCTGAATCTGCTTGCTCAGCGACGGCTGGGTCATGTGCAGCAGCCCGGCTGCCCGGGTGAAGTTGCGCGTCTTCGCCACGGCCACGAACTTCTTGATCTGCCTGATGTCGATGCTCATCGGTTCAGTGTGTCACTAGTCAATAGAATGAATGTTGCGCCGCAACAAAATCATAAAATCAATGGGATACGGGCATTCCATAGCTTGGAGACTATGGCATTAGGGCGCATTTTATCTTGGACACCGGGGTGCTGCCGGCGCAACCATTCGGTTCAATCTGCAAGCGCGCCTGCACGGGACAGGCGCGGACTGCGGCTCCGACCCGAATTCAAGACCCTGGGAGTGCATTGGAAATGTCACAGCTGAGCGAAAACAATCTCTCCTCGACCGTGGCGGTCGTCCGCGAGGCCGGCGCGGCGCTGAGCATCGAGCAGGCAGAAGTGCTGGTCCCCGGTCCGAGGGAGGTGCTGGTGCGTGTCGTGGCATCGGGCGTGTGCCATACCGACATGGTCTTCCGCGACCAGTTCTTCCCGTCTCCGCTGCCGATCGTGCTCGGCCACGAGGGCGCCGGCGTGGTCGAAGCGGTCGGGACGGACGTCACCGCCGTCGCTCCCGGCGACCATGTCGTGATGACCTACATGTCCTGCGGCCTGTGCGCGCCGTGCGAGACGGGGCATCCGGCGCACTGCTCCAACATGGCCGCGCTCAACTTCGGCGGAGGCCGGAGCGATGGCAGCACCGGCCTGCGCGATGCCCACGGCCATGTCCTGCACGACCACTTCTTCGGACAGTCGTCCTTCTCGAACTATTCGATCGCCAACGAGCGCAACGTCGTCAAGGTGCCCAAGGACGCCCCGCTGGAGCTGCTAGGCCCGCTTGGCTGCGGCATCCAGACCGGCGCCGGGGCGGTGCTGAAGGCGCTGGCCGTGCGGGCGGGCAACAGTTTCGCCGCCTTCGGCACTGGCGCGGTGGGGCTGGCGGCGATCATGGCCGCACGCGTGGCGGGCGCCACCACGATCATTGCCGTGGACGTGGTTCCGCAACGGCTGGAATTGGCACTGGAGCTGGGCGCCACGCACGCGATCAACAGCCGCGAGCAGGATCCGGTCGAGGCGATCCGCCAGATTACCGGTGGCGGCTGCGACTTCAGCCTGGAATGCTCGGGCCGCGCCGAGGTACTGCGGCAGGCGATCGACGCCGTCGGGATCCTCGGTACCTGCGGCATCGTCGGCGCGACCAAGATGGGCACCGAGGCCGCGTTCAACGTGAACGACGTGATGATCCCGGGCAAGCGCGTCATGGGCATCGTGCAGGGCGACGTGGTCGCCACCACCTTCATCCCGGTCCTGGTCGACCTCTACATGCAGGGGCGCTTCCCGTTCGACAGGCTCTGCCGCTTCTACGCGTTCGACCAGGTCAACCAGGCGATGGAGGACAGCGAGAGCGGACGGACTATCAAGCCGATCCTGCGCATCTCCGCGGCCTGATCCGCATTTCCGCCTCGTTGCCGCACTGGAAGGTGAGCTAGGACTTATGAACGTTGAACTCGTCATCGACAACCGCAAGCAGGCCGGTGCCTCCGGGCAGTCGTACCAGCGCCTCAATCCGCTGTCCCAGCAGGTGGTCTCCACCGCCAGCGCAGCCACGGCCGAGGACGCGGTCCGGGCGGCCGACTCCAGCGCCCGGGCCTTCGCCGCGTGGTCGAAGGTCGGACCGGGCGAGCGCCGCCGGCTGCTGCTCGCCGCCGCCAATGCGCTCGAGGCGAAGACCGACGAACTGTGCCGGGTCATGGCACAGGAAATCGGCGCCTCGGCGCTGTGGGCCGGTTTCAACGTCGCCGCCTCGGTCGCGCTGATCCGCGAGGCCGCCGGCCTCACCACCCAGGCCAGAGGCGAGACGATCCCGACCGACCGGCCCGGCACGCTGTCCATGACCCTGCGCCAGCCGGTCGGTGTCGTGCTCAGCATCGTGCCCTGGAACGGCCCGGTGATCCTCGGCGCGCGCGCCATCGCCTATCCGCTGGCCTTCGGCAACACGGTGATCCTGAAGGGTTCCGAACAGAGCCCGGCCACGCACGCGCTGCTGGCAGAGGCGTTCTACGAAGCCGGGCTGCCGGCAGGGGTGCTCAACTTCCTCACCACCACGCCCGAGCATGCGGCCGAGGTCACCAATACGCTGATCGCGCACAAGGCGGTGCGCCGCGTGAACTTCACCGGCTCGACCAAGGTGGGCCGGGCGATCGCCGAGGAATGCGCCAGGCACCTCAAGCGCTGCCTGCTGGAGCTCGGCGGCAAGGCGCCATTCGTGGTGCTCGACGATGCGGATATCGACGGTGCGGTCAATGCCGCAGTGTTCGGCGCCTTCCTCTACCAGGGCCAGATCTGCATGTCCACCGAGCGTTTCGTGGTGGACGAGGCGGTCGCCGACGGCTTCGTCGAGAAGTTTGCCGCGCGCGCGCGCGCGCTGCCGGCACGCGATCCCGCCCAGGATCCGGGCTGCGTGGTGGGGCCGATGATCCATCCATCGTCTGCCGAGCGGATCAACCGGATGCTCGACGATGCCGTGGGCAAGGGCGCCCGGATCGTGGCGGGAGGACGTGCCGAGGGCGCGGTCATGCCCGCCACCATCGTCGACGGCGTACGCCCGGGCATGGACATCTACGACGAGGAGACCTTCGCCCCGGTCACCACCATCGTGCGCGTGCGCGGCGCCGAGGAGGCGGTGCGCATCGCCAACGACACCGCCTACGGCCTGTCGGCAGCGGTCTTCGGCCGGGACGTGTCGCGGGCCTTGCAGGTCGCTGCGAGCATCGATTCGGGCAGTGTCCACGTCAACGGCGCCACCGTGCAGAACGAGCCCCAGGCCCCGTACGGCGGCATGAAGAACAGCGGCTATGGCCGCTTCGACGGTTCGGCGGTGATCGAGGAATTCACCGAGATCAAGTGGGTCACGATCGAGCCGTCGGACCAGCCCTATCCCTTCTGAGCCGTACGCGCCGGCGTCGCGGTGCGCGTCCCTGCCTAGGGATATGCGTTCGCGGCGCTGGTCAAATCTCCCGCGCTGGCGTCAGCGCCCACCCTTTGATCGAGGTCGTCCGATGAAGCATGCATCTTGTCTGATGGCGGGCGCGCTCCTGGCCGCGGGATTCGCGGCGCAGGCCAAGGAGGGCGGCGACCAGTATCCGAACGGCGTCGAAAACTGGGCCGCCGGCGCCTTGCCGCCGCCCGGCGACTATTTCCTGAACTACTTCGGCTACTGGAGCGGCGAGCTTCGCGACGGCAGCGGCGGCAAGGTCGATTTCGGCGGCGGTTCGCGCGCCACCTTGAACGCGACCTACGACGCCATGCGCTGGGTGCACGTCACCGGGCGAAAGATCCTCGGTGCCGACTACGCCTTCCACGTCATCGCGCCGGTGGTGAACCTTTCCATCGACCACCCGGGACTGGGCGGGCGCGACAGCCGCCTGGGCGTCGGCGACATCACCGTCGATCCGTTCGTGCTCGGGTGGCACCGCGGCGACTGGCACACCACGGTCGGCATCGATGTGATGTTGCCCACGGGGCACTACGAGCAGGACGACCCGCGCGTGAGCATCGGCGCCAACTACGTCTCCTTCGAACCGGTGCTCGCTGTGTCCTGGCTGCCCGCCAGCGGTTGGGAGGCCTCCGCCAAGGGCATGTACAACTTCAAGACCGAGAACCACGACACCCGCTACCGGTCCGGCGACGAGCTCCATGTGGACTGGCTGGTGGGCCGGACCGCGGGCCGGTGGGGCCTGGGCCTGGCGGGGTACTACCTGAAGCAGACCAGCAGCGACGAAATCGACGGTGCCAGGGTCCCGGCCCTGCCCGGCGTCTGGAGCGCGGGCCGTCGCGGCGAGGTGTTCGCCTATGGCCCCAGCCTCAAGTACGCCACCGTCGGCGGGATCGCACTGATAGGCCAGTGGGCCCGCGAGTCGGGCGTCCGCAACCGCTTCGGCGGAGACAAGTTCCTTTTCAAGGCCATCGTTCCATTCTGAGCATGACATCCCCCATGAAGACATTCCCGGGCGCGGACAGCGCCCCCTCCATACGCATCGAGCGCGTCGAGACCGTCCTGGTCGACCTGCCCACCCTCCGGCCGCACAAGCTCTCCGTGGCGACCATGGACGGCCAGACCCTGATGCTGGTGCGCATCCATTGCAGCGACGGCATCGTCGGCATCGGCGAAGGCGCCACCATCGGCGGAATGGCCTACGGCCCGGAGAGTCCGGAGGCGATGAAGCTGGCCATCGACCGCTATTTCGCGCCGGCCATGGTCGGCCGGGACCCGACCCGGGTGCAGGCGCTGATGGCCCATCTGGGCAAGCTCGTCAAGGTCACCCACTTCAGCAAGAGTGCGCTGGAAACCGCCCTGCTGGATGCGCACGGCAAGCGCCTGGGCGTATCGGTCGGCGAACTGCTGGGCGGCCGCCGCCGCGACCGCCTGCCGGTGGCGTGGACCTTGGCGTCGGGCGATACCGGCAAGGACATCGCCGAGGCCGAGGCGATGCTCGACGCGCGCCGGCACCGGATCTTCAAGCTGAAGATCGGTGCGCGCGCGGTCGAGGACGACATCCGGCACGTGGCACTGATCAAGAAGGCCCTGGGCGACCGCGCCGCGGTGCGGGTGGACGTCAACATGGCCTGGAGCGAAACCCAGGCGGCCCGGGCGATCCCCGCGCTGGCGGAGGCCGGCTGCGAACTGGTCGAGCAGCCGGTGGCCTCAGTGGCCGCGCTGGCGCGGTTGACGCGGCGCTTCCCGGTCGCGCTGATGGCCGACGAGGTGCTGCAGGGGCCGGAGAGCGCGTTCGAGATCGCCAGGCAGCAGGGCGCGGACGTGTTCGCGATCAAGATCGAGCAGGCCGGGGGACTGTTCGCCGCGCAGCGGATGGCCGCGATCGCCGATGCGGCCGGCATCGAGCTGTACGGGGGCACCATGCTCGAAGGTGCGTTCTCCACCATTGCCAGCGCCCACCTGTTCTCGACCTTCCAGAATCTGCAGTGGGGCACCGAGCTGTTCGGGCCGCTGCTGCTCACCGAGGAGATCCTCGTCGCGCCGCTGGAATACCGCGACTTCGAGCTGGCCGTGCCCGAAGGCGCCGGTCTGGGCATCGCGCTGGACGAGGACAAGGTCAGGCGCTTTTCCCGCGATGGCCTGGACCGATCCCGATAGCGCGCACAGAGGAGCACGACATGCTGTTTCAAGTACGGATGGACGTCAGCATCCCGCAGGATCTGGACCCGCAGGTCCGGGCCGAGACGCTGGCCAAGGAGAGGACGTATTCGCAGGAACTCCAACGCAAGGGCAAGTGGCGGCACATCTGGCGCATTGCCGGCGAATACGCCAACTACAGCGTCTTCGACGTCGACAGCAACGAAGAACTGCACGAGATCCTGTTCGGCCTGCCGCTTTTCCCTTACATGCGGATCACGGTGACGCCGCTGCTGCGGCATCCCTCCTCGATCCGCGACGACGATACCTGAAGCAGGCCGGCGGCCGTCGGCTCCATCGCGGAGCGCCGCGGCCGCCATTCAACGCGAGCAACCAGCAGGAGCAAGCCATGAGCGTCAAGCTATTCGAAAGCAAACAGGTGCAGGATTTCCTGCGCACCGTCGCCAACCTCGACCAGGCCGAGGGCAACCCGCGCCTCAAGCAGGTGCTGCACCGCATTCTCTCCGACCTGTTCAGGACCATCGAGGACCTGGACCTGACCCCGGACGAGATCTGGGCCGGCGTGAACTACCTCAACAAGCTCGGCCAGGACGGCGAGGCCGCGTTGCTGGCCGCCGGGATCGGCCTGGAGCACTACATCGACCTGCGCCTGGACGAAGAGGACCGGCTGGCCGGGGTGACCGGCGGCACGCCACGCACCATCGAAGGACCGCTCTACGTGGCCGGCGCCCCGGTGAGCGAGGGCAGGGCGCGCATCGACAAGGACCCCGATCCGGATACCGAGCCGTTGCACATTCTGGGCACCGTGAGCGGGCCGGACGGAAAGCCGGTGGCCGGGGCGCTGGTCGAGATCTGGCACGCCAACTCGAAGGGCTTCTACTCGCACTTCGATCCCACCGGCGCGCAGACCGCGTTCAACCTGCGCGGGGCGATCAGGACCGGTGTCGATGGCCGCTACGACGTGCTGACGAAGATGCCGGTCGGCTACGGGTGCCCACCGCAGGGCGCGACCCAGCAGTTGCTGAACCAGCTCGCGCGCCATGGCAATCGCCCCGCGCACGTCCACTACTTCGTCGCCGCGGCCACGTGCCGCAAGCTCACCACCCAGTTCAACGTCGAGGGCGATCCGCTGACCTGGGACGACTTCGCCTACGCCACCCGCGACGGCCTGGTGCCGCCTGTGGTGGACAAGACCGGCGGCGAAACGCTGGGCCTGGACCAGGACGCCTACAAGGAGATCCGGTTCGACCTCGTGCTGACCGGCCTGGTCGATGGCAAGGACGACCAGAAGGTCGAACGGCCCCGGGCACAGGCCTGATCGGCCCGGTCGCGACGTCCCAAGGTGCAGGACCCACGTGTCCTGCCGACCGCGGGTGGACGAGGCGCGCGCCGGTCCTCGTTCCCGACCGCTGCCCATGCGAACGCGTGCGGCACGGCCTTGCCCGACCGCAGGCCTTGTCGCGAGGCGCATTCCGCTTTCCCTGCTCTCATCAGCTGCGAGGTATCCCATCATGAAATCTGACTCCGACCCGCGCCTGCGCATCGGGATCGTCGGCGGCGGCATCGCCGGCGTCGGCCTGGCGCTGGGACTTTGCCGCCATCCCCAGCTGGAGGTGCAGCTATTCGAGTCGGCCGCGGCCTTCGGCGAGATCGGTGCCGGGGTCTCCTTCGGCGCCAACGCGGTGCGTGCGATCACCGGGCTCGGCATGGGCGAGGCCTATGCGGCCCTGGCCGACCGCACGTCCCCCCCGTGGCAGGACATCTGGTTCGAATGGCGACGGGGCAGCGACGCCGGCTACATCGGCGCGAGCATCGCGCCGGGCGTGGGTCAGTCCTCGGTGCATCGTGCCGATTTCCTCGCTGCGCTGGCGATCCGGCTGCCCCCCGGGCTGGCCCGCTTCGGCAAACGGGCCCGGGCGGTCGAGCAGGATGACAGTGGCGTGCGCGTGCGTTTCGACGATGGCAGCGGATACGAGGGTGACGCGCTCATCGCCGCCGACGGCATCAAGTCCGCGTTGCGCGCCCCCGTCCTGCAGGCCCTGGGCCACGATCCTGTCGCACCTCGCTTCACCGGTACGTGCGCATATCGGGGCATGATCGACAGCGGCCGCCTGCGCGACGCGTTCGCTGCCGAAGGCGTGGATACGCACCTGGTGGACGTGCCGCAGATGTACCTGGGACCCGATGCCCACATCCTGACCTTTCCGGTCAAGCAGGGGCGCATCATCAACGTGGTGGCCTTCGTCACCGAGCGTGCCGCCGTGCCGCCGCAATGGCCGCAGGACCAGCCGTGGGTGCGCGAGGTCAGCCAGCACGAGATGCTCGCCGCCTTCGTCCACTGGGGGGTGGCCGCGCGGACCTTGCTCGCATGCATCGACAGGCCGACCTATTGGGCGTTACACGACCTGGCGCAGCTTCCCGGCTATGTGCACGGGCGGGTCGCCCTGATCGGCGATGCAGCGCACGCGATGCTGCCGCACCAGGGCGCGGGTGCCGGGCAGGGGTTGGAGGACGCTTACTTTCTCGCCAGGCTGCTGGGCGAGCCGAGGCTCACGCGCGCGGCGCTGCCGCAGGTGCTGGCCGCCTACGATCGGATTCGCCGGCCACGTGCCTGCCGTGTGCAGCAGACCTCGTGGGACGCGGGCGAGCTGTACGAGTTCCGGGACCCCGCCATCGGCGACGACGATGCCCGTCTGGGCGCGCGCCTGGCCGAGCGCTTCGACTGGATATGGAACCACGATATCGAGGTCGAGATCGGCCAGGCCCATGCGCAGCTGGGCTGGGCCTGAGTGGCGGCCTGTGCGCGGCGGTGCAGGCGTCGGCCTGGCCGCGCCGAACGCGTGGAGGCCGAAGTGGTCCCTCCCGCATGCGGGTGGAGGTTGAACTGAATGAACACAGCTGTCGCCGATGCCGAGCAGGACGTGCTGGCCGTGCTTCCCCACCGCGTCGAGGATCTCGCGCGGTGGCGGATGCTGGTGAAGGGCTCGCCAGTGCCTACCGTGACTGTGATCGGGAAATACAACCACGGCAAGAGCCGCCTGCTCAACGAGCTGATCGGCGACGATGCCTTCCTGGTGGCTGATCGGCGCCAGACGGTCGCGCTCTCGGAGCGGGTCCATGCGGGGATCCGCTGGCTGGACGCGCCGGGACTGGACGCGGACATCGACCGCGAAGACGATCGCGCTGCCAGGCTGGCCGCCTGGGTGCAGTCGGATGTCCGCCTGTTCGTGCACGCGG
Organism: Xanthomonas arboricola pv. populi; assembly: GCF_002939945.1. Classification (GTDB taxonomy): domain Bacteria; phylum Pseudomonadota; class Gammaproteobacteria; order Xanthomonadales; family Xanthomonadaceae; genus Xanthomonas; species Xanthomonas arboricola_A. Next base: position 235,944 of record NZ_MDEB01000007.1, on the reverse strand, counting down.
CCAGGGAGGGCGAGCTGGATGCGGCGGAGTGCGTCGTGCTGGACCGGTTGCTTCGCGACGACGCCGCTAGCGGACGCCAGACCCTGTTCGTGCTCTCCCAGGTGGACCAGCTGGGCGGTGACGACGCCCAGGAGACGGTGAAGGCGGCCATCGCGCGCCAGGTCCCCGGCCTGATCCCCTGTGAGGTCTCCGCCACGCGCCATCGCCAGGGTCTGGAAAGGGGCAAGCAGCTTCTGGTGCAGAAAAGCGGGATCCCGGACCTGCGGGCGCGGCTGCAAGCGGCCTGTGCCCAGGTGCCGGCCGCACGCGTCCATGAGACCCGGCGGTTGTTCGAGCGGATCCTGGGGGAGCTGGAGCAGGTACTGGCCGATCGCCGGGGCGCGCGCGACAGGATGCAGCAGGCCCGGCACCAGCAGCGGCATGCCTTCGAGCAGGGCCTGGCTTCGGTGCTGGACAAGGTCCGCGACGACCTGCAGAGGGAGGCACCGCCATGTGGCTGAGCCATGAACACAGCCCTGCCGCCACGGCAGGCAGCGCCGAGGAGCGAGCGGCCGAAAAGGTCCGCTACGCACGCCGCCACCTCGCGCTGACGCGTGCCTGCGTGGAGATCGACGGTTTCCTGAAGGGAGCGGGCGTCATCGGCCTGCTGCGGGGCGAACGCGAGCACAGCACCCTGAATTCGGCTCTGGTCGCGGTGCTTGGCCTGGCGGTGAAGAAGCAGGACGTCGGCTTCGGGCTGTTCACCACGCCAGCCGGACACGCGCACCTGAAGCGCGAGTTCATGCGCTACTTCGAGCTGTCGCCGGACCGCACCGAGTCGGCGGCGGCCGTCGCAGCGGCCGACGCCGCAATCGTTTCGGCGGAGCGGGCGCTGGCCCGCTGGACGCGTCTCGAGCCGGCCCCATGAGCGCGCCGCGGTCCAGCGAGACCCGGTGGGTCGAGGCGGTCGCGGAAGGGGAGCAGGTCGTCCACGACCTCGGCAGAGGCATGGCGCGACTGGAGGACTGGCTCGACCACCTCGCGCAGATGCTAAAGGCCCAGCCTCCGACGCTGCATGGCCTCGCGCCGGACCATGCCCTGGCGGTGCAGGTGCAGGCCCTGCGGGCGTTGCTGGATGCGCAGGCCCGTCGCTGGCCGCAGCAGCGTGCGCAGCGTGCGCCCGCGCGGGCGCTGGCCGACCGGCTCGGCGACATGGCCGTGCTGCTGGTGTTCGGCAAGATCAATGCGGGCAAGAGCGCGTTCTGCAACCTGCTGGCCGAACGCTTCATCGCCCATGGCGCCACGGCGCGCTACTTCCGCCTTGAGGCCGGCTGCGTCGTCGACATGCCGGAGCCCTTCGAGGAAGGCGCCACCGAGACCACCTCGCGCATCCAGGGGGTGCTGCTCGGCGAAAGGCTGGCGTTGCTGGATACGCCCGGACTGCACTCGGTGAGCGAGGAGAACGCCGAGCTGACCCTGAGCTACACCGAAAGCGCCGAGGGCGTGCTGTGGCTGAGCAGCTCAACCGCGCCGGGGCAGGTACAGGAGCTCGACCAGCTGCGCCGCGAGTTGCAGCGGCGCAAGCCGCTGCTTCCGGTGATCACACGCAGCGACGTGTACGAGGAGGATGAGGTCGACGGCCAGATCCGCAAGGTGCTGCGCAACAAGAGCGATTCAAACCGTGCACAGCAGGAAGGCGACGTCGAAGCGCGCGCGCGGCAGAAGTTGCAGTCGTCCGGGCTCGATCCGACCCTCGTCCTTTCCCCGGTATCGGTGTCCACCTATGCCGCGCGCGAACATGGCGCGTGCGCCGAAGCGATGGCCGCGGCCGGATTCGAGCGCCTGTATCTGGCATTGCTGGGCATCCTCGAACCGGCGCTGGCCTACAAGCGACGCAAGCCGGCCGAACTGCTGCTGCACTACCTGCAGGAGGACGTGCTGGACGCGCTGCAGTCCCACGGCCTGCGGGCACTGGACCAACTGGACAGCTCGCTGCAGGAAGCGCTGTCCCGGCTCGAGCAGAGCGCGTCCCGGATCGTCCGCGCGGCCGGGCGCAGGCTGATGTCGGGCCTGCCGGCCTTGTTGGAGGAACATGCAGCCTCGCGCGACGTGAGCGGGATGTGGCGTACGCTGACAGGCCGGATCCTTGACGCCTTCCGCGGCGAGGCGCAGGTCGCGCTGGCCGGCTACGAACAGGTGTTCGACCGGTTGCCCGCGCCGGTCGAAGCGTATGACGGACCGGCCTACGCGCAGCACGTGGTCCATGCCGAGGGCGGTGACGTGGTGGTCGGGGTGAGCTACGAGCGGCTGCATGCCGCGCTGGAAGCGGCCATCTACCGGGATTTGTCGCGCCTGGCGGAGCATGCGGTCGAACGGTGCAGGGCGACCGTCCGCCGGCTGATGCAGGAGAGTGCATGCCTGCGGGCCGGCTTGGCCGCCGCCGCGGACGAGCTGGCGGCGCTGGCACGGGAGATCCGCCAGGCGTAGGCCTTCGCGCCGATGGCGGCTGCGCGACGGCGGCCCACGGCCCGGGCCGTCGCGGAGGGAACTGCACGGTGCGGGCGTCGGCCCAACCGGCCCGGCTGCGTCGCTGTCCTCGCACCGACCCGATCCGCAGCAATCGCTTGACCATGCTGCGCCGCCTTTGTGAGAATCGGTGGCATACGATCCCGGTGCAAGGCCGGGACTCGCGTAAGCGTTAACGTCAACCAACGCGCTTGATGTCCATTGCCCTGCAATGGACTGCAAACGCGCGAGGTTTTCGTGGCACATTCGGATCGTTCCCCCGGCACGCACCCTTCCATCGAAGCGGGCGCCGGACTGGCATTTGCGCTCATCCTGATCGGAGCCAACCTGCGTGCGCCGATCACCGCCCTGGGCCCGGTCCTGTCCGACATCCAGCGCGACCTTGGCCTCGACGGCCTCGGCGCCGGGCTCCTGAATGCGCTGCCGCTGCTGGTATTCGGCGCATTGTCCCTGGTGGCGCCGGCCGTTGGCAGGCGCTACGGCCTCGAGCGCACCCTGGGTGTCGCCCTGCTTTGCATTTTCGTCGGTACGGTGCTGCGCTCCTTGCCGGGGCCTGGATGGGTCTGGGCCGGTACCCTCGTGCTCAGTGTCGGCATCGCATTCGGCAACGTATTGCTTCCCGGTCTGGTAAAGCGCGATTTCCCGCATCAGGCGGCCAGGATCATCGGCTTCTATGCGGCCGCCATGGCCGGCATGGCGGGGGTGGCCGTCGGGATGGCGGTGCCGATCGCGCGCGTCGTCGGATCCAGCTGGCGCTGGTCCATCGGCGGCTGGGCGCTGCTGGCGCTGGCGACCATGCTGGTATGGATGCCTCATTGGAAGCGCTCGCGGCAGCCGCTGCCGCTGCCGGGGCCGGCCGATGCCGTCCGAACGCAGCGGCGCTCGCCCTGGCGGCATCCCATCGGGTGGCAGGTCTCGCTGTTCTTCGCTGCGCACTCGCTGGTCTTCTATGCGTTGATCGACTGGTACGCCTCGTATGCCGCCTCCCGGGGCGTCGCTGCCGGGACGTCCGGCGTCTATCTGCTGGTCTACCAGGTCGTCGCCGTCGCGACGAACCTCGTCAGCGCATCGCTGATCGGGCGGTTCCGAGACCAGACAAGGCTCGGACTGGCCTGTGGCCTCGCCCTGGTGGTCGGTACGCTCGGACTGCTGCTCGCGCCTGCCTATTCCCTGCTCTGGCTGGTCGGTGCAGGTCTTGGCGCGGGCATCGCCATGGTCACCAGCCTGTCGCTGTTCGCGCTCCGGACCCGCGATCACCACCAGGCTGCCGCACTGTCGGGCATGGCGCAATGCATCGGCTACCTGGGCGCCGCGACAGGGCCGCTGATCGTCGGCGTGCTCCACGATCTCACCCGCGGATGGGCCTTGCCCCTGCTGTTCCTGGTGCTGGCCAGCGTGCTGGTGACGCTGTTCGCGACGCTGGCCGGGCGCGACCGGGTCATTGATTGAAGGCCGCATCGCCATCTGCTTCGTCGCGCTGTCGCATGCCACCGCCGACAGCGTTCGTACCGGGCGCGTTGGGACGGCGACGGAGAGGCGCCGGCTCGAGAGCCGGCGGCCGGGTGCGGCCCGCCCGGCAGCGCTGAGGCCCTGGCGCTGCAGCTGGATCGTGGCGGCGCGGCCTTCGCTACCGGTCGCCAGCGCTGCCGTCCCCACGGAAACGGATCAACGGTACGCGCGGCTGCCCCCTGTGCGGTGTCTACGCAGTGGGTGGGACGCTGGGCCGCGGCAATGCCTGTCGATATCGGTCGTTGCACCGGGGCTGCCGGGGTTCAGTCCTTCGGCAGCCGCAGCGGCGTCGGCGCCGGGCGCGACGGTTCCAGGATTGCCGTGTCGGTCAGCAGCAGCCGCGCCTGCGAGCGCCAGCCGCCGATGAACACGTCTGGCTTGCGGTCGCCGTCCAGGTCGCCCTGCGCCATGCTCCAGCTGCGCCCCACGGTGGCGCTGGGCACGATGTCCAGGGTGGCGTCCTCGAAGTTGCCCCGGCCGTCGTTGCGCCAGGCGCGCACCTGCAACGGAACGAAGCCCGGCACCTGGATCGCGCTGACCAGGATGTCCGGATCGCCATCCCGGTCGACATCGACGATGGTGCCGCCCCAACTGGAGAAGCGGTGCCGCGGAAGGCGCCGTTCGCTTTCGTCGCGAAAGCGGCCCTTGCCGTCGTTGACCAGCAGACGGGTCTGCGGGTCCTTGTCCCAGCCGTGGTTGTTGCTGGTCAGGTTGAAGAACACGATGTCCGGATGGCCGTCGCCGGTGGCGTCGAACACGTGGACCTCGCGGGTTTCCAGCGGTACTTTCAGTTCCAGCCGGTCGCTGGCATCGGTAAAGCGTCCGCGGCCGTCGTTGAGCAGCAGGCGGTTGGGCGGGGACTGGTTGGCGAGCACCAGGTCCGGGTGGCCGTCGCCGTTCATGTCGGCCAACGCGATGTCCTGGGTGTGGGCATCGTTCGCCGGCAGGTGGGTGCTGCTGACATCGACGAAGTGGCCGGGCCGCGCCGGGTCGTTGAGCCACAGGAAGTCGCGCGCGGGCTTGCTCTTGTCCTCGGCGGTGTTGCCCACCACGATGTCCGGCAGGCCGTCGCCGTTGACGTCGCCGGCCGCGACCGCATTGCCCTGGCTGCCGCGCGGCAGGCGCGCGCTCATGTCGGCGAAACTGCCGCGGCCGTCGCCGAAGTACAGCGCGTGCACTTCGTCTTCCTCGGCGACGAACACCAGGTCCGGGTGGCCGTCGCCGTTGAAGTCCGCCGATGCCACGTGCTCGTTGTCATGCGGCGTGGCGTCGAACGCGCCGGGCTTCCAGCTCAGGCGGCCCTTGCCATCGTTGAGGTACAGCGCGTTGGGGCCGCGCTCGACGGCGACCGCCACGTCGAGGTCGCCATCGCCGTCGGCGTCGATCATGGTCGCATCGACGGCGTGCATGTCCGGCCCCGGCGGGACATGTGTCGTGGTGACATCCGCATAGGCCTGCGATGGACGTTCCTGGGCCGGGGCCTGGCTCACTGCCGCCGCGAGGGCGATGGCGAGGCAGAGCGGGAATCGATCGTTCATGGGGCGGCTCCTGTGATGTGAAGCGAGAGGGGGCTTTGCGACCGGGCACGGCGCCGGGAATGTCAGGCGACCCGGTCGAAGGGGGGATCCCCGTCGGCGCGCGCCACGGCTGCGGTGTATCGCCGGGCCTGTGGGGTCAGATCGGGTTCTCCTAAGGCGTTACGCGCAGATTGCGGAAGTGGGCGACGGTCCCGGACTCGATCCAGATGCCGACGCCACCGTGCTGGTCTGGGCCCAGCTTCAGGTCGTTGACGACGAGTGCCGGTTCGGACTTCCCGTCCAGGTACAGCCGGGCCTGGGCGCCGGCCACGACCAGCTTCATCGGGATCCACCTGCCCAGGGAAAGGTCGGCATAGGCCTCGTACCTTGACGGCGCTTCTCTGCGCAGCCGATCAAAGCGGAACTCCGGGTAGGCCGCGTATTGGACGCTGTGGTTGCGTCGTTCCTGGTCGTCGGCAGTGCTGTTGGTGGGACGCAGGTAGACGCTCTCGAAGCGTCCCTCCGCGTCGATGCGGAAGCTGATGCCCACGAAGCCACGCGCATAGGCGGGTGCGTCCTCGGCCAGATCGCTGGCGACCTCCGCCTCGATCGTCCCGTCGTGGAAATCTACTGGCAGCCAGGCCATGAAGTTGCGGTCGCTGAGTTGTTCCCTGGCCGGATCCTGATAGGCCGATGCGGGCATCCGCAGCTCTATGGCCGGTGCTCCGAGGTACGTGGAGTCACGCAACTCGACTCCTGAGCGCCGATACGACTTGGCGTCGTCGTTGCGCGCGGTGGCAACCGCGCGCGGCTGTTGCGGCCGGCTCGCGACAGCGCTCATGTCCTGGGTGAACTTGATGGGATTTTTGAACATCAAGAAGTGGTTGCCCTCATCTTCCTTGTTGTCCACGAACAACTCCGAACCCGGGATGACACCATGCAGCGCCGGTACGGCAATGGCCGTCGAGGCCGCCAGAGCTGAGCCCAGGCCGAGGAGCAATCGTCGCAACATGTCTAGGTCTCCTGGGAGAAAGCGGGGCACCGGCTGGCGCGCCCTTTATTGATGTTGGTAGTGGGCGATCAGGACGGCGCAGCGACAGGTTAGCGCCGGCCGAGTTATTCCGCTGTTGCGGTACCTCCACAGCCGAATCGCATGTGCTAATCACGACCTTGAAGTCTACTACCACCAGAACAAATGCACGTATGTACTCTATGGGCCGGACACCAGCCGATGCAATGTCGCCCACGTGACGGGTTATTTGCCTGCAATCGGGGCGATGCTCAGCATCCTGTTCCTGAAATAAGCGTCACATGGGATCCAGGCGATGCAACCATGCTTAGGGAAGGTCTGAACACCGAGGCCTGAGAATGCGGAATGTCGCGTCGTTGCGGAGAGTGGCGTTTGGATCTACGGATTTTCGCCATCTATGGCGCTTTCCGTGGGAATTCCCCGGGTTACAGGCGCACGCTCCCCATGGCAGGCAGTAACTGCTTTCGCTTCATCCACAGATTTGACAGCGCAAACAAGGTCAGCACTTGTGCGCCGTTCTTGGCCAAGCCGCGATAGCGGATCTTGGTGTAGCCGAACTGGTGCTTGATCACCCGGAACGGATGCTCCACTTTCGCGCGCACGCTGGCATTGAAGTGTTTCCAACGCTGTTCCCGAGCACGCTCGCGTTTGCTGCCGATGGCTTGCATCGTCGAGGGCCTGGTGGCGATGAACAATGTAGCCTTGCACGCCTGCAGTTCTTCGCGTTTGTCCGTGCCGGTGTAGCCGCTGTCGCCAAAGTGGCCTTTGTCAGGTGTGGCGTCACGCCTGACAACGGCCATATTTGTTGGTCGTTCACCCGGGTTGCAAGATTTACCAGAAGCCAAGGATTTTCCACCAGATGCTTCCGACGAGCCCGAAGATGAGGAGCTCAAGCAAGCACATGATGAGTCCGATCTTCCACCAGGCGCCTAAGCTGACGTAGCCGCTGCCGAAGATGATAGGCGAGGTGCCTGTGGCGTAGTGCGTCAGCGTCATCATGATCGCCGAAGACGCGGTCATCATGAGCATGAAGGGGACAACGTAGTCCGGGGGGATGAGCAGCGCCCCTACACCTAGGAACGCAAGCAGCATCGCGCTGATGTGGGCGGTGGTGCTCGCGAACAGGTAGTGGGAAAAGACAAAGGCTAAGACGAGCACGCTGGCGATCGCTTTCCATCCCATTCCACTGGCGATGATGGCGCCCTTCATTGCCTCGGTGAACCAGCCAACCACGCCCAGCTTGTTGAGCTGCTCGGCCATCATCACCAGCGCGCCAAACCATACCAGCGTGTCCCACGCACTCTTCTCGGAAAGCACATCGTCCCAGTCCAGGGTGCCGGTGATGATCAGCGCAAACAGGCCAACGAATGCGACAACCGTGGGATCCAAGGTCCACGAGGGCCCGAAAATCATGGCGGGCACGTTCGCCCAAAGGACCAGCAGCAAACCAAAGGTCCCGATCATCACTGTTTCTTTCGCCGTCAGAGACCCCATCGTCTTCAATTCGCCCTTGGCGAAATCAACTGCGTTGGGAGTGACTTTCAGTTCCGGAGGAGACAGCAGGTAAATGGCCAGAGGCATGATGATCAAACAGGTCAGCCCCGGTAGAAGCATACATAGTGCCCAAGTCGTCCAGGACAGGTGCAGCTGTTGGTTCGTCGCTTTGGCGACATAGTCGACCACCAGCGGATTGGGTGCTGTGGCGGTGAGGAACATGGCCGATGTGATGGGATTGGCGTGATAGTTCACCAACGCCAGGTAGGTTCCGACCTTGCCTTGCGTGCCTTTCGCCGGGTCAGAATCGAACGAGTTGGCAATTGACTTCATGATCGGGTGAACAATGCCCCCACCACGCGCGGTATTGCTGGGTGTAAAGGGGGCGAGCAAGAGCTCGCAGATCGTCAGGCCGTATCCGATGCCCAGTGTCCGTTTGCCCAGTAGCGCAATGAACAACATTCCGATGCGGTTCCCCAAGCCTGTCTTCTTTAGACCACGGGAAATCAAGATCGCAACCACGATCAGCCAGATGAGCGGGCTCGAGAAGCTGGAGAGCGCGTCAGCGATCGCACCCTTGGAGCTGCTAGACGTGACTTGGGAAAGCGCGACGATGACAATGGCCATCATCGCCATCACCCCGATCGGCATGACCTTGAGGATGATGGCGATGATGGTGGTCAGGAATATGGCGACCAGTCCCCAGGCCTTGGGCGTCAGGCCTTCAGGGCACGGCAACAATAGCAATGCGATAAGCACTGCCGTTGTCGCCAGGGCCTGAGGCAGTTTGAACGGCACTGCGTGATTGAAATACTTGAATGCTGCTTTGACGCGACTTGGCATGGGGGGGGCTCCTTATGACTGTCCAACAAGCGGGGAGCGCTTGAAGCGATGCGCAGCGGTTCCAGTCATCAAGGCTTGGCGCGTGGGCTTGCCCCAAAGTGATGCATAAGCTCGGCGTGCGTTTGAGCATAAGCATCGTCCGTGAGAGACGTTGCCATGGGAGAGTTCGCGGCGTTTCTCGCAACTTCGGCCTTCGCCCTGTCCTGGTCCTCGCTTCTCAGCGCCAAGTCAGCCAAAACGGTTACGTGAGTCGGTTGGACCTCGACGAACCCCCCCGATACATATAGCTGGAAAGGTGGCTCGCCCGTCTCCGGATACACGAGGATCATGCCCTCGCGCAGCGTGCTCAGCATTGGTGTATGTCTTGCCATCACGCCAAATCGGCCCTGTTCCCCAGGAAGACTCACCTCCCTGACTTCTCCCTCCCATTGGGCTCCCGTGAGACTGACCACGGTCAGCGCGAACGTCTGCTGTGCGTTAGCGATGAAGTCGGGTCTGGGGTGGGCTGAGGGGGGAGAGCGCATGTCGTATTCGTCTGAGGCCTTGGTCGAAGAGGCCTCACTGCTCTGCGCAGCGCCGGCAACGAGTGATAATTTTCCACCAAGCTTCATTTCAACACTCCTTGAACAGTCTGGCACTGTTGCCCTACAACAGCCCTTCTTTCTTACCTCGGCACGACTTGGTCACCGAGAGGAACGCCAAACGGTGTCCGGTTCATACCTCTATGGTGCAGCGCACCATACACGTCCGCCTTGATCTCGATCAACTCAAAAACGGGAGATGGAATGTAAGGGCAAACCGAGTGATGTGTTAGCGAGAGGAAGCGAGAGCAATCTGGCTTTGCAATGCAAATAATGTAATACGTGATATGTAAAGAGCTGATGCTCAGCTACAGGTCGTTCTGGACATTAGGTACCGGGCGACCCATCCCTAAGAGTGGCCAACACACCTACCGCGCGGCCGCCAGGCGGGCGCGGTCGGTGCTCGGAATCGGCATGGACCACGCGTACGCTCCGGTTCTGAGCACGCCGCCCGCACTCCCCTCATGACCTCTCGCTACGTTTTTGTTAGCCGCTCTACGAACAGGCGCACCGTAACGTAGAGGCTTCGTCGGCATGGGCCTCCGTCATCATGAGGAGTGAAGCGATGAAGACGTCACGTTTACCCGACGTCGCCCAGAGTAGATGCACGCCCAAGCGTGATAAATACCGCTCTCACGGTCGATCCTTGTCATTGTAGGTGCGCGATGCGCATCCGCCGAACAAATCAAGCTCCCTGGAGTAGGCTCTCGTCGAAACATCCATGAGTCCCAGCGCCGAGTGGAAAAGATTGTCATGGCTTGCAGGCTGTAACGCGCGTTGCCGCACGCAGTGCATGTTCAAACCGCGCCACTGCACCATTCCCGGCGACAGCCATGCTGCCATGGGAACCTTCATCTGCATGTCCGGGGCAATGGCGTAAGGCAATCCATGCAGATACAGGTTGCTTTCGCCAAGTGACTCTCCGTGATCGGAGACATACAGCAATGCGCTGTCGACCGTATCGATTGAAGCAAGCATCTTTATCGCGCGGGAAACTAGTTCATCCGTCGCCAAAATTGCGTTGTCGTAAGCGTTGATAACCTCTGGACGTGTGCAGTCTCCGAGATCGGCACTTCTGCAGTCGGGCCTGAACCGGCGTAGTCGCTCCGGATAGCGCAGGTAGTAGCTTGGGCCGTGGTTACCTAGTTGATGCAATACGATCACCATGTCTTCCTGGCTTGAACGCACGCGCTTTTCAAGACCGTCAAGAAGTGCCAGATCACCGCAGTCATCATTCGGGCAAGCAGCTATTTGGTTTCTTGGTGTTACCTTTTCAAACGGCAAACCATCGCAGACCCCTTTGCATCCGCCTTGATTGTCTCTCCAGAGCGTTTGGACACCAGCTCTCGATAAGACATGCAGTAGGGAGTCCGAACGCTTTATCTCATCTTCGTTATAGCTTGCCCTCCCTTTAGCCGAGAACATGCATGGCAATGAGACCTCGGTGCTTGAGCCACATGCGCGCACATCTGGATAGTTGACGACATCGAGTTTGGCAAGTTCCGGAGTCGTTTGACGCGCATATCCATTCAGCCCCCAATTGGATGCACGCACGGTCTCCCCGACCACCAGCACGAGCACGTGTGGCTTCGGCTCAGGGTCATGGCCAACCAGACGAGCATCCGGTGCCACGACCCGCCTCGGGCCAGTGTCAACAGAGAGTTCCTTTGCTGCAATGCGTATGCTGGAGACAGCAACGTTCGCAGGAGCCACCAGATGGCGGAGCTCCCGATTGTTTCGCATCAGCGCGCTGACGTCTTTGAAGCTAATCAATGCGGCAATGATGACCAGCATGAGCGCCACTGCAATCGACCCAAACATGGCAACGGTCGATCGCAGAATCGATAGCCCTCTTAGACGTGTCGACCAGATAAATACGAGTGGAGCTATTGCATAGGTGATGACATGCAGAAGCAGGGAAGATGTGATCAGGTCACCAGCTTCAGCTGCGTTTGTCTTGAGGATGTTGCGTACCATGCTGACGTCAAAATAGATCGAATAGCGATCAGAGAAGAAAGACGTAAAGACAGCAGCCAATAAAAAAACAGTCAACACAGGCTTGGTTGCGCCCTTCCAGCAAAGTGGACGAAGTAGAAGCACATTGATGCCCACCAGGATCAAGGCCAGGCTAAGCGCACTTTCCCATCCTCCATGATCAGAAAACGCGCCTGTGGCTGCGGTGGCTCGCCAGAATGCTTGATTGAGTGCCGCTGCCGTGTACATAGCAACGGCCCAGACAAGCCAGTCCGCCGAGAGCAATGGACGCCAGCTAGACGTTGCTTCTGTGTTGATCCTGTTTCTGGTGCGTAGTCGTTGAAGGACGGAACTAAAAATTGCTGTCATGACGTGCTCCTGAGCCATCACACGCCACGCATTCGACTTGCAGGGTCAGCTCAGAGACGTCGAGAACAGAGCGAACGATGCCTGCCACTTCGCAACGAACCCGGTCCAAGGTATTGACATCTTCTTTGACGACAACATGCGCGGTCACCACAGTCTGGCGAGAGGCCAACGACCAGATATGCAGGTTGTGAATAGAGTCGACATCGGCATGTGCCCGCACCGCTCTTTCCAAGGCCGTGATGTCGACATCGATAGGCACGCTCTGCATCAGAACGCGTCCGGCCGCGCTTATGAGCGTCCAGGTTCTCGGCAACACCCACAATCCGATGAGCACCGCAATGATGGGATCGATAAGTGTCCAGTTGGTCCAACGAATGACGAGCGCACCGATGATGACGCCCACCGATCCAAGCATGTCGCTCCAGACCTCAAGATACGCACCCTTTAGATTTAGCGAGCTGCCACTTCCTGACTTGAGCAGACGCATCGCGATGAGGTTAACGATAAGCCCGCTGATGGCGACGAAAAGCATGCCGGTGGATGCAACATGTGGTGGTTGTCTGAAACGAGTGATTGCTTCCCAAAGAATGTAGCCCGCAACCAGGAGGAGTAGGGAGCCGTTGACCAGCGCGCCCAGCGACTCTACGCGACCGTAGCCATAGCTTCGCTTCTTGTCAGCTGGCCGCCTGGAGATACGCACAGCGAAAAGGGACACGGCAAGCGCAATCGTGTCGGTCAGCATATGCGCAGCGTCGGAAATCAACGCAAGACTGTTGGTTAAAAAGCCACCTAGTACTTCGGCAACAAGAAATAGCGATGTGAGTCCGAGCGCCCACCATAGCGGCTTCTCGAAGCGGACTTCGGAGCCTGCGTGGTCGTGATTGCCACTCATGAATATTCTCCTGAACGCCTATGTGGCGTTTGCTTTGGGTATGGCAGAGCACCCATCGCGGGAATCGCGATGGGTTAGGACACCGCTGATTAGACTTCCGCTGCCTTTTCTCTTGTGGCGCGGCTGTGTACCCACCGATACAGAATAGGCAGGACGACCAGCGTTAGCAGCGTCGAAGATACGATTCCGCCGATCACCACAGTGGCAAGTGGTCGCTGAACTTCCGAACCGGCGCCGACGTTGAGTGCCATTGGCACAAATCCAAGTGATGCCACCAGCGCTGTCATCAATACGGGTCTTAGCCGACTCAGCGCCCCCTCGCGGACCGCAACGGGCAACGGATCGCCTTTTTCCCGCAGTCCTCGAATAAAACTGATGAGTACCAAGCCATTGAGAACCGCTACACCCGACAGTGCAATGAACCCGATGCCTGCGGAGATGGACAACGGAATTCCACGCAAACTGAGCGCAATGATTCCACCCGTAAGCGCTAGCGGAACACCGCTAAAGACGATTGCCGAGTCTTTGACCGAGCGAAATGCCCAGAAAAGCAAGGCAAAGATGATGACCAGTGTGACTGGGACAACGATCGCCAATCGCTTACTTGCCGAACTCAACTGCTCGAAACTACCTCCGTATTCGATCCAATAGCCCGTCGGCGTCTTGACTTGGGCATCAACCACATCTTGAAGCTCGGTGACAAACCCACCTAGATCACGGTCGCGGACATTGGCAGTGACCGCAATTCGCCGCTTACCGTTATACCGATTGATCTGGTTTGCGCCTTCGCTCCGAGTGACCTTGGCAACTGCCGCAAGTGGAATGGTCTGGGGTCCGCTAGATTCCGAACCTGACAGGACGTCCTTGGAGGCCTTGAGTGGAATGGGCAACGACTCGATGGCACTGGGGTCTTGCCGCAACGCTTCCGGCAAACGGACAACAATGTCGAATCGGCGATCGCCTTCGAAGAGTTGTCCGGCGACTTGGCCGCCTACTGCTGTCGCAACGGTTTTTTGAATATCGTCGGCACTGAGTCCATAGCTTGCCAGTGCCATGCGGTTAGGAACAATCGATAGCAGCGGCAGTCCGCTGGCTTGCTCCACACGAACATCTGCAGCACCTGGAACATTTTTTGCGACCGCTTCAACTTGTTGCCCGATCTTGAGCAGCGTGTCTAGGTCATCTCCATAGATGTTGATGGCCACGTCCGACCTGACTCCCGAAATGAGTTCATTCGTGCGCATCTGGATCGGTTGCGAGAACTCGTAATTATTGCCGGGGATGCTATCCACCAGTTGCTCGACCTGTGCAACGAGATCGGCCTTGGGCTTGTCCGGGTTAGGCCACTGGTCACGTGGCTTCACCATCACAAAGGTATCGGCGACCGAGGGCGGCATCGGGTCAGACGCCACTTCTGCAGTGCCAATCTTCGAGAACACCCGGTCGATTTCAGGCACTTTCAGGAGTCGTTGCTCCAGTTGTCGCTGCATGCCCACCGATTGCGTGAGGCTAGTCCCCGGGATGCGCATGGCTTGCAGAGCAAAGTCGCCCTCATCCAGGCTTGGGACGAACTCACTTCCTAGCCTGGTTATAAGTAAGCCGCTGCACACGAGCAGGACAATGGCTCCAACGGCCACCCACTTTCCACTGCGCAGGCTGAGATCAAGCAGGGGTTCGTATCCTTTGCGGAAGCGTGCCATCAGCCAGTTTTCTTTCTCCTCCACCTTACCGCCCAGTGCCAACGCAATGGCAGCAGGAACGAAAGTAAGCGCAAGGACCATGGCGCCCGTCAATGCCAACACCACCGTGATCGCCATGGGATGGAACATCTTTCCTTCCACACCTGTTAGCGCAAAGATCGGTAGATAGACGGCGGTGATGATGCCGAGCCCGAACAAGCTGGGCCTGATGACTTCTGCTGTGGCGCTGGCGGTAATCTCAAAACGCTCGGCGAGATCCATTTGCCGTCCGAGCTGGTGTTGACGCTCGCCAAAGCGGCTCAGGCAGTTCTCGATGATGATCACGGCGCCGTCAACGATCAAACCAAAGTCAAGCGCACCCAAACTCATGAGATTGGCCGAGATCCCGCCGCGCGCCATGCCCGTTAGGGTGAAGAGCATCGCCAATGGGATCACTAGAGCGGTGATCAACGCGGCGCGAAAATTTCCGAGCAATAGAAACAAGATGACGATGACCAACACAGCGCCTTCGGTCAAATTCTTGGTCACGGTTCCGATGGTGCGATCAACCAGGGCTGTGCGATCGTAGACGGGTGTCGCTTTGACGCCATCAGGCAAGCTTTTCTCGGCATCCTTGAGCTTGGCTGCCGCTGCTTGCGCGACGTCACGGCTGTTAGCACCGATCAGCATCACGGCGGTGCCAAGCACGACTTCATGGCCATTTTGCGTTGCCGCACCCGTGCGTAGTTCGGCGCCGTCTGCAACTTGCGCCACATCTCGCACACGGATGACCGCACCGTCTCTCTTTGCGACCGCGATCTGCTCGATGTCACGGATGTCCGCAACTTGGGCGGGAATACGCACCAAGAACTGCTCACCATTGCGCTCGATGTAGCCTGCGCCAACGTTTTGATTGTTGAGCTGCAGAGAGTTGACGACGTCGTCGAGCGTTAAACCAAGAGACCTGAGGCGAGCGGGGTCTGGCGTGATGTGAACTTCACGTTTGTATCCGCCAAGTGTATTGATCTCGGTTACACCGGGGATGTTGCGCAGTTGCGGGCGGATGATCCAGTCTTGGAGCGTCCGTAGATCGGTGGCGGTGTAGGGCTTCCCGTCAGGCTTTCTCGCCTTCGGGTCGGCGTCGACGGTGTAGGAGAAGATTTCTCCCATGCCGGTTGCGATCGGGCCTAGTGTTGGCTCGATGCCGGCTGGAATTTGCGACTTCACCTGTTGCAATCGTTCGGACACCTGTTGCCTGGCGAAATAGATGTCCGTGCCGTCTTTGAAGACCACTGTGATCTGAGACAGACCATAGCGGGAAATGGATCGAAAATGATCCATCTCAGGAAGGCCCGCCATTGCGGTCTCGATGGGGTAGGTCACCCGCTGTTCGGCTTCCAAAGGCGAGTAGCCAGGTGCAGCCGTATTGACTTGCACCTGGACGTTGGTGATGTCTGGTGTGGCATCAATCGGTAGTTGACTGAAACTCCACACACCGATGGCAATCAGCAGCACCGTCATGGCCATGACGAGCCAGCGCTGACTGATCGAGATTCGAATGATTCGTTCGAGCATGTCAGTTCTCCTCAATGCTCGTGCGATGCGCCGGACTTCTCGATGTCAGCCTTGACGAGATAGCTCTGTTCGACCACAACCTGATCGCCAGCCTTGAGCCCTTCAAGCACCTCCACCTGTTCGGTATCGCCTTCGCCGAGTCTGACCGCATGTGCCGTGTAGGTGTCCCCGGTTCGCACGAACACTGCCTCGCCACCATCCAGCGTTTGCATTGCCGAACGCGGCACCATCAACGCGACATTACGGTTGCTGATCGCGATTTTTGCAGTCACGGCAACGCCAGGCCGCCACTGCCCGTCCAGGTTCTGCAGCGTTGCACGGGCGGTGGAGCTTTGACTTGCAGCGCTTGCTCCCGGCAGCACCCCATCGATCGTTGCTTGTGCACTCGTGCCGTCATATAAGCGCGTAACTACGACGCTTGATCCAGGCACCACCGAAGCCATTTGCGCGCCGAACACGCTGAGATCTGCCCAGACCTTGCTCAGATCGGCAACATCGAACAATACCTGTCCTTCCGCTGCGCCACCGCCGACCTGCGCCTGGCGCGTCAGCACAACACCACTGATTGGTGCGGATACGGAATAGGTGGAAAGGCTGAGGTTGCTTTCGATGCTCGCCATGGACTGCCCCGCTCTGACACGGTCACCCACATTTGCGCGCAGTGATCTGATGCGCCCCGGATAGCTCGCCGTGACTTTCGCATCGCTGCCATCGATTGCGGCGATCTGACCCTGCACTTCGAGTTCGATCGCAATGGCACCTGGCCCGGCCGCGACAACTCTGATGCCGTTTGCATCAGCCTCTTTACGAGCAATGCGTGTGGACTTGGGCGCTTCGTCCTGACCTTCTTCTTCGCCATGCGCCTCTTTTGCTTGTGGCTTGCTGTCAGCGGCTTCTTTATCGTCCTTTGCCTGTGGTCCGCCGCAGCCGGTCAACTGGGCGGCGATTGCGAACAAGAGCATGAGCGTGAAGGTATTCTTTCTGACCGGTTTCATGGCTGCGAGGTTTCCTTGGCGTTGGCGCCTGCTGTCGCCACTAATGGCTGACCAGTCAGTCGCTGAATTTCGATGAGAGAGGATTGGGCGGAAATGGCTGCCTGCAGCTGACGTCTACGTGCTTCGATACGTCTGTCTTGCAGCATTCCCCACTCCATGTAGCTGATCGCTCCGGCCCGCCATGCGCGATCTGCCTCTTTCTCAGCTTCCGCAAGGCGAGGAAGAACATCGGTGTCGAGCCGATTGACCTCCAGGCGCGCGATTGAGTAGTCGCCATGGGCAGCGGACAATGTAGAGAGCAGGCGAACCAGTAGCGCTTCACGCTCGACACCATTGAGGGCCAGCTCTGCTTCAGCCGAGCGAATTGCTGGCTGTGCACGGCGACCGGTTCCAATGGGGATACTCAGCCCCGCAATGACACCCACCGCGCTATCGCCTCGGAGTGCGCGTGCACCGATTTGCCATTGCGCGTCAGGACTGGCCTCGGTTCGAGCCAGGCGCACCTGAGCTTCAAGAATCCGTTCTTCACCTGCTACTTGAGCAAGTTCGGGATTGGAGGTCAGATAGTCGCTCAGTTGCTTGAAGTCACTCAGGGCAGGCAGTCGCATTGGATCGCCGGATACCAGGCCGGCCGCCGCTTCTCGCTGATTCCACAGAGCCGCGAGATTTTGTCGCGCCGAGCGCTCGGCTTGCGCTGCCCGATCACGATCAAGCTCTGCTTCTGCAAGGGCCGCCTTTGCTGTCAACACGACCGACTCGGGCGATGCACCTGCCTCCAAACGACGGCGTGCCGCATCGACGGTTCGCCTGCGCTGCTCGATGTCCAGCTCAGCGATTTCTCGCTGTCGGATGGCTGCGGTGATCGCGAGGTAGCGGCGTGCCGTTTCTGCCAACAGGTCCAGGCGTGCGATTTCACGCTGAGGAGCTAGCGCATCAATGCGTGCCATTGCCAGGGTCCGGCGGGCATCGAGCTTGCCGCCACGCTCCAAGATGCCCGAAAGCGTAACGGTCAGCTCTGCTTGACCGAATGTCCGGTAGGGGCCGGTGCCCAAGACATTTTCAAGCGTTGCACCCAGCATCATTTGTGGGCGTTGGCCTGCGCGTTCGGCATCCGCAGTCAGGACATCACGTTGTCCATCGACCAGGCGTAGGTCGGGGTGGGTCTTGGCAACGCGCTGAACTGCCTCGTCCAGTGTCAAATCTTGGGACAGCGGTCGATCCTGCGCATATAGCGCAGGCACGACCGCGAAGGCGGCTACTGCCGCCAATCGCAACCACATAGGAACTCTCCGATAGCGAAATGTAACGAAACCGCCAAAGGGCGGTGCAGTCGTTACAGCGCTATCGGGGGACGAATATCCGAGGAGGCTGGAAACGACACAGCCAGAGTCTTAATGGTTTGAGGCTGAAGCGCAGGTGCTTGCGTGGCATGCAAAATTAGCAATGCCGGCGTCACAGCGGTCAAATGCCCACAGCAATGCGACGCATGCATGAGTGCATCAAGCAACTCGCCTGTGTGCGGATCGCTGACAGGGGATGTCTCACCTTCGTTGTCTTGAGTGCCCGGGCTGTGCGAGTGGTCCGCAGACGCCAGGTAAGCCTGGTGCAAGTCTGCAACCGCAGCGAACACCGGATTGGACAGCACAGCAATCAGCAGCACAGCCATGGCTGGGATACGGAGCAGGCGACCAAGTTGGCGGAGCACGCGGTTCATATTGCGCGGACCATACGTGTGATTCCTCGCGTTACACAATCTCAATCGAGCGACGCATACATCGTCGATTAAGAGCGGCTAACAAAACGGAGCGAGCGGTGGTCAGGTGAGTGCGGGCGGCGCGTTCAGAACCGGAGTGTACGCGGGGGCCATGCCGATTCGGAGCCGGTGATCGCCTTGCAGGCGGTCGCTGTTGAAGCCCCATGACAAAGCGCCGCATGGAGGCGGCGCTTTGTTGACTGAAGAGCTACTCCGAATATCACGGAACGCCGATGACACCGGCCGACGTCCTGAGCGTTGACCCGCTCGCCTCCATCCGGTGGGAGGTTGCGGCCGTGCCCCTCACTCGTCGGTTGGCGCCAGTTCCCACCCAGCGTTTTCACCGCCGGGTGAAAGCGGATTGTCGTCGCCGGCAGCGGTGGGCAGGTCGGCCGGGGCGAGGGAGTAGCTATACAGCTCGTGCAGCACCTGTTGCATTGGCGTGTAGTAGACGATGGAACGGCCGCCAGACTCGCCGGAGGAAATGATCCCGATCAGATGCTTGTCGTAGGTGACGACTGGTCCGCCGGAGTCGCCGTTGTCGATGCTATCGAGCTCGGACGAGTGGGCGGCATCGATGTGCTGATAACTCGGTCTGGGAATTCCCGGCACCAGAGACATGCCTTGCCACACGCAGCGGACGCCGGTGCGCCACCCGCTTGTGCAGAACTGTCCATCCGGCGCGCTCGACCAACCGGTTACAGCAAGTCGCGCCTCCCGCCCGGCGCGCGGCATGAACACCTGATTGTTTGCACGGGGAGTGTAGGACTGGATCGGATTGCAGAAGGCAGCGCTGCCGTGGGACGCGCAGTACAGCGATGACGGACCCGGCTGGGGCGAAACTCGCACGAGTTCAATGTCCGAGGTGGCCGACTGCCACACAACGGTGCCGATGGCAGCGGTACCCATGTGGATGCTCGAGTACATCGGCGCGCAGTGCTTGGCCAGCACGATCCATCGCGTGGCACGCTGGTACGGCGTCAGTCTGTGCAAGATGCTCGTGGGCACCAACACTGCCCCCACGGTGCATGATCCCGAAGGAACGCTGACCTTCGAGCCGGAGATGACCGGGAGGGCCGCACGATCGGGATTTCGTGGTGCCACCACGCCCGGGGTCTGCGCCGTGGCGAACGGGGATGCGAGGGTGGTGACAATGGCAATTGCGAGTGCTGCCACGTGCTTTTGCAGTGGTCGGATTTTCATCAGGGATCGAGTTCTCTCAGGGATGTCGGGGTCGGGGAAAGTGGTGGTTCGCGAGATTCATTCGCGCATTGATAAATAGGCGGTGTCACTGCGGTGGATGGGTTCGAGACGGTGAGCGATATCGCCATCCCTGTTGCACCAACGCACAGGACGATCGACGTCTCTTACCGTCACTTTCGAGGTGATATTGCGAGGTCGCCATCATCGGCGGTGGAGCTCGCGGCGCGCTGCTTGCCTACGAACTGCGGCGTCGTGTAACGAAGGCCGAAGGCGGCCCGACGCCGGCCTCGGCTTCGGCTTCGGCAGCACCTCGGCGAGTACCGCCCTGCCACGATCAGGGGTCGACACAGCGCCGGTCGACTTGGCGAGACGCTGCGGCACGCCTGCCGCGCTTTCCTACAGTGCCTGCGCGCAGGCAATCGTCGACCTCCAATGCTGCGGGAACATCTAGCTTGTCGATGAACCCGAAATGCGGGGTCGACTGCCAGAACCCGTTGTCCAGATCATGGTTCTGGCTGCGCTGGATCGGGCCAACCCAAGGCGTTCGGTGCGCTTGGACGTGCGCCAAGACGTCATGCCGGTGCAGCACTTGGTTTTGCTTGATGTGGTGAAGCACGGCCGCTGGCGCCGGCTGAGGGTTGGACACCAAGAAAAGCGCGATACGGTCAGTTACATGGAGTCCCCACGGTGTGCTGCCAGCGAGGAAGTCGCTGATCGCTGTATGCGCCTGGGTGAGCGCTTCGGTCCCGGCGTGCGGCCTGCACCAGCTGTCGCCCCGTTGGTCGTTGCTTGCCCTGCCGCGGTCAGACTGCGGCAAGTCAGCAAGACTGCTGCACACTAGGCCGCATCGCTGGCGCCTCCCGTGCGCCGGCACCCTGATCCGGCGGATCGCTGGTCTTCCATGCAGCCACTCCCTCACAACGCCACGCATGTCCCGCACCCGGCGGTCGCACCGTGGCGACGGCCGCTGGAGTGGTTGCGCAGGCAGTTGCGCGCCAACGATCTCTGGTTCATCGGGCTGGCGGCGGCGGTCGGGTTGATCGCCGCGGCACTGATGGTGGTGCAGGCTGGCATTGCGCACGCGCTGCAGGCCTGGCTGTACGGGCTTGCGCCGGGCGAGCGGCTCAGTACCGCCGAGTCGATCACTACGACCCAGTTGTTGGCGCTGCCGTTGGGCGGCCTGTTGGTGGGCCTGGTGGCATTGCTGGCGCGGCGGCGCAAGCGGCCGCTGGTGGATGCGGTGGAAGCCAATGCCTTGCACGGCGGGCGCCTGTCGATGCGCGACAACCTGATCGTGGCGGTGCAGACGTTGCTGTCCAATGGCTTTGGCGCATCGGTGGGGCTGGAGGCCGCCTATACGCAGATGGGCGCGGGCGCGGGGTCGCACCTGGGCCGTGTCCTGCGGGTACGCCGGGCCGACATGCGCACGCTGGTCGGTGCCGGCGCGGCAGGAGCGATCGCCGGTGCGTTCGGGGCGCCGCTGGCCGGTGCGTTCTACGCGTTCGAGATCGTGATCGGCGCCTATACGCCGTCGGCGCTTGCGCCGGTGGCTGCGGCGGCCCTGGCCGGCGCGTTCATGGCCAACGCGCTGGGTGCTGCGCCGTATTCGTTGCCGGCGGCGGTCGCCTATCAATTGCAGCCACGCGACTATGCGATCTACATTGCGCTGGGGCTGACCTGTGCGTTGATCGGCATCGCGGTGATGCGGCTGGTGGCCGGTATCGAGCGCGCTGTGGGGCGGATCGATCTACCGATCTGGGGCCGCCCGGTGGTGGGTGGATTGATGCTGATTCCGTTGGCGATGTATTCGCCGCAAGTGCTGTCGTCGGGACATGGCGCCCTGCATCTGGACATGACCGGCAGCAGCACGCTGCAGATGCTGGCCGGTTTGCTGGTGCTCAAATGCATCGCGTCGGGCATCTCGCTGGGTTTCGGCTTCCGTGGCGGCCTGTTCTTCGCCTCGTTGTTCATGGGCTCCCTGGTGGGCGGTCTGTTTGCAGTGTTCCTGAATCTGCTGGTCGGCGCTGCGGCGGTGGACATCACCAGCGCGTCGTTGGTGGGCATGGCCGCGTTGGCGGCGGCCATTGTCGGTGCGCCGATGACGATGGCCATGCTGATCCTGGAAGGCACGCATGATTTCGTGCTGGCGAGCGCGGTGATGGTGGCGGTGCTGGTGGCCAATACGGTGGTGCGTCAGGTGTTTGGCTATTCGTTCTCGACCTGGCGCCTGCATCTGCGTGGCGAAAACATCCGCAGCGCACGCGATGTGGGGTGGGTGCGCAATCTGTCGGCCGGCAAGATGATGCGCAAGGACGCCAACCACACCGCGCACGACACCACGGTCAGTGAGTTTCGCCGGCGGTTTCCGTTGGGGTCCACGCAGCGCGTGGTGCTGGAAGACGCCGCCGGCCATTACGCCGGTGTGGTGCCGTTGGCGGTGCCGTATGCGGACAATGTGCAGGCCGATGCGCCAGTGAGCGACTACGCCAAGCACCGCGATGCGGCGTTGCTGGCAGACACCGACATCGTGGCGGTGATGAAGGTCTTCGACGCGACGCAGGCCGACGAGTTGGCGGTGATCGACGCCCAACGCAGGGTGCTTGGCGTGCTGTCGGAAGGCTTCGTGCGCAAGCGCTATGCCGAAGAACTGGAAAAACGCGAGCGCGAACTGATGGGAGAGCGTGTGGTCGGCGATGACTGAGCGACGTGCTGCCAGTAGCGGCTGAAGCGACAGGGCACGTGGTGGCCCGGCACGGCCACTGCGTGCAGACGGCGTCTCCGGCACCTGCCGCCTGTGCGTTGCCCATCATCTATCTGCTACCGCGGTTCACCACGGCGATTCCCTCGCCGCTGGTCGCCATCGTGGTGCTGACGGCGCTGTCCTTTGCGCGCAAGGTCGGGCGCATGTTGCAGGTGCAGGCCAGCGAGCGTGACGACGGGGTGCGCGTGTATGCGGTGCGCGGCCAGGTGTTCTTTGCATCGGCCGGGCAGTTCGTGGCCAGCTTCGATTTTCCGGGCGCGCCGCCGACGGTGCTGATCGATCTGACCCACGCGCACTTGTGGGACATCAGCGCGGTGGCGGCGCTGGATCGGGTGGTGCTCAAGCTGCGCGCGCACGGCGCCGGGGTCGCGGTGGTCGGCGTGAATCAGGCCAGCGGCACGCTGATCGAAACCCTAGGAACCCATCGGCGCGATGGAGCGCGCCTGCAGCTGGGTCACCGAGTCTGCTGCTCGTGCGCAGCCAGCTCGGCCGTCAGTGCCGCCGTGTGGCGTGCATGTTCGTCCATCAACGCGGACAGACGACGATGGCAGTCGCGGAAGGCCAGCGCGGAGGCCGGCATGTCGCAGGCATCGAAGGTTCTGGCCTCGGCCTTCCAGGCGGCGAGCAGGTCTTCCAGGTCGCAGATCAGGCTCGGCATGCTGGTGACTCCATGGGCGTTCCCATCAGTACGGCCACAGGCGTCGGCCGGATGCAGTCGCGCTCGTTCGCCGCACGCGTGGCCGCTGGGGGGCATTGCGATCGTGCAGGACACACGTGCGCGTCACATCGGCGGGAGGAGGGTGGCTGTGCGGTCTTTTACTGCTGGAGCTGACCATGAGCAATGACGAAAGCGGCAACCGCGGCGTAGACGATCCCACCCCGCCCAATGGCGTCAAGGCGCCGGGCAGGGACACCGCGCCGATCCAGGAAGGGCCTGCGCAGGACAGCGAGATCGATGACGACGATGGCATCGAAGACCCGGTGGAGGACGATGACGACCTGGGCGAGGAAGACGACGAAGACGAAGACCAGTAAGCGCGTCGCAGCGTTGCACGCGGCTGTGCATCGTTGAGCCCGGCAACGCCGCCGGTTGTGCGGCAGGTGCTGGCTGCGGCCGGCCATGCTGCCTAGACTGGAGGCTTGCCCATCCTGTGACGTCCATGGATACCTCCCTGTCGCCCTTGCCCAGCATCGCGTTGGGCCAGTACCGCCACTTCAAGGGCGGCCTTTATGAAGTGCTCGGCGTCGTGCGGTGCAGCGAAACGCTGGCCCCGCTGGTGCTCTATCGTCCGTTGGACAGCGACATCGGTCTATGGGTGCGACCGTATGCGATGTTCGTCGCGCAGGTCGAGGTGGAGGGCATTGCCCGTCCCCGCTTCGCGCGGGTCGCGTAGGCGCGTCCTGGTCTGTCCGACGCTACGTGCTTACCGGCAGCCGGCGCGATGGCAATGACGGCCGCCGCTGCCGCGCCCGTCATCACGCCCGATGGCCGTTATCTGATCGTGCGTGGCCGGCTCTGGCGCACCGCCAACCCGCATCTGCACGAGCACGTCCGTGCCGGGCTGGTCAGCGCGTTGATGGACGCGCGACGCGCGGTCAAGGCGGCCAAGCGCGACGACGATGTCGGGCGGCTGGCCGCGGCGCGTGCAGCGGTCGATCGTGCCAAGACGGCCTTGGGAGAGCGCGGCCCGGTGTGGTGGAGCGATGGCGCAAAAGACTTCAATCGGCATCTGGTCAAGAACACGCCTTACGCCAACTGGTTTGCGTCGCTTGCTACGCCCGATACCTGAGGACTCGCTACAGCGTGCGACGCTTGCCGTTTGCAACGACAAGGCCCGGGAATCCCGGGCCTTGTCTGCTGGATCAAACGCCCGGCGATGTAGAGCGGCTAACAAACCTGCTGCGTGGCCGCCAGGCGGGCGCGGTCGGTGCTCGGCATCGGCATGTACCACTCGTACATGTCGGTTTTGAGCGCGTCGTTCGCACCCACCTGACGACCGCCCGCGACGTTTTGTCAGCCGCTCTCAATCAACGTGGCTAAAAGGAGTGGGCGGCCACTCTCAGCCCAGGTCGCAATCGCTCGGCTGCGGCCAGGTGGTGGCGGGTAGCATGGCCTTGACGGCGGCCGGTGCGGTGATGCCGATGGTGCTGGCACCGTAGAGGTCTTCCAGTTCGTCGATGCTGACGATGTAGCTGTCCAGCGAGCCGAGGCTGGCGCTGTTGGGAATCAGCCAGCTGATCGCACGGGTGCCGCCGCCGGGGTTGGCGGTGATGATCGTCTTCCAGAAGAAATCCGGGGTGCGGATGCCGTGGCTGCTCAGAAAGTAATCGTTGCTGGTGTCGCTGTAGATCACACCGCCGTAGACCTGCACGCTGGCGATATCGCGGTAACACTCGGCCACGTTTTCGGCACGCACCCAGATGCCTTGGTTGAAGCTGGCCACCTGCGGAACGATGTTGGACATCAGGTTGGCGCGACGGATGTAGGTCGCGTTGTAATCCATGTGGTTGGACGTCACCAGGTGGCCGCGATCGTAGCCGGAGCGCACGCTGGCATAGGAATTGGTGGAGGTCTGACCTGCGCAGCCGCTGGGCAGTTCGGTGTCCAGATTGAAGCTGGACGGGCGCGCGGCCGAGCCGGTATCGGCCTGCAGGACGTATTCGTAGCGCAGCGCGGTGTGGTTGGTGCAGTCGTAGCTCAGCGTGTAACCGCCCTTGTTGAGCGTGACGACCTGGGCTTGGGCTATGGCACTGAAAGCGGTGAGAAGAACAACGGCAAAGAAAGTCCGGAAGCGCATGGGAGTGAATCTCCTGGAAATCAATCGGACGCACGAAGCCACCGCCGGCTGCTGGTGAGCAGATCGACGCTCAGCGGAACGCGCGCTGGAAGGGGGACAGTTGGCTCGGTGTTCAGCGAGCGGGACAGCTATCGCATGCAAATGTTTCTTGGTGGTGACGCACGCGTTAGGAACGTGCGCTCGGCCCATTTTTTTCGGTGGAGGTGTGATGCGTTTCGCACATTATCGCGTCATGAGTTCTGCCCGATGTCCGTGTGCACGCCGCGCCGCCTTCTGCCGCACACGCTGCCCTTGCGCAGCGTGTTGAGTTGCGCGGGTGTCGGCCCCTTGCCTGCGCCACCAACCGATGCGCCGCTGCGCGATCTGCCGATCAGTGCGCGCGTGCTGGATCAGACCCTGCTCGAAGGATGCCGGCGTCACCGATCCGGCTGGTGCGCTGGAGATGGCCAGCGGCATCACCAAGGCCAGCAACCTGGGCGGTCTGTGGGACAGCGACTCGAGGCGCGGCTTCACCGGCGACCCGAATTTCGGCTCGGACTACATGGTCAACGGCTTCAACGCCAGCCGCGGCTACGGCCTGCGCGATGCGGCCAACACGCAGAGCATCGAGATGATCAAGGGCCCGGCCTGGGCGTTGTACGGACGCGGCGAGCCGGGCGGGGCGGGGCGGTCAATATCGTTACCAAGCAGCCCTTGTTTCAGCCGCAGCACAGCGTGGATCTGTCGGCAGGGCGCTTCGACAGTTATCGCGCTGCGGTCGACAGCACCGGCTCGCTGCGCGACAACCTGGCCTATCGGCTGAATGTCATGCACAAGAGCCCGATAACCTAGCTGCGCCGCGTGGACGGACGCTTGCTGCGCTTCTTGCCAGGCGCCACCGGTGCGGCATCCTCGCTGGCCAACGCGCCACCGTTGTGCAGCTGTTCCAGCCACGACAGCGCATCGACATAGCCGAGGAAGTGCTGCAGATAGCCCGGTGAGCACTCGCGCATCAGGCTGATGCAGCGATGCACCAGCACGCTGGAATTGAGCGGGCCGGCGTCCTTGGGGGCGTCCTGCAGCGACTGCCGCACCTGGCTGGCGGTGCGCACCGTGGTCCAGGTGCGACGGAAATCCTCCAGCGCCGGCAGCTCGGGAAACGACGTGGCGTCGGCAGTGGCGGTCTTTCTGCTGTCCACTTCCATCAATGCGGCATGGCCTGACATCCGGTCGGCCAGTGCGCCCAGCGCGCTGCGTTGCGACGGCTGTGCGTCATCGCAGGAGACACGACGGCGCGCCGCCTGCTTCACCGTTGCCGCATACGCATCGACCAGCGTGCCCAGCTTTTCTTCCAGCACCTGGCGCACTGCATCGGCCTGGGTGCCGGCACGCGCGGCCAGCGTTTCCATCAGGTGGAAACGCACCGGATCCAGCTGGTCGGCACCCTGGTTGCGCCAGCGCTGCAGGCGCGCATGCGCGGATGTCGCCTGCGTGCTCATCGCGTGCCTGCGGCCGCTGTGGGCTTGGCGGCAGAGGACGCACGCGACGTGGAAGGGCGCGCGATCGGCGCGATCTCCACGCGGCGGTTCCTGGCGCGGCGTGTTTCGTCCGCATTGGAATCCACCGGCTGCTGCGAGCCGAAGGCCGCGGCGAACACCGACGCGGCCGGCACGCCTTCGGCGATCAATGCACGCGTCACCGTGAGTGCGCGTTGCGCGGAGAGTTCCCAGTTGTCGGCGTAGCGACGGTTGCCGCCCAGCACCGGGCGGTCGTCGGTAAAGCCGCTGACCATCAGGATCTCCTCGCGCGCGGCCAGGTAGTCGGTCAACGGCGCGGCCAGTGTCTTCAGCACCTCACGGCCTTCCGGCTGCAACTGATCGGAATTGAAGGCGAACAGCACATTGCCGCGGATGCCGATGCGGCCATCGACCAGGGTCACGCGGCCGGCGGCCAGGGGCGCGGCGAGCGCCTGCTCCAGCGTCTTGCGGCGCTGCGCTTCGGCCTGGCGCTGCCTGACCTCTTCATCCAGGCGGCTGGACAGCTGCAGCTGCACGCCGATCACCCCGACCAGGATCAGCACGAACGTCCCCAGCAGCACCGACATCAGGTCGCCGAAGGCGGCCCAGATCGGTGTGCCCGAGTCGCCGTCGATGTCGATCTCGTCGCTCATGCCGCGCTGGCCTCGTCGGCAGCGGCCTCACCGGCATCGTTGCGGCCGCGATCGAGCTGACGCAGCTCTTCGATGATCTGCTTCTGCGACAGCATGCTGAGGTCGACCACCTCGCGCGCCTGCGCCACGTAATACGCCAGTTGGTCGTCGCTGCGGGCGAGCGAGGCGTCCAGTGCGGTGGCGACGTACTGCAGGCGTTCGTTGAGCTCGCTGGTGGAACCGCTGAACAGCTGCACCGCCACGCCGAACGCTTCGCCCAGGCTGGCCACTTCCACCGCGCTGCCGCTGACATGCGCGGCCACCGCGCCGAGCTTGCCGGTCTCGCTGCCGATCTGCTCGGTGAGCTGGGTGCCCACGCGCTGCAACAGGTCCGCCGAGGTGGTGACCAGCGCATCCACCGCTGCGCGTTGTTCGGTGGAGGCGTGATTGACCGCGTTGAGCAAGGTATCCAGGGTGGCGAGCAGCTTGCTGCGTTCTTCCAGCATGGCGGTGTCGCGCACCATGCTTTCGGACAGGTTCTGGCGCAGCTCGGCCACCACATCGGCGGCGGCCCTGGGCGCTTCGGAAGCGATCTGCATCAGGCGCGCCACCTCGCTGATGGTGGCGCTGGCCTGTGCCTGCGCCTGCGTGGACAGCTCGCTGGCGGTGCTGGCCAGGGTGTCGCAGATCGCCTGCTGTTGCTGGGTGACGCGCTCGCCGGTGCGTTCCCACTGCGTGCTCAGCTCCGCACTCATCGCGGTGAAGCGCTCGCTCCACAGCGCCAGGCGCTGGGAATCGCGCGCTTCCAGCGCGGCCTGCAGGTCGGTGTGCGATTGCTGCAGCGTGCCGACCAAGGCGGCGGCATGCGTGTCGAAGCTGGCGGTGGCGGCCGCCAGTGTGTTCTGGTGCTGGGTCGCCAAGGCGGCGCTGGCATCCTGTTGCTGCGCCAGCGCGGCGTTCCAGGCGCTGGCCGTCTCGCTGCTGGATTGATCCATGCGCCTGGACACCGCATCGACCAGGGCGCTGGCGCGTGCATCGAAGGTGCTGGCGAACTGTGTGAGCGTGCTCTGCAATTCCTGCGTCAGCGCCTGATTTGCGCGTTGCTGTTCGGCTACTGCCGCGGTCCAGGTGGCGGCTGTAGCCGCGGTGCTGGTTTCGAAGCCGCTGCTCAGGCCATCGAGTTGTTGCTGCACGGCCTGGTGCACGCCGTCCTGCAGCGCGGTGGTCTGCTGGGCGAGCTGGTCGAGCGTGGCGTGCAACTGCGCGGTCGCCGCTGCGCTTGCGCGCTGCTGCTCGGCGAGCACCGCTGCCCAGTGATCGGCAGTGGCGGCGTTGCTGCGGTCAAACCCGTCATTGAGCGCGTTCAACTGCTGCTGCACCGCGTGGGTCACGCCATCGCGCACCGCGATACTGCGCTGATCGATCTGCGCCAACGTGGCCTGCAGCTGCTCGGTCAGCGCATGCTGCGCACCTTCCTGCGCGGCCAACACGGCCTGCCAGTGCTCGGCGGCGGTCTGCGCACTGTGCTGGAAGCCGTCGTTGAGCGCGTGCAGTTGCTGCTGCACGGCGCTGCCGACGCCGTCCTGCACCGCAGCGGCCTGTTGTGCGAGCTGCTCCAGCGTGTTTTGCAGCTGCGTGTCGAGCGCTTGCTGCGCGCGCTCCTGCGCGGCGAGCGCGGTGGTCCAGTGCGCGGCTGCGGCACTGGCGCTGTGCTGGAAGCCGCTGGTGATGCCGTCCAGTTGCTGCTGCACGGCGTGGGTGAGTCGCTCGTGCAGGGCGGCGGTGTCGCGCGCGATGCTGGTCATGGTCGCTTCCATCGCCGGCTGCAAGGCCGCGCCCACCGCGCGTGCGCTTTCTGCCACGCCGGCCTGCAGCGAATGCTCCATCGACGTGGCCAGGCGCGCGTAGGCCGCTTCGCTGCTGGCGTGGAACTCGGCCTGCTGCGCGGCCAGGCGTTCATCGGCGGCGATGCTCTGCTGCTCGATGCCGCTCATCAGCGTCTGCAGGCGATCGATCAGCGTCGGCATCAGTGCGCTTTGCTGCTGCTGCAACTTGAACACTTCGCCACGCTGGTGCGCGTCCGAATGCGGATGCAGCTCGGAGGCGATCTTCAGATCCAGCCGCTGCACTGCCTGCAGCCGTTCGCGCCGGCACAGCGCCGACAACAGCCCCAGCATTGCGGAGCTCGCAACGCCGGCGATCGAGGTGCCGAACGCAAACGCCAGGCCTTCCACCGGTGCGGCCAGCGAGCCGCGAATGGCCTGCAGGTCGGTGGCGCTCTGCAATGCGAAGCCGGTGCCTTTGAGCGTGGCCATCATGCCGAGCAGGGTGCCGAGCATGCCCAGCAACACCAGCAGGCCAACCAGGTACGGTGTCAGCACCGGTGCCGGCAACGCCACGCGCTCGCCCTTGATGCGCAGGCGCACCGCGTTGCGCAGGCTCGGGTGCAGGCGCTCCAGCCATTCGCCCAATGCCGTTGGTGCGGTGGTCAGCGCGGCAACGGCATCGTCCAGCGTGGCGCTGGCCTGGCGATAGCGATACAGCTCCAGCGCGCCGGCCACATAGCAGGCACCGATCACCGCTGCGACACAGGCGCCCAGCGGATTGGAGCCCA
The DNA here is from genome assembly GCF_002939945.1 of Xanthomonas arboricola pv. populi. Classification (GTDB taxonomy): domain Bacteria; phylum Pseudomonadota; class Gammaproteobacteria; order Xanthomonadales; family Xanthomonadaceae; genus Xanthomonas; species Xanthomonas arboricola_A. The sequence continues at coordinate 205,724 of NZ_MDEB01000007.1, read as the reverse complement.
GATAACCGATGCCGACCCAGCAAACCGCCAACAGGCCGACGACAAACACACACAGGTGAACGAGAGTTCTGAACATGAGGTCCCAGTTAGCGGGTACGAAGCGCTGCAAGCAGGCCTTCGATCGGGTGAAAACGGACATCCAGTTCGGCGAGCAACACGCTCTGCATGTCTTTGCGAAACACATCCAGCCAGCCGTCGGAGACCGCGCGTGGCGCGGCGTCGCCGTCGGGTGGCGGGTTTGGCGCCTGCGCGGCATCGCGCAGACGCTCGAAATGCGCACCGAGCAGGGTCGGCACATGATTCAGCAGGGTCTGCTCGCGCGGGCTCAAGGTCAGCTCCATCACCGCATCCACCTCGGCCAGCCGCGCCATCTGCCCGGACTCCAGGGCCAGCATGTCGCGCAGGCGGCCACGCAGGTCGCCAGTGGCGGTGCGCATCGCGCGTTGCATGGCCAGGTAGTGCTGGCGGAATGGGGCATAGTCGAGCACAGGCGCCGCTGTCGCTGCGTCGCTGTCGGCAGCGGCGGCGTTGCGGGCATCGCGACGTACGCGCGCGAGCACGGCATCCAGATCGACCACGCTGCTGGTCGCCAAGCCGGTACGCACGCGTGCACAGGCCTCGACGTCGAGGCGGCGCGTCTCGGGCAGCGGTTCGATCTCCGGCAGCTTGCCATCCAGCGCCTTGGACACGGCGACCGCACGCGTCCAGTCGATCCATTGGCTGAGCCGGTCGGCGAGCGCATGGTTGGACTGGGCAACGTGGGCATCGGTGAGGCGAGCGAGCAGGCGAATGAACGCCGGGCCCGACAGGGGCGCCCGTGGAGCAGCTTTCGCCATTGGTCCGGTCAAAGACCGCGCATTTTACACGGGAATGTGCGTGGTTCGGCGCTTGGGCGATGGCCTGGACGCATCTGGCAGCGGGCAGGGCCGGCGGCATTCAGCCGCGCTGCTGCGGGGGAGCCAGCCCTCCTCCGCAGCAGGTGCCGGCCACTCCGCGATGCCGTGGGGTGCCTACGATGTGCAGGCTCAACCAGCGCGACAGCCGCGGAAATTGCGCAGGCATGTCGCCTGGGGCACCCTCTCTGACCAATTCAGCTTCAAACCCCCGGCGCTTTGGTCGCGCCGGTTTCGCCACCTGAACGGGTATAAGCTGCGGGCCGGGGAACACCCCAACGAGGTAACACAATGGACCGCTCCGACATGCAGGTGTCCGATCTGCTGGTCCTGGAGCTGCAAGGGTTCCACGATGCCTATGGCCGTGGACCGGACTTCTGGGATGCGTATCAACGCATCATGGCCATCGCAGCACAGGCCGGCGGCAACATGATCAACCTGGCCAACGAAATGGCATCGCTGGCGCAAGGGCTCGGCGCGATCGATCGCGCGCAGCTGTTGTAGTGCGCAAGGTTGCGGCGGGCCGGCTGCACCGACAGACGCCGCGCGCTTACCCGGCGTCGGCAGCCGGTTTGCCCGCCGCAGCGGGGGCGGCCTCGGGCTCGCCGCGCTTTTTGTCGCGACGCAGCGGGGTATCGCCCAGACGTTCGATCGCGCCACCGGATTGCTGGAACGCTTCCAGATCGGCGGCCAGACGTTGCTCGGACAACCGCGGCTTGCCTGGCTGATTGCTCACGGTCATCGACTGACGGCGGGAGTTGTTCATGGCGAAATCCTCATGCGTTGTAAAGCGTCAAGGGAATGCCCCGCCGGCGTTGGTCGTCGTAGGTGGCACGCACGTCGCGGCAATACGGCCCGGACATGACGAAACGCCGGCAGATCGCCGGCCGCGTGTCGTAGATCGAACAACACATGCGCGCAGCGTCGATGGCCACGCACCAGCCTTCCTCGTCACGCGCCATCACGTGCCAGCCTTGCGGTGTCACGCTGGTCAAGTGGTTGGGGATGCGGTCGGATGGATCGACCATGACGGTGAGCCGGCAACAGACGGCGTCGCAGCGTTCGCAGAGAGTCTTGATGGAGAAGGCCAGATAGAGTGAAGGCGACACCGGAGTCCGGCCGCCCTTGCACCATACACCCTGGGCGTGCCGGGGTGTGAACCGGTCCCCGCCGTGGCTGCAACAGGCTGGTAATCGCGGCGGCGCAGAACCTTGATTGCCGCGTGGTCGGCGTTGCCATGCATGCGTTGCGTATGTGCCTGTGGACGCGGGTGTCGCGCGCATAGGCCTCTGCTCACTCACTTGTGGTGTCGATCATGTGCACGCGTGATCGACGCTGCGACGACGTCATCGACAAACAGGCGCGGCGCCATGCAGGCCATGGCGATGGGGTCGAACGGTGCGATGCGCAGACAAGCACTACGCACAGGTCGGTCTGATCCGCAGCGTGCTTCGTCGCATCACAGCCTGGATTGCCGAATCGGCATCGATCGTCAGCTGATCGCTCCCGACATCGCTCGCACTGGCCGCGTTGTGTCGATGCAGCGGACGCTTCCCTAAACGGTTGCCTTTGTCGTGCCGATGCGAAGACCTCTTTCACCTGTGCCGTCGGCAGGCCACCGTAGCGTTGGGTGCATCCACGCGACAGGAGATCCCATGAATACTGCCCATGACCACGCAGCTGCGCCCGACCCGGCCAGCGATCACGACGACCAACGCAGCGACAAGGAAAAACAGGACGCCTTGCAGGACGATGCGCTGGAAGAAACCTTCCCGGCCAGCGATCCGGTGTCGCCGTTCGTACCGGCCAAGCCGCTGGACTGACCAGGCCTCACATCGATAACAACGCAAACGGCGCGGTCATCGACCGCGCCGTTTGCATTTGCAGCGCTGCCGGCGGTTACGGCGTCAATACCACCTTGCGGCAATCGTCCTGCTTCTTGTCGAACAGCTCATAGCCACGCGCGGCATCGGCCAGCGGCATGCGATGCGAAATGATCGCGCTGGGCTTGAGTTCGCCGTTGCCGATGCATTCCAGCAAATGCGGCATATGTTTCTGCACGTGGGTCTGGCCCATCTTGAAGCTCAGGCCTTTGTCGAAGGCATCGCCGAACATGAAGGCATGGATGAAGCCGGCATACACGCCCGGCACGCTGACCACGCCGCAGCGGCGCGTGGCTGCAATGCACTGACGAATCGCCACACCGCTGCTGCCTTCCAGCTTCAGGTTGGTCAGTGCGGTTTCGATCGCGCTGCCTTCGGCCTCGAAGCCCACCGCTTCGATGCTGGCGTCCACGCCGCGGCCGTCGGTTTGCGACACGATGACATCGGCCGGGTCATCGACCTCGTCGAAATTGATCGGGATGATGCCGTAGGCCTTGGAAGCGAAGTCCAGCCGATACGCATGCCGGTCGACCATGAAGACGCGCTCGGCGCCCAGCATGCGGCAGCACGCCGCCGCCATCAGGCCCACCGGGCCGGCACCGAAGATCGCCACGGTCGAGCCCTGTTTGACTCCGGCATCGATGACGGCCTGATAGCCGGTCGGCAGGATGTCGGACAGGAACAGCACCTGCTCGTCGTGCAACGCATCGGGCACCACCAACGGCCCGACATTGGCCTTGGGCACGCGCACATATTCGGCCTGACCGCCGGACAGGCCGCCATACAGATGACTGAAACCGAACAGCGCCGCCGGTGGGCGCATATCCTTGTTATTCAGTGCTGCGCCCTTGCCGGTATTGGTGGTTTCGCAGGCAGAGAATTCCTGCAGCATGCAGTGGAAGCAGCGTCCGCAGGCGACCACGAACGGAATCACCACCCGGTCGCCGCGCTTGACCGCAGTGACGTCGGGACCGATGTCTTCGACGATGCCCATGAACTCATGGCCGAGAATGTCGCCATGCCGCAGATCCGGAATCTTGCCGCGATACAGATGCAGGTCCGAGCCGCAGATGGCCGTGGCGGTCACGCGCAGGATGAGATCGTCGCGTTCGACAAGGATCGGGTCCGGCACGGTTTCGACCCGGACATCGCGTGAGCCGTGGTAGTTGAGGGCAAGCATGGGTGTCTCCCGTAACGCCGTCGGTATGCGGCAACACCGTGCAGTGTTGGTGGAGCGCCGTTAAGTCCGTCAGCACGGCACGTGCGCACGGTGTGGACGCGTCCGATTGGCGACGCGGCGTTGATGCGCGTGTCACGTCTGGATAACCCGCGCACTCGCACTCTCGAATGCCACGCTGGATCGTCCGCAGCTGATGCGTGCAGCGACCATGCGACCCCGACAATCAACGACCGTGCCTTGCGCGATCAACAGGAGACAACGATGGGAATTTTCAAGATGCTGACCGCCGGCGCGGTGGGCTACGTGGCTTACAAGGCGTGGCAGCGTCGTCAGGGCCAAGCCGGTGAAACGGCCAGCCCGAAGAACAACGACCGCGACATTCAGCAGCAGGCACTGGGCACGTCGGCCACTGCCGGCAGCACGCCGCTGCATGGCGATCCACTGCGTACCGCCACCGACATTTCCGTCGATCGCAAGCAGGCCCTCGGTGCCTTGGTAGTGTTCAACGAGCAGGAGCGCACGCTCGCGCAGTTGGCGGTCGCGAAAGGGCTCGGTGGAGAAACGCTGCAGTTTGCCCGCAAGATGGACGAGGCGCACAGCGCGGCCTTGACCGATCTCAGCCGTTTCGCACCGGATCGCAGCAGCACGCCGGCGCAGGCCGCATCCAGCCGTGCCGACGGCACCCGCAAGCGCCTGGAAGGCTTGGACGGCAAGGAGTTCGAAACGCAGTACCTGCAGGCCAGCGTGACCAGCCACGAGCAGGCATTGACGTTGCTGGACGCCCAGCTGGCCAGCGAGCCGGGATCGAGCGATCTGGGCAAGGAATTGCAGCGTGCACGCGATACCATCGCCCAGCATCTTGAACATGCCAAGTCCCTGCGGGCCAAGTCGAACCAGCCGCACTGATAGCTGAAGTGCTGATCGCGCACCGTATGACGTGCGGTGTGATGTCACCAGACAGGCAGCTTCGGCTGCCTGTTGTCGTTATGAGGCTGCATGGCGCGTCGAGCATGTTTGACACGTGCATGCCGCATGCCCAGCCGGTGCAGGGCGATCTCATCGCAAGGCAGTCGTCGTGGCGCGTCACGCAAAGCCTGCTCGAATCCTGCGGGCTGGCGTTGCCACAGGCCATCGCAGGCGCCACAGTGTCCACGCAATTGTGCCGGGTTGCCGTCTTCGACCGCGCGACCTTCCTGCAGCACCACGATGCGATCGAGCCCGATCCCCGTGGACAGGCGATCCGCCACCGCCCGCAGCGTGCGATCGCGCATCAAGTGATCCAGCGAGGCTTGAATTTCCGCGTCCGGTTCGGGGTCGAGTGTCGAAATTGCAAGCGCACGCTGCAGCAACCAAAAAAGGCCGCCTCGTTAGTGAGCGAGGCGGGCCTGCGATGAGCCGCAGCGCTCTATGGCGTTATAGCGTGACGGCGCCGCCGGCAATGGTCAGTAACGTGCCCGAGGTGTAGCTGGCGGTATCGGCTGCCAGCATCACATACGCCGATGCCAGCTCGACCGGTTGCCCAGGGCGGCCCATCGGCGTCTGACCGCCGAAGTTTTCCACCGACTCTTCGTCCATGCCGGCCGGGATGAATGGCGTCCAGATCGGACCCGGCAGCACTGCGTTGACGCGGATGTGCCGGTCGGCCAATACGCCTGCCAGGCCAATCGTCAGGTTGGCCAGCGCGCCCTTGGTGGCGGCATACGGCAGGATGTTCGGCGTCGGTTTCTTGGACTGTACCGAGGCGGTATTGATGATGGAGCCGCCGTCGGTCATCAGTGGCACCGACAACTGCACCAGATGGAACACGGCATGCACATTGGTATCGAAGGTCTTGCGCCATTCGTCCAGGGTGATGTCTTCGAAGTTCTGAAAATATTTCTGATAGCCGGCGTTGTTGACCAGGATGTCCAGGCCGCCGAAGCTGCTGTCGACCTTTTCGATCAACGCAGCAGCCTGGGCTGGGTCGCTGATATCGCAACCCACCAGCAATGCCTTGACGCCGGCCTTTTCGATCAATGCGCCGATTCTGGCGGCGTCTTCCTGCTCATCGGGCAGGTAGGCGATCGCCACGTCTGCACCCTCGCGTGCATAGGCGATCGCCACGGCCGCACCGATGCCGCTGTCCCCGCCGGTGATCAACGCACGTTTGCCGGTGAGCTGCCCATGACCGATATAACTGTCTTCGCCGTGGTCCGGGCGCGGGTCCATCTTTTCGGTGCGTCCAGGAAAATTCTGCTGCTGCGGCTTGAACGGCGGGCGTGGGTAATTGGGTGCGGGCATTTCGGTCTCCTGACGGTGTGACGCATCACAGTGGGAAGCAGCATGCGTCCGCAGACGTAAAGGTGCGGGCTAGGCGATGTCGGCGGTTTGTGTGCTGACAACGTCGCTGCCACGCGTGCGGCGACGGCTTCACGCCACCGCGCAGCTTTGTTCACTGCTCTGCAATGCGCACCGGCCTAGCGTGGTGAAACGACCACAATGCAGGAGAACGACGATGGGTAGCGAACCGAAGAAACCGTGGGGGCCGGACGACGATCAGAAAAAGCCGTTCACGCCGCAGGAACAGCGCAACGAGGATGTGGAATGGAAAGTCCACGACATGCCTGACGAAGACCGCGATGTGAACAAGGCCGATCCCGAACACGATTACGAACGACCGGATGGGTCAGAGAAGCGCTGAGTCGCGGGCAACGCCACACTCCCGGCATTCGCTATGCGAGCATGCACAAGCTGGCCGCCGCGTCATGGCGCTGGCGTAGCAACGCCATGCACACTTTCTGCACGGCTGACGCGTAGGCTGTCTGTGACACACCGCATCCGCTGCCCTGTAGCGGTGGTTGCGCACCATCTCGGCCGCCATCGATTCGCATCAGTTCGACCTGGCATCCTGGTTAACGCATCACGGCGCAATCGAGCTGATCCATCAGCTCCCTACGAACGGTATCCGCGCCCGGCTGACCTCCATCTCCCGTCAACCTTGCGCTGCTTGGCGTTTCGACCAATTCGACGTGCCGACCGACCCCAACCGTGACGCTTGGCACTGGCGTAATCCAGCGTTGCGATGCGTACTTCGGTCAAATTCTTACGGCGAGCTCGACGTTGGGGGCGCGAGCGCCTGACGGCCGAACGGCCGTGACAGCAACATGCAATTTGTTAGTGGTGTGCAGGCGCGTTTTTCGCACCGCCGTCACAATTCTCAACTGAACATGTAGTAGTCATTGCGGACAGAAGCGCTCATGGACCGTCTTTCCTGCGCCATCATCGACGACGACGTGGAGTTCTGCGATCAGGTGGTTGAACTAGCCACCGATAGCGGCTTCCGTGCCAAGGGCATGCACACCCTTGGCGAAGCCAGCCGTTGGCTGGACAGCAACTTCCCCGACCTGTTGGTGGTGGACGTTGGCCTGCCCGACGGCAGTGGTTTCGATCTCATCGAACGGCTCGACCCGGATCACTCGCCGCAGATCGTGGTGGTCTCGGGCGATTACGCCTACGAAACCCAGGGCCGCGCGCAGCAGTTCGGCGTCAGCGAGTTCCTCACCAAGCCGTTCGCGCCCGAGCGGCTGGAACGCGTGCTCGGCGGCTTGCGGGAAGCGCAACAGGGCAACCTGGGCATCATCGGCAACAGCGACAGCATCGTGCTGTTGCGCAAGGACATCGTGCGTGTGGCGCCGACCGATCTGAATGTGCTGGTGACCGGCGAAACCGGCACGGGCAAGGACCTGGTCGCGCGCGCAATCCACCGGGTCTCCGGCCGGCGTGGTCGCTTCGTGCCGGTCAACTGCGGCGCCATTCCCGAGGAACTGCTGGCCAGCCAGCTGTTCGGCCACGAGCGCGGCAGCTTCACCGGTGCCGATCGTCGGCATGCCGGGTTCCTGGAGCAGGCGGCCGATGGCACGCTGTTCCTGGATGAGATCGGCGAGATGCCGACCCGTCTGCAGGTCTACCTGCTGCGCGCGATCGAGTCGCGCAGCTTCATGCGCGTGGGTGGCAGCGAGGAAATTCCGCTGGACGCGCGCGTGATCGCGGCAACGCACCAGCATGTGCAACGCGAGCACGGCGTGCTGCGCGAGGATCTGTTCTACCGGCTCAACGAATACCCGATCCAGGTACCGCCGCTGCGCGAGCGTCGCGGCGATGCGCGTCTGCTGGGCCTGCGCGTGATCGATGAGCTCAACGTCAAGTACGGCACGCGCAAGTTACCGACCAAATCCTTGCTGCGCTATCTGGCGTACCACACCTGGCCGGGCAACGTGCGCGAGTTGCGCTCGTTCATCCGCTATCTGTATCTGCGCTCTGACGGCGATCTGTTGAGCGCGCCGGACGTGGTGCAGACCGTGCCGCAGGCCGACGAAGACGGCTTGCTGATTCCGGCAGGGTGGACCATGCGCCAGGCCGAGGACGCCATGATCGAAGCGGCGTTGTCGCGCACGCGTTTTAACAGGAAAGCAGCGGCGCGCGAGTTGGGGATCAGTGTGCGCACGCTGCACAACCGGCTCAGCGACAAGGACGCGTAGTGGGCGACGCGTCCAATGGGCGGCGGCGCGAGCTGCTGCATCAGCTGCGCAACCGTCTCAACGTGATGGGCTTTGCGTTGTATGCCTTGCGCAACGAGACCTCCAAGCCCATGGAGACCTTGCGTACCACCCATCAGTCTGCCGTTGAGTTGCTCAATCAACTGGGCGAAGAAGAGCGCGCCCTGCGCCAGGACGATGCGATGTCGACCGACAGTGCCGATCAATAGTGCTCGGCAGGCTGGGTCTGGTCGCTGAGCAAGGCGGTAATCGTGCGCGGGTTGTACGGCTTCATGCAGTACGACAGGTGCGCGAACCGCGGCGGTAGCGTGTAGCGGTCGTAGCCAGAGCAGAACGCGAATGGCACGCCGCGCTCCAGCAGCGCATCGGCCACCGGAAACACCGGTTGACCACGCACATTGATGTCGAGCAATGCGCCATCGATGGCCTGGCCGGAGGTCACCAACGAGAGCGCCTCCGGCACATTGCCCACCGGCCCGAGCACACAGACGCCGTACTCCACCAACAGATCGTTGAGCGATTCGGCCAGCAGATAGTCGTCCTCGACCACGAGGATACGACGGCCGTTGAGTGGATTGTCCAGCATGGGGAACTCCTAGAGCGGTGGCGCTATCTGGCGACGCGCAAGCCATAGTGCGCGTCGCGTCGGTTAACCCTGCGCGTAAGCAGGCGCTTCCAGAACCGGGCTGTGCAAGGCAGCTGTATCGCTCAGCAGCCGCGTAGCAGGTGAGGCAGGTTTGTTGGAGCGCGGCTTCGGCGTGTTCCGGAAGATCGATGCCGGCAGCCGCCTGCATGCGACCCTCCCATCGTCTTCGCCCGGATTGGATGACCACGCGCCGGCGGCCACCCGCCAGCAGTGCAGTGTCAGTAATGCACTGGTGCGCGCCGGCGAGCGCATCGCCGATCGCCATGCACCGGCCCATGCGGTGCTGGACGAGCATTCCGATGCGCTGCAGGTGTCCTCGCAGGCCGGGCGTTTCATCCTTCCCGGCGGCGGCGCGCTCAGCCTCAACCTGCTCAACCCCGTTCTCCGCGACCTGCGTCTGGAATTGCGCAGCGCGCTCGGCCGTGCCGAAGAGGACATGGCGCCGGTGCACGTCAGGGGCATCCAGATGCACGAGAATGCGGCGACCTGGGCGGTGGACCTGTTCGTGGATCCGACCTCCGATTCGGAAGTGCCGCGCGGTTATGTGGTGGTGTTCCAGGAAGTGGGCGCGCGTGAACTGCCGAGCTGGCACCGCCGAAAGATACCGTGTCCGACAACGCACACGTGCAGGCGCTGGACAACGCGCTGCGCATGACCCGCGCGCGGCTGCCTGATCGAAAAATCCCTGCAGCACAGCCATGGCGCGCAGACGCGTTACGAGCTCAGCGATACTGACCTCGCTGCACGACCACTAGACACCTGCACGCTCGTGTGCAGCCCGTGCGCATTCTGGCAGTCGCTGCCATGCCGATGTGCGAAATGCTGTGCATCCCGACGCGCCGTTCACGGAAAATCCTGCGCGTGCGTGCACATGTTGCGACGGATTCGCACCTCGCAGCGGCGCCGATGCCACGGCCGTCATGCAAGACCATTACGGCACGCCGTTGTGCTGCGTCCAAAAACTTGGCGCGTATTGTGCGTAGCTCCTGCTGTCATCAGGACGCACAGTGGAGTAAACATGATTACGCGCATTCTTCAGTTGTCGGGCCGCATCGCGAGCAATGCCTGGGTCGAGATCGGGATCGGTGCCGATGCCGACATTCTGGTTGCCGACCGTGGCGGCAAACGCGAGGAGCGTGCAATCTTCGGTCGACGTGCTCCGGGACAGCAGCGCTCGATCAATACGCAGGAGCCGGAGTGGCTGGGGCGCGTCGACCTCGCCATCTGGGAAACCCAGCGCTGCCTGATCCCGCTGTGTGGATTTGTCTGCGCGGCATCGGCAGACGGCGTCACCTCGGCAACCTGGTTGAGTCAGGACGGTGGCGCGCTGTACGCTGCGGGCCTGCGCAATGTCATGGATATCGGCGGCCGCCTGCAGATTGGATTCTCGTTGCTGGTCGCCTCCTCGACCAGCCTGCCGACACAGCGTCCGTTATGCATCCAAGGCGATGCCACGCAATGGCTGCAGGTCAGTGGCGAGGAGGCGATGCGTCATCTCCTGCCATGGCGACTGGAGCGTTGCGCCACTGCAGCAGGCGTGCGACCCGAGTGGGCCACTGAAGCGCGCGCCAAGCAGGCCGCGCCGGTGTGAGGGGCGCTGGCACGCAGTGACACCAGCAGGCCCGTCTGGCCTCTTTTCTTTTCAGGTGTCCGGTAACACGTTGCGCACTCGCCGGCGTCTTGTATCGAGCCACCCGTGTTGCATGGTCGTCGCAAGTCATGCGCCGACATTGCCGCAATGGCCACCGCAACACGACCGACGGCATGCCGCATGCTGTCCACAGCATGGCGTGCATTAAAAAGCCCGGGTCGCGAACGACCCGGGCAAGTCTCAGCAACCGCTCTCGATGACGATCAGCGTTGGATATCGCCGGTGGTGGAGCCGGCACCCGGGCCTGCGCCAAGGTCTGCACCGGTGACCCGATCCAGTTCCGGGTTGGACAGCAGGCGCAGCGACATGGCATCCAGCGCGTCGGTCTGGATCGCATCCAGAGCGACCGTGGCCGAACCGTCGCCGCCATCGACCGCAGACTGCAGGTCACGGTCTGCCACCACGTCCCACTGCTCGCCGGTATTCCACGGGCCGACCGTATCGCCTTCGCCCTGCGACATGTTGTAGTAGATATCGGTGAAGCGCGGGTCGCCCGGAAGTTTACCCGGCGGGAAGTTCGGCTCGATCGAGTACAGCGCCTTCTCGAACGACTTCTGATGCGCCACTTCGCGCGTCATCAAGAAGCGTAGCGCATCCACGATGCCGGGATCATCTGTGACGGTGATCAGACGCTCATAGACCAGCTTGGCACGCGCTTCGGCAGCGATGTTGGAGCGCATGTCCGAGGTTGGGCAACCGATCGAATCGACATAGGCCGAGGTCCACGGCACACCACTGGAGTTGACCAGCGCAGGACCACCGCCGTACAGGATCTGCTGGGTGTGGCTGGTGCTGTTCTGGGTCATGGAGCGCATCTCCATGGCCTCTTCCATGCCTTCGGACAACACCGCCTTCGGGCCCTTGTTGAGCATGGCGATGATCGAGCCGATGATTTCCAGATGGCTCAGTTCTTCGGTAGCGATATCGAACAGCAGATCCTTGCGGCCCGGATCGTCTTCGCCCAATGCCTGGGTGAAATACTGCATCGCTGCCGCAAGCTCGCCCTGCGGCCCGCCGAACTGCTCGAGCATCAATGTGGCCAGATCCGGGTTGGGTTCGGCAACGCGCACGGTGTACATCAAACGCTTGTTATGCATGAACATGGATCGTGTTTCCTGGCTGGTGCCCGGCGACAACTGCAACGCGGCATGCGTGCAGAAACCTGAGGCTGGCTACGGATGCGGGCTGCCGCAGGATGCGGACAGACGCAGGCGGCAGCGCCGCCTGCGCACCGCATCAGGCCGCTTTGCTGGCCTTGGATGCCTTTTGATTACCGCCTTGCTCGGCGAGCAGGGTCAGCTTTTCATCGGTCGCTTTTTCTTCTTCCAGCGTGGAAAGCAGCAAGCTGACTGCATCGGTGTAGCCCAACTGCTTTGCGATCGCAGCGATGGTGCCGTACGAGGCGATCTCGTAATGTTCCACCTTCTGTGCGCCGCCGATCAGTGCTGCATCGCGTACCGGACCTTCTTCGATCTCATCGATCACCTCGCGGCTTTCCTCGATCAGACCTTCCATCGCGGCACACTTGATGCGCTTGAGCTTGATGCCGAGCAGTTCGACGATCTGGTCGATGCGTTCGATCTGGCCCTGGGTTTCTTCCAGATGCAGCTTGAACGCTTCCACCAGCTTGGGCTCGGTCGCCGCCCGTGCCAGACGCGGCAGCGATTTGGTCAACTGCTTCTCTGCACTGTAGATGTCCGACAACTCGTGGACGAAAAGCTCTTCAATTGTCTTGATCGCCATGGGCGGCTCCTTTGGATGGATAGATGGATAAACAGTGCGGTGCACCGTATGTGCGTCTTGCTCTCGAGTGCGTGCAAGCCAGCTGCGGCAGCCTCGGCATCGCAGTGCCTGCCGTCACGCCAAGCCTGCGATGCAGCGTTGTTGCCGTGGTTGCTCAACTGTCTCGCATGGTCGCTACGCTAGTCGTCGGCGTGTTAGCGCGATCGGTGGATGCGGTGATCCCGATGCGATGACGACCTGTGCCGTAAGCCGCGCGCTGACGTCTTACTGGCGGTCGATGCCGCAGCGCCGAGCCGTGGCGGTCGCACTGGAATTGACCGAGGCTGCTGCCGGCTTGTCGAGATGCGTGCGTGCAACGCGCATGGCCACCGCCAAGCACGCGGCATCACTGATGCGCTTGCACTAATGCCGATTCCGCTGCCCGGATGTCGATGCTGACGAGCAGCGATTGCACCGGCACCGTGCGGCATGCACGACGGGGAATGCACGCAGTTGCACACCGATGCGCTACAACCGGTGGCTCGTCCTTGTTCCGGAGCTGCCATGACGCCGTTGGACAAACCGCTACGCCGCGAGCTGCAGATCGGCGAGCAGGCCTATACCTTGATCATCGATCCGCAGGGATTGAAGCTGGTCGAAAAAGGCCGACGCAAAGGCGTGGCATTGCGGTGGGATGAGCTGGTCAGCGGCGATGCCGCATTGGCCCGCGCGCTGCAGGCCTCGCTTGGCGAGTCCTGATTGCAGCACGCAGGCAAGGCGACTCAGGTCTGAGGAAACAACCGTGCCAACTCGCGGACCGCTGCTGCAGACGCGGCGTGATCCGGCGTGGCATCGGGGTTGTTGAAATCGTTGGCGCCTTGCGCCTGCACCAGCACGCCATCGCGGCGTGGCACCACATTGAGATTGTGGCCGCGCCAGACCAGCCCGTAGGTCACTTCCGGTTGCGGAATCAGGCGTGCGGTCTGCCCGCGCACCGGGATGACGCTGTCGTCGCCAAGCAAGGCACGCGCGCCATAGCCGGTGGCATTGACCAGGATCTTTTCGCGCAACTGGGCGAACTGGCGCGGATGCTCGAAGCTGCGCGTGTACAGCTCGCCGCCGGCCTGCAGAAAGTCGTCCATCAACAGCCGCGAATATGCACTGAGGTTGAAGGTCAGCTGGCTGTAGCGGCGCACGAACGGCACCGGAAACGGATGATTGCCGGGGGCGACCGGCTGCGAGCGCGGGCCGAGATCATCGAGCAAGTCGCGCTCCAGCGGCGGGTAGTCCGGCTCGTGCGCTTCGGCCGATGCGCTCGGTTGATCGAACGGCACATCCGACAACGCATAGCCATCGCGCCATTCGATCGGCTCGCCCGGCAGGCCCAGCAGGGTCTGGTAGCGGCGGAACGAGATGCGCGCCATCTCTTCCCACCGGGTCTTGAACTCCGCGCTGGCGTGTTCGCTGGTGCACACGCGCGAGTCCGGCGACCACACGCCAGTGGCGTAGAACGAGCGCACGTCCGGCAGGCGCTCGCGCGCATAGATGCGCACGCGCAGGCCCGCGCGTTGCGCCACCAGCGCGGTGGTCAGCCCGATCGCGCCGCAGCCGATCACCGCCAGCTCGCGCGCATCCGCATCGGCCGCACGCACCAGCCGCAGCGCATGCTCGGCCGCGCCCCACGACAGCGACCATCCGCTGCCGCCATGTCCATAGTTGTGCACCACCGTCTTGCGGCCGATGCGCTCGGCCTCGATCCGCGGCCCCTGCGCACGGAACGGGCGGGTACAGCCGTTGATCGCAATGATGCGATCGACCGCCGCACGGATCGGCGCCAGCGGCAGCGATGCGGCGAACTGCTCGGGCAGGGCACCCGGCGGCATGGCGGGCAATGGCGAAGACGGCGCAGCGGCCGCCTTGCCGGTCGCGGCCCAGCTCCCGCTGGAAGCGGCCGCAAGCGCAAGGCCGGCGCTGTGCAGGAAATGACGACGGTGCATGCGACTCCTGAGCGGGGTGGAGAAGGTGATCGGGATAACGGCGCCTGCGCGACCGGCCACGCGCAGCGCGCGCCACGCAGCATCGTTAGAAGCCAGGCCCTGCGCTGCGTCGCCGCGAGCGACGCCCGGTGGCCGCCGCTTGCGGACCTGGAGCATACCGCGCGCGTCAGCGCCTGCCATCGCCGGCCGGGCCGGGTTTCGCACCGCGATCCGGGCAATTGGGGCCGCGCTGACGGCCATTCGTCGCCCGGGGCTTTCGTCCGATCGCTTGCCGGCTATGCTCGCCGCGTCCCAACCCGACGAGCTCCCACCCGTGTCTGCCAGCGTCTTCCTGATCGTGCGTATCGTGTTCGCCTGGGCGGCGGCGTTGGTGGTGGCCGGGATCATGTGGGCGCAGCTGTTCGGCTCCACCGGTGCGTTCTTCGGGCTGATCTGCGTGGTGCTGCTGACACTGGCCCTGATGAGTGCGATCACCCATGTGCGGCGGGTGCGCCTGATCGCCGGGCGGCTGGATCACGACACCTTGTCGACCCGCCAGCGGCGCCAGATCGAAGTGCCGCTGGACGTGCAGGCCAGCTTCGCCGTGGTCGAAGAGGCCGTGCGCGCGCTGCCACGCGTGCAGGACATCGAATGCGCGCCGGGCAGCCTGCTGATCCGTGCCAAGGTGCGCCGCATCGATCCTTACGAAGGACGCCAGCCCTCGCGCTGGAACCTGTTCGCGCGTTTTGCGATCAAGCGCAACCAGGTGCTGGTGACGATCACGCCAGGGCAGGGCACCAGCAGCGTCACCGTGCTGTGCGAGCCCGACGCCGGCGCCTGGGTGGATCTGTTCGCGGTGGACGAAGGCAGCAATTTCGAAAACGCCGAGGCGATCAACCGCGCGGTGGTGCGTCGGGTCGGCGAGCAGCGTCGCGACGAGCAGGCCGCGGCCGAGCAATCGGTGATGGAGAAGGAACTGGCCGTGGCCCGCCTAAACCTGCTGCATGCCCAGGTCGAGCCGCACTTCCTCTACAACACGCTGGCCAGCGCGCAAGTGCTGGCATGCACCGACCCGCCGCGCGCGGAGATCATGATCGGGCACCTGATCCAGTACCTGCGCAGCTCGCTGCCCAGTGCCGACGGGGCCATCTCCACCCTGGGCGAGGAGCTGGAACGCACCCAGGCCTATCTGGAGATCCTGCGCATCCGCATGGGCACGCGGCTGGCTCTGCAGGTGGAAGTGCCATACGAGCTGCGCGCGCTGCAACTGCCCTCGATGATGTTGCAGACCCTGGTGGAGAACGCGATCAAGCATGGGCTGGAACCCAAGCCCGGCGGCGGCACGATATGGATCCTGGCGCGCCGCGTCGACAGCCATGCCACGCTGACCGTGGCCGACGATGGCCAGGGCTTCGGCACGCACACGCAGGGCACCGGCATCGGCCTGAAGAACGTACGCGAGCGCCTGCAGCTGATCTACGCCGGCAAGGCCAGCTTTGCCATTGTGTCCAATTTCCCCAGCGGTGTGGCCGCCACCATCACCTTGCCGCTGCCCGCGTCCATCATGCCGCCGCAGGTGCCCGCTGCGCAGATTCATGCCACACAGGTGCAGGCATGAGCGCGCTGCGTGCGGTGATCGCCGAAGACGAGGCGCTGCTGCGGCAATCGTTGCTGACCCTGCTGGCCCAGGTGTGCCCGCAACTGCAGATCGTGGGCGAATGCGAGGACGGCGCCAGCGCGCTGGAGACCATCGCCGCGCAGCAGCCCGATGTGGTGTTCCTGGATATCCGCATGCCCGGGCTTACCGGCATCGAGGTGGCGCGTGCGCTGCGCGAGGTCAGCCCGCGTACCCAGGTGGTGTTCGTCACTGCCTACGACCAGTACGCCATCGATGCGTTCGAACACGGCGCGGTGGACTACCTGCTCAAGCCGATCAGCCGCGAGCGCCTGCAGGCCACCTGGCAGCGCGTGCAGCAGCGCGCCGCCGCCGCCGGCCAGCCGGAGGGTCAGCTGCTGGAGGCCTTGCTGCAGCGCCTGTCTGCGCGTCCTGCTGCTGCCAACACCGCGCCGCCGTTGGCCTGGCTCACCGCCAGCAGCGGCCGCGAGACGCGCCTGATCGCGCTGGACGAGGTGGCGTACTTCCAGGCCGACCAGAAATACACCACGGTGATGACCGCCGCCGGCGAGGCGATCTTGCGCACGCCGCTGCGCGAGTTGCTCGACGTGCTGGACCCGCAGGTGTTCAAGCAGATCCACCGCTCCACCATCGTCAACATGAAGGCGGTCGCCTCGGTAATGCGCGAGGACACCGGCAAGGGCCGGCTGGCGCTGCGCGGGCGCAGCGAAAGGCTCACCGTCAGCCAGCCCTTCATGAGCCTGTTCCGCGGCATGTAATTCCCCCGATCGCATCGACTGAAAGGATTGCTGATATGCGCCTGATCGCCTCCCTGGTGTATTGCCTGCTCGCGTTGGCCGGTTGCCACGACCGCAACGGCACCACCTCCATCACCCGTGCCACCAGCAATGGCCAGGACGTGATCTTCAGCAAGACCCTGGCTACCGCCACCGACATCCATGTGCACTGCCTGGCCAGCAGCAGTGGTCGCTGCCATTACCTGGTCTACGAGGACCACTGCGCCGCGCCTGCCGTCGGCGCGACGGCGCGCCCACCGGCCTGCGCACGCAGGACCCTGGACAGCTTTGCGCTGACACCCGGGCAGGTGCGCGAGCTGCGCGGCATCCCGCGTCAGGCGCACACCTGCGTGGACACCAGCGCGCCCGGCGCCGATTGCCGTGGCTGAGCGGCCATCTGACGCCTGACTTGGCGGAAATACGTTTCATCTATGTAGTCAGGCACGGACGCAACCGAGTACAAGCCTGAATACGCACTGACGGTCAGCGGCCGCTTCTGCGATCATTGCCGGCTTGTTGCCGGTTCACGGCGTCCTCACAGTCAGGCTCTCATGTCCGAACAATCGCTACGCCGCGACGTTGGCCCCTTCGCCCTCATGCTTACCGGCCTGGGCTCGATCATCGGTTCCGGCTGGCTGTTCGGGGCCTGGCGCGCCGCCGGCCTGGCCGGCCCCGGCGCGATCTGGGCCTGGATTCTGGGCGCGGCGATCATCACCACCATCGCGCTGTCCTACGCGGAACTGGGCGCGATGTTCCCCGAGTCCGGCGGCATGGTGCGCTACAGCCATTACTCGCACGGCTCGCTGGTGGGCTTCATCGCCGGCTGGGCCAACTGGATCGCGATCGTGTCGGTGATTCCGGTCGAGGCCGAGGCCTCGGTGCAGTACATGGCCTCCTGGCCATGGGCCTGGGCGCAGGGCCTGTATGTGCAGGCACCCGGCGGGGCGGGGGAGTTGTCGGTGCCCGGCCTGCTGATCTCGGCGGTGCTGGTGCTGGTGTATTTCTTCCTCAACTTCTGGAGCGTCAAGCTGTTCGCGCGCTCCAACACCTTGATCACCGTGTTCAAGCTGGTGGTGCCGGCGGCGACCGGCGTGGCCTTGATCGCCAGCGGCTTCCACAGCGAGAACTTCAGCGTCGGCATCCACGGCGATTCGCACGTGATCGACCTGGCTGCGGTGCTCACCGCGGTGGCTACCGCGGGCATCGTCTTCAGCTTCAACGGTTTCCAGAGCCCGGTGAACCTGGCCGGCGAAGCGCGTAACCCGGGCCGCAGCATTCCGTTCGCGGTGCTGGGCTCGATCGCGCTGGCCACGGTGGTCTATGTGATCCTGCAGGTGGCCTACATCGGCGCGGTGCCGCCGGACCTGCTGGCCAAGGCCGGCTGGCACGGCATCGATTTCCGCTCGCCGTTCGCCGAGCTGGCCATCATCGTCAACCTGCACTGGCTGGCGATGCTGCTGTACATCGATGCGTTCGTCAGCCCCAGCGGCACCGGCATCACCTATACCGCCACCACCGCGCGCATGGTCTACGGCATGGAAAAGAACGGCACCATGCCGTCGGTGCTGGGCAAGCTGCACCCGGTCTGGGGCGTGCCGCGCATGGCGATGTTCTTCAACCTGGCGGTGTCGTTCGTGTTCCTGTTCTTCTTCCGCGGTTGGGGCACGCTGGCGGCGGTGATCTCGGTGGCGACCATCATTTCCTATCTGACCGGCCCGATCAGCGCGATGGCGCTGCGTCGTCATGCGCCCGAACTGCACCGCCCGCTGCGCATCGCCGCGCTGCCGGTGCTGGCCGGCGTGGCCTTCGTGATGGCGACCGAACTGCTGTACTGGGCGCGTTGGCCGCTGACCGGCGAGATCATCCTGCTGATGGTCGTGGCGCTGCCGGTGTACTGCTACTACCAGGCCAAGCAGGGCTGGCCGGATCTTGGGCGCAACCTCAAGGGCGCAGCCTGGATGATCTGCTACCTGCCGACGATCGCGCTGCTGTCCTGGGCCGGCAGCAGCGACTTCGGCGGGCATGGCTACCTCAGCTACGGCACCGATCTAGCGGTGGTCGCCGCGGTCGGGGTGGTGTTCTACCTCTGGGGCGTGCGCAGCGGTTGGCGCACGCCGTCGGTGGAGAAGGCCGTCGCGCAGGCGTAAAGGGATGATTGCTGATTGCTGATGACGGATCGACCCGGCGCCTGTCTCCGGGTGCCGCAAACAGGAACGGCCGGTGCATTGCACCGGCCGTTTTCTGTTGGGAACCCTGCATCCATCGCTGGACCGCTACGCCAGCGTCCCTGCCGCGCTAGGGGTATTGGTAATGGTCACCAGGCGCGGCGCACCATCGAAGCGGTCCAGATCGCGCAACAGTTCGGTGTAGCGACGCAGCCGCCCCATCTCGCGCATGTTGACGATGTCTTCGTGGCGCAATTCGCGCCTGGAACTGACGTCCTGCTTGTAGCGCAGCACTTCCGGGTAGCGGCGCGTCATGTCCAGCGCATCGGCCACGCATTCGACCGAGTCGGCATCCGGGGTGAGCCGCGCGCGGCTGTTGAAGGCGCGTAGCCAGCGTTCGAAACCGGCGCTGTGGTCGAACAGATCGGCGATGTACCACATGACGAACAGGATCGAGGCCCACGAGGTAAAGATGATCACCACGCGGCTGAAGGTGAGGTGGTAGTCGTTCTGCCACAGCTGGTGGGTGATCACGCCGAGCAGCACCAGCGAGATCGCCTGCCAGCCGATGATCGAGGCGATCACCCATTGTTTCTTGGCCACCTTGAGCAGATTGAGCTCCCGGTCGAGCTGCTGGTCGGTCTTTTCGCGCCAGTGCGCGACCTGCTCGTCGAAGGAGAGCCGATGGAGTGCGTTGTCCTGCAATAGCAGGCCCAAACCCTGGAACAAAGCGATCATGACAAGCTCCTGACGGATGGCTGGTACGAACGACTTGCTGCACCCGGCAACGCGCCGGTGCCCTGGAGCGACCGGGCAGCGGCTCGCAGCGATGCAGGCCTGTGCGCGGACGGCCCTAGTTCTAGCACTTTCGCTGTGCATGGCAATGCCTGCTGCGACCCGAGGGCCGGCCAATCCCGCGCACCCGCGCACAAATCGCGGTATTCAGGCGCTTTGCAGCGTTTGCCGAATGACTGCAGCCGCCGGGCGTCGCCATTCTTGCTGCACTGCACACGCGCGCGTGCGTGCCTGAGTGCATCCGCGATCGAGGTGGTTGCGATGGGCGCAGTCGAGTCCGGCGTACAGATCGCGTGAGCGCCGCGCGAGCATCCATGCCGCTCAAGGTCCCGCGACGACCGGGCAAGGACCAGTCCAGATGGTCGGCGCACATGGGTGCGAGCAGCGCACGCGGCGCTGCCATTGACGAATCCCAATCTCCAATCCCCAATGCCAGCCCCTCAGGGCCACGACGCGGTCTTGCAGCCGCCTAGGTATCCTTGCGCGCATGTCAGCCGTCCTGCGTACCCTCACCGCCCCTGCCGCCAGGCAGATCCATCGCTGGGTGCTGGGCGCGTTTCCGCGTGGCCAGAGCACCATCGACTACGACCAGCCACTCGGAGATCCCGGCATCTTCGGGCCCGACAGCGTCACCTGGCGGGTGCATTCGGAATTTCCCGGCATGTTGTCCGGCGGGCTGTGCGCATTGATGCTGCAGCTGCTGCATCCACGCGCGCTGGCCGGGGTCTACGACCATTCCAACTTCCGCGCCGACCTGGTCGGGCGGCTGCGGCGCACCACCAATTTCGTCGCCGGCACCACCTACGCCCCGCGCGCCGAAGCCGAGCAATTGATCGCCCGCGTGCGCAGCATCCACTCGCATATCCACGGCCACACCGCCGACGGCCTGCCTTACGACGCCAACGATCCGCCGTTGCTGACCTGGGTGCACGTCACCGAGGCCTACGGTTTTCTGCAGGGTTGCCGACGTTATTGCCGCGACGTGCCGGCGCGCATCGCCGATCGTTACTACGACGAAGCGCGCCGTGTCGCCGAAGCGCTGGGCGCCACCGATGTGCCCGCCAGCGAAGCGCAGGTCGATGCCTATTTCGCCACCGTGCGCGGGCAGTTGCGCATGGACACGCGCTCGCGCGAGGTGCTCGACATCCTCACCAGCATCCAGTTGCCGGTGCCGGCGGCCGGTCTGTCGCGCGGCGTGTTCCTCGGTGCCGGTACCTCCTTGTTGCCGGGTTGGGCCAGCGACATGCTCGGCCGCACCACCACGCAGCGCGCGCAGGCGCATGCGTCGGCGCGGCTGCTGCGCAGCCTGTCGCCCTTGTTCCGCACCGCGCTACGCGACGGGCTGTCCGCACGCGCGTGCCGCCGCATGCAGCTGCCGCAGACGCTGTTGCTGGAGTGGCCCGGGGAACGGTGAGTGCGGGTGCTTGCTGGGTGCAGTGCGGTGGTGTGACGCGGGGGCTGGTGCGCTGTGTGGCCGTACCCTCACCCCAACCCCTCTCCCGGCGGGAGAGGGGCCAGCCTGCTGCGCGCTTTGAGACCCCGCTAAATCCTGCTCTCAAGCACCCTCCCGGCGGGAGAGGGCCAGCCTGCTGCGCGCGTTGAAATCAAGCTGAATCCTGCTCTCAAGCCCTTCTCCCACCGGGAGAGGGGTTGGGGTGAGGGTACGGTGGAGAGACGTACTCCAGCCCCATGGATCCGGCCTGCGTCACGCGCAATCGCCATCGCAGCGGAACACCACCTACCAGATCCGTACCCGCTGCTCGGGCGGCAGATACAACTGCTGGCCCGGCTGCACATCGAATGCCGGATACCAGGCATCGAGGTTGCGCACGGTCTGCGCGCGGAAGCGTCCTGGTGCGTGCACGTCGGTGAGCACGGCGTTGCGTAGCGCCGCGTCGCGGTACTTGCCGCGCCAGGCCTGCGCAAAGCCCAGGAAGAAGCGCTGGTCCGGGCTGAAGCCGTCGATGGTCTGCGGCTGCTTGCCCTGCAGCGACAGCTGATAGGCGTCGTAGGCAGTGGCCAGGCCGGCGACGTCGGCGATGTTCTCGCCCAGCGTCAGCTTGCCGTTGACGCTCAGGTCGTCGAACGGCTTGTACGCACTGAACTGCGCGGCGAGCGCATTGCCGGCGGCCTCGAATTTTTTCAGATCCTGCGGCGTCCACCAGTTGTGCAGCTCGCCATGTTCGTCGAACTGCGCGCCCATGTTGTCGAAGCTGTGGCTGATCTCGTGGCCGATCACTGCGCCGATGGCGCCGTAGTTCACCGCATCGTCTGCCGCCGGGTCGAAGAACGGCGGCTGCAGGATCGCGGCCGGAAACAGCAGGCGGTTTTCCAGCGGCACGTTCAGCGCGTTGACCTCCTGCGGCAGCATGTACCACTCGCGGTGATCCACGGCCTTGCCCAGCTTGGCCAGATTGCGCCGGTACTCGAACAGCTCGGCGCGCTGCACATTGCCCAGCGCGTCGTCGCGGCGCACATCCAGCGCGCTGTAGTCGCGCCAGGTGTCCGGATAGCCCACCGCCACCGTCAGCCCGGAAATCTTGGCCTTGGCATGCTGTTTGGTCTGCGGACTCATCCACTCCAGCGCGTCGATGCGTTTGCCGAAGGCGGTGACGATGTTCCTGACCATCTCCTCGGCACGCGTCTTGGTCTGGGCGCTGACGTACTTCTGCACATAGCGCT
The DNA here is from genome assembly GCF_002939945.1 of Xanthomonas arboricola pv. populi. Classification (GTDB taxonomy): domain Bacteria; phylum Pseudomonadota; class Gammaproteobacteria; order Xanthomonadales; family Xanthomonadaceae; genus Xanthomonas; species Xanthomonas arboricola_A. The sequence goes on along the minus strand of NZ_MDEB01000007.1, from coordinate 183,184 downwards.
CGCCCACCGCTTCGCCCAGGGCCGCGTTGGTGGCGTCGATGCCGCGCTTCCAGCGCTGCCGTTGTTGCGGGGTGCCTTCCAGCGTGGTGCCGTAGAACGCAAAGCGCTCATCGGCAAAGGCCTTGGACAGATACGGCGAGGCGCGGTCCAGGGCGCGAAAGCTCAGGTAGTCCTTCCAGGTCTGCAGCGATTCGGAGCGCACCAGGGTCGACAACCCGGTCACCGCGCCGGGCTGCCAGACGATGAACTCCTGCTGCGCCTTCAAGCCGGCCGCATCGAAGAACGGCGCCCATTCCAGGCCAGGCGCGTGACGCGCAAAATCGGCCTGTCTCCAGGCATTGGCGCCGGCCTGCACGTTGTTGGTCTGTTCGGCGGTGGCGTGCACGCGCGCCATCGCGGTTTCCAGGGCCAGGATGCGCTCGGCCCTGGCCGCTGCGTCGGCGATGCCGGCCAGTTCCAGCAGTTTGACGATGTGCGCGCGGTAGGCATCGCGCATCTGCGTCATGCGGCCGTCGTCCAGATAGAAGCTGCGGTCCGGCATGCCCAGGCCGCCCTGCACCAGATACGGCGCGTAGCGGCCCGGGTGATGCAGATCCTGCGAGATCCACAGACCGAACAGCCGGTCGGTATGGAAATTGGTGGAGTTGAGCAAATCCACATCGGCGCGCAGCTGGCCGCCCAGGGTGCGCGCCAGGGCCTGTTTGTCGTCCAGCTGCGCAATGGCGTCCAATTCCGGTTGCACCGGGCGCACGCCCTTGGCCTCGATGCCGGCTTCATCCATGTAGGCCGCGTAGTAATCGCCAATCTGCTTGTCTTCGCCGGTGACACGGTCGTTGGCGGCAGCGCCTTCGATGATGTCGCGGCTGTGCTGCTCGGTCTCGATCGCGATGCTGACGAAGCTGTTGAAGCTGGAGCGGTCGTCAGGGATCTGGGTGGTCCTGACCCAGTTGCCGCTGGCGTAGCTGAAGAAGTCGTCGCCCGCTGCCACGCTGCGGTCCATGCCCGCCGCATCGAAACCGAAATCGCCCAGCTTGGGCGTGGTGGGCGTGGCTGTGGCGTGCGCCGTCGTTGCCGGTGAGGTGCCGTCGCGTTGGCACGCGGCGGTGCTCAGCAGGGCCGCCGACAGCGCAGCGATCAGGACAGGGCGGTGCAGAAGAGCCATGCGAGCGCAACTCGGAAACGTAAAAACAGACATACCAGTGTAAATTGCCGCCGTCGCCACGTCCCGACGCGAGTGCGGCGCGCAGCCGGCACAGCGGCCCTGCGGACACGCGCGGTTCAGCGCCGGCGCTGGTACCAGAATCCCAGGGCATCGCGGGTCTGCAGCATGCTTCGCCCACGCCACAGAAAGCGCAACAGCAACCTCAGGTGCTCGCGCTTGGAAAAGCTGCGCAGCTTGCGGTCGGAGGTGTGCACGGTCTGGCGCAGGATCACGAACCGCCCGCAGCGTGCCAGGGCGCGACTCAATGCCACATCTTCGCCGGCGTAGTAACGCGTATCGAAGCCGCCGGCGCTGACGAATGCGGCGCGCGTGCAGAACAGGAAGCAGCCCGGTGCGATGCCGCCGAGACGGAACAACCCGCCGAAGATCGCCTGCGCCATGCGCTCGACCCACATGCGCCTGCCTTGCAGATGCACCTGCGCGCCACCGCCGACCGCGCCGGCATCCAGCGCCGCCAGCGCGGCGCCGACCACCTGCGGGTTCACCAGCGTATCGGCATCCAGGAACAGCAGGCGATCGCCTTGCGCCTGCTGCGCGCCGGCATTGCGGGTGGCGGCGATATGGCGCAATTGCACGTCCAGCACCTGCGCACCGGCCGCGCGCGCGATGGCGGCGGTGGCGTCCTCGCAGGCATCGGCCACCACGATCACCTCGTAGTCCAGCTGCAGGGTCTGCGCACAGGCGTGCAGGCACTGCAGCGTCTGGCCGATCAGCACGGCCTCGTCATGGGCGGGGATCACGAAGGACAGCATGGCAGGACGTGTCACTCGGACGGTGGTGATGCCCAGTGTGCGAGCCATGCCGGTGCGATGGCGTGAGCGCACGCCATCGCCGGACCGTCGCGCCCGCGTGTGCTCCCACGCGCACCGCTCAGCGGCTGAGCGCGCCCATCATCGCTTCCGGATACCGCGTACCGGACGCGGCCTGCAGCGGGAAGATCGCATCGATGCGTGCGAGCTCGTCCGGCATCAGCGCCACATCGAGCGCGCCGAGGTTTTCTTCCAGGTAGGCCAGCCGCTTGGTGCCCGGGATCGGCACCAGGTCCTGGCCCTGCGCCAGTACCCAGGCCAGTGCCAGCTGCCCCGGCGTGATGCCCTTGTCGGCGGCGATCGCCTTGACCTGCTCCACCAGTTGCAGGTTGCGGGTGAAGTTCTCGCCCTGGAAACGCGGGGAATGGCGGCGGTAATCGTCGGCCTCGAAGTCGTCCGGGGAGGCGAATGCGCCGGTCAGAAACCCGCGGCCCAGCGGCGAATACGGAACGAACCCGATCCCGAGTTCGCGCACGGTGGCGAAGACGCCGTTGTCCTCGGGCTCGCGCGACCACAGCGAGTATTCGGTCTGCACCGCAGTGATGGGATGCACCGCATGCGCGCGGCGGATGGTGGTTGCAGCGGCTTCCGACAGCCCCAGGAAACGCACCTTGCCTTGCTCGACCAGACGCGACATCGCCCCGACGGTGTCTTCGATCGGCACGTTGGGGTCCACGCGGTGCTGGTAGTACAGATCGATGTGCTCCACGCCCAGGCGGCGCAGGCTGGCTTCGCAGGCCGATTGCACATAGTCCGGGCTGCCATCGATGCCGCGCACCGACGGGTCGTTGGGATCGAGTTTGATGCCGAACTTGGTGGCCAAAAACACCTCGTGCCGGCGCGCGGCGATGGCCTTGCCGACCAGGATTTCATTGGTATGCGGGCCGTACATGTCCGCGGTGTCGAGCAGACTGACGCCGTGATCGAGCGCGCGATGGATCACCGCGATCGAGCCGGCCTCGTCGCTGCGATCGCCGTAGAACGCGCTCATGCCCATACAGCCGAGGCCGAGCGCAGAGACGGTGGGGCCGGAACGGCCAAGCGTGCGGGTTTGCATGGTGCGTGAAACTCCGTGCGGCGAAGAAGGCAGGGGAAGGATGCGGCGGCGCGCGTTAGCGCGGTGTGGCCCGTGCGATGACGCGCTGTGGGTGGCTGGCGGGCTGCTGTGGCGTCCGGTGAGCTCACAGGCAAACGGCCGTCAGGCAAGCATCGGCGTTAGAGCGCGCAAACCAGGACGCGGGCTGCGAATCCACGCAAAACCCGCACATGTCAGCAGACCAGGGCCCACTGCCATGCACGGGTGTTCTTACGCGGGCGCTCCTATTCGCCGATTCAGCCCTTGAGCTTGCCGGCGAATTCGGCCACGCGCTTGCCGAGCAGCTTGGCGGTTTCCAGATCGCCGCTGCGCGGCGCTTCTTCCGGCGAGGCATCGGAGGGCGAGATCGCCAGCGCGCCTGCCGAGCCGGCGGTCCAGTTGATGTCCTGCGGACCGTTCGCCTTGGTGTTGGACGGCAGCAGGCCGGTACCCACCCAGACCTGGCCGTGCTGCTGCGACAGCGTCCAGAAATACTGGATGGTGGCGTACTTGTCGCCGTTCACCGAGGCCGAGTTGGTGAAGCCGGCCGCGATCTTGTCCTTCCAGGCCTGCGCAAACCACGGCTTGGAGCTGGCGTCGGCAAACTTCTTGAACTGCCACGCCGGCCCGCCCATGTAGGTGGGGCTGCCGTAGATGATGGCGTCGGCTGCGCCGATCGCCTCCCAGGCGTCGTCGGGCAGGTTGCCGTCCTGGTCGATGCGGTACAGCGTGGCCTCGCCGACACTGGCGGCGCCGGCATGCACGGCTTCGGCCAGTTTGACGGTGTGGCCGTAGCCGCTGAAATAGATGATGGCGATCTTGCTCATGCGCAGTCCTGTTGGTCTGGGGGGCCCCGATTGTGACCACACATGCGGCGCCAGGTTAATGACCATCGACGGGACGTACTGTTGCCGGGCTCATCAGCGCCCCGTATCGCCCATGCTGTCGACCAGGTAATCGATGAAGCTGCGGACCTTCGGGGCCAGATGGCTGCGGCTGGTATAGACGGCAAAGATGCCGATCTCCCCCAGCGCGTACTGCGGAAGGATGCGCACCAGCCGGCCGGCGGCCAGATGCTCGTCGGCCAGGAAGTCCGGCTGCATCGCGATGCCCAGGCCGGCCACCGCCGCCGCGCTCAGCACATGCCCGTTGTTGGCGCGCAGGCTGCCGTGGATGCGCACATCGCTATCGCCATCGGGCCCATGGAAGCGCACCTCGTCGCCGTTGGGCGAGTAGTGGTACAGCAGGCAGTCGTGGCCGGCCAGGTCGGCCGGGTGCATCGGGGTGCCCGCACGGGCCAGGTAGGCCGGCGCCGCGCAGGGCACCAGGCGGACCGTGCCCAGGCGCCGGGCGATCAGCGTCGGCGCCGGCTGACGGGTGATGCGGATGGCCACATCAAAGCCTTCTTCGACCATGTCGACCAGCCGGTCCGACAGCGACAGGTCCAGTTCCACCTGCGGGTAGCGCGCGCAAAAGCCCGGCAGCAGCGCGGCCAGGCGCTCGATTCCATAGCTCACCGGCGCATTGACGCGCAGTACCCCGGCCGGCTCGAGCGCCTGCGCGCCGACCGTGGCCTCCAGATCGTCCAGGTCGGCCAGCAGTTGCAGACAGCGCTGGTAATACGCGGTCCCGGCGCTGGTCAGGCTGACCCGCCGGGTGGTGCGGTTGAGCAGGCGGGTGCCCAGCCGTTGCTCGAGCGCGGCGACCTGCCGGGTCACGCTGGCGGTGGAGCGGTCCAGCGCATCGGCGGCGGCACTGAAGCCGCTGCGTTCGGCCACTGCTGCGAACACGCGCATCGCATCGAGAGTATCCATGGGTGTCCTATTATTGCTTTGATCGCAATAAATTATCCGAACTAGAACTATTTATCAGAATTTTGTAAGCAATAGGCTGTGCAGGTCCTCACCGGAGTCCGTCCAATGTCCACGTCCCTTGCTTCCCCGCGTACCGCTGCCTATGGCGTCGCCTTGCTGCGCATCAGTCTGGGCGCGCTGTTTCTGGCGCACGGCCTGACCAAGTTGCTGGTATTCACCCCGGCCGGCACCGTGGCCTATTTCCACTCGCTCGGCCTGCCGGGCGCGCTGGCCTACCTCACCATCGCGCTGGAACTGGGCCTGGGCCTGTCCTTGCTGCTGGGCATCTACGCGCGCTGGGTCGGGCTGCTGGGCGTGCCGCTGCTGCTGGGCACCATCGTCAGCGTGCACGGTGGCAACGGGTTCGGCTTCTCCAATCCGGGTGGCGGCTGGGAGTACCCGGCGCTCTGGGCGGTGTTGCTGATCGTGCAAGCCCTGCTCGGCGATGGCGCGTGGGCGCTGAAGCCGGCGCGTTGAGGCGGCCTGTCGTTCTTTTGAGGAGTGCCCCATGACCCGTTTGCCTTCCCTGTACATCTCGCACGGATCGCCGATGACTACCTTGCAGCCGGGGCAGGTCGGCGAGCGCCTGGCCGAGCTCGCGCAGACCTTGCCGCGGCCGCGCGCGATCGTGGTGGCGTCCGCGCACTGGCTGGGCCGTCGCCCGCTGGTCAGCGGCGCCGCGCAGCCGCCCACCATCCATGACTTCGGCGGCTTTCCGGCGCCGCTGTACGAGCTGGAATATCCCGCGTCCGGCGAGCCGGCGCTGGCGCAGCAGATCGTGCGCCGGCTGGAACAGGCCGGCCTGCATCCGTACCTGGACCCGCAGCGCGGCTTCGATCACGGCGTATGGGTGCCGCTGCGCCTGCTGTATCCGGCCGCCGACATCCCGGTGGTGTCGGTGTCGATCCAACCCGAGCTGGGGCCGGCGCACCAGTTTGCGGTCGGTCGCGCGCTGGCACCGCTGCGCGAGGAAGGCGTGCTGGTGATCGGCTCTGGCAGCATCACCCATAACCTGCACGACTTCCGCCACGGCTACAGCGCCGAGCGCGAGGCGCCGTATGTGCGGCCCTTCATCGAATGGACCGAGCGCAAGCTGGTCGAGGACGACATCGCCGCGTTGCTGGACTACCGCCGGCAGGCACCGCATGCCGCGCGGGCGCATCCCACCGACGAGCACCTGTTGCCGTTGTACGTGGCGATGGGCGCGGCCGGCGACGACCGGCTTGGCGCACAGCGCATTGATGCCGGCATCGATGCGGGGTTTCTGGCGATGGATATCTACCGGTTCGACGGCGATCCCAATGCTGATCGCGCGCTTGCGGGCCCGGTCGCCGCCTGAGCCATGGCGACTGCAGCACGCCTGCGCCGTAGCCGTCACCTACGGCGCAGGCAGCATGCCGGACCCGCAATCCCGAGGCACTGCCCAACCGCCTGCAAGCCAGAGCAAGTGGCCAGTTGGTGACGCTGCAAGCCGGCCTGGTGCGATGGCTGCAACACGCATGACCCGCAGCGACAAGGCTTGCTGCCTACGACAAACCGGCCCGCAGCCGTAAGGCAGGCTGCCCACACTAGCCGGCAGCGCAGCGCTCTGAAGCATTCACGATGAGGTTGCGTGCAGTCTCATGGGCTGAGACGCCATCGCGACATGCTGCTTGCGTGAAAATCCTCGACAAACTCGCAGTGCTGGCCGATGCGGCCAAATATGACGCGTCCTGCGCCTCCAGTGGTGCGAACAAGCGCAATTCGCTCGGCACCGGCGGGGTGGGCAGCACCGAGGGCATGGGGATCTGCCACTCGTATACGCCCGACGGCCGCTGCGTGTCGCTGTTGAAGATCCTGCTCACCAACTTCTGCGTGTTCGATTGCGCGTATTGCGTCAACCGCGTGTCCAGCAACGTGCGCCGCGCGCGCTTCACGCCGGAAGAGGTGGTCACGTTGACGCTGGACTTCTACAAGCGCAATTACATCGAAGGCCTGTTCCTGTCCAGCGGCATCATCCGCAACTCCGATTACACGATGGAGCAGCTGGTGGAAGTGGCCCGACAGCTGCGCGAGGTGCATCACTTCGCCGGTTACATCCACCTCAAGACCATCCCCGATGCCGCGCCCGACCTGCTGGCCGCCGCAGGCCGCTATGCCGACCGCCTGAGCATCAACGTGGAGCTGCCGACCGAGCAGGGATTGACGCTGCTGGCGCCGGAAAAAAGCGTCGGCGGCATCCGCTCGGCGATGGGCGAGTTGCGCTGGCGCATCGAAGAAAACCAGCTCGAGCGCAAGGCCGAAAAGGTGCGCCGTGCCAAGCCGCCTCGGTTTGCGCCGGCCGGGCAGAGCACGCAGATGATCGTCGGCGCCGACGACGCCAACGACCGCAGCATCCTGGACACCAGCCACAATCTCTACGGCAATTACCGGATGCGTCGGGTGTATTACTCGGCCTTCAGTCCGATCCCGGATGCCTCGTCCAAACTGCCGCTGCAGGCGCCGCCATTGCAGCGCGAGCACCGGCTGTATCAGGCCGACTGGCTGCTGCGCTTCTACGCGTTCAGCGTGGAGGAAATTGCGCCGGCGCAATCCAGCGGCATGCTCGATCTGGACGTGGATCCGAAGCTGGCCTGGGCGCTGCGCAATCCCGAGCGGTTTCCGGTGGATCTGAACGCGGCGCCGCGCGAGATGCTGCTGCGGGTGCCAGGTTTGGGCACGCGGAATGTGGAGCGCTTGTTGTTGTCGCGCCGGCATGCGCGGCTGCGGGTGGGCGACCTGGCGCGGTTGCGGGTGCCGATGAAGAAGCTGCTGCCGTTTGTGAGTGTGCTGGATCATCATCCGCGCCAGCGCTTGGACGATCCGATGCGGTTGCGCGCACAACTGGCGCCGGCGCCCAGGCAGGCGGGTCTGTTCGATTGAAACCGCAGCTCCCCGCCAGCGTCCGGCGCGCCGCCGCTTCCGCTCCCTTCTTCCGTGTTGCCGGCCAAGGTGCCCGAAGGGTGGATAAGAATGGCATCAGGCGCAAAGGCGCCACCGAGCGCCAGTGCTGACCCAGGAACATGACGCTGTTGCCAATCCCGAATCCCCAATCCCAACTCACCGGTCCCGACCACCGCGATGTTCAACGCTGACGTCGAGCCGGGTTGGAGCCTTGACGCATGGCGTGCGCTGGCGCGGGCGGGGTGGTGCGCGCAGGTGGAGCCCGACTCCATCGCGTGGAATGGCGGAGAGCAAGGCGGCTTGTTGATGGGGCAGGGGCTGCTGGATTTGCCGGCAGTGGTCGCCGCGCCGCGGGTGTCGGCGCAGTTCCTGCAGATGGCGGGGGCGGTGTTGTGTCATCGCGATCCACAGCGCTATGCGGTGCTGTACCGGTTGCTGTGGCGGGTGGCGTGCGGAGAGCGCGCGCTGCTGGAGCGGGCCACCGATGTCGATGTGCATCGGGTGACGCAGTGGCAAAAAACGGTGCAGCGCGACATCCACAAGATGAAGGCGTTCGTGCGCTTTCGGCGTTTGCCGGTGGAAGAGGAAGACTTCGTGGCGTGGTTCGAGCCCGAACATTGGATCGTGGATCGGGTGGCGCCGTTCTTTGCGCGCCGGTTCGCCGGGATGCGCTGGGCGATCCTCACCCCGTATCGCAGCGTGCGCTGGGATGGCGAGGCATTGACGTTCGGCGAGGGCGCCGTGCGCACCCAGGTGCCGGCCGACGATGCGCAGGAGACGCTCTGGCGCACCTATTACGCGCATATCTTCAATCCGGCGCGGCTCAACCCGACCATGATGCGGCAGGAAATGCCGCAGAAATACTGGAAGAACCTGCCCGAGGCGAGCTTGCTGCCGGAGCTGATCCGCGAGGCCGGCGTGCGCGTGCGCGAGATGGCCGAGCGTGCGCCCGAGCCGGTGCGGCGGCGCGTGCCGGTAGCGCCAACGCCGATCCCGGAAGTGGCCACGCAAAGCCTGGCGCAGTTGCGCGTGGCCGCGCGCGATTGCCGGCGCTGCGCATTATGGCAACCGGCAACGCAGACGGTGTTCGGCGAGGGGCCGAGCGACGCGTCGGTGATGGTGATCGGCGAGCAGCCCGGCGACGAAGAGGATCTGAGCGGGCGTCCGTTCGTCGGGCCGGCCGGGCGTTTGTTCAATAGGGCATTGGACGAGATCGGCATCGATCGCAACACGGTCTACGTGACCAATGCGGTCAAGCATTTCCGTTTCGAGCAACGTGGCAAGCGGCGTCTGCATCGCAACCCGGAACGCTCGCATGTGCAGGCCTGCAGTGGCTGGTTGCAGGCCGAGCGCGCGCAGCTGCGTCCGGCACAGATCGTGTGCCTGGGTGCGACCGCCGCACAGGCGGTGTTGGGAAACAGCTTCCGCCTGATGCAGCAGCGTGGCCAGTGGCTGCGGCTGGACGACGGCACGCCGGTGCTGACCACCGTGCATCCCTCATGGGTACTGCGGCAGGGCTCGGAGGCCGCACGCGAGGAAGGCTACCGCGGATTTGTCGCCGACCTGCGCCAGTTGCTGGATGCACCGATCGCTGCAGAGCGCATGGTGAGGACATAAAAAATGCGCGTGCAAATGCACGCGCACGGTGTCGGAGAACGAGACACCAAGTGGGACCACTGGCGAGCCAGTGGTTCCCTCACCGCCGCTTCGCGGTCTGGTGGCGCGGCCTGGAGCCTGTTTCCAGGCACGCGCGGATTCAATTCAGCAGTGTCTGCACCTCGTCATGGACAACTGAGGCGCTGGCGCTGGCGTGCAATGCCAGCGCATCCAACCACGTCAAGCAAAAGCGGGCGACAGGACTGCTGCATGCCCGTTACGGCATCAACACCTTGTCGACCACATGGATCACGCCATTGCTCTGCATGACATCGGCAATGGTGACGTTGGCGGTGTTGCCCTTGGCGTCGGTGATGGTCACCTTCTTGCCGTTGAGCTTTGCGGTCAGCGCCTCGCCCTGCACCGTGGTCAGCTTCGCGCTGCCGCCACCGGCCTTGATCTTGGCGATCAACGACGCAGCGTCGACCTTGCCCGGCACCACGTGATAGGTCAGCACCTTGGTCAGCGTTGGCTTGGATTCGGGCTTGAGCAAGGTTTCTACCGTACCGGCCGGCAGTGCGGCGAATGCGGCATTGGTCGGAGCGAACACGGTGAACGGGCCCGGCCCCTTCAGCGTGTCGACCAGGCCGGCGGCCTTGACTGCGGCGACCAGGGTGGTGTGGTCCTTGGAGTTGACGGCGTTGTCGACGATGTCCTTGGTGACCAGCATCGGCGCGCCGCCCACGGTCGGGTTCGATGCGGCATAGGCTGGAGCCATTGCGCTGGTCAGGGCAATGGCAGTGGCGACGGCAAGCGACTGGAATGAGGTCTTCATGAGGCATCGATCCTTTGGGTAGGCGACTGCCTGGATGGCAACCGTAGTGCTGGATACGCGGGTAGATGCAGCGCGGATGCATCACGCGGTTTTTACACCGGCGTGCTCGGCACAGCGTCGCTCGAGATCGTCATGCAGGAGGCGTCGATGCCGCCTGTGGAGATCGCTGGGCTCGGGCGGCAGCTGCAGCGCAATCACCTGTCGGTGGTCGGAACCCAAGTGATGCAGGTCCAGGTGCGATTGCAGACAGGACACGATCGACCCGCTGCTGTCCAGGCACTGCGCAGCCAGTGCAGGCGTGCTCAACGCGTTGCGAACGACGGTTGCCGGCAAGCGCGATAAGGGTAGGTCGGATTATCTTTCGCGCTGCGACGCGATGATCGAATGCGTGAAATTCAAGTTGTTTTTGCTACATAAGTTCGTGAGTGAAGCCGGACTAAATAATCCTGGCTGAAGCGCGATTCCGCCGATGATCTGCCGCGCGCGTCATGTAACCTCGCGCCAATGGCTGCAGTCTTCGTTGCTGGCGAGAAGCGCAGATAATGACGTTGAACGTCGCAGGCTGACATCCGCATTCGCGGGCAACATAAATCGCCGAATCACGCAGAAAGGTTGTAGATACATGACGCAGAAAAAAATCGAAGTCACTCGGCTGGCGCTGGGCGCATGGTTGGCTGCAAGCGCGCTGACGCTGTGCGGCATCGCGCAGGCCTCGGCCGCAGCGCCGGCTTCCACGCCAACGCCGTCAAAGGCAGTTGTGCCGTCCAGTGAAACCTATCGGCCTGGGCAGCAATGGATTGTTCCGGGCGAGTGGGAGTTCACCGTCAACGCGGTGCGCCCGGCCAAGGTGAAAATCCACGATGATGGTGGCGGTTCCTGGCAGCCTACGCAGGTGCTGCTGGTAAGTTACAGCTACAAGAACATCGGGTTCGATGACAGCGCCAACTACAGGGACGGCGGGCCCTCGACGCTGGCGTTCTCGAAAGCCCATATCGAGGTGGTCGATGCCAACGATGCCGACAATGGCGGCGCAGGCAATTACCCGGTGCACCTCAAGCTCGTGGCAGACGCCAACGGCCAGAAGATCGGCCAGCGGATGGTCGGCGCGCAGTGGCCGTATGCCTTCAAGAAAAAACCCAAGGCAGTCAAGGTGATGGTGAGTCACTACGATTCCAGGCTGCAACTGCACGAAGCGATCTTCATCGTCCCGGTCGAGACCACGCGGCAATCGCCGCCTGCGAACAGGCACGTTCCCCACGCCTGATTGCGTTTTGTCGGTGAGCTGCCTGGAAAGCGGCTAGTGCAGCAACTGCGCCCCTCCGCAGGCGGTGTGCGCTGTGGGCAGCTTTCCCGTTCTGGCGTTCCAGCGGCCGACCATCGTGGCAGGCCGTGGGATTGGGAGGCACTCCCGCAACATCGGCTCCGCGTCCATGCGCTGGCGTATCGAACGGCGCCGGGTCGATGCCGACCGGCAACGATGTGGCATCGGCAGGCCCTCATGGCAGCTCTGCCGCGACGTACGGCAAGCCGGGCGAGGGGGGGGCAACGGTTTCATCGCCGGGTGCAAACCGGTATGTTCCCGTAGGCGCGTGATGGTGCGTTGCACTCTGCGATGCCGCGCGCGCACCGTTTCTTCTTCCGGGTTTTCCATGCATTCGATCGATGTCGTCCTCGCCATGTTGCTGGCGGTCGCGGCCAGCGGTTATCTGATCCGCATCCTGCCGTTCTCCTTGCCCCTGCCGTTGGTCCAGATTGCGCTTGGCGCGGTGGTTTCGGGTGTGTTCGATGCCGGGCATGAGCTGGAACCGGAGCTGTTCTTCCTGCTGTTCCTGCCGCCGCTGCTGTTTCTGGATGGCTGGCGCATTCCCAAACAAGGCCTGTTCCGCGACAAGGCCGCCATCCTCGAGCTGGCGCTGGGGCTGGTGGTGTTCACCGTGGTCGGCGCGGGCCTGCTGATCCATTGGCTGATTCCGGCGATGCCGCTGGCGGTGGCCTTCGCGCTGGCGGCGATCATCTCGCCGACCGATCCGGTGGCGGTGTCCTCGATCGCCTCCAAGGTGCCGATCCCCAAGCGGCTGATGCACATCCTGGAAGGCGAGTCCCTGCTCAACGATGCCTCCGGGCTGGTGTGCTTCCAGTTCGCGGTGGCCGCGGTGCTGACCGGCAGCTTCTCGCTCGCCACCGCCTCGCTGACCTTCCTATGGGTGGCATTGGCCGGGCTTGCCCTGGGCGTGGCCACCACGTTCGGCCTGAGCCGCATCCAGGCCTGGATCTGGCGTCACTTCGGCGAGGAGCCGGGTTCGGCGATCCTGGTCAATCTGCTGACCCCGTTCGCGGCCTATCTGCTGGCCGAGGCCTTCCATGCCTCCGGCATCCTGGCCGCAGTGGCCGCCGGCGTCACCATGAGCTACGTGGAAATGGCCGGCAACGCGCCGGGCAACATGCGGCTGCAGCGCTCGGCGGTGTGGGACACGGTGCAGTTCACCTTCAACGGCATCATCTTCGTGCTGCTGGGCGAGCAGTTGCCGGGCATCCTGGACGGGGCGGTGCGCAGCGTGCAGGAAGCCGGGCACCTCAATCCGTGGTGGCTGGCGGTGTACGTGGCCACCATCAGCGCCAGCCTGATGGCGTTGCGCTTCGTGTGGGTGTTCCTGTCGCTGCGCTGGAACATCTTCAAGGCGCAGTGGCGCGGCGAGCAGCATGTCAGCCCGCCGTGGCGGATCGTGGTGGCGGTCTCGCTGGCCGGCGTACGCGGTGCGATCACCCTGGCCGGCGTGCTGACGCTGCCGTTGATGCTGGAAGACGGCTCGCCGTTTCCGGCCCGCCAGCTGGCGATCTTCCTGGCCGCCTCGGTGATCCTGGTGTCGTTGCTGGTGGCCAGCGTGGCCTTGCCGCGGCTGCTGCGCGGGCTGGAGCTGCCCGAAGAAGAAGACGAGCAGCTCAAGGAAGATCTGGCGGTGAAGGCGGCCTCGCAGGCGGCGCTGGAAGCGGTGGAAAAACTGCGTCAGCGGCTGGTGGACGGCAGCAAGCATGCCGAGCGCTACAACGCCGCCGCCAACCAGGTCAGCCAGCGCTATCAGCGCAAACTCGGTGCGGTGGACATGGCCGAGACCGACCCGGAAGAGGCCGGCGCCTACGAACAGGCGCTGCGCCAGTTCCGTCATGCCGCGCTGGTGGCCGAGCGCAACGAGTTGTTCAAGCTTGCTAGGCGCCGCGAGATATCCGACGACCTGTCGCGCCGGCTGGTGCGCAATCTGGACCTGATCGAGTCGCGCAAGCGCGCGTAGCGCGCTGGGAATGGGGATTCGGGAATAGGGAATCGCAAAAGCCAGGGCAATGGCCACGGCCATCGTAGGAGCGCACCAGGGCGCGACCGGGCTGTCCCGACACACGTCCAGGCGTGCCGGCTCGGGAATCGGAAATCGCAGCGGCCAGGGCGATGACTACCGCTGCGCTAGGAGCGCACCAGGGCGCGAGAGGCGTTCTCTGGACAGCCCCCGTCGCGCCCAGGTGCGCTCCTACGACACTGCGCGCGCCACAAGGATGTAAGCATCGCAGCCCTTGAGCCGACGCAACGCGCAACCTGCCGGTCTTGTCCGTGTGCAGCGGGCACCAGGCACCAGGCACCAGACAAATCATGGGTCGGGAGACACCATCCCACCAGACCCCCTCCCATCGTCACGGCACGCGGCCTACCCTGTGGCGCTTATCGTTGCCGTGCACAGCCCATGACGCCCATCGTTTCCATCCAGGGATTGAGCAAGACCTACGCTGGCGGTTTTCAGGCGCTCAGGCAGGTGGACCTGCAGATCCGGCGCGGTGAGATCTTCGCGCTGCTCGGTCCCAACGGCGCCGGCAAGACCACGTTGATCAGCATCATCTGCGGGCTGATCAACCCCAGCACCGGCACCGTGCTGGCCGACGGCCACGACATCGTGCGCGACTACCGCGCCGCGCGTGCCAGCATCGGCCTGGTGCCGCAGGAGCTGGCCACCGACGCGTTCGAAACCGTGTGGGCCACCGTGCGCTTCAGTCGCGGCCTGTTCGGCAAGCCGGCCAATGCGGCGTATCTGGAAACGGTGCTGCGCGAGCTCTCGCTGTGGGACAAGCGCCACAACAAGATTTCCACGCTGTCCGGCGGCATGAAGCGGCGCGTGCTGATCGCCAAGGCGCTGGCGCACGAGCCGCGCATCCTGTTTCTGGACGAGCCCACCGCCGGCGTGGACGTGGAGCTGCGTCACGACATGTGGCAGATGGTGCGCAGGCTGCGCGAGCAGGGCACCACGGTGATCCTGACCACCCATTACATCGAGGAAGCCGAAGACATGGCCGACCGGGTCGGGGTGATCAATCGCGGCGAGCTGGTGCTGGTGGAGGACAAGCACACGCTGATGCGCAAGCTCGGCAAGAAGCAGCTCACGTTGAGCCTGCAGGCGCCGCTGCAGTCCATCCCGGCCGCGCTGGGCGATCTGCCGCTGGAACTGTCGGCCGACGGCAACAGCCTGATCTACACCTTCGACACCCAGGCCGAGCAGACCGGCATCGGTGCGTTGCTGCGCCGGCTCAATGAGCAGGGCATCGACTTCAAGGATCTGCATTCCAGCGAAAGTTCGCTGGAGGAGATCTTCGTCAACCTGGTGCATGGCGCCCGCAACGTGGAGGTGCGCGCATGAACCGGCATGCGATCGCGGCGATCTACCGCTTCGAGATGGCGCGCGCCTTCCGCACGCTGACCCAGTCGATCGCCTCGCCGGTGTTGTCGACATCGCTGTATTTTGTGGTGTTCGGTGCGGCGATCGGCTCGCGCATGGGCGACATCGACGGCATCAGCTATGGCGCCTTCATCATTCCCGGGCTGGTGATGCTGTCCTTGCTCAACGAGAGCATTTCCAACGCCTCGTTCGGCATCTACATGCCGCGCTGGGCCGGCACCATCTACGAGGTGCTGTCGGCGCCGGTGGCGTGGTGGGAGATCGTGATCGGCTATGTGGGCGCGGCGGCGACCAAGTCGGTGTTGCTGGGGTTGCTGATCCTGCTCACCGCGCGGTTGTTCGTGCCTTACCAGATCGCCCATCCGTTGTGGATGCTGGGCTTTCTGGTGCTCACCGCGCTGACCTTCAGCCTGTTCGGTTTCATCATCGGCATCTGGGCCGACGGCTTCGAGAAACTGCAGGTGATCCCGCTGATGGTGGTGACGCCACTGACCTTCCTGGGCGGCAGTTTCTACTCGATCAACATGCTGCCGCCGCTATGGCAGAAGGTCACCTTGTTCAATCCGGTGGTGTACCTGATCAGCGGGTTCCGCTGGAGTTTCTACGGCAAGGCCGACGTGCACATCGCGGTGAGCACCGGCATGACGTTCCTGTTCCTGCTGGTGTGCCTGGGCGTGGTGGCGGCGATCTTCCGCAGCGGTTACCGGCTCAAGGCCTGAGGAGTGAACGCAGTGGGTTTGTCGGCCGCATCCTGGTGGATGCCGTCGGGCGTCCAGGTCAAACGCGTCGGAAGTCCAGATCAAACGCTGAGTGGGTCGAGTGCGCGGTGCCCTCGCCGCTCGCGGGACACGCCGTAGACCCATCCCTGGGGGCTCGGTGGCGGCATCCATGCCGCCACACGGTCCCGCAACCGGCGAGGACACCGCACCAGACAGTTGGTCGGCGCTCAGTTGAAAAGCCGTCTGTCCTGCGGCGTGCATCTGACGTGGAGCCGATGCTCCATGACCGAACGAGGCGCATCCAGCACGGCTCTTCCATGCACACCGACCATCTCGATTAGTCCTTGCCTGCCCACCGTCGCGGGACCTTACGCGGCATGGATGCCGCGTAAGGGCTTACAAGGACGTCCTTGCAGTGTGTCCTGCGAGGGTGGGCGGGCAAGAGTCCTGCAGCCAACTCGCCGCTCAGCAGCTCTGCAATAGGTAGGACAGCGTGAGGTAGTTTGGTCAGCCGCGCTTACTCGGCAGCAGCCTTGGCGTCGCCCTTGGTGTCCAGGAAGTAGGCCACCACCTCGCCCTTGATCTTCATTGTCATCGGGTTGCCGCGACGGTCGCGGGCCTTGCCGACCTGCACCTTGATCCAGCCTTCGCTGACCGAATACTCCTCCACGTTGTCGCGCTCGACACCGTTGAAGCGCACGCCGACGCCGCGGCCGAGCGCATCGGCATTGTGGAACGGGCTGCGTGCATCGATGGCCAGATGATCGGGAGGGGTATCGCTCATGGGAAAGGCGTCATGGCGGCCGGGATGGCCGTCTTCGGCCGCACAGGATACGGGCCTGCGCCGCGAAGATCAGCCCCGGCGCTGCATGCGCATGCGCCGGGCGGTTTGCGTGCGCGCCGCCAGGCCTCCACACTTCACGCCTGCATTCCTAAGAACCCAGACCGCCATGCCCGATAACAGCGCCGACTACGAAGACGACGAAGGCCTGCAGCCGGAGGGTGACGAAGACGATGTCGACGACCACCCGGCGCGGGTGTGGAATCTGCTGGTGCTGATCAACCCCGGCGACGAAGACACCGCGTTGGGCCAGTTCGATACCTGGCGCGAGGGGCAGGCCGACCTGGACGACGACGAGGGCGACGATGCCTGGTTGTGGGCCTTGAAGGATGCGATCGACTGGCGCTCGGGCTTCTTCGTGGACTGGAAGGACACCGATGCGTTCATTGCCGCCATCGACGAACTCAGCGCGCGCTGGAACCTGCGCATCGACTGGGGCGGCGACCTGGATGACGAGGAGTTTTCCAGCGATCTCAGTGTGCCCGACCTGATGGCGGTGGCCTTCGATCGTCTGCGCGAGCACGGCTACTCGCTGTGGAACTGGAACACCGGCGGCGACGCCTATGCCGGTTGGATCGCGCTCAGCCGCGACGACGACGCCATGCTGGCGCTGACCTCGCTGCTGGATGTCGAGGTGCGGCTGGGGAATGAGGCGTTCTGAGGGGGGATTGGGGAGTCGGGATTCGGGATTCGCGAGAGCGGTCTCCGGGTGTGTGGGTCTGGCTGGCATTGTCCGCGGCCAGGCGACTGCCCCGTAGGAGCGCGCTGGCGCGCGATCGGGCGTTACCGGGACAGCTCCTCGCGCTCAGGCGCGCTCCTACAAAGGCGTGGCGTCATGGTGTAGAGGCGTGCCGTCATCGTGGGGCGCTGGAGTTGCGGGCCTCCAGGCCAGTGCGCATACACGGTTCACCGACTGCCCCGTAGGAGCGCGCTGGCGCGCGAACGGGCGTTGCCGGGACAGCCCCTCGCGCTCAGGAGCGCTCCTACAAAGGCGTGGCGTCATGGTGTAGAGGGGGATGCCGCCGTCGTGAAGTTGCAGGCCTCTTTACCAGGAGGCTTACACGGCCCAGCGATTGCCACGTAGGAGCGTGCCTGCGCGCGACGGGCGTTACCGGGACAGCTCCATGCGCGCGGGCGCGCTCCTACAAAGGCGCTCCTACAAAGGCGCGCCGCCAATCAGGTTGCGGCCACTGCCGTTGCGAATCCCCAATCCCCAGCCCCGAATCCCGAATCCCAATCCCGGCCTCAAGGCACCTCGCCCCGCGCCTGTGCACGTGCGTTGGCGATCAAGGCCTTGAGCAAGGCACGGTCGGTGTGACGGGAGATCGCAATGGCACCGAGCGCGATCGCTTCGATGCGTAGCGGAGCGGGCACGTCGTAGTGCGCGCCGCTGAGTTTGTTCTGGAAGGCGCGGCGGGGAATGCCCAGCCGCGCCGCCATCGCATGCAGCTCGTCCAGCGTATCGCCGAGCAGGTGCGCCCAGCGCTGCTCGCGCCACAGATGCACCGCATCGTCGACGTAGACGGCCACCGGCAGGCCCTTAGGCCTTCTTGCCCTTTTTTTCCTTGCTGCCGTCGGTTGCCTCGTCGGCCTCGTCCTGCGACGCGTCGCCTGCAGTCTCGGCAGCGGCATCTTCGGCGGCGGTATCGACAGCGGCGTCCGCATCGGCATCTGCCTCGGCGTCGTCGCCTTCAGCGTCGCTGTTCTCGAACTCGGACACCAGCGTGGTCAGGTATTCCTCGGCGGTCTTGCCGTCTTCGGCGGCCAGGTCGTCGATCATCTGCTGCAGCTGGGTGGAGTATTCCAGCGAGATGGTCTTGCCTTCCTTCTCCTGCAGATTGGCCAGGTGCTTGAGCATGGCCAGCATCGGCACCGGATTGTCGGCGCTGCCCATGGTCTGGCCGCCGATCGACAGCAGCCATTCGCTGCCGTTCTGCAAACCGATCGCGGCGACCACGCGGCCGTCGGCATCCTGCAGCACGGCATGATTGGCGATCTGCGGTGCCTGGCCCAGACGGACGATCGGGCGCTTGGGTTGGGACTTCTTGCGCTTGTCGCGCTTGGCCTTGGAATTGCGGGACACGGTGTTCTCGACGCTGGGAATGGCCGACCATTCTAGGCGCTTGCGCGCGACCCGGCTCGGGTGCCGCCACCGTGCCGGTGAACGCCAGCCGTGCCGGGGGATGCTCCTGTCGGCTCTTCCGGCGTTCCAAAGGCCGCTGACGCGACATTTCGGACAGGCTGCAGCGGCTGGCACCGCGCGTCTGCCGGAGCGCCAACGCGCGATTGCTGGTCAGAATCGGCATGCAGCCCGACAAGCACCCCGACAAGCAGCCCGCAGGGTGGCCAGATCCGACATACACATCAAGTTCGGCATGCACGTCAGATTCGACATGCACGACAACGTGCCGTCTGCAGCCTGCAGCCGTCCGCGACCACCTGCAACCGCCAGGCAAGGTCTGGCCAGCTGACCTCAGTCGCCGTCAGCGCCGCTCGGGTGCTTCGCTGACGGCAGTGCGCGGCGCAGCCACAGCGGCTTCGGCAGCCTTGGCCAGCGCAGTGGCCGAGGCCACCTGGCTGCGCGTGGACACACGCGGTGCGGCCGGTGCGGCACCGGTGGCCGTGGTCGCTGCCTCAGGCGGCTTGGCGCTCGCCGCAGCCGCAGATCCGCCCGCCGGCGCAGCTGCGGTGGGTCCTGCCGCAGGCAGCGCGGCGGGTGTCCCCACCGCCGTGGTGGCGGTGGTCGCTGCGGCACTCAGATCCGGCACATGGGTGTCGGCATCGTGGGTAGGCTTGCCCAGCGCAATGCCTTGGCTGGCGCCGGCCAGTGCGGCCTGTTCGGCATCCTGGGTCATCACCACGATGCTGATGCGGCGGTTGATCGGGTTCTGCGGGTCGATCTTGTCGAACAGCACCGACGAGGACAGCCCCACCACGCGGGTGACCTTGGCATCGTCCATGCCGCCGCCCACCAGCGCGCGGCGCGCGGCGTTGGCGCGGTCGGCGCTGAGTTCCCAGTTGGTGTAACCGGTATCGCTGCTGTAGGCGGTGGTGTCGGTGTGGCCGGTGATGCTGATGTGGTTGGGCACCTGGTTGATGAAGCTGGATAGCTCGCGCAGGATCGCCACGGTATACGGCTTGAGCTGGTCGCGGCCCATGTCGAACATCGGCCGGTTCTGCTTGTCCACGATCTGGATGCGCAGGCCGTCCGGGGTGAGGTCGAGCAGCAACTGGTCCTTGAACGGCTCCAGCGCCTGGCTCTTGTCGATGGCTTCTTTCAGGTCCTGCATCAGCGCTTCCAGGCGCTTTTTGTCCTTGGCGCGGCTGTCCTGGCTGGTATCGGCGGCGTTGTCGCGCTTGCGGCCCATCTCGTCCTTCTGCCCCTTGGCCATGTCGGCGGTGCCGCCGAGCTTGATCATCGAGGTGCTGGCGCCGCCGGGGCCGTTCATGCCCGGCGAGGGGGCCGGCGATTTGCCCGACAGCGGGCTGGGATTGCGGAAGTATTCCGAGATCGCCGCGCGCTGTTCCTTGGTGGTGGCGGCCATCAGCCACAGCACCAGGAAGAACGCCATCATCGCGGTCACGAAGTCGGCAAATGCCACTTTCCAGGCGCCGCCATGATGGCCGCCGCCCTGCACCTTCTTGACCCGTCGGATGACGACGGTGGATTTGCCCTCGGCCATGACGGCGACCCTACTTGATCGTCTTCAGGTGCGTTTCGAAATCCGCAAAGCTCGGACGCACGTTGGAGGGCAGCGTCTTGCGCGCGAATTCCAGCGCAATCTTCGGGTTGTAGCCACGCAGGCAGGCCAGCAGCGCGGTCTTGACCGCCTCGTACATGCGCCCATCCTGATCGGCACGCGCTTCCATCGCCGCGGCCAGCGGCGCAACGAAGCCATAGGCAAGCAGAATGCCCAGGAAGGTGCCGACCAGGGCGGCGCCGACGTGATGGCCGATCTCTTCGATCGGGCCGCCGATCGCGCCCATGGTGATCACGATGCCGAGCACGGCCGCGACGATGCCGAAACCGGGCAGGCCGTCGGACACCTTGCTCAAGGCATGCGACGGCGCCATCGCTTCGTGGTGGTGCTTTTCCAGTTCCAGTTCGAGCAGCGGCTCCAGCTCGTGCGGCTCGATGTTGCTGCCGATCATCAGGCGCAGGCAGTCAGTGATGAAGTCCAGCAGGTGATGGTCGGCGACCACCTTGGGATAGTTGCCGAAGATGGTGCTGTCCTGCGGTTTTTCCACGTGATCTTCCAGCGCCATGAAGCCGTCTCGACGTGCCTTGTTGAGCAGCTCGTAGATCAGGCTCAGCGTGTCCTTGTAGTCGTCGGACTTGTACTGCGGGCCCTTGAACACGCCCAGGATGCTGCTGAAGGTCTCCTTGACGATCTTGCCGGGGGTGCTGACCAGAAACGCGCCCAGTGCCGCGCCACCGATGATCATCAGCTCGTACGGCTGCCAGAGCGCGCCCAGCTTGCCATGCGACAGCACATAGCCGCCGAGGACACTGACGATGACGACGATGAAGCCGATGATGATGAGCATGGCGCAGCCAGAAGCAAACAGGGTTGCTGTTGTTTCGGCTTGCGCGGCGGATTCTTGAAGCGCACGGCGTGAAGGTGTGCGATGTAACTGAACGATCAGCTGGTGCGGCAGATCTTCACGCGGGAGGTTTGCGGCGATATCGGTGGTTGCGCCAGGTCGCGCTTCGGCCGTTCCAGCGTTTGATCACCGGGATTTTGCAGTGCAGCTGCCTACTGCAAGCAGTCTCTGCAACGCTCGTGGTGACGCAGTCCGGCTCAGGTGACGCGCGCCTGGTGCAGGGTTGGTTCGATGCCTTGTCGTGTCGTCGCGTTGCGTCGGCAGTGCGGCAGCGCCTGACCGCTGGGCGCTGCTGCACGGGTGCATGCGTTGCACGACGGCGTCCGGCACGAATCGCTCCGAGCCGATGCCCGCGCCAGATCAGGCCGGTTGCGCTTCGGCGCCCTCGCGCTGCAACGGGTTGGGCAGGGCCTGACCGTGTTCGGTGAAACCCAGCGAGACCGAGTTCAGGCAATGGCGTTCGCCGGTCGGTGGCGGACCGTCGGGGAAAACGTGGCCCAGGTGGCTGTCGCATCGCGCGCAGACGATCTCGGTGCGGATCATGCCGTAGCTGATATCGCGGATTTCGCGCACATGGGCGGCATCGTATGGGGCGAAGAAGCTCGGCCAGCCGGTGCCGGATTCGAACTTGGCGCTGGAGCGGAACAACGGCAACCCGCACAGGCGGCAGGTGTAGACGCCGTCGAGCTTGTTGTCCAGGAACACCCCGCAGAACGGTGCTTCGGTGCCATGCTGCAGCAGCACGCGCTGTTCCTCGTCGCTGAGCCCGGCGATCAGGGCATCGCGTTGGGCGGGGGAGGGAGGGGTCAGATCGAACTGGCTCATGGGGCTCTCGCATGCGCGCGCTGGCAGGGTGCCGCGCCTGCACCCGTGATGTGGGCGTTGTCGGCATGGTTCAAGCTTGCGGGGGGGACCACGCCCCTCTCCCGCCGGGGCGCCACGGCACAGCTTGCGCGCCACTGGCGCGCATGCCTTGGTGCGCCTGCGCCGCTGGCGCAGGCCGGGGCGCGGAGCGGGGGTTGGGGTGAGGGTACGGCGGCGAAGCCATGACTCAGTACTGATTGCCAGGCTTCGCACGCACGCACGCACGTCCGGCGCTGCGCGCCACCTTTTCCCGATGGGAGAAGGAAGTGCTCTTCGCGCCGCGATCATCTGGCGAACGCGTTCATCCCGCAGCCGATCGCCTGCATTGCCGCCGCCCACCCACGCCCCCATCCAGGGAGTACTCCTCGATCAAGCACGGTGTCCGTCATGGCGATCCCTTCTTCAATGCGCGGCCTGCTGCTGTTTGGCCTGTTGGCCGCCGCCGGCGCAGCGGCGGCGCAATCGGCCACCAGTACACGCTCGTCCAATACCCTGCAGCCGATCACCACGCCGGCTCCCGCGCAGCCCATGCCGACAGCGCCGCGCGCCGTGCAACCTGCGCCGGCCACGGCTCCGGTGCCCTCGCAACTCGGCCAACGCCCGTCAGCGCCCACCATCCCGACCCGTGGCCCGGCCCAGACGCCGGTGGCACCGGCCGGCAGCCAGGTTGCGCCGGCCAGCGCGCCAATGGTCTACGACCGCAATGGCCGCTTGCTGCAGGGCATGCAGCCGGCCGGCGCCAATCGGGTGCTGGATACCAAGACCGGGCGTTATTACGACGCGGTGCCGGCCGGCGATGGCATGCGCGTGGTGCGCTGACCCATGTCGTGACCAATCCCCAATCCCGCCTCCCGACTCCCCAACATCAGCCCTCGATCGGCAGCGCCAGGGTCTCCTTGACCTCTTCCATCACGATATAGCTCTTGGATTCGCGCACATGCGGCATGGTCAGCAAGGTGCTGCCGAGCAGCTTGCGATACGACGCCATCTCGCTGATGCGCGCCTTGAGCAGGTAGTCGAAATCGCCCGAGACCAGATGGCATTCCAGCACGTTGGGCAGCTTGAGCGCGGCGCGCCGGAACTCCTCGAAGATGTCGCCGGACTTGTAGGCCAGGCTGATCTCCACAAATACCAGCAGGCTGGCCTTGAGATAGTGCGGGTCCAGCCGCGCGTAGTAACCGGTAATGGCGCCATCGCGCTCCAGCCGGCGCACGCGCTCGGTGCAGGGGGTGGTCGACAGGCCCACCCGCTCGCCCAGCTCGGTAAAGGAAATCCGCCCCTCCTGCTGCAGGATGCGCAGGATCTTGCGGTCGATCTTGTCCAGCTCGCGGGTACGGGTCGTCATCGGGTCTGTTTCCACAAGTTTTGACAGGAGGATTCACTGCCACATTGCGCTGATTCCAGAAATGGCACTGCCTGGCTCGCAATATACTGCGTCTAACTGTCCCCCTCGGCGCCTGGTTGTGGGGGAATACCCTTTCCAGGAGAACGACATGCGGGTGCTCATTCTCGGTAGCGGCGTCATCGGCACCACCACGGCCTGGTATCTGGCGCAGGCCGGTTGCGAGGTCACCGTGGTCGACCGCCAGCCGGCGGCGGCGCTGGAAACCAGCTACGCCAACGCCGGCCAGCTGTCGTTCGGCTACACCTCGCCATGGGCCGCGCCCGGTGTGCCCGGCAAGGCGGTGAAGTGGCTGTTCGCCCAGCATGCACCGCTGTCGATCCGGCCCACCCGCGACCTGCGTCAACTGGCCTGGCTCAGCCAGATGCTGCGCAACTGCACCGCCGAGCGCTATGCGGTGAACAAGGCGCGCATGGTGCGCATGTCCGACTACAGCCGCGATTGCCTGAACGCATTGCGTGCCAGCACCGGCATCGCATTCGAAGGCCGCCAGCTCGGCACCACCCAGCTGTTCCGCACCCAGCAACAACTGGACGCCGCCGCGCAGGACATCGAGGTGCTGGCCCAGTACGGCGTGCCCTACGAGCTGCTGACCCCGGCGCAGATCGCGCAGTTCGAACCGGGCCTGGCAGGCGGTGGCGCGCAGATGGCCGGTGCCTTGCGCCTGCCCGAGGACCAGACCGGCGACTGCCGGCTGTTCACCCAGCGCCTGGCCGCACTGGCCGCGCAGGCGGGGGTGGAGTTCCGCTACGGGCAGCAGATCGAACATCTGCAGCACGCAGGCGGGCGCATCACCGGCGTGCAGATCGACGGCCGCATCGAAACCGCCGACCGCTACGTGCTGGCGCTGGGCAGCTATTCGGCCGACCTGCTGCTCTCGCTCGGCCTGCACCTGCCGGTGTATCCGCTCAAGGGCTACTCGCTGACCATTCCGATCGTGGATGCACAGCGCGCGCCGACCTCCACGGTGCTGGACGAAAGCTACAAGATCGCGCTGACCCGCTTCGACGACCGGATTCGCGTCGGCGGCATGGCCGAGGTGGCCGGCTTCGACCTGTCGTTGAATCCGCGCCGCCGTGCCACGCTGGAGATGGTGGTCAACGACCTGTTCCCCGGCGCCGGCGATCTGGCCCAGGCCGAGTTCTGGACCGGCCTGCGCCCGGCCACGCCGGACGGCACGCCGGTGGTCGGCGCGACGCCGTATGCCAACCTGTTCCTCAATACCGGCCACGGCACTCTGGGCTGGACCATGGCCTGCGGCTCGGGCCGCTATCTGGCCGACCTGATGCAGGGCCGTACGCCCGACATCGACAGCGAAGGCCTGGACATCTTCCGTTACCTGTCGCCACGCAGCGCCCGCGCGCAGCAGGAGGCCGCGTAGTGCGTCCTGCGCAAGCGTTGATCGACCTGGATGCATTGCGTCACAACTACCGCCTGGCCAGGCGCCTGGGCGGCAGCAAGGCCCTGGCGGTGGTCAAGGCCGATGCTTACGGCCACGGCGCGGTGCGCTGCGCGCAGGCGCTGGACGGCGAGGCCGACGGCTTTGCGGTGGCCTGCATCGAAGAGGCGCTGGAGCTGCGTCAGGCCGGCATCCGTGCGCCGATCCTGCTGCTGGAAGGGTTCTTCGAACACGACGAACTGCGCCTGATTGCCGAGCACGATCTGTGGACAGTGGTGGCCACGCCGCAGCAGGTGCGCGCGCTGGCCGAGTTCCAGAGCCCGCGTCTGCTGCGGGTGTGGCTGAAACTGGACAGCGGCATGCACCGGCTGGGCCTGTCGCCGGAAGATTTCCGTGCGGCGTGGTTGCGCCTGCGCGGCTTGCCGCAGATTGCCTCGCTGGTGCTGATGACCCATCTGGCGCGCGCCGACGAGCTGGAATGCAGCCGCACCGACGAACAGGCGGTGGCGTTCGCGCTGACCGCTGGCGGCATGCGCGCGGAAACCAGCCTGCGCAATTCGCCCGGCCTGCTCGGCTGGCCGGCGTTGCGCAACGACTGGTCGCGTCCGGGGCTGATGCTGTACGGCGCAAACCCGTTTGCGCAGGATACCGACACCACCGCGCAGCTGCGCCCGGTGATGACGCTGCGTTCGCGCATCATCTCCGTGCGCGAACTGCCGGCCGGCGAGCCGGTGGGTTACGGCGCCCGCTTCGTCGCCGAGCATCCGACTCGCGTCGGCGTGGTGGCGATCGGCTATGCCGACGGCTATCCGCAGTTTGCCCCCAACGGCACGCCGGTGCTGGTGGATGGACAGGTCTGCCCGCTGATCGGGCGCGTGTCGATGGACATGCTGACCGTGGATCTCACCGATCACCCGCAGGCCGACATCGGTGCGCCGGTGCAACTGTGGGGCGATGCGCCGCGCGTGAGCCCGCTGGCGAGCCAGTGCAATGTCAGTGCGTACCAACTGCTGTGCGGACTCAAGCGCGTACCGCGGCTGTATGTGGGTGAGGCGGCAGTGGGCGAGGGAGTCACGCGGTGAGGTGTCCCTTCTCCCATCGGGAGAAGGTGCCCCGAAGGGGCGGATGAGGGTACGTGCAAAGCCACATGCACTTGGAACAATACGTGGGCTTCGCCCCGTACCCTCACCCCAACCCCCGCTCCGCGCCCCGGCCTGCGCCAGCGGCGCAGGCGCACCAAGGCACGCGCGCCAGTGGCGCGCAAGCTGTGCCGTGGCGCCCCGACGGGAGAGGGGCTTTAACGGCAGCTCACACCCCGGCGGTACTCCGATCGCCGCGGAACTGCTTGCGCACCCAGTCGTCGATCATCGCCTTCTCGAAGCGCAGCGGGTCGCTGTCGGTCAGGCGTGGTCCGCTCATCAGAAAGGCCGAATCCACTAGCTTGCGTTCGCCCTGGTCGATCACCTGGCCATCGGCACCGGTCAGCGTGTAGTCGAAGCTCAGACGCGGCGGGTAGATGTCCTTGACGATGCGCACGTCCTGCATGCGCGGCCCGTGCCAGGGTTCGTACTGGCCGGCGCGACGGATGTCGGTGATGGTCACGCTCAGGCGCTGGCCGTCGGGGAGTTTGCGCGCGGCGCTCTGCTGGAAATAGGTCGCCAGCTGGGTCACCCAGTCGCCGCGCTGCGCTTCCCAGCGGTTGCCGCTGAAGCGCACTTCGGAAAATTGCGCCGGATCGGTCCAGCGCACATCGACCTTGCCGTCGCCGCTCACCGCGCGCGGCGCCTGCGGGTCGGTGACGTTACGTACACGTGCCTGCGCGCCGGTTGCCGCGAGCAGTCCTGCCAGCATCAGGCTGGCGCCGCAAAGGCTGGAACGTTTCATGGAAAGTCTCCAAGCGGAAGGTACGTGGAAGTACTGGGCGTCTGTGCAGTGTGGGGGCGCGTCTGTTCGCCGGCAACGCTGGCCGCGCAGGGGCTGGCAGGCCATTGCTACGCGGTTAATCCACGGCATTGGCACCATGACGGCGGGTTCACTGCGCCTGCGCCTGCGCTTCACGGCACAGCCGGGAAGATCGCCAGCATGGACACCCATTCTTTCCGCACAAAGTCAGCTTCTTCGGCGCCGACACACATGCCGTCGGACGTGCGCCTGCAGTTCATCGACTGGGCGAAACAGCACGGCCATAACCCCGCCACCGGGGCCGCCGCCTTCGTCGCCCTGCAAAGCGATGTGGACCTGGACCTGGCGACGCGCACACTGCGCCTGGAGCCGGGAGCCTCACCGCGCGACGCCTTGCGCGAGCACCTGGCCGCATTGGCGCGCCAGGGCGATGTGGCGGTGCAGTTTCCGCCAGTCTACGCCTACACCGCTGCCAACGGGCTGGAGTATCGCTACTCGCTGATGCTGGTGATTGCCGAGGATTGCGTGGAGTGGACCGGGCGGGTCTGGCAGGACCTGGATTACCAGGGAATGCTCACCGGCCGGGGCCAGGGCCCGCGTGCCAACTACACCCAACTGGCGCGGATGGCGCTGGAACACGAGCTTGATCAGGAGCGTCCCCGTTATGTCCAGGCATGAACTCGAATTGCAGCTGCCGCTGGGCGCGCAGGTCGCCACCGGCGAAGATGGTTTCAGCGAGCGCTGCCGCGACGAATGCGCCAAGCTCGGCTTGTCGCGGGTGCGGCTGTTGTTGCTGGACGCCGAGTACGCGCGTTCCACTGCCTGGCGCGAAGAGGCGCAGCGCTGGATGGACGAGCAATTGCGCCGCGAAGGCGAGTGGGTGTTTCGCGGTGTGATCGCCGGGATCGCGGTGCTGGTGGCCTGCATCGCGCTGTGCGCTGCGTTGCTGTGGTGATCGCCGGGGAGGCGGTGGCACATGCGTGAACCGGGTCGGCCGGCTGTGCACCCTCCGACGACACCGGGCATGGTTTCATCTGCTCGTCATCCGCCGTGGCATCACCCCTGGATCCCGATTTGAGCACCTCGACCACCAGCCCCGATCTGGCCACCAGCCTCCCGGCCGCACTCGCCGAGCCCCTCCTCGACCCGGGGATGTACCACGAGATCTTCCATAATCTGGACGCGGGATTCTGCGTCATCGATATGGTCTTCGAGGGCGAGCAGGCCGTCGATTACGTGTTCCGCATGACCAATGGCGCGTTCGAGCGCTACACCGGCCTGTCCAATGTGTTGAACGTCTCCATTCGCGGCATGCTGGCAGATCACGAACAGGAATGGTTCGACCGTTACGGCTATGTCGCCCGCACCGGCAACCGGATCCATTTCGAAATGCAGGCCAAGGCGCTGCGCCGCTGGTATTCGGTGGATGCGTTCCGGGTGGGGCGGCCGGAGCAGGCGCGCGTGGCGGTGTTGTTCATGGACATCACCGAGCGCAAGCGGGTGGAGCGCGAGCTGGCCGAGAGCGAGGCCCGTTTCAGCGCCCTGGCCGACGGCCTGCCGATGCCGGTCTGGGTGCTGGACGCGCAAGGCGTGGTGCGCTTCGTCAACAGCGCCTATGGCGAATTTTTCGGCATCGATATTTCCAGCGGTACGGTGTCGGCCTGGAGCGAGTTGCTGCATCCGGACGACCTGTCGATCTTCCAGTTCGAACTCGCCACCGCATTGGAAAAACAGCGCGGCCTGCACGCATTGGTGCGTGCGCGCCGCCACGACGGACAGTGGCGCTGGATCGAAATGACCGCCACGCCGCGCTACTCGGCCGACGGGCGTTTCATCGGCCTGGCCGGCAGCAGCCCGGATGTGACCGAACAGCGCGAGATCGAACTGGCGCGCGAGCAGCTGCTCGAATCCGAACGCAGCGCACGCAACGAAGCCGAGAGCATGGCGCGGCTGAAGGACGAGTTCCTGGCCACCCTGTCGCACGAGCTGCGCACGCCGCTGACCACCATCCTGGGCTGGAGCGAGCTGCTGCTGCAGCGGGTCGAGGAAGGCCATCCCAACTACAAGGGCCTGTCGGTGATCGCCAGCAGCGCCCGTGCGCAGAAACGCCTGATCTCGGACATGCTCGATCTCAGCAGCATGTTGCTGGGCAAGGTGCAGCTGGAGGTCGAATCGCTGGATCTGTCCGAACAGGTGCGCGAGGCCTTGAACACCCAGGAGCTGGCAGCCGAGGGCAAGGACCAGGTGCTGCAGGTGCATGCCCCGCCGACGCCGTGTCTGGTGCTCGGCGATGCCACGCGGCTGCAGCAGGTGTTGTGGAATCTGCTGTCCAACGCGATCAAGTTCACTCCGGCACATGGCCGCATCGACGTCACCATCGAGCGCGACGACGGCCACTTGCTGGTATCGGTACGCGATTCGGGCGACGGCATTGCAGCGGAATTCCTGCCGCATCTGTTCGGCCGGTTTCGTCAGGCCGACGGCACCACCACGCGCCAGCATGGCGGCCTGGGCCTGGGCCTGGCGATCGTGCAGCAACTGGTGGAAATGCATGGCGGCCAGGTCAGCGCCACCAGCGGTGGCCGCGGCAAGGGCGCCACGTTCACGGTGCGCCTGCCCGAGCATATTCCCGATCAGGCCAGGCGTCCGCGGCGCGAGCTGCGTCGGCGCTTGATGTCCGAACAGATCATCGAGGCGCGCGCGCTCAATGGCTTGCGCTTGCTGGCGGTGGAAGATCAGCCGGACATGCTCGATTACCTGCGCCGGCTGCTGGAAGAGCAGGGCGCCGAAGTGGTCACCGCCGGCAGCGCCACCGATGCGCTGGCATTGATCGATCATCGCGGCCACGCGCGCTTCGATCTGATGCTGACCGACATCGGTATGCCGGGCATGGACGGCTACGGGCTGATCCGCACCGTACGCGACAACCTGGGGCTGGACGCGGCGGCACTGCCGGCGGTGGCAGTGACCGCACTGGCGCGCGACGACGATCGCAAGCGCGCGCTGGACTCCGGTTTTCAGGAGCACTTGGCCAAACCCTACAGCGTTGCCCAACTGGTCACTGCGGTGCGTGCCGCGCGCGAATCGGTGGAATGAGACTGAAGGCGGCGATTCCGCGCCGCTGCGTCGTCAGGCCTGCAGCCAGGCGAAAG
The DNA here is from genome assembly GCF_002939945.1 of Xanthomonas arboricola pv. populi. Taxonomy (GTDB): domain Bacteria; phylum Pseudomonadota; class Gammaproteobacteria; order Xanthomonadales; family Xanthomonadaceae; genus Xanthomonas; species Xanthomonas arboricola_A. The sequence goes on along the minus strand of NZ_MDEB01000007.1, from coordinate 153,276 downwards.
AGGCTGTTTGCTGCCGCTTTCACAGCGTGTGGCCTAGCGTGATGCACTCCCTCGATGGAGATGACGCCATGTCCAGATACGCCCCGCATGTCTATTCGGAACAAGTGCAGATCGCCACGCTCGAACATTGGGTGTCGCTGCTCGGCGGCCAGGAGCGCGTACGCGTCGAACTCGACGACGGCAGCATGATCAGCGGCACGGTCGCGGTGCGCCCGAGCATCCAGACCTATCTGGACGACCAGCAGCGCGAAGGGCTCAACGGCCAGTTGCGTATCGACCAGCTGGACGCCGCGCAGGAGCCGCACTGGATCTGGATGGATCGCATCGTGGCGGTGCACCCCTTGCCGTTGGGCAGTGATCCGCAAGCCGCTCCCTGAGCGGCGCATTGACGATGTGTTTACTTCTCGTCGTGGCGTTGACGGCATGATGGCCGATTGTCGTAACTGTTCAGGATCGATCGCGCAATGAATGCTCCCGCGTTGAAGCTCGCTCGCTGGCCGCTGTCGTTATTGACCGTCGCCACCCTCGCCGCCTGCGGCGACACCGCCACGCTTGCCATCGAACAGGGGACCGGGCCGACCCCGCAATTGCCCGAGCCCGTCAAACGCCTGATCCCCACCGTCAAGGTGGCGCCGGTCAAGCGCTGGACCGAGAACGCCAAGCCGATCGCCGCCGACGACCTGCAGGTTGCCGCGTTTGCACGCGACCTGGATCACCCGCGCTGGGTCTATGTGCTGCCGAACGGCGACGTGCTGGTGGCCGAGACCGCCGAGCCGCCCAAGCCGGAAGAGGCCGAAGGCGGTGGCATTCGCAAGAAGGTGCAGGGCGCGATGATGAGCAAGGCCGGCGCCGTGGTGCCCAGTGCCAACCGCATCACCTTGCTGCGCGATGTCGATGGCGACGGTGTGGCCGAAGTGCGCACCCAATTCATCAGCGGCCTGTTTTCGCCGTTCGGCATGGCCTTGATCGGCGATCGTTTCTACGTCGCCAATGCCGATGCGCTGGTCAGCTTTCCGTACAAGCCTGGCGAGACGCATATCACCGCCAAGCCGACCTTCGTGGCCAATCTGCCTGGCGGGCTGAATCACCATTGGACCAAGTCGCTGCTGGCCAGCGCCGACGGCAGCAAGCTGTACGTCGGCGTCGGTTCCAACAGCAATGTGGCCGAAAACGGCATGGAGGCCGAACTCAACCGCGCGGCGATCCTGGAGATCGATCCCGCCACCGGCAGCAGCCGCGTGTTCGCCAGCGGCCTGCGCAATCCGGTCGGCACCGCCTGGGAACCGCAGAGCAAGTCGCTGTGGGTCGTGGTCAACGAGCGCGACGAGATCGGCAGCGATCTGGTGCCCGACTACCTGACCTCGGTGCGCGACGGCGGCTTTTATGGCTGGCCCTACAGCTATTACGGCCAGCATGTGGACGAGCGGGTCAAACCGCAAAACCCCGAACTGGTGGCCAAGGCGATCAAGCCCGATTACGCGTTGGGCCCGCATACCGCCTCGCTCGGTCTGAGCTTTGCCAGCGGAAGCCTGCTGCCGGAGCGCTTCCGGCAGGGCGCCTTCATCGGCCAGCACGGCTCGTGGAATCGCGATCCGCCCAGCGGCTACAAGGTGCTGTTCGTGCCGTTTGTCGACGGCAAGCCCAGCGGCACGCCGATCACCGTGCTGGATGGTTTTCTGGATGCCGAAGGCAATGCGCAGGGGCGCCCGGTGGGCGTGAGCCCCGACAATACCGGGGCGCTGCTGGTGGCCGACGACGTCGGCAATGTGATCTGGCGCGTGACACCGAAGACGCGCTGATCAAGACGACGCGCTGGTCCAGGCGTTCAAACAAAAAAGACCGGGCCCAGGCCCGGTCTTTTCATGCGCATGCCGCGGTCGTGCATGGTGTCACACCAGTGCGTTCAGCGCGGCGATTCCGGGGATGCGCTGAAACGCCGCGCATAGCCGCGTTCTTCGGTGATCCGGCTGATGTCGTCGTCGGCCATCTCCGGGGCACCATACACCGCATACGCCACGCTGCCGTCGTCGCGCTCGCCGACCTGGTGCAGGCGATAACGCGGCCGGCCCGCACCGGTGTTTTCGGGGTAATGCATCGGCGGCGGGGTGTCATCCAGATCCATTTCGCTGTTGTCGACCACTCCACCTACGAACAGGGCTCGCATCGCGTCTCTCCGGTATTGGTGTGATTCCAGCCTAGGCCGGCGGATGTTGCGTGCGCATCAATAGTCCGTATAGACATTGGAAGGGGGTGCCGTCTGCAGGTCACGCAGTCGAACGCCCACCCAAGCGAGCGCCGGGCCGGGCGGCAGGCAGCGCTCCCTTACAATGGCGGCCTGTTCCCGACCCGATGATCCGATGGCTGGCCCGCACGATGCCCCGCTTCAAGCTCTGTTTCTGCCCTTCTCCCAGGGCGTGCTGCCATGGCCCAGCGGCCCGGTGTTGTTCCTGCGCGCGCGCGACGGGTTCCCGCTGCGCGAGCACGCGGCCGCCGATGCGCTGACCTGCGAGCAGAGCTTTCGCCCCTTCGCCGAGGCGCTGGAGCGCAACGGCTGGAGCGTGCGCGAAGAGAGCGAGATCGAGGCCGACAGCACCCGCTACGCCCTGGTGCTGGTGCTGCCGCCGCGGCAACGCGAGGAGGCGCGTGCCTTGTTTGCGCGTGCGGTGGCGCTGGCCGCGCCGGGCGGCCGCGTGGTGGCCTGCCAGTCCAACAACGAGGGCGCGCGCTCGGGCGAAGCCGATCTGCGTCAGCTCACCGGCCTGGCCGGCAGCCTGACCAAGCACCATTGCCGCACCTACTGGAGCGCCCCGTTGCCTGCCGACACCGATGCGGCGCTGCAGGCGCGCTGGGCCGCGCTGGATGCGCCGCGCACCATTCTGGACGGGCGCTTCGTCAGCCGCCCAGGCGTGTTTGCCTGGGACCGCATCGATCCCGCCTCCGCGCTATTGGTCGAGCATCTGCCGAGCACACTGGCCGGGCACGGCGCCGATCTGGGTGCGGGCTTCGGCTATCTGTCGGCCGAAGTGCTGGCGCGTTGCCCCAAGGTCACCGGACTGGATCTGTACGAGGCCGAGGCGCGTGCGCTGACCCTGGCGCGGCGCAACCTGCAGGCCATCGCGCATCCGGCGCAGCTGCAGTACCACTGGTGCGACGTCACCGCCGGCCTGGGGGCGCAGTACGATTTCATCGTCAGCAACCCGCCGTTCCACACGCCCTCGCGTGCCGATCGCCCGGATATCGGTCAGCGCTTCATCGCCGTGGCCGCGCAGGCCTTGCGCCCGGGTGGGCAGCTGCTGCTGGTCGCAAACCGGCATCTGCCCTACGAGTACGTGCTCAACGAAAGCTTCGGGCAGGTGCGCGTGGCCGCCGAACGTGACGGGTTCAAGCTGATTTCCGCCATCCGTGGCCGCGGAGCGCGCGCATGAAGCTGGTCAAGCACATCGCCAACCTCGGCTACGGCAGCCGCAAGCAGGTGACCCAGCTGTTTCGCCAGGGCGCGGTCACCGACGCCGCCGGCGAGGTGCTGTATGCCGACGACCAGGTGGAGCACGATACGATCCGCATCGATGGCGAACCGCTGGATCCGCCACCGGGTTTGAGCCTGTTGCTGCACAAGCCCGGCGGCTACACCTGCTCGACCAAGGACAGCGGCCGGCTGATCTACGAACTGCTGCCGCCGCGCTTCCGTTCGCGCGCACCGGTGCTGGCGCCGGTGGGACGGCTGGATCGCGAGACCAGCGGCCTGTTGCTGATGACCGACGACGGCGCGCTGCTGCACCGGATCATTTCGCCCAAGTCGGCGCTGGACAAGGTCTACGACGTCACCCTGGCCGACGACCTGCGCGGCGACGAGGCGACGCTGTTTGCCAGCGGCACGCTGTTGCTGGACGGCGAAACCAAGCCGCTGCTGCCGGCCGAGCTGGAGGTGCTCGGCCCACGCGAGGCACGCCTGACCTTGCACGAAGGCCGCTACCACCAGGTGCGGCGCATGTTCGCCGCCGCCGGCAATCACGTGGTGGCCTTGCACCGCAGCCGCATCGGTGGCTTGTCGCTGGACGGTCTGCCGTCCGGGCAATGGCGCGCGCTGGGAGCGGGAGATCTTGAGGTGTTGTTCGGCCGCGGCGAGCAAGTCTGATCCGCGTTGCCGCTGATCACCGATGCGGTGATCCCGGCATGCGCGGTCTGCTGCAAGCCACTTGCGCTGCAACGCCTCAGACGTACTGCATCCTGCGCGACATGCCGCCATCGACGATGAAGTCCTGCCCGGTCACAAAGCCCGACAGCTGCGGCGACAGCAGATAGACCGCCAGTTGCGCGATGTCTTCCGGCGTGCCGACCCGTCCGGCCGGATGCTGGGCATGGTCGCGCCGTGACAACTTGGGTGTGCGCCGGCGCTGCGGTGCGCGCCAGGCGTCGGTGCTGATCCAGCCCGGACTGATGCTGTTGACGCGCACCTGCGGGCCTTCGCTCAGCGCCAATGCGTGGGTGAAGGCCACCAGGCCGCCCTTGGCGGCGGCATAGGCCTCGCTATGCGGCTCCGATTGCCAGGCGCGGGTGGAGGCGATGTTGACGATCGCGCCGCCGCCCTGGGCCTGCGCCAATGCGGGCAGGGCCTGCTTGCTGCACAGGAATGCGCCATGCAGGCTGGCCAGCCGGCGATTCCATTCGTCCCAGTCCAGTTGCGGCAATGGCGGCACATGCGGATCGGCCACGCCTGCGTTGTTGACCAGGCCATCGAGTCGCCCGAAGCGTTTGAGCGTGGTGGCGATCAGGCGCGCTGCCTGCGGCTCGCGTGCGGCATCGCAACTGCGTCGCGGCAATGCCCACTCCTGCAGGCAGGCGTTGCCGGCATCGGCATCCAGGTCGCCGATCACCACGCTGCCGCCGGCGCCCAGCACCGCCTGCGCGATGCCACGGCCGATGCCTTGGGCGCCGCCGGTGATCACCACCACGCGGTCCTGCAATGGGGAGGGATTCCAGGCGGAGACGGCGGGGGTCAGTGGCATCGGGCGCACCATGGCAGTGAGGTCGCGCGCACTGTAACGCGGGCGCCGTGGCGGCCGTAGCGACGCGATCGCCAAGCGCGGCGCAGGCCTGTTGGCTTTTGGTGCCTTGCCGCGCCGTCATCGGCTTGCCGAGCTATGGCGCGCCGCACAGCGGTAAGCGTTTCCGACACGGCCGCATCGCGCGCCGCCGCCGCGCGCGATGCGGCCGTCAGTGCTGCGATGCGCTCAACAACCGCTCCCAGCCGTCCTGGCCCAGGCGTTCCAGCGTCTGGATATTGCGTTCGACGATCGCGTCCGGGTCCGGAAACGCGGCCACCGCACGCTCCACGCTGTCTTCGCGCAGCAGGTGCAGGGTGGGGAAGGGCGAGCGGTTGGTGAAGTTGGCCACATCATCCACCGCCGCGCCTGCGAACTGATAATCCGGATGGAAGCTGGCCACCTGCAACACGCCGTCCAGATCAAGCGCTTCCACCGCCGCATCGGCGTTGTCGAGGAAGTCGTTGTAGTCCAGGAAATCGGTGAGCACGTCCGGATGCACGATCAAGGTGGTGTCGATCTGCTCGGCCGGCGTGTCGCGCAGCAACACCAGTTCCTCGGCCAGTTGTTCGAGCAGCGCTTCGGGCGTGCTGGCATCGCTGAGCACCAGACGCACCTGCTCCTTGACGTAGACCGCCTTGGCGAACGGGCACAGGTTCAAACCGATCACCGCGCGCTCGATCCACTGGCGGGTGGCGGTCAACGGGTCGAGCGTGGCAGGCGTAGGCGTCATCGTGGCGGCGGCGTGATGGTGGGCCAGTGTATGCGATCGCTGCCGGCGCGGCCGGCTGCGCCACTGTGGTGCCGCGAGTAGCAGGTGCGAAGGAAGCGGTGGACGGAGTGCGAGAAAACCCGCAGCAGTTGCAGCCCTCACGCGGACCTGGGCGTTATCGGCGTGCGCCATTGGCGCCGACATGCGCACGCAAAAACGCAATCGATGCCTGCGCAACCGCATCGGCGTGCGGGGTCTTGTGCGGCGAGCCGATCGCATGCGCGCCGGTGTCGAAGGCCATCGCGCAGGTGTGCTCCGGCGCAGTGCCGAGCGCAGCGAACATCGCCAGCATCGCCGGCACCGAAGCGGTTGGATCCTCGTCGCCGTTGGCAGCGCGGTAATAGCCCAGAAACACCGGGCATTGCACGCGTGGCCACGGTGGATCGGCCGCAATCGCGTCGAACAGGCTGCGCAGCGCGCGGAATCCATCCGGGTGGATGATGTTCGACCAGAACGCCAGGGACGCGGCGGTGCGCGGGCGTGGGTCGGTCAATGGCGTTTGTGCGGTGCAGACCTGATCCAGCAGCGCCGGGTCGGCCGGCCGGATGCCCGGTGACCAGGCAATCATCGCAGCCACCGCGTCGGGACGCTGCGCCGCCAGCCACAGGCCCAGCGTGGCGCCCATGGACGAGCCGACGATCGCCACGCGCGCGCCCATGCGCTGCGCCTGCGCCAGGGCATCCATGGCCGAGACCTGCAATGCCGCCGGCGTCAGCCCCTGCATCGCATCGGCGGCACTGCGGCCATGCCCGGGCCAACGGTGCACGTACAGGTTGGCAGCCAGCGCATCGGCCATCTGCTCGGGCAGTTCGCCGGCTTCTCCCGGGCTGGCGGTGAACCCGTGCAGGTACAACAGCGCCAGCGGCGTACGCGTCTGCGCAGCGGCGTGCCAGTGCCGGCGTGCCGCGTTGCCCGGTTTCAGGTCAGCCGGTTGCATGGGTGGCCTGCGCGGCGAGGATGGCCAGCAATTCGTGCGCGTTGATCGGTTTGGACAGATAGCCGGCCACGCCGGCAGCGGTGGCCTCGCGCATCGAATCGGTGCGGGTGTCGGCGGTCAGCACGATGATCGGCGGCAGGGCGGCGATCGTATCGCGCGCCGCACGCAGCGCGTCCCAGCCGGAGGTGCCTGGCATGTGCAGGTCGAGAAACACCAGATCCGGCGCCGCCTCGCGGATGCGCTGCACCGCGTTGCTACCATCGCTGTGAAAGCTCACCCGATGCCCGGCGCGGGTGAGCAGATTGCCGATCACCAGCCGATTGGTGTCCATGTCCTCGAACACCAGGCAATGCAGCGGCGGCACCGTCGCGGCGTGCTGTTGCAGCGCCTCGCGCAGCGCCGGCGGCCGGCGGCCTTGCGCCGCGGCGGCGGCCAGTTCGAAGGTCCAGCGAAAGACGCTGCCGCCGCCGGGGTTGTCGCGCACGCTCAGGCTGCCGCCCATCGCGTCGGACACCGACAGCGCAATGAACAGACCCAGCCCGACCCCGCCCTCGGCGCGACTGAAACCGGTGCTGAGCTGGGTGAAGGGCGTGAAGATGTAGGCCTTCTGGTCGTCGGCAATGCCGATGCCGGTGTCGGTCACCGTCACTGCGATCGCCCAGCGCTGCTGCACCTGCGTGGCGGCGATCAGCACGTCGACCGCGCCACCGGCCGGGGTGAACTTGATCGCATTGATGACCAGATTGGTGATGACCTGTTCGATACGCCCCTCATCGCCGATGACGTAGGGCGTCTGCGCCGCCTCGCTACGCAGTTCCAGCGCCACGCCCTTGGTGGACGCTGCGCTCGCACACACCGCTTTGACCGTGGTCAGCACGTCGAGCAGGCTCAGCGGCTTGCTGTGCAGCTGCAGCCGGCCACCGTCGATGCTGGCGACGTCGATCACTTCGTTCACGCGGTGGCGCAGCGCGATCGCATTGACCGTCATCGCCTGCATCAGTTCGCGTTGTTGCGCCGACAAGGTGTCGCTATCGATCAGTTGCGCGCAGTTGATGACCGCGTTCAACGGCGTGCGCAGTTCGTGATTCATGGTGCTGATGAAGCGGCTTTGCGCATCGCGCGAGGCCAGCGCCTGCAAGGCGATCTCCTGCATCGCGCTGACGATGCGCGCCACCAGCAGCGGCAGCACCACGCTCAGCGCCACCGCATACACGAAGTACGCAGGGCGCGAGAGCCAGTAGCCGGCCGGCGCGGTCAACAGCATCAGCACGAAGGTGCTGAGCAGCACCGGCAGCGTCGCCTTCTGCCCATAGCGCGCTACCGCGGCGATGGTGATGAAGGGCAGGAAGGCATTCAGCGACATCAGCAGGATGAAGGCCAGATAGGTCTGGATGCCGATGAACAGCAGGTTCATCGCAAACCCGATCGCATCCAGCCACTCGCCCGGCGGGATGAGCCTGCGTCGCACCAGCGCCATCCAGACCACCGCCACCCCCCACAGCATCGCCGCGGTGGGGAAGACCGCCTGCGCATCCCTGACCAGCACCGGCTGCGGCCCGTACAGCCAGCCGAAGCACCACAGGGCCACGATGGTCTGCACGATCACCCGGCCGACGCAGGCGCGATATTCCAGGAACGATTCGAACAGCCGCACGAGCCGGTCGTTGCGCAACTGCCGGGCGGCCAGAATCAGGCCGGGCGCTGCACGGTTGGATCCACTACGCATGGGGGCCGGTGTCGTCGTTGGGGAGGGTGCGGCGGTAATTCTTGACCAGCAGGCCTGCCGCGGTCGCAATCGCGGTGTAGCGCTGCGCAAGCGCGCACCCGAGTTCGCCGCCGTCGACATCGCCGCGCAACTGGTCGCAGGCGTTCAGCAGTTCGGGTGAGCCGGTCAGCGAGAGCGTGTTCTTGAGCGAATGGATCTGCTCCAGTGCCTGCGCCTGGGTGGTGCCGGCCTGGCCGAGCGTGCAGCTGGCGATGGCGCGCTGCACTTCCGCCGCAAAGGCATCGGCAAACGTTGCAGCCGCCACCGGGTCCAGCCCGGCCAGGGTGTGCAGCGTCGAGCCGGTTTCGATGCGCGGCTGTGCGTGCGTCACGGCGCACGCCGTCCCGGCGGCGGACGGCGCCTGGGGCGCTGTGGCCGGGCGCGCGCGTTGCAACAAGCTGGAGAGCAGGCCGCGCATCGACACATCAGATCCGTAACGCGCCGGCGCGACCGTGACCGATGCCCGGGTGTCGGATGGCCGACACGCCGCGCTGCGCGGTCTGCGCGCCCAGCGCGGCAACACAAGGCGTCGTGTCAGCCACCACGCGCGCTCAGTCGCGGAAGTTGTCGAACTGCAGCGGCAGCCCGAAATCGGCCTTCTTCAGCAGCGCCATCGCGTCCTGCAGATCGTCGCGCTTCTTGCCGCTCACGCGCAGCTTGTCGCCATTGATCTGCGCTTGGGCCTTGAGCTTGGCTTTCTTCAACTTGGCGACCAACTGCTTGGCCTGTGTCTGCTCGATGCCCTGCTTGACGGTGACCTTCTGGCGCGCACCGGCCAGATTGGTTTCCATGTCGCCGAACTCCAGGCAACGCACGTCGATGCCGCGCGCCAGCGGCCAGCACCGCCTGCGCGATGCCGCGGCCGATGCCCTGGGCGCCGCCGGTGACCAGGAGCACGCGGTCCTGCAGCGGGGCGGTGGGCCAGGGGGCGATTTCCGGGACGAGGGGCATGGCGGACGCGGGCAGCGGGGAGAGCACCACTGTAGCGGCCACTTCGCGCCGATGTGTAGGCGGCAGTGCCCGCGCGGCTCAGGCCGCGGGCGGCGGGGGGGGCTGCAGCAGCGAGCGCCAGCCGTCCGCGCCCAGGCGCTCGAGCGTGGCCAGGGTGCGCTTCCACCGCGGCGTCGGCGTTCTGCAGGAAGTCGGTCAACACCTCCGGGTGCACGATCAGCGTGGTGTCGATCTCCTCGGCGGGCGTGTCGCGCAGCCGCACCAGCTCCTCGGCCAGTTCCTCCAGCAGCGCCTCGGGGGTACTGGCGTCGCTCAGCACCAGCCGGACCTGCTGCTTGACGTAGACCGCCTTGGCGAAAGGGCACAGGTTCAGGCCGATCATCGCGTGCTCGATCCAGCGGCGGGTGGTGGCGAGGTAATCGCGCGGGGATGCGTCTTGGAGCATCGGGCGTGGAAGCGGGCTAAGGCGAGAGCAGCCGATTGTAGGCCGTGTCCAGCCACGGCGGCCGTTCGGCGTACATCTCGCGGATCAACCGCCGGGTCAGCGGGATCAGTTCGGAGTCGTCGTTGCGGCGATAGCTCATGATGATCGGCGAGGTGGCGCGCTCGTCGTCGAGCAGGCGGTAGTGCAGGTCCTGGCGCAGCGCCTGCACCGAGGCTGGAATCACGCACACCCCCGTCTCGGCAGCGACCAGACCCAGCGCGGTCTGCAGCTCGCGTACCTCCTGAACCGCCAGCGGGCGCACGCCACGGTCCTGCAGCAGGGACAGCACTTGGTCGGCGAAGCTCGGGCGCGGTTCGCTCGGGTAGACGACCAGGTGCTGGGCAGTCAGCGCCGCCGGTGCCAGCGCGGCGCCACTGCATGCCAGCGGATGGTCGGCCGGCAGCGCCACGACCAGCCGTTCCTCGCGCAGCACAAGGCGTTCCACCGCCGCGTCGTCGCTGCGGATGCGCCCGAAGCCCAGGTCGATGCGCCCGGCCTTCAACGCTTCGATCTGCTGGCCGGACATCAGTTCGACCAACCGGATGTCCAGGTCCGGTCGATGCTGGCGCAATCGCCGTACCACCATCGGCAGGCCGCCGTAGAGCGTGGAGGCGACGAAGCCGATCGACAGCACCCGCTGCTCGCTGCGACCGATCCGGCGCGCGGCGTCCTTCATCTGCTCGACCCGTCCGAGTACCTGCAGCGCCTCCTCGTAGAACAGCCGGCCGGCGTCGGTCAATCGCAGGGGGCGGCTGCTGCGCAACAGGAGGCGCGTGCCCAACTCCTCCTCCAGCTGCTGGATCTGCCGGCTCAGCGGGGGCTGGGCGATGTGCAGCATCGCGGCGGCACGGGTGAAGTTGCGTTCGCGCGCGACGGTGACGAAGTACTTGAGCTGGCGCAGGTCCATAAAGAATGAGGTCGGAATCTTGGTATTTAATTTCGGTATGTTGCGGTGCAATAAAATCTTATGTGCTGGGTTTATCGAGGCAATAATACCTTGAGGGTATTGATGTAGACAAAAATGGTCTTGGACGTGCTGACCGGGGTGTCCCAACAATCCGCGCCATGGAACGCACTCACACCCCCGCCGCCATGTCCGTGCCTGCCGTGACCATCGAGCGGATCGAGGCGGTACTGGTGGATCTGCCCACGATCCGCCCGCACAAGCTCTCGGTGGCGACGATGAATGGCCAGACCCTGATGCTGGTGCGGGTGCATTGCGCCGACGGCGTGGTCGGTATCGGCGAAGGCACCACCATCGGCGGGCTGGCCTACGGCGCCGAGAGCCCGGAGGGCATGAAGCAGGCCATCGAGGTCTACTTCGCGCCGGTCATGATCGGTCAGGACGCCACCCGCGTACAGGCGCTGATGGCGCGCGTGGGCAAGATGGTCAAGGACAACCGGTTCGCCAAGAGCGCGGTCGAGACGGCGCTGCTGGATGCGCAGGGCAAGCGGACCGGCCTGCCAGCCTCCGAGCTGCTGGGAGGCCGCCGCCGTGATCGCTTGGCCGTCGCCTGGACGCTGGCGTCCGGCGACACCGCTCGCGACATCGCCGAAGCCGAGCAGATGCTCGACCTGCGTCGGCACAACGTGTTCAAGCTCAAGATCGGCGCGCGCGCGCTGGCAGACGACGTGGCCCACGTCGCCGCGATCAAGAAGGCGCTGGGCGACCGCGCCGCGGTGCGCGTGGACGTGAACATGGCCTGGAGCGAGAGCGAGGCCGCGCGCGGCATGGCGGCGCTGGCCGACGCCGGCTGCGAACTGGTCGAGCAGCCCGTGGCAACTGCCGCCGGCCTGGCCCGCTTGGTGCGTCGCTTCCCGTTGGCGTTGATGGCCGATGAGTCGCTGAGCGGGCCCGGTTCGGCGTTCGAGATCGCTCGGGTCGGCGGAGCCGACGTGTTCGCGGTCAAGCTCGAGCAGGCCGGCGGTCCGTGGGCGGCGCTACGGGTGGCGCACATCGCCGACGCGGCCGGGATCGAGCTGTACGGCGGCACGATGCTCGAGGGGGCCGTCGGCACGATCGTATCCGCCCATGTGTTCGCCACCTTCGAGCGCCTGCAGTGGGGCACCGAGTTGTTCGGCCCGTTGCTGCTGACCGAGGAGATCCTCGAACGCCCGCTGGACTACAGCGACTTCCACCTGACCGTGCCGGACGGCCCGGGGCTGGGCATCGCCCTGGACGATGACCGCGTGCGCTTCTTCCAGCGCGGCGCCGCGCGCTGGTTATCCATGGCCGCTGCCGCAGAAGGAGGCTGAATCATGCTTTTCCAGGTTCGCATGGACGTCAACATCCCGCTGGACATGCCGGCCGAGGTGGCCGATGGCATCAAAGCCCGCGAGAAGGCCTATTCGCAGGAGCTGCAGCGCAGCGGGAAGTGGCGTCACATCTGGCGCATCGCCGGCGAATACGCCAACTACAGCATCTTCGACGTGGAGAGCGTGCAGGAACTGCACGAGGTTCTGACCGGCCTGCCGCTGTTCCCGTACATGAAGATCGCAGTGACGCCGTTGCTGCGCCATCCCTCGTCGATACGCACCGACGACACCTGAGCAAAACCCATCCGCAGCGTTCCTCGATCGGGAGGGGACCGCGCTGGCAGCCATCTCTACGAGAGCAACCAAGAGGAATCGAGCCCATGAGCGTCATGATCTTCGACGGCAAGCAGGTGCAGGATTTCCTGCGCACGGTCGCCAACCTTGACGGGGAAGGCGGGAACACGCGGCTCAAGCAGCTGGTTCACCGGATCGTGTCCGACCTGTTCAGGACCATCGAGGACTTCGACCTCACCCCGAACGAGATCTGGGCGGGCGTGAACTACCTCGACAAGCTGGGCCGCGACGGCGAGGCGGCGCTACTGGCCGCAGGCATCGGCCTGGAGCACTACATCGACCTGCGCCTGGACGAGGAGGATCGCCTGGCCGGGATCGCCGGGGGCACCCCGCGCACCATCGAGGGCCCGCTGTACGTGGCGGGTGCCCCGGTGGAGGGCGGCAAAGCCCGGCTGGACAAGGATGCGGACGCCGATGCAGGCCCGCTGCACATCCGAGGCACGGTCACCGGACCGGACGGCACGCCGGTGGCCGGCGCGGTGGTCGAGGTCTGGCATGCCAACTCCAAAGGGTTCTACTCCCACTTCGACCCCACCGGCGCGCAGAGCGAGTTCAACCTGCGTGGCGCGGTGCGTACCGGTGCCGATGGCCGCTACGAGGTCCTGACCAGGATGCCGGTCGGCTATGGCTGCCCGCCGCAGGGCGCGACCCAGCAACTGCTCGACCAGCTGGCTCGCCATGGCAACCGGCCGGCGCACGTGCACTACTTCGTCACCAGCGACAGCCACCGCAAGCTAACCACCCAGTTCAACATCGAGGGCGATCCGCTGACCTGGGACGATTTCGCCTACGCCACCCGCGAGGGCCTGGTGCCACACGTGGTCGGCAAGACCGGCGGCAGGTCGCTGGGCTTCGATCAGGACGACTACCAGGAAATCACCTTCGATCTGGAGCTGACCACGCTGGTCGCCGGCCAGGACAACCAGAAGGTCGAGCGCCTGCGCGCCCACCTCTGACCGCCCGGCGCGGCGATGCGCCGCCCGCAGGCACCACCATCCGCGCAAGGCCGGGCAGCGCATCCGCTGTCGGCATCGACGCCCACCACGCCATCCCGGCGCTACCTGTCCCTGGAGACTCCATCATGTCCGTTATCCTCGATCGTGCCGACGACCTGGACGACCTGCTGGCCACCGCCCTGGTGGACAACCAGGCGACCGGCGAATTCAAGTGTCGCCGCGACATCTTCACCAACGAGGCGCTTTTCGATCTCGAGATGAAGCACATCTTCGAGAGCAACTGGGTGTACCTGGCCCACGAGAGCCAGATCCCCGACAACAACGACTACTACACCGCCCACATCGGCCGCCAGCCGGTGGTCATCACCCGCGACAAGACCGGCGAACTGCACGCGGTTATCAATGCCTGCGCCCATCGCGGTGCGATGCTGTGCCGGCGCAAGCACGGCAACAAGGGCAGCTTCACCTGTCCGTTCCATGGCTGGACCTTCTCCAACACCGGCAAGCTGCTCAAGGTCAAGGACGAGAAGACCACCCAGTACCCACCGCAGTTCGGCCAGAACGGTTCGCACGACCTCAAGCGGGTGGCGCGCTTCGAGAACTACCGCGGCTTCCTGTTCGGCAGCCTGAGCGACGACGTGGCGCCGCTGGAGGAGTTCCTCGGCCAGGCACGGGTGATCATCGACCAGATCGTGGACCAGGCACCCAACGGCCTGGAGGTGCTGCGCGGCAATTCCTCGTACGTCTACGACGGCAACTGGAAGCTGCAGATGGAGAACGGATGCGACGGCTACCACGTCAGCACCGTGCACTGGAACTACCTCGCCACCATGGGCCGGCGCAAGGAGGAAGGCACCAAGGCGGTGGACGCCAGCGGTTGGAGCAAGAGCGTGGCCGGCGTATACGGGTTCGAGAACGGGCACATCCTGCTGTGGACCAACTCGCTGAACCCGGAGGTGCGCCCGGTCTGGGCGCGCCGCGAGGAGATCGCCCAGCGGGTCGGCCAGGAGCGCGCGGAGTTCATCACCCGCCAGACCCGCAACCTGTGCCTGTACCCGAACGTGTTCCTGATGGACCAGTTCTCCACCCAGATCCGGGTCACCCGCCCGATCAGCGTGGACAGGACCGAGATCAGCATCTTCTGCTTCGCGCCCAAGGGCGAAAGCGCGCAGGACCGCGCGCTGCGCATCCGCCAGTACGAGGACTTCTTCAACGTCTCCGGGATGGGGACCGCCGACGACCTGGAGGAATTCCGTGCGTGCCAGGCCGGCTATGCGGCCACCGCGGCGCTGTGGAACGACCTGAGCCGCGGCGCGCCGCTGTGGATCGACGGGCCGGACGAGAACGCCAGGCGGATGGGTCTCACGCCGCTGTTGTCCGGCGAACGCAGCGAGGATGAAGGCTTGTTCGTGCGCCAGCACGAGTACTGGGCGCACACCATGCGCGAGGCGCTGCGCAAGGAACGCGGCGAGAGTGCGGTTTGATGAGCAGTCAGTACGAATCTATCCGCGCCTTCCTGTACCGCGAGGCGCGCCTGCTCGACGACCGCGAGTGGGACCGGTGGCTGGCGATGTACGCCGAGGACGTCACCTACTGGATGCCGGCCTGGGACGACGACGATGCGCTCACCGAGGACCCGCAATCGCAGATCTCGCTGATCTACTACCCGGATCGCTCGGGCCTGGAGGACCGTATGTTCCGCATCAAGACCGAGCGCTCCGGCGCGTCAACCCCGGAGCCGCGGACCAGCCATGCCGTGCTCAATGTCGAGGTGCTGGACGAGCGCGAGGACGCGGTGGACGTGCGCTACAACTTCCACACGCTGTGTCACCGCTACAAGGCCACCGACCAGTTCTTCGGGACCATGTTCGTCTCCCTGCGCAAGGCGGGCGAGGGCTGGCTGATCGCGCGCAAGAAGATCGTGCTGAAGAACGACTACATCCGCCAGGTCATCGACGTCTACCACGTCTGAGCGATGGCCCCGCCACCGGGAGGTTCCCCATGACATACCGCATCGCATTGAACTTCGAGGACGGGGTGACCCGCTTCATCGAATGCAAGGACGGGGAGAAGGTCCTCGATGCCGCCTATCGCAGCAAGATCAACCTGCCGATGGACTGCTCCGACGGTGTCTGCGGCACCTGCAAGTGCCGCGCCGAGAGCGGGCGTTACGACCTGGGCGACGATTACATCGAGGAGGCCCTGAGCGAGGACGAGAAGAACGCGGGCATGGTTCTGACCTGCCAGATGGTGCCGTCCAGCGACTGCGTGATCGCCGTGCCGGCCGCCTCGTCCGTATGCAAGACCGGGCAGTCGACCTTCTCTGCGACCGTGGCGTCGGTACAGCCGCATCAGGACGCAGCGGTCGTGCTGGAACTGGACGTGGCCGGCGACACGCCGGTGTTCCTGCCGGGGCAGTACGTCAATCTGGACATCCCGGGCAGCGGCCAGGCCCGCGCCTACAGCTTCAGCAGCGCACCGGGAGAGCGGCGCATCGGCTTTCTGATCAAGCGCATACCCGGCGGGGTGATGAGCGGCTGGCTGGGGACGGCCGCACCGGGCCAGACCCTGCAGCTGACCGGGCCGCTGGGCAGCTTCTACCTGCGGCCGTTGCGGCGGCCGTTGCTGCTGCTGGCCGGCGGCACCGGGCTGGCGCCGTTCCTGTCGATGCTGGAGGTGCTGGCGCGCAGCGGTGCCGCCCAGCCGGTGCACCTGGTCTACGGCGTGACCCGCGACAGCGACCTGGTCCTGGTCGAGCGCTTGCAGCACTATGCCGACACGCTACCGGATTTCGGCTTCACCACGGTGGTGGCCGACCCGGACAGCCGCCATCCGCGCAAGGGCTGGGTCACCGGGCACCTGCCGGCCGAGGCGCTGCATGGCGGCGACGTGGACGTGTACCTGTGCGGCCCGCCGCCGATGGTCGATGCGGTGCGCCGCCACTTCGAGCAGGCCGGCATCACCCCGGCCAGCTTCCACTACGAAAAGTTCACCCCCAACGCGCCGGCGCAGGACGAGGCCGCATGAGCCGCGGACGCTTCGCCGGCAAGGTGCTGGTGGTGACGGGGGCGGCACAGGGCATTGGCCGGTCGGTGGCGCTGCGCGCAGCCGCCGAAGGCGGACGCGTGCTGCTGGTGGATCGCGCCGAGTTCGTGGCCGAGGTGGCGGCCCAGGCGCAGGGCGAGGCGGCAGCCTTCAACGCCGACCTGGAGCGCCACGCCGGCGCGGTGGCGGCGATGGCCCACGCCGCCGAGACCTTCGGCGGCATCGACATCCTGATCAACAACGTCGGCGGCGCGATCCGCATGCGTCCCTACGCCGCGTTCGAGCCGGCGCAGATCGACGCGGAAATCCGCCGCTCGCTGATGCCGACGCTCTACGCCTGCCATGCGGTGCTGCCGCACCTGCTCGAGCGCGGCGGCGGCACCATCGTCAACGTCTCCTCCAACGCCACCCGCGGCATCCACCGGGCGCCCTACTCGGCGGCCAAGGGCGGCGTCAACGCGCTCACCCAGTCGCTGGCGATGGAATACGCCGACCGCAACATCCGCGTGGTCGCGACCGCGCCCGGCGGCACCGAGGCGCCGCCGCGCCGGGTGCCGCGGAACGCGCAGGGCGAAACGCCGGAAGAACAGACATGGATGGCGCAGGTGGTCGAGCAGGTCACGCAGTCCAGCCTGCTCAAGCGCTACGGGACTATCGACGAGCAGGTCGCACCGATTCTGTTCCTCGCCTCCGACGAGGCGTCCTACATCACCGGTTCGGTGCTGCCGGTGGCGGGAGGCGACACCGGCTGAACCTGCACTGCACCCAGCATGTTTCGACGAAATTCATTCGGCGGAGGGGCCGGACATGCACTTCAAGAAGAAGCGACGAGTCACGGCTCACCATGCCTGTTCACGATTGCGGCCTGCGTGGCTGCTGGCCGTCGGCGTGGGCCTGTGCCGCTGGGCACGACGTCCTTCGACAAGCGCGGTCGGCGTGGAGCAGGGGGGCGAAGGCGCACGCGTGCATTTCGCCGATGGCAGCGATTCCCAGGCCGATCTGCTGATCGCCTCCGGCGGGATCAAGTCGACCCTGCGTGGAGCGGTGCTGCGGCAACGGGGCCATGCGCCGGTCGCGCCGCGCTTCACCGGCCCCTATGCCTAGCGTGGCATGATCGAGAGCGAGCGCCTGCGCCGTGCGTTCGCCGCCGCCGGCGTGGACACGCATTTGGTCGAGGCGCCGCAGATGATCCTGGGCCTGGATGCCCACATCCTGACCTTCCCGGTCAAGCAGTGGCGTCTGATCAACGTGGTCGCCTTCGTCTCCGATCGCAGCGATCCCGATCCGCGCTGGCCCCACGGCCAGGGCGAGCCCCCGCCCGTGCCGGGCCCGTGTGCGGTTACGGCGTCCCGCGATGGCTGCCGGCGCCGAACGGTCTTAGGCACGTCGATGACGACACTACACAGCACTACAGATGGAGCACGCGAACATGCAGATCACCCCTTTCGATCCTGGCCGCCTGAGCCCGCAGGTTCAGGCCGTGCTGGCACGGATCGCCGCCGGCGGCGATCCGCCCCTGGCATCGTTGCCGATCCCGGCCCTGCGCCAGGCCTACAAGCAGATCGGCGCGATGCTGGGCGGCGATCCACTGCCGGTCGGCAGCGTGCGCGAGCTGGCCGCCGCCGGCCCGGCCGGCCCGATCCCGTTGCGCCTGTACCTGCCCGAGGGCGGGCAGGCGCCGCATGCGGCCACCGTGTACCTGCACGGCGGCGGCTGGACGGTGGGCGACCTGGATAGCCATGACAAGGTCTGCCGGCGACTGCTGCACGCGGCGGGCTGCGCGGTGGTGGCGGTGGACTACCGGCTGGCGCCGGAGCATCCGGCGCCAGCCGGCCCGGACGACGTGGTTGCCGCGATCGCGTGGCTGGCCGCGCAGGCCGGCGCGCTGGGGCTGGACCCGGCGCGGCTGGCGGTGGCCGGCGACAGCGCCGGCGGCAGCCTGAGCGCGGTGGCGACCCAGCAGTTGCGCGGCAAGGTCGCCTTGCGCGCGCAGGTGCTGTTCTATCCGTCCACCGACCTGTCCCCGGCCTCCGCGCAGTTCCCATCGCGGCGCGAGAACGGCGCGGTGCCGCCGCTCACGCTCGAGCTGATGCACGCGCTGTCCGATCCGTTCGTCCCGGCCGGCTGCGACACCCTGGACCCGCGGGTTTCACCGCTGCGCGCGGCCGATCTCCAGGGACTGCCGCCGGCGCTGGTGTTCGCCGGGCAATGCGATGTACTGCGCGACGACGCGTACCTGTATGCCGCGGCGCTGCGCCAGGCCGGCGTGCCGGTGGAGTACATCGAGGTGCCGGGCATGGTGCATGGCTTCCTCGAGATGGCCGGCGTGCTGCAGGCCGCTCGCGAGGCGTTCACCCACGCCGGTGCGTTCCTGCGCGGCCATCTCGCCTGATCCGCGCGCCGCCGGCCTGGCGGCGCGCCACCCACTGAATCCGAAAGGAGAAAACACGATGAGCGACAACGTAGACGTATTTCTGCAGGGCGACTTCTGGCATGGTCAGGTGTTCACCGGCCACTGGCAAGCCGGTCAGGCGGGCGCCGACGTGGTCGAGCCGGCCACCGGACAGGTCCTGGGTCGGCTCGGCCTGGCCAACGCGGCCCAGATCGGCGTCAGTGCCGCCGCCGCGCGTGCCGCGCAGCAGGCCTGGGCCGCGGCGCCGTACGAGGCGCGCGCGCTGGTGCTGCGCAAGGCCGCGCAGCTGGCCGAGCAGTACACCCCGCAGATCGTCGAGTGGCTCGTGCGCGAAAGCGGCTCGACCCAGCCCAAGGCCGGCTTCGAAACGACGATCACCGTCAAGTCCCTGCACGAGGCCGCAGCGCTGCCCTCGCGCGCCACCGGCGAGGTGCTGCCGTCCACGCCGGGCCGGCTGAGCTTGGCCCGGCGCAAGCCGCTCGGCGTGGTCGGCGTGATCTCGCCGTTCAATTTCCCGCTGTACCTGGCCATGCGCGCGGTCGCCCCGGCGTTGGCGCTGGGCAATGCGGTGGTGCTCAAGCCCGATCCGCGCACCGCGGTGTGCGGGGGCCTGGTGATCGCGCGCTTGTTCGAGCTCGCCGGACTGCCGGCCGGCGTACTGCATGTGCTGCCCGGCGATGGCGCGGCCGGCGCGGCGCTTACCGCCGACCCGAACGTGGCGATGATCCAGTTCACCGGCTCGACCGCGGCCGGGCGCAAGGTGGGCGAGGCCGCCGGCAAGCACCTGAAGAAGGTCTCGCTCGAGCTGGGCGGAAAGAACTCGCTGATCGTGCTGGACGATGCCGACCTGGATCTTGCGATCGCCAACACCACCTGGGGCGTGTACCTGCATCAGGGCCAGATCTGCATGTCCTCCGGGCGCGTGCTGGTCCAGCGCGGCATCTACGACGCGTTCCTGGCCAGGCTCGTGGCCAAGGCCAAGTCGATGGTGGTCGGCGATCCGGCCACCGCGCAGGTGCATCTGGGACCGCTCATCAACGCGGCCCAGCGCGACCATGTTGCCAGGGCCGTGGCCGATGCCCGTGCGGCCGGGGCCACTGTCGAGGCCGGCGGCGACTATGAGGGCCTGTTCTTCAAGCCCACCGTGCTCAGCGGCGTGGACCGAGGCAATCCGGCCTTCAACGAGGAGATCTTCGGGCCGGTGGCGGTCGTGGTGCCGTTCGACACCGACGAAGACGCCATCGCGCTCGCCAACGACACCGAGTACGGCCTGTCGATGGCCGTGCTGTCCTCCGACGTCGGCCGGGCGCTGAAGCTGGGTGAGCAACTGCGCACCGGCCTGCTGCACATCAACGACCAGACCGTCAACGACGAGGTCATCAATCCGTTCGGCGGCGTCGGCGCCTCCGGCAACGGCACCAGCATCGGCGGACCGGCCAACTGGGAGGAGTTCACCCAGTGGCAGTGGTTGACCGTCAAGGGCCAGGCACCTGCCTATCCGCTTTGAAAACCTTCTACCAGGGAGTCTATCTATGAATGCACCGCTGCGTGACATCACCGTGGCCGTCGCACGCGCCCCCGAGCAGCCCTTCACCATCGAGCAGGCCCGCCTACGCGAGCCCCGGGGTGACGAGGTACTGGTCAAGATCGTGGCCACGGGCCTGTGTCATACCGACCTAATCGTGCGCGACCAGTACTACCCGGTGCCGCTGCCGGCGGTCCTGGGCCATGAAGGCGCCGGCGTGGTCGAGGCGCTCGGCCCCGGCGTCAAGGCCCTGAAGGTCGGCGATCACGTGGTGCTGACTTATGGCGCCTGCGGGCATTGCAATCCCTGCAGCAGCGGCCACGAGGCCTACTGCAAGGACTTCTATCCGCTCAACTTCGGTGGCGGCGATGCGCACGGCGACACCGCGATTCAGGATGCCCAGGGCCAGCCGCTGCACGACCACTTCTTCGCCCAGTCCTCGTTCGCCACCTACGCGATCAGCCGCGAGAACAATGCGATCAAGGTGCCGGCCGACGCGCCGCTGGAACTGCTAGGCCCGCTGGGCTGCGGTATCCAGACCGGCGCCGGCGCGGTGATCAATTCGCTCAAGGTCCGCCCCGGCAGCAGCTTCGCCAGCTACGGCGCGGGCGCGGTCGGCCTAAGCGCGGTGATGGCCGCGCGCATCGTCGGCGCCACGACCATCGTCGCCATCGACGTGGTGCCTTCGCGACTGGAGCTGGCCAAGGAACTCGGTGCCACCCACACCATCAACAGCCGCGAAGTGGATGTCATCGAAACGGTCCGCCAAATCACCGGCGGCGGCGCCGACTTCGCCCTGGAATCCACCGGCCGTCCCGAGGTTCTGGGGCAGGGCATCGAGGCCCTGGGGGGACTGGGCACGATCGGCGTGGTCGGCGCGCCCAAGCTGGGCACCAAGGCCGAATTCGACGTCAACAACCTGCTGCTGGGCGGGCGCAGCATCCGCGGCATCGTCGAAGGCGACAGCGTGCCGCAGGTGTTCATCCCGCAGTTGGTGCAGCTCTACCAGCAGGGGCGCTTCCCGTTCGACCGGCTGGTCAGGTTCTACCCGCTGGATCAGATCAACCAGGCCGCCGAGGACAGCATCCGGGGCATTACTCTCAAGCCGATCCTGCGCATCGGCCAATGAGCCCGCGCTGCGCGCGCCGCCGTCGCCTTGACGCCAAGCTGCGCGCGCTGGCGCCGCCCGCCGGGGCGGGCAAACCCGGCTCAGTCGCGGAAGTTGTCGAACTGCAGCGGCAGCTCGAAATCGGCCTTCTTCAGCAGCGCCATCGCGTCCTGCAGATCGTCGCGCTTCTTGCCGCTCACGCGCAGCTTGTCGCCATTGATCTGCGCTTCGACCTTGAGCTTGGCTTCCTTCAACTTGGCGACCAACTGCTTGGCCTGTTTCTGCTCGATGCCCTGCTTGACGGTGACCTTCTGGCGCGCACCGGCCAGGTTGGTCTCCATGTCGCCGAACTCCAGGCAGCGCACGTCGATGCCGCGTGCCAGCAGGCGCGCGCGCAGGATGTCGGTCATCTGCTTGACCTGGAAATCGCTGGGTGCGGACTGGTTGATCGCCTTGCCGTCCTCCAGCTCGAACCTGGCCTCCACGCCCTTGAAATCGAAGCGTGTATCCAGCTCGCGATTGGCCTGGTCCACCGCATTGGTCAGTTCGTGCTTGTCGACTTCGGACACCACGTCGAAGGAAGGCATGCAAAGCTCCTGCTCTCTATAAACAGCCGCCATTCTAGGGCATCGCGTCCTCGCCCCTGTCGACACACGGCTGGCAGTCTGCGCGCAAGCGCAGCGATAATGGTCCATGCCCACCACCCGCTCTCCGCTTCCCGCCATCGCCTGGATGGTGGCCGCCGTGGCCTGCTTCTCGCTGATGGATGCGGGAATGAAGCTGCTGTCGGCGCATTACCCGCCGCTACAGGTCACCTTGCTGCGTGGCGCCGCGTCGCTGCCGTTCGTGCTGGTGTGGGTGCTGGCCACCGCCGGCCCGCGCTCGATCGTGCCGGTGCGCTGGGGCCTGCACCTGCTGCGCGGGGCGCTGGGCATGGTGATGATCGGCTGCTTCGTCTACGGCCTGAAGCGCATGCCGTTATCCACCGCCTACACGTTGTATTTCGTCGCCCCGTTGCTGGTGGCGGCGCTGTCGGTACCGTTGCTGGGCGAGCGGGTCGGGCCACGGCGCTGGACGGCGATTGGTATTGGCCTGGTGGGGGTGATCGTGGTGCTGCGCCCGGGCGTGGACGGGCTGATCTCGCTGCCCGGGTTGATGGTGCTGCTGGCGGCCACCGCCTATGCCATCGCGGCCATCAGCGTGAGTCTGCTGACCCGCACCGACACCCCGCAGGCGATGGTGGTGTGGTTTCTGCTGTTCATGGCGATCGGTGCCGGCGTGCTGGCCATTTCCGACTGGGTGTCGCTGCGGGGCGAGCACGCCTGGCTGATCGCCGGCATGGGCCTGGCCGGGGCGCTGGGGCAGATCGCGCTGACCCAGGCCTTCCTGCGCGGCGAGGCGTCGATGATCGCGCCGCTGGAATACACCGGCCTGGTCTGGGTGATCGGCTGGGACTGGCTGCTGTGGCGGACCCTGCCCGATGGCTGGACCTGGACCGGCGCCGGCATCATCGTCGCCAGCGGGCTGTATTTGCTGCGGCGGGAGCGGAGACGGCAGGCGGATCGCCCGCCGGCGTTGGATAAGCCGTGATTAGAGAGTCGGGATTGGAGATTCGGGATTCGCAAAAGTCAGGGCGCCTTGCCGTTGCTCTAACGAATCCCCAATCCCCACTCCCAAATCCCCACCTTAGAACTCAATGGAATATCGTCCACAAACATTGACTGGTAGGCTTCACGGCCCCCCAATCGGCCACGCGCGGTGATCCAGTTTCAGCGCCTGCACAAGTCTTATTCCGTTGACGGTCGCCAGATCGTGGCGCTGCATCCACTCGATCTGCGGATCCGCCCCGGCGAGGTGTTCGGCATCATCGGCCATTCCGGCGCCGGCAAATCGACGCTGATCCGGCTGATCAACCGGCTGGAAGAACCCAGCGGCGGGCGGCTGCTGATCGGCGATGAGGACGTCACCGCGCTGGACAGCCACGGTCTGCGCGCGCTGCGCCGGCGTGTCGGGATGATCTTCCAGCACTTCAACCTGCTGTCCTCGCGCACCGTGGCCGGCAATGTGGCGTTCCCGCTGGAACTGGCCGGCACTCCGCGCGTCGAAGTCGATGCGCGCGTGGCCGAGCTGCTGGCACGGGTCGGGCTGGAGCAGCACGCCAGCAAGTATCCGGCGCAGTTGTCCGGCGGGCAGAAGCAGCGCGTGGGCATTGCGCGCGCGCTGGCCACCCGGCCGCAGATCCTGCTGTGCGACGAGGCCACCAGCGCGCTGGACCCGCAGACCACCGCCTCGGTGCTGCAGCTGCTGGCGCAGATCAACCGCGAGCTGGGCCTGACCATCGTGCTGATCACCCACGAGATGGAGGTGATCCGCCGGGTCTGCGACCGCGTCGCGGTGCTGGATGCCGGCAAGCTGGTGGAAACCGGCCCGGTGACCGAGGTGTTCCTGCACCCGCAGCACGCCACCACCCGGCGCTTCGTGTCCGAGGCCGAACACATGGACGAAGCCGAGCTGCATCGCGACTTCGCTGCGGTGGGCGGGCGCATCGTGCGGCTGACCTTTCTGGGCGACGGCACCTACGAACCGGTGCTTGGCCGCATCGCCCGCGAGACCGGGGTGGACTACAACATCCTGTCCGGGCGCGTGGACCGCATCAAGGACACCCCGTATGGCCAGCTCATCGTCGCACTGACCGGCGGCGACCATAACGCGGCACGCGCCGGCTTCGTCGCCGCTGGCGTGCAAGTGGAGGATCTGCGCGTATGAATCTGTCGATCGCCACGACGAGCGGTTTTTTCCGCAATCTCGATGCCGCCAAGTGGGGCGACATCGGCCAGGCCACGCTCGATACCTTGCTGATGCTCGCCGGCGCGCTGCCGCTGACGCTGCTGATCGGCCTGCCGCTGGGCGTTGCGCTGTTCCTGTGCGGTGCCCCGCAGCTGCGCCGCCGCCCGGTGCTGTACGGCGCGCTCGCGGCACTGATCAACCTGCTGCGCTCGGTGCCCTTCATCATCCTGATGATCGCGATGATTCCGCTCACGCTGATGCTGATGGGCACCTCGCTGGGCGTGCGCGGCGCGATCCTGCCGCTGGTGGTCGGCGCCGCGCCGTTCTACGCGCGGCTGGTGGAAACCGCCTTGCGCGAAGTGGACCGCGGGATCATCGAAGCCAGCCAGGCGATGGGCGCCACCACCCGCCAGCTGGTGGTGCGCGTGCTGCTGCCAGAAGCGCGCCCTGGCCTGATCGCCGGCGCCACCGTGACCACCATCGCGCTGATCGGTTTCACCGCGATGGGCGGTGCGATCGGCTCCGGTGGGCTGGGCGATGTCGCGTATCGCGAGGGCTATCTGCGCTCGCATTCGGATGTCGCGCTGATCACCGTGATCGCCCTGCTGGTGCTGGTGCAGCTGCTGCAGATGCTGGGTGACTGGCTGGTGGCGCGCTACAGCCGGCGCTGAGGTCGACTGCGGCCGGGTGCCGGGTGGTGCGCAGGGCCACGCACGCCACATGGGCTTGCGAATCGCCGCTGCACCCGCGGTCTGCTAGGTTTACCTCTTGCGGCGGTGCCGCATTCCTCCTCCCACGGACCCCTACATGAGCACATTCGCGTTTCGTTCCCTCCTGGCTGCGGCCACGCTGGCGTTGGCCTCCTGTGGCGGTAGCGGTGGCAGTAGCGGCGGCGACACGCTGACGGTGGCCGCCACTGCGGTGCCGCATGCCGAGATCCTGGAGGTGGTCGAACCGCTGCTGGCCAAGCAGGGCGTCAAGCTGGACGTGCGCGTGTTCAACGACTACGTACAGCCCAACGACCAGGTCGTGCAGAAGCAGATCGACGTCAATTATTTCCAGACCGAGCCGTATCTGGACGCCTACAACCGCGACCGCAAGAGCCAGCTGGTGACCGTGGTCGGCGTGCATATCGAACCGTTCGGCGCGTACTCGCGCCGGTTCAAGGCATTGGCCGAACTGCCCAACGGCGCCGATGTGGTGCTTCCCAACGACCCGAGCAACAACAGCCGCGCGCTGATCCTGCTCGACAAGGCGGGCGTGATCAAACTCAAGGACCCGAGCAATGCGCTGTCCAGCCAGCGCGACATCGTCGAGAACCCCAGGCAGTTGAAGTTCCGCGAGCTCGACTCGGCGATGCTGCCGCGCGTGCTCGACCAGGTCGATCTGGCGCTGATCAACACCAACTACGCGCTCGACGCCGGCCTCAACCCGACCCGCGACGCGCTGGCGATCGAAAGCAAGGACTCGCCGTACGTGAACTTCCTGGTCTCGCGCCCGGACAACAAGGACGATCCGCGCGTGCAGAAGCTGGCCAAGGTCTTGACCAGCCCGGAAGTGAAGGCGTTTATCGAGCAGAAGTACAAAGGCGCGGTGTTGCCGGCGTTCTAAGAGCGGCTAGCAAAACCACTGCGCTCACCGCCAGGCGGGCGCGGTCGGTGCTCGGAATCGGCATGTACCACCACTCGTGCACTCCGGTTCTGAGCGTGTCGTTCGCACCCACCTGACGACTGCCCGCTACGTGTTGTTAGCCGCTTTACGAGCGGTCGTCAAAACGACTGCGCTCACCGGCAGGGGTGCGGGCGGCGCTCGGCATCGACGTGTACCACGCGAACACGCCGGTTGGGGGGCGCCGTCCACGCCCACCCGACGACCGCGCGCTACGTTGTGCTGATCATTCTTCGCCGCCACCGAGCATTCGATGCCACTTCTCCTCGCCATTCCGCTGGCCGTGATCATCGCCCTGGCGGTATTTGCGGTGCTGTTGCCGTTGTCGCTGGTGCAGCGCTTTCGTGTCGGCACCGCGCGGCGGCAGGCACGCGGCTGGCTGTTGATGATCAATCTGGTCTCGGCCGGCCTCTCCACCGTGGTGTTCGTGATCTTCGTATTGATCGCCGCCGCGTTCTGGCCGGGCGCGATCAGCCATGCCGCCTTCGGCTGGGCCTGCGGGCTGGCCCTGGGTCTGCTGGCATTGCGCCTGACCCGCTTCGAGCGCACCCAGCAGGGCCTGTTCTACCGGCCCAATCTGTGGCTGGTGCTGGCCCTGACCGCGCTGGTGGTGGTGCGCGTGGTCGCGGGCATGGTGCAGGGGTGGCGCAGCACCTGGCACGGGGCGGCCTGGCCCACGGAAGGGTGGCTCAGCCACGCCAGTCTGTTGGGCGCGGCCGGCGTACTGCTCGGATACGCGCTGGCCTATGCCACCTTGCTGTGGTGGCGCTGGCGCAGTGCGCGCCTGCGCGGCAGCGTCTACTGGCGTTGAGCTGGCGCTCGTACGTCAGCGAATGTCGATGCTTCACCGGCACCGGCACCGGCACCGGCAATCGCAATCGCACTGGTATGGAATGGGCACGGACGCAGGTGGGCTACCCATCACACGCAGCGCTCGCACATAGATCGCGCGCGCGATTCAGCGCTCCGAAATCGATGCGGCGCCGCGATTTACACGCATAAAAAAACGGGCCTTGCGGCCCGTTTTTGTTCGACTGCAACGTCGCTTGCCAGCGTGTGCTTAGAAGCGCGCGCCGACACCGAAGCCGACGGTCCACGGATCCAGTTCCAGCTCGCTGCCGGTGCCCTGGCCGCCCACGCGCAGTTCCGGACGCGAACGCATGTAGCGGGCGTCGGCACGTGCGAACCAGGTGGAGTTGATGTTCATGTCCACGCCGACGGTGCCGATGACACCCTTGGCGGTGTCCAGGCCCACGTGCTGGCCGGTGGCCGACGCCGCGTCGATCTTCTCGTTGCTGAAGTTCGACTCGTAGTAGCCCACGCCCACGAACGGACGGAACACGTTATCGGCCTGGCCGAAGTGGTACTGGCCGCTGATGGCGATCGGCTGCTGCTCGACGGTGCCAATCTTGCCCACACCATCGGCGTTGACACGGTGATTGAACTTGTCGGCGGCGCCCCACAGCTCAACGGCCCAGTTGTCGTTGATGTAGTAGCTGGCGCTCAGCGTCGGTGCCGGGCCGCCGTCGACGTCCAGGCCGGGAGCCGGATCGTTCTTCGGCTTGATCAGAGCAACACCGCCGACCACTGCCCAATGCTTTCCGGAAGCGCTATCGGCGCTGCTGGAAGCCGAGGAGGTGTCGCCGGTGTAGGTGGTGTCTTGTGCAAATGCAGACGGCGCAAACGCAAGTGCGGATACGGCAGCGAGGCTCAGGATGGAAATGGCACGCATTGGGGGTCTCCTCAGTGTTCTTGTTAGGCCCGTGGAGTGGGCCGCGCCAAAGCTATTCCTGAAAATCTGAATCCACGCCCACCCGTGACTCGCTAAAATTTCGTTTGTTCAGCAAGTTTCCGGAGAAGGCCGTGGCTGCGACATCCAAGCTGAAAAAGACATTCACGCAGATGCGATCGCCGTGACGAAAACCGACCTGTTGCAGGGCCTTCCAGCGCACATTCCTGACGATTGCCGTGTCCTGGTGCTCGGCTCCATGCCGGGCAACGCCTCCTTACATGCGGCGATGTACTACGCCCACCCGCGCAACCGTTTCTGGCCGCTGATGCAGGCGCTGCTGGGTATCGAGGCCGGGTTGGCGTATCCGGCGCGCCTGCAGGCGCTGGCCGACTGCGGGGTCGGCCTGTGGGACGTGATCGGCCAATGCGAGCGGCGCGGTAGCCTGGACACCGCCATCGTCGCCAGCAGCATCGTGGTCAACCCGCTGGCGGCGCGGCTGGCCTCGCTGCCGCAGCTGCGCGCGGTCGCCTGCAACGGTGCTGCCGCTGCGCAGGCATGGCGCCGCCACGTGCAGCCGCTGCTGCCAGTCGCGCTGCACATAGTGCCGGTGTGGGCGTTGCCGTCCACCAGCCCGGCCAATGCGGCGTGGTCGCTGCCACGGCTGTGCGCAGCCTGGCAGCCGCTGCGCACAGCGCTGGACTAGATCGTGGTGCGCCGTGCGCGCAGTGCCAGCAAACGCCCGCCCGCCGGGATCGCTGTCGGCCACGCCAGCGGCGCCACGGTGGCCGGGCTGCCGCTGCAGCGGACCGGCGCTGTTATCGCCTGTGCGGTGCAGTCGGCAGCGAGCGCAGACGTTTTGCAGCTGCGCTCGTCATCGCAGGGTGGAAACGCGCATCGAGCGCCTGAGCGAGCCGCAGGCGCCTGCATTGCGGCCACGCGCACGGCAACGGTGCACGCGGGTCGAAGCGCTCGACGGCCTGGACAATGCGCTGGCGTATCGTTTGCCCTTGGGCGAGCCACTGCAACTGTTGCGGGTCGATCCACGCGCGTGGAAATGATCCGGCGCATGCATCTGCGAACGCTGCATCCCGCCCGGTGCGCGACTTTTTCCACGGCAATGGTTGGCGCTGCGGCCCGCAGCCGGCCACAATAGGGGTTTCCCCATTCTGTTGCCGGAGTTCCCCGTATGGCCGAAATCAAGGAAGCACTTGTCCCCGATATCGGTGACTACAGCGATGTCCCGGTAATCGAGGTGCTGGTGTCGGTCGGCGATACGGTCAGCAAGGACCAGAGTCTGGTCACGCTGGAATCGGACAAGGCCACGATGGAAGTGCCCTCGTCGGTATCCGGCGTGGTCAAGGAGATCAAGGTCAAGGTCGGCGATTCGCTGTCGCAGGGCGCGCTGGTCGCGCTGATCGAAGTAGCCGACGCCGGTGCCGAAACCGCCGCCGCACCTGCTCCTGCCGCCCCGGCCAAGGCTGCGCCCGCTGCCGCGCCGGCGCCCGCCGCCAAGGCCGAACCGGCCGCGCCTGCCGCGTCCTCGGAAGGCGGCCTGATCGAGGCCCGCGTGCCCGATATCGGCGATTACACCGACATCCCGGTGATCGAGGTGCTGGTCGCCGTCGGCGATACCGTCGCCAAGGACCAGAGCCTGGTCACGCTGGAATCGGACAAGGCCACGATGGAAGTGCCGTCCTCGGCCGCCGGGGTGGTCAAGGAACTCAAGGTCAAGGTCGGCGACACGCTCTCGCAGGGCAATGTGGTGGCGATCATCGCTGCCAGCGATGGCGGCGCCGGTGCGGCGCAGTCCCCGGCCAAGCCCACCACCGACACCGCCGAAACCGCCGGCAAGGTCGAGCCGGTCGCTGTGTCCGCAGTGCCGGACAAACTGGCCCAGCGCGAGATCGCGCAGGTGCAGGGCGCGCGGTCCAGCGAGGCCGCGCAGCCTGCGCAGGGCGGCCAGCTGTCCGCCGGCAGCCCGTCCAGCCCGCCGGTGACCTTCGACGCCGACAGCGTGCTGCCGTCCAAGGTGGCCTACGCCAGCCCGGTGGTGCGCGTGTTCGCGCGCGAGCTCGGCGTGGATCTGAACCAGCTCAAGGGCAGCGAAAAGGGCGGCCGCATCACCCGTGAGGACGTGCAGCGCTTCGTCAAGGCCGCACTCAGCGGCGGCGCGCCCGCCGCCGGTGCTGCGCCGGCCGGTGGCGGCAATGGCCTGAACCTGCTGGCCTGGCCGAAGGTGGATTTCAGCAAGTTCGGCGAGACCGAGACCCAGCCGCTGTCGCGCATCAAGAAGATTTCCGGTGCCAATCTGGCGCGCAACTGGGCGATGATTCCGCACGTCACCCAGTTCGAATCGGCCGACATCACCGACCTGGAAGCGCTGCGCGTGGCGCTGAATAAGGAAAACGAGAAGGCGGGCATCAAGCTGACCATGCTCGCCTTCCTGGTCAAGGCCAGCGCTGCCGCGTTGAAGAAGTTCCCCGAGTTCAATGCCTCGCTGGATGCGGCCGGCGAAAACCTGACGTTGAAGAAGTACATCAACATCGGTTTCGCCGCCGACACCCCGAACGGCCTGGTCGTGCCGGTGATCCGCGACGTCGACAAGAAGGGCGTGCTGCAGATCGCGCAGGAAAGCGGCGAGCTGGCCAAGAAGGCGCGCGACGGCAAGCTCGGCCCGGCCGACATGAGCGGCGGCTGCTTCTCGATCAGCTCGCTCGGCGGTATCGGCGGTACGGCGTTCACGCCGATCATCAATGCGCCGGAAGTTGCCATCCTGGGCGTGTCCAAGTCGGCGATGCAGCCGGTGTGGAATGGCAAGGAGTTCGCACCCAAGCTGCTGCTGCCGCTGTCGTTGAGCTACGACCACCGCGTCATCGACGGCGCGCTGGCTGCACGCTTCACCACTTACCTCAGCCAAGTGCTGGCCGACATGCGCCGCGTCCTGCTGTGAGAGCGGTGCTGCTGACGTTCGCCCTGCTGGGCGTGCTGCCGTGGACATCCGCGGCAGCACGCGAGTGCGAGAGCACGCTCGGACGCGGCTGGCCGCCGGCGGTGGGCAACGACGGCACCGCGGTGACCACGCTGCTCGACGCCAGCACCCGCCCGAGCTGCTGCGCCGGCGAGCTGCTGCAGCAGGCCGCGTTGCTGATCGAAGCCGGCGAAGGCAAGGAAAACAAGCGCGACAAGCGCTGGACCCAAATCGAATCGTCGCTGGATGAACTCCAGCAGACGCTTGCCGGCACGGCCGGTTGAGCCACAGGAGAAGCAAATGGCGGTCATTGAAATCAAGGTTCCCGACATCGGCGATTACAGCGATGTCCCCGTCATCGAAGTGCTGGTCGCTGTCGGCGACAGCGTGGTCAAGGATCAGGGCCTGGTGACGCTGGAGTCGGACAAGGCCACGCTGGAAGTGCCTTCCTCGGCCGCCGGCGTGGTCAAGGAGCTCAAGGTCAAGGTGGGCGATACCCTGTCCGAAGGTGCGCTGGTGCTGCTGCTGGAAGCCGAAGGCGAGGCCGCCGCACCGGCTGCGCCCGCCAAGGCCGATACCAAGGCCGCGCCGGCTGCTGCAGCGGCCGCCGCCGCACCTGGCAGCAAGCCGCCGGTGACGCCGTCGCATCGCGCCCCGGCGGAACCGGCGCCGTCCAAGCCGGCGCTGGCCAGCGGCAAGCCGGCCGATATCGAATGCAAGATGGTGGTGCTCGGCGCCGGCCCCGGCGGCTACACTGCCGCGTTCCGCGCCGCCGACCTGGGCCTGGACACGGTGCTGATCGAGCGCTATGCCAGCCTGGGCGGGGTCTGCCTCAACGTCGGCTGCATCCCGTCCAAGGCGCTGCTGCATGCCGCCGCGGTGATCGACGAAGTGGCGCATGCCGGCGATTTCGGCGTGGACTTCGGCCAGCCCAAGATCACCCTGGACAAGCTGCGCGAGTACAAGGAAAAAGTGGTCGGCAAGCTCACCGGTGGCCTGGCCAGCATGGCCAAGCAGCGCAAGGTGCGCACCGTCACCGGCGTGGCCAGCTTCGTCTCGCCCAACGAGCTGGAGATCGTCGGCGACGACGGCAAGACCCAGCTGCTGCGCTTCGAGCACTGCATCATCGCCGCCGGTTCGCAGGCGGTGAAGCTGCCGAACTTCCCGTGGGACGACAAGCGCGTGATGGACTCCACCGACGCGCTGGAACTGCACGACATCCCCAAGACCCTGCTGGTGGTCGGCGGCGGCATCATCGGCCTGGAAATGGCCACGGTGTACAGCGCGCTCGGCAGCAAGGTCACCGTGGTCGAGTTCATGGACCAGCTGATGCCGGGCGCCGACAAGGACCTGGTCAAGCCGCTGGCCGATCGCCTGAAGAAGCAGGGCGTGGAGGTCTATCTCAAGACCAAGGCCACCGACGTCAAGGCCGACGCCAGCGGCATCACGGTGTCGTTCGAAGCGGCCAGCGAAGGCGAGAAGCCGGGTTTGCAGGCCACCGCCTACGACCGCGTGCTGGTGGCGGTAGGCCGTACCCCCAACGGCAAGAAGATCGGTGCCGACAAGGCCGGCGTCACCGTCACCGAGCGCGGCTTCATCCCGGTCGATCGGCAGATGCGCACCAACGTGCCGCATATCTTCGCCATCGGCGACATCGTCGGTAACCCGATGCTGGCGCACAAGGCCACGCACGAAGGCAAGCTGGCCGCCGAAGTGGCTGCCGGCGAGAAGAAGGAATGGGTGGCGCGGGTGATTCCGTCGGTCGCCTACACCAACCCGGAAATCGCCTGGGTCGGCGTGACCGAGACCGAGGCCAAGGCCAAGGGCCTGAAGGTCGGCGTGGCCAAGTTCCCGTGGGCGGCCAGTGGCCGTGCGATCGGTATCGGCCGTACCGAGGGCTTCACCAAGCTGATCTTCGACGAACAGACCCATCGCGTGATCGGTGGCGCCATCGTCGGCGTGCATGCCGGCGACCTGCTGGCCGAGATCGGCCTTGCGATCGAGATGGGCGCCGAAGCCGAAGACATCGGCCACACCATCCACGCGCATCCGACCCTGAGCGAATCGGTCGGCATGGCCGCCGAGGTCTACGACGGCACCATTACCGACCTGTATATCCCGAAGAAGAAGTAAGCGCCGGCATCTGCTGCATGACCAACAACGCCCCGCCTTGCGCGGGGCGTTGTCGTTTCGGCATGCTGCCGGAAGCGGCTGCAGGGTGCGGCCGCTCCCACGGTGAGGCACTGCATGCGCTACGGAATGCTGGGAGTGTTGATGGTCTGCACTGTCGTCCCATGGCACACCGCGGATGCGCAGGAGGGCGAGGATCCAGCCATGACGGCGGCGTTGGCGCAGTGTCCGGATGCAGCGCAGTTCGTGCGCACGCAACAAGCAGCCAGAGCGCGTGCCGCGGCGGCGCAGTCAGCGACGAACGCCACGCCCAGTGCGCTGGAGTTGCGCGCGCATCTGCTGGCGATGGAGCGGGCCGATCAGCAGGTTCGTGGGCGCCACAAAAAGACAAAAGGCCCGCAAAACGCGGGCCTTTCGGTGTAACGCTGCGTGCAGATCAGAACGCGAGCGTTACGCCTGCAACCGGGCCCTTGAACTCCTGCTTCAGGCCGATCAGGCCGTCGCTGCCGCGCTGGTCGACGTCGAGCTTGAACCAGTCGTAGCCGGCGAAGAGGCCGAAGTTCTTGGTGAAGCGGTATTCGGCAATCGCGTTGGCGCGGCTCAGGTCGCCGTCGTAATCGTCGAAGTTGCCCCAGCTGGTGTTGAGGTACTGGCCCTGCACGTTGAACAGCCAATGCTCGCTCGGACGCGCGGTGAAACGGATACCGACCACCGGCGCAACGCCGTCTTCGCTTTCGTCCAGCACGTCGCCACTGAAGACGCTGCCCAGATCTGCGTATGCGTTGGCTTCGACCTTGGCGTACTCGGCACCGAGCTGCAGGCCCAGGCTGAATTCCGGCGAGTCGATGACCGAGTAGTCGTACACCAGGGTGGCGACCTGATACTTCAGCTCACCCTTGATGAAGCTGCCGGTCGGCACGGTGACGCCACCGCCGCTGATGTCCTGAGTCAGCGTCTCGCGGCGATCCTTGTCGTACTTGAAGTAATCGAAGATCAGGCGCTGACGGGTGCTGATGCGGAACACGCCATCGACGCGCGGCTCCCATTCCTTGCCGCCGAGCTTGAAATCTTCGTTGACCGACACGTTGTTGCCTGCCACCAGCGTGTTGCCACGGATGGTGTTGTCGTTGTCGACGTTCATCGCGCCGAGACGGAGCTGGAAGCGGTCGTCGGTATCTTCGGCGTGCGCCGGCGCAGCGTAGGCGGCAGCCAATACGCACGGGATGGCCAGTGCAAGGAGGTGTTTCATGGGGAGCTCCGAATTCTTGGAATGGTCAGGCGGTTCGGCCTGTGCCGCGCATATTCGATAAGACGGCGTCTTCCATAAGTGAAGAAGCTGTCGCAAACCTGTGAAGGCCGAGATAGCAATCGGACAAAACGGTCCGCCGCTGCAGGCAGTCCGACTTTAGTCGTACGCCGCGCAATTTGGGCGCCAATTGCGAAGCACTATGGCGAGTGTCGCACCACGATGGGGCCGATTGGACCGCCGATGGGAAGGTCGCAGGGTGCGACAAAATGCGTAAAAAGCAGGAGCCCCGGTGCTCCGGGGCTCCCATACGCGACCTGCGGCAGGACCTTTCGACGAGGATGTGCAGGCCTCGCGGGTTATGACCGCCGGTTTGTGGCAAAGTTCCCACCCGCTGCGGCAACCCCTGTATGGTGCGACGCAGCAACTGATGACCTCTGCCGGTTGTCTCGCAATTTGTCCCATTGCTATACTTTCGCGGCTCGACGAGGCGCATCTGCGCTTCCCACCCATTACACGTAAGGTAACCGTAGTGCTGAACTCCGTTGACGCGGGTCGGCGGTTGATGCTGCGCGCCGCGGTATATCCGCTTGCTGCGGTAGCTATAACCAGTCTGGGGTTGCTGTTGGTCGGTCCCGGTTACTCTGCCGGTCTGGCATTGACCGGGTTTGCAACGGTGCTGGGCGGTTGGGTGGCAGCACGTACCGCGCTAGGTGGCGGTATTCAGGCAGCCGGCATTGCCATGGTCCGGCTGATTCTGGCGATGGTGTTGAAGTGGGTGTTGGTTTTCGTGGCGCTGGCGCTTGGCTTCGGCCTGTGGCGGCTGCCTCCTCTGGCCTTGCTGGCGGGTATCGCCATCGGGCTGATTTTTCAGGTTCTGGCTCTGGCCAGGCGTTGATTCGAACTTAAAGGGCTCCGGACACATGGCGGGCGAGGCAGCAACACCTACCTCCTACATCCAGCATCACTTGCAGAACCTGATCTATCCGGTTCGCGAGGGTGGCGGCACGTTTTGGACCATCCACGTCGACACCCTGGTCATGGCGGTGTTGATGGGCCTGGTGATGGTCTTCGCGTTCTGGACGGCGACCCGCAATGCCACCGCCGGCGTGCCGGGCAAGTGGCAGGCGTTCGTCGAGATCTGCCTGGAGTTCGTCGACCGCCAGGCCAAGGACACCTATCACGGCAGCAGCAAGCTGGTGACGCCGATCGCGATCACCATCTTCTTCTGGATCCTGTTGATGAACCTCATCAAGATGATCCCGGCCGATTTCATCGCCATCCCGCTGGGCTGGGCCGGCATCCACGCCTGGAAGCCGGTGCCCACCGCCGACGTCAATGCCACCCTGGGCATGTCGATCAGCGTGTTCTTCCTGATGATCGTCTTCTCCCTGCGCTCCAAGGGCGTGGGCGGCATGACCAAGGAATTCCTCACGGCGCCGTTCGGCAAGTGGATGATGCCGTTCAACCTGCTCTTGAACATCGTCGAGTGGCTGAGCAAGCCGATTTCGCTGGCGATGCGACTGTTCGGCAACATGTTCGGCGGCGAGATCGTCTTCCTGCTGATCTGGGTGCTGGGCGGTGCGGGCATCGCCGGCATGGTCGCTGGCGGCGTATTCGGCCTCGGCTGGATGCTGTTCCACCTGTTGGTGATTCCGCTGCAGGCCTTCATTTTCATGATGCTGTCGATCGTGTATCTGAGCCTTGCCGAAGACAGTCACTGAGTTTGCTGCACCCTTCATCTGCTTCATCCCGATTCATCCATCACCCTTAGAAACTTTCGTTCGGAGATCACCATGTACCTCGCCGTCCTGACCAACCTCGCTCAAGTCCAGAGCTCCACCGTCCTCGCCGTCGGCATCATGATCGGCCTGGCCGCGCTGGGTGCCGGCCTCGGTCTGGCCATCATGGCTGGCAAGTTCCTGGAATCGGCCGCACGCCAGCCGGAACTGATCCCGGTGCTGCAGGTCCGCATGTTCATCACCGCCGGCCTGATCGACGCCGCGTTCATCATCAGCGTCGCGGTCGGCCTGCTGTTCGCCTTTGCCAACCCGCTGGCCCAGGTGTTCATCGAACGTCTGTCGCAGGCTGCCGGCTGATCCAGCGGTAGCAGGATGTGGAGGCAACCGCGTGCGGTTGCCTCCGCGGATGAAGGTCGGAAAGCGTCGCCCTGCGGTGGCGCTTTCACCCCTAAACAGCGATTGAGCGACCCATGGATATCACCCTTACCATCTTTGCCCAGGCGCTGGCCTTCGCCGGTCTGATCTGGATCGTCGCGACCAAGATCTGGCCGCCGCTGCTGCAGGCGATCGAAGAGCGTCAGCAAAAGATCGCTGAAGGTCTGGCTGCGGCCGATCGCAGTCAGAAGGATCTGGCGCAGGCGCAGGAAAAGGTCAACGAAGCACTGAAGGACGCACGCACCAAGGCCAACGAGATCATCGATCAGGCCCATGCGCGCGCCAACCAGATCATCGAAGCGGCCAAGCACGAGGCAATTGCCGAAGCCAACCGCCAGAAGGATCTGGCACAGACCGAGATCGACGCGTCCGCCACGCGTGCCCGCGAGGAACTGCGCAAGCAGGTGTCCGTGCTGGCCGTCAGCGGTGCCGAGAAGCTGCTCAAGCGCGAAATCGATGCCAACGCCCACAAGGCGCTGCTCGACGAGCTGGCGGCGGAGATTTAATCGATGAGTCAGGCCCTCACACTTGCCCGTCCGTACGGCCGCGCCGCGTTTGCGATCGCGCGTGAGGGCGGCAACTTCGCGCCCTGGTCCGATGCGCTGGCGTTTTCGGCGCAGGTGGCCGGCGACCCGCGCGTGGCCACGCTGCTGCTCAACCCGGCCCTGCGCCAGGATCAGGCAGTGACGTTGCTGGCACCGCCGCAGGCGAGCGAAGACTATCTGCGTTTCCTCGGCCTGCTGGCCGACGCGCAGCGGCTGTCGCTGCTGCCGGAAGTGGCAGGACTGTACGAACAACTGCGGGCCGACGCCGAACACGTCGTCAAGGCGACGGTGACCTCGGCGGCTGCAATGAGCCAGGCGGAACTGGACACGATCGCTGCTGCGCTGAAGAAGCGTTTCGGCCGCGAGGTGGACATCACCACCGCGGTGGATGCCTCGTTGATCGGCGGCGCGGTGATCGACACCGGCGACGTGGTCATCGACGGCTCGCTGAAGGGCAAGCTTGCACGTCTGCAAAGCTCGCTCGCCCACTGAATTCACATAAACGCATGGCCCCCGCGGCCGGCACCTAGGACTGAACGATGGCAACCACGCTCAACCCCTCCGAAATCAGCGACCTGATCAAGACCCGCATCGAGGCGGTCAAGCTGTCCGCAGAGTCGCGCAACGAAGGCTCCGTGACCAGCGTGTCCGACGGCATCGTGCGCATCTTCGGCCTGGCCGACGTGATGCAGGGCGAAATGATCGAACTGCCGAACAACACCTTCGCGCTCGCGCTGAACCTGGAGCGCGATTCGGTCGGCGCCGTGGTGCTGGGCGATTACGAGAACCTGCGCGAAGGCGACGTGGCCAAGACCACCGGCCGCATCCTGGAAGTGCCGGTCGGTCCGGAGCTGCTCGGTCGCGTGGTCAACGCGCTCGGCGAGCCGATCGATGGCAAGGGCCCGCTGGGCGCCACCCAGACCGCACCGGTGGAGCGCGTTGCGCCGGGCGTGATCTGGCGCAAGTCGGTCGACCAGCCGGTGCAGACCGGTTACAAGTCGGTCGATGCGATGATCCCGATCGGCCGCGGCCAGCGCGAGCTGGTCATCGGCGACCGTCAGACCGGCAAGACCGCGCTGGCGATCGATGCGGTGATCAACCAGAAGGGCACCGGCATCAAGTGCGTGTACGTGGCGATCGGCCAGAAGGCCTCGACCGTTGCCAACATCGTGCGCAAGCTCGAGGAGAACGGCGCGCTGGCGCACACCGTGGTGGTGGCTGCGACCGCGTCCGAATCGGCCGCGATGCAGTACATCAGCCCGTACGCCGGCTGCACCATGGGCGAGTACTTCATGGACCGCGGCGAAGACGCGCTGATCGTGTATGACGATCTGTCCAAGCAGGCCGTGGCCTACCGCCAGATCTCGCTGCTGCTCAAGCGCCCGCCGGGCCGCGAAGCCTATCCGGGCGACGTGTTCTATCTGCACTCCCGCCTGCTCGAGCGCGCTGCGCGCGTGTCCGAGGAGTATGTGGAGAAGTTCACCAACGGTGCGGTGACCGGCAAGACCGGTTCGCTGACCGCGCTGCCGATCATCGAAACGCAGGCCGGCGACGTGTCCGCGTTCGTGCCGACCAACGTGATCTCGATCACCGACGGCCAGATCTTCCTGGAAACCGACCTGTTCAATGCCGGTATCCGTCCGGCCGTGAATGCCGGTATCTCGGTGTCGCGCGTCGGTGGTGCGGCCCAGACCAAGATCATCAAGAAGCTGTCCGGCGGCATCCGTATCTCGCTGGCGCAGTACCGCGAGCTGGCGGCGTTCGCGCAGTTCGCCTCGGACCTGGACGAAGCCACCCGCAAGCAGCTCGAACGCGGTCAGCGCGTCACCGAGCTGATGAAGCAGAAGCAGTACGCGCCGATGTCCATCGCCAACCAGGCGCTGTCGATCTATGCCGTCAACGAGGGCTACCTCGATGAAGTGCCGGTCAACAAGCTGCTGGCGTTCGAAGAAGGCCTGCACGCGCACTTCGCCAACACCCAGGGTGAGCTGATCTCCAAGATCAACGCCACCGGCGGCTGGGACAACGACATCGAAGCTGCCTTCAAGAAGGGCATCGAAGAGTTCAAGACCACGGGCAGCTGGTAAATCCAGCTGCGGGAATCGGGAATCGGGAATCGAGAATAGGGAATCGTCAAGGCGGGTTGGCTGTGCCAATTCCCGATTCACGATTCCCCATTCCCACTAAGCGAGCGAAGCGAGCGAGTATGGCAGGCGGACGCGAAATCAAAACCAAGATCAAGAGCGTGCAGAACACCCGCAAGGTGACGCGCGCGCTCGAAATGGTCTCGGCCTCCAAGATCCGCAAGGCGCAGGACCGTATGAAGACCTCGCGTCCGTACGCGCAGGCGATGAAGCAGGTGATCGGGCATCTGGCGCAGGCCAGCACCGACTACCAGCATCCGTTCCTGGTCGAGCGTGAGCAGGTCAAGCGGGTCGGTTACATCGTGATCTCTTCCGACCGCGGCCTGGCCGGCGGTCTGAACAACAACCTGTTCCGCAGGATGCTGGGCGAAGTGCGCCCGTGGCAGGACGCCGGCGCCGAGATCGACGTGGTGACCATCGGTCAGAAGGCCTCGGCGTTCTTCCGTCGCATCAAGGTCAACATGGTCGGCAGCGTCACCCATCTGGGCGACAGTCCGCAGATCGAGCAGTTGATCGGTGTGATCAAGGTGATGCTGGATGCCTTCGTCGAGGGCAAGGTGGACCGTGTGTATCTGGTCTACAACCGCTTCGTGAACACGATGACGCAGAAGGCCAGCTTCGATCAGCTGCTGCCGCTGCCGGCCGCCGAGCACAAGGTGGCCCATCACGATTGGGATTACCTGTACGAACCCGATGCCGCGACCGTGCTGGAGCACGTGATGACGCGTTACATCGAGTCGCTGGTGTACCAGGCCGTGCTGGAAAATGTGGCCTCCGAACATGCCGCGCGCATGGTGGCGATGAAGGCCGCCAGCGACAACGCCAACAAGATGATCGGCACCTTGCAACTGGTCTACAACAAGGCGCGTCAGGCTGCGATCACCCAGGAAATTTCGGAAATCGTCAGCGGCGCGGCCGCCGTATAGCCGGGAATAGGGAATGGAGAATCGGGAATGGTCGAAGCAGCAGCACTTGATCTTCCCATTCCCGACTCCCGCTTCCCTATTCCCGACACAAGAATCGAACAGACATTAGTGGAGTTATCCAAATGAGTCAGGGCAAGATCGTTCAGATCATCGGCGCGGTCGTCGACGTCGAATTCCAGCGCAATGAAGTGCCGAAGGTCTATCACGCGTTGAAGGTCGAAGGTACCGAAATCACCCTGGAAGTGCAGCAGCAGCTCGGCGATGGCGTGGTGCGCACGATTGCGCTCGGCTCCACCGACGGCCTGAAGCGCAATCTGCTGGCCACCAACACCGAGCGTGCGATTTCGGTGCCGGTCGGCGCCGGAACGCTGGGCCGCATCATGGACGTGCTGGGTCGTCCGATCGACGAAGCCGGCGACGTACAGGCATCGGACCATTGGGAAATCCATCGCACTGCGCCGTCGTATGAAGACCAGTCCTCCAGCACCGAGCTGCTGGAAACCGGCATCAAGGTCATCGACCTGATGTGCCCGTTCGCCAAGGGCGGCAAGGTCGGCCTGTTCGGCGGCGCCGGCGTCGGCAAGACCGTCAACATGATGGAACTGATCAACAACATCGCCAAGGCGCACTCGGGTCTGTCCGTGTTTGCCGGCGTGGGCGAGCGTACCCGCGAGGGCAACGACTTCTACCACGAGATGAAAGACTCCAACGTGCTGGACAAGGTCGCGATGGTGTACGGCCAGATGAACGAGCCGCCGGGCAACCGTCTGCGCGTGGCGCTGACCGGCCTGACCATGGCCGAATACTTCCGCGACGAAAAGGACGAGAACGGCAAGGGCAAGGACGTGCTGCTGTTCGTCGACAACATCTACCGCTACACGCTGGCCGGTACCGAAGTGTCCGCGCTGCTCGGCCGCATGCCGTCGGCAGTCGGCTATCAGCCGACCCTGGCCGAGGAAATGGGTGTGCTGCAGGAACGCATCACCTCGACCAAGAGTGGTTCGATCACCTCGATCCAGGCCGTTTACGTGCCTGCGGACGACCTGACCGACCCGTCGCCTGCGACCACCTTCGCCCACCTGGATTCCACCGTCACACTGAGCCGTAACATCGCCTCGCTGGGTATCTACCCGGCGGTGGATCCGCTGGATTCCACCAGCCGCCAGATGGACCCGCTGGTGATCGGCCACGAGCATTACGACACCGCCCAGCGCGTCCAGCAGACCTTGCAGAAGTACAAGGAACTGAAGGACATCATCGCGATCCTGGGCATGGACGAGCTGAGCGAAGAAGACAAGCAGTCGGTGTCGCGCGCACGCAAGATCGAGCGCTTCTTCAGCCAGCCCTTCCACGTGGCCGAAGTGTTCACCGGCTCGCCGGGCAAGTACGTCTCGCTGAAAGACACCATCCGCGGCTTCAAGGCGATTTGCGACGGCGAGTACGACCACCTGCCGGAGCAGGCGTTCTACATGGTCGGCAGCATCGAAGAAGCCGTCGAGAAAGCCAACAAGATGAGCGCCAAGGCCTGATGGATCCCAGCCGCTATGCGGCTGGAATCGGGAATCGGGAATCGGGAATCGGGAATCGTAAAGGCGGGTCATCGGTAGGTCGGAATCGACAGGAAGAGGAAAAGCGTGCAGCCAGCCGCTCTTCCCGACTCCCGATTTCCGATTCCCGATTCCCCGCCTCACAGAGTGAGGCACCATGAGCACTATCCGTTGCGACATCGTCAGCGCCGAGAAGGAAATCTTCCACGGTGAGGCGACGCTGGTCGTGGCCACCGGCGAGCTGGGTGAGCTGGGCATCGCGCCCAAGCACGCACCGCTGATCACGCGCCTGAAGCCGGGCAAGGTGGTGGTCACCACCGCCAGCGGCGAACAGCTGGACTTCGCCATTTCCGGCGGCATCCTGGAAGTGCAGCCGCAGGTGGTGACCGTGCTGGTCGACACCGCGGTCCGCGCGCAGGACATCGACGAAGCCGCCGTGCGCAAGGTCAAGGAAGAGGCAGAGCGTCTGCTGGCCAACCGTGGCGACACCGTCGATGTGGCCGATGCGCAGCGCCGGCTGGCCGAGGCGACCGTGCAGTTGCAGGCACTGGAACGCCTGCGTCGCACCCTCAAGCACTAAGCACGCGGGCTTGTGCGCTCTTGGTAGCGCTCGCAGACGCGATACCCGATGCATCGCCGCACGCAGGTGTGGAGTGAAAACGCCGACCCTCGTGTCGGCGTTTTCGTTTCTGGAGCTGCGCATGCGTGGCGCGGCTTCCATGCTTGGCCACAGCAGGCACACTGCGTGGCTTGCGCTGTGCCGCCGGCTGCAGGTGGCGCGGCATCTGACTCATGCATGTCGAGGAACACCCGATGATCCGCACGATCGATGGCTTTCGTGGTTATGCGCTGAGCGGCCTGCTGGCCGTGGCGATGCTGGGATGTGCGCTGCCGGCACGCAGCCAGCCGCCGCTGGATCTGCTGCTGGACCGCATCGTGCAACGCAACGCGATCGGCGACGCGGTCGCGCTGAGCAAGTGGGACAGTGGCAAGCCGGTGCTGGACCAAGCTCGTGAGGCGGCGGTGCTGCAGAACGTGCGCGAGCAGGCGCTTGCGCACGGGATGGATGCCGACGATGCGGCGCGCTTCTTCGCCGCGCAGATGGAGGCCAACAAGTCGGTGCAGTACGCATTGTTGAACCAATGGCGCGAACGCGGGCGCGCGCCGGACACGGCGCGTCCGGATCTGGCGAGCCTGCGCACGCGTCTGGATCGACTGCAGGGCGAATTGCTCGACGCACTGGCCGATGTCGCGCCGGCACGTGCAGCGCCGCAATGCCCGACCAGCACCGCGCGTGCCGCAGCGCATTACGCCGCGCAATGGCAGCTGGATGCGCTGCATCGCGCCGCACTGGTGCGCAGCCTGGGCGATTTCTGCCGCTGATTCGCGCGGTCCAAAACTGCACGGGCCTCGGTGCGCGCGCTCAGCGATACACCACGTGCCGGCCCAGGAAAAACGACACGATCGCCAGGCCGCCTTCCACCAGCGGTTTGGCCAGCCAGGCCTGACGCAGGCCGACCAGATCCACCGTTGCCGACAACAGCCAGGTGCTGATGAGCGTGAGTGCCAGCCACATCAGCGCAAAGCGGCGAAAACGCGGCCAGCCCAGACGTGCGCCGCCTTCCTGGGCGAAGGTATAGCGGCCGTTGAGCCAGAAGCCCAGCACTGCGCCACTGATCCGCCCGAGCAGATTGGCAGGGACGGCCGGCATGCCGGCTGCGGTGGCGGCGATGAAGATGCCGCAGTCCACCGCCAGCTGCAG
This sequence comes from Xanthomonas arboricola pv. populi, assembly GCF_002939945.1. Classification (GTDB taxonomy): domain Bacteria; phylum Pseudomonadota; class Gammaproteobacteria; order Xanthomonadales; family Xanthomonadaceae; genus Xanthomonas; species Xanthomonas arboricola_A. The sequence continues at coordinate 110,036 of NZ_MDEB01000007.1, read as the reverse complement.
GGCGCCAATGATCATGAATTGGCTGCCTTGGCGGAACAGACTCATGCAGGCCGGGTCATCGTGGAAGGGCGCTCATGCTAACGGCAGCGGCGCTTGAAAAGTGTCATCGTCGAGCATGCTGCAGGCAGGACACGACGCACTGCCGGGACAGCGACTAGAATTCGGTTCTCCCACGTTCTGGAACGCTTCGATGACTCTGCCCCTGCACGTCGTGATCCTGGCCGCGGGCGAGGGCAAGCGCATGCGCTCGTCCCTGCCCAAGGTGCTGCAGCCGCTGGCGGGCCAGCCGATGCTGGCACATGTGATCGCAACCGCGCGGCAGCTGCAGCCGGCAGCGATCCATGTGGTGCACGGACACGGTGGCGATCGGGTGCAGGCGGCGTTTGCCGCGCAGAGCGATCTGCACTGGGCCGAGCAGCGTCAGCAACTGGGCACCGGGCATGCGGTGCAGCAGGCGATGGATGCGATTCCGGATACGGCCACGGTGCTGGTGCTGTACGGCGATGTACCGCTGATCCAGTCGCAGGACCTGCTGCAGTTGCTGCATGCACCCGGACGCATGGCAGTGCTGGTGGCCGATGTGCCCAATCCCACCGGTTATGGCCGTATCCTGCGCGATGCCGAAGGCAAGGTCGCCGCGATCGTCGAGCAGAAGGACGCCAATGACGAGCAGCGCCGCATCCGCACCATCAACACCGGCATCCTCACTGCCGAGTCCACGGCGCTGCGCCGCTGGCTGGCCGGTCTGTCCAACGAGAATGCGCAGGGCGAGTTCTACCTCACCGACGTGTTCGCCAGCGCCGCCGCCGATTTCACCCCGGCCGACATGGTGCATGTGGCCGACGCGCAGGATGTGGAAGGCGCCAACGATCCCTGGCAACTGGCGCAGCTGGAACGCGCCTGGCAGCTGCGTGCCGCCCGTGCGCTCTGCCTGCAGGGCGTGCGCATGGCCGACCCGGCACGCGTGGAGCAGCGCGGCACGGTGATGGTGGGCAGCGACGTGCAGCTGGACATCGATGTGATCCTGGAAGGCGATGTGACGCTGGGCGATGGCGTGGTGATCGGTCCTTTCGTGCGCTTGCGCGATGTGACGCTCGGCGCCGGCACGCAGGTGCGCGCACATTGCGATCTGGAAGGCGTGGTGACCGAAGGGGCGGTGCAGATCGGTCCGTTCGCGCGGCTGCGGCCTGGCACGGTGCTGGCCGATGGCGTGCATATCGGCAACTTCGTCGAGACCAAGAAGGTCACGATGGGCGCAGGCAGCAAGGCCAACCATCTGACCTACCTGGGCGATGCGGTGATCGGCAGCAAGGTCAACATCGGCGCCGGCACCATCACCTGCAACTACGACGGGGTGAACAAGTCGCAGACCGCCATCGGCGATGGCGCCTTCGTCGGTTCCAACAGCGCACTGGTGGCACCGATCGAGATCGGCGCCATGGCCACCATCGGTGCGGGCTCGGTGATCACCCGCGACGCGCCTGCCGGGCAACTCAGCGTCACGCGTGCGCGTCAGACCGTGGTCGAAGGCTGGGAACGCCCGACCAAGAAATAGCGTGTTCTACAGGCGTGCGGCATGGCTGCACGTCGCTGCAGGGCGGACAGCTACTGTGGAGCGGTACCATGCACTGGCTACGCCCGTCACGACCGATCACGAGGTGCACGATGCGAACGCCACGTTGCGCGTTGCTGGCGATGTTACTGCTGCTATTGGCGGCATTGCTGCCAGCTGCGGCCCATGCGCAGACCTACCGGCTGTATCTGGCGCCGGACGGCGACGATGCGGCGGCTGGCACCAGCGCAACGACCGCGTTGCGGAGTCTGGCTGCCGCCCAGCAGCGGTTGTTGGAGCAGCGGCCTACCGGCGCGGTGGAGGTGGTCATCGCCGCCGGCACGTATCTGCGGCAATCGGTGCAATGGACATTCGCCAACGGGGCGGCCATTCGCTTTATCGCTGCGTCCGATGCTGCCGCGCCACCGTGGTTCGACGGGCGCGGTGGCGCGACCTGGTTCACGCTGAAGGGCGGCGGCGATGCTGCCACCCGGCTGACCTTCACTGGGTTGAAGGTCAGCAATTACTGGATGGCGATGGACCTGGGCAGCAGCAAGCGCGGCGCGGACGGGAACAGCGGCAACATCATCCGCAACATGACCTTCGAACGGATCGGCGGCGTCCACGGCAGCAGCAGCGAAGCGGCGTATTCGTTCGCGGCGATCCGCCTGCAGAATTCGCGCGACAACCGCATCGAACGCAATCGCTTCGTGTCGATCGAAAACGACACCCGGACCTCGGGTTTCGTGCACGCGATCTACCTGGCGCGCCACTCGTCCGGCAACCGTATCGAAGGCAATACCTTCACCGACGTCAACGGCGATGCCGTGCGTACCCGCGATGCCTCCGACAACACCTACGTGGCCGCCAACCGTTTCGTCAGGGCGGGCAAGTATGCGGCGTTTTCGGACTGGATCAAGCCCGATGGCGAATGTCCGTCGCAAGGCGGACAGTTCGTCGACAACACCGTGGGAGCCGGCTATTACGGCGCCATCGCAGCCACCCGCACCAGCGGTGCCGACGATGCCTGCGGTGCGTTGAAACGACCGCGGATCGAAGAGCGCGGGACGGTGCGCGGCGATTGAACGCTGGGATTGCTTGCAGCGGACTAGCCGGCCGCCGCCGCCGGCAGCAGCAAGGTGACGCACAACCCGCCGTGTTCGCGGTTATGCAGCGAGATGCGCCCGCCGTGCGCTTCGGCGATCTCGCGGGTGAGTGCAAGCCCGAGCCCGGTGCCGTTGCGCTTGGTCGAGTAGAACGGCATCAGTGCGTTATGCAACACGGCCTCGTTCATGCCGTTGCCGCGGTCCAGTACTTCGATCCGCAGCCATTGCGGCACGCGCGTGACACGCACGGCGACATCGCTGTTGGGCGGCTGCGCTTCGCTGCAGGCTTCGTGCGCGTTCTTGAGCAGGTTGAGCAGCGCCTGCTCGATCTGCGCGGCATCGATGCGGCTGGAGACATCGGTCGGTGCGCCTTGCAGCTGGAACGGGATCTGCTGCCGCAAACGCTCAAGGAACGGCGCCCATTCGATGGTCTGCAATTGCGGCTGCGGCAACTTGGCAAAACGGGCGTAGCCGCGAATGAAGCCTTCCAGATGACGTGCACGTTCTTCGATGGTCTCGAACACCGTGCCAAGCCGGTCGGTCCGTTGGCGACGCAGCAGCTCGGCGCCGGAATGCGCCAGCGAGGCGATCGGCGCGAGCGAGTTGTTCAATTCATGGCTGATCACGCGGATGACCTTCTTCCAGGTCTGCACTTCCTGGCGCCGCAATTCGGTGGTCAAGGTGCGGATCAGCAACAGCTCGTGGCCGCGTCCGTTGAGATGGAAGCTGCGGCGTGACAGGTGATAGATCTGCTCGTCGTCTTCGTCATCGCCGTCCTCGCGGACCGCAAACAGGCAATCGCCGCCACGTGCCAGCGCATCGCGCAATTCGTCGGGCATGCGCGCGAGCACGTCGTCCAGGTGCTGGCCTTCGAGCTTGCGGCCGTCGTGCAACAGCTTGCGTGCGGCATTGTTGGAAAAACCGATGCGGGGCACGCCATCGCCACCGGCCACCACCAGCAGCATCGCCACCGGGGTGTTCTGCAGCATGGTGTCGAGCATCAGTTCGCGTTGTACCAGATTGCGCCGTTGCGCGCGCAGCACCTCGCCCAGTTCCGCGTGCGCCTGCACCAGTTGCGCCAGTTCGTCGCTGCCGCGCCAGTACACGCCGAAGTTGTATTCGCCATCGCGGTAGCTGCTGGTGGTGCCGGCCAAGGCGCGGAACAGCGAGCGCATCGGTGCAGTGGCGCGGCTGAGGCTGAACCACATGGCCGACAGCAGCACCACCACCGACACAGCGGCCACTTGCCAGCCGCGGTCCATCCAGTACGCCATGAACCAGGGCAGTGCGGCGGCCAGCGCCAGCACCGGCAACAGCCGCAAGAACAGCGAGAACGTGAAGGAACGTTGCCACATGTCGGGAATCATTCCGAAGTGATGCCGTAGCGGTCCATGCGCCGGTACAGCGCCTGCCGGCTCAGCCCCAGCTCGGCGGCGGCCTGAGCGATGACGCCCTGCGCGCGCGCCAGCGCCTGCTCGATACGGGCGCGATCCGGCTCGCCGGCTGCCGGTGCGGCCGGGCGCGACACGGCTGCGCGCGGCAGGTTCAGATCGCCGGCTTCGATGCGCGCGCCTTGCGCAAGCAGCGATGCACGTTGCAGCACATTGCGCAGTTCGCGCACGTTGCCGGGCCAGGCGTGCCGCTGCAAGGCGTCGCGCGCCTGCGTGGACAAGGGTTTTTCGCCGGCCAGGAAATGCTCGGCCAACGGACCGATATCGCCAGGGCGTTCGGCCAGGGCGGGCAGCGCGATTTCCACGGTGTTGAGGCGGTAGTACAGATCTTCGCGGAAGCTGCCATCGCGGATCATCGTCTGCAGATCGGCGTTGGTAGCGCTGATCACGCGCACCTTGGCGTGACGTTCGCGATTGGAGCCCAGGCGCTCGTAGCGGCCGGTTTCCAGCACGCGCAGCAACTTCATCTGCCCGGCCAGGGGCAGGTTGCCGATTTCGTCCAGAAACAGCGTGCCGCCATCGGCGGCTTCGAACTTGCCTTCGCGCGCCTTGTTGGCACCGGTGTACGCGCCGGCTTCGGCGCCGAACAGTTCGGCTTCGATCAGTTCGCCCGGCAATGCGCCGCAATTGAGCGCAATGAAGGGGCCATGTTTGGCAGGCGAGTTGGCCTGGATGATCTCGGCGATCTTCTCCTTGCCGCTGCCGTTGGGGCCGGTGATCAGCACCGGCAGGTCCGAGCGTGCGACCTGGCAGGCGAGCGCGATCGCGCGTTCGCTGGCGGGGTCGGCGAACACCGCGCCGCGCAGATCGTAACGTTGGGTCAGCTGCTCGCGACCGCGCCGCTCGCGCTCGCGCCGACGTTCCAGCTCGCGGCGCGCTTCGGACAGCTCCAGCAGGTTGTTGACCGTGGTCAGCAGCTTGGTGTCGTCCCAGGGCTTGGCGATGTAGTCGGCCGCACCGGCCTTGACCAGGCCTACCGCGCTGCCCAGATGGGTCCAGGCGGTGAGCAGGATCACCGGCAGGTCCGGGTGGCGCTGACGGATCTGGGCGAACAAGGCTTCGCCTTCCTCGCCGGAGGTGGTGTCGGCGGTGAAGTTCATGTCCTGGATCACCAGATCGAACCCCTGCTCGTCCAGCAGCGCCAATCCGGCCCGCGGCGAATGCGCGTGCCGCGCCTCGATGTCGTGCAACGAAAACAGCACCTCCAGCGCAGTGGCCACAGCGGTGTTGTCGTCGATGATCAGGATCTGCGGCATCGCATTGCTCGGTGAAAGGCGCGGGAGGAAAGAGCTATCAGAACAGGATTTGGTGCGTGGCGGAACCGTGCGAGCAACGCGGGACTGCGCGTGCCTGACAGGCCTCAGCCAGGCGGGGCTGATTCCGGCAATGTAGTGATCGTCTGACCAATGCGATGAGGTCGGCGGCGGATATGCGTCGATGCCGACCTCAAGCGCAGGTCACGGCGCAACGCCAGATGTCAGGGCGAGGCAGGCGCTGACGCGCATCACGCGCTACGCGTGGCCACCGCGGGCGGTACCAGCGCGGCGCGACGTGCGGGCCAGAACACGGCGATCTGGCCCAGCGCCCAGAGCAGCAGTGCGCCGATCGGCAGATACAGCAGCGGCAGGCGCGGCAATTCGTAGCGGGCCATCAGCCAGACATTGATCGAGTAAGCCAGCAGCATGCCGAGCACGATACCGACCGAGGCCAGTAGGAAGTTTTCGATCTGGAAATAGCGCAGGATCTGGCCGCGTGTGGCACCCAGGGCACGCCGGATACCGATTTGCTTGGTGCGTTGCTGCACCCAGAAGCTGGCCAGGCCCACGATGCCCAGCGCGGTGACGATCAGCAGCGCGATACAGACTGCGCTGAGTAGCCACACCATTGCGCGATCATTCTCGAAATATTCCGCACGGATTTCGCTGTACGTTTCCTGTTTCAGGACCAGCCGGCTATTGTCCAATTTCATCAGTGCAGCGACGGCGGATTGCAACACCTCTGCCCGCCGCGTTGGGTCGGTGACACGGATAATGTATTGGCCTGCGGTGTAGTCGATGCGCAGTGGTAGCAACATCGAGTAATCGCTTTGATCAACACCGCCTTCACTATTGTTGGTGGGGCGTGCCAGTGTCTGCACGATGCCGATGATGTGGAGTGCAGTATCGCCTGCGTAAACCGTCTTTCCCAATGCATTTTGCGAGGGGAACAGCTTGGCAGCCATGCGCTGGGTGATGATCACTGAAAGGCCTTTTTCATCGATGGACCTGTCGTTATTGGCCTGTGCCATATCGATGAATTCGCTTGCGGTGAAATCGCGCCCTGCCACCAGTTGCAGGCCAAGCGTGCCGAGGGTGCCTTCGCTGGCCATGTATTGCGCAGCGCTAAGTGTCTGGCGCTCTTGTTCACGCGTCAGAGAGATGCTGCTGTTCCATGAGTAATGAACAAAGGGAATCTGATTGATGACGATCGCGCTGCGGACACCTGGCAGGCTGCGCAGTGCAGCCAGGTCTTCACGGGTGCGCGCTTCTGCATTGACCTGGGTGCCGATGCCCCCCAATTGGACGCTGACCAGTTCCGATTCGGCGATGCCGCTGGGTTGCTGCAGCGTCTCGATGCGGTTGCCGATCAAAAACATGGCATTGCAGATGATTGCGCAGGCGAGTGCGATCTCGAGCACGATCAATGCTGCTGCGGTCTTGTGACGGCGCAGGGTGGAAATGATGGGGCGGATGTCCATGGGCGGTACCTTCGGATAAGAGGCCGTGCCCGCCGCAGGGCGGCGGGCTTGGTGGTCAGGACGCTTTGAGCTGTAGCGCGGGCGCAACCTGGATGGCACGCCAGGAGGGCAGCAAGCCGGCCAACAGACTGGCAACGAGCGCCAATGCGAAGGTGAGCAACAACATCTTCGGATCCAGATGCGCAAGCTTGGCGTAGTCGACAGGTTGTTGGCGCACGACCCACAAACCCAACCATGCCAGCCCAAGCCCTGCAACGCCGCCCGCAAGTCCGATGCTTCCTGCCTCGACCAGGCATTGCGCAAAGATGGCACCGCGTGAAGCACCCAGGGCGCGACGCACGCCGATCTCTCCACTGCGGCGCAGGAACTTGGCTAGTAGCAAACCTACGGTATTGAGCAGACACACCAGCAGGAAGCCCATCGCCAGCCACAGCTGCAGGCGGACGTCGCTAGGGACCACTTCCTTGTAGTCCAGCAACTCCATCACGTTGCGCAGGCGGGTATTGTTCGGACGTTCGAAACGCCCTGCAGCGCGCTGTTGATCGGAGTAGTTATCCAGGTAGGCTTTGTAGTCGCCAGCCTGCGCTGGGCTGTCAAGCTCCACCCAATACTGCATCCATGTGCAGGATGCGTTGAGCGCTGTCTGATCGCTGTTGTCGTTTTTACCGTAGCAATTCGTACCGCCGTAATGATCCATCTTCAGATCCATTGCCACGGAAAACGGCAGATACACTTGCTCGCTCGAGCCGTAGCTGTTGCTGAGGTCATAGAAACGTGGATTGACTTTCCAGTCATCGAGAACACCAACGATACGAAAGGTGTTCTTGTCCATGCGCAGGTCGCGGCCGACACTGTTGCTGCCGTCGAACAGTTTGTCGTTGAGTTCCTTGGTGATCACCGCAACGCGTTCATGCCCCTCGTCGCTACCGGCCGACCAGCCCTGGCCATACAGGAAAGGCGTTTCGAACATCGGGAAGAAATCTGCCGACGTAAAGCGCACTTCCGATTTGAAGGCAGTCATGCCGTTCTTGTCGGGCTCGATCGCCACTCTTCCGCCGGTCATCAGTGCTTGCCGTTTTGCACGTTTTTCGCGCAGCAGCGTTTCGGCATCGAAGCGAGTGACCTGGTCGCCAGGCTCTTCTCCCGGCTGATAGCCTGCCTTGGGGTATGGGTCCACCAAGGCGCTGAACAACCGATCGCTCTTCTGCGGAATCGGATCGCCGGACAGCACGTAGAACACCGTCAACGTAGTCATGCTGGCGCCGATGCCCAGCGCGATCGCAAGCACCATCAGCGCGGTGAGCACCTTGTTGCGGCGGAAGCTGCGTAACGCGAGATTGAAGTAGTAGCCGAACATGGGGTGTGCCTCTTACTCGGCCAGGGTGGGTGCGCTGTCGCGCGCGCGCATCAGGGCAGGGTTGCGTTCCAGATCGGTGGCCTGGCCGTCGACGATATGCACGTTGCGCTGCGCGCGTGCGGCCAGTTCCGGGTCGTGGGTGACCATCACGATGGTGGTGCCCTGGCTGTTGATCTCTTCCAGCAGTTCCATCACCCCGCGTGCCATCTGCGAGTCGAGGTTGCCGGTGGGTTCGTCGGCCAGTAGCAGGCGCGGGCTGCCGGCCAGTGCGCGCGCAATCGCAGCACGCTGCTGCTGACCGCCGGACAGCTCGGTGGGGTAGTGCTTCAAACGCGAGCCCAGACCGACCTTGGTCAAGGCGTCTTCGATGCGCTGCTTGCGCTCGGCCGCAGCCATGCCGCGATAGCGCAGCGGCACATCGACGTTGTCGAACAGGTTGAGGTCGGGAATCAGATTGAAGCCCTGGAAGATGAACCCGATCTTGCGGTTGCGCAGGCGCGAACGGGCGTCGTCGGACAGATGGCTGACGTCTTCGCCGTCGAGCAGGTACTGCCCGCTGGTGAAGGTCTCCAACAGCCCGGCCAGGTTGAGGAAGGTGGTCTTGCCCGAGCCGGAAGGACCGGTGACCGCGACGAATTCGCCTTCGCGCACATGCAGGTCCAGCGAGCGCAGCGCGTGCGTTTCCACCTGTTCGGTGCGGAAGACCTTGGAGACCGATTGCATCTTGAGCATTGCCGATTCCTTTGCGAAGTAAGGTGGGAAGAACGAATTAGTGGACAGTGACGCGCGGTGCATCACCGAAGTTGTCTGCACCGGAGACCACCACGCGGTCGCCGACCTGCAGCCCGGACAGCACCTGTACCTCGCCCAGGCTGCTGACCCCCATGCGCACCGGTCGGCGCACCGCGGTGTTGCCATCCATCACATAGGCGTAGCTACCGCCGGATTGTTCGACGAACGGGCCGCGCTCGACCTTGAGCACGTTGCGGCGCGTGTCCATCACCACGCGTGCGCTCATGCGCTGGCTCTGGCGCAGGCCGGGCGGCTGCTTGTCGGCAAAGCGGATGCGCGCGGTGACTTCGCCGTTGACCACCTCCGGCGACACCGCCGAGATGGCGCCGGGGAACGGTTGGCCGCTGCCGCTGGTGAGCTGCGCCGGCATGCCGATCGCCAGATCGCGCGCAAAGCTTTCCGGCACCTTGATCTCGACTTCGAACTTGGACAGGTCCACCACGCCCAGGATCGGCGCGTTCGCCGCGACCTGGGTGTGCTGCACCGCCTGCACCTGGCCGACCTGCCCATCGAAGGGCGACAGCAGCGTCAGCGCATCGACCTGGCGCTGCACCTCGGCCACCACCGCGCGCTGGCGGTCGGCGAGCAGGCGCTTGTTGCGCGAATCCAGGTCCGCACCCTGGCTCTTCAGGGACGCATCCCGCTCGGCGTGCTGCAGGTCGATGTCGGTCTTCTTCAAGGTGTCCTGCGCCTTGGCCAGTTCCACCTGCGGCACGGCGCCGCCATCGTAGCCGCGCTGGTAGCGCTCCAGGTCGCGCGCGGCGGCCTGCTTGTCGATCTTGGCCTGGTCGGTGAGCTTGCTGGCGTTGGCGCGCGCCAGCGTGGCATCCAGCGCGGCGCGGCTGGACTCGGCTTCCAGGCCGGCCAGCGTGGCCTGTTCCTGCGCCAGCTTGCTGCGCAGCTCCGGGCTGTCGATGCGCGCCAGCTCCTGGCCCTGCTTGACTACGTCGCCGGCCACCACGCTCAGCGTCACCGTGCCGGCCGAGATGGCGTACAGCACCGGGCTGTTGGCGGCGATGACGCGGCCGTCGGCAGCGATGTCGCGCACCAGGTCGCCCTGGCTGACCGTGGCGATACGCACCCGGCTGGCATCGAACGAGCGGCTGCCGGCGCTCCATGCGGCGACCGCCCAGCCGATGCCGGCCAGTACCGCGACTGCAGCGACGCCGGGCCATAGCCAGCGGCGCCAGGGCGCGCGCTGGGCGGATGTACGGAGAACCTGGTCCTGAGCGGAGGTATCGCGAATCATGGTCGGCTGGCTCGGTGGCGTCACTGCGATACAGCAGGACGTGTGCCAATCTTCAAGTCGTTGAAAGCAATGGATTTTAGGGGCTGGTGGACAGTGTCCGCAGTGTCCGCGGACACCGGTGCGGACATGCTGTCCGGGCACGGTCATGCAGCGGACAAGAGCGGACACGCTAAAATGCGCGGCTTCGTCCTCAAGGGTTGTCCTATGTGCGGCATTGTCGGAGCGATCGCCGGGCGCGATGTGGTCCCGGTCCTGATCGAAGGACTCAAGCATCTGGAGTACCGCGGTTACGATTCTTCCGGCATCGCCGTGCTCGATGGCGCGCAGGTACGCCGCGTGCGCCGCACCGGGCGCGTGGCGGAGATGGCGCAGGCGGCGCAGGCCGAGCAGTTCGGCGCAACGCTGGGTATCGGCCACACCCGCTGGGCCACCCATGGCGGTGTCACCGAGGCGAATGCGCACCCGCACATCAGTGCGGGCGTGGCATTGGTGCATAACGGCATCATCGAAAACCACGAACAGCAGCGCGAGAAGCTGTGCGCGCTCGGCTATACCTTCGAGTCGCAGACCGATACCGAAGTCATCGCGCATCTGATCCATCACCATCTGGGTAGCACAGGCGACCTGTTGACCGCGCTGCAGCGCACCGTCAAGGAGCTCACCGGTGCCTATGCGCTGGCGGTGATGAGCCAGGCCGAACCGGAGCGCTTCGTCTGCGCGCGCATGGGCTGCCCGCTGCTCATCGGCGTGGGCGAGGGCGAAAACTTCGTCGCTTCCGATGTCTCGGCCATCGTGCAGGCCACCCGCCAGGTGATCTTCCTGGAAGAGGGCGACACCGCCGACTTGCGCCGCGAGGGCGTGCGCATCTTCGATGGCAACGACGCGCCGGTCCAACGCCCGCTGCATCTGTCGGACGTCTCGCTGGCATCGCTGGAACTGGGTCCGTTCCGCCATTTCATGCAGAAGGAAATCCACGAGCAGCCGCGTGCGCTGGCCGACACCATCGAAGCGGCGATCGATGCGAAAGGGTTCCCTCCCTCCCTGTTCGGCCCGACTGCCGAAGCGGTGTTGCGCGACATCGAAGGCGTGCAGATCCTGGCCTGCGGCACCAGCTACTACGCCGGCATGACCGCGCGCTACTGGATCGAGGCCATCGCCGGGCTGCCGTGCAGCGTGGAGATCGCCAGCGAATACCGCTATCGCGCCGCCTACGCCAACCCGAAACATCTGATCGTCAGCATCTCCCAATCCGGCGAAACGCTGGACACGATGGAAGCGCTGAAGTACGCCAAGTCGCTGGGGCATCTGCACACGCTGTCGATCTGCAACGTGCCCGAAAGCGCCATCCCGCGCGCCAGCGAACTGGTCTGCTACACGCGCGCCGGTGCCGAGATCGGCGTGGCCTCGACCAAGGCGTTCACCACGCAGCTGGCGGTGCTGTTCCAGCTGACCATGGTGCTGGGCAAATTGCAGGGACGCATCAGCGATGCCGAAGAAGCGGACTATCTGGAGCAGCTGCGCTTTCTGCCCGGCAGCGTGCAGCACGCGCTGAATCTGGAGCCGCAGATCATGGCCTGGGCCGAGCGTTTTTCGGTCAAGGAAAACGCACTGTTTCTCGGCCGCGGCCTGCATTACCCGATCGCGCTGGAAGGCGCGCTCAAGCTCAAGGAAATCTCCTATATCCACGCCGAAGCGTATCCGGCCGGCGAGTTGAAGCACGGCCCGCTGGCGCTGGTGGATGCGGCGATGCCGGTGGTGGTGATCGCACCCAATGACCGCCTGCTGGAGAAGGTCAAGTCCAACATGCAGGAAGTGCGCGCACGCGGCGGCGAGCTGTTCGTGTTTGCGGACCAGGACAGCCACTTCAGCGAGTCCGAAGGCGTGCACGTGATCCGCACCCCGCGCCACGCCGGCGTGCTGTCGCCGGTGATCCACACCATCCCGGTGCAACTGCTGGCGTATCACACCGCACTGGCACGCGGCACCGATGTGGACAAGCCGCGTAACCTGGCCAAGTCGGTGACGGTGGAGTAAGCGCGGTTGGTAGAAGGGCTGCGCTCATTGCAATGAGTGCAGTCGCTACCGGGTGCGGCATCTACCATCATGCACGGCGGTTCCACCGCGCTTGCCCAACGACTGCCCGCTACGTTTCTTTGTCTCCCTTGGTCGCACACTCCGACCTCGGGTGAGGGTACGGGTGGCTGATCGTTGGCATCGCCCAAGGGTAGATGGGGCGCCGCTTGGAGCGGCTAACAAAACGTAGCGAGCGGTCGTCAGGTGAGTGCGTGCGCGCTCAGAACCGGAGTGTACGCATGGTACATGCCGAGCACCGACCGCGCCCGCCTGGCGGCTGCGCAGGAGTTTTGTTGGCCGCTCTTAGTGCAACCGCGCTCGGGGCACTATCGGTGCCGCAGCGATGCAAGATTGGCAGACGACGGACCCGGCTGCCAACGCAATGGCCCAGGTTATGCATACGCTTCCTGCGAGGGTCCCATCACGCAGGAGGACGTATGCACCAGTCTTTCAAACAGGGCGCGCCGGCGGAGTTGTGGCAGGCGTTGATACGTGAGGCGGGGCAGCGGATTGCACGTCCGCTGGACGAATCGCGCGAGCACTATCTGGTCTTCGTGTTGCTGCGCCTGCAGCGCGACGCGCAGCTGTTTTCGCGCACCCAGGCGCTGGCCTGGTTGCATGCGCAGGACCAGAGCGGCAGTCTGCGGGCGGATGCATTACGGGACATCGGAGATCAATGCCTGCTGATTGCAGGGCTGTTTCCCGGGATCGCGCAGCGCCGGCGGCTCAGTGTCGACTATTTCATCGAGCTGGGCCGCGGCGCGTATTTCGAAGTGGCCGACACGCGTTACAGCGATGCAGGTCTGTTCGCGCAGTTGGCCGGCACCTATCGCGAGCTGGTCCACACGCTTACCGCACTGCGTCCGCCATGCGAGTGGCAGCGCAGTCGCGGCGGACTGCTGCATGCGTAGATAAGCGCCACTTGCGGGGCGGTCCCTACAGATGTGGGGACCGCCCCGACTGCCGATTGCGCGCGATGCGCTCACACTCAGTCCGCAACTGAGTGTTCTAGCCGACTGCGGATCGTTGTCTGATGGACCAAAGCACTGTGCCGCTGATCGCTGTCCGCGCGATCTGACAGTGTCATGTCGCATTGCGTGGGGGACACGCAATGCGACGCCCTTTCCAGGGGAAGGAATCCATGAAAGCGTTTATTGCAGTGGCGATCTCGCCGCCGAGCGGCGTCGCAATGGCTGGCGATGTTCCGCCCGGTTATGCGGGTATGGGCGGCATGACCTTGCGGGACATCGCCCCGGCCATCTATGCCTAACATGAGGATTCCGAGCACCGGCCGCACCCGCCCGACGGCGGGGCAGTAGTTTTGTTAGCCGATCTAAGTGCACTGCGCGCGTCCAACTGTGTGGGCTTACTCTCTGTCGAGATACCCTGTTCGAAAGCGAAGTGCCGGCAGCTCACGCGCTTCAAACAAAATGCCCGGGGAACCCCGGGCATTTTGCTATGGGTTACGCCAGCGGCGTATTGGAAATGATCTCCACCCAGTAGCCGTCCGGGTCCTTGATGAAGGCCAGGTGCTTCATGCGGCCGTCTTCCAGGCGTTTCTGGTACGGCACGTTGAGGCTGTCGAAACGCGCGCAGGCGGCGTGGATGTCGGGCGCCGAGATGCAGATGTGGCCGAAGCCACGCGGCTCGCTGTTGCCGTCGTGGTAGACCGGGCCGTCCTGGGTTTCGGTGCCGTGGTTATGGGTGAGCTCGAGCACGCCGGGGATGCCGGCCATCCACAGGCGACGCGCGGCATCGTCGTCGGGGATTGCCGCACCGTCCGGCAGCAGGGCCAGGAAGTACAGGCTGAACTGCGCATCGGGAAAATCGCGTGCGTCCAGCAGGCGGAAGCCCAGCACGTGCGTGTAGAACGCCAGCGAACGCTGCGCATCCTTGACGCGCAGCATGGTGTGGTTGAACACGAAGCCGGCGGTGTCGGCGGGCGCTGCGCTGGCGCCGGGGATGTGTTGCAGGTCGGTCAAAGGCATTGCGGTTTCCTTAATGGAATTGCGGGCATGTCAGGCGGCACTGGACGCCGATGTTAGCGGGGCAATGGTTGTCGGTATGTCTGCACCTGCACCGTGCGCGTCGGCGGTCTGGCGTCGCTCTCTGGTCGATCGTGCGCGACAGCGCGACCTGCGCTGTTCAAGGTCGTGGCATGGGCCTGCATCCGGGTCCGATCGGTCAGGCCCATGCGCATAGTGGCTGTCTCAGAACCAGATACGTACGCCGGCGACGAACCGGCTGTCGCGCGCTGGTTCCTCTTCGATTGCGGCGCGTCGGGCAGTGTCGCCGAAGCTGCGGTTGTGCACCCAGCCGATGTAGGGCGCAAAGCGGCGGGTGATTTCGTAGCGGAGCCGCAGGCCAACCTCGACCTGCTCCAACCCGCTGTCGACGCCGCGCCGGTCATCGTCTGTGAGGGCGATGTCGGCTTCCACGCGCGGCTGCAGGATCAGCCGGTTGGTGAGCAGCACCTCGTATTCGCCCTCCAGTCGCAACGCGGCGCGGCTGCCGCCACCGACATAGAGCGTGGCTTCGGTCTCGAACTTGTAGGGCGCCAGTCCCTGCACGCCGAAGGCGGCCCAGCTGCGATGCTCGCCCGCTCCGATGTCCTGACGTGCGCCGACCAGCAGGTCCCACCATGGCGAGATGGCGTGACCATACAACGCCTCCACCGATGCGGCCTGCGTGCGCCCGTCCTGCCGCTCGCCTTCGCTGCGCAACCAGAGCCGGTCGATATCGCCACCGATCCAGGCGCGTGCTTCCCAGTCCTGGCCACTGCCGCGCGTAGTGTCGAAGGCTTCCAGTCGATCGAGCAACACATAGTGATTGATGCCTGGCGCGTGCATCGCGTGGTGCTGCAGGGGTGCGAATGCCGCAGCGATCTCCTCGGCAGTGGGCTCGGGGATCGGCGCGCGTGGCAGTGCGCTGGTGGTGGGCGATGCCGGCGTTTGCGTCGCCGCTTCGGCGTGCGGCGCGTGTTCCATCCCGGTGTGATCCATCGCCCCGTGCTGCGCCTGTCCATGCTGCATCGACGCGTGCTCCATTGCGCCGTGGTCCATGTCTGCATGCGATTGCTGGGTGTGGTCCAGTTGTGGATTCGCAGAGGTCTGGTGTGCGGCGTGCTGGACATCAGCGTGCTGCATGCCTGCGTGGTGCATCGATGTCGGCGACGCCGAAACGTCGGCGTGCACCGGACGTTGCGCAGGCGTGCCGTCAGCGGCGTTTGCCGATGGCGATGCAGCGGGGGAGTGCTGCGTGTGCTGCAGATGCGCACGATCCATCTGCATTGCATCTGCGCCCACCTGTGCGGATGGCGGCGATGCCCCTGTTGGGCTGGATGACTGCGGCTGGGCGCCTGGTGCCGGGTCGGTCATCTGCTTTGCATGCGCGTCATCGGCGTGCGCGGATGACGCCATCGCCGCATGCTGATGCTCCTGTGCAGTTGCCGATGCGCTTAGCAGCAGCGTAAGCAGCAACAGGCATTGCATACGAAGCGTACTCATGCCTCCACCCGCACTTCGCGCATCATGCCCGCTTCCATGTGGTACAGCAGATGGCAATGGTAGGCCCAGCGGCCCAGCGCATCGGCGCGGACGCGATAGCTTCGGCGTGTGCCGGGCGGCATGTCGATGGTGTGCTTGCGTACCTGGAAATTGCCGTCGGCGTCTTCCAGATCGCTCCACATGCCGTGCAGATGGATGGGGTGCTGCATCATGGTGTCGTTGACCAGCACGATGCGCAGCCGCTCGCCGTACTGCAGCCGCAAGGGCTCTGCCGAGGCGAAAGCGACGCCATCGAACGACCAGGCGAATTTTTCCATATGCCCGGTCAGATGCAGTTCGAGCTCGCGCCCGGGCTCGCGTCCATCCGGATCCTCGAACAGGCTGTGCAGGTCGGCGTAGCGCAGCACCCGGCGGCCGTTGTCGCGCAGGCCAACCCCAGGGTCGTCCAGGCGTGGCGCCGTGGCATTGCTGCGCATGTCGATCAGCGGATTGCCCTCTTCGCTGGCAGGGTGGCGTGGCGTCTTGTCGTGCGCATCTGCCGGGGCAGCGTCATGCGTGTGCATGGAATGCCCCGCATGCGCGGCCTGCATCCCGGCGGCGCCGTGCATCGGCGGTACCTCATGGTGCATTCCATCGCCGTGCCCCATGTCCTGCATGGTCAAGATCGCGCGCGGGTCCAGCGCAGGAATCGGCGCCTGCAACCCATGCCGCACCGCCAGCGTGCCGCAGGCGAAACCGGTGCGGCCCATGTCCTGCGCGAACAACGTAAACGCGTCCTGGCCGATGGGTTCGACCAGCACGTCGAAGGTTTCGGCTGCAGCAATGCGCAGCTCGTCCACGCTGACCGGATGCACGTACTGGCCGTCGGCGGCCACCACGGTCATGCGCAGGCCGGGGATGCGGATGTCGAAGTAGGTCATCGACGAGCCGTTGATGAAACGCAGCAGCACCTTCTCGCCGGGCTTGAACAGGCCGGTCCAGTTGCCGGCCGGGGCGACGCCGTTGAGCAGGTAGGTGTAGGTGTTGGCGTTGACGTCGGACAGGTCGGTCGGGGTCATGCGCATGCGCCCCCACATGCCGCGGTCGGCCAGCGTTGCGCGCAGGCCGTCGTCGCGCGCATCGCGCAGGAAATCGCCCACCGTGCGCTGGGCGTAATTGTCGTGGCTGGGCATCTGCTTGAGCCGCCGGAACAGCGCGGCCGGGTCCAGGTCGGTCCAGTCCGAGAGCAGCACCACATGCTCGCGATCGTGCCGGTACGGCGGCGGTGTCAGCGGGTCGATGACGATCGCGCCGTACAGGCCGGCCTGCTCCTGAAACATCGAATGGCTGTGATACCAGTAAGTGCCGGACTGGCGCAGCGCGAAGCGGTAGTGGTATTCCTGGCCCGGCGCGATGCCGTCGAAACTCATCCCCGGCACGCCGTCCATGTTGGCCGGCAGCAACAGGCCGTGCCAATGCACCGAGGTGGGTTGGTTGGCCAGTGCATTGCGGACGCGCACGCTGACCGTGTCGCCCTCGCGCCAGCGTAGCGTAGGGGCCGGCAGGCTCTGGTTGACGGTAATGGCGGGGCGGGGGCGCCCGGTGAGGTTGACCGGCATGCGGCCGATCTGCAGCGTCTGGCTGCTGCCGCGCAACTCGGGTGTCGCCGGGGGGGCGGCAGGTGCAGCGCCGCGCCACAGGCCGCCGGCGGCGGCAACGCCGCCCAGGGCAAGGCCTTGCACGAAGCGGCGTCGGCTCAGGCCGCCGCTGGAAGGGGGGTCGAAAGAAGCAGGATCGAAAGACATGACATCTCCTCTGCGGCCCACCACCGAAGGCGGACGCATGCATCGCTAGGAAAGCCCACGCAACACGCACGCGGGACCGATGACGGCCAAAGCCGTCAGCGTTCAGGCGATGGGAGGTCGAACCGGTTGCTCGGGCACCGGGCTGGTGCGTCCTTCGGCCAGGGTGGCAGGCAGCGTGGGGCGGCCAGGCAGACCCGCGGGCACCGCAGGCAGGGTCAGCAGGGCGAGGCTGCAGTGCTGCAGGCAATCGCAGCTGCCCAGCTTGCAGCAATCGGCCAAGTGCGCGTGCCTGGCCTGGTCCGGGGTATGCGCTGCAGCGGGCGGCGGCATCTGCTCATGGCATGGCATCGCGGCCGGCATCGACGCGTGCGCCAGCGAGGCGGTCGACGCCGGCCCGGCCGACGCCATGGCCGGCAGTGCCATGCCCACCGACGCCCACGCGCCGGTGGCCGTATTGGCAACCAGGCACAGGCACAGCAGCAGACGGAGCAGGCAACGCAGCACGGGCAGTCGGGGCGGGCGGACAGGTGGGGCCAGCATAGCATCGGCTCCCAGCTGTCCGCCCGATGACCCGCCCGCCGTGGCCGCGCGCCTGGCAGCGGTAGAATTGGCGTTCCCTTCGCCGCACCGTCCTGCCATGTCGCAGCGCCATTGGGTGGCCGCCGCCATCCAGAAGATCGAAGCCGATTTCAACCGTTCGGCCGACACCCACCTGATTCCGATGGACCTGCCGGGCTTTCCGGGCATCGACCTGTATTTCAAGGACGAGTCCAGCCACCCCACCGGCAGTCTCAAGCACCGGCTGGCGCGCTCGCTGTTTTTGTACGCGCTGACCAA
This sequence comes from Xanthomonas arboricola pv. populi, assembly GCF_002939945.1. Taxonomy (GTDB): domain Bacteria; phylum Pseudomonadota; class Gammaproteobacteria; order Xanthomonadales; family Xanthomonadaceae; genus Xanthomonas; species Xanthomonas arboricola_A. Next base: position 91,592 of record NZ_MDEB01000007.1, on the reverse strand, counting down.
TGGCTGGCTGCGTGCCGGGCGGCCGGTGATCGAGGCGTCCAGTGGCTCGACCGCCATTTCCGAGGCCTATTTTGCGCGGCTGCTGGGCGTGCCCTTCATCGCAGTGATGCCGGCCTCGACCTCGCCGGAAAAGATCGCCGCGATTCAATTCCAGGGCGGCCGCTGCCACCTGGTCGAACGTGCCTGCGATCTGGACAGCGCCTCGCACCAGCTCGCGCGCGAGACCGGCGGCCATTTCATGGATCAGTTCACCTACGCCGAGCGCGCCACCGACTGGCGCGCCAACAACAACATCGCCGAATCGATCTTCAAGCAGCTGGCCGAGGAGCCGCATCCGATTCCCGACTGGATCGTCTGCAGCCCCGGCACCGGCGGCACCAGCGCCACGCTTGGCCGCTACGTGCGCTACCGGCGCCATGCCACCCGCATCCTGTGCGCCGACCCGGAAGTGTCGGTGTTCTTCGACGGCTATTGCCGCGCAGTGGACGGACAGTGCCCCAAGGAGCTGGCCATCACCGGCGGCTCGCGCATCGAAGGCATCGGCCGTCCGCGGGTGGAATCCAGCTTCATCGCCAGCTGCGTGGACGTGATGATCAAGGTGCCCGACGCCCTGAGCCTGGCCGCCATGCGCCATGTCAGCGCCACGCTCGGCCGCCGCGTCGGCGGTTCCACCGGCACCAACTTCGTCGGCGTGCTGCAGGCCGCCCAGCGCATGCGCCAGGCAGGCCGCAGCGGCTCCATCGTCACCATCCTGTGCGATGCCGGCGAGCGTTATGCGCACAGCTATTACGACCCGGCCTGGTACGTGGCGCGCGACATCGACGTCACCGACAGCGATGCGGCCATTGCCATCGCCGTCGACGGCGGCGACTTGCCGGCGCTGCCTTGTGCGGCACTGGAATGACCGCCATATCCTGTGAGCCGCTGGCAAAACCGTTGCGTATCGCACCGTCTGCCAGCCCCTCACCCTGATTCCTGATCCAGTCCATTGCCGGAGCGCCCCATGACCAACCCGCTGCTCGACCTGTCCGGACTGCCGTCCTTCGATGCGATCCGCCCCCAGCACGTGGGCCCGGCGATCGATCAATTGCTGGCCGACGCCGAGGCCGCGGTGAAGGCGGCCGAGCAGGTCAGCCCGGTCAGCTGGGACAGCTTCGTGGTGCCGCTGGACGATGCCACCGAGCGGCTGTGGCGCGCCTGGGGCCAGGTCGGCCATCTGCAGGCGGTGGTCAACACGCCGGAGCTGCGCGAGGCCTACAACAGCAACCTGCCCAAGCTCAGTCGCTTCGGCAGCGCGCTGGCGCAGAACCTGGCGCTGTACGCGCAGTACAAGGCCCTGGCCGACGCGCCGGAAGCGGCGCACTACGACGCCGCGCGCCGCAAGGTGCTGGAAAACGCACTGCGCGATTTCCGCCTCGGCGGTGCCGAGCTGGATGACGCGTCCAAGGCGCGGTTTGCGCAGGTCCAGGAAGAGTTGTCCGCACTGGCCGCCAAGTTTTCGCAGAACGTGCTCGATGCCACCGATGCATGGTCGTATGTGAGCGAAGATGCAGCCGAGCTGTCCGGCCTGCCGGCCGAAGTGGTCGCCGCTGCACGCGCTGCCGCGGAAAAGGACGGCGTACCGGGCTGGAAGCTCACCTTGCAGATGCCGTGCTATCTGCCGGTGCAGACCGATGCGGACAATCGCGAGTTGCGCGCGCGGCTGTATCGCGCCAACGCCGAGCGCGCCTCCGAGTTCGGCGATGCCGCGCTGGACAACAGCGCCAATATCGATCGTATCCTGGCCCTGCGCGCCGAGCTGGCGCAGCTGCTCGGGTTTGCCACTTACGCGGAGTATTCGGTCGCCACCAAGATGGCGCAAAGCCCCGATGAAGTGATGGGTTTCCTGCGCGATCTGGCGGCGCGCGCCAAGCCGTATGCGCAACGCGATCGCGCCGAACTCGAAGCCTTCGCACGCGATGCGCTGGGCCTGGACGAACTGCAGGCCTGGGATCTGGCCTACGCCAGCGAAAAACTCAAGCAGGCGCGCTACAGCTTCTCCGAGCAGGAGGTGAAGCAGTACTTCACCGAGGCGAAGGTGCTGGCCGGCCTGTTCGATGTGATCCACAGCCTGTATGGCCTGACCGTCAAGCCCGATAGCGCGCCGGTCTGGCATGCGGATGTGCGCTTCTATCGTCTGGAAGATGCGCAGGGCGCGCTGGTCGGCCAGTTCTATCTGGACCTGTACGCGCGCGAAGGCAAGCGTGGCGGTGCGTGGATGGACGATTGCCGCAACCGCCGCGACACCGCCAACGGCGTGCAGACGCCGCTGGTGTATCTGGTGTGCAACTTCGGCCGTGGCAGTGGCGATACGCCGGCCACGTTCCGGCATGGCGAAGTCACCACGTTGTTCCATGAAATGGGCCATGGCCTGCATCAGTTGCTGACGCGCATCGGCGAGTTGGGCGTGGCCGGCATCAACGGCGTGGAATGGGACGCGGTGGAACTGCCGAGCCAGTTCATGGAGAACTTCTGCTGGGAATGGGAGCGCGTGCAGGCGATGACCGCGCACGTGCAGACCGGCGAGCCGCTGCCGCGCAACCTGTTCGACCGGCTGCTGGCCGCACGCAATTTCCAGAGCGGCATGTTCACCGTGCGTCAGCTGGAATTTGCGTTGTTCGACATGCAGCTGCACAGCAGCTTCGACCCGACCCAGGACAACGTGCTGCAGCTGATCGAACGCGTGCGCGACGAGGTGGCGGTCAATCGCCCGCCGGCGTGGAATCGCTTCCCGCACCAGTTCAGCCACATCTTCGCCGGCGGGTACGCGGCCGGTTACTACAGCTACAAGTGGGCCGAAGTGCTCAGCGCCGATGCCTACGCCGCGTTCGAAGAAGCACCCGAACAGGTGGCCGATACCGGCGCGCGCTTCCGCCATGAAGTGTTGTCGCGTGGTGGCAGCCGCAGCGCGGCCGACAATTTCCGCGCCTTCCGTGGGCGTGCGCCGAGCATCGACGCGCTGTTGCGGCACAACGGCATGGCCGGCTGAACCGGGAGTGGGGAATCGGGATTGGGGAGTGGCAAGAGCGATCGCTCCGCACACCGATCCCCAATTCCCAACTCCCAATTCCCAATTCCGTGCGGCGCTCAGCGCCGCACCGTCACACCCGGCCGAACACCAGCGCCGCGTTGGTGCCGCCGAAGCCGAAGCTGTTGGACATCACCGTGTTCAACGTGGCGGCGCGTGTTTCGTGCAGGATCGGGAAGCCTTCGGCGCGCGGGTCGAGCGCATCGATATGCGCCGAGCCGGCCATGAAGCCGTCGCGCAGCATCAGCAGGCTGTAGATTGCCTCGTGCACGCTGGCGGCACCCAACGAGTGGCCGGACAGCGCCTTGGTCGAGGACAGCGGCGGGACGTTGTCGCCGAACACCTCGTGCACCGCGCCCAGCTCGGTGACATCGCCCAGCGGGGTAGAGGTGCCGTGGGTGTTGAGATAATCGATCGGCTGGCTCAAGCCCTGCATGGCCATCTGCATGCAGCGCACCGCACCTTCGCCGCTGGGCGCGACCATGTCGGCGCCATCGGAGGTCACGCCATAGCCGAGCAATTCGGCATGGATGTGTGCGCCGCGTGCGATGGCGTGGTCGTAGTCTTCCAGCACCAGCATGCCGCCGCCGCTGCCGATGACAAAGCCGTCGCGTTGCGCATCGTAGGGCCGCGAGGCCACGGCGGGGCGATCGTTGAAGCCGGTGGACAGCGCGCCCATCGCATCGAACATCACGCTCATGGTCCAGTGCAGTTCTTCGCCGCCACCGGCGAACATCACATCCTGCGCGCCGTGCCGGATCAGGTCCGCGGCCGCGCCGATGCAATGCGCCGAGGTCGCACACGCGGCCGACAGCGAATAGCTCAGGCCGCGGATCTTGAACGCGGTCGCCAACGAGGCGGAGACCGACGAACACATCGTGCGCGGCACCATGTACGGGCCGACCTTGCGCACGCCACGGTTGCGCAGCAGATCGGCGGTTTCCACCTGCCACTGGCTGGACCCGCCACCGGAGCCGGCAATCAGGCCGGTGCGCAGGTCGCTGACCTGCTCGGCATCCAGCCCGGCATCGGCGATCGCATCGCGCATGGCCAGATAGGCGTAGGCCGAGGCATCGCCCATGAAGCGTTTGAGCTTGCGGTCGATCAGGCTGTCCAGATCCAGCGCCACCGCACCGCCGACCTGGCTGCGCAGGCCGGCCTCGGCATGATCGGGCAAGGCGGTGATGCCCGAGCGGCTCTCGCGCAAGGCGCTGGAGACGGTGTCCAGATCACTGCCCAGACAGGACGTGATGCCCATTCCGGTGACGACGACGCGACGCATCAGAAATTCTCCGTTGAAGTGAACATGCCCACGCGCAGATCGTTGGCCGTGTAGATTTCGCGCCCGTCCACCAGCATGCGTGCATCGGACTGGGCCATCACCAGCTTGCGGTTGATCACGCGGCTGATATCGATTTCGTAACTGACCAATTTGGCGCTCGGCAACACCTGGCCGGTGAACTTGACCTCGCCGCAGCCCAGCGCGCGGCCGCGGCCTGCTGCGCCGATCCAGGTGAGGAAGAAGCCGGTCAGCTGCCACATCGCGTCCAGGCCCAGGCAGCCGGGCATCACCGGGTCGTCGATGAAGTGGCAGCCGAAGAACCACAGGTCCGGGCGCACGTCGAGTTCTGCGCGGATCAGGCCCTTGCCATGCGCGCCGCCGCTGTCGTTGATCTCGGTGATGCGGTCGAACATCAGCATCGGGTCGTTGGGCAGGCGGGCACTGTCGGGTCCGAACAATTCCCCGCGCGCGCTGGCCAGCAATTGGTCGCGCGAGTACGCACTTTGACGAGTCATGACGAACGTTTCCTGCAAGAAGCGAAAGGCGAGGCCGGCAAGGGTGCATGAGGGCGCGCGGTTCAATCAAACGTTTTATCCGTACGCATGCGTGCTGTTTTCAGCCCCATTGCGCAGTGCGGCACGCGCGTCGTGCAGACAGGATTCAACGCAGGTGAAGCATCCAGCCAGACGTGGTCAGACGTGCCTGCTCGGCGTGGAGCAGCGCAGGGACAGACGCTGCGCGCGTTCCGCCAGCGCTTGCGTCCGTTCGCGCCCGGGCTGGCGCCCCGGCGCGGCGCAAGGCGTGAGACGCGGCTGATTTATCATTGCCGGTACGCTTTCGGAGAGATGCCAGCTTGATGCGCAAGATCGTGCACGTGGACATGGATGCGTTCTACGCGTCCGTGGAGCAACGTGACGATCCATCGCTGCGCGGCAAGCCGGTGGTGGTGGCCTGGCGAGGCGCGCGCTCGGTGGTGTGCGCGGCCTCGTATGAGGCGCGCACCTATGGCATCCGTTCGGCCATGCCGGCGCTGCGTGCCGAGCGTCTGTGTCCGGATGCGGTGTTCGTGCCGCCGGATTTCGTGCGCTACAAGGCGGTGTCGCGGCAGGTGCGCGAGATCTTTCATCGCCACACCGATCTGGTCGAGCCGCTGTCCCTGGACGAAGCCTATCTGGATGTCACGCAGGCCAAGACCGGCATGCAGCTGGCCACCGAAATCGCGCAACTGATCCGCACCCAGATCCGCGAGGAAACCCAGCTCACCGCATCGGCCGGCATCGCACCGAACAAGTTCCTGGCCAAGATCGCCTCGGACTGGCGCAAGCCCGACGGGCAGTTCGTCATCGCGCCCAGTCGTGTCGATGCGTTCCTGCTGCCGCTGCCGGTCAACCGCATTCCCGGCGTGGGCAAGGTGATGGATGGCAAGTTGGCGGCGTTGGGCATTGTCACCGTGGCCGATCTGCGGCTGCGCCCCCTGGAAGAATTGCAGGCGCATTTCGGCAGCTTCGGACAGAGCCTGTACCGCCGCGCACGCGGCATCGACGAACGCCCGGTCGAGCCGGATCAGGAGGTGCAGTCGGTGTCCTCGGAAGATACCTTCAACGAGGACATCGCGCTGGAGGCACTGGATCCGCACATCCTGCGCCTGGCCGAAAAGACCTGGCTGGCCACGCGGCGTACCGAGCGCATCGGGCGCACCGTGGTTCTCAAGTTGAAGACCTCCAACTTCCGCATCCTGACCCGCTCGTACACGCCGGATCAGCCACCGGCCTCGCTGGAGGCATTGGCGGAGATCGCGCTGGCGCTGACCCGGCGCGTGGAGTTGCCCGACGACACGCGCTATCGCCTGGTCGGGGTGGGATTGAGCGGTTTCAGCGACGCGGAAGAGGGCGCGGTGCAGGGCGAGTTGTTTGGCGAGATGCCGCAGGCGCAGTGAGTGCGACGCGTCATGCCTGCCGCGCCGCGGCTACGGCGTGTTGCATGCAGCGATGACTGCAGCCATGTAGGCATCGACGCTTGCATCGGTCGTTCGCATCGCGCCACGGTGACGCGCCCTGAATCCTGCAGCTCGTACACTGCAGGCCGCTCCCCAACGAGACCGTGCGCATGTTTCCGTATCCGCTGGTGATCTTCGACCTGGATGGCACGCTGGTGGACAGCGCACCCAATATCGCCGAAGCGCTCAACGCCACCTTGCAGGAACTCGGGCTGCGGCAGTTCAGCGAGGCGACGATCCGCAACTGGATCGGCGAAGGCGTGCACGTGCTGCTCGCCACCGCCCTGCGCGAAGCCGGCGGCACGCACGATGCCGATACCGAGATGCCGGTGATGATGCGTCACTACCAGGCCAGCCTGCTGCACAACCCGCAGCTGTATCCCGGTGTTGCCGAGGCATTGGCCGGCCTGCGCGAGGCCGGCGCCACGCTGGCGCTGTGCACCAACAAGCCCGCGCGCTTCATTGCGCCGCTGCTTGAGCATCTGGGCATCGCTGCGCATTTCAGCAGCGTGCTCGGTGGCGATTCGCTGCCGCAGCGCAAACCCGATGCGGCGCCGCTGCTGCACCTGGCCATGCAGTTCGGGCACACACCGCAGCAGTGCCTGATGGTCGGCGATTCGGCCACCGATGCGGCCGCTGCGAACGCCGCGGGCATGCCGCTGGCGATGGTGCGTTACGGCTATCTGCGCGGCTTCGATGTGCAGAGCGCCGGTGCCGTGGCCATTGTCGATGACATGCGGCAATTGCTTGCATTGAAGTAAGGCACGCAGTGGTGCCAGCGTGGCGTGCAGGCGTCGTCCACACGGCTGCAGCAACGAACACCACCGTCGGCTGGCTGCGTTTGTCGCCCTGGATGAAGGTCTTTCGCGCGATAACAGCATCGTCAGCCAGCTGTCGCGTACAGCTACCTCGACCCGTGCGCGTCATTGGTGGCGTATGAGCTGCCCGAAGCTGCAACGCCCCATAGGGCCGCGCCAGCGCAGCACTTCGATTTGAGAATGAATCGCATCTGTGTAGAATGCGAGGACACGCTTGACTGCGTCAGCGTCGCGCACGTGCGTCGGGCGTGGCGCTGCATGCATCAGCCCATCGTGTCACCTCAAGCCATCGCCAGAGGTCCATCTCCTGTCGAGAGGTTTGAGAATGTCCGCATCACGCCGGTCATGGATGTCTGCGCCTGCACGTCGTCCCGTGTTGTCCCACCGTCAGCGGGTGCTGGCCATTGCGCTCGGTTGCGGCAGCTGCATCTGCAGCGCATCGGCCGAAGACGCAGCCGAGCCGCAGTCGCTGGACACCGTGCACGTCACCGCCGCGCAGATCGCACGCCAGGCCTTGGGTTCATCGGTGATCACCGCCGAGGACATCGAACGGCGCCCACCGGTCAACGATCTGTCGCAGTTGCTGCGCACCATGCCGGGCGTCAATCTCACCGGCAACAGCGCCTCCGGCCAGTACGGCAACAATCGCCAGATCGATCTGCGCGGCATGGGCCCGGAAAATACGCTGATTCTGGTCGATGGCAGGCCAGTGGGATCGCGCGATGCGGTGCGGATGGGCCGCAGCGGCGAGCGCAATACGCGCGGCGACACCAACTGGGTGCCGGCCGAAGCGGTGGAGCGTATCGAAGTGCTGCGCGGCCCGGCCGCGGCACGTTACGGCTCCGGCGCCTCCGGCGGCGTAGTCAACATCATCACCAAGAAGCCGACCGGCGATCTGACCGGCTCGATGAGCATGTTCGGCCTGGTGCCGCAGCACGGTGCCGAAGGCGGCGGCCAGCGTGCCGGGTTCCAGCTCAGCGGGCCGCTGACCGACACGTTCTCGTTCCGCCTGTATGGAAACCTCAACAAGACCGATCCGGATTCGCTGGATCTCAATCGCCGTTTTGCCAGCAGTGCCGCTGCGGTGCCGCCGGCCGGGCGCGAGGGCGTGCGCAACAAGGACATCAACGGCCTGCTGCGCTGGGATCCGATGGAAGGCCAGGTGATCGAACTCGATGCCGGCTTCAGCCGCCAGGGCAATCTGTACGCTGGCGATCGTGCGGTCAGCACCGATGGCCTGGCCGGTGCCGACCTGGGCGCATTGTTCGGCAGCGAAACCAACACCATGATCCGCCGCACCGCCTCGCTGACCCATCGCGGCAACTGGGCGCTCGGCACCTCGCGCCTCACAGCCGCCTACGAAGGCACCGACAATACCCGCCTCAACGAAGGCCTGGCCGGCGGACCGGAAGGCTCCATTGCCGCCAGCCTGCTCGATTCCACCGCCACGCTCGACAATCTCAACATCGACGGCGAGTTCAACATGCCGTTGCAGGCCTGGGCCGAGCAGGTGCTGACGCTGGGCTTCGAGCGCCGCCAGAGCCGCCTCAGCGATGCGTATTCGATGTCGCAGGCGGTGAGCGCCGGCGGCGGCTTCCCCGGTCTTGCCAACGGGACGCGCAGCCCGCGCAGCGAGGCTACGCTCAGCGCGATGTATCTGGAAGACAACATCTACGCCAGCGAGCGGCTGACGCTGACGCCCGGTGTGCGACTGGATCACCACAGCCAGTTCGGCAACAACCTCAGCCCCAGCCTCAACGTGCAATACAAACTCAACGAAGACTGGTTGCTCAAGGGCGGCATCGCACGCGCCTTCAAGGCGCCCAATCTGTACCAGTCCAACGCCAATTATCTGTATTACACGCGCGGCAATGGTTGCCCGGTGCTGTTCCCCAGTCTCGGCTCGGGCTGCTATATCCAGGGCAACGACGATCTCGATCCGGAGACCAGCATCAACAAGGAGATCGGCATCGAGTGGGCACCGCAGACCGGTCACCACGCCTCGCTGACGTACTTCCACAACGCTTACGACGACAAGATCGTTGCCGGCATGGTGCCGGTCGGCGTCACGGTCGACGGGCGCGGGCAGGTGTTCCAGTGGACCAACGCATCGGAAGCGGTCGTGCAGGGCGTGGAAGGCAATCTCACCCTGCCGCTGCTGGGCGAGCAGGGCCGCGTGTTGAAGTGGAATACCAATGTCACCTACATGATCGAGAACAAGAACACCGCAACCGATCAGCCGCTGTCGGTGATCCCGGAATACACGGTCAACACCACGCTGGATTGGCAACCGACCCCGGCCTTGTCGCTGCTGCTCACCGGCACGTTCTACGGCAAGCAGGAATCGGCCACGCAATCGAGCACCAGCGGCGGCGCCATCGCCCCCGACTCCCGCGACCCCTACGATCTGTGGGGCGTCAGTGCGCGTTACCGCATCACCCGCAAGGTCAGCGTGGGCGTCGGTGTGGACAATCTGTTCGACACCCGCCTGTTCCGCGAGGGCACCAACAACACCGGCGGTGCGGCGGGTGCGGCTACCTACAACGAACCCGGTCGCGCGTATTGGGCGAGCCTGAGTTTCGGTTTCTGACAGCGATGCGGCGCTGCGTGCGAACGTGGGCGCCGCATGAGGAGAGTGCAATGACCCGACCGCATCGTTGGCGGCTTGCGTGTGTCGGTGTGCTGATGTGGATCGCCGGCGCTGTGCCGGCGTTCGCACAGCCGGACCTGAGCCGCACGATCGGCAGCACCGTCGCCGATCGTCCCAGTGCCTCGTATGTCTTCAGCGCGTTGCGCCTGGACGCGGCCGATGGTCAGCGCCATTACCGTGTGCGCATTGCCAAGCCCAACGCTGCGCCACCGGCTGCGGGGTATCCGGTGGTGTATCTGCTGGATGGCAACGCGGCATTGATGGAACTGGATGAGCGCCTGCTCGACAGCCTGTCCACCCACGGCGATGCGCCGGTGCTGGTGTTCGTCTCCGACGACAGCGCATTGCGCATCGATGCGGTGGGGCGCAGCCTGGACTACACGCCGGCGCGCTACAGCGACGGGCGGGTGGAAACCGATCCGCTCAACCCGCAGCGCAGAACCGGCGGTGCGGCGGCGTTCGCGCAGCTGATCGCAACAGGCATTCGCCCGCAGGTGGAGGCGCGCGTGGCGGTGGATCGTCAGCGGCAGACGCTATGGGGCCATTCCTACGGCGGGCTGTTCGTGCTGCAGGTGTTGCTGACGCAGCCGCAGCTGTTTCAGCACTACGTCGCGGTCGATCCGTCGCTGTGGTGGGGCGATGGGTTTGTCGTGCAGCAGGCGCAGCGTGTGGTCGACCATGCACGGGAAGTTTCGGCAGACACGCAGCCATCCAGGCGTCGTCTGACACTGATGGCAGGCGAGGGCGGAGTACCGGGGAACCCTGCAAAACCGGATCGTCCGGCGCGGCCGCGTGCAGATCCACACGCCGCACAACATCTCGTAGCGCTGCTGTCGGCGTTACCCGGTCTCACCGCCGAGTACCAACCGCTGCCCGGCCTCAGCCATGGCCAGACGCTGGGCGCATCGCTGGCGCCAACCTTACGCGATGCAGCGACGCGTTGATGACGCGCCATCAAGCAAGCGATCGAAGATAGACCGCTCTAGACATCGTCAAGCACGCTGTTGTTGATCGCCGCGCTAGCGCCACGCGCATGCAGCGGTGACAACTTCGGCGCAGGCGCTCAATCGTCGCGCGTCTCGCTCAGGTCCGCAGTGTCGTCTGCTTCGCCCATGTCGCCGTGCGTGTCGTCGTTGTCGGCGCGTGCGTAGTGCACGGTCTCCACCGGCCCACCGACCGCGCGGCCGCGCACCGGCAACAGCGCACTGGCCGCTTCGTATTCGGCCAGCAGGGCATGCCGGCGCGCTTCCGGTACGTCCTGCCAATGGCAGTCGGTCAACGCACCTTCCAGCGAGTACAGCAGGTTGAGGCTGGGCTTGAAGCCGGCGCGACGCACTTTGACGAATGCACCTACCGCGCCCACCGCCTGCAGATCCTGCTGTGTGCGCAGGCCGACCTGGCGCAGCCAGGCCGCACTTTTCGGGCCGATGTTGCGCAGCCGTTCGGTGGTCACGTCAACGCGCCGACAAAAACCTGGGCAATGGCTTCCAGGCCGCGCTGATCGTCGGCGTCGAAGCGATCCAGCTGCGGGCTGTCCAGATCCAGCACGCCGATCAGCGCATCGCCCCTGACTAGCGGAATCACCAGCTCCGAGCGCGACGCCGAATCGCAGGCGATATGCCCGGGGAAGGCCTCCACGTCGGCGATGCGCTGACTCTGCCGGGTACTGGCAGCCGCGCCGCACACGCCCTTGTCCAGCGGAATGCGCACGCAGGCCGGCAAGCCCTGGAACGGCCCCACCACCAGCTCGCGACCGTCGTAGAAATAGAAGCCGGCCCAGTTGAGCGACGGCAACGAGGTGAAGATCAGCGCGGCCAGGTTGGCGGCATTGGCGATCCGATCCGGCTCGCCATGCACCAGTGCCTGGGCCTGGGCGGTGAGCTGGGCGTATTGTTCCGGCTTGCTGCCGGTCAGCGAAGAGGTGGCGAACATGGCCGAAGTTTAGCAGCGGCCATCCGCAGCGGCACTGCGACTCAGCCGCGCGTTCGGATCCGCACGCTATGCTGCGCGCCCCCACGGCAACCGCGGCGCGGCCGCAGGAACACACGCATGCAGCTTCCGGCGTTGTATGTCACCGGCACCGACACCGGCATCGGCAAGACCATGGCCAGCACCGCGCTGCTGCACGCACTACGCAAGCGGGGCCACACGGCGGTAGGCATGAAGCCGGTGGCCAGCGGTTGCGAGCGCACGCCGCACGGCTGGCGCAACGAGGACGCGCTGGCGCTGCAGGCCGCCAGCGACCCGCAACCCGACTACGCCACCCTCAATCCCTATGCCTTGCCGGCACCGCTGGCGCCGGAACTGGCCGCCGCCGACGTCGGCGTGACCCTGTCGCTGGAGCCGATCGCCCAGGCCTTCGCGCAATTGCGCGCGCATGCCGAGGTGGTGGTGGTGGAAGGGGTCGGCGGCTGGGCCGCGCCCTTGAGCGCCGATCTGGACCAGGCCGATTTGGTACGCGCGCTCGCGCTTCCGGTCGTGTTGGTGGTCGGCATCCGGCTGGGCTGCATCAATCACGCGCGCCTGACCGCCGCGGCGATCGCTGCCGACGGGCTGGACTGCGTTGGCTGGATCGCCAACGAGGTTGACCCGCAGATGGAGCGCATCGAGGAGAACATCGGCATGCTGCGCCAGCGCCTGGCGATGCCGTACTGGGGCCGGATCGCCTGGCGGCCGGGCGCCGATGCCGCGGCGCAGTCACTGGGGTTGCAGCTGCCGTTCTGAGTGACGTTGGCTATCTGGCGACCGCTTCAACGCGGGGCGCTCCGGTACCAAGATCGCCAGACGCCGTCCGAGTCTTGCGCGCCGCCGGGTACTCGCCCGGCTTCCCTGCGTTTCCAGTGCATGCCTGCGTCCCGTCACCGCCTGGTCGAGTTGGCAACACGCGCAATGCGCAGACAATAAAAAGGCCCGACAGAGGGAGGGATCTGTCGGGCCGGATTGCATGGGGGGAGGGACCCATGCAAAGACGCTGAATTTTTTTGTTGGCGCTTACGTGCGCCGGGTCTTGCCTTTCGCTGCCTGCTCGCTGTTGGCCCCGAACTGCTGCTTGGCCAGTTGGCCGAGCGCATCGGATGCCTTCAATCCCAATCCGACCACTTCCTGATTGACCGAGGCCAGACGTTCCAGGTTGTCGCGGGCCAGCTGCAGCCCCTTCGGCCAGAGCGTCTGGTAAGCGCCCAGGTCGCGGGCCTTGGCAAACTCACCGAAGAAGCTGGTGGTCGCGCTGACGTTGCGTTCGAGGGTCTTCAGCTGCAGGCCAAACGCGTTTTCTGCGTGTTCCATCGCCAACTGGTTGGCGCGTGCCGCTGCGGAAGCGAAGCTGTTGAAGCCGTTTTCGAACTGCGCCGACATTGCGAACCCCTTGGGGAATGCTGTGACCGTTTGTTGCGTTGCAGCATACGCGGTTGTTGCTGCGATGCAACACGTTTGCTGAAAATTTCCGAAATCGCCTGCAAAGCCTTTTGGAATCAATCAACTATCCATGCCGAAAAAACGACAAGGCCGCCCAGCAGGCGGCCTTGCGTCACACGACTGCGCTGCGCGATCAGCCGCGGTAACGACAGCCGGAGGTGCAGGTTTCATGCACCACGATCTCGCTCAACTGCGGCAGCGCCGGCTTGAGCTGCTGCCAGATCCAGATCGCCAGCCGCTCGCTGGTCGGGTTCTCCAGTCCCTCGATGTCGTTGAGGTAATGGTGGTCCAGGCGGTCGTAGATCGGTTGGAAAGCGGCCTTGATGTCGCCGAAATCCATGATCCAGCCGGTCTCGGCGCCGGGGTCGCCGCTGACATGCAGCTCGACCCGGAACGAGTGCCCATGCAAGCGGGCGCACTTGTGGCCGGGCGGCACATTGGGAAGCCGGTGCGCGGCTTCGAGCGTAAAGACTTTGAAGATATCCATGCGCGCCATTGTAAGTGCGCCGGTGCCTGCCGGGCTGCCCCGATCGCGGCGACACAGCGTATTGGCGCGATCGCGTGGCACCCACAACACGGGTTGGCCGCACTGCGCCGGAGCGCCACACCCGGTCACATGTGGCCCGACGCATGTCCTACCGCGTCTGGCCATCGGCGTGTGTCACAGCGCGTCATATCTCTATGCAGATCTGTAATTTTTGTTAATCGATCACGCATGGCCCACTGCAACACCCCCCATTCATGGATGCCGTGCGTGAAGCGCCCGATGCCTTATCTGCTGTCTGCTGCCGTTCTGTCGGCGCTGATTCCCCTCGCCCATGCCGACGACGCGACACCCGACACGGGCAAGACCCTGGCCACCGTCAGCGTCACCGGCTCCAACATCAAGCGCACCGATAGCGAAGGCCCGAATCCGGTGCAGGTGATCGACCGCCAGCAGCTGGAGCAGTCCGGCAAGGTCACCGTGGCCGACGCGCTGCGCGCGATCTCCGCCAACACCGGCAACGCCACCAACGAAACCACCAACAACGGGTGGGCCTCCGGCTCGGCGGGCATCGGCCTGCGCGGGCTGTCGCAGAAGAACACCCTGGTGCTGCTCAATGGACGCCGCCTGGCCAACTACGGTTTTCCTGCCAATGGCCTGGGCGACACCTTCGTCAACCTCAACGCGCTGCCGCTGGTGGCGGTGGAACGCATCGAGGTGCTCAAGGACGGCGCCTCTGCCGTGTACGGCTCCGATGCGGTGGCCGGCGTGGTCAACATCATCACCCGGCAGGATTTCCAGGGTGCCGAGCTGGGCTTGAGCGGCGGCACCTCCGATCAGGGCGGCATGGACACCCAGCGTGCCAAGTTCATCGGCGGCGTCGGCGACCTGGATAGCGACGGCTACAACATCCTTTTCAGTTTCGACGCCTACAACCGCGATCGGCTGGATCAGGACCAGCGCGCGCTGACCCGCTCGGGCATCTACACCGACCTGCCCGGCGGGCGCTGGAACGGCTGGTCGGCCAAGGGCGCGCGTTACCTGGTCGGTGGCCGCTCGGTGCCGATGCTGGATGCGCAAGGCAACTGCCCCGCCGGGACGGTATTGACCGCCAGCGCACCGATCGACGGCCTGGCCGGCGACACCTGCGGCTTCAACCAGGCCCCGTTCACCACGCTGATCCCCTCGACCAAGCGCTATCAGGCCTACACCAACGCCACCTTCCGGCTCAGCGACAATGTCGAAGCGTTCGGCGAGGCGCTCTACAGCGAGGTCAAGGGCGTGTCGATCTTCGGCTCCAGCCCGTACTTCACCCTGGAGGGCGGACGCTTTGCATTGAACGCCACCAGCGGGCTGGCCGAGCCGGTCTCCAACCTGCTGCCGGCCTCCAGCCCGTACAACCCGTACAGCACCGCGGTGCCGATCGAATACACCTTCTTCGACCTGGGCCAGACGGTCAAAACCAATCGCTCGCAGTCGTACCGCTTTCTCGGCGGCGTGCGCGGCAAGACCGAGCGCTGGGATTGGGAAGCGGCGGCGTTCGCCGCGCGCAGCACCGAGCATGAGACCGTCTCCGGCGGTTTCGCCAATCGCTTTGCCTTGGCGCAGGCGTTGGCCGACGGCAGCTACAACCTGCTCGACCCGTCCGCCACGCCGCAGTCGGTGATCGACGGCATCAACCTCAGCACGCTGCGCCCGGCGCAATCGACGCTGCGCGGTGTCGATGCCAAAGTGTCCGGCAACCTGTTCGAGCTGCCGGCCGGCAGCGTCGGGTTCGCCGCCGGCGCCGAGTGGCGGCAGGAAGAGCTGGTCTCGCGCAATCCCTGGCAGATCGACCAAGGCCTGCAGATCCGCCCCGCCATTGCCGCGGTGGATGGCGAGCGCAAGGTGTCGGCGCTGTATGCCGAGGTCAACCTGCCGTTGCTGCAGTCGCTGGAACTGCAACTGGCCGGGCGCGGCGATCATTACAGCGATTTCGGCGAGGCGTTTTCGCCCAAGGCCAGCCTGCGCTGGCAGCCGCTGGATGCCGTGCTGGTACGCGCGGCCGCCTCGCGCGGCTTTCGCGCACCGTCGTTGTCGGAGAATGCGGCCAGCACCAACATCTCCTACGGCTCGGTGGTCGACCCGTTCGATCCGGACGTGCCGGGCTCGCGCCAGAACCCGACCTTCTTCACCGTCGGCAATACCGCGCTCGAACCCGAGCGCACGCGCAGCTACAACCTTGGCGTGGTGCTGTCGCCGTGGGCCGACACCAGCCTGAGCGTGGACTGGTACAAGATCGAACTGGAGAATCTGGTCGGCACCGGCAACAACGCCACCATCGTGCAGAACAACGACCCGGCCGACGTCATCCGTAACGAGCGCGGCACGCTGGTGGCGGTGTACAACCGCTATCAGAACCTTAGCGAGCTGACGACCTCGGGTATCGATGTGGAACTGCGCCAGCGCTGGCGCACCGAAGCGGCCGGCAACTTCGGGCTCACTACCGCCTACACCCATGTGCGCGATTACCGCCGCCCCACCGTGGTCGGCGGCCCCTTGCAGGATTACGCCGGCAGCAATCTCGGCCCGTCGTTGCCACGCAACAAGGCGACCACCACGCTGGACTGGAACCGGGGCACCGTCAGCGCCGCACTGACCTGGTACTACATCGGTGGCTACGACCAGAAAGCCAGCGCGGCGGCCAGTGCCGTGCAGTCGCGCGTGGGCGACTACAACCAGTTCGATCTGTATCTGGGTTACACCGGCATCGACAAGCTCACCCTGTACGCAAAGATCGAGAACCTGGCCGACAAGCAGCCGCCGGTCGATGCATCGTTCCCGGGCATTCGCGCGCCTTACGACTTCACCCAGTACGACCTGCGTGGGCGTTATTTCACCGTGGGCCTGGACTATCGATTCTGATCGGCACACGCATGGCGCGTGCACGCTTGTGCGATGGTGCTTGCGTGCTCGCCGGCGTCCTGTCTCAACCCAATCGCTGTCGCCCCCCCGGACATTACTCAAGGAACTCCGATGACCTCTTCGCCGCATGCCTGGCTGCTCGCCCTGGCCTTTGTCGCGCCTTCCCTTGCTGCCCAACCTGTGGCCCAACCCGCTGCGCTACCGGGTTACGACACCGCTGCGGCACAGGCGCAACGCGCGCTGGAAGCGCGTCTCGATAGCGGCCTGAAGGACGCCGATTATCGTGGCTGGTTGAAGCAATGGGCGTCGGCACCGAACCATGTCGGCGCGCCGCACAACCTGGAAAATGCGCGCGATCTGCAAAACCGCCTGCGCGCCTATGGGTGGGATGCGCGCATCGAAACCTTCGAGGTGATGTGGCCCTCGCCCAGGAGCTCGCAGCTCGAATTGCTCGGGGCCAACCCGTATGTCGCGCGTCTGAAGGAGCCGCCGCTGCCGGGCGACAGCACCTCCGCCCAGACCGAGAACGTGCTGCCGCCGTATGTGATCTACGGCGGCAATGGCGATGTCACCGGCAATCTGGTCTACGTCAATTACGGCATCGCCGAAGACTACGAAGCGCTGGCGCGCAACGGCGTGGACGTGCGCGGCAAGATCGTCATCGCCCGCTACGGCAAGGGCTGGCGCGGGCTCAAGCCGCGGCTGGCGCAGGAGCACGGCGCAATCGGCGCGATCATCTATTCCGATCCGCGCGACGACGGGTATTTCCAGGATCGGGCCTATCCGGATGGCCCGGCGCGCAATCAGTGGAGCGTGCAGCGCGGCTCGGTCGCCAATTTCGCGATCTATCCCGGCGATCCGCTGACCCCGGGCGTCGGCGCCAGCAAGGGCGCCAAACGCCTGAGGATCGACCAGGCCGGCAGCGTGTTGAAGATCCCGACCTTGCCGATCAGTTGGGGCGACGCGCAACCCTTGCTGGCTGCCCTGGGCGGGCCGGTGGCACCGGAGGACTGGCGCGGCGCCCTCCCGATCACCTACCGCATCGGCGGCGACGACACCGCACGTGTGCATCTCAAGGTCGATGCGGACTGGGGCAGCCAGACCATCTACAACGTCATCGCCACCCTGCGTGGCAGCGAGTATCCGGACCAATGGGTGGTGCGCGGCAATCACCGCGACGGCTGGGTGTTCGGTGCGGCCGATCCACTCTCGGGGACCACCGCCTTGCTGGCCGAAGCCAAGGCGATCGGCGAACTGGCCAGGCAAGGGCAGCGCCCCAAGCGTACGCTTGTCTACGCCAGTTGGGATGGCGAGGAGGCCGGCCTGCTCGGCTCCACCGAATGGGCCGAACAGCACGCCGACGAACTGCGCCGCAAGGCGGTGCTGTACGTCAACACCGACGGCAACGGTCGCGGCTTTCTCAATGCCGGCGGCAGCCATGCATTGCAGCGGCTGGTCAACGGCGTGGCGGCGGATCTGCGCGACCCCGACAGCGGCGTGAGCGTGCTCGAACGGCAACGTGCACGTGCGCGCATCGATGCCCTGGCGCCGACCGCCAAGCCGGCGCAGAAAGACATCGCCAGGCAGGTCGCGGCCGGTGGCGATGTGCCGCTCAAGGCGCTCGGTTCGGGCAGCGACTACAGCCCGTTCCTGCAGCATCTGGGGCTGACCACGCTGGATCTGGGCTATGGCGGGCAGGGCGGCGGCAGTGGTGTCTATCACTCGCTGTACGACTCCTACGATTACTTCGCGCGCTACATCGATCCGGATTTCAGCTATCTGCCGCTGTTGTCGCAGACCGTAGGCCGCACCGTGTTGCGCGTGGCAAATGCACCGGTGTTGCCGCAGCGTTTCGGCGACTTTGCCGACGCGGTGGCCGGCTACGCGCAGGAGCTCAAGCAGCAGGCCGACAGCGATCGCACCGCCGCACGCACCCAAGCCGAGTTGTTGCAGGCCGGCGCCTACGCGGCCGTCGACAACCCGAACCGGCCGCAACGCGCACCGGAGCCGAAAGCCGCGGTGCCACAGATCGACTTCGCCGCACTGGATCAGGCCATTACCCGCCTGCAAACCAGTGCCAAACGCTATGACGATGCACTGGCATCGCGCGGCGGCGCGTTGGATGCACGCGTGCGCGGCAAGCTCAATGCCTCGCTGCAGCGCATCGACCAGACCCTGCTGGCCGAAGGCGGTTTGCCGGGGCGGCCGTGGTACCGGAACCTGATCTACGCACCCGGCCTGGCCACCGGTTACGAGGTCAAGACCTTGCCCGGCATCCGCGAAGCGTTGGAAGACCGGCGCTGGGAGGATCTGAGCGCCTATATCGTGCAGACCGCCGCGGTGCTGGAGCGGTATCGCGAGGCGATCGATCGCAATACCGCGTTGATCGAAGGCTAGGGGAGCGACGCACTGCGTTCGCGAGGTCTGCGCGCAGTTTTGTTTGCACTCCAGCGCCCACATCGTCTGCGCCACGCCCACAAAAAAGCCGCCCCGAAGGGCGGCTTTTTCTTTCAGTTCAACCTACGCCTAAGCGCCGGCCAAACAGGTGCGCAGGATTCAGCGCGTACCGCTCGGACGCTGACCGCCACGGCCGCCATCGCGACGGCCTGCGCCGGCACCGGCAGCAACACCGGCCTGACGCGGACCGCTGCTGCGCTGGCCACCGGGCTTCTTCGGGCCGGCATGCGCATGCGCCTGACGCGGTGCATCGCCATGCGGACGACGGGCGTGGCTCTTGCGCGGCGCGCGATCGCCACCCGGCTGCTCGGCACGACCCGGCGCACTATTGCCCCAACGGATCGGGGTCTGCGGCTCGTAGCCCGGCACGTCGCGGATTTCCACGTCGCGGCCCAGCATGCGCACGATCTGGCGCAGCAGCTTGGCTTCGTCCTGCGCCACCAGCGAGATCGCCTCACCGGTTGAACCGTTACGGCCGGTGCGGCCGATGCGGTGCACGTAATCCTCGGCCACCATCGGCAGGTCGTAGTTGATGACCTTGGGCAGCTGGTCGATGTCGATGCCGCGCGCGGCGATGTCGGTGGCCACCAGCACGGTCACACGGCCGGCCTTGAAGTCACTCAGGGCACGCATGCGCTGACCCTGGCTCTTGTTGCCGTGGATCGCCGCGGTCTTGATGCCGGACTTCTCCAGGAACAGCGCCAGCTTGTCGCTGCCGTGCTTGGTGCGGGCGAACACCAGGGTCTGCTCGCGGCTGTCCTGCGCCAGCAGGTGCAGCAGCAGATCGCGCTTGCGCGCGCCATCGACCGGGTGCACGCGGTGGGTGATGCTCTCGGCCACGGTGTTGCTCGGGGTGACCTGGATCTGCATCGGGTTGCGCATGAACTCCAGCGCCAGCTGCTTGATGTTCTCTTCGAACGTCGCCGAGAACAGCAGGGTCTGACGGTCCTGGCGCGGCAGCTTGGTCAGGATGCGCTTGATCGACGGCAAAAAGCCCATGTCGAGCATGCGATCGGCCTCGTCCAGGATCAGCACTTCGATGCCGGACAGGTCCACGCTGCGACGCTCGATATGGTCGATCAGCCGGCCCGGGCAGGCGATCAGCAGGTCCACGCCACGACGCAGGGTATCGAGCTGGTTGCCCATGCCCACGCCGCCGTAGATCACCGCGCTCGGGATGCGCAGGTACTTGCTGTAGCCGCGCAGGCTGTCGTGCACCTGGGTGGCCAGCTCGCGGGTGGGGGTCAGGATCAGCGCGCGCGGCTTGCGCGGGCCGTTGACCGGCTGCGGCGAGGTGCCCAGGTGCTGCAGCAGCGGCAGGCCGAACGCGGCGGTCTTGCCGGTACCGGTCTGCGCGCCGGCCAGCAGGTCATGACCCGCCAACACCAGCGGGATCGCCTGCTGCTGGATCGCAGTGGGGGTTTCGTAGCCCTGCTCGGCCAACGCGCGCAGCAGGAAGGGCGCCAGGCCCAGGGATTCAAAAGACATCAGGAAGCTCCAAGTAAAGCGTTGCCGCCAGGACAGGCCCGGAGCGCAAACGCATTGCAGATGAAAAAAGGTGAGGCTCGGAGCGTTCCCGTGAACCGCGCTGCGAGATGGTGGAACAACCCAATCAAGAAGCGATGGGTTTGTCGGCACCACGAAAGGCGTCGGGTGGGGCGGGCGAGCGGATCGATCGATCCTGGCCTCGCCGGCTGTCCCTAAGGGAAACGGACGGCCGCATGCAGACCGGGCCAGTGTACGCGCGTTTGGCGCGCTGCACAAAAGGCGAGTTCATCGGTTGGGCTACGGGTCAGTTGTTTCATTTGCAACCAGTGTTGCGGCAGGCCGTACAATCGGCCGATCAGCCACAGCACAGGACGGTCATGAAGCTAGGTTCCTTGAAGGAAGGCGGCCGCGACGGCAGCCTGATCGTGGTCGCGCGCGACCTGCGCACCGCGGTGCGCGCCACCGGCATCGCGCCCACGTTGCAGCGCGCGCTGGAAGAATGGAGCAATGTCGCGCCGCGCCTGAATGCCTTGTCGGCCTCGCTCAACGAGGGCAGCGCCGATGGCGTGTTCGACTTGGATCTGCAGGCGCTGGCGGCCCCGTTGCCGCGCGCCTACGAGTTCGTCGATGGCAGCGCCTACCTGCCGCACGTGGAGCGCGTACGCCGCGCGCGCGATGCGGAGGTGCCGGAGAGCTTCTACACCGACCCGCTGATGTACCAGGCCACCAGCGCCGGTTTCTACGGCCCGCGCGATGCGATCAAGGTGATCAACGAAGACCACGGCATCGATCTGGAAGCCGAGCTGGTGGTGATCACCGACGATGTGCCGATGGGCGCCTCGCCCGAGCAGGCCGCCGCGCATATCCAGCTGGTCGGCCTGATCAACGACGTGTCGCTGCGTCATCTGATCCCGGCCGAGCTCGCCAAGGGCTTCGGTTTCGTGCAATCCAAACCGCGTTCGGCGCTGTCGCCGGTGTTCGTCACCGTCGACGAGCTGGACGAGGCCTGGCGCGACAGCAAGGTGCACCTGCCGCTGGTCACCCACGTCAATGGCGCCTGGTTCGGCGCGCCGGAAGCCGGCAACGACATGCAGTTCGACTTCGCCCAGCTGGTCGCCCACGCCGCCATGACGCGGCCGCTCTCGGCCGGCACCATCGTCGGCTCCGGCACCATCGCCAACCAGGACACCACGCTCGGGGCCTCGTGTTTTGCCGAACAGCGCGTGGTGGAAACCCTGCGCGACGGTGCGCCGAGTACGCCGTTCCTGTCCTTCGGCGACGTGGTGCGGATCGAGATGTTCTCCGCCGATGGCGCCAGCATCTTCGGTGCAATCGAACAACGCGTCGAACGTCAGCCGCTGCCATGACGCCGGCAAAGGCGTCTGCACTACACCGCACGCGAGAAAGGGCATGAGTGCGCCACTGGAACTGTTCTCGTACTGGCGCTCCAGCGCCGCGTATCGCGTGCGCATCGGCCTGCAGTTGAAGGCGCTGGCCTACCTAGCGCATCCAGTGCACCTGGTGCGCGATGGCGGCGAGCAACACGCCCCCGCCTATGCGCAGCTCAACCCGCAGGAACTGGTGCCCACGTTGCGGCACGGCGCGGTGGTGATTCCGCAGTCGCTGGCGATCCTGGAGTATCTGGAAGACGCGTTCCCGGACAGCGCGCGGCTGCTCCCCGCCGCGCCGGCCGAGCGCGCTCGCGTGCGCGCCCTGGGGCAGGCGATCGCCTGCGATGTGCATCCGCTCAACAACCTGCGCGTCACCCAACTGTTGGAGCGCGCGTTCGCGCTGGACGTCGCGCAACGTCAGCACTGGACCCGGCACTGGATGCAGCGCGGGTTCACCGCACTGGAAACGCAACTGGCGCGCGATGCGCACACCGGGCGCTTCTGCCATGGCGATACGCCAGGTCTGGCCGATTGCGTGTTGATTCCGCAGCTGTACAACGCACGCCGCTTCGAGGTCGATCTGGCGCCGTACCCGACCTTGCAACGCATCGAGCAGGCCTGCCTGGCGTTATCGGCATTCGATGTGGCACGGCCGGAAATGCAGGTGGATGCGGTGGCCTGAGGGAAGGGTATGAAGCCCTCATCCGCCCTGCGGGCACCTTCTCCCGCCGCGCGGGAGAAGGGTACGCCAGGACACAGACGCGCCAGCTTCCGGCCAGGCACTTCTGGGAACTGGCTTGCCGCTGGCGCATCAAGGCCCTCATCCGTCCTGCGGGCACCTTCTCCCGCCGCGCGGGAGAAGGGTATGCCAGGACACCGAAGCACCAGCTTCCGGCCAGGCACTCCCGGGAACTGGCTCGCCGCTGGCGCATCAAGGCCCTCATCCGCCCTGCGGGCACCTTCTCCCGTCGCGCGGGAGAAGGGTATGCCGGGGACACCGAAGCACCAGCTTCCGGCCAGGCACTCCCGGGAACTGGCTCACCGCTGGCGCATTAAGGCGCCTCATCCGCCCTGCGGGCACCTTCTCCCGCCGCGCGGGAGAAGGGTATGCCGGAACACCGAGGCGCCAGCTTCCGGCCAGGCATTCCGGGCGAATGGCTTACCGCTTTGCGCGACTGCCGATCCTGGTGTCGCCATCAATGAGAGAAGGGGATTGCAACGTCGGTCGAGATGCTTCGGAAAACGCCTGGGCGGGGGCTTGGAAAAACGCAGGTGACGGGCTTTGGAGAAGGCAGGTGATACGTTCTGGAGAAGGCAGGTGTGTGCTTCGGAGCAGGTCATGCGCGCTGGAGAAGGCCGCAACGCTGGAAAAGGCGCCTCCAACCGCAGCGGCGCTGCCCCTGGGCCGTACTGACGTTCCGTGTTACCGACGTCTTTCTGCTTCTCCCGCGAGCGGGAGAAGGTGGCGCGCAGCGCCGGATGAGGGTGCCTGCAGCAGCGCCAGCACGCCGGAAACCCCAGCGCCGGCAGCCGTGATCCATCAATCAGTCCTGGCGCATGCCGCGTCTCGCCACCGGATCAATCAGATAAAGCCGTGGCTGATCTTCGGTGCCGCTGCTGTTTCGTAATCCGCGTACGGGTCGTGCTCGCCGGAGCCGCCTTCGGACAGGCGGAACTTCAGCGCCAGGCCATCGCGCGAGTCGGCCGCGCGCAGCGCTTCCTCCTGCTCGATTTCGCCGGACTTGACCATGCGGAACAGGCATTGGTCGAAGGTCTGCATGCCTTCTTCCAGCGATTCTTCCATCGCCTGCTTGACCTCGTGCACCTGGCCGCGGCGCAGCAGGTCGCGGATCATCGGCGTATTGAGCAGTACTTCGGTCGCCGGCCGGCGGCGCCCGTCCACGCCCTTGACCAGACGCAGTGACACCACGGCGCGCAGATTCAGCGCCAGGTTCATCAGCACGTTCTTGTGCGCGCTCTCGGGAAAGAAATTGAGGATGCGCTCGATGGTCTGGTCGGCATTGTTGGAGTGCAGCGTCGCCAGGCACAGGTGACCGGTCTCGGCAAAGGCGATCGCCGCCTCCATGGTCTCGGCATCCAGGATCTCGCCGATCAGGATCACGTCCGGCGCCTCGCGCATCGCGTTCTTCAGCGCGCTCTGGAAGGCATGGGTGTCCAGGCCCACCTCGCGCTGGTTCACGATCGACATCTTGTGCTTGTGCAGATATTCGATCGGATCCTCGATGGTGAGGATGTGCCCGGTGGTGGTGCTGTTGCGGTGGTCGATCATCGAGGCCAGCGAGGTCGACTTGCCCGAACCGGTCGAGCCGACCACCAGCACCAGTCCGCGCGGGGTCATGATGACGTCCTTGAGCACCTGCGGCAGATTCAGCTCTTCGATGCTGGGAATCCGGCTGCGGATGGCGCGGATCACCATGCCTACCTCGCCGCGCTGCTTGAACACGTTCACGCGGAAGCGCCCGGCGTCTGTCAGGGCGATGGCCATATTGAGCTCCAGTTCGCGCTCGAACTGCGGTACCTGGCCTTCGTCCATCAATGAATAAGCGATTCTCTTGACCATTCCCGGCGGCAACCCCGTATTGCCCAGCGGGTAAAGCTTGCCTTCGATCTTGATGTACACCGGCGCGCCGGTGGTCAAGAACATGTCCGAGGCATTCTTTTCGGTCATCAGCTTCAGGAAGTAGCCGATATCCATGCGCAATGGTTCCCCAACAAACAGCAGCGTCTCGTTGCAAGTCCGCCGCAGGCTTCCGACAATGGCCGTGCTCGAGACTTCTCGCTACGGCTCCCCTAATGACGGCTAGCTTCGCATACTTGCGGCGATCCCTGTATGGCATCGCCTGTTTCATGGTTGTTTCCTCTCCTGCTGCTGCCCAGGTGGCACCGGAGCTCACCGCCGCCGAACAGGCCGTGCAACGCGCCACCCAGGCCGATGCCGACCAATACGCCCCCGATCTGGTCAACCTGGCCCGCCAGGAACTGATGCAGGCCCAGCAGGCGCAACTGGACAAGCGCCAGCGCAAGCAGGTGCCACAGATCGCCTTGCGCGCAGCGGCCGACGCCGATCTGGCCAAGGCGCGCAGCGAAGACGCGGTCGTCGCCGCCCAGCTGGAACAACGCCGCAAGGAAGTGGCGCAACTGCAGAACAGCCTCAACACCGGGGAGGCTGGTCGATGAAACTGCGTCCGTTTCTCTATCTCGGTGTGCTGAGCCTGGCCACCCTGCCGCCGCTGGCAATGGCCGCCAAGGACGACCCGCAGGCCGACGCGCTCAACCGGCGCCTGACCGCGCTGCAGAGCGACCCGCAGACCAATGAACTGGCCCGCTTCGAGCGGCTGCAGGCGCAGCAGAGCGTGGCGGCGCTGGCCGAGGCCAAGCGGCGCGACCGCGACGAACTGGTGTTTCTGGCCGACCGCCGGGTCGAAATCGCCGAACTCACCGCCCGCACCGCGCTGGCGCGGCGCGAGCTGAATCGGCTGGAAGGCACCCGCAACGACCTGCTGATCGAGGCCAGCCGCCGTGACGCCTCACGCGCGCGCCAGGAAGCTGAACGTCTGCGCGTGCAGGCGCAGATCCAGGCCGAAGAGGCCGAGCGCATGCGCCAGGCTGCCGAACAGGAGACCCTGGCCCGCCAGGACGCCGAGCTGGCGCTGACCAGCGTGGCCGGCAAGCAGACCGCCAAGCTCAATGCGGCCCAACAAAAAGCGGTGCAACTGGCGCACGAGGAAGCCGAGCTGGTGTCCGGGGCCAAGTTGCCGTCCGCCAAGTTCGACAGCCGCGGCGAAGTGTTTTCGCTGGGCAGTGGCGCGTTCGGTGGCAAGGCCGCGCTGTCCGGCGATGCCGCAGGGCAGGCCAAGGCGCTGGCCGAGTATCTGAACATCGGCAAGAAGGGCCGGGTCAGCATCGTCGGCTACGACAGCGATGCGGCCACGGCCAAGAAGCGGGCCGAAGCGGTGCGCGACGCGTTGGTGGCCGCCGGCGTTGCCAGTGCGCGTCTGCAGGTCAATGGCACCAAGGCCGCCGCCAGCAAGACGCGCGCTGCCGAGGTCGTTGTCTCGCCGTAATGCAAGTGGTTGGAAGTTAAGGTCTTTTAACCCGGGCATGACGGCCGGTTGAACCGCGGTCACCGATTGACGCAGGGAACGGCAAAAGCGGCCGTTCTGGCCTTGAACCCCCTCCGCGACCGGCGTAGGGTCGTACTCCCGGGCAGCACTCCGCTGCCTGGAAGTACGGAGGGCCGGGCCAGTGACGCAAGGGCACGCATCAACGCGATTCGGTGGACAGCTTGTCGGTACCGCCAGTGCGCTTGCCATTGTGATCCGCGAGTCTTCCATCCCCAAGCAGCGCCCCGTGCCGCCCGCGGCCGGGGCGTTCTTGTTTTAAGTGTTTCAAGTGAAGGAGGTAACGCCATGTTCGAAGGGCAACCGCAGACCGAAATCGACGCATTGGTCAAGTCCGATCCCGAGTTCAAGCAGCTGTACCAACGCCACAAGCTCTTGAACAAGAAATGCATGGATGCCGAACTCGGGGTGCTCCCCATCGACGACGTGACCTTGGGCCAGATGAAGCGCGAGAAATTGCAGGCGAAAGAAAAGCTCACCCGGATGTACGACCAGCTCACCCACTGATCCTTCCCCACCGTTAGAACAAGTTCACCGTCGCGGGCGGTGGCGGCCTCCTCGTCGGCTTGCCACCGTCCGCGTCTTTATCTGCGCAACCCTCGTGTCACGCGGCTCGCAAGCTGGGGCGAACGCCCGCCTGACGACCGCGCAGTCAGGTCGTTGCTGGTCCTTGCAGCGCTCGTTGAGCCCGTTCGTTCACGAGCCGGCGCGATCGGTTCCAGTCTGAATGAGCATTCCCCAGCCGTTCGTCGGATAATGGGCGGCCAAGCCCCGCGCGACGCAGTGACGATATTCCGATGGCGATCCATTCCTCCGTACTCGAACTGATAGGCAACACGCCGATCGTCAAGGCACAGCACCTGGACACCGGCGTCTGCGAGCTGTTCCTCAAGCTGGAGGCGGCCAACCCCGGTGGATCGATCAAGGACCGTATCGGCCTGTCGATGATCGAAGCGGCCGAACAGCGCGGCGACCTCACTCCCGGCGCGACCCTGGTCGAAGGCACTGCCGGCAACACCGGCCTGGGTCTGGCCTTGGTGGCCCAGCAGAAGGGCTACCGGTTGATCCTGGTGGTGCCGGACAAGATGAGCCGCGAGAAGATCTTCAACCTCAAGGCCATGGGCGCCCAGGTGGTGCTGACCCGTTCGGACGTGGCCAAGGGCCACCCGGAGTACTACCAGGACCTGGCCGCCAAGATCGCCGCCGAGACCCCGGGCGCCTACTTCATCAACCAGTTCGGCAACCCGGACAACCCGGCTGCGCACGAATTCGGCACCGGCCCGGAAATCCTGGCGCAGATGGACGGCAAGCTGGACGCGATCGTCTTCGGCTGCGGCAGCTCCGGCACCATGACCGGCCTGTCGCGCGCGTTCGCCACCGCATCGCCGCAGACAGAGCTGGTGCTGGCCGACCCGGTCGGCTCGATCCTGACCCAGTACATCGAAGAGGGCACGGTCAGCGAGAAATCCGGCAGCTGGCTGGTCGAAGGTATCGGCGAGGACTTCCTGCCGGATATCTCCGATTTTTCGCGGGTCAAGAAGGCCTATTCGATCACCGACGCGGAAAGCTTCCACACCGCGCGCGAGTTGCTGGCCAAAGAAGGCATCCTGGGCGGCTCGTCCACCGGCACCCTGCTGGCCGCTGCACTGAAGTATTGCCGCGAGCAGACCACGCCCAAGCGCGTGCTGGTGTTCGTCTGCGATACCGGCAACAAGTACCTGTCCAAGATGTACAACGACTACTGGATGCTGGACAACGGTTTTCTGGAGCGCCCGCAGCATGGCGATCTGCGCGACCTGATCCTGCGCCCGTACAACAAGCGCGACACCGTGGTGGTCGGGCCGAAGGACCTGCTGACCACTGCCTACCAGCGCATGAAGCTGTACGACGTCTCGCAGCTGCCGGTCATCGATGACGGTGAGCTGGTCGGCATCGTCGACGAGAGCGACGTGCTGCTGCATGTGTACGGCGACGAGGCGCGCTTCCGCGATCCGATTTCCACCGCCATGGTCAGCAAGCTCGATCGTCTGGATGTTGCCTCGCCGATCGAAGCGCTGCTGCCGGTGTTCGACCGCGGCCAGGTCGCCATCGTTATGGACGGCAACCAGTTCCTGGGCCTGATCACCCGCATCGACCTGCTCAACTACCTGCGCCGCCGCGTGCAGTGACCGCGTAGCGCCGCGCGCCCGGATGGGACGCGCGGCACCGGCCATTCAGACCTGCTTGTTACAATCCGCCACTTTGTCCGGGAACCTCCATGTCCAATCGCACCACACCCAGCCACGATGGCGAGCGCGAACTCTCGCTCGCGACGCTGGCGATCCATGGAGGGCAGTCGCCGGATCCCAGCACCGGGGCGGTGATGCCGCCGATCTATGCGACGTCCACCTACGCGCAGTCCAGCCCTGGCGAGCATCAGGGCTTCGAGTATTCGCGTACCCACAACCCCACGCGCTTTGCCTATGAGCGCTGCGTCGCGTCGCTGGAAGGCGGCACGCGTGCGTTCGCGTTCGCCTCCGGCATGGCCGCCACCTCCACGGTGATGGAACTGCTGGACGCCGGCAGCCACGTGGTGGCGATGGACGACCTGTATGGCGGCACCTTCCGCCTGTTCGAGCGCGTGCGTCGCCGCACCGCCGGCCTGGATTTCAGCTTCGTCGACCTGACCGATGCGGCCGCGTTCGAAGCGGCGATCCGCCCCGAGACCAGGATGGTGTGGATCGAGACCCCGACCAACCCGATGCTCAAGCTGGTCGATATCGCGGCCATCGCCGCGATCGCGCGCAAGCGCGGCTTGCTGATCGTGGTCGACAACACCTTCGCCTCGCCGATGCTGCAACGCCCGCTCAGCCTGGGCGCCGACATCGTCGTGCACTCGGCCACCAAGTACCTCAACGGTCACTCGGACATGGTGGGCGGCATCGCGGTGGTCGGCGATAACGCCGAACTTGCCGAGCAACTGGCCTTCCTGCAGAACTCCATCGGCGGCGTGCAAGGGCCCTTCGACAGCTTCCTGGCCCTGCGCGGCCTCAAGACCCTGCCGCTGCGCATGCGCGCGCATTGCGAGAATGCCCAGGCGCTGGCGCAATGGCTGGACACCCACCCCGCAATCGAAAAGGTGATCTACCCCGGCCTGGCCTCGCACCCGCAGCACGCACTGGCCCAACGCCAGATGTCCGGCTTCGGCGGCATCGTCTCGATCGTGCTCAAGGGCGGCTTCGACGCGGCCAAGCGTTTCTGCGAGAAGACCGCGCTGTTCACCCTGGCCGAATCGCTCGGCGGCGTGGAAAGCCTGGTGAACCATCCCGCCGTCATGACCCATGCCTCCATCCCCGTGGCCCGCCGCGACCAGCTTGGCATCAGCGATGCGCTGGTGCGGTTGAGCGTGGGGGTTGAGGATGTGGGGGATTTGCGCGGGGATCTGGAACGTGCCCTTGAGGCGTCTCGTTCTTCATGACTGCGTCGCCGCAACGACAGGACTTGTTCGCGTATTGGCGGAGCGGGCTGGCCGGCCTTCGCCTGCAGTCGTGGGTACGCCAACAGTCCTGGTTGCAGCGTATCTATCGCGTTTTCCCGCAGCGTTGGCGCGACCGCGTTTCTTCCACGCTGTCCGCCCGCTCTTTGGTTCAAACGCGGTTTCAGCGCACCGCCGCCTGGGAGCTGTGCGCGAAAGGCGCTGACGCTTCCTTGCCGATGGACGCTGATATCTCCGTCACCCGGATTCCATCGGTGGGGATCAACATTGTCGGCTATCTCCGTGGCGAATTCGGGCTGGCGGAGAGCGCAAGGATGTATGCGCGTGCGCTGATCAGCGCGCGCGTTCCCGTGTCGTTGTATGACCTGGACATGGGGCTTGCGCACTCCTGGGACGACCGGAGTCTGGATGGTCTCATCGACCAGCGCATGCCGCACCAGGTCACCGTTGTCTTCGTCAACCCCGACTACCTTGAAGCCGCGTTCGAGAAGATCGGCCGGGCCCGCATGGAAGGGCATTACGTCATTGCGTGCTGGTTCTGGGAACTTGAAGTGATTCCGCCAAGTTGGCTGAGTGCCATTGCGCTGGTGGACGAGATCATGGTGGCCTCACGGTTCATCGAGGATGCATTTCGCGGCGTTACCGACAAGCCGATCATGCGACTTCCGCTGCCGCTCTCTGATCAGCGTGATAGCGGCTTGCAGAGACAGGACTTCGGGCTGGGGACGGAAACCTTCGTCTTTCTTTTCACCTTCGATTTCCATTCCTTCGTCGCCAGGAAAAATCCCCAGGCCGTGGTCAATGCGTTCAAGCATGCGTTTCCCGACGGCCGTGACGACGTGCGTCTGGTCGTGAAGTCAAGCAATGGGCATATGTACCCCGAACAGATGGCAGAACTTCTGAGCCTGGTCGCGGCTGACAAGCGGATCCTGCTGCGGGACGAGGTGATCGACAGGATGCATGTGCGTGCGCTGCAGCGATGCTGTGACGTGTATGTATCGCTGCATCGGGCCGAAGGCTTCGGGTTGGGGCTTGCCGAGTGCATGTCACTCGGTAAGCCGGTCATTGCAACGGGCTGGTCGGGCAACATGGAGTTCATGACGGACAGCAACTCCTGCCTCGTAGACTACGACCTGGTGCCGGTTGCTGGCCGATATCCGGAGTCGGATGGCGCGCGCTGGGCAGAGCCGAGCATCGCATCTGCCGCAGCTGCGATGCGTCGGCTTGCGGACGACCCGTTACAGGCGCGGCGGCTGGGCGAAGCAGCCAGGGCCGATATCTGCGCAAGGCTCGCTCCCCGAAGCGTAGCGGAGCACCTGCTGGCAAGGGCTGCGAAGGTGGTCGCGTCAACGCACTGACGGTGACTGGTTTTGTCGACCCTGTGATGTAGCGATCTGGTTACCCCGCTTCACCGAAGTAGTGAACACTTTCAGAGGTAGCAACGTTGGACATGATCCGGTCCGTATGGGCCTTCCGATACTTCATCCTGTCGTCGATCAGGAATGACCTGCGTCTGCGCTTCCTGCGCAGCAAACTCGGCGCATTGTGGATGATCATCCACCCGCTCATGCAGGTGCTGATCTTTGCGACGATTCTTTCCGAGGTGCTGGCCGCGAAGCTGCCAGGCGTCAACAACAAGTTTGCTTACGCCCTGTATCTGATGGCCGGAACGCTTTGCTGGACCCTGTTTGCCGAATGCATTGGCAAGTGTGTTTCATTGTTCGTGGATAACGGCAATCTGATGAAGAAGCAGGCTTTCCCGCGGATATGTCTCCCACTCATTGCCGGCGGCACCGTCATGGTGAACAACCTGCTGCTGTTCCTGGCAATCATCATCGTGTTCGCTATCCTGGGGCACACCTTGGGGCCGCAGGCAGCCTGGCTGCCGCTGCTGATGCTGCTGACATTGGCTTTCGCGATGTCGATCGGATTGCTGCTCGGCGTCTTCAATGTCTTCGTGCGTGACATCGGGCAGGTCGTGCCGGTCGTTCTGCAGGCAATGTTCTGGGTGACGCCTATCGTTTACACCATCGATATCCTTCCCGCGCAGACCCAGGAACTCTTCAAGCTCAATCCGCTGTTCCCGCTTGTCAGCGCATATCAGGGAGTACTTCTTTACGGACGTTCCCCTGCGTGGGTCGAGCTTGTCCCTCTGATGCTGGCGACCCTCGTCCTGTGTGCCCTGTCGTTGGTCATTTTTCGCCGCGCGAGTGCCGAAATGGTGGATGCCCTATGAGCCAGGTATTGATGGTTGAAGGGCTTGGGAAGTCCTACCGTGTCTGGGGTAGCGAGTGGCTACGCGCCGCCAGCTGGTTCGGGTTGAAGGTCAAGCCGCGGGAGGAGCATTGGGTTCTGCGGAATGTCGGGTTTTCGGTCGCTCCGGGTGAGTCGATCGGGATCATGGGGCGCAATGGCGCCGGAAAGAGCACATTGCTCAAGTTGATCACCGGTACATCGCAACCCACCGAAGGACGAATCATCCGGCATGGCCGTATCGCCGCGATTCTTGAGCTCGGCATGGGTTTCAATCCGGACCTGAGTGGCCGGGAGAATGCCAAGCATTCTGCCGGGCTCATGGGTTACACATTGGAACAAATTGACAAGGTGTTGCCCGAGATACAGGAGTTTGCCGAGATCGGAGAGTACTTCGATGAGCCGGTACGCACCTACTCAAGCGGTATGCAGGTGCGCGTCGCATTTGCGGTGGCCACGGCATTTCGGCCCGATATACTCATCGTCGACGAAGCATTGTCAGTAGGTGACGCCTATTTTCAGGCGAAGTGCTTCAAGCGCATTCAGTCTTACAAGGACGAGGGCATGACGCTCATCCTCGTCAGTCACGCGGTCGGAGATGTTGTCAAACACTGCGATCGTGCCATTCTGATCAAGGACGGCAGCGTTCACGCGGATGGGCCTTCGCGAGAGGTCTCGAACCTTTATCTGGACGAGTTGTTCGGCAAGAAGCCTGCATCGCTTCAAGCACAGGCCGATGATGCACCAGGTCAGATGCGCGCTGGCGATGAGGATATCTTTCATGCACGTCCTTACTACAATGCGGGCGAACATCGTTGGGGGCAGGGCGGTGCGCGAATTCTCGATTATGTCGTTGTCAGCGGCGGGGAGGAGTTTCCTGCTCGCGTAGAGAGTGGTACCAGGACGGTATTCTACGTCAAGATCGCCTTCGATCAGGATTTTGACAGTGTAGTTCCCGGGTTTTTGATCAAAACACTCGAGGGTCTATTCCTTTACGGTACCAATTCCTTCCTTGCCAGTGAAGGGCGGGCCGGGATTTCAGTAAAGGCGGGACAGGTAATTGTCTGCAAGTTCAGCATGCCTCTCGACCTCAATGAAGCGAACTATCTGGTCTCACTCGGCATTTCCAGTGGTGACCCGCTTGTGGAATTGACGCCGCTGGATCGTCGCTACGATGCCATCGTGCTGAACGTCGCAAGGGGGATGCAGTTCTGGGGGATGATGGACCTCAAGGCCGATTTCGAAATCGTAGAAGCTTTGTCATGACGGCGTCGGGATCTACCATTACATCAGAGAACATCAGTCATGACTGAAACAATGCATATTGGCGCGCGCGTGGCCGCTCTGCCTGAGAAATATCAGCCGATTTTCGGACACCCGGAGCTTTCGGAGGGAAGTTCGCGTGGTTGCGAAGACAGGTTTGTGCTGATTCGCGAGTGTGCGCAAAAGCTCCAGGGAGAACTTGGTCGCCCGCTGCGGGTGCTGGATCTCGGCTGCGCCCAGGGATTTTTTTCCTTAAGCCTTGCGGCCGACGGGCATCAGGTTCACGGTGTGGACTTTCTGGATCTCAACGTCGATGTGTGCCAGACGTTGGCCCAGGAGCACCCGATGTTTGCTGCGTCTTTCGAGCACGGCACCGTGGAAGACGTTATCGCGCGGCTTGATCCAGACCAGTACGACCTTGTCCTGGGGCTGAGTGTCTTTCATCACCTGGTGCATTCCCAGGGAATTGCGCGAGTGGCTGGATTATGCCGCAGGCTCTCCGAGGTCACGGACGCCGGGATCTTCGAGCTGGCATTGCGTGAGGAGCCGCTGTACTGGGGGCCCTCTCTGCCGCATGACCCCGCGGAGTTGCTGACCGAGTACGCCTTCACCAGATTGTTGTCGAGGCAGGCAACCCATCTGTCTTCGATTTCCAGGCCGCTATACTTCGCCAGCAGCAAGTTCTGGTATGTGGGAGAGGCTGTCGGCAGGTTCAGTTCCTGGTCGGGCGAGGCGCATGCCTATGGGCGCGGGACGCATCAGTACAGCAGACGCTACTATTTCGGCGACAACATGTTCGTCAAGAAGATGACGATGGGAATCGGTGGACGCGCCGAAATAAATTGGCAGGAATTCAATAACGAGGTCGAGTTCCTAAGAAATCCTCCTGCGTCGTATCCCGTACCACGGCTTATTGCGGCTTTGGACGATGCATCGGATTTGTTCCTCGTCAGGGAGATGGCCGGCGGGCGCCTACTTTCGGAGTTGATCGACGACGGCTCTCCCTATGATCCGGATAAAGTAGTCTCCGAATTGCTTGAGCAATTGGTAATGCTCGAGCGCGTGGGTCTCTATCACAATGACGTGCGCTGCTGGAATGTTCTCATTTCGCAGGAAGGCAAGGCCATCCTGATCGACTACGGCGCCATTTCTGCCGAAGCCACCGACTGCTCCTGGCTGGGCGACTTGTTGTTGTCCTTCCTGATTACGGCCAAGGAGATACTGCAACGTCGCATTGTTCCGGCCAGTCCCGGTCGGGAACCGGCGTTGGACCTCATGACGCTTCCTCCCCGTTATCGCAATGCCTTCATTCAGGCATTTGGGAGCGACCAGGCACGCTGGACATTTGCAGAGCTACAAGAGTGCCTGGCGCGTTCTGAACCCGTTGCATTGCATGCGCCCGAGTGGACATCGCTTTACAGCCACATGCAACAGGCGTTGCTGAGCTATAACACACGCCTTGGAGCCCTCTATACGCAGAACGAGCATGACCGTGTTGAGCTCGCGGCACGCGCATCCTTGATTGAACGCATGCAGGTAGGTGCTCAGCAGGCTCAGGAAAAGCTTGCAACCCTTCAGCTGGAAGCAGAGACAGCCGATAACCGCTATCGCGATCTGGAAAAGGTGAGTAGCCAACTGCAGGAATGGGCAAAAGACCTGGAAAAGCGCACTGCAGAAGCCGAGGACAGGGAGAAACGGCTTAACAAGGGCATGGCGGATCAGGAGGCTGAGAACGCAAGGCTCGTCTCGCAGATTTCGGTGCTCGAGTCCGAGCTGGAGGAGCGTCAACGTGTTCGTGAACTGTCGGAACTGCTTGCCGCTGACCTCAGTCGACTTGTCGAAGAGCGCGATGGCATGCAGGTCAGCATGTCGGAGATGCAGCGCGTCAATACGCAGCACCAGTCAACCATCGACGAACTGCAGACAAAAATTGTTTCTCTGGTTCAGCGCGTCAATAGTTCGGATACCACTAGCGCTGCGGACGCACGCAGGGTGAAGGAGCTTCAGCTGGATCTGTCCCATCGTGTGCGGGCGCTTGAGGAAGCACGGAACCGTATTCGTGAACTTGAGTTGGCAGTGGATATCCTAGAGGGGCAGATCGGAGAGCTTCATGCGAGCCGCTCATGGCGTGTGACAGCACCTTTGAGATGGGTCACCATGAAGGTGACCAAGCGTGGCGGACCTCTTATGGCTCAGACGCCGCGGCGACTGGAGCGCACAGAGCCCGTGCTTGCGGAGGACGAGGTGGCAACGCCCGCCGATGTAGCAATCGACAAACAGTTGGCAGCGCTGGACCAGTTGGGTAGCCGGATCAGGAAATCGAAGAAGTAGGGCCAGGGATTGCCATGTACCGGCAAGGACATCATGAAGGGGAATGTAGGTGAAGAGAGTTATTGTGCTTGGCGCGCAAGTGCCGTTTGTCAGAGGCGGTGCGGAGCTGCTCAACGAAGAACTCGTCAAGCAAATCAATCTGTGGGGCAAGCAGCGCCAGGTCGTCGCAGAGCTGGTGCAGTTGCCATATAAGTGGTATCCAGAAACAGAAATTCTGTCTTCCATGCTGGCATGGAGGTTGTTGAACTTGAACGAAAGCAATGGTCAAAAAATCGACCTGTGCATCTGTACCAAGTATCCGACGTATGCGGCCTCGCATGCCAATAAAGCGCTTTGGCTCGTGCATCAGCATCGAGTGCTTTACGACCTGGAACGTACGCGCTTCGATCAGCCCTACCTGACCGCGAAGGATTCGGCGGTGCGTGATGCCCTGCGAGCTTCGGATCGGGAGCTGCTGGCGGAGATCGAGCCGCGATATACCATTTCTCAGACGGTCACCGACCGTCTGCAGCACTATAGCGGTCTGGGTTCTGAAGTGCTTTATCCGCCGTCGAAGCTGGCGCCATTCATCACCTCGGGAGACTATGGCGACTACGTGCTGTGTATCGGTCGTCTTGAGTCGATGAAGCGTCCCGACCTGCTGATTCGGGCCGCGAAGCACGTCCCCCATGCGAAGGTGGTCATCGCCGGAACCGGTGCCAGCGAGTATGCGCACTCTCTGGCACCGCTGATACACGAGCTGGGCCTGGCGGATCGCGTCGAGCTTGCAGGCTTCGTGGAAGATGAGAAGCTGCTTGAGCTGATTGCCAACTGCCGTGCGGTCTTCTACTCGCCGGTGGATGAGGATTACGGGTTTGCGACATTGGAAAGCTTCGCCGCCTATAAGCCGGTCATCACGGTTGACGATAGCGGTGAGGTGGGCAGGATCGTCGAGTCAACCGGTAGCGGCTGGGTCACAAGCCCTACGCCGGAGGCGATCGCTGAAAGCTTGCTTGATTGTTATGCGAAAGGGCCTGCGCAACTTCGCGCATTGGCCGAGGCTGGTCAGCACATGAGTACCTCCATTACCTGGGATCGTGTGATAAGCAATCTGGTGGAGAGCCGGCTTTGAGTACGCGGTTTCGCATCGCGATGGTCGGGCCGCATCCTCCGGAGCGCTCAGGCATTGCCGAGTACACGGCAGGCCTGTCGAATTTGCTGCGCGACCAGGGCGTGCAGGTCGATGCATTTACCCTGGACGATCTCACTCGCCTCGGAGTGGCCGTGGTCGTCGGCAGATTGCTTGAAGCCGATGCAATCGTGTACCAGATGGGGAACCACCCGGCGTTCCACGGCTGGATGCTGCCCTTGATGGCGGCAGCGCCGGGAATCGTGCATCTGCATGACCTCGTATTGCATCACATGGCCGCTGGAGTGCTTAACGACGAAGACCGTCTGCTCAACGGCGACTATCTTGGCCTGCTGGAAAAGTGGTGCTCGGTCACCGATGTTCGGACCGCGAGCCTGGCGCTTCGTAGTGGATCGCCTGTCTGGAATCGGGAAGACGTGGTGCGTTTTCCGCTGCATCAAGTGGCCACCAAGTTGGCCACTGAGGTTGTGGTGCATTCGCAATATGCGGCCGATCGCGTCAGTCGGGATTTCCCCTGGCTTCCCGTCACAGTAGTGCCGCAACTGTACCCGTTCGTTGTTCCGCACCGTGTCCGCGACGGCCTTCGTACCATCGCACTGCTGGGTGGTGGGCACACCAACCGCCGCTTCGATTGGGTCGTGCATGCACTGGCAATGATCGACGCCGATCTGGATGAGCCGATCACGCTGGAGATTGCTGGTCAGGTGGAGACGGCGGTACTCTTGCAGTTGGAAGGTCTCGCCGACTTGCGTAATGTGCGGCTGGTCAAGCACGGTCATGTCGACGACGATCAGTTCTGGAAGGTATTTGAGCGCGCGGATCTGATGATTGCGCTGCGCGAGCCGACGATGGGCGAAGCGTCGGCAGTTGTGTGCAAAGCGATGCAGGCTGGCCTCCCGAGCGTCGTATCCGATCACGGGTGGTACGCAGAGTTGCCAGCTTCGGTGAAGAAGATCGCACCGGACGCGGAATGCCCGCATGCCCTGGCAGGATTGCTGCGGCAACTGGCACTTGACCCAGCAGCGTATGCCGCATGGGCCGAAGAGTGCTCTGATGCAGCTAGGCGGCCAGCGCTGGATCCGTACGTCGCCACTGAGCTGTATGCGCGTCTGCTGAGACACCATCGTGTCGTTTCCGACTTCAGGAACCGTGTTGCTGATGCGATCGTGAGCCTGAAAGTCGAAATCGACTCGCCGCTTGCCGAAGAACTCCATCGAATCGATGTGCTGAGCGGCTTGCGGGGAGACCGCTGGGTGAATCCGGCCCTGGCAGCATTGAAGGATCAGGAACTGGATCCGCATGCGCGCGTGGTGGGGGCAACAGTGGGACCCTATCCCTACAGTGAGCCGTTGCCAGAAGAGGCCTTTCAGGGGCAGGCTGCCGTTGCTGAGCAGGAGGTGCTGGTTGCCGAACCGTCCAGCATGGTCTCCTTGCGTGTCGAATTGACCAACAACAGCGAATACTCCTGGTTCAGTCCGCTCGGTCACGCACTGCGACCGTTTGGCATTTATCTCGGACACTTCTGGATTCATGCGGAAACACCGACGGCGGTAGCCGAACAACCTCGCCATTTTATTCACGATGCTGTCGCGCCGATGTCTTCTGCAGTTCACGATCTCACAGTCCGCGCTCCGGCAGTCGCAGGTGACTACTACCTGGAGATTGATCTAGTCCAGGAGTCGGTCTGCTGGTTCAAAAGTCGTGGCTTCTCACCGGCCCGACTTCTCATTCGAGTAGAAGCCGCTCAATAATGAGCGGCGTACTCATCCACCACAGGTCCTTACCGATGAAAAACATTATGAAATCTCCTGTTTCCTTCGGCTCCGTCGCCGTACTGGCGACGGTGATTGCGTTCACTGGCTGCTCAAAAGCCCCGGAGGCAGAACAGCCAGTTAAGGCCGAGCCGCAGCAGGCTGCCCAGACCACCGAAGCTGGCGGCATGTCGACTCCGTTGACGCAAGAGCAGGTTGGCGCACGCTACGCCATTGCGTCGGAGCCGGTACTGATCAACAACGGCGAAGTGGTACGGATTGCAGTGTCTGTCACCAATTCGGGCAAGGTCGCCATCAACTCAAAGGGCACACTGCCGGTCAATCTCGCTATTTCCTTGGTGGATGATTCGGGCAATTTCTCGAACCGGGACTTCCTGCGCGCTCCGCTTCCTGCCGAGGGGATTACGTCGGGTGGTTCCGCTGAAGTGATCGCAGATGTGCCCAGCCAAGCAGTGATTGGGAAGACCCTGCGAATCGGCCTCGTCCAGGAATCGGTGGCGTGGTACAGCGACTTCAAGGTGGATTCGCTCGATTATGGCCCCCTGACTTCATGCCAGGACCAGGGCAAGAAAACGGTTTGCGGTGCGGGCGGAAAGCCTTTGGCCAAGCGCTGAGACTCGACGATCATCGGAACGGGCCGCGTTCAGTCTCGGCTTGATTCTGGAACTTATAAGTAACCAAGAGAGGGATGATGAAAACTGCGTTGATTACCGGCATTTCCGGCCAAGACGGGGCCTACCTGGCCCAGCTGTTGTTGGATAAAGGCTACCGCGTGTTCGGCACATACCGCCGTACTAGCTCGGTCAATTTCTGGCGGATCGAGGAGGTGGGAATTGCAAATCACCCCAATTTACACCTGATCGAATACGACTTGACCGACCTTGGTTCAAGTATCCGTATGCTTGAAAGTACGGGCGCCACCGAGGTTTACAATCTGGCGGCTCAAAGTTTTGTGGGCGTCTCGTTCGACCAGCCGACGACGACCGCGCACATCACCGGTATCGGCCCGGTCCACCTGTTGGAAGCCATTCGACAGGTGAACAAGGACATCCGGTTTTACCAGGCCTCAACATCGGAAATGTTCGGCAAGGTGCAGGCGGTCCCGCAGATCGAAAGCACGCCGTTCTATCCTCGTAGCCCCTACGGCGTTGCCAAGCTGTATGCGCATTGGATGACGGTGAACTACCGTGAGAGCTACGGCATCTTCGGCTCCAGCGGGATTCTGTTCAATCATGAAAGCCCGCTGCGCGGCCGCGAATTTGTGACACGAAAGATCACCGACTCGGTGGCCAAGATCAAACTTGGACGGTTGGAATGCCTGGAACTGGGCAATCTGGATGCCAAGCGCGACTGGGGTTTTGCGCGCGAGTATGTGGAAGGGATGTGGCGCATGCTTCAGGCTGATGAGCCGGATACCTTTGTTCTGGCGACAAATCGTACCGAAACCGTCCGTGACT
Organism: Xanthomonas arboricola pv. populi; assembly: GCF_002939945.1. GTDB lineage: Bacteria > Pseudomonadota > Gammaproteobacteria > Xanthomonadales > Xanthomonadaceae > Xanthomonas > Xanthomonas arboricola_A. Next base: position 51,819 of record NZ_MDEB01000007.1, on the reverse strand, counting down.
TCGTCAGCATGGCCTTCAAGGGTGCTGGAATTGACGTCGAATTCCGCGGCAAGGATGCAGATGAAACTGCAGTGGATGTCGCTACCGGCAAGGTAGTGATGCGCATCAATGCGAAGTTCCATCGTCCTGCAGAAGTGGATTTGCTGATCGGCGATCCTGAGAAAGCAACTCGCGTTCTCGGCTGGAAGCCTGAAACCACGCTGGAGCAGCTTTGCCAGATGATGGTCGAGGCTGACCTCAAGAGGAACGAGCATGGCTTCTCGTTCTGATCTGAACGGCAAGCGGGTTCTGGTCACTGGCGCGTCCGGTTTCACCGGCCGCTATGTGGCTGATGAACTAAAAAATCTAGGCTGCGAAGTGCTGGGGCTTGGCGGCTCCGATCAATCCGCACCGGACTGGTCTATCGGCCTTGCCTCTGTCGACCGTCATTACCAGGTCAATCTGCTTGATCAGGATGCTTTGCGTGAGGTGCTGAAAACTACCCGTCCAGATATTATCATTCACTTGGCTGCCCTTGCGTTTGTAGGGCACGGAAGTGCAGATGATTTCTACAACGTAAATTTGATCGGCACGCGTCATTTGCTGCAGGCAGTGGAAGAGGCTGAAATTTCTCTTGAGCGGCTCCTCATCGCCAGCAGTGCCAATGTTTATGGCAACTCCTCGGAGGGGCGTTTGGATGAGTCGGTTCCTCCTGCACCAGCAAACGATTACGCTATCAGCAAACTGAGCATGGAGTACGTGATTCGGCTTTGGCAGAGTCGGTTGCCCATCACCGTAGTAAGGCCATTCAACTACACGGGTAAGGGCCAGTCTGAAAATTTCCTAATTCCCAAAATCGTCTCGCACTTTGTCAGGCACGAGCCGCGGATCGAGTTGGGAAATCTGGATGTGTCGCGCGACTTCGGCGACGTCAGGGCGGTGGCATCCGCCTATGGCAAGCTATTGCAGTCATCCGATGCCATCGGTCGTACGGTCAATGTGTGCTCTGGAACGGCTTATTCCCTTCGGGAGGTGATCGACCTGTGCACACAGATCACTGGCCATTCATTGGAAGTTTCGGTGAACCCGAAGTTCGTCCGTAGCAATGAAGTCAAGATGCTATGCGGCGATAACGGATTGCTGCAGGAACTTGCCGGGAGCTGGACGTCTCCGCCGCTGCGGGAAACCCTGGAATGGATGCTCGAAGAAGGCTGAGTAAAGCTCGGCCTCGCGAAATGCTGGCAGCTAGCTGGCTTCGTGATCTATCTACGCGTGTGCGACGCACAGGAGTCTAAGGTTCGGTGACTGATGTGGCAGACAGCCTACGTCACGTTGGGTATGACGTGACGTAGGTTGGTTGGTAGACATGCGATCAACGGTTGATCTGAGATATATGATTCCGCGGCGTGCGCTGTCAACCAGGTGCAGAGGCGCGCACCTGATACGGGTCAAGTAACGTCAAGTCCGACTGCATTTGCTGGCTTGCCCGACCAGGGCCGGCGACTGCTAGGGCGTGCGGTCCAATAGCTGCATAGACCTGAGTGAAATACCCAGAGCGCGCGCGTCCGAAGACATTCCAAGCTCGACTGGGGAGGCTGGATGATCGAAGCGCAGTTCGACCCTGACTTCATCGCCAGCCGCCAACTTTGGTAAAGCAATGCTGATCAGTTGCGGCTCTGGCGCTGACGCTGTGAGGGTCTGGTTTTGCCAGTTGCCGCCATTCACACGAATATTAACAACCATGGATTGGCGTCGTGGAGCCCATAGGCCACCAGCCTGCATAACAAGCCGGGCGCCTGCGGTCGCCGACTTTTCCATTCGCATTAAAAGGCCCGCATCCTCGCCAATGGACCATACTCCGAACGGTTCATCTCTTGACCAGCCATTTGTCAGAAACGGCCGTAGGTCAGCAGGACCTATCCTATCACCTGCCGAAAGAACTGCAGACCTAGTTGAAGCAGCATCCAGAGAGGACTCAGTCTCTCTTGCCGTACAGCCTGGAAGTAATAGGCATAAGACGGAAGCCAGGAGTGCAGCCTTAATATCGCGATTTGCGGCAGTCATTTTGAATCCCGTATGCCAATTGTGCTTAAAGCGATGCATATTTCTTTTAGTTAGTCAGTCAGCTCGATCGGAGCGAATTTGATCCAATCGAAGGCCATGCCGAATCCGGATGAGTGATTATCGACTGGAAGCACGAAGGTAGCCCTGTTGTTGCCATCTTTTAGGAAGGATGAGGGCAATTCTCCATAAAATTCATTGGCAGTGAGCCAACTTAGCCGCACCACGTGGCCGTTCACTGAAACCGCGAGCTCCTCCGGGTGGATGCCAGGGGCTATGGACATGACCTTTCCGCGAACCCGATACATTCCGCTAGAGGGCTTTAGGCGGAATTGAAGCCACGGATTCTCCACCACGTTCCACGAGAACGAAGCCTGTTCTACAGGCCCTTCAGGCTGCCATTGGGCATCCTGCCATCCTCGTCCGGGTGCAGGTACGTCCAAATTCCACCAGCGGCCGAAATCCCACCTGAAGCTTGCCTCGCGTTCTCTGTGGCGGAACTGATCGAAAGCAAGAGGCCAAGGAGACGGGGCGAGCATGGCGCGATAGCGCTGCGAAACGGTATCGCTGCGCAACGAAAGCTCGTCTTTGCGCGCGTCACCCAGCCGTACGACGCCGTCTTCGGGAATACGCATGATCTGCGTCTTGCTCTTGTCCGCGCGGTACAGAACGCTTTGCGGCGGCGACGTATAGTCGGGCCCATCAACAGTTGCGCCTGAGCTGAACTCCCAATGATCCGGGTACTCGACGCACTGACCGGTGCGGCCTCTTTCATCCGTGTGTTGCCAGTCGTTCTCAGGTTGATTGCAGATCTGAACCCGGTTGATCGGCTTGCCGTACAAGTACGTCAGGGCGTTCATCATGTTTTCCCGGAGCGTCCACACGCTGTTGATCTGGTGGGAACCATCAAGAATGAGGAGATCGCGTTCGTTGGCGATGTCCGGCAGGCTTACGGCCACGTTCTTGAGGGCTCTGCGTTGTGTATCAGAAATCTGTGTGTAGTGATGGAACTGGAACATTTGCGCCGCCATGCCCAGTACGATCAATACAGTGCCCAACAACATCGCCAGGGTTCGACGCGCTCCAGATAGGAGCATGACCAGAGCTACCGTCGCCAATGCTCCGCCTGGAGTAGCGAAGAGGAAGGTGCGTTGACTGATACTTGTATGCGCCGGCGACGCAAGGAAGGGAAGATAGCCGACTACGGCAAACGCTACGCCGGTGAAAAGCACCCGTAGCGACCAACGTACGTCGATTTGCTTTCCCGACGTTGGTGTGAGCATAGGTTCGCGTATGTAGCTGAGCGATGCCACCGCCATCAACGCAATCGCCGACAGATACCAGAAGCTGCGGTACTCGACGAAGAGAATCCGCCCGGCGTCGATCCAACCGCCCACTACACTTCGCCCGATGCCAGTGTAAAACAGCACGTGGGCGCGGTCTTTGAGCCAGGCAATGCCACCGGCTTGGCTCTCTAGCAGATGCCCTTGGTAGGTCGAGCCAGTTTTAGCAACATAGTAGATATATGCCGAACACGCCAATATGCCTATGCACCAGACCAGCGAAACGTACCAGCGGCGTAAGGGGAGTTTGACCGTCTCCGCTAATCCCAAGCGACACCAAAGCAACAGCAGAGGCAAGATGGCGTATGCCAATGCCACTTCATAGATCAGCGCGGCGACAACCATCATTGACGTGGAAACAAGCGATAACAGGATGGTCCTGCTCTTGCCGGCTATCAGCTGACTTTCATATGCGTGCACGATCCCTATCACGCCGGCAAAGGCCAGCAAGACAGACCAGTTGATATGGAAGGAGCGGAACGACAGCTGCATTGTATCCGCGGGATAAATGATCACCAGCAGCGCCAATAGCGCAGCGTAAAATCGTGAGCGCAGCAGCCACCATCCCATGATTCCGCCGCACACGCCCTTCAACGCCAAAGCCAGCATCTGCAACAGATGCATGGCGAAAAAAGAATTTGGTGATAGTTGGTAAGCGATCGCGTTGGGCAACAGCATGAGAGGCCGCATGCGATGAGTGGGGAGTGGCCCGCCCTCGCCGACCCAGTAGAACACGCCGTGGCGAGTAAACAGGCTCAGAAGATCCCATTCCTCGATATGCCCCATCATATTGAAGCCGAAGGGAAGCCAAAGCAGCATGACGATCGCTATGGAGCAAGCGATGAACAGCATGGTGCGTTGGGAAGCGTCGTTGCGGGAAAGAAGGTTGGACATTCGATGGCTTGTTTGGTTGCAGTTACGGCGTAGGTTGGAGTTAGACGTGATCGCGACGTCGGTCTCGGTTGAAGACCCAGAAATTCATCACGAGAAACACCACGACAGGCACGACGACGGCCGAGAATGCAATCCCCCACGCGTAATGCAAATGCAGACTGTTCACAGCCACGCCCATCCCGATGATGGACAAGGCGAGGTTGAAGCTGTGCAGCAAAATGAAGCGCAAGCCTTCCGAACTCAGATGACCAGAGGAGACGAACGTAAAGCTGCGGTGCGCGACGAAATTGATTGGTACCAACAACAGGTAGCAGAGCGCCGTCGCCATGGTCGGCTGCATGCCGAACTTTGATACAGCCAACCAGGTGAGCGCACTGAAGGCAACGGTACTGGCGCCGCCAACGATGCAAAAGCGCAAAAAGCGTGCGGCCAGGGCGCGATGGCGCTGCGGTATCACTGCACGTTCTCTTGCTCTTGGCCGACGTTGAGCTGTTGGCCCTTTATGTATTGAGGACGATTGCTGACGTTCAGCAGCACGCGCCCCACATACTCGCCCACCACGCCTAACGCGAGTAGCTGGATGCCGCCCATAATCAATACCGCGACGATCAATGAGGTCCAGCCGATGACGGTATGCGGCCAAAGCAGCTTTTGCAAGATCAGCACGATGGCGCACAGGAAGCCGAGGCCGGAAGAGACGATTCCTGTCAGCGACGCTACCCGTAATGGCGTGATCGAGAAGCTTGTGGCCATCTGCATCCACAGCGAGATTGATTTGCGTAGGCTGTATCCAGACTTGCCATCGCTTCGGGCGTGGTGCTCCGCTTCTATGGTGGTGATATTGCTGGTGCTCTGGACGATAAGGCCATCGACATAGACGAAGGGGCCGCCGTAGCGCAATATCTCGTCACGAACTTCGCTGATCAAACCGCGAAATGGCGAAAGATACAGTCCGCGAGGTTTGGCGAGCAGCCACGAAGCCATGCGGTCATTGAACTGGCTGCCCAGGCGCTTCCAGAGAGCGTGTCGCCGGCTTTTGAACTGCACGTAGCAAACATCCGCGCCACTGCGCAGCTCTGCCACGACGCGCCCGATGTCGGACGGCGAGTGCTGCAGGTCGTCATCCATGGTGACGATGTAACGGCCGCGTGCCACGCCGAATCCGGCCATTAACGCATTGTGCTGCCCCGCATTCTTGCGCAGCCGGACTCCTTTCAACCAGGGCCGGGAGGCGCACAGCGCTGTTATGACCTGCCAGGAACTATCCGGGCTGCAGTCGTACACCAGTACAACCTCGAACTTGTCGGTGAGTCCGGTCAGCGACTCCTCGAGTTTCTCGGCAAGCGTGGGCAGGATGGTGGCGCTGCCATAGACCGGGATGACGACGGAAATATCAGGTTGCATCGCTCGTTCCGTAGTATTTGCGGATCAGCCTGCCGATGTATCCGGGAGAGGAATCAATGCCGATGGCAGTTGCATAACGAACAAATGGCGCCGGATCAGGCATGGCACCGCCGCCTCGGTCCACAAAGTCGATGGTTGCCTTCTTGCCCAGCGTGGCCTCCAGCATCGAGACCAGCTCGAGCAGGGTGATGTTTTCTGGCGGAGCCAGATCCAGCACAGCATTGGCCTCGAGGCGGCGCTCAACCAGATGAAGGGTTAATCGGGCGACATCTTCTACGTCGATCAGGCAGCGCACTGCCTTGACCCAGATGCGCAATGGCTCCGCGTTGCGGATGCCACTGGCGAGATAGTTGGACAGAGTGTGAGGGTTGTCGGTGCGTCCCACGACTTGAGGCAGGCGCAGAATCAGATACTCGTCCCGTTCCGCAATCAGCCGTTCCATTCTCAGCTTGTGTCGGACGTAATGGGTTTCTGCGCGGTCGGGGTCTGTCACGCTGCACGTGCTGAAGTACACGAACCGGCCCCGCGCCTCGTCCAGAGCCTTGACCAGCAGACGTGCTTCCCTTTCGAATGCCGCAGGATCGGTCTCGGACGAATTGGACACCCCGGAGGCGAATACCGTGGCGTTGAGCTCAGCGAGCCTATCTGCTGCGAAGGATCTGGCCAGCAGGCCATTACCGATGATCACTTAATTACCAATTCCCATTTATCGACGTTGCCCTTATGCAGCGCTGGACAACTACAAGGCCGCCGACGCCATACGATCGTCCCGGGCCAACACTTGCTTCGGCCGCGGCGTGTCCCCATCAGGCATGAAAGCGGCGAGTAGTGGCGCCGCCACGCTGACGGCGCAGTATACCGTCAGCCGTGGCGGCCATCGTAATCTTGAGAGTGGCCGTTAGCCCAACGCTTGTTCCAGCTCCGGCAACAGCGTGAACAAATCCCCCACCAACCCGATATCGGCAATCTCGAAGATCGGCGACTCCGGGTCCTTGTTGATCGCCACGATCGTGCCGGCGTCCTTGATGCCGGTCAGATGCTGGATCGCGCCGCTGATGCCGATCGCCACGTACAGCTCGGGGGCGATGATCTTGCCGGTCTGGCCGACCTGCAGCTCGTTGGGCACGTAGCCGGCGTCCACGGCGGCGCGCGAGGCACCCACGGCGGCGCCGAGTTTGTCGGCCAGGCTGTAGATGTGCTGGAAGTTCTCGGCCGAGCCGACGCCGCGGCCGCCGGAGACCACGCGCTTGGCGCTCTGCAGGTCCGGGCGGTCGGAGCTGCCTGCGGCCAGGCCGACGAAGCGGGTGTGGGTCGGCAGCGCGGCATCGACCGTGACTGCTTCGACCGTCGCGCTGCCGCCGGCTGCCGCTTCCGGCCAGGAGGCGCTGCGCACGGTGGCGACCACGACCTGGTCGGCCGGCGCTTTCACTGTGATGATCGCATTGCCGGCGTAGATCGGGCGCTTGAAGGTGTAGGCATCTTCGACCGCCATCAGGTCGGAGACCTGGTTGACGCCCAGCAGCGCGGCCACCACCGGCATCAGATCCTTGCCGAACGTGGTCGAGGGGCCGAACACGTGGGTGAAGCCCTGGCCGGCGAGCTGGGCGATCTGCGGCCCCAGCACCTGCGCGATGGCGTGTTCATTGGCGGCGTTTGCCACCGTCAGCACGCGAGCAACCCCCGCCAGCTGCGCGGCCTGGGTCGCAACTGCGGCCGGATCGGCCGCCAGCACCACGATGTCGATGGACTCGGCCGGCACCGCCAGCGCGGCGCTCAGGGTCTTGGCAGTGGCCGCATTGAGCTGGCCGTTGAGATGTTCGGCAACAATGAGAACCTTGGCCATTACAGCAACCCCTTCTGCTTGAGTGCGGCCACCAGTTCGGCGGCATCCTTGACCATCACGCCGCGGCTGCGCCTGGACGGCGGGGCATAGTGGGTAGTGGCCAGGCTGTCGTGTGCAGCGACGCCGAGATCGGCAAAGGCCAGGGTCTCCAGCGGCTTGCTCTTGGCCTTCATGATGTCCGGCAGCTTGATGAAGCGCGGCTCGTTCAGGCGCAGATCGGTGGTGATCACCGCCGGCAGGTCCACTTCCAGCGTTTCCAGGCCGGCATCGACTTCTCGGGTCACGGTGGCCTTGCCATCGGCGACCACCAGCTTGCCGGCGAAGGTCGCCTGCGGGCGACCCCACAGGGTGGCCAGCATCTGACCGGTCTGGTTGGCATCGTCGTCGATCGCCTGCTTGCCCAGGATGACCAGGTCCGGCTGTTCCTTCTCGACCAGCTTGAGCAGGGTGCGCGCGGCGGTCAGCGGCTGGATCGCCGCGTCGGTGACCACGTGGATGGCGCGGTTGGCGCCCATGGCCAGGCCGTTGCGCAGATGCGCCGCCGCATCTGCCGGCGCCAGGGTGGCGACCACCACTTCGGTGGCGATGCCGGCGTCGCGCAGGCGCAGCGCCTCTTCCAGGGCGATTTCGTCGAACGGGTTCGGTGAAAGCTTGACGCCGTCGGTGACCACACCGGAGCCATCTGGCTTGACCTGAATGCGGACGTTGTAGTCCACCACGCGCTTGTAGGCGACGAGGATTTTCATCGTGTACGAGATCCTTCAGCTGTTGCGGGAAGGCCCGGCCGCGGCGGCAGGCTCGGGAGTGCGGTCATTCTAACCGGGCGGGATGCACCATGCGATGGCGTATGGATGCTGCGGCGCAACACCTCTGAGCACGGTTTGGGCAATGCTTAGGCCCGGTATTGCTCCGACCGTATATCCTGTGTGGTTTGAAAACGCAGCGCGGTGCGCGCGCGACCAGGAGGGGTAGACAGTGGCGACTTGGCTAGTAACCGGCGGGGCGGGCTTTATCGGCGGAAATTTTGTCCTTGAGGCAGTCGCGCGCGGGATCCGCGTGATCAATCTGGACGCGCTCACCTATGCGGGGAACCTGAACACGCTGGCGTCGCTGGAAGGCAATGCCGACCATGTCTTCGTCCAGGGCGACATCGGCGACGGCGCGCTGGTGACCCGCCTGCTGCAGGAACATCAGCCGGACGCGGTGCTGAACTTCGCTGCCGAAAGCCATGTGGATCGCTCGATCGAAGGCCCAGGCGCGTTCGTCCAGACCAATGTCGTCGGCACCCTGGCCTTGCTCGAGGCCGTGCGCGATTACTATAAGGCGCTGCCGGACGCGCGTCGCGAGGCCTTTCGGTTCCTGCATGTGTCCACCGACGAGGTCTACGGCACGCTGGGCGAGACCGGCAAGTTCACCGAGACCACGCCGTATGCGCCCAATTCTCCGTACTCGGCGTCCAAGGCCGCCTCGGATCACTTGGTGCGCGCGTTCCACCACACCTACGGGCTGCCGGTGCTGACCACCAACTGCTCGAACAACTACGGCCCGTACCACTTCCCGGAAAAGCTCATTCCGCTGGTGATCGCCAAGGCGCTGGCCGGCGAGCCGTTGCCGGTGTACGGCGATGGCAAGCAGGTGCGCGACTGGTTGTTCGTCAGCGACCACTGCGAGGCGATCCGCACCGTGCTGGCCAAGGGCAAGGTCGGCGAGACCTACAACGTGGGCGGCAACTCCGAGCGCCAGAACATCGAGGTCGTGCAGGCGATCTGTGCGCTGCTGGATCAGCACCGCCCGCGTGAGGATGGCAAGCCGCGTGCGAGCCAGATCACCTATGTCACCGATCGCCCCGGACACGACCGTCGCTACGCGATCGATGCCTCCAAGTTGAAGAACGAGCTGGGTTGGGAGCCGGCGTATACCTTCGAGCAAGGCATCGCGCAGACGGTGGAGTGGTACCTGACCAACCAGGCCTGGGTGCAGGGCGTGCTGGATGGCAGCTATCGGCTGGAACGGATCGGCGCCGCGGCGTAACGCGAGCCATTAGCAAGAGCCCGCGCATGTATGCGTGTGCGGGCCTCAACAGGACATACCTGATGACACAACGTAAAGGCATCATTCTGGCTGGCGGCTCCGGCACGCGCCTGTACCCGATCACCAAGGGCGTCAGCAAGCAGCTGTTGCCGGTGTACGACAAGCCGATGATCTACTACCCGCTGAGCGTGCTGATGCTCGCGGGTATCCGCGACATCCTGATCATCAACACGCCGCACGAGCAGGCACTGTTCCAGTCGCTGCTGGGCGATGGCTCCCAGTGGGGCGTCAATATCCAGTACGCCGTGCAGCCCAGCCCCGACGGTCTGGCGCAGGCCTATCTGATCGGTCGCGAGTTCGTCGACGGCAAGCCGAGTTGCCTGGTGTTGGGCGACAATATCTTCCATGGGCATGGCCTGACCGATACCTTGCGCCGCGCCGATGCGCGTGAGCAGGGGGCAACCGTCTTCGGTTACTGGGTCAACGACCCGGAGCGCTACGGCGTTGCCGAATTCGATCAGCAAGGCAAGGTCATCGACATTGCCGAAAAGCCGGAAAAGCCCCATTCCAACTACGCGGTCACCGGCTTGTATTTCTATGACGGCAAGGCCAGCGACTACGCGGCTGCGTTGAAGCCCTCGCCGCGCGGCGAGCTGGAGATCACCGATCTCAATCGCTGCTATCTCGATGCCGGCGACCTGCACCTGGAGCCTCTGGGGCGCGGGTATGCATGGCTGGATACCGGCACGCATCAGTCATTGCACGAAGCGGCCAATTTCATCGAGACCATCCAGATGCGCCAGGGTCTGCAGGTGTGCTGCCCGGAAGAGATCGCATTTGGCCAGGGCTGGATCGATGCCGAGCAGCTGGAGCGGCTGGCGGCGCCGTTGTTGAAAAATGACTATGGCAAATATCTGACTGCATTAGCCAAGCGCGGGGTTGTCCATTGAAAGTGATCGAAACGACGTTGCCCGGCTGCGTTGTCATCGAGCCTGCGGTCTTCGGTGATGAGCGCGGTCAGTTCTTCGAAACATGGAATGCAGAGCGATTCGGGCAGCATGGCCTGCCGACGAGTTTCGTACAAAGTAACGTCTCCACGTCCGCCAGGGGCGTGCTGCGTGGTTTGCATTACCAGTGGCCTCGGCCACAGGGCAAGCTGGTGAGCGTGCTCGAGGGCGAGGTGTATGACGTTGCGGTGGATATCCGCGCTGGATCTCCTCACTTTGGGCGTTGGACCGCCGTTTTACTGAGTGCAGAAAATCGACGCCAAGTCTGGATACCTGAAGGCTTTGCACATGGCTTCGCAGTGCTCTCAGAGAAAGCACTGTTCAGCTATCTGTGCACCGACGTATACGTCAAGGAAGCGGATGCAGGCGTGCGTTGGGACGATGCGGCAATCGGGATCGATTGGCCGATCAGCGATCCATTGCTGTCTGCCAAGGATGCCAAAGCGCCGTTCCTGGATGAGGTACCAGTCGATCGACTGCCGGTGTACATGCCGTGACCACGGTGGTGTTTGGTGCGAACGGGCAGGTCGGGACGGAACTGCTGCGCGCACTGGCAGCCGATGGTGCAATACGGGCAACGACGCGCAGTGGCCAGTTGCCTGATGGAAGTACGTGCGAGACGGCGGATTTTGACGTGCCGGAAATGCTGACCGTCTTGTTGGACCGAATTGGCCCGTCGCGCGTGGTCAATGCTGCGGCCTACACGGCAGTAGATCGCGCAGAACAGGATCGAGATAGCGCCATGCGCGCCAATGCGACCGCGCCCGGCGTCATCGCGGCATGGTGTGCATCCAACAACGTGCCGTTGGTGCACTACTCGACCGACTACGTCTTCGACGGTCAGGGCACCGCGCCGTATCCGGAGGAGGCGAACACCTCGCCGCTGGGCGTGTATGGCGAGACCAAGCTTGCTGGCGAGGAGGCCATCCGTGCTTCCGGCGCGCGGCATCTGATCCTGCGCACGGCATGGGTGTACGCATCGCACGGCGCGAACTTCCTGCGCACCATGTTGCGCGTCGGTGCCGAGCGCGAGGAGCTGCGGGTGGTGGCCGATCAGGTCGGGACACCGACGCCCGCCGCCCTGATTGCCGATGTCACCGCGCAGTTGCTGCGCCAACGCACACCCGACACTTCGGGTACCTGGCACCTCACGGCTGCAGGTCAGACAAGCTGGCATGGCTTTGCCGAGGCGATCTTCCAGGAAGCTGTCAGCGCCGGTTTGCTGTCGCGCACGCCGCGCGTGGTGCCGATCACCACTGCCGACTATCCGACGCCCGCAAAGCGGCCCGCGTATTCGCGGCTGTCGATCGACAAACTGCAGCGCGATTTCGATATCGTGCTGCCGGACTGGCAGGTCGGCCTGCAGCGCGTGATTGCCGAAGTCGCCGCTGCCAGACAGTAAAGTCGCGACTCTGGTCGGTGGCGATATTTCCACCGACCGATGCGCGCCGCAAAAACAAACAGCCGGGAATCCCCGGCTGTTTGCTTATACGTTGCGCAGTCCCGCAGGCGACCGATCAGGTGCGCCCGTAGGTGTCTTCGAAACGCACGATATCGTCTTCGCCCAGATAGCTGCCGGACTGCACTTCGATCAGTTCCAGCGGCAATTTGCCTGGATTGCGCAGGCGATGGGTCACGCCAAGCGGAATATAGGTACTCTGGTTCTCGGTGAGCAGCAGCACCTCTTCGCCACGCGTGACTTCTGCGGTGCCACTGACGACGATCCAGTGTTCGGCGCGGTGGTGATGCATCTGCAGGCTGAGCACGGCACCGGGCTTGACGGTGATGCGCTTGACCTGGTGACGGTGACCCATGTCGATCGAATCGTAAGCACCCCACGGACGATAGACCTTGCGATGCCAAGTCGCCTCGGAGCGACCGTCGGCCTTGATCCGGCCGACCACATCCTTCACTTCCTGGATGCGATCGCGGTGGCCGACCAGAACAGCGTCTGGCGTCTCCACCACAACCACGTCCTCCAGACCGACCATGGCGATCAGGCGCGAGCCATACGCATAGGTGTTCTTGCAGTCCAGCTGGATCACATCGCCGTGGTGCGCATTGCCCTGGCCGTCCTGTTCGGAGACGTCCAGCAGCGACGACCACGAACCGACGTCGTTCCAGCCGGCATCCAGCGGCACCACCACTGCATCGGCGGTCTTTTCCATCACCGCATAGTCGATCGAATCCGATGGGCTGGAGGCGAACGCGTCCTTGTCCAGACGGGTGAAGTCGGCATCGCGCTTGCCGCCTTCCCACGCCTTCTGGCAGGCATCGGCAATGGCGGGCTGGAACTTGCGCAGTTCTTCCAGATAGCGCGAGGCACGGAACAGGAACATGCCGCTGTTCCAGTAATACTCGCCGCTGGCCAGATAGCCTTGCGCGGTGGCCAGGTCGGGCTTTTCGACGAAGCGCTCGACCGCAGTCGCGCCAGTACCGGCACCGGCCTTGATGTAGCCATAGCCGGTTTCAGGCGCGGTCGGCTTGATGCCGAAGGTGACCAGCTTGCCCTGTTCTGCGGCGGCGGCTGCGACGGTGACTGCCGCCTGAAAAGCAGCCTCGTCACGAATGACATGGTCCGAAGGAAGCACCAGCAGCAGCGGATCTCCACCGTTACGGGTGGCTTCCAGTGCAGCGACGGCAATTGCCGGGGCAGTGTTGCGGCCCTTGGGCTCGAGCAGGATGGCTGACGGCTTCACGCCCAGCTGCTGCAACTGCTCGGCGGCCATGAAGCGATGCTCTTCGTTGGCCACCACGATGGGGGCATGCGCCGCCACCGGGGCGGAACGTAGCCAGGTGGCCTGCAGCATGCTGTGCTCGCCGACCAGCGGCAGGAACTGCTTGGGATAGGATTCGCGCGACAACGGCCACAGGCGCGTGCCGGAACCGCCGGACAGGATAATCGGAAGGACATCGCTCATGAGCGGGGGAAACTCCAATGCGTCAAAGTGGGGGACGATGTTAAATCAGCCGCGCAGCAGGTTGGAAATTTCCTGCGTACGCGTTTCCAGCAGTGCCGCGTCGCCGCGCGTTTCCACGTTCAGACGCAGCAGCGGCTCGGTATTGGAGCTGCGCAGGTTGAAGCGCCATTGGCCGAAATCGGCACTGATGCCGTCGGTGTAGTCCAGTTCCGGCGACTGCTCGCCGTAGTGCTCCATCACGCGGGCAACCGCCGCCTTGGCGTGGTCCACCTTGAAGTTGATCTCGCCGCTGCAGGGGAATTTCTGCATGCGCGCTTCGACCAGATCCGCCAGCGAACGACCCGACTGCGACACCAGCTCGGCGATCAACAGCCACGGAATCATGCCGGAGTCGGCATAAGCGAACTCGCGGAAATAATGGTGCGCGCTCATCTCGCCGCCATAGACGGCATTTTCGCTGCGCATCTTTTCCTTGATGAAGGCATGGCCGCTCTTGCACAGCACCGGAATGCCGCCGGCGTCCTCGACCATCTCGACGGTGTTCCAGGTCAGGCGCGGGTCGTGCACGACCTTGCCGCCGGGCTGCTTGGCCAGGATCGCCTGCGCCAGCAGGCCGACCAGGTAATAGCCTTCGATGAAGCGGCCGGTGTGATCGAAGAAGAAGCAGCGATCGAAGTCGCCATCCCAGGCGATACCGAAATCGGCGCCGTGTTCCTTGACCGCCCTCGCGGTGGCGTCGCGGTTTTCCGGCAGCAGCGGGTTGGGGATGCCGTTGGGGAAGTTGCCATCGGGTTCGTGGAAGACGCGGACGAACTCGAACGGCAGCTGCGGTGCAAGCAGGTCGACGATCAGGCCGGCGCCGCCGTTGCCGGCGTTGACCACCAGCTTGAGCGGCTTGAGCGTGCTGCGGTCCACGTAGCTCAGCAGATGCTCCAGGTAGGCGGTCTTGTCGGTGCGGCTCTGCTCGCTTGCGGTAGGCTCGCCGGGTGCGGCGGTATCGGCAGCGACGGTGTCGCGAATCGCGAACAGGCCGGTGTCTGAGCTGATCGGCCGCGCTTGCTCGCGGACCAGCTTCATGCCGTTGTAGTCCATCGGGTTATGGCTGGCGGTGACCATCACGCCGCCGGCCGCCTTGAGGTAATCGGTCTGGAAATAGACCTCCTCGGTGCCGCACAGGCCGATGTCGATCACTTCGCGGCCGCTGGCGCGCAGGCCGGCCGAGAGCGCTTCCTGCAGGCCGGGACTGGCCAGGCGCACGTCGTGGCCCAAGACCACCGGCCCTTGCTCCAGCTGCGCCGCCAATGCCACGCCGATGCGGCGCGCCAAGTCCTCGTTGAGTTCATCCGGCACGCGGCCGCGAATGTCGTAGGCCTTGAAGGCGGGTAGCGTCATGGGCAATTCCTGGGGTGGGGGAATTCCGAGTTTAGCGGCTGCGCCGTGTCTTGGGTGTGGCGGCATTGCGACCGGGGACAGGGAACAGTCAGCGGCTAGAATGGCCGCTTCACATCAGCGAGGCGAGGGCGGTGATGAACAATGGTGGACGTGGTGCGGCAGGCGGCAAACGCTACGCCGATGCCGGGGCGGCGCTGGACGGGGTGCTGGCCGATGGCCAAACCCTGGCGGTCGGCGGCTTTGGGTTGTGCGGAATCCCGGAAGCGCTGATTGCGGCGGTGCGCGAGAGTGGGGTCGGTGGATTGACCGTGATCTCCAACAACGCAGGCGTCGATGGATTCGGGCTGGGTCAATTGTTGGCCACCCGGCAGATCCGCAAGATGATTTCGTCCTACGTGGGCGAGAACAAGGAATTCGAGCGGCAGTACCTGGCCGGCGAATTAGAGCTGGAATTCAACCCGCAGGGCACGCTGGCAGAGCGTCTGCGCGCGGGCGGGGCAGGAATCCCCGCGTTCTATACCGCAACCGGCTACGGCACGATCGTCGCCCAGGGCAAGGAAACCCGGCAATTCGACGGCAAGCAGTATGTGATGGAAACCGCGCTGCAGGCCGATGTCGCGCTGGTCAAGGCCTGGCGTGCGGATACGGCCGGCAATCTGGTGTTCCGCAAGACCGCGCGCAACTTCAACCCTGCCTGCGCCATGGCCGGGCGCGTCTGCGTTGCCGAGGTCGAGGAGATCGTGGAGGTGGGGGCGATCGACCCGGACCAGGTGCATCTGCCCGGCATCTATGTCGACCGGCTGGTGCTTAACGCCACGCCGGAAAAACGCATCGAACAACGCACCGTGCGCGAAGGACAGCAGTGATGGCCTGGACCAGAGACCAGATGGCGGCCCGTGCGGCGCGCGAATTGACCGATGGCGCCTACGTCAACCTGGGCATCGGCCTGCCGACGCTGGTGGCCAATCACATTCCCGATGGCGTGGACGTGTGGCTGCAATCGGAAAACGGCCTGCTCGGCATCGGCCCGTTTCCCACCGAGGACGAGGTGGATGCGGACCTGATCAATGCCGGCAAGCAGACAGTCACCGCACGTGCCGGCGCCAGTTATTTCGGCAGCCACGACTCGTTCGCGATGATCCGCGGCGGGCACGTCGATCTGGCGATTCTCGGTGCGATGCAGGTCACCGAGCGCGGCGATCTGGCCAACTGGATGGTGCCCGGCAAGATGGTCAAGGGCATGGGCGGCGCGATGGACCTGGTGGCCGGCGTCAAGCGCGTTGTCGTGCTGATGGAACACGTTGCCAAGGACGGCAGCCACAAGATCCTGCCCGAATGCGACCTGCCATTGACCGGCGTCGGCGTGGTCGATCGCATCATCACCGACCTGGCGGTCTTCGATGTCACCGATGGCGGGCTGGTGCTGGTGGAGGCGGCCGATGGCGTAGGGCTGGAGGAGTTGCGCCAGAAGACCGGTGTGACAATTCTGACGCCTCAACTGTGAGGCAAGGCCGGATGGCCGTCAGGTCATCCGGCCCGAACCACTCCGCGTCCGGTGAAGCGATCATCGAGTTGCAGATCCGCCAGCCACGGCGCCTGCCAGTGTCCGGAGCCGACGCACTGCAGCGGGATCTGGACCGAGGCTCGATCGAAGTCCAGCAGGTAGCTTTCGTCCTGCGCAACCTGACAGACGTCAGCAATGAACGCTAGCGCGCCCTCATGCACCTGCGCGATCGTCGCCCATTGCGCTGCCGAGAGCTCCGGACTGGCGTAGACCGCAGTCGGAACGTCGGCGGTGCCTGTGAAGTAGGAAAACTGCGGCGAAGGAGCGGTGAGAAGTGTTTCCAGAAGCAGATCGTGGCGCAGGATTGTCGATTGCTCCGGATCATCCTCGGTGCGGCCATCAAAATAGCGGGCGGCTGCCCAACTCTGGGCAGGGATCTTTGTGGCGCGCCCGTTCAACGCAAAATAAACGCCATCCAGCGGCTGCCCAGTCAATCTTGTGAGGTTGGCCTGGATGGTGCCGGAGTAACCTATGTCGGCCACCATGGCGGCACCGTCACCTGCAGTCGCTCTCCAGTAATGCAGGTAAGCCGTCCTTTCAGTTTCGGCAAGCGCCAGCAGTTCATTGGTCGCCGGGGCAATGAGTTCCAGCAGCTCGGCATGCATCTCCGGCAGGTAGACGTCGCGTTGCATGACCGAGCGCCCCAGGCGACGTTCCAGAATATGTGCTGCAACATCTCCCAGGCGCGCCTGTACCAGACCGCTCAGTGTCCCGGTGTAGGTGCTGTCCAGCAGCAGTGCAAGATCATCCGGTGCATGCAGTGAGGGTGTTCCGGTTGCCCGCCGTGATGCCAGCAGATACCTGCCATGCAGCTGCTGCAGTGAAGGGGAAGTTTGCCTTACCAGCTGAAAGCCCTGCTCCAGCAGGTGGCCTTCCCGGCTCAAAAACAAGATTGTTTCGATATTGCGTTGCTCTGCCGTGCGGATCAGCCAGGCGAGATAATCGAAGATCAGCGGGCCGATCACCACGTAGCCAAGACAGGCCGGTGACAGAATCGGCGAGGGCATCAACGTTTCCGGATGCCGGTCGGCAAGGTCGGCGAACCGATTGGCCAGCAGGCCAAGCCACAACTGGTCCTGCCACCGGGTGGCCGCACCCGAAGATGGTCTAAGCGGGCGCAAGGCAGGAACCACGTCCAGCAGCGCGGATGGGCGAAGTACATGCACCGGCGTCAACAGGCTGTGCATCTGTGGGCGCTGGATATCTGCGTGTTCGTTGTCGCCGACATGTAGCCACTGCGATGCATCGATTCTTTCGATGTCTGGCAGCTCCTTCCAGGCACTGTCGGCATCCTTGCGCCAGCCCGTCTCGCAGGACACATACCAGGCAGCCGGCAGTGCGCTGACTTCTGGTGGCAGGACCTGCTGCAGCAACGCGCTATCCAGATACATATCCGAAAGCGCAACCAGGCGGATGCCACGTTGTTTTAGGTGCGTCGCTGCTGCGATCACCCCCCGGCGTGGTCGCAGCAATCTGGCTTCCAGGGCCACTTCCAGTGCCTGAAGGGCGCCGATTGGCAGTCCCTTCGCATCGGGCAGGCCAGCCAGCGTTGCGTAGATGCTCGATAGATCGACATCGGCGCCATGTTGATGGCGCGCTTTTGACTCGGCAAGTTCGCGTAGTTCGAGAAAATTTCCGACCCCGAATTGGCCTGCTATGAGGTGGGCAAGATAGGCGCGGGCACCCGCCGGAAACAGGAACGGCCTCACTACCAAGGTATCGAAGATATCCAGCGACACAAATCGAGCCTGCAGAGAGGACAGTGTCAATCGCGTGGCGAGCGGCGTCTCGAACGATGCCTGCCAATTGCGTCCACCTTCGCCGCTGAGTGACAGCGTACCGTCTTGCGGCAATATGCCGATGCGATACTGTTGATGGCGCAAGACAGCAACGAATATGCGTTCCATCGCGTGGTGCAGGGTGCCGTCGATCTGGCCGTGCTCTTCGGGAAAGTCCTTGAGCTCTAGATTCAGTGCGTACAACGGCCGCAGTGCATCCACCTTCACCCAGAACATCGATCCTGCGGGAAAGTCGATGTACTCCGATGCGTCGATGTCGAATCCGAGTCGCTGGGCCAGCGTGCGGCAGACCTCAAGATTGCTCAGCCAGGTATGCGCCCACAGCGGCACTCGTTCGTAGCTCTCAGGGTAAAGCATGCCAAGGCGTGGCTCGGCCTGAAACATTCCCAGTTGCCAGGCGATGCGCTCCGCACTCCCCATCAGGGACGACAGCAGGTAGCGGCGCCACTCGCCTTGCTCGCTGCCTGTATACAGCGACTTTTTCGTGTGCAGATGGCCGACAACATCCAATGCCAGGACCTGCTCGCGGAACGTCACCACCAGCGGTGCGATGTCACGGCCGCGGTTGGGCACGACGCGTATGTCGAGCTTCCCGATCTGCGGCAGCTTTGAAAAGCGCTCGCGCGCCTGAGCTACGGCTGTTTCATCCATCACCGATACCAGCAGGTCATAGCCCACCGGCATGTGCTGGAGTGACTGCGCGAATTCGTCGATCAGGTCGGGATAGAAGACGTGCACCATCACGCCAACTTTTAACTGCAACTGCGACAACGGCACTGGCGTGCCGAACGACGCCTGGTCTGACAGGCGGGGAGCTGCCGGCTGCTTGCGTCCAGCCAATCGCACCCGCTCCAGAAAGCCGCGTAACCCGAGGGCACGGACCACCTTGTACGCACGCGTCGCGACCGCAGTTGCGCCGGAGAAACCGCCGCCATGCAGTTCTACCGAGCGACGCGCCGCAGCCATGAGTTTGGAAAGACTGCCGGTCACGCGGTACGCCACTGGTTGCTCACAGATTCTGGTAGTTCGGGCCCGAACCACCCTCCGGCGTGACCCAGGTGATGATTTCGTACGGGTCCTTGATGTCGCAGGTCTTGCAGTGCACGCAGTTGGCGGCGTTGATCTGCAGGCGCTTGCCGGAGGGGCTGCCGGTGTCTGCGACCATTTCGTAGACGTTGGCCGGGCAGAAGCGGGTGCAGGGGTTGTCGTACTCCTGCACGCAGCGGGTGGCGCAGACGTCGGTGTCGAGCACTTTCAAATGCACGGGCTGGTCTTCGTCGTGCTCGGTGGCGGCGAAGTAGACCGCCTGCAGGCGGTCGCGCGGGGCGAGCTCGCGCGTGCCGTAGTCGCGCGGTGGTTGCTCGTAGTCGCCGATCTTGTGCAATGCCGACCAGTCGGGCTTGTTCTTCAGCGTCCATGGCGAGGCGCCCTTGAGCGCGGTTTCCCAGGCGGCGTTGAGCAGGCCGAACCACAAACCCTTCTTGAAGCCGGGCTTGATGTTGCGCACCTGCTTCAGCTCGGCCATCGCATCGGACGCGCGCAACTTGGCATCGAAGCCTTGCGGCGCCAGCTGCGATTGCACCAGGTGTTCGGCGGCCAGCATGCCGCTGCGGATCGCCTGATGGGTGCCCTTGATCTTGGGCACGTTGAGCAGGCCGGCGGTATCGCCGATCAACAGGGCGCCGGGCATTTCCACCTTCGGCAGCGATTGCCAGCCGCCGGTGACGATGGCACGCGCGCCGGCCGAGAGGATGCTACCGCCTTCCAGCAACGGCTTGATCAGCGGGTGGTTCTTCCATTGCTGGAAGGCTTCCCACGGCTGGTACTTCGGGTCGCTGTAGTCCAGTCCGCTCACGTAACCGAGCGCGATCTGGTTGTTGTCCAGGTGATACAGGAAGCTGCCGCCGTAGGTGCGGTTGTCGGCCGGCCAGCCGAGCGTATGCACGATCTTGCCGGGGCTGACGCGCCCCTCCGGTACCTGCCACAGTTCCTTGATGCCGATCGAATAGCCCTGCGGGTCGGCGTCGGCGGTGAGGTCGAAGCGTTTGAGCAGGCGCTTGGTCAGATGCCCGCGCGCGCCTTCGGCCAGCACGGTGACTTTGGCACGGATATCGATGCCGGCGGTGTAACCGGGCTTGTGCGAACCGTCCTTGGCCACGCCCATGTCGCCGATGCGCACGCCGATGACCTGGTCGTCGGCGTCGTGCAGGGTTTCGGCGGCGGCAAAGCCCGGGTAGATCTCCACGCCCAGCGCTTCGGCCTGCGGCGCCAGCCAGGCGCACATCGCGCCCAGGCTGACGATGAAGTTGCCGTGGTTGCGCATGCCCGGCGGCACCACCGGGAACTTGCGCGCGCTGTCCTTGCCGAGAAACCAGAATTCGTCGTCGGTGGCGGCCACGCAGATCGGCGGCGGGTTGTCGCGCCAGCCCGGCAGCAAGGCATCCAGCGGGCCCGGCTCGATCACCGCGCCGGACAGGATATGCGCACCGATGGTGCTGGATTTTTCAATCACGCAGACGCTGATGGCCGGATCGAGCTGCTTGAGCCGGATCGCAAAGGCCAGCCCGGCCGGACCGGCGCCGACGGTGACGACGTCGTACTCCATCACGTCGCGCTCGACCGTCTCTGGCGCACTTGCGCCGACTCCTGCTTCCGACATTGCTCCGCTCCCGTTGGCTCGATGGCTGCTGCGCATTTTCCGGGATTCGATGTGACGGCGGCAAATCGGATCGATTCATCCGTACCGCCCAGCCTCCACTCAGCGGGAGCGTGCTAGCGTTTGATGCATGAAGATTCGGGTTGCGCTGCCGCAGGCGGAGATCACCTGGTGCCGCGGCTGGTTGCCCCGCGCGCAGGCCGATGCGCTGATGCAGGCACTGCTGACCCAGGTGCAGTGGGAAGTGCACCGCATCCGCATGTTCGGGCGAACGGTGGATTCGCCGCGTCTGAGCAGTTGGGTTGGCGATCCGGGCGCCAGCTATCGCTACTCGGGCACGCAGTTCGCGCCTCAGCCGTGGCTGGACGTCTTGCAGCCTTTACGCACGCGCTTGCAGGCCGAGACCGGGGCGCCGTTCAACAGCATGCTGGCTAACCGTTACCGCAGCGGCAACGATGCGATGGGCTGGCACAGCGACGACGAGCCGGAGTTGGGGCCGCAACCGTTGATCGCCTCGGTGAGCCTGGGCGCGACGCGGCGCTTTGCCTTCAAGCATCGCGACGATGCGGCGTTGAAGCAGGCGCTGGAATTGGGGCACGGCGATTTGCTGCTGATGGGAGGCGATACCCAGCGCCACTACAAGCATGCGTTACCGCGCACCGCAAAGCCCATTGGCGAGCGCATCAACCTGACGTT
This sequence comes from Xanthomonas arboricola pv. populi, assembly GCF_002939945.1. GTDB lineage: Bacteria > Pseudomonadota > Gammaproteobacteria > Xanthomonadales > Xanthomonadaceae > Xanthomonas > Xanthomonas arboricola_A. The sequence goes on along the minus strand of NZ_MDEB01000007.1, from coordinate 30,229 downwards.
TCGCCGGATTGCGCCGCGTGGCCCCGAGCGCTAGTCCGGCTGTCGCGGTGACGGCGGGCCCGGCAAGCGCTGGCTATCCTGCTGGCCGGTGATCAAGGTCCACCCGACCAGTTCGGTGGTGACCTGCGTCATCGCCTGTTCGAAGGCCGCTGCCACTGCCGCCGTGTCGGTGCCGCTGGACGGGCGCGCGACCAGGAAGGTGCGCGAGGCCACCACGCGCTGATCGGCGGCGTGCAGCAGTTTGGCATTGAGTTCGATGGTGGCCGACGGCAGCGACTGGCCGGCGTAGTCGGACTCGAAGCGGCGCAGGTCGATCGCCAGCTTGTAGTCGGAGCGGATGCCGGTGCCGATGCGGGCGACCGCGGCGATCTTGCCGGAGTCCTCGAACGCGCGCACCACGCTGTCTTCCAGCATATCGGTGGCCGGCTGCGCCCAGCCTGCGCCGTGATAGACCTGCAACTCGCCCGGGGTCGGGCGCACGTTGATGCGGGGGCTGTCGATCACCCGCGCGGCGCTGGGCTTGGACACCGAGAGCTGCCAGGTCACCTGCGGCCAGGACGGGTTGGGCGCGATCCGGACATTGGGTGCGTAGATGGTGGCCGGCTTCTGGTCGCCGCCGGTCAGCAGCGAGCAGCCGCCCAGCGCCAGCAGGGAGACGCACAACACGGGACGCAACAGGCGCATGGCAGTCATTTCGGTTCGAACTCCTTGGGTGCGTCGCGGCCGAGCAGGTAGCGCGCAGGGTTGTTGTCCAGTTTGTCGCTGACCCGGCGCAGGTCGCGGATCAGGCCGCGCAATTCGGTCAGCGTGGGGCCGAGCTGGCCCAGCCCGTCATTGGCAAAGCTGTTGATGGCTGCGCGGTTCTCGCCAAGGATGTTGTCGGCGTTGCCGGCGGCCGAATCCAGCTTGACCAGGGTGGCATCGAGCTTCTCCAGGATGCCCGGCAGCTGTTGCACCAGGTTCTGGTCCAACCGCTTGATGGTGCCGTTGGTGGTGGTCAGGGTGGTGTCCAGATTGCGTGCGGCATCGCGCGCGCTGACGATCAGCGCCTGCATGCCTTCGTCGCGATCGGCGATGCCGCCGCTGATCTTTTCCAGGTTCTGCAAGGTGGCGGTGATGCTGGCAACGTTCTTGTCCGAGAGCATCTGGTCCATGCGCTCGACGATGCGGTTGGCGGTGTCGGTGATGTTCTGCAGTGCCGACGGCGTGGTCTGGATGATCGGCGCGTCGCTCTTGTCGATGGTGGTCAGCGACGGTGCCTCGGGCGTGCCGCCGGAGAGCTGGATGATCGACGGGCCGGTCAGGCTGGTGATGGCCAGCTTGGCGCGGGTATCGCTCTTGATCGGCGTGGTGGAGTTCACCCGCACGTGCGCGACGACCTGGCGCGGGTCGTTCGGCGCTAGCGTCAGCTCGGTGATCGAGCCGACCGCGATGCCGTTGTACTGCACCGGGCTGCCGACCGTCAGGCCAGTCACCGCCTCACGGAACACCACCCGGTATTGCTGCCAGGTACGGTCGGAGGAGTATTTTGCGGCCCATAGCCCGAACAGCAACAGGGCCAGGCCCGCCACGATGGTGAAGGCGCCGATCAGGACGTAATTGGCTTTGGTTTCCATGCTCAGGCGGTCTCGGTGGAGTCGGTCTTGGCCGCGCGCGCGGCGCGCGCGCGCGGACCGTGGAAGTATTCCTGGATCCAGGGGTGATCGATCTGCTCGACTTCGGCCAGCGGCGCGTTGGCGATCACCTTGTGATCGGCCAGCACTGCGATGCGGTCGCAGATGGCGTACAGCGTATCCAGGTCATGGGTAATCAGGAACACGGTCAGGCCCAGCGCCTGCTGCAGGGTGCGGATCAAACGGTCGAAGGCGGCCGCGCCGATCGGGTCCAGCCCGGCGGTGGGCTCGTCCAGAAACAGCAGCGGCGGATCCAGCGCAAGCGCCCGCGCCAGGCCGGCGCGCTTGCGCATGCCGCCGGACAGCTGCGAGGGCAGTTTGTCCAGCGCATCGGCCGGCAGGCCGGCCAGCTTGATCTTCAGCAGCGCAAGCTCGAAATACCAGCGCTCGGGAAACTCGCCGTGATGTTCCTTCAGCGGGACCTGCACGTTTTCGCCGACGGTCATCGACGAGAACAGCGCGCCGTCCTGAAACAGCACACCGGTATTGCGGGTGATGTGCTGGCGGTCGGCGAAACGGCCCGAGCGCGCATCCGCACCCAGCACCTGGATGCTGCCGGCGTCCGGCTCGCGCAGCCCCAGGATGCTGCGCATCAGCACCGACTTGCCGGTACCCGAGCCGCCGACCACGCCCAGGATCTCGCCGCGGCGCACGTCCAGATCCAGTTCCTCGTGCACGACCTGGCTGCCGAAGCGATTGGTCAGCCCACGCACCGAGATCGCCAGCTGGTCGTCGGCGGCGTCGGTCTCTGTGCCGGGATTGGGGATTGGGGATTCGGGATTGGTCAAGGCACAGCTCTCCCGAATGCCAGCGCGCCAGCTGCGCTTGTGCTTTGCACGAATCCCCAATCCCGAATGTCGAATCCCGGCTTCATCACCACCCCATCTTCATGAACCACAGCGCGGCGATCGCGTCGAGGATGATGACCAAGGAAATCGTCTGCACCACCGAGGAGGTGGTGCGCTCGCCAACCGATTGCGCGGTGCCGCTGACCTTCAGGCCTTCCAGGCAGCCGATCAGGCCGATCACCAGCGCGAACAGCGGCGCCTTCGACAGCCCGACCAGAAAATGCCGCAACTGGATGGTGTCGTGCATGCGCGCCAGATACATCTGCGGCGGAATATCCAGATCGAATGCGCCCACGGTGACGCCACCGGCCAGGCCGGCGATCATCGCGATGAAGGTCAGCAGCGGCAGGGTGAAGATCAGCGCGAGCAGGCGCGGAATCACCAACAGGTCGATCGGGTCCAGGCCCAGGGTGCGGATCGCGTCCACTTCCTCGCGCGATTTCATCGCACCGATCTGCGCGGTGAAGGCGCTGGCGGTGCGCCCGGCCAGCACGATCGCGGTCAGCAGCACCGCGAACTCACGCAGGAAGGCGATGGACACCAGCTCCACCACGTAGATCTCCGCGCCGAAGTCGCGCAGGATGGTCGAGCCCAGGAACGCGATCACCGCGCCGACCAGATACGACAGCAGCACCACCAGCGGCACCGCATCCAGGCCGACCTGCTCCATGTGGTGCACGGTGGAGGTCAGGCGGAAGCGGCGCGGCTCGTGGATCAGCCGCGCGATCTTGACCAGGTTCTCGCCCAGAAAGCTGTTCAGCTCCAGAATGCCCTGGCCGACGCCATGGGTGGTGCGGCCCAGACGGTCCAATGCGGCAACAAAGCCGTAGTCACGTTTGGGCTTGGGGCGTTCGTCGTTGAGTTCCTCGATGGTGCACACCAGGGCCTGGTGCTCGTCGCGGAAATCGATCGCGTCTTCCTTCAGGCCCATGCGGCTGGCGAAGCGCAGCAACTGCAGCACGCCGGCCGAATCCAGTTGCCCGATGCCGCGTGCGTCGATGCGCCGGACCCCCTCGGGCACGGCCTGCAGCAGTTCGGCCTGGGGCAATGCGGTCGCCAGGACCCAACTGCCAGCAAGGCGGACCTGTGCGTGATCCTGCGAGTCTTGTTCGATGCGTGGAGGTTGCGCTTTGATCATGGGTGGCCTGTCCGTGGCGCCAGCATACCGCGCCCGGCGTGAGCGAATGATGGGGACGCTTCGCACCTGCGGTCCCGGCACAGACAATCGGCGCGCCGGCCAGGTGCGCTGCGGCATACACTGGCGGCCTCGCCAGACGGCGTTTCTCCGATCCGACCCGCCACGCATGTCCGCTGCCACCGTCGTCCAACCGTCCGCCAGCGCCACCTATGCCCAGCGCGTCGCCTTTGTTTCGGAAATCGCCGGACGCCTGCATTCCTACGGCACCACTGCGCAGCGTCTGGAGGCCGCCGTGGTCGGACTGTCGCAGAAGCTGGGCCTGGACTGCGAGCCCTGGTCCAATCCCACCGGCATCATTTTGAGCTTCAGCGACCCGACCAAGGCCATCGGCTCCAGCGACATCACCCGGGTGATCCGGCTGGCCCCGGGCGAGAACGACCTTTACAAGCTCAGCGTGGCCGATTACGTGGCCGACAGCGTGGCCAACGGGCGCATGAGCATCGCGCAGGGCCACACCGCGCTGCGGCGGCTGGACCGCGAGGTCGATCGGCGCGGCAAGACCATGCAGGTGCTGGCATTCGGGCTGGCCGCCGCCGGCGTGGCAGGGCTGTGGAAACTGCCCTGGTTGGACATCGCCACCGCTGGCGCGATCGGGATGTCGATCGGCCTGCTGACCCAATACACCGACAAGCGGCCGGCGACCAAGGAAGCCGGCGAGGCGCTGGCCGGTCTGCTGGCCGGGGTGGTGGCCGCGGTGGTGGCTTCGCTGGTCGGGCCGCTGAACCTCAATACGGTGATCATCGCCTCGCTGGTGGTGCTGCTGCCCGGCATGTCGTTGACCAATGCCTTCAACGAGCTGGCCAGCCAGCATTGGGTCTCGGGCACGGCGCGGCTTGCCGGTGCGGTGACCACGGTGCTCAAGCTCACCGTCGGTGCGGTGATCGCGGTGACGCTGACCCAGGTGCTCGGCCTGCACCCGCAGGTGGCCGCATTGCGCCCGCAGGCCGGCTGGGTGGAAGCAGCCTCGCTGCTGGTGGCCGCTTATGCGTTTGCGGTGTTGTTCAAGGCCAATCGACGCGATTATTTATGGATCATGGCAGCGGCCATGTCCGGGTATGTCATCGCGCGTTATGCCGGACATGCCTGGGGTGGTCCGGCCGGTGTCTTTGCATCGGCCATGGCCTTGACCGCCGCCGGTAATCTGTTCGGGCGGGTGGTGCAAAAACCCGGTGCATTGATCCGTTTGCCCGGCATCATCATGCTGGTTCCGGGCAGTGTCAGCCTGCGTGGCTTTCTGACCCTGGTACAGCAACAGGATGTCAGCGTCGGGCAGGCCGCACTATTGGCGGTTACCAATATCGTGATGGCCTTGATGGCAGGATTGCTGTTCGGCAATCTGTTGATTCCGGCCCGCAAGAATTTATGACCGGTAGAAAACGCGCAATAAAAAACGCCGGCACTGCCGGCGTTTTTTATTGGTATGAATCAAGCGGCCTTGGACTTCTTGGTCGCGCGCTTGGTGGCGGCTTTGCGTGGCGCTGCCTTCTTGGCCGGGGTCTTCTTGGCGCCGACCTTGCTGATCAGAAAGTCTTCGACTTTCTTGCCGGCGGCGGTGAGTTCGGCCAGCCAGCGCGGCTGCTTGCCGCGGCCGGTCCAGGCTTCCTGAGGATTGGCGGGGTTGCGATACTTCGGCGGAACCTTGCCCAGCTTGCGGCCGGCGCGCGGACCCGGCTTGGCAGCGGCAGCAGGACGACCCGGGCCGGCGCTGGCGCCAAACAATTCTTCGATGGAATAACCCTGGGCTTTTGCCGCGCGGGTCAGCTGCGTGCGAACCTTGGCAATCGGGGCGCGCTTGGCAACCACGGTCTGCTGCTTCTTCGCATTTTTGATCAGTGCACCCAACTGCTTGGCCGACAGGCCGCTAAGATCGATCGACATCACTACTCCGGAAGATGAGAGAAAAAGAATGCCGGTCCGTGGCAGCGCTGGCCATCATAATGTCAGAAAACCCGGGTGACAAATGCGCCGAAATAATTCGGCGCCTTGTGTTCATCCAATCGAAGTGGTTTCGGGTGATTTGATCAACGACCCAGGCGGGAGAATAACCCGGCCTTATCCAGGTTTTCTGCTGCCTCTGCATTGCGGGCGCGATATTCAAATGTACCGGCGGCCAATCCGCGTTCGGAGACCACCACCCGATGCGGAATGCCCAATAGTTCCATATCGGCGAACATCGCGCCCGGGCGCAGCCCGCGATCGTCCAGCGCCGCTTCGATCCCTGCGGCGATCAATTCGTCCAGCAATGCCTGAGCGGCGGCAACCACCTGCGCATCCTGCTTGGGATTGATGATGCAGACCACCACCTGCCACGGTGCCATCGGTGCGGGCCAGACGATGCCGGCATCGTCATGGTTCTGCTCGATCGCCGCGGCCACGATGCGCGAAATGCCGATGCCGTAGCAGCCCATCTTCATCACTGCCGGCTTGCCGTTCTCGTCGATCACGGTGGCCTGCAACGCCTGCGCGTACTGGCTGCCGAGCTGGAACACATGGCCCACTTCGATGCCGCGGGCCAGCCGCAGCTCGCCGCCATCGGCCGCGCGTTCGCCGTCGATGACGTTGCGCACATCGGCAACGGTTTCCGGTTCGGGCAGGTCGCGGCCCCAGTTGACGCCCGCCAGGTGGGCGCCGGGCACATTGGCGCCGACCACGAAATCGGCCATCGCCGCGACATCGCGATCTGCCACCACGCGCACCGGGCGGGCGGTATTGACCGGACCCAGGAAGCCCGGCTCGCAGCCGAGGTGGTCGCGGATTTCGGTGTCGTTGGCCAGGCGGTAGCCGGCCAGGCCGGCGACCTTGCCGAGCTTGATCTCGTTGACGGCGTGATCGCCGCGCACCAGCACCAGCACGAAGCCGGCGTCGGCCATCACCGCCACCGACTTGACCGTGCGCTGCAGCGCGATGCCCAGCAACCGGGCGACGTCTTCGCAGGTCTTCTGGGTGGGCGTTGCGACCTGGCGCATCGCCTCGCCAGCCTCGGCGCGCGGCGCGGGCAGGGCGGCGCTGGCGGTTTCCACGTTGGCGGCGTAATCGGAGCCGGTGGAGAACGCCAGCGAGTCCTCGCCGGAGGCGGCGATGACGTGGAATTCCTGCGAGGCGTCGCCGCCGATGGCGCCCGAGTCGGCCTGTACGGCGCGGAATTCCAGCCCCAGCCGGGTGAAGATGCGGGTGTAGGCCGCACGCATGTTGTCGTACTCGCGCGCCATGTCCGCATCGGTGAGATGGAAGGAATAGGCGTCCTTCATCAGGAACTCGCGTGCACGCATCACGCCGAAGCGCGGGCGGATCTCATCGCGGAACTTGGTCTGGATCTGGTAGAAGTTCAGCGGCAGCTGCTTGTAGCTGTTGATCTCCTGGCGTGCGAATTCGGCCGCGGCCTCTTCGGCGGTCGGGCTGTAGCAGAACTCCTGCTCCTTGCGATCCTTGATCTTGAGCAACTGCCCGCCGAACTTCTCCCAACGGCCGGTGGCGTCCCACAGCTCGCGTGGCTGGATGGTGGGGAACAGCACTTCCACCGCCCCGGCGCGGTTCATCTCCTCGCGCACGATGGCCTCGACCTTGCGCAGCACGCGCAGACCCAGTGGCGACCAGGTGTACAGCCCGGAGGCCAGCTTGCGGATCATGCCCGCGCGCAGCATCAGACGGTGGCTGACCAGTTCGGCGTCGGCCGGGGTTTCCTTGGTGGTGTGCAGGTGGAACTGGGAAAGACGCATCGGGCTTCGCTTGGGCGGAAAGCCCATAGTTTGCCAGTCTCGCGCCCTGCCGGTCAGGGCGCCGGCCGATCGGCCGGATGCATGGACCGGCACCTGGCCGGTCCCGAGCCGGCTCAGGTGGCCGGATTGCCGCTCGCGGCCGGCTTGCAATAGGCCTTGGCGGCCGCCTCGGCGAGATTGCGCTGCGCTGCGCGGGCGTCCGGGTCCAGCGGGGTGCCGGGCTTGCCGTCGGCGCCGGCACCCATGGTGACCTCGCCCTTGCCGCTGAGCAGTTCCAGGTTGCGGCGTGCGGTCAGGCAGTCGGCCGATTCGGGCGTGGCGGTTTCCGGAGCGGCGATGGCGGCGGTGCCGCTGCGCGCATCGATCCGGCGCGCTTCGTAGCGCTGGCCGGTCGGTGGCGGGGTTTCGGTGTAGTGGGTGACGCCCTTGGCGTCCTTCCATTTATACAGATCGGTCGCGCCGGCGGCGGCGCTGACCAGCATCAACAGGGCGCAAAGCCCGGACGACAGATGCATGTGGCTTCCCCTGGATGATTCCCGCGGCGATTGCAGCATCCGCGGCCCGCGCTGGCAAGTGACGCCGCGGGCGCGCATGCACGACGCAGACGCGCTACCGCCGGACGGACCTCAGGCCCTACACTTGCCGGATGGATGAGATGAGACCGCCCCCGCGCTCGCGCACGATCTACCTGCTGCCGAACCTGTTCACCACCGCCGGGCTGTTTTCCGGTTTCTACGCCATCATCGCCGCCGCCAATGGGCAATTCGTCCAGGCCGCCATGGCGGTGTTCGTGGCCGCGGTGATGGACGGGCTGGACGGCCGGGTCGCGCGCCTGACCAATACCAGCAGCGAATTCGGCGTGCAGTACGACTCGCTGGCCGATCTGGTCAGCTTTGGCATGGCCCCGGCGCTGGTGATGTATCACTGGTCGCTGTCGGCATTGAAGTACGACAGCAACGTGATGGGCCGGGTCGGTTGGTCGGCCGCCTTTCTGTATGCGGCCTGCGCCGCGCTGCGGCTGGCGCGTTTCAATACGCAGGTGGGCGTGGTCGACAAGCGCTGGTTCATCGGCCTGGCCAGCCCGGCGGCCGCCGGCCTGATGATGTCCTTCGTCTGGGCGTTTGCCGACGACAGCCTGGGCTTCGATGGCGAGCAGCTGCGTTATCTGGCGCTGGCGGTCACCGTGGTAGCGGCCTTGCTAATGGTGAGCCGGATCCGGTTCTGGAGTTTCAAGGGCGGCGCGCGTGGTCCGCGTGCCGACCGTGTGCCGTTCCTGGCGCTGGCGATCGCCACGGTGGTGATCGCGTTGCTGGTGATCGACCTGGCCCGTTCGCTGCTGGTGATCGGCGTGCTGTATGCGCTGTCCGGCCCGGTGATGTGGTTGTGGCGGCGCTGGCGGCGCACGCCCGAGCTGCCATGAGCCGGCCAGCTGCCATGCGCACACTGCCATGAGCCAGATGCCATGAGTCAATTGGCTTCCGAGCCGATGTGGTCCGATTTGCAGGTGTCGTATCTGCAGGCGTTGGGGCATACCGTCTATCTGGACCGCGACACCGTGGACGCGGCGGCTGCGCCTGACGAGACGATCGAGCGCGCGCCGGCGGCTGCACCGCCACGCGTCGAGCGCACGCCACCAATGCCGGCGCCTGCGGCACCGCATGCGGCCCGTCGCAGCGCACCGGTCGACGCGCCGCATGCGGTCGCGCCTGCGCCATCGACAACGCCGCAGCGGCGCAGCCGGGTCGGCATGCCCGACCGCCTGCAGATGGCGTTGCTGCGTGCATCCGGCTGCAACCCGGGCGATCCGAATACGCAAGCCTTGATGGCATCCTGGCCGCTGGCCGAGCTGCGCGGCAACCCGGCGGCCAAGCGCGCGCTGTGGCCGCAACTGCGCGCCCTGCGGCGGCGTCAGGATCCGGCATGAGCGCCCTGAACGCGCCGCTGCCCACGTCGCTGCGCGCCATGCGCGAGAGCGATCTGGATGTGGTGATGGAGATCGAACATCGCGCCTATCCGTTCCCGTGGACGCGCAGCATCTTTCGCGACTGCCTGCAGGCCGGCTATCCGGGCTGGGTGATGGAGCAGGGCGGGCAGGTCATTGGCTACGGGGTGATCAGCATCGCCGCCGACGAGGCGCACGTGCTCAATGTCTGCATCGCACCGGAGGCGCAATCTCAAGGGCATGGCCGCGTGCTGTTGCGCGCGCTGATCAAGGGTGCCTGCGATCGCGGCGCGCGACGCGCGTTTCTGGAAGTACGCCCGTCCAATCCATCGGCGATTGCGCTGTATCACTCCGAAGGCTTCAATGAGATCGGGCGGCGCCCACGCTACTACCCCTCCAATACCGGCCGCGAAGATGCGTTGGTGATGGCGATCGAGTTGTTCTTCGAAGGGTTCTCCTGACCCGCATTGGCCGAGGCGGATGGGAGCGTTCTCTCGCATCCGGCTGGATCTGCACCCACTTACCTGATACGCGCTGCGCAGTTGCATCGGTGATGCATGCGCCACGACCCGCAGACACCCGCCCGGCTCTTGCGTAGCGGTCAGACGACTGCACCGGTGCTTTTCTGTTTCGCGGCAAATGCGGATTTGTCGTAACGCAATACGATCAGAACATCAGGCAACGCACCTGCTGTGACCGCGAGCTCTTGCGCATCGCTGCAATCGATCGCAACGGGGTGCATGTTTTTCCCCTCGCATCGCCGGGAGTTGGCGATTGCGTGTCGCCATCCGGCAGGTCGCGCCTGCATGCGAGATGGTGATGATTCCGCGACATCCCATAGTGTGGTTTACGGCGGCATCCATCGACCACGTCCACGCGTGCGAGGCGCAGCGCAATAGCGATGCATCGCATCGCAACCGCTGTGCGCGTCAGAAAAACATGGATGCATGTGATCGTGGTGGCACACCGTGCTGGAGCTATGTCCGTCTGCGTTGCGATGCAGGTCATGCTGCGCTGCAGTGTCCTTACGCATGTCTCCGCGTGTCTTGGTTACAGCGTTTTGTCTTCTCTTGGATGTCCCGCAACCGTTTGCGTGACTGCGCGTGCACATCGATGCATCGGCTAGATACAGGCCATTGCGATGCTCCTAGTATCGGCGTCGCGGAACTGAACATTACAGATATGAAAAGTATGTTCCGCGCCTGCTAGACCAGGGGTGTGCCGCCGCGCGGCGCATCGAACCTATCCGAGGGAGAGATCAAGATGAAGCCGAAATTTTCAACGGCGGCCGCCGCGTCGCTGTTTGTCGGGTCGTTGCTGGTTGTTGGCGTTGCCTGCGCCGATCCTGCACTGGAAGTCGCAACCACTGGTTGGGCAATACAGAACGGAGGGACCAAGGGCGGCTCCAAAGCAGCCGCTGCCAACATCTACACGGTCAAGACTGCCGCCGAGCTGAAGAGCGCGTTGAAAGCCAGCGTGGGCAGCAACGGGCGCATCATCAAGATCAGCGGCATCATTGATGTCAGCGAGGGCAAGCGGTACGCCACGACCTCGGATATGAAGGCCCGCGCACGGTTGGACATCCCGACCAAGACCACGCTGATCGGCATCAGCAGTAACGCGGAAATCCGCGAAGGCTATTTCTACGTCAAGGCCAACGACGTCATCATCCGCAACCTCACCATCGAAAATCCGTGGGATCCGGAGCCGGTCTGGGATCCGGATGACGGCAGCGCCGGCAACTGGAATGCCGAGTACGACGGCCTCACAGTCGAGGGCGCCACCAACGTGTGGGTGGACCATGTCACCTTCACCGACGGTCGTCGCACCGACGATCAGAACGGCACCGCCAACGGCCGCCCGAAGCAGCATCACGACGGGGCGATGGACGTCAAGAAGGGCGCCAATTTCGTCACCATCTCCTACTCGGCGTTCAAATCGCACGAGAAGAACGACCTGATCGGCTCCAGCGACAGCGCCTCCAGCACCGATAGCGGCAAACTCAAGGTGACCATCCACAACACCTTGTTCGAGAACATTTCCGCACGCGCACCGCGTGTGCGCTTTGGCCAGGTGCATCTGTACAACAACTACCACGTCGGTAGCACCAGCAATAATGTCTATCCGTTCTCGCACGCGCATGGCGTTGGTAAGGAGTCGAAGATCTTCTCGGAGAACAATGCGTTCGACATCAGCGGGGTGAGCAGCTGCGACAAGATTGCGGCCGATTACGGCGGCAGCGTCTATCGCGATCAGGGCTCGCTGCTCAACGGCAAGGCGCTGACTTGCTCGTGGAATACCAACATCGGATGGACCCCGCCGTACACCTATAGCCTGCTGTCGGCCGACAAGGTCGCTGCGGACGTCAAGGCGAAAGCCGGCGCGGGCAAGCTGTAAGACGTCTGAGGTACGCAATGCCGCGATGTGTGCAGCGTTGCACGTCTTCCCACAACGCCCGCCGCACTGCGGGCGTTGTGCGTTTGCGCAATGTCTTCATCGATGTCTCGATGTCCGGCGACATGCGCCGTCTCAACACCGTGGCGCGTGTGTGCAGCATTACGCGTCTTCGATTCGCTGCGCAGCAGAGCGCAGGAACCATGCAGGACGCGGGAACCATGCAGGGCCCTTGCCCGCCCACCATCGCGGGGCACGCTGCAAGTACGTCCTTGTAAGCTCCTACGCGGCATCCATGCCGCGTAAGGTCCCGCGACGGTGGGCGGGCAAGGACCAGGCGAGATGGTCGGTGTGCATGGCTTTCAGTAAAACAATCAGCACACTGTCTGGTGAGGGCACCGCGCCCTCGACTAACCAGGCTTTTGACCCCGTCTCGGCCAACAGTGATTGGCGGTCCTAGAGCTTGGCGCGTTGTTCGCGCAGACCGGTCAGCTGCGTGCTCCAGTCGTTCAAGCGCGCACGCTCCTGCTCGACCACCACGGCTGGTGCGTTCTGCACGAAGGTGGCGTTGCCCAGCTTGCCATTGCACTTGCCGATCTCGCCTTCCACGCGCTTGATTTCCTTGTCCAGGCGCGTGCGTTCGGCATCCATGTCGACCAGGCCTTCCAGCGGCACCAGCAGGGTCAGCTCACCGACGATGGCCGTGGCCGACGGCGGTGTGTCCTGGCCGGCCTCCAGCCAGTCGATCGCTTCGAGCTTGAGCAGAAACGACAGCTGCGAGGCAAAGCGGCCAACGCGGGCGCGATCGTCGGCAGCGCCGGCCTGCAGCAGCAGGCGTACCTGCTTGGACGGCGGCACGTTCAACTCGCTGCGCACACGACGCAGTGCCGACACCATCGACTTCAGCCATTCGACATCGGCCTCTGCGCTGGCGTAGCTCGCAGTGTCGATATCGCCGGCCTGCGGGAATACCTGCAGCGAGATCGTGGCGGCGGTGATGCCCAGGCGCGGTGCGACCTGCTGCCACAGTTCTTCGGTGACGAATGGGGTGAGCGGGTGCAGCAGGCGCAGTAGCGCCTCGAGCACGTAGAGCAGTGTGTGACGCGTGCTGGCGGCAGCCTCGCTGTCCTGGCTATTGAGCGCGGGCTTGGCCAGTTCGACGAACCAGTCGCAGAACGCATTCCAGGCGAACTCGTACAGCGATTGCGCGAGCAGATCGAAGCGGTAGTTGGCGTAGTGCGCGTGGGTTTCCGCAGTGACCTTGTCCAGGCGCGCAAGAATCCATTGCTCGGCTTCGGTGCGCGGTTGCGGCACGCCGGCAAAGCGCGCGCCTTCGGTGTTCATCAGCACAAAGCGCGTGGCGTTCCACAGCTTGTTGCAGAAGTTCTTGTAGCCTTCGGCGCGGCCGAGATCGAACTTGATGTCGCGGCCATGCGTGGCCAGCGCGGCGATGGTGAAGCGCAACGCGTCCGCGCCGTGGGCGATGATGCCGTCGGGGAATTCCTTGCGCGTGGCTTTTTCGATCTTCGGCGCGTCCTTGGGTTTCATCAGCCCCGTGGTGCGCTTGGCAACCAGGTCTTCGATGCTGATGCCGTCGATGATGTCCAGCGGGTCGAGTACGTTGCCCTTGGACTTGGACATCTTCTGGCCCTGCGCATCGCGGATCAGGCCGGTGATGTAGACATCGCGGAACGGTACTTGGCCGGTGAAGCTGTCGGTGGCCATGATCATGCGCGCCACCCAGAAGAAGATGATGTCGAAGCCGGTGACCAGTACCGACGACGGCAGATAGCGCTCGAAGCCGCGCTCGGCCATCGCGCTCGCATCCGGCCAGCCCAGCGTGGAGAACGGCCATAGTTGCGAGGAGAACCAGGTTTCCAGCACGTCGCTGTCCTGGTGCAACGCGACGTCGGCACCCAGGCCGTGTTTCGCGCGCACCTCGGCTTCGTCATGGCCGACATAGCACTTGCCCGCCTCGTCGAACCACGCCGGGATGCGATGCCCCCACCACAGCTGACGGCTGATGCACCAGTCCTGGATGTTTTCCATCCAGTGGCGATAGGTATTGATCCAGTTCGGCGGGACGAACTTGACCTGGCCGCTTTCGACCAGCTCCAGGCCGCGCTTGGCCAGCGCGTCCATCTTCACGAACCACTGGTCGGTGAGATACGGCTCGATCACCTGGCCGGTACGATCGCCGCGCGGCACCTGCAGCGTGTGCGGCTTGGTTTCGACCAATCGACCTTCGTCTTCCAAATGGGCCAATACAAGTTTGCGTGCTTCGTAGCGGTCAAGGCCGACATAGGCTGATGGAATCGAATATGCGAAGTGCTGGCCGACGCGCTTGCGTTGGATCTGATTGAGTTCGCGCCAATCCATGCCCGGCTCAACGAAGGGATATTCATCGTCCGGATACTGCTCCCGCGGATTGATGATTTTCGCTTCTGCTGTGAACAGGTTGATTAACGGAAGATTGTGCCGCTCTCCCACCTGATAATCGTTGAAATCATGCGCAGGCGTGACCTTGACCACGCCGGTGCCGAAGGCGCGGTCGACATACTCGTCGGTGATCACCGGCACGTGCCGGCCGGTCAGCGGCAGCACGATGCGAGCGCCGTGCAGCGTGGCATAGCGCGGGTCTGCCGGATGCACCATCACCGCGGTGTCGCCCAGCATGGTCTCCGGGCGCGTGGTGGCGACCACCAGATAATCGCGGGTTTCGCGCAGCGTTTCGACGCCGTCGGCAGCGTGTTCGACGTGCTCGTAGGTCACGCCATCTGCCAGCGGATAGCGGATCGACCACAGGAACCCGTCTTCTTCGACGTTTTCCACTTCCAGATCGGAGATCGCGGTCTTCAGCACCGGGTCCCAGTTGACCAGGCGCTGGCCGCGATAGATCAGGCCCTGCTCGTACCAGCGCACGAACGCTTCGTTGACCGCGGCCGACGGCTGCGGATCCATGGTGAAGGTGCTGCGCGACCAGTCGCTGGATGTGCCCAGGCGACGCATCTGGCGCTCGATGGTGTCGCCGGATTCGGCCTTCCATTCCCACACCTTGGCGATGAAGCCTTCGCGCCCCAGCGAGTCGCGCGTGTCACCCTTGCCTTCCAGCGCCAGATTGCGCGATACCACCATCTCGGTGGCGATGCCTGCATGGTCGGTGCCCACCTGCCACAGCGTGTCGAAGCCGCGCATACGGTGATAGCGCACCAACGCATCCATCAGCGTCTGCTGAAACGCATGGCCCATGTGCAGCGTACCGGTCACATTCGGCGGCGGCAGCAGCACGGTATACGGCTCACCCTTGCCTGAAGGTACGAAATAACCGGCAGCCTCCCACTGCGCGTACAGGCGCGATTCGAAGGAAGAGGGGTCGTAGCTGGAGGCGAGGGTGGTCATAAGGCGGGGAATGGAGAGTCGGGAATAGGGAATTGGTAAGGCGTGTGCGCTGATCGGTGGCGGTCTAATGGGAGGGAGCCGATTTTCGATTCCCAATTCCCGATTCCCGATTCACATGTCGTATTTGGTCAGTTCCAGGCCTAGCGCCTTGTACTGCTTCCAGCGTTCGCGCAGCGGTTCGCGGGCGGCGGGGTCGGCGGGGACGACTTCCAGTACGCGGTCGCAGGCGCCCAGGTAGGGATCGTCGCGCAGGTTGATCACCAGCGGGCGCGAGGGAGCATCGAACTCCGGAGAGGCGATCAGTACCGGTGCCAGCTCGTCTTCCTCGTCGGTGCCGGCAATCTGGTGCGGGATGTAGGCCTCATCGTCGAATGCCCACAGCAGGTCGTCCAATGCCTCGGCCTGCGCGGCGTCGCGCGCCAGGATCAGCGTAGGCAGGTTGGCGTCGTTGGCCTTGCGCGCCAGCTCGCAGACCAGCCGCAGCGGTTCGTTGAGGAAGCGCGGTTTGGCGATCAGGTAGAAGTCGGCACGGGGCATCAGGGCAGGGAATCGGGAGAGGGGAATCGGGAATGGTCACGGCACCGCCGCGACCTCGACGGTCGCGGCGGTGACTGAGAGAAGAGGGATTTCACGATTCCCTATTCCCGATTCTCAATTCCCACCTGCGGCGCGGTCCAGCAACCACTGCGTCAGCAGCCCCACCGGGCGTCCGGTGGCCATGCCGCGCTTGCCTTCGTCGCTGGCGACGCCGGCGATGTCCAGATGCGCCCAGCGCTGATTTTCGGTGAAGCGCGACAGGAAGCAGCCGGCGGTGATCGCGCCGCCCCAGCGGCCGCCGATGTTGTAGACGTCGGCGAAGGTGGAATCCAGCAGGCCCTGGTACTCGTCCCACAGCGGCAGGCGCCAGGCGCGGTCGAACACGTGCTCGCCGGCGGCCAGCAGTTCGTTGGCCAGGTCGTCGTGCTTGCTCATCAGGCCGGCGGTCTGGTGGCCGAGCGCCACCATGCAGGCGCCGGTCAGCGTGGCCACGTCTACCAGCGCTTCGGGGTTGAAGCGCTCGGCGTAGGTCAGCGCATCGCACAGGATCAGGCGGCCTTCGGCGTCGGTATTGCCGACCTCGATGGTCTTGCCGGACATGCTGGTGATCACGTCGGAGGGGCGATAGGCATTGCCGTCGATGGCGTTCTCCACCGCCGGCACCACCACCACCAGGTTGATCGGCAGCTCGGCCTTGACCGTGGCCACGAAGGTGCCGATGACGTTGGCGCCGCCGCACATGTCGTACTTCATTTCCTCGATGCCACCCTGCGTCTTGAGGTTGACGCCGCCGGTGTCGAAGGTGATGCCCTTGCCGACCAGCACATAGGGACGCGCGTCGCCGCCGCCGTTCCACTTCAGCACGATCAGCTGCGGGCGGTTGGCCGAGCCACGCGCCACCGACAGCAGCGAGCCCATGCCGAGCGACTCCATCCGCGTCTCGTCCAGGATCTCGGCTTCGGCGCCGGGGAACTTGCCGGCGAAGGCGGCCGCGGTCTCGGCCAGATAGGCCGGGGTGCAATAGTTTGGAGGCAGGTTGCCCAGCTCGCGGGCGAACTCCACGCCCTCGGCGGTGGCCACGCCCACGGCCAGTGCGCGGGCGTCGTCGCCGGCGATCGCCAGCGTGGTCAGGCCGGTCTCGTCGACTTTCTTCTTGCCCAGCGTGGCGGTGTAACGGTAAGCGGCATGGTCGCTGACGATGATCGCCTGACGGATGTTCCAGGCGCTGTCGCGCGCCTTCACCGGCAATTCGGTCAAGGTGAGCAGGGCGGTGCCGACCGGGCCGGTCTTCAGCGCGCGGGTCGCATCGCCCACCGCCTTGAGGTACGGCGCCACGCCGAACTTGCCGGCCTCGCCCAGGCCGACCACCAGCACGCGCGGGGCGGCGACGCCCGGCAGGTCGTGCAGCAGGCTGGTGCTGCCGGTCTTGGCAGCCACATCGCCGCGTGCCACCAGGGCCGTCAGACGGCCCTGGCTGGCGCTGTCTAACGCCTGGGCGGCGGGCGACAGGGTCTTGTCGGCGAACACGCCAACCACGATGCAGTCGACGGCGGCGCTTGCCGGCGCGTCTTGGTTCAGGGTGAATTGCAGGGCCATTGATCAGATTCCGTAGGCAAATCCGTACAATCGCGGGCTGTTTACGCCAACCGGACTAGGCTGGCGCCGCCGCGAACGAATCCGAGAGTTTAAAACAAGCCCACCCCATGCCGAAGCTCGATCGATACCTGTTTAGCGATTTCACCCAGAGCTTCCTGGCCACCTTGATCGTGCTGCTGGTCGTCAGCGTGGGCGGTGTGCTGGTGGATATCCTCGGCAATATCGCCGATGGCCGCATCCCTGCTCGCTTGCTGCTGTCTCAGGTGGGCCTGCAATTCGTGGCGTATCTGCCGATCATCCTGCCGCTGGCACTGATGCTGGGGCTGTTATTGGCGCTGGCGCGGCTGTACCGCGATTCAGAAATGGCCGTCATCACCGCCATCGGCGTGGGCCCGCGGCGCATGTTGCGGCCGATGTTGATGCTGGTGGTGCCGGTCGTCGTGGTGATCGGGCTGTGTTCGCTATGGCTGGGCCCCTGGGCCAGCCGCACCGCCGAGACCATGCTGGAAGACGCCAACCGCAGCATCGTGATGGCCGGCCTGGAGTCGGGCAAGTTCACGCCGCTGTCCGGCGGTGGGGTGGTCTACCTGACCACGATCTCCGCCGACGGCAAGGGCCTGGGCAAGGTGTTCATGCAGCGCCAGAAGGACGACCGCATCGATGTGGTCACCGCCGCCCGCGGTGCGATGTTCTTCGAAGGCAAAGCCGACCGTTACCTGCGCCTGGAGGACGGGTACCGCATCGAGGGCCCGGCCGCCGGCAACACCCTGGACTACCGTTTGATGAAGTTCGCCAGCAACGACGTGGCCTTGCCCGACCGGGCCCAGGTGCACGATGCCAACGATCCGGAAGTGATGTGGACCACGCAGTTGCTCTCGGACGAACGCCCGGCCGCGCGCGCCCAGTTGCATGAACGCCTGGCGCCGCCGTTGCTGGCGCTGGCCTTCGCGCTGCTGACCCTGCCGCTGTCGCGCAGCGCGCCGCGGCAGCAACGTTACGGCCGGATCATGCTGGCCTTCCTGGCTTACATGGTGGGCACCAATCTGATGATCGTCGGCACCCAGTGGATTGCCAACGGAAAGACCCCGGCTGCGCTCGGTCTGTGGTGGCTGACCTTGCCGCTGCTGGCGGTGGCGATCTGGGCGTATGCGCGCGATGGCCGCGTGCGTCGGCCGAGGGTGCGCGCATGAGGCTGATGCCGCGGGTGCATGACTGGTACGTCGGGCGTGCGGTGCTGTTCACCGTGCTGCTCACGTGGGCGGTGCTGCTGGGCCTGGACCTGGTCAATGCCTTTGCCAGCGAGGCCAAGAACATCGGCCAGGGTGCCTACACCTTTGGACATGCGATCGCATATGTGGCCTACACGGTGCCGCGCCGGGCCTACACCTTGTTCCCGACCGCTGCGGTGATCGGCGCCTTGATGGGCCTGGGCCAGCTGGCGGCGACGTCCGAGCTCACCGCGCTGCGCGCGCTAGGCGTGTCGCGCAAGCGCATGTCGGCCTCGGTGGTGGCCGCCATGGCGCTGTTGACCGCCACCATGGTGATCAGCGGCGAGACCGTGGGGCCGTGGGCACAGAACCAGGCCGACACCCTGAAAACCAGCGCCCGTTACAACAGCGATATGGCAATGGCGCGCTATTCCGGCCTGTGGGCGCGCGAGGGCGACACCTTCCTCAATGCGCTGAGCGGCGAAGAGAAGCTGCTCGACGGCGGCGGCACTGCGCTGGATCTGCACGATGTGCGGCTGTATCACCTCGATGCCAGCGGCCGTCTGGCGCAACTGACCTACGCGGCGCTGGCCGAGAATCGCAACGGGACCTGGACGCTGCGTCAGGTACGTCGCGACACCTTCCAGGAGCGCTCGGTGCAGCGCGAAACCTTCCCCGAGCTGGCGTGGCAGTCACAGCTCAGCCCGGCAGCGCTGGCGGCCGGGCTGGCCAAGCCGCGCAACCTGTCTGCGCGCGATCTGGAACAGAGCATCGAGTACCGTCGCCGCAACGGCCTGGACGCACGCGATTACGAAGATCAGTACTGGAGCCGCTGGTTCTATCCGCTCAACGTGCTGGCGCTGTGCATGGCGGCGATTCCGTTCTCGTTCGGTTCGCTGCGTAGCGGCGGCCTGGGCAAGCGGCTGTTTCTGGGCATCCTGTTCGCGCTGGGGTTCTGGCTGCTGCAGCTGTTCTTCGGCCGCATGGCCGGCGCACTCAAGCTGGATTACCGCATCGCCTATGCGCTGCCGCCGATGGTGATGCTGGGCGTGTCGGCGTGGTTGTTCCGACGGCGCAGTAGCTGACGCGGGTGCGCCGGTTCAGCGTCTTCGGAACCGCGCTCTGCCTGCTCTAAGCAGCGGTAACCGCCTTGTGCCTGTGAACCACCACTGCTTCGCATGATGGCCGTACTCCAGCGCCGCCTGCCGTAGAGATCGGCAAATGCCGGCCTGGCCATTTCAGCGCTTCGGGATGCGTTGCAGCCGGGTGCCACTGGCGCGGTCGTGCCAGGCCAATCGATCGCGATCCAGCCAGGCCCACCAGAATCCTGCGCCGGCCAAGGCCAGCGACAGCGTGCCGACGGCATAGCGGATCCAGAGCGCGCGCCAGGAGGCTTGCGGACCGGCCAGCGCCAACCGCCATGGGCGCATGCCCAGGGTCTGGCCACCACGTCGCCAGCTGACGGTGGCGTACATCCCGGCAGCGATCCAGCAGCACAGCCACAGCAGCCATTGCCAGCCGCTGAAGGGGGCAATGTTCTCGCGGGCCGGATGCCCGGCAAGCGTGAACCCCAGCGTGAACGCGGCGGAGATCAGCATCCACAGCGCGAAGACCGGCCAGGCGTCGTAGCACATGGCCAGCAGTCGCCAGACCACCAGAGCAGGTGCGCGCGGGCTGCGAGGTGATAGGGGTGAGGTCATGCCGCGAGCATAGCCGGCGCAGGCGATCGAGCAACGCCGCGCCGCGGCAATCCCGCACCGGGCACAGCCCGTGTTTCGAGCCGAGAGCCACGCGGTGCAGGGCGCATCGAGGCCGCGCAGTCAAGCCCACTCCTTCGCGGACCGGCGCGCCGCAAAACGCATGCCACGCTCTATGCTGTTGCGATGTCAGCCAGCAGTCCCGCCGAACGTCGCCAACTTGCGCAACAGCTGCCACCGGTGCAGGCCGCCGATGCCGCGGCCATCGAGCGCTTTCTGGATCGGTTGTGGGCCGAGCAGGGCGTGGCGCGACAGACCCTGGACAGTTACCGGCGCGATCTGGAAGGGCTGGCGCGCTGGCGCGACGGTGCCGGCGGCGGGTTGCTGGGCGTGGATCGGGCGGTGTTGTTCGACTATCTGCGCTGGCGCACCGAGGCGCATTATTCGCCGCGCAGCAATGCCAGGCTGCTGTCGACCCTGCGTGCGTTCTACGGGCTGTGTCTGCGCGATGGCGTGCGCGGCGACGATCCCACCGCATTGCTGGACCCGCCACGCTTGCCGCGCTCGCTGCCCAAGGCACTGACCGAAAGTCAGATCGAGGCGCTGTTGGCCGCGCCCGACATCGACACGCCGCTGGGCCTGCGCGACCGCGCGATGCTCGAGCTGATGTATGCGGCCGGCCTGCGCGTCAGCGAACTGGTCAACCTGCCGGCGGTGGGGGTCAATCTGCGTCAGGGCGTGCTGCGGGTCACCGGCAAGGGCAGCAAGGAGCGCCTGGTGCCGCTGGGCGAGGAGTCCCAGCACTGGCTGGAGCGGTATCTGCGCCAGGCGCGCCCGCTGCTGGCCAGCCACAAGGCAGTCGCGGCGGTGGACGGGCAGGTGCCGTTGTTCATCGATGCAGCGCGCCGGCCGCCCAGCCGCCAGCAGTTCTGGGTGCTGGTCAAACGCTATGCGGCAGTGGCCGGGATCGACCCCGCCACGGTCAGCCCGCACGGGCTGCGGCACAGTTTTGCCACCCATCTGCTCAACCACGGCGCGGACCTGCGCGCGCTGCAGATGCTGCTCGGTCACAGTTCGCTGTCCACGACGCAGATCTACACCCTGGTGGCGCGTCAGCATCTGCAGAAGCTGCACGCCACCCATCATCCGCGCGGCTGACTGCGGCCGCAGGGGCGGCGTCGGTGCCGCCGCAGCCGAGCCAGCGGCCCAGTTAGCGAACAAACCGTCCCGTTCGCTGCCTGGCTTCATCTGCGCTGTGCGAGAATCCAGACACCCCATTCGACTGGATGCGTGAATGTATCGTCTTGCCATCGCCGCGCTGCTGGGCGCAATCAGCCTCACCGCCTGCGCGCAATCCTCGCAGCCTGCGGCAAGCACCGCCGGCGCCAAGCCGGCCGCCGCCGCCGCCGCGGGCAATGTGGACCAGCGCGTGAGCGTCGCGCTCAAGGCGCTGGACCCGGACTTCAAGCCGGACTACATCGGCGCCGCGCCGTTTCCCGGTTTCCGCGAAGTGGTGGTCGGCGGGCAGGTGCTGTACGTCAGCGACGACGGCCGTTACCTGATTCAGGCGCAGCCGTTCGACATCCAGAACAAGCAGTTCGCTGCCAGCCCGGGTCTGCTGGCCTACCGCCGCAAGCAACTGGAGACCGTGCCCAAGGCAGACCGCATCGTGTTCGCGCCGGCAAATCCCAAGTACACCGTGACGGTGTTCACCGACGTGGAATGCGGCTACTGCCGCAAGCTGCACAGCGAGATCGGCGAGCTCAACAAGCAAGGCATCGCGGTGGAGTATCTGGCGTTTCCGCGCATGGGCCTGGGCAGCCAGGACCACAAGGAAATGATCGCGGTGTGGTGCGCCACCGACCGCAAACAGGCGCTGACCGCGGCCAAGTCCGGGCAGCCGGTCACTGCCAAGGACTGCAAGAACCCGGTGTCGATGGAATACACGCTGGGCCAGCGTCTGGGCGTCAACGGCACCCCGGCGATCTTCGCGCCGGACGGCACCCAGCTCGGTGGCTACCTGCCGCCAGCGCAGCTGCGTGAGGCGCTGGAAAAGCGCGCGATCACCACCGCCGGCGGCAGCCGCTGAGGTATCCGACAACGGCGCTGTGATGCTGCCTTGACGCTGGCCGCTGCGACGGTCGGCGTGATCGATCGAGAGGCCGGGATGCGCATGCATTCCGGCCTCTTGCGTTTCAGGGGCCGGCTGGTCGGCATCGTTGTGCGATGAGAGAACGGCGGTGGGCCGGCGTTGGCCAGCGCTGCCGACGTTGCCACCGCGCGGAGATCCTGCCCAAAGGCCGGCAAGCGCGCGAATCCCTGATGGCATCGCCATTTGCCCTGCCGTTGCTGCTGCCGCATCGGCCGGAACGCGCCGAATCCGGCCCGGGCTGTGCGAATGATCACTGCATGGATCGACGGCCCGCCCACGCCGGGTCCGGCGCCAACGCATCAGCTCCGTTACAATCTGCAGCCCCGTTTCTGACACGGTTCCCCGGACATGATGGTCCTCGAGGGCGCTTCCGCCCTTTCGCCGTTCCGCCGCGCTCGGCTCGAAACCCGCCTGCAAACCCTCGTTCCCGCGCTGCGCATCAGCGGTGCCTGGCACGTGTACTTCATCGGCGTCGAGGCCGGGCAAGCGCCCGACCAGGCCACCTTGCAGCGGATCCTGCAGGCCGAAGCCGCCCCCGCGCCGCGTGCCGAGGATGCCTCTTCGCACTATGTGGTGCCGCGTCTGGGCACGTTGTCGCCGTGGTCGAGCAAGGCCACCGAACTGGTGCGCGGGGCCGGGCAGCCGATCCAGCGCGTGGAGCGCGGCACCCGCATCGATCTGGCCGGCTGGCCCGACGACGAAGCGATGCGGGCCGCCGTGGCCAGGCTGCTGCACGATCCGATGACCCAGTCGCTGCTCGGCTCTGCCGCAGCCGCCGAGGCGCTGTTCAACGTGCCAGATCGCGGACAGTTGCAGCGCGTGCCGCTGGTGGCGCTGGAACAGGCCAACCGCGACCTCGGCCTGGCCCTGGCGCAGGACGAGATCGACTACCTGCGCGAACGCTTCGCCGAGCTGGGCCGCGACCCGGCCGATGTCGAGCTGATGATGTTCGCCCAGGCCAACTCCGAGCATTGCCGGCACAAGATCTTCAACGCCAGCTGGACCATCGACGGCAGGCCGCAGGAGCGCTCGCTGTTCCGCATGATCAAGCACACCCACCAGCAGACCCCGCAGCACACCTTGTCGGCCTACAGCGACAACGCCGCGGTGGTGGAAGGCGTGCCGGCCGCGCGCTATCGCCCGGATCCGGCCAGCGGCGAATACCGCGCCGAGGCGGTGCTGCCATCGGCGTTTGCGATCAAGGTGGAAACGCATAACCACCCGACCGCGATCGCGCCATTTCCCGGCGCGGCCACCGGTGCCGGCGGCGAGATCCGCGACGAGGGCGCCACCGGCCGCGGCGGCAAGCCCAAGGCCGGCCTGACCGGGTTCACGGTGTCGCACCTGCGCATCCCGACCCTGCCGCAGCCGTGGGAAGCGCCGCGCGCGCTGAACCCGCGCATGGCCCCGGCGCTGGACATCATGCTCGACGGCCCGCTCGGCGGCGCCGCGTTCAACAACGAATTCGGCCGGCCGAACCTGCTCGGCTATTTTCGCAGTTTCGAACTCGCCGAAGGGCAGGGCCTGACCCGCGCCTACGACAAGCCGATCATGCTGGCCGGCGGCCTGGGCGCGATCGACCGCAATCAGGTCGAGAAGCTGCGCCTGCAGCCCGGCGATGCGGTGATCGTGCTGGGCGGCCCGGCGATGCTGATCGGCCTGGGCGGCGGTGCGGCCAGTTCGGTGGCCGCTGGCGACAGCGCCGAGGCGCTGGATTTCGCCAGCGTGCAGCGCGAGAACCCGGAGATGGAGCGCCGCTGCCAGGAGGTCATCGACCGCTGCGTGGCGCTGGGCACCGACAACCCGATCCGCTGGTTCCATGACGTGGGCGCCGGCGGCCTGTCCAACGCCATCCCCGAGTTGCTGCACGACTCCGGGGTGGGCGGCATCATCGACCTGGGCCGCGTGCTCACCGACGACCCCTCGCTGTCGCCGCTGGAACTGTGGTGCAACGAATCGCAGGAACGCTACGTGCTGGGCGTGCCGCAGGCGCGCCTGGAGGAATTCGCCGCGATCTGCGCGCGCGAACGCTGCCCGTTTGCCGCGGTCGGCGTGGCCACGGCCGAGGAGCGACTGATGGTTGGCTATGGCGTGCTCGACGCCGGGAATCGGGAGTCGGGAATCGGGAATGGCAACAGCACGCTGCCGGTTGCCGATGCCGCTTCCCACCATTCCCCATTCTCCACTCCCGATTCCCCGCTCCCCATCGACCTGCCGATGGATGTGCTCTTCGGCAAGGCGCCGAAGATGCATCGCGATGCAGTGCATCCGCCGGCGCCACAGTGGCCGGTGCTGCAGACCGCCGCGCTGGATCTGCAGCAGGCCGGTCTGCGCGTGCTGGCGCATCCCACGGTGGCGTCCAAGAGCTTTCTGGTGACCATCGGCGACCGCAGCGTGGGCGGCCTGACCGCGCGCGAGCAGATGATCGGCCCGTGGCAGCTGCCGCTGGCCGATTGCGCGATCACCCTGGCCGGTTTCGACACCTTCGCCGGCGAGGCGATGTCGATCGGCGAGCGCACCCCGCTGGCGTTGTTGAACGCCGCGGCGTCGGCGCGCATGGCGGTGGGCGAGGCAATCACCAACCTGTGCGCCGCGCCGGTGCAGACGCTGGACAGCATCAAGCTGTCGGCCAACTGGATGGCCGCCGCCGGCCACGCCGGCGAAGACGCCTTGCTGTACGACGCCGTGCGTGCGATCGGCATGGAGCTGTGCCCGGCGCTCGAACTGAGCGTGCCGGTGGGCAAGGATTCGCTGTCGATGCAGGCGCAGTGGGTTGTCGGGAATGGGGAATCGGGAATCGGGAATGGCGAAACGCACAAAAGCGTTTCACCCGTCTCGCTGATCATCAGTGCGTTCGCGCCCGTCGGCGATGTCCGCACGCAGTTGACGCCGTTGTTGCGTAGCGACGAAGAGAGCGAGCTGTGGTTGATCGGGTTGGGCGGTGGCAAGCAGCGTCTGGGTGGCTCGGTACTGGCGCAGGTGTATGCCGACGATGCCGCGCTGCCGGCATTCGGCGGCGAGGTGCCGGATCTGGACGATGCGCAGCGGCTGCGCAGTTTCTTTGAATTGATCCGCGCTGCGCGTGAGAGCGGCCTGCTGCTGGCGTATCACGATCGTAGCGATGGCGGGGCGTTTGCGGCGCTGTGCGAAATGGCGTTTGCCTCGCGCCAGGGCCTGGATATCACCCTCGATGCCTGGGGCGACGATGCGTTCCGCAGCCTGTTCAACGAAGAACTGGGTGCGGTGGTGCAGATCGCCATCGAGGATCGCGCCGCGTTCGCCGATCTGGTCGAGCGGCATGCCCTGACCGAATGCGCGCAGCGCATCGCACGTCCCACCGGCGCGCCGCGCATCCGCGTGAGCGGGCAGGGGCGGGTGCTGGCCGAATGGCGTTGGGAAGCCTTGTTCGACGCCTGGTGGTCGGTAACGCATGCCATGCAGAAGCTGCGCGACAACCCGGAAACCGCCGACGAGGAGCGCGCGCAGGCGCGCGACTTCCAGGCGCCGGGATTGCGTCCGAAGCTGGTGTTCGACCCGTCAGAAGACGTGGCCGCGCCCTTTGTGGCGACCGGTGCGCGGCCCAAGGTGGCGATCCTGCGCGAGCAGGGCGTCAACGGACAGATCGAGATGGCCTACAACTTCGAGCGCGCCGGTTTCCGTGCGTTCGACGTGCACATGAGCGACCTGATCGAAGGCCGGGTGGATCTGGCGCAGTTCTCCGGGTTTGCCGCTTGCGGCGGCTTCAGCTACGGCGACGTGCTGGGTGCCGGCCGCGGTTGGGCCACCTCGATCCTGGAGCGGTCGGCCTTGCGTGACGCATTCGCCGCGTTCTTCGCGCGCAGCGATACCTTCGCGCTGGGCGTGTGCAACGGCTGCCAGATGCTCAGCCAGCTCAAGGACATCATTCCCGGTGCCGAGCATTGGCCGCGCTTTCTGCGCAATCGCAGCGAGCAGTTCGAAGCGCGCACCGCCTTGCTGGAAGTGGTGGAGTCACCGTCGATCTTCCTGCGCGGCATGGCCGGCTCGCGGATTCCGGTGGCGGTGGCGCATGGCGAAGGCCGCGCCGAGTTCGACACCGTGGTGGATCAGGCGGCTGTACGCGTGGCCCTGCGTTTCATCGATGGCGATGGCGCGGTGGCATCGCAGTACCCGCTCAATCCGAACGGCTCGCCGGATGGCATCACCGGGCTGACCAGCACCGACGGTCGCGCCACCATCCTGATGCCGCATCCCGAGCGCACCCCGCGCACGGCAAACCTGAGCTGGCACCCGGCCGATTGGGGCGAGGACTCGCCGTGGCTGCGCATGTTCCGCAATGCGCGGGTCTGGTGCGGTTGACGGTAGGTGGTTGTGCGGCATGAGCTGAAGCGCCGTACCAACCGTGTCATTCGACGGCCGTGTGCAGCGATGCACACGGCCGTCGTCGTTTCCGGTGTCGGGGCTGCGCAACTGCCTGCGGTGGCGTCGGATCGTTCGACCCTTGCAGCGATCGTGATGGCGATGCGCGGAGTTTTTGAGCAAGGACGCGCACGGCCGCGGCTGGGCCGACTGCAGCAGATGGGCGCTCAAGGAGCAGGCTTGCCTGCGACAGCATCCATGTCCTTGGAGGAAGTGCGCGCACCGGCGATCGCATTGGCGTTGCTGCGACGAATTACATTTAGAGCGGCCAACAAAACGATTGCGCGGCCGCCAGGCGGGCGCGGTCGGTGCTCGGAACGGCATGTGCCACGCGTAAACTCCGGTTCTGAGCGCGCCGCCCGTCCTCACCTGACGACCGCTCGCTACGTTTTGTCAGCCGCTCTTAGTGAAGGTCGGTACACGGTTCGCTTTAAGTAACCATAAAAAATACTAGGTATTTAGTCGATGTATCTGGTGATGCTGCTTGTGTGACGTCAATCTCAATTGAAATTTTGGTTTTTCAATAGATTCAGACCACGTGATGCATTTTCGATGCATGGCGTTTCTGCAGCACTTTATGCGTTGACCGTGGATGCTTTTGTGCGGCCATTTGCCGCTGCAGAAGCAGTGCGAGTGCGTTTTCGATAAACCTCAGGGGGACCGTGCGATGCAATCGCACGGTGGTCGGTTTTTATCTGCCAGACCAATGGGGAGTAAATCGTTAATGAAACGAATTCACTTGGATGCCGGTGGTGAGCAGCGTGCTCATCGCCGAACGGTAAGGCTTGCCTGCGCGACGGGAAATCAACCGTTATATCGGTCTTCGGGACATGCGCGCGGCAGGCTGGCGGCGGCAATGCTGCTGGCTCTTGCCGGCATGGCCGCAGTTGCCCAGGCCACGACCACGCATGCCGATGCGCTTGCGCATTGCACGGTGGTCGATGGCCAGCAGCGTTGCGACACCGATGCGGCGACGAGCGACAGCGCCGCGTCTGCGAGCACGAGCGCGCAAGCATCGGCAACGCCTGCGACCGATGCCGATGCACCGGCGTTCGCGGATGGGCAGGATGCGCTGGCACTGGGCAACGCAAGCAATGCCCTCGGCGATGGAACGAGTGCGTTCGGCGGCGGAAGCCTGGCGTTGGAGCGCGACGCCACTGCGATCGGACACAACGTGTCGGCCGCAGGGGAATCGGCGACCGCCATCGGTGGCGTGGCAACGATCTACGACTACGATGCATCCGGATTTGTCATCGGGCAACGCGAACAGGCCACGCAAGCGTCCGGTGTGGGAGCGACTGCCGTCGGCGGTGGTGCAGTGGCTGGGGATCCGTTTTCCAGCGCCGTGGGCAGCGGCGCCAGCGCCATTGGCGTGCAGAGCACGGCGCTGGGTTATCGCGCGCAAACCGGCAACGACGGCGCCACCGCGATCGGCGGTTTGTCCACGGCCAGTGGTTTTCTCTCCACCGCCGGCGGCTACAATTCGCGTGCCAGCGGAGAGACATCCACGGCCTTCGGTTACGGGGCGCGCAGCGAAGGCAGCAGCAGCATTGCAGTGGGCGATACCGCATTGGCCAGTGGCGTACAGAGCGTGGTGGTCGGTGGCATCAGCAACTTCGGCTCGATCACCGCCGCCACCGGAACAGGCGGCATCGCGCTCGGCGCAGGTGCGCAGAGCCAGTCCGATTATGCGATTGCCATTGGCTACGATTCCAACATCTTTCCCAATGCCCCAGGCAATACCGATGCAGTGGCGATCGGCCACAGCGCCGGGTCGTTCGCGCCACGCACGGTGTCGCTGGGTGGCTTCGCATTGGCGATGGGCGATGGTGGCGTCTCGATCGGTCACGACAGCGCGGTCTACACTGAAAACAGTGTCGCGTTGGGCGCACGTGCCGGCACCTCCCGGTTCAACGGCAACAACACCGCGATCGGCGCAGATTCACAGACCAATGGCATCGATGCGGTGGCGATCGGTTATGGCGCGCGCGTGGGCGATTTTGTCGACGATGCCTGGAATCGCTCTGCATCCAGCGCCGTCGCGCTGGGCGCGCATTCCTACGCGTACCGCAGCAACACGGTGTCGGTTGGCGATGTGCAGGCGGGGCTGACGCGGCAGATCACCAGCGTGGCGGCAGGCACCGAGGCCAACGATGCGGTCAATGTCGCCCAGCTCGACAGCGTGCGTGCGGTGGCCGACCGTCTCGACAGCACGCTGGCGGTTGGCAAGACCGATGCGGACGAAGCCGCTGCTCATGTCGACGGACTCAATGCGCTGGCGTTGGGGAGCGCCAGCAACGCGATCGGCGATGGTGCCAATGCGCTGGGTTCGGGCAGTCTGGCACTCGGGCGCGATGCCGTGGCCGTCGGCCGCAACGCCAGCGCGGCCGATGCCTCGGCCGTTGCAGTGGGTGGCGTCGCGTCCGTGCCGGTGTTCGATGCAACGGGTTCCATCGTCGGCGCGCAGGAACGGGCAACCCTGGCCCAGGCGGTGGGTGCAGTGGCGCTGGGCAGCGGGGCGATTGCCACGCGCAGCTTCGCCACCGCGGTCGGCACGGGGGCGGCCGCTGACGGAGAGCAATCGATGGCGGCGGGATTCGGCGCACGTGCCCAGGATGATGTCGCCACTGCGGTGGGCGCCTTTTCGACCGCCCGCAGTACGGCGTCGTCGGCCTTCGGTTTTGGTGCGCTGGCCAACGCGAGCATGACCACGGCAGTGGGCTTCAATGCCTCCAGCCTTGGCGAGAGCAGTGTCGCCGTGGGCAGTCTGGCGGTTGCCGCCGGCGAGCGCAGCGTGACGCTTGGCGGCATGTCGCTCATCAGCTCCACGCTCAGGCCGGCAGGTGCCTTCCGGGTCGGTGGCGTTGCCATCGGCGCCGGTGCGCGAAGCGACGGCGATTACGCCGTTGCGCTTGGCTACAACGCCAACGTGTTCTCCAACGACAACAATGCCGACGCAGTGGCGATCGGCCATAGTGCCGCTTCGTTCGCTCCGCGCACGGTGTCGCTGGGGGCGTTGGCATCCGCCGAGGGCGCGGAGGGCATCGGCATCGGCTATGACGCGCGTGCCTCCTCCCGCAGGAGCATCGCGATCGGGAGCGGCGCCAATACGTCGATCCTCTATGGCGACAATATCGCGCTGGGAACCAACGCCAAGGCGGATGCGCCCGATGCGATCGCGATCGGGCGCAATGCCAGCGTGGGCGTGTTCGTCGGCGAAGTGGGCAGCACGGCGGTGGCATTGGGCGTGCAGTCCAATGCGCTGGGCAACAACAGTCTGGCAGTGGGCTACAACGCCTTTACCCGCCAAGGTGGCAGTGATGCCGTTGCACTCGGTGCCAATGCCGGTGCCAGCGGTGCCGATTCGGTGGCGCTGGGCGCGGGTTCGCGTACCTACGACGCCAATGTGGTGTCGGTCGGCAGCGGCGATGGCCGCGGCGGCCCGGCCACGCGTCGCATCGTCAATGTCGG
>NZ_MDEB01000006.1 GCF_002939945.1 Xanthomonas arboricola pv. populi | reverse complement strand
CCGTGTAGCGAGCCGCCCATCATAGCCGGCTTTTCCGTTTCGTCAACACCCTCAAATCAAGGAATTTTCGAATCCTTTCGCTCTGGCTCCGCGTTTGCGGGCCGTTGCGTCGGGGGAGGCGAACTATAGGCCCAACCGGGGAGTTTGGGAAGGGGTTTGTGAAAAAAATTTCACGATTTTCCTCTCGTCTGCAGTGACACTTCCTATTAGGCCGCTGCAGCAAACCGCTGCTCCGGCTCGGGCGTTCTGGCGCCTCTATATAGATGTCACCGCAGAGCGTAAGTTGCCGCCACGCAGCAATCCTTCGGCAATTCAGGCGCTGACCAGCGCCACGCGGGCGAAATTACGTTTGCCCACCTGGATGACGCCTTCAAAGCCAGGCCCGAACTGGCGCGCCGGATCTTCGACCACTTCGCCATCGATCTTGACCGCTCGCTCCTTGAGCTTGCGCGTGGCTTCCGAATTACTCGGCGTCAGGCCGGCAGCGGTGAGCAGGCTTGCGATGCGCAGACCTTCGGCCGGTACAGCGACCTGCTGCAGCGGCAACAGGCTGGTGTCGCCCTGCCCTGTCACCACCGCGTGCCAGCCGGCGATGGCCTGCTCTGCGGTAGCAGCGTCGTGGAAACGCGCGGTGAGTTCGCGCGCCAGCCGCAGCTTGACCTCGCGCGGGTGCGGTTCACCCGAGGCGACCTGCGCCTTCAGGCGCGCTGCTTCGGCTACGCTGATGTCGAAAGACAGCAAATCGATCCAGCGCCAAGTCAACTCGTCGCCGATCTTCATGGTCTTGGTGACGATGTCGATGGCCGGCTCGTTGATGCCGATGTAGTTGCCCAGCGACTTGGACATCTTGGCCACCCCGTCCAGGCCTTCCAGCAGCGGCATGGTCAGCACGACCTGCGGGGCCTGGCCGTAGTGCTCCTGCAGGCCACGCCCCATCAACAGGTTGAATTTCTGGTCGGTACCGCCCAGTTCGACGTCCGCCTTCAACGCGACCGAGTCGTAGCCCTGGACCAGCGGATACAGGAACTCGTGGATGGCGATCGGCTGCTGCCCATTGAAGCGCTTGGCGAAGTCGTCGCGCTCGAGCATGCGCGCCACCGTGTGCTGCGCGGACAGCTTGATCATGTCCGCCGCGCTCATCTGGCCGAACCATTCGGAGTTGAAGCGCACCTCGGTGCGTTCGCGGTCCAGGATCTTGAAGACCTGCTCCTCATAGGTGCGCGCGTTGGCCAGCACATCGTCGCGGCTCAGCGGCTTGCGGGTGACGTTCTTGCCGCTCGGGTCGCCGATCATTCCGGTGAAGTCGCCGATCAGGAAGATCACCTGATGCCCCAGCTGCTGGAACTGCCGCATCTTGTTGAGCAGCACGGTGTGACCCAGATGCAGATCCGGCGCGGTGGGATCGAACCCGGCCTTGACGCGCAATGGCACGCCCGACTTCAGTCGCGCTTCGAGCTGATCGAGCTTGAGGATCTCGTCGGTACCGCGACCGATGAGTGCGAGGGATTCTTCGATAGTGGCCAACCACAGACTCCAGCGGCGTTTGCCGTCAACAACGTGAACGATGTTAAACGCGGGTTAATTCCGCGCCAAGTGAAAATGTTGAACAGGCTCAATGGTTTGACGCGCTGTTACAGGCTGTCTATGGTACCGGCGATTGGGCTCGCACTTCGAGCCAACGAGGAATTTGAACGATGCAGAACTCAGAGCACGGCCGTGCACGCAAACGGCGCTTTCAAGAACGCCTCCACGTCCTCCACGACACTGCCCTGCATCGCAAGCTCAAGGCGCATCTTCCGGCGGCATTCAACGACCAATGGACGCGCCGTCATTGGATCCACGCCAGCCTGTTCGCAACCATTGGTGCGCTGGTGGCCACGATTGTGCCGGGCTTCTCCAACGCCATCGATACGCCGCTGTCCAGCCATTCCACGCTGGCCTTGCCGCTGCCGCCGTTGGTACCGAGCCGCAAGCAGCTGGCGCCGAGCACCGATTGGGAAATTCTGCAGGTCAAATCGGGGCAGACGCTGAGTACCTTGTTCGGCGAATTGGGAATCCCGACCGCGGTGATGTACCAGGTACTGGCGCATCCAGGCACCAAGGAGGCGCTGACCAAGCTGCGTCCGGGCGCCGAGATCGCCTTCGACATGCCGACGCCGGGCGAGCTGCGCGCATTGCGCTTCGACCGCGACGACAGCCACCGCGTGGAGCTGCGCCTGCTGGGCGACAGCGTCCGCGAGAACGTCACCGAGCGGGCCACGACCACGCGCACGGTGGTGGCAAGCGGGGAAATCAGCAGCTCGCTGTACGCGTCTGCCGGCAAGTCGGGGCTGTCGCCGGCGGCGGTGGCGATCATGACCGACGAGATCTTCAAGTACGACATCGACTTCGACAAGGATCTGCAGCCGGGCGATCGCTTCAGCGTGGTGATGGACGAGACCTGGCGCGAAGGCGAGCGGATCAACACCGGCGACATCCTGGCGGCGACCTTTACCACCGGCGGCAAGACCTACACCGGTTTCCGCTTCGAGCGTGCCGGCAAACCGGCCGAGTATTTCGACCTCACCGGCCGGCCGTTGAAGAAGAGCTTCATCCGGATGCCGGTGGCCTACAGCCGCATCAGTTCGACCTTTGGCGCGCGCAAGCATCCGGTGCTGGGCACGATGCGCATGCACAAGGGCGTGGACTATGCCGCAGCCTCGGGCACGCCGATCATGGCCGCTGGCGACGCGCGGGTGGTGTTCGCCGGAACCCAGCGCGGCTACGGCAATGTGGTGATCCTGGACCACGGCAAGAACTTCAGCACGCTGTACGGGCACATGTCGCGCTTCGGCAAGATCAAGGCCGGCCAACGCATCAACCAGGGCACGGTGATCGGCTATGTCGGGATGACCGGCCTGGCGACCGGCCCGCATCTGCATTACGAATTCCGTGTCGCCGGCCAGCAGCGCAACCCGATGTCGGTGACCATGCCGCCGCCCGAGCCGTTGCAGGGCGCCGAGCTGGCCGCCTTCCGCGCGCAGACGGCGCCGGCGCTGGCGCGTATCGAAGGCATGGAGAAGGTGATCTACGCCGACGCCGGCAAGCCTGCCAGGGGCAAGCCGCGCGGTTGAGTCGGCGCGGCTGACTTCTCAGCCGCCGACTGGCAACTGCAGACCGGACGACTGCGCACCCGTTCGCGTGGGGTTTTAGCTCACGCGACGCCACAGACGGCGCCGGGTTGCTGCCAGCGACTAGTGGACCCCGTGGTGCCGACGCGACAGTCGGCGCCACGGGTGGAGCGCTTGCCTGGCGAGCGCATCGCCCATCGTTCCACCGCGCTGCGCGCAAGGCCGGTTGACTCTCCTGCGCCGGCTGCACAAGCTGCACGACCACTGTGCAACTGGCTCTGGCATGTCTGCTCCGGAACACCTGGAATCCCCGTTCTATCTGGGCCTGATGTCGGGCACCAGCGCCGACGGCATCGATGCTGCGCTGGTGCGCTTTACCGACGACGGGCAGCGACGCTGCGAACTGGTTGCCGGCACGACGGTGGCCTGGGAGCCGCAGCTGCGCGAGACGCTGGTGATGCTGGGCCAGGGCGCCGACATGATCGCCATCGATGCGCTTGGACACCTGGATGCGCAGGTAGGGCTGGCGTTTGCGGCCGCGGCCAATCAACTGATCCGCGACAGCGGCATCGCGCGTGGGCGCGTTCGCGCGATCGGCTCGCATGGGCAGACCATTCGGCATCGACCCCAGGCCGATCCGGCCTTCACCTGGCAGATCGGCGATGCCAGCCGGATTGCCGAGCACACCGGCATCACCACGGTGGCCGATTTCCGCCGTCGCGATGTGGCTGCCGGCGGTCAAGGCGCGCCGCTGATGCCGGCCTTCCACCTGGCCATGCTGGGCGCGGGCGATGAAGATCGTGCGGTGCTCAATCTGGGTGGCATCGGCAACCTGACGCTGATCCCGCGCGATGGGGCGGTGCTGGGCTTCGATACCGGCCCGGCCAACGCATTGCTGGACAGCTGGTGCCAGCAACATCGCGGCACGTCGTTCGATGCCGATGGTGCGTTTGCCGCCAGCGGGCGCGTCGATACGGCACTGCTGCAGGCGTTGTTGGCCGACCCGTGGTTTGCGCTGGCGCCGCCCAAGAGCACCGGACGCGAGCAGTTCCATCTGGACTGGGCGATGCAGGCGATGCGGTCAGTGGGAAACGTGGCGCTGTCCGCGGCCGATGTGCAGGCGACCCTGCTCGAACTGACCGCGGCCAGTGTCGCCGACGCGTTGCTGCGGCTACAGCCCGAGACCCGCCGGGTGCTGGTGTGCGGTGGCGGGGTGCGTAATCCGGTGTTGATGACACGACTGGCGGCGCGACTGCCGGGCGCGGTGGTGGAATCCAGCGCGCGGCATGGGCTGGATCCGGACTATCTGGAGGCAATGGGGTTCGCATGGTTGGCCGCGGAGCTGCTCGCAGGCCAGGCGGCCAATCTGCCGTCGGTGACCGGGGCAGCCGGGCCGCGGTTGCTGGGGGCGATCTATCCGGCGTAAGTGGCCCGGATCGGCTTGAGCTTGATGCCAATAACGTGGCTTCCTGATGATGCCCTGCCTCGCATTCTGCGACGCGACCAGCGCTCAATTGACCAGGAGTGGCGGTGACGTGCGCGGTTGAAGCCGGCGAATGCACAGGAGTCCGGGCCCTTCTCGGCAGCATGCAAGGGCTTGTGACCGAACCATCCGCATTCGCACAACATCCTCGCGCCGAGTGGATTCGCACGTCTGGCAGCGCTGGCTGACGGTTTGCAGCGCTACGGATTATTCCCCGCCGGCAGCGCCTTGAGCGCGGCAATCGCTTCGGCCAGGGCATCGGCTTCCGCGTGTTGCAGGCCACCGGTGACTTCGTATTCGCTTGCGAACAGGCCCTGTTCGAGCAGATGCATCACGGTCTGGTGCTGGGTCCAGCCGCGTGCGACGGAGATGCGACGAATCCTGTCCACCAGCAATGGAGCGATGTCCCGCAACACCAGATCGGTCATGCCTTTCCTCGTGCACTGCACTGCCCCGCCCGCATCATCGGCAACCTTGGCGGACGTTTCAATCCGGCCGCCGGTCATGCGCCAACAGGCGTGGCCACAGCCAGGCCAGCAATGCCAGGGTGGGAATCACGGTGAGGGCGCTGAAGATGAAGAAGGTGCTGTAAGACGTCGCCTCGACCACAAAGCCCGAAATCCCGCCGGCGAACTTGCCGGGCAGATTCGCCAGCGAGACCAGCAACGCATACTGGGTTGCGGTGAAGTTGCGGTCGGTCAGCGAGGACATGAAGGCCACCAGCACCGTGGCAGCGAAGCCTTGAAACAGGTTGTCGGCGCTGAGCGCGGCATAGAACGCCCACAGTTTACCGGGGTTATGCGCCATCAGCAGGAAGGCGAGATTGGACAGCGCCACGCCCAGGGCGGCGACCAGCAGCATGCGCCGGAAGCCGAACGCCGCCACTGCCGCGCCGCCGGCAAACGCGCCCACGATCCCCATCCAGACACCGAACAATTTGGAGACTGTGGCGATATCGGCCTTGGTAAAGCCCGAGTCCAGATAGAACGGCCCTGCCATCACGCCGATGACCTGATCGGGGAACTTGTACAAGCCCACGAACAGCAGCAGCACGATGCCCAGCGCCAGGCCATTGCTGGAAAAGAAACTGGAAATCGGCTGCCAAAATGCACCCGCGAAGTCGACGCGACGCACCACCGTGGCCTCGGGGCGGTCGGGCTCGCGGCACACCAAGGTGGTGGTGATCGGCAGCAGCATCAGTGCCGCCATGCCCACGTAGGCCCAGGTCCAGCCCAGGTACTCGGCCATGTACAGCGCACCCGCCCCGCCCAGGATCAGGCCGATGCGATAGCCCAGCGTGTAAGTCGCTGCCAGCGCGGCCTGCGCCGCATCCGGGGCGATTTCGATGCGGTAAGCATCCACGACCGAGTCCTGGGTGGCACCCCAGAACGAGGCAAACAAGACCCAGCCAATCAAGCCGGTCACGCTGAGGTCCGGGCGCGAATACGCCAGCGCGAACAAGCCGATGGTGACGCCGATCTGCGCCACCAGCAGCCAGGAACGCCGGCGCCCCAGAAATGCGGTGAGCGGGAAGGCATAGCGATCGATCAGTGGTGCCCACAGAAATTTGAGCAGATAGAAGAAGCTGGCCAGGCTGATCAGGCCGATGCTGCCCAGATCCAGGCCAACATCGCGCAACCGGGTCGACAGGGTCTGCGAGGCGATCAGCAGGAACGGCAGCCCACTGCCGAAACCGAGCAGCGCCATGGTCGCGGCCGATGGCGTGGCGAAGGCGTGCCGGATGCCGCGCCAGCCCTTGTAGGGAGGAGTCGGCTTGGTCATGCGCGTGGCCGCTGCAAGCGGAAGGCGACCGGCGCGGCCGAACGAATACGTCTTGTCGTCGCAGGAAGCGAGCTGCCACAGGCACACGGCGTGTCCCGGATCGTGTCCGCAGACCCGGCATCTGCGGTACCGGCGTGGCGCGATAGCGCGCCGATGCCCGATGTCGTCATCGGCGGCGTCAGGCCGCTCGAAGGCGAGCGAGGGCGACTAGCCATCACCCTGCCCTGCCAGCCACGATGCCGGCCGGCGATGTCGCCAGCCAGGTCCAGCGCGGTGCCGGCAAGACGCGCACGCTGCCTGTCATAAGGCACTGCCGGGTCCTGACTCACTCCGCGTAATCCACGATGTACGGCGCGTGGTCGGAGAAGCGCTGCTCGCGGTAGATGGAGCAGGCCTTCACCTTGTCGCGCAGGCCGGGGGTGACCAGTTGGTAGTCGATGCGCCAACCGACGTTGTTGGTGCGCGCCGCGCCGCGGTTGCTCCACCAGGTGTAGTCCTGGCCCTGGGGATGCAGCACGCGGTAGGTATCGACCCAGCCGCGGCCGCTGGCGGCGCTGGCGTCTTCCAGCGCATCGGCGCACAGGCCGTTGAGCCAGTCGCGCTCGGGCGGCAGGCAGCCGGAATTCTTCTGGTTGGACTTCCAGTTCTTGATGTCCAGCGCCGAGCGCACGATGTTCCAGTCGCCGCACAGCACGTACTGCCGGCCGCTGGCCAGCCACTGCTCCAGGATCGGCCGCAGCCATTCCATCACCTGGAACTTGTAGCCCTGACGCAACTCGCCCGAAGAGCCGGAAGGGATATAAAAGGACACCACGCTGAGGTTGCCGAAGCGCGCTTCGACATAGCGGCCTTCTTCGTCGAACTCGGGCCAGCCCAGCGCGGTGCGCACTTCATCGGGCGCGTGCCTGCTGTAGATGGCCACGCCGCTGTAGCCCTTCTTGGTGCTGGCGTCGCGGAACCAGGCCTTGTAGCCGGCGGGCAGGAACGTGGGACCGGCCAGCTGATGCTCCTGGGCCTTGGTCTCCTGCACGCACAGCACGTCGGCGTCCTGCTCGGCGAACCACTCGAAGAAACCCTTGCTGGCGGCCGAGCGCAGGCCGTTGGCGTTGAAACTGATGATGCGCATAAGGGCCGGGAAATGGGGAATTGGGAATGGGGAATCGTAAAGCCTACCCCAGGCGCATGCGGAAGGCTGCCGAGGCGCGATGCGTTTACCATTCCCGATTCCCTATTCCCCATTCCCGTCCAATGACCGACCACCGCACCCGTTTCCTGCAGCTGGCCCTGGGCGCCGATGCCCTGCGCTTTGGCGAGTTCACGCTCAAGTCCGGGCGGCTCAGTCCGTATTTCTTCAATGCCGGGCGCTTCGATTCGGGCGCCAAGACCGCGCAGCTGGCGCAGTGCTATGCCGATGCGATCGATACGGACGGGGTGGAGTTCGATCTGCTGTTCGGGCCAGCCTACAAGGGCATTCCGCTGGCGACCGCGCTGGCCTGCGCCTATGCCGGGCGCGGGCGCGATCTGCCGCTGGCGTTCAACCGCAAGGAAGCCAAGGACCATGGCGAGGGCGGCAGCCTGATCGGTGCGCCGCTTCAGGGGCGCAAGGTGTTGATCGTCGACGACGTGATCACCGCCGGTACCGCGATCCGCGAGGCGCTGGGCATCATCCGTGGCGCCGGCGGCATTCCGTCCGGGATCGTCGTGGCGCTGGACCGGCAGGAGATCGCCTCCGAGCAGGATCGCCGCTCGGCCGCGCAGGCGGTGGCGGCCGAGGCCGGCATCCCGGTGATCGCGGTGGCCAACCTGGGCGACCTGCTTGCTTTTGCGGCGGGAAACGCCGACCTTGTGGGCTTCCGGGAACCGCTGCTGGCCTATCGTGGCCGTTACGGCACCGACACCACAGGCTGACGGCAGGCGACAGGGGGCTGCGATGATGCCGAGACACACCCGTTTGGCGTTACTCGTCGCCGTTGCGGCGGCCGCTGTCGTCGTGCCTGCCATGGCGCAGGACAAGCCGGCCGAGAAGAAGCTGTATTGCTGGAACCAGAACGGTGCCCGGGTGTGCAGCGATACGCTGCCGCCTGAAGCAGTCAACCAGGCGCGCGACGAATTCAACGCCAGGAGCGGCCTGCGCAGCGCCGAGGTGCAGCGCGCCATGAGCGGCGACGAGCGGGCCGCCGCTGCGGCCAGCGAGCAGCAACGCCAGGCAGATCTGGCCGCCGAGCAGATGCGCCAGCGCACCGATCAGGCGATGTTGATGTCCTACCAGAGCGAGGACGACCTGCGCCGGGTGTTCAACGAGCGCATCGCCATCGTCGACAACAACATCCACACCGCGCGCTTCAATGTGACCAGCCTGCGCGAAGGGCTGGCCAGCATGCTGCGCAGCGCCGGCGACCGTGAACTGGCCGGCCAGGCGGTGGCCGACAAGCTGGCCGCCGACATCCAGCAACGCCATCGCGAACTGATGGCGCAATTGCGTCTGCAGACCAGCTTCGAGCAGCAACGGGTGGCGCTGGACGGCGAGATCGCCGACATCCTGCAGCGCTACCGGGCGATGAAGGAACCGCCCGCCGGCGCTGCGCCCACCGGCTGACCGGTGCAGCCGTCATTGCCGCCCGTGCAGCGCCCCGCGGCGGGCGGCATTTCCCGATCCGACGCCCTGCCCGCATAATGGCCGGTCTTACTCCCTGCCCACGAGGCTCTCCCGCATGGCCCGGATCATCGCCATTGCCAACCAGAAAGGCGGCGTCGGCAAGACCACGACCGCGGTCAATCTGGCGGCCGGCCTGGCGCGCGCGCCCAAGCGTGTGTTGCTGGTGGATCTGGACTCGCAGGGCAACGCCACCATGGGCAGCGGCATCGACAAGCGCGATGTGGCCGCCTCGACCTGCGACCTGTTGCTGGGCGAAAACACCGCCGCCGAGATCCGGGTCACCGCGCCGGAAGGCTTCGACCTGCTGCCGGGCAACATCGACCTGACCGCTGCCGAGATCCAGCTGATGGATCAGGGCGAGCGCGAACAACGGCTCAAGCGCGCACTGGCACCGATCCGCGACGAGTACGACTTCATCCTGATCGACTGCCCGCCGGCGTTGTCGCTGCTGACGCTCAATGCCTTGACCGCGGCCGATTCGATCATCGTGCCGATGCAGTGCGAGTACTACGCGCTGGAAGGACTGACCGCGCTGCTGGAAACCATCGAGGCGTTGCGCGCCAACCTCAATCCGGCACTGGAAATCGAAGGCGTGCTGCGCACGATGTTCGACATCCGCAACAACCTGGCCAATGCGGTGTCGGCCGAGCTGACCGAGCATTTCGGCGACAAGGTGTTCCGCACCATCGTGCCGCGCAACGTGCGCCTGGCCGAGGCGCCCAGCCATGGTCAGAGCATCGTCGGTTACGACCGCACCTCGCGCGGTGGCGTGGCCTACCTTGGGCTGGCCGGCGAAATCCTGCGCCGCCAGAACGACCGCAACAAGGCCTACCGGCCCGTGGAGACCGTCTGATGAACAAGCCGATCCCCGCAAAGAAGCGCGGTCTGGGCCGTGGCCTGGAAGCGCTGTTGGGACCGACCGCAGCGGCGCCGAGCGCAGCCAGCGAGGAAGCGTTGCAACCGGGCGACAGCTTGCGCCAGTTGCCGGTCACCCAGTTGCAGCCGGGCAAGTACCAGCCGCGCAAGGAGATGGACGAGGTCAAGCTGGCCGAGCTGGCGGAGTCGATCAAGGCGCAGGGGGTGATCCAGCCGATCGTGGCGCGCGAGCTGGCGCCGGGGCAATACGAGATCGTGGCCGGCGAACGTCGCTGGCGCGCCTCGCAGCTGGCCGGGCTGACCGACGTCCCGGTGGTGGTGCGCGAACTGGACGACCGCACCGTCATCGCGATGGCGCTGATCGAGAACATCCAGCGCGAAGACCTCAACCCGCTGGAAGAAGCGCAGGCGCTGCAGCGCTTGATCGACGAATTTTCGCTGACCCACGCCGAGGCCGCCGGTGCGGTGGGTCGTTCGCGTGCGTCGGTGTCCAACCTGCTGCGGCTGCTGGAATTGCCGGTGGCCATCCGCGTGCTGCTGGAAACCCGCCGTCTGGAAATGGGCCATGCGCGTGCGCTGCTCACCCTGGCGCCGGAGCTGGCCAGCAAGCTGGCGCAGGAAGCGGCCGACCAGGGTTGGTCGGTGCGCGAGGTCGAACACCGTGCGCAGCAGTTCGCCGCCGGCAAGGTGCCCGGCGCGCTGCGCAAGGGCAAGCCGGCCACCGCCGCGCCGCAGGCCGATATCGCCTCGCTGGAAACCGAACTGTCCGAATCGCTGGGCACCAAGGTGGTGTTCAACCACGGCCGCGGCGGCAAGGGCAAGCTGGTGATCCACTACACCGACCTGGACACGCTGGACGGCGTGCTCGAACGCCTGCGCGTGCAGCGCAGCTGAGTTCTCTGCGCACGCACCAGGAGCATCCCCGGCAATGAATCCCGCCAAGGTCGATCGCAAGCACCTGCTGCATCTGACCGACCTGCCGAACGTGGGGCCGGCCTGCGAAAAGGATCTGCAGCGGATCGGCATCCGCGTTGCCGCGCAATTGCGCGGTCGCGATGCCTACGACATGTATGCGCAGCTGTGCCTGCGGACCGGTGTGCTGCACGACCCGTGCGTGATCGACGTATTCCTGTCGATCACGCGCTTCATGCAAGGAGAGGCGCCGCAGCCGTGGTGGGCGTTCAGCGCCGAACGCAAGGCAACGCTGGCCAGCGAAGCACCGCTCAGGCTGGGGTGAGTGCGCGCACGCGATCAGGCGCTGCCATCAACAGGAGCAACCCATGAGCACTGAAGACGACCAGATCAGCCCGGGCGGCAGCACGATGATGCTGCACGCGCAGGAAAGGGAGTTCGCGCCGGCACACGGCGGCGACTGCATCGAGCGGATCAGCGCACACATCGAGCAGCATCTGGGACCGATCTCGGGCGTTCTGCACGAAATCGTCTCCGACGCCGTACATCTGGACGTGCATGTGGTGCCCGCCACCGAGGACGTCCCCTACCTGCGGCTGGTGACCTCGGGCATGAGCGACCTGCCGATGACCCTGCCCGAAGGGGTGGAAGCGCCGCAGTACATGGAGCTGATGCTGAGCCTGCCCGCCGATTGGCCGATGGACCAGCGCGACTTCGAAGACCCGCGCCACTACTGGCCGATCCGCCTGCTCAAGACCCTGGCCCGGCTGCCGCACAAGTTCGAGACCTGGCTGGGCTTCGGCCACACCATTCCCAATGGCCATCCGGCCGAACCCTACGCACCCGGCGTGCGCTTCGATGGCGCCATCGTGCTGCCGCCGGTGAGCACGCCTGAGGGATTTGCGCGCCTGGTCATCGATGCCGACAAGACCATCGTGTTCATGACGGTGGTGCCGCTGTACCCGGAGGAGATGGCGCTGAAACTGAAGGACGGCAGCGACGCGTTGCTGAATCGCTTCGATGCCAAGGGGATTGGGGACATCATTGCGCTTGATCGCGTCAACGTCGCCAAGAAGCGCTTCGGGCTGTTCTGAGCCCCGCTTGCCCGCTCGCCTGCTTTCGACATCTCCAGGACCATTGCAATGACCATTCTCGTCACCGGCGCCGCCGGTTTCATCGGGGCCTACACCTGCCGCGCGCTGGCTGCGCGCGGTGAGTCGGTGGTGGGCCTGGACAACTACAACAGCTACTACGACCCGCAGCTCAAGCGCGACCGGGTGGCGGCGTTGTGCCCGGGCATCGACATCCGCACGCTGGACCTGACCGACCGCGATGGCCTGGCCACGCTGTTCGATGAGATCCGGCCCACGCGCGTGGTGCATCTGGCCGCGCAGGCCGGGGTGCGTTACTCGCTGGAAAATCCGTCCGCCTACGTCGACAGCAACCTGGTCGGCTTCGTCAACATGCTCGAGCTGTGCCGGCACCGCGGCGTGCAGCACCTGGTGTATGCGTCGAGCAGTTCGGTCTACGGCGATTCGGCCACCCCGCCGTTTTCCGAAGACCAGCGCGTGGACCAGCCGCGCTCGCTGTATGCGGCGACCAAGGCCGCCAACGAGCTGATGGGCTATACCTATGCGCAGCTGTACGGCCTGCGCGCGACCGGGCTGCGGTTCTTCACCGTGTACGGGCCCTGGGGCCGGCCGGACATGGCGCCGCTGATCTTCAGCCGCGCGGTGCTGGCGGGGCGGCCGATCGAGGTGTTCAACCACGGCAGGATGCAGCGCGATTTCACCTTCGTCGACGACATCGTGGCCGGCGTGCTGGGCGCGCTGGACACGCCCGGCAACGAGCCGGTGCCGCACCGGGTGTTCAACCTGGGCAACCACACCCCGGTGGAACTGGAGTACTTCATCGACGTGATCGCCCAGGCCGCCGGGCGCCCGGCCGAGAAGGTCTACCGGCCGATGCAGCCGGGCGACATGATCCGTACCATGGCCGACACGCAGCGCGCGCAGGCCGCCTTCGGCTTCGAGCCGGCCACCCCGGTCGAGCGCGGCCTGCCGCAGGTGGTGGACTGGTGCCGCCGTTATTTCGGCGATCGTGCCTAGGGCGCGCGTTCGCTTCATGCCTGACTCAGACAGTCAGGGCACAATGCGCGATCTTTTTCGCTCAGCCTTCATCTGGCCACCACGAATCCATGAGCCAACCTCAGCTTTCCGTTGTCGTCCCGGTGTTCAACGAGCGCGATAACGTCGCCGCGCTGGTCGGCGAAATCGTCGCCGCCTTGCGCGGGCTGGTGGCGTTCGAGATCGTCTATGTCGACGACCACTCGCGCGACGACACCCTGGCGGTGCTGCAAAGCCTGAAGACCACCACGCCGGAACTGCGTGTACTGCATCACGTGACCCAGAGCGGCCAGAGCACGGCGGTGCGCAACGGCGTAAAGGCCGCGCGTGCGGGCTGGATCGCCACGCTCGATGGCGACGGCCAGAACGATCCTGCCGATATTCCCAAACTGTTGACCGCGCGCGCCAGTGCCGATGCGCAGGTGAAGCTGTTCGCCGGCTGGCGGGTCAACCGTCAGGATTC
Organism: Xanthomonas arboricola pv. populi; assembly: GCF_002939945.1. Classification (GTDB taxonomy): domain Bacteria; phylum Pseudomonadota; class Gammaproteobacteria; order Xanthomonadales; family Xanthomonadaceae; genus Xanthomonas; species Xanthomonas arboricola_A. The sequence continues at coordinate 286,085 of NZ_MDEB01000006.1, read as the reverse complement.
GGGGTCCAAGCGCTGGGCCAGCAAGTGGGCCAATGCGATCCGCTCGCGCATGCTGCACGACAACACCCCCGATACCGGCTGCGGCATCAAGCTGTTCGAACGCGAGGCGTTTCTGGACCTGCCCTACTTCGATCATATGCACCGCTATCTGCCGGCGTTGATGCAGCGCGCCGGCTGGCGCACGGTGAGCGTGCCGGTGCACCACCGCCATCGCACCGCCGGCGTGTCCAAGTACAACAACCTCAATCGCGCGCTGGTCGGCATCCGCGACCTGCGCGGCGTGGCCTGGTTGATCACCCGCAGCAGGCGTACCGTGGTGCAGGAGCGCTGATGGAACTGCATTGGCTGGACCAACCGTTGACCTGGCTGTACTGGACCGGGCTGCATGTCACCGGCTGGAAGCTGATCGGCTATGTGGGCGCACTGATGTTCGGCGGCCGCTGGCTGGTGCAGTTTGTCGCTTCCAAGCGCGCCGGCAAGCCGGTGATCCCGCGCATGTTCTGGTACATGAGCGTGGTCGGCAGCCTGATGACGCTGAGCTATTTCGTGTTCTCGGCCAAGCAGGATTCGGTGGGCGTGCTGCAGAACCTGTTCCCGGCGTTCACCGCGTTCTACAGCCTGTATCTGGATGTGAAGCATCGCGGGTGGAAGCGGGATCGGGCGATGCATTGAGCGGGGAATCGGGATTTGGGATTGGGGAATCGGAGTTCGCGGGTGCGGTTAACGGTGATTGGTGATTGGTGATTGGTGATCCAAGTCTCCAGGCTTTGAGGTGATGCCGGCAGCGTAACTGAGCCGATGGAGCACGCTGCATCGGCTCTTGCTTTGCGGTGGATAACGCCAGGCGCCCGATGGCTGGGGGGCAACGCGTTTTTCCGTACGTCGCGATGCGATGGTTACCGACCTGAAATGGGGTGCGTCGCCGCTGCTGCGACTGTTTGCTCATCGGCATGCTGTGCTTATGTCCAGCGCGCTCCTCCATCGTCCTTTGTCCGGGTCGGCGCCGATTGCGGCGCACTGGCATTTGCGGCTGCACACGCATCAGCAGGTGCCGTTGTTTGCCGACTGGCGTTGCGCGCGGGCGGCGGCGGCTAGTCTGGCGGCGGCCGGTCATTGGCAGGGTGCGCAGTTGCTGTGCTGGGTGCTGCTGCCCGACTGCTGGTGTGCGCTGCTGCAGGCACCGGGCAAGGCTGCACTGCTGCACATGGCTGCCGTTGCGCGGCAGGTCGCCGCCGGGGCGGTCAATCGCGCACGTGGCCGGGGCGGGACGGTGTGGCAGCCGCAGATGCAGGCGTCGGCGCTTGCGCCGCATGACGACCATCGACAGTTCGCGCGCGCGCTGGTGGCGTTGCCGTTACGCGCAGGGCTGGCCGCGCAGATCGGGGGATATCCGTACTGGGACGCGATCTGGCTGTTGCACGACAACGCCGGAGACGGCGCCGTGATTCCAGCGCCAGATGATCGCGCACGACAGGCAAGTCTGGGAGGCAGGTGACCGTGATCGCATGCGATCGTCCGGCTAGAGCAAGACGTACAGATGCGCGTCTTTGCCTGTCGGCTTTGACGGATATCTGTTCGGGCGAGGTCTGTTCGACCAAGGTCTGTCGTCGGTCGCCTATGCGTGTCACAGCGGCTGCGTACTACGGCAATCGCCTGCATCTGCCAGCGCCGAGCACGGTGTGATCGGCAACCGCGGTGTCACGACCTGCCCTGCCGTCATGCTGGCAGGGCAGGCGTCCCCGCATTTACCGGCCGCTCAAAATTCCAGCGGATGCTCCGGCAGCAGGGCCTGCAACTGGTTGCGGAACACCCCGCGGATCCGCTGCAATGCGGCTTCGGTGTCGGCCTCGAAGCGCAGCACCAGGACCGGGGTAGTGTTGGAGGCGCGCACCAGACCCCAGCCGTCGGCGAAGTCCGCACGCAGTCCGTCGATCGTCGACAGCCGCGCCGATTCGAACGGCGATTCCTCGCCGGCCTGCGCACGTTCGACAAAGCGCGCGACCAGTGCGTGCGCATCGCCGTCCACCGGCACCTTGATTTCCGGGGTGGACACACTTTCGGGCAAGGCATCCAACACCTCGGACGGGGTTTGCTCGCGCTGGGCCAGGATTTCCAGCAGGCGTGCGGCCGCATAGATGCCGTCGTCGAAGCCGTACCAGCGCTCCTTGAAGAAGAAGTGCCCGCTCATCTCGCCGGCCAGTTCGGCGTCGGTCTCGCGCATCTTGGCCTTGATCAGCGAGTGCCCGGTCTTCCACATCAACGGGCTGCCGCCATTGCGCAGCACGTAGTCGGACAGCTTGCCGGTGCACTTGACGTCGTAGATCACCAACGCGCCGGGATTGCGCTGCAGCACATCGGCGGCGAACAGCATCAGCAGACGGTCCGGGAACACCATGGCGCCTTGCTTGGTGACCACGCCCAGACGATCGGCATCGCCATCGAAGGCCACACCGATATCGGCATCGAAGCGCTGCACCATCTTCACCAGATCGTCGAGGTTGTGCGGCTCGCTCGGGTCGGGGTGATGGTTGGGGAAGGTGCCGTCGATCTCGCAGTACAGCGGGATGACCTCAGCGCCGATGGCTTCCAGCAGGCGCGGCGCGATATCGCCGGCCACGCCGTTGCCCGCATCCACCACGACCTTGATCGGGCGGTCCAGCTGCACGTCGTCGGCGATGCGCTGGATGTAGGCGTCGCTGATGTCGCGCTGTTCCACATCGCCAGGCGTTGCCGCGATGTGCAGGCGGCCTTCGTTGATGCGCTGGTGCAGTTCGACGATCGCCGCCCCGGACAGGGTTTCGCCACCGATCACGATCTTGAAACCGTTGTAGTCGGGCGGATTGTGGCTGCCGGTGACCGCCACGCAACTGCCGGCGCGCAGTTCGTAGGCGCCGAAGTACACCACCGGGGTGGGCGCCAGGCCGATGTCGATCACCTGGCAGCCGGCGCGGCGCAGGCCGTCGATCAGGCCGTTGGCCAGCTCCGGGCCCGACAGCCGCCCATCGCGGCCGACCACCACCTCGCGCAGGCCCTGCGCCTGCATCACGCTGCCGATGGCCTGGCCGATCAACGCGGCGACGCCGGGATTGAGGTCCTTGCCGACCACGCCACGGATGTCGTAGGCGCGGAACATCTCGGTGGCGACCTGCACGGCCGGCACCAGCGCCGGCGGCGCGGACGGCGCATCTGCGTCCAGCGCGCGCGCTTGGCTGGCGAGGCTGGCGTCGTGCTGCAGGCTCTGGCTGAAGGTGGGTTCGTCGGCGCTCGGCTCGCCGGCCACACGGCGACGCGGCAGGGCGACGCGGCCACGGCTGGCCAGCACCAGCAGCACGGCGATGACGAGCAGCAGCGCGGCCACGATCGCGCAGCCGACGGTGCCCAGACCCAGCGGGCCGTCATCGCGTTGCGGCACCGCAGCGGCCACGCGCAGGCCGCTGTTACCCAATGGCCTGGCCAGGGTCTCGGCGGCATCGGCCAGCGCCACATCGCCCTGCTGGGCGACGTTGTAGCTGCCCTGACGCAAGGCCAGATAGGCGCTGCCGGGCGCTGCGATCGCATCCAGCGGGCCGGTCAGACGCAACAACGGCAGGCGCGCGTACGCCACCGCCGGCTGCGCGCCCAGTCGCACCGCTGCCGCCACACCCAGACGGACCTGCTTGGCGTCGCGCACCACGTGCACCTGGGCACGCTCGGCCACTAATGCCGACTCGAGCAGGCTCATCCGCGCGTAACCGAAGTCCTTGGGATTGTCGTAGGCGGCGGTCAGGTCGCCAGGCAGGACCTGCACGTCCTCGGCGCCCTTGAAGCGCTCGCGGATGCTCGAGGCCGCCGCCAGCGCGTCGCCATTGGCCAACGCGGCGATGACCTGCGGCTGCTTGAGCACGGCGTCGAGCTGGCTGGCCTGCTGCGCCATGGCCTGGCTGACGTCATGCACGGCGCGGTCGCGCGCCTGTTCCAGGTCCTGCGCAATCGCATCCTGGCGCCATTGCGTGTAGCTGCTCCAGCCGAACCAGGCAGCCAGCAGCACTAACACCCCCCCCAACACCGGACCACTCGTACGCACGCTGGACATCGACTGCCTGCGCTCGTTCGCCTTGCTCATGTGACGTCCCCCGTCAGCGCACGCCGGTGTGGCCGAATCCACCCGCTCCCCGCGCGCTGTCGACGAAAGTATCCACCACTTGCAAGCCCACGCGCACGATCGGCAGGATCACCAGCTGTGCGATGCGGTCGCCCGGCTCGATGGTGAAGGCGGCGCGGCCGCGATTCCAGGTGCTGATCAGCAACGGCCCCTGGTAATCGGCGTCGATCAGCCCGGTGCCGTTGCCAAGCACGATGCCGTGGCGATGCCCCAGGCCCGAGCGCGGCAGGATCACCGCGCACAGCTGCGGGTCGGCCAGATGGATCGCGATGCCGCTGGGAATCAGCGCCGCATCGCCGGGTTCCAGCGTCATCGGCGCTTCCAGCGCGGCGCGCAGGTCCATGCCTGCGCTGGCGTCGGTGGCGTAGGCCGGCAGCGGCCACAGATCGCCGAAGCGCGGGTCGAGCAGCTTCACCTGCAAGGACTGGGTCGGGGTGCTCATGCCTGCAATCTCTCCGCGATCAGGGCCAACAGTTGGTCGGCCAATTCGGTCTTGCTGCTGCTGGGGAAGGCACGCTCGCCGCCCTGCCAGTAGGCGGTAGCGGCGTTGTTGTCGCTTTCGAAGCCGCCGCCTTCGATCCCCACCTGGTTGGCGATGATCAGGTCCAGCCGCTTGGCGGCCAGCTTGCCACGCGCGTAATGCTCCACGTCGTGCGTCTCGGCGGCAAAACCGACCACCAGCTTCAGCGCACCGGTCTGCGCGGCGACCTCGGCCAGGATGTCCGGGGTGCGCACCAGTTCCAGGGTCAGCGTCTCGCCGGTTTTCTTGATCTTCTGCGCAACCACCCGCTTGGGGGTGTAGTCGGCCACCGCGGCGGCGCCGATGTAGATGTCGGCCGGGAATGCGCCCAGCACCGCATCGCGCATCTGCGCAGCCGAGCGCACGTCGATCCGCCGCACGCCGGCCGGGGTGGCCTGGTGCACCGGGCCGCTGACCAATACCACGTCGGCGCCCTGGCTTGCGGCGGCGGCGGCCAGGGCATAGCCCATCTTGCCGCTGCTGCGGTTGCCGACGTAGCGCACCGGGTCCAGGTCCTCGAAGGTGGGGCCGGCGCTGATCACGATGCGCAGGCCGTCCAGTTGCGCGCTGCTGGGCACGAATGCCGGGGCGGCAGCGCCTTTGGAGCCGAGCGGCGCAGCGCGGCCGGCACCGCCGGCGAGGGCGGCAATGATCGCCGCCGGCTCGGCCAGCCGGCCGGGGCCGGACTCGCCTTCGGCCAGCGGGCCGTCATCGGGACCGACCACGCGTACGCCGCGTGCGGACAGGGTCGCCACATTCGCCTGCGTGGCCGGGTGCAGCCACATGCGGTGGTTCATCGCCGGGGCCACGGTCAGCGGCGCGGTGGTGGCCAGGCACAGCGTGCTGACCAGATCGTCGGCCAGGCCATGCGCCAGCCGCGCCAGCAGGTCGGCGGTGGCCGGGGCGACGACCACCTGATCGGCCCAGCGCGCCAGTTCGATATGTCCCATCGCCTGCTCGGCGGCGCTATCCCACAGCGTGGTGCGGGTGGGCTGCCCGGACAGGGCCTGGAAGCTGAGCGGGGTGACGAACTGCTGCGCGCCGCTGGTCATGGCGACCTGTACAAGTGCGCCGGCGTCGCGCAGGCGACGGACCAGTTCGAGCGATTTGTAAGCGGCAATGCCTCCGCCGACGCACAGCAGCAAGCGCTGTCCGTCCAGGGGGCGGGCCTGAGTGGAGCCGATCACGTCGGAGTCGTCCTACGGTTACAAGGACAACTAGATTAGCCGATGCCCTCGTCCGGCCTGATAGGCGTGAGCGATGAGCACCGGCAATCTCGCCATATGCACATTCACGACTGGCCCACTCACGAACGCCCGCGCGAGAAACTTCTGGCGCGCGGGGCGCCTGCCCTGTCCGATGCCGAGCTGCTGGCGATCTTTGTCGGCTCCGGCCTGCGCGGCCAGGACGCCGTCCAGACCGGGCGCGACCTGCTGCTTCGCCACGGCCCGCTGCGGGTGCTGCTGGACCTCACGGCGCCCGCGCTGGCGCGCCTGCCCGGCCTGGGTCCGGCCTCGGCCTGCAAGCTCAGTGCGGCGCTGGAACTGGCGCATCGCCACCTGCTGAGCGCACTGGAACGCGGCGATGCGCTAAGCGACCCGCCCAGCGTCGGTCGCTACTTTTCACAACGGCTGCGTCCGCGCCCCTACGAGGTGTTCGCGGTGCTGTACCTGGACACCCGCCATCACGCCATCGCCTTCGAGGAAGTGTTCACCGGCACCATCGACGGTGCCGACATCCATGCGCGCGAAGTAGTGCGGCGGGCGCTACTGCACAACGCCGCAGCGGTGATCGTCGGGCACAACCATCCGTCCGGCAACCCGGAACCGTCCGAGGCCGACCGCGCGGTCACCCGGCGTCTGCTGGATGCATTGGAGCTGGTGGATATCCGCCTGCTGGACCACTTCGTGATCGGCGACGGGCGACCGGTGTCGCTGGCCGAGCGCGGCTGGCTGGGATGAGCGCGCGGCGGCGACCTGAACCATCGGCCCGACCCCGGGGGGCGCGGTCGGGTAAAATCGCTGGTTTCGTTCCAAGCAGATCCCACGTGAAAGCCCAACTCCGCGCACTGATCGGCCAAGGCATCGAAGCCTTGCGCGCCAACGGCACCCTGCCTGCCGACACCCTGCCGCCGGATTTTGTGGTCGAGCGACCCAAGACGCGCGAGCACGGCGACTTCGCCACCAATGCCGCGATGCTGCTGGCCAAGCCTGCGCGCAGCAACCCGCGCGCGCTGGCCCAGGCGCTGGTCGCCGCATTGCCGGCCAGCGACGACGTGGCCAAGGTGGAGATCGCCGGCCCGGGCTTCATCAATTTCCACCTCGCCCCCACCGCCTACCAGCGCGAAGTGGCGCATGTGCTCAAGCAGGGCCACGACTACGGGCGCGGGCTGGCCGGCAACGGCCGCTCGGTGGGCGTGGAATACGTCTCGGCCAACCCGACCGGCCCGCTGCACGTCGGCCACGGCCGCGCCGCGGCGATCGGCGACAGCCTGGCGCGCGTGCTCGATGCCAACGGCTGGAACGTCAAGCGCGAGTTCTACTACAACGATGCCGGCGTGCAGATCGAGAACCTGGCCCTGTCGGTGCAGGCGCGCGCGCAAGGGCTCACCCCCGACAGCGACGGCTGGCCGGAGAACGGCTACCGCGGCGACTACATCGCCGATGTGGCCAACGCCTACCTGGCCGGCGACACTGTCGACCTGGAAGGCCATCTGGTCACCGGCGGCAAGGATCCTGCCGACTTCGACGCGATCCGCCGCTTCGCCGTGGCCTACCTGCGCAACGAGCAGAACCACGACCTGGCCGCGTTCCGCGTCGATTTCGATATCTATTTCCTCGAAAGCTCGCTGTACAAGGACGGCAAGGTCGAAGAGGCCGTGCAGAAGCTGATCGCCTCCGGCCATACCTACGAGGAAGGCGGCGCGTTGTGGTTGAAGTCCACCGACTTCGGCGACGACAAGGACCGGGTGATGCGCAAGTCCGACGGCACCTACACCTACTTCGTGCCGGACGTGGCCTACCACCTGACCAAGTGGCAGCGCGGCTACGAGCGTGCGATCACCGAGCTGGGGGCGGACCACCACGGCTCGCTGACGCGCGTGCGCGCCGGCCTGCAGGCGCTGGAACTGGGCATCCCGCAAGGCTGGCCAGAGTACGTGCTGCACCAGATGGTCACGGTGATGCGCGGCGGCGAGGAAGTGAAACTGTCCAAGCGTGCCGGCAGCTACGTCACCCTGCGCGACCTGATCGAAGAAACCAGCGCCGATGCGGTGCGCTGGTTCCTGATCGCGCGCAAGCCCGACTCGCAGCTCACCTTCGACATCGACCTGGCCCGTCAGCAGAGCAACGACAACCCGGTGTTCTATGTGCAGTACGCGCATGCGCGCGTGTGCAGCGTGCTGCGGCAGGCGCAGGAAAAAGGCTACAAGTACGAGCAGGCGCATGGATTGGCCGAGCTGGCGCGCCTGGACGACGAGCATTCGCTCAACGTCATGGTCGAGCTGTCGCGCTATGCGGAGGTGGTGGAAATCGCCGGCCAGACGCTGGAGCCGTACCAGATCGCGCAATACCTGCGTGAATTGGCGCACGCCTTCCACACGTGGTATCACAACACCAAACTGCTGGTGGACGATGCCGCAGAGCGCGACGCCAAGCTCACCCTCGCCGTCGCCACGCAACAGGTGCTCGCCAACGGCCTGGAACTGCTTGGCGTCAGCGCCCCAGAAAAGATGTAAGCCGGGCCGCATGGCCCGCAACGACGTGATTCGGAGAAGTGGTAGATGGCAGCACGACGCGGTAAGAGTCAGGCGCGACGCAACACCAGCAATGGCACCCCCGGTTGGGTGTGGTTGGTGGCGGGCGCTGCGATTGCGGCAGTGATCTTTCTGGCCGCGCCCAACCTGTTCAAGAAGGACGGCGACGGCTTCCTGCGTGTGGGCCCACGGGCGAACCCCGACGCGCAGCCCGAGCCGGTGGCCGATGCCGACGTGGATACGCCGGCCGAGCTTCCCAAGCCCAGTGCGCAAGCGCCCAAACCGCAAGCCAAGCCGGGCGATGCGCAAACCCAGTACGACTTCTATACCTTGCTGCCCGGCAAGGAAGTGCAGATGTCCGATGCCGAACTGGCAGCCAGTGCGCGCGCGGAAGAAGCCGCACGTGCGCGTGCGGCCCTGGAAGGCAAGCCGGTCGCGCCTGCACCCGGTGCGAGCGTGGCGGCAGCCACACCGGCCACCAGCGTGCCGGTGCCGTTGAACGAAACAGCTGCCAGCGCGCCGAAGCCATTGGCGGAGACCGCCCCGGCGCGTCCGGCCGCCACGCCGGCGCCGGCCAGCACTGCGGCGCTCACCACGCCAGCTGCAACTGCTGCGCCGAAGCCGGCTGCGGCAGCGGCAGCTACCACTCCGGTAGCCCCAGCTGCAGTGACAGACAACACCCGCTACATCCTGCAGGCCGGCTCGTTCGGCGCCTCCGGCGATGCCGAATCGACCAAGGCCAAGCTGGCGATGATGGGCCTGGCCGCACGCGTGGAATCTGCCGACATCAGCGGCAAAACCGTCTACCGCGTGCGCATGGGGCCGTACGGCAGCGCCAGCGAACTGGCCGAAGCCAAGCAGAAACTGACCGGCAGCGGCCTGCCCGCCATTGCGATCAAGGCGCAGTAGCCGCGTGCTGCAGCGCGCCGCCGCCCTGTGGTTGTGGTGGGGACTGATCGGCGCGGCGCACGCCACCGAGCAGATTCCCGACCGCATCCTGATCGACGGACAGGACGCGGCGCTGCTGGCAGAGCCGTTGTCGCCGGTGCTGGACAACCAGGCCATCTGGCAACGTTTCGTGACGCATGCGCGGCAGGCGCTGGGCAGTTGCAGTGCAAACTGGCGCGGCTATCGGGCCGATTGGCGCGTGGAGAAGGCACAAGTGCTGCTGGATCGCATCGTCATCGGCGCCTGCAACACCGCACCGCCGGCATTGCCCCTCGATGTGCTGTTTCCTGGACGGACCGCCCCGGTCGCCGCGGACTGGATCGATGGCGAGTTGGTGCTCGCTCTGCCAACCGCTGCGAGCGCCGGCGACACTGCACCCACCGCCGCAGAAGCACCGTATCTGCTCCTGCAGGTGCAACACGGCCGCGTGATGACGCGCGAGCCGCTCAGTGAGGCCAGGCTGCGCGCGCGCCGTGCCCAGGACAGCGCGCCCGGCCCCGCCACTGCACCCTGATCCCCTCGCCTGATCCCCCTCGTTCGCAGGAGTTATCCCCCATGTCCAAGACTGTTCTGATCACCGGTGCCACCTCCGGATTCGGCAGCGCCGCCGTGCGCCGTTTTGCCGCCGCCGGTTGGAAGATCATCGCCACCGGTCGGCGCGCCGAGCGCCTGGATGCCCTGGCTGCCGAGCTGCCCGCGGGCCAGGTGCATACCGCCGCGTTCGACATGCGCGATACGCAGGCCTTGTCGGCAGCGATCGACGCATTGCCGGCTGATTTCGCCGACATCGATGTGCTGGTCAACAACGCCGGGCTGGCGCTGGGCACCGCGCCCGCGCAGCAGGCCGACCTGACGCAGTGGCAGCAGATGATCGACACCAATGTCACCGCTCTGGTCACCCTCACCCATCGCCTGCTGCCGGCGTTGATCGCACGCCGTGGCGCCATCATCAACATCGCCTCGGTCGCGGCGACCTACCCCTACACCGGCGGCAACGTCTATGGCGGCACCAAGGCGTTCGTGCAGCAGTTTTCGCTGGGCCTGCGCGCGGACCTGCACGGCACCGGCGTGCGCGTGACCTCGATCGAACCGGGCATGGCCGAAACCGAATTCACCCTGGTGCGCACCGGCGGCAACCAGGCCGCCTCCGACACGCTGTACCGCGGCGCCACCCCGATGACCGCCGAGGACATCGCCGAGCAGATCTTCTACGTCGCCAGCCTGCCGGCGCATCTGAACATCAATCGGCTGGAAATCATGCCGGTCACGCAGTCGTTCGCCGGTTTCCAGGTGGCGCGCGACGCGCAGTGACGATGGCCTGCAGCGCCAGTGCATCTATCGCGCCGCGATCCGATGGTGTGTTGATTGGCGCGTGAGCAGATCGCGCCGCATCCAAGTTCGGTGCGGCGCTGGAACTGGCGCATCGCGAGAGAGGACGACAACGCCGCGCATTGCGCGGCGTTTTGCGATGCCCGGTCAGCCGCGATCGGCGGCAACCAACGTCCGCGCGCCTGGCCGCAGCATCTTGTCGCGCAGCTGCAGGAACGGGCGCTCCACCGCGTAGTGCAACAGCGCACCGCACAGCACTGCCATCAGGCCATACATCGCAAATGCCAGCACGCCACGCCCCTCCAGCGCCGGGCCGAGCCAGCCCTGGGTGAGATGGAACACGGCCTTGTGGGTCAGATACAGGCTGTAGGAGATGGCCGCCAGCCATGCCGCGCCCGGCACACGCAAACCGCCAAGCACACCGCTGCTGGCAGTGCCGGCGAGCACCAGCAAGGCCAGCCCCAGCGACAGCACCGGCCAGCCCACCGCATTGCCGAGCAGGCCGGTGCGCTCGCGGAACAGCCACAGTGCCAGCGCCAGAATCGCCACGCCTGCACACAGCGCGGCGTTGCCGCGCTGCTGCAGCCGTTGCCATAGCGTGGGGCGGAAGACCTTCAGCACCGCCAGGACGACACCGTCCAGCAGCCCGTCCAGACGGTTCCAGGTCGGGTAATAGATATCTTCGATGAACCAGTTGCGCTGCAGGCCGGCGCCGGCACTGTCCAGGGCGGTGTTGTGCCACCAGATGCCGGCACGCAGCGCGATGCCTGCAACCACCACCAGCACGCAGAGCGCGACAAAGCGCGTGGCCGAGGGCCGCCGCAGCAACAGCGTCGCCAGCAACGGAAACACCAGATAGAAATGTTCTTCCACGCACAGCGACCAGGCGTGCGAGAACGCGGCGTCACGGCCGTAGTCGACCAACAGGTTCAGGGTGAAGCTGACGAACATCCACCACGGCGCCAGCCCGGGCGACTCGCGAAAATCCGGCCACGCCATGTAGATCGCCAGCACCAGCAAAAACGCCGGCAGGATGCGAAACGCGCGACGCAGATAGAAATCCTTGAAGTCCACGCCTTGCCCGCGCGCCAGCGGCCTCAGCACCTGCGTACCGATCAGAAAACCGCTCAAGACGAAGAACAGGTCCACGCCCATCCAGCCGTAGCGCGACAACCACGCCCAGTCCGGCCCCAGACCACCGACCACGAAGGAATGGAACAGCATCACCCAGACGATGGCGATGCCACGCAGCAGATCGAGAGCGGGATAGCGCATGCGGGCGATGCAAGGCCGAGGGAGCCCGATTGTGCCGCATCCCGCCGATGCGGGCACCGGCGTTGGCCGCGCTCGCCGACGCGTGTCGGCAACGCAGACGTTTCTCCAAGTCACTCAGTCGTGCAGGCCTTCTCCTGTCGACCATGCATCGGCCGCAGCGATGCGCCCAGCACCTCAACCGTGCCGCACAGAGGCCTTCGGTCACGCACGCGACCGCATTGCCGCCGCCACTCCGATGTCGACGCCGTGGCTCCCCCACGGCGTCATCCATCACGCGACGGCTTGCTGCTCGATGCGCGCCGTCTGCGCCAGCTTCACCGCCGGTTCCAGCAATCCCCACGCTTCCAGCTGATCCACCGCCCGGCCGATTCCGTCTTCCTCGCGGATGCGCTGCCCCAGCGCGCGTGCCGCTGCGCGCATGCTCGGCGCGCCGGCTTGGCCGATGGCATCGGCCAAGGCCTGCGGCTGCAACCCGACCCGTGCGAGCGCCGGCGGGGCGACGCCGCGTTGGGCCAGGCAGTGCGCCCAAAACGGCTGGTCGTAGCCGAACGGCAGCACCACCGAGGGGATCCCCGCTGCCAGCGCCGCACCGGTGGTGCCGGCACCGCCGTGATGCACCGCCACCGACACCCGCGGGAACAGCCAATCGTGCGGTGCCTGCTCCAGCTGGAAGAAGCGCTCGGCATCGTCGGATACGTCTTCCCCGGCCGCCAGCCCGCCCCAGCCGCTGGCCAGCAGCGCACGTTGACCGGTCAGACGCACCGCCGCCTTGACCGTGGCGGTGAGCCGGGCCGCATCGGTGCTGATCATGCTGCCGAAGCCGATATACAGCGGCGGCGGACCGGCCTGGAGGAACGCCTGCAACGCAGCCGGCGGTTGCCACTGCGGTTGCGGCAACTGCCAGAAACCGCACACCTGCGCACTCTGCGGCCAGTCCGGCGGACGCGGGCACAGCTGCGCGCTATAGCCGTACAGCACACGCAGCGCGCTGCGATCCGGGCCGCTCCACGGATAGGCCGGTAACCCCAAGGCCGGGCGCACGATCTCGTTGAGGGCAGGACGCATCAGCTGCCAGCCGGCAAAGCGCAGAACATGATGCAGCGCCACGCTCACCAGCCCCGGCAGACGCACGCTGGGCATCACCATCAGTGGCAGATGGCGCGAGGCGGTCAGCGGCTGCAATTGCGCAAACACCACCGGCACGTCGTATGCCTGGCCCAGGCTATGGGCCAGAAAACTCGCGCTGCCGACGCCGAGAATCAGCCCGGCATCGGCACAGGCCGCGCGGCCCTGCACGGCCCAGTCGCGCGCCCAGTCCAGCAATTGCGCGCGCAAGGTGCCCCAGATGCCGCGCCAGCCACCGCGCATCTCGGCGATATCCGGATGGCCCTGCAGCAGTTTCTGGTGGTCGCCGCTGAGCGGGAAGAACTCCAGCCCATTGGCGCGGATCAGCGATTCGAAGTTGGCGCTGGTCAGCACCCGCACCGGGTAACCGCGCTGTTGCAGGCCACGGCCCAGCGCGATGATCGGGCGCACATCGCCATGCGTGCCCAGGGTGGCGATCACCACCGGGCGCTGGCGTGCCGCGCTGGAAGGGGACTCAGGCATATTCGGCCACCCCGTCGCTGGCGGTGGCGATGCTGCCGTCGCGTTGTGGGACGTTGGCAGTGGCCGCATGCAGCAATGCGCTGAGCGTGGCCGAATGCGTGGACGACAGCATCGAGTGGTGGTCGCTGTCCAGGGCATGCAGGTGCAGATTGCGCACGTAAGGGCGCCAGGCCTGCGGCCGGTAATCCACCCACACCGTATCGTCGCCGCCGGAGGTCATGCGCACGCTGGCTTCGACGAACAACACATCCTGGTCCAGCGGTTTGGGACGATGACGCCGCGCCAGATGCAGGTGGTGCTGGGTCATGCCGCCCATGTCGTCCAGCAACGTGGGGCGTTGTTCGAGCAGCTGGCGCACCGCGGGCAAGTCGTTCAACCCATAGTGATCGCACAGCAGGCTGGCCAGTTCGGCCACCGTGGTCGGCATCGACTGGCCGTGTGCAAGATGCACACCCAGCGCATGCACCGATGCACGCACAGTTTCCGATTCCGGCAGCGACGCGGCCTGCTCCAGGTGCGGGTAGCTGTCGAGCATCGCCAGCAATTCGACTTCTTCGCCCAGTGCATGCAGTTCGGCAGTGATGGCATGGGCGATCAAGCCGCCCAGCGACCAGCCAATCAATCGATACGGCCCCTGCGGCTGCACCGTGCGCAGCCGCGCCAGGTAATCGCGCGCGATCGCCTCGATGCTTTCCGGGCGATGCTGCGGGTCGCTCAAGCCTGGCGACTGCAAGGCATACACCGGCCAGTGCGGATCGAGCCGACCGAGCAAGGTGAGATACGACCAGCCCAGACCGACCACCGGGTGGATGCAGAACAGCGGGGTCGTGCCCGGCGTGCCCGCACGCAGCGGCAACAGCACGCCGAGTGGGTCGTTCGGGATCTGCGCGTTGCGCGTGATCACCTCGGCCAGGCCGGCGATGGTTGGCGCATGGAACAGGGTGCCCAGCGGCAGTTCGACACCGAACGTCTGCGGGAAGCGTGCGGCCATTTCCGCCGCGCGCAGCGAGTCGCCGCCGAGCTCGAAGAAGTTGTCTTCCACACCCACCACTTCGATGCCCAGCACGTCCTGCAGCATTGCTGCCAGCTGGCGTTCGAGCGCATCGCGCGGCGCCACGTGCGTGCGCTGCGGCAACGCGCCCGGCGAGGGCAAGGCGCGGCGATCCAGCTTGCCATTGGGTGTCAGCGGCAGCGCCTGCAACGGCACCCACAAGACGGGGATCATCGACGCCGGCAGGCGCTGCTGCAGATGCGCGCGTAAGACCTCGGCCGTTGGCGTCGCGCCATGCTTGCCCACCACATACGCCAGCAACTGCAGCGCGTCGTGGTCGCCATCGCTATGACCGACCACCACCGCCTGCGCCACCTGCGAATGCAGCAGCAAGGCGTTTTCGATTTCGGCCGGCTCCACGCGATGGCCGCGGATCTTCAGTTGCGCGTCGGTGCGGCCGATGAATTCCAGCATGCCGTCGCGGCGCTGACGCACGCGGTCGCCGGTGCGGTACATGTTGCTGCCGTCGTCGGCGAACGGGTCGCGTACAAACCGCTCGCTGGTCAGCTGGCGCTTGCCGCGATAGCCCTTGGCCACCCCCGCACCGCCGATGTACAACTCGCCGATCGCGCCGGTCGGCAGCGGTTGCCGCTGCGCATCGAGCACATAGACGCGCGTATTGAGCAGCGGCCTGCCGATCGGCGGGGCAGCAGCGTCGGTCAGCTGCAACGACATGATGGTCGACCAGATCGTGGTTTCGGTCGGCCCGTACAGCTGGGTCAGGCGCCCGACCCGGCTCAGCAACTGGGTCGCCAGTTCCGGCACCAGGGCTTCGCCACCGACCAGAGCGTGGAGACGGTCCAACGCCAGATCCTGATTGGCCAGCAGGATGCGCCATAGCGACGGGGTCGCCTGCACCACGCTGACCTGCTCCTGCGCGATCAGCCGCGACAGGCTGCGTGGATCATGGGTGATGCCGGCCGGTGCGATGACCACGCGCGCGCCCACCAGCAATGGCAGATACAGCTCCAGCCCGGCGATATCGAAGGTGATGGTGGTGACCGCCAGCACGCGGTCGCGCGGGCGCAATGCCAGTTCATGCTCCATCGCATGCAGGAAATTGAACAGGTTGCGATGGCTGATTTCCACGCCCTTGGGCGCGCCGGTCGAACCGGAGGTGTACAGCACGTAGGCGGTGCCGTCCGGCGTGGCCATCGGCGCGATCGCCGTCGGCAATACGGCCGGGCGCGGATCCAGCCAGACCATGCCACCGAGCAGATAGCGCTCGCACAACGCCGGCTCGCAGACCAGCGCGATGGCACCGGAATCGTTGAGCATCTGCCGGTTGCGCGCGGCCGGGCTTTCCGGGTCCAGCGGCAGATACGCCGCCCCGCTCCACATCACCGCCAGCAGGGCCACCAGCAATTGCTCGCTGCGCGGCAACGCGATGGCGACCACATCGCCGGGGCGGACGCCATCGGCCACCCATTGCGCGGCGATGCGCGAGGCCAGTTCGCACAGCGTGGCGTAATCCAGGGTGCGGTTGTCGTACTGCACCACCACCGCTGCCGGCATCAGCTCGGCACGCTGCAGCATGCCGTGCAGCAGCGTGGCCGGTTCCGGCAGCGCTGCGGCGGTGGCGTTCCAGGTCTGCAACAGGCGTCGGCGTTCCGCATCGCCGAGCACATCGATCCGGCCCAGCGCGCATTCCGGATCGGCCAACACCGCATCGGCCAGATGGGTCAGGCGGCGGCAGTGTTCGGCCAGCTCGTCGCTGTCGTACAACGCCGGATTGGCATCCAGATCGAAGCGCAACGCGGCTCCGTCGCCGCGCTCGTAGCAGAAGATGGTCAGATCGTCGGCCGGGCCGTTGGAGAGGTTATGCGGCATCGCATAGGCCTGGCCAAAACGCAGCACGTAATCGAAGGCTTCGATGTTCACTGCCAGGCGTGCGAACTTCTGATCGACCCCGAACATGCCAAGATCGCGGCGCACGTCCTCGAAGCGGTACTGCTGGTGGCGCAGGGCATGCCTGACCACCGAGGACACCTGCGCGAACAGGGCATGCACCGGCTGCTGCGGATCCATTTTCAGGCGTAGCGAAATCACATTGGCAACCAGGCCTGCGGTCTGCCGGTAACGCGCGTTGATGCGGCCGGTCACCGGCATGGCCAGCACCAGATCCTCGGCGCCGGTGCAGCGGTAGTAATACGCGGCGATCAGCGAAATCAGCATCTGCGGCAGGCTGGCGCCGTAGTCCTTGCCGAGCGCACGCAGACGTATCACCTGTTGCGGCGAGAACTGTCCGGTCCCACGCAACAATCCGGTCGACAGGTAATTGCCCGGACGCGCCAGGGTCGCCGGCGGCGGCAGATCGGCCAGCTGCTGCATCCAGTAGCTGCGGTCGCGCTGAAAACGATCGGACTGGCGATACTGCTGTTCGAGCTCGATCAGCGACAGCGCGCTGCCGTATTGCGCAGGCGCAGGCTCGCTGCTTTCCGCGTAGGCGTTATACAGCACCGCCATGCGCTGCATCATGATCGAGGCGCAATAGCCATCCATCACCAGATGGCTGACGCATTGCACCCACATGTGGTGATCTTCGCCAAGGCGGAATACCGCGCAATGCCATAACGGCCCGTTCTGCAGATCTTCCGGCTTGCGGATTTCTTCGTCCACCCAATGCTCGGCGGCATTACGCGGGGAAGGATCTTCGCTGACGTTGAAATACGGAATCGCGGCGGTGTATTCGGGCAGGACCACCTGATGCGGTACGCCGTCGTGCTCGACGATGCATAGCCGCAGTGTGTCGAATTCGCGCGTCAGCTGCATGCTGGCGCGGATCAGCACCTGTGGATCCAGCGGGCCGAATATTTCCAGGGCTTCGGACAACATCAAGGTGTTGTCGGTATGCAACTTGCTTGCGACCCAGAGGCCGCGTTGCGCTTTGGTCAGGGGAAACACGGGAGAGGCGTCAGCGTGCATGGCGTGCATCCTTCTTGTATGGCGCGCAGCCGACCGGTGCGCCATGTCCGCAACGCGGTCACTGGGACGCCGGATCAGCACCTGGCCTTGAAAACGTGAGGTAAGAGACACCGACGACCGCCAGCGCATGCCGGCGATACACGATGGAAACGCACAATGGAAACGCACCACGAAGCGACGTGCATCGTCCATACAAAGACATGCACTGACTTTTTCTAAAGCACTTGCTTCCCGACAAGTTAAACAAACACTAACAACTAGCCAATGCGATAAACCGTGCAAAAATCACGAAATCCACGTCGCCTGCAAAAATTTATTTCCGAAGTGTGATTTCAATTAGTTGTTCTGGGTGCATACGTCCGCAGATGGCGTTTTCACGCGCTGTGCTCCGGAACAGACTGGCGTGCATCCTGCAGCAACCTGCGAAGACTTTTTTACCCGGGATTTTGTCTATTCCGCGGCACATCCGGGACCACGTGCGCCAAGACCAGCGTATGCAGCGGTATTGACATTAGCGCGTTGCCGGGACGACCGCTGCGCAAAACACAGCGTTTTTTTTGAATGCCGCCTGCAACCGCACGGTCATGCGACGGTTATTGAACCGTCATTTCCGCGCGGCGTCGGTTATGCATGCAGCAGTGTTGGCGGTGATTGATTGGCCCTGGCTTGAGCGAGGGAGTTGGTTGTCGCACGCCGCCGCTGGGACAACAGGACAACACGTTACCGGCCTCGGCCAAGGCGCGCAGAAGCCATGGCGTCCGGCAATGGCGCCGGGTTCGACCCCTGAGGCACGCCGCATTACGGCCGCAGCGCTGCTGCGGGCGATCTCGTCAATGCATTGCGCGCGGATGTGAAACGGAACGGCGCGCCACGGCATCGGCCGCAGCGCGCATTGCATCAGCCCAACGGTTCGTCGGACAGATAGGTGTAACCGGTCAACCCCGCTTCCAGTGCATCGCTCAGTTCCTGTGCGCGCTCGGGCGACAGCTGCGCGGCGTTGATGCGCTCGGCGTAGGTCGCACGCAGCGTGTCCAGCTGATAGCCCACGTAGTCCAGCATCACATCGGTGGTGTCGCCGCGGCGCTGCTGCGCGATGCGATAGCCGTCGCCATCCACGGCCACTTCCACCGCATCGGTATCGCCGAACAGGTTATGGATATCGCCCAGGATTTCCTGGTAGGCACCGACCAGGAAAAAGCCGATGCGATAGCTCTCGCCTGGATTCAACGTGTGCAGCGGCATCGAGCTGTCCAGGCTTTCGTTCTCGACGTAGGTCTTGACCATGCCGTCGGAATCGCAGGTCATGTCGGCGATGATGCCGCGCCGCTGCGGCGCTTCGTTCAAGCGCTCGATCGGCACGATCGGGAACACCTGATCGATCGCCCACACATCCGGAATCGACTCGAACACGCTGAAGTTGACGAAGTACTTGTCGACCAGCCGCTCGTTGAGTTCGTCCAGCACCGGGCGATGGCTCTTCTCGTCGAAGCTCAGGCGTGCACGCACACCGTGCGCGATCGCATAGAACAGGTCGTCGATACGTGCGCGGTGGGTCAGGTCGATCTGGCCTAATGCGTACGCACTCAAGCCTTCGGCATGGAAGTGCTGCGCCTCCTGGAACAGTTCCACCGCCGGGCGCACATCGAGCTCGTCATGGATCTCGCGCAGGTGGCGGATCGCCGCCGGTTCGTCGTCGTGCGCATCCGGCACGCGGCCTTCCGGCGCCTGCTCCACTTCGGACACGTTGGCGATCAGCACCGCATGGTGCGCGGTCATCGCGCGGCCGCATTCGGTGACGATGCGCGGCGGGGTCAAGCCGTGCTCTTCGCAGGCGCTGGCCAGGGGCTGCACGATGTTGCTGGCATAGGAATGCAGGCCGTAATTGATCGAGCAGTAGCTACGCGAGCGCGTGCCTTCGTAATCGATGCCCAGCCCGCCGCCGACGTCCACATGGCTGATCTTCGCGCCCAGCCGCGACAGCTCCACGAAATAGCGCGTAGCCTCGCGCATGCCGTTGGCGATGTCGCGCACGTTGGAGATCTGCGAGCCCATATGGAAATGCAGCAACTGCAGGCTGTCCGCGTACTCGGTGTCGCGCAGCGTCTTCCACAGGTCCAGCACCTGACGCGGCGACAGCCCGAACTTGGCCTTGTCGCCACCGCTGTTCTGCCACTTGCCCGCGCCAAGCGAGGCCAGCCGCATGCGCACGCCCAGACCGGGCTTGACGTCCAGCGCGCGCGCCTCTTCCAGCACCAGCTTCAGCTCGGAGGGCTTTTCGATGACGATGAAGGTCTGCAGGCCGAGCTTGCGGCCGATCAGCGCCAGGCGGATGTATTCGCGGTCTTTATACCCGTTGCAGACGATCAGCCCGCCCGGACGCGACAGCGCCAGCACCGCCATCAGCTCCGGCTTGCTGCCCGCTTCCAGGCCGAAGCCGTCGCCGTGGTGGCTGGCCAGCGTGCCGGCCACGCCGCGATGCTGGTTGACCTTGATCGGGTACACCGCCGTGTAGCCGCCGGCGTAATCCCACTCGGACTGCGCCTGCGCGAACGCCGCCTGCAGCTTGCCCAGCCGCTGGCCCAGGATGTCCGGGAAGCGCACCAGCAGCGGCAGCTTGGCGCCAGCGGCGCGCGCGGCGTCCACCACCTCCGGCAACGACACCGACGGACCGTCGCTGGTCGGCGTGACCACCACATGTCCGGCGTCGTTCACGTCGAAATACCCGTCGGCCCAATGTGGGATCGAATAGGTCTTGCGGGCTTGGTCGAGGGACCAATCGCTCATTTCGCTGACTCGGCTGGGGCAAAAAGGGCGTGAAGTGTAACGCCTGGCACGCGCAGGGTCCGTTACAATCCGCGCCGACTTCACGCCCTGCTCCTGGTCGGAGCGGGGTTGGCGGGGGTTCGGGATGGCCGCCAGCAGCTTGCTTGCACGCGGCTGCGCCCGACCCTCATCCGGCGCTTTGCGCCACCTTCTCCCGGTGGGAGAAGGAACAGCCCCCATCCTTAGGACTTTGCATGAGCGCCAACGACAACTGGTACATCGAACACTTCCAGCCGACCGGCTCGGCGATCGGCTTCCGCATCAGCGGCAAGCTGGACGAGGTGCAGTCCCCGTTCCAGAAGATCGAGATCTACCAGACCACCGACTGGGGCAAGCTGATGCTGATCGACGGCGCGGTGATGCTGACCAGCCGCGACAACTTCTTCTATCACGAGATGATCAGCCACCCGGCGCTGTTCACCCACGCCGCGCCCAAGCGCGTGGTGATCATCGGCGGCGGCGACTGCGGCACCCTGCGCGAGGTGCTCAAGCACCCGGGCGTGGAAAGCGCCACCCAGTGCGACATCGACGAGCAGGTCACGCGCATGTCGGAGAAGTATTTCCCCGAGCTGTGCGACTCCAACCACGATGCGCGCGCCGAGCTGCTGTTCGACGACGGCGTGGCCTACATGGCCAACTGCCCGGCCGGCAGCGTGGACATCGTGATCGTCGACTCCACCGACCCGGTCGGCCCGGCCGAAGGACTGTTCAACAAGGCCTTCTACGAGAGCTGCTTCAAGGCATTGAAGGACGACGGCATCCTGGTGCAGCAGTCCGAGTCGCCGCTGGCGCTGCTGGCGCTGATCAAGGAAATGCGCACCGAAATGGGCAAGGCCGGCTTCCAGTCGTTCAAGACGCTGCCGTTCCCGCAGCCGTGCTACCCCACCGGCTGGTGGAGCGTGACCATGGCCAGCAAGCAGGCCAACGCCGATTTCGCGTTCCGCCACGACGCCGCGCAGGCCAAGGGCTTCGACACGCTGTACTACACCGCGCACCTGCATACCGGCGTGCTGGTCGCACCGCCATTCGTGGCCAAGGCGCTGGGCGAGTAAGCACGGCTGACGCACCGTAGCGCGTGCCGCCAGCAGGTGCGGGCGGCGCGCCTGGAACCACGGTACGCGTGGTTCCTGCCGATTCCGGGCAGTGGCCGCGCCCGTCTGGCAGTGAGCGCGGGTATCTTGAAAGCTGCTGTTGCTCGCAACTGCGCTGGGGGGAGATGCCGGCGCGCCCGTAACGCGTCCTACAACCGCGCCAGCACCTCTGCTTTCTTGGCGTCGAACTCTTCCTGGGTGACCAGTCCCGCATCCAGCAGTTGCCTGAGCTTGCTCAGCACCTGTATCGGATCGTCCGGGGCCGTTGCCGTGCTCGGCGGTGCAGAGGGCATGCCGCCCTGCGCGGTGGGTGCGTGCACCACCACGCCACCTGCCGATGCGCGCAACTTGTCGAACTCCAGCTGCTGGCGCTTCTCGTAGGCCGATTCCTCCACCTGCTGGGCATAGGCGTAGACCCGCCGTGCCTGCTTCTTGGGCAAGCTGTCGATGGACAGGTAACCGCCCTGCGTGGTGCGGCACATGATCGTCGCTCCCAGCATCTGCTCGCTCATATGCACGTCGAGCACCTCGCGCCAGGGGACGTCGCGAAACGTCATCCCGAACAGCGTAGGATGCACCACGATGAATCTGCGATTGGTCAGCACCACCGCGGCCGGCGACAGATTCATCACCATTTTCTTCTGCACCGCGATGTACTCGACCTGCTCGTCCCGCGTCAGCAACTCGTTCACCTTGGGCAGGATCTTGCCCACGGCCACCGGATCCTGCTCATCGGTCAGGAATTGCGTAAAGACCTCCATACCTTCCTCATCGTGATCACTTGCGCCGCAGCGTTGCCTTGTATGACACCACATCCGTGCCTTCGTGGTGCCGATCAGAGACCCGACGAAAGAGTACGCAGCGTCGGATCGCTGAGCGCTTCATACAGCCCCGACGGCAACAAGGGGGATGTCGCCATCCGCCTTGCTGTGTGCACACCGTTGGTCTTTTTATCGCCGACTCAAAAGCGGACTTCGGCGCCGAAGCTCAGCACCTCGGCACGATTGATGGTGATGTCTTCGTCGTCGTAGTAGTAGTCGTCGGCGTACAGGTAGTTCGTGTAGAGCGCGCTCAGACTGACATGCTTGCCGATATCCACACCGAGGCCCGCACCCAGATATGCACCGTAGACACGCTCGGTGTAGTCCTCGCCTTTTGCCTCGCCGCCCCAATACCCCATACGCACCAGAGCGAACACCGGGGTGTCGCCGAAATTGAAGCGCGCCGTTCCACCGATGCTGCCGAAGTCCACCGTCGGAATGACGACAAAGCCATCCGCATCCTTCGAACCGTCGACCTTGCCGGTGGCCACTTCAATGCCGATCAGCGTGACCGGACCAGCACGCCAGCGGTAACCGACGTTGAAGCCCACCATGTCCTGCTTGTTGCCCTCGAACACTTCGGCGTCACCGCCCTGCACACCCAAGAACATGCCGCTCTTGAGGCGCTGCTCTTCTTCGCGCGGCGCAGGCGCGACATAGGCAGGCACCGGTGTGGGCGCTGCCGCCGCTGCGGGCGTCTGCGCCGTCACCGTGGTGAATCCGCCGGTCTCGCCGGCTGCACTGTCTTGCACGGCTGTCGGCGCGACGGCAGTGCCGCCTTGCGACGGACTGGACGGTGGCGCTGCCGGCGCGGTGGTGCCCTGGGCACCAGTCTGCTGTCTTTGCTGTTGCCGATAGTTGTCCCAGCCGCGCGACAACGACTGCGCAGCCGCGTCGGAAACGCAGCCCAGCGCGGTGCAGGCCAACAGCCATGTTGCGGTCCTTTTCATCGCATCCCCCAATGAGTCGTACTCCATCGTCCCCGCATCCATGCGCACGCAGGCATGACCTGGCGGCGTCCGGAAGTGGCGCAGTTGCTGTCCAATTCGGGGGCTTTCCCAGCATCACCGGATCGTGCGCGTACTCGGCTTCAGGCATCGTCCGCGTGGACGTGCCGGTAGTGACGCGTGATGCAGCCCCCTGACCGCAGCCGGCACAGTGAATCGAGTCTCAGCAGCTGTCAAGAAGAGCCGTGATCGCTGACTCGGCGCGCTGGTCGGCCGACCAGCCTTCTGGTGAACGTTCCTGCCGATGGGTAAGGCACGCCATGCGCTCCATGCAGGCTCGCTGCAAGCAGCGCGTTCCGCAGGCCCAGGACGAAATTGGTCGCAGCTGACGCGGCAAGTTGTTGATTCTTCGAGCCGTTCCATCCCCGGAACATTTCATTTTTTAAACAAGTGTAATTTCAATACTCGCAAGTTCTAAAATTCACCGGATCGATCCCTCGCGATCATCGTGAACCTGCCAGACGCGTGATTCCTCCGCGCCGCCAAGGTCCGGAGACTTGCCATGCACTACCAGCCGCTGGACACCTCCAGCCTGCAAATCGTCACGCCCGTGCTGCTCAAGCAGGGCACCCGGCTGCTCGAGCCAAACGTCTATCGCACGCATCTGGATGGGCAACTGGCGGTGGTCAAGGACTACGGCCGCTACCGCCGTACGCTGCTGGCGCCGATCGCGCGGCTGATGGTGCGGCACGAGGCGAAGATGCTAGCCCGCCTGCACGGCTGGCGGCATGCGCCGGCCCTGCTCGGCACGCTGGGAGGGCTGGCGCTGGGCATGGAGTTCATTCCGGGCGACACCCTCAGCGCCAGTGCGGTGGTGGGCCAGGAAGTCTTTCAACAATTGCAGCAGGCACTGCGTCGCCTGCATGCCTTCGGCATCACCCATAATGATCTGCACGGCACCAATGTGGTGATCAGCGCCGGCGTGCCGGTGTTGATCGATTTCACCTCGGCCTGGCGCTTCCCGCGCTGGTTGCGGCGCGGCACGCTGGCACGTCAGCTGCAGCGCAGCGACGTGGCCAATTTCCAGAAGATGCGCCAGCGCCTGGCCGGGATCGCGCCGACCGCCGACGAGGCCGCACGCAGCGCCGAACCGCGCTGGGTAGGCACCATTCGCGGTGGCTGGAAGCGGCTCTATCGGCACCTGAAGCGCGATGCGCAGCCAGGCAGTATCGACTGAAGCGCGCTGACCGGCAAGCCGCAGACCCGCCGCCAGTGCGGCGCGCGCCGGGTGTGGTGCCCGGCCGATGCCGCGCAATCGCGTCATGCATCCAGCACCAGCGCCGGAGCAACAACGCGCATCGATCTGCATGCCGCGTGCTGATCCGGCGACGCGGGCCACGCTTACCGGGCTTGCAAGCCTGACCATCTCGATGACACGCCAACGGGACGCCGATCACCCTGGCGAGCAGTCGGCAGGTGGTGCGCAACGGCGCCGAGAAACCGCAATGAACAGGGGTACGCGCCGATGCCGCGCACCGGCGACTATGCCGTCGTCCGGTCGCCGCTCCAGGTCGTCACTGCGCGCTTGCCGCTTCGGCTGCCGACGGCACGCGGGAGACGATCAGGCGCGGCGCGTCAGCGACGAAGCGGTCCAGCACGCCATCGGCAATCTTGACCGGGCCACCGAAGCGCGTGGCGCCGGGAATCGACGGGATCGCGGCGGCTTCGCCGGCGATCCGCTTGGCATCGGCAAACGCAACTGCCGCCTGCGCGTCACCGCGATTGGCCGCATCCAACCCGGCCGCGGTCTGCTGCAGCGCGCGCCCCCAGCCTTCCATCGCCGCCAGCCATGGGCGCGACTGCTCCGCAAAGCCCTTGTCGGCCACGCCCGTACGGATGATCTGCGGCGCGGCCGCGAACGCCTCCGCCGTGCGCGCCAGCTCGGCAATGGCCTGGCTGCGCGCCGCCGCATCGCCGAGCGCAATCGCTTCGCGCACATGGTCGAGCACGGCCTTCAGGCGCGGCGCCTGTTCCTGCCACGGCTGGCTGCCGAAGGTCGGCGCCAGATGCTGGGTATCGAAGAAGGTCAGCAGCGCCGCGGTCACCTGCGCGTCGCCACCGGCCAGGTCGCGCGCGGCCGCGTGCCAGGTGCGCTCTGCGTCGTAGCCGGTGTCGTTCCATGCGAACGCGGTCAGCCCCATCACCGCGACCCGGCTGGGCACTTCCTGATTCATCGGGTTGGAGACGATGCCGGACAATTCCGCCGACAGGCCGGCCTCGCGCCGCGCATACGGCGCCATCAGCAGGCGCCCGGCCGAGGTTTCGAAATCGTTGACCGGGTAGTTGTCCCACAGCAGCGTCTTGCGGCCGAACGCCTTGGTCGCCGCGCGTGCATCGGGGATGGAAATGGCCGGCGGCACCACGTCGGTGCCGGTCCACTGCACCACGATCTTCGGGTCCAGATGCTTGCGCAGCGCTTCCTTGTACGGACTTTCCTTGGCGTCGTAATACTCGGTCGGCACCATGATCAGTTCCGACGCTGCATCGTGGCGGGCGACCAGATCGGCCTGCACCAGGTTGAGCAGATGCGACTGTGCGATACCGGCCGCTTGCGCGCCAGATTCGCCGAAAGTGGTCTTGTCGCGCTCGCAATTCCACTTGGTGTATTCGATATCGTCCAGCGCCACATAGAAGCTGCGCACGCCCAGCGCGCGGAAGGCATCGAACTTGCGCAGCAGCGCCTTGGCATCGGCCGGATCGGAAAAGCACACCGTCGGCCCCGGCGAGATCGCATAGACGAAGTCGACGTGATTGCGCCTGGCGGTGGCCGCCAGCTTGCCGAGCGCCTTCAGCGTCGCCGCCGGATACGCGTCGCGCCAGCGGTCGCGCGCGTACGGGTCGTCCTTGGGGCTGTAGATGAAGGTATTGGCCTTGCTGCGGGCGAGAAACGCGATGTGCCTGCTGCGGTCGGCCATCGACCATGGCGCGCCGTAGAAGCCTTCGATGGTGCCGCGGATCGGCATCGCCGGATGGTCCTGGATCGCCAGGGCCGGAATGGCCGGGCGCTCGACCAGCTGGCGCAGCGTCTGCGCCGCGTGGAACAGGCCATCGTTGTCGTGGCCGGCCAGCGTGATCAGGCTGCCGGTGCCCAGCGCCACGCTGGCAAGCGTATAGCCCTCCGTGTGGGTGTCCTGCACCGCCTTGCTGCGGGTCAGCGCATCGCGCACCACTGCCGCCTCGCCGGTGCCGATCACGATATGCGGGCGGTCGAGCGTGGCCGGCAGACGCGCTGCGGTGGCGATCTTGGTGACGCCGGCCGTACCGAGGATGCCGCGTACCAACGCGACGGACTCCGGATCTGCGCCCGGCGCCACCACCAGCACCACCGACCGACCCAGCGTGACCGTGCCGCCCTCCAGCGCGATCGAAACCGGCGTGGGGAAGATCGCCGGCTGGCTGACAGGCTGTGCCAACGCGGGGACCGCGGCAGCCGCCAGGCCTGCTGCCAGCCAGACCGAGAGCGGGCGCAAGCCCGACTTCCTATCGCGTCGCTTCATCCCCGAACTCCGGTATTGAAATGGTATTAGGCCCTAGAGTAGGCAAGTCATCGCGTGGCGACAAGCGGGGCCGGTCTCGGGACAGTCCGAAAGGGGTAAACTGGCTGCAGTCAAGAGGCTGATACCGATACTGGCCGCGGATGCCGGATCCAATCTGCGGTATTGAAATGGTATGAGCCCGCTGCGTGCATGGCACCGCTCGGGTCATGTAGCGGACCAGCTACTCGGGTGAGCTTGAGCCGGCTCACCGTTTCGCAGACGCGTCGGCCGTCGTCAGCCAGATGCCGCTCGCGTCGGCCGCAATCGCTGACCGCTGACGCCTTACAGCGCGTCGCTGTCCAGCTCGCCGGTGCGGATCCGCACCACGCTGCCCAGGTCGTAGACGAACACCTTGCCGTCGCCGATCTTGCCGGTCCCGGCCGCGGTGACGATGGCCTCGACCACACGTTCGGCCTGGTCGTCGGTCACCGCCACTTCGATCTTCACCTTGGGCAGGAAATCGACCACGTATTCGGCACCGCGATACAGCTCGGTGTGCCCCTTCTGGCGCCCGAAGCCCTTGACCTCGGTCACCGTGATGCCAGCCACCCCGCAGCCGGCGAGCGCTTCGCGCACATCGTCGAGCTTGAACGGTTTGACGATGGCCATGATCATTTTCATCGGTGCAGATCCAGCGGCATGACGGGGGGCGCAGCATACCGTGGACGGCCGTAACACTCACCCCGTGGCATGCGGCCGTCACCGCGGCCGACAGCCGAATGGGACTATCCTTACCGCCTGCCGACTGCCTTGCCGATGTCCCGCGTGTCCCGGCCTGCACTAGGCTTCCTACGGACCTGCGGAGAACACCCATGATCGATTTCAACCAGCTCGACGACCTCGCCCGCCGCCTCAGCGACCTGGTGCCGCCGGGCCTGCGCCAATCGCGCGAAGAACTGCAGAGCACCTTCAAGGGCGCGCTGCAGGCCGGCCTAGGCAAGCTGGACCTGGTCACCCGCGAAGAGTTCGACGTGCAGCGCGCAGTGCTGCTGCGCACGCGCGAAAAAGTCGACGCGCTGGAACAGGCCGTGGCCGCGCTGGAAGCCCGCGCGCCCGCAGCACCACCTGCCACTCCCTGATCGGGGCCTTCCACCATGAGTCTGGCACTGGTGCACAGTCGTGCCCGCGTGGGGGTGCATGCGCCCGAGGTTCGGGTGGAAGTACATCTCTCCGGCGGGCTTCCCTCCACCCAGATCGTGGGCCTGCCCGAGGCCGCGGTGCGCGAATCGCGCGAACGCGTCCGTGCGGCGCTGCTGTGCGCACAATTCGAATTTCCCGCCCGGCGCATCACCATCAACCTGGCCCCGGCCGACTTGCCGAAGGAAGGCGGCCGCTTCGACCTGCCGATCGCCCTCGGCATCCTGGCCGCCAGCGGGCAGATCGATCGGCACACCCTGGCCGACTACGAATTTCTCGGCGAGCTGGCGCTGACCGGCGAGTTGCGTGGCGTCGATGGCGTGCTGCCGGCCGCCCTGGCTGCCGCGCAGGCCGGGCGACGGCTGATCGTGCCGCTGGCCAACGGCGCCGAAGCGGCCATCGCCGGGCACGTCGAAGCCTTCACCGCGCGCACGCTGCTGGAAGTATGCGCCGCGCTCAACGGCAGCCAACGAGCGCCTGCTGCCGAAGTGGCGATCCCGGCGCTCGGCGCGCGTGCCTTGCCCGACATGGCCGATGTACGCGGCCAGCCGCACGCGCGTCGCGCGCTGGAGATCGCCGCCGCCGGTGGTCACCATTTGTTGTTGGTCGGCAGTCCTGGCTGCGGCAAGACCTTGCTCGCCTCGCGCCTGCCCGGCCTGCTGCCGGAATCCAGCGAAACCGAGGCACTGGAAACTGCTGCCATTACCTCGGTCAGCGGCCGCGGGCTGGATCTTGCGCGCTGGCGGCAGCGACCCTATCGAGCCCCGCATCACACCGCCAGCGCGGTCGCATTGGTCGGCGGTGGCACCCATCCGCGCCCCGGCGAGATCTCGCTGGCCCACCACGGCGTGCTGTTTCTGGACGAATTGCCCGAGTGGCAGCGGCAGACGCTGGAAGTGTTGCGCGAGCCCCTGGAATCCGGTCTGGTGACGATCTCGCGCGCAGCGCGCAGCGTGGATTTCCCGGCACGGTTCCAGCTGGTTGCTGCAATGAACCCGTGCCCATGCGGATGGGCCGGCGATGGCAGCGGGCGTTGCCGCTGCAGCAGCGACAGCATCCGCCGCTATCGCAGCCGCATCTCCGGCCCGTTGCTGGACCGGATCGATCTGCATGTCGAAGTGCCGCGACTGCCACCACAGGCCTTGCGCTGCGGCAACGTCGGCGAAGACAGCGCCAGCGTGCGTGCACGCGTGGTCGCCGCACGCGAACGGCAACTCGCGCGCGCCGGCGCACCCAACGCACAACTGGATCAGGCACAGACCGATCATCACTGCCGCCTGCATGGCGACGATCAGGTGCTGCTGGAACGCGCCATCGAACACCTGCAGCTCTCCGCACGCTCGATGCATCGCATCCTGCGCGTGGCCCGCACCATCGCCGATCTCGACGACACTGCAGCCATTGCCACCCGGCATCTGACCGAGGCCATCGGCTACCGCAAACTGGATCGTGCGGTGGACACGGCGAGCGCGGCGTAGTGCACCGACCGAGCGCTTCGAGGCGACCGCACGCCCGCCGCACCACCATTCCACGCTGTTCGTTAGGACGCTAAGCAATCCAGCAGCACAGTACGGTCGACCGCTTCATCGCACCGTCGCTTGCTGCCTGTGTGGCTGCAGTGAGCGTGCGCGCGCCTTTCTCTGGCGGCACGGCATTCGCCCCGTACGTCCACCCGCTCTCTCCAGCGTCGCAACATCCATTTCATGGCGATGCACGTACAACGTCCGCCACACCACTGCGCAGAGGCCGTCATGAGCCGACTTCCCGACCTAGTCACCGTCCCGTCCCTGGATCTGAATCGCTATCTGGGCACCTGGTACGAAATCGCACGGCTGCCGATTCGCTTCGAGGACGCCGATTGCACCGATGTGTCGGCCCATTATTCGCTACAGGACGACGGCACGGTGCGGGTGCAGAACCGCTGCCTGACCGCCGAAGGCGAGTTGGAAGAAGCAATCGGCGAGGCGCGCGCCATCGACGACAGCAACGCGCGACTGGACGTCACCTTCCTGCCCGAAGGCCTGCGCTGGATTCCGTTCACCAAAGGCGATTACTGGGTGATGCGCATCGATGCGGATTACACCGCCGCGCTGGTCGGCGGTCCCGACCGCAAGTACCTGTGGCTGCTGGCAAGGCTGCCGCAGCTGGACGAAAACATCACCCAGGCCTATCTGGCGCATGCACGCGAGCAGGGCTTCGATCTGGCCCCGCTGATCCACACCCCGCACACCGGGCGACTGACCGAGCAGCCACTTCCCTGACTGCTGCGCACAGCTGACATAGCAGTCAGCCCCAACGCGAGGACACGCGCCCTTGACCAGCGAATGTCATGTGTCTTTGGGGGATTTTGGTTGCGTGGATAGATCAACAATAGAGCTAGAGCAACTCTAGAGCGGCTCATCTACGGCTTGGCTGCAGGGCACTTGCCCGCCCACCATCGCGGGACACGCCGTGAATCCGTCCCTGGAGGCTCTTATGCGGCATCCATGCCGCATAAGGTCTCGCGACGGTAGGCGAGCAATGACCAGTCAAGATGGTCAGTGCGCATGGGGCAAGCAAGGCAAGACATGGGTTGTTCGGATTGCTGCGTGCCACCGGCTTCCCATCGCAAGCCGCGCAGCAGACGAGCTTTCAAGAAAGCAGCCGAACAACTGTCTGTTGCGGCGCCCTTATCGCTTGCGGGACCCTGGCAGCATGAATGCCGCCAAGGAGCCTCCAGGGACGGATTCACGGCGTGTCCCGCGAGCGGTGAGGGCATCGCGCCCTCGACCTGCCAACCCTCGCCTATCTGGTATTGGACGTTTGGCGACCGGAATTGCAGCCCGACTCAACCGTTGAGCGTGCCCAGATCCTTGGCTGCAGCCTGCGCGCCTTCCAGGCTGTCGAAGGCAACGCCGGTGTCGCCGACCACGTACTTGGTCAGCTCGCCATCGCGGGTGGTTTCCTGCATCTTGAAGATCGGCACTGCATCGGTGCCGCCGACACGTTCTTTCTGCGTTGTCATGGTGATTCCTCCAGGAGAGTGCATTGCACGGGGCCGGATGGCGCCGCGGCTCCCGCTTGGGAGCACAGGCAACCCGACCCTAGCGCGCCGCCTGCTGCAGGCGCGTGAATCCATTGACGAGGCCGATTGCCATGCCGCCCGACATCGGCATCTGCACAAAATCGCATCTGCTTCGCCCAGCAGACGCGCGCAACCCACGCGTCTGTCGTACATTCGCGACGTGCAGCCTCATCATTCCACCGCCACTGTCTCCACCGTCTTCGCGCGATACGTCCGTGCGCGGCGCAAATACGCCGCACCGTTTGTGGGGCAATGCATGCCAGCACCACTCCGCACGGGCTGTTGTGCGTGAACACGCCTCCACGCAGATGTGGGTGGTGAGGTGAAGCGTCAACGCATCATCAGTGTGACCGTGTTGCTGGTGCTGCTGTGCGCAACGCTTCCGGTCAGCCTGTCCTACTACCTGGCATGGCGACTGGCGCTGACCCGCGAAGAAAGCAAACTCGCTCAGCTCGCGGCATTGTCGATCCGGCGCACCGACACCGCCTTCGACGAGGCGCATGGCGCGCTTTTGAGCATGGGCGCGTCGCAGCTGCAGCCCTGCTCCCAATCGCATCTGGCGCAGATGCGCGCACTGGTGCTGGCCAGTCACTACATCGTGGAACTGGGGTATATCCAGCAGGGCCGGTTGCGCTGCACCTCGTGGGGGCCATCGCCGGAGGTCGTTGCGCACACCGCTGCCGACTTCGTGGTCAAGCGCGGCATCGCGGTCACCACGCGGCTGCGTCCGCTGGCCAATCCGCAACACCCGCTGATGGCCTTGCAGCTGCGGGACTACAACGTCCTGATCAATCCGGACACGCTGACCGACATCAATCTGCCGCCCGGCCTGCAGTTGGCGATCGGCACGCCGGACAGACGGATACTGAGCAGTACCGGCACCGCCGCCGAGCAGTTGCTGATCGCACCGCCCACCGATGCATCCGGCACCGGCGCAGATGCCCAGGTGTTGTCCGGCCGCGACCGCCGTGGCGACTGGGCCGCGATCGTCACCGAGCCGGTGGCCTATCTGCGCGGGCCGCTGGCGGCCGCACGGCTGCAGGTAGTACCGGTCGGCATTGCGCTGGCATTGCTGTTGGTCGGCTTGGTGATCTGGGTATCGCGGCGGCGGTTGTCGCCCCTGGCACGGCTGGAAATCGCCGTCCAGCGCAACGAGTTCGTCGTGTATTACCAGCCGATCATCGCGCTCGACACCGGCGCCTGCGTCGGTGCCGAGGCGCTGGTGCGCTGGCAGCAACCCGATGGCGTGCTGATCCCGCCCGATGCCTTCATCCCGCTGGCCGAAGAAAGCGGCTTGATCCTGCCGATCACCGATCTGGTGGTGGCTGAAGTCATCCGCGACCTCGGCCCCACCCTGGCGACCGACCCCTCCCTGCACGTGGCCATCAATGTCTCCGCAGAAGACATCAAGAGCGGCCGTGTGGAGACCGTGCTGGCCCAGGCGCTGCATGGCACCAGCGTGGACAGCGGGCAGTTGTGGGTGGAAGCGACCGAACGCAGCCTGATGGACATCGAAGCGGCACGCACCACCATCACCCACCTGCGCGGTGCCGGCCATACGGTGTCGATCGACGACTTCGGCACCGGCTATTCGAGCCTGCAGTACCTGCAAGGGTTGCCGCTGGATGCGCTGAAGATCGACAAGTCCTTCGTCGACACCATCGGCACCCACTCGGCCACCAGCGCGGTGACCTCGCACATCATCGACATGGCCAAGACGCTGCAGCTGCGCACCATCGCCGAAGGCGTGGAACGGCAGGAGCAGCTGGACTATCTGCGCGCGCACGGCGTGGACCTGGCGCAGGGCTGGCTGTTCTCGCGCGCGCTGCCGGCCACCGGCTTCATCGCCTACCACGCGCTGATGCGCGGCGCCGCGCACTGACCAGCGCCGCTACGGCGTCAAGCACTGACGTGAGCCGGCACGACGAGTCGTCGACCAACCAGACACGCCGATCCAGGCACGGCAGTAAGCGATGCACACACACGGCCTGCTCGAATCGCAGCGAAGGTCTTCACCGCTGCCGAAAGCAACAAGGAGGTTGCACAGCCACGAGGCGCAACCTCGTGTGGCGGCCAGGCCGGATTGGCTGGGCCAATAAAAAGGGCCGCCAATGGCGGCCCTTTCGATCAGGCGCGTTGCAAGGCGCCTTCGCGTTGGCGACGTACCGGCTTGGGCCGGCTCGGGAACGCGTGCCGCACGATCCGCCACATTACCTGGCCGAACTGACGCGGCAGCGAGCCGGTGTTGTAGTGCTGGCCGTAGCGCGCACAGATCTTCCTCACTTCCACCGCAATCTGCGCGTAACGATTGGCCGGCAGGTCCGGGTAGAAGTGATGCTCGATCTGGTGGCTCAGATTGCCCGACAGCACGTTCATCAGCTTGCCGCCGGTGAGGTTCGAGGAACCCCGCAGCTGACGCAGATACCAGTGACCGCGCGACTCGTTGCGGATCGACTCCTTCGGGAACACTTCCGCATCGGCGGTGAAGTGGCCGCAGAAGATGATCACGAAGGTCCAGATGCTGCGCAGCACGTTGGCGGCGAGATTGCCCAGCAGCACGGTCAGGAAGAACGGGCCGGCCAGCAGCGGGAACACGACGTAGTCCTTGAGCATCTGGCGGCCCATCTTGCGGCCGACCGGCAGGAACGAGGCGCGCAACTCGGCCGCCTTCATCTTGCCGGCGAACCAGCGGCCCAGGCGCAGGTCCTGGATCGCCACGCCCCATTCGAACAGCAGCGCAAAAAACACCGCCACGAACGGCTGCAGCAGATAGAACGGGCGCCAGCGCTGCTCGGGGAAGATGCGCAGCAGGCCGTAGCCGATGTCGTCGTCCATGCCGCGCACATTGGTGTAGGTGTGGTGCTTGAAGTTGTGCGTCTTGCGCCAGTTGTCGCCGGTGGCGACGATGTCCCACTCGTAGGTGTTGCCGTTGAGCTGCGGGTCGCCCATCCAGTCGTACTGGCCGTGCATGACGTTGTGGCCCAGCTCCATGTTCTCCAGGATCTTGGACAGGGTCAGCAGCACCACGCCGGCGATCCACGCCGGAATCAGCACGCTGTGCACGAACGCGCCCAGGAACAGCAACGCGCGACCAGCCACGCCGGTCCAGCGCACTGCCGCCACGATGCGGCGGATGTAACGCGCATCGGCGGCGCCGACCTGGCTCTGCACGCGGGCGCGGATGGCATCGAGCTCGTCGCCGAAGGACTGCAGTTCGGCAGCGGACAGGGCGCGGTTGTGGACTCGGCTCATGAAGATTCCTTACAGATCCAGGATCAGGTCAGTGCTCGGGGCACTGATGCACAGGCGGACCTGTGCGGTGGGTTCGTTGCTGCGCTCGCCGGTCAACAGGTGACGCGTGGTGCCGGCCTGGCGCGCGCAGGCGCAGCTGTTGCAGATGCCCATGCGGCAGCCGTGCTTCGGCCGCAGGCCTTGCGCTTCCAGCCCTTCCAGCAGCGACTGGCCGCGCGGCAGGGTCAGCGTACGGCCGCTGCGTGACAGCTGGACCTGCACGTCACCGGCTTCGCCGTCTTCCAGCGTCGGCACGCTGAAGGCTTCGGCCTGGAACGCGGCCACGCGGCCCTGCAGGCGCGCGCGCGCCGCCTGCACGAAACCGCCTGGGCCGCAGACCATCACATGACGCCGGTCCAGATCGGCGATCTGCTCCAGCGGATAGGTAGCGATACGCGCAGCCGGCATTTCGCCTTCGCGAGTGGTCAGCAGCCGTACGCGCAGATGCGGATGTGCGGCGGCCATCGCCTCGAATTCGTCGACGAAGCAAGCTTCGTCACGCTGGCGCACCCAGTACAGCAGGTCCACCTCCATCGGCATGCCGGCCTGCACGGCGGCCTGCAGTAGCGCGCGCATCGGGGTGATGCCCGAGCCGGCAGCCAGCAGCAACAGCGGCGTCGGGGTGGTCGGCAGCAGCATGTCGCCGAAGGCCGGATCCAGGGACACCACCGTACCGATCGGCGCATTGCCGGCCAGGTAGCGGCTAACCAGCCCGCCCTCGATCGCCTTGACGGTGATCGCCAGGCGGCCATCGGCCAGCACGGTCGGGCTGTAGCTGCGCAGCAGGCGGCGGCCGTCGATCTCCACGCCCAGGCTCACGTGCTGGCCGGCCTGCATGCCCCGCCAGTGACCGTTGGGCCGCAGCAGCAGGGTCACCGCATCGCGGCTGGCCGCCGTGCGCGCGACCAGGCGGGCCATCGGCCGTTCCAGCGTCCACAGGGGGTTGAGCCGGGTCGCCCAGAAGTCGAACAACTGCGGCGACACCAGCCGGCGCGCCAGACGCGTCGGCAAAGGGGACTTGGACTTGGGATCGGATGCCAGGTTCATGAAGTGCACTATACGCATGCATGCACAGCCGTGTATACAGTTGTATATCGATCAGAGGAGCTATGATTCAGGCCCACGCCCGGCTACCGCCTCATGACCTCCATCGCCCTGCCTTCCCACGACGCGCCGCCGTCACGCAAGCCGGCGATTTCACGCGAGGACCTGATCGCTGCGGCGCTGTCGCTGATCGGACCGCACCGCAGCCTGTCCACCTTGAGCCTGCGTGAAGTGGCACGCGAAGCCGGCATCGCGCCGAACAGCTTCTATCGCCAGTTCCGCGACATGGACGAGCTGGCGGTGGCCTTGATCGATCTGGCCGGGCGTTCGTTGCGCACCATCATCGGCCAGGCCCGCCAGCGCGCCACCTCCACCGACCGCAGCGTCATCCGCGTGTCGGTCGAAGCCTTCATGGAACAGTTGCGTGCCGACGACAAGTTGCTGCACGTGCTGCTGCGCGAAGGTGCGGTGGGCTCGGATGCGTTCAAGCAGGCAGTGGAGCGCGAACTCAGCTATTTCGAAGACGAGCTGCGGGTGGACCTGATCCGCCTGGCCGCCGCCGACAACGCCAAGCTGCATGCACCGGCGCTGGTCTCCAAGGCGATCACGCGGCTGGTGTTCGCGATGGGCGCAGTGGCGATGGACTCGCCGCCGGAAAAAGACCCCGAGCTGATCGAGCAGATCTCGCAGATGCTGCGCATGATATTGACCGGCGCACGCACGCTCGGCACGCACGGCGGGTGAGCGTGGTTTGACGCTGGAAAGCGACCGGTCTGTCTCGCGTTGACCGGTGACGCATGATCGCTTCGAGCGATACGCCCGGCTGGTTGCGTACGCGCCAAATCGCACGCATGCGCTGTCAGTGCGTCAATGACCTGCGCGCATTATGGTGGTGCAGTCCACGTGCATAGCCACGCCAAGTGCGTGCAAGCGCCTGTGCATGGATATCGGCACATGCCGCGTTTTGCGCAGACAACCGAACATGGCGATCGCTGAAACATCTGCAGTGCCTGCTTGCCTGCAAAGGCATCCAAACACCTGCAGGGCGATACGGTCGTACGTCTACCGACCAACCTCATCCATGGCGGCGAATGCACAGTTCAGTCTTGTCGCGGCGGTGCTCACATCCAAGCACATGCGTTTCACTCCTGTGTGGCCAAGGTGGCGCCACGTTCGCGATCTGCTCGACAGACGCACCTATAGGCACCCCGGAGACGACATGAGCAACCACGACACCCCTCTCGACAAGCAGGAACGCAAGGCCGAAGCGCAGGATCTGAACCGCGATCCGATCTCTGGTGCACCCGGTTCGCATCCGGTGGGCGTGGGTGTGGGCGGCATCGCAGGCGGCGCTGCCGCCGGCGCGCTGGCCGGCACGGTGTTCGGTCCGCTCGGCACCTTGATCGGCGCCGCAGTGGGCGTAGTGGCCGGCGCTGCGGCCGGCAAGGGCGTCGCCGAGCGACTGGACCCGACGGTGGAAACCGAATACTGGCGTCAGGAACATCAGAACCGTCCTTACTACAAGGAAGGGACCGACTACGATCGCGATTACGCCACCGTCTACGGCTTTGGCCTGCAGGCGCGCGAAACGCGCCCGACCAGCACCTGGGAAGAAACCGAAGCCACCCTGGCCGGCGAATGGCCGCGCAATCGCGGCGAGTCGCGGCTGGAATGGGAAGAGGCGCGACTCGCCGCGCGCGATGCCTGGGAGCGCGCCGATCGCACGCACAGCGTCTATCGCGAGGGCGATACGCATTACGAAGGCCGCTTCGACAGCGCGAGCTATCGCGATGCCGAGTATTCCTACGACGACTATCGCCCTGCCTATCGTTATGGCATGCAGGCGCGTCAACAACACGCCGGCCGCCAGTGGGACGACCATCTGGAACGCGACCTGGGCGATGGCTGGGACCGTGCCAGGTCCAACTCGCGCCTGAGCTGGGAAAAGGCCAAGCATGCGGTGCGCGAAGCCTTCGATTCAGAGCATCACGATGAAGCGGCACGTCGCAACCCGACCGACCCGCGCGTCTAACGGGTTAAGGCTTGGCGCCAAGCCACACTGAAGTTTGGAAAAAAGAACGGGCCCGTCGGGCCCGTTCTTTTTTTCGAAAACATCACCAGGCACGATGCGCCTCATCGAGCGCACCGCTCAACTCGAGCTCTTCTCCACTGCACGGATGTCGCCGCGGAATTCGTGCGCACCTTGCCCTGATGAGGACACCGCATCGCTCTGCTGCTTGAGCATCTGCTTGCGTGCGGCCACCACTTCCTTGGCCAGGGCGATGCGCCGACCGACCACCATTTCGGTCAGCCAGTCGATCAGGGTGCGCGTGTATTCCTGCTGGTGTTCCTTGACGCTCAATGCGTGATCGGCACCGGCAATCACGCGTGCGCTCAGCGAGCGCGCATTGACGAAGGCATCGGCGTAATTGCGCAACACCGGATGCGGCACGATCACATCGTGTTGCGCCTCCACCAACAGCACATCGCCCTTGTAATCGGCGCAGGCCGCCAAGGCGATATTGTCGTCGGGGGTCAGTACGCGTTGCCGGTAGTCCATCAACTCCGGATCGGCGTTGAGACTGACCTTGGGGCGATCCCAGTGCTCGTCCTTGTAGAGCGCGGGCGAGCGTAACGCCAGCCATTCCACCGGGCGTTCGCGCGTCAGCAATGCGGACAGGTAGCCGCCGTAGCTGAGCCCGACCACGGCGATCGACTGCGGATCGACATACGGCAGGCCGGCAAGCTGATCGTAGGCGGCCTTGATGTCGTCCAGGTTCTGCGCGCGTGTCACGCTCTGGCGCATCGACGCATAGCCTTCGTGACCGCGCAGATCGAAGGTCATGCAGATACAGCCCAGGCCGACCGCTTCGCGCGCACGCACCAGGCTGTGGTGCTGACTACCGCCCCAGCCGTGTACGAACAACACTGCGGGAATGCCGGTGGGCGTCAGCAGGGTGCCGCTGAGTTCGTCCTGGTCGACCGGGATCTGGATGCTGGAAAGTTTGGCTTCCATTATGTGGTGGATACCCTCCTGTATTTGAAGCGCGGACCCGGCCCGGCGCGCTCGGCGCGGTAGTAGATCTGCGCATCTGCGGGCGGTTCGCCCTGATAGATCTCATGCGTGGAGGCGCGTACCCACTGCAGGCCGGCATCATCCTGAAAACTGGAGATTGCAGCGAGCTCGGCCGGTGTGGCGCCACCGACGCGCCAGGATTGCTCCAGCACACCGCAGACCGGACCGGCCTGCCCATCGTCGCCGCTGACCACGTCGTAGTTGCGCCGCGTGATGTGCAACCCAGGATAGGCGGCGGTGATGAATCGATCGTATCTGCAGGCCTGCTCGACCACACGCTGTTGCAGGGACGGTAGCGCGGTCATGGCCAGCGCCTCGAGCGTTCCACGATACACGTGCAGCGATGAGCCGCCGTAGACCTCTTCATCCTGCGCATTGCGCACGCTGCATTGCGTCCCGTAATAGGCGATCTGGACACCGGCAACGCAGAGCTCGCCCACGCTGTGCGTCACGGGCTGCAGGATATTGCGCTCCAGCACCGCGCCATGCGTGCCCAGATAGTCCTCCGGCAGGCTGTCGAGCACCTGCGCAAGTTGCGCTGCACCGGCAATACGCCAT
Organism: Xanthomonas arboricola pv. populi; assembly: GCF_002939945.1. Lineage (GTDB taxonomy): Bacteria > Pseudomonadota > Gammaproteobacteria > Xanthomonadales > Xanthomonadaceae > Xanthomonas > Xanthomonas arboricola_A. The sequence continues at coordinate 247,086 of NZ_MDEB01000006.1, read as the reverse complement.
TGGCCGTTGCCACCCACGCCGGTCGGCAACTTGAGCCGCACCCCGCCATGCGGTAGCAGGATCTCCAGGGCACGCAGGGCATCAATGCGCGAAAACACCGTATAGCCTGCCAAGGTGGCCGGAATCAGTGCGGTGGCCAGCGCCTGGTTCCATCCAGCGATGCTCGCTGCGTGGTCGGCGATCAACGGATGGCCGATCACCTTGGTCGCCAGGAAGGCATGCGGCACGATGCCGCCCAGCAAGTCCGCGGCGTCATCGATACCGAGCCCATGCGCCTGTTCCGACGTCAAGGTCTCATCGGGCACATGGAACACGATCTCCGGAACAGCATGCTTAGAGTCACCGGCGTGCGCTGCACCGCGCACGCCCAGCAGCCGTGCAATTTCGCCGCAGACCCAGGCGTGCGTGGCACGCTCATGACCGCATTCGGGCACCGGGCGGGTGACATGCCCCACGACCCGGCAGTACTGCTTGTGCGCCATCACGTCTCCCCTCGCAGCGTCGAGCCGCGTGCCGTTGCTGGCTTGTTCAAACAGTTGAGACGCGTGCAGGCGTTGATGCAGCGCTACGCTGGTGCCGGAAAAACCGGCTTACTTCAGCGTCAGATAGAACGCAGACACAATCACAAGGACGACGATCAAGCTGATGGCGACACGTCCCCCGCGTAGTTCTACCAATGCATGCCACCACACGCGTGCTTCCGGGGGACCGCTGGCGGGTTGCGGCTTACGACTGCTCTTGCTGTCCTGCATCCTGAGTACTCTCATCTCCCTAATGTCATCCGACATCATAAGCATCAGACGTTACACAAGTGTGGAACGATTCAGAATCTTCCGTAAATTGCGGCACTGCGTGGGTGTTTTTCTCGAGCATCAGCGCAGCATTAGCCGACGCGCGGTGGCAACCGACATACTTTCACCGCCAACGTTTCGGGCAATGCAATCGATTGCTGACTATTGTGTGTCGTAACGGCATGGCTTGATCGCAACTACACGCTGCGCGCGGCACGGTCTGCATACGCAGCGTGTAGAGGCGCGAATGGGAGCTGACCAGTTAAGCACGCACTGCTGCTATGCGTTGAATAGTCGGGCTCGATGATCATTCGTTGACACAGCCACAGTTACCCTGCATGTCAAGTTTGTTTAACCCGGACCACGCGAAGTCATGAGCAGAGACCCATCCGTCATCGATGTACAAGCCGAAATCGCGCATTGGCAGGCGCGGCACGCGCAGGGCAACCTGGGTGCAGGCAAGTTCAGCGAACTGTCCCCGGTGGTGAAAATGGCCTGCGATATCTATCTGCAGGCGCCGCGTTCGAGCGATCAGGAACGTCTGCGTCTGTTTCGCGACCGCCTGGAGCATCACTTCATTTCATCCAGCACCCAGTCCAATTACGAACAGTTGGCCACCGATTGCTGGCAGCGGCTGGGCACACGCAATAGTTGAGCAACACGTGTTGAGCAAGGCCGTTACTCATTGGAGAGCATCATGAAAACCCCGTATCAAGTGCAGCAGGAGCTGGAGCGATTGGAGCGGCTGGTTCCGCACATCGTCAGCGACCAGGGCGACCGCGCGGAGGACATCCTAGGCTTCCATGTCGCCAGCTTGCTGGGCAGTGCCCCGGCCAGCGAACACGCGCTGATTCGCGAGCGCACCGCACGCATGGCGCGCGTGTGCCGCACCGCACAGGACACCGTGCGCACGCCGGCCAGATCGCTGGGCCTTGGCGCAGTCGCCCAGCCGCAGCTGGCCTGATCGGCAGACGCCGATCCACGCATCACCGGAGCCGCGTAGCGGCTCCTTTGCATTCCACTGTCGGCTGTGTTGGCCGCATCCTTTTAGGACCTCCATGAAATCCCTTCTTGTCGCGACATCGCTCCTTGCCGTGCTTTCCCTTACCGCCTGCGATCGCCCCGGCGGCGATGCATCGCGGACTGCGCCGGCAGTATCGCCCGAGCCGACTGCCGCACCGGTCAGCGGCACCGGCGCTGCCGAACTTGCCAAGGGAGATGCAGCCGTGCTCGGCGTGCTGGCGGCGCTGGATGAAAACGAAATCGCGCTGGCCAAGCAGGCCATCGCCCAGGATCTGGGCGGCGCGACCGATACATTCGCCAAGCAGCTGCTGCACGACCACGAAGCCAACCTGGAAAAGAGCAAGGCGCTGGGTGCCACCGACAGCCCCCGCGCCGACGCGATGCGCGCCAAGGGCAAGGCGGCAGTGGACGCACTGGAAAAGACAGCAACCCTGCCCGATGGCAAGGACGCGTACCGCAATGCCTTCCTGCGCACGATGGTCAGCGACCACGGCGACACCATCAAGATCATCGATGCCGAACTGCTGCCCGCCGCCGAAAGCGCGCCGGTCAAGCAGCATCTGGAAGAGAGCCGGCGCGTGGTGTCGGCGCACTTCGAGCGTGCCCACGCGGTGTCCTCCTCGCGCTGAGCCTGGCGCACCGCCTGCAAGCATCCACCGCGCCGGCCTGTCCGGCGCGTTTGCGTTTGGGCCTTGCCGATCGAGCGCGCTGTCCACCTGGCCGCCGTCCTGGCGCCACGCGGCAACCGCAGCGCATGCTGCAGCGACTTCACCCTGCAGCAGGCGGCGCTGGCCTATCGTGCCGCATCGATCCGGCGCAGGAATGTCCCATGCAGTTGCTCGTCACCGGCGGCACCGGCTTCATCGGCCAGGCCTTGTGTACGGCACTTCTACAGGCCGGGCACCAGGTCAGCGTGTTGACCCGCGACCTGCGCCGCGCCGGGCGTAGCCTGCCTGGCATTACCGCGGTGGACACGCTGGACGGCGTGCGGGCCGATGCGGTCATCAACCTGGCGGGCGAGCCGCTGGCTGCCGGCCGCTGGACCGAGGCACGCAAGCAGCGTTTCCGGGCATCGCGCCTGGGCATCACCCGCCAGCTGCATGCCTGGATCGCGCAGCAGCCGGCCGAACAGCGCCCGTCGGTGCTGATTTCGGGCTCGGCGGTGGGCTATTACGGCGAGCGTGGCGACAGCGTCCTGACCGAGGCGGACCATGCCGGCGACGATTTCTCCGCGCAGCTGTGCCGCGACTGGGAAGCCGAAGCGGCCAGGGTCGCCGCGCTCGGCCCGCGCGTGAGCTGGGTGCGCACCGGCATCGTGCTCGATCGCGACGGCGGCGCCCTGGCCCGCATGCTGCCGGCGTTCCGCTTCGGTGGCGGCGGCCCGTTCGGCGATGGCCGGCACTGGATGAGCTGGATCCACCGGGCCGACATGGTGGCCTTGCTGCTGTGGTTGCTGGAACACGGCCAGGCCGGCGCCTACAACGCCACCGCGCCAACCCCGGTCACCAATGCCGAGTTCGCGCGCACCTTGGCCCACGTGCTGCATCGCCCTGCGCTGCTGGCGCTGCCGGCCGGCCTGCTGCGACTGGGCTTTGGCGAGATGGCCGAGCTGCTGCTGATCAGCCAGCGCGTGCTGCCACAACGCGCCCTGGATGCCGGCTTCCACTTCCAGTATCCGCGCCTGGAAGCGGCGTTACGCGCCATCCTGCAGCGCTAGCGCCTGCGCTGTCCTGGGTAGGCCTTGCGCGGTGGGCGGGTCCGTCGGCCGCGCTGCGACGGCCCATCGGGCCATGCACTAATATTTGCCTAACGACCATCTCCGACAGTGCTGCGGATCTCGGACTGGCCCTGGGGCCCGGCGGAACACCTATGCACCTGCTCCTTGTCGAAGACGACACCATGCTGGCCAACGCGATCTGCGATGGCGTGCGCCAACAGTCCTGGACCATCGACCATGTCGGCAGCGCCAACGCCGCCAAGACCGTGCTGGTAGACCACCGCTACACCGCGGTGCTTCTGGATATCGGCCTGCCGGGCGAGTCCGGGCTGACGGTGATCCGCTTCATGCGTGGCCATTACGACGCCACGCCGGTGATCGCACTGACCGCGCGCGGCCAGCTCACCGACCGCATCCGCGGCCTGGATGCCGGCGCCGACGACTACCTCGTCAAGCCGTTCCAGTTCGACGAGCTGATGGCGCGGCTGCGCGCGATCACCCGGCGCAGCCAGGGCCGCGTGGTGCCGTTGCTCAACCAGGGCGATGTCTGCGTGGACCCGAGCAGCCGCAAGGTCACCAAGGACGGCAAGTGGGTGGCACTGAGCGCGCACGAATACCGGCTGCTGCTGGCGCTGATGGAACGCGCCGGCCGTGTGGTCACCAAGGATCAGCTGGAAGAGGGCGTCTACGGCGGCCCGTCCGAAGGCGGCAGCAACATGATTGCGGTGTACGTGCACCAGCTGCGCCGCAAGCTGGGCGATGCGCTGATCTCCACCGTGTATGGTCAGGGCTACATGGTCGGCAAGGCGCCCGAATGAAATCGCTGCAGGCGCGCATGCTGGCGGCGCTGGCCGCAATCGTGTTGTTGAGCTGGTCCACCTCCCTGTGGATCCTGATCGCCCTGGTCACCCAGGGTCACCACAGCGTGTTCGAGCAGGAGCTCAACATGTTCGGCGACCAGTTGATCAGCGCCCTGCCCGACGCGCTGGAGCACCGCTTCGATACGCAACCGGAGCCGCCGGCTGCGGTCGACGCGCATACCCCGATCGGCAATGCGTCCTCGCGGATGAGTTTCAAGCAGACCTTGATTGCGATGGTGCTCAACACCTTGCAACTGGGCGTGCTGGGCGTGCTGGTGTGGTGGGCGGTACGCACCTCGCTCGCACCGCTACGCGCCATTTCCAGCGCCATCGCGCAACGCACCGGGCTGGAGACCGAACCGGTGCCGCTGGAGCAGGCGCCGGACGAGATTCGCCCGCTGATCGGCTCCTTCAATTCCCTGCTGGCCCGCGTGGAAAAGACCGTGCAGGCCGAACGCGATTTCGTGGCCGACGCCGCGCATGAACTGCGCACGCCACTGTCCGCGCTGCATGCCTATGCCGAGGTCGCGCTGCGTGCGCCCACGCTGGAGGCCAAGGACGCGGCGTTGCAACAGCTGCTGGAAACCGCACGCCGCAGCAATCGCTTGGCCGAGCAATTGCTGGATCTGGCGCGGCTGGATGCAGGCATCAGTTCGGCGGCGTACCGGCAGGTGGACATGGGCGAGCTGATCTCGCATGTGCTGGACGAATTCAGCGTGCAGGCCGACGCCCGCCACATCAATCTGCAGGTGGAGGCATCACCGTGCCTGCTGCGTTGCGATGTGGATGCGGTGGGCATCCTGATCCGCAATCTGGTCGACAACGCCATCCGCTATGGCCGCCTCCACGGCACGGTGGACGTGAGTTGCGGCTATTGCCTGCGCACCGATCTGCTGCATCCGTTCGTGCAGGTCAGCGATGACGGCCCGGGCGTGCCGGAGAGTGCCCACGGGTCCATCTTCGAACGCTTCTATCGGGTTGCCGGCAGCCAGGTGCAAGGCAGCGGGATCGGGCTGTCGCTGGTGGCCGGTATCGCGCGCCTGCACGAAGCCACCATCGAAACCTGCGAAGGCAACCAGGGCCGCGGCCTGTGCGTGCGGGTGGTGTTCGCCGGCGAGGCGTCCGCCGCGCTGGCTGAACGCGGCCGGCGCGCAGCAATCGTCCATCGCCCAAGCCAATAAGTTTCCAACACCCGCTGCCTACAGTGCACTCACCGCACGCATCCAGGATGCATGGTGATGTTCAACTCGATCCGTTCCACTCCACTCGCCCCCGCCGCCGTCGCGCTGCTGATAGCGCGCACGGCCGCCAACGACAGCGTCATCCCTGCCGCTGTCGCCAACGCACCACTGCTGGAATTCCGCTGCGGCCGTACCGGCACGCGCAATCGCGACATCTGGAGCGAGCTGCCGGATATCCGTAGCGCACGCGAGGCACGCCGGCTGCAGCGCTGGGCCAAGAGCGGTGTGTTTTTCACTGCCACCGCCGTGGTGTTTGCGCTGGCAGTGGCCAGTTATCTGATGCATTGAGCGCGCCGCCTCGGCCGCGCGTGATTGCCCCTCTCTGCTTCCTTCTCCAGGTATTTGCCCATGTCGCCCCCTTCCCTTGTCCGTTGCGGCGCGCTGCTGATTGTCAGCGTGACGCTGATCGGTTGTGCCAGTACGCGCCCGATGCCCTATAGCCAGTTGCCGTCTTCAAGCTATCTGCGCCCGCACGATGGCAGCCGTGGTGACCGCATGCCGTACGCCTATCAGAGCGAGCTGGATTGGACGCGCTACCGCGCCGCATTGGTCGAGCCGGTCAGCATCTATCGCGGCCCGGACGCGCAATTCGAAGACGTGCCCGAACAGGACAAACGCATGCTTGCCGATTACATGCAGCAGGAATTCGGCAATGCGATCGGGCAGCGTTGGCAACGCGCGGCGGTGGCCGATCGCGACACCTTGCGAGTGCGCATCAGCCTGACCGGCGCCAAGCCCAGCAAGCGGGTACTAGGCACCTTCATGAAGGTGGATCTGGGCGGCGGTTCCTATAACGCGGTGCAGGCCGCACGCGGCAAGGAGGGCGCGTTCTCCGGCTCGGTCAGCTACGCGGTGGAAATCTTCGACGCGCAGAGCAACCGCCTGCTCGCCGCCTATGTCGAAAAACAGTACCCGAGCGCGATGAACATCAAGGCCAGCCTGGGCGCCTACGAGGCAGCCAAGGCGGGTATTCGCAAGGGCGCCGAGCAGTTGGTCAAGGGCATGCAGTAGCTCGGAATCGGGAATCGGGATTTGGGATTTGGAATCGGTAATTGAGTGTTGAGTATTGGGAAGCAGCGGCTTTCAGATTCCTTCTCCCACCGGGAGAAGGTGCCCCGCAGGGGCGGATGAGGGTACGGGCGACGCCTTGCGAAGTCGGAACGACAAGAAAGCGATCGCCTCAGTAACGCTCAACCCACGAAAAAGGCCGGCGCTGCACGAACAGCGCCGGCCTTTGTCAGTTTGCACTGCCAACGCGTCGTCAGCGTGCAATGCCCTCTTGGCGCTGCAGCGTCAGCGCGTGACGCGCTTGGCCACTTTCTTGCCGACCGCCTTGCGGGCGGCGGTGGTCTTGGCCACTGCGCGCGTGGCCGGGGTCTTGGTGACCTTGGCGGCCTTCTTCAAGGTGGTCTTGGTCACCGCCTTCTTGATCGGCGCCTTTTTTACTGCCGCCTGCTTGGTGGCGGTCTGCTTGGCCACTGGCGCTTTCTTGGCCGTGGTCTTGGCAATGGTTTTGGCGACCGGCTTCTTGACCGCAGCCGACTTGGCGACGGCCTTCTTCGCTGCCGCACGCGCACCCACCGTGGCCACCGCGCTCTTGCGCGCTGCGCTCTTGGCAGCGGTCCTGGCACTCAGCGTTGCCGCTTCGGCCTTGGCATTGGCCTTGGCGGTTTCCAGCTTCTGCCTGGCGCTGGCCTTGGTGTTGGCCAGTTTCTTCTTGGCGGCAGCGGTGGTGCTGCTCAGCTTCTGCTTGGCTGCATCGGTGGTGGCGGTGAGCTTTTGCTTGGCGGCGTCCCTGGTGGCGCTCAACTTGTCCTTGGCGGCCGCTTTGCTCGACACCAGCGAGCGTTTGGTCTTGGCCACCCTGCGCTTGACCGCGGTGGCGGCATCGCCGGCTTTGTCGACGACGCGCTGTTCGACCTTGACCACGGCCTTGCGGGCCTTGGCGACGCGGGTCTTGACCTCTGCCACCGCCGTGCCGGCCGCGTCCTGCACGCTGGCCACCGCGTCGCTGGTGGTGCTGGCGATGCTCTCGCCCAGTTCGGTGGCCGTGCTCTTGACGCTATCGACAGCCTCGGACAGGGTTGCCGTCACACCATTGCCGTTGTTCATAGACCCTCCTTAAGGGCGTCAGTGCTGAAAACGCGGGCGATGCGCAGCGGCATGCGTATGCTGAACAGGCATCGGGTCAAGCGGACGCTACGCCGGGCCCAAGCGGCTGTCAACGCAGCATCGGCAAGGGATCGGCGACGCTTTCACCAGGCGTTAAATTGCCCGCTGGCACTCTCGTTCAGCTTGATTTACGCAGTCAGACGCCCTATTCCTCTTCCACCGCGTAACCCGGACTCGTTGCATGCGCCCGCTGCCTACCTTGCTGACCCTTTCCCTGGCCGCTGCCTTCGGCGGATTTGCCGCCACCGGCATCAATGCCTGGATGGACAACCGCGCCGAGGCCACCCCGGCCGGTGCCGCCACCTTTACCTTGCCCGCAGCCGCCGCATTGCCGGCTGCCGTCGCCGGGCAACCGGTGCCGTCGCTGGCGCCGATGCTGCAACAGGCGATGCCGGCCGTGGTGAGCGTCAACACCAAGCAGGTGGTGCGCGTGCGCAACCCGTTCTTCAACGACCCGATCCTGCGTCGGCTGTTCCCGGAGATTCCGCAGGACCGCATCAACGAGTCGCTCGGCTCGGGCGTGATCATCGATGCGCAGAAGGGCTACGTGCTGACCAATCACCACGTCATCGAAAATGCCGACGACGTGCAGGTCACGCTCGGCGACGGGCGCACGGTCAAGGCCGATTTCATCGGCTCCGACGCCGATACCGATATCGCGCTGATCCGCATCAAGGCCGACAAGCTCACCGACATCAAGCTGGCCGACAGCAACGCGCTGCGCGTGGGCGACTTCGTGGTGGCGATCGGCAACCCGTTCGGCTTCACCCAGACGGTCACCTCCGGCATCGTCTCGGCGGTGGGCCGCAGCGGCATTCGCGGGTTGGGCTATCAGAACTTCATCCAGACCGATGCCTCGATCAATCCGGGCAATTCCGGCGGCGCGCTGGTCAACCTGCAGGGTCAGCTGGTGGGCATCAACACCGCCAGCTTCAACCCACAAGGCAGCATGGCCGGCAATATCGGCCTGGGCCTGGCCATTCCCTCCAACCTTGCGCGCAATGTGGTGGAGCAACTGGTGACCAAGGGCGTGGTGGTGCGCGGCACACTCGGGCTGGAAACCCAGAACCTCACCCAGCAGATGCTGCAGGGCCTGGGGGTGGATTCGTTGCGCGGCGCCCTGGTGACGCGCGTGTTGCCAGGCTCCGCGGCGGCGGCCGCAGGCGTGCAGCCGGGCGATGTGGTGGTGGCGGCCAACGACCAACGCGTGGACAGCGCAGAGGCGCTGCACAACTACGAAGGTCTGCAGGCGGTCGGCAGCGCGGTGAGGCTGGAGATTCGTCGCGACGGCAAACCGCTCACGCTCACCGCCACACTGAAAGAGCAGGATCGCGCGGTCACCGGCGACATGCTCGACCCACGCCTGGGTGGCGCCACCTTCGTGGACCTGCCCGAATCGCTGCGCCAATCCGGCATCACCGGCGTCATGGTCAGCGAGGTCAAACGCGGTGGTCGTGCAGCGGCCAATGGTCTGGTCAGCGGCGATGTGATCGTGGCCAGCAGCGTGGGCGAGTTTGCCGATCTGGCCAGCTGGCGCGCCAACTTCCAGCGCAAGCAGCAGCAACTGGTGATACGCATCCTGCGTGGCAACGCGCAGTACGACGCGCTGATGCGTTGACGTGGCGTGCACTGCCATCGGCGTGCACTAACACCTCCTACACCGCAGCGATGCTATTGCTGCACCACGCCCGCATGCTGTTCGCGGCTGCCATCAATGACCGAAGGAGATATCGCATGAGCCCCACCAATACCGACCAGCTGAAAGAAAATCTGAGCGAAGCCGGCACCCACCTGAAGTCTGCCGCCAGCGCCGCAGGCGAAGCCGTCAAGGGCGCCACCAGCGCTGCAGGCGATGAGCTCAAGCTCGGTCGCGCCAACGTCAAGGCAGAGCTCTCCGATACCGCACTGGCCGGCATGGCTGCTGCCGAGTTCGGTGGCGCCGCTGCCAAAGAGCAGCTCGATGTGCTGGTCAGCAAGGGCAACGACCTGCTGGAAAGCGCCACCGATCTGATTCGCGAGCGGCCGCTGGCCGCGTTCGGTGTGGCGTTTGCGACCGGCTGGATCATTGCCAAGCTGGCACGCAGCAACGACAACTAAGTCGTGAGCGATCAGGCCTCTACAGCTGCCGCCTCCGACGCGCCCAACGCGCGTCCGGAAACGCCAGGACTGGACGAAAGCGTACGTGCGGTCGGCGCAGCCGGCCGTGCGACGCTGGGCTCGGCCAAGGACACCAGCCGCGCCTTGCGCCGGCTGGTGTCGGCCGACTTGCAACTTGCACGCAGTGCCTTCGGGCGCGGGCTGGCCTGGGCATGCGTTGCCGTGGTCTTCGGTGCGTCGTCGTGGTTGTTGCTGGCAGGTGCGATCATCGCGCTGCTGCAACGCGCCGGCCTGTCGTGGTTCCAGGCGATGTTTTTTACCGCGTTGGCCAGCTTGTTGGTCACCGGCATCGCGGCGTGGCGGGTGTTCTTCTACTTCGACCACACCGGTTTGAATGCAACACGTCGTCAGCTGGTCAAGCTCGGCATCTTCGATGACAGCAGCGACGACGACCATGCCAACGCATCGGCTGCCAATGGAGCACGCACATGAAGTTTGGCACCTTGCGTCAGCGCGTCGAACGCGCGGAATTCCTGGTGGAGGGGCGGGCACAGGAAACGCGCCTGCATTGGGGAGAATTGCGTGACACCTGGCGTGCCGGGTGGTCGCCGTTGCGGATCGTGGTGGTCGGTTTCGGCCTGGGCTTTGTCACCGGCCGTAACGAACCGCAGGCGGCATTGGGAAGCATCGCCAGCAAGCTGGGCGGCATCCCGAAGATTCTGCAGATGATCAGCACGATCTCTGCACTGTTTACCGCCCATCGCGCGCAGGAAGCCTCCGAGCAGGCCGAACGTGCCGCAGACAGTGCCGAAGAGGTCGCTGCCGATCCACCGGTAACGGTGGTGCAGGCGCCGGTCGATCGCGCCGCGTAATACGTAATAACCGCGTTCCCGAGCCATCGCTCGGGGTCGCGCTGCGGGTGTTTGCCGCCTGATGCGCGGCAGAGTCCGCCACTGCTGCTGTCGAGGGCTGACGTTGCGCGCACACCCTCTGTGCGCTGCGTTGACGCATTCGGCTGATAATGGCGCACCGCTGGCAGCACGCCAGTCTGCTGCCAGGGCGCGCATGACTCTTCCCGTCGATTCAATGGATGCTGCCGTTGCGGCAGATTCGCTCCCGCCTCCACCGGCACCGCGCCCACGCGCACCGGTCTCGTTGGTGGTGCTGGCCACGCTTGCGGTTGGTTATACGCTGTGGGCTGCACAGACGATCATTCTGCCGGTGATGCTGGCGGCATTTTTTGCCTTGATCGGCAATCCCATCCTGCGCGGTCTGCGCAAGCTGTATATCCCCCGCTTCCTCGGTGCCTTGATGGTCTTGTGCCTGGGCCTGGCCGGTGCCGTGACACTGGCCGCGCAGCTGGCCGGGCCGGCGGCCGAGTGGGTGCAGCAGGCGCCCCGGCAGATGCGTCAGATCGCGCGCGACGTGCGCGATTTCACCAAGCCGGTGATGCAGGCCAACCAGGCCGCGGAAAACTTTGCACGCGCTGCCGGCGGCGAAGGCCAGCGCGGCGTGCAGATCGTGCGCACGCAGATGGACGATCCCTACAAGGCGCTGGTGCGCACGCCGAAACTGGCCGCATCGGTGCTGGCGGTGGTGCTGCTGACCTTCTTCTTCATGGTCTACGGCGAAAGCCTGCAACGGCATGCGATCGCCTTGCTGCCCAATCGACAGCAGCAACGCTTCACCACCGAAATCATGATGGATATCGAGCGCGAGGTCTCGCGCTACGTGCTCACCATCAGTGTGATCAATACGCTGGTCGGGCTGGTCTTCGCCGGCATTCTCTATGTGCTCAAGATTCCGCTGCCCGAAGCGCTGCTGTGGGGCACCGTGGTGGCGCTGCTCAACTTCGCGCCGTATGTGGGCCCATTGATCGGCGTGATGCTGATGCTGCTGATGGGCTTTGTGGAATTCCGCACCACCTTGTCGGCGATGCTGCCGGCGATCCTGTACCTGGCGCTGCACACCATCGAAGGCCAGGTAGTCACCCCGATCGTGCTCGGCCGCCGCATGGCGATCTCGCCGCTGATGCTGATCCTGGCGCTGATGCTGTTCGGCTGGCTATGGGGCATGGTCGGTTTGCTGCTGGCGGTACCGCTGCTGGTCTGCATCAAGATGGTGCTGAGCCGGGTGGAGGGAATGCAGCGTTGGGCCAGGCTGCTGGAGTAGCCGGGAATCGGGAGCCGGGAATCGGGAATCGCAAGAGCAGTGGCTGCGCTCTACTCATTCTCGATTCCCGGCTCCCCATTCCCGGCATTACAATCTGGCGATGAGTTTCCCAATCAGCGCCATCACTCTCGACCTCGACGACACGTTGTGGCCCTTTGCGCCAATCGGGGCGCGGATCGATCAGGTGTTGTACGACTGGATGCGCGAGCACAGTCCGGTCACCGCCGGGCGGTTTCCGGTGGAGGCGATGCGCGAACTGCGCGAGCGCAGCTTTGCCGACAACCCGCACCTGCACCACGATCTCAGCGCGCTGCGGCGGTTGACGCTGGAAATGGCGCTGCGCGAGAGCGGCGGCGATCTGGCCTTGCTGGAGCCTGCGTATGAAGTCTTCTACGCCGCGCGCAACCAGGTGGAGTGCTATCCGGATGCGCTGGACGCGCTGGCGCGTATTGCCGCGCATGTGCCGGTGGCGGCGCTCAGCAACGGCAATGCCGATCTGCAGCGCATCGGGCTGATGCATCACTTCGCGTTTCAGCTGGGCTCGCGCGAGCACGGCAGCGCCAAGCCGGATCCGAGCATCTTCCTGGCCGCATGCGCGCGGCTGGAGGTGCCGCCGGCGCAGGTGCTGCATGTGGGCGACCACGTGCGCATGGACGTGCTGGGCGCGCTGGATGCCGGGCTGCGCGCCTGCTGGATCAATCGCGACCGAGCGCAGTGGTCGCACCCGACCCAGCAACCGGATCTGGAGTTCGATTCCATGACCGGACTGGCCGATTGGCTGGACGCGCAGCAACCGCACCCTGACGCCGCACGCGCCGGCATCCGCCTTCCCGCCTGAGCCACTTTTTGCTCGGCGCATGGCGCCGCCTCCGAGGATTTCCATGTCGCAGCTCACCGGTTTCATCGATCCCAACGCCGCAGCTCTGCCGCTGCATGTGCTCGACCGCGAAGGCTTTGCACGTTGGTGCGCCGAGCAGCCCACGCGCGTACTGTCGTGGGCACAGGCGCAACGGTTCGATGCCGCGCCGGGCAGCGTGCTGTTGTTGCCGGGTGAACAGGGGCTGGCCGGCGCAGTGCTGGGCATCGGCGACCGCGCCGATGCCTACGCCTACGCGCATGCACCGATGGCACTGCCGCCGGCCAGCCGCTGGACGCTGGCCAGCACGCTGAGCGAGAGCGAACAGGCGCTGCTGCACCTGGGCTGGGGCCTGGGTGCGTATCGCTTCTCGCGCTACCGCAAGGTGCCGCGCGCACCGGCCGAACTGGCCGCCACACCAGCGCCGCACACGCGCGCATTGATCGAGGCCTGCATCCGCGTGCGCGACTGGGTCAACACCCCGACCGAGGACATGGGCCCGCAGCATCTGGAAGAGGCCACGCGCGCACTGGCGCAACCGCATGGCGCGCAAGTCGACGCCATCGTCGGCGAGCAATTGCTGGCGCAGAACTTCCCCACTATCCACGCGGTCGGGCGCGCCTCGCATCGGGCGCCGCGGCTGATCCAGCTGCAATGGGGCGATGCGACGCACCCGCATCTGGTGCTGGTCGGCAAGGGCGTGTGTTTCGACACCGGCGGGCTGGATCTGAAGCCGGCCGATGGCATGCGCAACATGAAAAAGGATATGGGCGGCGCGGCGCATGCGTTGGCGCTGGCCGGCCTGGTGATGGCGCAGCAGCTGCCGGTGCGACTGACCCTGCTGATTGCTGCGGTGGAAAACGCCGTTGGCCCGGAGGCGTTCCGCCCGGGCGAAGTCATCACCACCCGCGCCGGCGTCACGGTGGAAGTGGACAACACCGATGCCGAAGGCCGCCTGGTGCTGTGCGATGCGCTGAGCTACGCCACCGAGCAGCGCCCCGATCTGATCCTGGATTTCGCAACGCTCACCGGTGCCGCACGCATCGCATTGGGGCCAGACCTGCCCGCGCTGTTCGCCAACGACGATGCGCTGGCGCAGGCCTGGCTGCGTGCCGGCGAGCAGACCCGCGACCCGGTCTGGCGCATGCCGCTATGGCGCCCGTATCTGCGTTACCTCAACAGCCATGTCGCCGACATGGCCAACGCCGGCTCGCGCATGGCCGGCGCGGTGACCGCCGCACTGTATCTGGAGCGCTTTGTCGCACCGGGCCAGCTGTGGGCGCATCTGGACGTGTACGCCTGGAACGACAGCGACCGCCCCGGCCGCCCGGCCGGCGGCGAAGCGCTGGCGCTGCGCTCGGCCTTTGCGATGCTTCAACAGCGCTACGGCGGCTGAGGGCGGCTGACAGAATGGCGTCGGTCAACCTCGCCTTCGTTGACGCGTGAGGTGACGTCGGCAATGGCAGCGACGCTGACCGGACCGAATTGAGTTGATCAGGCCCTATCGCCTCCGACGTCAGCACCGCAGGCACTGCTTGCAACCGGGCACACCGACCATCCCGACGGGTCCTTGCCCGCCCACCGTCGCGGGACCTTACGCGGCATGGATCCCGCGTAAGAGCTTACAAGGACGTACTTGCAGCGTGTCCCGCGATGGTGGGCGGGCAAGGACCCTGCAGCAAACCCGCAGATCATCCGCTCTACAACCGACGCATCCACTCCGTTCGATTACCTCTAAAGGCGACCGAGCGCTCAAGCTTCAGCGTTGTTTGAATATCCCCAAGCCGAGCGGGTCGAGGACGTAATGCCCTCAGCACGCTGCGCCATTGCCCGTCATCTGGATCACTCATCGACCGCTTTGGTCGCGGCATCACACACTAGACGCACTGGAGCGTGGACTATGCGCCCACGGGTCGTGCCTGTGCCGCAGGTTGGGCGAGGTTGGCGATCACTGCGCCGCACGTCTCACCGCATCGACTCTTTGCCGCATTGCCACCGGAGCCAGCCATGAACTTGCCACCTCCCTCTCCATCGCCGCAGCGCGCACGTGTTGTGGCGCCGTTGCTCGGTATCGCCGCGATTGCCGGCGGCATCGCGGTTGCGTTCGCCTGGACCGCCGGCTGGATCGGTGGCGACCGGCTCACCGCCGCGCGCATGACCGACACCATCGAAGCCAGCGGGCCGCCGCATCCGGGCTTTCGCCGCGCACATACCAAGGGCGTGTGTGTGAGCGGGGAGTTCAAGTCCAGCGGCAAGGCCACCTGGCTGTCGTCGGCACGCATCTTCAGCCAGGCCAGCACGCCGGTGCTCGGGCGCATGTCGATCGGCGGCGGCGACCCGCATGGCGCCGACGGCGCGGCGCGGGTGCGCAGCATGGCGCTGCTGTTGCGCAGCGACGACGGGCAGGAATGGCGCACCGCGATGAACAGCTTTCCGTTCTTCGTGGTGGCCACGCCGGCCGGTTTCCAGGCATTGAACGTGGCCTCCAGGCCGGACCCGGCCACCGGCAAGCCCGATCCGGCCAAGCTGGCCGCGTTCGGCAAGCAATATCCGGAAGCGGCCAAGTTCCAGCAGTGGGCCAAGACCGCGCCGTGGTCCAACAGCTGGGCCAACACGCAATACAACGGCGTGAATGCGTTCCGCGCGATTGCGGCCGACGGACGCGAGCGTTACATCCGCTGGTCGATGCGCCCGCATACGCCGTTCAAGGAACTCAGCGCCGAGCAGCGCGCGCAGGCCGATGGCGATTTTCTCGCCACCGACCTGGAGACGCGTCTGGCGCAGGGACCGTTGCGCTGGGATCTGGTGCTGACCGTAGCCGAGCCTGGCGATACGGTGGACGATCCCTCGCAGCCGTGGCCGGAAAGCCGCAAGCAGCTCGTGGCCGGCACGGTGTCGATCGATCATGCCGAGCCGCAGGCCACCGGCCCGTGCCGCGACCTGAATTACGACCCGCTGATCCTGCCCAAGGGCATCGCCGGATCCAACGACCCGATCCTGGCGGCGCGCTCGTCGGTGTATTCGCAATCGTTCAACCGGCGCGAGCATGAGATCGCCAATGGCACAGGCAGCGCCGCCACCGGCCAGGGAGCACACCGATGAGCAGCCACACCCACTTCAATCTACCCGCACGCGTGCTGCATTGGTTGATGGCCGCGATGATCCTGACCATGCTGTTCGTCGGCGTGGGCATGGTGGCTTCGGTGACGCAGCGTCCGTGGTTGATCGATCTGCATCGCCCCTTGGGCATTGCGATCCTGATTCTTGCGGTGCTGCGCCTGATCAACCGCCTGCGCAACCGCCCGCCGCCGTTGCCGGCCGACCTGCCGGCCTGGCAGAAGGTTGCCGCGGTTGCCTCGCACTGGTTGTTATATGCATTGATGCTGGGCATGCCGTTGATCGGCTGGGCGATGCTGTCGGCCGGCGCTTATCCGATCGTGCTGTGGCCGGGTGCGCAGTTGCCGCCGATCGCGCCGCACGATCCGGCGCTGTACGCCTGGTTGCGCAGCGCACATGGATGGTTGGCGTATCTGTTGTTCGCCACCGTGCTGGGGCATCTGAGCGCGGCGCTGTTCCATGCCTGGGTGCGCCGGGATGGCGTGTTTTCCAGCATGGCGCGTGGGGAGCCGTCTGCGCGTTGATGGATGGGATGGGTGGGTGTTGGAAGAGGTCTTGGATGAAGTGATTTCACTGCGCGGACGTACCCTCACCCCAACCCCTCTCCCGGTGGGAGAGGGGCTTGGTCTTCCCTTCTCCCGCCGGGAGAAGGTGCCCCGCAGGGGCGGATGAGGGTGCGGGCGAAGCATCGGGTTAATCGCCATCTAGAGTGGCTTTGCCTCGTACCCTCACCCCAACCCCTCTCCCATCGGGAGAGGTGCTAGGACCTAGCGCTGGCGTTTTGTTTTGGCTGCTGGCGCAGGCGCTTCGATGCCCTTGCCGGTCGCGGCCCAGTAGATCCCGCCATACAGATGCTCCAGATAACGTGGGTCGTTGTAGGCCTCGGCCAGATGACCCAGCGCGGTCGCAAACACGCGGCCGCCTTCGAAGTGGTGGTACCAGGCCACCGGGTGCTGCGTGCCCATGCCCTTGGCGACCTGACCGGGCCAGATCAAGGTGGGGTCGTAACTGGTTTCGTCCACCGTCAGCAGCGTGACCAGGTCATCGCTGTACGGCGGATCGTATTCGTACCATTCGTCGGTCCACACCCAGCGCCTGGGCAGGCCGGCAGTGGCCGGGAACTTGGCGTCCACCACGTCGACCATCGCGGTCTGCATGTACGGATGGGTGCGGAACGAGCGGCCGATCAGATGGTCGTACCACTCCCAGTCGCCACGCTTGATCGCAAACGCCTTGTGCACCGCCACCACGCCGCCACCGTTGCGCACGTATTTCTGAAAGTTCGCACGTTGCGCCGGATCCAGATCGGTGGCCGGCGTGTTGAGCAGCACGATCGCCGCGTATTGCGACAGATCGCCATCGAAGGCCTTGGCATTCCACGCCCAGACCAGCTCGACGTAATGCTTGCGCGCCATCGCTTCGAATTGCGGCTTGGCGACCGGGATATAGTCGTGGTGATACTGGTTGGGAATTGCCGCCACCAGGATCTTGAACTGCTCGGCGGACGCATTGAATGCGCATACCAGCAGCAGACCCAACAGCCACAGAGGTTTCATGCCGTTCGCTCGCAGGGATCGTATTGGCCCGGCAGTGTACCCGCGCCTGCACGGCATGCTTTTCGCTTTATCTGGAATAGCTGTCCGCTACGGCGTGCACATCCGATGCGCGGCAATGCGCAGCCCATGCCGTCCGGGATTGCGCTCGCTGACAGTGCAACGCGCCTGCGTCACCGCATCACAGCCAGCCTTTCTGCCGCGCCAGCCGATACGCTTCGATGCGATTGGCCACACCCAGCTTGCCGATGCATTCGGACAGGTAATTGCGCACCGTGCCATGCGACAACTGCAACTGCTGCGCGATCTCGCTGGCCGAGCGCCCTTCGCCGGCCAGCCGCAACACCGTGCGCTCGCGATCGCTCAAGGGATCGGCTTCCACCCAGGCATCCAGGGCCAGCTGCGGGTCGATCACCCGGCCGCCGCGCTGCACCTGACGCAGTGCGCTGACCAGTTGTTCGGCCGGCGCGTCCTTGAGCAGATAGGCAGCCACACCGGCATCCAGCGCGCGGCGCAGAAATCCCGGGCGGGCGAAGGTGGTGACGATCATCACCCGCACCGGCAGCGCCTGGCGCTGGATACGCTGGGCCAGTTCCAGGCCGGTCAGGCCGGGCATTTCGATATCGGTGATCAGTACGTCAGGCCGCAGGCGTTGCAGGTCGCGCCACGCAGTTTCGCCATCGCCTGCGCTGCCGACCACCTCGATATCGTCTTCCAGCCCAAGCAAGGCGACCAATGCGCCACGCAGCAGCGCCTGGTCTTCGGCCAACAACACCCGGATCATCGCGCACTCGTATGCAGACAACGGTGGCGCACGATAGCAGCGCTTGCGCCTGCCGTGCATGGGTCGATATGCAGTTGGCGTCCGTGCGATCAGCGCGACGGTGGCAGCAGCGGGACCGGCACCGGCGGCTGCGCCGGCGCCGGTGTGGGCTGCGGCAACGGCATGCTGGCGCGCAGGCGCGTGCCGCGCGGCAGCGCTTCCACCTCCAGCGCACCGCCCAGGCCGTGCAGGCGCGTGCGCATGCCGTCCAGGCCATTGCCGGGCACGATCACCCCGCCGCGCCCGTCGTCGGTGATGTCCAGCACCGCCTGTTCGCCGTGCGCGCGCAAACTCACGCGCACACGTTTGGCCTGTGCATGCCGTTGCACATTGGTGGCCGCTTCGCGCACCACCAGCGCCAGTGCGGTTTCGTGTTCAGGCGGCAATGCCAGCGTCTGCAGGTCGTGCTCCAGCACGATGCCGTCCATGTCCAGCAACACCCGCGCCGACGCCAGCTCGGCCACCAGGCCGGCCGCGCGAATACCGGTGACCGCGCGCCGCACCTGCGCCAGGGCATCGCGCGAAATCTGCGCCACCGCATCGATTTCGCTGCGCGCGCCCTGCGGGTCGCGCGCGATCAGACGCGCGGCCAGATCGGATTTGAGTGCCACCAGCGACAAGGTGTGGCCGAGCAGATCGTGCAGGTCGCGGCCGATCCGTTCGCGCTCGGCGGTGGCGGCCAGCCGGCGCACTTCGTCCTGCGACAGGCGCAGCAACGCGTCCTTGCGTTCGTTGATGCTGTACACCGCACCGACCCCGGCCATGCCCAGCACCGACACCGGCAACCACACCAGCGATTGCAGGCGCATTCCCAGCCAGTGCGCCCAGCCCAGGTAGAGCACGTTCATCGCCACCAGCATCGCGAAGTGCCGCCACACGGCATGCCGTGTGGACGGGCGCAGGCTCAGGCAGGCGAAGACGAAATAGCTGATGCCCGCCGGATACACCGGCAGCAACGCGGCACTGAGTACACCCATCGCCCAGGCATAGCGATACAGGGTGCCGCGCGGGGCCAGCAGCATGCGTGCGTACAACAGCAGAAATACCGGATACGACAGCAAGGTACACAGCAGCCAGGTGCTGTCGTAGCCACGTGGCGAAAACACGGGCACCACGAACACCCAGCTCGACCACAGCAGATGCACGCCATCCATCCATGGCGACTGGCCCTGCGCCAGCCGTGCAGCAACCTGCGACGTGGCGGCGGGGCGAAGCCAGGCGGGCAGCCACAAGCGCATCGGGATGGGTCCGTGTGAGTGATCGGATTCTGCCACTGCCGGGCCCGGCTGGGCGCCCGATGCTGCAGCTCGCGGCGAACCAGCGTTCTCAAGCATCTGCGCTGCGCCTGCTCGCGTTGGCTGGACGCAACACTGACCCGGGCAATCGCACAGGCCAACGACAGCAATGAACACGGCGCATGGCGGTTCCCGCAGCATGAGGATGCTGCAGCCTCGCCCATCCTGGAGAGCCGAGCCAGTTGCCGCTGTCATGCACGCCAGGTGACAACTGTCACTGGTGGAAGCTGCCGCTGCGGTCGCATGCTGCGCAGCACCTTGCAACAGCGTTGGTCGCGCTACCGTTCATCGCCGCAACCGCTTTGGTGACTTCCGGCAGCTTGCGGCACCGCCCGCGGCCCGTCACATTTCGCGCAGCATCCCGTCCTGGTCATCGATGAATACTTCTGCCGATCTGCTCAAGCAACTGCGCATCGACCGCCAGCGTCCTGCCGCCCCCGAACCTGCACGGCGCGGCGGCTGGATCGTCGCCGCCGTTGTCATCGTCGTGCTGTTGGCGGCCGCGGCGTGGTGGTTCACCCGCCGCCCGGTGGCGAATGTGCAGACCGCAGCAGTAGTGGCGATCAGCGCCGGCAGCAGCAGTGCCTCGGTGCTGGATGCGTCGGGCTATGTGGTGGCGCGGCGCATGGCCACGGTGTCGGCGCAGGTCACCGGCAAGGTGCGCGAGGTGATGATCGAAGAAGGCATGCGCGTCGAACAAGGCCAGGTAATGGCCACGCTCGACCCGCTGGATGCCGATGCGCAGCGCACGCTGTCGGCATCGCAGCTGTCTGCCGCACGCAGCCAGGTCGACAACATGCAGGCGCAACTGGCGGTAGCCAATGCCGATGCCACGCGGCTGCAATCGCTGGTCGGCGCGCAACTGGTCTCGCGCTCGCAGTACGAGCAGGCCACCGCACAACGCGATGCCTTGCGCGCACAGCTGCAGAATGCGCAACGCAACGTGCGCGTGGCATCGGACCAGCTGGCGATCTCGGCGATCCGCTCGGACTTCAACGTGGTGCGTGCGCCGTTTGCCGGCGTGGTCACCGCCAAGGCCGCGCAGCCCGGCGAAATCGTCTCGCCGCTGTCGGCCGGCGGCGGCTTCACCCGCACCGGCATCGGCACCATCGTGGATATGGAATCGCTGGAAATCGAAGTGGAAGTGGGCGAGTCCTACATCGGCCGCGTGCAGCCGAAGATGCCGGTGGAAGCGGTGCTCAACGCGTACCCGGAATGGAAGATTCCCGGTGAGGTGATCGCCATCATTCCCACCGCCGATCGCGGCAAGGCCACGGTGAAGGTGCGCGTGGCGTTCAAGCTCAAGGACCCGCGCATCGTGCCGGAGATGGGCGTGCGGGTGAGCTTTCTGGAACAGGCCAACGCGCAGGAAGCCAGCAAGCCGCAGGGCGTGCGCGTGCCGGGTGCGGCGCTGGTCGAACGCGACACGCGCACGGTCGCGTTCGTGGTTGGCGAGCGCAACACTGTCAGCATGAAGACGGTCACTCCCGGGATGGTGATGGGCGAGGACCGTCAGGTGTTGTCGGGTTTGAGTGCGGGCGACAGCGTGGTGCTGGATCCGCCGCAAGGCCTGAAGGATGGCGACACGGTGGCCGAAGCGGAAGCGGACGCTGCCGAATAACCAGAGGGGCAACCGCGGTCAACGCATGGGCAGCGCCGCCGCTGCGGGGAGCGCAGCGCCCACATGAGCCGTCAGTGGCTTACACGATCGTTGTGCCTGGATGGCGTTGTGATCGCACACAGCGATGTAACCATGAAGCAACGATCGCGCGTCGGTCGTGATCCGTATTCAACATCGTCATCGGCCGTTGCAGAACCAGCCACGCTTCGCTCGCCGCCGCCGTGCGTCGTCAGCCCTGTCGCCCGGTATTTGCACCTGTCGTCATCAAGCCTCGCATCGTCTTGCCGCGTCACCGTCATCGCATCGCCGTGTTGCCGCCTCATGCCATCGCAGTCGCCATGCCGCACCGCTCTCACCTCTTTCCATTGCACCGCCAGGAGTCGCCATGACCGCTCTCGTCAGCTTGCGCAACATCACCAAGACCTACCAACGCGGCCCCGAGCAGGTGCAGGTGCTGCACGGCATCGATCTGGATATCGCCAGCGGCGACTTCGTCGCGTTGATGGGTCCGTCCGGTTCGGGCAAGACCACCTTGCTCAATCTGATCGGCGGCCTGGACAGTCCCAGTGGTGGCGAGATCGAGATCCAGGGTGAGCGTATCGACCGCATGAGCGGCGGCCAGCTCGCGACCTGGCGCAGCCACCACGTCGGCTTCGTGTTCCAGTTCTACAACCTGATGCCGATGCTCACCGCGCAAAAGAATGTGGAGCTGCCGTTGCTGCTCACCGCGCTCAAGGCCGCGCAGCGCAAACGCAATGCGGAAATCGCCCTGACCCTGGTCGGCCTGCAGGAACGCCGTCACCACAAGCCCAGCGAACTGTCCGGCGGCCAGCAGCAGCGCGTGGCGATTGCGCGCGCGATCGTGTCCGACCCCACCTTCCTGATCTGCGACGAACCCACCGGCGATCTGGACCGCCACAACGCCGAGGAGATCCTGCGCCTGCTGCAGGAACTCAATCGCGGACACGGCAAGACCATCGTGATGGTCACCCACGACCCCAAGGCCGCCGAGTACGCCACCCATACCATCCATCTGGACAAGGGCGAGCTGGCCGACGCGCCGGTCGCGCTCTAAAGGAGTGCTGCCATGAAGTATCTCTCGCTGGTGTGGGCGCAGTTGTTCCGCAGCAAGACGCGCACCTTGTTGACGTTGCTGTCGGTGGTGGCGGCATTCCTGCTGTTCGGCATGCTCGATTCGGTGCGCGTGGCCTTCACCTCCGGCGGCAGTGTCAGCGGCGTGAACCGTCTGGTGGTGGCCTCGCGCCTGTCGATCACCCAGTCGCTGCCGATCAGCCTGGAGCCGCAGATCCGCAGCGTGCCGGGCGTGCGCGATGTGACCTCGGCGATGTGGTTCGGCGGCATCTACCGCGACCCGAAGAACTTCTTCCCGAACTTTTCGGTGGCGCCCAATTTCTTCGACGTCTACAGCGAATACGCGCTGCCCAGGGAGCAGTTGAAGGCATTCCAGACCACGCGCACCGGCGCCATCGTCGGCGAGACCCTGGCCAAGGACAATGGCTGGAAGATCGGCGACACCATCCCGCTACAGGCCACCATCTTTCCGCGTGGCGGCAGCAACGACTGGCCGCTGCAGTTGGTCGGCATCTTCCGCATGAAAGACCGCGCGGTGGCGGCCAATCAGGAACGCCAGTTGATGATGAACTGGAAATACTTCGACGAGTCCAACGACTACATCAAGAGCAAGGTCAGCTGGTACACGGTGACGCTGGCTAACGCCGACCAGGCCTCGCGCGTGGCGCAGGCCATCGATGCCTTGTCGGCCAACTCCGATCACGAAACCAAGTCACAGACCGAATCGGCGTTCCAGCAGGCCTTCCTCAAACAGTTCGCCGATATCGGGCTGATCGTCACCTCGATCATGGCGGCGGTGTTCTTCACCTTGCTGCTGCTGACCGGCAACACCATGGCGCAGGCAGTGCGCGAGCGCATACCGGAGTTGGCCACGCTCAAGACGCTGGGCTTTCAGGACCGCACCGTGCTGAGTCTGGTGATGGTCGAATCGGTGTTGTTGATCGGGCTGGGCGGGCTGATCGGCATGGGCCTGGCGGCGCTGGTGATCCCACTGGTGGCCGCACGCAGCGGTGGGGTGATGCCGGTGCAGAGCGTACCGCTGCAGACCTGGTTGGTCGGGCTGGGCCTGATGGCCGGCATCGGCATCGTGGTGGGTGTGCTGCCGGCGCGACGCGCGCAGCGCTTGAAGATCGTCGATGCCCTCGCCGGCCGCTGACAGGAGCACGCAGATGCAAACCAAATGGAAGAACCGTCTCGTCAATCTGCTGTCGGTCGTGGTGCTGGCCGTCGGGTTGGGTGTGTGGATCGCGCTGCCGTGGATCGGCGTGCTGGTCATCGCAGCGTTGCTGGCGGTATGGCTGCTGGTCACACGCAGCGGCCGGCTGTCACTGGCCACCACACGTATCGGCATCGCCACGCTGCCGCAACGCTGGGGTGCCAGCTCGGTGATCGTGGTCGGCATCGCCGGGGTGGTCGGCGTGCTGGTGGCGATGCTGGCGATGGGCCAGGGCTTCCAGGCCACGCTCAACAGCACCGGCGACGACACCACCGCGATTGTGTTGCGCGGCGGCTCGCAGGCCGAGACCAACTCGGTGATCACCCGCGAGCTGGTGCCGCTGATCAACAGCCTGCCCGGCATCGCCGCCGATGCCAGGGGCCGCCCGCTGCTGTCGCCGGAGCTCTCGCAAGTGGTCAACATCGCCTCCAAGTCCGATGGCACCGACGTCAACGCGCAGGTGCGTGGCGTGGGCGAGCAGGCCTGGGCGGTGCACGCCAAGGTCAGGCTGGTGCAGGGCCGGCGCTTCACCACCGGCCTGCGCGAGATCGTGGTCGGCAAGGGCGCGTTGAATCAGTTCCGTGGCTTGGAGCTGGGCAGGACGCTCACCCTGGGCAGCCAGCAATGGACCGTGGTCGGCGTGTTCGCCTCCGGCGATGCGCACGATTCGGAGCTGTGGACCGATGCGCAGACCCTGGCCACCACCTACAACCGCAGCGCCTATCAGTCGATCAGCGTACGCACCACCGGCAAGGCCGGCTTCGGCCAGTTCAAGACCGCCATGGCCGCCGACCCGCGACTCAAACTGGATGTGGAAACCACCCGTGCCTACTACGGCAAACAGGGTGGCGGCTTGAACAGGTTGATCAGCGTGCTGGGCACGGTGATCGGCGCAATCATGGCGGTGGGCGCGGTGTTCGGCGCGCTCAACACCATGTATGCGGCAGTGGCCACGCGGGCGCGCGAGATCGCCACGATGCGCGCAATCGGTTTTCGCGGCACGCCGGTGATCATGGCGCTGATGCTGGAAACCATGCTGCTGGCACTGCTGGGCGGCCTGCTCGGTGGCCTGATCGCCTGGGCCCTCTTCAATGGCTACAGCGTGTCCACGCTGGGCAGCAGCTTCAGCCAGATCGTGTTCCAGTTCAAGGTCTCGCCGGAGCTGCTGTGGAGCGGGCTGAAATGGGCGCTGGGCATCGGCCTGGTCGGCGGGCTGTTTCCGGCCTTGCGCGCGGCGCGGTTGCCGATCACGACGGCGTTGCGTGAGGTGTAAGGCGGGTTGTTGGCCCGCCGGGAATGGGGAATCGGGATTGGGGAATGGTGGCAGCCAAGGCAGAGGGAGTGCGGGTGCTGCGGCTGAACGTATTGCGGGCTGTCATCGTTTTGTCACTGCAGTGCGGTAGATGCGCGGGCCGGGCAGGCCGTAGCCTGCCCGGCCGTTGCATCCATCGATCTTCGCCATGACGCGCCTGATTCTGCTGGCCTGTGCCTGCCTGTGGCTGGCCGGCTGTTCTTCGTCCTCCACCTCGCTCAGCGAGCGCCTGGTTGCACCCGGTGGCACCTCGCCGTTGCTGGATGAAGAGCGTATTGCCGCCACCATCGCCACGGTGCCCAACCGCAGCGGGCATGTGGTCACGCGCGATCAGGTGCCGATCTTCTGGCGCGCGATCGACCCCGGCCAGTACGCCATGCAGTACCGCTATCTCGGCCAGCGCCACGATCCGGCGCATGCGCTGGATGTGGATTTCAGTTTCAAGGTGCCCACCTCGGCCCCAGCGACGCCGCGCGGCACCGTGGTGCTGCTGCATGGCTGGATGATGGATGGCGATTCGCTGCTGCCGTGGTCGCTGGAGCTGGCGCAGGCCGGCTACCGGGTGATTACCATCGACCTGCGCAACCACGGCCATTCCGGCGGTGGTCCCTCCGGTTACGGCACGCGCGAATCCGACGACGTGATCGATGTGCTCGATGCGCTGCAACCACGCGGCGAGATCCGTGGCCCGCTGTACCTGTTCGGCATTTCCTACGGCGCCGCCACCGCGCTGTTCACCGCCGACAAGCTTGGGCCGCGCGTGACCGGCGTGGTGGCGATGGAATCCTTCGCCAACGCCGGGCGCGGCATTCGCGACATGGTGCCGCACCTGCTCGCCAGCCAACCGAACGGCTGGCGTGGGCAGGCGGTGGCCGCGTATGCGCGCTGGCGCTATGCCGACCAGGATCTCGACGCGGTGATCGCCGCCGCCGACCGCCAGCTGCAGCTGGATCTGGACCACGTCGATGTCGCGCACGCCCTGGCCGACACCCGCAGCTGCGTGCTGCTGGTGCATGGCGATGCCGATCAGCACATCCCGGTGGCGCATGGACGTGCGCTGGCGCTGGCCAGCCCGCGCGCGCACTACGTCGAGCTGCCCGGCGAAACCCATCTGAGCCTGCCGCTGCGACTGGATCTGCTGGGCGGGCCGATCGAGCAGTGGCTGGCGCAGACGCAACAGGATCCAAGCCACTGCCCCGCCCCGCAGGCACTGCCGACCTCCACGCTCGCGGTGGCGGCACCGGCATCGGCGCCGCGCGGCTGAGAGCGGCCGACAAACGTCGCGCGCGGTCCTCAGGTGGAAGCGGACTGCACGCTCCGACCGACGTGTACGAATGACATGCCGATGTCGAGCAGCGACTGCGCCTGCACGGCGCTGAGCGCCGTGCTCGTTGGTCGCCCTGCATCCAGACGGAAAGCTGCGCAACGACAGCCTGCCGAATCGCGCAACCGCACTGCTGCCCACCACGCAACGCAGTCGCTGCGCGATCACCCGGAGCGCGCACGACCGATGCTTAGGGAACCACCACAGCCGGCCGCCGCGACCGCCACACGCTATCGCCGACGAACAGCAGCAGCCCGACCCAGATCGCGGCAAATCCAATCGCGCGCGCCTGATCGAACGGCTCGTGGAAGAACCACACGCCCAGCAGCAACTGCAGGCTCGGCGCGATGTACTGCAGGATGCCCACCAGCGACAGCGGAATCCGCCGCACGCCATACGCAAACCCGATCAGCGGCACTGCGGTCAACACGCCGCCGAAGATCAGCAACAGATCGGTGCGCAGGTCCCAGCCGCTCAGGAAGGCGCCGCCATGGCCCTGCTCGCCCCAGCCCGCCAGCAGCAGTGCCGGCACGCACAGATACACGCTTTCCACGCCCAGCCCGGCCACCGGATCCACTGCCACCAGCTTGCGCAGCAGGCCGTAGGCACCGAACGAGAGCGCCAGCCCCAGCGCGATCCACGGCGGTGCACCGGCATCCAGGGTCAGCCACAGCACGCCCACCGCCGCGCATACCACCGCCACCCATTGAATGCGCTGCAGGCGTTCCTTCAGCACCAGCACACCCAGCAACACGCTCAGCAGCGGATTGATGAAGTAACCCAGGCTGGCTTCGATCACATGACCGGCGTTGATCGCCCAGATGTACAGGCCCCAGTTGAACGCGATCGCCACGCTGCTGCCGGCCAGCATCCATAACGCGCGCGGCTGCGCGGCGATGGCGCGCCACCAGCGCAGGCCCGAGGTGGCCAGCAACCACACCACCACCAGCAACGCGCTCCAGACGATGCGGTGCGCGATGATCTGCAGCGACGGCACCGCCTTGAGCAGATGCCAGTACAGCGGCACCAGGCCCCAGATCACAAAGGTCGATGCGGTGATCAGCAGTCCACGACGTGCCTCGATCGGCGAAACCGCCGTCATCGCCGCGCCTTGGCCAGGGTCACCACCAGCACGCCGGACAGGATCACCGCCATCGCGCCGATGTCGTGCGCGCTGAAACGCTCATGCCCCAGCCAGGCGCCCAGCGCCACCGCAATCACCGGGTTGACGTAGGCGTAGCTGCCGGCCAACGCCGGGCGCACGTGATGCAGCAGCCACACGTAGGCGGTAAACGCCACGATCGAGCCGAATACGCACAGGTAGGCCACGGCCAGCAGCCCCTGCGATGTCGGCAGGCTCTGGGGCCGCTCGCCGATCAGCAGGCCGGTGCCGACCAGCAACACGCCGCCGCATAGCATCTGCCCGGCGGCGGTCATGAACGGCGAAGGCAGGTCGCGTCCGCGCGACCACACCGAGCCGAATGCCCAGCCGATCGGCGCGATCAGCAACAACACCAGCCCACCCGGCGTGGCGGTCAGGCTGCTGCCGGCATTGAGCCAGACCACGCCCAGAAAACCGATCACGATGCCCAGCCATTCGCCACGGCTGGCGTGCTGCCCGCGCAAGGCACCGAACAAGGCCATCCACAGCGGCACCGACGCCACCGACGTGGCGGCCAGGCCGGACGACACGCTGCGCTCGGCCAGCACCACCATGCCGTTGCCCAGCAGCAACAAGGCCGCGCCCATCACCGCCACGTTCTTCCACTGCGCGCGCGTCGGCGCAACCACACCGCGCCAGCGCAGCACCGCATACAGCACCGTGCCGGCCACGATAAAGCGCGCCCCGGACACCATGGTCAGCGGTAGCGCACCGCCTTCCAACGCAAAGCGGATCGCCAGATAGGTCGAGCCCCACACCACATAGACCAGCAACAAAGCGACAACGACCAGGCCGCTGCGCGCGGGCGCAGCAGCATCGTGTGAAGAGGACATCGGAGATTGCCAAGTGCAGCGGAAGCTTCAATTCTAGATCACCTGCCCACGCCAACGGCGTACGCCCTCAACCGCCTGCCGCGTTATGGTGCGCATGGATCCTCGGCCCGGAGTGCCTATGCAGCGTCGCGTCACCTGGTTGACCTTGGCCGCCCTGACCGTGCTATCGGCCAGTGCGTCGGCGCGCGTCCCCGAACCCTGGGAACCCAGCGGACGCAAACTTCTCGAGGCCGGGCTGGACGGTTCGTTGGCGCCGGAGATCGCGCCCGAACAAGCCGAACTCAAGGTCATGCTCTCGGCAAACCGCGCCGGCGCTTACCTGCTCGGTGTCGCCAGCAGCAGCTACCGCACGCACTGGTGCATGCCGGCCGGCAAACGCGGCACGCCGGATCTGCCGGCGATCATCAGCGATATCGGCGCGCTACCCGATGCGCGCCTGGACGAAGCCGCACCCGCGTTGATCGTACAGGCGCTGGCCAAGCGCTATCCGTGCCGCAAATAGCCGCGCGGCCGCCGGAAGCCAGTTGGACGAACCGCCACGCAACGGCCGGATGCAGTGAACGCGCGCATCGCCGGTCGCTCGACGCCCGCGCTTGAAACGCCAGACGTCCGCTCACCGCTGACCCTACTTGCGTGCGGCATCGCTGCTGGCGCGGATCGCCTTGAACTCCGAGCCGTCCTGCCAGCTCGGCCACTGCCGGCCGTTGGCCAGCGCCACGCCCACGTCGTAGACCAGGGTGGTGTCGGCCGCGTGGCCGCTGGCGTCCCATTGCGGGGTCCAGCGGTCGCAGGGCTGGTGATAGCACTCGGCAAAATACTTGTCGCGCAGCGCCTTGCCGGCCGCCACGCCGCCTTCGAGCATGTCCAGACCGGGGCCTGCGGTGATCGCCGGCACGCCCATGCGTGCAAAGGCGAAATGGTCGGCGCGGTAGAAAAAGCCCGCTTCCAGATTCGGGTCCGGCGAATAGCTGCGACCGCGCGCCTTGGCGGCCGTTTCCAGATCGCCTTCCAGCGACACCCGTCCGCGTCCCCACGAGGCGATATCGCGCGTGGGGCCATCGGGGCTGAACATCTCCATGTTGAGCACCGCCACGGTCTTGTCCAATGGCGCCAGCGGATGGGCGGCGTAATAATTGGCGCCGAGCAGGCCCTTCTCTTCCGCCGTCAACGCGATGAAATACAGCGTGCGCTGCGGCTTGGGGCCGGCGGCGAACACGCGTGCCAGCTCCAGCACGCTGGCCACGCCGGTGGCGTTGTCCACCGCGCCACGCCGTACCGTGTCGCCGTCGGCATCGGCCTTGCCCACGCCGAACGCATCCCAGTGCGCGGAGAAGATCACCGTCTCGTCCGGATGTCGGCTGCCGGTGAGCTTGGCCACCACGTTGTGCGTGACCACGCGCTCGCGCTTGAGCTTGAAGTCTACCGACAGCGTCGCATCGCCCAACGCCATCGGTGCGAAATCGCGCTGCTGCGCGCGCTGCTTGGCCTGCGCAAAATCCAGCCCGGCGCGCTGGAACAGCGACACCGCCAATGCCTGCTGCACCCAGCCACGCACCGGTACGTGCTGCGCCTTCGCATCGGCATCGCTGCGTTCGATATCGAACAACGGCGACAGGCCCGAACTCTGCACCGTCGCCCAGCCGTACGCGGCCGGCGCGGTCTCGTGCACGATCAACACGCCGGCGGCCCCGCGACGCGCAGCCTCTTCGTACTTGTAGGTCCAGCGACCGTAATAGGTCACCGCCTTGCCATCGAATGCGCCAGGCTGGCTGGATTCAAAGTCGGCATCGTTGATCAGCACCACCGCGATCTTGCCGCGCAGGTCCACGCCCTTGTAGTCGTCCCACTGCCGCTCCGGCGCGCTGATGCCGTAGCCCACGAACACCAGCGGTGCATTCTTCAAGCTCACCGCGTCCTGCGGACGCAGGCTCTGCAGGGTCACATCGCTGCCATTGACCAGCGCCTGGGTCTTGCCGCCGACACGCAGGCTGGCGCGCACCGGGCCATCGACCTGGGCGCGTACCAACGGCACTGCCTGGGTCCAACCGCCCTGCTCGCCACCCGGCTGCAGGCCGCCAGCCTTGAACTGCTCGACCAGGTAATCGACCGTGCGCTGCTCGCCGGCACTGGCCGGCGCCCGGCCCTCGAACTCGTCCGATGCCAGCAGGCGCACATGCCGCGACAGCGCTTCGGCATCGATGCCGCCGCCGGGCAGATCGTTGGCGGCCTGCGCCACGCCTCCCACGAACAGGCAGGCGGACAACAACAGGATGCGCATCGGATTCACGGCATGGCCTTGCAACAGATAGATGACACACAGTTTACAAGCGCGCCCCCGCCACGGGACAACAGACACGCTTTCAATACGCAACCTGCAAACGTCTCGTCTGCCACCGCAGGCCGAGCAACACGCTTTCAAGAAAGCAGCCGACCAACTTCCTGGTGCGGTGTCCTCGCCGCTTGCGGGGCCGTGTGGCGGCATGGATGCCGCCACCGAGCCCCAGGGACGGGTTCACGGCGTGTCCCGCAAGCGGTGAGGGCACCCCGCGCTCGACTGACGCGGCTTTTGACTGTCGCCGAACGACGATACGACTCGCTGCAGCGTTCGAGCGAGTGGGGGCGCACCCGCTCCAGTAGCGCTAATTCGTACGCGTCGCGCGATCCAGCCAGCACGCCAGGCCCTGCGCGTTGAGTTCGATATCGGTGCCCAGCAACTGCGCCACGCGCGCATCGTCCAGCCGGCAGCCGTGCAGGCGGGCGCGCTGCAGATACAGCTCGCTCAACGCCGCCACCATGCAGCGATGGCGGTCCGCACGCTGCGCGCAGTCCAGCGCGATGGCTGTCATCGCATGGATCTGCTCGACCAGCGCCTGCGCCAGTGGCGCCGGCGATTCGACCCGGCCGTAATGGGTGAGATACATCGCCCGCGGCGCAGTCTCCATCAGCCGCGCGATCGAGTGCAGCATCGCCTCCGGCTCGAATTGCACCGGCGAGGAGGTCGGCAGGATGAAGGCGCCTTGCGCGCTATCGAGCTGGCGATACGACAGGCCGAAGGTGTCGCCGGTGAACCAGCTGCGGCTGCGCGCATCCCACACGCACAGATGATGCCGTGCGTGGCCCGGCGTCTCGATGGTGCGCAGCGCGCGCTCGCCCAGCATCACGGTCTGTCCGTCGGCCGCTTCCACCACGCGCTCGGCCGGCACCGGCACGATCGCGCCGTAACTGCGCGCCATTTCCGCCTCGCCATACACCGCCGTGGCACCGGCGATCAGTCGGGCGGGGTCGATCATGTGCGGCGCGCCGCGCGGATGCACCAGCACCCGCGCATTGGGCAGGTGCTGCAGCAAGGCCCCCGCGCCACCGGCGTGATCCAGATGCACGTGGGTCAGGATCAGCCAGTCTACCTGCGCCGACGTCAACCCGGCCGATCGCAACGCGGCCAGCATCTGCGGCACCGACAACGAAGTACCACAATCGACGAAGGCGCCGCGTTGCGCCTCGACGATCAGGTACGCCGCATCGAACTGCACACCGCCAAAGCCGGTGTCGATGGTCTGGATGCTGGAATCGGCGGTCGCTGTCATTGCTCCCCCACGGCTATGCGAGAGGCCACAGTCTAGCCACCGGCTTCACGGGTGTCGTTACGCCTCGCGCAACACGCGCATCGCCGCCAGGATCACGTCCGCATCCGCCTGCGCATGCACGCCCGGCAATTGCAGGTCGCTGCCCTGCTCGGCCTGCTTCAGCCGGGCAATCAGCTGACCCGCATCGCGTGGCGAGGCGAAACCATCGCTCTGCAGCAGCAACGCACCGGCACCATCGTTGAACTTGAAATAGAACTGCCCATCGCTCTCGCGGTATTGCTTGAACACCGGCGGCGCACTCTTCTCGCCCACCGGCGTCGCAGCCGCATCGCCTTGGCTGGACAGATCGCGCAGGCCCACCGCAGCACGCAGCTCGGCCAGAAACGGCGTGGCGTAGCGCGCGCGCAGACGTGCGCCACCGGCGCGCAGAATCTCCTCGATCTTGGCCGGCTCGGCCATCAGCGCTTCATAACGCGTGCGCAGCGGTGCGATCTCCTGATCGATCCGCTCGAACAGCTGCTGCTTGGCATCGCCCCAGCCGATGCCATCGGCAAAGGCCTGCGCAAAGGCCGCCGTTTCCTGCGGCGTGGCGAAGGCCTGATACAGCTGGAACAACGCCGACCCCTGGGTGTCCTTGGCCTGGCCCGGCGCGCGCGAATCGGTGAGGATGGAGAACACCAGCTTGCGCAATTCCTCGCGCGGGGCGAACAGCGGAATCGTGTTGCCGTAGCTCTTGCTCATCTTGCGGCCGTCCAGACCCGGCAACGTCGAGACCTGCTCGTCGATCACCGCCTCGGGCAGGGCGAAAAAGTCGCGGCCATACACGTGATTGAAGCGCTGGGCGAAATCGCGCGCCATCTCGATATGCTGGATCTGGTCGCGTCCCACCGGCACCTTGTGCGCGTTGAAGATCAGGATGTCTGCGGCCATCAACACCGGATACATGAACAAGCCGGCGGTCACGCCCGCATCGTCGTCTTCGCCGTCGGCGCGATTCTTGTCCACCGCCGCCTTGTAGGCATGCGCGCGGTTGAGGATGCCCTTGCCGGCCACGCAGGTCAGCAGCCACAGCAACTCGGTGGTCTCCGGCACATCGGACTGGCGATAGAACCACACCGTTTCCGGGTCCAGGCCGCAGGCCAGCCAGCTGGCCGCGATCTCCAGCGTGGAGCGTTGCGTCCGCACCGGGTCCTGCGCCTTGATCAGGCTATGCAGGTCGGCCAGGAAATAGAAGCTTTCCGCATCGGCAGCCGCACTGGCCTGGATGGCCGGGCGGATCGCACCGACGTAATTGCCCAGATGCGGGGTGCCGGAGGTGGTGATGCCGGTAAGGACGCGAGTGGTCATCTGCGTAAGGCCAGGGAGTCAGCACGCAAGTTTAGCGGTTCCGTGCCCCTGGCATGAACGCGACCGCGTTTGATGGCTGCTGCTTGCCGGCAGCGGCGGCGGACGCGCAACGGGCCGCATCGAGCGGCCCGTCGTGTGCAGTTCGCGCTCACCACGACGGGTGGGCGCGATTGCGCGGCAGCGTCAGGTGTCGTCGCGCAACGACTTTTCGAAGGCACGCACTTCGGTCTGGGCGCGGTCGCGATCCCAGCCGTAACGTTCCTGGAGCTTGCCCTGCAGATATTCGGCATTGCCTTCGGCAACCTTGAAATCGTCGTCGGTGAGGTCGCCCCACTTGGCCTGCGCCTTGCCCTTGAGCTGGGTCCACTTGCCGGAAATGATGTCAGTGTTCATTGCGTCGACTCCGCTGATGCGGCCGCGATTGACCGTCTGCGCAGGTTGCCCATGGCGCCGTTCGCTGTAGATCAAAAGCCGTCAAACCCGCACTCACCGCACTGAACGGTTGCTACGCTTACGGCGCACTTCTGTCGCATTGGCGGTGCCTTCGCAGTGCCCAGCACCTTATTGCGCAGCCCTACTTGCGCAAAAACGTCGGGCAAAAAAAAAACGGGCCTTGCGGCCCGTTTTTCTGCATGCAGCGCTAGATTACTTGCGCGCAGCGTCTTCCACCTTCTCGCCAGCGCCCTGCACGTCCTTGCCGGCACCTGCGACGGTGTTGCAACCCGACAGCATACCGACCGACAACACCGACAGTACCAGCAGCACAATTGCACGCTTCATAACAGACTCCTTCGTGGGTAAAGCGGCGGCTTGCCGCAGATCAATCAAATCAAACAACTAGGATGAAACAAAACGCAAGGATCAGCACTTACCGTCGCTGCAATTGTCGGCCTTCTTTTCGACCTTCTCGCCTGCACCCTGCATGTCCTTGCCGGCGCCAGCCATGGTATTGCAGCCAGTCATCACGCCCGCCGAAAACAGGCCCAGTACCATCAGTGTCAACAATCGCTTCATCGGTCTTCCTCAGTTCTGCGTTCGGTGCACACGCACCGTGTCTGGCGCCAAATCTGACTGCGCGGCCGTGGATTTGATGTGAACGTGGCGTGCTGCGTTCAGCCATCGATCAATCTCGCATCAGTGTCGACTTGCCGAACAGGCTCTCGACCAGATCCACCGCCAGCTCCGCCGTGGCGTTGCGGTTGTCCAGCACCGGATTGAGCTCGACGATGTCCAGCGACCCCATGCGCCCGGTATCGGCGATCATCTCCATCACCAGCTGCGCCTCGCGGTAATTGGGCCCACCGGGCACGGTGGTACCCACGCCCGGTGCGATGCTGGGGTCGAGGAAATCCACATCGAAGCTCACATGCAGATGGGTGTCCTCGCTCATGCCCTGCAAGGCGGTCTCCATGGTGCGCTTCATGCCGGCCTCGTCGATGTAACGCATGTCGTAGACATCGATGCGGTGCTGCTTGATCAGGCGCTTTTCCTCCGGGTCCACCGAGCGGATGCCGATTTGCCGCACCTGCTCGGGCAGCAGCGCCGGCGCACTGCCGCCCAGATGCGTCAACGCCTGCGGGCCCAGCCCGCACAGGCAGGCCACCGGCATGCCGTGCACGTTGCCCGACGGCGTCACCTCGCTGGTATTGAAGTCCGAGTGTGCATCCAGCCACAGCACCCGTAGCGGGCGTTGCTGCTCGCGGCAGTATTTGGCCACTGCGGTGATCGAGCCGATGCCCAGGCAATGGTCGCCACCGAGCATGATCGGCATGCGGCCGGCGCGCAGCTGCGCATAGCTGGCCTCCATCAGCGCCTGGTTCCAGGCCACCACCTCGTCCAGATGCCGGTAGCCGGCCTGCGGGGCCTGCCAGGGATTGCGCGGGCCATCCAGATTGCCCAGATCGCGCACCTCCACGCCGCGGCCGATCAAGGCCTCCTGCAACCCGGCGATGCGCAGCGCCTCCGGTCCCATCCGCGCACCACGGTGGCCGGCACCGATATCGGTGGGAACGCCAATCAGGGAAACCGGCACGTACTGCGTCGCCATGCATTGCTCCAGCATCGAGAAAGCGCTGGAGTCTAATCGCCGGCTCGCGCACTGACGCGCGGCAGCGCAGCACGGCGCAGGCCGTGCGCCACCCATCGCGCAATCGCATCTGCCACTGCTGCAATCGAAAGTGCGGCCGGTACTGCATGGCGGGCACTCGTCGGACCGGTGCGGACGGCAGGCGCGGCAAGTCTGGCGGTGGGCATCACCATGACCGACAACATGCAGGACTTTTTGCTGCCGCCGTTCCGCGATGCCCTGGTCGCCGAAGACTTCCTCATCCCGGTCATGCGCGTGGATGCGCGCTCGGCCACCCAGATCACGTTCCTGGTGAAGTCGCTGCTGTCCTATCGTTACATCTCGGCAACCAACTGATCGGCCACGCGCATGGCGCATGCCGATGTGGCCGGCGCACAAGACAAAACAAGGAATCCGGTCACGACGGTGCCTGATAGGGCGTCACGCGGGGGATGCCGCCTCTAGGGTGGCGGCGACGCGTCCATCTTCCTTGATGCCAGACACGCGACGCGAACGTCGTACATTCGAGCGCCTTGCCTGACTTGTTCAGTATGGCGCGCGACCGGAAGCCTGGACATCGGGACGTTCCCGACATCGCGCAGGACATACCGGTCATACGGCATAAGCAATAGCGCCGGCGGCAGGCAGCCAGCCGCGCCTGCAACCAGCGGCCGTGATGCGGTTGTTGTGCGCGCCCGGCGATGTCTTTGACAGGCCGGTCGTCAAGCGGTCTCGCCCATGCATCACCGATGGCAGCGCGCCGCCATCGGTGATGCGCAGCGGAGACCCGATGCGGCGGGATCGGCAGCTGCAGGGCGACTTCCATGCCGATGCCACGTACTGATCCAGCACCACGATCGGATAAAGTAGCGCGATGACAATCGAACTGAAGCCCGGCGGTCTGCTGATCGCGATCGAAGGCATCGACGGCGCCGGCAAGACCACCCTGGCCCGCAGCCTGGCCACCACGCTGGAAGCGGCCGGCGCGCGCGTCGTGCTCAGCAAGGAGCCAACCAATGGCCCCTGGGGCACCCAGCTGCGCCAGTCCGCCGCCACCGGCCGCCTCCGCGCGGACGAAGAAGCCGAGCTGCTGATCCGCGACCGCCACGAGCACGTGGACACCCTGATCGCACCGGCGCTGGCGCGCGGCGACATCGTGATCCTGGACCGCTATTTCCCCTCGATGGTCGCCTACCAGGGCGCCGCAGGCCTGCCGCTGGACGATCTACTGGAACGCAACGCCTTCGCGCCGCGCCCGGACGTGCTGCTGCTGCTCGACCTGCCCCCGCCCACCGGCCTGGCGCGTATCCGCGCCCGCGGCGATGCGCCCAATCACTTCGAGACCCAGGACAACCTGGAACGCTGCCGCAGCATCTTTGCCCAGCTGCAGCTGCCGGGGAAGCACGTCGTGGACGCCAGCGCCGATGCGGACAGCGTGCTCCGCCAGGCCCACGCCATCGTCGTTGCAGCACTGGCCGAGCGCCTGCGCGACGACGCCACCCACGCCGACGCCGACAAGGCCGCACTGGAACTGCTATCGGCCGGTCGCCCGGCCTGATCTGCTGTACGTCGACGTCCCTCCGCCCTTAGTAGCGGCCGGATTTAGAGTCCGGGGGGTAATGATATCGGTGTTGGCCAAATGTTGGGCATAAGCAGCCGGTGTCATGCCGCCGATCGCTTTTTTGGGTCGCTTCTCGTTGTATTCGCGTCGCCAGCGTTCGATCTCGGTGCGTGCATGCAGCAGCGTGGGGAACCAGTGTTCGTTGAGGCATTCGTCGCGTAGCCGGCCGTTGAACGATTCGACGTAGGCGTTCTGGTTTGGCTTGCCGGGCTGGATGAGACGTAGCTGCACACCACGGGCATGCGCCCAGGCGACCATCAGCCTTGCCGCAAAACTCCTTGCCGTTGTGCCCCAAGGGCAGGCTTCGCGCTCGGTTCGGATCACCTGCGGCAAACCGCGACTGTGCGCGAGCCGATCCAGCACGCGCGTCACCCCCTGCCAGGAGATCGCGCGCTCCAAGTCGATGGCGACCGCTTCGTGCGTGGCGTCGTCCACGATGACCAGACACTTGATCACCCGACCGTCCGCGGTGCGGTCGAACACGAAGTCAATCGACCACACCTGGTTGGCCTGCGCCGGCCGCAACAGCGGCTGACACTCGCCCACCGACACCTTTTTGCGCTTGCGGCGCCGGACCTGCAACTGCTGCTCGCGGTACAGCCGCTCCAACCGCTTGTAGTTCACGAGGCGTCCTTCCTGTCGCAGTTTGAGATAGATCATGCCCACGCCATAACGGCGATGGCGATGGCGATGCGCCAACGCAACAATGCGCTCGCGCAGCTCAACGTTGCGATCTTCGCGCGGGCAATAGCGCAGCGCGCTGGCACTCATCCCGATCGCCGCCAAGGCCCGGCGCTCGCTGGCACCGCACCCAATCCACTCGCGCATCAGCGCACGACGCGCCGGTGCGCTCACCACTTTTTTCGCAGCGCATCCTTGATCAGGTCGTTTTTCGAACAGCTGCTTGGCCAGCAACTTCTTCAGCCGCGCGTTCTCGGACTCCAGCTCCTTGAGCCGCTTGGCATCGGGCACGCTCATCCCGCCGAATTTGCTGCGCCATAGGTAGTACGAGGCCTCACTGAAGCCATGGCGCCGACATAGGTCTTTGATCGCCACGCCGCTTTCGGCCTCACGCAGAAAGCCGATGACCTGCTCGTCAGTAAAACGTTTCTTCACGTCCAATCTCCTTCGGGTAGGGAATTGGACTCCAAACTGGGACGCCACTCAAAATTGGGGGATGTCCGACCGACGATAGATTCGCCTTGATCGTTGTCTGTAGTCAGACAGACCCGCAAGTCGGCGTAGGAATAGCCCTAACCATTATAAAAGTGTGACCTGAAGCGAATTCCAACAAATTTTAATGGAGATATTGCACGCTCCTACCAACATGGAGAGTGCAAGTGCTAAAGCAGTTCCTAGGCTTGGCTTTAGTTGTGG
Source organism: Xanthomonas arboricola pv. populi (assembly GCF_002939945.1). Lineage (GTDB taxonomy): Bacteria > Pseudomonadota > Gammaproteobacteria > Xanthomonadales > Xanthomonadaceae > Xanthomonas > Xanthomonas arboricola_A. The sequence continues at coordinate 208,815 of NZ_MDEB01000006.1, read as the reverse complement.
GCGGTTTGTATTCAATGCCACCAAACGCTAATGCCGCCAATATTCGATGCGACACCTGTGCGTCAGATCTTGAGTTCCGAGAACAAGCTCTTGTCCAGGGACAAGGTACACACAACGTCTATAACCTTTTCGACAACACAATTCAGACGTGGCAGGTTCCCAAGCAGGACACTGGGACTGATCCTTGGCGCGTTGACCCAAAAAAGCCACTCGCGACGCGTACCGCAGCACAGCCTCCGGTGCGAGTTGCGACGAGCCCGCAAGCGGTAACTGAACTCGACCGGGCACACCGCGTCTTCGTGTCTGGCGGTTATACGCTCAAGCCAATCATCAATGTGCCAGTTGGAATCGTGAATGTTCCATCCGCACAGTCCAAAACTGCTATCGATGTTCTGGGCGACTTCAACTTGCGTTCAATGCTCGCGTCTGCCGTAGCGAGCAATGGCGTCTATAGCACGGTAGTCGGAACTAACCTAGCCACCGCCTTGGCCGACTTGCTCGCAGTCGCTGCTTCACCGCTGGGGCTTAAGCAGCAAGCGGGTGTGACCTTTCGTCTTGTCATGGCCGACGGCAGCACAATTGATTTTAAAATCTCCCTGGATGCAACAAACGGCGAATACATCAACGGCAGTGCCAGAACTCCTGGTGGCCAGCTAATTCCTGACAACATCAATCAGGTTCAAGGTGAGTGGACCAGTGCAGGTGGAGATAATTTAGAAGGCATGGCTGGCTACATGGGCGCGTTGGGCGCAAGCATGAACAACATCGGTGCCGGGGGAGTTACTCGCATAGCTTGCGTCAGCGCAGGTGAGGCGCGCGTCTGCACGGTCTATAGGCAATAGGAAGTAGAGCGCGGTAAGTCTCTAACCTCTACCACCCACAGCACCGGGCAGTCAGCACAGCACTGACTGCTCGGTGTCATTGCGCAGACTGCACTTGCAATGGCTCTCCGAGCAGTCCGCCAGGCGTCAACGCGTCGCCTGCAGCAGCCTTGCTAAGAACCTTCTCAGACAGATCGAGGTAGGCCCCGGCCCAAGCACTGCCCTCGCCTATTCGAGTAGCTGCGGCTGGCCATGGCCGCATCGCATGGGGAATTTTTGGGGAGTGAGTAGTGACAAACCGTTGCGATACCGGGCGCCCACGTTTTTCACCAGCCCTGTAAAACCTTTGCTGCATGGACGTTTCCGGGCGATTCGGACTTTGCGGGGATTGTGAAAAGACCTCCATGGTGCCGGCACCCGGATTCGAACTGGGGACCTACCGCTTACAAGGCGGTTGCTCTACCAACTGAGCTATGCCGGCAAAGGCAGGCGCGTTGCACGCCGGTGCGCATTCTAGCGCAGCGCGGCGCAATCTAGCGACCGCTGACGCGTTGCACCTGCGGTGTCCTGCAATGCACCGATCGCGGCCGTGCTGCGCACATCGATCCACCAGCGCGATTGCCCGGTGCCGCTGGGCAGCAACTGCGCCGGAAACCCCGCGCCGACCAGGCTGGCCTGACGTCGCTCGGCACGCTCGCGACTCTGGTACTGCCCCAGCGCGATGGTGTTGTCCTCGCCCTGGGCGATCAGGTAATAGTCGCCCATGCCGGCGGCGGCAATGCGCTTGACCACCGCCTGCGCCGCTGCATGATCGCCGACGTTGGGCAGCATCACCCGGAACGTACTGACCCCGGCGTCCTTGTCCTCGCGCACGCTGGTGCGCGTGGCCTGACCACGCAGGCGCGCCAGCGCCGCATCGGCATCGGCGCGTGCAGGATACGGCCCCAGGCTGGCGCAGCGCTCCGGTGCAGCGGCGGGAGCGGGCACCGCTGGCGATGGCTTGATCGCCGCTGCCGCTGCAACGTCGGCCAGTGCCGGAGCAACCTTGGCCGGCGATGGAACCTGTGCCGATGATTGCGACGTGGCGGCCCCCTTCGTGGCGGCCGCAGCAGTCGAAGAAGACGCTGCCGCTGGTGTCGTCGATGTCTCAGGCGCGACCGGGGCCTCCGATGGTGCGGTCGGCGCGGCACCCGGAGCGGCCGCGGCCGTGCCTGCCTCGCCTGACACCGCGGGCGCCGCTGCTTCCGCAGTGCTCGGCAGCACTTCCAGCCGCGCCACACCGGCCGGCTGCGGCGGTGCAGCCACCGCTGCCGGTGCCGGCTGCAACGCCCACCACAACGCCACACCGGCATTGAGGACGATCAGGACAACGATGAGTGCGCGTACATACATGCAATGGATTCTAAAAGGGGTCAGTCACAACGGGCGAGCGTTCGTCGACTCCGTGCCAACGCCAGGCAGTGGGCGCAGTGTACGAGCGCTGCCGACCGATTCCGTCTCCCTGCCGCGCCCGCCGCGTGGCCATGCGATCGCGTGGCTCGCCGTTCAAGGCGCCAACGCAGACCTCGCCCAGGTCGCCAGCCCATCCAGCACCAGCGCGGCGCGGAAGCTGGCATCGGGCAACAACGGCAGCAGCGGCGGCGCGCCGCCCCCGTGCACCAGCAGCCGCACCGGCATGCCCAGACTGCGCTGCGCGTGCTGCAGGCTGCGCTCGATCAGCGCCACCGCGGCGCCATCGCAACCGGAGGCCAGCGCGTCGTCGGTGTCGTCGGCCAGCTCGACATAGGTCCCGCCACTGGCCGGCAACTGCACCGCGCGCGCATGCAGCGCTTCGCGCATGGTGGTCGGCGAGGCGGCGATCCGTCCGCCGTGGTGCCGCCCATCGGCGCCCAGCACATCGATGGTCAATGCGGTACCCACGCCGGCCACCAGCACCGGTGCGTCGCCGCGTGCGCCCAGCAGCGCCAGGAAGCGATCCACCCCGAAGCGGCTCGGGTCTGCGTAGGCGATGCGGATGCCGGCGCATTCGGCCGTGGTCCGTACGATGCGCACCTGTTCGAAGCGCTCGCGCAGGCAGCCGAGCATGCGCTGCGTCAACGCCGGCGCAGCCACGCTGGCCACGTGCGCGATGCGCCCGGTGGGCAACGCCGACAATGCGGCCGCATCCATCGCCTCGGCGCCGTGCGGCCAGGCCTGCACGTCGCCGGCGCGGTCGCCATGCAGCGGCGCGTACTTGAACCGGGAATTCCCCAGGTCGAACAACCACTCGCTCATGCAGGTCTCACGCTCACTTCTCCGGAGTGGAACAGCCGCACCGTCTCGCCCAGTTGCACCCGCAACGCACCGTCGGCCGCCAGGCCAAGCGCAACGCCACGATGCCGGGTGCCGGCCTCTTCAACCTGCACCGCGCGGCCGCTCAACACGTCCAAGGCCGCATAGCGGCTCAAGAACGGGGCCAGGCCCTGGGCCTCGAACAGCGCCAGCGCCGGCAGCAGCGCGGACAACACCGCAGCCACCACGGTATCGCGCGACACCGTGTGGCCGGCCAGCGTATCCAGATCCACCCACGGTTGGTCGATCGCAGCAGCGGCCGCAGCCGGCATATGCACGTTCAAACCCAGCCCGATCACCGCACGCGCATTGCCGGCCATTTCGCCGCCGCCTTCGATCAGCAGGCCGCCCAGCTTGCGCTCGCGCGCCAGCAGGTCGTTGGGCCACTTCAGTCCGACATCGGCAAAGCCGCAATCACGCAAGGCCTCGGCCACCGCCACACCCACGGCCAGGCTCAGCCCGGCCAACTGGCCCAGCCCGCCGCTGAAACGGCGCGAGGCCGACAGATAGATGTGCGCCCCCAGTGGCGAGGTCCATTGACGCCCACGCCGGCCGCGCCCGCCGGTCTGCCGCTCGGCCAGCAGTACCGCCACGCCCTGCTCCGGCGCCGGGCGCGCCAGCAAGCTGGTATTGGTGGATTCCAGCGTCCAGGCGACCTCCAGGGCAGCCAGGCCTGCCAGCGCATCGGCCGACATCGCCGCACGAATGCGCGCGTCGTCCAGCAGGTCCAGCGGCGCTGCCAGGCGGTAGCCGTCCCCGGCCCGCCCTTCGATCTCGACCCCGGCCGCGCGCAGATTCTGGATGCGCTTCCACACCGCCGCACGGGTCAGCCCGGCATCGCGCGCCAGCGCATCGCCGGATAGCCGGCCACTCGCAAGTTTGGCCAGCAAGGCGCGGTCATCCACGGCAAGGTCCCCAAATCGATCCGTGAAAGTATGCGCCAAGCGCCCGCACCCGCCCAGCCTGGCTTGCGTGAGGGAGTGAAAAGCACGTTATGATCGGCGACTCACGCCGCTTGCCCTGGATGTGGACGATGCGCCGAATCACGGTTTGCCTGCTCCTGTTGTTGGCTCCGCTTGCCGCGCTGGCATCGGACCAGCTGGCCGATGGCGATCATGAGAGCTGCGTCAGCAGCAACTCGGCGGCACGCGGCAGAACCCCCAACGGCGATTCGGCAGCCCCGGCACGCGCTCCCGCACACAAGCCGGCACCGGCCACAGGCGGCGGTGGCAGCGAGGGCGACGGACTGTTCCCACGCATGCGCACGATGCCGCGCTGGCATAGCTTCCTGCCGGGCATGTTCCGCTGATCCAGTGGTTGTTGCGCCGGCTGCGCCGGCCGCCGCTCGACATTCCCGATGCGTTATGGCTGCCGGTTTTCCGCCGCTGCGGCTGGATCGCTGCGCTCGACCCGCCCCGCCAGCAACGTCTGCGTGCCTTGACCGCGCAGTTCCTGCAGCAAAAAACCATTTCTCCGGTCGACGGGCTGCAGCTGCAACCGCACGATTGCGTCCTGCTGGCTGCCACCTGCTGCCTGCCGCTGCTGAACATCGGCGCGACCGGCTGGCGTGGCTGGTCGCAGCTGATCGTCTACCCGGATGCGTTCCGCGTGCAGCGCACGCACATGGATGCGGCCGGGGTGATGCACGCCTGGGACGACGCCCTGATCGGCGAGGCCTGGGAGCAAGGCCCGCTGATCGTCAGCTGGGCCGACGTGCAGGCCGACCTGGACGACCCGCAGGCCGGCTTCAACGTGATCGTGCATGAGATGGCGCACAAGCTCGATGCACTGGATGGCGTGCTCGACGGCACCCCGCCGCTGCCGCGCGATGCGCAGCGCGCCTGGGCACGCGATTTTCAGCGCGCATTCGATGCGTTCTGCCAACGCGTCGATGCCGGCGAAGACACCGAGATCGACCCGTATGCCGCCGAGGCACCGGAGGAATTCTTCGCGGTCGTGAGCGAGTACCACTTCTCCGCACCGCAGCTGCTGGCGCGCGTCATGCCGGATGTCGCTGCGCAGCTGACGCGTTTTTATGGCCCTTCGCCGTTTGCGTCTTCAGCACAGCGTTGACGGTGTGGTGACATGCCTGCATGAGTTGCGAGTGTCGTCATGCAACGCTGACGCGTGCGTCGACCGCATGCGTTCCAACCGACTGACCGCAACAATGCGCGATGCCACGCACGACGGCACGCGAGACGGACCAGGATCGCCAGCGCATTGCCACGCACTCAGACCAGCCCGAGATCGCGCGGCCTGGCCCCGGGAAACACACGTTCCAGCTGCGCAGGCGACAATCCCCACAACCGACTCAGTACACCGCCGAACAGGCTGCGGTAATTGGTGAGCACCGGATAATCGCGGTTCTGCAGCAGCTGCGCCTGCGCAACGGCGACCTGCTCGCCCGCGATCCGGCCGCCGCGCACGCTGCCGCCCAGCACCCAGTAGGTGGTGCCGTGCCCGTGATCGGTGCCCTTGCTGCCATTCTCGCGGAAGGTGCGGCCGAACTCGGACAGCACCACCACCACGGTGTCCTTCCATGCCGGCCCCAGGGCGTCGGCGTACGCCGCCAGTCCTTCGCCCAGGTTACGCAGATTGTTCGCCAGGCCACCTTCGACACTGCCCTGATTGGCGTGCGTGTCCCAGCCGCCGACATCGACAAATCCCAACCGATAACGCTCGCGCATCAGGCTCGCCATGCGCCGGGTTTCGTCGGCGAAGGTGCGCGCACTGGCGGCGCCGCGACCGGCCTGCTCCATCTCTTCGCGTAGCTGCGTGGTGACCTGCTGACGCAGTGCCAGCCCCTCGCGCGCGGCCGCCGCCAGCGGCGTTGCCTCGTACATCTGCGACAGGATCTGCGCCTGACGCGCATCCAGACCGCCCTTGCCGATGCCCCGCAACGACACATTGGGCAAGTCGCCGCCGCCCTGAAAGGTCAGCGGCAAGGAATCGGTGAAGGCAATCGCCGGCACCCCGCTGAGCACACCCGACAGGCGCGCCATGAAGCCGGAACGATAATCGCGGCGCTGCCGGCCGGCCTGCCCGGATTCGATATCGTCCTGGGTTTCGAAGTGACTGCGCGACAGATCGTCGGTACCGGCAAACGGTACGAACGCCAGCTGCCGGCGTTGCCATAGCGGCAGCAGCGCATCGCGCATTACCGGGTTGAGGCCCCATTGCGTATCCAACGCAACGGCACTGTTCGGATTGGCCGCATCCGGCCGTGCAATCGCCAGAGTCGGACGCGCCTGATAATAAAAATCGCTGGCATGCGGCACCAGCAGATTGTTGCTGTCGTAGCCGCCACGCAGAAACACCACCAGCATGCGCGCACTGTCGCGCGGAGCGGCAAACAAGCGACCGCTCCAGGGCAGACTTGCGGCCGCTGCAGAGGCAAGCAGAAATTGACGGCGTTGCATGGCGCACTCCCGTGGCGATGATCGCTGGTCGATTGTCGAAACAGCGGGTGTTGAATCGGCAGCCGTCGAATCGGCGACCCTCGAATCAGCGATAGTTGAAGTCCGGCGATGACAGCAGGAATCCATTCCATTCCGCAGGCGAACGCGCCTGCCCTAGAGCATCACGCGTGCCATTGGAAAGCGACGGCGCAACCCAGCGATACGATAGGCGCGTGTCGATCTGCGTCAGCGCCGGAAGTGGTGTGTCGTTATCGCCATCGAAGCGGAACAATTGCTTGGGTCCGCCACCCAGCGCACGCGCCACCTCGAAGCGGCGCGCCAGTTGCCCGGAGCTGGTCCATGCCTGCGATTGCAGCGACCACCCATCGGGGGTGATGCGCCCGAACAGCGGCTCGCCGAGTTGCTGCAGCCAGCTCGCCATCGGCGCGGCATTGACCACCGGCTGGCCTTCGTAGGCCAGCCGCATCGCCGACACCACGAACCGGTTCGGATCCTTGAACTTGCGCGGTTGCGCCTGCGTAAATTCCGCTGAGTCCAGCATGGCCCGCATGACCATGGCGATATCGCCATCGCTGCGTTGAAACGTGTTCGCCATGCGCTCGACCAGCGCGGCCGGCGGCTTATCGCTGACAAAGTACTCGGCCAGGCGCTGCGACACGAACCGCGCGCACGCCGGTTGCCGCACCAACAGCTGCACCGCACGCTCGATCTCATCCAGGCCGCCCGCGGCGATGCGCTGGTCCAGCAAGGTCTTGTCGCCGGGTTGATGGCGCGCAGGATCGAATTCGAACAGCCCCCTGCGCACCACCGGCGGCTGCCCCGGCGCAGCAATCGGCAAGGGCGGAGCGCCCCCGGCCTTGACCGGCACCAGGCCGGCACCGGTGAGTATCAGCGCCAGTTGCTGCACATCCTGCTGGCTGTAACCGCCGTGCACGCCCAGCGTATGCAACTCCATCAATTCGCGCGCGTAATTTTCGTTGACCTTGCCTTTGGCGTTCTTGGCGTTGTCCAGATATTCCAGCATCGCCGGGCTTTCCAGCGTCGCCAGCACCAGGTCGGCGAACTTGCCGGTGGCATGCGGGCGGATCGCGTTTTCCATGTAATCGGCCGCCATCCATTTCACCCGCCCCTTGTCGGCGTACACACTGAAATGATTGAGCCAGAACCACACCAGCTGCTCATGCACCTGCTCCGGCGCATACACCGCACGCAGCAGCTGCGCCTGACGCGCCTGGGTCAGCATCTGCCCGCCACGCGCCTGCCACGCTTTGCGCAATGCCGTCTTTTCTTCGCCATCGGGCATGCCTTGCAGGCGAATCTTGTCGGCCTCGTACTGCGTCAGCAAAGTCAGCAACGGCGTGTGCAATGCATCGAATTGCCGCAATTGTGCACGGATCGGCGCTGGCAATGCCGCATCGTCGCCGGCTTGCAGCAGCAACCTGCCGTAGCGCTTGGGACCGAGCCGCTGCAGCTGCGCTGCGCTGTCGGCGCCCACGCCGTAGGTCGCGCGCTGCAGCCAGCGCGTCTGTGCCGGCGTCAGTGCTGAATTGGCAGCACTGCACGACATGGCGAAGGCACAGCACGCCAGCAGCCACATCAGCTGCCATCGGTGATGGCGGGGCGTAGCCACTGGATGTGCGCTCAGCCAACGTGTCTGTGCATTGCGCTCGAACATGCAGCTCTCCATCGCAACGGCCTGCAAGCGACCCAGTATGGTCAAGCCAACGCGCGGGGCGTTAAACGGTTGTCGGAGTGCACTGCGACGTTGACCACGGGTTCATTCGGCGACGCATGCCGGTCACAGTCCCGGCGGCAGGGTCACATCGAAGCGGGCGCCGCCCAGTTCCTGCGAACGCACCACCTGCAGCTCGCCGCGGTAGGCCTTGATCAGATCCTGCACAATCGACATACCGATGCCGTGGCCTTGCACGCGCTCGTCGCCACGCACGCCACGCTGCAGGATCTTGGCGACATCTTCCGGCGCGATGCCGGGGCCGTCGTCTTCCACCGACAGGATCAATCCGGCGCGACGGCTGCCGGTGGTGGGACCGGGCTGTGCGGTCAGCAGCACGCGGCTGCGCGCCCACTTGAAGCCGTTTTCAAGCAGATTGCCCAGCAGTTCCTGCAGATCGCCCGGCTCACCATGAAAACGCGCGTCGGGCGAAATATCGAACTCGCACAACACGCCCTTGACCGAATAGACCTTCTCCAGTCCGCGTACGATCTCTTCGGCGGTCGACTCGATCGGCAGCGGTGCGGCAAACAGCTTGTGCCCGCTGGAGGCAGCGCGCGCGAGCTGGTAGGACACCAGATCATTCATGCGGCGCAACTGCACATCCATTTCCTCGTGCAGATCGCGCTCGGACTGACCGCTATCGAGCTGGGTGCGCAACACCGCGATCGGCGTCTTGAGGCTATGTGCCAGGTCGGCCAGCGTATTGCGCTGGCGGTCCAGATTGTCGCGCTCGCTCTCGATGAAGGCATTGATGCTTTCGGTCAGCGGCTCCAGTTCGCGCGGATGCTGCTCGCTCATGCGCTGGATCTCGCCGCGCTGCACCTTGGATAGCTCATTGATCACCCGCCGCAGCGGACGCAGGCTCCACTGCAGGATGAAGGCCTGCAGCACCAGCAGTACCACACCGGCACTGCCGAGATAGAACCACACCGCACTACGAAACACGCGCAGCTGCGCGCCCATCGAGCGCGCATCTTCCATCACATAGATGGTGTACGGAATCTCGCCGCCGTGTTCGCGCTCGACGTAACTCACGCCCAGGCCGTAGCGGTACAACTGGCCCACGCTGCCGTCGATCTGGGTCATCTCCAGCGGGCCGATGAATTCTTCCTGGCGGGGCTCGAGCATGCGCCCGTGCGGAATGTTCGGGCCTTCGGCCGACATCGAGGTCCAGCTTTCGTCCGGGCGCACGACTTCCACGTACAGCCCGCCGCCGGGCACATCGAAGCGTGGGTCCGGTGGCTGTCCGCCGATATACAGCGAGCCGTCGCGGACGAAATCGATATTGGCGGCGTACGCAGAGGCGTAGTTCTTCAACCGCTCTCGCAGATTCTTTTCGGCAGTGTCGGCAAACGCCACGTCCAGCGCATAGCCCGCAAGCGCAAGGAAGGCCACCAGACTGAGGCTGGCAGCCAACAGCTGACGGGCCTGCAGGGAGCGCGGCCGCCAGCGTCTATACCACTTGGAGCGACCCGCCACCTGATCTTCCTGTTTGCCGAGGCGCGGATTCAGCCTTCGGTACGCGGAATGGCGAAACGATAGCCACGACCGCGGACGGTCTCGATCGGCTTGAGCTCGCCGTCGGGATCGAGCTTCTTGCGCAGGCGGCCGATGAACACTTCCAGCACGTTCGAATCGCGATCGAAATCCTGCTGATAGATGTGCTCGGTCAGATCGGCCTTGGAGACCAGTTCGCCGGCATGCATCATCAGGTATTCGAGCACCTTGTACTCGTAACTGGTCAGATCCACGTTGGCGCCATTGACGCTGACCGTCTGCGCTGCCAGATCCAGAGCGACCGGGCCACATTCCAGCGTCGGCTTGCTCCAGCCCGCCGCGCGCCGCAGCAGCGCATTGACGCGCGCCAGCAGCTCTTCGACATGAAACGGCTTGACCAGGTAATCGTCGGCACCCTGCTTGAGGCCTTCGACCTTGTCCTGCCAGCTCGAACGCGCGGTCAGGATCAGCACCGGGAATTTCTTGCCCTCGTCGCGCAACGCCTTGATCAGCTCCATGCCAGACATCTTGGGCAGGCCAAGGTCGATGATGCCGACATCGAACGGGACTTCGCGGCCCATGTACAGACCTTCTTCGCCGTCTTGTGCAGCGTCGACAGCAAAGCCTTCGCGCTTCAGGCGCGCGGCAAGGGTCTCGCGCAGCGGAGCTTCGTCTTCGACCAAAAGGATACGCATGCACTCTCCCTAGTTACGTTGTCGGCCAATGGCCGGGGAATTTATAAGACTGAACGCAGAACTATCTACGTCTAGTGGTTATCGTCGCGTGGTGGCGCTTCTGGCGGAGCCTGGCTACGCGGCGGCGCGGCCTGCATCTGCTCGGACTCGTACACGGTGTGCACGCGGCCATCCTTCATGTACTTGACCCGGTTGAGATTGCCCCCGTCAAACGGCACGCGTTCGGCGCTGAGAATCTGTCCACCGGTAGACCGCTGAACCTGCCGGATGGTGTCAGAGAGCGTGCGCCCGTTGCCGCGCGCGGACGGCGGCAACGCCTCGCGTCCCGCATGCGACATCGGGTATTCCTGACACCACGCCGACGGCGCTGCCATGGCTACCCCGAGGGCAACCAGAACGACATAGCGAGCGCGGCAGAACGGCTGGGTCACAATCAATCCTAGCGGGTTGTTCAGGAACATTCAAAATTCGTGAAACCGGCCAACCGATCACAGCTGGTCGAGCCCGAGAATAGACCCAAATTCTTGATTTTGCGGGGTGAATCCCATCTGAACTTTTTAGCTTTGTGTTAACGCTGTTCAGTGAAATGAACCCCAGGACTGCGTGGAAAAGCCACTCAACGCTGGATTTCGCAGTCGCGCCTGGCAGGCGGCACCGCTGTCAGGTGCAGGCATCGGATATGGCGGTTCAGGTAAAGCAAGCCGAAGGCCAGTTCAGGCCACCACGCGCCAGGCCTGGGTGTCGGTGCGCTGCAAGGCCTGCTCGACCAGATCCCAACCGGCACCGGGCCGGTGTGCGCCTTCGCTCAACACCTGCCGGAACGCGCGGCCGCCCGGCTGCCCATGGAACAACCCCAACACGTGCCGGGTCATGTGCTTCAGCGCCAGGCCGCGTGCCAGTTGGGACTCGACGTAGGGCCGCAAGGCACGCAGCAATTGGTCGCGCGGCCGCTCCGCACGCTGATTCAGGGCCGCATCCAGGCGATGCAGCACGTAGGGGTCGTGGTAAGCGGCGCGGCCGAGCATGACGCCGTCGGCCTGTTGCAGATGCTCCATTGCGGTCTCCACCGCCGCAATTCCGCCATTGAGTACCACCGGCAACGCGGGGCGCTCCTGCTTGAGGCGATACGCCCAGTCGTAACGCAGCGGCGGTACTTCGCGGTTTTCCTTGGGGGACAAGCCTTTGAGCCATGCGTTGCGGGCATGCACCACCACCATGGCCGCGCCGGCCGCGACCACCTGGTCGACGAAGCTGGCGAACACGGCGTAGTCGTCATCGTCATCCACGCCGAGGCGGCATTTGACCGTGATCGGCAACGTGGTCGCCGCAGACATCGCGGCGACACACTCGGCGACCAGCGCCGGCTCGCGCATCAGACAGGCACCGAAGCGCCCGGCCTGCACCCGATCGGACGGGCAACCGCAATTGAGGTTGATCTCGTCATAACCCCACTCGTGCGCGATCGCTGCGGCCTGCGCAAGCAGCGCCGGCTCGCTGCCGCCCAGTTGCAGCGCCAGCGGGTGTTCGACCGCATCGAAGCCGATCAGCCGCGCGCGATCGCCATGGATCACCGCATTGGCGTGCACCATCTCGGTATATAGCCGCGCCGAGGGTGCCAGCAGGCGATGGAAGACCCGGCAATGGCGGTCGGTCCAGTCCATCATCGGGGCGACGGACAGGCGCAGGGAGGCGGCGTAGCGATCGGCGGAGGCGGTCATCGACATGTGGCCGCAGCGGGCAGCCATCGGAATGCGGAGCAGGATCAACAGCTTACACGGGCGTGGATGAATCTGCCGCAGCGCGGCATGGCGCCCTGCGGCGTTAACCTGCCTGAGCCCGCGGCAGGATCGCCTATTCGCTGCGCCAGGCGATCGGCCCGTATCAACCGTCCCAATTCGGGCATGACGCGCATTTATGGATTGCACTGGTGGCGCGCTTGGTCGGCCACCATCACGGCTATTTCTGCCGTCGGAAGGGGCGAACAACATCGCGCTGACGCTGTTTTCGCTGCCCTCGCTCGCCGGGTACGCGCTTCACCGGGCGGCATCGCTGCAGGATGCGCAGTGTCTTGCGGCGTTCGCCTATGCCGAGCGAATGCGGTCCATCATCGGTGGCGAGCGGAGCGTGTTTTGTCCAGTGCTGGCGTAGCGCACTGCGCCTGGACGGGATCTGCGGTTACGGGTTACGCAGGCCCACGCGCTCTTCGGCGCTCAGCGGCTTGCCGAGGGCGTGATACGAGGCGGCCAAGGTGATCAGGGCGGTGCCCAGCACGGTGTAGAAGCTCCACGACGTGGCCAGCACGTGTACCTGACCGAACACCAGGGCGACCACGGCAGTGGCGGTGCACAGCACCATGGCCAGCAGGGACATCAGGAAAGGGATGGAGGGATCGAGCTTCATGGTCCGGGGGTTCCAGTGTGCGATAGCGGAAGCATCGGCGTTCGCAGCGCTTTCTTGAACTGTTTTTTGCGGTTTTCCCGAACAGATTTTAAGCAAGTCACCGCGCGCTCAGACTTCTGTCAAACCCTTGGCGCACAAGCATTTCAACGTCAGGAGACTCCTGACGCGGTGGCACAAAAATCACCACTTCCGCCAGAGATCCAACGCGCCTGCGGCAGAAAACCGGCGGCGCGGTGGCTGCACTTTTTCGGTGGGCGGCGGAGGCGGATCGGGCTTGTCGGCAGGCGACCGATCGATCCAGGAACAACCATGTAGGGTGCGCAACGGTTGGTCCCCAAGCCGCGTCGGCGGTCATAGCGGAGCTGGTGGTCGCCAGTACCTGTCAGTCGCGTAAGCGCGCACGCGATGCTTGCTGCGAGCCAGGCCGCCGAAGCTCGGGGTACAGGAGTTCGGGACTCAGGCGATGGCGATCCTCGATTTACCTAACGGCCACTGTCACGGACCTGGCCCCGCAATCGCGCACAGCGCGTTGAGGACGGCCGAGCGCGAGGCGCGCAGACAGTCTGCAGGCGGCTGGCGGCTGGGCACGGCGCGCACCTGCCGGGCAAGCACCGCCAATGGCTCGCACCGGCGGCAGGTCTGGCGCTGGCCGAAGAGCGCCTACGCGAGGTGGGTGCTGACGCCCGGCGCGCCAGGGATGACTGGTGCGTGCGCTCAGCGCGCCGGAGCAGTCGCGAACTCGCCGCGTTGCAACTTGGTCACATCGTTGCCCTGCCCGTCCTTGAGGCTGAGGTCCGCGCCCTTGGCGGCCAGATCCTTGAGCACGTCGCTGCGCTGGAACAGCGCTGCGTACATCGCGGCGGTCTGACCGGCGTTGTTGCGCTGGTCAGGCGCGCAGTCGGCCTGCATCAGGCGCTTGGCGATGCCCAGCTCGCCCTTGAAGATTGCGCCCATCAGCGCGGTATTGCCGCGCTTGTCCTGCGTGCAGGGGTCGGCACCGGCGCTGAGCAACTGCTCCACTGCGGGGCGCTGGCCGTGATAGGCCGCCAGGATCAGCGCGGTGTAGCCCTTCTCGTCGCGGGTATTGAGGTCGTAGTGCGAGCGGATGAACTCGGCCAGCATGTCCTGCCGCCCCTCGCGTGCCGCGTCGAAGAAGTACTCGCGCAACTGCAGCTTGATCTGCGCCGGGTCGGCCGCGGCAGTCGTGGCGCTGGTGGACATCGGCGCGGGCGAGGCAGCGTTGGCAGCTGCAGACAAGGTGCCAAGCATCAGAAACAGCAGGGTGCGCATATGGCTCTCCCGATAGCGAAAACGGCACCGCGGCACAGGCCGCGATGCCGTGGGTGGATCAGTCCTGCAGGCTGGAGGCCAGCTGCTTGACGCGGGCCAGGTCGCCCTTGGCGACACGGGTCACGCCGGTGCCGTATTCGGGGTCGGCCTTGTACAGGAACGACAGCAGGATGTGCTTGCTCTCGGTATCGGTGGTGGCCAGCGACTCGCCGAAACTCTGCACCAGATCGGCGCGATCCTTCTTGCTGTAGGACCGATACAACTCACCGGCCTGCTTGAAGTTCTGCTCGCGGGCGATCTTGGCCTGCTGGGTGGTCCCCGACAGCGGCAACGCGCTATAACGCGCGGCCGTGTCCTGCGGACGCGGCTCCAGGCGGCTCGGCTCGTAATTCACGCCGCTGGTGGTGTGGCCGTTGTTGCCTTCGCCATCCTGGTTGCCATTGTTGACGGCCACACGCGGACGGTTGACCGGCAGGTTCAGGCCGTTGGCACCGATGCGATACAGCTGGGTGTCGGCGTAGGAGAAGATGCGCCCCTGCAGCAGGCGGTCTTCCGACGGCTCGATGCCCGGCACCAGGTTGGCCGGCGCCATCGCGACCTGCTCGGTTTCCTGGAAGAAGTTATCGACGTTCTTGTTCAACACCATCTGGCCGACCTTCTGCTCCGGCACGTCCGGCCAGATCTTGGTGGCATCCAGCGGATCGAAATCGAACTTGGCCAGGTCTTCCGGCTTGAGCACCTGCACGTACAGGTCCCACTTCGGGTAGTCGCCCTTCTTGATCGCACCGACCAGATCGTTGGTCAGGTGGCTGTAGTCCTTGGCCTGGACGGCAGCGACCTGCTTGGGATCGAGGTTCTTGATGCCCTGCAGCGTCTTCCAGTGGAACTTGACGTAATGCACTTCGCCCTGGGCATTGACCAGCTTGTAGGCATGCACACCATTGCCGTCCATGAAGCGGTAGCCGGCCGGCGTGCCTTCATTGGAGTACAACAGCGTCAGCGTGCGGGTGCTTTCGGGCACGTGCGAGAAAAAATCGAAGCGGCGCGAATCGTCGTCCAGGTTTGTGCGCGGGTCCGGCTTGAACGCATGGACCATGTCGGGGAACTTGATCGCATCGCGGATGAAGAAGGTGGGGAAGTTGTTGCCGACCAGATCCCAGTTGCCGTCGCTGGTGTAGAACTTGGTGGCGAAGCCGTGCGGGTCGCGCAACGTTTCCGGCGAGTGGTTGCCGTGCACCACCGAGGAAAAGCGCACGAATACCGGAGTCTTTTCGCCGGCACTGAACACCTTGGCCTTGGTCAGGCTGGACAGATCGGCGGTGGCGGTGAACTCGCCTTTGACGCCGGTGCCGCGCGCATGCACCACGCGCTCGGGGATGCGCTCGCGATCGAAGCGCTGCAGCTTCTGGATCAGTTGCACGTCTTGCAGCAGGGCCGGGCCGGTGGCGCCGGCAGTCTGAGAATTCTGGTTGTCGCCGACCTTGGCGCCGTTGTCGCGGGTCAGGACGGATTGGGCGAAGACCGGCGGGGCGATCAGCGTCGGGGCTAGCAGGGCTAGCACCATGAGGGATCCAGGGCGCATGGCGTCAGCTCGTTTGAGGGAGCTGAATCATGGCCAGCGAACCGAAGCGTGAGAAGTCGTTAGTTATGATCGCTGCGATAGGCGAACATGATGATGACCGTAGAGCGTGATATGCGTCGCGTTACAAAGTGGCGGCACGTTGAAGATCGCGCCGCTCGCGACATGCAGGTGCTGAAAAGCCTGAATTACAGACAAGAACGCATGGTGTCGACGACTGCGCAAATACTGCAGTGCAAAAGACTTGCAGACCCAGGAATGAGCAAAAACACCCGGTGAGACGTATGCACCTGAGACCGGAAGCCGTCGCCTAGCGGAACCAAGGCCTGGCACCTGCACAGGCGATGCCATGCGCTGGCGACATCCGTACCGTGCGCGCCCAGGTCACCCACGTCCGATGCCGAGATCGAAGCGAAGCACGACATACCCAGCATCAGAACGACCAGCCAACATGCCAGGCGCTACCCGAACCGAGGCAGCATGCATCGATTTGCTTTCAAGCTGGTCGGCCTGGAAAAGTCCAGCCCGGCCACTCAGAAAGAATGTCTCCGATCCAAGCACGCACTCGCAGCCACCCATGCGTTGACCAGCAGCCCCCGCAGCACACTTGGAGGTCGCTCATGGTTCAAAGACCACCGGAACCTCCCTGTTCGTCAGGCAAACCGACCTCTGCCCTCCTCTGCGCCAGCCGCGCAGGATCTTCCAGATCGAACAGGCTGCCATCCGCCTTGCGCTGGGTGCCATAACGCTGCGGTTTGCCCGACATGATCAGATTGCGATCCACGAACAATGCCAGGTCCGCGGCGCTATAAGACCCGCGCGCCGCTGCAACCTCGATGTTCTTCAGGAAGTCATCGCGAAACTTGCGGTCAGTGGAGTGTTGCGCGACCAGAAAACCGGCGTGCGCACCGTCTTCGCCGACAGATGCGACATCGGGGAAGCCGAATTTCTCGATCAATGCAGAGAGCGCCACCTGATTTTCCCGTTGCGACGCGACCAGACGCATTGCCATTTCCTTCGCTGCGCCTTGATTGGCCTGCAGTTGTTGCGCCGTGAAGGCACCGCGGATCTGCTCGCGGATCTGCTGATCGGCATCGGCCAATGCCAGCAATTGTTCACGGTAGGCGACATTCATAGGTTGATGGTCCGGCTGCGGATTCTGTCCCGCTCCGGCAACAGCATGTCCGCTTGTCGCCAGCTGCCACAACAGCACTCCTAGCATCATCGCTTTCATGAACACGCAACTCCCGATTCCGGAACGCTCTCGACCCCCACCTCGCCCTGACCAGCCATGGATTTTTTTTCCTGGCGTAAAAATTCCTGATACCTGCTGGTTTGCCCGTAAACGAGGAACGAACAAAACTTACCCGCGATGTCCACCCCGGGCGACTTGTCGTCCAGATAGAGAAACTGTCCACCCGGATTGAGCTCCAGAAATACCGGCTCACCTCCAGCAATGGGGACGACAAAATCCGCGCAGAAGAAATCGATACCCAATGCCGATCGAAGCAGATCCAGCTTCGCCTGCAAACCGGGATACAACGATACCCACTCGTAGTGGATGGTTGTCTTATGCCTGATAGCGCGATAGTCGATCTCACCCACCAGGGAATGACGCATCTGCATGCAGAAGTACTCGCCTCCCATGCAGACCACCCGTAGGTCGCCTTGATGATTGACAACCTGCTGATATGTTGTCGGACATGCGCGCAGATCCGCATCCGCCAGCTGCTCTTGCGGAGAAATGCGTGTCGCGTAGGAGACGCTGTAGTTCTCACCATCCGCCCATGCGCCGACATTGAACGGCTTGACGACGACACCGTCGGCATGTTTTCGACGAAAGGCATGAATATCGTCGGGACGGTGGCTGATTAAGGTCTCCGGCACCAACAGACCGCTGGCCACTGCCGCGGCGAGTTGCAGCGGCTTCTGATCGGCGGCGAGTGCAACCAGCGGCGCATTGACCCAGCGCTTCACGCCATGCCGCGCGGCGAGCAGGGCCACTGCCCCCAGATCGAACAGCAATCCCTCGGTCCTGATGAATTTTATGTCCTGATCGTGGACATGCGCAGGCGCCGACTTATTGAACAACAAACGGCGGCTCCAGGCCGCATCGTAGACAATCGGAACGCCATCTCGAACAACGCTCACGCCTTGCGGCCCATACAGCAGAGACCTGTCGAGACCACACGGCCACTGCCCCGTATCCAACAGGCTCACAGCGTGTCCCGATGCGGCGATCATCGCAGCAATCGTGGACGCATGCGTGTCGCTGCGCGGAGCGACGATCAACACATTTCTGATATTTTCGTCCATAGACGCAACACATTCCAAGGCGCGACAGGAGCATGGCGACATCTGCATGTCGCCATGCCGGGGGACACTTAGCTGACGATGACGATCGTTTCGGTGTCGACGGCCTCGACAATGATGATGATCAACGTATCGCCCGCACCACCGCAGGACACAGCACTGACTTCTTCCTGAGTCATCTCACGTGCGAAGCGTTGAGCGACGGGACGTGAGTTTTCCATGAGTTCAAAGTTTTCCATTACTTACTCCTTGGCTGCTTCAGGGTAGTTCGCCGGCGAGATTGCCGGCGCGCTTCTCGACGCCATCACTGGCCTCAAGTCTCTCGGCGCCATGACTGGCCGCCTGCTTGTCACGCGATTCGGCGACAAGCGATATCCTGCGGTCGGCAGATGCGATCGTTTCCTGCCGGTGCGCGATGATGATCCGGGTCATTTTCATCGCCCTGATATGCGCGTTGACCACTTGATCTCTATTGGAATCCAGATGACTGGTGGCCTCGTCCAGTACAAGGATCTTCGGCTGCCGATACAGAGCACGCGCCAGGATGACGCGCTGACGTTGACCACCCGACAGGATCGAACCCATGTCGCCGACAAGAGATTCGTACCCCATTGGCATCCTGGCGATATCGTCATGAATTGCCGCCAGCTGCGCGGCGCTGGCGATCCGCTCAATACTCGAATCCGGATCAAAGAATGCAATGTTGTCGGCCAGCGATCCGGCAAACAGCTGGTCATCCTGCATGACTGCCGACACCATGGCCCTGTAGTTTTCCAATCCGAATTTGCGGATATCGACCCCACCGACCTCAATGGTGCCCTCGGTCGGCTCGATCAGGCCCAGCAACAACTTGGCGAATGTGGACTTGCCACAGCCGCTGGGGCCCACGATGGCAACTGACTCACCCGCTTCGATACGCAGATCGAGATTGCGTATGACCCATGGATCGTCGTCCGAATAGCGGAAACTCAGTCCCTTGACCCGAATCTCGGGAGCGGGCTCCGGGCCGCTATAGCTGGAGATTTCATCCAGCTCCGGCGCAGTCGTGGCGATATCGGCGATCCGCTCGGCATGCAGACGCAGCATCTTGAGCTCGATGAACTTATCGACCAAGCCTGAAGCCCTGCTGGTGAAAAGATCCGCGTATGCCAGGAAGGCAACAAGCATGCCTGCCGACAATGTTCCATTCAATGCCAAGTAACCGCCGATGGCGATGAGAAACACTCTCTGCGTTCCGAACAGCCCCTGATTGAGCGCATTGAATGCAAGACCAAAACGTTGTGTCTGCATTTCCAGACGCACGCTCTGTGCTGTGGCACTGAACAATCTTCCCTGGCGCAGCCCCTGCTTATTGGCCAGCTTGATCGCCTGAATGCCCCGCACCGACTCCATCAGCTCGCTCTGCTGACGTGCCGCGTATGCCAACTGATCGCGGCTGATCACGAACTGCAGTCGGTAGAACGCCAGACGCAAGCCCAGATACAGAGCGAAAGCAGCCAGCACCAGGCCTGTGAGTGGCGGGCTATAGGCCATCAGAATCACCACAGCCAGGCATCCCGTCAGCCCATTGAGCATCGCCTCCACAAAACTGCCGGTCAATGTCGTCTGAATCGATTTCAATGAAGAAAAGCGCGACAACACATCGCCCATATGCCGCTTCTCGAAGTACTCGAGTGGAAGCCGCATCAGATGGCCAAACAGGTTGGTGATCCATTGCGTATTCAATGATGCGCCGAGCCAACTGACGATCCAGCTCCGCGCGACTGTCAAGATGGTCTGGAAAACGACAGTGAGCAAGAAGGCAATGGTCAGTATCTTGAGCAGCTGCATATCCGCTGAGACCAGCACATGGTCGATAACCCACTGCATCTGGAAAGGCAAAAGCAGCGCAAGCACCTCGATCGCCAATGCCAGGCCGAAGATCTGCAGCAATCCGCGCCTGAGGCCAAAAATACGCCCGGTCAGGGACCGCAAGGACACCCGTGGCGCCTCAACGGAAGGCCGGAAGTCTGCGCCGGGGTGCAATTCCAGCAAGACGCCAGTGAAATGTTTTCCGACCTCGGACATCGGTAACCGCAGCGTCCCTCGCGCAGGGTCGTGGAGTAGCGCAATACCTCGCGCGACGCGCTCAAGGACGACGAAGTGCGACATATCCCAATGCAGGATGCATGGTTGTTTCAGGTCTTGCAGATAGTCAGGCTCGGCTCGCATTGCCCGGACATCCAGGCCCATGGCGCGACCGATCTGTACCAGCCGCTCAAGCCGCACGCCTCTTAGCGAGATATTGAACCGCCGCCGGACCTGAGCGAGATCGATTCTGTCGCCGTGATATCCGGCGACCATGACCAGGCAGGCAAGACCGCATTCGGCCGCCTCTGTCTGCATCACCGGGACGATCTGCGCGCGGTTCGACAATAACTGGTGGACGGATGCGGTGTCGATCATGCGCGTTTCTTGGCCGAGTCATCCAAGAAACGCGCCGTCATTTCGTAGACGGGTTCAAACATCCATTCGATCAGTTTGCGCTTCTCCAGAAGTATGTCGGCATCCAGTACCATGCCCGGACGCAGCAGCTCTTTCCTTCCGTTGGCTACAATATGCTGCGTTCCCAGTTCAACGACGACACGATAGCGAGCCTCCTCTATCTGTTGCCCCAGCAGCGATGACAACTCTTTTGAAGTGACCGCGCTACGCGAGACCTCCACCACACGGCCTGCGTAGCGGCCGAACTTCTGATACGGAAATGCCTGATAACGAAGAAGAACGCGATCGCCACGCGTCACGAATCCAACCGCCTTGGAAGGCACCCAGAGCTCGGCGCGCAAGGTGATGTTCTTGGGCAACAGGGTGACGAGGGGCTGTTGCGCGCTGACCGGCTGTCCGGCGTGGACGAACAGGTTTCCAATGACTCCGTCTGCGGGAGCGCGCAAGACGACGGAACGGCGCGCCTCACTTTCAGAAAGAGATTGAGCGACGTCGGCAATTTGCCTGGCAATTTCGTTGCGCTTTCCTTCCAAGGCCGCAGGATTTTGTTCCAGCTCCGATTGCAGTTGAGAATGCTCCACGCGCAGATCCAGCGCATGCTTTTGCAGCTCTTTGAGTTGACCTTGGTTCTGGATTGCAATGTCCTGCTGCTGCAGTAATTGAACCTTGGTCAATATTCCCTTTTCTGCAGCGCTCACCCATTGTTCGTAGAGACGAAGCGCACTGTCTGCGCGCTGGCGCTGCAGCCGGATTTGTTCGGCGGTGTTGTCCATCTGCGCCTGCAGCAAGGCGACTCTTCGACGCAGATCGCGCTGTTGGGCAGCGTACAGCTGATTTTGTGCCTGCATATCTGCATTCAGACGGCTGCGCTTTATCTCAAGCTGCGAGATGACCAATGCCTGTGTGTCCCCGAGCGATGTGCTGTCTTGTTCTCCGGAAATTTCCAGAACAGGGTCACCAGCCCGCACCGTGGCTCCCTCGACCACGAACGCCTTGGAAACCATGCCGGCGCTGAGCGGCGTCAGTGTCAACACACCACGGTCCGGTACCAATGCGCCATTGACGGCTTCGTGCCGGGTGAAACTCCCGAAGCACAGCAACGCAAGCATGGCGACAACAAGAAAAACCGCAGTGACAAAACATGGCCAACCGAACTTCGGCGCCTCAAGGCGCACCGGCGCAAGCCAGGCTTCTCGGCGTGCGCGCAACACTTCTTCCCTGAAGAAACTGCCCGGCATATGCACTTCCTGTTTCGCTAAGGGACGCGCCTACTTCCTTCAGGCCCAGTTAATCCACAGAAACGGTCCCTGTCAAGTGCAATGCATCGCATGACGTCATGTCGCTGTTAGAAAGCTCACGAAAGCAGAAAAGTGACTGACTTGAACTAACCGATCACCCGCTTGAACGGCGGCAGCGCGTCGATGATGCGTTTGCCATAGCGGCGCGTCAGCAGGCGCGAGTCGAGAATGATCACGCGGCCGTGGTCGCTGGAACTGCGGATCAAGCGGCCCGCAAACTGCGTGAGCGTGCGCAGCGCGTGCGGGATGGCGATCAGGTTGAAGGCGTTGTGGCCGCGGCTTTCCAGCCATTCGCTCAGGGTCGAGGTTTGCGGGTCGGTCGGCACCGCGAACGGTACCTGGGTGATGACCACGGTGGTGCAGGCATCGCCGGGCAGATCCAGGCCTTCGCCGAAGGAGTTCAAACCGAACAGGACCGAGCCCTCGCCGGCGGCAATGCGGCGCATGTGTTCGGTGATCAATTGCGACTTGTTGCCCTCGCCTTGCACCAGCACGCGGTTGCGCTGTGCCAGCGGCATCAGGTCGGCGACCTTTTCCATCTTCCAGCGCGAGGTGAACAGCACGATGCTGCCCTTGGCGGTCCAATCGAGTTCGCGCACCAGATAACGCGCGACTTCCTTCGGGTGGCCTTCGCGGTCGTCGGGGGTGACCGGAAAATTGGGCACGATCAATTCGGCCTGGTTGGGCAGGTCGAACGGCGAGGCAAGCGAGGCCATCTCGGCGTGATCGGGCAGGCCGTTGTCGATGGCAAACGACTGGAAATCGCCGCCGCCGGTGAGCGTGGCCGAGGTCATCACCACCGAATCCACCTCGTTCCAGATCATCGTGCGCAGCACCTGCGCGGCTGACACCGGCGAGCAATGGCAGATCAGATCGCCATCGCGCGACAGGGTGATCCAGCGCGCCATCGGCGGCTGGCCTTCCTTGTCTTCGCGCCGCCAGCCGCTCCACAGATTGTGTTGCTGCTCGGCCATCTCCAGGGCCAGGCCGAGGCTGCGCTGCAGGCGTTCGCGCGCCGCGTCGTCCTGCTTGCCTTTGGCGATCGCACCATGTGCGGCATGCACCCAGTTGAACAGCGCGCGGGTTTCTTCGCCGAGTTCTTCGATCGCCGGGCCCCATTGCGGCGGCAGCTTGCCGTTGGCCGCACGCCATAGAGGATCGCGCTCGCCGGGCTCGGGTTTCCACACGCGCTCGACCTCGGCGTGGAAGGCCTTGAGCAGCTTGGACACGCGCGCGGCCACCTCGATCGCCTCGTTGGGCAACAGGTTGCCGAGCTTGTCCTTGTCCACGGCGCGGTAGGCGGCGGCGATGAGGATCTGCAACCGGCCGGTGCGTTTGGCCATCTCGTCCAATGGCAGGTTCGCGGCTCCCTGGTCGATCGCCACGCCGGCGATGTGGTGGCCTTCGTCGAGCACCAGCAGCATGTCGGCGGGCGGGGCGATCAATGGCTGGCCATTCTCGGCATCGCCCAGCGACAGCGACGACAGCAGCAGTGCATGGTTGGTGACCACGATCTGCGCTTCGCGCACATCGGTACGCGCCTTCAGCACCGGGCATTGCGCGGCATAGCTGCAGCGGCGACCGGCACAGCCGGAGGCCGGCGTGGTGATGCGCAGCCGCAGCGGTACCGAGACCTGTTCGGGCGCATCGTCCAGATCGCCGTTCCAGCTGCGCTCGGCGTAGGCCTTGGCCAGGCGCTTGGCCAGATCCGCGTCGGCCGGGCTGAGCGGGCGGTCGTAGAGCACCTGCTCGTCGTCGAACATGCCTTCCTGGCTGGTTTCGCCCTGCAGCTCGGCGGCGTTGCGCGTGCATAGGTAGCGGGTGCGGCCCTTGGCCAGCGCGACCGTGGCTTCCAGGCCGGTGGCCTTGAGGAAGGCCGGGATGTCGCGCTCCACCAGCTGCGATTGCAACGCCACGGTGCCGGTGCTGATGACCAGCTTTTTCTTGGTGGCCAGCGCGATCGGCACGCCGGCGGTGAGATAGCCCAGGCTCTTGCCGACGCCGGTAGGCGCCTCGGCAATACCGATGCCACCGGAGGTGGCCAGCGCGCGCGAGACCAGGCCGATCATCTGGCTCTGCGCCCGCCGTGTGGCAAAGCCGGGCGTGTTGGCCTGCAGCTTGGCGTAAGCCTCGCGGATGCCGGCCTTGATCGGGTCGGTCAGAACACGCTGGGTGGGAACGGGCGCCGATGGCGCGGCCGGTGGGGCAACTTCATTCATCGGGCTATTTTCGCACGGACCGGCGCAGCGCCTGCGACCGGCACGGCGCTCGGCTGAACGTGTTTGTTGCGCGGGGCGGCCGCGCCGCCAACCTGGTCCCAGGTGCGCACGCTGCACGGCCAGCCACCTGCTTCGGATCCGATCATCGCCGGCAGGCACTGGCCGCATGCTCGGACCTGGAGGGTCGCGCAATGGATGCCGACCGAAGCAACCTCCACTGCCTGCAACGAGCAGGCAGCATCGCTTCACGTTGTCAGCGGCCTTGCGCCCGCCGCGGCCATGCATGGCGCGCCCATACCAGTCCGATGACCGCCATTGCGATGCCCATCAGCAACATGCCGGCGCCCACGCCAGTGGGCCCGAAGCGTTCGTACAGCAGGCCGCCGCGTTTGACCGCAGCCAGCGCCTGCGGATGCAGCAGCGTCCACCCGCCCTGCCCGGCACTGACCAGCCCGACCACCACCAGCGCGATGGCTTTGAGCGGAATCATGGGCGCGGGCCGGCGGCGGGTGGCACCCGTTGCAGGCTGCCTGCCAGCGTCCACACCAGCATGCCGATGCCCACGCCTTGCACCGCCATCAGCACGAAGTGGGCGATGCTGACCACCATGCTGATCTGACGCACATTGCCCTGCTGCAGCAACAGCATCGGAATCGCCTGGAAGGCGACCTCGGCAAACAGGCAGCCCAGCAGCAGCCAGAGCGCGGCCAGCCCGGCACGCCGCAACGGGCTTTGCGAGGCACGCCACAGCAGAACCAGCCCGAGCAGCAACGCGACCAGCATCGGCACGCGCGACAGCAGGCTGGTGACCAGGGTCAGCAGGATATCGGTGGCGGTGACGCTGCCCACCTCAGTCGGCACTGACCAGGAGGGCCTCGCGCGCGCGCAGCGCGGCGTAGACCGGGTCGGTGTCCGGCCGCACGCCATGCCACAGCGAGAAACTCTCAGCGGCCTGCTCCACCAGCATGCCCAGGCCATCGACGGCGTAGCGGCACTGCGCCGCACGTGCCCAGGCCAGGAACGCGATGGCGGTGGCGCCGTAATTGAGATCGACTGCCGCGGTGAGACTGTTGACCAGGCCCAGCGGCATGGCGAACGCGCCGGCATCGCGATCGCGCCCGGCCGCGGTGGCGTTGACGATGAGTTCGAAGTCGCCCAGGTCGCGCAGGTCTTCGATATAGCGCGAGACCACCCGTCCCGGTTCGCCGAGCGCATCGCACAAGGCATCGGCGCGCTCGGGCGAGCGGTTCACCACCACCATTTCGGTGATGCCCGCTTCCAGCAGCGCCGGCGCCACGCCGCGCGCGGCACCGCCGGCGCCCAGCAGCAGCACACGGCGACCGCGCAGATCCAGCCCGTGGCGGTCGGTAAGATCGCGCACCAAGCCGGCGCCATCGGTGTTGTCGCCCTGCCACTGGCCATCGTTGCGCACCAGCGTATTGACCGCACCGGCCAGACGCGCGCGATCGCTCAGGCTGGCCGACAACGCACAGGCGGCCTCCTTCAACGGCAGGGTCACGTTTGCGCCCTTGCCGCCTTCGTCGGCGAAGCGCTCCAGCGCGGCAGTGAACTCCTCCGGGGGTGCGTCGATGGCGGTGTAGTCCAGCGCGATGCCGGTCTGCTTCCCGAAGTCGGCATGGATGGCCGGCGACAGCGAATGGGCGACGGGGTGACCGAACACGGCATAACGGGATACGGGCATGAAACGCTCTCTGGTTGACTAGACTGTGCGGACTTGAGGCAGGAACACCGCATGCAACTTCGATGGACGCTGCTCGCGCTGGCGGCAAGTTTACTCTGCGTCCCGGCCGCGTCGGGGCTGGCCGAATTCGGCATCGAAGGCATGGGTGTGGTCTCCACGCCGGCCAACGAGGCGCGCGCCACGCTGAGCCCGGACGGGCAACGCATCGTCTGGGCCAGCGACCGCGCCGGCGGTGCCGGCGGCTGGGATCTGTGGCAGGCCCGGCTGAGCAGCGGGCGTTGGCAGAACGCAGAAGTACTGCCGATCAACACCGCGCAGGACGAGACTTCCCCACTGTTCAGTGCCGATGGCCGCTGGCTGCTGTTTGCCTCCACCCGCCCTGGCGGTGCCGGGGGCGCCGACCTGTATCGCGCGCCGGTGGACGCGCAGGGCCGGATAGGTGCGGTGCAATCGCTGGGCGCGGCGGTCAACAGCCGCGGCGACGAGCGCTCCCCGACACTGTCGCTGGACGGCACGCGCCTGTTGTTCGCCAGCAACGGCCACGGCGGCGCCGGCGGCATGGACCTGTTCGTGGCGCGCTGGGATGGGCAGGCCTTCATCGGGCCGGTCGCGCTGAGCGATATCAACAGCGCTGCCGACGAGCTAGATGCGGCCTGGCTTGGCGATGGACGGGGGCTGGTATGGGCACGCGGCCAGCAGGATGGTCCCAGCCAGTTGGTGCTGGCGACCTGCAGCAACGGCCATTACACCGTGGGCCAGGTATTGCCGCTGTCGTTCAATGGGCCGCAGGAACGCACCTTCGGTGCGGTAGTGGATGCGGCCAAGCCAGGCGAGTTGCTGGTGACCGGCAGCGCGCGCGCACCACGTGCGGGGCAGTTGGACATCTATCGGATGAAGGCGCCGGCGGTGGATGGAGATACGAGCTGCCGTTGAGGATGGGTGGGTGCGCAGACCCGGGCCAGGAGCTGCAGAGAATACGACTTCACGCCGAGCTGTTGCAGAGCGGATGATCTGGGTCACGCTGCAGGGCGCTGATCTGCGGTGTGACTGTAGGGCTGATGATCTGAGGCTTGGTCGCAGGGTCCTTGCCCGCCCACCATCGCAGGACACGCCGCGAATCCGTCCATGGAGGCTCTTATGCGGCATCCCTGCCGCATAAGGTCCCGCGACTGTGGGCGGACAAGAACCCGTCGGGATGGTCGGTGTGCATGGATGCAAGCAATGCATGAAGTGCGTTGTTTGGATAACGACGATCATCTTCCCAATGCTGAGCCGCTCCAACGCTGCGATGCAGTGGTCATGACCGCACTCAATACACATCGCGCCGATAACGTCCCGCTGCGGTCAGCGACTCCAGCCGCGTGTCGCCCAGCAGCTCGCGCAGCGTGGCATCAACCTCACGCGCCATGCTGTCCAGGCTGCCGCAGACATGGATCACCGCACCGCGATCGATCCAGTGGCGCAAGGTGTCGCCGGCTTCGCGCAAGCGATGCTGCACGTAGCGTTTGTGCGCCTGATCGCGCGAGAACACCCGATCGAGCTGCTGCAGGTGACCACGCGCATACCAGGCCTGCAGTTCGTCGGCAAACAGACCATCGTGCGCGGCCTGCCGTTCGCCGAACAGCAGCCAATGCCCGTGCACGCCGGCCAGCTCGGCCTCGCGCAGCAGGGCGCGCAAGCCGGCGATACCGGTGCCGTTGCCGATCAACACCATCGGCGCCTGTTCGACGCGATGGAAGCCGGGATTGGTGCGCAACCGCGCGCGTATCTGCACACCGACGGGTGCGTGGCAGATCAGCCAGCCCGAGCCCAGGCCGGGGCTGCCGTCGGCACCTGTGGTCAGGCGCACCACTGCGGTCGCAACGCCATCGGCCGGCACGCTGGCCAAGGAGTAGTCGCGGGTCGGCAGCCAGGCGCACGCATCCAGCCAGGTCTGTGGATCCGGATGCGGGGTTGGCGGGCGCGTGGGCGGTTCCGGCAACACGCGCTCGGCAGCGGCCTGCTGCAGCGGCAGCAATTGCGCATCGACATGCACCAGCGCGTCGGGCGGCAGTCCCCACGCAGCCAGGCACGCGCGGACGTGCGTGTAGACGTGCGCGGGCTGCACTTCGAGAATGTCGCCGGCCTGCCACTGCGCGCCGGACGGTGGCCGCAGATCGATCTGCCAGATCGGTGCTCCCTCGCTGCCCGGGTTGAGATGCGTGCGCGCCGACAACGTCCAGTGCAGCAGCGTCGGGCGTGCCAGCGACACAGCGGCCACCGGCGCACCGGCAATCTGCGCCAATTGCGCATGCCATTGCGCCAGGGCCTGCGGATCGGTGTTGTCCATCTCCACTGCCGGAAACAGCGGCTGCGCGCCCTGCGCCTGCAGCCACTGTTCGATGCGTCGCGAAAACCCGCAGAACTGCACGTACTGGCGGTCGCCCAGGGCCAGCACGGCATAGGTCAGCTGTGGCAGCGTCATGCGCTGACGCAACAGTTCGCGCTCGAAGCCGCGCGCGGTATCCGGCGGCTCGCCATCGCCAAAGGTGCTGACCACGAACAAGGCATGCCGGGTGCCCTGCAGATGCTGTGCGGTGAGCTGTGCCAGCGAGCGCACCTGCACCGGCAGACCGGCCGCCTGCAGATGCCCGGCCGCCTGCCAGGCCAGCCGTTCGGCAAACCCGCTCTGGCTGGCGAACCCGATCAACCACGGCTCGGCCTGCGAGGCCGCCGGTACACCGTGCAGGACATCGCGCGCTGCGCGCAGCGCGCGTTTCTTGCGGCGGCGATCCAGATACAGCATCCAGCCGGTCACGAAGAACACCGACATGCCGACACTGGCCAGCATCACCACGATGCGGCCCGGTAGCCCGAAGAAACTGCCCGAGTGCAGCGGAAACATGCTGACCAGCAACTGCTGGCCACGCGGCAGCAGTGCATAGTCCTGGCGACGCAGCAGCGCACCGCTGCCCGGCTCGATTTCCAGATTGTCGTAGGCGCGATCGTGGTCGGGATGGTCGGGCAGGAACCGCACGCTCAGCGGTTGCCCCGCACGCGGCGGGATGCGCAGGTCCAGTGCCGTGGCGTGCGTGGCTGGGACGGCATCCAGGGTGCGCTGCACGGCCACGAAATCCACCGTGGCCGGGCGGTGATCGCGCCCGTCGCCGCGCATCGCCGGCTCGGTGCCGAGCAAGGCCACCATGCCATCGCGATACCAGCTGTAGGACCAGGTCAGCCCGGTCAGCGCCACCAGCAGATACACCAGCAGGCACCAGGTGCCGAACACCGCGTGCAGGCTCCACAGAAAGCTGCGCCCCTGCCGTCGCCATTCCACCGCCCACCAGGTGCGCAGACTCCACCAGCGTCGCGGCCAACGCAGATACAGGCCGGAGGCGCAGAAGAACAATAAGATCAGGGTGCTTGCACCGGTCACCGCCTGGCCGCGCTTGCCCGCGGTCAGATGGCGATGCAGATCCTCGATGAAGGCAAACGCGCCGCTCAGTCGCGGAGCGGCGACCTTGTCGCCGGTATACGGATCGAAATACACCCGGCCGCCCCCCTTGCCGGCCAGGCGTGCGGTGGACGGACGCTTGCCGGTCGGGTCGATCAGCATGCGGGTGACCGCCTGCTGCTGATCCAGATCGAGCCGGCGCAGCAGCACATCCACCGGCAATGGCCGCTCGCCTGCCGCATGCCGCTGTGCCAATTGCGCGATGGCCGGATTGGCCAGCCGCACGATCTCGTTTTCGAAGGACATCAACGCACCGGTCAGCCCCATCACCGACAGCACCAGCCCGGCCGTGATGCCGAGCAGCCAGTGCAATTGGAACAGGACGGTCTTGAGCACGCGCGAACAGCCTGAAACAGTGGGGTCCGCTATTGTAGATGAGAATCGTTATCGCAGTTTGCGTGCGGATTTTCGAGGCTCACGCCTACGCCATCACCGACAAGACCGGGCGGGTCAGCGCGCAGGTCGGCAATCTGCAGGGCGTGGTGGATGCGGACATGCGGCACGCCGCCTGACGCAATGCGATGACGTCGCGATCGGTTATCGCCAGATCATTGCCGCACCGCCGGTATCTGCTGATCCGCAGAAATCAGCCTGGCCAAAGCTGTCTGCGTTGCAACCTCCTCGCTCATCAGGCGATTGCCGCGCTCTGCACCAAGCGCGGGCCGCGAAAGAACGCGGCCCGTGGGGGGTCATTGCGTTTCCATCGCATCAAGCCAAGCCTGCGAGCGCCGATTCTCCGCCTGCCAGGCGTCACACCACCGCATCCCTGAACTCAGCCTTCCCGCAACCAACGCGCCACCTGCGGTGCGAAATAGGTCAGCACGCCGTCGGCGCCGGCGCGCTTGAACGCCATCATCGCTTCCAGCACGCAACGACGCTCGTCCAGCCAGCCATTGGCGGCGGCGGCCTTGAGCATCGCGTACTCGCCGCTGACCTGATAGGCGAAGGTCGGCACGCGGAATTCCTGCTTCACGCGCCGCACCACATCCAGATACGGCATGCCCGGCTTGACCATCACCATGTCCGCGCCCTCTTCCAGGTCCAGCGCGATCTCGCGCATGGCCTCGTCGCTATTGGCCGGGTCCATCTGATAGGTGGTCTTGTCGGCCTTGCCGAGATTGCCGGCACTGCCAACCGCATCGCGGAACGGGCCGTAGAACGCCGAGGCGTACTTGGCCGAATAGGCCATGATGCGCACATTGAGATGGTCCTGCGCATCCAGCGCGCGGCGGATCGCACCGATGCGGCCATCCATCATGTCCGACGGCGAGATGATGTCCACACCAGCTTCTGCATGCGACAGCGACTGCCTGACCAGCGCCTCGACGGTGATCTCGTTGAGCACATAGCCCTTGGCATCGATGATGCCGTCCTGGCCGTGCGTGGTGTACGGGTCCAGCGCCACGTCGGTCATGATGCCGAGTTCGGGAAACCGCGCTTTCAGCGCACGTACCGCACGCTGCGCCAGGCCGTCCGGATTCCAGGCCTCGGCCGCGTCCAGGCTCTTGCCGGCCGGGTCGATCACCGGGAACAGGTCGATCACCGGAATGCCCAGCTCCAGGGCCGCTTCGGCTTCGCGCAACAATTCGTCCAGCGACAGGCGCTCGACGCCGGGCATGGAGGCGATCGGTGCGCGGCCGGACAACTCATGCACGAACACCGGCCAGATCAGGTCGTCGGTGGTCAGCGTGTTTTCGCGCATCAAACGGCGCGAAAACGCATCGTGGCGC
The DNA here is from genome assembly GCF_002939945.1 of Xanthomonas arboricola pv. populi. Classification (GTDB taxonomy): domain Bacteria; phylum Pseudomonadota; class Gammaproteobacteria; order Xanthomonadales; family Xanthomonadaceae; genus Xanthomonas; species Xanthomonas arboricola_A. The sequence continues at coordinate 177,809 of NZ_MDEB01000006.1, read as the reverse complement.
ATGCGGCGGGGACGGTAGTGGGGATGGGCCATCGTGGGCTCCTGTCAGCAGCCGGCAAGTTTACGCCCGCGACCCGCTGCCGAACGCGCTGCGACGCTGTGTCGCAGTACTGCAACGGGCCGGATCACGCTGCGATCAATGCAAGCGTGATCCGCTTGGACCACGCGGTCAGCTCACCCCACAGGGAACGCGCCCGGCTGGCGGCGGTGCCACGCGTCGATCTTCTCCATCGCCAGCCGGTGCACAGCCCTTCAGAGCTCGCGCGACCTGCCTGGAAGGCGACGCCGCGTGCTAGATCACCCCGCCGCCCAGGCTCAGACGGACCACCCCGACCACGATCACCAGGCCGTTGAGCAGCAGACCGGTCTTGGCACGCCCGCGATTGCCGGCCGAAGTGAACAGCAGCGCGATCGCCGCGATCAGCGCGCCGACCGCCGCAAACGGGATCAGGAACCAGTTGCCCCAGCCCAGCAACGGGATGAAGGCCAGCACCATCCACAGCAGCGCCACAATGCCCCACAGCAGGCTGATCAATCCCACGTGCCACCTCGTCATTCAAAGAAGCCCCGAGCTTAGCGCCGCGCCCGCCAAGACGCTGTGGGCAAATGGTCACCCTGACCAATGGCGGCTTGGCGGTAGCCTCACGTGGGCATGGCTAGGGTGCAGCAAAGTCCGGAGCGATTCAGTCCGGGCGCCGGATCATCGCTGTCATTACCCACAGGGGTCCCACCATGTACATGCAATCGCTGATCAGGAATGTCGCCATCGCGGCGGCCACCGCTGCCTTGCTGGCCGGTTGCGCCAGCAGTTCCAAGGTGATGCTGGGCCAGGCGCGCGCGCCGATCGACCCGGCGCAGGTGCAGGTGTATTCCAATGCCCCGGTCGGCTCGGTGGAGATCGCCCAGCTCGAATCCACCAGCGCTGCCGGTTTCGGCACCCAGGGCCAGACCGATGCGGCCGTGCAACGCCTCAAGCGCGAAGCCGCCAAGCTCGGCGCCAACGGCGTGGTCATCGTCGGCGTGGGCTCGGAACGCTCCGGCGGCGGCCTGTCGGTGGGCGGCGGCAGCTACGGCGGCCGGGTCGGCGGTGGCCTGGGCATCGGCATCCCGACCACCCAGAAGCGTGCAGCCGGCATGGCGATCTGGGTGCCGGCCGAGGCGGGTGATGCAGCTCGCTCACCGCCTAGCCAGTAAACCGCTTGACTCGGATTCTGATGTCTTCGCCCAGCAAGACTCCCAGTAACGAAAATGTTGGGCGTTTTTGTGGGCGGTCCTGGCAAAAAGCGCCCCGAGCCGGCTTGTAGTGAAACCCCAAATCGGATGCAGTATCCTTTGGTGGCAACCAGGTTGGGACCGCCTGAGCCTTGCGTGCCAGGTTCCCTGTCTACTGCGCTTTGGTCACTTGATCTTGGCAAAGTGCTGCTGTTGGCCTCAGTCATCTAAGGAATAGTCATGAAAAGCTGGATATGGATGTTGATGTTGGCGATGTGCTTTGTCGGAGAAGCCGCGGCGCAGAAGAAGGGAGTCACGCTTGTTTGTCGCTCTGACGATCCGTTCGTCTTCTGTACGCAAGGCTGTAAAGACGAAGACAAAAATTGGATACCGGTAGATCCAATTAGCGCGACCTGGGTTGCCGTACCTGGATATTGCCTGTTCCCCAGTCCGTCACCTTGCTGTGCCGGCGCAGTGTGCCTCCAGGCCTGGACGCCGACTGCCATTACTGCGCTTGCGCAATATGAGAGCATTTGCCCGGAAGCAAAGAAGCAGGGAAAGTGGACAGGTCAGAAGCGACCCGAGAATGTTCCATTCGCTCATTGAGCGCATACGCTCAATGAGGCTTCCTGCAACAGGCCGCCGTACAGATCATTAATCATGCGGCGGCTTATCAGTGCGACCTTCTCGCCAGCGCGCAGGTCGCGCTCTTTTCTATTTCGAATGAAGCTGTATCGTCTTAATTGGCTGCAACTCCGAATAGCGTTATTCATGAAATCGGCGCGACCTTCAGGGCCGCGCCTTAGTTTCAGCATTTGAACTGCCCAGAAGAACCAGTTCGGCCAAACCCTGCTGAATTTACTTCCGCTGCGCCGGGATGAACTGCGTCTCCACTGCCTTGGCCAGCTGGTCCGGCGGCAGCAGGCCCTGGTCGAGCAGGAAGTTGTTGAAGGCCAGGCGGTCGAACTTCTCGCCTAGAACCAGCTCGGTGCGCATGCGCAGTTCCAGGATGCGGGTGTAGCCGTAGAAGTAGCTGCCGGCCTGGCCGGGGGCGCGGACGGTATAGCGGTCCAGTTCCTGGCGGGTCATCGCCGGCGAGAGGCCGACGTCGTCTTCGAGCACCTGGCGTGCGCGTTCGCGGTCGATCAGGCCTAGGTTGAGCATCGGGTCGAGCATGGCGCGCGCGGCACGCAGCAGGCGGAACTGCAGGGCGATCAGCTGGCCGTCGAGCGGTTCGTACGGGACCATTTCGGCTTCGGCATACAGCGCCCAGCCTTCGACGTTGACCGAGTTGAACGCGAACAGGCTGCGCGCCAGCGACACGCCGCGTTCGACCATGGCGGTGAACTGCAGCTCGTGGCCGGGACGGCCTTCGTGCGCGCTGAGCGTCCAAGCGGCCGAGCCGAAGTTGAAGTCGTCGTACTGTTCCTTCTTGGCGCCATCGGCGGTCGGGTTGCCCAGCGGCAGCACGAACTGGCCCTGCTGGCCGGTATTGCCGATCAGCGGGGCCGGCAGGAAGTGCGGCGCCGGTTGCGCAGCGCTCTCGGCGGCACTGCCCAGGCGCATCTGCATCGGGCGGTTGGGCACATCGACGATGCGCTGCTGACGGATGATCGGGTCGATCTGGTCGATCACGCCGCGGTAGTGGGTTTCCAGCTGGTCGTCGGCGATCTTGTTGCCCTTGAGCGCGCGGATCACCTGCACATAATCGCTGCCCTGTACGCCCTTGGCCTTGGCCACCAGCGGCGCCAGCTGACGCATCGCCGAGCGGGTTTCCATGAATTCCAGCTGCGCGCGCTGGATCAGCTGCTGCGGGGCGATGTCGATGCCGACCTGCTTGAGCTGGAAGGCATACAGCGGCTCGGGCAGGCGGGTGTCCTTGCGCGCCTTCGGCAGTACCGTGGCGCGGGTCCAGTTGGCGTAGTCCTTCAACTGGGCGGACATCGCCTTGAGCGCTTCGTCGGCCCCGGCGATCTTGTACTTGGCGAACAACTCGCCGATGCCGGCGACGTAGGTATCCACGTTCGCCAGGGCCTGCTCCACTTCGCGCTCGGTGGGCTGCAGCAGGGCTTTATTGCCAAGCCGTTCTTCGTAGCGCTGGCGGGCCAGCGTGGTGGTCGGCGTGCTGCCCGGTACCAGGCCGACGTAACGCTTGAGGCGATCCAGCGCCTTGGCGCGGCGCTCGGGCACAGTCTGGTCGGACAGCAATCCATTGAGGCCGCTGAAGACCAGCTGCGGCGCGTCGTTCCACGGCAGCAGATAGCGCTCGTTGAGTTCGCTGCCTGCGATGTTCTGCTCGGCCGCAGCGATCATGATCTGCAGGTCCTGGCGCACGTTGACGTCGCGCTCGGTGGCCAGCTTGGCCTGCAACGCAGCGCGCGCCTTGCTCATCGCGTCGCGGTAGCGCGCAGCGTTGTTTGGCGCAAGGTCGATGACCTGGTCGTCGTAGCCGGGCACGCCGAAGAAGCTGGCGTATTCGGGCTGGAACGGCGCCTGCGCGTTCAGCAGGATCTGTGCGTCGCCATTGCTGGTCTGCACCCAGGCCGGCGTGGCAGCCTGGGCCTGCGCGGCGTTACCTGTCTGTGCCTGCAATGGCAGCGAAGCACCGAGCGCCAGCGCAACGGCGAGAACGAGTGGTTTCATGGGGTGGATCCGCAAGTTGAGTAGCGCGACCCTACCCATCCGCAGTGGCTGCGGCAATGCGTCTTAGGTCATGGTCCGCAAGGTGGCGGCGGCGCTTGCGGGTCCGTTACCAGGCTCCAGCCGTTGGGCGATCGCAGCGTGCGAGGCGATGCAGCGGGAATGGGTAGCGGCGATCACATGGCAACGTCCTTGTAGGCCAGCGGTTGGTACACGACTGCAGACGTGAGCGGTGAGCAACGCCACAGCGCGCCCAGCGCCACCGGATGTCGCCGAACTCGGCATCGGCGGTCCTTTTACCACTGCAGTTCGTGCGTCCCTCTGGCACCCGGTTGTCGACCGCTCAGGGCATCAGGCAGCGCTGGATGAATGCCTCTGCGGTCTTGTAGCGATGCAAGGCGGTGCTGCCGGACAAGCCGTGCTTGGCACCGGGATAGGTCATCAATTCGAAAGCGGTGCCGCGCGTCTGCAACGCGCTCATCAGCGCGGTGGAGTTGGTGAACAGCACGTTGTCGTCAGCCATGCCGTGGATCAGCAGCAGCTTGGCGCGCAGGCCATCCAGATGGGTGGCGATGCGTGCGTCGCGGTAGCCGTCGGCATTGCCGGCCGGCAGGTCCATGTAACGCTCGGTGTAATGAGTGTCGTACAGCCCCCAATCGGTGACCGGTGCGCCGGCCACGCCGCAGGCATAGGCCTCGCTGTGCCTGGCCAGCAGCATCAACGTCATGTAGCCGCCGTTGGACCAGCCCTGCACGCCGATGCGCGTGGGATCGACCCAGCGCTGCGCCTTGAGCCAGGCCACACCCTGCAGTTGGTCGTCCACTTCGACAGTGCCCTGCCTGCCGTACAGCGCACCGCCGAAGGCGCGGCCGCGCCGCGGCGTGCCGCGGTTGTCCAGCGAGAACACCACATAGCCGCGCTGGGCAAGGTACTGATCGAACAGCGCATCGCCACGGCTTGGCCAGGCGTCGAGCACGGTCTGCGCGGCGGGGCCGCCATACACGTACACCATCACCGGATAGCGCTTGGCCGGGTCGAAGTTGTGCGGCTTGATCAGGCGATACTGCAGCGGCGTGGTGCCATCGGCAGCGGTGAGCGTGCCGAATTCCACCGGGCGCTGCGCGTCACGGTATCTGGCGTAAGGGTGTTGCGGATCGGCCAGATCGTTCTTCAGCAGCGTGGCGATTTTTTCGCCATTGGCGCGAAACAGCTCGATCTGCGGCGGCGTGGCGGTATTGGACCAGGTATCGACATACACGCTGGCGTTGTTGGCGAAGCTGGCGGCGTGCGTGCCGTGGGTTGTCGAACGTCTTTCGATCGCACCGCCGGCCAGCGGCACGGCGTAGATATGGGCCTGGGTCGGCGATTCCTTGCTGGCGGAAAAATACACCGTGCCGGCGTGCTCATCGACGGCGAGCAACGCATCGACCACCCAGGCGTCGGAGGTCAGCGGCGTGAGCGTGCGGCCGTCTTCGGATGCCACATACAGATGTTCGTAGCCGCTGCGCTCGGAGTTCCAGATAAAGCGGCCGTCCTTGAGAAAACGTAGATCGTTGTGGAGCGGCACCCAGGTCGGCGAGGTCTCGGTGATCAGCACGCGTTGCCTGCCGCTGGCCAGCGTGGTTTCGATCAACTCGAGGGTTTTCTGGTCGCGCGACTGGCGCTGGAAGGTCAGCCGCTGCGTATCGCGCCAATCCACGCGCGCCAGGTAGATGTCCGGGTTCTTGCCCAGGTCGATCCACTGTGGCTTGGCTGCAGCATGCGGTGCGATCACACCCAGTTGTACGGCCACATTGGGCTGGCCGGCCTGCGGATAGCGCTGGCTGATGACTTCGGTGTGGTCGGCATAGACCTCCGGGCGCTTTTGCACCGGCACGCCGGATTCGTCGATACGCGCGAAGGCGATCGCCGAATCGTCCGGCGCCCACCAGTAGCCGGTGTGGCGATCCATTTCCTCGTCGGCGACGAACTCGGCCACACCGTTGCCGATGGTCTCGCTGCCGTCGCCGGTGAGCTGCAACTGCTTGCCGCTGGCCAGATCGATCACCCACAGGTTGCGCTGCCGCACGAAGCTGACGAAGCCGCCCCTGGGCGAGAGCTTGGCGTCGGTGGCGAAGCCTTCGCCGTGAGTGAGCTTGCGCACTGCCGCCGCGCCGGTCTTGCGCAGGTCGTACAGATACAGCTCGCCGCCTAGCGGGAACAGCAACGCGTGCGCGTCCGGCGCCCATTGGTAATCGACGATGCCGGCAAAGGCGGCGATGCGTTGGCGCTCGCGGCGGGCCTTTTCCACATCGCTGAGCGTTTCGGTGCCGGGCAGGACGAGCTTGGAATCGACCAGCAGGCGGGTCTGGCCGCTGGCGATGTCGTACTCCCACAGATCCAGTTGATTGCGGTCGCTGTCCTTGCCGCGCAGGAAGCTCACGCGCGAGCCGTCGGGAGCGACCTTGGGTTTCATCAGCGTCGGGCCGGACAACGGCAACGGGCCGGTGATGGCATCGAGGGTGAGTTTTTCGGCGTGGGCGGTGGTGATCGTGCTGAGCATGAGGGCAAGGGCGGCGAACAGGGCGCGCATCGAAGATCCTGTCTTGAGATAACGCACAGGATGCGGGCGCGTGGGGTGTTTGAGAAGCGCGGCGGGTGATGGCGCGCGTGGACGTCCTGCCATTGGTGCACGCGGCGCTAAAGCGCGCGGACCGTACCCTCACCCCAACCCCTCTCCCGGGGGGAGAGGGGCTCAAGGCGCCCGGGTTTGTATCGCACCCGGTTGATGCAAGCGCGTGCCGCTGCTAACTCCTGATGCTGTTTGCTGTTGTTGTTGCTGCGCAGTTGCAATAGTTGTCGCTATCGCCGCATGTACTGTTACGCCACAGTTCCTGCCGCCTTGCCTCAGCGCTTGCCGAACAGATGCTTGCGCTCTTCCTCGCTCAGCGGCTTGTCGGCATCGGGGTTGACCTGCTCCTTGAGCGCATACGCACGTTGCGTGGCCGGGCGCGCGGCGATGGCGTCGTGCCAGCGCTTGAGATGCGGGAAGTCGGCGTAATCGGGGCGGATGCCGGCGTAGACCTCGATCCAGGGATAGCTGGCCATATCGGCGATGCCGTATTCGGGGCCGGCCAGGAACGCATGCTCGGCCAGGCGCTTGTCGAGCACGCCATGCAGGCGACGCACCTCGGCGTTGTAGCGTTCGATGGCGTAGGGAATCTTTTCCGGCGCGTAGACGTTGAAGTGGCCCATCTGGCCGCTCATCGGCCCCAGCCCGCCCATCTGCCAGAACAGCCATTCCAGCGCAGCGATGCGGCCACGCGCATCGCGCGGCAGGAAGCGGCTGGTCTTCTCGGCCAGGTACAACAGGATGGCGCCGGATTCGAACACGCTCTGCGCGGGGCCGCCGTCAGCCGGTGCGTGGTCGACAATCGCCGGCATCTTGTTGTTGGGCGAGATCTGCAGGAAGGCCGGCTCGAACTGCTCGCCCTTGCCGATGTTGACCGGCTTGAGCGTGTAGTCCAGCCCGGCTTCTTCCAGGAACAAGGTGACCTTGTGGCCGTTGGGGGTGGGCCAGTAGTACAGGTCGATCATCGTGCGCTCCAGTTCGGCAGGGGATGGCACGCGGCTGCGCGCCTTGACGACCGATGGTACGACCAAGCCCGCGACCTGCGCGTGCGCTGGCCATGGTGCTGACTGGAACGATGTGTGACGCGATTGCTCGCGGCCGATGCTGCAGTGCAAGTTGACTTGGTTAAGGCTGCGCTCACAAATGCTCCATTGTTTCATCGACCTTCGCCTGTCCCGCCTGGGGCCGGCTTATCTTCACTTGGGGAAGAATCATCGTGAGAGAGCCACGCACCCTGCCGCGCACGCGGCGTCTGACGTCTGCCCTGCTGTTTGCCTTGTCGACGCCGCTGGCCGCGCAGACCGCACCGGCGCCACAGTCCGCCTCCACCGTCCCGGGCGCGAGCCAGGCCGATCCGGCCACGCTCGATGCGGTCCAGGTCACCGGCATCCGCGGCAGCCTCACCTCGTCGATGAACGTCAAGCGCGATGCGCAAGGCATCGTCGACGGCATCGTGGCCGAGGACATCGGCAAGTTCCCCGATACCAATCTGGCCGAATCGCTGCAACGCATCAGCGGCGTGTCGATCGACCGTTCGCTGGGCGAAGGCTCGCGCGTCACCGTGCGCGGCGTCGGCCCGGACTTCAACCTGGTGCTGTTGAACGGTCGGCAGATGCCGGGCGCCAGCATCGAGGAATCCAACGCCTCCAACTCGCGCGCGTTCGACTTCGCCAACCTGGCGTCGGAGTCGATCTCCGGCATCGAGGTGTTCAAGACCAGCCGCGCCAGCACGCCCACCGGCGGCATCGGTGCGACCATCAACATCAAGACCAGCCGGCCGCTGGACAACCCGGGCCTGCATGCCAACGTCGGCCTCAAGGGCGTGCACGACAGTTCCAACGAAAACCTGCCCGGACGCCTGCAGGGCGATGCGCTGACACCGGAAATCTCCGGCATCTTCAGCAACACCTCGGCCGATGGGCGCTTTGGCGTGTCGCTGAGCGGCAGCTACCAAGAACGCGACTTCGGCTATAGCCAGGTCGGCGTGCCCAACGGCTGGCGTTCGTTCCGCGGCGATTCCACCGCCTACGGCACCATCCCGCAGCCGGGTGCGCCGGGCTCGGAGAACATCGTCAACCGCCCTGGCCCGAACGATATCTATTCGGTGCCGCAGAACCTCAACTACCGCGTGGTCGGCGTGGAGCGCCAGCGCACCAACGGTCAGTTGACGCTGCAGTACAAGCCGCTGGACAACGTCACCACGACGCTGGATTACACCTATTCGGAAAACAAGATCCAGCAGCAGCGCAACGAGATGTCGGTGTGGTTCAACTACGGGCCCTCGGCCAGCGCCTGGACCAACGGCCCGGTCGCCGGGCCGGTGACCTATTCGGAAATCGTCGATCCGGCCACCAGCGATCTGGCCACCGCCGGCTCCAATGCGGCCACGCGCAACCAGAACAAGTCGCTGGGCTTCAACGTCGATTGGGCGGTCAACGATCAGTTCAAGCTCAACTTCGACATCCACCGCTCCACCGCCGAAGCCGGTGCGGACAGCCCGTACGGCTCGAGCAATTCGCTGGGCGTCTCGGGCTTTTACCGCGGCACCTCGGTGGTGGATTTCAGCAAGGATTTCCCGGTGTTGCAGCAGCAACTGGGCTTTGGCCTGAACGGCCTGGATCCGTCGCGCACCTTGGTCACCGGCTCGGCATTCCGCAACAGCTACATGAAGTCGGAGATCGACCAGGCCCAGGTCAACGGCGACTTCACCTTCGAAAATTATTCGCAGTTGAAGTTCGGTATCGGCAGCACCGAGGTCAAGAACCGCTCGGCGTTCTCCAACGTGCAGCGCGATACCTGGGGCGGCAACGGCACCGCGGCCGATTATCCGGACGATCTGTGGATTCCGAGCTCGTTCGCGCAGTATTTCGATGCGATCGATGGCAGCGGCAACCCGGCGCAGTTCGATCAACTGTTCCTGTTCGACTTCGAACGCGCCCGCCAAGCGGCTGCACAGGTGGCCGGCGACGATGCGCTGTACCGCACCTCGCCGGTGTTCACTACCGACCGCCGCGTGACCGAAAAATCCAAGAATGCCTACCTGCAGTGGAACAACAGCTGGGACGAGTTGCGCGTGCCGATCAGCCTGGCCGCCGGTGTGCGTTACGAAGAAACCAAGGTGGACGCGCAGGCGCTGGTGCCGGTGGCGGTGGGGATCGACTGGGTCGCCAACAACGAGTTGCCGATCCGCCTGGCCGACTCGGCATTCGCCAGCGGCAGCGGCAAGTACGAATACTGGCTGCCCAGCCTGGACCTGAGCTTCAAGCTCACCGAGGACCTGGTGCTGCGCGGCAGCTACGGCGAAACCATCGGCCGGCCCGGTTGGGGCGACATCCAGGGTGGGCAGACGCTCAACCAGATCGCGCGCCTGGAAGGCGGCACCGGCCAGGAGGGCAACCCCGGCCTCAAGCCGCTGCTCTCGCACAACATCGATTTCTCGCTGGAGTGGTACTACAGCGATGCCAGCTACGCCTCGGTGGGCTTCTTCCGCAAGAACATCGACAACTACATCGGCGTGACCACGCGCAACGACACCTCGCTGGGATTGAACACCCCGGTGGGCGGTACGTACTGGAACGAAGCGCTGGGCAACGGCTGCGCCTCGGCCGACCTGACCTGTATCCGCAACTACATCTTCCGCAACCGCGGCGGCGCGCCCGGCGTGGTGCGCGGAGCCGACGATGCCAACGGCAACGCCACCGGTGTGATCAGCGGGCAGCCGGGCGACCCGGTGGCCAACTTCGCCATCACCGCGCCGGCCAACCAGCGCTCGGCCTCGCTGGATGGCTGGGAGTTCAACCTGCAGCACATGTTCGGAGACAGCGGCTTCGGCGTGTCGGCCAACTACACCATGGTCGACTCCGGGCTGACCTACAACAACGCAGTGATCGGCGAGCAATTCGCGTTGGAAGGCTTAAGCGATTCGGCCAACGTGGTCGGCTTCTACGACCGGGACAAGTGGCAGGTGCGTGCGGCCTACAACTGGCGCGACGAATTCTTGGCCGCGCGTTTCGACGGCAGCGGCCAGCCCAATCCGGTCTATACCGAAGCCTACGGCCAGCTGGATCTGAGCATCGGCTACCAATGGACCGAGAACCTGTCGTTGAGCCTGGAGGCGATCAACCTCACCGACGAGGTGCAGCGTCAGCACGGCCGTCACCCGAACCAGATCATCTACGCCACCCAGACCGGCCCGCGCTACATGCTGGGTGTGCGCTACAAGTTCTGGTGATGCAGCGCTGTGGTCATGCAGTGATGTTCTTTTTTTAAGCGCTCCCGGCAGTGAGTCTGCCGGGGCGTTTCGCACGGCTCTCTCGTGGCGTTTCCCGGATGTGTCGCATCCGGGACTTGCCATGCCGAAGCAACTGTCCAAGCATGGGCCACGCGCCCCGCGTGATGTGTCTTTCCCCCATGACCAATGCCGTGTTGTTGAACAACCTCGATCACCGCGACCTGCGCGTGATCACTGCGCACGGCGCCGCCTACGGCGACGACGTGATGTCGGCTGCGACCTTTCCGCAGGAATTTCGCCAACTGCAGGCGCAATACCCGATCGTGTTCCATCGCAGCGGCGAGCGCAGTTTTCAGCCGCTGGCATTGCTGGGATTACGCCTGGGCGAGAACCTGTTCCTGGACGGCGCGCGCTGGGATGCGCCGTATGTGCCGCTGGCGATCCAGCGGCAACCGTTTCTGATCGGCGAGCAGGCGGACGGACCGATGGTGCACGTGGATCTGGACAGCCCGCGCATCAGCCGCAGCGAAGGCGAGGTGCTGTTTCGCGAACACGGCGGCACCACCGCGTTTCTCGACCACATCAGCCAGGTGTTGCGCACCTTGCACGATGGCCTGACCGCGAGCGAGGCCTTCGTCGCACGCTTGCTCAGCTACGATCTGCTGGAACCGTTCGTGTTCGAGGCCACGCTGGAAAACGGCCTGGAATGCCGCCTGGCAGGGCTCTACGCAGTGCACGAAGAACGCCTGCGCGCGCTCGACGATGCGGCGTTGCTCAAGTTGCACCGGCACGGCGATCTGGAACCGCTGTACATGGCGGTGGCCTCGATCGCGCAGTTCCGCCACCTGCTCGACCGCCTGCAGCGCCGCCATGCTGGCTGAGCCGCGCGCCATCGAAGAATTGCACGGACTGGACCCGCAACAGCTGGACCCGGCCGTGCTGCGCTCGACAACGCCGTTGGTATTGCGCGGGCTGGTCCGCGCCTGGCCATTGGCGCAGGCCGGCGCCACCTCTGCACACGCGGCGGCCGCGTATCTGCGCGGTTTCGATCGCGGCGAGGCAGTGGTGGCGCAGGTCGGTCCGCCGGACATCGGTGGGCGCTTCTTCTACAACGCGGACATGAGCGGCTTCAATTTTCGCCCCGAACGCGTGCCGCTGAGCGTGGTGCTGGAGACCTTGCTGCGCGATCTGCACAACCCGCAACCACCGGCGATCTATGTCGGTTCCACCACGCTGGACACCTACCTGCCGGGCCTGCGCGCGCACAACCCGATCGCGCTGCCGCAGCGCGAGCCGCTGGCCAGCATCTGGATCGGCAACCGCACCCGCATCGCCGCCCACCAGGACCTGCCCGACAACCTGGCCTGCGTGGTCGCCGGGCGCCGCCGCTTTACCCTGTTTCCACCGCAGCAGCTGGTCAATCTGTATATCGGCCCGCTCGATCTCACCCCGGCCGGGCAGCCGGTCAGCCTGGTCGATATCGCCGCGCCGGATCTGCAGCGCTTTCCACGCTATGCGCAGGCGCTGGAACACGCGCTGGTGGCCGAGCTGGAACCGGGCGATGCATTGTTCATTCCCAGCATGTGGTGGCATCACGTCGAAGCGCTGACACCGTTCAACGTGCTGGTGAATTTCTGGTGGCGGCAGAGCCCGGCCTACATGGATTCGCCGATGAACGCGCTGATGCTGGCGCTGCTCACCCTCCGCGACCTGCCCGCCGAACAGCGCGCCATCTGGCAGGACGTGTTCGACCATTACGTGTTCGATGCCGACACCGACACCGCCGCCCACATGCCGGAGTCTGCGCGCGGCGTCCTGGCGCCGATGGACGAGACCCGTGCCCGCAGCCTGCGCGCGCGGTTGCTGCAACGCCTGAATCGCTGAGGATCTGACGCCATGACCGACACCGCCCCTTCCGACCCACAACAGCGCCCGGTGCGCCGCGTCGTCGTCGCCGGTGGCGGCACCGCCGGCTGGATGGCCGCCGCCGCGTTATCCAAGGTGCTGGGCCGGCACCTGCAGATCACCCTGGTGGAATCGGACGAGATCGGCACGGTGGGCGTGGGCGAAGCCACCATCCCCAGCCTGGTCACCTTCCACCGCTTGCTGGAGATCGACGAGGCCGCGTTCATGGCCGCCACCCAGGCCACCATCAAGCTCGGCATCGGCTTCGAACACTGGCGCGATGTCGACCGGCACTACATCCACTCCTTCGGCCATACCGGCACCGATCACTGGAGCGCCGGCTTCCAGCATTTCTGGTTGAAGGGCCGGCAGCGTGGCGTGGCACGCGACTTCGGCGACTACTGTCTCGAGCTGCGCGCCGCGCAGGAAGGCCGCTTCGCGCATCTGCCCAACGGCGGCATGAATTACGCCTATCACTTGGATGCCGGCCTGTATGCGCGCTTCCTGCGCCGCTTCAGCGAAGGCTTCGGCGTACAGCGCATCGAAGGCCGCATCGGCCGCGTGGAGACCGATGCGCACAGCGGCTATCTCACCGCGCTGACGCTGGACAACGGCACGCGGGTGGAAGGCGATCTGTTCCTGGATTGCACCGGCTTTGCCGGCCTGCTGATCGGCAAGACGCTGGGCGTGGGCACGGACGATTGGTCGCAGTGGCTGTTTGCCGACAGCGCGCTGGCGGTGCAGACCGAATCGGTCGGCGCGCCGGTGCCTTACACCCGCTCGCGCGCCGATCAGGCCGGCTGGATGTGGCGCATTCCGCTGCAGCACCGGGTCGGCAACGGCATCGTGTACTCCAGCCGCTACATGGACCAGGACAGCGCCGCGCAGGTGCTGCAGCGCAATCTCAGCGGCTGGGCACTGACCCAGCCGCGCGCACTGCGCTTCACGCCCAATCAGCGGCATCGGGTGTGGGAAAAGAACTGCGTGGCGCTGGGGCTGGCCAGCGGCTTTCTGGAGCCATTGGAATCGACCAACATCCATCTGATCCAGCGCGGCATCATCCGGCTGATGCAGACCTTTCCGCAGGTCATCAACGCGGTCGACATCGCCGAATACAACCGCCAGGCCGCCGCCGAAATCACCCATATCCGCGATTTCGTGATCCTGCATTACCACGCCACCGACCGCCGCGACACGCCGTTCTGGCGCGATTGCGCGGCGATGGACATCCCCGACACGCTACGCCATCGGGTGGAGTTGTTCCGCCAGAGCGGGCGGGTGTTCCATCAGGCCAACGAGCTGTTCGCGGAAAATTCCTGGGTGCAGGTGATGCTGGGCCAGGGCATCACGCCGAAGCAGCACCACCCGGTGGCCGACCTGATGGGCGATGCCGAGCTGAGTCATTTTCTGGAGACCATCCGCACGCGTGTCGATGCTGCCTTGGTGCGGCTGCCTGCGCATGCGGACTTCCTGCGGCGCTATTGCCCGGCACCGCTGCCCGACCCGGCAACGCGGCTGCCGGCCGACGCGGCACTGGCCACCGGGGCGGGATGAATGTCGCGCCCGGCAGGCGCCCCCTTGGCTTAGACCGCCCCAGCAATGCTAGATTGCCGCTTTGCCGTCCATTGCGGGAACAGTGGCCGGCGCTCGCCGCAGCAACGTTATCTTTCGCACTCGGGGTAAGGGGCACGCATGTTGGATCTGACACAGGGCCGTATGGCGCGCCGGATCGCGCCGGTCATTTTGCTGGTGGGCTTGGCTGCCTGCTCCAAGCAGGACGACAAGGCCGCCACCGGCGCCACGCCTGCGGCATCGGCCGCCGCGCCGACCCCGGCCACTGCGGTGTCGCCGCAGGTGCAGTCGATGGCCGCCAACCAGCTGCGCGAATCGGCCACCAAGGCCTTGCAGGACAATCGTATGTACGCCCCGGCCGGCGACAACGCGGTGGAGTACTACCTGGCCTTGCGCGAAAAGCAACCGCAGGACGCCACCGTCAACAGCGCGCTGACCGATCTGCTGCCGTACACGCTGATCGCCGCCGAACAAAGCATCAGCCGCGAAGAATTTCCCGAAGCGCAGCGGCTGATCGCGCTGATCGAAAAGGTCGACCCCAAGGCCCCGGCACTGCCGCGCCTGAAGAGCGGCCTGGAAACCGGCATCAAGACCGCCGCCAGCCGCTCCGAGCAGGATGCCGAACAGGCCAAGAAGCTGGTCGAAGACAAGGCAAAGCAGGCGGCCGAGCAGAAGCGTCTGGCCGAGCAGCAGACCCGCGAGGCGACCGCTGCGCAGCAGATCGCCGCGCAACAGGAAGCCACGCGCCAGCAGACCGCCGAGGCCGAACGCCAGGCCGCCGCGCGCCGTCAGGCCGAAACCCCGGCGCCGGTGCAGGCCGCCCCGCGCCCGGCACCGGCGGCCGCTGCAGCCGCACCGGCCGCGCAGTCGCTGCGCCCGATCAGCACCCCGGCGCCACGTTACCCAACAGAAGCGCTACGCGCCGGCACCTCCGGCGAAGTGCTGGTGGAGATCACCGTCGGCACCGACGGCTCGATCACCGCCTCGCGCGTGCTGCGCGCCACTCCGCCGCGCGTGTTCGATCGCGAAGCGCTCAATGCGGTCAAGCGCTGGCGCTTCGAACCGGTGGCCGCACCGGTGACCACGCGGCGCACGCTGTCGTTCAACCCGGGTGGTTGAGTGGGCCGTTAGGCGATCGAGTAGTGCTGCACGCGGGCAAGTGAGTCCGCTGGTCGTCGATCGTTTGATGGCTGATGGCTGATGGCTGCCGATGATCGATGCACTGCACTCCCGGCGAATGTCGGGCGCCAGACAAAAAGCCCGCAGCGATGCGGGCTTTTTTTGTTGGCTGGTCATCCGTACCCTCATCCGCCCTTCGGGCACCTTCTCCCGAAGGGAGAAGGAATTGCTGACCCTCTCCTGCGGGAGAGGGGTTGGGGTGAGGGTACGACCACCGAAGTGAACATCACGAACGTCATAGACAACAGCCACATTCAACCATTCGCGACCAACATCGCCAACAGTAACCGTGCATTCGTACTGGCAATCCGCACCCTCATCCGGCGCTACGCGCCCCCTTTTCCCGGTGGGAGAAGGGACATCATCCGGAAATCGCCAGCCGCTCCTGGTGATAGCGCCGCACCGCCGCGTACCACAGCACCGCCGCCACACCGAAGCCCGCCAGCAGATACACCGCCCAGGTCTGCGCGTTGATCTGCTCATGGCGGATCACCTTGAGCAGCATCTGGTTCTGCGCCAGAAACGGCACCGCGAAATGCCACAGCTGCGTCTTCAACGGATACGCCATCAGCGCATAGCCCGGCAGCATCGGCAGCAGCAACAGCCAGGTCATATGCGCCTGCGCTTCTTTCATGCTCTTGGCGGCGGCGGCCAGATAGGTCAGCAGCGAGGTGCCGATGAACAGCATCGGCACCAGGATGAACAGCATCTGCAGCATCGGCACGACGCCGACGTTGAGCTGGCGCCCCAGGTTCGAGGTGGACAGCTGCGCACTCAACTTGAAGGCCAGCAGGGTCAGCAGCAACGACACCATGCCGACCACGCAGGCGGCGGCGATCTTGCCGCTGACGATGGCACTGCGCGGCGCCGGCGTGGCCAGCAAGGGTTCCAGCGACTGGCGTTCGCGCTCGCCGGCGGTGGCATCCAGAATCAACGAGGCGCCACCCAGGAACGAGGTGATCACCAGCAGCACCGGCAGCAGCATCGCCATCATCTGCCCGCGCTTGGCGTCGGCGGTGGCCAGATCCTGCGCGGCGATTTCCAGCGGCCTGCCCACCTGCGCATCGATGCCGCGCGCCAGCAGCCGCAGTGCGCCGACCTGCTGGCTATAGCTGCTGAGCGCAGCCTGCAGGCGCAGGCTCGGCACATCGGCCTCGCGCCGCGTGCTGTCCTTGATCACCTCCACCAGGGCCGGGCGCCCGGCGCGCCAATCGTCGGCGTAGCTGGCGCTGATGCGTAGTGCCACATCCACATCCTGATTGCGGATTGCGGCGGTCAGATCGGCCGGCGCATCGACCGCATTGAGCCCCTGCGCGGCCAGAAAGCGCACCAGATTGGGCGCGTTCTCGCGGCCGAGCATGGGGATCTCCAACGGCTTGTCGATCTGCGTACGCACGCGGCTTTCGCTCAATGCGCCCATGCCAAGGATCAGGATCGGATACAGCAAGGGCGACAGCAGCAAGGCCAGCGCCAGCGTGCGGCGATCGCGGCCGATGTCGCGCAATTCCCTGCGCAGCACCGTCCACAGCGTGGACAACGATAATGTGGTGCTCATGCGTGCAGCCCCTCGTCCGAGCCGATCGCCTTGACGAAGGCGTCTTCCAGATTGTCTTCACCGGTGGCGGCGCGCACTTCGTCGGCGCTGCCGCAAGCCACCACGGTGCCCTTGGCGACGATGACGATGCGATCGCACAGCGCCGCCACCTCCTGCATGATGTGGCTGGAAAAAATCACGCAGCGGCCCTCGGCCCGCAGTTGCTGCAGAAAGCCGCGCATGGCGCGCGTGGTCATCACATCCAGCCCGTTGGTGGGCTCGTCGAGGATGACGTTGCGCGGGTCGTGCACCAGCGCACGCGCAATCGCGGTCTTGGTGCGCTGGCCCTGGCTGAAGCCTTCGGTCTGGCGATCGAGAATGTCGTCCATGTCCAACGCTGCCGACAGCAGGCGCGTGCGCTCGGCGATCCGAGTGCGCGACAACCCGTGCAGCTCACCGAAATAGGCGATGTTCTCGCGCGCGGTCAGCCGCTTGTAGACGCCGCGCGCATCCGGCAACACGCCCAGCGCGCGTCGCACCCTCACCGGGTCGCGGGCGGCATCCACGCCATCGACGCTGACGCTGCCCTGGTCCGGCGACATCAGCGTGTAGAGCATACGCAAGGTGGTGGTCTTGCCGGCGCCGTTGGGGCCGAGCAGGCCGGTGATCTGGCCATCGGCAGCACTGAAGCTGACCCCATCGACCGCCTTCACCAGCCCGGTCTTGGTCTTGAACGATTTGTGCAGGTTGTCGACGACGATCATGCGTGCGCCTCCGTGGCGTGGTCGGTGCGGCTCATGGTTCCCATCCATTGAACGAGGTAAACGCGGGCACGTTGTTGAGATCGGCAACGCAGTGCGCGTCCAGCGCACCGGCGTTGGCGGTTTCCATGAACTGCGCCATCAGTTTGGGCATGCAGCCCAGCGCCATGACACTGTGTCCCTGGCCGGGCGCAACCAGATGCCGTCCATTGGGCAGTCCCTTGAGCACGGTGTCGGCATAGCGTGGCGGCGTGACCGGATCCAGCTGACCGGACAACAGCAAGGCCGGAACCTGCGAGCGCAGTGGCGCGGTGAAGTCTGCGGCACGCTTGCCGGTGGGCCACACAGGGCATGCGGCAAAGACGCTGCGTGGGACATCCTCGCCCAGCAGCAGTGACTGATGTTCGGGTGCCGGACGATAGCGGTCGGCATCTTCGGCGCACACCACCGACCATTGCATGGGCTGGTTGATCTGCATGTCCATGTGCGACAACGCCATCAACGGCGCGTAGCGACCTGCGGCGGCTTCATCCAGCACCAGCGGCAGCAGGGCAGCACTCTGCGGTGCGTAGGAGAACGTAAAGGCCAGACCGATCACCGCGTCGGCGGTCACCCGGTCGCGCTTGATGGCGTTGGTGCGCAGATCGCGATACTCCACCTCCGGCGATTCGGCCTTCAACCGGTCCATGACGGTGCGCAGCTGCGTGCGCACATCGGTGGGAAAGCGCGCGCGACAAGCGGCGATGGCACGGCATTGTTCGGACTGCAGGATCAGTGCGTCTTCGAAGGTGCGTGCAAACTCGCCGCTGATCACCAGATCGCTGGGCGCAACGCCATCGAGCACGATGGCACGCGTCTGTGCGGGATAGCGTTTGGCATAGTGCTGCGCCACGCGCGTGCCGTAAGACACACCGACCAGATCGATGCGTGGCACACCCAGAGCGGCTCTGACGGCATCCAGATCGCCGATGGCTTCGGCGGTGGTGTAGTAGCGCGGGTCGGCACGGCCTTGCAAGCCCTCGGCGCACTGCCGGGCATAGGCCATCAATGCTTCCGGACTGGACGCCATGCCGGCCTGCAACGGCTTGCCATCGGCAGTCTCGCACCGCAGTGGGTGCGATCCCCCGGTGCCGCGTTGATCGACCAGAAAGATGTCGCGCTTTTTGCGCACTTCGCGCAAGGCAGCCGCGGCGATGACGGCAACCTCGGTCGCCGACTGCCCCGGCCCACCGGCGATGAAGAACACCGGATCCGGCGTGCTGCCCGCGCCGGCATCGCTTTCCAGCCAGGCGATCTTCAAGTCGATGCTGCGCCCTGTCGGCGCGGCCGGGTTTTCCGGTACGCGCAGGCTGGCGCACTGCGCTTCGATATTGCCGGCCGCGCTGCCGGAACTCAGCGTGCACGGTGCAAATTGCAATGTGCCGTAGCGATTGCCGGCAACGGTGCCGGTCTGCGTCTTCGCTGCACGTGACTGCGCGGTACTGGGCGCAGTGGCGCCAGCCTTGGTTACGGCAGCGGCGTTTTCGGCAG
This sequence comes from Xanthomonas arboricola pv. populi, assembly GCF_002939945.1. GTDB lineage: Bacteria > Pseudomonadota > Gammaproteobacteria > Xanthomonadales > Xanthomonadaceae > Xanthomonas > Xanthomonas arboricola_A. Next base: position 158,635 of record NZ_MDEB01000006.1, on the reverse strand, counting down.
GCTTGTCTGCACGCTGACATCCGGCAGCCAGCATCGCAATCAGCAATGCCGCCACCACTGTGGGTTGCTTCACCATGTCCACCATCTCTCCTGGTATTCCCTATCCCCTGACACCGCAGCCGGTCGGGTGTGACCGGTGCGACTATTGCCCGTCTTCATAAAGAAAAACGTGCTCGATCGATTCCCCGAACAAGCGCGCGATGCGGAACGCCAATGGCAGACTGGGATCGTACTTGCCGGTCTCCAGCGCATTGATGGTCTGCCGCGACACTCCCAAGCGTTCGCCCAGCTCGCCTTGCGACCAGCCGTTGGCCTCGCGCAGTTCGCGCACCCGGCTATTCATTCGAACCGTCGGGCATTGATGCTTCTGGTGACGCCGTAGATGGCGCACAACATCGGAAACACCCACAACATCGCCACCATCGCGAGGATGTCGATCAGCTCGGCGGCCTGCAGAAGTCCACCGGTCATATACGCGCCGCTGACCAGGCCGGCGGCAACGGCGATCGACTCCAGTTCGATGCGTCGCTGCATCGGTGATAGCGCCGCGCCAGCAGCGGCCGCGTGCTGTCGCGCAGGCTGCCGCGCGACAGCCAGCGCAGCAGCGCCAGCATCATGCAGGACACACCCACGCCGGCACACAGCCCGGCGAGGTGAGCACTCAGCGGCAGCCGCCGCCAATGGCAGAGCGCGCCAACGGCGAGCAGGCCCGTGCCCAGGCAGAGCGCTATCAACGCGTTGCGATTGCAGCGGGTCATGCGCAGCGACTCGCGCGCGCCAATGCACACGATGGCAGGCCAATGTCCCCGATCCGGGCATCGCTGCGCATCGGCCACTGCGCCGACCACGCCGGTGTGCAATCCCATTGCCGATGCTGCCGACGCATTCCTTTCGCCTGTCAAGTCAACTTGACAGGCACGATGCGCCTGGCACGACCATCTGTCAAGCACCCTTTACACATTCGATCGTGTGCAATCCCTCCCCATCGCCACGCAACGGTGGCGGCAGCAAGATGCAAGTACCCCCGGTCCGCGGCGCTGGGCCCGAGCTGGATATCGATTTCGTCCGCACCCTCACCCATTGAGTGCGGACGGCGCGGAGGAGCCGTAGTGCAGGCGTGGTACATGCCGATTCCGGACACCGGCCGCGCCCACCTTGCGGTGAGCGCAGTCGTTTTGATGGCCGCTCTTACTTGAGATACGTCTTGAGAATGGCGGCGATGTCGTCGACCGCCAGCTCACGCTCGCCCAGCGCCTCCGGTGCTGCGACGTGGTGCTTCAGATGCTCGCTGAGCAGCTCGACCATCAAGCCCTGCGCAGCGCCACGAAACGCCGCTACCTGCGTCAGCAACGCGGTGCAGTCCACGTCCTGCGCCAGCGCTTTCTCCAGCCCCTCTACTTGTCCACGGATCCTGCGCACGCGGGCGAGCAGTTTGGATTTGTCCTGATTCAGATGTGCCATTGCCATATACCCCCTGGGGGTATCTGAGATACCATAGGGGGGTATCGTAGCCAGAGCCCCTTCCGATGTCGATCACGCACGCCGCGCCGCACTGCGCGCAGTCGCACACCTTCGCCAGCGCCAACCCGCTCGCCGAGCGCAGCACCCGCAAGGCCGTCATCCTGACCGTGGTCATGATGGTGGTGGAGATCGTCGGCGGCTGGACGCTCAACTCCATGGCCTTGCTCGCCGATGGCTGGCATATGAGCTCGCACGCGCTGGCGCTGGGCCTGGCGTTGTTCGCCTACCGCTTCGCGCGGCGCAATGCCAACGACCTGCGTTTCAGCTTCGGCACCTGGAAAGTCGAAGTGCTCGGGGGCTACACCAGCGCGATTCTGCTGCTGGGCGTTGCCGGCCTGATGGCGTTCCAATCGGTGGAACGGCTGTTCTCGCCCAAGCCCATCCAGTACCAGGAAGCCACCGTCATCGCCGTCGTCGGCTTGCTGGTCAACCTGATCTGCGCGTGGTGGTTGCGCGACTCGCATGGCCATGCGCATGGCCATCACCACGGTCACGACCACGCGCATGACAGTCATGGTCATGGTCATGGTCATGGTCATCACCACGATGGGCATGCCGATCTCAACCTGCGCGCCGCATATCTGCACGTGGTGGCCGATGCCGCGACCTCGGTCCTGGCGATTGTCGCGCTGCTCGCCGGCATGTACTGGGGCGTGACCTGGCTGGATCCGATCATGGGCATCGTCGGCGCGGTGCTGGTCACCGTGTGGGCGTGGGGACTGCTGCGCAGTACCGGCCGCGTGCTGCTGGATGCGGAGATGGATGCGCCGGTGGTGGAAGAAGTGAAGCAGGTCATCGCCGAGCTGCCGCATGCCATCGACATCGACGACCTGCATGTCTGGCGTGTAGCCAGCGATCGTTATGCCTGCGTCGTCAGTCTGATCACTGCGGCCGACATCGATGCGGACCTGGTCCGCGCTGCCTTGCAGATCCACGAAGAACTGGTGCACATCACCGTCGAGTTGCGGCGCCCGCCAGCGGCGCGTGCTGCGGCATAGCGTTTGGCAGCGCGCTGCATTCTTCGGCCTGCGGTGCTCAGTGCGGAAGCCGGCGATACGGGCATCAGGACCTGGCCGTCGGCTCGATCTTGCGCACGGCCAAGCGCCACTGCGCGCATCGTCAGGCCGGCGCTGCCAATGCGTGGAGTCGGCATGTCGCATGTGTACGTTCCGGCTCCTGCGCGCCATCCGCCCGGTCATCGCGACGTTTTGCCGGCCACGCTGCGCATCAATCGTCTTGCTCCGAGCACCACGCCGGTCAGCGAGAAGGCCAGCCCGAGCAGCAGCGGCCCGAGTTGCACGATGCGCCTGATCACAGGATGCGACTGCAGCAGCGGAAAGTTGGTGGTATGGATGGCCAGATACAGCCAGGCATACGCGCGGCGACTGGCATCCAGCGCCAGCAACGGCGCACCGCTGGCGGGGTCGAAGTACAGCGCGGTGCGCGCGGGCGCTGCCACCGTCAGCCGTAGCGCATCGGCGGCAATCGCGTCGGCCTGGCGGTACAGCGCTTCAGCACTGCCTGGTGCCGTCGGCTCGCGATCCAGCATCCAGGCACGCGCTGCCGCATGCCGGATCGTATCGGGCGACAGCCGGGTGCCGGTGATGCGCCCGGGCATGCCTTCGCTCACCGATGGACCGGCCGGGCCGCGTCCCACCGCAACAGGACGGCCGCCGACCGCAGCGAAGTCGATCTGGGTGGCGCCGGACAGGCAGCGCACTGCACCGGCATCGATGCCTGCCAGCACCGTCGGCAAGGGCGCGCCGGCATAACGCGCGACCTGGACCGGATCCGGAATGCCCTTGGAAAACAGCCTGCCGTGATCCATCGACAGCCAGCCGCTGAAGATCCAGCCCAGCACGAACACTGCAGCGACCAGGCCCAACCCGTGATGCCAGCGAAGCCAGCCGCGGAAGCCCGACCACGCAGGCTTGGGGCTATGCGCGCGTTGCCAGCTGCGATATACGCCCAGCACCGTGCCGGCGCCGGCACTGCACAACGCCGCCAACGCCAGCCACCAGACGGTTCGATCCCACGCGGTGAAACTGCGCCGCAACTGGGTGAAATACAGCCAGTGCGGAACCGACCCGACCCAGTTCCATGCCCGTTCGCCGGCATGGGTGCGCTGCACCACTTCGCCGGTCCGCGCAGAGACGTACAGCACCGTGCCCAGGTCGTCCTGCAGCGCTGCGCGATAGAACGGCCGCCACGGATCGAACTTCTGATGCACGCTCCATTGATCGTCCTGCAGCGGGCCATCCAGTCGCTGCACCCTGGCATGGCCGAAGGCAGCGGCAATCGCGTTGGCGGCCTCTGGACTCAGCAACCCACGCACCTGTCCATCGATTCCATCGACGGCAACCGTCGCAGTCGCGCTGCCGACGACATAAGCGGGGCGCCCGCCGATCGACACCAGCCGTACTGCCGTCGCATCGCGCACGCTGCGCAGTGCCTGCGCCGGCGCAACCGTCAGCCTGGACAAGTCGATCCGCTCGGCGTCGCTCCAGCGTTGTTGGGGACTCAACGCAGGAAACGGCACGAACGCCAGCACCAGACCGCTGGCGAACCACACCGCGAACATCAGGCAGAACGCCACGCCGGTCCAGCGATGCAGCCAGACCAGCCAGAACATCTTCGGCCGGCGCCGCGCGGCCCGATCAGAAGCGTGCATGCAGGCTCAGCTCCAGCGTCCTGGGCAATCCCAGGATGACCTGGCCCGGGTAGAACACATCGGCCCACTGCACATAGTCGGTGTCGAACAGATTGTCGGCGTGCAGCGACAACGCGACCTCCGAGCTCAGATCGTAGGTCGCATACGCATTGGTCAGGGTGTACGACTCCAGCCGCAGCGTATTGGCCAGGTTTCCGTAGCGCGTTCCGACATGTCGCACCGACAGGCCCAGCTCCAGCGGCAGGCCGGCCACGTTTCTCACACTGGTCCAGGCATTGAACAGCGCTCTGGGCACGTTGGTCGGGCGATTGCCGGAGGCGTCCAGGCCGGTAGTGCTGTCGATGAACTGCGCGTACTCGGCATCGACGTAGGCGTAGTTGGCGCTCGCGCTCCACTGCGATGCCAGCTGCGCATCCACGCTGAGTTCGAACCCGCGCGAGGTTTGCTGCCCGATATTGCTGAGCGCATCCTGCGCGGTCAGCGCCAGGATGTTGTTGCGCTTGATGTCGTAGACCGCCAAGGTGCCGCTGAGCCGTTGGTCCAGGGTGGCGGCCTTGAGGCCCACTTCCACTTGCCGGGATTTGCTCAACGCAAAATCCTGCCCCGCATTGACGATGAAGATATTGGAGCCGGCCGGATCGGTGGCGGTGGTGTAGGACGCGTACGGCGTGATGGCCGGGGTGAGCGCGTAGACCAGACCGATACGTCCATTGGCGGGGCGATAGGTTCTGGAAAAACTCGACGCCGCCTGAAACTCCCCATCCGGTCCGAAGTTCTTGCGATCCAGTTCGAGAGACTCGTAGCGCCCACCGAGCACCAGTTTGGCCTTGTCGGTCACATCCAGGGCGTCTTCGACGAACAGCGCCGCGTTGGTCCACGTGGTCGGGCTGCGCCGACGCACGCGCTCGCCGAAGGCGCCACTCGGCCCTCGCGCAGCCAGCGCCACGCTGTCGCCATCGGGGAAACCGCGGTTCCTGACGAACTCCAGGCGACTGTAGTCCAGGCCCACCACCAGGCGATTTTTCATTCCGGCGATGGGCTGGTCGAACGTGGCACTGGTCTGATTCCCCCATAGCGTCTGATCGTGATACACGAAGAACCGGTCGCGATCGATCAGGCCCGTCTGCGCGTTGTAGGCGTAACTTTCCGAGTTCAGCCAGCGACGATCGGCATGAAAGTAATAGGCCATGTTCTGCAAGGTGACGGCGTCGGAAAGTTTCCACTTCACGTAGGCCTGCGGCCAGAGCTGACGCGAGTCGATGCTGGCGTCGGCCACGTTGTAGTTGTTGCGGCGGTTGGCGCCATCGACCACATCGCCGTTGGGCGCGCGCAGGATGCCGTCGAGGGGAGCGCGTGCCACCGTGGCCGGCACCAGCGGCGTGCCGAAATAGGTCGAGGGCTGATCCTTTGCATAATCCAGCGAGAATTGCGCGCTGATGTCCTGGCGCGGGTGCCAGAGCAGCGACACGGTGGCATTGAGCGCGCTGGAAGCGGCGCCATGCACATACCCATCGGACGACACCCGACTGATATCGGCGCGATAGGCCCAGTTGTCGTTGAGCCCTCCTCCGGCGCCCAGACCCCAGACCCGGCCGCCGTAGCTGGATGCCCCGGCCAGCAGTTCGTACGTGCCGGCACCGAAGGTCGGCGCCTTGTTGGTCACGTTCACCGCGCCCCCCACCGCGCCCTGGCCGTAGATCACCGACGCCGGCCCTTTCAGGACTTCGACAGATTGCAGATTGAAGCTGTTCTGTGGCCGGTTGGTCATGTTCGACGGCCCCAGATACAGGCCGTTGTGCAGGATGGTGATCTGGCCATCGGTGAAGCCCCGCATCGAGAAGGTCGCCGGGTTGCCCGGCGAGCCGCCGGTGTTCACGCCCGGCAGGCTCTCGGCCGCCTTTTCCACGCTGCGTAAACCGCGCGCGTCGATCGCGGCGGCATTGATCGCATCCAGCGTGCCCGGCGTGTCGCGCGCCGACAGATTGAGCCGGCTGCCGGTCGGGGTGAATTGTTCCAGCGACCGCAGGCGCCCGCTCACCACCACCTGGTCCAACGTGGTTGCCTTGGTGGCTTGTCCCGTTCCGGCCTGTTGCGCGCGTGCCGTTCCCATGCAGCTCAATGCGGCGGTGATCGACAAGGACAGCAGCGTGGCTTGCGTGTACGTCATGTGCGTTCTCCAGAGAGGACTGTGGAAGACCGGCTCAGCGCTCGCCTCAGCGCTGCCGCGCAACCGCGAAGCGCTGCGACAGGTACGCGCGAATCGCCGCCTCGTCGTCGATCACGCGACACTGCCCGGCCTGCTTGCTGCCGGCCGGGTGGTCCACTGCAGTGGCGGCCAGGACCAGCACCGGAAGCGATTGATACGGCTCGCCCAGCAGCGCGACCAACGCCTGCCGGGGCCGCGGGAAGGCCAGACGCCGGATGTCCAGCCCCTCGGCAATGGACGGGGACAGGCTGAGCAGCCCTTCGATGGCGATGCAGTCGCCACAGTAGAACGGGCCATCGCCGTCGACGGCGAACGCCGTCTCGGCCAGGAACAGGGTGTCGCGCACAGGGGGCTTGCTCACCGATCACTCTCCAGCGTGGGGACGAGCCAGGCAACGGCTGAGCTCGTATGACAGGACCAGGGCCATGTTGCGCAGCAGCAGGCGATGGGTGAAAGTGGCGTCAATGCCATCTATCGTGCATTTCATGCCAACTTCGAAGAAACGCCTGCGTCGCGATGCGTTGCCGCCGTTGGTGGTGGTGGTCGCGTACGACCAGCTCGGCCTGTTCGAATTCGGAATCGCTACTGAAATCTTCGGATTGCCGCGGCCGGAAGCGGGCCCGGGCTGGTATCGGTTTGCCATTGCCGCGGCCGAACCCGGCCCGCTGCGTGCGTTGGGCGGCCTACGTATCGAAGTGGATGGCGGACTCGATCTGCTCGATGCCGCCCATACCATCGTCATTCCCAGCTGGAGAGATACCAGAGCGTCGGCACCGGATGCACTGATCAAGGCGCTGCAACGTGCGCATAAACGCAAGACCCGGATCGTCTCGATCTGCGCCGGCGCCTTTGTGCTTGCCCAGGCCGGTCTGCTGCAGGGGCGCAGGGCCACCACGCATTGGCGCAACGCCGACGTGCTGGCCAGCGGCTACCCGCAGATCGCCGTGGAGCCGGGCGTGCTGTACGTGGACGAGGGCGACATCCTCACCTCCGCCGGCAGCGCCGCCGGGATCGATCTGTGCCTGCATATCGTCCGCGCCGACTTCGGCCCGGCCATCGCCAATCAGGTCGCCAAACGCCTGGTGATGCCGGTCCATCGCGATGGCGGGCAAGCCCAGTTCATCGACCGGCCGGTGCCGCCGCTGCATGAAAGTACCCGGCTTGGACCCTTGCTCGATCGCATCAATCAGGACCTCACCGCCAACCACTGCGTGGCGTCGCTGGCCGCCGCGGCGGGCATGAGCCGCAGGACCTTTCTACGGCGGTTCCAGGCCACCACCGGCATGTCGCCGGGCAAATGGGTGGCCAACGAACGCCTCAACCGCGCGCGCGAGATGCTGGAAACCTCGGGAGCCGACATCGAACAGATTGCAACACGCTGCGGCTTCGGCTCGGCCGAGACGCTCAGGCACCATTTCCGGCGCGTACTGGCGCTGTCGCCGACGCAATACCGGCGCGTGTTCGGCGGGCATCGCGATGCCGGTGACGGGCCTTGAACGCGCCGGGCGCAGGCGGACCAGGCGCGATCAGCGGTGCCGAGCAAGACCAGCTCGGCGCCTGCCCGATGACTTCAGGCCTTTGCCGGTGCCGGGCTGACGTATTTCTCGCGGCGGATCTGCGCGTTCGGCAGGCCGGCTGCCTTCAACGCCTCGATGCAGCTGTCCACCATGTCCGGGTTGCCGCACAGGTAGGCGATATCGCCTTGCGCATCGGGCGCGAACTCGGCCAGTTGCTGCTGCACGTACCCCTGCCGCACATCGGCGTGCGGCTGCTCGGGCAGTGCGCGCGAGAAACACGGCACATAGCGGAACTGCGGATGCGCATCGGCAAACGCGCGGAAGTCGTCGCCATACAACAGCTCGGCCGGCGTACGTGCGCCCTGCAGCAGCAGCACCTGCACGCCGCGGGTGGCGATCGCCTCGGCCAGCAGCGGCAGCATCGAGCGGTACGGGGTGACGCCGGTGCCAGTGGCGATCAGCACATAGCGCCGGTTGTGGTCGCCCGGCGGCAGGCAGAAACGGCCGTAGGGACCGCTGGCCTGCAACTGGTCGCCGATCTGCAGGCCTTCGAACAGCGCGGTGGCCGAGCCGCCGGGCACGAAGCTCACCGCGATATCCACCGCCTCGCCCGGTCCGAACGCATGGTCGTGGATGGTCGCCAGCGAATAGCTGCGCTTGCTCGGCGTGCCGTCGGCGGCGCTGAAATGGATCTGGATGAACTGCCCGGGCTGGAAATCCAGCGGCTGCCCGTCGTCACGCAGGAACTGGCAGTGGGCCACGGTGGGCGCAATCATGCGCCGGTCGACAAGCTTGAGGGGGAATTGAACGGGCACGAACGTATTTAGGACAGTCTGTGATCGGGGCTTGCCCCCCGCGGGCTTCTATAATAACGGCCTGCAACTCGCTGCGCCGTCACGCTGACGCGAAGGAACACCTTGAATTCCCCATCTCCGATCACCGCACCCGCGCTGCGTGTGTGCGATCTGCGCAAGACCTACGACAACGGCACCCAGGCGCTCAAGGGCGTCTCGCTGGACGTGGCGCCAGGCGACTTCTTCGCCCTGCTCGGCCCCAATGGCGCCGGCAAATCCACCCTGATCGGCATCATCAGCTCGCTGGTGAACCTGTCCGCCGGCCAGGTGGAAGTGTTCGGCACCGACCTGGTCGGCCAGCGCAGCGATGCGATGCGCCTGATCGGCCTGGTCCCGCAGGAGGTCAACTTCAACCTGTTCGAGAAACCCTTCGACATCCTGGTCAACTACGCCGGTTTCTACGGCATGCCGCGCGCCGAGGCCGAGCGCCTGGCCGAAGCGGAGCTGCGCCGCTCGCACCTGTGGGAAAAGGCCCAGGTGATGAGCCGCACGCTGTCCGGCGGCATGAAGCGCCGGCTGATGATCGCCCGCGCCATGATGACCCAGCCGCGCCTGCTGATCCTGGACGAGCCTACCGCCGGCGTGGACATCGAGATCCGCCGCGACATGTGGCGCGTGCTCAAGGAAATCAACGCCGCCGGCACCACCATCATCCTGACCACGCACTACCTGGAAGAAGCCGAGCACCTGTGCCGCAACCTGGCCATCATCAACCATGGCCAGATCGTCACCCAGGGCCCGATGCGCGAGCTGCTGGCCAAGCTCGACGTGGAAGGCTTCCTGTTCGATATCGACGGCGAGCTGCCGGCCGAACTGCCGGTGATCGAAGGCACCACGCTCACCGCCATCGACGGCCACACGCTGGACCTGGACATGCCGCGCGCGATGGACCTCAACCGCGTGTTCGCCACGCTCGGCAGCGCCGGCATCCGGGTGCGCTCGATGCGCACCAAGAGCAATCGGCTGGAAGAGCTGTTCGTGCGCCTGACCGGTGACGCCCCGGCACCGGCCGATGCAGCCGCCACCGCACCCACGCCTGTCGTGCCTCACGGCACGCCGCCAGCGCAGCCGCGCAGCGGAGGCCAGCCATGAACGAGATCCGCACCGTGACCGAACCCACCAACGCACGCCGCAACTGGATTGCGCTGGGCACCATCGTGCGCCGCGAAGTGCAGCGCATCCTGCGCATCTGGGGCCAGACCCTGGTGCCGCCGGCCATCACCATGACGCTGTACTTTTTGATCTTCGGCGGGCTGATCGGCTCGCGCGTGGGTGACATGGGCGGCTATTCGTACATGCAGTTCATCGTGCCGGGCCTGGTGATGATGAGCGTGATCCAGAACAGCTACGGCAACATCTCCTCCAGCTTCTTCGGCGCCAAGTTCGGCCGGCACGTGGAAGAGCTGCTGGTCAGCCCGATGCCCAACTGGGTGATCCTGTGGGGCTACGTCTCCGGCGCGGTGTTGCGCGGGGTGATGGTCGGCGCGTTGGTGCTGATCATCGCGATGTTCTTCACCCCGGTGCGCATCCCGCATCCGCTGGTCACGCTGACCACCGTGTTGCTGGGCGCGACCATTTTCTCGCTGGCCGGCTTCGTCAATGCGGTGTATGCCAGGAAGTTCGACGACGTGGCGATCGTGCCGACCTTCATCCTGACCCCGCTGACCTATCTGGGCGGCGTGTTCTATTCTGTCAAGTTGCTACCCGGCTGGGCCGAAGCGGCCACCCACGCCAATCCGATCTTCTACATGGTCAACGCGTTCCGCTATGGCCTGCTCGGCAGCTCGGACGTGCCGATCTGGGTCGCCTACACGCTGATGCTGGGCTTTGTCGCGGTCCTCAGCGCACTGGCGCTGTGGTTGCTGCGCCGTGGCGTGGGTTTGCGGAGCTGAGAGTGCCGTTCAGCGACTACATCGTGTTCGTCGATGAAAGCGGTGACCATGGGATGGCCAACATCGATGCGGCCTTCCCGTTGTTCGTACTGTCCTGCTGCCTGATCAGCAAACGCGATTACATGGCCGCAGTGGTACCGGCGATGCAACGGATCAAGTTCGCGACGTTCGGGCACGATGCCGTTGTATTGCATGAACGCGAGATACGCCGGGATATCGGGCCGTTTTCGGTGTTGCGTGATCGCGAGAAGAAACAGGCGTTCATCGATGCGCTGACAGATGCATTGGCCTCCGCACCGATGACGATTTTTGCCGCTGTCATCGACAAACGTCGCCTTCAGGATCGCCAGCGCGGGGAAAATCCGTACGAAATCTCGATGCGTTTTTGCCTTGAGCGGATGTACTACAAGCTCAGCAAGCAGGGACAGGTCGCGCAACGCGGCGCACCATTGACCACGCATGTCCTGTGCGAGGCGCGTGGGCATAACGAGGATCAGGACCTGGAGCTGGCATTTCGCCGGATCTGTGGCGGCGACAACTTTTCTGGTCTCGAACTGCCATTCGATCCGGTGATCTGCGACAAGAAAAGCAACGCGATCGGATTGCAGCTGGCTGATCTGGTCGCGCGCCCCATCGGCATGCGGCAGTTGCGCCCCGACCAACCCAATCGCGCATGGGATGTCATCGAGCAGAAGCTGGACAAGGATGCCACTGGCCGTTATCTCGGCTACGGGTTGAAGTGCTACCCGTGAAAAAACAAAAGGCCCCGGCGATTCCGCCAGAGCCTGATGCCGACCGAGAATCCCCAATCCGGCCAGGAGCTTAACACCCTGCCCTGACACACTCCAACCATCAAGCTGAATGGAGATTTTGATGCATATCCTCATCCTCGGTGCCGGCGGCACCGGCGGCTATTTCGGCGGGCGTCTGGCGCAGGCCGGTGTCGATGTCACCTTTCTGGTGCGCGATGCGCGGGCGGCGCAGCTGCAGGCCGATGGCTTGCGTATTCGCAGTCTGTTGGGCGATGCGGATCTGCCGGTGGCGCATGTCACCGCGCAGGACCTGCCGGCCCTGGTGGCGCAGCGGCCGTTCGATCTGGTGATCCTCAGCTGCAAGGCCTACGACCTGGAGAGCGCGATCGAGGCGATTGCGCCGGCGGTGGGCGAGCACACCACGGTGCTGCCGATCCTCAACGGCCTGCGTCATTACCCTGCGCTGGACGAACGTTTCGGTGCGGCACGCGTGCTGGGCGGGCTGTGCTTCATCAGCGCGACCAAGGGCGAGCACGGGCAGATCCTGCACCTGGGCAAGCCGGCGGCGATGACCTTTGGCGAGCGCGATGGCGGCGCCGCCTCGGCACGGGTGCAGGCGTTTGCGGCTGCCTGCGCGCAGGCCGGCATCGATCATGTGGCCAGCGAGCAGATCGCGCAGGAGCAGTGGATCAAGTACAGCTTCCTCACCGCGCTGGCCGCGGCCACCTGCCTGATGCGCGCGCCGGTTGGGGCGATCGTCGCCACCGACGACGGCCGCGCGTTGATCAACGGCTTGTACAACGAATGTCTGTGGGCCGCCGACGCGGCCGGCCAGCCGATTCCGGAAGCTGCGCGCGCCAAGGCGCTGCAGACCTTGTTGCAGGTGGATTCGCCGTTGAAGGCGTCGATGCTGCGCGACCTGGAAGCCGGCCAGGAAGTGGAAGCGGCGCAGATCGTTGGCGACATGCTCAGGCGCGTGCGCGAAACCGGACGCAACGCGCCACTGCTGATGGCCGCCAATGTGCATCTGCTGGCGTATCAGGTGTTGCGGCAGAGCTGATGGGTATGGCGGGCGACCGTGCGCATGCTGCGCATGCATTGCCCCCATCCGCCCTTCGGGCACCTTCCCCCGCAGGCGGGAGAAGGGAGTGGTAGCTACCGCTGCGTCATTGGGCGAGCAAACTTCTCGCCACTGCGCCGCTTGCTCACGCAGATCCCTTCTCCCGCCTGCGGGAGAAGGTGGCGCAAAGCGCCGGATGAGGGCACGTCCGGTCGGCGCAGCCTTCGCACCGCCACAGCGACCTCCTTGCCACTGCGCCGCTTGCTCACGCAGATCCCTTCTCCCGCGTGCGGGAGAAGGTGGCGCAAAGCGCCGGATGAGGGCACGTCCGGTCGGCGCAGCCTTCGCGCCGCCACAGCGACCTCCTTGCCACTGCGCCGCTTGCTCACGCAGATCTCTTCTCCCGCCTGCGGGAGAAGGTGGCGCAAAGCGCCGGATGAGGGCACGTCCGGTCGGCGCAGCCTTCGCGCCGCCACGACGCCACGCACACGATGCTCTGCATCCCTCCATCGCCGTCGTCATCATGAAACTGCTCAGCCACCTGTTCCGTGCCGGTCACTTCGTGATCCTGGCGTTTTTCGTGCTGTGCGCGGCGGGTCTGGTGGCGATGGCCGGGCTGGAGCTGTGGCATGGCTTTACCCCAGGCGGCGACATGGTGGTGCGCGACCGCTTCAACGTGGTGCTGGAGGCGATCGGTCTGCTCACCGTGGCGCTGGTGACGCTGGAACTGGGCCAGACCATCTTCGAGGAAGAGATCCTGCGCGACGTCAAGGTCAGCGGCCCCACGCGCGTGCGGCGCTATCTGTCGCGATTCTTCGTGGTGATCGTGATTGCGCTGGCGATCGAGACGCTGGTGTCGATCTTCGAGCTGATGCACGAGGACCCGGCCAAGCTGCCGTATGCGGCGGCGGTGGGCCTGTGCGCGGCGCTGTTGCTGATCGCCTGGGGCGTCTTCGTCAAACTCAATCGCAGCGCCGAGGAGCTGGAGCCCGAGGCGATGGCGGAAACCAAGCGCGAGGACCGCGAGGTCGAGGAATGACCGCCGTCAGGCGCCGGTAACGGACAGCGGCGGCACCGTGGTCGGCTTGCCGTCGTCGCCGAGCGCGATCATCACGAAGTGGCCGCGCGTGCACAGCTCGCGTGCGCCGCTGAGCAGATCCTCGGCGATCAGTTCCACTTCCACCTTGATCGAACTGCGCCCCACCGACACCACCCGCGCGATGGTTTCCACCATCTGGCCCTGGCGGATCGGCAGCTTGAAATCCACCTGGTCCGAGCGCGCGGTCACCACCGCACGCCGCGCATAGCGCGATGCCGCCAGAAACGCGGCCTTGTCCATCCACGCCAGCGCCTGGCCACCGAACAGCGTGCCCATGTGGTTGGTGTGGTTGGGAAACACGATCTCGGCCATGCGCGCTTCGATCGGTGGCTGGGTCTGCAAGCTGTCTGACATCGTGGGATCCAAGTTAAGGAGGGACAAACGGCGAGCAGGGAACGCAGCCGAGGCCGATGTGTGGCACGCACGCTTTCGACATGCTTCGCGTGTCGGAAGCACAACGATAGCCTGATCAACGCGATGCGCAGGCGATGATGCTACGCAATGCGGGGCATTCGTGCTGTCTGGGGTGGTCATGCCGTTGCCGCGTGCGACTGGCAAGCAAACGACCAGGCACGTGCGCGTCCATGCGCACGCCACGGTGTCGGTGTCGCGAACGTCGCGAACGTCGCGAAAGCGTAAGGGCGACCTTGGACAGCTATCGTGGCCGGGTCCGCTCCTACGAGAGCGCGATGCGCACTAGCGCTTGGCCGTGCGCGCGCGCCGCGCCCGCAATCGCTCAGAGGCTGCTCTTGACCGCGGTTTCCACCTGCGCCGGCGACTGGAAGCCCGGCAGGCGCGCCACCTCGTTGCCATCGCGGTAAAGCGCCAGGGTCGGGGTCTGGCGCAGGCCGAGATCGCGGAAGAATTCCTCGCCCACCACTTCCAGCTTGACCTTCAACAAGGCCACACCCTCGGCGGCATCGCTGTTGGCGAACTTGTCCAACGACATGTCCAGCATGCGGCAGCCGGGGCAGTTGTCCTTGTAGAAATCCACCAGCGCGCGCGGATGCGCGGCCAGGGTGGCGGTGTAGTGCTCAGGCGACGTGACGGTAATGGTGTGCATCATGGGGATCGTGTTGGCATTGGGCCAGGACCTCGTCGGTCCAGGCGGCGATGGCTTGCGCGTCGCGCTGGCCGTGGGGCATCTGTTCGATGGTCAAACGCGGAAACGGGCTGGCGAAGAACTGGGCGATGCGATGCACCGCACCGCAAAAATAGTCCTCGCCCCACTGCGTTTCGCCGGTGCCGAACACCGCCACCCGCGGTGGCTTGCCCAGCGTCTGGACCAACTCGACGATGAAGCGTTTCATCTCTGCCGGCGTACGGCCACCGTTGTCGGTCCAGCTACCGAGCAGAAACAGCTCGTACTGTCCTGGCGCATGCGGCACCTGTGCCAGGGTCTGCAGATCGGTTTCCACCCAGGTCACCGCATGCCCAGCGGCTTCGCAGCGCCGTGCAACACTGCGCGCGACATCACGCGTGTTACCGCTCAACGAGGCCAGTGCGAGCAGGATGTTCATCTAGGCGGGGAATGGGGAGTCGGGAATGGGGAATCGGAAGAGCATGGTGTGACTGGCTGTTGCGATTCCCGATTCCCGATTACTCACAGATCGTCGAAGCCGTTATCGGAGTTGGTCTTCTTGTACGACGCATTGCGCATCTCGAAGAAGTCGGTCTTGGTTTCGGTGAAGTTGTCGGCGTAGGCCTTGATCCACGGCATCACGTTGTCGTTGGCGCCTTCGTACAGCTTCTCGATGCCCAGCATGCCGGCCATCTTGTTGGCGCGGTACTTCACGTAGCGGATCATCTCGTCCACGTCGATGCCGTCGATGCCGTCCAGCACTTCGGCGGTCCACTGGGTTTCCAGGTCGATCGCGTGCTCGAAGGCCTTGTGCACGTAGTCGGTGAGCTGGTCGCCCTGCAGCGCCTGGTTCTCGCCGATGATGGCGCGAATCAGCTCGCTGATGAACTTGGAGTGGGCCAGCTCGTCGCGGTTGATGAAGCTGATGATCTTGCCGGTGCCGGTCATGCGGTTCTGGCGGACCAGATTGTAGAAATACGCGAAGCCGGAATAGAAGTTGATGCCTTCCAGGATCGAGGACTGGATCAGCGCGCGGATCAGCGTTTCGGCCGTCTTGTCGCGCATGAAGTCTTCGTAGGCGCCCATGATCGGCGCATTGCGCTTGATGATGGTCGGGTGCGTGCGCGCGATCTCGAACACGCGGTTCTGATCGGCCAGGCCGGTGATCGAGGCCAGTACGTAACTGTAGCTCTCGTTATGGATCACTTCCTGCTGGCCGATGATGGCGGCATTGGCATGCGCGGCCGGGTCGGTGATGTATTCGGCCACGTTGTAGATGAAGCGCGTCTGCGGCGAATCCAGCGTGGCCAGCAAACCGATGATCGAGTCGTAGGCGTTCTTCTCGCGCGCCGACAGCTCGTTGTACTGGCGCGCGTCGCCCTTCATGTCCACTTCGTCGGGGATCCAGAAGTTGGTCGACAGCTCCTTGTACGCCCGATAGAAGGACGGGTACGGGATGTCGTTCCAGTTGAGGATGCCGGACGTGGAGCCATTGATGATGGCGGTGGAGCGGTTCGGGTGACGCGGCTCCAGGATCTTGATGCGCTCAAGCGGTGTTGCGGACATGGGTTTCTACTCGTGTTTCAGGCGTCGCCCGCGCGTGCAGCGGGGACGGCGGCAGCAATCGTTCTGGAGGAAAGCCCCTGAGTCAGGGGGCGCGCCGAAGGCGCGGGGTGTGGGAGCTGGTGAAGCAGGGTCCGCGGTTCGCAACGCGAACCGTGGAAGCGAAGCGCGAATGCACTTAGCTACTGCACCACTCGCACTCGCTGATGTCGATATCGTTGGAACGCACGTAGTACGTGGTCTTCAGGCCTTCGCGCCAGGCGGTCATGTGCAGGTCCAGCAAGGTGCTGGCACGGATGGTGCTGGGCACGTAGAAGTTGAAGCTGATCGACTGGTCAACGTGCCGCTGGCGACGCGCGTTCTGGCGCACGCTGGCGAACTGGTCGACCTTGTAGGCGCCCTTTTCGTAGTACGGCCAAGTGTCCAGCGACAGGCCGGGCGCGGCGACCGGACGACGGAAGTCCTTCTTTTCCTCGTAGTAGAACGCGCTGTAGATCGGGTCGATCGAGGCGGTGGAACCGGCGATCTGCGCGGTGCTCATGTTCGGCGCCACCGCCAGCATCCAGGCATTGCGCACGCCGTTGACGGCCACCTGCGCGGACAGCTCCAGCCACTGCGGGCTGTTGTAGTCGCGCGCACGGAAGTACTCGCCGGTGTGCCAGTCGCTGCCGCGGAACACGCTGTAGGTGCCCTTTTCCTTGGCCAGCTCCATGCTCGCCTGGAC
Source organism: Xanthomonas arboricola pv. populi (assembly GCF_002939945.1). Classification (GTDB taxonomy): domain Bacteria; phylum Pseudomonadota; class Gammaproteobacteria; order Xanthomonadales; family Xanthomonadaceae; genus Xanthomonas; species Xanthomonas arboricola_A. The sequence goes on along the minus strand of NZ_MDEB01000006.1, from coordinate 141,695 downwards.
GGTCAGATAGTTGATGCGCTCGTACAGCTCGTCGCTGTAGTCCTCGGCTTCCTTGGCATTCCAGTGGATGGCCTTCTGTGCAAGCAGATGGTGCCAGCCGAAGGTGCCCAGGCCGATGGCGCGGTACTTCTGATTGGTGATGGTGGCCTGCGGCACCGGCAACTGATTCAGATCGATCACGTTGTCGAGCATGCGCACCTGGATCGGGATCAACCGCTCCAGCACGTCGGCGCCCAGCAGATCGGCCTGGTCTGCCTGCACGGTGATCGCGCGGCCCAGGTTGATCGAGGACAGGTTGCACACGACGAAGTCGCCCGCCTTCTTGGTGGTGACGATCTGATTGCCGCTGATGATCTCCTGCATCATCCGCGTTGGGCTCATGTTCTGCAGGATCTCGGTGCACAGGTTGGACGAATAGACCATGCCCTCGTGCTTGTTCGGGTTCTTGCGATTGACTTCGTCGCGGTAGAACATGAACGGGTTGCCGGTTTCCAGCTGGCTGACCATGATCCGCTTGAAGATCTCGATCGCCTTGACCGTCTTGCGGGTGATGCGCTCGTCGGCAACCACTTCCTCGTACTTGCGCCGGAAGCTGCTGTTGGCGTCGCCCTTCTTCTCGTCGTAGAAGTCCTGCAGGTACCAGCCCTTGATCCGCTTCACTTCGTGCGGATCGAACAGATACCAGTCGCCGCGACGCTCGACCGCTTCCATGAACAGGTCGGGGATGCACACCGAGGTGAACACGTCATGCGCGCGCAGGCGCTGGTCGCCGTTGTTCAGGCGCAGATCCAGGAACGACTCGATGTCGCGGTGGAAGATGTCCAGATAGACCGCGATGGCGCCCTTGCGCTGGCCCAGCTGATCCACCGACACCGCAGTGTTGTTGAGCTGCTTGATCCACGGCACCACGCCGCCGGAGGAATTGGACACGCCGCGGATCGCCGAACCGGACGAACGCACATAGCCCAGGTACGCGCCCACGCCGCCGCCGTGCTTGGACACGCGCGCCACGTCGGTGTTGGAGTCGTAGATGCCCTGCAGGCTGTCGTCGACGGTGTCGATGAAGCAGCTCGACAGCTGGCCGCCGACCTTGCCGGCATTGGCCAGCGTCGGGGTGGCCACGGTCATGTACAGGTTGGACAGCGCCCAGTAGGCCTCGCCGACCAGCTGCATGCGGCGCTCGCGGCTGCCCTTGCCGTTGCCGATCTCGTCCTGCATCAGGTACAGCGCGATGGTCAGCCAACGCTCCTGCGGCAGCTCGAACACGCCGCGCGAGTTGTCGGTGGCCAGGTAGCGCGTGGCCAGCAGGTACAAGCCGTTGTACGCGAACAGCTTGTCGCGCTCCGGCTCGATCATCTTGCCGGCTTCGATCAGTTCGTCCTTGGAGTAGCGGCGCAGGATGTCGTTGGAATAGACATTGCGGTCGGCCAGGCTCTCCTGCAGGCCGACGAACGAGCCGTACTTCTGGCCGGCGTCGTAGAAACGGTTGCGGCTGGCGCGCTTGTACAGGCGACGCAGGTACAGACGCGCGGCGAAGTGCTCCCACTCCGGGGTGGTCAGATCGACGCGGGCCTCGGCCTCGCGGATCAGATGGTCGACCAGGTCGTCGGCGTTGACGCTGTCCTTGCGGTCGACGAAGCCGAACACCGAACGCTTGTAATCGGCCACGTCCAGCTGCGGGAATTCGGCATGGATCTGGTCGATGGCGCGCTCCAGGCGCTCCGGCTCGAACGGGATCCTGCGGTTGCCGGCTTCCTTGGTGATCCAGGTGGCGACGGCTTGTTCTTCGATGGTCTGTGCGTGCATTGCAATGGCTTGGCGGGGAGGCGGCACGATGTCCGACGGGTCGGTCAATTCCGGCGCGCCGCAACCGGGCACGCTGACACTGGCGGGAACGCTGGTGGGTGTTGCGGTACCGGCGGCGATCGCGGCAAGGGTGTCGTTGGTGGTCATGCGTCCTCCATGCGTAGGCACACGAACCCGGCTGGGGACGGGTTGCGGCCGGATCCGGATTCCCTGGACAGCGATGGCGGTGCGCGACGACCAGCACGCAAGACCCACGGTCTGCGGCGGCATCGCCTTCACCAGCCATCTCCTTACCGGAGATTCCACGGCCGCCACCGCGCGGTGTGCTGTCGCGCAGTGGTCGGTGGCGAAACAACCGCGGCGCAACGAAACCACGCCGCCCGCTCCAGGCAACGCCCGGATGGCTGTGATCGTTCATCGCTGCCGCCGCGGAGAGGCGTTTGATTGGCAACCTGCTGCAAATCATGCTCTCACTGGTCCGGACGCCTTGGGGCGACCAACCACCGACTCCCCCAAGATAGTGGGGTCACCCGGAGGGGTCAACACCAAATGTAGGAAATTCCCGAAAACCCTTACAGCACAAAGCACTGTCTGACGAACGGTCGGCGGGAGGCTGCCAACCCGTCCAACTGGACTGCGCAGTCAAGGCCCAAACCGGCAATTCTGTCGATCAGTTGGGTCCGGTTGGGTTGGCCGCGACACACATCGATGCTGAAGCCAGTCAGTTGGCCGCGACCGCCTCAAGCGGCACCGCACGCCTGGCGGGCCGCTCCTCCGGCACGCCCAAGCTGCGGAAGCAAACTCGCCACTGCCGAATCCGGGTGTGCGCTGCCGTTCTCTCTTTGGACGTTGCGGTCGAGGCCTCTGCAGCAAGAACGCGCAGCGTCGAGGGCGCGGTGCCCTCGCCGCTTGCGGGACACGCCGTGAACCCATCCCTCGGGGCTCGGTGGCGGCATCCATGCCGCCACACGGTCCCGCAACCGGCAAGGACACCGCACCAGACAGTTGGTCGGCTCTTGTTTGAAGAGCTGTCTGTCGCGCGGTGCGCATCAGACGTGGACACGATGCTTCACGATCGAACAAGGCGCATCAGGCGCTGCTCTTACTTTGCGTACCGACCATCTCGACTGGTCCTTGCCCGCTCACCGTCGCGGGACCTTGAGCGGCATGGATGCCGCGCCAGAGCCTACAGGGACGTACTTGCGGCGTGTCCCGCGAGGGTGGGCGGGCAAGGGCCTTGCAGCCAAGCCACAGACCTAGCGACGCCCGCCCGTCCGTCCGTCCGTCAGCAGCGTCCACCCGATGACCGCGAAGACGCTTGCGAGCCGCTCTCAAGTGAACAGCGTGACGCTTTAGCGCGGCCAATGCGCGAGATCAGATCTCGGTCGGGCCGATGTGGTGGCGCTTGCGGTAGCGGATCGACGACCACACCGAGGCGGCGATGAAGGCCACGCCGATCAGGCCGGTCAGCACTTCCGGCACGTGGTACACGGTGCCGACCAACATGATGATCGCCAGCACGCCGATGGCGTAATGGGCCCCGTGCTCCAGGAACACGAACTCGTCCAGCGTGCCCTTGTGCACCAGATAGACCGTCATCGAACGCACGAACATCGCGCCGATCGCCAGGCCCAGCATGATGATGACCACATCGCGGGTGATCGCGAACGCGCCGATCACCCCGTCGAACGAGAACGAGGCGTCCAGCACTTCCAGGTAAAGGAAGGCGGCAATGCCCGAGCGCTTGGCCGGGCCCATGCCGTCCTCGCCCTCTTCGGCCTCGAACAGCGCATCCACGCTGCCAACCAGCAGGTACAGCAGGATGCCGCCCAGGCCGGCGAACAGCACGCTCTGGAAGATGGCGTCGGGCAGGAACAGCTTGGTGCCCAGCAGGACCGACACCGCCACGATCACCGACATCGCATCGGCCTTGCCCAGCTTGCCGACCAGCCGCTCCACCGGGCCGAGCCAGTGCAGCTTGCGCTCCTGGTCGAACAGGAAGTTCAGGAACACCAGCAGCAGGAACATGCCACCGAAGGCGGCGATGGACGGGTAGTTGTCGGTCAGCACCTGGCTGTAGCGGTCCGGCTCCTTCAGCGCCATCTGCATTACCGGCACCAGGCCCATGCCGGTGGCCACCGACACGATCACGATCGGGAACACCAGGCGCATGCCGAACACCGCGATCAGGATGCCGACGGTGAGGAACAGCTTCTGCCAGAACGCGTTCATGTGTTTGAGCACGCCGGCGTTGACCACCGCGTTGTCGAACGACAGCGACACTTCCAGCACGCTCAGCACCAGGCATAGCCACAGGGCCTGCCAGATGCCCATCGCGGAGGTATGACCCCACCAGGCGGCCAGGCCCAGGCAGATCGCTGTGACCAAGAACGACATTCTGAAATCGCGAAACATTGACACTCCCAGGCGGGCCGAGACGACAGCCGGAGCAACGGGCCGGGGCGAGGCCCGGCAGATCCGGCATGCGGTGAGGAGGGGACCGCGGCGTGACCCAAGGTCAGGCCGGGCGTGGCTCGCCCATTATAGGGAGTGTCACCGCCATCAGGGTCGCATCCTCCGGATCCGGGCGTACCCCGAAGCCCAGGCTCTGGCACATCGCCAGCATGGTGCGGTTCTCGCGCAGCACCTGGCCTTCGATCTGCTTCAGGCCCAGCCAGCGCGCGTACTCGATCATGATGCGCATCAGCTGCCAGCCGATGCCGTGGCCCTTGAGGTCGGAGCGGATCAGGATGCCGTATTCGCCACGCTCGTAGTCGGCGTCGGCATGCAGCCGCACCGCGCCGAGCATGTCGCCGGTCTTGGGGTCGATGGCCACCAGCGCGATCGAGCGCGCGTAGTCGAGCTGGGTCAGCCGCGCGATGAATTCGTGGCTGAAATGCTTGACCGACTGGAAGAAGCGCAGTCGCAGGTCTTCGTCGGTGACCCGCGCGAAGAACGCGCGGAACAATGCGTCGTCCTCCGGGCGCACCGGGCGCACCAGCGCGTGCGTGCCATCGCCCAGCCCGATCTGGCGCTCCCATTGCTTCGGATACGGGAAGATCGCAAAGCGCGGATGGCCGCGGCCCTTGTGCAGCTTGCGCGCCGGCGCCACCGCCACGCGCGCGTCCAGCGCGATCACGCCATCGCGGTCGGCCAGTAGCGGGTTGATATCCAGTTCGGTGATTTCGGGGATGTCGGCGGCCAGCTGCGCCAGCTTGACCAGCACCAGCGCCACCGCGCGCTCGTCGGCGGCCGGCACGTCGCGGTAGGCCTTGAGGATGCGCGACACCCGCGTGCGCCCGATCAGCTCGTGGGCCAGGCGCAGATCCAGCGGCGGCAACGCCAGCTCGCGGTCGTTGATCACTTCCACCGCAGTGCCGCCGCGCCCGAACACGATCGCCGGGCCGAACACCGGGTCGTCGGCGATGCCGGCGATCAGTTCACGCGCCTTGGGCCGCAGCACGGTGGGCTGCACGATCACACCCTCGATCACCGCGTTGGGGAGCGCGGCGCGCGCACGCGCCAGGATGCCGGTCGCCGCTTCGCGTACCGCTGCCACGCTGGACAGGTTCAGGCGCACGCCATCCACATCGGACTTGTGCGCGATGTCGCTGGACAGCACCTTCAAGGTCACCGTGCGGCCGACGGCCAACAAGGGATCGGCCAGCAATGCGGCCTCGTTGGCGGTAGCGGCCACCTGCAGCGTCACGATCGGGATGCCGTAGGCGGCCAGCAGGCGGTTGGTGGCGACAGGGTCCAGCCAGCGCCGACCGGCGGCCAAGGCTTCGTCGACCACCGCGCGGGCGATGCCGGCATCCACCACGAAATCTTCCGGCAGGCTGGGCGGGGTCTCCATCAACGCCGCCTGCGCCTCGCGATAGCGCACCAGGTGGGTGAAGCCGCGCACCGCGTCCGATTCGGTCGCGTAAGTGGGCACGCGCGCGGCATTGAGCGCGGCGATGGCCGCATCGTCCTGGCCCAGCCACACCGCAAACACCGGCTTTCCGCGCTGGTAGCGGTCGCGTTGGTCCAGCGCGCGGGTCAGCGCCTTGGCCGCATCGGCCGAGGAGGTGAACGCAGTGGGCACGTTGACCACCAGCAACGCGTCGTTCTCCGGGTCGTCCAGCAAGGCCTCGATCGCTGCGGCATACCGCGGCCCATCTGCATCGACGATGATGTCGACCGGATTGCTGCGCGACCACCCCTGCGGCAGCGACTGATCCAGCCGCTCCAGGGTCTTGGCCGACAACTCGGCCAGGGTGCCGCCGCGCAGCACCAGCTGGTCCACCGCCAGCTGCCCCACCCCGCCGCCGTTGCTGAGGATGGCCAGGCGCCGGCCGGGAAAACTGCCGAGCCGGCCCAGGGTTTCGGCAGCGGCGAACAATTCGTCCAGCGCGCCCACCCGCAACAGGCCGGCACGCGCGAATGCCGCGCCATACACCGCATCCGAGCCGGCCAGCGCCTGCGCATGCGTATCGGCGTTGGGATTGATGCGGAACTGGCGCCCGGACTTGACCACCACCACCGGTTTGGCGCGCGCGGCGGCGCGTGCGGCCGACATGAACTTGCGCGCATCGCCGATGCGTTCGACATACAGCAGGATCGCGCGGGTGCGGTAGTCGGTGGCGAAGTAGTCGAGCAGATCGCCGAAATCCACATCCAGCGTATCGCCCAGCGACACCACCGCCGAGAACCCGACCGAGCGCGCCACGCCCCATTCCACCAGTGCGGCGGCAATCGCGCTGGATTCGGAAATCAGCGCCAGGTCGCCGGCCTGCGGGCAATGCGCGGCGATGCTGGCGTTGAGCCGCGCATGCGGGGCGATCACGCCCAGGCAGTGCGGGCCGAGGATGCGCATGCCCTTGGCGCGCGCGGCCGCTTCCATGCGGGCGGCCGGCGAGCCGGGGCCGTTGCCCAGCCCGGCGGTGAGGATGATCGCCGCAGCCACCCCGCGCCGCGCGGCGATGGAGACGATGCGCGGCACGATGCGCGCCGGCGCGGTGATCACCACCAGGTCCGGCACCCAGGGCAGATCGGTCAGCCGCGCCACCGTGCGCACGCCGTCGATCTCGGTATAGCGCGGGCTCACCCAGCCGATCTGCCCGGGAAACCCGGCCGCGCGCAGATTGCGCACCACCGCCCGCCCGGCCGAGCGATCGCGCGGGCTGCCGCCGACCACCGCCACGGTGGTGGGACGAAAGACCTGCTGCAGGTGGTAGGTACTCATGGCGAAGAGGCGGCGGGAAAACGGACACGGTACACGTCGGCCCGAGCGCACGTCATCGATCCCGCGGCGGACAAGAGCGACGCAGTGCCTATTATTGTTGTGAACGATTCGCATTTTCGTTAATATCGTGTGGTCAGCCAGCTTCCTGCGCCGCCCCGCGCCCTGCCGCCAGCGACCCACTCGGAACAGGGCCCCCCATGAAACTGCTGACCTTGTCGGCGCTGCTGCTCGCTGCCTCCGCCTCTGCGCACACCCCTTATCTGGCACCCAACACCTTTGCGCCCCAGCCCGGCCAGAAGGTGACTCTGGACGCGGCCTTCGCCGAGACCTTCTTCGTCCCGGAAGCGGCATTCGACCAGAGTCACTTCATCATCACCGGGCCCGACGGCCGCGATGTCGCGCCGGCCCGGGTGCAGGCGCTCGACACCCGTACCGTGGTCGAACACCCCCTGGGCAAGCAGCCCGGCACCTACCGGGTCAGCACCGGCCTGCGCGTGGGCGCGCAATTCCGCACCTGGGAGCTGGATGGCAAACGGCAGACCGTGCGCGACCCCAACGTGGCCATGCCCAAGGGCGCCACGCTGCTTGCCAGCTTCCAGTCGCGCACCCTGGCCGACACCTATCTGAGCGTCGGCAAGCCCGATCGCACCGCGCTGGCGCCGCGCAACCGTGGCCTGGAACTGGTGCCGGTCTCGCATCCCAACGACCTGTACGTCGGCGAGAGCTTCGTCTTCACGGTGCAGTACGACGGCGTGCCGCTGGCCAGGCAGACCGTGGACATCAGCGAGGCGGTCTGGACTTCCGACCGCACCCCGACGCTGGTCAGCCTGACCACGGACGCGGCCGGCCGCGCCACGATGAAGCTTGACCGCGCCGGCACCTGGCTGGCGCTGTCCCGCCACCGCACCCCGGCCCCGGCCGACGCCCCGGTGCGCGAGTACAGCAACAGCACCACGCTCACCTTCCAGGTGCTGGAGCCGTAGCGCCGCGCAACCGCTGCGGCGGTTGCATTGCCCCACTGGCCCGACTTCACCGGCGCGGTGTCTCCGCCCGGCGTACCGACACGCCTGCAGGCCCAGCCAGCGCCACGGCCCGGCACCGTTTCTCCCCTCAAGAGGCAATCCATGAACACTGGCTCCCTGGCCGGCGCGTATCTGTGCGCGCTGTTACTTCCTGCCACCGCTCTCGCCCAATCTGACCCGCGCCCGCTGCTCGGCGGTCACGGCAACAACGTGCAGGCCTTCATCACCCAGCACGACGACGACCGCGACGGCCGCATCACCGCCGCCGACTTCGCCGCCTTTCGCCGCGCCCGCTTCGACGCCACCGACCGCAATCACGACGGTAGCGTCGACGAGGACGAATACGTGGCCGAGTTCCGCCAGCGCCGCCAGCGTGCGCTGGAGCAGGAACGCGGCGCACAGGCGGCACAGGGCCGGACCCGCTTTGCCGCCCTGGATGCCGATGGCGACGGGCAGGTGTCGCGCGCCGAATTCGACACGGCCGGCGCGCAGGACTGGACGCGCGGTCAGGCGGCGCTGGCGGCAGCGGCCAAGGATGCGCCTGCCGATCGGACGCAGGCCTTCGACCGCGACGGCGGCCGCCCGGGCATGCCCGACAGCCAGTCGGCCGAGGGCTTCCTCGCGCTTTACGACGAGAACGGCGACGACAAGGTGGGCCGCAAGGAATACGCCGGCCTGCGCGCTGCGCAGTTCGCCAGCGCCGACGGCGACCGCAACGCGGCGCTGTCGCCGGACGAGTACCGGGTGGAGTTCGAAGACCGCCTCAACCGCCGCCTCACCGCGCTCGAACAGGCCGACGACCGCCAGGTGCATGTGCGTTTCAAGGTGCTCGACACCGACAAGGACCAGCGCATGAGCTTTGCCGAATATCAGGCGTCGGGCCTGCGCACCTTCGCCCGCGTCGACCGCAACCACGACGGCGTGGTCGATGCCAGCGATGCCGCGCTGCCGCCGCCGGCGCCTGCGACCGCGCCGGCCACCACGCCGGCCCGGGCCGACTGACCTGCTGCGCGGGCCCTGGCGCCCGCGCCACCTGGCCCGCCGCTGGCGGGCCCACCCAGCCAAGCGACTGCGGTGTTCTGCCGCTTGCAGCCAGGTCCGCGCCGTCCGGCGCTCCTTCCTCTTCCTGACTGTGGACTCCTCGATGACCTTGACACCGACCCTGCTGGCCCTGGCGATCGCCGCCGGCCTGGCCTTCCCGCTGCATGCCGAACAGGCACCCGCCGACGCCACCACCTTCGACCCGGTCGAAGTCAAGGCCGCGCGCGACAAGCGCGCCTCCAGCAACCAGAACGTCACCACCCTCGACACCGCGCAGCTGCAGCAGGAACAGGCCGAGAGCATGGAGGATCTGGTGCGCTACATCCCCGGCGTGAGCATCGCCGACATGGGCCGCTTCGGCGAAAACGGCTTCAACATTCGCGGCCTGGAAGGCGACCGGGTGGCGATGACCATCGACGGTCTGTCGATGGCCGAGGGCGTGGAGACCGCGCGCGACTACGAGTTCTTCCGCGCCGGCCGCGGCGGCGTGGACGTCGATTCGCTCAAGCGGGTGGACATCGTCAAGGGTGCCGATTCCATCAGCGCCGGCAGCGGCGCGCTCGGCGGCGCGGTGGTGTTCACCACCAAGGACCCCTACGACTACCTCAAGGCCCAGGGCAACGACAGCCATGTCGGCCTGAAGACCGGCTACACCGGCCACAACGACCAATGGCTGGGCAACCTCACCGTCGCCAACCGCAGCGGCATCGTCGAATCGATGCTGAGCTACACCCGCCGCGAGGGCCACGCATCGGAGGGCTGGTATTCCAGCACCGGGATCGACACCGGCAGCGCGCGGCGCACGCCCGACCCGATCGACAACGAAAGCGACAACGTGCTGGCCAAGCTCGACGTGGTGCCCAATGCGCAGCACCGCTTCGGCGTGGTGTACGAGCGCAACCGCGCGCAGAACCGGGTCGACAACCTGAGTCGCGTCAGCGCGCCCAGCTACGCCGAACGCGTTGGCGACGACCGCAACGACCGTGACCGCTACGGCCTGCGCTACCTCTGGAACGCCGACAATGCCCTGTTCGACACCCTGCAGGCGCAGCTGGACCGCCAGCAGACCGACAGCCGTGGCACCACCCGCATCCTTACTCAAAGCGGCAGCTCGAGCACGCCGGCCACCGCCGCCACCACGCGCTGCACGGTGGCGCTGCCGTGTCGCCGGGCCGAAGACCGCGACACCGAGCAGACCCTGGACCGCATCGCGGTCGACTTCGACAAGCAGTTGCATGGCAACGGCTGGGCGCAGGCACTGCTATACGGGGCGGCCTGGCAGCGTCGCAGCATCGACTACAGCGCGATCGACTACCGCTGGAACAACGCCGGCACGCTGGACACCGCCACCATCGACCCGGCGCAGGTGCCCAAGACCGATGCCGACAGCTGGAACGTGTACCTGCGCGATCGCATCGGCCTGCTCGACGACCGCCTGCAGCTGACCCTGGGTGCGCGCTACGACCACTATCGCTACGCGCCGACGCTGTCGCCTACCTTCGTCGACAGCACCGGCACGGTGCGCGAGGTGACGTTCTCCTCGCCCACCTGGCAGGCCGGCATCAGCTACGCCTTCACCCCGCAGCAGACGCTGTGGTTCCAGGCCGGGCGCGGCTTCCGTGCCCCGACCACGGCCGAGATGTATGCCCCGACCAGCATCACCGCGCTGACCCGGGTGGACACCGGCGCCACCGTCAACGTGCCGACGGTGGCCGCCAATCCCGCGCTGGAGGCCGAGCGCAGCCTCAACCTGGAACTGGGCTGGCGCTGGGAGAGCGACTGGGCGCGCGTGGGCCTGTCGGTGTTCCGCGACCGCTACGACGACTTCATCCAGAGCGAAACCGTCACCACCGATGCCGGCACGCTCTACCAGACCTGTACCCGCGGCGTGTGCACCACGCGCAACGGCTACGCCTACACCACGCTGCGCAATGTCGGCCAGGTCGAGGTCAAGGGTGTGGAACTGGATGCGCAGTTCAGGCTCGGCGATGCATGGCTGCTGCGCGCGGCATGGACCCACAACCAGGGCGAGCTTGAGGACGGCCGCCCGCTGGACAGCATCAATCCGGATCGCGGCGTGCTTGGCCTGAGCTGGCAGGGCCTGGACGAGCGCCTGCGTGTCACCGCCAACATCACCCATGCGCTGGCCAAGCAGGCCAAGGACGTCACTGTCGAGAACGACATCTTCGGTGCTGCGGCCGAGCCGTTCCTCAGCGATGCCTACAGCGTGGTCGACCTGTTCGGCAGCTACCGTTTCAACGCGCACGTACGCGTCAATCTCGGCGTCTACAACCTGTTCGACGAGCGTTACTACCAGTGGGCGCGTATCCGCAATGTCACCCGCGGCGATTTCTATCTGTACGGCTATGCCACCGACGACGGCATCGGCCGCTACAGCGAACCGGGCCGCAACCTGCGCGCCACGCTGTATGTGACCTTCTGAGGCGCAATCGCCGCTGCGCATCGCTCCACGGTGGGCCGTGCAGCGATGCAGGCTGGACCGCCGGTACGGCCTGGCCCGGCACCGGCCGCGTTGTGCCGAGTGCCGAGTGCCGAGTGCCGAGTGTCGAGACGCAGCGTCAACGACCGGGCGAGGTGCCGCAATGCGTGCGGCTTCCCGACCGGAGCATGGCGGGGCGCAATTCCTCGCGCCCCCCGCGCACCGCCTGCGGCGCTACAACAAGGTGCCGCTGAGGATCGCCGCGGCAATGCTGAAATAGATCACCAGGCCGGTGACATCCACCAGGGTCGCCACGAACGGCGCCGAGGCGCTGGCCGGATCGAAGCCGAGCCGTTGCAGCACGAACGGCAGCATCGAGCCGGACAGCGAGCCGAAGGTGACGATGCCGATCAGCGCCGCACCGATGGTCAGCGCCACCATCTGCCAGTGCGGGCCGTAGTCGTACAGGCCGGCGGTCTGCCAGAGGGTGATGCGCACGATCGCCAGGATGCCCAGGATGGCGCCCAGGGTGAGCCCGGTCGGCAGTTCGCGCAGGGCCACCTTCCACCAGTCGCCCAGGCGCAGTTCGCGCAGTGCCAGCGAGCGGATCAGCAGCGAGGTGGCCTGCGAGCCGGAGTTGCCGCCCGAGCTCATGATCAGCGGAATGAACAGGGTCAGCACCACCGCCTTGGACAGCTCGTCCTCGAAGTGCTGCATCGCGCTGGCGGTGAGCATTTCGCCCAGGAACAGCACGCTCAGCCAACCGGCGCGCTTCTTGATCATCTGGCCGAAGCCGATCTGCATGTAGGGCTTGTCCAGCGCCTCCATGCCGCCAAACTTGTGCACGTCCTCGGTGGATTCGGCGATCAATGCGTCCAGCACATCGTCCACGGTGACGATGCCCAGCACATGGCCGTGCGCATCCACCACCGGGATCGCCAGCAGGTCGTGGCGGCGGATCAGCCGGGCGACTTCTTCCTGGTCCAGCGCCGGGCCCACCGTGACCGGCGGGTTGACCTGTGCCACCTCCAGGATCGGCGCATCCGGCGCGCCGGTGATCAGCCGGCGCATGGTGACCACCTGGGTCAGCACGCGGCTGTGCGGGTCGAGCAGGTAGATCGCATAGACCGTCTCGCGGCTGCGCTCCACCTCGCGGATGTGCTGTAGGGTGCGGCCCACCGTCCAGTTGGCTGGCACCGCCACGAACTCGGTGGTCATCAGCGCGCCGGCGGTGTTGGGCGGATAGCGCATCAACGCCTGGATCGACAGCCGCGCCTCGGCACTGAGCAGCCACAGCAACGCCTGGCGCTGCTCGGCATCCAGGCCGTGGAAGATGTCGGTGGCGCGGTCGTCGGCCATCTGCCCGAGCAGGGAGGCGGCCTGCTCGGCCGGCAGTTGCGCGACCAGGGCGCTGGCGGCGTGCAGCTCGGGTTGTTCGAGCACCTTCACCGCACGCGGCTGCGGCAGCGCGGCCAGCACCAGTGCGGCCTCGTCGCGGTCGAGGGTGTTGAGGTACTCCACCGCATCGGCCGTGTTGAAGTCGGCCATGGGTGCGATCAAGGCATCGACGCCTTGGGCAAGGCGCAGGGTTTCGTTGTACATGGGGTTCGCCTGGTGACGACCGTCGTCGATGACAGCCGGCGAACCTTGAAGTCTCAGGCGCGCGCCAGCTGGGTCATCGACCCGGGTCTAGGGTGACTGTCGCTGGACATGAGAAAGGGCTCCGAGAGTGCGTACCGACCGGTGCTCCGGGCGGCGGCGCGGCGCAGTCTGCGCGCCTGAGCTGGCGTGGTCAATGCCCTGCGCTGGCTGCGCTCAGCGCGCATCCAGGCGACGGTGCACGGCATGGCTTCAATGGCTTGATCGGGCGGCTGGGCATCGGATGCAATGCCTGAGGTTGGCGCGTACGCCGCGCCGCAGGCTGCCCCGGCGCTCCCTGGCGAGTGCCGCCCGCTGGCGGCGATCGCCCGCAGCGTCGCAGGCAGGACACGCTGATCCAGGCCGACATGTCGCCAGCGGCGGCATAATGCGCATCTCAACGGAGAGTGCGCATGCATAGCGGTGGTCTGGAACTGGCTCTGGTGCTGATGCTGGCCGCCATCGTGGCGGTGCCGGTGTTCAAGCGTTTCGGCCTGGGTGCGGTGTTGGCCTATCTGGTCGCCGGTGTGGTGCTCGGGCCCGACGGTGTGGGCGTGGTGCAGGATGCCGAGCGCATCAGCGGCGCGGCCGAGATCGGCGTGGTGATGCTGCTGTTCGTGATCGGCCTGGAACTGTCGCCGGCCCGCCTGAAGGTGATGCGGCATTCGGTGTTCGGGGCCGGCGCCACCCAGGTGGTGGTGACCACGCTGATCCTGGGCGGCCTGCTGATGCTCGGCAACCTGGGCTGGAAAAGCGCGTTGATCGTCGGCGTGGCGCTGGCGTTGTCGTCCACCGCGGTGGGCCTGCAACTGCTGGCCGAGCGCAAGGCGCTCAATAGCGACTACGGGCGCCTGGCGTTCGCCATCCTGCTGTTTCAGGATCTGATCGCCATTCCGTTGCTGGCGGCCATACCGCTGCTCGGCGGCAGCAAGAACGCTACCCTGGAATGGCAGGACGTGGCCAAGGCGGTGGCGGCGGTGGCGCTGGTGATCCTGTGCGGGCGCTTCGTGCTGCGCTATCTGTTCAACATGGTGGCGCGCACGCGCATGCCGGAGGTGTTCACCGCCAGCGCCTTGCTGGTGGTGCTGGGCACCGCCTGGATCATGCAGGAAGCCGGCTTGAGCGCCAGCCTGGGCGCGTTTCTGGCCGGCGTGCTGCTGGCCGATTCGGAATTCCGCCACGAGCTCGAATCGCAGATCGAGCCGTTCGAAGGTTTGCTGCTGGGGCTGTTCTTCATCTCGGTCGGCATGGGCATCGATCTGAACCGGGTGGTCGCCGAGCCGTGGCTGATCGCCAGCGGCGTGGCGATCCTGCTGGTGGTGAAGTTCTCGCTGCTGGTCGGGATCGGCAGCGTGGCCAGACTGCCGCTGCGCAGCAGCCTGATGCTGGGCAGTGTGTTGTGGCTGGGCGGCGAGTTCGCCTTTGTGGTGTTCAACGAGGCCGATCGTGTCGGCTTGCTGGAGCGCGCCAATCACGACCGGCTGGTGGCCATTGTCGGCGTGTCGATGGCGCTGACGCCGCTGTTGCTGCTCGGCATGCAGCGCATCCTCAACGGGCCGCTGCGGCTGCATGCGCCCAAGTCCGATCGCCCGTTCGACACCATCGATGCGCAAACGCCCAAGGTGCTGGTCGCCGGCATGGGCCGCTTCGGTCAGGTCGTCGCGCGCCTGCTCACCGCGCGGCATGTGCCGTTCGTGGCGCTGGAACACAACCCGGACACCGTGGAGGATTTGCGCCGCTTCGGCAGCCAGCTGTACTACGGCGACCCCACCCGCCCGGAACTGCTGCGCGCCGCCGGTGCCGACCGCATCAAGGTGTTCGTGATCGCGGTGGACGACCCGGAAACCAACATCAAGGCGGTGCGGTTGATCCGCCGCCTGTACCCGCAGGCCACGGTGCTGGCACGTGCACGCAATCGCCAGCACGCCTGGAAACTGATGGACCTGGGCGCCGAACCGTTCCGCGAGGTGTTTGCCTCCAGCCTGGAACTGAGCGAACGCGTGCTGACCTCGCTCGGACTGGGCGAGGCGGTTGCCAGGGATCACGTCGAACGGTTCCGCCAGCACGACGAAGAGTTGCTGCATCGCCAGCACCTGGTCTATGACGACGAAGCCAAGGTGATCCAGACCTCGCGCGATGCACGCGCGGATCTGATGCATCTGTTCGAAGCCGACGTCAAGGCCGATGTTGACGGCGAGCCCGCGCCCACCACGCAGGATCGCTGAGCCTTTCGTAGGAGCGTGCCTGCGCGCGACCAGGCGTTACCGGTAAAGCCCGTCGCGCGCAGGCACGCTCCTACGCGGATGCGTGCATCGTTCGTCAGCGGTAGCTGCGCAGTCGATGCCTTGGCGACGACCTGCACGCGAGCGTTCGACCGCGTCCAAGTCATCAGTCGATGTGGATGGCGAACCCGCGCCAACCACCCACAATCGCGGCGCTGTTCGTAGGAGCGTGCCTGCGCGCGACCAGGCGTTACCGGTAAAGCCCCGCCGCGCGCGGGCACGCTCCTACGTGGATCTGCGACGGCTGTGTGTCGACCGCATCCCTCAGCGGCGCGGTGTACGCGCTGCGGTCTTGCTGGTCGACTTCTTCGCTGCGCCCTTGCCCGCCGCGGTTTTGCCGACGGTCTTTGCGACCTTGCCGGTTGCGCGTTTGCCCACGGCTTTCTTGGCCGCGCTGCCCGGCGACGTAGCCGCATCCAGCGATGGTCTTGCTGCAGCCGCGGATGCGCGTTTGGCCGGCGCCTTGGTGATTTTCCTGGCTGGCGCCTCAGTGATCTTCCTGGCCGGCGCCTTGGCGGCCTTCTTGGCCGTCTTCCCGGTGGCTTTCTTGATCGGCGTGGTGGCGCTGCTGCGCGCTTCCGGTGCGCGGCGCGGTGGTGGCTTGCGGCCCGGGGTGAGCGCGCGCCAGGCGTGTCCGCCGTTCATGGCCAGCAAGGCATCGGCGGCCGAGGGGCCGGCGCTGCCGGCGGCATAATTGGGAAAATCGCTGGGCGGTTGCTTCCAGGCATCCAGGATCGGTTGCACGATGCGCCAGGCACCTTCCACCATCGCCGCATCCTGGAACAGGCCGGCCTCTCCGTTCATGCAGTCCTGCAGCAGGCGCTCGTAGCCCACCGTGTATTCCTTGGGGAACCAGTCGCGGTAGCGGAAGTCCATGCGCACCGGTGCCAGACTGACCTGCGCGCCGGGGCGCTTGACGTCGAACTGCAGCGAGATGCCTTCGTCGGGCTGGATGTGCAGCACCAGCCAGTCGGGGCCGTAGCCGCCCACTTCGGTGCTGCGAAACGGCGCCAGCGGCGCAGGCTTGAAGCGGATCGCGATCTCGGTGGTGCGCTCGCGCAGACGCTTGCCGGTGCGCAGGTAGAACGGCACGCCGGCCCAGCGCCAGGTGTCGACCTGCAGCTTCATCGCCACATAGGTTTCGGTTTCCGAATCGTCCGGCACGGTGTCTTCTTCGCGATAGCCCGGCACCGCGCTGCGGTTGACCGCACCGGAGGCGTACTGGCCGCGCACCACGTCTTCGGGCTTGATCGGGCGCACCGCTTCGATCACTTCGGCGCGGCGGCGGTGCATCGCCTCGGTGGTGAAGGCGGCTGGCGGTTCCATCGCAATCATCGCCAGCAACTGGAACAGGTGATTGGGCACCATGTCGCGCAGACAGCCGGTGGGATCGTAGAAGCGTCCGCGCCCCTCCACCCCGATGGTTTCGGCGGCGGTGATCTGTACGTGATCGATGCGGTCGCGGTTCCACACCGGCTCGAACAGGCCATTGGCGAAACGGAACGCCAAGATGTTCTGCACGGTTTCCTTGCCGAGGAAGTGGTCGATACGGAACACCTGGTCCTCATGCAGGACCTTGGCGACGGTAGCGTTGAGCGCGACGGCGCTGGGCAGATCGTGGCCGAAGGGTTTTTCCACGATGACCCGACGCCAGCCCTCGCCATCGCGTTGCCTGACCAGCCCGGCTTCGCCCAGGTTGAGCAACACCGGCTCGAAGAAACGCGCGGCAGTGGCCAGGTAGAACAGCACATTGCCCTGGGTACCGTAGCGCTTGTGCAGTTTCTCCAGCGCGCCATCCAGGGTTTGATAGGCGCCCAGGTCGGTGAAATCGCCGCGCAGATAATGCATGCGCTCGCGCAGCCACTCCCAGGTGTCGGTATCGAATTGGTCGGTCTGGAATTCGGCGTCGCGGCTGCTGAGCAGCTCGGTCAT
The DNA here is from genome assembly GCF_002939945.1 of Xanthomonas arboricola pv. populi. Classification (GTDB taxonomy): domain Bacteria; phylum Pseudomonadota; class Gammaproteobacteria; order Xanthomonadales; family Xanthomonadaceae; genus Xanthomonas; species Xanthomonas arboricola_A. Next base: position 124,307 of record NZ_MDEB01000006.1, on the reverse strand, counting down.
CGACTGGCCCATCATCGTGCGCCACGAACGCTCGCTGATATCGCCGTGATCCATGCCGACGATGGCGAACTGCTCGCCCAGCGCGCCGGAGCGACGCAGGTTGTACAGCGCCGGCATCACCAGGCGCTTGGTCAGATCGCCGCGTGCGCCGAACACCACGATGATGCACGGCGGGGTTGTGGCTTGTTCGTTCATGGATGTGTTTCCTCTTCGCCCATGCGTCCGTGCAGGCGCAATGCCGCATTGACCAGAGCCACGTGGGAATACCCTTGCGGGAAGTTGCCAAGCATGCGTTTGCTGCGCGGGTCGTACTCTTCGGCGAGCAGGCCCACGTCGTTGCACAGCCCGAGCAGACGCTCGAGCAGGACACGTGCCTGCTCGGTGCGCCCGAGCAGGGCGTAGTTTTCCACCAGCCAGAAGCTGCAGGCAAGGAAGGTGCCCTCGCCGGCCGGCAAGCCGTCAGCGCTGTCGTCGGTGCGATAACGTTCGACCAATCCATCGATGGTCAACTCGCGTGCGATCGCATCGGCGGTCGCGGCGATGCGCGGATCCTCCGCGGGCAGGAATCCCACGATCGGAATCAGCAACAACGCCGCATCCAGGCGATCGGAGCCGTAGCTCTGGACGAAGTGACCGTCCGGGTGCACGCCCTTTTCCAGCACTTCGGCGCGGATCTCGTCGGCAATGCGGCCCCAGTGCGCGCGCTTGGCCGCATCGGCGTTGGTGATGCCATCGCGCGCGCCGCAATCGAATGCCAGCCAGGCCATCACTTTGGAATGCACGAAATGACGGCGCTCGTCGCGGATTTCCCAGATGCCTTCGTCGGGCAGGCGCCACAGCGTTTCCAGCGTCTCCAGCACGTTTTCCAGCAACGATGCCGACGAGCCATCATCGTCGGACAGCGGTGCCACGCCCTTTTCGCGCGCGTAGTGGAACGCGCCGATCAACTCGCCGTACACGTCGAGCTGGAACTGATCCACCGCGCCGTTGCCGATACGCACCGGGCCGGAGTTTTCATGGCCGGGCAGCCAGGGCGCTTCCCATTCCTGCAGCCGGCGCTCGCCGGCGATGCCGTAAAGCGCCTGCAACTGATCCGGCGAACCGGCGATGGCGCGTTGCACCCAGTCGCGGAAGGCCTCTGCTTCATCGCGATATCCGGCCTGCAGCAAGGCGATCAGCGTGAACACCGAATCGCGCAGCCAGCAGTAGCGGTAATCCCAGTTGCGGCTGCCGCCCAGATGCTCGGGCAGCGAAGCGGTCGGCGCGGCGACGATGCCGCCGGTGGGCAGATAGCTGAGCCCCTTCAACACCACCAGCGAGCGACGCACCTGCTCGGTCCAGGGGCCGACATCGGTGCAGCGACGTGCCCAGCCGTGCCAGAACGCGGTCGTGCGTTGCAGCGCCTGTTCCGGATCGATCGCCTTCGGCGTGGGCTGATACGACAGGCCGTGACTGAGCAGAAACCAGGTGCTTTCGCCCTGACGCAGCGTGAAGTCGGCTTCGGTTCCCATGTCCTCGCCATGCAGCGCCTGCGGCGAGCGCAGGGCGAGCTGGTCGGGCCCGGCGATGGCGCGGATACCGCCGTCGATACGCGTCACCCATGGCACGGTGCGGCCGTAGTTGAAGCGGAAGGTCAGGCGCATGTGCATCGGCACCTCGCCCTGCACGCAACGCACGATCCGCACCAGATGCTGGTGGCCGTCGCCTTCCTCGCTGGCGACCATGAAGTCGACCAGTTCCACCGTGCCGGTGCCGGTGCGCATGCGCGTGCACAACACCAGACTGTCGTCTTCGTAGGCACGTTCGCTGCGAAAGTCGCCGGCCGGCGACAACGCCCATTGCCCGTGCTGCTCATCGCCCAGCAGGGATGCGAAAAACGCATCGGAATCGAAACGTGGCAGACACAGCCAGTCGATGGTGCCGCGGTGGTCGACCAGGGCCGCGCTGTGGCAGTTGCCCAGCATGGCGTGGTCCTCGATACGCACACTCATCGTAGAGGCGCTTCCTTCGTGCGAGGGAACGCCCAGTCTTGCATGCGCGGTGTCGGGATCAGGTTACGAATGCGCCGGCAGACGCAGCAATGGTGGCACCGTGTGTTCCAGCCGACGGATCAGTGCCGGATCCATATACGCGTAGTCGTCGGGAATCTGCAGACAGATCACCCGGCAATGGCGCAGATGCGCGGCAAAGCGTTTGCGTCACAGCTGCAGATGGCGACGCTCCATCACCAGCACCAGCTGCGCCTCGTGCAGCAGCTCCGGGGTGAGCTGCACGTCCGCATCGGCGGCCAGCCCGGCCGATTGCGTCTGCACGCCCGGCCAGTCGGCGAACACGCGCTCGGCGGTGGGGCTGCGCAGGCGGTTGCGGCTGCATACGAACAGCACCCGCAGCGGTGCGCCGCCGCGCTGGCTCAGCGGCCTTCGCGCAGGAAGCGCGCCATCGAGGACACACCCGGCAAGGCGGGTTCGAACTGGCCGGCCACATCGATGAAGCCGCGCATGATCGCGATCTCGCGCGGGGTGCGGTTGAGCGCGTCGCGGCGGTCGGCATCGGCGCCGGCACGCAGCAGGCGCTGCACCAGCAACGACAGGCCGTGCAGTGCGGCCAGGTGCAATGGGCCGAAGCCGCGTTGATCGGCCACGTCCAGCGAGACGTCTTCGTCGAGCAGGCGTTCGACGCCGGCCAGCACCACCTGCTCGTCGCAGGCGGTGCCGGGTTCGGCGCGCGCCCCCAGCACCAGCAGCAGGGGGCTGACCCGGCCACCGGCCAGATACTCCGGGTCGGCGCCGGCCAGCAGCAAGGTATCCAGCAGGGCCAGCAGGCGGCTCTTGTCGCGCGCGGTGAAGCCGTACAGCGCGGCGCAATGCAGCGGCGCCAGGCCCTGGTCGTCGTTGGCGTGCACATCGGCCGCCGCGGTGAGCAGGCGCGCCACGATATCCGGCAGGCCCAGCGCGCAGGCCAGCATCAGCACGGTGACGCCGCCGGGCAGGCGGTGCTCGATCTGCGCGCCGGCCTGCAGCAACGCGGCCACGATCTCGGTCTGACGCATGCTCACCGCCGCCGACAACGGCGTGGCGCCGCTATTGGCCGCGCGTTGCGGGTCGGCGCCGCGACCGAGCAGATGCGCCACCACGCCGAGATGGCCGCCGCCGGCCGCACGCAGCAGCGCGGTGCAGCCCTGCGCATCGACGGCGTCGACCGGCAGGCCGAGATCGATCAGGCGACGCACCGCATCGGTGTCGCCGACCATCGCGGCCGCCGGCACATCCGCCTCGCGCAGGCTGCGGTGCGGCAGCGACCAGATGCGCCAGTCCAGCCAGTCGGCCAGATCGCGGCGGCCGATCGACAGCGCCACGCCCAGCGGGGTCTGCCCGTCGGCAGCGCGCGCTTCCGGCGAAGCGCCCTGCTTGACCAGCAATTTCAGCGATGCCTCGCGGCCCAGCGCGGTGGCCAGGTGCAGCGCGGTCATGCCGTGGCTGTCGCGCGCCTCGCGGTCCACGCCGTGTTCCAGCAACCACTGCTGCAGGCGCAACCAGCCCAGCCGCACCGCGAGCGACAACGGCGGATCGCCGGCCGCCGACGCGGCGAACGGGTCGGCGCCGCGTTCGAGCAATTCCAGCGCGAACTGTTCCAGCCCGCGCGATGCCGCATCGTGCTGCACGCAGGCGCTGAGCAGCCGCGTCAGACCGCCCGCACCGGCCGGCGACACGCCGTGACGCAGCAGCGCCTGCAGCGCCGGCACCGCTTCCACGCCCCGCGACAGCAGCGCAAACATCGGCACATCGCCGCAGGCATCGCGCACGTCGGCATCGGCACCATGGCGCAGCAGCCAGTCCACCGCATCGGCGTTCAAGGCCAGGTGCGCGTCGTGCAGCAGGCCGCCGAGTTCTTCCGGGCCGCACAGGCGGGCCAGCGCGACCAGACCGTCGCGTTGACCGAACTGCAGGCCTTCGCGCAGCAGCACCAGGGGCGGACGATCGGGCAGCACCGCAACGCCCGGGGTCTCGCCGTGCGCATCGCTGACCGCCGCCGGCAACGGGTAGGCGGGGTCGAGCAACTGCACGATCGCCCAGCGCCCGGCTTCGGCGGCCACATCCACCGCGCGCCGGCCGTGCGCATCGGCGCTGTCGGCCGGCACCTGCAGGTCGAGCAGGCGCCGGATCAGGGCCGGCGACACGTTGTCGGCGGCGCAGGCCAGCATCACCGCGTTGCGGCCCTCGCCATCGACGGCCAGCACATCGGCCTTGCGTGCGACCAGGCGTTCGAGCACGCCGCTGCGCGCCTGCCGCGCCGCATCCAGCCACGGCGTGCGGCCGAGCAGATCGCGCGCTTCCAGATTGGCGCCGGCCGCCAGCAGCGCCTCGACGATGTCGCCGTGCCCGGCCAATGCGGCTTCGTGCAGGGCGCTGCGGCGTTGACGATCGCGCGCATCCACGCGCGCCTTGTGCTTGAGCAGCAGTTGCACGCCGGCCGGGTCGTCTTCCTCGGTGCCGGCCGCCGCCAGCAGCACCGGCGCGCCGCCGTCCGGTTCGGAGTGCGCGCCGCGTTCCAGCAGGAACTTGGCCAGCCGCCAGTTGCCGACCTGGCAGGCCATCGCCAGCGGCGAGTGGCCTTCGTTGTTGAGCGCGTCGAGCTCGGCGGCGGCATCGCGCAGCAGCGCGGCCACGCCCGGGTCGGAACTGCGCACCGCGTGATGCAGCGGCGTATTGCCGTCGTTGTCGCTGGCGCGCGGGTCCGCGCCGTTGGCGAGCAGCGTCATCACCGCGTCCGGGCGACCGTGCCAGCTGTCGCGCGTGGCGGCCAGCAACGGGGTCATGCCGCGATGCGGCTGGTTGACGTCGACGCGGCGCACGATCAGCTCGCGCAGCAGGCGCAGATCCGGCAGCACCGCGGCCAGCGCGGGCAGGCTGCGTTGGTCGCGCCATTCCGGCAACGGCATCGCCTGCGGGTCGGCGCCGGCGTCGAGCAATTGCAGCGCGCGGTCCACGCGTCCGCTGCGCGCGGCCTCGAACAGCTCGGGCACCAGTTGATGCTGGGCCACCGGCTCCAGCGGACGCGGCTGGGCCGCCGCTTCGGAAAAGAAATCGGCCGCCTGCAAGGCCGCCGGGGCATCGCTGCGCACCGGCGCGGCGGTGCGTTGCAACAGCAGATGGGCGGCGGGCAGCAGCACGCTGGCCGCGATCGCCAGACTCCAGCGCCAACTGCTCGACAACCAGCCCGGCCAGGCCAGCGCCACCACCAGCGTGCACATCGCCAGCACCAGTGCAGCGGCCAGCAGACCGCGCCAGGCATGCAACTCCTGCGTCGCCAGCGCATGCCAACGCGGGGCCAGCGCACCGCCATCGCGTTCGACCTCGCCCCACAGCGGCCAGGTCCGCCACAGCCCGAGCAGCGCAGCGCTGACCGCCACACTCAAGGCCAGCGCGGCAGCCAGGCTGCCGCTGTCTCGCAGGGCGGTCAGCGGCCAGCTGATCAGGGCGGCCAGCGCCAGCAGGCCCACGCCCCAGACCGTCAGCAGCGGCGGCAGGGCCTGCGCAACCGCGCGCGGCGGGCTGGGCAGGGCGCGGCTACCGCGCGCCCACGACACCGCCAGCGCGAACGCCGGCTGCGCCAGCCACAGCGCCACCGCGGCAACACCGCCGCCGATGCCGCCCAGCAACGACAACGCCACGCCGGCCGCCCCGGCCAGCGCTGCGGCCCGCAGGCGTGCGGCCCGTGCGGCCTCAGTCATAGTCGCACTCGCCCGCCAGCACCACCGTCTTGGGCAGTTGCAGATAGAAGCCGTGCTTGGCGAGCGCTTCGCGCACCGTGGCCACGTCGGCCTGTGCCAGACGGCGCTCCGGCGTCAACGCCACCTCCAGCACGAACGCGAACGGCGCCAGCTGCGCGTGCACGCCGGCGGGAAGACCGGAGAAGTCGTCGCGTGTGGCGAGATAGACGAAGGTGTCCTGCTTGCGTTGGCTTTTATAGACGTAGGCGTGCATGCGCGCGTGGTCGCGCTCGATCGGCAAGTGTGTCGCAGGATTGTGTCCCAATTGCGCCGATGGCGAAAGCGCGGCAGCACGCGAAAAGTCCTGCCCCGTCAGCGACATGACCGGCACGTTCAGTTGCGCCGTCGCCGGGAGGCGGACCCGCCATCGATATACTGAGCCCACTTTTTGCCAGCCAGACCACCGTGAGCCAAGCGCAGCATTCGTCCCAGATGGCCCCGGTCGCCGTCACCGCCTTTACCTCCACCACCGCGCTCGGCGCCGGGCTCGGTGCCCAGGCCGCCGCCCTGACCGCTCGCCGCAGCGGCATGCGTCGCAACGATTTCGGCCCGCAGCCGCTGCCGTGCTGGATCGGCCGCGTCGACGGCGTGGAAGACGTGGTGTTGCCGGAGTCCCTGCAAGGCTGGGACTGCCGCAACAATCGCCTGGCCTGGCTGGCCCTGCAGCAGGACGGCATGGCCGAGGCCGTGCAGGCCGCCGCGCAGCGCTACGGGGCCGAGCGCGTGGCGGTGATCATCGGCACCTCCACCTCCAGCATCGGCGCCAGCGAAGAGGCCTACACGCGGCTGGTCGAAGACGCCGACGGCGCGCGCTTTCCCGACGATCTGGATCGCCCGATCGTGCACACCCCGCACTCGCTGGGCGACTTCGTGCAGCACGCCACCGGCCTGCGCGGCCCGAGCGTGACCGTGGCCACCGCCTGTTCGTCCAGCGCCAAGGTGTTCGCCCAGGCCGCGCGCCTGATCGACGCCGGAGTGGTGGATGCCGCCCTGGTCGGCGGCGTGGACACCTTGTGCGGCAGCGTGCTGTTCGGCTTCAACTCGCTGCAGGTGGTGGCACCGGAGCTGTGCCAGCCGTTCGATGCACGGCGGGTCGGCCTGAGCCTGGGCGAGGCCGGCGGCTTTGCCGTGCTCGAACGCACCGCCGCCGCGCCGGACGCAGCGCTGTGGCTGTACGGCTATGGCGAATCCAGCGATGCGCACCATATGTCCGCCCCGCATCCGCAGGGCCTGGGCGCGCAGCTGGCGATGCGCGGCGCGCTCGAGCGCGCAGGCCTGGAGCCGGCCGCGGTGGGCTATCTGAACCTGCACGGCACTGCCACCCCGGCCAACGACAGCGTGGAGGCGGCCGCGGTGGCGGCGATCTTCCCCGCCACCCTGCATGCCAGCTCGACCAAGGCCTGGACCGGCCATACCCTGGGCGCGGCCGGCATCGTCGAATCGGTGATCGCGCTGCTGGCGCTGCGCGACGGCGTGCTGCCTGGCACGCTCAATAGCGAAGTGCCCGACCCCGCCTGCGGCCCGCAGATCCGTTTCGACAATGCCCATTCCAAGATCGATTACGCCATGAACAACTCCTTCGGTTTCGGCGGCAACAACTGCTCGCTGCTGTTCGGGCGGGCCCGCTGATGCTGGCTGCCACCATCGAGGGGATCGGCTTCTGGACCCAGGGCCTGCCGAGCTGGGAAGCCGCTGCAGCCGTCGTGCGCGGCGGCGCGCTGCAGGACACCGGGGCACGCCCGGCACCGCAGCTGCTGGCCGCCAACGAGCGCCGTCGCGCACCGGACACGGTGGCGGTCTCGCTGGAAGCCGCCCTGGCTGCCTGCACCGCCGCCGGCCGCGACCCGGCCAGCCTGCCGTCGATCTTCACTTCCACGTATGGCGACCTGGCCATCTCCGACTACATGTGCACCACCCTGGCCAGCGACCCCACCGCGATCTCGCCGACCAAGTTCCACAACTCGGTGCACAACGCCGCGGCCGGCTACTGGACCATCGGCGCCGGGGCGATGACCCCGGCCACGGCGATCAGCGCCAGCCTGGGCAGCTTCGCGCAGGGCTTGCTGGAGGCGCTGGTCCAACGCGCCGCCGGCATGGACGCGGTGCTGCTGGCCGGCTACGACGCCCGCTCGGTCGGGCCGCTGGGTCGGGTCGCCCCCAGCCAGGGGCTGCTCGGCGGCGCGCTGGTGCTGGGCGCGCCCGGCCAGGCCGGCAAGCCGCAGCTGCGTGCGTGGCTGGACGACGGCATGCCTTCGCCGGGCGAGGGACCGTTGTCGCGGCATGCCGCCGGCAATGCGATGGCGCCGATGCTGCCGCTGTTCGACCTGATCGCCGCTGGCGGCGAACGCGTGGCGCTGTACGCCGGCCCGGGCCGGGTGTTGCGCGTGGAGCTCCAGCAGTGAGCCGGCAGCCGCTGACCCGCGAAGACACCGCGATCCTGGTGCCGGCCCTGAACGAGTCGCTGCGCATCCGCGAAGTGGTCAACGATGCGCTGACCTATTGCTCCAACGTGATCGTGATCGATGACGGCTCCGACGATGGCACCGCCGACTGCATCGCCGACCTGCCGATCACCCTGATCCGGCATCCGCAGCGCAAGGGCAAGGGCGCCGCGTTGCGCAGCGGGTTTGCGCAGGCGCAGCGGATGGGCATGCGCGCAGTGATGACCATGGACGGCGACGGCCAGCACAAGGCCGCCGATTTTCCACGTCTGTTGGCCGCGGCCAACCGCCACCCCGGCTGCGTCATCGTCGGCGCACGCATGCGCAAGCGCGCCACCCAGCCCACCATCCGCCGCATCGGCAACGATTTCGGCGACTGGGGCATCGCCTGGGCCTGCGGCTTCCAGCTGGTCGACAGCCAGAGCGGCCAGCGCCTGTATCCGGCCTCGGTGTTCACCCTGCCAGACGTGCCCGGCGAAGGCTTCGTGTTCGAAGCGCAGCTGTTGATTTCCGCCGCGCGCCAGGCCGGCGCGCGCGTGGTCGCGGTGCCGATCGAAACCCGCTACGCCGGCACCTCGCCGGGCATGTTCCGCAAGAGCCATTTCCGCCTGGTGCGCGATCTGTGGGAAATCACCTCGCATGTGGTCGTCCAGGCCTGGAGCTATGGGCATATCTGGCGCGAGTACCGCCGCGTGCGCGCCAACCCGGTGCTGATCGACGACGCTGACGGTGAATTTGCTACTGTGCCTGCGGTCACCAAGAGCAGCCAATCCCCATGAATGCACAGCGTGCCGATGTCGTTATCACCGGTGGCGGCCTGGCCGGCCTGAGTCTGGCCCTGCAGCTGCGCCAACGCGATCCCGAGCTGGCGATCACCGTGCTGGAGCGCCGTGCGCATCCGGTGCGGGAAGCCGCGTTCAAGGTCGGCGAATCCACGGTGGAAATTGGCGCGCATTATTTCGCCGACGTGCTGGGTCTGCGCGAGCATCTGGAGACCGAACAGATCCGCAAGTTCGGCTTCCGCTTCTTCTTCTCCGACAGGCGCGAGGACATCGACCGCTGCACCGAGCTGGGCGTCAGCCAGATCCTGCCGACGCCGTCGTGGCAGATCGACCGCGGCCGCTTCGAAAATTTCCTCGGCGAGCGCGCCCGCGCGCAGGGCATCGCGTTTGTGGACAGCTGCAGCGTCAAGGGCGTTGACCTGTCCGATGACGAGGCCGACCACGCCGTGCGCTACGAGCGCGCAGGCGAGCCCGGCACGCTGCGCGCACGTTGGGTGGTGGATGCCAGCGGCCGCGCCGGCCTGCTCAAGCGCAAGCTCGGCCTGGCGCAGGACAATGCGCACGATGCCAATGCGGTGTGGTGGCGCGTGGAAGGCCTGATCGACCCCAATGGCTGGTCGCAGGACAGCAGCTGGCTGCAGCGCTGCACGCCGCCGGACCGCTGGCGCTCGACCAACCACATGTGCGGGCCGGGCTACTGGTTCTGGTTGATTCCGTTGTCGTCCGGCGCGCATTCGCTGGGCATCGTCTGCGATGCGTCCATGCATCCGCTGGAGACCATGAACACCCACGCCAAGGCGATGACCTGGCTGCGCATGCATCAGCCGCAGGTCGCCGCCACCCTCGACCAGGCCGACTATCGGCTGCAGGACTTCCTGTTCCTGCGCAACTTCTCCTATGGCTGCAAGCAGGTGTTCTCGCCGCAGCGCTGGGCGCTGACCGGCGAAGCGGGCTTGTTCCTGGACCCGTTCTATTCGCCCGGCAGCGACTTCATCGCGATGTCCAACACCTACATCTGCGAACTGATCGGCCGCGACCGCGCCGGCAGGTCGCTCAGCCCGTATGTCGAACTGTACCAGCAGCTGTATTTTTCGTTCTACGAAAACACCCTGACCCTGTATCAGGACCAGTACGCCCTGTTCGGCGATGCACAGGTGATGCCGGTCAAGGTGATCTGGGATTACACCTACTACTGGTCGCTGCTGGCGCCGCTGTTCTGCTCCGGACGCATCGCCGACCTGAGCCTGCTCTCGCGCATGAAGGCAGACTTTTTCTACGCGCGCGACATGAATCTGGCGATGCAACGTGTGCTGCACGACTGGGGCCAGCACAACACTGCACAAGGCCTGGCCAGCGACGATGGGCGCCTGCTCGATCAATACCTGATCGGCTGGTTCAACGAACTCAACGGCGCCTTGCACGACACCCTCGACGACGACGCCTTTGCCGCACGCATCCACAGCAACGTCGCGCAGATGGCGGTGCTGGCACGCGAGATCCTGCAGCAGGCACGCCAGCGTCATGCCGAACTGCCGGACCATGGGCTGGACGTCTTGACCGCCAACGCCACCGGCGAACCGATCCTCACCGCCGCCTGGTACGCCGACGCGGCGTGAACTTGAAGACCGCGCCGGCGACGGCGCGTTTTTTCTGGATCCGCGCCAGTTTGATTCAAATGCCGGATCGGAAGACGCCGATCAAACCGCACCGCATCGAACGGCCGCGCGAGGTGCATTGCTTGCACAGGCACACCACCCATCTCGCCCGGTCCTTGCCCGCCAACCGTCGCAGGACCTTACGCGGCATGGATGCCGCGTAAGAGCCTCCATGGACGGATTCACGGCATGTCCCGCGATGGTGGGCGGGCAAGGGCCCTGCAGCAAACTCACAGCGGCGAGGACACCGCACCTGCCAACCTGGTCGTGCGCTGATGGGAACCAAACTAGCCGCGCCTACCTGGGGGGAGGCATCGTCGTTCTATCAGCGGCTCTCAGCCCATCCCACCATTGATGCCGATGACCTGGCCATTGATATAGCCAGCTGACTCCGAACACAGAAACGCAACCAATGCGGCCACTTCGTCGGGCTTGCCGACCCTGCCGGCCGGTACCAGTTGCTTGATCACTTCCGGCGCGAAGCTTTCGCCGACCATCTCGCTTTCGATCACGCCCGGCGCGACCACGTTGACCGCAATGCCGCGGCTGGCCATCTCGCGTGAAAGCGATTTACTGGCACCGTGCAAGGCCGCCTTGGCCGCGGCGTAGTTGGTCTGCCCGCGATTGCCCAGCACTGCCGCCACCGACGACACGCTGACGATACGGCCCCAGCGGGTACGCGCCATCGGCAGCAGCAGCGGCTGGGTCACGTTGAAGAACCCGTGCAACGACACGTCGATGACCCGATGCCACTGTTCGGCGTTCATGCCGGCCATCGGCGCATCGTCGTGGATGCCGGCGTTGTTGACCACGATCTGGATCGGGCCGACCTCCAGCAGGCTTGCCAGCGCCGATGCACTGGCCTGCGCATCGGCCACATCGAATGCCACCGCCTGCGCACTGCCGCCGTCGGCCACGATCGCTGCGACCACTTCATCGGCGCGGGCGATATTACGATTGGCGTGCACGATCACATGGCGACCCTGTGCTGCCAACTGACGGCAGATCGCACCACCAAGATCGCCACTACCGCCGGTGACGAGTGCGCGGCGCTGTGCTGAGTTCATAAATAACGATCGCTTGGTCGGACAAGAAGAACGTTATCGTAGACCAAGCTATGCGCCTACAAGCGCAGCTTTCACATCCGGCCAGTCGCTACAGCTGGATGAATACCGGCTAGCTGCCTGCACGGCGATGCACAGGCGACGGCGTTTCATCGACTATGCCGCAGATTGAAAGGCGGCCGCTTGAGCACCTCTGAAACAAGCTGATAGCGTCTTGGCAAAGGCTGTGTAACTTGAAGACGGAGACGGCAAGGGGGACACAATGGACTTGGTCGAACTAGGCAAGCAAGGCGAACATGCAATGAATGCATGGTTGAAAGCATACAGCTTTAGCTACGTCGCCATCTGTCAATCACCTGACACCTTTTCACCATTATTTGGTGCATCGGTCAAACGGCCCGACTTCCTGCTACTGCTGGAATCGATCGGTTTGATCGCTATTGACGTGAAGAACTATAGCCAGTTCAAAGGCTGCTATGGCCTTCCCTATGAGGCCGAAGTCAAACGTGCGGTGACATTCGAGCGGATGTTCCGCATTCCGGTGTGGTATGCGTACTTCAATCGCGATGACGCAGGCCAGTCATTCCACTGGATCAGCGCATTAAAGGCGGTTGAAGTAGGCGAGATCAAGCCAGCCAGGGGTGATCGCGAGGAATTTCTGTCCATCGGCTTGGCGCATTTCGAACATCTGTGCACCGGCATCGACATCGCAAAGTTGTATACGCATCGTCTGCCCAGCGCCTGCAACTTGAGTGCACTGACCGTATTGAAGACAGAGACCATTTCGACCTGAGTGGCTGATGGTTGATCTCAGGCCTTACCCAACATCACCGTGGCACGCCCTTCGGCGAGCAACTGCTCTGCGTGGGTCAGGCGAAAACCGTATTGCTGGCTGTCCTCGCCCTGCATCAACACCTGTGCTTCGCAGATGATCGCACCGGGCAGGTCGTCCAGATAGGTAACATGCAGGTCCACCGCGCGCAACGCCACCAGCATGCCCGGGCGCACCGGCTTGCCCAATTCCCGTCCGAGCAAGCCGCCATGCACAGCCATGGCTTGTGCACCGTATTCGCATAGATGCAGCGCGCGCAGGCAGCCATTGGAACGCAGCGGATGCGTGTCGCTGCGATGGGCATCACTGCGCAACACGATGCGCTGCGCATCCCACTCCACCACTTCTTCCCACAGGCACATGCTGCCCTGGTGCGGAATCAGCGCGGCAATCGCCTCACGTCCCTGCATGTGCATCTCCGTTTCTTGCACGTTCCAGCGCCGGCTCGCGCGACACCAGCAAGGCCAGAATGAAATTGAACAGCACCCCCAGCGCCACCGTGCTGCCGATCGCACGCAACACCGGGATACTGGACGCAGCCAACAACGCGAACACCAGCAGCGTCATCAGGCTGCACACGATCAAGGCATGCAAGGTGCGCAGCTGGTCGGCGTGATCGTCGCCGGCATGATCGAAGAACAACGCGTAATCCAGGCCCAGACCTGCCGCCAGGATCAACGCGATCAGATGGAACAGATTGAGCTCCACCCCCATGCCGCGCAGGATCGCCAGGATCAGCACCGTGGTCAGCGCCATCGGCAGCAGCACGCGCACGATCCGGCGCGGGCTGCGCAACGCGATCGCCACCGTCGCCGCCAGCAGCAGCGCGGCCAGCCCCAGCGCGCCGAGCACACGCCCACGATACGCAGCGACCAGGGATTCGGACGCGTCCTTGAGATCCAGCAGCTGCGCGCCGCTGCCTTGCACGGCGGCGGCCAGTACCGACGGATCACGCAAGCCGGTCAACGACACCAGCGCGGTGCTGCGATCGCCACGGCCCAGCAGCAGCCCGCCGACCGAGGTCGCCAGCGGCGAGCCGGCCAGGTCCTTCGGCAACAGCGGCGCGGCGCGCTTGGCAGCGTCCAGATCCTGCAGGAACGGCGCGAACGCATCGCCGCGAAACGGTGTGGCGGCCACCGCACTGTCGGTCAATGCGCGCGCTTGCCCGGCATCCGGCAACGCGGCCTGACGCGCACGCTGGGTCTTGGCGCTGGGCAGATAGCGCGCGGCCATGTCGTAACCGGTCAATGCGCCGGCGCGCACCAGGGCATCCAGGCGCGGGCGCAACTGCTCGCTGGCCTGCAGCGCTGCCTCGTCGTTGGCGGCAGGCAGCGCGAGCACGTAACGCACGTCGGGTGCGCCCAGTTCCTGCCGCAGATGCGTGTCCTGCGCTAGGGCTTTGGGCGGCACCGGAGTCAATTTCGACAGATCGTTCTGCCAGAACTGGCCGGGGGCGAACGCGATCACCGCGATGCCGATCAGCGCAATCACCGCCAGGCTGATGCGCGGCCGCGGCAGGCGCGCAATGCCGCGCCACAGCGCGGCGAGCATGCGCGAATCGGCGTAGTCGCGCGGCGCCGGGTCGATCAACCACGGCAGCAGCCACCGCGTGGTAATCGCGGCGGTCGCCAGCCCGGCGATGGTGAACACCGCCAGCTGCCGCAAGCCATCCACACCGGAAAACAGGAAGGTCACATAGGCAATGCAGGTGGACACCACGCCGGTGGCCAGCGTCGGCCACAGATGGCGCGCGTTGTCGCGCGGATCCAGACCGGGACGCTGATGGCTGAACAGGTGGATCGGGTAATCCTGCACCACGCCGATCAAGGTGAAGCCGAATGCCACGGTGATGCCGTGCACGCCATCGAACAACACCGCCACTGCAGCCAGACCGGCCAGACCGGCACTGGCCAGCGGCAGCACGCCGAGCACCGGAATCTTCCAGCTGCGATAGGCGACCAGCAGCAGCAAGACCAGTCCCACCGTATCCAGCGTGCCGATCCATTGCGCCTCGCCCTGCGTGCGCGCGGTGATTTCCACCGCAAACGCGCCGGGGCCGGTCAAGGTGAGCCGGGTCGTGCTGCCCTTGCCGACCTTGGCAAACGCCGCCTGCACCGCGTCGTAGGCCAGCTGCTGACCGGTGGGATCGAAGCCGGCTGCACGCGTCTGCACGATCAGCAAGGCCGAGGTGCCGGCACGGTCGAACCACACCTCGTTACGCGTCTGCGGCGCCGCTGCCGGCTGCAGGGTTTCGGCCAGATGCAGCACTTCCAGCGTGGGGTCGCGCGGCAGCAACGGTTCCACCAGCGCAGCCGCAGGCGAGCCCAGATCCTGCACGCGCGACTGCAATGCCGCCTGCAGGGTGTGCGCATCCAGCGGCGTGGTATCGAAACTGTCGCTGAGCAGATAGCGATACGGCAGCAGGCGCTCGGGGATCGCATCCAGCCCCGCAGTGCCGCCATTGCCGACCAGCTCGAACAGCTCCGGCTGTGCGGCCAGGGCCTGCTGCAGTGCCTGCGACTGCGCGGCCAGCGTGGCCGGGTCGCTGTTGGACAGCGCCATCAGCAACAGGCGCGAGCCGGGGCCTTCGCCGAGTTCTTCGATCAGCAGTTTCTGCGCGGGCGTGCGCGGGGCGGGCATGAATTTGCGCAGATCGCCGGTGACCTTGAGCATCTCGCTCAACCAGAATCCGGCGACCGCCAGCAAGGCCAGCCACAGCAGCGCCAGGCCGATGCGGCGGTTTGCGTTCAATTTAAACGCCATGCGCAAGCCTCGCCGTGCCAGCGGAACGTCCACCGGCCGCGCGCGCGGCATCGGGCTGTGCTGGCGCCTTTCTTTTACTGCGGGCGGGCATGAATTTGCGCAGATCGCCGGTGACGTTCAGCGTCTCGCTCAACCAGAATCCGGCGACCGCCAGCAAGGCCAGCCACAGCAGCGCCAGGCCGATGCGGCGGTTTGCGTTCAATTTAAACGCCATGCGCAAGCCTCGCCGTGCCAGCGGAACGTCCACCAGCCGCACGCGCGGCATCGGGCTGTGCTGGCGCCTTGCTTGCGCCGAGGGCGCGCTGCGTCACGCGCCCGACCCGTGGCACAGCGTGGTCAATGCCGCTGCATCGGTCACGCTTGTAGCCTCGCGCGCCGCACCGGCCAGCAGCGTGCGTTGCACGTCGCCCTTGGCCGGCAGGCTTTCGATGCAGCGCAACTCGTCATTGCGCCCGTACAGACGCAACTCGCGCACCTGCCTGGCCACGGCAGCGTCCCTGGGCTGCAGCGTCAGTTGCCAGGCCTGCGGCTGGCCCTGCCCGCTGATGCGGTAGTGCTGCTCCAGTAGCGCGCGGTCGCCGGCCAGCAACGCGCCGAAGCCGGACTTCAAGCCGGCCAGTTCGGGCACCCGGCTCAGCGAAAAACGCCGCGGCGATTTGCCCTCGCGTTCCAGCACGCCTTCGTCGCCTTGCAATGTGGTGGTCTCGCGATACGGCGCACTGACCTCGCGCACCAGGGTCTGCGCATCCGGGCGACGGTAATGGCCCTGCACGCGCAGCGGCGTCTTCAGCAGGGCCGAGCCACGCAGTTCGACGAACTCGGTACTGACCGGTGCGGGGCGTGCCAGGCGCTGCAGCACCTGGCCGACGTCCAGCGTCTCAGGCGGTGCGGCGCATAGCGGTGCGGCGCTGAACAGCAGTATCAGCATCCACGACAGGGTGCGGCACATCGGCATGGTGGGTGTTCCAGAAATCGTAGAAGTTGAACCAGTTGTACGGCGCGTAGCGCGTGTAATGTTCCAGCCTGGCCGCGTAATCGCGCATGAGTACCGCCAGCACCGGCGCGCGCTGGCGACGCGGCACGTCCAGGCCTTCGCTGAAGGTCTCGAACGCCAGCTCGTAATGATTGCCGCCGCGATACAGGCCGAAGGCCAGCACCACCGGCACCTTGAGCGCCGCGGCGATCAGCCACGGCGAGGTCGGGAACATCGCGTTGCGGCCGAGGAACATCGTCGGCAACGCCGGGTCGCCCTCGCGCGGGCGATCGATCAGCAGCGCCACCAGCGCACCGGCGTCGGTGGCGTCCTTGATCGCCATGACGATCGAGGTCGCGTCCATGCCGGCATCGATGATGTTGGCCGCCAGCTGCGGATTCAGCGCGCCCAGCAGCTCGGTCATGGCGCGGTTGTGCGCCTTGTCCAGCACCACCTTGACCTGCACGTCCGGCCGCTCGGTGGCCAGCACGCGCAGCGCATCGAAGCTGCCCAGGTGCGAGCCGAAGATCAGCACGCCGCGGCCGCGGTCCATCTGCGTATGCAGCTGATCCAGCCCGGTGATGTCGACCCGGAAGCGCTGCATCTGCCCGCACAGCATGTACACGCGGTCCAGAATCGTCGAGGCGAAGGTGTGGATATGCCGCGCCACGTCGCGTAGCGTGGCCGGGCGATCCAGCACGCGCGTCAGATAGGAACGCGAGGCGCTGCGCTCGGGCGCACGCACCAGCAGGAAGTACAGCGTGATCGGGTACAGCAGCGCGCGTCCCACCGCGCGCCCTGCATGCTGGGCAATGCCGCGGATCAGCCACAGCGCGAACCGTCCACCGCCTTCCGGGCGTTGCTTCCACTGACTGCTCATCGCGCCGCCTCCGCCACCAGTTCGCCGCTGACCAGCAGCTCGTCGGCGCGCTGTACGCGAAAGCGCCAGCGCGGGCCGACGCCGTCCAGCGTGACCGATGCCATCTGCCCGGGCAGCAACGGCTGCACGAACTTCACCTGCGGCAGGCGTGCCGCGGCACGTGGGCCATATGCGGCCTCCACCGCCTGCAGCACGTGGTCGAGCACGACCACGCCAGGCACCACGGGACGCCCCGGAAAGTGCCCGGGCAGGCAGGGATGATCATGCGGCACGACGAAATCCATAAGCAGGCAACTCAAATCCTGGGTTGAAGCATCGCAGCCACGGCGTTATGTGCCTGCTCGGTCAATTGCTGGCGATCCGGCGCATCCGGCCCGGTCACCGGGATCGGATCGCCGATACGCACACGGATGATGCCCGGGCGCACCCTGAACACACCCTCCACCGGCAGCACCTTTCCGCAGCCATCCACCGCTACCGGCACCACCTGCACACCAGCATCGATAGCGGCCTGCAATAGCCCGGCCTTGAATGGCAACAATGCGCCGCTGCGGCTGCGGGTGCCTTCGGGAAACAGACACAACTGTTTGCCCTCGCGCAGCAGCGCGGCTGCTTGCCGGCGCACCATCGCCCCGGCACGCCGGCTGTCGCGGTCCAGGAACAGCATGCCGGTGGCCCGCGCATACCAGTTCACGAACGGCACCTTGAGCATTTCGTCCTTGAGCAGGAACCGCAGCGGCACCGGCAAGGCGTAGAACAACGCGCAGATATCGATGACCGACTGGTGGTTGCTGACGAACAGATAGTTCCTGGACCAGTCCACGCGCTCGCGGCCTTCCACGATCACCTTGGCACCGGCGCCGCGAAACAGCACCGGCGACCACATCCAGGCGCCCATGCGCAGCAGGCGGTCGGCGTCGCGCGTGATCGCCAGCAACGCCAGGGCATAGACGATTCCGCCAGCGGTAAACGTCAGCGTGAAAGCCAATTGCAACAGATTGAACACGGCCCACGCCAGGCGCGACGGCATCCCTGCCAACGGCATTTTTGTCTTGTCCCCGAAAATGTGCACGTCCGTCGCTGCCCTGGCCACGCACTCAGCGCAGCAGATCGCGCCAGAATTCCGGCCCGAGCCGCGCCATCTGGCGCAAGAAGTCTGGCAGATTACGATAGGGGCGCTGTGGAAACCAGCGGCCGCGCAATAGATATTCGCCCACGAAGAACCCGCCAACCACCCCGTACGCCAGCAGATTGGCGAACAGCGACGCGCGCGCGTCGCTGATCGGCAGCGGCGAGGCGTAGCCCAGTTGCGCCAGCATGCCACTGGGTTCGGCGCACAGGCCCAGCACCAGGTTGACCAGGGTCAGCGCGCATAGCAGCAGCGCCCAGGCCAGGGTGAGGCGGCGCGTGTAGCGGTATTGCTCCGGGCTGATCGGCATGCCGGCCTGGCGATACAGCCCTTCGACAATGCGGCTGATCAACGGCGTGCGCCCGCGGCGCAGGCTGCGGCCGAAGAACCAGGCGATCCAGCCGGTGAACACCACCGGCGGCGCGGCCAGCACCAGCATCGCGTACGGCGAGTGCCACAACGCGCTCAGGCCCAGCACGGCCGGCACGGCCAGCGCCCAGGCCCAGGCCCGGCGCGCGACCATCGGTTCGATCAGCACCATCAGCACCAGCAAGCCACCGGCGATGACGGCCAGGTCCGGGCGATGGCTGGCGTTGGCCCAATGCGCCAGCGGCGAATACGCCACCGCCAGCAGCACGCCCAGCCCCAGCACCCACGGGGGCGCATCGGCAGGCGCTGCAGTTGGCAGGTCAGACGGTCTTGTTGGCTTCGACATGCGCCGACAATGCGCGCAGCGACGCGAAGATGCGACGGTTCTCGTCATTGTCCGAGCGCAGCTGGAAGCCATAGCGCTTGCTGATCGCCAGCGCCAGTTCCAGCGCGTCGATCGAATCCAGTCCCAGCCCGGTATTGAACAACGGCGCCTCCGGGTCGATGTCGGCGGGCTGGACGTCTTCCAGGTTCAGGCTTTCGACCAGGAGTTCGGCCAGTTCACGTTCGGCAGCGGTTTGCGAGGACATCCAGAGAGCTTCCAGGTGAGGGTCGGGCGACAGATTCGCAGCGAAATTACAAAACAACCACCACAGCGTCGCAGGCAACCGTCGGGTCGGCATGGGCGATGTTGCGGAACCACAGACAGTGTACGTTGCCGTGCCGGCCGATTCCGAGCACTCGCCAGGCCGGCCTTGCGGCCGCATTGTCGATGGTGTCGATCGTTCTGCAGCAGCGATTCGGCGGCCGGCATACCTGTCCGGGCCGCCGGTCAGGCTATCATGACTGCATGACGCTCGCCCGCTGCAGGTTCGTTCCAGGATGACTTCCACCGCTGTTGGCCCGACCCCGACCGCCAAGCCGGCAGCCGGGCCGGCTCCCGGACCCGAGTGCCCGGATGTCCTGATCATCGGCGGCGGGCCGGCAGGCTGCGCGGCCGCCATCGTGCTGGCCCAGCAGGGCTGGCAGGTGACCTTGCTGGAGAAGGCGCAGCATCCGCGCTTCCATATCGGCGAGTCGCTGCTGCCGATGAACATGCCGATTCTCGAACGCCTGGGCGTGTTGGAAGACGTGCGCGGCATCGGCGTGCTAAAGCGCGGCGCGGACTTTCCCAACGACAGCGGCGGCTACAACACCTTCCGTTTTTCGCATGCACTGGGCGTCAAGGCCGATTTCGCCTTCCAGGTGCCGCGTGCGCAGTTCGACCATGTGCTGTTCGCGCGCGCGCGGGCGGTGGGCGTGGATGCGCGCGATCAGGTCAAGGTCGAAGCGGTGGAGTTCGACGGGCAGCAGCCGGTGCTGCAGGCACAAGGCGTGGCGGGGGTGCAGCAGTTCCGCCCGCGCTATCTGCTCGACGCCAGCGGCCGCGACACCTTCCTGGGCAACCGCTTCAAGCTCAAGCGCGCCAATGCCAGACATCAATCGGCCGCGCTGTTCAGCCATTTTCGCGGCGTGGCGCGCCGGCCGGGCGAGGATGCCGGCAACATCAGCATCTACCGCCACGCGCATGGCTGGATGTGGCTGATCCCGTTGCCGGACGACATCATGAGCGTGGGCGCGGTCTGCTATCCGGAATACATGAAGAGCCGCAAAGGCGACAGCGAAGGCTTTTTCATGCGCACGCTCGCGCTCAACGCCGAGCTCAACGCGCGCATGCTCGGCGCCGAACGCGTGGCTCCGGTGCATGCCACTGGCAACTACGCCTACGAATGCACGCGCATGTCCGGCCCGCGCTGGTTGATGCTGGGCGATGCCTACACCTTCGTCGATCCGATGTTTTCGTCGGGCGTGTTCCTGGCCATGCACAGCGCCGAGCGCGGTGCGGCGATGGTGGACCAGGCCCTGCGCATGCCGCAGCACGAGGCGAAACTGCAGCGCGCCTTGCAGCGCGAACTCAAGCGCGGCGTGGACGAGTTCAAGTGGTTCATCTACCGCTTCACCTCGCCGACGATGCGCGCCCTGTTCGCGCAACCGCGGAACACCTGGCAGATCGAAGAAGCGGTGGTGGCGATGCTGGCCGGCGATGTGTTCGACAGCCCCAAGGTACGCCTGCGCCTGCGCGCGTTCCGCGCCATCTATGCATTGACCACCTTGTCGATGATGCCGCGCGCCTGGCAGTCCTGGCGCCAGCGCCGACGTCAGGCCACGCTCGGCTTCGACGGCGACACCCTGCAACGCGACACGCAACGACGAGACACCCGATGACCGCTTCCCAGGCCCAGACCACGCACAGCGTGCGCCATCCCCGCCTGCAGGTCGACTATGTCGATCAGACCGACCCGTCCGCATTGCTGGCCGACCCGCAGGTGCTGGCCGTGTTCGGCTTCGGCACTGCGGCGCCGCGCCTGGACGACCCACGCTACCTGCGCGTGCCGCTGCAGCCTTATCAAGCCAACGTGCTGGAAGTGTGGCGCAGCGATGCAGCGGTGCACAGCGGCCGCGACGGCAACATCGCCTGGGCCAGCGACGGCCGCCTGCAGTTCGGCGTGATCGAAATCGACGAGCAGGATGTCAATATCGAAGACGCCGCCGCCAAGGCCTATGCGGAGATCACCGCCTTCGTCACCGGCAGCCAGACTCCGCGCCTGCTGCGTATCTGGAACTATCTGGACGCCATCACCCTGGGCAGTGGCGACCGCGAACGCTACCGGCAATTCTGCGTGGGTCGTGCGCGCGGGCTGGGCGCCTTCGACACTGCGCAGCTGCCAGCCGCCACGGCGGTGGGACGCTGCGATGCCGAACGCGTCATCCAGATCTACTGGCTGGCCGCCAGCGACGCCGGCACCCCGCTGGAGAATCCACGCCAGGTCAGCGCCTACAACTACCCGCGCCAATACGGCCCGCAGCCGCCGAGTTTCGCGCGTGCCATGCTGCCGCCGGCCGGCAGCGACATGCCGCTGCTGTTGTCGGGCACCGCCGCCGTGGTCGGGCATGCCTCGATGCACACCGGCCAGTTGCTGGCGCAGCTGGAAGAGACCTTCGCCAACTTCGATGCCCTGCTCGGCGCCGCACGCCAGCACGCCCCCGCCCTGCCCGCGCAGTTCGGCGCCGGCACCCGCCTGAAGGTCTACGTGCGCGAGCAGGACGACCTTCCCAGGGTCGCGCAGGCGCTGGACGCCCGCTTCGGCGATGCGGTGCCGCGTCTGCTGCTGCACGCGGTGATCTGCCGCGACGAACTGGCGGTGGAGATCGACGGGGTGCATGGGTGAGCGACTGCGGGCGTCAGTGCTGATGCCCGCTGCAGCCACGCGGCAACAATGCTGCGTGGCGAGACCTGCGCTCAGCCGTTGAGCAAACCCAGCACTACATCGCGTGGCAGCTTGCCGGTTTCGTTGCGTGGCAGGGCGGCGAGTTTGCGCAGGCGGCGCGGCAGGAACACCGGGTCGACGCTGACGCGCAGGGCGGCGAGGATCTGCGCCTCGTCCAGGGTCGGGGCGACCACCAGTGCGGCGATGCGGCCGACCGCCTGACCGGGGTCGGGTGCGAGCTGCACGATGGTACCGTCGACGACGCCGGGGATGGCCAGCAGGCGACGGGTCAGATCGGCCAGCGAGGCGCGTTTGCCGGCGATTTCCAGCAGATCGGCCTGTCGGCCGCGCACCTGGAAACGGCCGTCGGCGGCCACGTCCATCATGTCGGCCAACAGGACCGGCGTGGCCAGATGCGGCGCGTGCACCAAGGTGCCTGCCGCCTGCGTTTCCAGGCGGACACCGGGCAGCGGTGTCCACGCCGCCTCCAATGCGGTGCGGCGCACGGCGAACACGCAGGTTTCGGTGGAACCGAACATCTCGCGCACCTGTCCGCCAAACCGCGCCTCGGCGGCAGCCGCCACGTCCTGCGCCAACGGCGCAGTAGCCGACACGATGCCGACCAGCGGCGGCAACGCCACGCCCGATTCCACCAACGCGCGCAGATGCACCGGCGTGGTCACCAGCACGCGCGGGGCAGGAATATCGGCCAGCGCGCGCGCCACATCGTCCGGGAAGAACGGGCGGCCCGCATGCACCGCAAGCTCCGTCACCATCGGCAGCAGGACCGACAATTCCATGCCGTACATGTGCTGCGGCGGCACCGTGGCGACCACGTGCGGCACCGCATCGGTGTGCGCCCACAGGCTCTCCAGCGCGACCAGATCCTGACGCGTGCTGGTCAGGAAGCTGCCCCAGGTCTTGGGGTTGGGTTGCGGGCTGCCGGTGCTGCCGGAGGTGAAGCCGATGGCCACAAGGGCGTCGTCGGCCAGCTGCGGGATCGGGCCTGCGGCCTGCGGCAACTCGGCCGGCAGCTGCCAGTAGCGCGGCGGTGCCAGCTCCAGCGCAAGATCGCCCAGGCAGTAAGCATCGGCATGCCGCGACTGCACTTCGCCGACCACGGCCGGTGCGCGCGAGGACGGCAGCAGCGACACCTGCCCGCGCAGCGCGCACGCATAGAACGCGACCATGAAGCGATAGCGGTCTTCGCACAGGTTCACCGCGTGGCGACCGTCCGGCAGCTGCTGCGCCAGGCCATGCACGTGCGCGATGAAGGTGGCCAGATCGACCGGCCGCCCCGCGCGCCAGGCCAGCGGCCGGCCAGGCGCGCCGACGGCCATCGGGTGGGAAACGGCAGGAACAGGCAGGCTGGACATGGGAACCGACAATCGCAAAGCGCGCTAGCTTGGCCGCCACCTGCCCTGCTGGCAAGTCGGGAGGTTTCCGGCTGCGCGGCGCTGGCCGCGGTTCGGAACCTCGGGCGAAGGCGTGCGTGAAGCAGACTGCACGTCGTCGCTGGCGCGGTGCGCGGCGTGGAGTGCATCGAGCGGATGCGCTGACATCGGCCAACATGCGCGCACCGCATCTGGTCGCGTCCGCCAGCCGCGAATGCCTTGCCTCTTCGATGACGCACTCGCCGCCACCGCGTCCGTGACCTGTGGCCCAAGCCCCCGGTGGAAGCGAGCTGCTAGGCTTGTCCGCTCCTCGTTGCGTCCAGTTGTCACCGATGCCCAGATTGTTGCCGCTGTCCTTGTTGTTGCTGGCTGTCACTGCGCACGCGCAGTCCGTCGCACCGCTCACCATCGAACAGGTGATGGCCGATCCGGACTGGATCGGGCCGTCGGTGGATCAGGCCTGGTGGCAGTGGGACGGCAAACAGGTGCAATACCTGCTCAAGCGCGCTGGTTCCCCGGTGCGCGACACCTATCGTCAGGGCGCCGGCGGCGGCAGCGCCGAACGCGTGGCCGACAACGCACGCGCCGGCCTGGATGCGGATAACCCGAGCTACGACGCGACCCGCCAGCGCATGCTGTTCGCGCGCAATGGCGACATCTTCCTGCGCGACCTGCGCTCCGGCGCGCTGACCCAGCTGACCCGCAGCAACGAGGTCGAGTCGCGGCCGCAATTTGCCAGCGATGGCGGCGCGATCTGGCGCGCGGGCAACAACTGGTACCACTGGCGCGCCGACGCCGGCACCGCGCAGGTGGCGGTGGTCAAGGCCGAGCGCGATCCCAACGCTGCGCCCAAGGCCGACGTGTTGCGCGAGCAGCAACTGGCCACGCTGGCCACGCTGCGGCGCGATCGTGAGCAGCGCGATGCGTTACGCACGCAGGAAGACACCTGGCGTCGCGCCGATGCCACGCGTGCGGCGGCACCGGTGTATCTGGGCGATGAGGTGGAGATCGTCGACAGCGCGTTGTCGCCGGACGGCCGCCATCTGCTGGTGGTCACCCAGGCCAAGCGTGCCGAAGCGGGCCAGGCCGGCAAGATGCCCAAGTACGTGACCGAATCCGGTTACGAAGAATTCCAGGAAGTGCGCACCCGCGTCGGTCGCAATGCACCGGTGGCGCATGCGCTGTGGCTGGTGGATGTCAGCGCCGGCACGGCAAGACCGCTGTCGTTCGACACGCTGCCGGGCATTGCCACCGACCCGCTGGCCGCGCTGCGCAAGGCCGCCAAGAAAGAGACGCTCAAGGGCAACCGCGCCGTGCGTGTGGAAAGCGATGGCGACGGCAGCGGGCCGGCGGTGCATTGGAGCGATGACGGGCGCAATGTGGCGGTGGAGATTCGCGCGGTGGACAACAAGGACCGCTGGATCGCCAGCGTGGACCTGGCCGAGGCCACGTTGCAGCCGCGGCATCGCCTGAGCGACAGCGCCTGGATCAACTGGGACTTCAACGATTTCGGCTGGCTGCCCGACAACCGCACGCTGTGGCTGCTGTCGGAAGAATCCGGCTATTCGCAGCTGTACACCGTGGAAGGCAACGGCAAGCCGCGCCAGCGCACGCGCGGCAAGTGGGAAGTGTCGATGCCGGTACCCAGCGCCGACGGCAGCAGCATGTTCTTTCTGTGCAATCAACAATGGCCGGGCGATTACGAGGTGTGCAAGCTGGATCTGCGCAGCGACCAGCTCACCGAAGTCACTGCCTTGAATGGCGTGGAAGGCTTCCGTCTGTCGCCGAACGGGCAGCAATTGCTGGTGCGCTATTCCGGCAGCTACCTGCCACCGCAGCTGGCGGTGGTGCCGGCCGCGGGCGGCCAGGCGACGGTGCTGACCGACACCCGCACGCCCGCCTTCAAGGCGCAGCCGTGGATCGCGCCGCAGTACGTGCAGGTACCGTCCCGGCATGGCGCCGGCACGGTCTGGGGCAAGTACTACGGGCCGCAACACCCCGAACCCGGCAAGCAGTATCCGATCGTGATGTTCGTGCATGGCGCCGGCTATCTGCAGAACGTCTCGCAGCGCTACACGCCGTATTTCCGCGAGCAGATGTTCCACAACCTGCTGGTGCAGCAGGGCTACATCGTGCTGGACCTGGACTACCGCGCCTCGGAAGGCTACGGCCGCGGCTGGCGCACCGCGATCTACCGCAACATGGGCCACCCGGAGCTGGAAGACTATCTTGACGGGCTGGACTGGCTGGTGACGCACAAGCAGGGCGACCGCGCGCGTGCCGGCATCTACGGCGGCTCGTACGGCGGCTTCATGACCTATATGGCGCTGTTCCGCAGCCCCGGCACCTTCAAGGCCGGCGCGGCGCTGCGTCCGGTCGGCGACTGGATGCAGTACAACCACGAGTACACCTCCAACATCCTCAACACGCCCGAACTCGACCCCGACGCGTACAAGACCTCATCGCCGATCAACTACGCCGACGGACTGCGCGACCATCTGCTGATCGCGCACGGCATGATCGACGACAACGTGTTCTTCAAGGACTCGGTCGACATGACCCAGAAGTTGATGGAGCTGCACAAGGACAACTGGCAGGTGGCGCCGTATCCGCTGGAACGCCATGGCTTTACGCGTGCCGATTCGTGGCTGGACGAATACAAGCGCATTCTCAAGCTGTTCAATGAGCAGGTGAAGCCGTAAGCCATGCCGCTGCGAGCGGGCGATGCGTGGTGCATCGCCCGCTCGATGACATGTCTTCCAGCGGCAGCATCCGGATGCTGCAGCAAGCACCAGGTCAGCCACGTCGCACACGTGGTGCGCTACTGCGTTACGCATCGCCGCGCGCCAACACGCCCGGCGCTCACCTGCACGTACGCAACTGGCCCTAAGCTTGGCGCAGGATCGGCAGATCGCTGGCGCATTGCGCTCCCCTCTGCCGGCCCGCCGCCCGACCGGAGCGCCGCCGGCACCGCAGCGGTTTCCAATTCGCGGCGCGCAGAAGGTAATCGCGATGGGCCTGTGGGACCGTTTGTTTGGACGCAAGACCCCGGTGGCGAAGACGCCCCGAGCCGAACCGACCGCAGCGCCGGCAGCGGCAGCCGATGACACAGATACCGACGTCGAGATCGACCCGGCGCTGCAACCCGCACTGACCCTGTTCCGGCGCGGCGATCAGCTGGGTGCCTACAACGCTGCGCAGGCGCAGTTGCACCTGGGTGCCGACGCGCAACGCCTGTGCGCGCTGGCGTTGAGCGCGTTGGACCGCTATCGCGAGGCGTATCCGCACTGGCTGGCGCTGTACGAGCTGGAGCCCACCGCGCACAACGCACTGCAGTTGGCGACCACCTCGGTGATGTGCAACGAGATCGATCGTGGCGAGCAGTGGTTGCTGACCTTCGACGATTTGAACGCGCAGGAGCGCTCCACTTCGCCAGCCACGGCACGCACCAGCTTCCTCACCGCGCTGACCCGCGCCGGGCACGGCGCGCACGCGTTGCCGCACCTGGACTGGTTGCGCGAGGCCTACGCCGGAATGTCGATCACCGACAGCCATTTCCTCTACGTGCGCGGGCTGCCCTTCCTCGACGCCTTCCTGGAACGCAGCACACCGCTGTTGCGCCAGTGCCTGCCTGCCGACGCGCTGCCGGGTTGGTACGCGCAACTGCAGCCAGCGCTGGATCCTCCGGGCCAGGCCGCCGTGGCCGCCCATATCGCCTCGCTGCAATGAGCACGCCGGCACCGGCCTCCCGGCCACGCGGCGGCTTCGTCACGCCGTTGGCGTGGGTGTCCTTGTTGCTGGGCGTCGTCAGTGCGATGTCCAACCTGTTGCAGATCGCGATGATCGCGCTGATGCCCGACGCGGCGACGCTGGGCCTGCCCGAAGGGATCACCCTGCCCGCCTCGTTGCAGTGGCTGATCGATCATGCCGTGTCATTGTCGGTCATAGGCGTGGTGCTGTCGGTGGCCTTCGCATGGTTGAGCTGGGCCTTGCTGCAGCGACGCGAGTGGGCGCGGGTCGGGTTCGTAGTGGTGTTGCTGGTGACCGGGCTGCTCAATGTCGGCGGCCTGGCGTTGATCGGGCCGGTGTTCGAGGGTGTGCAGGCGATGCTGCCTGCAGATGTCCTGCACAGCCCCGAGTGGCCGCAGCTGCAGGCACGCCTGCAGGCAACACGCCAGGCGGCGTTGCTGTTGACAGGCCTGGGCGTAGTGGCAATCGGCTGTCTCCACGCGGGGCTGGCATGGCGGTTGTGCACGCCTGCGGTGCGCGCCGAATTTGCCACCGCGCGCGGGCGCAACGCATGAGGGAACAGAGACTTCGAGCCGTGGCGACGGTTAGACACGGCACGGGCCTGAATCACAAGCTCGGTGAGTCGAGGGCGCGATGCCCTCACCACTTCCGGGACCGGTAAGGTCCCCGCACCAGGACGTTTTGAGGTTGCTTCATTGAAAGCCTGCTGATTGCTCGGCTCGTCTTGGGAAACTGATTGGGCACGCTGTTACGACAACGCAGGTTATGCTCTGCTTGCAACCTGCACACCAACCATCTCCGGTGGTCCTGGTCCGCTCACCGTCGCGGGACCTTACGCGGCATGGATGCCGCGTAAGAGCCTAAACGGACGTACTTGCGGCGTGTCCCGCGAGGGTGGGCGGGCAAGGGCCCTGCAGCCAGACCGCCGATCGCATGCCCTGCTTTCGCTTCTGCTTCTGCTTCTTCTGCCTCGCCCACACCGCCCGGTCCCAGCTAGACAACACCCCGCATATGAATCCTGGCGTGGGACGACCCGGCAAAGCCTGGCTGGCCAAGCACCCGATGCCTACACGCCGCAGCGCCTCGCCCTGCGACAAACGGGCGCGCTTGCCCGACTGCAAGAAGCGCGGCACACCGCTTAGAATCGCGGCATGAACGAATTCGACCGTGTACGCGATTATTTGACCGGCCTGCAGGACCGTATCTGCGCTGCCGTGGAAGCCAGCGATGGCAGCGCGCGTTTTGCCGAAGACCTATGGCAACGCGAGGAAGGCGGAGGCGGACGCACCCGCATCCTGCGCAATGGCGCGGTGTTCGAGCAGGCCGGCATCGGATTTTCCGATGTGTCCGGCTCGCGCCTGCCGCCTTCGGCCAGTGCGCATCGGCCCGAGCTGGCCGGGGCGACGTGGCGCGCCTGCGGCGTGTCGCTGGTGTTCCATCCGCACAATCCGCATGCCCCCACCACCCACGCCAATGTGCGCTACTTCCGCGCCGAGCGCGATGGCGAAGTGGTGGCGGCCTGGTTCGGTGGCGGCTTCGATCTCACTCCGTTCTATCCGGTCGACGAGGACGTGCTGCACTGGCACCGCACCGCGCAGGCCCTGTGCGCGCCGTTCGGCGAGGAACGCTATGCCGCGCACAAGCGCTGGTGCGACGAGTACTTCTTTCTGCGTCACCGCAACGAGACCCGTGGCGTGGGCGGGCTGTTCTTCGACGACCTGGGTCAGGATTTCGAACGCGACTTCGCCTACCAGCGCGCGGTCGGCGACGGCTTCCTGGATGCCTACCTGCCGATCGTCGAGCGCCGCAAGGACACGCCCTACGGCGAACGCGAACGCCAGTTCCAGCTCTACCGCCGTGGCCGCTACGTGGAGTTCAACTTGGTCTACGACCGTGGCACGCTGTTCGGCCTGCAAAGCGGCGGGCGTGCCGAAAGCATCCTGATGAGCCTGCCCCCGCAGGTGCGCTGGGAATACGGCTTTACACCGGAACCCGGCAGCGCCGAGGCACGGTTGATGGACTATCTGGTCCCGCGCGACTGGCTAGGCTAAATCCGTCGATTAAAAAGACAGCGCCAATGAAACGCTGTGTCGATTGATTGAGATAATTCGGCCTATTTAAATTTGTGATTGCCAATGCCACCGGCGAACCATGCAATGCGATGAACCGGTCTATGTTGCAGGGCAAACTAACGCGAGGCCAGAAAAAAGCCCCGCAGACCAGGGGGAGGTCGGCGGGGCCAGGGAAACGGAAACTTGGGGAGTAGTTTCCGCTCCGAGATCTGCTCCAGGGGATGGGAGAGATCTGACGACAGGCGTTGCGCCCGTCGAGGCATATAACACCATTTTCTACATTGATGGATCGTGAAGATAAGTGTTAAAAAGATGTAGAATTTAGCGGTTATTCATTCCACCGGCGCAGGCTCGATTCGTATTATGTCTGGTCTACGCATTCAGCGTATCAGCCTTATCTGCTGCGTCAGTGCGCCTCATCCCAGTTATCGCCAACGCCAGAATCGACCACCAGCGGCACGTGTAATTCGGCAGCGGCGGACATGCGCCTGGTCACTTCGCTCAGCAGCGTATCGACGAAATCGGTCTCGGCTTCGAACACCAGTTCGTCGTGCACCTGCAGGATCATCAGCGCACGCTCGGCGTGGTCGGTGATCCATCCGTCCACGCTGACCATGGCGCGCTTGATGATGTCGGCCGCGGTGCCCTGCATCGGTGCGTTGATGGCGGCACGCTCGGCGCCGGCGCGCTGGCCCTGGCTGCCGGCGTTGATGAAGTCCAGATACAGCCGGCGGCCGAACACCGTCTCCACGTAGCCCTTGTCGCGCGCCTGCTGGCGGGTGGTTTCCATGAAGTCGCGTACGCCCGGGTAACGGCTGAAGTACAGCGCGATGTAGTCCTGCGCCTCGCCACGGCCGATGCCGAGCTGGCGGGCAAGGCCGAAGGCGCTCATGCCGTACATCAGGCCGAAGTTGATCGCCTTGGCGGCGCGGCGCTCGTCCCCGCTGACGGTGTCGATGGTGCGGCCGAACACCTCGGCGGCGGTGGCGCGGTGCACGTCGGCGCCGGACTCGAACGCGCCGACCAGGCCGGGGTCGCCGGACAGGTGCGCCATGATGCGCAGCTCGATCTGCGAGTAGTCGCAGGCGATCAGCTTGCGCCCGGCCGGAGCGACGAAGGCGCGGCGGATGCGGCGGCCGTCTTCGGTGCGGATCGGGATGTTCTGCAGGTTGGGATCGGACGAGGACAGCCGCCCGGTGGCGGCGCCGGCCTGGTGGTAGCTGGTGTGCACGCGCCCGGACTGCGGGTGGATCATCTCCGGCAGCTTGTCGGTGTAGGTGCTGCGCAGCTTAGTCAGGCCGCGATATTCCAGGATCACCCGCGGCAGCTCGTGCTGGTCGGCGATGGCTTCCAGCGCCTCTTCGTTGGTCGAGGGCTGGCCCTTGGGCGTCTTGACCACGGCGGGGAGCTTGAGCTCGTCGAACAGCAGCGCCTGCAGCTGCTTGGGCGAATCCAGGTTGAAGGTGCGCCCGGCCAGCTCGGTGGCTTTCTGCTGGGCGGCGAGCATGCGCTTGGACAGGTCCGCGCTCTGCCGGCGCAGTTCGGCCGCGTCCACGCACACGCCGTTGGCTTCGATGCGTGCCAGCACTTCCACCAGCGGCATCTCGATGTCGCGGTAGACCTGCTCCAGGCCGGGTTCTGCGGCCAGCTTGGGGCCGAGCACGTGGTGCAGGCGCAGGGTGATGTCGGCGTCTTCGGCGGCGTAGCGGGTGGCGTCCTCCAGGCTGATCTGGGCGAACGGGATCTGCTTGGCGCCCTTGCCGCAGACGTCCTCGTACTTGACCGTGTCGTAGCCCAGGTAGCGCTTGGCCAGGCTGTCCATGTCGTGGCGGGCGCTGCCGGAGTTGAGCACGAAGCTCTCCAGCAGGGTGTCGTCGCTGTAGCCGGCCAGGGCGATGCCGTGGCGGCGCATCACGTGCAGGTCGTATTTGCCGTGCTGGCCGAGCTTGCGCACCGCCGGGTCGGTGAGCAGCGGTGCCAGCTGGGCCAGCGCCTGGGCGCGGTCGAGCTGGGCCGGGGCGCCGGGAAAGTTGTGGCCGAACGGCAGATACGCCGCCTGGCCGACCTGATCGGCCACACTCAGGCCGATCAGGTCGGCCTGCAGCGGATCCAGGCTGTCGGTTTCGGTATCGAAGGCGAACTGGCCGGCGGCGCGCAGGCGCGCGATCCAGCTGTCGAGCTGTTCCTGGGTAAGGATGGTGTCGTACTGGCCGGGTGCCGACAGCGCCGGGTCCACTTCCACCGGGGCGCTGACCGGGCCGGACACGAAGCCGGTACCGCGCGCGCGGCCGGGTTCGGTGCGGGCGCTGGCTGCGGCGGCGCCGAGCGCCATCGGCTCGGGCAGCAAGCCGGCCTGGGCAGCGGCGCCGCCGAGTTCGCGCAGCGCCTGGGTGAAGCCGTAGCGGGCGTACAGCACCGCCAGCGTTTCGGCGTTGGGCTCGCGCAGGTCCAGCGCGCGTGGGCCGCTGGCCAGGGTCACGTCGGTCTTGATGGTGACCAGCGCGCGGTTGAGCGGCAGCCGCGGCAGCGCGGCGCGCAGGTTCTCGCCGATCTTGCCCTTGATCCTGTCGGCGTTGGCGATCACCCCATCGAGCGAGTCGTACTCGGCCAGCCATTTGGCGGCAGTCTTGGGGCCGCACTTCTCCACGCCCGGCACGTTGTCCACGGTGTCGCCCATCAGCGCCAGCAGGTCGACGATCTGGTCGGGGCGCACGCCGAACTTGGCGATCACTGCCGCGTCCGAATCCATGCGGCTGCCGCTCATGGTGTTGACCAGTTCGATGCCCGGACGCACCAGCTGGGCGAAGTCCTTGTCGCCGGTGGAGATGGTCACGCTCAGGCCATCGGCGGCGCCCTGCAGGGCCAGCGTGCCGATCACATCGTCGGCTTCCACACCATCGATGCGCAGGATGTCGATGCCCAGCGCATGCACGATGTCGCACATCGGCTGCACCTGCGCGCGCAGGTCGTCGGGCATCGACGGGCGATTGGCCTTGTAGTCGGCATACAAGTCATCACGGAAGGTCTTGCCCGGCGCATCCACCACGAACGCGACATAGGCCGGACGCTCCTTCAAGGTGGCGCGCAGCATGTTGACCACGCCGAACAAGGCGCCGGTGGGCTCGCCCTGGGCATTGGTCAGCGGCGGAAGCGCGTGGAACGCGCGGTACAGGTAACTGGACCCGTCGATCAGGACTAATCTGCTCATACGCCAATTCTACGCTGCACGCTCACGCCACACCTTGCCGGCGCATACTGGCCGACGACCTAGAACGGATGACGACGATGATCAGAGCGAGTCTTTTGCTGCTGCCGTTACTGCTGCTCGGCGGCTGCGCCACCAGCGGTGCGGTCGGCGATGTGCCGGCCGGTGCGGATGTCACCAGCAAGACCATGGGCAACGGCGACAAGGTCGACGAGTACCGCGTCAACGGCCAACTGGAAATGGTGCGGGTGACGCCTGCACGCGGGGCGCCCTACTTCCTGTACGACCGCGATCACGACGGGCATACCGATGCGGAGAAGGACAAGGTCAACAAGGTGTATTGGAAGCTGTATAGCTGGTGATCCGGGAATCGGGAATCTTAGAGCGTCAGCCCGGCGGGTCTTCGGGCGCCGGTTTCGGTGACGTCAGCCTTGTGTGGCTGATGCCGGGCGAGATGGCCCCGCCGGTTTCGGTACGCCGCCGCAGGACGACAGGGATTACCTGTGCTGTCGCCCTGCGGCAGCTATCGGCCGGCGGCACTCGGCCAACCCGACACTTCATCTCAGCGTTGCGCAACCGACGTCGTGGTTTTCTGCGCTGGAAGTTGCGGGGGAGCGCCTTGGCCGGCGCGGCGCGCGAGCGAAACGCCTGCTGGCCCTGCTCCAGCCGCATCCACGCCTCATGTACCAGCTCGGTCGCCTGCAAGCCCGCGCGCGAAACGCGGTTTCGCGCCATACCGTGTACACCTGCCGCGCCAATGCATCGCCCGCGCCGGGTTCGTCGCGCTGCCAGGCCTGCAACAACTCGTTGATCGGAAGCTCGGACATCCCCGTCCATCTCGCCTGCGTGCGAGTATCCCGCATTGGTAACCGGGCAGGCGTTTCAAAACCGAACGGTCGCTCGCCTGTGCCGTCCCTGGCAAACGCGCGTCAGGGGGCCCGAGTCAGGCAGCCATCGAGATGCGGGCTGCCACGTCGGTCGCATTCGCCGCGCCGCGGGCACTACATGCCGCTATGCCGCGTCATGCGCGAGCTGAGCCAGCACACGCGCCGGGATGACGCGCCGGGGCGTGCCGGCATGCCGCCGGTGCAGCCCGCACCCTTGTTGCACGCCGAAGCGTTGCGGCGTCTTGCACAAGCCAGACGCCGCGTTGCCGCTCGGCCGGAGCCGGTGGAACGCTGATCCGCGTTCGGCGTAGGAGCGTGCCTGCGCGCGATGGGGTATTGCCGGTAACGCTTCGTCGCGCTCGGGCGCGCTCCTACACAAGAACGTGCTACCAAGAGAACATGCGACTTGAGCGCGCGATACGTTGCAGGTGGTCCTGCGCAGCAGGACATCCGGCGATCAGCGGACCACCAGCACCGGAATCGAGCTGTGCGTGAGCACTTCCACCGTCTGGCTGCCGAGCAGCATGCGGCGCATGCCGCGGCGGCCATGCGAGGTCATGATGATCAGATCGCTGCTGCACTCCTTGGCAGTCTGCACGATGCCTTCGGCGGCGAAGCGGTCCAGTACGTGACGCGAAGTGGCCTTGATATTGGCCGCGGCCGCCAGCTCCAGCGCCGGGCGCAGGATCTTCTCTGCGGCCGCTTCCCGCTCGGTGCGGTACTCCGGGCTTGCCTCGTAGCCCACGCTCCAGCCCATCGCGTCGTACATGCCCATCGCCCACGGCTCGGACACGGTGACGATATCCACCTTGGCACCGGTGGCCTTGGCCAACTCCAGGCCTTGGAACAACCCGCGATGCGACAACTCGGACGCATCGATGGCGATCAGGATACGTTTGTACATGGTGACCTCCTTGGATGACCGGCCTGGCTGCCGGTGGAATCAGCCTGACAGTCCGCTGTGGCACACGCCTTGATCCGCATCAATGCCGCCACGCGGGTTGCTGCAATACTCAATCGGTTGGCGCTGCATCGGCAGCGTCGCGGCTTGCGCGTACGCGCGCCGGATTGCCCAGCGCAGTCGCGCCGGCCGGCACATCGCGGGTGACCACCGCACCGGCGCCGATCACCGCGTCGTCGCCGATGCGCACGCCCGGCAGGATGATCGCGCCGCCACCGATCCACACATTGCGCCCGATGCGGATCGGTCGCCCGAACTCCAGCCCGCTGGCGCGTCCTGCCGCGTCGCGCGGATGGTCGGCGGCATAGAACTGCACTGCAGGGCCCACCTGCGTGCCGTCGCCGATGCTGACCTCGCAGACATCCAGGATCACGCAGTTGAAGTTGAGGAACACGTCCGCGCCCAGACGGATGTTGTAGCCGTAGTCGCAATGAAACGGCGGGCGGATCATCGCGCCTGCGCCCACCTCGGCCAATCGCTCGACCAGCAGCGCGTGCCGTTGGGCGGACGGCTGCGCAGTGCTGGCGTTGTAGCGCACCATCCAGTCGGCGGCGGCCGCCTGGTCGGCCTGCAGCTCGTCATCGGCAGCGTTGTAGAGCTCGCCTGCCAGCATCTTGTGTTTTTCGGTGCGCATCGGGCCGTGGGTCTGTGTGCGTTCGATTCGAATGCAAGGGTGTCACCGATGCCGCGGTGAATGCATCGGGCGATGCACCAATGCTGCCGGCAGTGCCTTCAGGACGATCGCACTGTCCCGTCCGGATCGGGACGCGGCTGCCGTCTGCCGAGCACACCCCGCGATGCAGTGCGATTGCCCGCTTAAACCACCGTCAGATTCGCGTATGCCATTACCAGCCACTTGGCGCCGACGTCGTCGAACTGCACCTGCACCCGCGCATGCGCGCCGGCGCCTTCGTAGTCCACCACCACGCCGCCGCCGAACTTGGGATGCTCGACATTGGCACCGAGCTTGATCGGTGCGGCTTCGACCACGCCATGTACCGGTCCGCCGCGGCTAGCGCCCAGCGAGGCGGTGCGCGAGACCTGCACTTTCGGGCGTACCTCGTGCAACAGATCGCGTGGAATTTCGCGCAGGAAGCGCGAGGGCACGTTGTAGTTGTCCTGGCCGTGGATGCGCCGCGATTCGGCGTAGCACAGCACCAGCTTCTGGCGCGCGCGGGTGATGCCCACATAGGCCAGGCGCCGCTCTTCTTCCAGCCGCCCGCTTTCTTCCAGCGAGCGTGCGCTCGGAAACAGGCCATCTTCCAGGCCGACCAGAAACACGATGGGGAATTCCAGGCCCTTGGCCGAATGCAGCGTCATCAGCTGCACGCCTTCTTCGCCAGCCTGGGCCTGGCCTTCGCCGGCTTCCAGCGAGGCATAGGCCAGGAAGGCGACCAGCTCGGTCATGCCCTGACTGTCTTCATCGTCCGGGCGGGTGAAGCGCGAGGCCACCGACACCAGTTCGTCCAGGTTCTCGGTACGCGATTCCGAATCCAGCCCGCTGCGGCTTTCCTTGGCCCAATGCTCGCGCAGCCCGGAGCGCATCAGCACATGGTCGATGCGTTCGGCCAGTTCCATCTGCCCGGTTTCGGCATGCAGCTGGCCGACCAGGCTCAGGAACGTGGCCAACGCATTGCGGGCGCGGGCGGCCAGGGTGTTTTCCTGCGTGGACAGCATCGCCGCTTCCCACAGCGACAACGCATTGGCGCGTGCCAGCCGGCGCACTTCATCCAGCGTGCGATCGCCGATACCACGCGTCGGTGTATTGACCGCGCGCTCGAACGCGGCATCGTCGCTGCGGTTGGTGAGCAGGCGCAGGTAGGCCAATGCATCCTTGATTTCGGCACGCTCGAAAAAGCGCATGCCGCCATACACGCGATACGGCAACTGCTCGGAAATCAGCGCTTCTTCCAGCGCGCGCGACTGCGCGTTGCTGCGATACAGCACCGCCACTTCGCCGTAACTGCCGCCGTCGCGCACCCACTGCCGCGCGCGCTCGACCACATAACGCGCCTCGTCGACCTCGTTGTAGGCCGCATACAGATCGATCGGATCGCCGTCGCCGGAATCGGTCCACAGCTGCTTGCCGATGCGGTCCGGGTTGTGCGCGATCACCGCATTGGCCGCGCCCAGGATATTGGCGCTGGAGCGGTAGTTCTGCTCCAGCCGCACGGTCTGCGCGCCGGGGAAATCCTTCAGGAAGCGCTGGACGTTCTCGACCTTGGCACCACGCCAGCCATAGATGGCCTGGTCGTCATCGCCGACCACGAACACATGCCCGGCCTCGCCGGCCAGCACGCGCACGAAGGCGTACTGGATGGCATTGGTGTCCTGGAATTCGTCGACCAGAATCTCGCGGAAGCGCGCACGGTAATGCGCCAGCAACGCCGGGGTGTCGCGCAGCAGTTCGTGCGCACGCAGCAGCAACTCGGCGAAATCCAGCAGGCCGGAGCGGTCGCAACGTTCCTGGTAGGCCGCGTACACCTGCCGGCGCACCTCGGTCCAATCGTCATTGGGCTCGGGCTGGATATGCTGCGGACGGCG
The DNA here is from genome assembly GCF_002939945.1 of Xanthomonas arboricola pv. populi. Taxonomy (GTDB): domain Bacteria; phylum Pseudomonadota; class Gammaproteobacteria; order Xanthomonadales; family Xanthomonadaceae; genus Xanthomonas; species Xanthomonas arboricola_A. Next base: position 87,528 of record NZ_MDEB01000006.1, on the reverse strand, counting down.
GCCTTCGTCCTTCTGCTCGTTGATCCACCAGCTCATCTGCTTGGGTGGATACTTGCCCTCGTCCAGCTCCAGCGCCTGCACCACGCGCTTGACCAGCCGCAGCTGGTCGTCGCTGTCCATGACCTGGAAGCCTTCCGGCAGCCGCGCATCCTGCCAGTGCAGCCGCAGCAGCCGATGCGCCAGCCCATGGAAGGTGCCGATCCACATCCCGCGGCTGCCGTTGCGCAGCTGCAGGTCGGTGCGGTGGCGCATTTCGCCGGCAGCCTTGTTGGTGAAGGTCACCGCGAAGATGCCGTGGTTGGGCACGCCCTGGACTTCGTTGAGCCAGGCGATGCGATGGATCAGCACGCGCGTCTTGCCGGAGCCGGCGCCGGCCAGCACGAGGTAATGCCCCGGCGGCGCGGAAACGGCCTCGCGCTGGGCGGGGTTTAAATGATCGAGCAAATGAGAGACATCCACCGCCGCATTTTACCGGTTGTGGCGTCGCTGCGGCTGAGATTGCGATGAAGCGGTTGGGAATGCGAGGCTGCGCTCGTCCGCTCATCCGCCTCTGCGGGGCACCTTCTCCCGGCGGGAGAAGGGAACAACGCCGATCAACCGCAGCCCGGCAGTCCCAACACATCCCGCGCAATCGCCGCTGCCTGCTCACGCAGCTCCGGCACCGCCAGGCTCTCCCACAACGAACCGATCCGCAGGCTGCCGATCACCCGCAACCGCGGATTGGCGCGCCCATCGGCATCGATCAGACAGCCATCGGCATCGGTATCCACCCCGATCCCATGCGGCCCGGCGACCGCAATGCCCTGCCCCAGCAGCTGCTGCAGCAGCGGGTTGCGCATCGCCTGCACGCGCATTTCCACGCCGGTGGCGTTGACCAGCGTCTGCACATCCAGCTGCAGGGCATGCCCGGCACTGGCGCCGGCACTGACCCGCACGCAGGCGCCGGCCTGAAACGCCACCTCCAGACGCGCGCGATGCAGCTGCAATTGTCCGCGCGCGCGCATCGCCTGCAGCTGCGCATGTACCGGCACGGCGATGCGATGACGATGCACGTCCCAATAGCGCACCACGTGGCGCAGGAAGCGGCGCTGGTCGGCGATCGACAGCGTTTGCCACAAGGCCTGGCTCAGCGGGCGCACACGCTCCATCACGCTCTGCCAGGGCAGGCCTTGCGCCATCGCAACCTGCGCGCACTGCCGCAAGCTGCGCATCCGCGCACGCAGCGACAGCGCCAGCAACGGTTGCGGATCGAAGTCCGCCGCAATGCAATGCGCCTGCGGCAACGGCAGCAGCCCATGCCGCGACACCACATGCACCGAACCGCGATGCGCCTGCGCGGCAAGCGTCACCACCGTGTCGGCCATGCTCAGTCCCGAGCCGACGATGCACACCGCCGCGTCCTGCGGCAACGCGGCGACCGCGTCGGTATCCCAGGCTTCCACCCGCTGCGTTGCCGACAGGCCGGTGGCCCCGCGCAGCGGCAACGGCCGTAACGCGTTGCCTACCGCCAGCACCACGCTGCTGGCCTGCAGGGTGTGTCCATCGTCGAGCTGCAACAGCGCGCCATCGGCATCGCATTGCAACATCTGTACGCGGGCGCTGTGCACGGTGAGCGTCGCCGGCCCCTGCGCACGCGCGGCCTGCAGGCGATCGCGCAGGTAAGGCGCGTAGTGACGACGCCCGACGAAGTGCTGCGGCAGCTGCGCGTCCTCCAGCTCCGGGCAGCAGCCGTGCGCGCGCAGGTAATCGACGAAATCCTGCGGCGCCTCCACCAACGCACTCATCCGCGCGGCGGGCACATTGAGCAGATGTTCCGGCCGCGTGGTGGAGTACGCCACGCCCTCGCCCAGCATCGGGTGCGGCTCGATCAGCACGATCTGCACCGGCGCCGCGGCCTGACGCAACAGTTGCAGCGCCACCAGCACACCGGATGCGCCACCGCCAACGATGGCGATCACTGCATCGCCGGGATCACGCAGTTCATTCATCCGGCAATTGTAGGCGATGCGTCGCGCGGCACCGATGACAGCGGCCATGCCCGCCGAGAGGGCCGGGATAGCGCCGTGCCGCGCAGACAGACGGGGCCTGCCGCGTGCGTCCAACGGAACGGTGGCACAACGTATCGGTTCAAGCGCGGGGCACGCTCGCATCCAGCCAGACCTTGCTGGCCCAGGCTTGTACCCACCACGTCACCTGCCACCGCAGCCATCACGCTCCAACTGGCACTGCGCGCGCATGGACCGCGCACGCACGCAGCCACTACATCAACGCATCGGCCAGGCGCGCAATGCCCTCGCGACTGCGGCGCCAGGCCGGGCGCGTACGCCATTGCTCCAGCTCCAGCTGGCGTGCGTTGGCCAGGTAATCCTGCTCGATCGCACGCAACCGCTGCACCACGCCCTGGTCGTAACAGAGCATGCCGATCTCGGCATTGAGCGCGAACGAGCGGATATCCAGGTTGATCGAGCCGACCAGTGCAATGTCCTCATCCATGCTCAGGTGCTTGGCATGCAGGAAGTGCGGGCGATACAGCGCGATCTTGACCCCGCAGCGCAGCAGCTCTTCGAAGTACGCCTCCTGCGCCCATGCCGCCAGAATCTGGTTGTTGCTCTCCGACAGGATCAGCTGCACATCCACGCCGGACACCGCGGCGATGCGCAAGGCGCTGAGCAAGGCTTCGTCGGGAACGAAATACGGCGTCACCAGCACCACCTTGCGCCGCGCCAGATGGATCACCGCGTTGATCGCATCGCGCGCGTTTTCGAACGGATACGCCGGCCCGCTGGGCAGCAACTGCGTGGCGATGTTGGCCTCGCATACCGGTGCGTCCGGCCACACGTCCAGGCGCTGCCCGGTTTCGGTGAACCAGTCGCTGGCGAACACCGCTTCCAGATGATTGACCACCGGCCCGCGCACGCGCGCGACCAGCTCGCGATTGGGCACCCCCTCGATGAAGCCGGCCTCGGCCAGATTCTGCGAGCCGACAAAGCCCACCTGGTTGTCGATCACCGCAATCTTGCGATGGTTGCGCAGATCCATGCGCCCGCTGCGGCGCCAGCGCAGGCCGCCGGGCAACACCGCCAGCACTTCCACACCGGCCGCCTGCAGCCGCTTGCGGTAATGGCGCAGACCGCGCTTGGCGCCCACCGCATCCAGCAGCACGCGGCAGCGCACGCCCCGCGCACTGGCGCGCTGCAGCGCGGCGACCACCGCATTGCCCACCGCATCGTCGAACATCAGGTAGTACAGCAGATGCACGCGCTTTTCCGCCATGTCGATCGCGGTGATCAAGGCCTGCAGCGACTGCGTGTAGTCGTCCAGCAATTCCACCGCATTGCCCAGCGTGGGCATGAAGTCGCCCTGGCGTTCGATCAGCGGCACCACCTCGGCGCTGCTGGTGTCCGCCTGCGGGGTCCAGCGCAAGGCATGCAGGGGCAGTTGCTGCTCGCGGATGACCTGCGAGGCGGTGGCCTGGCGTTCCACCCGCACCCGCGACAGCCACGGATGCCCGAACAGCAGATACAGCGGCAGGCCGACCACCGGCACGAAGCCGATCAGCAGCAGCCAGCTACGCGCCGCACCGGGCGTGGTGCGGGCAGGAATCCACAACAGCGCTGCCAGGCGAATCGCCCAGTCCAGCCCCAGCAGCCAGGTCCCTTGCAACCAGTCGGGCAGCATCAGCGATCCGTTCTCAAGAAGGCTCCGATTCTGACGGCCCGGTGCGTGAACGCAACGGGGCGGGCGTATCCATCGGCGCGCAATAGCGAAACGGCCCGCCCTGCGCATCGGCCGGCTGCACGCGCTCGGCGCAGACCTGCCGCAGCGTCTGCACGAACGCCGACTGCGCGCGGGTGGGGTGCCAGTCGCTGCGCAGCGTCATGCCGATCTGGCGGCGCAGCTGCGGCCCGGCGCGGCCGATCTCGCACAACAAGCCGGCGCGGCGCTCGAACAGGAACTGGTCGCGCGACATCAGCGTGAGCCAGTCGCCTTCCAGCAACAACCCGCGGATGGTCAGCTCCGCACCGCATTCGATGCGCAGCGCCGGCGGCTCGATCCGCTGATCGCGAAACATGCGCTCCCACCGCGCGCGCACCGGCGTGCCGGTGGTGGCGATCACCCAGGGATAGTCCAGCAACTGCGCGAACGCATAGGCGCGCCCGGCCAGTGGATGCCCGCTGCGCGCCACAATCACCGGCTCGTCGTCGAACAACGGCTCCTGCAGTACATCGCGTACCGGCAACGGCTCGCGCAGCGCACCGATCAACAGGTCCAGCCCACCCTCGCGCAGATGCGCCAGCAATTCCGCGTACGGGCCTTCGACCACATTGACGCTGGCACCGGGATGCGCGCGCGCAAACCGCGCCAGTACCTGCGGCAGCAGGATCGCCCGCGCCAACGGCATCACCCCCAGCGCGATCCGGCCGGCATGCTGCGAGCGCAGCGCGGCCACTTCGTCCAGGCCGGTGCGCAATTCGGCCAACGCCAGGCGCACCTGCTGCAACAGCCGCGTGGCTACCGGGGTGGCTTGCATGGTCTTGCCGCGACGCACCGTGAGCGGCACCTCGATCACATCGGCCAGCGACTGCACCGCGCGGTAGATCGCCGGCTGCGAGACCCCGGCGCGCGCTGCCGCCAGCGAATAACTCCCCGCCGCATCCACCGCGACCAGCGCCTGCAGCTGCCCCAGCGAGACCCGTCGCTCCAGGCCGGGGCGGGCCGGCAGCCGCAGCGCCCGCCGCGCCACCCCGATGCCGCGACTCACTTGCCCCAACGCCCGCTCGATACGCGGCACCAGCAACTGCGTGGCCTCGGTGGCGACCATGCCGCCCGGATGCCGCTCGAACAGGCGCGCACCGAGCTGCTGTTCCAGCCGCGCCACCGCCTGCGTCAATGCCGGCTGCGACAGATTCACCTGCGGCGCGGCGGCGCTGATGCTGCCCAGCCGGTGCACCACGACCAGGGCGTAGAGATGACGAAGGTTGGGCTCGTGAGTCGACGGCATGCTCTAACTATAAGCAAAACCAATATGCATACCTCAAATTAATCTTGAGCCAGCAGGCGATCGCCGCACAGACTCGGCACACCCCTAACGAGGATGGATGGATGAGCCAGGTCGTCACCCGGATCGAGCGCACCCCGTTGGCCGTCGTCGACGGGCTTGCGCAGGCCGGCGTGGCAACGGTGCACGAGGCGCAGGGGCGCAGCGGCCTGCTGCATCATCGCCTGCGCCCGATCTACGCCGGCTGCCGTATCGCCGGCACCGCCGTCACCGTGTCGATCCCGCCCGGCGACAACTGGATGATGCATGTGGCCATCGAGCAACTGCAGCCCGGCGACGTGCTGGTGGTCGCACCGACCAGCGCCTGTTGCGACGGCTATTTCGGCGACCTGCTGGCCACCTCGGCGCAGGCGCGCGGCTGCCGCGGACTGATCATCGATGCGGGGGTACGCGATGTGCGCGAGCTCACAGCGATGCAGTTCCCCGCCTGGAGCCGCGCCATCTGCGCGCAGGGCACCATCAAGGAGACGCTGGGCTCGGTCAATGTGCCGCTGGTCTGCGCCGACGCGCTGGTGCAACCGGGCGATGTGGTGGTGGCCGACGACGATGGCGTGTGCGTGGTGCCACGTGCCAGCGCTGCCGCCGTACTGGCCGAAGCGCAGGCACGTGAAGCGCGCGAACTGCTCAAACGCGAGCGCCTGGCACGCGGCGAACTGGGCCTGGACATCTACGCCATGCGCGAGCGCCTGGCGGCCAAGGGCCTGCGCTATGTCTGAGCCCGTACGCGCGATGTGGATGCGCGGCGGCACCTCCAAGGGCGGCTTTTTCCTGGCCGACGAGTTGCCTGGCGAGCGCGCTGCACGCGACGCCTTCCTGCTGCGCGCCTACGGCTCGCCGGATGTCCGCCAGATCGACGGCATGGGCGGCGCCGACCCGCTGACCTCCAAGGTCGCAGTGGTGTCGCGCTCGGCGCGCGCCGATGCCGACGTGGACTATCTGTTCCTGCAGGTATCGGTAGAACAGGCACAGGTCAGCGACGCACAGAACTGCGGCAACATGCTGGCCGGCGTTGCGCCGTTCGCGCTGGAACGCGGCTTGTTGCCGGCACGCGATGGCCAAACCGAGGTGCGCATCTTCATGCGCAACACCGGCACGCTGGCCACCGCCAGCGTGCAGACGCCCGGCGGCCAGGTGCGCTACGACGGCGACGCCCGCATCGACGGCGTGCCCGGCACCGCTGCGCCGATTGCGCTGGCGTTTGCCGACATCGCCGGCTCCTCGTGTGGCGCCTTGCTGCCGACCGGCAACCGTGTCGACACCCTGGAGGGCGTGGAGGCCACGCTGATCGACAACGGCATGCCCTGCGTGGTGCTGCGCGCCAGCGATCTCGGCATCAGTGGTTACGAAGACCGCAACACGCTCGATGCCGATGATGCGCTGAAAAGCCGCCTGCAATCGCTTCGTCTACAGGCTGGCCCGTTGATGCGGTTGGGCGATGTTGCCGACGCCACCGTGCCGAAGATGATGCTGGTCGCCGCACCGCGCCACGGCGGCGCGATCAGCGTGCGCTCGTTCATTCCGCACCGCTGCCACGCCTCGATCGGCGTACTCGGCGCCGTCACCGTGGCCACCGCCTGCCTGCTGCCCGGCTCGCCCGCGCATGCGCTGGCGCAGCTGCCTGGCGGCACCACACAGCAGCTGGAGGTCGAACATCCCAGCGGTGCGAGCAGTTGCATGATCACGGTCGATTCGCGCGGCGAGGTGGTGCGCACCGCCGTGCTGCGCACCGCACGCAAGCTGTTCGATGGGCAGTTGTATGGTTGAGCGGATGGATGCCCCACCGGGCTGGATCGATCGCTATCTGCCATGCCAGGCCCGCTCCCTGCGCATGCCGCACAGCGTAGCCGACACCGCGTGTCGCAGCGACATGCGCGTGCGCATCCATGCGCGAACCGCAAGCTACGTGGGCACTTGCAGGTTCCGCGCACCGTGTGGGTCCGCCTCCCGCGCGCGTGGTCGTTTGCTCTTTGATCCCGCCGCCTCGAGAAGACCCTTGCCATGATCATCGACTGCCACGGTCACTACACCACCGCACCCGCGGCGCATGACGCCTTCCGCAAGGCGCAGATCGCCCACTACGACGACCCGAGCTTGCCCGCGCCGGTGTATCCGTCCATCTCCGACGATGCATTGCGCGAAAGCATCGAGCAGCATCAGCTGCGCCTGCTGCGCGAGCGCGGTGCGGACATGACGATTTTTTCGCCACGTGCCAGCACCATGGCGCACCACATCGGCGACGAAGCGGTCAGCCAGGTGTGGACGCGCCACTGCAACGACCTGATCGCGCGCGTGGTGGCGCTGTATCCGCAGACTTTCATCGGCGTGTGTCAGTTGCCGCAGTCGCCGGGCGTGGCGATCGCGCAGTCGATCGCCGAGCTGGAACGTTGCGTCAACGAACTCGGGTTTGTCGGCTGCAACCTCAATCCCGATCCGTCCGGCGGCCACTGGAGCGGCGTGCCATTGACCGATCGCGCCTGGTATCCGTTCTTCGAAAAGATGGTCGAGCTCGACGTGCCGGCGATGGTGCATGTGTCGGGCAGCTGCAACGCCAATTTCCACGCCACCGGCGCGCATTATCTCAATGCCGACACCACCGCGTTCATGCAGTTTCTCGAAGGCGATCTGTTCGCAGATTTCCCGGACCTGCGCTTCATCATCCCGCACGGTGGCGGCGCGGTGCCGTATCACTGGGGCCGCTTCCGCGGCCTGGCCGACATGCTCGGCAAGCCGCCGCTGTCCACGCATGTGATGCGCAACGTGTTCTTCGACACCTGCGTGTATCACCAGCCCGGCATCGATCTGCTGTTCGAGGTCATCGACATCGACAACATCCTGTTCGGCTCGGAGATGGTCGGTGCGGTGCGCGGCATCGACCCGCAGACCGGCCAGTATTTCGACGACACCAAGCGCTATATCGATGCCTTGGCGATTTCCGACGCCGACAAGCGCAGGGTATTCGAAGGCAATGCGCGGCGGGTGTACCCGCGGCTGGATGCGCAATTGCGCGCGCGTGGGTTGTAGCCCTTCCTTCCCTGCGGGAGAAGGTGGCCCTCAGGGGCGGATGAGGCACGTGCGAAGCCCTTGGTACTCCAACTAGTGCGAGTGGCTTCGCCCCGTACCCTCACCCCAACCCCTCTCCCGGAGGGACCGGGAAATGCACGCTGAATAAGGTACGTGCAATCGGAAAAATCATCGACACACCCGTCAAGAACGCCGCGATCGATTCCCACAAACGCAAACACCCGCCTTTCGGCGGGTGTTTGCTTGGATGCAGATCGGGTAATCGGTGGATTACTTGATCTTGCCTTCCTTGTACATCACGTGCTTACGCACGACCGGGTCGTATTTCATCATTTCCATCTTCCCCGGAGTGTTCTTCTTGTTCTTATCCGTGGTGTAGAAGTGGCCGGTAGCGGCCGAGGAAATCATACGAATCTTGTCACGCTTGCCTTTTGCCATGACTGCTTACTCCTCAGACCTTTTCGCCGCGCGCGCGCAGCTCTTTCAGAACGGCATCAATCCCGTTCTTGTCGATGGTGCGCAATGCATGCGCGGAGACACGGAGCTTCACCCAGCGGTTCTCGCTGGCGACCCAGAAGCGGCGCTCGTGCAGGTTGGGCAGGAAGCGACGACGGGTTCTGTTGTTTGCGTGGGAGACGTTGTTACCCGTCTGCACACGCTTGCCGGACACTTGGCATACGCGGGACATTACGCACCTCGATAAATGAATTGCCACCCATAGCCTGGGGAGCGGCGGCCCCGACAGCGCTAAGCTGCCACGCAACGTTGGGAATCAAGAACTTACGCTGGGAACAAGCCGGCAACCCCATCGCGTTGGGTGCCGCCATCCGGAGCGATCCGGGCACAGCGAGCCGCGCATTATGCATGGCAATTCCTTGTGCCGCAAGCACTTAGCCTGCACCACCGTTGTGTGCCGCCTGGCGCCCGGCAGCACTTGCCTACCTAGCCGCTGACTGAGGCTGCGGCCAGTCGGATCCCGGCAGAGGCGCCTGCCGGGATCGTGTCCCGCCTCAACCAACCGCCTTCGTTGCAAGCGGCCCCTGCCGCTCGCGGTGCAACCAGCGATACAGCACCGGCAGCACCAGCAGGGTCAGCAAGGTGGACGAGACGATGCCGCCGATCACCACCGTGGCCAGCGGGCGCTGCACTTCGGCCCCGGCACCGACGTTGAAGGCCATCGGCACGAAGCCCAGTGCGGCCACCAGCGCGGTCATCAACACCGGACGCAGACGGCTCAGCGCGCCTTCGCGCAAGGCCTGCTCCAGCGACATGCCCTCGGCCCGCAGGCTGCGCACGAAGGCGATCATCACCAGGCCATTGAGCACCGCCACCCCCGACAGCGCGATGAAGCCGACGCCCGCGGAGATCGACAACGCCAGGCCGCGCAGCGCCAGTGCCACCACGCCGCCGGTCAGCGCCAGCGGCACGCCGCTGAACACCACCAGCGCATCGCGCAGCGAGCCGAACGACCAGTACAGCAGCGCGAAGATCAGCAGCAAGGTGCCCGGCACCACCCAGGCCAGGCGCTGGCCGGCGGAGATCAGTTGCTCGAAGGTGCCGCCGTAGCCGATCCAGTAGCCGGTGGGCAGGGCGACTTCGGCCTGCACGCGCTGTTGCACCTCGGCGACGAATCCACCCAGATCGCGGTCGCGCACATTGGCGGTGATCACGATGCGGCGCTTGCCGTCCTCGCGATTGATCTGGTTGGGCCCGAGCACGGTGTCGATCTTGGCGACCTCGCGCAGCGGCACCGTGGTCGGTTCGCCACTGCGCCAACCGGCCGCGCGACTGGACTCGTCGACATCGGCGCGCTCGCCATCGCCACGCAGCGGGATCGGCAGATCGGCCAACGCCGTCGGGTCCTGACGCAGGCCTTCCGGCAGGCGCACCACGATGTCGAACCGGCGGTCGCCTTCGAACAATTGCCCGGCCGCCTGCCCACCCACTGCGGCCGACACCGTGTCCTGCACCACGCCGGGATTGAGGCCATAACCGGCCAGCGCGGCGCGATCGGGCATCACCGCCAGCATCGGCAGGCCGGTGGCCTGCTCCAGGCTCACGTCGGCCGCGCCCGGCACCGTGCTGGCGACTTCCTGCACGCGTTGCCCCAGCTCGACCAGCGTGTCCAGGTCATCGCCGTACACCTTGATCGCCACGTCCGCACGCACGCCGGAAATCAGCTCGTTCATGCGCATCTGGATCGGCTGGGTGAACTCGTAATTGTTGCCGGGCAGCTGCTTCACCGCTTCCTCGATCTCGGCCACCAGTTGCGCCTTGGGTTTGCGCGGGTCCGGCCATCGCTCGCGCGGATGCATGATCAAGAATGTATCGGCCACCGACGGCGGCATCGGATCGGTCGCCACTTCGGCAGTCCCGAGCTTGCCGAACACATGCGCCACCTCCGGAAACTGCTTGATGCGTTTTTCCAGCGTGGATTGCATGGTGATGGCCTGTTCCAGGCTGGTGCCGGGAATGCGCAAGGCGTGCAGCGCGATATCGCCCTCGTCCAGGTTCGGGATGAACTCGCTGCCCAGGCGCGTGGCCAATACCGCGCACAGCGCCACCGCCACCACCGCACCGAGACCGACCCAGCGGCCGTGACGCAGCGCGCGATCCAGCAACGGCGCATACACGCCGCGCGCCCAGCGCATCGCGCGGTTTTCGTGCTCGGCCACCTTGCCGCCGAGCAACAAGGCGATCGCCGCCGGCACGAAGGTCAACGACAGCAGCATCGCGCCGGTCAGCGCCAGCACCACGGTGATCGCCATCGGGTGGAACATTTTGCCTTCGATACCGGTCAGCGCGAACACCGGCAGGTACACCGCGGTGATGATGCCCAGACCGAACAGGCTGGGGCGGATCACCTCGGCAGTGGCCTCGGCAGTCAATTCGAAACGCTCATCGCGCTCGAGCACCCGTCCCAGGCGCAGTTGCGCTTGCCCGAAGCGGCGCAGGCAGTTCTCCACGATGATCACCGCGCCATCGACGATCAGGCCGAAATCCAGCGCACCCAGGCTCATCAGGTTGCCGGACACGCCACCGCGCACCATGCCGGTGAGGGTGAACAACATCGCCAACGGAATCACCGCCGCGGTGATCAGGGCCGCACGCACATTGCCCAGCAGCAGGAACAGCACCACGATCACCAGCAGCGCGCCTTCGATCAGGTTCTTGGCGACGGTGACGATGGTGCGGTCCACCAGTGCGGTGCGATCGTAGACCGGCACCGCCTGCACGCCGGCCGGCAGACTGGCATTGGCCACTTCCAGCCGCTGCGCGGCGGCCTGCGCGACGGTGCGGCTATTGGCACCGACCAGCATGAACACCGTGCCGAGCACCACCTCGCTGCCGTCCTGGGTGGCCGCACCGGTACGCAACTCGCGGCCCTCGCCGACCTGCGCTACATCGCGCACCCTGATCGGGACACCCTCGCGCCGATCCAGCACGATCGCCCCGATCTGGGCGATGTCATCCACCTGCCCCGGCACCCGCACCAGAAACTGCTGGCCGTTGCGTTCGATATAGCCGGCACCGATATTGCGATTGTTCGCTTCCACCGCGCGCGCGACATCGTCCAGCGTAAAGCCCAGTGCGACCAGGCGTGCCGGATCCGGGGTGATATGGATCTGCCGCGCATAGCCGCCGATGGTGTTGACCTCGGTCACGCCGGGTACGTTGCGCAATTGCGGGCGCACCACCCAATCCTGCAGGGTGCGCAGATCGGTGGCCGTCCACGCACTGCCATCGGGCTTGCGCGCATTCGGCCTGGCTTCGACCGTGTACATGAAGATCTCGCCCAGGCCGGTCGCGATCGGCCCCAGCTGCGGCTCCAGATCGGCCGGCAGCTGCGACTTGACCTGCTGCAGGCGCTCGGCCACCTGCTGCCGCGCAAAATACAGGTCCGTGCCATCGGCGAAGACCGCCGTCACCTGCGACAAGCCGTAGCGCGACAACGAGCGCGTGGACTCCAGGCCGGGCAAGCCCGCCAACACGGTCTCCAGCGGGAACGTCACCCGCTGCTCCGACTCCAACGGCGAATACCCCGGCGCGGCCGTATTGACCTGCACCTGCACATTGGTGATGTCCGGCGTCGCATCGATCGGCAAGCGCGAAAAACTCCACGCCCCGATCGCAATCAACACCCCCGTCAACGCCAGCATCAGCCAGCGCTGCGCGATCGCGAACCGAATGATGTTGGTCAGCATGACGCCCACCTCCACGCATGATGAACGGGGAGATCGCCGCACCCGTGCTTACCGGGAGCGTCGCTTAAAAGTGCACAAGAGAAGAGCTGTTCGCACGCACGTGCGTGCGGTCGAGGGAGAAGCGAACCGGAAACGCAGCGATCAATGATCATGCGACGCGCCCGACTTCTCGATATCCGCCTTGACCAGATAACTCTGCTCCACCACCACCGCATCCCCGACGGCCACGCCCGACACCACCTGCACCTGCTGCGCATCGCGCGCGCCCAGCGTCACCGGCCGCACCTCGTACACATCGCCCACCCGCACGAACACCACCTCCCAGTCGCGGAACTGTTGCAACGCCCCCACCGGCACCACCATCGCCGCCGGCTGCTGCGCCACCGTCACCCGCGCCTTGACGGCCGAGCCCGGCCGCCACAGGCCGTCGTTGTTGCGCAAGACCGCGCGCGCCACCGTGCTCTGACTGGCCGTGGCCGTGCCCGGCAACACGCGCTCCAGCGTGGTCTGCGCCACCACACCATCGCTGATGCGCGTCACCGTCACCGGTGCGCCGGCGGCGATGTGCCCGGCATCGGCGCCGAAGATGTGCAGATCCACCCACAGGCTCGACAGGTCGGCAATCTCGAACAGCGCCTGGCCTTCGCTGGCGTTGCTGCCCAGGCTGGCGTTGCGGGCGAGCACGGTGCCGCTGATCGGTGCACTGACCGAATACGTGGTCAGGCTCAGATTGCTCTCCACCGTGGCCAGCACCTGACCGGCGCGCACCTGATCGCCGACGTTGACGCGCAGGCTGCGCACCGGACCGGGAAAGCGCGCGGTGGCCTGCGCCTGCGCACCTTCTGCCGGCGTCAGCAGACCTTGCACTTCATGCTGGTCGGCGATGCTGCCGGCACCGACCGGCGCGACCCGGATGCCGGCGTCCTGCGCGATCTTCGCCGCGATGGTGGTGCGGCCTTCATAGCTGGGATAGGCCCAGCGATGCGACTTGCCCTGCACGGTGGCGCGCACTTCCACATCGAACGAATGCGGCTCGCCGACCGTGCTGTCGGCCAACAGGCTGCCGTCGTCGCGCGCGCGCAATCGATGCACTTCGCTGACGCCGCCGAGCCGGGTCAGGCGCACTTCGACAGTGCCGGCGCCGGGCGGCAGGGGCTTGCCGTCGCGATACAGCCAGGCACGATACGTGGGCGGGGTGCCGTCTTCGGCAATCGCCAGCTCCACGCTGTCGCCGTCCTGGCTGAGCAGGCGCCCGCCGTGCGCGCCTTTTTCGGCCTCTTCGCCATGTGCGTCGGCGTCGCCCTCGGCACCGGGCGTTGGGTGGTCGTGCGATTCTTCGCCGTTGCGGCCGCAGCCGCCCAGCAGCAGCGCCAGCAACAGCGGCGCGATCAGAAAACGTGTCATCGAAGAAAATCCTGGTTGGCGCCAACGCCCTGCGTCGGGCGAACGAACGAAGAAGCTGTGTGCCGGATGCTTGAGATGCGCGGTAGGCGCGAGCATCGCCTGGCGACTGCTGGATGCCGACGCGGTTGCGAACGCCGATACCGATACCGGCGCAGCAGATCCGGGCAGAGGCATGCAGGCAGGGCGAAAACGCGCAGCGGACGTCGCACTCATGGCCCCACCTGCGCAGGGCTTTCGACCACAAACGGCTGCCCGGTCAGGCGCTGGATCTCGATCAACGCGGTCTGCGCTTCCAGCGCCGCCGCCAGCTGCTGCTGGCGTGCATCGCTGCGCTGCGCCTGCAGCTGCGCCCAGTCCAGATAACTGGTGGCGCCGGCGCGGTATGCGCGCTCGGCGGCGGCATCGGCGCGCGCAAGTGCGGGCAGCACATCGCTGCGCATCCGCGTCACTTCCAGCTGCGCGGCGCGGTAGCGGCCATGCGCGTCGGCCAGCGTGGTGTAGAGCACCAATGCCTGCGATTGGCGTTCGATCTCCAGCAACGACAGCTCCGCTTCGGCGGCGCGGATTTCCGGTTGCGCACGCGCAGCGCTGCCGAGCGCCAGCGAGACGCTGCCGAGCAGTGCGGTGGCGTCGTTGGCTTCGAGCCGGCGCACGCCCACCTGCCAGTCCAGATCCGGGCGCGCCTGGCTGCGCGCCAGGCGCACCCGCGCCTCGCGCACGCGCTGCTCGCCGTTCAAGCGCGCCAGCTCGGGGGTGGCGTCGAGCAACTGCGCCAGTACCTCGAACTCGGGAATCGCCGGCAGTTGCAATGGGTCGCCGGTGACATCGCCGAAGTCCGGCGTGTGCTCACCCCATAGCACCGCCAGCTGGCGGCGTGCGGCCAGCAGTTCCTGCTGCGCGCGATCGCGCTCCAGTTCCGCGCGCGCCTGCAGGGCCTGCGCGGTCAGCAGCACCGATTCGGGCGAGGCGCCGGCCTGCAGCCGCTGGCGGGCGGCACTGACGGTGCGTTGGCGCTGGGCCAGGGTTTCCAGCGCGACCGTCTGTCGCTGCGTGGCCATGCCGATGGCCAGATAGCGCCGCGCCACTTCGGCCAGCACGTCCAGGCGCGCCAGCGCACGCTGCGGGGCCAGTGCGTCGATGCGTGCCTGGGCCAGGGTGCGCCGCGCGTCCAGCTTGCCGCCACGTTCCAGCACGCCGGCCAGGGTGACGGTGAGTTCGGCCTGGTCCAGCGCGCGGGTCGGTCCGCTGCCGAACACGTTTTCCAGTTCGGCGCCGATGCGCAACGGCGGACGCAGCGCGTCGCGCTCGGCTTCGGCGGTGAGGACCGCGCGCTGACCGTCGGCCAGGCGCAGGTCGGGGTGCTGCCGGGCGACGCGCGTAATGGCGTCGTCCAGGGTCAGCACGGGTTTGGGCGGTGCGTCCTGCGCCATGGCGCACGGCACGACCGCAAAGACGGCAAGTGCCGTCAGTCGCAACCACATGAGGGGGTCTCCGGAATCGGGATCGATGGACAGGCCGGCAGCTGCCGGCGATGCATCAGGCAGCGATCGGGGGACGCAATCCGGTCTCGCTCAGGTGCGACCGGTAGTAATCGAACACGGCCACAGGCTGGGCCTGCGAGTGCGTATGGGTGGCCAACGGCAGCCAGGCCAGCGCCGGCAATACGGCCGGATTCTGGCCGTGGCAGTAGCCGCTATGCATCAGGGCGTGCATCAGGCGGGCCCCATCGCGCTCGCCGTCATCGCCTTCGTCGGCGCCGTCATGGCCGTGCGGCGCAGTATCTTCCAGGTGCATCTGGTCGTGCGCCAGGGCATGCACATCGCCCAGCGCGCAGGCCACCGGCGCGACCAGCACGCCCATGACCAGCACCGCCAGCGCCATCAGGCGCAGCAAGGGGCGCAACAGACGGGCGCGACGCAGCAGCATGGGCGCAGCGTATCGGGGCCGGGGCGGTTACACAATCGCATGCACGGCCGGGGCGCGCACCGGCACCGTCGCGTCGTTGGAGCGCACCTGGCCGCGACGCCGTCCCGTCGGATCGCTGGCATCCCGCCGAGATGCCGGTTGCGCACACAGCGTGCGGATCGTCGGTCGCCAGCAGCGATCACCCGGATGCTCCAGGCCGCGGCGGTGCCGGGGTCGGGACGGCCGTCGCGGCCGGGTCCGCTCCTACGTGGAGCGGACCGTTGTGGCGGATCAGGGCGCGGCGGCGTTTGGCTTGGCGTCGGTCGGGCGCGCCTTGCTGTCGGCGATAAACGCGCGCACTTGCTGCTCCAGCACCGGCAAGGTCACCGAGCCCTGCTTCAGCACCGCGTCGTGGAAGGCCTTGATGTCGAAACGGTCGCCGAGCTCCTGTTCGGCCTCGGCACGCAGCTTGACGATGCTGATCTCGCCCAGCTTGTAGCTCAGCGCCTGGCCGGGCCAGGAGATGTAGCGGTCCACCTCGGTGGTGACCTCGTGCTCGCTCAGCGCGGTGCGCTCGCGCAGGTAGGCCAGCGCCTGCTCGCGGCTCCAGCCGTCGTGGTGCACGCCGGTGTCGATCACCAGCCGGCAGGCACGCCACATTTCATAGGTGAGCCGACCGAACTCCTCGTATGGAGTCTCGTAGATGCCCATCTCCTGTCCGAGCTTTTCGGTGTACAGCGCCCAGCCTTCGCCATAGGCGGAGATGTAGTTTTCGCGGCGAAACGCTGGCTGGTCGCCCTGCTCCAGCGCCAGCGAGCCCTGCAGCGAATGCCCGGGCGAGGACTCGTGCAGGGTCAGCGCCGGCAGGTTGTACAACGGCCGCGATGGCAGGTTGTAGGTGTTGACCCAGTAGGTGGTGGCGCCACCGCGGCCGGCGGTCCAGAACGGGGCGATATCGTCCGGCACCGGCTTGATGGTGAAGCGCCCGCGCGGCAGCGTGCCGATGAACTTGCCGACCTGCCCGTCCACGCGCTTGGAGATCCACGCGGCGCGATCGAGCAGGTCCTGCGGGGTCTTGGCGTAGAACTGCGGGTCGGTGCGCAGGAAGGTCAGGAACTGCGCAAAGCTGCCCTTGAAGCCAACCTGCCGGATGATCGCGTCCATCTGCGCCTGGATGCGCGCCACCTCGTCCAGGCCGATCTGGTGGATCTGCTCCGGGGTCAGGTCCAGCGTGGTGTATTCGCGGATCTGCTGGCGATAGAACGCCTTGCCGTCGGGCAGCGCTTCGGCCGCCAGCGTGGTGCGCGCCTTGGGCATGTACTCGTCGCGGAAAAAGCTCAGCAGCCTGGCGTAGGCCGGCAGCACGGCCGTGCTGAGCGCGGCCTTGGCCTGTTCGCGCAACTGCGCCTGTTCGGCGGCGGGGATCTGCGCCGGCAGCTGCTTGAACGGCGCGTAGAAGCTGGACGCGGTGGGGTCCCTGACATCGGCCACGGTGGCGATGGAGACGTCGCGGCCATCCAGCACCGCGCGCGGCACGCTGAACCCGCGCGCCAGGCCGGCGCGCATGTTGGCGGTTTGCTGGTCGAAGTAGCGCGGCACGTCGTTGAGGCGCGCGATATAGGCGCGGTACTCGGCAGCGGTCTTCATCGGCCGCTGCGCCATGAAGCCGAGATTGGACCAGAACGAGCTGTCCGAATTGAACGGCATCTCGTACAGGCGCAGGCGCACTTCGGCGGCGAGGTTTTCCACCTGCGGGCGGTAGATGGCGTAGTTGACCTGGTTGGTGGGCGAGAGCTGTTTCGGGTCGATGCCGTCGAGCTGCTTGAGCACGCCGTCCCATACCGCCAGGCGCGCCTGCTGCGCGGCCGGGCCGACATCGGGCAGGCGGGTATTGTCGCCGGTGGTGTCGCTGTCTTCGTCGGCCTGGCCGGTCTCGGCCTGGCGCCAGCTCCACTCTTTTTGGTAGATGGCGCGGAAGCGCGCATCGGCGGGGCGCTCGGCGGTCAGCGTGGCGGGAGCCACTGGTGCCGGTGCGGCGGCCTGCGCCGAGGTGGCGGCGAAGCTTGCGCCCAGCAGGGCGAGCGAAAGTGCGGCGGCGAGAGGAGATGTCACGTGCGGGCGGCCTGCGTTCGGATCGAACGTTCGATCATGGCAGCCCGGGCGGCAGCTGCCATGGGCCGGAAGTCCCAGCGCGGGTTGGCGCCGTGGTGTGGCTGGAGTAGCGGCCGCTGCCCCCATCCGCCCTGCGGGCACCTTCCCCCGCAGGCGGGGGAAGGGACTTGGTGGGTTGCCGAAGGTTTTTCGGTCATCCCTCAGACGGGTCAGTCACCTCTCCGACGGGGCGGTCATCCCTCAGACGGGTCGGTCACCTCTCCGACGGGTGGAGCGGCTGACGTTCTTGACGAGGGCAGTGTTCAACCCGCCTGTTATGTTGAACTCCCTCTCCCGCATGCGGGAGAGGGCCGGGGTGAGGGCCGCTTGAGATCGATCGGCGTGGCCTCGGCTCAGGCCTTGCGCACCACCACCAGATGCCGCTCGCCATCCAGGCCGGGCACCTGCAGCGGATGCACCTCGCCTACTGTCCAGCCGGCGGGCAGGGCGGCGATCTCTTCGTGCGGGTAGATGCCCTTCATCGCCAGCAGGCTGCCGCCCGGGCGCAGCAGGTGGCCGCCGACGTCAATGATGCCGGCCAGCGTATCCAGCGCCCGCGCGGTGAGGTGGTCATAGGCGGCCGGTTCGTCCAGCGCCTCGGCGCGCGACTCGGCCACCCGTGCGTTGCCCAGCGCCAGCTGGCGCAGCGCCTCGCGCATGAAGCGGGCCTTCTTGCCGTTGCTTTCCACCAGGGTCACCTGCAGCAGCGGGCGGGTGATCGCCAGCGGGATGCCCGGCAGGCCGGGGCCGGTGCCCAGATCGGCCAGCGTGCCGCTGACGATGTAGGGCTGCATGGCCAGCGAATCGAGCAGATGGCGGGTGACCATCTCGCGCGGGTCGCGCACGGCGGTGAGGTTGTAGGTCTTGTTCCAACGCACCAGCAGCGTCAGATAGCGCAACAGCGGCGCGGCAAACGCCGCATCCAGGGATTGGGCCTGCAGGCCGTTGGCCAGCGCGGCGGCTACATCGGGGGGAAGTGCGGCATCGTTCATGGCGCGATTATCGCAGCTGGTGTGGCGTGCAGGTGCGTGCCACGCAGGCTGGCGATGCGTGGCGTGGGTGCGTGGAGCCATGCGGCCATGTAGCCGTGAGGGGCGAGTGGGTGCGTGGGTGGAATCACCCGCTGCTGTGGCGCACCCTGTCTCCGCCATCCGCCACCGCGCCTTCTACGAACGCTTCCCGCTGCGCGCACGCAGTCGCCCGCATGGTGCCGACATGCGCATCTACCAGGCGCTGGGCTACGGCTGGCCGGCGCGCTTCTACCTGCTCGACGGCGGTCGGTACCGCAGTGGACACCCCTGCCCGCAGGCCAATGGCTGGCGCGGCGGCCATATGGTGGACGACAGCTGCCGCGAACGCGCCGACCCACGCCGCAGCATGCTCGGCCGGGAATTCGCCGACCTCCACGACAGTGGCAGCACGCGTGAACCGCTCTGCCACGACCTCGCCGCGCGCATAATTTCTCTGCGCAACGATGTGCCTGCATCCATCACCACAGGCCGAGCGCTTCTTGCAGCGCAATGGACACGCGCCGGTAAGACGGCGGCGCTATATCTGGGCGCCGCTGCCAGACGTTCGAGAATGCCATGACCGCCTCCGATCCCGCCCGCCGCCGCGTGTTGCAAGGGTTGGGTGCCGGCCTGTTGCTGCCGGCCACCGCCGGTTGGTGCACGCGCAGTCTGGCTGCGCCGTCCGGGCGGCCGCTCATCACCGATGGAGTGCAGAGCGGCGATGTCGTGGATGGCCGGGCGCTGCTGTGGAGCCGCTGCGATCGGCCGGCGCGGCTACGGGTGGAATGGGATACGCGCCCGAGCCTGCGCCAGGCGCGTCGCGTGGATGGGCCGGTGGCTTGGTCGGCGCACGATTTCACTGCGCGGGTGGATCTGGGCGCAGTGCCGCGCGATCAGGACATCTTCTACCGGGTGCGCTTCGAAGATGCCGACAACGGCGTCTTGAGCGCGCCGGTGCACGGCCATCTGCGCAGTGCGCCGCAGGCGCGTGGCGATGTGCGCTTTGTCTGGAGCGGCGACACCGTCGGCCAGGGCTTCGGCATCAATCCGGACATCGGTGGCATGCGCATCTACAGCGCCATGCGCGAGCGCAACCCGGATTTCTTCCTGCACAGCGGCGACACCATCTATGCCGACGGCCCGATCCCGGCCGAGCTGGTCGTCGAAGAAGGCAAGCGCTGGCGCAACCTCACCACCGCGGCCAAGAGCAAGGTCGCCGAAACGCTGGACGAATTCCGCGGCAATTACCGCTACAACCTGCTGGACGCGCATGTACGTCGCTTCAATGCCGAGGTCGCGCAACTCTGGCAGTGGGACGATCACGAAACCACCAACAACTGGTCGCCCGGCAAGCAACTGGACGCGCGCTATCAGGTGCGCGATGTCGGGGTGCTGGCCGGTCGTGCGCGTCAGGCATTTCTGGAATACGCGCCGATGCGCGGCGTGCGTGCCGATGGCGAGGGGCGCATCTATCGCAAGATCAGCTATGGCCCGCTGCTGGATGTGTTCGTGCTGGACATGCGCAGCTATCGCGGTGCCAACAGCGACAACCTGCAGCCGCAGCCGGGCGCGGACGCTGCATTTCTCGGCCCGCAGCAACTGGCCTGGCTGCAACGCGAACTGGCCGGCTCGCGCGCGCAATGGAAGGTGATCGCCGCCGACATGCCGATCGGCCTGCAGGTCCCCGATGGGCAGGACGCCGCAGGGCGCGCGCGCTGGGAGGCGATCGCCAATGGCGATCCGGGCGTGCCACGTGGACGCGAACAGGAGATCGCCACGCTGCTGCGTTTCATCAGCACAGCGCGCATTCGCAACACGCTGTGGCTGACCGCCGATGTGCATTATTGCGCTGCCCATTACTACCACCCGGATCGCGCGGCGTTTCAGCAGTTCGAGCCGTTCTGGGAATTCGTGGCCGGTCCGCTCAATGCCGGCAGCTTCGGCCCGAATACGCTGGACGCCACCTTCGGGCCGGCGGTGATCTTCCAGAAAGCCCCGCCGGCGCCGAACCTGTCGCCGCTGGCAGGATTTCAGTTCTTTGGCGAAGTGGAGATCGACGCACGCACCGGCGTGCTGACGGTGACCTTGCGCGATCTGGATGGGGTGGCGCAGTTCCGTCAGCCGATTTTGCCGCACGCCGCGGTGCGGCCCGAACGTGCCTGAGATGTTGGTCGGGCCGTTACGGCAAAAGATCCACGGCCGGCACGTGCTGCATCCCGATTCGAAGACAACGCGCTGCTGCGCTGCAGACATGCGGTAAGTTGATCGCCGCCCTATTCGTCCGGCAACGGATAGAACGCCAGCGCAGCGCGGCAGTCCGGCGCAGCCCACCATTCGTGCAACTGCCATCGCGCGGCCTGGCCAAGCGCCGGGTCGCACCACTGCAACTGCAATGCGCCGTCGGGCGCCACTGCGTACGCAAGCCGATGCAGGCCAAACGACAGGCCATGCCCATACGCCTTGAGCAGCGCTTCCTTGGCGCACCACAGGCGGAAAAACAGCGCCTGCTGCGCGTCCGGCTCCAGCCCGGCCAGCAGTGAGATTTCGTCGGCATGGAAAAATCGCTGCGCGATCTCCAGCAGACGCGGGCGCGCGCGGATGCGCTCCAGATCCACGCCCAGCCGTACGCCCCGCCCCAGGCCGACCAGCAGGTAGTCGCCGCTATGGCTCCAGCCGGTGTCCCGGTCGGGCAAGGCCGGTTGCAGCGAAGGGCGCCCCCGCGCGTCACGCAGCAGCGGCACCTGGGCGGGCGCCAGGGTCAACGCCTGGCCCAACAGCTCACGCGCCTGTGGTTCGCCGCGCTCGCCATGCCGGTGCGGGCGCAGCCACAGCTGCACCGGGCCGATTTGCCAGCTTGCGTGCGCCGTCACGCTGCGTGCACCAAGCAGAACAGCCGCATGCGCGTGCGATCGCGCTCGACAGTCACTTCACGTCCATCTGCGTTGAATGGCGCCCATGCACTACTTCCGGTGCAATCGAATGAGGAGTTCGGCAACATGGGCATCATCATCTGGTTGATCGTCGGCGGCATCGTGGGCTGGCTGGCGAGCATCATCATGCGTCGCGATGCGCAGCAAGGCATCATCCTCAATATCGTGGTCGGTATCGTCGGCGCGCTGATTGCCGGTTTCCTGTTCGGTGGCGGTATCAATCAGGCCATCACGCTGTGGACCTTCGTGTGGTCGCTGGTGGGTGCGGTGATCCTGCTGGCGATCGTCAACCTGTTTACGCGTGGTCGCGTGCGCTAAAGACGCGTACCACGCTGGAACATCCAACGCCCGGGCTTGCCCGGGCGTTGTCGTTTCAGCCGCCGGCCGCGACACGATCGGCCGGATGGTGCACCCCGTCTTCCACCGGCACGGCGATGTTCAACGCGTAGGGATTGACGCCGTCCAGGCAACCGACGTTATAGCCGTATTCGTCGGGATTGGAGCGTCGGCGATGATGCGTGTAGATGCCGCACACGCTGCAGAAGTAATGCGCCGCCGCGTGCGTGTTGAACTGATACAGCCGCAGCACGTCTTCGCCCTGCAACACATGCAGGCCATCGAGGGTGACCGAGGCGACGATGGCGCCGCGGCGGCGGCACATCGAACAGTCGCAACGGCGCGGATCGAGCAGCCCGTGCGGCAGGTCCAGATCGATCTGCACCGCACCGCAGTGGCAACTCAGCCGATGCACAGGCCCCAGCGTCACCTCGCCGACCTTGTGCGTGCTACGCCGCAGATGCCGCTCGCTCATGCGCTCGCCTCGGCCAGTCGCACCCAGGCCGGCGCATGGTCGCTGGGACGCTCCCAGGTGCGCGGGTCGCGATCGATACCCGATTCCACTGCGCGTGCGCGCAAGGCCTCCGAGACCAGGGTCAGATCGATCCGCAGGCCCAGATTGCGACGGAATCCGGCCTGACGGTAATCCCACCAGCTGAACTGCTCGGCGGCGTCGTGATGCAGTCGGAACGCATCGTGCAGACCCAGCGCCAGCAGCTGTTCCAATGCGGCGCGCTCGGCGGTGGAGGTGAGGATGTGGTGCTCGTTCCACACTGCCGGATCGTGCACATCGCGCGCATCCGGGGCGATGTTGAAGTCGCCCAGCACCACCAGCTGCGGGTACTTGTGCAGTTCCTGCGCCAGCCAGTCGTGCACCGCGGCCAGCCAGCGCAGCTTGTAGGCGTACTTGTCGGTGCCCACGTCCTGGCCGTTGACCACATACAGATTGACGATACGCACGCCATCGACGGTGGCGGCGATCACGCGCTGCTGCACGTCGTCGAAACCGGGGATGCCCATCTGCACATCCAGCGCCGGCGAACGCGACAGGATCGCCACGCCGTTGTAGGTCTTCTGCCCGCAGAACACGCTGCGATAGCCGGCAGCGGCCAGTGCCGCATCCGGAAACTTGTGGTCTTCCAGCTTGGTTTCCTGGATGCCGACCACGTCGGGTGCGAATGTGCCCAGCCACTGTTGCAGGTGCGGCAGGCGCACATTGAGCGAGTTGACGTTCCAGGAGGCGATCTTCATGGCGTGGCGCGGACCGTGGTTCAAACCGCCAATGGTACCGCGCCGCCCGCGCGCGCTCAGGGCCGTGGGGCGATGCGCACGCCGAGCTGGTTGGCGACCGGGCGCGCGCGCCCGGCATGGCGAGGTTGATTTCGGCGATATGCAACATCACCGGTGCGGCCCACGCGCTGCCTGCCGCCAGTAGCGGATGCCCCGCGCCAGCATCGGTTGGCGCTCACGCATAGGACCAGCAGGCGGAGGCGCGCGCACGGACGGGTGCCCAGACGTGACATGGGATGACCGGAGATGGAAAAGGCCGCCAATTTAATAACGTACTGTGAATTAATTATTTCAGTTCGACCGGGTAAGCTAGGGCCTCCCCCGCACCACCGCTCGCCATGCCGTCCACTGCCGCTGTCGCATTGCCGCCGCATTCGCCGGACTTCGCCGGCTTGAGCCTCAACGAGCGCGACATGCTCGACCGCCTGCGCCTGGCCGGCGTACTCACCCGCGCCGACCTCAGCCGCGGCACCGGGCTGACCGTGCAGACGGCGGTACGCCTGATCGAAGGGCTGCAGGCGCGCGGCATGGTCCACATGGGCAGCGGCGTGGCACGTGCCGGGCGCGGCAAGCCGGGCGTGGCGGTGTCGTTGAATCCGGCGCACGGCCACACCTTGGGCGTGTCCATCGCCACCGACGCGCTGAGCCTGGCGCTGGTGGATTTCGCCGGCCAGGTACTGGCGGTCAGCGAGCTCCCCCTGGACGCACGCAGTGCCGACGCGGTGTTGCTGCAGTTGCAGGCCGGCGATGCGGCGCTGCTGGCAGGCCTGGACCACGCGGTGGGGCCACGGCTGGGGATCGGGCTGGCGATGAGCGGGTTTTTTACCGGTGAGGACGGGCGCATCAATCCGCCCGAACCGCTGCGCGCGCTCGGCGAGTTCGCCCTGGCGCCATGGCTGGCGCAGGCCTGCGCGCAGCCGGTGTGGATGGACAACGACGGCAGCGTGGCCGCCGCCGGCGAAGCGATGCTCGGCGTGGGCCGTCGACATCGCGATTTTGCCTATCTCTATCTCAGCTACGGGTTCGGCGGTGGCCTGGTCGTCGACGGCCAGGTCATGCGCGGTGCGCGCGGCAATGCCGGTGAATTCGCCGGCATGCTACCGGCGCAAAAGCTCGAACGCGCCACGCTGGAACTGCTGCGCGAACTGCTGGCCGACGACGGCGTGGTGCTTGCCGACGTGCGCAGCCTGCTGGCCGCCTACGACCCGAGCTGGCCGGCGATCGAGCGCTGGATCGCGCGCAGCGCGCCGGGGGTGTCGTTGATCGTTTCGGCGATCACTGCGGTATGCGACCCGGAAGCGATCGTGTTCGGCGGCCGCCTGCCGGCCGATCTGGCCCAGCGCCTGATCGCGGCCGTGCAGATCGACAACCTGCCGCGCCGCGGTCAGGCCAGGCCGATGCCGGTGCTGCTGCCGGCCGAAGCACCGGCCGACGCCTGCGCGATCGGTGCGGCGACGCTGCCGTTGCAGGCGCGGTACTTCCGTTGAGTGGTGGCGCGATGCTTGCTGGGTCATCGGACGCGGGCGAGTGCACCGCGCCGCTGGCGATGCTTCAGCACAAGACCGCGTAGCGGCGGCAGACGGGCCCAGCCATCAGCGGCTGGTCACGATGCGCAGACGACGGTGCGACAACCGCACAGGCCTGCCTCACTGCTGTTGGCCAGCGCCCTGACGCGCACAGCAGTGCGCGTGCAGATCGCGGGCCAGTGCAACCACCTGCTGTTCGGTGTGTGCATCCATGTCTTCGAACATCGCCTCGCCACGCAGCGGTTGTGCGTCCGGCAAGGGATGCCCAAACGGTTGCTCGGCGACCAGCCGCCAGGCGTCGCCGTACAGCGGTTCGGCGGTGCCGGGCAGCGGCGAGGACAGCAGTTGATCGAGCACCGGCATGGCGGCGCGATGGCCGCGCATGGCCAGGTCTTCCAGCGCCGCCAGCACCTGCTCTGCCTCGGCATGATCGGCGGCAGACGGCGGCGCGAGCATGCCGTCTGCCGCAGCAGGCGCCTGACGCGCCAGCACGGCGTTTGCCCGCCGACGCAGCAGCTCGATCTGCGCATCCACATTGCCGGCGGCGGCCGACTGACGCAGCAGTTGATCCACCTGTGCGTATTCGCCGGCCCCTACGCGACGGCACGCCGCGCGCTGTATCGCCTGCGGGTCCAAGCGGTTCCCGGTACCGGCGCTAACAGCGTCGCCGAGCCTGTCGACGTGCTCCAGTTCCGTCCGGTCGGTCATGGGCTGCGGCGTTTCGGCCATCAGTGCACAGCGCGCATACCGTTGCGCACGCGCGTAGCGGGCCGCAGCGCTGTCGCCAGATGCAATCGCTAAAGCAGCATGCGGCTCCCCGCCTGCTGCGGATGTCACATGCGCCAGGGTGTCGTTGTGCATCGGCGCCGATGATGACGTTGCGTCACAGCCGCACAGGCCACCGAGCCATGCCAACACAAGCCAGCGTGCATGCGCGGCACGATGCAGGATCATTGCAGGCCCTGACGTTCGCGCTTGTCGGCAGGCTGCGAGGCACTGCCCGATGCAGCGGCATCTTCCAACCGGGGCGAACGCGCCTGCACCAGCTGTGCGATGGCGCGGTCACGTGCTTCTTCGCGTAGCTGCGCCTCGATCATTTCGCCGACGTTGGCCAACGTCGCAACGTGCTTTTCCTCCAGGCGGATCAGGTGATACCCGCCCGGCCCCCGCACCGGCTGTGAGACCTGACCGAGCGTCAACGCGCGTACCGCCGCCTCGAACGGTTTGGCCAGATACAGGCCGAACATCGACGACAGCTGGCCGCCCTCGTGCGCCGTCGCCGCATCGTCGGATTCGGTGCTGGCCAGCTGACCGAAATCCGCCCCCGCGTCCGCACGACGACGCAGCGCCTGCGCACGCGCCAGTGCCTGCGCCTGACTCAATGGATGACCACGACGCACACCGTGGTCGGGCTGCTCTGCAATGAAGATATGGCTGAGCCGAAACTCGTCGAAATCGCCTGGCCGCTGTGCAAAGCGTTGCGCGATCTGGGCCTGCGTGATCGTCGCATCCAGCAACAGGCGATTGCGTTCGGCCTGTGCCAGCACCGTGTCGGGATCGGGGTCGGCGCGCAACATGGCCGCTACCTGCGGATCACCGGCAAGCCCATCTGCCCTGGCACGTTCGGCCAGCACCTCGCGCTCGATCTGCGAGGCAACGCGGTCCTGCGCTGGGTGCGGGTCCTGCCCGACCGGCGCAGCATCGCCTGCGGACATCGCGCCGGCCGACGCGGGCAGCATCGAAGCGACCAGACACGTGACAGTCGTCGTTGCGACCAGCAGCCAGCGCAGACCAACATTCATTCTTGCCGACGTCACTGAAACCACTCCAACATCTGACATGAGTTTTCCTTCAAATAGTCGCATCGCGGCGACCGAATCACATGCAATGCCCGGTGCAGGGTCGCGCCTCCGCACCGGGCACCTCTCATACGATCAACCTGTTACGGTGCGTAATGCGATACGCGTCGGCCGTTGACCTTGAGCACGCGCATGGTGGTCTTCGGATCGTCGGTGGTGATCAGTCCGAAGCGCTGCGACATCAGGAAGCCCAGATCGCCGCGATGGTCGGCGGTATCGGGCTTGCCCTGATACGAGGAGAACTTTTCCGACAGCGTGTAACAGCACGAGCCGTTGTTGTTGTAGAACTTGCCGGCCACCGGACCATCGGGAATGGCCTGGAAGACACCGATGCGCTTGCCTTCTGCGCGTGCCGCATTCTTCTGGCCTTGCAGCAGACCATCGTCCTGCTTGACGTTGATCTCCAGCGTATGTGCATAGCTCTGCCACTCGGCCCGACTGGCCGGCACGTCGATACTCGACAGCATGTTGGTGGTGTAGACCGGGATGGCATGCACATACTTGGAGTTGCCGAAAAATGCGGCCGGATGCGGGAACAACGTGGCATTGACCTTCATCGCCACGACTTGCTCGGGATGGTTGGGGAAGGCGCGCAACGCAGCGGTATGCACGGCGCGTACGCCATCGGCCGTCTTGACGTCGAAGATCAATGGCAGCTGCATGTTGTTGTTCTTCCAGTACGCGAACAGCTCATCCAGGCTGTAGACCTGCCAACCGGTGACGGCGCTACGGTCGGGGGTGAGCAGATGCATCCGCTTGATCGTGGCCAGCGGCAGGCTGCTGACGGCCGGGTTGGCGCCCTGATTGGTTGCCGGGTTGTACTTTCCTCCGCCCACCACTGCATACACGTCGGTGGTGCGGCCGAGATTGAAATCGTGCATCAGCACCGGCATGCCGTCCTGGGTGATCTTGACGTCCAGTTCCACACCGTCCATGCACTGGACGTCGGCGGTGAGCACGGCGCGACTGGAATTTTCGGGAAGCGATGCATCGCCCGAATATTTGCCCCATAGGCCGCGATGGGCCAGGACCAGGGTGTCGGCAGTGAATGTGTCGTTGAGGATTTCCGCCATCTTGTGGGCGGTATTGCCGCACGATGCAGCGGCAAGTTGCGGCATTGCAGCCAGCACGGTCAGTGCGCCAAGCAGGCGGCAGGCACGGGCGAGGGGCTGTGGAACGAGGGTGGTCGGCATGGTCTCTATGTTCCGGTTCGTAGATGCAGGAAGGGCAATGGATGGACGAGAGCCGACAGGTCGACGCCATCGGCGAACTCGCTTGCAGCGCACTCGCCAGCCGGTCGATACCGCGGGAGGCCAAGCCGCGCGTGATCAGCGTTCGGCTTGCCCGCCAATTTAGTCACCCCCCATGAATTAATTATTTCTGCGGGATGGCGATCTGTCGCGCATGCGCAGCGGGGCGCGCCAATGCGAAGCGATGCATGGCGTGCCTGCCTGCGCGGCGATCCGCGCGGCGACAACGCGACCGGCCCCTGTCGGTGCCACCGATCGCGGCAACTCCACATGCCCGGGCGGCAGGTGTTGTGACAACTGAGCGCAAGCGGTCCCCAGAACGCAGAACGCCGGCACAAGGCCGGCGTTCTGCGATACATCCAGCGCTAGGTCGGTGCGTCAGTGACCCGACGCACCACTGGCACCCAGGCCGGTTTCGGCACGGATCTGCTGCGCCTTGAACGCGGCACGTTCGTTGGCGGCCTGCGGGCTGCGATCCAGGATCGAGAACAGCCAGATGCCGACAAAACCGATCGTCATCGAGAACAGCGCCGGCGAGGTGTACGGGAACGGCGCCGAGCCGGCGGTATTGCCCAGCGTGTCCACCCACACCGACGGCGACAGCACCGTCAGCACCAGCGAGGAGATCAGGCCCAGGAAGCCACCGACCACCGCACCGCGGGTGGTGCAGTTCTTCCACAACAACGACAGGATCAGCACCGGGAAGTTGGCAGAGGCCGCGATGGCGAACGCCAGCGACACCATGAAGGCCACGTTCTGCTTCTCGAACACGATGCCCAGCAGCACCGCGATCACGCCCAGCACCAGGGTGGTGGCACGCGAGACCTTCAGCTCCGAACCCGGCGCCGGATTGCCCTTCTTGATCACCGTGGCATACAGGTCATGCGACACCGCCGAGGCCCCGGACAGGGTCAGGCCTGCGACCACCGCCAGGATGGTGGCGAAGGCTACCGCCGAGATGAAGCCCATGAACACGTTGCCGCCCACCGCATTGCCGACCAGCACCGCCGCCATGTTGGCCGCGCCCTTGCCGCCGTGAATGGTGCCGGTGGCGACATCGGCGAACTGCGGGTTGGTCAGCACCAGCGCGATCGCACCGAAGCCGATGATGAAGATCAGGATGTAGAAGTAGCCGATCCAGGTGGTGGCCCACAGCACCGACTTGCGCGCCTGCTTGGCATCGGGAACGGTGAAGAAGCGCATCAGGATATGCGGCAGCCCGGCGGTGCCGAACATCAGCGCCATGCCGAACGAGATCGCCGAGATCGGGTCCTTCACAAAACCGCCCGGCCCCATGATCGACAGGCCGGCCCTGGCTGCGTCCTCCGGCGAGGCACCGCCATTGGCCGCAATCGCAGTCTTCACCCGCACGCCCTCGGCAAACAGCGCCTCGAAGCTGAAGTGGAAGTGCCACATGATCGCCACCGCCATGAAGGTCACGCCGGTCAGCAGCAGCACCGCCTTGATGATCTGCACCCACGTCGTGGCGGTCATGCCGCCGAACAGCACGTAGACCATCATCAGCACGCCGACCAGGGTCACCGCCACCCAGTAATCCAGGCCGAACAGCAACTTGATCAATGCACCGGCGCCCACCATCTGTGCGATCAGATAGAACAGCACCACCACCAGCGTGCCCGACGCGGCAAAGCTGCGGATGGCGGTCGGCGCGAAGCGGTAGCCGGCCACGTCGGCGAAGGTGTACTTGCCGAGGTTGCGCAGCCGTTCGGCCATCAGGAAGGTCAGGATCGGCCAGCCGACCAGAAAGCCGATCGCATAGATCAGGCCGTCGTAGCCATTGGCCATCACCGCCGCGGTGATGCCCAGGAACGAGGCTGCCGACATGAAGTCGCCGGCGATCGCCAGGCCGTTCTGGAAGCCGGTGATGCCGCCGCCGGCGGTGTAGAAGTCCGAAGCCGACTTGGTCTTCTTGGCCGCCCACTTGGTGATCCACAAGGTGCCCAGCACGAAGAAGCCGAACATGCCGATCGCCACCCAGTTGGTGGGCTGCTTGTCGACCTGGCCGATGTCGCCGCCGGCCGCCAGCGCGATACCGGCCGGCATCAGCCCGGCCAGCATCAGGAGAAGGCGCGAATACTTGCTCATTTGCGGGCTTCCTCGAGGATCTGCGCGGTCAGCTGGTCGTAGGTGTTGTTGGCGCGACGCACGTAGATGGCGGTGATGACGATGGTGAAGACCATCACCCCGACCGCGATCGGAATGCCGACCGAGGTCACTCCGTCGCCGATCGGTCTGGCCAGAAAGGCCTTGTCGAAGGCGATCAGGCCGATGTAGCCGTAATAGGCCAGCAACATCAGCGCGGTGAGGGTCCAGCCCAGCGTGTTGCGCTGACGCTTGAGTGCGTGGTACTTCGGATTGGCATCGATCTTGGCGATCAGTGCGTCATTCGAGACGGTCATTGTCTGTCTCCTGGTAGAGCGCTGGTAAAACGACGGTGGCGGCTCGTCCCACCGCAGTGGAACGAGCCGCCAGTGGCAGAAACTAGAAGCTGTACTTGGTGGTGAATTGCAGGCGCGAAATGTCGCCGCTGTCGCCGTTCTCGGCTTCGCGACGGCCGTACATCAGCTCCGCGCCCACATCGACCTTGGGCAGCGGCGAATAGAACACGTTGGCGCGGATGCTCTGCTGCGATTTGCTCGCAAGCGCGCCGGTATTGGCGATGTCGTGGTCGTAGTTCACGCGCGAATACATGATCGTGCTGCGCAGCTTGGCGTTGTAGTCGTGGCGCCAGGCCACCCAGCCGGCGATCGTGCTGACGGTCTGGATATTGCCGTCCATGTCGATCTCCACATCCGAGCCGTTGCCCAGACCCAGATAGCGCCCCAGGCCCTCGCCGTAACTGAGCTGGTAACGCAGATCGTTGTTGGAGTTGATGATCCAGCGGCCGCCGCCGGCGATGGCGCCGCCGAAGTCGGTGTCGTTGGTGAGCGCGCTACGCGTGCGGTACTGGCGCGCGATCGCCGACAGGCCGAACGTGCCCCAGGTGCCCTTCCAGTTGTAGCGCGCGGTCAGGTCCGGCATCGCACCGTGGTCGGAGGCCAGGATGGTGTTGCCGCCCTGGTAGGGCGTTGTCAGCGTCTCGGGATTTTCCGCCGACACGCTGAAGGCACCGCGGGTGTAGCGGATCTGGCTCTGGCGGCTGAACAGCGCGCCGTCGGTCGGCCCGACGATGTCGGCCGCCTCGGGCAGGATCGTGGCATCGATGAAGTTGGACCAGGTCTGGCCGGCCAGCCAGTTGTTCCAGCTCACGTAGGCGTGGCGCAAGGTACCGCCGTACAGATTGTTGACCTGGTTGGCCAGCGCGTTGCCGAAGAAATCCAGTTCGATGAAGCCGGTGAGCTTGTCGCCGTTTTCGGTGACCGTGTCCACGCCCAGGTTGAAGCGCGAGAACTTGGCGTGGAAGTCGGTGTCGGTGCTCGAGGCCTGGCCACCGACCGGCGTCTGGGTCGGGATGTACAGGTAACGGCCCACCGCGCCTTCGGGTAATGCGCCGTCGGAGGTGCGGGTGGTCAGGAAGTCGGCCTTGATGAAACCACCGTAGCGGAACGTCGTCCCCGCCGCTGCGTTGGGTGCGATGCTGGTCAGCTGGATCGGCCGCTTGCCGGCCGGCACCGCGGGCGCGGCGGGAGCCTGCGCCTGTGCGGCACGCACCTCGGTCACCTGGGTCTGCGTCTGCGTGATCTGGCCCTGCTGCTGCTGTTGCGCAGACACCAGCAGCTGGACCTGACGCTCGAGCTCGGCGATGCGCGCTTCCAGCGCCTTTTCCTTGACGGTCTGCGCGAACGCCATGCCCGGCAGGATGCTCGCCACCAGCAAGGCAGCCGCCAGCGGATGGCGTACCAACGGTGCAGTACGGTATTTCATCGACCCCCTCCCCGATATGGCCTCGCGCTTGATGGCGGAGCTGTGCGGAGCGTGGGGCAGTCCACGCTTTGGCGCCTATTCGCCTTTGGTCGTAGCTGCAACGCAGCATTCCGCAAGGTGACCGATCGTCGCACCAGGACCGGCAACGGATTGGGGATGACGCGCCGCGGCGGTTAAGACCAAGGTCTAAGGCCCGGTTGAACGCCGGGACAGAATGGATACGGCACACTGATTGTCTACCGGGGCGGCAGTCGCGCCCTCTTCCGACAAGTTCATCGCAAGTGAGGGTGCCATGGCTGATGTTTATCCCGTCGATCCCGCGTTCGCCGCCGATGCGCGCATTACGCGCGAGCAGTACGCAACGCTGTACCGCGAATCGATCGAACACCCCGAGCAATTCTGGGGCAAGGCTGCGCAGCGGTTGGACTGGTTCAAGCAACCCACCCAGGTGAAGGACGTCAGTTACGCGCTGGAGGATTTCCATATCCGCTGGTTCGGCGATGGCGAGCTCAATGCCAGCGTCAACTGCCTGGACCGCCAGCTGGCCACGCGCGGCGACAAGACCGCGCTGTTGTTCGAACCCGACAGCCCGGATGCGCAGTCCTACCCGGTCACCTATCGCGCGCTCTATGAGCGCGTCTGCAAGCTCGGCAATGCGCTGCGCAATCTCGGCGTCAAGAAGGGCGACCGGGTCACCATCTACCTGCCGATGATTGTCGATGCCGCCGTGGCCATGCTCGCCTGTGCGCGCATCGGTGCGGTGCACTCGGTGGTATTCGGCGGGTTTGCCGCCAACTCGATCGCCGACCGCGTGATCGATTGCCGGAGCAAGCTGATCATCACCGCCGACGAAGGCCTGCGCGGCGGCAAGAAGATTCCGCTCAAGGCCAATGTCGATGCGGCGCTGAAACTGCCGGGCACCAACACTGTGGAAACGGTACTGGTGGTGCGTCACACCGGTGGTGCGGTGGAGATGCAGGCACCGCGCGATCGCTGGTTCCACGATGTGGTCGACGGCCAGCCGGCCGCGTGCGAGCCCGAGCGCATGAACGCGGAAGATCCGTTGTTCATCCTCTACACCTCCGGTTCCACCGGCAAGCCCAAGGGCGTGCTGCACACCACCGCCGGCTACCTGCTGTTTGCCAGCTACACGCACGAAGTGGTGTTCGACCTGCGCGAGGACGACATCTACTGGTGCACCGCCGACGTGGGCTGGGTCACCGGCCATAGCTACATCGTCTACGGCCCGCTCGCCAATGGCGCCACTGCGGTAATGTTCGAAGGCGTGCCGAACTACCCGAACGTGTCGCGCTTCTGGGAAGTGATCGACAAGCACAAGGTCAGCATCTTCTACACCGCGCCCACCGCGATCCGCGCGCTGATGCGCGATGGCGAGGAACCGGTCAAGAAGACCTCGCGCAAGAGCCTGCGCCTGCTCGGCAGCGTCGGCGAGCCGATCAATCCGGAAGCCTGGCGCTGGTACTACGAGGTGGTCGGCGACAGCCGCTGCCCGATCGTGGACACCTGGTGGCAGACCGAAACCGGCGGCATCCTGATCTCGCCGCTGGCCGGCGCGGTCGATCTCAAGCCCGGCTCGGCCACCCTGCCGTTCTTCGGCGTGCAGCCGGCACTGGTGGATGCCGACGGCAAGGTCCTGGAAGGCGCCACCGAAGGCAACCTGGTGTTGCTGGATTCGTGGCCGGGCCAGATGCGCTCGGTCTATGGCGACCATCAGCGGTTCATCGACACCTACTTCCGCACCTATCCGGGCAGTTACTTCACCGGCGACGGCTGCCGCCGCGATGCCGATGGCTATTACTGGATTACCGGCCGCGTGGACGACGTGATCAACGTATCCGGCCACCGCATCGGCACCGCCGAAGTGGAAAGCGCGCTGGTCTCGCACCCGAAGGTCGCCGAAGCGGCCGTGGTCGGCTTCCCGCACGACGTCAAGGGCCAGGGCATCTATGCCTATGTCACCTTGATCGCCGGCGAAACGCCGAGCGAGGAACTGCACAAGGAACTGGTGACCTGGGTGCGCAAGGAGATCGGCCCGATCGCCTCACCCGATCACCTGCAATGGGCACCGGGCCTGCCCAAGACCCGCTCGGGCAAGATCATGCGCCGCATCCTGCGCAAGATCGCCGAAAACGCACCCGACCAACTCGGCGACACCTCGACCCTGGCCGATCCGTCGGTGGTGGATTCGTTGGTGAGCGAACGGCTGACGCGCTGACGCGCGTCGGGGAATGGGGAATGGTTGGAGCCGTTCCCCGAGAAGCGGGCAGTAAATAGTCGGATTGGGGACTCGTAAAAGCGGTCCCCCGGCCCACTCCTCTCCACTGCAGATCTTGATTTTCAACCCCGTCACACTGACTTCGCCGTTACCTCGCCGTCGCAGTCTTGCTGTTGCTTGCCTTGCTGCCTTCGCTGTTGCCTTTGCGATTCCCGATTCCCCACTCCCACTTCCCGATTCCCAGCCCCTCAATGACCACCCTGCTGATCGCCGACGACCATCCCCTGTTCCGTGAGGCCTTGCGCGGGGCTGTGCAGCGCGTGATGCCGGGGGTGCAGTTGTTCGAGGCCGACACTGTGGATGCCTTGTACACCCTGGCAGATGCGCAACCGGACGCCGATCTGTTGTTGATGGATCTCAACATGCCGGGCGCACAGGGATTCAGCGCCTTGGTGCACATGCGCGCGCTGCATCCGCAGCTGCCGGTGGTGGTGGTGTCGGCGCGCGAAGAGCCGACGGTGATGCGGCGTGCGATCGACCACGGCGCGTTCGGGTTCATCCCCAAGTCCGCCGATTCGGACACCATCGGCCGCGCCCTGGCCACGGTGCTCGATGGCGAGCGCTGGATCCCGGCCGAAGCGCAGAACCTGCCGCCGACCGACAGCGAAGAACGCGAAGTGGGCCAGCGCCTGCGCGATCTCACCCCGCAACAATTCCGCGTGCTGCAGATGCTCGGCGCCGGGCGCCTCAACAAGCAGATCGCCTACGACCTGGGCGTGTCCGAGGCCACCATCAAGGCGCACGTCACCGCGATCCTGCGCAAGCTCGGCGTCACCAACCGCACCCAGGCGGTGCTGATGGCCGGCAAGCTCGCCATCGATGCCGACGGCATCGTGCTGCCGCCCCCCGAAGACGACTGAGCACGCTGCAGCGACTGGCTGCGCGCACCGTCAGCGCAGACCGATCGTCGTCGCAAGAAACGCCGCCGGTGGCAGCTCCGGCACGCTCGTCAGCGCAATGGCTGGCCCGTGCAGACCTTCGACGCGCTTTGCGGCGAAGGCGCGTGCCACACCTCGTTGCCGTTTTCGTCCTCGCCTTCATAGATCGCGTAGCGCCCATCGTCCTGGCGGTGCATGGTCGGGCTGAAGGTGAGGAAATCGGTGCGACCGTCCGGGCCAATGAAATGCATGTCGCCTCCACAGGCGATATTGGAATTGGTTTCCGGCCCCAGGGCAGCGCAGGTGATCTGCGAGGTCTCCGCGCGCACCACGCGACTCACGCGTGGCCGGACCAGCCCGCGATCGGCAGCATCGCAGAAATAATCGGCAAGCACCGTGCGCATCTCCTGCTGCGACGGCATCCAGGACGGACAGCTGCTGTACGCATCGGCCGTGCAGGTTGGGACAACACCGGCAGGCGCGTTGCGATCGGGCGCAGCAGCGAGGCTGTCTTGCAGTGGCAGCAACAGGCAGGCGGCGACCGCCAGCAGGGGAAGATAGGAAGGCATCGAAGCGTGCGGCCTGGAGTGTGCGGGGCACGCGACTGTACGCCATGGGCGGTTGATGTTGTGCACGCCCGCGCTGCGCGGCATCGGCAGGTGCGTGGCATGCGGTGCGCCTGCGGCGCGTTGGTGCGTGCCGGTCTCCAGGGGATCCATGCAGCCATTTTCTTTTCCGCGCGGCCCGCTCGGCTGAGTTTTGTGCTGGCCGCGCTCGGCTGCGCCAGTGCACAGGCCAGCGACAGCAGCTTCGGCGACGACAACCGCACGATCGGGTTGTTGCATCAGCCCGATGTCAACATGGACAAGGAAGCGCTGCTGCTCAGCGATGAGCGCGTGCAGGTGGATTACGTGCTCGAGTTGCTGTTCGTGCGTGGCGTCGAGTGACCGGCGTTGCCAACACACGCCAGCCGAACGCGTCTCTGCCTGCTGCTGCGGGTGCCTCGCAGCCACGCTGCATGACGGCGTCGACCGATACCGGCACTGCTCGCGTTCGCTCGGCAGCAGGCATTGCGCAATCGATGCATGCCAGGCGAGGCAGGACTGGCAAGCCCAAGCGCCGGGGCGTGACCGCCTCCACAGCCCTGCACCGCGCGACATCGCAGTTGTCGATATCACCATTGACCATCAGCTCATGCCTGGGCAAGGCTCGGGCTTGATGACGCTACTGGAGCTGGCATGGCACGACGTCTTCCCTGGCTCTGGATCGGCCTGCTGATTGCCTGTGCCTTGATCGCGGTGCTGGCATGGCAGAACAAGCAGTTGCGCGCGCAGCAGCAGTTGTTGCAGGCCCGCATCAGCGCGCCGTATGACGGCATGTACGTGCCGCGCATCGCGGTCACCGATACCCAGGGCCAACGTCATCTGCTCGGCGTGCCGCAGCGACAGGCGCAGGTGCTGTTCTTCTTCACCACCACCTGCCCGTATTGCCAGCGCTCGGCACCCACCGTGCGGCGTGCGGCGCAGCAGCTACAGGCCAATCTGCCGGGTCGTCCGCAGTTGCTCGGCGTCTGCCAGTGCGATGCGGCGCAGGCTGCGCGCTATGCGCATGTGCATGGCTTCGATTTTCCGGTGGTCACGTTGACCGATCGCCGCGCGTTGATGCTGTTTCGCGCGCGCAACGTGCCACTGCTGATGGCCATCGATGGGCAGGGGCGCGTGCGCCATTCCCGTCTTGGCGTCTTCGATACCACGGAGCAGGTGCAGGACCTGGTCGCCGCCTTGCGCCGCACGGATGCGCCAGCGGCTTTGGCAACGGTGAAGGAGTAATGCATGAAGAAGCGTTGGGGTACCTTGCGGACGGCGTTGATGGCGGCCACGTTCCTGGCCAGTACCGGTTTCGGTGCGTTCCAGGTGATGGCGGTCGATAACGCACAGCCGAAAACCGAGTCGTGTAGTGCGTGGGCCTGCAAAGCCGAGTGTCCGGAGTTCGGCGGCGACCTGGGACAAGGCAACGTCTGCTATTGCTGCGGCTAAGAGCGGCCATCACACCTACTGCGCAGATACATTTTGTTAGTCGCCCTAGGTCTGGCGGCGGGGTCCCCGCGGGCCCCGCCGTTTGCCGGCATCGCTGCCTGCTGCAAGACCGCGCTCGACGCGGCGCGCGATGACTGAAATCGCGCAGCACCACTACGCCCTGCTGCGCGGCGTAGAGACCGAGCCGCTGGCTCAGGAAGCCGCGGGACATGTTGTGGGGAAACCCGGACATTGCATGCGCGTGGGGTGACGGATCCAATGCCGGCCCTCGTCGAACGAATACTCGAATGTCACCACACGCGCATCGTCGCGCAGGCGCAGGCGGATGCGTCCGTGCGTGTTGACTGCGCGTACCCACGCCGGGGACCGAGGCTACCGCGCAGACGGCGTTGCAGAAAGCAGTCCCGACAGCTGCGGATTCCGGCAGAGATCAGCCCTCACCTCGTCCGGAGCCGGGGTGTGTAGGCCAGGACGCTGGAAACCACCGCAGCGCTGCCTGACGCGCCTGCTGAACCGCCATCGCCTGCGATGCTGCACTGCAGCGTGATCTGTTCACTCATGATTGCGATATTCATATGCGAACAGCCGGGGACTTGCCGGCTGGTGGACGTCGCGATGCCCAGCTGCTGCTTTCCAGATTCCGTATGCGCCTGCCCCGCGGCCGCCCTGCGCGCGGAGCGTGCCGCGTGAGCGTTGCGCGGCAGCGTCTGGGCGGTACCGACGTGCAGCTCTCGGCACTGGGGTTTGGCGCCGCGCCGATCGGCAATCTGTATGCCGAGGTCGATGAGGCCCAGGCGCTGGCTGCCGTGGCGGCCGCATTCGAGGCCGGCATCCGCCATTTCGACACCGCGCCGTACTACGGCTACGGGTTGAGCGAGACGCGCCTGGGCCGTGGCCTGGCCGGTGTGCCGCGCGCCGCCTACACGCTGTCGACCAAGGTCGGACGCTGCCTCTACGACGACGCGCAGGCTGCCGCCGGGCGCGACGGCTTTGCGGTGGCGGGCCGCCGCTCCGAGTTCGACTACAGCGCCGACGGCGTGCGGCGCGCGTTCGCCTCCAGCCTGGAGCGCCTGGGCACGGACTACATCGACGTGCTGCTGTTGCACGACATCGGTGCGCTGACCCACGGCGACAACCATGCCAACGTCCTGCGCCAGGCCTTGGAGGAGGCCTTGCCGGCGATGGCGGAGCTGAAGGCGGCCGGCGCCTGCGGGGCGATCGGGCTGGGCGTCAACGAACAGGACGTGGCGCTGGAGGTGCTGCCACGCTTTCCGCTCGACTGCGTGATGCTGGCCGGCCGCTACACGCTGCTGGAACAGCACGGCGCACGCGCGCTGCTTGCGCAGGCGCAGCAGCGCAACGTGGCGATCCTGTCTGCCGGCCCGTACAGCTCCGGCCTGCTCAGCGACGCACGCGGCCCCGGCGCGACCTACAACTATGCCCCGGTCGACGCCGCCACCCTGCGGCACGCGCAGCGCCTGTACGCGGCCTGCGCGGCGTTCGAGGTGGATATCGGCGCGGCGGCGTTGCAGTTCCCGCTGGCGCACCCGGCGGTGACCACGGTGGTGGCCGGCATGCGCACGGTGGCCGAGGTGCACTCGGCCGCCACGCGCCTGCAGGCGGCGATTCCGCCGGCGCTGTGGCAGCGCCTGCGCGATGACGGCCTGCTCGACGCGGACCTGCCCACGCCATGAGCCGTATCGACGCGCATCTGCATTTCTGGCAGCTGGCCCGTGGCGATTACCACTGGCTGACGCCCGCGCTGGCGCCGTTGTATCGCGACTTCGGCCCCGCCGATATCGGCCAGGCGCTGGACGCGGCCGATGTCGATGGCGTGGTGGTGGTGCAGGCCGCCGCGACCGAAGCCGAAACGCGCTACCTGTTCGAGCTGGCGCGCGCCGATGCGCGCATTGCCGGCGTAGTCGGCTGGGTCGATTTCGCCGCGCCCGATGCCGCCGCGCGCATCGATGCGCTGGTGCAGGCCGGTGGCGGCGTGCTCAAGGGCCTGCGCCCGATGGTGCAGGACATCGCCGATGCGCAATGGCTGGCCCAGCCCGGGCTGGATGCCGCCTTCGACGCCCTGCTCGCGCACGACCTGGCCTTCGACGCCTTGATCCGCAGCGTGCATGTGCCGGCACTGCAGGCACGCCTGAAGCGCCATCCGCAGCTGCGCGTGGTCGTCGATCACGGCGGCAAGCCGCAGATCGCCGCGGGTGAATTCGTCGCCTGGGCGGCCGGCATGGCCGCGCTGGCGCAGCATCCCAATGTGCACTGCAAACTCTCCGGCCTGCTGACCGAAGCGGCGCGCGGCGCCGGCGTGGAGGCGCTGGAGCCGTATGTCGCGCATCTGTTCGCACGCTTCGGCCCGCAGCGTGTGCTGTGGGGCAGCGACTGGCCGGTGCTGACCAAGCGCGCCGAATACGCGCAGTGGCTGCAGATCGCACAACACCTGGTCGCCACACATGCCGACGGCCATGCCAAAGCGGTGTTCGGCGACAACGCACGCACGTTCTATCGTCTGCCACGGCCGGCGGCCCCCACCCACGGAACCTCTTCGGTATGACTGTCTCGCTCTCCCCCACTCCCAACGATCGCCTGCATGGCAAGCGCTGCCTGATCACCGCCGCCGGCGCCGGCATCGGCCGCGAAAGCGCGCTGGCCTGCGCACGCGCCGGTGCGCAGGTGATCGCCACCGATATCGACACCGCTGCCTTGCAGGCGCTGGCGACCGAATCGGAGGCCATCACCACCCAGCTGCTGGATGTCACCGACGCATCGGCGATTGCCGCGCTGGTCGCTGAGCACGGCCCGTTCGATGTGTTGTTCAACTGCGCCGGCTTCGTGCACCAGGGCAGCATCCTCGATTGCGACGAGCCGGCCTGGCGCCGCTCGTTCTCGATCAATGTCGATGCGATGTACTACACCTGCAAGGCGGTGCTGCCGGGCATGCTCGAACGCGGCCGCGGCAGCATCATCAACATGTCCTCGGTGGCCTCCAGCATCAAGGGCGTGCCGAACCGCTTCGTCTACGGCGTGACCAAGGCGGCCGTGATCGGCCTGAGCAAGGCCATCGCCGCCGATTACGTG
Organism: Xanthomonas arboricola pv. populi; assembly: GCF_002939945.1. Taxonomy (GTDB): domain Bacteria; phylum Pseudomonadota; class Gammaproteobacteria; order Xanthomonadales; family Xanthomonadaceae; genus Xanthomonas; species Xanthomonas arboricola_A. The sequence continues at coordinate 47,400 of NZ_MDEB01000006.1, read as the reverse complement.
GCCCAGGGCGTGCGTTGCAACGCGATCTGCCCGGGTACCATCAAGACGCCGTCGCTGGGCCAGCGCGTCAAGGCGCTGGGCGGCGACGAACAGGCGGTGTGGAAGAGCTTCACCGACCGCCAGCCGATGGGCCGCCTGGGAGACCCACGCGAGATCGCGCAGCTGGTGGTGTATCTGGCCTCGGACGAATCGGCGTTCACCACCGGCCAGACCCATATCATCGATGGCGGCTGGTCGAACTGAGTACGACGATGGATCGCGGCGCCGCGCAACGCTGCCTGGGCGGCCACTGCCAGATGCGATGCGTCCCGCTCGTCCGCCTCGGTTTGCGCACGCCATCCTTACCCACCCGATGCACGCGCGCCAGCGTTGCTGGCCGCTCCATTCCTCATCTGCAAAGGAAGACTGCATGAAACTCGTACGCGTTGGCGCCCCCGGCCAGGAACGTCCCGGCCTGATCGATACGCAAGGCCGCATCCGCGATCTGAGCGGCGTGATCGACGATGTGGCCGGCGAGCACATCACCAATGCCGGCCTGGACAAGCTGCGTGCGCTGGATGTGGCCACGCTGCCGCTGCTCGAAGGCGAGCTGCGCTATGGCGCCGCAGTGGGGCAGATCGGCAAGTTCATCTGCGTGGGGTTGAACTACGCCGACCATGCCGCCGAATCGGGCATGGACGTACCCAAGATGCCGATCCTTTTCATGAAGGCCACCACTGCGGTGACCGGGCCGAACGATACCGTGATCATCCCGCGCGGCTCGGTCAAGAGCGACTGGGAAGTGGAACTGGGCGTGGTGATCGGCGATGTGGCGCGCGATGTCTCGGTGGACGACGCGCTGAACCACGTCGCCGGCTACGCGGTGATCAACGATCTGTCCGAGCGCGAATTCCAGCTCGAACACGGCGGCCAATGGGTCAAGGGCAAGAGCGCCGACACCTTCGGCCCGATCGGTCCGTGGCTGGTCACCCGCGATGAGATTACCGACCCGCAGAACCTGTCGATGTGGCTGGAAGTCAACGGCCACCGCTATCAGAACGGCAGCACCCGCACGATGGTGTTCGGCGTGGCCGAACTGGTCAGCCACATCAGCCGCTACATGACGCTGATGCCGGGCGATGTGATCAGCACCGGCACCCCGCCAGGAGTGGGCCTGGGCCAGAAGCCGCCGGTATATCTGAAGCCGGGCGACGTGATGGAGCTGGAGATCGAAGGGCTGGGTCGCCAGCGCCAGCCGGTGGTGGCGCACCCGCGCGATGCGGTTTGAAGTCGTTCTATTCGGCACCTTCGTGCCCACGGGAAAGAAGTTGCGGTCAAGGCAAGTAGTCATGCAGTCGCGCGACATATCTCCCTCCGGGGCGCCAAGGCATGCGCGCCACTGGCGCGCATGCCTTGGAGCGCCCGCGCTGCTGGCGCGGGCCGGGGCGCGGAGCGGGGATTGGGGTGAGGGGACGTAACCACGCAGTCGCGCAGATCGACGCAGCTCTATTGGCTGTTCGGCGTGACATGTCGGAGCCGGAGCTGACGCGTTATTTGCAAGTTGTTTTACGGAGTGTGCGGGTGCGCTGAATGCTCAAGTGCTTCGCGCGTTGCTATCGACGTGCAGTGAGTGCAGTGAGGCATGCAGTTGATTCGCTGATCTGTGTTGCAGACGCATCAGTAACCGCAGCGTCTCGATATCTCCGGCGCTTCGCGTCCGTACCCTCACCCCAACCCCTCTCCCGAGGGGAGAGGGGCTCAAGCGCACCTCTTTCGCTCACGTCTTTTCTGCCCGTTTTTCCATTTCCCGTTTCCATCGCCCAGGACCTTCATGCGCACCATCATCGCCCTCGACACCCACGACGTCCGCTTCCCCACCTCGCGCGAGCTGGATGGATCGGATGCGATGAATCCGGATCCGGATTACTCGGCCGCCTATGTCGTGCTGCGCACCGATGCGCCGGATGACCTGGCCGGCTACGGCCTGGTGTTCACCATCGGCCGCGGCAACGATGTGCAGACCGCCGCGGTGGCCGCACTGGCCGAGCACGTGGTCGGCCTGTCGGTGGACGAGGTCGTCGCCGACCTGGGCGCGTTCGCGCGCCGGCTCACCAACGACTCGCAGCTGCGCTGGCTGGGCCCGGAAAAGGGCGTGATGCACATGGCGATCGGCGCAGTGATCAACGCCGCCTGGGACCTGGCCGCGCGCGCGGCGAAAAAACCGCTGTGGCGCTACATCGCCGAGCTCAGCCCGGAGCAGCTGGTCGACACCATCGACTTCCGCTACCTCACCGACGCGCTCACCCGCGACGAAGCGCTGGCGATCCTGCACGATGCGCAACCGCAGCGCGCGCAACGCATCGCCACGCTGATCGAACAGGGCTATCCCGCCTACACCACCTCGCCCGGCTGGCTCGGCTACTCGGACGAAAAGCTGGTGCGCCTGGCCAAGGAGGCAGTGGCCGACGGCTTCCGCACCATCAAGCTCAAGGTCGGCGCCAACGTGCAGGACGACATCCGCCGCTGCCGCCTGGCGCGTGGGGCGATCGGCCCGGATATCGCGATGGCGGTGGACGCCAACCAGCGCTGGGACGTGGGCCCGGCGATCGACTGGATGCGCCAGCTGGCCGAATTCGACATCGCCTGGATCGAAGAACCCACCAGCCCGGACGATGTGCTCGGCCACGCTGCGATCCGCCAGGGCATCACCCCGGTGCCGGTGTCCACCGGCGAGCACACCCAGAACCGTGTGGTGTTCAAGCAGCTGCTGCAAGCCGGCGCGGTGGACCTGATCCAGATCGACGCCGCGCGCGTGGGCGGCGTCAACGAAAACCTCGCCATCCTGCTGCTGGCCGCCAAGTTCAATGTGCGCGTGTTCCCGCACGCCGGCGGCGTCGGCCTGTGCGAGCTGGTGCAACACCTGGCCATGGCCGACTTCGTCGCCATCACCGGCAAGATGGAAGACCGCGCGATCGAATTCGTCGACCACCTGCACCAGCATTTCCTGGACCCGGTGCGCATCCGGCACGGCCGCTATCTGGCTCCGGAGGCGGCGGGTTTCTCGGCTGAAATGCATGCGTCCTCGATTGCAGAGTTCAGCTATCCGGACGGACGTTTCTGGGTCGAGGATCTGGCCGGCAACGGCAAGGGCTGACCACGTTGACCCTCATCCGCCCTGCGGGCACCTTCTCCCGCGCGCGGGAGAAGGGAACGGTTGTCCGGCCGGGACTGCGATGCGGCCGGAACGGCTCAGGCATCCAGGTGAACGTTATCGGGTCGAGGATCTGGCCGGCAACGCCAAGGGCTGACCACGCAGCCCCTCATCCGCCCTGCGGGCACCTTCTCCCACGCACGGGAGAAGGGAGCGGTTGTCCGGCCGGGACTGCGATCCGGCCAGAACGGCTCAGCCATCCAGGTGAACGTTATCGGGTCGAGGATCTGGCCGGCAACGCCAAGGACTGAGCACGCAGCCCCTCATCCGCCCTGCGGGCCCTTCTCCCGCGCGCGGGAGAAGGGCCTGATCGGCGTTGGCTCAGGCGTGGTGGGCGCGTCTGCGCCCATGTGCCCACCGTTGGGCGTCTGCAGCGTGCTACCGGTCAGCCGTTCGCCAGGCCGAAGACTCCGGCCCAGAAGCGCCCACCCGGTATAGCCAAGCCGGCCGGATCGCAGTCCCGGTCGGACGACCGCTTCGTTCTCCCGCGAGCAAGAAAAGGTGCCCGCAGGGGGATGCGGACCTGCTCGCTTATCGCTTGGCACGGCCGCCAAATCCTCGACTCGGAAGCCTCGCCCCGGATGGCGGAGCCCGCCGGAACCGCAGCGCCGGCCGAACAAGCGCTCCCTTCTCCCGCAAGCGGGAGAAGGTGCCCGAAGGGCGGATGAGGGGCACGGCTAGCGCTGCGCGTCGATCGCCGCACTCAACGCAAAGATCCGCCCGGCTTCGCGCCACTTCTCCCCATGCGCGCTGCCCGGCAGCGGTTTCTGGAACCGCCACATCAAGTCTTCCCAGGCCTGAATCCGCGGATCACTCGCATCCCGCGCCGCCTTGGCCGCCGGATCGTAGTCGTCGCCGACTTCCATCAGCATCACCAGCCGATCGCCGCTGCGAAAGATCTCCAGCTCCAGGATGCCGGCCTGCTGCAACGAGGCCACCACTTCCGGCCAGACTTCGCCGGGCCGATGCCAACGCTCGTACTCGGCGATCAACTGCGGATCGTCGTGCAGATCCAGCACGTAGCACAGACGCCGCGTGCTCATGCGCCCGCTCCTGCAACCGCCGGCGCAGCGCGGCGCGCGCGCAACGCAAACAGCAGGATCACCGCAAAGCACCCGCCCGGCACCACCATCGCCCAGTGGATACCGGCCATGTCCGACACCGCGCCCATCACCGCCGTGAGCAGCGCACCACCGATGATGGACATCACCAGCAACGACGAGCCCAGCTTGCGCGCATCGTCGTGCATGCCATCCAGGCCCAGCGCAAAGATGGTCGGGAACATCACCGACATGAACACGCTGGCGGCCACCAGCGCGTACAGGCCGGTCCACCCGGGGAAAGCGATCGCCACCGCGCACAACACCAGATTGATCGTGGCAAAACTCGCCAGCAACCTGGCCGGCGCCAGATAGCGCAACAGTGCGGTGCCGATGAAGCGGCCGGCCATGAACAGCACCAGCGAGATGGTCAGGTAGGTGGCCGCGCTTTTTTCCGGCGTGCCCGGCACCGCGTCCTGCAGATAACGGATCAGATAGCTCCAGATGCCGACCTGCGCGCCCACGTAGAAAAACTGCGCCACCACCGAAAACACGAACAACCGGTTGCGCAGCAACTCGCCGAAGCGTGCGCGCCTGGGCGCGGCCTCGCCCACGCCGGCATCGCCGGTGGGAAAGCGCGCCAGCGCGATCAGGATCGCCCACAGCACCACCACCACGCCGATCACCAGATACGGCGTCTGCACCGCTGCCGATTCGGTGGCGAAGAACGCCGCGCGCGCGGCCGGCGTCATCGCCGCCAGCTCGGCCGGGGTGTGCTCCACGCCGGAGAAGATGAAGTGCTGGCCGACCAGCACGCCGGTGATCGAGCCCAACGGGTTGAACGCCTGGGCCAGATTCAACCGCCGTGCCGCACCCTCTGCCGGGCCAAGCACGGTCACCAGCGGGTTGGCGGTGGTTTCCAGGAACGCCAGGCCGCTGGCGATGACGAACAAGGCCAGCAGGAACAGCCAGTAGGTATGCACCTGCGCGGCCGGATAGAACAGGAACGCGCCGCACGCATACAGCAGCAGGCCCAGCACCACCGCCGCCTTGTAGCTGTAGCGGCGCATGAACATCGCCGCCGGCATCGCGAATACGAAATAGCCCAGATAGAAGGCGCTCTGGACCAGCCCCGCCTGCAGGTCGGTCAGCTCGAAGGCCTTCTTGAACTGCTTGATCAGGATGTCGTTGAGGTTGTTGGCCATGCCCCACAAAAAGAACAGGCTGACGATCAACAACAGGGGAACCATGGCGGTACGCGCCAGGTTGCCGCGCGGTGACGCGGCAATGTCACTGTGATGCATGCGACCGATCCCCTCCCAAGGCTGTGGCGCTTGCGTTGCTGTGCGGCGAGCGTACTGCGCGCGCCAGTGCCATGCAAATATAAAATCTTTGTTTATATTTGCACGCAAGCGCCACATCTTCCCGCGGCCCGCGATGCCTGTACCCTGGCGCGCCGCAGCCTTGCCTGGAGCCGCAAACGGATGAGCACCGAACCCGCCAAGTACCGCGCCCCCGCCCTGGACAAGGGACTGGACATCCTCGAGCTGCTCGCCCGCCAGGCGCAACCGATGAGCATGGGCGCGATCTCGCAGGGCATCGGCCGCTCGCGCGGGGAGATCTTCCGCATGCTGCAGGTGCTGGAGGAGCGCGGCTATCTCACCCGCGACGGCGAGGGCGACTATGTGCTGACCAATCGGCTGTTCATGCTCGGCATGCAGCAGCCGCAGGTGCAGAGCATCAGCGAGGCGGCGTTGCCGGTGATGCGCCGGCTGGCCGATGCGATCTATCAGCCCTGCCACCTGGTGGCGCCGTCCGGCGACCAGATCGTGGTGATCGCGCAGATGGACGTGCCCAGCGACCTGGGCCTGGTGGTGCGCCCGGGCCATCGCCGCCCGTTGACGCATTCCAGTTCCGGGCTGGTGCTGTTCGCCTTCCAGCAGCCGGAGGTGCAGGCGCGCTGGTTGGACATGCTCGACGCCAGCGAGGTGACGTTCGAGCGTGCGCAGTTTCTGGCTGACGCAGCGCAAGCGCGCAACGATGGCTACGCCATGCAGCCCAGCGAAGCGGTGGTGGGCGTGGTCGATCTGACCGCACCGATCCTGCAACGCGGCAGTGCGACCTATACGCTCACCGTGCCGTTCATCGCACGCCGCCCGGAACTGGTCGGCCCGCACGCGGCTTTGCAGGCCTTGTGTGCGGCGACGGCAGAGATCTCCGCAGCGTTGATGTAGCTGCGGCCCGCGCCGGGAGTTCGAGTCGGCGCTGGTGTTTCCTGCTGCTCGCTTCTGACGGCTGACTTCTGGTGTCTCCCCGTTGCGCGGCTGCCCCTGTGCGCGGAGCGCTGCGCGATCTTTCCGCAGTGCTGCGATGGCAGCGCGGCCATCGCAGCCGCCTCGACCGGCTTCGCGAGCAGCTTCTGCGGCACCGCAGGCTGCACAGTTCCAAACGCTGTGGAGATCACTGCATCGTTGCAGATCGCTGCATCCCTGCATCGACGTCCTGAAAGACAGCTCCATGCAGGCGCTGGCTCTTCCACGCGCGTCCAGACATGCAACTGCCGTATCGCACTGTGCGCAGCACATCCCGCATCAGCGGCTTTTCCCGCGTCTTTCGCTGTTTGCTTCACCGGTACGAAGACGATTTGCCGCTATAGCCAAGGCTATCAGGCGCCACGTTCGCCGGTGGGCGGACATGCCTTGCTGGCGTTTAGGTCTCGAAAACAAGGCAAAAACCGCGTCGACCCTGTGTCGCAATAGCCACGGCTATGAAGATCAGACCGACCTTTGCGTGCGGTGCAGGCGCACCGAACGCGGCCATGCGTTGGTACACTGCGCACCCCTTGGGGAGTAGCCTGCTTTCGTCCATCGAAAGCGCCTGCATCAACATACTCGGCCATTGCGCCGTGGTGCAGGCAACCAGTTCCGGTTTGGCGAGACCAGCGGCATGCGTGCACAACAACGGTTGGCGCGGGCGCATGTCGTTGTGATCGTGCCCAACCCGAGAATGTCGATGTCTCCTTTTTCCATTATTTTGATCGGTTTCGCGATGTCGACCGATGCGTTTGCCGCAGCGATCGGCAAGGGCGCGGCGATGCGCAAGCCGCAGTGGCGCGATGCATTGCGCGCCGGGTTGATCTTCGGTTGCATCGAGGCGATCACCCCGGTGATCGGCTGGCTGCTGGGGCGCGCCGCGTCCAGCTACGTGTCCGACTACGACCACTGGATCGCCTTCGTGCTGCTCGGTGCGCTGGGCACGCACATGATCGTGGCCGGGCTGCGCAACGATCCGGACGACGCCGAAGAAGCAGCGTCCAGTACGCCGAAACGGCATGGCTTGCTCGCCTTGGCCACCACCGGTTTTGCCACCAGCATCGATGCGATGGCGGTCGGCGTGAGCCTGGCCTTTCTGGACGTGCATATCGGCGTGGTGGCGATGGTGGTCGGGCTGTGCACCTTCAGCATGGTCACCGCAGGCGTCATGCTGGGCCGCGTGCTTGGCAACCTGATCGGCAAACGCGCCGAGATCCTCGGCGGTGTGATCCTGGTGATCGTCGGCAGCGTCATCCTCTACGAACACCTCAGCGGTGCCGCGTAGCACACGGCAGTCTCCGGTAGGAGCGCACCCGGGCGCGACGAGGCGTTATCGGTAATGCCTGTCGCGCCCGGGTGCGCTCCTACGATGCATGGCATTGCGCTCCGCGCGCGATCGGCATCGTGGGATTTTTAATCGATGCCGCGTGCAGTCCCGCATGTCGCGGTGATGGCAGCGATACACCCGTCAGCGCGTTTTCGCGTCGTGATGCGCACTCAGGAACGCGCGTAACGAGGCCGGCTTCACCGGTTTGGTCAGCAAGCGATAGCCGCGCGCACGCGCGAGTTGCTTGAGTTCGTCGCGGCCATCGGCGGTGAGCAGGGCGCCGGCAATCGGCGCGGTGGCGACGGCCTGCAGCGCATCCAGCGTGTCCAGGCCATCGAGCCGGTCGTGCAGGTGGTAATCCACCAGCATCAGGTCCGGTTGTTCGCGCGCGCGTTCCAGCGCCTGATCCACCGTGCTGGCGGTGATCACCTCCACCTGCCAGCGACCGAGCAGGGCGCGCATGCCGTCGAGGATCTCGCGGTCGTTGTCCACGCACAGCACGCACAGGCCCGCCAGCGAATCGCCGCTGGGCAGCGCGCGCGCAACGGCGACCGGCAGTACCGGGGCCAGCCGGACTGCCGCCACACGCGGCAGCAGGATCGAGAACATGCTGCCGCGACCGACCTGGCTGCGCGCGCTCAGGTCGTGATCGAGCAGGCGCGAGATGCGTTGGCAGATCGACAGGCCCAGGCCCAGACCCTGCTCGCCCCAGTCGAACGGCTGCTGATAGCGGCGGAATTCTTCGAAGATCTGCCGCATGTGGTGCTCGGGAATGCCCGGGCCGGTGTCCCACACCTGCAGCTCCACGTGCTCGCCGCGGCCGCGCATGCCCAGCACGATGCGGCCCTGGCGCGTGTAGCGCAGCGCATTGGCGAGGAAGTTCTGCATCACCCGGCGCAGCAGACGGCGGTCGCTGCGCACCCACAGCGGGCGGCTGTGCACCTGCAGCTGCAGACCGCGGCTGGCCGCCACCGGCGCGTATTGCGCGGCCAGTTCGTGCATCAGCGCGCTGGCATCGAAGTCCTCGACCGTGGGCCGCAGGCCGCCGGCATCCAGCCGCGAGACGTCGAGCAGGCCATCGAGCAACTCCTCGGCCGCGCGCAGCGAAGCATCCACACGCTCGGCCAGATGGCGTTGCTCCTCGTTGTTCTGATGGCTCTCGCGCAGGGCCGAGGCGAACAGCCGCGCGGCATTGAGCGGCTGCAACACGTCGTGGCTGATCGCGGCCAGAAAGCGCGTCTTGGATTGCTGCGCCAGCTCGGCCTCGCGCGAGCGATCGGCCACGCGCTGCTCCAGGTTCTCGTTGGCGTCCAGCAGCGCGCGTTCGGCACGCTTGTAGTCGGTGATGTCGTTGTAGCTGGTGACATAACCGCCGCCGGGCAGCGCCTGGCCGCGCATCTCGATCACCTTGCCGTCGCTGCGGGTGCGCTCGAACACATGCGGCGAGCCGGCACGCATGTGGCGGATACGGCGATCGATCTGATCTTCGATATCGCCCTCGCCCAGCTCACCGCGCTCGGCGTTATAGCGGATAAGATCCGCCACCGGGCGACCGACATACAGCATGCCGTCCGGATACCCGAACAGCTGCTGATAGCGACGATTCCACGCGGTCAGGCGCATTTCCGGGTCGACCACGCTGACCGCGGCGCTGATGTTTTCCAGCGTGGTGGACAGGATCTCGCGATTGAAGCGCAGCTCCTGGCCGGCTTCGTCCAGCACCGCCACCACCTCGCCCAGTTCCATGCCCGAGCCGCGCAACAGGCTGGTCAGCACCAGCCGTGCGGAGGCCGCGCCGATCGAGGCGGCCAGCAGGCGCTCGGTGAACTGCACCCAGGCGCGATCGGCCACCACGGCCGGTTGCAGTTCGCGCTCCAGCAGCACCGCCTGGTCGACGAAGGCACGATGCGCATGCCGCTCGCCCACCACGCGCTCGGCCAGTGCCTGCAGATCGGCCACGCGCACATGCCCGGGCCAGTCGCCGGCCACCGCCGGACGCTGCGCATACGGCTCCAGGAATGGCGCGGCGCGCAGGCGTTCGTCCACGCCGGGGCGCCAGCGTGCGGAGACCAGCAGCATTGCGCCGACATTGATCAGCAGCGACCAGAACGTGCCGTGCGCCAGCGGGTCCCAGCCATGCATGCCGAACAGCTGCTGCGGCTGCAACCAGGCGATGCCGAACGGCCCGTCCACCAGCCAGTCCGGCTGCATCCAGCCTGCGCGCGTGGCAGCCGGCAGCAGCAGCGTGTAGATCCAGGTCATGAAGCCCAGCACCATGCCGGTCTCCACGCCCTTGCGGCTGGCGCCGCGCCAGTACAGCCCGCCGATCACCCCCGGCGCGAACTGCGCCACCGCCGCAAAGGCCATCAAGCCGTAGGCCGCCAAGGTGGTGTCGTTGGCCACGCTGCGGTGGTAGCCGTAGGCGATCAGCGCCAGCAACAGGATGGCGACGCGACGGATCCACAACACCCGCGAGGCCACCGCCGCGCGCGCATCGGCGCTGCCGCGGCGGCGCAGCAGCACCGGCATCACCAGATCGTTGCTGACCATGGTGGCCAACGCGATGCTGGCCACGATCACCATGCCGGTGGCGGCGGAAAACCCGCCTACATAGGCCACCAATGCCAGCACGATATTGCCCTGGCTCAGCGGCAGCGCCAGCACCACCGCGTCGTCGACCACCGTGCTGCCCTTGCCGAACAAGGCCACGCCGGCCGAGGCGATCGGCACCACCATCGCCGAGATGATCACCAGATAGGCACCGAACAACCAGCGCGCGCGACGGATGTCGCCGACGTCGCTGCATTCCACCACCGCCACATGGAACTGGCGCGGCAGGCAGATCACCGCCAGAAAGCTCAGCAAGGTCTGCGAAATGAAGCCCACCGACGGGGTGTGCTCGAACAAGGTGCGCGCCGAGTCGGCGATGGGCAGCTGGTGATCGCTCAGCCACACCCAGGCGAACAGGCCCACCGCGACGATGGCGATCAACTTGATCACCGACTCCAGCGCGATCGCCAGCATCATGCCGCGGTGGTGTTCGGTGGCATCGACCTGGCGGGTGCCGAACAAGGTCGCAAACAAGGCCATCAACAGCGCCACGTACAACGCCGGATCGGCAAAGATGCCGCGCCCGGCACTGCTATGCCCGGTCAGCACCTCCAGGCTCATTGCCACCGCCTTGTACTGCAACGCCAGATACGGAACGATGCCGACCAGCGCGATCACCGCCACCAACGCCGCCAGCCGCCGCGAACGACCATAGCGCGAAGAAATGAAATCGGCGATGGAGACGGTGTTCTCGGCGCGTGCGATCAGCGCCAGCCGCTCGATGATGCGCCAGCCGAACAGCAGCAACAGCAGCGGGCCCAGGTAGATCGGCAGATAGCCGAGGCCGTTGCGCACCGCCGAGCCGACCGCACCGTAGAAGGTCCACGACGAGCAGTACACCGCCAGCGCCAGGCTGTAGACCGCCGGCCGCAGCCACGGCCGCTCCGGGTACAGCGGACGACGGTCGCCCCACCACGCCACGCCGAACAGCAGCGCGGCATAGCCGACGGAGACCAGCAGCAGGATCCAGCTTGAGACCAAGGGGCGTTCCTAGGCGGCGCGAGGCGAGCCTGGGAGTTTACGCAGTGGGAAATCGGGATTGGGGGTTGGGGGTTCGTGCCGGACTGTTTGGCGGAGCGTTAAGCGTCAGACGCCCCTCATCCGCCGTTCGGGCACCTTCTCCCGCACGCGGGAGAAGGGACTGCGGTTGCGGTGTGCGCCGTGCGCTTGCCTGAGGAATGGTGTTGGTGTGGCGATGCATGCGTTTCGTGCTGCCGGGAAGCCGGCCCTATGAATCAGCCTGTGGCAAGAGGCATTGGGCTAAGGGTCAAACGCCCCCATCCGCCCTTCGGGCACCTTCCCCCGCATGCGGGAGAAGGGAGCACGGTTGCAGTGTGTGCCATGCGCTCGCCTGTCGCATCTCCGGCCCACCCACTCAGGCAGCCGGCAGGGGACGTCTGCGGCATGGCGGTACGAGGTTGTGAACGGTCGGGCGACGATGCGCCGTTGTCGCGATCAGCCGATGATGCAGCAGCCACCCGGTGCTGCCCCCTCTCCCGCCTGCGGGAGAGGGGCCCGAAGGGCGGGTGAGGGCCGTTCAGCCGGGCAGGCGCACCTGCACCCCATACGTACGGCCGGCGACGATGCCGTGCACACGTTGGTCCGGGCAAGCGGCTCCATCCACTTCAACATCTACCTGCGTGCGTCCCGGCTCACGTGTCAGCGTCACCTCGAACTGCGCACCGCGGAACTGGCGCGTCACCTGGGCCTGCGGCCAGTACGAGGGCAGCTGCGGGCGGATCGCCAACGCGTCGCCCTCGCCGACCAGGCCGAACAGACCTTCCAGCACGCAGCGATACACCCAGGCCACCGTGCCGGTGTTGAACAGCTGGCTGGAACGCCCGGCCGTGCGCGGATACTGGTGCCAGGCGCCGCGATAGTAGTTGGGCAACGACACCGGCAGGTGGCCGCGCTGCAGCACGTCCTCGCGGGTGGGGCCGGGCAGCATCGCGCGCAGGACCTCCCAGGCGCGGTCGGCCTCGCCGATCTGGTACAGGCTGTACAGATAGAACGCCACCGCATGGTTGTAGACCGCGCCGTTTTCTGCGGCACCCGGCCACTTCTGCGTCAACCGGCCCACGTCATCGCGCATGTGCGTGTAGGCCGGGGCCAGCATCACCGGCCCGTACGGCGTATGCAGCTGTTCGCGCACCGCGTCCAGCAGGGCCGCGCGCTGCGCGCTATCGGCGGTGCCGGCCAGCAGCGCAAAGCTCTGTGGATTGAGATAGATGCGCCCCTCCACGTCCTCGGCGATGCCGAAGCGCACGCCATCGTCGGTGATGCCGCGCGCATACCAGTTGCCGTCCCACAGTTCGCGATTGGCATCGGCGTTGACCGTTCGCACGGCCTGCGCAAACGTCTCCGCCTGCGTGCTTCGTCCATGCGCTGCGCAGATGCCCGACCACAGCCGCAGCGCATACGCGGTGGCCACGGTGAGCCAGCCGGACACGCCCTTGCCGCGCCAGCCGACCATGTTCATCGGATCGCACCAGTCGCCCTGCGCGATGAAACTCAAACCACGTGCATCGCGCGCGTCCAGCAACCAGTGCATCGCCGCATCCAGTCGCTCGGCCACGCTGAGCGCGTGCCCGTCGTGCGTGCGGACTACCGCGTCGAGCACGCTGGCGTCGCCGGTTTCGGCCAGATAGGCGCTCAGGAAGATCGGCAACCACACGCAGTGATCGGTATGCGGCACCTGGTTGATGTATTTCAGCTCGGCGCCTTCCACCAGCAGGATGCCGTCCGGCATCGCGCCGCTGGGTTCCTGCTGCGAGAGCGCGTGCAGCAACGCCGCGCGTGCGGTGGCCGGCTGCAGGTAGGCCATGCCCATGTGGTCCTGCAGATAGTTGCGCGTCTGCGGATCGGTGGTCAGGCGATTGACGTCGCCGTGATAGAACACCTGCCGCGGCAACCAATGATTGACCAGGTTGTCCAGCGCCGGATCGGGCGTGGCGATCTGCACGCAGCCCTGCCCGCCCTGCAGATAGTGCGCGTAGTCGCGCGCTGCGGCGGCAAAGCCGGCTTCGGACAGATAGCGCGCACGCAGCGCGGCGATTTCCGCATCATCCCTGGCCGGCCCGAACGCGAAGCGATACACGCGTGCCGCATCGGCGTCCAGCGTCAGCCGATACTGCAGCGCGGCTGCCGGGTTCTCGTAGTGCGCGTCGCTATTGCCCAGCTGCTCGGCCTGGATGGCCGAGGGCGCATGCAGGCCGCCCTCGCCTTCGAAGGCCATCTGCTGCGCGTCCCAGGCCACCGGGGGCTGCTCGTGCAGCAGGAAGGTGCAGTCCTTGAAATCGCGCTGACGGAAATAATCGTCCACCTTCTGATACGGCGCCACGCTACGGCAGACAATGCCGCCCAGCGCCGGCTCATAGCCACCGCTCTGGTGCATCCACGACATGTAGCCGATCGGAAAATACGGATACAGACTGAGCCGGCGCGTACGCCCGGACTGGTTATGCACGCGGCATTCCCACAGCTCCACCGCATCGTCGGTGGGCAACGCCACACACAGCTCCACCACGATGCCGTCATGGCGCACCCGCCAGCGCACATCGTGCTTGCCGGCGGAAAACACGAACTGCTCCGGCGGCGCGCGCACCGGTTCGTGCGGCACCGAATACAACGCACCGCTGTCTTCGTCCTTGAGATAGAAGAAACGCCCGGGATGATGCGCGTAGTAGGGCTGCTCGGGCATCATGAAGTTGCGCGCCTCCAGCAGCGGCGCATGGGCGTACTTGGCCGGCTCCGGCTGCATGAACTGCCCGGTGGCGTAACCACGGCAGGTCAGCTGCAGCATCATGCGGCGGTTCCACAGGAATCCACCCGCGTTCGGCATCGCAGTGGGGCTGTAGAGCGCATACCGCGTGCCGTCGGCGCTGGGCGCGAGCAACGCGGAAAGATCGGCGTTGGACGTGGTGCCGGAATCAGCGTGGGAGAGTGCAGACACGGTCAGCGGTACTCCTGTTCGTCGCGCTTGCGCGCGGCCAGTTCGTGTTGGATGCGGCGCAACAAGCCATCGTCGAGTGGATAGAAGCGCATGGTCCAGGCCGCCAGCAGCGCCACCGCGCCCGGGATCACCGTCAGCAGCAGCACGATGCCGGTCAACGACCCGGCCGACTGCGCGCTGTTGGCCACATAGCCCATGCCCGCCAGCACCCAGGCGATGCCGGCCGAGGCCAGCGCGCCGCCGAGCTTTTGCGAGAAGGTCGCGGCGGCAAAGGTCATCGCGGTGGCGCGCCGGCCGGTGCGCCACTCGGTGTAGTCGGCGCTGTCGGCGTACATCGAAAAGGCCAGCGGCGACTTCGGCCCCAATGCCAGCCCGATCAACATGTTCAGCGCAAAGATCGCCCACACCGCATCGGCAGGAATGAAAAACATCAGACAACTCAACACGCCCACCACCGCCATCAGCGCGGTCATCAACTGGCGCTTGTCCCACTGCCGCGTCAGTAGCGGCGTGATCGCTGCGCCCACCGCCAAGGACACCGAATAGCCGCCCAGGAACAGCCCGGTCAGCTCCGGCCGCTGCACGTAGTACTTGAGGTAGTACACGCCCGCACCGCCGCGCATGACAATCGTGATCATGATGATCAGCGACAGCACGAACAGCACGCACCACGGCTTGTTCTGCAGCAGGTCGGCGATATCCCGGCGGATCGGCGTGCGCTGTTGCGGCGGTGGCTGCACGCGCTCGCGCGTGGTCAGCGCCACGGTCACCAACAGCGCCACCGCCACCACGCCGTACAGCATCATCGTGCGCTGCCAGCCCAGCGCATCGTTGCCGGCACCGAGCCAGGCCACCAAGTCCAGGGTGCAATAATTCACTAGCGTGGTGCCGGCGAACGCGGCGATGAAGCGCAGGCTGATCAAGCTGGTGCGCTGGCTGCTGTCGGCGGTGATCACGCCGGACAATGCCGAGTACGGAATGCTCACCACGGTGTAGGCCAGCATCATCACCAGAAAGCTGATCGTGGCCCACCACATGCGCCCGTTCTGGTCCAGCGCGGGCGTGGTGTAGGCGAGCACACCGGTCACCGCCATCGGCACGGCGCCCCACAACAGATACGGGCGGAATTTGCCCCAGCGGCTGCGCGTGCGATCGGCCAGTGCGCCCATCGCCGGATCGGCGATCGCATCGGCGATCTTGGTCAACAGAATCATCGTGCCCACCGCCGCTGCCGGCAGATGCATGGTGTCGGTGTAGAAGATCAGCAAGAACGCGGAGATGTTGGCCCAGTAAAGATTCAGGCCCAGATCGCCGGCGCCGTAGCCCAGCTTTTCGCGCCAGCGCAGACGCGCCGACGCAGGAGACGTTGCAGGCGATGACGTCATCGGCAGACCTTGGAGTGCGTTGAACCCGGCCGAGCGCGCCGTTACGCTGGGCGGCTCGCTCACCTGGCGAGGAGCGCCGACGCTACACCACGCATCGGCTGCCGCCAACGTGAAATCCGGCAAAATGCCGAATCGCTCCGGAGATATAACCTGACGTGATGGACACCGCCACCCCCGCTCCACCCGCGTCCGCTCCGCCTCTGGCCATCGTGGTGATGGGCGTTTCCGGCAGCGGCAAGACCACCATCGCGCAGGCCCTGGCAGCGCATTACGGCTATCGTTTTCTGGATGCCGACGACTATCACAGCGTGGCCGCACGCGCGCAGATGGCCGCAGGCCAACCACTCACCGATGCGATGCGTCTGCCCTGGGTGGAGTTGCTGACTGCCACCCTGCGCGACTGCGTACACGCTGGCGAGTCGGTGGTGCTCGCGTTCTCGGGCTTGCGCGGCGCGCACCGTCAATTGCTGCGCCGCAGCGGCATTCCGATCCGCTTCGTGTTCCTGCACGCGGCACCGCACGTGATCGCTGCGCGCCTGAGCACACGCGCCGGCCACTTCATGCCACCCGGCCTGCTGGATAGCCAGTTGCAGACATTGGAATTGCCGTTGGACGAAGCGGATGTGGTGTCGGTGGATGTGGACGCCACGGTGGCGGAAGTGGTGCAGGATGCGATCGCGCAGTTGGCGCTGATCGCTCCCGCTGCGGTGCATACAGCCGCGCACTCACCTCAGAGCGCGTAACGCGCCGAGCTCACCGCTAAGCGTGCGCTCGATTTGTTCCTTGTCCCACCGGGAGAAGGTGGCGCGAAGCGCCGGATGAGGGGACGAGCGAAGCCTCGTGCATGTTGACGACACAGAAGGCTTCGCCCCTCACCCGAGAGGAGAGAGGCGCTGTTCAACACAGTGGCCACCCTCACAAGGTGGCGCAAAATTTCCTGGTTACTTTTTGCAGACCATTGATTTACGTGCAAATACTCACGCATCGCGACCAATCATTTTTTCTATCGCAGCAGATGCCGATAGTGATGGATCATCAGCATTTGTGCGAATAACGGACACGCTGAACGCAATTTTTCCAAGCTGGTGGCACCAGATGCGAACGGACCCGACCGTTGAATGAATGCAGCGACGTGCGCGTGTTGCACGGTCGCCACAATCGGCCATCTTCAGTCGGCAGATCCGGGGGGATCCAGCGCTTCCTTCCATCTATGGACATGCCGTGATGACACATTCAATTCGCCGCTTGCGATTTCGCAGTTTGACGCTCGTTCCCTGCCTGCTTGCCAGCGCAGTGGCTTTCGCCCAGTCCACCCCCGCAACCGCAAAACAGCCGGTGTCGTCCCTGGATACCCAGGCGTTCGCACGCTCCGGCCAGATCTGGCGCAGCTTCGGCAATCAGCTGCCGTTCGCGAGCCCCACCAGCTGGAGCACCGCCGGCGGCGGCTACTTGAACCAGCGCTTCGCGCCGGGCGAGTGGAAGATCAATCGCACCACCGCCGGGACGCTCAAGCCGGCCTGGACCCTGACCACCACCGGCGACATCTCGGCCACGCCGAGCGTGGAAGGGGGAACGTTGTACGTGCCCGACTGGGGCGGCACGCTGTATAGCGTCGACACCCAGACCGGCAAGCCGAACTGGCAGGCCAAGCTGTCCGACTACACCGGCAACGCCAACTCGGTGACGCGCAACACCCCTGCCATCAGCGCCAACAGCATCATCGTCGGCGACCAGGCCGCCGGTACGGTGCTGGCGATCGACAAGAAGACCGGCAAGCTGCTGTGGAAGACCACCGCCGAAGCCAACCCGCAGGCGCGCATCACCTCTTCGCCGGTGATCTACGGCAACCGCGTTTACCTGGGCATCTCTTCCGGCGACTGGGGCAACATGGACCCGACCCACACCTTCAGTTTCCGCGGCAGCGTGGTGGCCCTGGATCTGAACACCGGCGAGAAGGTGTGGCAGTTCTACAACGTCCCCGAAGGCTATACGGGCGCATCGGTGTGGGGCCAGGTGGCGATCGATCCGGTCAACCGCCGCCTGTATTTCGGCACCGGCAACAACTACAACGTTCCCGCCAGCGTGGGTAACTGCGTGTCCAACGCACGCTCCTACCGCGGCAGCGAACTCACCGTGCAGGACGAACTCGATTGCATGGCGCCGGACAACTACGTCGACTCGGTGGTCTCGCTGAACCTGGACACCGGCAAGCTGGTCTGGGCCGATCGCGCGCAGGGCTACGACGCCTGGAACCTGTCATGCGTCGCGGCGCCCACCAATGGCCTGTGCCCGAACACCCAGGCCAGCAACCTGACCGGCCCTGATTACGACTTCGGCGGCGCCGGCGTGCAGCTGTTCACCGTGCCGCGCGACGGCAAGCCGCAGCAGCTGGTCGGCGCCGGCCAGAAGAGCGGCATGTACTGGGCATTCGACGCCAACACCGGCGCCAAGGTCTGGTCGACCCAGGTCGGCCCGGGCGGCACCACCGGCGGCGTCGAATGGGGCACCGCGTTCGACCCGTACAAGTCGCAGATCTATGTGGCCATCAACAACAGCACCAACGCCACCTATACGCTGGGACCGGACAATACCCAGAGCCACAACGGCGGTTCGTGGGCGGCGCTGGATGCGGCCACCGGCAAGATCAAGTGGCAGGTCAAGGTGCCCGGCATCAACCGCGTGAATCCGAACGTGCCGGCCGGCGGCCAGGGCTCGCTGACGGTGTCGCCGAACCTGCTCTACGCCGGTTCGATGGCCGGCAACATGGTCGCCCTGGATGCCGACACCGGCGCCACCGTGTGGAACTACGACGCCACCGGCTCGGTGATCAGCTCGCCGGCCATCGTGGACGGTGCGCTGTACTGGGGCGCCGGCTACGGCCGCTTCAACTTCGGCACTGCAGCGACCACCAACCAGCTGACCAAGTTCGTGCCGGAGGCCAGCCCGGCCAAGTAAGCGTCAACCCACGTGATCTGCGTCGAGCGACGCACAAGCACGGCAGAACGACGACGCCACCTTCGGGTGGCGTCGTTGTATGTGGCGGGAACACGCCGCTACAGACGCGTGACCTGGCACAAGCGGATCTGCCCCGCTTCCAGCCCGTGCGCCTCGGCCGCGCGGCGGCGCAACGTACCTACCAGCCCGGCGGCATCCAGCGCGCCATCGGCAGGCACCTCCACGCTGTGGGCCAGTTGCCCCCACAACACCGGCCGACCGTCGCAATAGCCCTCGTAGTCGGCGAAATAATGCAGCTGGCGCGGCTCAGGTACCGACGTGGACATCGCCCTGGATCTCCGTGCAGCCCAGATGTTCAAGCGCAATTTCCAGCCCGAGCAGATAGCTCTGCGCGCAGTAACCGCGCACCGTCGCGATGCGTCGCCCGACACCCTCCGGCAGGCAACGCTCCGGCCGGTCCACGCGATCGTCGTGGGCCTCAACGAACGGGTACGGCAACGCGCCGAGCACACGGTGCAGGCGGGCACTGTCCACGCAGCTGCCCGGATCGATCAACGCGATTTCCATCCGCGCCTGCCCGGCCACGCGCAAGGCATCCAGCAGCTCCTGCTCCGACCCGCAGGCACGCAACGCCACCGTCTTGCCCGCATCCCCCGCGCACGCCACCAGTTGCCGGATCACGGCCCGCGGCAACGGCTGCGGCCCACGCACCAGCGGCATCGCCGCCTCCGGCCCACGCACGATCATGATCGACATGGCAGCCTCCTCAGGCAGCGGCGCGCAAGGGCGCGCACGGGGACGGCAGACAGCGCGCGGCAATACCCAACGACATCGCATAGGCGCGCGGCGCATCGTGCGGCGTAATCACCACCGCCAGCGGCGCATGTTGCGGATGCAGCCACGGCTCCAGTTCCTGCGCCGCGTCGGTATGCAGCTCGATGTACGGCGCAGGCAGCGCATCCAGTGCCGCACGCAATGCCGTGGCATGCACCTGCGCACGCTCGGACGGCGACAGATCGCCCGAATCCAGCAACACCAGTTCCACCTCGGCATCGCCGCCGGCGGCCTGCAGGCCGGCGATCAAGCCATCGACATCGGCACACGCCAGCGTGCGCAATGCACGGCCAGCACACTCGGGCAGCTGCATCGGCGCCACCTGCGCCGGATCGGCCTGCGGACCTTGCAAAATCAGGATACACATCGTGTTCGGCTCAACGCACCACAGTGCGGGAGTGCCAAGGTAGGTCTGCCGGCCGTAAAGGAGCTAGGCACGTGCCGATGTAACGGCATAAAGAGTGCGTAATGCCTGCACGATGTCGGCGTGTCCCGCACGGCAATGTGGCGGGGCCGGTTCTAGATAACCGCAGCGCTCGGCCTGGCGATGTCGTCTCGCACGCGTGACCAAACATCCCTGGATATCCGCATTGCGTCAGGCCTGGACCTGACGCGATGCAGTAGCACCACGCACGCCACGCGATACGCTGGTGCACGATTGGCTGCTACTTCTCCCGCCGCCAGTTCACCGAGCCCTTGGTCTCCACCGTGCTGGATTCGGCTTCCACATCGAAGCCACGGCTGAGCAGGTATTTCAGCGTCAGTACCGAGCCGCTGCCGACCATCGAGACACCGTAGCCGACATAGAGTTTGGGCGAGAGGTACTTGCCGAAGCCCACCACCGAGCCGACGGTGCTGGATTCGCTGACGCCGGCTTCGTCCAGGCCGAGCTTGGCGCCGATCTGCGAGGCGATCAGGCTGCTGCCGGCCGACAGCGCGGCCGAGGCGGCGCTGACCTGCTGGGTTTCGTCGCTGCTGGCGGTGGACAGGCCGCGGCCGAGCACCAGGTAGGACAGTGCTTCGGATTGCGACATCGCCGGTTCCGACCACACATCGGCACGCGGCGATTCGGCGCGTCCGCTGACGTCGATGCCGGCGGTGACATCGCCAACCTTGCGTTCGGCGCGCAGGCTCACGCGCGGGTCGGAGACGATGTTGTTGTTCCAGGTCAGCTGGCCGCGACTGATGGTCAGGTCCTGGCCGTAGGCCTTGTAGCGGCCGCGCACGTCCAGCCCGCCGTTGGCGGTCATCTCGCGGCCCGGGCGCGCGCGGATCTGCATCTGCCCGCTCAGTCCACCCTTCAGGCCGAAGCCGCTCATGTTGACCTTGTCGCCAAGCACGATGGCCAGGTCCATATCCAGCGGCGAGGCCGGCGCTTCTTCCGGGTCCACCGGGTCCAGCACCACCACGTCCTCGGACACCGAGGTGCCGCGATCCAGGCGTTCCAGGTCGATATCGGCTTCGGGCACGGTGACCTTGCCGCGCAGTTGCATGGTGTTGTCGGTGATGCCGAACTGCATGTCCGGGTTGGCGATGATGCGCAACTCGCTGGTGTTGTAGGCCAGCACGTTCTGGCCGCGGATATTCAGCAGCAACGGCGTGCTGGTGCCGAACCACGATAGCCCGCCATCGATGTTGAGCGTGCCTTCGCCGGACTTGGCCGATGCGGTGATCTTGGCCGAGCCATCCGGCAGCGCGTCGAAGCGTCCCTTGCCCTCGCTCAGGGTCAACCCCATCGAGGGATATTCGGCAGTGAAGTTGCTCAAGGTGGCATCGCCGCCCAGCAGCGGTTTGTCGCGGGTGCCGCGCAGGCTCACATGGCCTTCGACCAGGCCCTTGGGCTGCACCACATCGGCCACCACCAGCTCCAGCCAGTACAGCCGCGACATATTGAGATACAGCTCGCCGTTGAGCGGCGCGTACGCATCCCAGCCGGTGTTGAACTTGGCATCGACAAAGCCGGCACCCTGGAAGCCGATACCCAGCTTGGCCTGGATCTGCTGCGGGGTGAAATCGGCCTGCACGCTGAACTGGTCGTAGCGCAGCAACTCGCCGCGGTTGGGATTGCCCGCCACCGCCGCGTAGCGGGTTTCGCCCAGGCGGATGCCGCCTTCGGGCGAGGCGAGGCGGAACGAGCCTTCCCAGGCATTGCCGCGCGGCTTGAAGCTGCCATCGAGCGCAAGCTCGCCGCGCAGGTAGATCTGTCGCCCCTGCTGCTTGGGCAACCACGGCTGCACCAGCGACAGCGGCAGCGCATCGCCATGCACCACCATGCCCTCGCGCGGCCAGTTGGCGCTGGCGCACAGCGCGCCGCCGGTGGCCGCGCCCAGGCAGGTGTCGGACAGGGTAAATGCCGCGCCGTCGGTGCTGAATTGCGCCGGCTGGCGCAGCGCCCAGGCATCGCCCTTGGCCGGTGCGATCCGCAGCGTGGCAACCTGGCCCTGCCAGCGCTCGCCGTTGCGACGGACATCGCCCTGCAGCGCAACGTTGGCCATGCTGTTGGCGATATCGGCATCCAGGCGCAGCGCTTCCACCGCACCGCGTGCCTGCACACGCACGCTGTCCAGTACCACGCCGGCTTCGATCGCGGTGCCCTGCAATGCCAGTTGTCCGTCGCTGCCGCGCCACGGCAGACGCCCACGCAGGCTGATGCCATGCGCGCTGTAGTCGTTCCAGCGCAAGCCGTTGCCGACAATGTCGGCAGTGATGTCCGGGGCATCGCGCTTGCCGCTGACCTGCAGTTGCCCGCGCATCGTGCCGGTGGCGCCGGGCAAGACATCGTCCAGCTGCAGCGGCTGCAATTGCGCGGCGATGTCCAGCTGGTCGCCGACCTTGCCCTTGGCAGTGATGCGGCTATTGCCCAGCGACAGCTGCAATTGGCCCTCGCCCTGTTCACCACGCAAGGCGAACTTGCCGTTGGCCGACAGCGCGCGTTGACGCAGCTGGCCGGTCAAGCTTGGAATATCCGCAGTGGCCTCGAAGCCCGGCGACACACCACCGGCCGGTGCCGGCAGCTGGCGGCCCTTGGAGGCGACCTTGCCGGACAGATTGCCATTCCAGCCTGGCGCAAAATAGCCCGGATCGAACTTGGCCAGCTGGGCAGTGACATCCCATTGCAGCTCCGGCGTCCAGCCCACTTCGCCGGTGAGATCCAGCGAGCCGCCCGGGGTCTTGGCCTGCACCTGCTTGAGCTGCGCACGCTGATCGTTGCCGCGGCTGTCGAACACCAGTGCGGCCTGCTGCCCGTCGCGCTCCAGCGTGGCGCGGCCGATCGCCGCCCACGCCTTCAAGGTGCCGGCCACGCCCAGACGCGCGTCGACCAGTTCGACCGGGACCACCGGCGCATCGGGGGTGGCCGGGTCCGGCGTCGGGGTGAAGCGCAGGCCGCTGGCGTTGACCGCAAAACGGAAGCTCGGATTCTGCGTATCGCGAAAATCCGCAGTGCCACGCAACTGCGCGCGGCCTTCGAAGGCATCGATCACCAACGGCTCGACCGTGATCACCTGGTCCAGCAGGCTGATGTGCGAGGGCTGCAAGGTGGCGCTCAACTCGCCCTGCTTGACGCTGCCTTGCAGGTCGGCGTTGCCGCCCTTGCCGGAGGCCTGCAGATTCAGTGCGATCGGTGTGGCCGGGGCGGCGTACTGCCCGTTGGTGGCCGGCATCAGCAGCGAGGTATCCAGCGCCTCGGTGACAGCCTTGAAGGCCCAGGTCGGGTCGTCGCGCCCGGTGAACACCAGGCTGGCCTGCAGCGGTGCCGGCGCGCGGCCGGCAATGGCCACTTCCATCTTGTCCAGATCGCCGCGTGCAACCAGCCCCAGGCTGGCCGGGGTGCGCCCGCGTGCGGCCGGCAGCACCGCGGTGGCGGTGAGGTCGGCGCGGTAATCGTCGTTGGGCACATAGTCGCCGTGCAGGCGGAAGTCGCCCATGTCGGTATCGACCACCAGATTGCGCGTGCGCAGTTCGCCGGTGGCCACTTCCAGCCCGCCCTGCACGGTGTGCAGGACGATCATCGGCTGCTGCAGCTGGGTGATGCGCAGGTTCTCCACAGCGATCTTGTCGGCCTGGATCGCCAGCGGCACGTTGATCTGCGGCAGCGACTCGGGCCAGCTCGGCAGCGTGAACGGCTCGTCGCTCTTGCCCAGATTCAAGGTGGCATTGCTGACCTGCACCGCATCCAGTTGCAGCTTGCGCCCGAGCAGCGGGCGCAGGTCCGGTTCCAGGTACACGCGCTCGGCGGTGAAGTGGATGTCCTGATAACGGAAATCGACATCGCGCAAGGTCAGCGGGCCGGCCACCGGCCCCTCGACCTTGCCATAGGTAAAGGTGGCACCGACCGGCAGGCGCGCGGTGACCTGGGCCAGCAACACATCGCGCCCGGCCACGGTCTGCAGCAACCAGTACACCGCGATCAGCGCCAGCACTACCAGCCCCAGCACGGTCAGCCCGGAGCCCACCCAGAACCGGCGTCGGCGGTAGAAACGCGTGCGGCGCGGGGCGGGGGGCGGCGTAGGGGTCGGCGTGCTCACAGGTTGGCCCCGATATCGATATAGAGCTGGAACTGCGAGTCGGGGTCGTTCAGGCCATGCGCGATGTCCACGCGCACCGGGCCCACCGGCGAGCGCCAGCGCAGGCCGAAGCCGATACCGGTGTGCCAGTCGGGCGTGTCGTCGAAGGCGCTGCCGCTATCGACGAACACCGCGCCGCCCCAGGGGCCGCCCTTGAGGTAATGCTCGTATTCGGCGCTGGCGGTGACCACGTTCTTGGCACCGAGCGCGAATTCGTCCGGCTTGGGCGTGCGCGGGCCGACTTCGCGGAAGGCATAGCCGCGGATGCTGTTGGCGCCGCCGGCAAAGAAGCGCAGGCTCGGCGGCATCGCCACCAGATCGCTGGTCCAGGTGGTGCCGCCTTCGCCGCGCAGGATCACCCGGCCATTGTCGCCGGCGCCCAGAAACCAGCGCAGCTGGCCGTAGACCTGGCCGAAGTTGGTATCCGAGCCGGCGCCTTCGGCACCGCCGCGGATGAAGGCCTGCCCGGACACGCCACTGCGCGGAAACAGGCGGTCGTCGACATTGACGTAATTGACCTGCAACTGCGGATAGATCAGCGTGGAGGTCTCGTAGACCGCATCGGTGAAATCGCTGCCGCTGCTGAACCGCCAGCGCTCGCGCAAGGCATTGATCGAGGCGATCGCACTCCAGCGCTCGTTGATCTGGCCGCTGCGGCTGCCGGTGAGTTTGACGTTGCGCAGGTCGATGTAGTCGGTCTGCTCGTCGTAGAGCCGCGCCGAGGCGGTGTACCAGCCATCCAGCCAGCGGAACGCCGGCACGCGGTAGCTGGTGGTCAGGCTCTTGCGGTTCTGCGCGTAATCCAGCTGCGTGTCCATCTTGTGGCCGCGCGAGTTCACGTAGCGCCGCTCCACGCCGCCACGCACACCGGCGCCGCTCTCGCTGCCGTAGCTCAAGCCCGAGGTGTAGACGGTGCGCTTGGCGCGGGTGAGTTTCACATCCACCGGCACCCGGCCCTGGTCGTCGGCTTCTTCCGGCTTGGGCTGGATATCGATGGTGCTGAAGTAATCCAGCTTGGTCAGCGACTCGCGCAGGCGGTCCAGCTTGCCTTCGTGGTAGTAGCTGCCCTCGTCCCAATACACCAACGGCTCGAACAGGCCGGGGCGGAAGTAGTCGTAGTCGAAGCGCACCTTGCCCATGTCGTAGCGGCGGCCGCTGTCCCAGTTCAGATCGATATCGGCGGCGTGTTCGGCGCGCGTCACCGCGACGCGGCGCTGGGTGAAGTCGGCATCGAAGTAACCGCGCTCGGCCAGCCGGCGGGTGATGCGCACCTTGCTCGCCTCGTACTGCGGATGGCTGAAGACCTGGCCTTCGCGCGGTTCGAACTGCTTGAGATCCTGGCCCAGGTAACGATCCTGCTCGGCCCAGCCGGTGATGGAGATATGCGACTGCCGCACGCGCACCGGCTCGCCGCGCTCCACGGTGATCACCACCGTCACCTTGTCGCCGGCGCGCGGCGCGGCCAGATCGATGGTCGGCGAGTAATAGCCGAACGGTTCCAGTGCCTCGCGCGTCTGCCGTTCGGCCTGCGCCAGCAGATACTCCAGTCGCGATTCGCCCTGCTCCTTGCCCACGGCCTCATACAGAGACAGGGAGACCTCGATGTTCTCGATCATCTCGGCGTCGGCGTCGTCGTCCAAGCCCTTGATTTCGATCTTGTCGATGGTCGCCCGGGCAACCGCTTGCAGCGGAACGAACAGGGTGCACAGCAGGGAGAGAGCAAACGCGGCTTTAAGCATCAGCAAAGGATACCTAGCCTAGGCGTGAAGGGACACAAAATCTAAGCAATCTCGCCTATACGGAGGCGCAGGGGCTGGGTAGAGTCGGGGTGTCGTTAACGTTTCGTTGACAGCAATGCCACGCGGCCTTCCCCCGATTGCCGCGCCCTGTTCCACACCTTTGGAGAGAGAGGTTTCCATGAAGCGCCATTTGTTGGTCAACGCCGTCTGCGCCGCCCTGGCCATGCCATCGCTTGCGATGGCACAGGATTCAGGTGAAGTGACTCAACTGGACAAGGTCACGGTGACAGGGTCGTTGATCCCCCGGTCCCAGGTCGAAACCGCGACCCCGGTGTTTTCGATCACCGCCCAGGACATCCAGCGCCGCGGCTTCAAGGACGTCTACGATGTGCTGCGCTCGCAGCCGATGGCCACCGGCTCGGTGCAGGACGGTCAGTTCAGTGGCGGCTTCACCGCCGGCGCCAAGTCGCTGAGCCTGCTCGGCCTGGATCCTGGCTTCACCCTGGTGCTGATCGACGGCCGGCCGATGGCCGATTACCCGCTGCTCTACAACGGCCAGAGCAACTTCGTCGACCTGGCCAGCGTGCCGGTGGGCATGGTCGAACGCATCGACGTGGCGCCCGGCAACCAGTCCTCGATTTACGGCTCCAGCGCCATTGCCGGTGTGGTCAACATCATCCTGAAGAAGCACGTCGACGGTGTGCAGATGAATTACCGCATGGGCACCTACGACGGTGGCGGCGGCAACAACCAGCGCTTCCAGCTCACCGGCGGCAGCACCCTCGGCAAGGCCGATATCGTCTGGGGCCTGCAGCTCAACAATCAGGACCCGATCTACGGCTACCAGCGGCGCGACTTCGATTCCACCTCCGACAATCCGGATCCCACGCTGCGCTACGGCTCGCGCATCGCGCTGCACAACACGCCAACCACCTACATCGACCCCGGTGCCGCAAACTGCGATGCACTGGGCCCGCTGTTCAACGGCACGGTGCAATACGACAACCGCGCCAATCGCGGCAACTTCTGCAGCAGCCGCACCGAGCCCGGTTACGCCAGCATCCTCAACAAGGAACGCAGCGCCAGCGGCTACGCCAACCTGACCTACGCCTTCAACGACAACACCCAAGGCTACGCGACGCTGCTGCTCAATCGCACCAAGGTGGAGGTCAACGGCGGCTCGCGCTTCTGGCAGACCTCGTCCGATACCGGCGGCTTTTTCTACAATCAGGACAGCCAGCAACTGGAGAGCTACCAGCGCATCTTCGCGCCTGAAGAGACCGGCAACCTGGACTTCAACAACGATCGCCAGACTGCCGATTCCTACAACATCGCCGCCGGCATCAAGGGCGGGCTGGGCGCCAGCAACTGGACCTACGATGCGTACTACGCACGCGCCGAATACCGCATCGACAGCCGCCAGCAGTGGCCGTTGGCCGATCGCATCGAAGACTTCTTCCGCGAGCAGTTCCTGGGGGCCCAGCAAGGCGAGTACTACGGCTATCCGATCTATTCGCCCAACGACGCCAACTTCTATCGCGCATTGACGCCGGCGCAATACCGCAGCTTCAACGACGAGATCCGCACCAAGTCCAGGACCTGGACCCAGAACCTCAACCTGCAGCTCACCAACACCGAGTTGTTCAACCTGCCGGCCGGTGCGGTCGGCGTGGCCGGCGTGCTGCAGGCGGGCAACCAGTATTGGGAAAACCCGACCGATCAACGCGTGATCGCCGGCGACTTCTACCAGCTGACCGGCACCCAGGGCAGCGGCAAGCGCGACAACTGGGCGGCGGCGTTCGAAATGCGCGTACCGATCCTCTCGACGCTGACGGCCAACCTGTCCGGACGCTTCGACGACTACAAGAACCAGGGCGGCGGTGGCGATTCCAAGTTCACCTACAAGGCCGCGCTGGAATTCCGTCCGATCGATTCGCTGCTGTTCCGCGGCAACTACGCCACTGCGTTCAAGGCACCGGACATGGCGTTTTCCTTCGCTGGCGACAGCGGCTTCTTCCAGGGCGTCAACGATTACTACCGGTGCGCCGTCGAAGAATCTAACGTGCCGATCGCCGACTGCACCTACGCGGGCACCTCGATCGCCGGACGCCGCGCCGGCAATCGGGACCTGCAGTCGATCACTGCAAAATCCTGGGGCTATGGCGTGGTGTGGTCGCCGAGTGCGCGCTTCAGCGTCAACGCCGATTACTACAACATCAAGATCGACCAGAAAGTCAGCGACCTGAGCACCGACAACCTGCTGCAGACCGAATCGGCCTGCCGTCTCGGCAGCCTGGATATCAGCTCGCCCACCTGCGTGGATGCGCTGTCGCGCATCGATCGCACCGCAGCCGATGCCCCGGTACCGAACCGCTTGAGCAACATCCGCATCAACCCGATCAATATCTCCAACGAGGAAATCTCCGGCGTGCTCAGCAAGGCGACGTACAACCTGGCGACCGAATCCTGGGGCCTGTTCGTCTTCGATGCGCAATACAACCTCACCCTCAAGCACGAAAGCCAGCAGTTCCCGCAGGACCCGGTGCGCGACCTGCTCAGCGAACCGTTCTTCTCCTCCGAGTTCCGCAGTATCGTCAACGCCTCGGTGACGTGGCAGAAAGACGCATGGACCACCACGTTGTTCGGTCAACGCAATGGCCGCACGCCCAACTTCGTGGCGCAACAAAGCACCGATGGGTATGCGGTGGAAGGCGCACGCAAGGTCGGTGCGTGGACCACGCTCAATGCCACGCTGGACTATGCGCTCAACGACGACATCTCGCTGACGGCCACGGTCAACAACCTGGCCGACACCCGGCCGCCGCGCGACCGCACCTACACCAGCTACCCGTACTACAACATCTTCAACTACACCGGCTACGGCCGCTCCTACATGCTGGAGCTGAACTGGCGTTTCGGCGCGCACTGAGTGATCCAAGGCGGTAGCGTCCAGCGGCAGCCACGGGGCTGCCGCTGGCGTTTTTGGCCAGGCATTAGGGCAAGCGTTTTTGAATCAAGCGCTCGGGGATCGCCGCTACTGCGATTAAGCGAGTTTGGTGTAGCCGAAAGGTGCGCAGCCCAAGCTGGCGACACGCAGGCACTTCGGCTGCGGGCACGCCGCATGCACCGATGCGGCATCCTCGCGTCGTCTTGCTGGCCGTTGTCAGCGTGCGTCAGCCTGGATCAGGCCGGCATGTAGCAAGGCCCGCCGCAGCGGCTCCAGCTGCGTGGCATAGTGCCGCCACTCGTCCACGTTGCGCTCATGCACACCTTCGCGCACCTGCACGCTGCTCAGCGTGGCCGATGCGGCCGCATTGCGGGTGATATCAATCTGCCCGGGCTCGATCTCCAGCCCGCAAGGCGCCATCAACTGCTGCAACACCGTGGATGGATCGCGCACCATCTGCGCATAGTCCACATCGATCACCCGGCCCGGCAATGCCGCGCGCCATTGCGCCATCAACGCGTGATACGCCTGATAGTGACGCGCCAACATGTGCAGGTCGTAGCTATAGGCATAGGAGTCGCCGAACAGCGCGCGGTAATTGGAAAAGCACACCGCCATCGGCTCGCGTACCAGATGCACGATCACTGCACCCGGCAAGGCGCGCGCGATCGCACCGATCGCCACCGCATTGGCCGGTAACTTGTCGATATACCAGCGCGCCGATCCGGCCCGCCATTGCGTCTGTTCCAGGTAACGCGCGCCGATCTGCGCGTAATCCAGCGTCGGCAGCGCCTGCAGCACACGCGCATCCAGCAGGCTGCGGCCGGCCTGGTCGGCGCCCCAACGCAGTTGATGGCCGAAGTCGTTCAACTCGCCCGCCGACACCACCTGGGAATGATTGCCCAGCATCCGCTCCAGCACCGTGGTGCCCGAGCGCGGCAAACCGAGCACGAAGATCGGTTGCGGGCCGTGCGTGGCAGCGGCTTGCTGCGGGGCGAACACGCCCTGGTCGGCCAACGCACCCAACTGCGCATACAACGCTGCCTCGGCGTCGGCGTCGTGACGCAGGCGCGCATGCATCACTGCGTTGCCATGCTGCAACGCGTCCCAGGCGGCCTGGGTCTGGCCGAGATCTTCCAGCTCCTTGTACAGCGCGAACGCCAGCCCGGCGCGATCTTCGCTGTCGGGCTTGGCACGTTGCAGTTGCTGACGCAGTTGCGCGACATGGTTGCTGCTGGCGGTCTGACGGCGCAGGCGTGCACGCGTCAACGCCGCGCGGCCATAGCCGGGCGTGTGTGCCAGCACCTGCTCCAGCGCCTGCGCCGCTTCATCGAGGCGACCGTTGAATTGCAACTGCACCGCGAGAAAGAAACGGAAATCCGGCCCATCGAATCCGTAGGCCTGCGCGCGCTGCATCATCGCCAGCGCGTCGCCATGCTCGCCCAGCGATTGATGCACATGCGCGAGCAGCGCCAACGTGGCGCCATCATTGCACTGCGTCACCGATGGATGCCGCAGCAAGGCATGCAGTGCGCGATGCTCGCCGACACGCAACAAGGCTTGCGCCACGCGGCAACGCATCGCCACCTCGTCACCCAGATCGCCTGCGGCCAGCCGCAATTGCGCCACCGCCTCGCGCATCCTGCCATTGGCCAGCACGGTGCCGGCCAGCAGCACGCGGGCCGACACATGCGCCGGCTCCACCTCCAGCAACGCCTGCAGCGCAGACGCCGCCACCCCCAGGTCGCGACGTGCCAACGCGGCCTGCGCGGTCTGCCAGTGCACCGCGCCGGCGGACGCGGCCATCAGCTGGACAGATGCTCGATGGCGGCCACGCTGCCGAGGCGGTCGCCGAGCTTTTTCAGCAGGGCCAGGCGGTTGGCGCGCAGTTGCGCGTCCTCGGCATTGACCATCACCCCGTCGAAGAACGCGTCCACCTGCGGGCGTAACCGCGCCAGGCGCGCGAGCACGGCGACGTAGTCGTGGCGGTGCAGCGCATCGCCGGTATCGCCGATGGCCGCTTCCACCGCTTCGGCCAGGGCTTCTTCGGCCGGTTCGCGCAGCAGGCTGGTGTCGATATCGCCGGGGATCTCTCCCTCGACCTTGCGCAGGATGTTGCGGATGCGCTTGTTGGCCGCGGCCAGGGCTTCGGCTTCGGGCAGCGTGGCGAAGATGCCGATCGCCTCGATGCGGCGGTCGAAGTCGTAGAGGGAGCCGTGGGTCGCGCCCAGGTGCGCTCCTACGAGCCCTGTAGGAGCGCCCTCGGGCGCGACCGAAAACAATGCGGCGACCGCATTGAAGTGGGTGGCAGGAACGCCCTTGTCTGCGTAGTAGCCGCGTAGGCGGTCGAGGATGAAGTCGAAAATCTCTGCATCTTGACCAGCCTGCGCCAACGCGGTGTGTGCTTCCTTTTCAACAGATGGCGGCAAAGCGGAACCGGCATCTTTTGCCTTGGCGATCGCAGTTTCTGTCTTGAGCAATTGTCTGGCACTTGCTTGGACATTGATCTGATTTCTAGCCTCTACAAGCAGCTTTTTCAAATCCAGATCAAACCCACTCTCAATCACCGTCCGCGCCAATCCCAACGCATTGCGCCGCAGCGCAAACGGATCCTTGTTGCCGGTCGGCTTCAAACCAGCTGCAAAGCCACCGGCCAACGTATCCAGCCGTTCGGCAATCGCCAGCACCTTGCCCAGTGGCGACAGTGCGATGTCGTCACCGGCGAAACGCGGCTGGTAGGCCTCGTCGATCGCCAGCGCAATCTCGCTGGGCTCGCCGGCGGCCTTGGCGTAATGGCGCCCGGCAATGCCCTGCAGCTCCGGGAATTCGTTGACCATGCGCGACTGCAGGTCGTTCTTGGCCAGCTGCACGGCGCGGCGCGCCTGCACCGGATCGGCACCGACCTGCGGCGCGATCGCCTCGGCCAGCGCCGCCACGCGCGCGACCTTCTCGGCCACCGTGCCCAGCTTGGCCTGGTAGGTGACGCTGGCCAGACCCGCGCCCATCGCCTCCAGCCCTTGCTTGAGGTCTTCGTCGAAGAAGAACTTGGCATCGGCAAAGCGCGGACGGATCACCCGCTCGTAGCCCTTGGCGACTTCGGCCACGTCCTTGGAAGCGATATTGGCGATGCCGATGAACTGCTCGGTCAACTTGCCGCCGTCGTCCAGCACCGGGAAGAAT
The DNA here is from genome assembly GCF_002939945.1 of Xanthomonas arboricola pv. populi. Taxonomy (GTDB): domain Bacteria; phylum Pseudomonadota; class Gammaproteobacteria; order Xanthomonadales; family Xanthomonadaceae; genus Xanthomonas; species Xanthomonas arboricola_A. Next base: position 15,364 of record NZ_MDEB01000006.1, on the reverse strand, counting down.
TTCTGGTTGATCTCCATGGTTTCGATCAGCGCTTCCTGCGGCACCGCCAGGAAGTCGCGCTCGAAACTGCACAGCACCGCCGATGGCCATTCGACCAGGTTGACCACCTGTTCCAGGTTGTCGTCGCTGATGCGCGCGCTGCCGCCGGCCTGCCTGGCGGCGGCTTCGACTTCCTCGACGATGCGCGCACGGCGTGCGTCGGCATCCACCAGCACATGCGCGGCGCGCAGCGCCTGGACGTAGTCGCCCGGCGCCGCCAGCGACACCTCGCCCTGATGCATGAAGCGGTGCCCGCGGGTGAGGCGATCGCCACGCACGCCCAGCAGCTCGGCCGGAATCACCGCATCGCCGAACAGCAGCACCAGCCACTGCACCGGCCGCGCGAAGGCGTACTCGTGCGCGCCCCAGCGCATCGGCTTGGGGATCGGCATCGCGGCGATCGCCTCGCGCAGGATGTCCGGCAGCAAGTCGGCCGTGCGCGCGCCCGGCGTCACCGCGCGATGCACGAAGCGCTCGCCCTTGGCGTCGCTGGTGCGCTCCAGCGCAGTCCAGTCGATGCCGGCCTTGGCGGCGAAACCGGCCAGCGCCTTGGTCGGCTTGCCCTCGGCATCCAGCGCGATGTTGAGATACGGCCCCAGCACTTCGGAGCGCTGCTCGGGCTGCTCGGTGGCCACGCCCGGCAGCAGCACCGCCAGACGGCGCGGCGTGGACAGCGGCTTGGCATCGCCACGGGTGACCGCGACGCCGCGTTTTTCCAGACCGGCCAGCACGCCATCGAAGAAGGCCTGCGCCAGACCCGGCAGCGCCTTGACCGGCAGCTCTTCGGTGCCCAGTTCGATCAGCAGGGGAAGTTGTTCGCTCATGTCAGGTGAACCTTGGCTTATGTCCCTTCTGCCATCAACGGACGAAGGTGACTGGAGAATGTCCTTCTCCCGCTAGCGGGAGAAGGTGGCGCGCCGCGCCGGATGAGGGTTGTGCCGAGGCGGCGGAGACGTACTGCCCCATCCGCCCTGCGGGCACCTTCCCCCGCTGGCGGGGGAAGGACACAGCATCAGCGCTTGACTGCGGGAAAGCCCAGCTTCTCGCGTTGTGCGTAATACGCCTGCGCCACGCCCTGCGCCAGCGCGCGCACGCGCAGGATGTAGCGCTGGCGTTCGGTCACGCTGATCGCGCGGCGCGCATCCAGCAGGTTGAACGCGTGGCTGGCCTTGGTGACCTGCTCGTAGGCCGGCAACGGCAGGCCGACCTCGACCAGGTGCTTGGCCTCGGCCTCGCAGGCGTCGAAGCGATGGAACAGCTCGGCCACATTGGCATGCTCGAAGTTGTAGGCGCTCTGCTCCACCTCGTTCTGGTGGTACACATCGCCGTAGCTGACCGGCGTGCCATCCGGGCCGTAGGTCCACACCAGGTCGTAGACGTTGTCGCAGCTCTGCAGGTACATGCACAGACGTTCCAGCCCGTAGGTGATCTCGCCCAGCACCGGCTTGCACTCCAGTCCGCCGGCCTGCTGGAAGTAGGTGAACTGGGTGACTTCCATCCCGTTGAGCCAGACTTCCCAGCCCAGGCCCCAGGCGCCCAGCGTCGGCGATTCCCAGTTGTCCTCGACAAAGCGCAGGTCGTGCACCAGCGGATCGATGCCCAAGGCCTTGAGCGACCCCAGGTACAGGTCCTGGATGTTGTCCGGGTTGGGCTTCATCGCCACCTGGTACTGGTAATAGCGCTGCAGGCGGTTGGGGTTTTCGCCGTAGCGGCCGTCGGTGGGACGGCGCGAGGGCTGCACGTAGGCCGCATTCCACGGCTCCGGTCCCAGCGCGCGCAGGAAGGTGGCCGGATGGAACGTGCCTGCGCCCACTTCCAGGTCCAGCGGCTGGATCAGCACACAGCCTTGCTCGGCCCAGTACTGGTTGAGGGTCTGGATCAGGCCCTGGAAAGTGATTGGAACGCGCCGGGAATCGGACATGCAGCAAAGGCCGTGCGGAAGGGGTGCGCTAGTATACCGGCCGACCCGCAGCGCTTTGCCGCGGAGCACCGCTGCAGGGGGCGAACAAGCATGGAACAGCGGCGTACGGCCGATCCAGGGGGTACGGTGGCGATCCTGCCGCGCGGCCGGCTGATGTTCGACCCGGTGGCTGCCGCGTTGCTCGCCGATGGCATGGTGGTGCCGCACGAATACGAGCGTGTGCAGTTCTCTGCCGCCGGCGTGCGCAATGCCAGCGAGGTGCATCCGCTGGTGCTGCTGGCCAATCTCAAACTGCATGCCGCGCAGCCGCCAGCCGGCGAACTCGGGCTGGAACGGCTGACCGAATGGCTGGCCACCCGCACCGGCCTGCGCTACCTGCGCATCGATCCGACCCGCATCGATGTGGCCGCAGTCACCGGCGTGGTCTCGCATGCGTATGCGCGCCGCCACCGCATCCTGCCGCTGGCGCTGGATACCGAGCGCGTGCTGATCGCCACCAGCGAGCCGCTGGCGCTGGACTGGCTGGCCGACGTGCAGCATCTGAGCCGGCGCCGCATCGAACTGGCGCTGATCAATCCGCTGGACCTGCATCGCTACACGATGGAGTTCTTCGGCGTGACGCAGTCGGTGAGAGGCGCGCGCGGCGATGTGCGCAGCGCCGAACCCGGTGCCGGCCTGCCCAGTTTCGAGCAGCTGGTGGAACTGGGCCGCGCCGGCGACGTCAATGCCGACGACCACCACATCGTGCATATCGTCGACTGGCTGCTACAGTACGCCTACGAACAGCGGGCCAGCGACATCCATCTGGAGCCGCGTCGCGAGGCCGGGCGCATGCGCTTCCGCATCGACGGGGTGCTGCACAAGGTGCTGGAAGTGCCGCCGTCGGTGATGACCGCGGTGGTCAGCCGCATCAAGGTGCTCGGCCGCATGGACCTGGCCGAACGCCGCCGCCCACAGGATGGCCGCATCAAGACCCGCTCGCCGGGCGGGCGCGAGGTGGAAATGCGCCTGTCCACGATGCCTACCGCGTTCGGCGAAAAGTGCGTGATGCGCATCTTCGACCCGGATTCGGCGTTCAAGAGCATCGAGCAACTCGGCTTCAGCCCGGAAGAAGCCGCCGGCTGGAGCGCGCTGGTCGAGCGCCCGCATGGCATCGTGCTGGTCACCGGCCCCACCGGCTCGGGCAAGACCACCACGCTGTATTCCACGCTCAAGCGCCTGGCCACGCCGGATGTGAACGTGTGCAGCGTGGAAGACCCGATCGAAATGATCGCGCCGGAATTCAACCAGATGCAGGTCCAGCAGAACATCGACCTGGACTTCGCCAGCGGCGTGCGCACGCTGCTGCGGCAGGACCCGGACATCATCATGATCGGCGAAATCCGCGACCTGGAGACCGCGCAGATGGCGGTGCAGGCCTCGCTGACCGGGCATCTGGTGCTGTCCACGCTGCACACCAACGACGCCGCCTCGGCGATCACGCGCCTGCTGGACCTGGGCGTGCCGCATTACCTGGTGGCGTCCACGCTCAACGGCGTGCTGGCGCAGCGGCTGGTGCGCACCCTGTGCCTGCACTGCAAACGCCCGCAGACGCTCAGCGACGATGAGTGGGCGGCGATCCGCGAGCCGGGCGAAGCGCTGCCGGAGGTGCTGAACGTGCACGCGCCGGTCGGCTGCCTGGAATGCCGCCGCACCGGCTATCTGGGCCGTGTCGGCCTGTACGAGTTGCTGCCGGTGAGCCCGCGCCTGCGCAGCCTGATCCGCGCCGACACCGACCTGGCCAGCTTCAGCCACGCCGCGCGTGGCGAGGGCCTGCGCACGCTGCGCCGCACCGGCCTGGAGAAGGTCGCCGCCGGGCTGACCACGGTGGAAGAGGTGTTGTCGGTGTTGCCGCCACGGGAGTAAGGGGATTGCCTGGCTCGTTTGCTCCCTTCTCCCACCGGGAGAAGGTGCCCGAAGGGCGGATAAGGGGACGTCGGCACATGCACATGCAGCCCTTGCTGACGCCCGCGACACAGCTCGCGGCGCAAACGGCCCAACCCACTGCACCCATCCCGTCCATCCCCGGACGCCGGTCGCCGGTCGCCCCCGCCCCACCGCCACGCCATCAGTACATAGCCATCCGGAATAACCTTAGCTGCATGCGTTGGCACGCCAATTGAAAAAAACCGGCGCGAGCTGCCTACAATCGGGCATATCAGTCGCTGCTGGATTTCCGTCCGCATGTCCGCCTTGCCGTTCCTGATCATCGAAACCGGGCATCCCGTGCCGGAGATGAAGCGATACGGCCGCTTTCGGCACTGGATCCGCGTTGCGGCCGGGCTGGCCGAGCATGAGACCGTCGCCATCGATGTCGCCAACGGCGACCGCCTGCCCGACCGCGACGGCTTTGCCGGCACCATCGTCAGCGGCTCGGCCGCCTACGTCACCGACCGCGCCGACTGGAGCGAACGCAGTGCCGCCTGGCTGCGCGATGCCGCCCACCAGGGCATGCCGCTGCTCGGCATCTGCTACGGCCACCAGCTGCTGGCGCACGCGCTGGGCGGCGAGGTCGACTACAACCCGGCCGGGCGCGAGTCCGGCACGATCGCGCTGGAATTGCACCCGCCAGCCGAGCAGGACCCCTTGTTTGCGGGCCTGCCGGCGCATTTCCCGGCGCACGCCACGCATATGCAGACCGTGGTGCGCGCCCCGGACGGGGCCATCGTGCTGGCGCATTCGCGGCAGGACCGTTGCCATGCCTTCCGCTGGGGCCAGGCCACCTGGGGCGTGCAGTTCCACCCCGAGTTCGCCACCCACCACATGCGCGGCTATGTGCAGGCGCGCGCCGAGTGCATCGCCCGCCACGGCCATTGCGCCCGCACGGTCGCCCGCGAGGTCACCGCCGCGCCGATCGCGCGCAAGCTGCTGCGCCGGTTCGTGCATCACGCACGCGGCCTGCAAACAGTGGCCACTCATCCCGCCGCACACACGCAAAAGCAGTGATAATCGCGCTACGCCGGATGGTCCGGTGCGTATCGATCCGGAATGGGAATGAGCGAAATCCGCAAGGTGCCGGCGTCTGCCGGTGCAGAATGGCTGTTGACCGGTTTCTCGCTGTTGAAGCGGGCGCCGCTGGCGCTTGGCTCGCTGGGGGTGATCTGGAGCGTGGCGGCCACCCTGGTGGTGTCGCTGTCGGTGCTGGTGCCGCTGCTGGGCCCGGCCCTGCAGTTCCTGCTGGTGCTGGCCGGCCCGCTGTTCATGGGCGGGCTGCTGTGGGCGATCCGCGAGGTCGACGAAGGCCGCATCGCCAAGCCGTCGCATCTGCTGCACGGCCTGCAGGACGGCCGCGCGCCGCACCTGCTGGTGTCGCTGCTGCCGCAGCTGATCGCCGGCCTGCTGCTGGGCGTGCTGCTGCTGGTGATGATCGGCGCCAGCGGGCTGCAGCAGCTGTCCGAGGTGATGATCAAGATCAACCAGATCAGCCAGTCCGGCGCGCAGCCGGACCCGGTGCAGATCGAGCAGCTGGCCGCCAGCCTGCCAGCCGGCCGCATCCTGCTGTGGTTGCTGCTGACCATCGCCACGTTCGCGGCGATGACGCTGGCGCTGTTCGTGATGCCGCCGCAGGTGATGTTCGCCCGCAGCACCGGCGGCCATGCGCTGCGCGAGAGCTTGCGAGCAAGCCTGCACAACCTGCCGGCGATGCTGGTGTTCTTCGTGCTGGCCTTCATCGCCATCTTCGCGATCTATTTCGCGGTGATGATCGTGGCGCTGATCGTCGGCCTGGTGGCCGGCCAGACCGTGGCGATGTGGCTGGCCCAGCTGCTGCTGATGGCGGTGCTGATGCCGGTGTTCGCCGGCTCGGTGTACGCCGCATGGAAGCAGATGTTCACCCACACAGGCGCAACCGCGCAGCCCACGGCACCGTCGCGCCCGGATGTGTTTGCAGCCTGATCGCCTTGATCCGGGGATGTGCTGACAACGAAACCCTGATCCGTAGGAGCGCACCTGGGCGCGACGAAGCTTTCCTCGGGAGAGCCCCGGTCGCGCCCGGGTGCGCTCCTACGGGGTGATTGCGTCCGGGTGATGCCGGGTTGCGCACCTGCATGCCGGTGCGCCTCACCACAGCCAAGCCGCTAGGCGGCCTTCGGCCCCACCGCGCGCGAGGCGATGATGCCCAGCTCGTACAGCAGGCACATCGGGATGGCCAGCATCAGCTGCGACACCACGTCCGGCGGGGTGAGCACCGCGGCCAGGATGAAGATGCCGACAATGGCATAGCCGCGGCCTTCGCTCAGCTGCTTGGGGCTGACCCAGCCCAGCAGCACCAGGATCACCAGCGCCACCGGCAACTCGAAGCTGGCACCGAAGGCGAAGAAGATCGCCAGCACGAAATCCAGGTACGAATTGGCGTCCGGGGTAATGGCGATCACGTCCGGCTTGAACGTGGTCAGGAAGTGGAACACCGCCGGCAACACCAGGAAATACGCGAACGCGCAGCCGATGTAGAACAGCGCCACCGCCGAGGCCAGCAACGGGAATGCGAGTTTCTTCTCGCGCTGGTACAGGCCCGGCGCCACGAAGGCCCAGGCCTGATACAGCAGCCACGGCACGCTGAAGAACACCGCCACGAAGAAGGTCAGCTTGAGCGGGGCGAAGAACGCGCCGGCCGGGTTCATCGCGATCATCGTCTGCCCCAGCGGCAGTTGCGAAATTAGCGGCGCGGCCAGCCACGAATAGATCGCGCGTGAAAACGGCAGCAGCGCCAGCAACACCACGCCCAGCCCGATCAGGGCGCGCACCAGGCGCGCGCGCAATTCGACCAGATGCTCGATCAGACTGCTTTCGGCCTGTGCGTCGTCGAACAGGCTCACGGCTGTGTCCCCTGGATCTTGCCCGGCTCGGTCGGCTCGGTCGGCTCGGTCGGCGCCTTCAGCGTGCTCGGCTCCATCGGCGTGGTGGTGACCGGCGTCTGCGCATGCGCGCTGGTGCTGGTGAGATGCGCTGCATGCGGCGCCGGCACCACGGGGTCATGTGGGGCCGGCACCAATGTCTGATGGGGCGCCGGAGCAATGGGCTGTGCCTGGGCAATGACCGATGCCGCAGCCGCATGTTCAGGTGCATCGGCTGCGCCCGCTGCCGACGCAGCATTGGCCCCAGCCGACAAATCCGCATGCGCCAGCTCCAGTGGCGTGGCCACCGGTGCCGCACTGCTGCGGATATCGATATCGCGGCCGACCTCATGATGCAGCGCGCGCGCGCCCTGCTCCAGATGCTGCTGCTTGTTGCGCAACTGGTCTTCGGCCTCGCGCAGCGAGGCTTGTACATCCTGCAGGCTGCGCTTGAGCTCTTCGGCCTCCAGCTCGCGCTCCAGTTCCTGCTTGACCGAATCCCACTGCATGCGCGCGCGGCGCACCCACAAACCGGCGAACCGGGCCGCCTTGGGCAAGCGCTCGGGACCGAGCACTACCAGGGCGACGATCGCAATCAGCGTCAGTTCGCCAACACCTATGTCAAACACCGACGCCGCTCCGGATCAACGCGCGTCGCGATCGCGCTCGGCCTGCGCCTGCCGTGCCTGCTCGGCAGTGCGGCTGTCGTCGCCGAGCTTGCCGGCCGGCTTGTCCTCGTCGTGCATGCCTTTCTTGAATTCCTTGACCGCGCTGCCGAGATCCTTGGCGCCGCTGGTGAGCCGCTTGGTACCGAACACCAGCAACACGATCACCAGCACGATCAGCCAGTGCCAAATGCTGAAACCGCCCATGATCTGCTCGCTTGCTGAAGAAGAAGGAAGACGCAGGATACCCCAGCGCACCGCGCAGGGGGATGACAGCGGGTTAGCGGTTGCCGTCCAGCGATTCGGTGCGGATTTCGCCATCGGACACCGGCTGGAAGCCCTGCTGCGGCGGTGGCGTGGCGCTGGGCTGCATCGGCACGGTGCTGGCCTCGTTGGCCGGCGGCGGCGGTGTGCTCGCGGCCTGTGCCGGTGGCGGAGTCTGCGGACGCGGTGCAGGTGCGGTGCCCTCGGCGGCGCCATCGGTGCCGCGATTGGCGCGTGCGGTGTAGGTCGCTTCTTCCAGGCGGTCGCGGAAGGCGATCACGTCGGTGGAGGCACGCTCGTTGGTACGCCCTTCGAAGATCATGCGCGGGGTGGCGCCGCCACCGTAGGCGTTGAGGTCGGCGGCATCGTCGATCTGCAGCACCGCACCGTCCAGCGCCACGCCGGCGAACAGGCCACGGGCGCGCGACCACGACCAGATTTCGGCCTTGAGCTGGCCATCGGTAGCCGCGGCGGCATTGCGGCCCACCGGGCCGGCGGCCACGCCGGCATCGGCGCCGAGGGTGAACTTGCCGTTGACGATGTTGTCCAGGCTGCGGTCGTTGCGGAACACCAGCACCACGTCGGAGGACTGCACGCCGGCCTGGAAGCCGATGCTGCCGCCGGTGAGTTTGACGAACACCGGCTGCGACCAGCTGCCGTCGGCATTCTTCATCGACATCAGGCCGTGCCCGCGACGGCCGCCGATCACCAGCCCGGCCTTGAGCGTGTCGGGGATGACCACGATGGCGCGCGCCTCGTCGAGCAGCTTGTCCGGGATGGCCTGCTCGGGAATCTTCATGATCTCGTTGAGCACGCGCACCGCGTTACGCGCGCGCTGGTCCTCTTCCGGGCCGGCGACGGCATGGCCGGCGGCGAAGGTCAGCGACAACAACAGGGCCAGGCGCGACAGACGAGGCATGACAAGCTCCAAAGGACAATCCATTAAAGATAGCAATGGCGCGACGTTAGTGGTGGCGCAATGAATCGGTGGTGAGCGCAACCGGGGGCCAGAGGCGGTCAATGGGGGCGATCGATGCGCTGTCCTCGGCAGCACTGCTGCGCTCTGCCAGAATGGTGCGCATGAACACCACCCCCGATACCGCCCTGCTGGTCGTCAATCTCGGCACGCCCGAGTCGCCAACCGCCCCGGCCGTGCGCCGCTACCTGGCCGAATTCCTCAGCGACCGCCGCGTGGTCGCGATCCCGCCGCTGTTCTGGAAGCCGCTGCTGTATGGGGTGATCCTGCCGATCCGCGGGCCCAAGTCGGCCGAGAAATACGCCAAGGTCTGGCTGCCGGACGGCTCACCGCTGGCGGTGTACACGCGCCGCCTGGCCGAGGGCCTGAAGGAGGTCATGCCGGACTGGCATGTGGAGTGGGCCATGCGCTATGGCGCCCCGGCCCTGCGCAAGACGCTGGACGCACTGCGTGCGCGCGGCATCAAGCGCATCGTGGTGCTGCCGTTGTATCCGCAGTATTCCACCACCACCACCGCCTCGATCCAGGACGTGATCGATGCCTGGCGCCCGAGCGCGCCGGAGATCGCGGTGGAGGTGATCCAGGAGTATTGCGAAGACGCCGGCTGGGTCGCGGCGATCGCCGATTCGATCCGTGCGCACTGGCAGGCGCACGGGCGCAGCGAAAAGCTGATGTTCTCCTTCCACGGCCTGCCGCAGCGCGTGGCCAATGCCGGCGATCCGTATCCGCAGCAATGCGAGCGCAGCGCGCAGGCCATCGTCGCCGCGCTGGGCCTGGGCGCGGACGAATGGCAGATGGGCTACCAGTCGCGCTTCGGCTCGGAGCGTTGGTTGCAGCCCTACGCCGAACCGACCTTGTGGAAACTGGCCGAAGGCGGCGTGCGCAGCTTCGACCTGGTGTGCCCGGGTTTTGCCACCGACTGCCTGGAAACCCTGGAAGAAGTGGCGTTGGGCTTTGCCGAAACGCTGGCCGAACGCGGCGCAACGCTCAGCTATATCCCCTGCCTCAACGCCAGCCCGGCGCATGCGCAGGCACTGGCCGCAGTGGCGCGGCGCGCGTGAGGTTGGAGCCGTTTGCGTGCGACCTGGCGATCGGCCGGGTCACCGGACTGCGCAATCCCGATCGCGGCCCGCGCCGGGTGCTGGCCCTGCATGGATGGCTGGACAACGCCGCCAGCTTCCTGCCGCTGAGCGCGCACCTGCACGCGCAGGACCTGGATCTGGTGTTGCTCGATCTGCCCGGTCACGGCCACAGCGCGTGGCTGCCGACCGGTGCCGAATACACGCTCAGCAGCGCGATCGGCATTCTGCTGCAGGTGGCCGATGCGCTGGGCTGGGAGCGCTTCAGCGTGCTCGGCCACTCGCTGGGCGGCGGCGTTGCCAGCCTGCTGGCCGCTGCGGCGCCGGAACGCGTGGACGCCTTGATCGCGATCGAGGCGCTGGGCGCGCTGGCCGAGCCGGTCGAGAGCACCGCCACCCGCCTGCGCGATGCGGTGGCGTCGGCACGCACACTGGCGCAGCGGCCGTTGCGGGTGTTTCCGTCGATGGAGATGCCGGTGCGCGCACGCATGATGGCCAACCAGCTCACCGAACCGGCCGCGCGGCTGCTGGTGGAGCGCGGCGTCTGCCCGGTCGAAGGCGGCTATAGCTGGTGCAGCGACCCGCGCCTGACCTTGCCCACCGCGATCCGCATGACCGAAGCGCAGATCGACGTGCTGCTGGCCTCCATCGCCTGCCCGACCCAGGCCATCTTCGCCACGCCGGCGCAGGTGTACTTCCCCGCTGCCTTGCGCGATCACCGTGTGGCGCTGATGCGCGATGCACGCCTGCAGTTGTTGCCCGGCACCCACCATGTGCACATGGAAGCACCCGAAGCGGTGGCGGCGGTGATCAACGAATTCCTGGCGTCGCTGCCGCCGCAGCGCGCGTGATGCGGGTGACGCGAGCATGCGTCGGCGCGATGCGAATGCGCTGAGGTTCCTGCGGTTTGTTGCCTGGCACGCGACAGCTCACTCTGCCTGCAGCAACCGCCGCAGCTGCGCCTTGAGCTGGCGGCCGTGTTCGTGAAAATAGCTGCGCTCGTCGCGCCAGGCGGGAAAGCGCTGCTCCACCTCGGCCCAGAACGCGGGCGAGTGGTTGGCCTGCAGCAGATGGCAGAGCTCGTGCACCAGCACGTATTCGAACGCGGACGGACGGCCGAGCACCAGCGCCAGATCCAGCGCCATCGAGCCATCCGGTGCCAGCGAGCCCCACTGCGAGGACATCACCTTCAGCCGCACCCGCGCCGGCGCGCGCGGCAGGCCGGGCAGATAGCTTGGCAACCAGCGGCCGACATCGGCGCGCGCCTGCGCTTCGTAGAATTCCTTCAGCGTGCGGCGCAGGCCTGCATCGCCCAGGCGGGTCGGTACATGGAACTGCGCGCCGTCATCGGTAATTTCGATACGCGCGTAGCGCCCGTCGTGCCAGCTCAGCGGCAACAAGGCGCCGCGTAACGGCAGCAACCCCGGCACGCCACGCGCCAACGCCGGAAAGGCATCGACCTGCTGATAACGCGACAGCTGCGTGCCCAACCAGTCCAGGTGCGCCAGCAGAAAGCGCTCGCCCGACACCAGGCTTGCGCGCAGCGGCAAGGTCAGCCGCGCACCGCGTTCGTCCACACTGAGCTTGATGCGCCGCGCGCGCGGGTCGCGCACGCGCAGTACCGCGATTTCGCGCCCGTCCAGCTGCAGGCGCACGCAGTCGCGTTCGACAACCTGCGGGGCGGGCGCGATCAGACGGCGGACGGGCTTGAACATCGGCACAGGATAGCGCTGCGCTGTGTCAGGTGGTGAGATGGCGCGATTGATACATGCGATGTTGACGCTACCTGGAGCGGCTCACAAGACGACGTCGCCCATCGTCAGGTGGGCGCAGCGGACGTCCGTGGATCTGCGACCTGGCTGCAGGGCTTTGAGTAAAACAGTCCGCACACTGTCTGGTGCAGTGTCCTCGCCGGTTGCGGGCTCGTTGGCGGCATGGATGCCGCCAACGAGCCCCGAAGGATGGGTTCGCGGCGTGTCCCGCGAGTGGTGAGGGCACCGCGCACTCGACGCTGCGCGTTGGCTGCAGGGCCCTTGCCCGCCCACCGTCGCGGGACACGCTGCAAGTACGTCCCTGTAAGCTCTTACGCGGCATCCCTGCCGCGTAAGGTCCCGCGACGGTGGGCGGGCAAGGACCAGTCGAGATGGTCGGTATGTGTGGTTGCAAGCAGTGCATGGCGTGCTCTGCTTGGATCACGGGGCGTTCGCTCAACCTCTCACCATTTTTCCAGCGCAAGCCGAGCGGCTACCGGCCTCCAGCACCCAATTTACAAACGTCTCATCTGCCCACCGAAAGCCGAGTGACACGCTTTTAGAATCCAGCCGACCAACTGTCTGTTGCAGTGTCCTCGCCGGTTGCGGGACCGTGTGGCGGCATGGATGCCGCCACCGAGCCCCCAGGGATGGGTTCGCGGCGTGTCCCGCGAGCGGTGAGGGCGCCGCACACTCGACTCACCGAGCTGTTGATTTAGACCTCGGATGATTCAAGCCGCGCATCGCACCTCGACGACGCCGCCGTTCGACGTCCTGGTTACTCCGCCTTGCTCAGCTTCAGCGCGGTTTCCAGCAGCAGGAACAGGCGCCGGATTTCGGCGCTCATCAGCGCGAAGCGCGCGTCGAGTTCGGCGCGCGCGCCGTCGTCTTCGCTGTGTTCGAGCTGGTCCAGTGCGCCATCGAGGAACTTGAGCTTGCGGATCACCAGATCGTCGCCGAGGACGAACGACAGATTGTCGTCCAGCACCAGCGCCAGCTTGGTCACCTGCTTGCCGGCTTCCAGGTGCTTGTCGATCTCGTCGCCGCGCAGTTCCTGGTGCTGGCACTTGACCACCGCGCCGCCTTCGATCGGGTCCTTCATCTCGCACTCTTCGCCCAGGCTCAGGCCTTCGGGCAGGGGTTCGCCGGCGATCCAGCCGGTGAGGATGGCACGCGGTGCGACTTCGGCATTCAACGGCAGTGCCGGGAAGCTGCCGAGTGCGCCGCGGATCTCGCTCATCACGTTCTCGCCGCTCTTGCGGCTGGAGCTGTTGACCGCGATGTAGCCGTGCTGCAGGTCCAGGATGGCATCGGTACGCGAGCTCTTGACGAAGGCGCGCGGCAACAACTCATGGATCAGGTCGTCCTTCAGGCGCTTGCGGGCCTTGCCACCGGGACGACGGCCTTCCTTCTCTTCGATCTCGGCGACCTTGCGCTCGAGCAGGTCGTTGACCACCGCGCCAGGCAGGATCTTGTCCTCGCCACCGACGGTGAGCCAGAGGAAATCTTCCAGACGGTGCGAGAGCACTTCCTGCTCGTCGCGGCCGAACGGGGAAATGAAACCGCGCGAGCTCATTTCCAGCGGGCCGACCGGCTTGAGCTGCACTTGCGGCAGCAGCGTGTCGATCTCGGAGAAATCCAGCGTGGTCGGGAAACGGAACAGGGTGAGATTACGAAAGAACATGCGTCGGACCGAAGAGGAGGAAGAAACGTGGAGGGTGGGAAGACTGCCGCCGCCGTGGTGGCCGCGTCACTCGCTGTCGTGTGCGCTGTCGCCGGCAGCGAGCCAGGCGTTGGAGTCGGGACCGGGCGGTGCGACCTGGCCGCTGCGGCCCAGCGACAGGAAATCGAACAACGCGCGGTCGGCCAGTTGCTCGGGCCGCACATCGCCCAGCGCGCGGGCGATCTGCTCGACCCGCCCGGGCTGCTCGCGGTCCCATTGCTGCAGCATGCGGCCGACCTGTTGGCGCTGCAGGTTTTGCTGGCTGCCGCACAGGTTGCACGGAATGATCGGGAACTGGCGCGCCTGCGCATAGGCGGCGATGTCGGCTTCGCGCACATAGGCCAGCGGGCGGATCACCACGTGCTGGCCGTCGTCGCTGCGCAGCTTGGGCGCCATCGCCGCGAGCCGGGCGTGGTGGAACAGGTTCATGAAGAACGTGGCCACGATGTCGTCGCGGTGATGGCCGAGCGCGATCTTGGTCACGCCGTGCGCCTGCGCGTAGGCATACAGCGCACCGCGCCGCAGCCGCGAGCACAACGAACACATGGTCTTGCCGGCCGGGATCACCCGGCTGACCACCGAATAGGTGTCCTGCTCGACGATGGCGAACGGCACATCCAGCCCGCGCAGATAGGTAGGCAGGACGTGGGCGGGGAAGTCGGGCTGCTTCTGGTCCAGATTGACTGCCACCAGGGTGAACGGCACCGGCGCCTTGCGCTGCAACTGCAACAGCATGTCCAGCAAGGTGTAGCTGTCCTTGCCGCCGGACAGGCAGACCATGATCTTGTCGCCGGGCGCGATCATGCCGAAGTCGGCAATCGCCTGGCCCACCTGGCGCTGCAGGCGTTTGCCCAGGCGCGCCTGCTCACGCTGCAGCCGCTGGCGCGGGTCGCGCGGCGCGGGGTCGGCCAGGGGTTGCGGCAGCGGCAGGACAGCGGTCATAAGCCGGCCATTGTAGCGGCCGGGGGGATTGGGATTGGGATTGGGATTGGGATTGGGATTGGGATTGGGTCGTGAGGCCAGAGGTGGCTGCCCCCATCCGCCCTTCGGGCACCTTCCCCCGTTAACGGGGGAAGGGAGCAAGCTCTCACTACGGGGGAGCGCCTCCCACCCAACCCTCTCCCGGCGGTTTCCCTCTCCTGGCGATTCCCTCTCCCGGCAGTTCTCTTTCGTGGCGATCCCTCTCCCGGCGGTTCCCTCTCCCGGCGGTTCCCTCTCCTGGCGATCCCTCTCCCGGCAGTTCCCTCTCGTGGCGATCCCTCTCCTGGCGATCCCTCTCCTGGCGATCCCTCTCCTGGCGATTCCCTCTCGTGGCGATTCCCTCTCGTGGCGATTCCCTCTCGTGGCGATTCCCTCTCCCGCATGCGGGAGAGGGTGCCCGAAGGGCGGGTGAGGGCCGTACGCCCCAACCCACCAACTACCGGTCATCACCACACCTGGCCGCTACGCAACAATTCGTATCTCGCAGCGCAGCAAGCCTTTCGGCGCCGGGCTGGGTAAAGTCGGTCAGACCGCTTCACTCGGGATCGGCATGGCATCTTCAGCTTCGCTCCATGGCGCGGCTTTTTTCGGTCGCGATTGTGGTAGCGCTAACATTTTGTGCGGCGTGGGTCATCGCCCGCGCCCACATTCGCCTCCGGCGCTGATTGAGCGTGCGCGCTGGTGGCGGGCGGTGGCGGTGCGCATGCGCGATCGCTGCGCTACGTGGCTGGCCACTGGCTTGCGACACCTTTCCCTTCTCCCCTCGCCTCTGCGCAGGAGTTCCACCCCATGAGCAACACCATCTACATCGGCGCCAAAGAATATTTCCCCGGCATCGGCAAGATCGGCTTCGAAGGCCGCGACTCTGACAACCCGCTGGCGTTCAAGGTCTACGACGCCAACAAGCAGATCGGCGACAAGACCATGGCCGAGCACCTGCGCTTTGCCGTGGCCTACTGGCACAGCTTCTGCGGCAACGGCGCCGATCCGTTCGGCCCGGGCACGCGTGCGTACCCGTGGGATATCGGCAACACCGCGTTGAATCGCGCCGAAGCCAAGGCCGATGCCGCGTTCGAATTCTTCACCAAGCTCGG
>NZ_MDEB01000005.1 GCF_002939945.1 Xanthomonas arboricola pv. populi | reverse complement strand
CAACCGCAGACCTCTAGTTTTAGCTGGCATTGAATTGTGGGGAGTCGACATCTGAAAGCCATCACCACGCGTACCTGGGAGGCATGCTGGATCATGGCCTTGAAATCGTCGCGTTCGCGTTGAAGTTGCGACAGTCGCACCTGCTCCCCGCAGGAGCTTCGCCTGAGGACCAAGCGGCGCAAGCGGAGGCTTGGACTGCAGCTGTTGCTTATGCCGCACTGCTACACGACATCGGCAAGATCGCTGTCGATCTGCATGTAGAGCTGCAGGGGGGGAGGATCTGGCACCCCTGGCATGGACCACTGAACCAGCCTTATCGTTTTCGCCATCGCGAGGGTCGCGAATATCGCTTGCATGGGGCTGCGACTGGATTGCTCTACACCCGGATACTCGATAGCGCCGCGCTTGACTGGCTCAGCGGCTATCCAGCCCTATGGTCCCAGTTGCTTTACGTGCTGTCTGGCCAATATGAGCATGCTGACATGCTTGGCGAATTGGTGGTCCAGGCCGATCGCGCCTCGGTTGCGCAGGAGCTTGGTGGAGATCCGGCGAAGGTGATGGCCGCACCAAAGCACGCACTGCAACGCAAGCTGCTTGAGGGGCTGCGCTACCTGCTAAAAGAGCAGTTGAAACTGAACCAGCCAGAGGCATCAGATGGCTGGCTCACGGAGGATGCGCTATGGCTGGTGAGCAAGACTATTTCGGACAAGTTGCGTGCCCACCTGTTATCGCAAGGCATAGACGGCATCCCAGCGAGCAACTCGGCTGTGTTCAACGTTCTTCAAGAGCACAGCATGCTCCAGCCCGCACCGGACGGCAAAGCGATCTGGCGTGCAACGGTGACCAGCTCAAGCGGCTGGTCACATGCCTTTACGTTACTGCGGCTCTCGCCGGCCCTGATCTGGGAGGCTGGTGAGCGGCCGGCCGCATACGCGGGGACGGTGCTTGTTGAAGCAGGCCAAGGTGCCGATGCAACCGGCCAGAGTGCGCCGGACTTGCTTGACTCGGCCATGCAGGACACCGCCGATGATCGAGCCAATTCACCGTTGGAATCGAAGCCTTCCTTGAGCACACAACCCGTAGCGAGAAACGCGCCGGATATGATGGATGAACTGCTGGCAATGATTGGGGCACCAGATCCACCGAAGGGCGATGACCAAGGAAGTTCATCATCTCAGCCAATGCCTGAAGCTCCCGGAAAGCCACACCAGGTGAGCGAGTCCGTCCCAGCGAAAAAAAATCCAATGTCGACCAGTACCCAACCATCCAGGGACGAGTCGAATGGCACCTCAACTCAAATGTCAGCCGATCATTTCGTGACATGGCTGCAGCAGGCGATTGCATCGCGCCGACTTGTCATCAACGACGCTAAGGCGCTGGTGCATATCGTGGCGGATGCCGTCTATCTGGTAAGCCCAGGTGTGTTTCAGCGCTATGCGCAAGAACATCCTCAAATCGCTGACTATGCCAATCGTGAAGAGATGGCAGATTGGCAGTGGGCGCAAAAGAGATTTGAGAAATTGCATCTACACCGTAAGCAAGCCAATGGCCTGAACATCTGGACGTGCGAAGTAACCGGACCTCGCAAATCGCGACGGCTCCACGGCTACCTGCTTGAGCGTTGGCAGGGTGTATTTGGGGAGCTTCCGCCAAACAATCCATACCTGACGCTCCAGGAAGGAAACTCACAACCGCCGATCCATACGGACGCATCCACTTCACTTGATGACTGAAGGTCTACCCCTCATTGGTGTGCTTGAGTGTGAGCCAGTAGCGTTCACGTCTACCTCAGAGCCACGGCCGTAAGTATTAAACCGGATGTCGAGGCGTGGGACTAGTGAGCGTGTCTACGTGAATTGGCAGCCCGCGTAGCCGTGTTCGTCGAGCCAACGTGGCAGTTCAGAGCCTTAAAGCACACGCGCTGGTGACTGCTGAGCTACGTCCGGCTGCGTCCGCTGGGCATCCAAGGCTTGTGATTGGCGGATGCTTTCCTGCAATGGAGGCACGGTCTCGGACAGATCCACCTTGACCCGGAAGCCCGGTGTCTGGCCGACGATCCAAACCGCGTCCTGATGCGAGGTCACGCTTTGCAACTGATCGACACGCAGGATACCCACGCGTTTGGCCTCGACAGTGGCGTGCATCGCTTCGGCTGGAGAGGTTCCTGCAGGTAGTTTGCTGTGGATGGCTTGGTAAAGCGGATCGTTGGGAACCGATGCAGATGCAGGCTCGTCGAACCGACCACGCGGTGCTGCCGGAGCACCCACTTCGCCGCCAGATGGGCCCAAAGGCATCTTCCAGCCTGGCGGGACATATGTCGGCGCATGCTCGCTCTGCATGCGCTGCTGTACCTCCTCCCAGCGTGCCGCTGCCATGTCCGCGCGCCCTGCGCCGGGTGCGAGCGTGCCGCGCAACTGATCGATGCCATCGGCCATGGTCATTGCCTGCATGCTACGTGTACCGAGCGTGGCACCGAGGCGCATCGACGCTATGTCGTCGCGGTACTTGTCGATCATCGGTGAGTACTTTTGCGCCAACTGCTGCGCTTTAGGGTCTTCCAATACCGAGCGATCTGGATTGCCGTTGCCGTCCACTGGGAGGAAGTTGTGGATGCGGTGCGAATCGCCCAGGGGGATGGCAACAAACGGATTGCGCGCATCCAGCACACTGGCGGTATTGGCGTAACCAGCCTGTTCCAGGGTGGCAACCTCATGTGGTGTGGCATACACCTTCACCTGGCCATAGTGCTTGCTGGCAGCGCTGACGGCATCGCCGGCCATCACGTGGTTGATCACGTCGGTGCCGCCTTCTGGAATCCGCCGATCCAGGCTGACCGCGCCGTAGGCGTTGAAGGTCTCGCCCCTGAGCCCGAAGTGGTGGGCGGTGACCTGGGCCAGGTTGCCACCGAGGGAATGGCCGGTGACAAAGACGTCGGGTTTGTGCCCGTCACGCTTGCCTAGTCGCTCAGCTGTCTCCATTGCATGGCGGGTCAATTCAATTGCATCGTCTGACTGGTTGTTGTGACGTGCTGCAACCATCCCGCCATCCGCGGACACACCATCCTGCTGGAGTTGCCGCTCAAACTCGGTGCCGCGATGGGCGACAACAAGTTCGCCTGTGTCGACCCTCCTGTAGATCATGCCCTGATAGCCAGAAGGCCTATCAACGTATTCAAGCCGCTTGTATGGAGCACCACCGATATCTACCGTTCGACTATTTTCACCAGTTTCGCGTGGCTCGTCATAAACATAGCTCGCCAAAGCAGCATATTGTTGCGCAGTCAGAGTCATGGCGTTTCCTTGGTGGAAAGCAGGGTCACTTTGAACAACTGGTTGCGCAAACTTTCCTTGAACTGAGTGGGGTCCGAATGGCCAGAGTCGGGATAGTTATCCATTTCATCTTTCGGGTATCCGCCAGACCAGAAATATGTCACCCCCGGCTCGCCACTAAGCAATTTATCTTTATAAATCCCTGGCTGAAATCGTGTTTCTTCATGCTTACCGGTAGCTCTTAACGAAACATCTGCGCTAGTTAGCTCCCATCGGCAGACGCCCTTGCCGTAGTAGTCCGAATCCACCATTCCATCTGCGTAGATCGTCGCCACATATGTAGATTCGTTGATTTTCTTAAAATGGATGGGTATTCCATCCTCTTTAGATTTGCTCCAGACACCTGCAATAGGCTCGATTGGCGTGCATTGCTTGTGGTTGGTCATTTCATAGAACGCAGTTCCTGATATCCACTCAAACGGCCCCGGCGCATCCTCGATGGTCATCGTGATCCGGTACGCCTGTGTCGGATGCGGGTTCTTGCGGTAGACCGGATCGCCGTCGGTGGTGGTCGAATCGGTGTCGTGTCTTTCAGAGGCAGTATTCATGGGGTTGCATCCTGCTAAGAGCACTAGAAAAAACCAGCCGACAATCTTGATCCTCAGATACCCGTTCATGCAGCCATCGTGCGTTGTGCGGCACGCTGCGCCGCCGTGACTGAGTCGGTCAGTCGTCGACAGGCGCGGTTGATGTTGATGCCATGTATCAGCAAGGCAATGATCATAAGAGCGAACACCACCCCGAACTCTGGGATTTGTCTGATTATCTCCATCACTGCGGGGACACACGCCGCTCCCACTGCTAGCAGAAACATCAAACCCGTCATTGCAGTTGTACTAACGATGCCCCGACGCAGCTGCTTCAATTCACAGGTATTTTTCCCGTCTGCTTGCAGCTTTTTCCATACTTTCAGAGCACCTGCAATGAGACTCAGCAGCATCGACACTACAGCGAAGTGCAATACAGCACAGATAGTGGCCGCATACTGTGCAAGGTCCAGCAGGACCGTAAACGAAGTTCGATAGGCAAGAACAACCAAGCTTGCGGTCAGTAAGGTTGACATCAGCAGGATAGTCAACATGCGCCGAACGCCCTTGGGTGACCGGTACCAATGTGCGGTGTGGGGCGAGAACACGCTATCCATTACATCGCTCCTACGAGCTCTATTGAACTAACGGCGAACGTGGTCAGGGGTACGGGACCAGCTTTAAGAGATGCCTGTTGGAAACGCTTTTGGGCAAGCGCGTGCAAACATCTGTGCTGAGACGGGGTTGAAGCATTTGGGATAGGTCACAACGTAAGTGCCTGTCGCAGGGCTTACCGGCAGCCAGCAGTCCGTTGGAACGCCAACTGTGCGAAAGGTAAATGGGTGGTTGTTATATTAGGGAAGGAATTCATCGAAACCGCCGTTCTGTGCCGGTGACTGGATAGCTGTGGCATACATCATGAAAGCTGCAAATAGACTAAGCTTTTTCATGGAATATCCCTAAGTAAGCAATTATTTTCGGCTTGTGAAGCGGATCAGTACTTTTGAAAATAAGGCTCAGAGCATGCCTGATATATCACTCTGCAGTCTAAACCTTTGTTGTGTTTATTGCAGTTTGCAAGAGCGTCACTACTCGCGACATCAACCGTTGGGCCACCAGTGTACGAAAGTACTCCTGGCACAGCACTTTCGTTCTTATGTGGCTCTGCTATCGCAGTACACTGATTTTTGTATACGAAATCAATTTGGCACTCTTTTCCGCTCACGGATTTGCATTTTGACAACGCTTCTTCTTGAGCATCTGACTTTGTCAACTTGCCCTTTGCCACGCCCAAGTTATCCCCCCCGTCACTAGCTATAGCCCCCCAGGTTTTTATCCACTTACCGCTCGCACGAGGCTCTTGCTGGATAGAGTTTTCTTGCGGAATTGGCGCACATGCAGCCACCCCTTGTCCCCCGATGGGATACTGCCCAGGCGGGCAGCCCTGCTCAGCTTGGGCATTAGTGCCCATGCCTATAAAAACTAAAAAAACCAACAGGACCGTATTTTTCATTTCCATTACCTTGTACGGTTTTCTAAGAGGTCGAGCCAGCTAACTAAGCTTGATCCCGTGAATTTTGTCCAGCCAAGCCTCGTGAGCCTTTAGCAACTGTTTCACTGGAGTCTGCGCCAGCTATAGTCCTGGTAGCCGTTCCAACACCTTTCTGAACGTTAGCCTCTGATCTGTCCTCACTAGCTGCTGTGCGCTGCGGCACATAAGACCCAGCTGGTTGCCCCTGCGGCCCAGGACTCGCCGCGCCGCCACGATCAAATGCTGAATACGCCATGAACGTACCCATATTACCCTGCCAAATTGCGGCCGCCAACGTTGGAACGCTGATTATCAACAAGGTCATGACCAGTCCGATACCGCCCTGTTGTAGGGCTTGGCTAGACAGTCCTTCAGCGTTGCCCAATGTGATGAGTTGGGCAGCCCAATAGGCTGCAGCTACTTTTGCTGTGAATTTCAGCACCATCGCCGTGACCACCGACAGCATTGCCATCGAGAACAGCGTGCCGATCACGTAGAACAACCACTTCTTGAACAGGTCTTTGGTCTGGTCGAAGATCAGTGCCAAGATGAAGATTGGCCCGATCCCGATCAGGAACGCCATAGTGAACTTGAACAACAACAGCATCGCTCCAGCCGCCATCGGCGGACTGGCGGTGCCGAAGCCCGCCATCAATACAGCGCGGCCTTTCTTCTCTATTGCCTCCGGATCGGTTGGGTCGACGCGCACCGCATCCAGCGCGGTCAACGCCACCTGCGTGTAGGCAAGATTTTCGTCAATAGCATCGGAGGCGGTGCTGTCTTCATCACCCGTAAAAAGACCATGGATCTCTTTGTCCAGGTTTTGGGTCATGGTCTGGTGCAGCATTGCCCCGTTAACCCCGACAGCTGAAGCAAGGCTGATGATGATCGCGACCTTGCCGGCCTTGATCATGGTCGCCATTGCACTTTCACGCGACTGCCCGGTTGCGATGCGATAGCCCAGAATCAGTACCCACAGAGTGGTTACTGTCAAAGCGATCGTACTGACCCACCTCATAGCGCGGCTCATCAACTCCAAGCCGAACTCTTGAATCTCATTGCTGAAGTAGTCGTTGACCAGTTTGAAGAAAACGAACTCACCGAGGCCGATATCCGCCAAAGGCTGCAACCAGTTCATCGCTCCGTGGAGAATTGCGTCCATTACCTTCTGCCTGTCTGTCGTCGTGTAGCGATCAATTGGATAACGCGGCTTTCAGCGTTGCGGCCTGCACGAGCTGTCCCAGCGGTTTGAGCCAGCTATTTTGGTCGCCATCCAAAGCTTTTCTGGCCATTCGCGACTGATCTTCCTTGAGCCCGACGATATAGCTGTCATATGCCGTCATCTGGGCCTGCCAGTAGTCCAGGTCCATGGCGTTTTGTGCTACGAAACGCTGAACTTCGTTATCGTTGGCAGCAAGCGCCCCTTGGCTGGTGCCACCTCGGTCGCGCTGCGCCTCAATCGCTTTAAACTGGTTGTTGCGTTCTATAAGGCGCTTGAGCATGCGTACCGACTCGTTGTACTTGGCATTTTTTGCCAGCACCATGCGTGTGCAGACCTTCATTTGCTCCTCCACCATATTTCCTTTCATGTTGGGGGCGAGAGACTTGAATTGCTGCAGCACCCCTGAGAGGCCTGTCTTTGGGGCACCCGGACAGTCGTCTTCCAGGCCATAGTCTTCTGGACGTTCGGCAAAGTTGTCAGCCATGGTGGACGTCCCTAGGTTCAACCGCTGAAGCTTGATGAGCTGCTGCTGATAGTGATCCAGCTGCTGCTGATACTGCTTGAGGGTCTCGGTCCATCGCTTAGCCTGCTCTGCGTACTCCTGTAAGGCCTTCGCCATCGACGTTGGGTCATTGACAATCACTCCCACTGCATTCGCGGGCCCAACACTAAGACCGGCCGCAAGCAACAAGCCTGCGGCGAGACGTGAAAATGAAAGGCGTGAGCGGCGTGAGCGGTCATTCATGGCGGGACTCGTCGGTCTTATTGGTGCAGATGGATGGCGGGGATAGCAAACGAGGGATATAGAGGGCACAGCCCGGAAGGCGATAGGCAGCCCAGGCAGGTGGTGGGGAGTCAAGCGCGTAACGCAATCATGAAGCGAGAGAATTTTGTTCAGACACAGGCACAGCGACGAGAAAGACGCCGCCGGGGGTGCGGAGATGAGCGCCTGCTAGGGCCATTATCCTTATGTGCTATTGAGGCAGGTTGGGTCGAACTCTGGCATAGGTCAAGGCAGATTGCCACTACCAGCTCCCCCTCCAGACCGTCCTCTCACCGTCTAGCGGCCGCCACCTCAAGGGACAAGGTTGCCTGGGTAGGAAAAATCTGACATTCGGGAACGGCAATTCCCCACCCTCTGCAGTGGCGTGCCCGGTTGAGTCCGCACGATATTTGTCAACCGAGGAAAGCTCTGGATCGCGTACCGTCGCAGCTGCCTGGACCGCAGGCGAGCACTCCCTCTTCGAGGGGAAAGGACATGTGATGCGTAACTTCCAACGTGCGGCAAAAGTTGCTGTGGGACTGCTAGGACTGGCACTGTCATACAGTGCGGCGGCATGCTGTCCGGATGTCGGTCATAGCCCCGCTGCAGCAACAACAGGGCTGGGGGCCAGTCGTCCCTCTGCTACTGATCTCTCGGCTGTCAGCACCTTGCACGTGTATACGTTCGAGCGAGATGGGATCCGCTACCTGCAAGTCAATGGCCCTAGTGGCGATGTCCGAACTGCAATCGGGTGGATCGACGGTACCCGTTGGGTCATGCCGGTTGGTATCGATGCAGACCGCACCACGTTCTTGGCGGCGGGTTCACGCCCGAGCGGTACAGTCGTATATGAAGGAGATGGTATGACGGTGCTGCTACAGACACTCCCGCGTGGTGACAGCTGGCTCATCGTACCTAAAAATTGATCGTGTCCCTGTTGGTTCGGAAACAAAGAAGCTGATCTTGCCCGTATGGTGGCGCCGGCAGGTGCCACCATACGAGCGCACCCTGCTGGACAACTCTGCTGTGTTCTCAAGAGCGGTCCGACTGGCAGGCTTGCTCTCTGGCTTATCCCCGTAAATAGATACAGCAATGCCCTGGAGCCCGCGCAGTTTTCCGACCCTGGCCTTGATAGTATGACGCCTTGCTGGAGGCAGACAGGCAATCGCCTGCTGGGTGCATCTGTAGACGGCAAGCTGCAGCCCAACAGACAATTGCATGGGATTGCCGCGAAGCATGACTGGGTGGATTTCTGTGTGACTGGAGCTGGCGAAGCCTGGCGAACGGAAAACGTGATAGAGGCCATGCGTCTCGATCTCCAGCGGGTACAAAGCATTGATGTACTCGTGCAGCATCTTCGATTGGATAGAGCCCGTGCGAATCATCCGCATGGCGGCTTCATGTTGTCCGCGTGACTTGAGATGACTTTCGATGTCGCGGCGTAGTCGGTTCATCTGTACCTCATGTCGACGTACTCGATCACGTGCTCGCGCAATTCCCGCTCAGCCCATAGGTAGCTCAGTTTTGCCGTATCCAATGCCTGTTGCTCGCCTCGCAGACGCAGGCGCACTTCGGCAAGGGTGCTGGAGATACGCGCGCCCAGCACGAATAGTCCCGTAGCCGTTGTTGCGAGCATCACCTGCACAACAAAGCCTATTGAGTCATAGGCCCCCAGCACACCCGTATTTCGCAGTGAAAATGCCAGAGCGGTATTCGCCAGCACAACGCCGATGGCCGCGCCCCGCCAGCCATGCAGCCAGGTGAGTAGAACGGCAGGAACGATCAGCAACGACATTAAGCCCAACCGTGCAACATTGCTTTGCGGCAGTGTTGCTAATGCAAAGATCAATGCAGTCGCCAGAACCGCCAGTGCGCAATGAGGCGTCAGGCGGCTGGGCGTCTCTTCGTCGTGGCGGCGCATCCATAGAAGCACCGGCAGGACCACCATCAACATTCCGAGGTAGTCACCTACAGCGAAACGGGCGAACTTGACGCCGCTTATTGCCGACGAAGGTCCGTCGAGCATGATGTTGGTCCCCAGAGTGCAGAGCGCGCCCCAGACTGCCGTGACCAGAAGCATCGGGATCAGTGACGCTCCTGCGCGATGTACTGCCCCATACCTTGCCCGAATAGCAATAGGGACCAGAGCAATGGCCGGGACCAGGATCCAGGGGCTTGCGTAGGCCCAGGTAGGATTGACACCGACACTGCTGATCGCAGGAACCCGAATCATCAGCAATGCCGCGACATCGCCCATCAGTATCCAGGGTAGCAAGCGAGAAGGGGCGAGCAGCAACGCTGCGATCCGAAGGCCAGCTGGCAGGTACCACTGATCCAGTGAGCAGTGCCAAGACAGTTGAAACGCCAAGCAGTAGGCCGTAGCGGTTAACAGGCCCTGCGTCACACTTTTCAGCCCTTCCATGGGAATACCTTGAGTTTTGACGACGCCAGAGCATACCTGAGCGGGGGCCGTAACGGTGTGGGTGACCAAGACCGGTACATGCCCCTACACCCCAGTGAAACGGGTACGCCACAGATGCGCGTCAGGTATGTAGAGAGCCTGCTGCAAAAACATGGACGTCCTTGCCCCCTCGGCTTGATCAGATGGACAGAGGCCGTGGCGGGGAGCGTGGAGTTGGCGGGAGCCCTGGAATGCAATTCGGCTTGGTCACGCGATGAGCAGTGTTCTTCGGTGACGAGGACGGCACCCTGTCACGCTGGGAAAGAGCGCTGCCGCCAGGCACGGCGTCCCAGCCAAAGTAAAAGCGTGCCATCATCACCACATCTAAGCGAGCACGTCATTTCAACCACTACCAGGGAGGTACTTGTCATGAAGCCACGCACCACTGCCGCCACTTTCGCACTGGCTGCGGCTTTAGGCCTTGGCCTGAGCGCCCCAGCTCGCGCCCAGGCGCCTGATCCTTGCTCGGTCTTTCTTTGCATGTCCAGCATGACCGGCTTCGGCACTCCGTCTCCTGAATGTGCAGCGCCGATCGCAACCTTCCACGCCATCCAGGTATGGAGCCCGGCCTTCAACCCACCGGCCACGGCGGCGGCACGCCGGGTATATCTGACGACATGTCCAGGCGCGACTGCACCGAATCAAGCCATCTTGGAAGCCATCATCGCGAAGTGGGGCTATAGGCCTTGACGGGCATCGCCCGCTGACTCAGAAACATGCTTCTGAGACTTTGCGGGAATACCACCACGCTCCTGTTCGCGATGTGGATCGCGCATTGCCTTTCTGTGCGAATGGGTTCCTACGCATCGGCCAGTGGGAAGTGAACCCGCAACCTTTGTATGTTCGCCTGCAGGAAAGTGAACTCTGCAGCCAACTTTGGGTTGCTGATACACCGGCTCCCAAGGCGGAAATCGTTGGGAAGCAATCACCATGGTGCGCCGGCCCGTGCGATCCAGCGCAGTGCGTTGAACATCGCGCGTAGCGCTTACTTACGCTGTGGCGCCTGCGCATCCATTAGTGTCAAATACGGCGCAGCAAAGGCCCATTCTTCTTCGGAAATGTCGGTTGAATGAGGCTTACGAGGCTTCATCCGTATACGTTAGTGTGACAAGGGCAAAGTTCATATCATGCTCTAGAGGAAGTCATTTGATGGATCAAGAAAGCATCATCCGGTACTGGCACGCGGTCGAGTTGTTGCAACCGCAATCAGCACCCAAGCTGAAAAAACGCAGTAATCGATACGAAGCGTTTATCCATGACACGCCAATTCAGCGCCCGCTGCTTCCGTGGACCCCGGAAAGTATCGTCAGTAAGCAGGAGCTGCCCAAGAAGCGCATATGGAGCCACACGCTCTATGCTCATCTTTACGACAGTCGGCTCGTTGCCGAGAAGCTCGATGCGATGTACGGCGCCGATCAGGGCTACCAGGAACCCAAGTTTCGCGAGTCAGCCGTGTTTGCGGCAAAATTTACGGCGGGAGGGCGACTGGTCGATGACAGTTTCGTTCTATCAAGCGAAGCGTGGTTTCTTGGGCGGGTGTTGACCGGCAAAGATTGGACTAGAGGGTTCGAGACCGACCAAAAGACCCTCAGGGAGCGCGCTAACAGTCAGTTCGAGGGGGAGGTATCAAGCGAAGGCTTGCGCGAACTGACTCACTGGACCCTCCAGTTCCTGGGGTTGGGGGACTTTTTTGGTGAGATGGACCACCGTCTTTTTCGCTTTCGCTCACAACCAATCAAGCCCGACAAACCCGAGTCGGAAGACGATCCGCTGAACAGCTTTTTGCTGGACGATCTTGCAGATGTCGCCGATGCGATCTCCAGAGGGGTGAAAAGCGAACCACTGGATCAGTACCTGCGTCATCACGATCCAAAGCCTCGCCTGCATATGGACGATCAGCGTGCGTCGCTGCCATTGATGGGACGACTGATGCCGGATGCGTATGCCAGTAGCTGTTGGCCTACAGAACACCATTTGGGCCTAGTACATTCCCAACAGCTAGCAGTCAACACAATCCAGTCCAATCTTGCCGATGGTCACGGGCTGCTTGGCGTCAACGGCCCACCTGGTACGGGCAAGACGACGCTATTACGCGACCTGATCGCAGCGATTATTACCAGCCGCGCCGATACGCTTGCCAAGCTACGTCGCGCATCAGATGCATTCGCGAGCGATGGACGCGAAGCTGCCAACGACGGTGGTAAGCAGCAATACAGTTACAAGCTAAATCCTGCACTTTATGGCTTTGAAATCGTGGTCGCTTCATCCAACAACGGTGCTGTGGAAAATGTCACGCTCGAACTGCCTCAGCGAGACAAGATTGATGAAAGCTGGTTGCCAGAAGCAGAGTACTTCGCCGAGCTGGGGGAGCTGGTCTCGGGCAAACCTGCGTGGGGATTGATTTCTGGGGCATTGGGGAGCAAGGCACGACGCAACAAGTTCGTCGATCGTTACTTCTATGGTCAGCTCCCGTTTGGCAGCGAAGACAAGGCTGCTGCGGAGGTAGAAGACGAGACTGAGGTAGAGCCTGATGAGGAAGTCGACAACATTGTGGAGGCACTCTTTTCGACTCCCTCTGCTGAGACGGAACACGCTGACGATAGCGAGAACCAGAACGAAGATGCACCACCCGAGGAGGACAAGGGCCCGAAGGGTTTTTGGGGCTGGCTCAATGTGAGTGTAGAAGCGAATGCGGACCGCTCCCCAGAGCAACGTCAAGCGTTGTGGCAGCAAGCTGTCTCTCATTACGAGGCGGTCAAGGCGGAAGAACGCAAAGCATGCAATGACGCCAGTCGAATTCGTGAGCTGATCTTGGCTATTCTCAAAATCAGGAAGACGATTGCCGAAGACTCCGAAAAACTCCGAGCATTCGAACAGTCGCTGATTGAGGTAGCAAATAAACTCTCGCGCTTGGATAACGAGGAAGGTGGCCCCGCCAACATGGCGCTCAAGAAGTGTATTGACGCGCTTGAGAAGCTGCCAAAAAAGCCCGGTTTCTGGTCAAATTTATTCAGTCTCGGAAATGCTCGACGCGATTGGAGGACCGCTCGGGAACTGCTAGAAAGCCAGCATGACATCGCTAAGGCTGAGTTCGCGCGGATCACGCGCCTCACCCAACAACTTGATAGCGATAAGGCCCAGGTGGAAGGAAAAATCGCTGAAGCGCGTCGAGTGCTTCAGGGATCGCAGCAGCAGGATAAAACGCTTACGAGCGATGCCTTGGAACTCGCAACCACTCATCAGGCTGACCATCTGCTCGCTTGGTTGAAAGACAATGCTATCGGGCGTGGGGATGTCATTGAACTGGCCGAGCCCTGGCGCATTGAAGGCTGGCGGAAGGCACGGGCGCGGGTTTTCATCCAGGCATTGAAGCTCCACCGGACGTTCTTCGAGCTGGAAGCTTCAAGACTGCGCTCTAATTTGTTCATGATTAACGGGATGTTGGGTGGCTCACGCTTTCAAGGGATGTCGCGCGACGCAATCCGTTCGGCATGGGCTTCTTTGTTCATGGTCGTTCCAGTGTTGAGCAGCACTTTTGCATCATTCGCTCGTTCGTTTGGCTCATTGGGCGCAAGTGAAATTGGCTGGTTACTCGTGGATGAGGCTGGTCAGGCCGCACCTCAAGCTGCAGTCGGTGCGCTATGGCGGTCCAGGCGTGCGTTGCTGGTTGGAGACCCTCTGCAACTCAAGCCCATAGTCACCGTCTCCGATGCAGTGCTAGAACACATGCGTACACGTTACGGCGTTGATGCGCACTGGATTCCCAACCAAAAATCTGCGCAGGTACTGGCCGACGAAGCCACCCCTTGGGGGCGCATGGCTGGGCCTGCCGGCGGCAAGTCTTGGGTAGGATTGCCACTGGTCGTGCATCGCCGCTGCGACAGGCCCATGTATGCACTCGCCAACCGTATCGCCTACGACGGAGCGATGGTGTATGGAACGATCGCGCCGCGCGCCGACAAAGACACCCGCGCCAGTCTGCCGACAGGGTGGATACATATCAGTGGCACATCCGAAGGAAATTGGGTGCCTGCAGAAGGCCAAGTCTTACGAGACCTGCTCAAGCGGCTACATGGCGATGGCGTAGAGGCGAAAGATATTTCGGTCATCACTCCTTTCAAGGCTGTGCAGCAGAACTTAAAGCGCATGCTCCCAGGCAAGATGGTGTCCGGCACCATCCACACTATGCAGGGCAAAGAGGCGTCGGTCGTCATAGTCGTACTGGGGGGCAACACGGCAGGATCTGGCGCTCGCAACTGGGCTGTTTCGGAACCAAACCTGCTGAACGTGGCGGCGACGCGCGCCAAGCGGCGCCTCTATGTGATTGGCGACAGAAACGACTGGAAACATCGGCCATTGTTCTGTGATGTGATGGATCTGCTACCAATTCAGGATATTCGGGCCCACGAGTAATGGGCTTTCACAGCAGCGTAGCGGGATGGACTTTTCGCTTTACTGTGAGTGATTGCATAGATTTGACCAGTCGTTTGCATCGAATTTGACCAGTCCGCTGGCCGACCCTGAGCGGCAGAAATCGACCAGAAGCGAATACTCGGACCAATTTCAACCGAATGCGTCGTTCGTCGCAAGGCACAAAGCTCCCCAGGCGCCATTGATCGGACGCCTAAGGCAGATTGCTAATCATTATCTGGCTTCAAATGAACGAAGCTTCGCCAACGCACGGCTGATTGGAGGATTTTCCATACCTGCCGGAATAAGGATATCGTCATCAGGCTGGATCGCCGAAATCTCCTGGTCGTTTTCATCGATCTCCCAGGCATGCATAACGACGATGCCAGAAGTTTCTAGATGGCTAACGAGCTCCCCCTTAGAATTCACCGTAGCAACATGACACCTCTTATGTATTTCGTAATCTTTCAAAAATCGGTCAATATTTTCAGAAGAACTCGGCGTCATGGTATGTAGCCTAGAAAGTGCCGTTTGGACTTTCGAAGATCCATCATTAAATCGATCAAAATTACTTGTAATACCCACACGATAATGCGCAGCATTCTGCCTGTTAATGCCTCGTATCAATGCGATGCGCAACGCATTATTGGGATCTTTTTCTCCGATAGTTTTTGCGATGTTCTCGAATATCTTATGCCCAACGGCGACATTCTCGAAGGCGAACATTAGCACTGGAATTTCGCCTTTGCATGTTTGAAAGCCTAAGCCCTTCCAGCCGGCTTGATTCCACAGGCTCTCCTGAATGAGAGAGACAACCCTAAGCTCTCTATGCTTCATTGTAGAAAACTGGAACGGATGTTTTGGACGTTCCTCAGGCTCATCAGATTTAGGGCGCCAATCCATAGCCTCTATATTGTAGTGCTCAAACCAAGCTACGAGCCGAGTTGGCTTATACAATTCGAAGGTAGCATCCTGATGAGACCCGATGCCTGGGACAGCATCACGCCCCAAGAAATAGCCGTCTAAACCTATATTGCAGTTGAAGACAACTGCTCGCTCCAGGGCTTTGTCGTCTCGAAGCATCTCTTCGAGTCTCGACCAGCCAATTTGAGGGCAAATGATGGACACAAATTGAAGGCAGAATTCACTATAGAAGTTCCTGATCGCATCTCGTTTTTCATCGGTCAAATTGGCAATACTGAACGGCGAACAGAGGATCTCTGCAGAGGTTACCTGCGCAGCGGTGTCAAAACTATGCTCCAGTATGAAGTTGTCCTCATCTTCCAATAAGATATCAATATTCACTGCGGGCACTGTAGCGGCTGTATGGTCTGCCATCATCGGTGCGCAGAAACTCTCTAATACAGCCATCAATTGCTGCGCTAACTCGATGCATGGAGATTTTACAGGGAAGGACACAGACACCTTACAACCCAAGATGTAGGAGCTTATGGATGTCCAGCGATCCAGATATAGGTCGAGCTGGGCCACCGGTGCCCCCATGTCAATACTGCGCCACATATTCATAAAGTTAAGATCAATTAGCTCACCCTCAGGCCCCGCTTTATCTTCATGGCCTAAGCAAACCAATAGCGCATCTGCACTGAGCCCTAGATCCAACTGATTCAGCTTGTCCGGTAACCAGGCTATCCTTTCTACGTCTGAAAAATTGGCGTTGAGAAATAGCTTACCAATCAGAACCTCATAATTCATTTTCTGATTTTCTGTCCACGGATTTTCATCCAGCGTTTGAGAAACCAGTTGAGCTAAGTGATACCAAGTCAAAGACTGCCCTACGCGACCTAGTTGACCTTCAATCCACATGAGTCGTTGGTAAATAGCAGCTTGCTTGGCACTGCTTCGCTGTTCCTTAAGCGCGTCAGCGGTGACTACATAAGCTGCCATCAGCGCTGCTCCTCGCGCAGCCCACAGCAGGCCCTGCTTGTCGTATGCATTGGACAACATGTAAAGGGCAGAGAAGACTTCCGTCTTGCTTTCACTGCTGTACAGCCCATACAGAGATAACCCGAAGCACTTGATCGCCCTGTAGTAATCCTTTTTATCGCTGCTCAGCGCACCTCGCCTCAGATACTTATCTGCCTTAATCCGGCTATTTTCCCGCGCACCCGCATCATCAATGAGTTTATCCATCAGGTCTTCATAAGCTTTGAGATCTCCGAAGGCCACATCGAGAGCTTCCAGCAAGTTGACGAGACGAGCCATAGGGTAGCCAATCAGCTTATGGGCGCTATCAGCGATTTTGCTCAACGACCGGAAGGTGTTATTGGCTTGCTCCTCATTTTCGGCAACCAGCAGATCCAGAAGCGCCAAAGATGTCTTGGCTTGTAGTGCGCCGCTGATCATATCCGCGTCGTTGGCTATCGAGTTCAATCTCTCTCGAATGGTGGTCTCTAGGGAGTCCACATCGAGGGTGCACTTACCGTCTCGATGAGTGGTGACTACTAGATTGAACAAAGTTACGACTCTCTCCCACACCTCAACGTTTTCGGTCTCTTGGGCCACACCGAGTGCTTTCTCAAAGGATTCCTCAAAGAGTTCGGTATTTTCCAGCCACCAGTACGCGGCCCATGTCAGCTGGTAAAGGGCATCGAAATGCTGCCTATGGGTACCAAACTTTTTCGCTGTCCGCACAGCGATATTGAACTGATGCTCAACAGCAGCGGAATCCCGTTCCAGCTCTTTGCAGATGATGGCGCGCTTGGTGTAGAGGTCGACCTGGGAAAGCGTCAAATGGCCTGGATCTTCGATTTGGTCGATCTGACTTTCGATCTCTGTTAGCTGGATTTGCTTGTCAGCGTCGAACGGGCCGATCTGAATTTTGCTCTCAATATTGCCAGTGAGACCTAAGTGATCGATGGCAAGGTGCTGGTTCTTGGGTTGCAGCGTTTTATCAAGCAGCCAGGTTCGATCGTAGATGGTCACCTTGATGCCATGCTTTTTCGAAAGGTCGTCCTGAAGCTGCGCTCTCAGGCTGTTCTTGATGAACCGGCTGGAGACACAGAAGATACGGACGTACCCACGTCCAGTGGACATGATGCTCTCGACATCTTTCGTGCACTTTGTCTTCCAGTCTTTCTGGGTGCTAACACCGAATGCCCATCGCTGGGACTCCGGAGCCTCGTTTAGCCCCCAGAAGAAAGCGATTTGGCTGGAGACAGGATACGTCTCGGTGTCAGTTTTACCGTCGCCACCTGCTGTTGGCCCGGTCTGAGGAACCAGGTTGGGACAGATTTCTCGCTCACAAAGCTTGCGTACGAATATCTCGAACTCAAGCTCCTGGCTTCGATTGTTCAGGGTATCGAAATGGTACTCCAGCATGGAGCGGTCGATAGTCGACTCATGTAGCTTTAAAGAGTCCGAGAATTGCTCCGGACGTCTCGCTCGCAGGTAGTCTTGCGGCTTAGGGCCAGTAATCTTGGAAGCCAATTGTTCCTTGTCCATCATCCACTCCTGAAATGACCAATAGCATCGCACGGCTACGATCAACGCTCTGGCCCTAGGTCAACATAGGGCTCGACGTCATCGTGATGGTGTACGGTTCACGATACTGGGGACGTCTGCGCAGACTTGGTGAGTGGACAGTCGTTCACATCAGCCCTAATTACCGAGGCTGATGCTTGCTCGAATTTATGGTACCGGCCTCTCGGGCTGCCAAAAATTGCAGCTGAAGTTATTTAAGCCCCCGCCGAAGGGACTAGGCCTCACGGCGAACACTTCAGGCACCGCATCACCGTCGCCACCATCGCGGAAGAACTGCTTCATAGAGAAGAGCGCCTGAGCCTTCAAGCGCTCCCACTCCCGATACAGACTATCTTCGAGATCCCTCGCTACCTGGGCCGCACTGGGTTTGCGCTTGGGCAGGGGCAGAGTGTAGCTGGGATGAGGGGAGAAATCGTAGAAGAACGTCAGTTGCCCGTGCTTCCAGTCCGCAGACGGCGACGCTCGCCATCGGAACGACACTTGCACTGATAGCCGCTTGCTGAGATGGAAAGGCGGCCTAATCTGATCGTCAATGAAGAACAGGTCCCCCTCTTGGCGCTCAGTTTCGAGCCGCCCTTTCATTTGCTGCACGGCGTGAATGAGGTCACTGCCGGCATGCAGCGCACCCTGCCGAGTACGTTCGCGCTTCGCATGCGCCTTGGCATTGCTGTACTCAGCGATCGCTTGTTGGAAACCATGGAGCTTGTTAGCCACGTAGGGCCCACAGTTAATGAAGCCAAGGCCATGAATCGGCCCTACGCGCTCTTCGTCTAGGCACTTTTGTACTGCCGCCCGAAGCACCGCCTCGTCGACGTCGCTGATCGCAGCTTGCTGATCACTGGGCAAGTTAATGTACGACATAACCAAAACTATCCTTGTATAATTGTAGCTTGACTACCCCCTCAGCTCAGCCCCTGGCCACTGGTAATCCTTGGCCCGCGCCTACGTGAGATTGATTGTCCCATGCCGATAGCAGGAGCTGTTGATGTTACATGCGATGCTGTCACAAATGCTCAAATTGGCGCAATGCCCGCAGTGCCGACCTCTAGAGGCAGTACGATCACCTGCTGCAAAACGTTGAGCCTGAATCGCCCCTTCTTCTGTAGACGCCTCCAGGCGTCAAGGAAGAGCTGCTAACCCTTCGTAACTGTCCGCTTTGGCCGTTAGCAGTCCTTAACGAAGGCCTGCTTCGGGTCGACTCCAGCCGGTCGAAGGCATGCAGCGCCGGTCAAGTCTTGTGCAACGCTTTGTCACGTCGAATGCAAATGACTGGTCAGTGGCAATGTAAAAGGGTGGTCAAGTGGAATGCAATTCTCCAACTGATTGAATTATGCACTATTGCTCACTTTTACGGTGTGATCATGGCGCCACTAAACGAAGAAGTTGCTGCGCTGTATAAGTTACTTGAAGAGATGACCCTTGCCGAGGACAAAAACTTTGCTTCTTTGCCATCTAAGTGGCTGAAGAAAATCGAAAACTGGCTGATGATCAGTTTCTTGATCACTATTCTGGTGATTCTATTTTTTGCAGCGTGGTATCGCTATGGGCCAGATGCGCCAGTCGTGAAGATGATCGGTGCAATACAGGTTACCAATTGGGTCCTGCTCTTTATTTCACTGCTTTACTTTGTCACCCTCAGCATTGGGCTCTATCAACTCTTTCGGCAACACCGGAGAAAAATGTTTGCACTTATATTGAAACGGTTGGAAAGCGATCTTTTGGACGACGCTCAGTTTATCGGAAGGCTAGCTGAATTTGACAAAATAACCCTTGAGTATGGATTGCTGCAATATAAGCATCGCTGGAGTACTGTTGACGGACGAGTGTCACTCCTGGTCGGTGATATTCGAAAAATCGGCATCTTCCCAGCTTTTGCAGCTGCCGCCATCTCTGTCACTATTCTAGCTAAGCAAGGCAGCAGCTTTATGCTGTGGGCGCCCTTGATTCTGACTTGTTGCTTCTATCTGCTCGCCTTCTATGCGATCGGTCGACGGGAACGCCCCGATCAGGTGATCGCGCTGATTGAACTGGCGATCCGTTATGTCAAGCAACATGATTTGGAAATAAATGCTCAGAGCAACAGTACAAAGGAAGATTCATGAACAGCAAGGACTATTCAGAAAGGCTTGCGCAGCTTAAAGAAGTAAACGCAGTAAACATGATTGCCTTGGGGACTTGGGTACAGAACGAAGCACTTCCATGGCTTTGGGACGAGCTAGGAGGCATCATTTTGACCCCCAAAGCTAAGCACCCGAAGGCTCAGGCACCGTCCGTGCCGCTGAAACTTAAACCAATGAAAGATGCTGAGGCAGTGCGTCAGGGGTTGATCGTTTCGGTGGCGGACCGCAAGAAGATGTCAGATGCCCCGTTTTATCAAGCCCAGCTCACCATGTTGGACGCAGAGGCTAAACGATATTGCTCAAGTATCGCTAATTTTGATCAGTTTTCAAAAACAGAGGTGCCCTTTGCTGCGAATGCATCGATACATACTTTGCATCGAGCGCTAATGGACATGATGGAGCTAGCAGTAGTTCTGTTAGAAGATGCTGCCCGAGAAGTTGCTGGCGTGCACGGCTTCTTTGCTGCATGGCGACGTCGACGCGAAACGCCATTTGAAGTCTTTAAAGGCACTGAGCAGATTATCTACGGCGTTTACTCAGGCATGACTCATGCCGATAGGGCTCCCTACACGCCTGTAGCAGTTCTTCGCACGGCTATAGAGCTACGCTTGCGACATGCCTTTTGCGTCAATAGCCTTGTGGACCCGAGCAAGCCAGAAGAAATGATCCCTATCGACCTTAGTAAGCTCTTTGAGGCCATTCAAACAAGGCAGAGTGAAATCGAATTCGCAGTAGATGTGCATGACGTGTGGAAAATCTATCGATGGAGCAATTTTTATCTTCACGGCGGTGTCCGGGACTTCCCGTGGGTGTCAGGCTTTCTTCTCCAATACCTTCGTCCACTATTTGTTGGTCGACCGCCAACACCAAACGGCGGTTGGAGTATCAATAGTGGGATTCAAATGAAGCGCGAGACTTGGCAGGCTGTGCGATCAGCCCTTGAACCTAAAGTAAAGGAAATCAGTCTTACCGTCAGGATTTCGAATGCTTGGCGAGCATTGACGCCTATCAGAAATCGTCAGCTTCAACTCCCAATAGTTGATGAAAGCGAGGCGCAATGCAAATTCCTAAACTAGTAGTAGCTTCTGATAAAAGCCATATCCTTTGCATTTCTAATTGAATACGAATTACCCGCTTGTAGTGGTTGTAATGGAACTAATTTTTTGTTGTGCGTAGTAATTTTTTCCTGGGTGCGATCTTCGAAAGCGTAGCTGTTTGATCGGCTGCGCTCAATAGTACGGATGTGCTATGGGCAGGTTGAACTATGACCTCTATGTTGGTCAAGCCGTTTCCTGCTCGATAAAAGCGTGCAGTTAGCATCAGCTGATAAAAAACAGCTTAACTTTAATCGACTTGATTGCGTAGTGCCAGCATGTCGGGCGATATCTATAGCAGATATCCTTCTTTTTGCTTAATTAGAAATTTCCGCATCGTCAAACTATGAATTGTGTCAGGAAATTCGTTGCCAACCTAAGCGATGATACGAGCCAGCAACTGAATTATTTTATCCCTCTGCTGTTGGCACAGATGATTGCGACCGTTTAAGGAGTCTGGCGCATGGAGTTGCGACATCTGCGATGCTTCACTGTTTTGGCTGAGGAGCTCCACTTTACGAGGGCAGCTGAACGTCTGCACATTGAGCAGTCCCCTTTATCCCGAACCATCAAGGAGCTTGAGGAGGAATTGGGCACCCTGCTGTTTAATCGAGACCGAAGAGGCACACAGCTGACCGAAGCCGGAAAAGTGTTTCTGCCGGATGTACGGCGCTTGTTTACGACCTTGGAACAGGCTCGGGACAACGTTAAAGCGGTATCTTCGGGCTATAAAAGCAGTTTGCGTATCGCCGTATCCTATGGCGCAATCGACCCTCGCCTATCTGATTTTCTCGCAATGTGCCGCGAGGAGGAACCTGAAGTTGAGGCTCGCCTAACCGAAGTCGCACTTCCCGAGCTCCTGCGCGGATTGAGGTCTGGAGACTTCACCGTCGGTTTTACGCACACCGATGTGGTTGGGGAGGGAATCGCTGTAGAACCGATCTGGCAAGCAAGAATGGTTGTCGTCATACCGGCTCGCCATCCGTTACTGGCTTTCAGGGAGGTTCCGGTTGAAGAACTCTTTCGGGTCTCTTTGATCATGTGCGACCGCCAAGCTTATGAGGGCTACCACAGAGTACTCACCCGGCTCTTGCAGGCCTTGGACTAGCAACCGAACGTTATTGAGCGGGCAGCGTCACTTGATGTAATGCTCACTCTCGTTGCTGCTGGGTACGGAGTCGGTCTGGCCTCTGCCGCCAGGATGGTGCCCTGTAAACATCCTGATGTGGTAATACGTCCTTTAGCAGATGACTCGGCACTTATTACAACCTACATGCTGAAAAGCACGGGTACGGCGACCTCAATTTCTTTGGACAGGTTTACGGCACGCCTCAAGGAGAAAATCGATTGAGGGAGGGCTGCACGGCGTGCAGTTCAATTTTTTAGGTCGACTTGCAGATTGTTTTCGGTAGCAGCCATCAAATTCGCCGCGGTTTCGTTCAAGGCTGTAGCGACTCTCAGGATCAATGCCAAGGTAGGCATGTGTTGCCCACGTTCAATCTTCCCCATGTGAGAACGCTCAATACCCGCGCGAGTAGCAAGCT
Organism: Xanthomonas arboricola pv. populi; assembly: GCF_002939945.1. Classification (GTDB taxonomy): domain Bacteria; phylum Pseudomonadota; class Gammaproteobacteria; order Xanthomonadales; family Xanthomonadaceae; genus Xanthomonas; species Xanthomonas arboricola_A. The sequence continues at coordinate 319,766 of NZ_MDEB01000005.1, read as the reverse complement.
CTTCTTGCGATATCTGACGCGCAACACGTGCGGCACGTACTGCCTTGCCGAAAGCTATCGCAGGCTCGGCCTCATAGGTGGTGGCGCCCGCTGGGCGGCCTGGTTTCATTGTGCGCTTTTGCATTAGCGAAAGCGTCGCGCATCAAGCTTAACTAAACCACGTTAAACTTAACTCTTTGTATAATGCTTTATGACTTTCCCCTACCTACACCAGAGGGACAGACCATGAGCCAGGATTATTGCCATCAAACGATCAGGGTTGCCGCCGCTCCAGCAGTGCTGTCACCTGAGCTGGCGAATCTTCTTGCGCTTCAGCGAACAGAAGAGCCCGAGACACCGGTTCTACTAGAGGAAGTCACCCAGGACGTGCTCTCAACGGGCGTACTTGGCGGTACTTACGACTTGGGCATAGGCTGGCCTGCAGCAATTGATACGCTGGCCGTCCAGCCACTATGGCGCGACCGTCTGGCTCTCGCCTTGCCCCCGCGCTCTCCATTACTAGCGCATCAAGCCATTTCGTTAGGTGCGGTCCTAAGCTACCCACTTATCTGTTGGTACTCGAACGCTTGCGCTGAAGGGTTTTATAACGAGGCAGCAACGGATGATTGTGGGGCTCATCTATGCTGTACTTCAGTAACTTCTTTCGATTTGCTGGCGGTGCTTGTAGCCGCGGGATATGGCATCGGTATCGCGCCGCAGAATTGCATCATCAATGCCCGTAATCGGGGTATCGTAATGCGTCCGATCCTCGGCACTCCGCAATGGTCCTACACCTGTCTTTTTCGGCCGGCAGCTGCTCTCTCGCCTGCAACTGAAAGGTTTGTCGAGCGCGCGTCTCGGATAGCAATATCCACTGAAAGCAAATGCTCTCGGCGAAAATAGCTGAAGTGAGATAAAGCGTTTACGTCCGGGATTCACATCGGGATATTGGCAACGCTGCTACAAAGACGGCACAGTTGTTCGTTGCCGTGCTTCCTGCTCCGGGATCTGGTGTGAAGGTTGCTGTTGCGCGTGCTCCTGTGCCGATCCACTGCTCTGCAGTGTTTGCACCTTTTCGAATGACTGCTCAACTGGGGTCTGTATCGCTTCCTTAGTCGGCATGTAAGCACGCAGTGCTGCAGGATTGTCTGAAGCGCCCTGCAGAATGAAGATTTTTTCGCCAGCCGCTGCGGCGCTGGTCTGTTGGCTCAGGGCGATTTCGTCAACACTACTGAAATTGTTTTGCTTGGCGAGTGCGTAAACACTGGCGCTGATGCGGTCATTGTCTGCAGCATGCAAGTGGCCGGAACCGTTTAGTCCCTCGATCTTCTTGCGTATCTGCTGCATCAATGCGTGATCCGGATGATCATAGCGTGTAGGGTCGTTAGCTGGCTTACGCTCGGGCTCCCGATCCTCAGTTGGTTGCTCGCGGTAGCGCAGTTCCTCTATACGTTCCTGCGGCAGCATACGGTTGCCAAGGCCCGGCTCGATCCTGCCAGGAAAACCCTCTACCGGTAAACTCATCAATTCGCCTAAGGTTCGGAAGGCGGAATTGCTATTAACGGTGTCACCAAAGACCTTGAAGCCATACTTGGGATAGTTCAGATTCAGTGCATTGAGTTCTGGCATCGCTTTAACTGCAGTGTTCCAACGCGCAAGGATCTCATCCTTATCTCCGATGGCGACTGTGCGTGATTGCTGGTTATCCTCAATGAAGGTACTTCGACTCACGTCGGTGCCAACTGAGGCTGCATATGCACTATCGAGGGCAAGGTTCCAAGCACGAAGGGAATGCCTAGCCTCGTCAGTACCTATTGTAAGTGCTTCGCCGGTTTGTCGATCAGTGGCCAAGCCGTGTAACTCAGCTAGAGCTTTCCCCCGCTCATCGCGCAAAACCCAGAAATCGTGTCCAGCTACACCAAGAACATTGAGTGATCTTGCTTCAATCGTATATTTCGGCATGCTCTGATCAATCCATGAATGCTTTGCTATTGCTTCCTGCTAGAGACGCACGAGTCTAGCAAGCTCTTGAGGTTGTTCATCGCCTGTGCCACCCCTAGGTCAATAAAGTAGGGACCGCCACCTCTAAGCGTTATATCCGCCTGGTTCGCTCCTTGCGCACGTTCGATGCGCATGCGGAATCCGGTGCGGTTCTTATCGTCAAAGGTTCCGGATTCAAGTACTCCATTAGTGCTGTCCCTATGCGTGACCTCTCTCCAAGAACTATCGGTTGCAGAAAGTTGGCTGATGCTGAGTTCGGCGCAGTCAAAAAGACGTTGGTTTGGCAGGTCGTGAGGAATCATCAAGTGATCGGAAGCTGTGGGAATCTTCCCGGTGGCTAGGAACGCGTTGCATCCTCCTAATGAGGAGATTGCCAAACTAATGATAGTGAAAACTTTCAGCCGAGGTTTCATTTTGCTCTCCTGATAAGCGCTTAACGCGTCACACTTCGACGATGCTGCGAGAGTGACGGAACACCAGTGTAAGTGGAACAGTAAGGCTTGTCGGTTTGACTACCCATTAGAGGAGCACTTGGGGCCTCGCCCTTAAATATGACTTTTGAAGCCCCATTCGCCTTGCTCGGCCTTCATACCTGCCTCAAAATTCAGACATGCATTCGGCAACTCTTTTTATGGGGACTCGCTTCTCAACGACTGGCGTCGCTGTTTCCGATACTGCCCGGCAAACCGCCTCGACCATCGCTTGCTGATTGTCCGAGGTGAGCGCTTCAATAGGCGACTTGCCTTCAAGTTCCTCGCAAGGTCGCGTCAAGGCGTAGTAGATATCCCATGTATCAACGCCACGGTGCAGGCGCTTGAGTACCGCCTGCACCAAGCGGCGCTTGAACATGTTGAGTTGCCACACCGGTACCCGCTGCCCCTTGTTTCCCAACTGAATTGAAAGCAGGTTGCGGGCCTGGATCTCGTAAGTAATCCACCGCCGCGATTTGCCCGCGAGCTTGGCATAGTCCGCGACGACCAGGTTGTCGGGCCCTTCAAAAATGTCCAGTACCTCCAATCGCTCTCGCTGGACCTCAGAGATCTTCGGTAGAGCGTATTCAGGCATTTGTACTGCAGAGAGCCGCTGAGTCCCGGCGCCGACTGCTGGCATCGTTTGCTCATTGGGTGCTACCAGCATGATGGGAGCGTGTTGGCCCAACGCCGGCAGCGGCGTGACCTTCTGACCGGCAATCGTGGGAACGCCCTGAAGGTGGATGGTGAGGTGCGTGCTGGCAATCTGAACCTGATTTTGCTCGAACAGATCCAGCCGATCAGCCCGGTCCTGCATCATTAGCCGACGCTGTTCAACGTACTCGGCATGGTTGTAGGTTGCGCTGATGCGATTGGGGTCAGCATGTGAGAGTTGCGCGTCGACCCATACCTTTGGATAGCCCAATTCATTGAGTGCTGTTGAAATCGTCGCCCGGATGCCATGACCAGTGAGGCGACCGTCATAGCCCAGCCGCTTGATTGCGCGGTTGACCGTGTTTTCGCTCATGCGGGCACTGATCTGCTTTACGCCCGGAAAGAGATACGTTTGCGCGGGTTTAAACTGATCAAGCATGTGCCGCACGATCTCGATGGCCTGCACAGGCAGCGGCACGATGTAGGGCGGGATGTCGGTTACGCGCTTTCGCTTCTTCTTGGTCAGCATCTTGCGCTGCTTGAGCGACATCACCGGGATGATCCACAAACCTTGTTCCAGATCGAATTGGTCCGGCGTGGCCAAACGTAGTTCGCCTGTGCGTACACCCGTCAGCAGCAACAGGCGAATGGCCAATTGGGTCATCTGCATGCCGCGGTACTTGCGAAGTGTCTGCAGAAACAGGGGTAGCTCGGGCATACGCAGGAATGGGTTGTGCTCAACGGGCGGCAACGGCACAGCGACCACGTGTAGATCGATGGCGGGGTGCTCGACCATGCCCGGAATGACCACCATGGCGTAGTCGGCGAGTTGCTTGAGCCAGGTGCGCACCTTTTCGGCGACGGACAGTGACTCGCGTTTCTCGATGCGGCCGATCACTTCCAGTAGCACCGGACGGGTGATCTCGTAGATGGTGTAGCGTTTGAGGTAAGGGAATACATCTTTTTTGAACACGCGGCGGATCTGTTCCAGCGAACTCTGACGACCTTCTTCGAGGGTCAGTTGCCGGTGTTCCATCCACTTTCCGTAGACCGCCATGAAGGTGTTTTCGCCAGCCAACCGGATGGCCTGGCGTTTTTGCTTTCGGTCTGTGCGTGGGTTGATGCCCTTGGCGACGAGCGCCCGAGCCTGGTCACGAAATTCACGAGCCTCCCGCAGAGACAGTTCGGGATAGCTGCCAAGTGAAATCCGGGCACGTTGTCCTACCCAGGTGTAGCGGAAGTGCCAGGCTTTGCCGCCAACAGTAGAGACGTGAAGAAATAGACCATCAAAGTCTGCGAGTGTGTAGGGCTTGTCGCTGGCTTTGGCTTGCCGGACGACCATATCTGTGAGCATGCGTACCAACTCCTGATGCTGCGAGTTGGATGCGATGTTTGTTCCGGGGGGCCTGCTCTTCCAGCAACAATGCGGAACGGGTGTTCACCGCATTTTGACCGCAAAACGTACCGATTTTGACCGGTAGTCAGTGGATTTCGCTGGACGTCACTGGACTGAAGAAGAGGGGTAATTCAGAACCAGATCAGTCACTTACAACGTTCCTTGGCGCTTGGTGGACGTCAGTGGAAAGTTGAAGTGGAGCGGGCGATGGGAATCGAACCCACGTCAGTAGCTTGGGAAGCTACAGCTCTACCATTGAGCTACGCCCGCGCGGCGTTGCGAGAGTGTAGGCGGGTGCGGGTGTCGGGCGCAATGCGTAGACGTGACGAGGGCCGGTTGCCCGGCCCTCGTCTGCAACACATGTGGTGCGTGGATCAGAAGTTGCCGCTGAAATTCACGAACAGCGTCGCATCGCGGGCGCTGCGCTGGGCGGTGGTGGTGCTCAGGCCGATGTTGCTCTGCAGGCCCCACAGGCCGGTGCGGGCCCCCAGCACGACGGTGGCGTAGTTGCGATCGAAGTTCTGCCCCGGGACGGTGTACATACCCACTTCCGGCATCGACTGCAGCCAGGCGCTGGCCTCGGTACCGTCCTTGAACTCGTGGTCGTAGGTCGCCTGCAGGTACGGCTTGACCATTGCGCCGTCCAGGCGCACCTGGAAGCCGATACGGCCGACCATCGAATCGATGTCCTGATCGGCATAGCCCAATGCGGTGGAGCTTTCGTTGCTCTCGGTGTAGCCGTCGAGCTTGAGCTTCTGCCAGGTCAGGCCGACCACCGGGCCGTACTTGACGTTGCCTTCGCCCAGCGAATAGCCGGCGTTGACCGCGGCGGTGAGGTTGCTGCCGTCCGGCGAGCCGCTGTGCACGCGCGTAGCCGGCCCGAGCTGCACTTCGCGGTCGACGTCGTAGCTCAGCCAGCTGTAGCTGACCTGGGCGTTGACCCAGACCGGGCCGGTGTACCAGCCGAAGAAGCCACCCAGGGTGGTGTCGTCCTGCTTGAAGCTGCCGTTACGGTTGCCGAAGTCGGCGTCCATGCTGCCGAAGCCTGCAAAGCCGCCGAACACCAGGTCGCCCGCAGTCCAGTCCACGCCGAACAGGCCGGCCGGAGCCATGCCGTCGTACAGATCGGCGTGATCGTAGCGCTGCATGTCGCCACGCACGCTGCCCCACCAACGCAGGCCATCGGCGTCCGGCTTGCCGTCCAGATGCCACGCCACCTGGTCGGCGCGCGCGCGGCCGATGGCCTGCGCCGAATGCGTCAGCACCTGCTGCAGGCGCGGCGCTTCCAGCAGCGAGATGGCGTACTGGCCCAGGATCTGGTGGGTGGCGGTGCTCGGATGGATACCGTCGGCAAACACATAGGTGTTAGCCGCGTTGGCAGCGACCAGGCTGGTCGGGTTGCAGGCCGGCAGCGGCACGGCCGGGTTGCAGGCGGTGCTGGTGACGTTGCTGAAGCCGTAGGTGCCCGGATCGGCGACCACTTCCTGCAGGATGTGGAAGGTGTCGACCGGGATCACGCGCAGGCCGGCCGAACGCAGGCCATTGAACAATGCGGTGTTGTAGGCGGTTGCCGCAGCAGTGCCCTGCGCCATCGCGGCGGCACCGCCGGCGCGGAAGCGCGGGGTGATACCCACGTCCGGAATGGTCGGCACCATCACATAGCGCGCGCCGGCCGCCTGAAAGGCGCCGACCGCACCGACCTGGGCGGTGACCGCGTTGCCGATGATGGCCTGCGCCTGGGCCGGCGCGGCTGCAGCGGCGAGCAGGTCGTTGGCGCCGCCCCACACGGTGTAGAGCGCGTTCGGATCGGCCTGGCCGCCGTTGGCGCCCAGGTAGGTGTTGATCTGGCTGGTCACCGAGGGCGCGGCGCCGAGCACGCTGGTCGAACTGGCCTGGATGCGTGCGCCGCCGGCAGCGTAGTTGTCGCCGGTCTGGCCGTTGCCGTTGGGCGCGGCATTGGTGCCGTAATGGTCGGCGACGTATTCGGCCCAGACCCAGCCCGGGTTGGTGGTGAACTTGCCGGTGACGGCGCGCGAGGCGGCCGGCAGCAACGGGTTGTAGTAGCCGCTGTCGGTAAGGCTGTCACCGAAGAACACGGTCTGGTCGAAGGCAGACGCGGCCATGGCCGGGGTGGCCGCAATGGCGATGGCCACGGCCATCAGGGAACGGATCGGGCGAAGAGTTGAAGCCATGGGAGTGCCTGTTCAAGGTAGTGTGGAACTGGACCGGACCTGCTGACGTACGCCGGCGCATGGCACATGGTTTCACCCTCGCCGCCCGCGCTCACGCTGCATTGCCGCATAACGTAAAAACGCGCGCCCTGACGGCACGCGATGCCACAATGATGACATGAACATTCGACTCAACGGCACCCTGCGCGACCTTCCCGACGACTTGCTGCTGGCAACCCTGCTGGAGCAGGAAGGTCTTGCACAACGGCGCGTGGCGGTGGAGGTCAATGGCGAAATCGTGTCGAGAGGGCGGCATGCCACGCATCGGTTGCGTGCCGGCGATGTGGTGGAGATCGTGCACGCGCTGGGCGGCGGTTGATGCGGCGCGCAGGCCGGCGCAGCTGCGCGCGATCGGTGATAATTGCCTGATGACCAATACCGCCCCCTCTGATGCGCTGATCATCGCCGGCAAGCCCTACCGTTCGCGCCTGCTGACCGGCACCGGCAAGTTCAAGGATCTGGACGAAACCCGCCTGGCCACCGACGCGGCCGCCGCGCAGATCGTCACCGTGGCGATCCGCCGGGTGAACATCGGCCAGGACCCGAACGCGCCCAGCCTGCTCGATGTGCTGCCGCCGGATCGCTACACGCTGCTGCCCAACACCGCCGGCTGCTACACCGCTGAAGATGCGGTGCGCACCTGCCGGCTGGCGCGCGAATTGCTGGACGGCCACAACCTGACCAAGCTGGAGGTGCTCGGCGACGCGCGCACGCTGTATCCGGACGTGGTGCAGACGCTCAAGGCCGCCGAGCAGCTGGTTGCCGACGGCTTCGACGTCATGGTCTATACCTCGGACGATCCGATCCTGGCCAAGCGGCTGGAAGAGATCGGCTGCGTGGCGGTGATGCCGCTGGCCGCCCCGATCGGCTCAGGGCTGGGCATCCAGAACAAGTACAACCTGCTGGAAATCATCGAAAACGCCAAGGTGCCGATCATTGTCGATGCCGGTGTGGGCACGGCATCGGATGCGGCGATCGCAATGGAGCTGGGCTGCGACGGCGTGCTGATGAATACCGCCATCGCCGGTGCGCGCGATCCGATTCTGATGGCAAGCGCGATGCGCAAGGCGATCGAGGCCGGACGCGAGGCGTTTCTGGCCGGGCGGATTCCGCGCAAGCGGTATGCATCGGCATCGAGTCCGGTGGATGGTGTGATTGGATGAGCGGGTGTGCTGCGTTGACATTGCAGTCGATGCGCAATGCTTGGCCGTGTGACGTGCCGGATGTGGCCGTTGCTGGGTCGCGTATTGCTGCGAGTGCCCCCCTCACGCCGTACCCTCACCCAACCCCCTCTCTCAAAGGGAGAGGGGCTTCGTTTTTTGATGTGACTGACTCATGACCGATCCTTTCACCAGCGACGGCGCCAAGATGCCGCCCAAGCCCTTCACCATCGAAGAGGGCCGCCGGCAGGTGCGCAGCTTCGTGCTGCGCCAGGGCCGCTTCACCCCGGCGCAGCAACGGGCGTTCGACGAGTTGTGGCCGCGCTTCGGCCTGGACTACAGCGGTACGCCGCGCGATCTCGATGCGGCCTTCGGCCGTCCCGCGCCCAAGGTGCTGGAGATCGGGTTTGGCAACGGGGCGGCATTGCGCTTCGCCGCGCAGCAGGACCCGGGCCGCGACTACATCGGCATCGAGGTACATGCGCCCGGCGTCGGCCGCCTGCTCAATGCGCTGGACGATGATGGCAGCACGCACGTGCGCCTGTACCACCACGATGCGGTGGAAGTGCTCGAGCACGAGATTGCCGACGGCGCGCTGGACGAGGTGCGCATCTACTTCCCCGATCCGTGGCACAAGAAGCGCCACAACAAGCGCCGCCTGATCCAGCCGGCGTTTGCGGAATTGGTGGTGCGCAAGCTGCGCGATGGCGGCCGCCTGCACGCGGCCACCGACTGGGCCGATTACGCCGAACAGATGTGGGACGTGCTCGACGCCACAGCGGGCCTGGTCAATCGCGCCGGCCCGCGCGGCCACGTCGACCGCCCCGCCTGGCGCCCGCAGACCCACTTCGAAACCCGCGGCCAGAAGCTCGGCCACGGCGTGTGGGATCTGCTGTATGACCGGGATTCGGGAATCGGGAATCGGGAATCGCAGGAGCAAACGGCGGCGCCCCCCGGATAACTCACAGCGTCAGCGCTTTCCCGCTCTGCCAATTCCCTATTCCCGACTCCCCATTCCCGGCCCCTAATGGACACCGCGCTGACACTGACCAACGATATGAAGCTCGTCCTCGGGCTGGTCGGTTTCACGATGGCGATGTTTTTGTTCGAGCGCATCCGCGCCGACGTGGTGGCCTTGATCGTGCTGGTGGTGCTGGGCGTGACCGGGCTGGTGGCGCCGGAAGAACTGTTCGGTGGCTTCTCCGGTAACGCGGTGATGAGCATCATCGCCACCACCATTCTCGGTGCGGGGCTGGAGCGCACCGGTGCGTTGAATCGCCTGGCGACCTGGTTGCTGCGGCGCTCGCACGGCAGCGAACAACGCCTGATGATGATGACGCTGGCCATCTCCGGCCTGAACTCGTCCTTCATGCAGAACCCGTCGGTGATGGCCTTGTACCTGCCGGTCGCCTCGCGGCTGGCCGCGCGCACCGGGCTGACCCTGCAACGCATGCTGCTGCCGATCGCCGCAGCCATCGTGATGGGCGGCGCGCTGACCATGGTGGGCAATTCGCCGCTGATCCTGCTCAACGACCTATTGGTATCGGCCAACAACAACCTGCCCTCGGGCATGGCCAGCATCGAGCCGTTGACGATGTTCGCACCGCTGCCGATCGGCGTGGCCTTGCTGATCGCCGCGCTGCTGTACTTCCGTTTCTACGGCGACCGCAAGCTGATCGAAGAAGAACGCCTGATCAACGAAGGCGTCACGCCCTCGCGCACCGAAAGCTATTTCGCCAAGACCTACGGCATCGACGGCGATGTGTTCGAGCTCACCGTCAGCGCCGAAAGTCCCCTGGTCGGCATGACCCTGGGCGAAGCCGAGGCGCTGCACAACGCGCCGTTGCTGCTTGCCCTGAAGACCGGCAACGACACCCGCCTGGCGCCGCCGGCCGACATGCGCATCTGGGTCGGCAGCGTGCTCGGCGCGATGGGGCCGCGCCAGGAAGTGACCGACTTTGCGCAGAACCAGTTCCTGCGCATGTCTTCGCGCCTGCGCAACCTGGGCGACCTGTTCAATCCCAGCCTGGCTGGCATTTCCGAAGCCTTGATTCCGCCCAACTCGCGGCTGATCGGCAAGACCGCGGCCGAGTTGCGCCTGCGCAAGCAGAGCGGCATCAGCCTGCTGGCGATCAACCGCGACAAACAGGTGATCCGCGAGGACGTACGCAACGTGCCGCTGCGCGGCGGCGACATGCTGGTGTTCCACAGCATCTGGCAGGACCTGGCGCAGGCGGCGGAAAGCCGCGATTTCGTGCCGGTGACCGACTTCCCCAAGGGCGAGCAGCGCCCGCACAAGTTCAAGATCGCCATGGCGATCTTCGCCTTCACCATCCTGATCGCGCTGACCTCGCGCTTGCCGGTGGCGCTGACGTTGATGACCGGCGTGGCCTGCATGCTGGTCAGCGGCGTGCTGCGCATGGACGAGGCCTACGCCTCGATCAACTGGAAGACCATCTTCATGATGGCCGGCCTGATTCCGCTGGGCTGGGCGATGGACAGCAGCGGCACCGCGGCCTGGGTGGCCGGCCATACCATCGACCGCCTGCCCGAAGGCATTCCGGTGTGGGCGCTGGAAATCAGCCTGGCGCTGCTGACCACCGCGTTTTCGCTGGTGATCAGCCATGTCGGCGCCACCATCGTGATGGTGCCGATCGCGGTCAACCTGGCGCTGGCAGCCAACGGCAACCCCACCGCGTTCGCGCTGATCGTGGCGTTGTCGGCGTCCAACAATCTGATGACTGCCTCCAACCCCGTGATTTCGATGGTGGCCGGCCCGGCCAACTATCAGCCGCGCGAGCTGTGGCGCGTGGGCGCACCGCTGTCGCTGATCTATATCGTGGTGATGGTGTCGATGATCAACCTGATGTTCTGGTGGGCAGCGCGGTGAGCCGGCGTGTTGGTCGGCGATAGCGATCGCTGCGAATGTGCGCGGACGATGGCGACCACGCCCCGGACCAGCAACCTAGCCAAGGACCACCTGATCACCTTCGACACGCACCGGCACCGCCAGCAGCGATTGACCGCGGCACGGGCCGCTGATGCATTCGCCGCCACCCAGCTCGAACGCTGCGCCATGCGCTGCGCACACCAGATGGCCTTCCTTGGTCTTGAGGAACTGGCCGGGCGCCCAGTCCAGCCGACGGCCGGCGTGCGGGCAGACGTTCAACCAGGCGCGCACCTGCGCACCATCGCGATACAGCACCAATGACTCCGGGCCGCCGTCCCAGACCGCTTCGACTTCCAGAAATCCGGCATCGGGAATCTGCGCCAGTTCGGCGAGCGTGGTGGACGATGACGAAGACATGCGGTCTGCTGTTCTAGAACGGACTGCGATTGTGGCATGCGCCTGCATCGCTCAGACGCCATGCGATAGCGGCCACTCGCGCGCGCTTGTCACCACCGCGGGCAATACTTCTGACCGGTACGACGACGATGTCGCACCTCATCGGATGTGATGGATTTTGCAAAACGGACCATTGTTTAACGAAGTTTTCACTCAATGACATGAAACCGCAACGATACTGCGGGCCTGTTTCCTTCCCGGCAGCCCACCGCCATGCCTGCACGCATCTTCCAGTTCGGCAACCTCCACCACCTGTTTGCCCCGCGCAAGCCGCGTCACCCGCTGGTGCGTGTGGCCGCCGGGCTGGCTGGCCTGGTCATCCTTGCGGTGCTGATCTTCTTCAGCGTGTTCGTGGGCGCGGCGATGATCCTGGGCGGCATTGCCTGGAAGCTGTTGAGCAAGTCGGACCGCCGCACGCCGCAGCACACGCGCGTGGTCGAGGCCGAATACCGCGTGGTGCGCAAGCCCGTGCTGCCGTTGTCGCACTGAAGCGCCATTCCACCGCCATCTGGTGCGGTGGGCATTGAATCCTGATGTCACTGCGCGCATGACCTGACCGGCATGCGCGCTTTCGCCTGCGCCGACGCAGACCGTGATCGCACGCACTGCCAGGCAGGCAGCGCGATGCACTCAACGCGCAGCACGGCGGTTCCGTCATGCACAGTCAAACGGCTAGACTCACGTGCTCCGTCGCCCCAAGGATGCGTGCATGACCCACGATGTGATTCCCGCCGCCGATGTTCCGCGCATTCCAGTGGTTGGTGGCGGCAGCTTTCCGGTGCACCGCATCTACTGCGTCGGCCGCAACTTTGCCGATCACGCACGCGAGATGGGCGCCAATGCGCCTGCTTCCAAGGCCGAACGTGGCCAGCCGACCTTTTTCATGAAGCCTGCCGATGCGATCGTGGTCGGCCACGGCGACCATATTCCGTATCCGCCCGGCACCAGGGAACTGCACCACGAAGTGGAACTGGTGGTGGCACTGGGCAGCGATGCGCCGGCCGGCGAGTTGCCGGTGGAACAGGCAGAGACGCTGATCTACGGCTACGGCGTGGGCCTGGATCTGACCCGACGCGACCTGCAGGCGGCCGCCAAGGCCAAGGGGCTGCCGTGGGACATCGCCAAGGGCTTCGATCACTCCGCTCCGATCAGCGAATTGGTGCATGCCGGCGAAGTGGGTGCGCTGGAGGCCTTGAATCTGTCGCTGGAGGTCAATGGCCAGGTGCGTCAGCAGTCGTTGCTGGATCAGATGATCTGGAACGTGCCGGAGATCCTGCATGAGCTCTCCAAACTCTACGCATTGCGCGCGGGCGATCTGATCTTCATGGGCACGCCGGCCGGCGTCGGCCCGCTGCTGCCCGGCGATCAGTTCAGCGCACGCCTGGAAAACGTCGCCGAGCGCCACGGCATCATCGCGGGCTGACACGCCGCCCGCTACGATCACACCGCGGCAGTTGGTCCGCGACCGCATCTGGAGTGCGCTATGGGAATGGTCAGCGAATTCAAGCAATTCGCGATGCGTGGCAATGTCATCGACCTGGCGGTCGGTGTGGTTATCGGTGCAGCGTTCGGCAAGATCGTCACTGCGCTGGTGGAAAAGATCATCATGCCGCCGATCGGCTGGGCCATCGGCAATGTGGATTTCTCGCGCCTGGCCTGGGTGCTCAAGCCAGCCGGTGTCGATGCCACCGGCAAGGAAATTCCGGCAGTGGCCATCGGCTACGGCGATTTCATCAACACCGTCGTGCAGTTCGTGATCATCGCCTTTGCGATCTTCATGGTGGTCAAGTTGATCAACCGCCTGACCCACCGCAAGCCGGACGCCCCCAAGGGCCCGAGCGAAGAAGTGCTGTTGCTGCGCGAGATCCGCGATTCGTTGAAGAACGACACGCTGAAGACACCGGGCGTGCCGTAAGCGGACGCATCCGCTGCGCAACTTCGCGCAGGGGGATGACCTTTCGCACGCAGACGGGGGACCTCGCGCTGATAAGCTCGGGGTCCCCTTGTCGTTGGAGCCGTCCTGCATGCGTCGCCTCGCTGTTGCCATCTCTGCCCTACTCGCCTGCGCGCCTGCGCTTGCCGCACAGACCACCATCGCCGATGGCGCGCTACGCACCGCCGCGCAGCTGCGCGAGCAGGCCCTGGCCGACACCACCGGCGTTGCGGTGGTGGAATCGCTGACCACCGAAGTGGGCCCGCGCATTGCCGGTGGCGAGGCCGATCCGCGCGCGGTGGCCTGGGCCAAGGCCAAGTTCCAGTCGCTGGGTTTCGACAAGGTGTGGACCGAGCCGGTGAGTTTTCCCAAGTGGCAGCGGCGCAGCGAGCAGGCCGCGGTGATCGGTGCGCATGCGCAGCCCCTGCACATCACCGCACTGGGCGGCAGCCCGGGCGGCACCGTCGAAGGCGAGGTGGTGCGCTTCGAAAACCTGGCCGCACTGCAGGCCGCGCCGGCCGGCTCGCTGGCCGGCAAGATCGCGTTCGTCGATTACCAGATGACCAAGGCGCGCGACGGCAAGGATTACGGCAATGGCGGCGCGGTGCGCAGCAAGGGCCCGTCGGAAGCGATCCGCAAGGGCGCGGTCGGCTTCGTGATGCGCTCGGCCGGCACCGACTCGCACCGTGTGCCGCATACCGGCATCACCCGTTTCGATGAAGGCCTGACGCCGGTACCGGCAGCGGCGTTGTCGGTGCCCGATGCCAACCAGCTCGCGCGCCTGGCCGCGCTGGGCAGCACGCGTGTGCGGCTGGCACTGGATTGCGGCTGGGACGGCACCGCGACCTCCTACAACGTGATCGGCGAAATCACCGGACGCAGCAAACCGAAGGAAGTGGTGGTGATCGGCGGGCATCTGGATTCGTGGGATCTGGGCACCGGCGCGATCGACGATGGCGCCGGCGTGGCGATCACCATGGCCGCAGGCCACCTGATCGGCCAACTCAAGCAGGCGCCCAAGCGCAGCATCCGCGTGGTGGCCTTCGCCAACGAGGAGCAGGGCCTGTACGGCGGCAAGGCGTATGCGGCCGCGCACGGCAAGGATGCCAGGGACATGGCGCTGCATCAGATCGGTGCGGAGAGCGACTTCGGTGCCGGGCGCATCTATGCGTTCAACACCGGCTCGGCGGCACCGGAAGACTCGCGCGCCGCGACCAAACAGATCGCCGAGGTGCTCGCGCCGTTGGGCATCGCCTATGCGCCGGACAAGGGCGGTCCCGGCCCGGATGTCGGCCCGATCTCCACCAAGGGCGGCGCATGGGCATGGCTGGCGCAGGACGGCACCGACTACTTCGATCTGCACCACACCGCAGACGACACGCTGGACAAGATCGACCCCAAGGCGCTTGCGCAAAACGTCGCGGCCTACACGGTATTTGCGTATCTGGCGGCCGAAGCGGATGGCGATTTCGGTAGTCGCGCGAAGAGCGTGCAACCGCCGAGCGAGTAAGTGCGGCTGAAGACGTCGCGGGCGCACCTCGGTTGAGTGCGGATGGCACAGGTGACGCGCACGGTGCGCGTTGTCTGTGCCGATACCCGACATCGGCAGTGACGATTGCCAGCGGCCAGGCACGTCTCGGTTGCTGCAGGCCTCAAGCGCATCATCTGCCCTTTCGCTTCCACTCCAGGACGAGCACACACAATGGCGGCCAAGCGCCAACGCAGTGCCAACAACGCAGCGACCTTGCTGGATGTCGCCAAGCACGCCGGCGTCTCGCCGATGACGGCCTCGCGCGTCATCAACCGCCACCCGCATGTCGGCGAGGAGATGCGCGTACGCGTGGAAGCCTCGGTACAGGCATTGGGGTATCGCCCCAACCTGGCAGGCCGTTCGTTGCGCACCAGCGGGCTGTTGCGCATCGGCGTGCTGTACAGCAATCCCAGCGCGGCCTACCTCAATCAATTCATGCTCGGCCTGCTCGAACAGAGCAGCCTCAATGGCAGCCAGGTGCTGGTGGAAAAATGCGGCGCCATCCGCAGCCAGCGTGCCGCCACCGAGCGTTTGCTGGCGGCCGGCGTGGACGGGGTGATCCTGCCGCCCCCGTTATGCGATTCACGCCAGACCATCGCCGAACTCGATGCGCGCGGTATCCCGGTCGTGGCGGTGGCGAGCGGCGCACCGATGGCGCAAATCAGCTCGGTGCGCATCGACGACTACCAGGCCGCGCGCGGCATCGTCGATCACCTGATCGAACTCGGCCATCGCCGCATCGCCTTGATCAAGGGCGACCCCAAGCACACGCCAAGCGCGTTACGTGCCAACGGCTATCTCGACAGCCTGCAGGCCGCCGGCCTGCCTGTGGCCGAAGAATTGATGGCAGACGGTCTGTTCACCTATCACTCCGGCCTGCTTGCCGCGCGCAGCCTGCTCGCACAGGCACAACCACCCACCGCCATCTTCTGCAGCAACGACGATATGGCGGCTGCGGCCGTTGCGGTCGCACACGGCCTGGGCTTGCGCGTGCCCGAGGATGTGTCGGTCGCCGGCTTCGACGACACCCCGGTGGCCACCACCATCTGGCCCGAACTCACCACCGTGCATCAACCGGTCACTGCGATGGGCCGCGCGGCGGTGTCGCTGCTGGCCGATGCGATCCGTCAGCGACGCAAGGGCGATACCGCACCGGGCGTGCATCAGGTGATGAAGTACACCGTGGTCAAGCGCGGCTCGACGGCAGGGCCGCCGGCGCGGTAATGGTGCGTCGATCAGCAGCGTGTGATACCTGAGCGCGGCCGCAGCACGCACAAAAAAACGGCCACATCGCTTCCCGACGATGCGGCCGAATGGGAGGGTGCCCGACGTTGCCGTCAGGCGTACTGCAGCGCCGCAATCAGCGGCGACGGGAAGTAGAGCGCAATGACCGCTTGGAACGTGACAACAGCGAAACATGTGCGACACGGCGCGCAGGTGCGCCGTGTCGCACAACCATGCAGCCGGATCAGAACCGTAGACGCAGGCCGGCGTAGTAACGGCGCTCGAAGATGTTCTGATCGTAGTAGTGGTTGGTCCACTGCGCGTAGCGCCGCTCGCTTTCGCCGGTCAGGTTGGTCGCCTGAGCGTACAGGGTCAGATGGTCGTTGACGTCGTAGCTGAAGGACGCATCGAGATAGCCGACGTCGTCGTTCCAAATCGCCAGCTCGTCGCCCCATGCACCGCTGTTGACCTGGCTGAAGCGCTTGCTGCGCCAGTTGTAGGCCACGCGTGCCTGCAACTTGTCCTTCTGGTACCACAGCACCGCATTGGCCTGATGCTTGGAATTGTCGCCAATCGGCAACGTATTGCCTTCGATATCGGTGTTGTCGGTGTCGGCGTCGGAGAAGGTGTAGTTGATGTTGGTACCGAAGCCGCTCAACCAGCCGGGCAGGAAGTCGAAGGCTTGCTGATACCCCACTTCAAAGCCCTTGATCTTGCCGCCACCGCCATTGACGATGCGCTCCACCGGGCCGCCCAGCCGCGCCACGCCATCGGCGTCGGGCAATAGTTCGATGTTGGTCACCGTGGTGGGGAACGACTTCACGTCGATCAGGAACGCACCCACGCTGATCAGCGACGCATCGGAGAAATACCATTCCCACGAGGCGTTGTAGTTGGTGGCGCGATACGGATCCAGATCCGGATTGCCGGAGCGGCCATTGAGGAACAGCACCGCATCCGAGGGCAACGCGGGATTGCGCGGTGGCGTGCCGTTGACCGCGTAGAAGCTCACCAGCCCACGCCCGAGATCGGGCAGGTCCTGGCGCGCCACCGCCTTGTTGTAGGCGAAACGCATCTTCTGCGCATCGGTGATGTCCAGCGACAGGTTGGCGGTGGGCAGCACGTCGGTGTATTGGCGGTTCAATCGATTGGTACCGATCGCCGGGCTGACGCCGTTCCATTCCACGTTGCCGATGAACACATTGCCGCTGCTCAGGTACTGATCGATCGCCAGCTTGGTCTGCACGATGCGTGCGCCGATGTTAGCCGTCCACGGGACCGCGCTGCCGGTACCACCTTCCAGATTCGCCAGAAAATACGCCGCAGTGCTCTTCTCGGTGACCTTGTACGAATCGGCAGCCTGCTGATAGGCCACGTTGCCGGGGTACAGACTGTTGAGATAGCCCACCGGGTCCTTCATGACCTGCGGATTGATCGCCGGCAGCCCCTGGCTGCCCAGGCCGGTGACCTTGAGCGGATCGAAGTCGTTGAAATACGCCCAGTAACCGGGAATCGAATTGAACGGCAGCAGACGCGCTTCGGAGACGCCGCTGCAGGTGTCCACGATCAGCGGATCCTTGAAGTAATACAGCGAGCGATTCGGGTCGGCGCAGGTGGTCGACACCGGCGATAGATAGCGATAGGTGTCCAGCTTGACCTCGCGCTCGCCGTAGCGGATGCCGAACTGGAAGCCACGCACCACGCCCTCGTCGAACTCGAAGGTGCCATCGGCGCGGAATGCGTCCATCGTCGCTTCGATCTTGTTGCCCTGCGCCCAGGTCGACATCAGCTGCCAGTTGTCCGGGTTGGACACATCGGTGCCGAGGTTGACCGCCGGATAGGTGCCGCGGAAATCCACCGAGGCATCCACCGTCGGCAGGCCATTGGCGTTGGCCCACTGCGTCACCCCGCCTGCGCGGGTGATCTGGTCGCCGCGTGTCACCACCGCATCGGCACGCGCTTCGTCGTAGGTGCGCTGCGCATCGCCATGCACCCACCGGAACGAGGCACGCAAGGGGCCACCGTCATCGAAGCGCAGTTCCAGATTGGTGTTGAGCGCGTCCGAGTCGGCGACGCCGGCCATCGAGTGGGCCTGAAAGCGGTTGTAGCGGAACTGACCGTATTCCAGCACGCCATTGGAATCGACCACCGATCCGGGCTGCAGCTGGTTGGTGGCCCAACCGGTGTGCAGCTGCGCCGCGACCGAGGTGTCCTGGTCTTCGAGCTTGGTGTAGGCCGCATCGGCCAGCACCGTCCATGCGTCGTTGATGTTGAACTGAAACGAGCCGTTGATGCCGGTGCGCTGGCGATCGGTGCTGCGGTTGTCCAGCTCGGTGGCGACCCAGTTGTAGAAATAATCGCGTGGCAGGTTGGACGGATCGGTATTGCTGCCGATGCGGCCATCGCCGTTGAAATCAAAGCCCACGTTCTGCTCGGTGGATTTCTGCGCGCCATTGGAATACACGCTGGGATGCTTGTTCTCCAGCGTGGCATCGGAGTACGACACCGCCAGCAACGCGCCCCAACGCTCGGTGCGGAAACTGGCCAGGCCCGAGTACAGCTCGTTGAGTTCCTGCACGCGGTCGCCGTAGGAGCCCTCGGCCTGGCCGCTGAAGGTCCAGCCTTCCGGCAGGTCGAACGGGCGCCGCGTCTTCAGCGAGACGGTACCGCTGATCCCGCCATCCAGATCGGCGGCGGTCGGCGATTTGATCACGTCCACGCCGCTGAACAGCGTCGGCGGGATGTCGACGAAATCCGGCTGCGCGCGGCCGATGTTCGGTTGGCCGTACTGGTCGCCGCCACCGGCGCTCAGGTACAACTCGCCGTTCATGGTGGTCTGCACCTGCGGCATGCCGCGGATATTGAGCTGCGAGCCCTCGCCGGCCGAACGCCGGATCTGCACGCCGGGCACGCGTTGCAGCGAATCGGTGATGGTGACATCGGGCAACTTGCCGATGTCCTCTGCAGAGATCGAGTCGATGATCTGCGCAGCGGTGCGCTTGTTTTCGATGGCCTCGGCCTGCGCGCCGCGCACGCCCTTGACCATGACCTTGTCCAGGTCGGTGACCCCGGCGGCGTTGCCGGCGTCCTGTGCGCCTGCGCTGCCTGCAAGCAGCGTGAGTGCGGCCGCGAGTGCGGCGGCCAGTGGGGTGTGGCAGGTGTTCGCATGCAGCTTGTTCATGGTCCCCTCCCAGGGATGACGACAATCCACGACCGTTTCGAATGGCATTGCAGGAACGGCAATGCGGTATTGGCTGACGCGCAATCGGCGCGTCAGTGCGACCGCCGTGCGGGGGCACGGCGTGGCAACGCGCTGGCGCCGCTACGGAGGCCCGCTGGCAATGCCTGTTGATGGTTGGACATTCCAGCCGCGCACCTGCAGCGTGGCGTTGCGCAGGCTCGCCGCGGACGGGCCGCGAATCTCGACCTCGCGCTGCTCGCCCGGCACCAGACTGAGATAGTTGTCGCTGTAATACGCCGGCAGGATGCGCTGGCCCTGCGCGTCCACCAGGGTCAGCTTGGTGTTGAGCGCCACCTGTTGCGAGGCATTGCGCACGGTGGCGCGCAGCACCGGTTTCGCGCCCTCCTGCAGCCGCGTGCTGAGCTGCACCGGCACTGCCGCCAGCGCATCCAGGCCGCGCATGGCCGCCGCATCGCGCGCCACCCAGTAGAAATTGCGTGAACGCACGACCGCATCGCGATCGAGCAATTGCAGCCGTACAAAGCCCAGGCCATTGGTGTCCTTGAGTAATGGCGCAAGTTGCAGCACCGGTGCCGACACCGAAACCGCTGCGGCTTCCAGCGCTTGCTCGCGCTGCTGCAGCAACTTTCCGTCGGCGGCATAGACTTCCGCGCGTACGCGCAGGCCGCTCACAGGCTCGGCCGCATTGTTGACCACCACCACCTCGTGGCCGGGCAGGTTCATCTGCACATGCAGCATCTCTGCCGCGTTGCGCACACCGTAATAGGCCGCGTGGGTGTCGTAGTCGTGGCTGTAGATCTGCCACATACTGCTAGGCCAGGCCGGATGGCTCATCCATAGCAGCCGCCCGCTGTTCTTGCTCCACAGCTGGGCGTTGAAACCTTCGAAGATGGCGCGATGCGTTTCGTAGTTGAGCAGCTGCGCCTTGCGTTCGAAGTCGGCCAGGCTGGTCGGCGCACCGAACTTGTCGGTCAGCGCGCGCATGAAGCTGGCAGTGTCGCCGTTACCGGACTGGTGCCAGTCGTGATACGCCCAGGCATCGCCGATCGGCCACTGGTCCTGCACGGCAGGCACCGATGCCTTGAACGACTCCAGGGTGGAGAACGAGGGCGTGCCCACCTCCACCGAAAAGCCCTGCGCCAGTTTGTTGAAGTACGCCAGCGGCTCGCGGTAGTTGTACGGGCCACTGACCTGCAGATTGATCTCGTTGGAACTGCCGGTGTACCAGCGCGTGCCATCGAGTTCGGCAACCAGTGTGTCCAGGCCTTCATTGAGGATCGGTGCCGGCACGCCTTCGTTGCGCCCGAACCACAGCACGATCGAAGGATGATTGCGGAAGCGCTTGATCACCTCGGCGGCATTGTCCAGGAACAGCGCCGCGTCGGCCGGCTCCATGTTGTAGTTCTGGGTGGACTGCCAGAAGTCGTTGAACACCAGCATGCCGTATTCGTCGGCCAGCTCGTAGAAACTGGCTTCGGTGTTCTGCCCCACCCAGTTGCGCACCACATTGAAGTGCGCATCGCGCTGCAGACGGAAATACGGCTCCAGCCGCTCGCGCGAGACCCGCTTGCGCCAATCGTCCATGCCCCAGTTGCCGCCCTTCACCGCAATGCGCACGCCGTTGATGCGCAGCGCCAGATGCGGGGCCAGGCGGGTGTCGTCGAGCAGTTGCACGGCCGGCGAAGACAGGGCGCCGGGATACAGGGATTGCGCATTGCCACCCGGTACCGGCCGGATCGCTGCATGCCGCACGTCAACGATGCGCTCGCCGCGTTGCCGGGCTTGATTGAGATCGACCAGGACGCGACGCAACGCGCCATCGTCGTCGAACAACGACAGCTCGTAGGTCACCTGACGAATGCCGAAGCGCAGCTGCCGCGCATCCGATGGCGCACCGGCCACCTCGACACTTGCCTGCAAGGTATACAGCGCAGGCTCGCCATAGCCGTTTGGCCACCACAGGCGTGGATTGGCGACGACCAGCTGCGGCGTATCGGCGGCGGTGAGCTTGAGCGTGCTGCCACCGGCCGGTACGTTGACCTCGCGCCGGATGCGCACATCGCCGAAGGCCAGCTGCAGCGTGCCCTGCACTGCTGCGGCGGTGTCGTTGCGCAGCGGCACGTTGATCTCGAGTTCCGCACGGCGGTGATCCGGTGCCAACCGTGCGGTGACGACCTGCGTATCGCCCAGCGCCACGGGACCTGTGACATGCAGTTGCACGTCCTGCCAGAGACCGGCATTGCGATCGCGTACCGCCGGAATCCAGTCCCAGCCTTCGCTGGCGATGAAGGTCGGTCCGTCCAGCGCCTGCATGCCGCCATTTTCGCCGACGCCCGCCGTCATCGATTGTTCGTGCGCGATGCCGGGATGCGGCGGTGGCGACACGCGCACCGCGATGACATTCCTGCCCGGCTTGAGCTGCTTGCCGACATCGAAGCGACCGCGTGCGAATGCGCCACGGGTACGCCCGACCTGGGCGCCGTTGACCCAGATCTCGCCGGCATAGTTGATGCCGTTGAACAGCAGTTCCAGTCGCTTGCCTTGCAGTGACGCCGGCAGATCGAAACTGCTGCGGTACCACCAGTCCTGCCGGCTCAGCGATTCGGGAATCGCCATGTTGTTGAGGCCGATGTCCGGGTCCGGATACACGCCACGATCGACCAGCGTGGTGAGCACCGTGCCCGGTACGGTCGCGGCGCGCCAGCGGGTGTTGCCGGCGGCGTAATCGCTGCGCGACAGCGTCGCACCGCTGGCTTGACCGAGCTCTGGCGCAGCAGCGAGTTGCCATGCGCCGACCCGCCATGAGGCGGCATCCAGCGCCTGCAACGCAGGCGCATCCGACACCGGCCTGGCGACCGGCGCCGGGAAGGGCGCCGCACTGCGCGGCAGGGTCGCCGCCGCTTGCGGTGCGAGTTGCCCCGCCATCTGTTTGACCTGCACGCGCCAGCCGGGCGATGCGTCTTCGAAGCGCTGCAACGCCGGATCCGGCGTCTGTCCGGCAAGCCGTGCGATGGCCGCCGCATCCAGCGCACCGGCCTGTGCGGTAAAGCCTGCGATCTCGCCGCCGAAGTGCTGCGTATACGCCACCGGTTGCTGGCGCGGACCGAACACCAGCGTGGCCGTGACAGCGGTTTGCTGCACGCTGCCGCTGGCCACCTGACGGCCATTGGCGTACAGGCGCAGGCGCGTGCCCTGTGCAATCGCGGCGACCTGCGTCCAGACACCGGCACGCATCTGCTGCTTGCTGCGCAGCAGATGATCTGCGCCTTGGGCAAAGCCCAGCATGCCGTTGTCGATGACGAAGAATCGGCCAGCCGCCTGCGGATCGCCAAGACCGGCAATCAACGCCGGGCCGGTCGTCCCGCTGGACGGCCGCACCCAGCCGGACACGCTCCAATCCGCATCGGCGGCCAGCAGCGGTGTCCCGGCGGCGAGCTTCTTGCTCAGCCCGACACCGCCAGCGAGCACGCGCACGTCGTAGGGACCGGGCGGGTCGGCATCGGCGGGTGCAGCCTCCACTGCAGTCCACGCGATGCAACCACACAACACCCACAGCGCTCCACGGCGGAACGCCTTGCGAACCATCAGCATTAGAGGCCTCTCCCAAGCTCTACTGCCAAGCAACGGTGCACATCGCGTCGGCGCAACCGTCAAAGCGACGCGTAGCCGCCTTGTCAGTGCATCTGCCGTGATGCCGCCCGTGGCTGCCGCCCCTGTTTCAGCGGCCATGGTGCGAGGTAACGTTACCCCAGGTGGATATCGACGACAACACTTCTGCGTTAGGGTAGGCGCTCCCAGGAGGAGGGACTCATGCGAAACCTGATCCAGTCCGCATTACCGGCCGCATGCGCCTTGCTGTTTTCGATCGCGCTGCCTGCAGCTGCACAGCGTTTGCAGGTGCAATCGCCCGACGCACGTACGCAGGTGGAATTCGCGCTGCGCGAGGGCGGCGTGCCGACCTATCGCGTGCTGTATCGCAACAAAGTCGTGCTCGACGACGCCCCGCTCGGACTGGATCTGGGCCGCGCCAACACACTCGGCAAGGCGATGACGCTGCAAGGCAGTACGACCGAAACGCATGACAGCCGGTTCGCCCTGCCCGTGGGCAAGACGCGCCAGGCACGCGATCAGTACCGCCAATTGCGCGTGCAGTTGTCAGACCCCAAACAGCGACGCCTGACGGTGGAACTGCGTGCCTACGACGACGGCGTCGCGCTGCGTTATGTGCTGCCCGATGCCGGTGAGGTGCGGATTCGCAACGAGCTCACCGGCTTTGCATTCCCCAGCGATTACGCATGCTGGACCTTGAACCTGGGCCGCTTCGGCACCAGCCACGAGGGCGAATACGATGCGATCGCCGCATCCAGATTGCGCCCGCACAATCTGCTCGAGTTGCCGCTGGTGTGCCAGACCGATGCCAGCGGCACCACGCTGGCGATTGCCGAGGCGAACCTGCGCGACTATGCCGGCCTGTACCTCACCGGCCGCGAGGATGGCGGCCTGGGCGTATCGGCGAAATTATCGCCACGCCTGGACGACCCCAAGCTGGCGGTCAGCGTCGATGCCAAAGGCCGCGATTTCGCCACGCCATGGCGTGTGATCATGCTGGGCGACAGCCCGGCGAGTCTGATCGAATCCAACCTGATTTCCGCACTCAACCCACCGCCTGCCTTCGATGCGAGCTGGGTGCGCGCGGGCAAATCGGCGTGGGACTGGTGGTCGGGCGCGCTGGCCAGCGGTGTGACGCAGCCGGGCATGAATACCGCCACGATCGAGCGCTATATCGATCACGCGCAGCAATTGAAACTGCAATACATGCTGATCGACGACGGCTGGTATGTCGGCAGCACCGGCGACGGTCAGTACAACGCCGATGCCGATATCCGCCGGCCGGTGGAGCAGCTCGACCTGCCGGGCCTGGTGGCCTACGCACGGCAGCGCGATGTCGGGCTGTGGCTATGGGCGCATTGGCGCGCGCTGGATGCGCACATGGACGAAGCGCTCGCCTGGTATCAGCAGCTCGGCATCAAGGGCATCAAGGTCGACTTCATGGACCGCGACGATCAGCAGATGGTGGATTTCTATCACCGCCTGTTAACCAAGGCCGCCGAGCACAAACTGCTGGTGGACCTGCATGGCGCCTATCACCCGACCGGCCTAACCCGCACCTACCCCAATTACCTCACGCAGGAAGGCGTGCTCGGCGCCGAGTACAACAAATGGACCACGCGCATCACCGCAACCCACAACCTCACGCTGCCGTTTACGCGCATGTTGCTCGGCCCGATGGACTACACCCCGGGCGGCTTCCGCAATGTGCGCCCTGCCGAGTTCAAGATGCAGCACATCGCACCGCAGGTGATGACCACGCGTGCGCAGCAACTGGCGATGTATGTGGTCTACGAAAGCCCGTTCGCGGTGGTCGCCGACAGCCCGGAACAATACGAAAACGTGCCGGCCGCGCAGTTCCTGCGCGATGTGCCGGCGAGCTGGGATGAGACACGCGCACTCGATGGCGCCATCGGCGAGCACATCGCGCTGGCGCGGCGTAGCGGCAAGGACTGGTACGTGGGCGCGATGACCAACGAGCAGGCTCGCACGCTGACCTTGCCGTTGGCATTTCTGGGCAAAGGCAGCTGGACCGCAACCATCTACGCCGATGGCGAGGACCCGACGGACGTGCGTATCGACACGCGCAAGCTCACCTCCAACGACAGCCTGCAGCTGCCATTGGCCGCAAATGGCGGTGCCGCCGTGCGACTGCAAAAAAAATAAGATCGGCGGGCCGGGCTGCGCACGTTGAGTTGAATTGAGTCAGTCGCGCGTACCGTGTCGGTACGCGCGATCCATTACGGCAAGTCCACCCCCGCGCACACGGCCGGGCGTGCATCCTTGAGCGGGCGCACGCCACTGCCGTCGAACTGCAATGCCGCATGCCCGGGTGCGAACGCAGGCCAGGCCGGCAAGCCCTTGGTGTTGGGATTGCCACGCTGCACGAACGCGGCCCAATAGCGCTGCAGACTCACCGGCGGCTGGCCGATCGGCAGACCCTTGAACAGGAACGGCAGCTCGGCGCTATGCGTCACCTGCCCGCCCGGGGCGGCGGTATCGAACACGTAATGCCACACCGGCACGCCGAGCGCAGCCTGATGCTGGGCGACGGTCACTGCCGGGCAACGAAAGGTCAGATCGGTGGACAGTTGCATCGCCGCATCGCCCTCACGCCCGGCACGCTGCGCCGCATGCGCGCGCTGCGCCTGCAGCACGGCATCGGCCTGCGCCGGATAGTCGCGGCGCAGCCGCGCCTGCGCGCCCTGTTTGCCGCCGTATTCCAGCTCCTGCACCACGTAGCCGATCAACAACGGCACCCTGGCCTGCGCACCGTCGGCCAGCAACGCGGCCGGCGCACGCGGCAGCACGCGCCCATCGACGACCGCCTGCAGCCAGATGTAGCCGTCGTCGTCCAATGCCGGCACATCGACACCCTGCCCGGCCTTGATCAGCTGCTCCACCGGCAGCGCACGCAGCAGCGCCAGACGCGTTGCAGGATCATCGATACCTGCGCGCTTGGCGATCTCCACACCCAGCGCGCGATTGTCCTCCAGCGAACGCGCCGGCAATCCGAAACCGGCGGTGCCGCTCTGCTCGATCGCCGCCGAAAACAGGCCACGTGCCAGCGGGCTGAGCATCAGCAAGCCCACATCCTGGCCACCGGCCGACTGCCCGGCGATGGTGACCCGCGCAGGATCGCCACCGAACTGCGCGATGTTGTCGCGCACCCATTGCAGCGCGGCGATCTGATCGAGCAAGGCGTAGTTGCCCGCGGCTTGATGGTCGCCATCGCGCAGTTCCGGCAGCGACAGGAAACCGAGCGCGCCGAGCCGGTACTGCAGCGTCACTACCAGCATGTCCTGTGCGGCCAGGTTGGTCGGCAGATGACCATCGGCGCCGCCGGCCACATTGGCGCCGCCGTGGATCCAGACGAACACCGGCAGCGGCTTGGCCGGCTGCAGCGTCGGCGTCTGCACCTCGACGTAAAGACAATCTTCGCTGCCGCGCCTGGCCATCGCATTGTTCCAGCCCAGCGCCGGTTGCGCGCACGGGGTGGCGGCCTGGGTGGCATCGCGCACGTCCGACCAGGCGGCAGCCGGTTGCGGCGGCTGCCAGCGCAATGCGCCCAGCGGCGGTGCGGCAAACGGAATCGCGCGAAACACCGCACTGCCGTCGTCCTGCCACTGCCCGCGCACCAGGCCGTGATCGGTGCGCACCTGTGGCGGTGCGGCAGGCGTGGAGGCCGCTGCAGCATGCACGCTGACGCTCAACGCACAAGCGGCGGCAAGCAGACCGGCACACAGGCGCATCACGCTTCTCCGCCAAGTGCACGGGCACGCCAGGCAGCCTGGAACACGGCGGTGGCCGAGGCCACGTTGAGGCTTTCGACCTTGCCGCTGCCGCGGATCGACAACTGCAGGTCGCAATCGCGCGCGAACTGGCGGTCCATGCCCTCGCTCTCCGCGCCCATCACATACACCAGCCGCTGCGGAAGCGCGGCGGCGAACACGTCCTGGCCACCTTCCACCAGGGTGGCCGCCACTGCGAAACCGGCCTGACGCAGCTGCGCCATCGCCGTTGCGGTCTCGGGCAGTTGCACCAGCGGCACCGCCTCGGCGCCACCTTCGGCCACGCGCGCGGCTGCGCCGGACAAACCCAGCGTGGAGCCGGCAGGCAGCAGCAGGCCGGCCACCCCGAAGTGCGCGGACGAGCGCAGGATCGCGCCGAAGTTGTGCGGGTTGCCCACGCCATCCAGCCACAACGCCAGCACCCGCCCCTGCGGCAACGCGGCCAGCCAGTCCTGCAACGGCTGCGGGGCGACGCGCAGCACATCGGCCACCACACCCTCGTGGTGCGTGCTGGCGGCGAGCTTGCTGAGATCGGCCTCCTCGACCACGCGGTAACCGATGCGCTGGGCCACGCACCAGGCCAGCAAGGCCTTGAACTGCGGAATGCGCGCCTGGCTCAGATACAGCTTGCGCACCGCCTCCGGACGCGCCTTGAAGACGGCCTGCACCGCGTTGATGCCGTACAGCCGCAGTTCGCGCGCATTGCCGCCGGACGACGAAGCCGCGGACTGCGGGGCAGCAGGCGTGTAAGCCGTTGGCGCCTGCTGTGCCGGCGGGCGCGCTGCCGGTGCACGCGGCGCGGCGCGGCCCCAAGGGTTGTGCGAAGCGCCGGAGCTGCCGCCATCGCGCGGCGGGCGTGAGCCCCGTCCATCATGCTGTGTCATCGTCGTATCCAAGGTTCGTGTTGCCTGCCGGGTCTGCAGGGACCGTATCGCCCTTCCACCACCCAGCGGTGTTGGTCATCTGCACGCCGATGCAGCCGGCGGTGCAAACGCATGGCGACGATGGTAAGCCACTGGCGTAGCCAGCCGTACACGCGGCAGCGGAAGCATGGCGTTCAAGGCCCCGCAAGGCGCGAGGCAAGGTGACCTCGACGCAGTTCAGAACATGCCCAGGATCGGCACCGATGTCGGTGATGGATCTGCGCGAATCAGCAGCGCGCAGACCCGCTCGGCCGATGCGTTCGCCGTGGCACGCAGACGCGGCTCACACCAGCTCGGCCGGCCGCCCCACCCGCGCGAACACGCGCAAATCGTGCAATCCATCCGGCTTCATGATCTCGCAGCGGCTGACGCCTTCCTCGGCGAAGCCGTTGCGCAGCAGCACCTTGGCCGATGCCGGATTGGTGTCGAGCACGGTGGCCTGGACGCGATGGAGCGGCAGGGCCTGCATCGCCCAGGCCACATAAGTGGCCACGATGCGCGTCATCCAGCCACGGCCCCAGTACGTGCTGCCGATCCAGTAGCCCAGCTCCGCCGAAAAGCGTCGCTCGCCCAGCCCTGGGCGCACGGCAATCGTGCCGCAGGCCTGGCCGTCGATCTCGATGGCTAGGACCGGGTGTTGCAGATCGACCACGCGTCCGGCCAGGAAAGCCTCGCAGTCGGCGCGCGTATACGGATGCGGAAAGCGATCACTCAATCCGCGCGGCACCAACGGGTCGTTGGCGTGCAGCAACAAGGCGCCCAGGTCGTCCTGGCGCCAGCGGCGCAGCACGAAGCCCTCTCCGTGCAGCATCAATGATTCGTCCATCGCTTCGTCCCTGGAGTGGCTGACAAAATGTAACGGGCAGTCACCAGGTGGATACGGAAGGCGCGCCCGGAACCGGAGTGTACGCGTGGCACATGCCGATTCCAGGCACCGGCAGCGCGCCTGACGGTGAGCGCAGTCGTTTCGTTCGCCGCTCCGGATCGCGCGGTATCGACACCGTCGATACCGTGCACCCGGGCCGCAGGCCGCGACTCAGCGCTTGGCGGTCTGCGCCTGCTTGAGCGCGGCGCACAGGCGGATGGTCTCGCCGGTCTGGGCCATGCCGCGGCCGGCGCCGCTGAGCGTGGCCAGGCGCGGCTTGAAGAACGCATCCAGGCGGTCGGCTTCTTCCACGCTGCAGCCACCGGACGCACCCAGCGCCGGCAAACCGCCGCCATCGAACGAGCCGCTGCGCTGCACGATGCGGTCGAAGTTGGCAGTGAACCACGGCCACATCGAATCGTGCGAGGTCTGGTAGCTGTGGCCGCGCGCCAGCAGGCTCTTCATCTCGCCCACCTTGATCGCATCGGTCAGCGCGAAATCACGCACCTGGGTGAGCAGCGCCGGGTCCTGCACCGCGCCCAGGGCGGCGATCATGGCGTTGCGCTGCGCCGGGTCGGCATGCGTGCGCAGCGCAGCGATCAAGGCCTGCACCGCCGGTGCGCCGCGCTCCT
Organism: Xanthomonas arboricola pv. populi; assembly: GCF_002939945.1. Classification (GTDB taxonomy): domain Bacteria; phylum Pseudomonadota; class Gammaproteobacteria; order Xanthomonadales; family Xanthomonadaceae; genus Xanthomonas; species Xanthomonas arboricola_A. The sequence continues at coordinate 290,819 of NZ_MDEB01000005.1, read as the reverse complement.
GCGCGGTCACTGCCAACGCAGTGCCGAGCAGATCCGGATTGGCCTTGGAGAAGTCCAGTGCGCCGTTGCCGCCGGCCAGTACCGCATCGCCCTGCGCGAGCAGCGCCTTGCGCACCTCCGCGTTCTGCAGACGCAGTGCGAACAGGCCGGCCAGCGACGAGCGCAGCGTGGTGTCGTCGATCGATTCGCCGCTGCGCCGCGTGTAACCCAACTGCTGCAGACGCGGCAGATAGGCCTGTTCGGCGACCTTGCGCAAGGCGCCGCGCTGCGCCTCGGTGGTGGCCTGGTAACGCCAGATCCACACGAAGCGGTCCAGCAGCGCCGTGGACACATCGGCCGACTCGGACGGCGCCAACTGCTTGAGCGCTGCCAGCACGGCGTCGCCATCGGTATCGCCGTGGCGGTAGGCCGCATCGATCGCATCGGCATAGGCGAGCCGTTCGTTTTCGTCGAGCTGGCCGACCTGCTTGCCCAGTTCAGCCAGCTGCTTCTTGGGCAGGCTGAAACGGTAGTAGCCGGCGCCACGCGCGTTCGGGAATACCCAGGTGTTCTTGCCGGCGCCGTCCAGCACAATGCTGCCGCTGCCATCTTCGAGCATCTGGCAGGCGGTGCCGACCTGGTTCTTGCCCTTGCCGTACTTGACGCACACCGGCACGCCCCATTGCTGCGCGGTGGAGCCGGTGGAACCCAGCGGCAGGTAGCGTTGCTGCTGCAGCTTGACCACGGTCTTGCCGCCTTCGCGGGCGAGCTGGGTCTGCAGATACGGCACGCCCGGCTGATTGAGGAAGCTGCGGAATGCGGCCTTGAACGCCTCGCCCTTGCCGGCGGCGTCGGCGATCGCATCGACCAGATCGTCGGCGGTGGCGCTGCCGAAGGTGTGCTTGGCGATGTAGGCGCGCATGCCTTGGCGGAACACATCTTCGCCGACGAAAGCCTCGAACATCGCCAGCACCGCCGCACCCTTCTGGTAAGTGATGCCGTCGAAGGCGGTCTCGATATCGCCGTTGCCGGTGATCGGCTGGCGGATCTTGCGCGCACTGACCAGGCTGTCGTTGTCCATCGCATGCTGCGCGCCGCCGATGCGGTCCAGATTGGCGCGGTATTCCGGGTGCAGCTGCATGGTGATCTTCTGCTGCATCCAGGTGGCGAACGCTTCGTTCAACCACAGGTCGTCCCACCACTCCATGGTGACGGCGTCGCCGGTCCACTGGTGGGCCAGCTCATGCGCATTGGTGTTGAAGGAGCGCTGCACGTTCTCGGCCGGCGAGTCCTTGTCCAGCAACAACAGCCAGTCGCGGAAGGTGACAAACCCGGGGTTTTCCATCGCGCCGGCGCTGAAGTCCGGGGCGGCGACCAGATCGAGCTTGTCGAACGGATAACCGAAGGCGTAATAGTCCTCCAGCGCGGCGATGATCGCCGGGGTCTGGTCCAGCGCCGGGGTGATGCGCGGGCCCTGGCCCTTGGCAGCAATGCCGCGCAACGGGGTCGGGTTGGGACGCTGCGGAGTAACCGGCATTGCCGGCACGTCCACCACGTCCCACGGGCCGGCGGCGTAGGCGACCAGATAGGTCGGCAGCGGCACGGTCGGAGAGAAGGTCACCGTCTTCCAGCCCTTGCCGGCCGGCTTGGTCGAGGTGGCGATGGTGTTGGCCAGCGCCTGGTCGTCGGTGGGTACGGTCAGGCTGAGGTCGAACGGCGTCTTGAACGCCGGCTCGTCGAAACCCGGGAACGCATAGCGCGCGCTGATCGGCTCCATCTGCGTCATCGCATAGGCCTGGCCCTGGTACTTCACCTGATACAGGCCCTGCAGCTGCTGATTGAGCGGCGCGCTGTAGACGATGTCCACGGTGAGCGTCTGCGGCGTGAGCGTGCGGCCGAAATCCAGGCGCACCACACCGGCCTGCGCATCGGCTTCCACGTAGCGTGCGGTCAGCGCCTTGCCCTTGACCGGCTTGACCGTGACCTTGCTGACCTTCAATTCCTTGCCGTGCAGCCAGAGGTGATCGGAAGCCTGCTTGAGCTGCACGCGGATGCTGGTGCGGCCGCTGAACTCGCTCTGGTCCGGGTCGATCTTGAACGCCAGGCTGTAGCGCTCGGGCACCGCCCAGGTCGGCAGGCGGCCATTGGGCACCGGCTCGCCGGAGGACTGCGCCAGCGCGGTGCCGCAGCACAGCGCAAGGAGGGAGGGAGCAAGCAGGCAGGCAAGACGACGCATTGGCGATTCCGGTCATGGTAACTACGGAAGTCGACCACAACGGGGCATGACTGTCATGTGACCTTAGCCATCGCGCGGCCGACGCGGTGGATGCGCAGACACCCACACGCCAGGCACGGGCATGGCACCGCAGCCGGTCAGCGGCCGGCAGCGCTCAGGCGTGCCCACCCACCGAAGGCGTCTGCGCCTCCAGGGTTTCCAGCTCGCGCGCCACCGCTTCGGGCGACTTGGTGAAGGGCGCGATCAGGCTGTAGAACGCCGGCACCACGTACAGCGACAGCAACGTGGACAGCGACACGCCGAAGATCACCACCACACCGATCGTGGCGCGGCTGGCCGAGCCGGGCCCGCCGGCCACCACCAGCGGAACCGCGCCGACCACGGTGGCGATCGAGGTCATCAGGATCGGACGCAGGCGCACCGATGCCGATTCCACGATCGCCTCATGCACGCTGCGGCCTTCGTCGCGCAACTGATTGGCGAACTCCACGATCAGGATGCCGTTCTTGGCCGCCAGCCCCACCAGCATCACGATGCCGATCTGACTGAACAGGTTGAGCGTGCCGCCGGTGACCCACAACCCGACCAGCGCACCCAGCACCGCCAACGGCACCGTCAGCATGATCACCAGCGGATGGGCGAAGCTTTCGAACTGCGCGGCCAGCACCAGGTACACCACCAGCAAGGCCATGCCGAAGGTCAGCAGCACCGCGCTGCCGGACTGCTGGTACTCGCGCGATTCGCCCTTCCAGTCCACCTGCGCGTACTCGGGCAATTCCTCGCGTGCGGTCTGCTGCGCCCAGGCGATCGCATCGCCGAGCGGGTAGCCCGGTGCCAGGCCGGCACTGATGGTGATCGCACGCAGGCGGTTGAAGCGATTCAAGGTGCCGGCCTCGGCCACTTCGCTGAGCGTGACCAGGTTGGACAGCGGAATCAGCTCGCCACGCGTGGAACGCACGCGGATGGCGGTGAGGTCTTCCGGCGCCATGCGGCCTTCGCGGCCGGCCTGCAGCATCACGTCGTATTCCTCGCCGTTGTCCACGAATGTGGTCACCCGGCGCGAGCCCATCATCGCCTCCAGCGCGCCACCGATCGCGGTGACCGGCACGCCCAGATCGGCCGCACGCAGGCGGTCGATATTGACGCGCATCTGCGGGCGGGTTTCCTTGTAGTCGGAGTCCGGACCGACCAGCCCGGGATTGGCTTCCATGCGCTGCAGGATGCGGTCGCGCCACTGCGCGATCTGCGCGTAATCCGGCCCGCCCAGCACCAGCTGGAACGGCTGCCCGCGGCTACGCACCAACCCGCCGCTCACCTGCGTGCGCGCACGCACACCGCTGAGCACGTTGAGTTTCTGCTGCAGTTCGTCGGCCACGTCGGTGGTCGGGCGCGTGCGTTTTTCCCAATCCTGCAGGAACACGCTGACCCGGCCAGTGTGCATCTCCTCGCTGCTGCCGAAGCCGCCGGGCACGCGCGGGTTGGCGCGCACGATCGGCTTGTCCGGTCCCACGTAGGGGCCGAGAATCGCCTCGACCTGATGCATCTGCCCTACGGTGTAATCGAAGCCGGCGCCCTCGGGCCCATCGATCATGATCTGGAAATTGCCGCGATCTTCGGCCGGTGCCAGCTCGGAGGGAATCCGGCTCATCAACCACGCGCTGGCACCCAGCGCCAACAGCATCAGCAGCGCGAAGATCCAGGTGCGATGCACATGCCGCTGCAGCGAGCGTCCGTACGCACCGGACACCGCCTGCATGCGGCCGTCGAACCAGCGATGGAAGCGATTGGGTCTGGCCTGCGCATGCGAGCGCAACAGCTTGGACGACATCATCGGCGTCAGCGTCAGCGCCACGAAAGCCGAAATCGCTACCGCCGCCGCCAATGCCACCGCCAGCTCGCGGAACAGGCGCCCGGTATTACCTTCCAGAAAGCCCACCGGCAGGAACACCGCCACCAGCACCGCAGTGGTGGCGATCACCGCGAAGGCGACCTGGCCGGTACCGCGCTTGGCGGCCACCAATGGCGGCTCGCCAAGATCGATGCGGCGCTGGATGTTCTCCACCACCACGATGGCATCGTCCACCACCAGGCCGATACACAGCACCAGCGCAAGCAAGGTCAGCAGGTTGATCGAAAAATCGAACGCGTACAGCGCGATGAATGCAGCGATCAGACATACCGGCACCGTCACTGCGGGAATCAGGGCCGCGCGTGCGCTGCCCAGAAACACCCAGATCACCACCAGCACCAGCACCACCGCTTCGATCAGCGTGTGATACACGCGCTCCACCGCCGCATCGATGAAGGTCGTGGTGTCGAAGGCGACGAAGATGTTGGTGCCCTGCGGCAGCGATTTCTGCACTTCCTCGGCCTGCGCGCGCGCCGCGCGTGCAACGTCCAACGCGTTGGCGGTGGAGTTGCGTACGATACCCAGGCCCACATTGGGCACGCCGTTGCTCTGGAAATAGGCGCGTCGCTCGGCTGAGGTCAGCTCGACCCTGGCTACGTCGCCCAGACGCACCACATAGCCGCCCTCGCCCTTGCTGAGCGGCAGCTTGGCGAAGTCCTCGGGCTTGAGATAACTGCGCTCCACGCGCAAGGTGAAATCGCGCTGCGCCGATTCGATGCTGCCGGCCGGCAGCTCCACGTTCTCGTTCTGCAGCGCCGCTTCCACATCGGCCACGGTGAGTTCGCGCGCGGCCAGTTGATCGCGGTCCAGCCAGATGCGCATTGCATAGCGCTGGCGCCCGCCGATACGCACCTGCGCCACGCCGTCCAGGCTGGAGAAGCGGTCCACCACATAGCGCTCGGCGTAGTCGGACAGCTGCAGCGTGTCCATCGTGCTGGAGCTCATGTTGAGCCAGAGGATGGGGTCGGCGTCGGCCTCGACCTTGGAAATCTCCGGCGGCCGCGCCTGGTCGGGCATGCGGTCGGAGACACGGCTGACCGCATCGCGCACGTCGTTGGCGGCGGCTTCCACATCGCGCGACTGCACGAATTCGATACTGATATCGGAAGAACCATTGCGGCTGCGCGCCTCGATGGTCTCGATCCCTTCGATGCCGGCCAGCGCATCTTCCAGTACCTGCGTGATGCGGCTTTCCACCACCGCGGCCGAGGCGCCGGTGTATTCCACATCCACCGACACGATCGGCGGGTCGATCGCCGGCAACTCGCGCAATGTGAGCCGGGTGAACGACATCACCCCCAGCACGATCAGCAGCAGGCTCATCACCACCGCCATCACCGGGCGGGTAATGGACAGGTCGGAGAGTTTCATCGGGCTGCCTGCGGGCGCGCCGCTGCCGGTATCGATGCGGGCACGGGCGCGGCCTGATCGACCACCTTCAGGCCCGGACGCAACTTGCCGGTGCCGTCCACCACGATGCGCTCACCGGCCTTGACCCCGTCGAGAATTTCCACCTTGCCGTCACGGCGCTCGCCCAGGCGCACGTCGGCGCGCTCCACGCTGCTGTCGGGTTTGACCCGGAACACGTAGGACTCGCGCCCCACCTGCACCACCGCAATCTCCGGGATCACCATCGCCTGTCGCGCCGGCTGGAACAGGCGCACATCCAGCAACATGCCCGGGCGCAGGCGGCGATCGCCGTTGGGGAAATCCGCCCGCACCGTCACCGAACGGGTGGTCTCGTCGATGCGCGAATCGATCGCCGCCACCACACCTTCGAACTGCTGGCCCGGGTACGCCGCCGCGGTGCCATCGACGGTATTGCCGAGCTGCACCAGGCCGAACTGCGACTCCGGCACCTGGAAGTCCACGTACATGCGCGCCACATCGTCCAGCGTGGCGATCACCGTGCTGGAGGTGATCAACGAGCCCGGGCTGATCTGGCGGATGCCGAGCACGCCAGAGAACGGCGCGCGCACTTCGCGGTCGGTGATCTCCGCGCGCATCTGCTGCACGCGCGCCTGCGCCGCATCGCGCAGCGCGCGCTGCGTATCGACGGTGGATTTGGCCACCAGCTGCTGACCAACCAGACTCAACTGGCGCCGGTACAGCTGATCGGTTTCTTCGAAGGTGGCCTGGGCGGCGGTCAGCGCCGCCTGCTGCGAATTGCCGCGCAGGCGCAGCAGCAGCTGCCCGGCCTCGACCTCGTCGCCACTGTCGAAATTGACCTGCTCCACCACATCGCTGACCGCCGCGGTCAGCGCCACCGATTCGCGCGCGCGCACGGTGGCGATCGACTGCACGGTCGAGTTCCAGGGCTGGGTGGTCACCGCCTGCACAGCCACCGGGATGGGTTTGGCGGCGGCAGGCGCGGCGGCCTGACGGCTACAACCGGCCAGCACGACGGCCAACAAGAGCGCTGCGCCGAAACGCGCGCTGGGTCGAACAAGCATCAGAACATCCTGGCGGGGTACGTCGAAAGTTTAACGACCTAGCCGCCATGGAGTTGACAGAAGGGGCGTGCTTTGCACCATGACCAAAGACCCTTGCTGTCGTCGGCGCGATGCGCTGGTCAACGTTCCAATTCGAGAAACTCGAGCACATGACGTGCCAGCGCCTCTACGTTCTCACCATCGGCGTGAAGATGGACCTCCGGCGCCTCCGGTGCCTCGTAGGGCGAATCGATGCCGGTGAAGTTGGGAATCTGCCCGGCCCGCGCCTTGCGGTACAGCCCCTTCACATCGCGCGCCTCGGCGACCGCAAGCGGCACGTCCACGAACACCTCGACGAATTGCCCGTCGTCGAACCGCTCGCGCGCCAGTTGCCGCTCGGCACGGAACGGCGAGATGAAGCTCACCAGCACGATCAGGCCGGCATCGGCCATCAGGCGTGCCACCTCGGCCACGCGGCGGATGTTTTCCACGCGGTCTTCGTCGGTGAAGCCCAGATCGCGGTTGAGCCCGTGGCGCACGTTGTCGCCGTCCAGGATGAAGGTGTGATAGCCCAGCGCATGCAGCCGCTTGTCGACCAGATTGGCGACAGTGGATTTGCCCGCGCCCGACAAGCCGGTGAACCACAGCACGCGCGGCGCTTGGCCCTTGATGCGCGCACGCGCGGCGCGATCGACGTCCAGATGTTGCCAGTGCACGTTGCCGGCGCGGCGTAGCGCAAACTCCAGCGTGCCGGCGGCCACCGTGGCATTGCTCTGCCGATCGACCAGGATGAAGCCGCCCAGTACGCGGTTGCGCGCATACGGCGCGAACGCGATCGGCTCGTCCAGCGCCAGATTGCAGTAGCCCACCTCATTGAGCTCCAGCCGCTTGGCGGCCAGCCGCTCCTGCGTGTTCACATCGACCTTGTGCTTGATCTCGCTGATGCTCGCGGTGACGTTACGCGTGCCGATCTTGAGCCAGTACGGGCGGCCCGGCAGCAAGGCGGCATCGTCCATCCACAGCAGATGCGCGGCGAACTGGTCGGCCACTTCCGGCGGGTCGTCGACGGCGGCGATGATATCGCCGCGGCTGATGTCGATCTCCTCGCGCAAGGTCAGCGTGACCGCCTGACCGGCGCGTGCGCTGCCCACCTCGCCGTTGGCATCCAGCACCGATGCCACCTGCGTGCGGCGCCCGGATGGCACCACCACCACGGCATCGCCCACCCGCACCTGCCCGGCCGCGATGGTGCCGGCGTAGCCACGAAAGTGCTGGTGGGGGCGATTGACCCACTGCACCGGCAGCCGGAAGCCGCTGCCGGCTTCCGGCGCTTCCAACTGCACGCTTTCAAGGTGCTGCAACAGATGCGGGCCGCGGTACCACGGCATCCGCGTCGAGGCGCTGGACAGATTGTCGCCAGCCAGTGCCGACAACGGAATGCACTGCACATCGGCGATGCCCAGCTGCGCGGCCAGCGCGCGATAGCCCTCGGCGATGTCGGAAAACACCTGCGCGTCGTAGTCCACCAGATCCATCTTGTTGACCGCCAGCACCACGTGGCCGATACCCAGCAACGACACGATGTAACTGTGCCGGCGCGTCTGCGCCAACAGTCCCTTGCGCGCATCCACCAGCACCACCGCGACATCGGCAGTGGATGCGCCGGTGGCCATGTTGCGCGTGTACTGCTCATGCCCGGGGCAGTCGGCGACGATGAACTTGCGCTGGTCGGTATCGAAGTAACGGTACGCCACATCGATGGTGATGCCCTGCTCCCGCTCGGCGGCCAGCCCATCCATCAGCAACGCATAGTCGATACCCTCGCCCTGCGTGCCATGCCGCCGGCTATCGCTCTCCAGCGCGGCAAGCTGATCGTCGAACAGCCGCTTGCTGTCGTACAACAACCGCCCGATCAGCGTGCTCTTGCCATCGTCCACGCTGCCGCAGGTAATGAAGCGCAGCAGCGGCTTTGATTCGTGTTGATGCAGGTAGGCGCCGATGGCGCCGGGATTCGGGAGTGGGGAATCGGGAATCGCAAAGGCGTCTTCCTGCGTCGCGACGTTTGCAGCGAGCTGCTGTTCCGATTCTCCATTCCCGACTCCCGATTCCCTGCCCATCAAAAATACCCCTCAAGCTTCTTCTGTTCCATCGACGCACCGGGCGCATGGTCGATCATGCGGCCCTGGCGTTCGGAGCTGGTGCTGACCAGCATTTCGGCGATCACCGCTTCCAGCGTGTCTGCCCTCGATTCGATCGCGCCGGTCAGCGGATAGCAGCCCAGCGTGCGGAAGCGCACCGAGCGCAGTTGCGGCGTCTCGCCATCGCGCAGCGGCAGGCGGTCGTCGTCGACCATGATCCAGGCGCCGTCGCGCTCCACCACCGGGCGCGGCGCGGCGAAGTACAGCGGCACCACCGGTATCCGTTCGCGGTAGATGTACAGCCAGATATCCAGCTCGGTCCAGTTGGACAGCGGAAACACGCGCACGCTTTCGCCGGGTTTGGTGCGCGCGTTGTAGAGATTCCACAACTCCGGGCGCTGGTTCTTGGGGTCCCAGCGATGACGTGCGTTGCGGAACGAGAACACGCGCTCCTTGGCGCGCGATTTCTCCTCGTCGCGGCGTGCCCCGCCGATCGCCGCATCGAAACCGCCCTGCTCCAGCGCCTGCTTCAGGCCCTGGGTCTTCATGATGTCGGTATGTACCGCCGCACCGTGGCTGATCGGGCCGACGTCCTGGGCGATACCGTCGGGATTGATGTGCACGCGCAGGTCCACGCCGGTCTCGGCCGCGCGGCGGTCGCGGAAGGCGATCATCTCGCCGAACTTCCAGCGCGTGTCCACATGCAGTAACGGAATCGGTGGCGGCGACGGCGCGAAGGCCTTGAGCAGCAGGTGCAGCAGCACCGAGCTGTCCTTGCCCACCGAATACAGCATCACCGGGGCCCGGAATTCGGCGGCGACCTCGCGCAGGATATGGATGCTTTCGGCCTCGAGCCGATCCAGGTGTGACAGGGGCAACAGGGTCATCGGGGTGTCGTGGGCGTCGGCGGGGCAGACCAGCCGATGGTAGGGCAAGGCGCCGCAGTGTGTGGCGCCGGCCGCCCGCACCCAAATAAGCGGCCGGCATAACGCGATAACGGCTCATCCTTTCTGGCCGCGGCAACGCATCCCTAACATCGCTGGTCTCATCAACCGCCCTGGATCCGAATGACCGCCGCCAGTTCCGCGCTACCGCCCAGCCCCTTGCCCGACGAGCGCAAGGCGCTACTGGAACGGTTGGTCGACGGCCTGGATGCCGCATCGCTGTGGTGGCTGTCCGGTTACACCGCCGGGCTGGCACAAGGCCAGCCGCCGCGCTCGTTGGCGGTGTTGCCAGGCGGCCAGCTGCACGCGCACCCGCAGGAAAGCCAGCGCCTGACCGTGCTGTACGGCAGCCAGACCGGCAATGCCCGCCGCGAAGCCGAGCGGCTGGCGGCCGAGGCCGAGGCCGCCGGCCTGAGCGTGCGCCTGCTGCGCGCCGACCAGTACCCCACCCGCGAACTGGCCAGCGAGCGGCTGCTCTACGTGGTCATCAGCACCCAGGGCGAAGGCGACCCACCGGACGATGCGATCGGGCTGGTGGAATTCCTGGCCAGCCGCCGCGCGCCCAAGCTGCCCGAGCTCAAGTACGCGGTGCTGGGCCTGGGCGATTCCAGTTACGCGGAATTCTGCGGCATCGCCCGCCGCATCGACGACCGCCTGGCCGAACTTGGCGGCAGCCGCGTGCAGCCGCGCGGCGAAGCCGATCTGGATATCGACAGCGTCGCTGCGCCGTGGCGCGCGCAAGCGCTCAAGCACGCACGCGAACAGCTCAGGAGCGGCCCGCCATCGGCCACCATCACGCCGTTGCGCAGCAGTGCGGCCGCGCCGGTGTGGTCGCATCAGCAGCCCTTCCCTGCCGAATTGCTGGCCAACCAGATTGTCAGCGGGCGCGACTTCAAGGGCCCGCAGTTCCGCGTATACGCCTTGCCGGGCAAGCGCGTGCGCCATCTGGAATTTTCGCTGGAAGGCAGCGGGTTGAGCTACGAGCCCGGCGATGCGCTGGGGATCCGCCATCGCAATCCGCCCGCGCTGGTGGATGCGGTGCTGCAGACGCTGCGCCTGGATGGTCATGCCGCGGTCACCGTCGGCGAAGAGACGCTGGCCTTGCACGAGTGGCTGGCCACCCGGCGCGAACTGACCAAGCTGTCGCGGCCGCTGCTGGCCGCACATGCCGAGCGTGCGCGCGCCGACGAGCTGCAAGCGCTGCTCACCCCGACCCAGACCGCCGGCCTGGCGTCATTGCTCGCCGATCACCAGCTGATCGACGTGCTGCGACGCTGGCCGGCGGATTGGGACCATGCCGGCCTGCTGGCCGCGCTGCGTCCACTCACACCGCGCCTGTACTCGATCGCCTCCAGCCGCAAGCGTGTGGGCGAGGAGGTGCATCTGGTGGTGGACGAACTCACCTACCAGGCGCACGGGCATGCGCACCTGGGCTCAGCCAGCGGCTTTCTTGCCGCACTGCGCGAAGGCGACACCGCCCCGGTCTACATCGAGCCGAACGAGCGCTTCCGGGTGCCGGCCGACCCCGATCGCGACATTTTGATGATCGGCCCGGGCACCGGCGTGGCACCGTTCCGCGGCTTCGTGCAGGAACGCGCCGAAACCGGCGCCAGGGGCCGCAACTGGCTGTTCTTCGGCGCCCAGCATTTCAATACCGATTTCCTGTATCAGGCCGAATGGCAGCAGGCCTTGCAGCGCGGCGAACTGCACGCACTGGAAGTCGCGTTCTCACGCGACCAGGCCGAAAAGATCTACGTGCAGCAGCGCCTGCGCGCGCGCGGCGCCGAGGTCTATGCCTGGCTGCAGGGCGGCGCGCATCTGTACGTGTGCGGCGCCATCGGCATGGGCAAGGACGTGCACGCCGCCCTGCTCGACATCGTCGCCACCCACGGCGCCCTGGACGCGGAAGCCGCCGCGGCCTATCTCACCCAGCTGCAAGTGGAGGGGCGATATGCACGCGATGTTTATTAGCGCCGGGAATCGGGAGTGGGGAATCGGGAATCGGTACAGTCCGCAACTAAATTCTCCCGGCAGACCAAGCCGCTTCTTACGATTCCCCATTCCCGACTCCCGATTCCCATGACCCATTCCGTCGAAGACATCAAATCCGAAAGTCGCCGTCTGCGCGGGTCGCTGGAACAGAGCCTGGCCGATGCGGTGACCGGGGCCCTGCGCGAGGACGATCAGACCCTGATCAAGTACCACGGCAGCTACCAGCAGGACGATCGCGACATCCGCGATGAGCGGCGTCGGCAAAAGCTCGAACCGGCATACCAGTTCATGATCCGTACGCGCACGCCGGGCGGGGTGATTTCGCCCACGCAGTGGCTGGCGCTGGATGGCATTGCCACGCGGTACGCCAATCATTCGCTGCGCATCACCACGCGCCAGGCGTTCCAGTTCCATGGCGTGATCAAGCGCGAACTCAAGGCGACCATGCAGGCGATCAACGCCACCTTGATCGACACGCTGGCCGCCTGCGGCGATGTCAATCGCAACGTGCAGGTCGCCGCCAATCCGCTGCTGTCGCAGGCGCATGCCACGCTGTATGCCGATGCCGCGCGGGTGTCAGAGCATCTGTTGCCGAACACGCGGGCGTATTACGAGATCTGGCTGGACGAAGAGCGCGTATCCGGCTCCGGCAACGAAGAAGAACCGATCTACGGCGACCGCTATCTGCCGCGCAAGTTCAAGATCGGTTTCGCCGCGCCGCCGCTCAACGATGTGGACGTGTTCGCCAACGATCTGGGCTTCATCGCGATCCTGCGCGAGGGCGAGTTGCTCGGCTATAACGTCAGCATCGGCGGCGGTATGGGCGCCAGCCACAGCGATGCGGAAACCTGGCCGCGCGTGGCCAATGTCATCGGGTTCGTCACCCGCGACCAGTTGCTGGAGGTGGCCACCGCCGTGGTCACCACCCAGCGCGACTTCGGCAACCGTGCGGTGCGCAAGCGCGCGCGCTTCAAGTACACCATCGACGATCACGGCCTGGACACCATCGTGGCCGAGATCGAACGCCGTGCCGGCTTTGCGCTGCAACCTGCAAGGCCGTTCGCGTTCGAGCACAACGGCGATCGCTACGGCTGGGTCGAGGGCGACGACGGCCTGTCGCACCTGACCCTGGCCTTGCCTGCCGGGCGCATCGCCGATTCCGACACTGCTGCGCATCTGAGCGGCCTGCGGGCGATTGCGCAATTGAACGTCGGCCAGTTCCGCATGACGCCCAATCAGAACCTGGTCATCGCCGGCGTGCTGGCCAGCGAGCGCGCACGCGTCGATGCCCTGGTCGCGCAATACGGTCTGGATGCCGGCAATCGCGCGCCCACCGCACTGGCTCGCGGCGCAATGGCCTGCGTGGCGCTGCCGACCTGCGGCCTGGCGATGGCCGAGGCCGAACGCTACCTTCCCGACTTCAGCGCGGCCTTGCAGCCGTTGCTGGAGCGACACGGACTGGCCGATACCCCGATCGTGCTGCGTCTGTCCGGCTGCCCAAATGGCTGCTCGCGCCCGTATCTGGCCGAGATCGCGCTGGTGGGCAAGGCACCGGGCCGCTACAACCTGATGCTGGGCGGCGATCGCCGTGGCCAGCGCTTGAACACGCTGTACCGCGAAAACATCACCGAGGCCGACATCCTCGCCGCGCTCGAACCGCTGCTGGCGCGCTATGCGGCCGAACGCGACCAGGCCGGCGACGAAGGCTTCGGCGACTTCCTGCATCGCAGCGGCCTGATCGCCCTGCCGCCCTACCCCACACACCGTCACCTCGACCTGGAATTGCTCGCATGACCGCGCTGCCTGCTGCATCGATCACTGCGTCCGCGCTGGACGACCTGGACGCGCTCAACGCGCAACTGGAAGGCCTGCGCGCCGACGCGCGCGTGGCCTGGGCACTGCAACACGGCCCACGGGAGGCGGCGCTGTCGTCCAGTTTCGGCGCGCAGTCGGCGGTCACGCTGCACCTGCTCACCCAGCAGCGCCCGGACATTCCGGTGATCCTGATCGATACCGGCTACCTCTTTCCGGAAACCTACCGGTTTGCCGACGCGCTGGCCGACCGGCTCAAGCTCAACCTCAAGGTGTATCGCCCGCTGGTCAGCCGTGCCTGGATGGAAGCGCGCCACGGCCGCCTGTGGGAACAGGGCATGGTCGGCATCGACCAGTACAACAACCTGCGCAAGGTCGAGCCGATGCGGCGCGCACTGGACGAGCTCGACGTGGGCACCTGGTTCACCGGCCTGCGCCGCAGCCAGTCCGGCGGACGCGCACAGACGCCGATCGTGCAAAAGCGCGGCGAGCGCTACAAAGTCAGTCCGATCGCCGACTGGACCGACCGCGACGTGTGGCAATACCTGCAGGCGCACGATCTGCCGTATCACCCGCTGTGGGAACAAGGCTACGTGTCCATCGGCGACTTCCACACCACGCGCCGCTGGGAACCGGGCATGCGCGAAGAAGACACGCGCTTCTTCGGCTTGAAGCGCGAGTGCGGCATCCACGAGAACATCTGAGCGCAGCGCGGTGCGCGCCCGTTACGAAGCTTGCATGCGCCACGACGCGTCGAGTTTCCCGGTGAACGCACCGCCGAGCGCGTCGCTGCCTCGGCGAGGCCGCAGCGCATTGAGGTGGCGTGCAAGTCCTCATGGCGCGGGAAGACGTGTCTGATTGCGCTGCATCCAGTAACGATCCAGCAGCCACATCAGCAACAGCGACACGCCGACCAGCGGGAAGATCAGCCCGCAGATCACCAGCAGGACCATCAGACCGCGCAGCGTGTGCGGATCTGCCGGCAGAGGCGGCACGCCCAGGCCGCCGACCGGGCGACGCTTCCACCACATCACCGCCGCGCTCACGCACAGCAGCACGATCGCCACGCACGCCAGCAACAGGATCACCTGATTGGCCGTGCCGTATTGCTGGCCCAGATGCACGTTGATGCCCCATTCCAGCGCGCGCCCGACCGGCCCGTAATCGCGATAGCGCATGTCCAGCAGCACCGCGCCGCTGTACTGATCCAGATGGATCACGCGCTGGCGCTGCAGGTCGGCCGGATACACCGAGGCGGTATACACCCCGGCGGCGCCACGCGGTGGCGAGACGCTATAGCCCGGCGCGATGCCGAGCGCATCGAAGCGCGCCATCGCCGCATCCAACCCTATCGCACCATGACCGGGCGCAGCGACACTGCCCGTGCCACTGTGGGCTGCATGTTCCGGCTGGACTGCATGTTCTGACTGGCTGGGGTGTTCGGAGTGTTCTGTGTGTTCTGTGTGTTCCGCAGGATCAGGGTCGACCGCACGCACCGCATACGCCCGCGTCACGCCCACCCGCCCGTCATGCAAACCCTCACCCACCCCCATAGCTCCACGCCCAGGCACGACAGACGCCGGCATGCGCGCCTGCCGCAACGACCACGCCGGATCGGTCGTCTCGGACAAGCGCTGTTGCGACATCGGCTGCTGCACCCGCAGACCGGCCGGATACCCGAAATCCTGCCCATTGACCCAGCGATTGACCTGCGCGCCCCACAGCCACGACCACGGCATCCCGGTCAGCGCCAGGAACAGCAACGCCGCACCGACGCTCGCACCTGCGACCGCATGCAGATCGCGCCAGAACAGCCGCTGCGCCGGCTTGCCGCGCACGCTGACCACCCCGCCGCCGCGCCCGCGCGGCCACCACAGATACACACCGGTCAGCACCAACACGATCGCCCAGCCGGCCGCCATTTCGATCAACCCGCGCGCAAACGGCCCGACCAATGCGAGACTGTGCAGCCGACGGATCGTCCAGGCCAGCGTGCCATGCTCGGGCAGCGCGCCGAGCACGCGTGCGCCATACGGGTCGACATACACCACCTGCCGCACACCGTGCGTGTCTACCAAGCCGATCTCGGCACTGGCATCGGCGCGACTGGGCGTGGTGTAACGAAACAACGTACCGCCGTACCTGTGCTGCACCGCATCGACCAGGCGTTGCGCAGACACCCGCACCTCGCCCATCGGCACCACCTTCAACCCGTGGTGCACGCTGCGGTCGATCGCATCCTGGTACAGAAACGCCGCGCCGGTCAGCGCCAGCCAGACGATGGAGGGCAGCACCAGCAAACCGGCATAGAAATGCCAGCGCCACACCGCGCGATAGAAGCGCCAGCGGCCGTCCCGGCGCGGAGCGGCGACGCTGTCATCCACTGTGATTGCGCGCATCAGAAGCTCCAATCCCACGACAGCGACAGCGCACGTCCATCGCCCGGCGAATAGCCGAAACTGCCCGTGTCGTACCACGCATACACGTATGCGCGATCGGTGACATTGCGCAGCTGCAGGCTGAGCGCGTTGCGCGCATCCACATTCCAGCGCGCGCCCAGATTGAGCAGGGCATAGCCACCGGTGCGGCCCAGCGTGTTGCTGCGCTCCAGATAATAATCGCCTTGCGCATTGCCCCAGGCGCTCAGCTGCACGGCCGCAGTGAGCTGCCACTCCAGCCCGGCGGTGGCCAGCCAGTGCGGCACGTTCTCGATCTCCTTGCCGCGCGTGGCCGGCGCACTCGGATCGGGCGTGGCGATGCTGGCCTTTTGCCGCGAATACGCCATCCAGGCCCGCCAGTGTTCGGCCGGCTGCAGGTTCAATTGCGCATCCCAGCCGCGCCGCAGCGTGCGCCCGACATTGGCCACATCGCCGACACCGGCCACGCCATTGACGCCCAGGATGGTGGCGACTTCGCCGGAGGCGCGTTGCTCCCAATACGCCAGGCGGCCGTCCATCAACGCCGATGGCGCGAACTTGAAGCCGGCCTCCCAGCCGTCATTGATCGACGGGCCCAGATTTGCCGGCTGGCGCCGATATGCACCGTCGCCGCTGCCGATCTGGAAGGTGCGCCCCCAGTTGGCGTACACGCTGCTCTGCCCGGCCAGCCGGTAGCTGGCACTGAACTTGGGCTGCTTGATGGTGCCGTAGTCGTAGGTCGGTGCGTAGATGCCGGCACGCACGTCGTGCAGGTCGCCAGCGACGCGGTCGATGCGATAGCCCGGCACCAGCTGCAGCCGCTCGACCGGGGTCAGCACCGCCTGTACGTAGGCCCCGTGCGTGCGCAGGTCGTCATTCCAATCGCGCAATTGCGCGCCGCGCACCCGTGCCACGGTGCGGTAACGCTGCGCCTGATTGTCCTGCCACTGCGCGTCCACGCCGGCTTCGAGATTGGCCGCCAGCATGCCCCAATCGGGCTGCCAGTTGCCGCGCAACAGCAGGCCGCGATGGGTTTCGTCGGTATCGCGTTGCTGCTGCAGGCCGGCTGCAGAAAAGCGCACCCAGCGCCGGTTGCGGTAGTCGTTCTGGTAGGCCTTGGCGCTCCACTGCGCAGCGGCGCCCAGCGTGCCGTCCGCGTGCAACGCGGTCTGCCGCAGCTGACGTTCGCTGCGATCTTCCTGCGCATAAGCCGGCGAACTGCGTGGCGCCGCGCGTGCGCTGGCCGCATCCAGATAACCGGCTTCCAGCGCGTGATTGTCGTAGTAACGCGTGCTGAGCCCGGCGCGGAAGCCGCCATCGGGGTCGGTATAGAACCACTTGCCGGCCACGCTGCGTTTGCGCGCGTCGGCATGCTCGCGATAGCCATCGGAGTCGCGCCAGGCCAGCACATAGTTCTGGCTCCAGGCGCCATGTTCGAAGCCCTTGCCCAGCTGCACCTCGCGCGCACCGAAACTACCCGCCGTCACGCTCAGGCGGCCATCGTTGCCGCCGCTACGGGTCAGCACGTCCACGCTGCCGGCGATCGCATGCAAACCGTAGCGCGCGTCGTTGGTGCCGCGCACGATCTCGATCGCGCTGATGTCCTGCGCAAACACCGCATCCAGATACGGCATGCCGCCGGCGTTGTCGTTGCTGGGGATGCCGTCGATCAGCAGCTTCACCGCATTGATCCGCCCCTCGCCGTTGAAACCACGGAACGAGAACCGCCCCGCGTCGGTGCCCATGCGGAACTGGGTGACCTGCACACCCGGCGCGCGCATCAGCAGTTCCCAGCTGTAGTCCACGTGTTGATCGTGCAGCAGCTCGCCATCGATCACATCCACCGAACTCAGCACGCGTGCCGTGCTCGGGCTGCGCTCGGGCTGCGCGCTCACCTGCACCTTGCCCAGGGTCAATGCCGCATCCTGCGCCTGCACATTGCAGGCAGGTCCCCACACCAGCGCCAACGATGGCGCGTACCACAGCGTTTTCAATAATCGCAACCGCATGACCAACCCTTCGCCGTGCCGGCACGGCAACACCGCCGTGCGCCGCGGCATGGCAGCGGGCACAGGCATCACTTCAGGAAAACGGATCGTCCACGCAGCTGCATGCAGGCGTGCCAGAAGATCGGGCACGCAATCGCTACACCGCAACGGACGCCCGCAATGGGGCCAAGACTCACGCGTGCAGCGGTGGCCCACGTGCCCCGAGTGCGGCCCATCGCACCATCGATGCTGCGCGTGCCTGCCAGTGCACCGGCGCTGGCGCCTGCCGCAGTTGCAGCAGGCACAACACCAACAGCGCCAGCCACGGCAGCAGGCGCGCGGCCAGCACGCAGTAATCGCAGGCTTCGCCGTGCGCACCGGCGTGTTCGCCGGTATACGGCTTGGCTGGCGATGCAGCGGCGTCGTGCTGATGCGCGGCCGTCTGCGCCGGCATGGCCTGGTGGCCCGCATGCAGCGAACCGCCCGCGTCCCGCGCCGGCCCGCTCATGCACATCGGCTCGACCGACGGCGCCTGGCTCCAACGGCTGATCAGCGGCGCCACCAGCATCAGCATCACCGCCAGACAGGCAAGCAGGTACAGGCAATGCTGGCGAGAGAGAAAACGCATTGCGCGAGTGTAAGCCGCCACATGCCGCGGGGCGATGGTGGCGGCCGGTGCGCGACCGCATGTCGCACCCGCCAGCATCGGTCGCCTTGCCACCGGAATGGCCACTGGCGGGAGCTGCCGACCCGATCCCGAACCTCGCCGACGCGCAGTTGCAGGCGCAGTCATGAAGAGTCGACGCACCGCCGTTGTCGAGGTCGGCAATCACAGTTCCGGCAGTGGACGTGACAGCGCACACATGGCAGCCCCTTGCATGCCCTATGCTTATACGTCACCCCTCCTCCCTGCGCGCGCATGAGCACCGTCCTGTCCGATCCAGCGGCCGAGCCCCTTCCTTGCGCTGCCAAGCCACCGAGCGAAGCGTTGCGCCTTCAGGCGCTGCGCAGTTACAGCATTCTCGATACGCCGCGCGAGGCCGCCTTCGAGGACATCACCAGGCTGGCCTCGATCATCTGCCAGACCCCGATCGCGCTGATCAGCCTGGTGGATGCCGACCGTCAGTGGTTCAAGAGCGAGCTCGGCATGGGCGAGCGCGAAACGCCGCTGTTCAAGTCGATGTGCGCGCATGCGCTGCTCGATAGCGACGTGCTGGTGGTCCCGGACACGCGCGAGGATGTGCGCTTCGCGCGCAATCCGCTGGTGACCGGCGAGGCGCCGCTGCATTTCTATGCCGGCGCCGTACTCAAGACCAGCGAAGGCCTCCCGCTGGGCACCGTCTGCGTGCTCGACCGCCAGCCGCGCCAGCTCAGCACCGAGCAGGTCGATGCGCTGCGCGCACTCGCGCGCCAGACCATGGCGCAGCTGGAACTGCGCCGCGCGCTGCAGGTGGCCGAAGAATCCGACCGCTACCGCAGTCGCTTGATGGCAATCGCCGGGCACGACCTGAAGACCCCTCTGCGCACCGCCGCCTACGCCATCGACAAGATGCGCCGGCATGCCAATGTCGATTCCATCCCGACCCTGGTCACCGCGCGCGATGCGATCAATCTGGTGGCGCGCAACCTCGACGAGCTGGCCACCCTGGCGGCCGCCAGCGAGACCGTTACGCCGGATCTGCAGCCGCTGGCGCTGGAAGATGTGCTGCATGCGGTGCTCGGCGTGTGGCGGCAACCGGCGATCGACAAGTGCCTGGCCTTGCGCCATGTGCCCACCTCGCTACGCGTGCGCAGCCATCCCACGCTGCTGACCACCTTGCTCGGCAATCTGATCGGCAATGCGGTCAAGTACACCGAACGCGGGCGCGTGCTGGTCGGCGTCCGGCGTCGCCCCGGCCATGCGGTGGTGGAAATCATCGACAGCGGCATCGGCCTGAACCTGGACAACCCCGACCAGGTGTTCCAGGCCTTCCGCCAGGCCGACCCGCGCAGCGACGGGCTGGGCATCGGTCTGTGGATCGTGCACCGCACCGCCGAGACCCTGGGTTGCGAAGTGGATGTGCGCCCACGCCCGAGCGGCGGCACTTGCTTTGCGGTACGCATCCCGCTGGCCTGACAACGGCGCTCGGCAGCGCCGCGCCAGACCGCCGCCCCCGCGCAGCAGAGTGCGCTGGCTTGCCAGCGCTGCGCAGACCGGCACCTCCCGCCCGGCCGATACCGCAAAAAAGGCGGACCCGGGCTCCCGGCCCGGATCCGCCGCCAAGCACGCCAGTTCTCCCCCAGGGGCCCGGGTACGCCAGTCGCCCCATTGCGCAGCCTCGCACAGTGCCGATGCGACAGCGCCAGCAACCGCTTGACGACACCGACAAACAGACCGGCCATGCGATGTACCGCATCGACGGGCCAGCGCCGCCCACCCCTAGACGTCCGACAGTGCCGCGTCATGGTTGCTATAAGCATTTGCGACAGCGCAGCGCCCAACTTGATGCGGCCAGACCACACCGCCGCTGCCACTCTGACACCTGTAAGCAGAATCACTGACAGCGCGCAGTCCGGTCAGTGCGAACGCTTAGGCAGGCGATTGATGACACGATGGTTTTTCGCGCCAAGCGGGCGCTGCGGCGCAGCATTCTGATGCGCTGTCGCGGATCATCATGACCGCCTCAACCCTCGGAATCGGCCGCATCCTGGCGTGCGAACCAGTCGGCCGAATGCACCTCTTCTGCCGCCACCTCCAACAGCTGGCGCAGCACCGCCAGCGGAATCTGCACCTGGGTGCCGCTCACTTGCACTGCCACCCATAACGATTCGTCCTGGGAATCGGCCAGCACCGTCAGGACTGCGTGCTCACGTCCCTCGACACTGGCCGACAATTGCAACGACATGCCGCCGTCCTGATCGGGCGACCACAGTCTGCTCAGTGGCGGACGCAGTGGTTCGGTCATCGGTTGCAGTGCCTCACAGTGGCGAACGGGGACCGCGCGTGCAGTCAACAGAATCGGGACACCCGCGCAGATCGCAGTGTACGAACAGTCGCCATCGATTCCGAACACTGACCGCCGGCATGACGCAGTTGCACAGCTGCTACGTGGACGTACTTGCGGCGTGTCCCATGCCGGTACGCCTGCAAGCGCCCCTCAGTGACCGACGCACTCTTACAAACACCGCAGACGTCGTGAGCAAGTGTGGTCGATGCGCGCTGCAGTGTTCGACAGCCAGCTCAGCTGGTAATGGTCTGGGTCAGCGATTCCCAGGTCGGCGGCAGCGGCCAGGCCGGGGCCTGGTTGCCGTCCAGCACGCGGCGCAGGTCGCGCTTGTCGATCTGCGGCGCCAGCACGTGCACCAGATCCAACGCGTAGTCGCGCAGCACGCGGTCGCGCGGCAGCACCGCCCAGGCGATGCACTCGGCGATCGGCGCCGGTGCCGGCCAGGCGCGCAGGTCCTCGTCGCTGGCGCTGACCGCCATCTCCGCCACCAGCCCGACGCCCAGCCCGGCACGCACATAGGTCTTGATCAGGTCCGCATCCAGCGCGGTCAACGCGATGCTCGGCTCCAGCCCGACCTGGGCGAACGCGCGCTGCAGCGACGAGCCCGGCCGCGTGGAGGATTCGTAGCTGATCAACGGGTGCTGCGACAAGGCCTGCATGTCCGGCGCGGTGCGCGCCTGATCCAGCGGATGGCCGCGCGGCACGATCACCAGCCGACGCCAGCGATACAGCGGCACCGCGATGCCGGCGCTCGGTTCGCCGCCGGCGGTGCTGACCACCGCGATATCCGCATCGCCCTGGCTGAGCAGATCCAGCGCCGCGCTTTCGGCGGCCTGCTGCAGATGCACGCTCACCTGCGGATAGGCGTGCTTGATCTGCGCCACCGCCGGCGGCAGCACGAAGCGTGCCTGGGTGTGGGTGGTGGTCAGGGTCAGCTGGCCCTGACTCTCGCGGCGCTGGTTGGCCGCGTAGGTGCGGATGTTGTTGGCTTCCGACAGCACCGAGCGCGCGCGCTCGATCACTTCCACGCCGGCCGGCGTCACCGCATCCAGGCTGCGCCCCTTGCGCACGAACAACAGAAAACCCAGTTCGTCCTCCAGCTGCTTGAGCTGCTTGGACAGACCGGGCTGGGTCGCATGCACGCGCGCGGCAGCGAGCGTGATGTTGAGCTCGGCATCGGCGATGGCGACCAGATAGCGGAGTTGGGTCAGCGTCATGGGCTTACATCCAAAAAAGCGCGAGGCGCCACGAAGGACTCGACTGTAGAGGAGTTCTGCAGGCCAGCTTATAACCGAACGCTATTTTCAGGGTGTATGAAGTCATTTCCGACGGCTATATGCCGGCGTTACGGTCTTGCCCTCCCTTCTCGATGCGCTGGCCGTGCCCTCTGTGTTCCCGCTTCTCGCCGACCTGCGTGGCCGTGCCGTCCTGGTGATCGGCGGCGGCGCCGAGGCCGAGCGCGCCACCGCCGCACTGCTGCAAGCCGGCGCACTGCCATTAGTGGGCGCGCCGGAGCTCAGCCCGCAACTGCACGGCTGGGCGCAGGCCGGGCGACTGCATTGGCTGGTGGGACGGTTCGAGCCGGCATGGCTGGACCTGCCCGATCAACCGGTCTGGCTCACCATCGCCGCCAGCACCGCGCCCGACCTCAACGATGCCTTGCGTGCCGCAGCCAGCGCACGCCGCCTGCTCACCCACGACGCCACGCCCGCCGTTTCGACAGCAACACCTGCACGGTCCCCGGCGCCCCGCACCGCGGTCGGCCGGCTCTCCGCCGGCAGCGTGACCCTGGTCGGTGCCGGCCCCGGCGACCCCGGCCTGCTCACCCGGCATGCCTTGCGCGCGCTGCGCCAGGCCGATGTGCTGCTCTACGATCGCCTGGTCAGCCCGCAGATCCTGCAACTGGCCCGGCGCGACGCGCTGCGTGTGGAAGTCGGCAAGGCCGCCCAGGGCCACAGCACGCGCCAGGAACAGATCCACGCACTGATGCGCGAGCATGCGCGCGCCGGTCGCCGCGTAGTGCGGCTGAAAGGCGGCGACCCGTTCGTGTTCGGCCGCGGCGGCGAAGAGCTGGAATTCCTGCGCGCGCACGGCATCGGCTTCCAGGTCATTCCCGGCATCACCGCCGCGATCGCCTGCGCCGCCTACGCCGGCATTCCGCTCACCCATCGCGACCACGCGCAATCGCTGCGGCTGATCACCGCGCACTGCAAGGATTCGCTGGACACACTGGATTGGCAGGCGCTCGGCCAGGAACGCCAGACCCTGGCCTTCTACATGGGCGTGGCCGGTCTGGAGGGCATCCAGCAGCGCCTGCTGCAGGCCGGCCGCGCGCCCACCACGCCGTTCGCGCTGGTGGAAAACGGCTCGCGCCCGCAGCAACGCGTGATCACCGGCACGCTCGCCAGCCTGGCCGCAACCGCGCAGCAGCACGCCGTGCGCGCCCCGGCCCTGCTGATCCTGGGCGAGGTCGCCGGGCTGGCCGCCAGCCTGCACTGGTTCGGCGCAGCGCCGTTGACCGCGCAGCCGCCCCCACACTCACCCATCGCAACGCCCGACGCGCCCACACTCGCCCACGCAGCCTGATTCCGACGGAGACCCCATGGCCCTGTACGACAACATCCTCGACACCATCGGCCGCACCCCGGTGGTCAAGCTCCATCGCCTCGCGCCCGCGCACGTGACCCTGTACGTCAAGGTCGAGTCGTTCAATCCGGGCGGCTCGGTCAAGGACCGCCTGGCGCTGGCGATCATCCTCGATGCCGAAGCCAAGGGCCTGCTCAAGCCCGGCGACACCATTGTCGAAGCCACCTCCGGAAACACCGGCGTGGCGCTGGCGATGGTGGCCGCCGCGCGCGGCTACAAGTTCGTCGCCACCATGGTGGAAACCTTCTCCATCGAGCGCCGCAAGCTGATGCGCGCCTATGGCGCCAAGGTGATCCTGACCCCGGCGGCCGAGCGCGGCAGCGGCATGGTGCGCAAGGCCAGGGAGCTGGCCGAGCAGCATGGCTGGTTCCTGGCCAGCCAATTCGCCAACCCGGCCAATCCGGCCTACCACCGCAATACCACTGCGGCCGAAATCCTGCGCGATTTCGCCGGCCACCGGCTGGACCATTTCGTCACCGGCTGGGGCACCGGCGGCACGCTCACCGGCGTGGGCGAAGTGCTGCGCGTGGCCCGCCCGGAAGTGCGCATCACCGCTACCGAACCGGCCGGCGCTGCGCTGTTGCAAGGCCAGGACTGGAAGCCGCACAAGATCCAGGGCTGGACCCCGGACTTCGTGCCGGAAGTGCTCAACCGTGAGGTCGCCCACGAAGTGCTGAGCGTGGAAGACACCGACGCGATCAGCGTGGCGCGCCGCCTGGCCGCCGAAGAGGGCATCTTCACCGGTATCTCCGGCGGCGCCACTGTCGCGACCGCCTTGCGCGTGGCCGAAAGCGCGGCGCCCGGCGCGGTGGTGCTGGCGATGCTGCCCGATACCGGCGAGCGCTATTTCTCCACGCCGCTGTTTGCCGACATCAACGAAGGCTCCGACGACGATTGGCTGGCCGGTCTGCCCTGACCGATCACATGGTTGGTTCTGCACGCACAGGCCGCGCCCATAGCGCGGCCTGTTTGCTGGTGGTCGGTCCAGCCATCGCGCTGGCCTTCTTCGGCGTGGAATCGCGTGGTGCCATAGAGACGTCCGGATCACTGCGCATTCGTAGGTGCGCGTATGTCGCGCAGCCCGGTGTACCTGGCACTGGTGATCAGCCATGTCGGCCTGTGCCTGCAGCTCGGCCTGCCATGGGCGGTCGTGTTGCTGCCGCTGCCATGGCTGGCCCTGCAGCGGTATGTGATTCCGTTCGAAGAAGCGCGTCTGCACAACCAATTCGGCTGCCACTACAGCGCCTACTGCGCGTACGTGCGGCGCTGGTTGTAAGTCCGTGATCGTCGGAATACAGCTGATCGGCGATTGAGCCGATCGATCGCATCGGCGTGTTTGCGCGCTTGCCGTATCGCGACCGCCACAGCCATTCCCGGCAATCGCAGCAGGTGAGATGAATGGGCGATAGCGCGTCCAATCCGCAACGCATACCCCATCACGCGTTCCTCATGCAAATCCCATAATTATCGCGCCATGAAGATCGAAGTCTGGCAAGGCGACATCACCGAACTCGACGTTGACGTCATCGTCAACGCCGCCAACGAATCATTGCTGGGCGGTGGCGGCGTGGATGGCGCCATCCACCGCGCTGCCGGCCCGCGCCTGCTGCAGGCCTGCGAGGCATTGCCGCAGGTGCGTCCGGGCGTGCGTTGCCCCACCGGCGAAATCCGCATCACCGACGGTTTCGATCTCAAGGCGCGGCATGTCTTTCATACCGTCGGCCCGGTCTGGCGCGACGGCAAGCACAACGAGCCGGAACAACTGGCCAACTGCTACTGGCAGTCGTTGAAACTGGCCGAGCAGATGATGCTGCATTCGATCGCGTTCCCGGCGATCAGCTGCGGCATCTATGGCTATCCGCTGTACCAGGCCGCGCGCATCGCCGTGACCGAAACCCGCGACTGGCAGCGCTCGCACAAGGTGCCCAAGCACATCGTGCTGGTGGCCTATAACGAGGCAACGTTCAAGGCCTACCAGCAGGCCCTGGCTGCGCAGGAAACCGCTGCCGCCTGACACCTGCGATGCAGGGGTTGGCAATGAGGAGCGCCGCGAGGCGCTCGCTGCGTTTGGGCAGTTGTGCAGGCGCCGCGCGATCCACGCAAACAAAAACGCCGGCATCGCTGCCGGCGTTCTTTGCTACGTTCGATCCGGCCGCAAAGCGTCCGGCACGGCGATCAACCCTTCCACTTGCCCAGCGCGGCCAGGCCGTTTTCCTTGGCGCGCTCATAGATGATCTGCTGCGCCTTGGCGACGTTGCCGGTCATGTCCTTGGCCCACAACTTGAGTGCGGCCTGCTGCATCGCACGGCCGTAGGAAAAACTCAGCGGCCACGGCAGGTTGCCGAGCTGGTGCATCTCGTTGAGGTGGGCGGTGGACTGCTCGTCGGTCTGCCCGCCGGACAGGAACACGATGCCCGGCAGGATCGCCGGCACGGTCGACTTCAGGCACATCACGGTGGACTCGGCCACCTCCTCGACGCCGGCCTGCTCTTCGCAGCCCTTGCCGGAGATGACCATCGAGGCCTTCAGGATGGTGCCTTCGAGTACGACATTCTGCTCATACAGCGCACCGAACAGCGAACGCAGCGTGGCTTCGGTGACTTCGTAGCAGGTTTCGATGTCGTGGTTGCCGTCCATGATCACTTCCGGCTCGACCATCGGCACCAGGCCCTGCTCCTGACACAGCGCAGCGTAACGCGCCAGCGCATGCGAGTTGGCCTCGATGCAGGTGCCTGACGGGATGTCTTCGCCGATGTTGATGACCGCACGCCACTTGGCGAACCGCGCACCCAGCGTGTAGTACTCCTCCAGACGCGCGCGCAGACCGTCCAGACCTTCGGTGACCAGCTCGCCCGGCATGCCGGCCAGCGGCTGCGCGCCCTTGTCGACCTTGATGCCCGGGATGATGCCGTGGGCGGTCATGTACTCGGCGAACGGCACGCCGTCCTTGGTCTTCTGACGGATGGTCTCGTCGAACAGGATCGCGCCGGAGATGTAGTCGCTCAGCTTGGGCGTGGTCAGCAGCAGTTCGCGATAGGCGCGACGGTTTTCTTCGATGTTCTCGATGCCGACGCTGGCAAAACGCTTGGCGATCGTGCTGGTCGATTCGTCGATGGCGATGATGCCCTTGCCCGGGGCGACCATGGCCTGGGCGGTTTCGGCAAGCTGTTCGATGCTCATGTAGTTCCTGTGGCAGCTGCGGGGGAGAACGAAAGTATAGCGACGAAAGTCGCAGACATTCCTTCACGGAATGTCTGCAACCGATTACACGTGTCCTGCATGACAGATATGTGGCGCGGCTCGCAGCATGATGCGCGTGCTTCGCGCTGCGAGCGCCTGCAGGCGCGTACCGCAATGCAGACCATGTCGCGCACAGCACAACGGCGACCCGCAGGCCGCCGCTGTGTTTATATTTATACGCAACGATGTGGATGCAGCGCGTGCGTCGACCGACAAAGCACGCGCTGCGCGGTCCCCGGCGTTACAGCTCGCCCAGGCCGCTGGCGCGGCCGTCTTCGCCCACTTCCAGCAGACGCAGCGTGTTGGTGGCGCCATGGGTTTCCATGTGCTCGCCGCTGGTGAACACCACGCGGTCGCCAGGTCCCATGCGCTCGTTCTCCACCAGCAGACGGATCGCCGCACGTGCGGCTTCGCGGGGGGTCAGGCCGCGGCTGTCGAAGCTGATCGGGAACACGCCCCGCATCATCGCCATGTGGCGGCGCGCGCCATCGTGACGGGTGAAGGCGTAGATCGGCATGTTGGAACGGAAGCGCGACAGGTAACGCGGCGTGCCGCCGGATTCGGTCAATGCAACGACGCCGGCCAGACCGATGTGCTCGGACAGGAACATGGTCGCCATCGCGATCGCCTGGTCGGCGCGTTGCAGATTACGTTGCGCCGCTTCGAAGTCGGTGTCGAACTCGAACTGGCGCTCGGCACCCAGACAGATGCGCGCCATCGCTTCCACCGCACGCACCGGGTAGGCGCCGGCCGCGGTTTCGGCCGAGAGCATCACCGCGTCGGTGCCGTCGATGACCGCGTTGGCCACGTCGAGCACTTCGGCGCGGGTCGGGATCGGGCTTTCCACCATCGACTGCAGCATCTGCGTGGCGGTGATCACCACTTTGTTCTGCGCCAGCGATTCGCGGATGATCTTCTTCTGCAGGCCGGGCAATTCGGCATCGCCGATTTCCACGCCCAGATCGCCGCGCGCCACCATCACCACGTCGGAGGCTTCGACGATCTCGACCAGGTTCTCGATCGCTTCGGTGCGCTCGATCTTGGACACCAGCGCGGCATCGCAGCCGTGCTGACGGGCGATACGGCGCGCGTCATTCATGTCTTCGGCGTTGCGACAGAACGACACCGCGATGAAGTCCACACCGATCTTGGCGACGATGCCGATCAGTTCCTTGTCGCGCTCGGTCAGCGCACCCAGCGACAGGCCGCCGCCCTGCTTGTTCAGGCCCTTGCGATCGGACAGCACGCCATCGTTGAGCACGGTGGTGACGATGCGCTGCCCCTGCACCTCGGTGACCTGCAGCTGCACCAGACCATCGTCCAGCAGCAGCACGTCGCCAGCGGCCACGTCCTGCGGCAGGCCGAGGTAGCTGACGCCGACCTGATGCTGGTCGCCGGCCGGCGCATTGGGGTCGGCCAACAAGTCGAAACGCTCGCCGGTGGTCAGCTTGATCTTGCCTTCGGCAAAGCGTTCGACGCGGATCTTCGGGCCCGGCAGGTCGGCCAGGATGCCGACTTCGGCACCGACACGCACGGCCGCGGCGCGCACTTCGGCAGCGCGCTTGGCCTGGCCGGACGGGTCGCCATGGCTGAAGTTGAGGCGCACCACGTTGACGCCCGCCTTGAACAAGGCGTCCAGCACACCGGGCGGATCCGTCGCCGGTCCGAGCGTGGCGAGGATCTTGGTGCGGCGTTGACGTTCTTTCATGATGGCCTCCCTGTAAAAGCCGCGAAACTTAACACACGCGTCACCTACCGAGGATGGCATTGCGGCATAGCCACCCTCGCATTCCGGCATGTCCTGTAGACAGTGCGGGACAGTACGTACGCTTTCCGCAGCGCGCTGGGCGCGCGGCGGGTTGTTGCTGTGGGCTGCCACCCTAACGCGGCAGCGGTGAAGGTCCCACGGGTCGCAACGGCAACTGGAACGCGTCGAGCGGCCGTCGCAGCGCGGATGCTGCAAGACCCTCGCAGCGTGCACGTGCTGCTCCCCGCTGGCGAGCGCCGGCCGCGCTCGTCTGACGATGCGCGCAACTGCTTTGTTCGTAACGCCTACGGCTCGATCAAGGCGCGCAACCCGGCAGGCGTGTGCGCGATCGCGCCGGCACCTGCGGCACGCAACTCGGCTTCATCGCCGAACCCCCACAACACGCCGATGCTATGGATGCCGTGGTGGTTGGCGCCATCGATATCCATCCGACGGTCGCCGATCATCACGCAGCCGGTCTTGGCGATGTCCAGGCGCCGCAATGCTTCGGCGATCAGGTCCGGTTTGAAGCGGCGCTCGCCGTCTTCGCTGGCCCCGATCACGTTCTCGAAGCACGCACCGAACGGCAGATGCTCGACGATGCGGCGCGCGTAGCGCTCGTTCTTGGAGGTCACCACCGCCAGGCGATGGCCGGCGCGCTGCAGGTCGATGACGACCTCACCGATACCGTCGAATACGCTCAGTTCGGTCCAGCCCACCGCGTCGTACCGCCCGCGATACGCCGCCAGTGCGCGCTGCACCAGCGCCGGATCGTCGGGAAAACAGTCGGTGAAGCTGTCGCGCAGCGGCGGGCCGATCCACGCACGCAGGGTTTGCGGCGACGGACGCGGCTGGCCCACCGCGTCGAAGGCATGCACGATGCTGGCGACGATGCCCGGCTCCGAATCGACCAGGGTGCCGTCCAGATCGAAGAACAGCGTGGCTGCACTCACTTGCCGCGCGCCTCGAGCGCCGCCACCGCCGGCAAGGTCTTGCCTTCCAGGAACTCCAGGAACGCGCCGCCGCCGGTGGAGATGTAGGTGACGTCCTTGGCGATGTCGTACTTGTCCACGGCGGCCAGGGTGTCGCCGCCACCGGCGATCGAGAATGCCTGGGAGCTGGCGATCGCACGCGCCAGGGTTTCGGTGCCGTGACTGAAGGGCTCGAACTCGAACACGCCGACCGGCCCGTTCCACACCACGGTGCCGGCGCTGGCGATCAGCTCGGCATAGCGCGCGGCGGTCTGCGGGCCGATGTCCAGAATCAGATCGTCGGCCTCCACGGCGTCGAGCGACTTCACCGTCGCCTCGGCATCGGGCAGGAACTGCTTGGCGACGACCACATCGGTCGGCAACGGAATCTCCGCGCCGCGCACTTTCGCATCGGCGACGATCTGGTTGGCGGTGGGGATCAGATCCGGCTCGCTCAGGGACTTGCCGACGTCATGCCCGGCCGCGGCGATGAAGGTGTTGGCGATGCCGCCGCCGACGATCAGCTGGTCGACCTTGTTGACCAGGTTGGACAGCAGCTCCAGCTTGGTGGACACCTTGCTGCCGGCCACGATCGCCAGCAGCGGCTTGGCCGGGTTGTCCAGCGCCTTGGCCAGCGCATCGAGTTCGGCCATCAACAGCGGACCACCGGCAGCCACCGGCGCGAAGCGGATCACGCCATGGGTGGAGGCCTGCGCGCGATGCGCGGTGCCGAAGGCGTCCATGACGAACACATCGCACAGCGCGGCGTACTTGCGCGCCAGGGTCTCGTCGTCCTTGCCCTCGCCGACGTTCATGCGGCAGTTTTCCAGCAGTACCACCTGGCCCGGCGCCACCTCCACGCCATCGACCCAGTCGCGCACCAGCGGCACGTCGACGCCCAGCAGCGCGGTCAGGCGCGCGGCCACCGGCGCCAGCGAATCTTCTTCGGTCCAGCTGCCTTCCTTGGGGCGGCCCAGGTGCGAGGTGACCATCACCGCGGCGCCCTTTTCCAGCGCCAGTTGGATGGTGGGCACCGAGGCGGTGATGCGCTGCTCGGAGGTGATCTGGCCGTTGTCGATCGGCACGTTGAGATCCTGGCGGATCAGCACGCGCTTGCCGGAGAGATCGAGGTCGGTCATGCGGACGATGGACATGGGGTCAGCTCGCTAGGTCTGGGGATTGGGGATTGGGGAATCGGGATTGGGGAATCGAAAAGGCGGCTGGTGCACGTGGCGCCAGTGTCTGGGCGCTGCGCGGGCAGACGACGCCCTGGGAGCAGCCGCACGACGTGAGTCTGGCCCGCGTGCAGGTCGCGGAGATTGCCGCTTGCCTGTCCGCGTGTCGCCGCCCATACGGCTGGCGATGCGGGGGATGGTCGGTCGAAGACGACGGGCAATGCGGCTGCCTTGGCGACGGGGGATGCCCATTGTCGGACCTTCGCGCCGCAGCGGCAAACCGCCGTGCGACGCACGTCGTCTTCAGGGGCTGCGACTGGCCGCCGAGCTGCGCAGCAGACTCACGGCGAAACCACCGACCAGCAAGGCGCCGCCGACCAGCAGCGCCCATAGCAACCAGCGCTTCCAGTCGCGCGGTGTGGCGGCCGGCTGCAGCGCGGCATCGCCGGCCAACGGCTGTGCCTGCGCGGCGACGTTGGCCTGCGCCGGTTGCCATTGCGCCCCGCGTTCGTGGCGCAGTGCCTGCAGCATCGAGGCCAGGGGCGCGTCGCCACGTTGCACCCGCGCGCTGCCCGCGACCACCGCATACGGCGGCTGCCCCTGTGCGAGGAACATCATCCGCTCCGGCTGGTAGCCAAGACGCAGCGACGGCATCGCAGTGCTGCGCCCTTGTACGGCGAGCGACCGCCACTGACGGTCGCGCACCGGGGCCGACAACTGTTGCGGCGGCGACGCAGCGGCGGTGCCAGTACCCAGACGATACGCCAACCACGGCCCGGCACGTTGCAGCCACGGCGCGTCGTCGGCATCACGGCTTTCCACGAGCCATTCGATCGCCTCGGCCCGACCGCCGCTGACATCGACCTGGGTGATCGGAAAGCGCCCAGGCAAGGCATACACCACCGCCTTGTCCTGCGCAGTGCCCGGCAATTCCAGCCACTGCGATTGCAGGGGCGCGGAGACGCCTTCCAGTTCCGCATCGACCACGCGCAAGGCCGGCAGATCGCCCGACACCGGCACGAAACGCAGATAACGCGCGCCATCGTCCAACGCGATGCGACGCTGCTGCAGACGCTGCGCCCGATTGTCCAGCGCCATCACGGTGGCATCGGCGGCGAGCACGCGCCAGACGCGCAGATCGTCGCTGCCTTCCACACGCAGCCGGGCCTGCACCGGCGTATTGCCATCCCAGTCCAGCCACAGCGCACGCGGACGATCGCGCAACGCGCTGGCATCGATCAGCCAGCTGCCACCGGCGCCTGCAACGGCAGCGGTGCCGGTGGCGAAGCGGCCTTCCAGCCGACGCACCGCGCCACTGGCATCGCGTTCGGCGATCAGCTGCAGATCGCCGTTGGCAGGCGCCACACCGGCCGGCAGCGCGAACAAGGGCAGGCGTTGCCGACGCGGCGCGGCAGCCGGCGCGGCATCCACCGGCAATAGCGCGGCCGGCATCTCCTCGCCACGCGCGTCGATCACCGTGACATCGCGCAGCGCCGCGTCATGGGCGCTGCGATAGATCGCCGCGTTCAACCGCAGCTGATACATACCGGCGTCCGAACCGGCCGCCTCCAGCGGCCACTGTTGACGATAGTCCTGGCGCACATCGGCCGCCTGCGCCATTAGCGGCACCAGCAACAGCCATCCCCATTGCCTCGATCTCATGCCTGATCCTTGTCCACGCCATCGTCTCCGACAGCCTGCTCTTCGGCCACCAGCTGGCGCGGCGGCGCCGGTGCCAGATAGCCCACCACGGTGCACAACAGGCCATAGGCCATGAACGAGCCGATACCGAGCAGATTGCCCAGATGCTGGCGGTCGACCAACACCAGCTTGGCCAGCACCAGGCCCATCAACAACGCCCCACCCAGCCATAGCCCTCGCTGACCGCGCCGCGAGCCGATCACCCAGCCCAGCACGCCCAGCACGCTCCACACGATGGTCAGGCTGGTCTGCGACAGGGTCGCGCCGATCAGCCCGGCATCCCACGCCACACCACCCCAGTGATGCACGCTGTGCAAGGTGCTGCCGGTGATCAAGGCCCAGCCCGACACGCCCAGCGTAGTGACCCGCCACCGTTGCACGGCCAACGGCGCCTGCGCAGACCAGCCCCAACGCGCCAGCAAGGCCAGCACCGCCAGTTGCGCCAGCTCGGCCGGGTTGAGCAAGGGCAGCCACGGCAATGGCGCTGCGCTCACCGGGTCCAGCAGCACGATCAGCCAACCGATGCCCAGTACCGCGAACACACAGCCCAGCAAGGCATTGCGTGCCCGATCGAAGCCGGCACCCTGCGGCCACGCCAGCCACGGCCAACGCAACAGCCCCACCGCCGCCACGATCAGCCAGGGCGCGGCCAGCAAGGCGCACCGCCAGCCATTTGCCAGCATGAACGTATCGGCCAGCCAAGCCACGCCCAACGAGACCACCAGCGGCCATAGCAGCCACCAGACGAACTGTGCGGCCACCGCGCCGGCGCCGTGCTGCCTGCGCAGGCACCAAAGGGCGCGCGTGCCGGCCACGGCGAACGCCAACCAGGCCAGCGCCCCCCAATGCGCGAACGGTTGCGTATGCGCATGGCGTTGCCACAGCGCCAGCGGCGCAGCCAGCGCCAGCCCGACCATCGCCGTCCACACCAGCGCCGTTGCCGGGCGACGCCGATGCACCTCGGCGGCCAGCCACACGCTGAGCGCGACAAAGCCCAGCAGCAGATCCGGCTCGCTGCGCAGGTCGTCGGCAAAGCGCAGGATCTCGTGCACACCGCACAGCGTCCACCAGCCCAGCCCCCACAGGTACGCCACCAGCGCGCGGCGCGGCTGCCCTGCGTCGCGCAGGAACCAGGCACTGGCCCAGCCGGCCAGCGCAAGCAGCAAGGTGCTCATGCAGGTGGCATTGGCCACCGCCACTGCGTCGTAACGCCACGCATCCACACCGAACGCGACACCGACGGCCGCCAGCAACTGCAACGCCACCCCGCTGAACTGCGAGATCCGACGCCCCTGCCGCAGCCCCAGCCACAGCAGACCGGCGCCTTCGAGCGCGAAGACGCTGGCGGTGGCACGCGCCGACAAGGCCAGCGGCACCGCCAGGGTGGCAAAGCCGACGGCCAACATCGCATGCGCCTGGCCCAGCAAACGTGTGGAGGCACGCCGCAGCAACCAGCTGGCCAGACCCGCGTATAGCGCAGCCACCGCCAACGCGCATAGCGCCAGCGGCAAGCGCTCGCCATCCAGCAGGCGCGCCTGCAACGCGAACGCCACCAGCGGTGTGCCGAACAGCAGGCTGCCGTCGATGCGCTTGCCCGCACTGCCATCGCCACGCCGCGCATGCAGTACCGGAATCGCCACATACATGGCGAAGAACAACAGCAGGAACGGCTCGGTCGTGGCGAATTTCGCCGGGGTGTATTGCAGCGCGCCCCACAGCGTGCCGATGCCGAAGGTGAAGGCGAATCCGAGCAGGTTCAGCACCCGCCACGGACGCGTCCAGGCGATCGCCACGATGCCGGCATTGAGCACTGCGTAGTACGAAAACAGCGCGACATGATTGCCGCTGCCGGTGGACAGCCAGATCGGCGCAAGGAAGCCGGCCAGCACACCCAGCACCGCCAGCGTGCGCGAATCCTGCACCACCGCCAGCACGCACATGCCCGCGATCAGCACCACGCTGATGCCCATCGCCAGGCCTGCGCCGAGCAGCCCATACAACTTGAACGCGGCAAACACCGTCAGCAGCAAGCCGCCGATGGCCCCGCCCTGCAACGCCAACGCAAAGCCGGGCCGTTGCAGCCGCTGCTTCCAGCCCAGGACCAGGCCGGCGAGCGCCAGCACACTGATGCCGGCCAGCCGCAGCTCGATCGGCATGCGCATCCAGCCCTGGTCGCTGGCGTACTTCAACAGCGACGCCACACCGGCCAGCAACACCAGCATGCCGACCTTGACCGGCACATTGCCTTCGGTGAACCAGCGCTTCACTGCGCTGGCCACGCGCGCCAGCGGGCCTGGTCCGGAGGGGACGTCGTGCGCTTGCTGCTCGAACGCGGCAGGCGCAGCGATCAAGGCCGGTGCGTCGACTGCGCCGCGCGCCGACGACGATGCGGGAGCTTCTGCCGGCAACGATGGCGGCATCGGTCTCGGCATTGGCGCGACCGGCGTCGGCGACCGCGCGGCTTGCAGATCTGCTGCGCGAGGCGCCTCAGGCTCGCCAGACGCAGACATGCCGAGGTCTGACGCCTGTTGCGGCTCCCATGCATTGACTGGCGCTGGCGCTTGCCTGTGCACCGCCGCGGCGTCCGCGCCCCCTGCGCCGCTGGCCTGCCATTGCGCGAGCCGCTGTTCCAGCGCACCCACGCGCCGCCGCAGCCCGGCGATCCACACCAGGGCGATCACCAACCCGACCGGCACCGCAAGCAGCAACAGCACCACCAACCCAATCATCGTTTCCAACGCACAACCCCTGAGTCGGCATCCGGCCGAATGCGCGAACCATACAGGCTCAGGCCGCGTCTGGGCAGCCGATCACCGGCTGAGGCGTAGCGACGCGATGCCGTTGGCGACATCCGCGCGCAATGGCTACATGCATGTACACGCCCCCCAAAAAAAACGCCCGGGAGAACCGGGCGTTTTGAACATCATTCGCGGTAGCCGCTGTCGTTCTTGTTATGGATGATCCAGATCAGGTTGCCGCCGGTGTCCATCGACTTGCCAGCGAACACCAGACGCCCCTGGCCCTTGTAGGCCATCTCATAACGGTAACGGTCGCCACCGAAGAAGAACGGGATGAACGCCTTGCCGGTCACGTAGGACCCCTGATCGTTAGGCTGACCAATCAGATCGGTCACCTGCTTCATCGGCATGCCGATCTTCAGCTGGGTGAACTTGCTGTCAGGCGCCGGCTTGCCGGTGATCTCGCCTTCGTAATCGTTGACACCCTTGACCGTTTCGCCATAACCCGCCTCCACATCGGAGGACTTGATCACCTCACCATCGGCATTCATCCAGGCCGGCGTACCGGTCTGCTTTTTCGCCGCCCAACTGTTCGACGGAGCCGACACCGCAAACACCACACCGAGCGCCAATACGCCCGCCAGAAATTTACTCATGAGTTTTGTTCTCTCGATCCATGGAGTTCCCCGATCCTTCGTACACGACACGGGAACGGCCGCCGTGCCCGCAAATTAGCGCACGTGGGCCTCGCAAAGTCCACTTCTCGTACTGACGACGAAGCGGCGACGGTACATGCACGCAACACATTCCGGCAGACACAAAACGAAAGGCCCCGGCATGCCGGGGCCTCTACGCATCGCCTAAGCGCGAACTTACTTCGCGACAACCCGCACCATTTCCAGGCACTTGTTGGAATAGCCCCACTCGTTGTCGTACCAGGACACCAGCTTGACGAAGGTCGAGTCCAGCGCGATGCCGGCGTCGGCGTCGAACACCGAGGTGCAGGTTTCGCCACGGAAGTCGGTGGCCACGACCTTGTCCTCGGTATACCCCAGCACGCCCTTCAAGGCGCCTTCGCTCTGCGCTTTCACTTCGGCACAGATCTCGGCGTAGGTGGCCGGCTTTTCCAGTTCAACGGTGAGGTCGACCACCGACACGTCCGAGGTCGGCACGCGGAAGCTCATGCCGGTCAACTTCTTGTTGAGCTCAGGAATCACCACGCCCACGGCTTTGGCGGCACCGGTGGAGGACGGAATGATGTTCTCCAGGATGCCGCGCCCACCGCGCCAATCCTTGTTCGACGGGCCGTCCACGGTCTTCTGCGTTGCCGTGGCCGCGTGCACGGTGGTCATCAGGCCGCGCTTGATGCCCCACTTGTCGTTGATCACCTTGGCCAACGGCGCAAGGCAGTTGGTGGTGCACGAGGCGTTGGAGACGATCGCTTCGCCCTTGTAGGTCTTGTCGTTGACGCCGAACACGAACATCGGCGTGTCGTCCTTGGACGGTGCCGACAGGATCACCTTCTTGGCGCCCGCGTCGATGTGCTTCTGCGCAGTTTCCTTGGTCAGGAACAGGCCGGTGGACTCGATCACCACGTCGGCGCCGACCGCATCCCACTTGAGGTTGGCCGGGTCGCGTTCCTGCGTGAGGCGGATCTTGTTGCCGTTGACGATCAGCGTGTTGCCGTCGACCGACACATCGGCCTTGAAGCGGCCATGCACCGAGTCGTACTGCAGCATGTAGGCGAGGTAATCGGGCTCGAGCAGGTCATTGATGGCCACGATCTCGATGTCATTGGCGAAGTTCTGCACCGCAGAGCGCAGCACGTTGCGGCCGATGCGACCGAATCCGTTGATGCCAACCTTGATTGCCATGTTCACTAGCTCCTGCGGCCGCAATGGCGCGGCGGATGGAAAGGGACCGCCATTCTAGCAGCGTCGCACTCGCGCAGCCGTGCTGCGGCCAGCGCTGCGGTATGTGGCGCGGGGACGTTGTGCCGTGGTGCATGCGTGGTGGGGATTGGGGATTGGGGAATCGGGAATCGGGAATCGGAAGGTGGGCACCCTGTCCGGGTGCCGTCAACCGACAACGTGATGAGCTCGGCAGCGCCAGCGCGGTATGCGCTGACGCCCCCCTGACTCGAGGGCCCGTGACGATCTGGGCCGCCGCACGGAAGCGACAATCGGAACTGCGCCCTATTTTTCGATATATCCAATCCATTTCAATTACTTAATTTTTACATCGATACGCTGAAAGGCATATTCATGCATCTGCCGAACAGCGGAACTTCGGCGCTCCGTCAATTTTGATACTGGCCCTGCCTGCTCAGGCACCCATCCATCAGAACGGAGATTCCCCATGCGTCGCACCCTTCTCTGTCTGGTTCTGGCCCTGGTTGCCGCCCCGGCGCTGGCTGGCGGCGTGATGCATTACACCGACAAGGCCACGCTGCCCGCCGATGGCCACGCGCGCGCAGTCGCCGCGCTGTTCGACACCTGGAACGCGTCACTGGCTACCGGCAACCCGGCGCCGGTGCGATCACCCGCACGGCGCAGATCGCTGTTGTCGCTGCCGGTCACTGCTCACGTCCGTGCATGACCCACAGCGTCGTTGCGCCGACGGATTGATCAGGATCAAGGCATCCATCGGGCAAAGCCCCAAGACTTCCTCCATCCTCTGCACACAACGAGACTTTCCATGCGCATGCGCTCTACCCTTCTCCTCGCCGGCCTGGCCGCCACCTTCGCCAGCGTCCCCGCACTGGCTCAATCCAAAGGCGACTGGACCGTTGCCATCGGTGCCCACCAGGTCGCGCCCAAGTCCGATAACGGCCGTCTGGTCGGCGGTACGCTGGAGGCGGACGTCGGCAAGGACATCAAGCCCACCTTCACCGCGGAATACTTCATCGCTGACAACCTGGGCATCGAAGTACTGGCTGCGCTGCCGTTCGAGCACGACATCGCGCTCCGTGGCCTGGGGCGTGTCGGCAGTACCAAGCATCTGCCGCCGGTGATTTCGCTGCAGTACCACTTCAACAGCCAGGGCAAGCTCTCGCCGTTCGTTGGCGCGGGCATCAACTACACCCGTTTCTTCAGCACAGACACGCGCGGCGCGCTGGCCGGCAGCGAGCTGGAACTGGACGATTCCTGGGGCCTGGCACTGCACGCGGGCGTGGACTACAAGCTCAGCGAGCGCGGCGCGCTGCGGGTGAACCTGCGCTGGATCGACATCGATACCGAAGCGCGCCTGGATGGCAACCGCATCGGCACGGTCAACATCGACCCGCTGGTCTACGGCGTGGCCTACGTACACCGGTTCTGAGCCCGGCAGCGTGCGCGATGCATCTCTGGCACACTTGGCGTCCAGGGACGTGAATCCACCGCCGGAGTTGCGGACAGGTTGGTCACGTCGACCGCCTGTCCGACCTATCCGGGGATTCCATGAGCATGCTGATCCGTACCGCCCTCGCCATCGCACTGGCCACCTTGGCCGCACCCGCCCTTGCACAATCGGCCGGCCACTGGACCACTGGCTACGGCGCCGGCTATGTCTCGCCCAAGTCCGACAGCGGCAGCTTCGGTGGCACGCGTGCCGAGATCAAGGGCGCCCCGGCGCTGTCGTTCACCTACGAATACTTCCTGCGCAACAACCTCGGCATCGAGGTGCATGCCGCGGTGTCGGGCAAGCACGATCTGGAGCTTGAGGGCGTCGGCAAGGTGGGCAGCTACTGGTCGGTGCCGCCGAGCGTGCTGTTGCAGTACCACATCAACGGCTACGGCACGGTGTCGCCGTTCGTGGGCATCGGCATCAACTACACCACGTATCTCGGCGAGGACGTGGATGACGCCTTCGGCAATGGCGACCTGAGCTTCGACGACTCGGTGGGCGCCACCGCGCATGTCGGTGTGGACTTCATCTTCAACGAGCGCAGCGGCTTGCGGGTGGATGCGCGCTGGACCGATTCGCGCAGCAACGTGGACTTCAATGGCAGCCGGCTGGGCAAGGCGCGGATCGATCCGCTGACCTATGGCGTGTCGTACCTGGTGTACTTCTGAGCCTGCCGCAGACGCCACGCTGAGCCGTGGCTGTGGTTGGACAGGGCACGGCCATCAAACCGTCCCGGACCGATGCGTACAATTGCCGGATGAAGACCTTCTCCCCTCGCATCCTCATTCTTGCCGCAACCGTTGCCGCGGCACTCCAGCCCATCGGCGCCTTCGCCTGGGGGCCGCAGGGCCACCGTCTGGTGGCGCGCATTGCCGAGACTGAACTGAGCCCGCAGGCGCAAGCGCAGGTGGTGCAATTGCTCAAAGGCGAAGCCAACCCGACATTGGCCGGTGTCGCCACCTGGGCCGACGAATTGCGCGAGCATGATCCGGACCTGGGCAAGCGCTCCGGCCCGTGGCATTACGTCAATCTTGGCGAGCACGACTGTACGTACGAGCCGCCGCGCGACTGCCCGGACGGCAACTGCGTGATCGCCGCGCTGGATCGGCAGACCGCGCTGCTTGCCGATCGCAGCCAGCCCCTGGACGTGCGTCGGCAGGCCCTGAAGTTCGTGGTGCATTTTGTCGGCGACATCCATCAGCCGATGCATGCCGGCTACGCGCACGAC
The DNA here is from genome assembly GCF_002939945.1 of Xanthomonas arboricola pv. populi. GTDB lineage: Bacteria > Pseudomonadota > Gammaproteobacteria > Xanthomonadales > Xanthomonadaceae > Xanthomonas > Xanthomonas arboricola_A. Next base: position 251,152 of record NZ_MDEB01000005.1, on the reverse strand, counting down.
AAGGGCGGCAATGCATTTCAGCTGCAGGTCGCAGGCAAGGGCAGCAACCTGCATGCGCTGTGGGACAGCGGCATGCTCAACGATCGTCAGCTTGGCGACGATGCCTATCTGCAACGCCTGCTGGCGTTGCCGGCGACCGCTGCGACATCACCGGTGCTGCCACCGCCGGCTGCGGCCTGGGCGCAGGCCTCCTGCAGGATCGCGATCACGCCGGGCGTCTATCCGAGCAAGCACGTGTTGCCGGACGACTACATCGCGACTTATCGTCCGCTTGCCGAGACCCGATTGCGCGAGGCCGGCGACCGACTGGCCGCCGTGCTCAATGCGGCGCTGGCCGCGCCCTGAGATGGAGACGCCGATGCAGCCCGAGGTGCTTGCGTTCTTCCACGCCGACAGCAACACCTTCACCTATGTGGTCGCCGACGCGGCGACCGGAGCGGCAGCGGTGATCGATCCGGCGCTGGACTATGCGGCCGACACCGGCCAGGCGAGCACGCGCGCCGCCCAGGCCATTGTCGATGCCATCACCCACCACGGCTGGCAGGTGCAGTGGCTGCTGGAAACCCATGCGCATGCCGATCACCTGTCTGCCGCGCAGTGGCTGAAGCAACACTGGCCGCAGGCACGCATCGGCATCGGTGACGGCATCCGGGACGTGCAACAGACGCTTGCGCCACGCTGCGCGTTGCCGGACGACTTCCGTGCCGATGGCTCGCAGTTCGATCACCTGTTCGCCGATGACGAGCGCTTCGCTCTGGGCAAGCTGCAGGTGCGTGTCATCGCGGTACCTGGGCATACCAGCGACAGCATCGCGTATCTGATCGGCGATGCGCTGTTCCCCGGCGATTCGTTGTTCATGCCGGACGCCGGCACCGCGCGCTGCGATTTCCCCGGTGGCGACGCACGGCAACTGTTCGCCTCGATCCAGCGCATGTACGCGCTACCGCAAGACACCCGCGTGTTCGTCTGCCACGACTACGGCCCGGGCGGCCGCAGCGTGGCGTATCAGACCAGCATCGGCGAACAGCGGCGCAGCAATATCCACGTGCGCGACGGGGTGGAGATCGATGCATTCGTGGCGCAGCGCCAGGCCCGCGATGCCACACTGCCCGAGCCCAAGCTGATCCGGCCGGCATTGCAGACCAACCTGCAGGCCGGCCGTTGCGATGGGCTGGTTCGCTGACGCGCCAGCGTGACCGCGACGCGGCCGATGACGCGCAGCCGCTATGATCGGTGTCTGACCCAGCTGGAGCTTCCCATGCGCACGATCGGTTTTTGGCAGCGCGCCTTCTGCGTGCTGATGCTTGCCCTGCCCGTCCTGGCCACTGCGCAGACCGCGCCGGTGACGGTGTTCGCTGCTGCAAGCCTGAAGGAATCGATGGACGAGGCTGCGGCCGCTTACGAAAAGGCAACCGGCACACCCGTGCGCGTGTCCTACGCCGCCAGCTCTGCATTGGCACGCCAGATCGAACAAGGCGCACCGGCAGACGTGTTCTTTTCGGCCGACCTGGAATGGATGGATTATCTGCAGCAGCGCGGCCTGGTCGTGCCGGCGCAGCGTCGCAACCTGCTCGGCAATACCCTGGTGCTGATCGCCCCGGCCACCAGCACGCTGCGTGTGGATCCGCGCCAGCCGGGCGCGATTGCCAAGGCGCTCGGCGACAGCGGTCGGTTGGCGGTTGGCCAGACCAACAGCGTGCCGGCCGGCAAGTATGCCGCCGCAGCGCTGCGTAAACTCGGCCAGTGGGATGGCGTGCGCAATCGTCTGGCCGAGTCGGAAAGCGTGCGCGCCGCATTGATGCTGGTGTCGCGCGGCGAAGCCCCGCTGGGCATCGTGTACGGCTCGGATGCACGCGCCGACCCCAAGGTCCGCGTGGTCGCCACCTTCCCCGACGACAGCCACGATGCCATCGTGTATCCGGTGGCCGCCTTGAAGAACAGCAGCAATGCCGGCACCGCCGCGTTCGTGCAATGGCTGGGCAGCAAGCCGGCCAGGGCGATCTTCGTTCGCCGTGGTTTCTCGTTGCAGGATTGAGACGCGCCGTTGTCGATGTTCACACCGCAGGAGCTGACCGCGATCGGCCTGAGTCTCAAGGTCGCCATCGTTGCGGCCATCGCCAGCCTGCCGCCGGGCATCGCCTGCGGCTGGCTGCTGGCGCGGCGGCGCTTCCCGGGCAAGGCGCTGCTGGACGCCCTGCTGCATCTGCCGCTGGTGATGCCACCGGTGGTGACCGGCTACGCGCTGCTGGTGGTGCTGGGCACGCAGGGGCCGGTCGGCAGCTGGTTGCTGCAACATCTCGGCATCCAGTTCGCGTTCCGCTGGACCGGCGCGGCGCTGGCATGCGCGGTGATGGGATTCCCGCTGATGGTGCGCGCGATCCGCTTGTCCATCGAAGCGACCGACCGCCGTCTGGAAGCGGCCGCCGCCACGCTCGGCGCGGGCCCGTGGCGGGTGTTCTTCAGCATCACCTTGCCGCTGGCCTGGCCGGGCCTGGTGGCCGGCATGGTGCTGGCGTTCGCCAAGGCCCTGGGCGAATTCGGCGCGACCATCACCTTCGTGTCCAATATTCCTGGCGAAACCCAGACCTTGTCGTCGGCCATCTACGGGCTGATGCAGGTGCCGGGCATGGAATCGGGCGTGTGGCGGCTGGCCGGCGTTGCGTTGGCGATCTCGCTGGCGGCGCTGCTGCTGTCCGAGTGGCTGGTGCGTAGACCGCATCCACGCGAGGACGGCTGATGCTCGATATCGACCTGCACCTGCAGCGCGGCAATTTCCAACGGCATATCCACATCCAGGACCAGGCGCGCGTAGTGGCCCTGGTCGGCCCTTCCGGTGCGGGCAAGACCACGGTGCTCAACGCAATCGCCGGGCTGGTGCGGCCGCAGGCCGGGCATATCCGCATCGACGGGCGCTGCCTGTACGACGCCCGGCAAGACATCAACCTGCCCACGCACAAGCGCAGGATCGGCTACGTGTTTCAGGATGCGCGGCTGTTTCCGCATCTGGATGTGCGCCGCAATCTACGTTACGGCCGGCATGCCCGTGGCGCGGCGCCATTCGGCTTCGACGATGTGGTGGCGCTGCTGGGTATCGCGCCGTTGCTGCAACGCCGGCCGCGCAATCTGTCCGGGGGCGAAGCGCAGCGCGTGGCGATCGGCCGCGCCTTGTTGTCGCAACCGGCGATCCTGTTGTTCGACGAGCCCTTGTCGGCACTGGATCAGGCGCGACGCGAAGAACTGATTCCCTACCTGCAGCGCGTGCGCGACGAGATCCGTCTGCCGATGTTGTACGTCAGCCACAATCCCGATGAAGTACAACGCATCGCCGATAGCGTGCATGGACTGGGATGAGCGCATCGGCACCGACGATCACCGCATCCAATCACCTGGAGTGTCCATGAAACAGTATCGAAAACATGCATTCCCGGTGGAACAGGCGCGCCGCTTCCTCGAACCCGGCCCGGTGGTGCTGGTGAGCTCGGCCCACAAGGGCCAGCGCGACATCATGACCATGGGCTGGCATATGGTGCTGGAGTTTTCGCCCTCGCTGATCGCCTGCTGCATCGCTCGCGGCAACCACAGCTTCGAACTGGTCAGGCGCAGCAAACAGTGCGTGATCAACCTGCCGACGGCCGAGCTGCTCGACACCGTGATCGGCATCGGCAACAGCAGCGGTGCACAGATGGACAAGTTCGACCACTTCGGACTGACTGCCGTCCCCGGCCAACGGGTCGCAGCGCCAGCCATCGCCGAGTGCTACGCCAGTTTCGAATGCCGCCTGCACGACGGTCGGCAGATCAACCGCCACGCCCTCTTTGTATGGGAAGTGATAAGCGCGCAGGTGGCCAAGCGGCCCGCGCTGCCCAGGACGGTGCACTACCGCGGCGATGGCCGCTTCATGCTGTCCGGCGACGAAGTCTCGCGGCGGCGTCTGTTCGCACCCGACATGCTCTGATGGCAGCGATGCGCACGCTCAGTGCGCGGCCTTGTCGGTGCGCACGCTGACCTTGCCCTGCCGCACTTCGAAGGTGAACGCGAACGACAGCGTCACCGGTACCGGTTCCTGGCTGATCGCGCCGCTGCAGTCGTCCAGCGCTGCCGGCTGCGCCACGCCGGCGGCAAACGTGCACAGTGCGGCCGGCACGAACCGCCATTGCTGTACCGTGGTACGCACCGCCTGCAGCAGATCGGCGTTGTCCGGCAGCAGACCGGCCGCGCATTCGTCGCGATCGGACATGGGGTCGACGCGCTGTACTAGGCCTTCGGCGGTCAGGATCACATGCGCGCACACGGTGGTCGGCGGCAAGCTCTTCCGTGGCGAATCGGCCGGCAGCGTCGGCGCCGCGCTGCGCAGCGCGCGCGGCATCCGGAAGCGCTGCGCCGGCGCCAGTGTGTAAGGCTGGATGGAGCCGCCGCCCTCACCGCCCGACTGCGCGCTCAGCATGCGCTGGTCCACCGAATCTTCGCGCTGGCTGCGCTGCTGTTCCTGCACGCCTTGCGTTGCACATGCGCCAAGCGACAGCGCCAGGATTGCAGCGCAGGTCGGCGCGAGGGCGGCCGACAACACGTGGCGAGCAATCGTCGGGTGGCCGTGGCCAGCGCGCAGGAACCGGGGTGTACGAGTGGTACATGCCAATCCTGGGCACCGGCCGCGCCCGCCTGACAGTTGTGCAGTCGTTTTGCTGGCTGCTCTAGATTGCATCACGGCCTCTCCTGCATTGCGCAGCCTGCTGAAGCACAACCGGCAAGGCGGTTGGATGCTGGCGCCTCCGAGCGCGCGGCCCTGGCATCGGCATCGGTAGACGTTTGCTCCGGCGCATCCATTTCGAACTTCACCGGCACGCGCACCGTGGAAGCAATCGCCTTGCCATGTGCATAGGCAGGTTTCAGCCGCCACCGGCGCGCTGCCTCCAGCACCGCTCGATCGAACACGCCGGCCGGCATGCTCTGCACGACGGCGATGTGCCGCGGTACGCCGCCTGGACTGATCTCGATCTGCAGTTCGACAAAGCCCTCGATGCCGCTGTCGACCGCGGCTGCCGGATATCTCGGCGGTTGCATCGTGGCGAAATCCACCGCGTTGCCGGCCGCCAGCGCCGGTTGTGCCGCTAACGCAATGCGTGCCGGCTGCACGGCCCAGGCGGCGGTGCTGATCCCCGCCGCCAGCAGCAGTACCATTGCCACGCGCCAACGCGCACGTCCGGCAGCGATGGGCAAACCGCGCAGCGCCGCGATCCGCTGCGTCAACGGATGCGATGCAGCCCAATGACAGGCGAGCGGCGTAAAGTCTCCTCCAAGCTGAGTCTTGAGCATGGCGGTGGCGTAACTGCGGCGCTTGCCCGGATGTTGCGCCAGCACGGCCGCATCGCAGGCCAGCTCCTGATCCAGCCGGAACGCACGCCAGCCCAGATGCATCAGCGGGTTGAACCAGCCGATGCAGAGCATCAGTGCCGCCAGCAGATTGGCATGCAGGTCGCCGCGGCGCAGATGCATGCGCTCATGCGCCAGGATCAGGGCGCGCTCATCGGCGTTGTAACGCTCACTGAAATCCGCCGGCAGCACGATGCGCGGACGCCAGAGTCCCAACGATGCAGGAAGACCGGCATCGCACGCGGCCGACCAGAGCCGGTCGTTGAGCCGGTGCAACGGCCCCAGGCTGCGCATGAAACGCCGTTGCCGCGTCCACACTCCGATCGCCATCACCACCGTACCACCCAGCCACGCCACTGCCAGCCATGTTGCCCACGCACGACCTTCGCCATGCACGCTGGAGAGCGCCGGCATGGCAGTCAGCGCCGGCAACCTCGGCACCACGACACCCAGAGACGGGCCGGGCAACAAGGCCGCCACCAGGGCCAGCGGTACGCAGGACCAGATCGCATACGCCGCGGCGGCACCCAACAAATTGCGCAGTGGGCGACGCAGGAGCAGACAGACCAGCAGCGCAGCGCTGATGTAGAGCGTCGCGCGCGACAGCAAGACCCAGGCCTCAGGGTTCATCGTCCAACTCCTTGATCAGTTTTTTCAGTTCCGCGATGTCGGATGCGCTGAGTTTTCCGCGCTCGCTGAAGTGCGCCACCAGTGGCGCCACCCGCCCACCGAACAGGCGTTGCAGCAATCCCTCGCTCTGCTGCTGCACCCACTGCTCGCGCGCCAGCACCGGCGAGTAGAGATAGCGTCGCCCTTGTTTCACCGCGCGGATGGCGCCCTTGCCGAGCAGGCGGTTGAGCAAGGTTTTCACAGTCGGCTCAGCCCAGTCGCTGTGCCCTGCCAGCGCGCCGACCACGTCGTCGGCGCTGCGTGGCGCCGCGTCCCAGAGCACCTGCATCACCACCGCTTCGGCGTCACTGATCGACATGCGATTACATCCGTAATTTTTATCGATTACGCATGTAAACCTTACGCCTGTCAAGTCCGTTCTCGATCGCCTTGCGGGAAACGCGGGCATCGACCCGGCCTTGTCGGCGATCCGGTTAACCACCCCACCATCGCCTCGGCTACCCTGGACCGATGACCGAACACCTGACCGACCTGCCCAGCGCTGTTGCGCATATCCTGCAGCGTCTCGATGGCCCGCTGCGCGTCGGCGCGCCGTTGGGCATCGGCAAGCCGCACCGGTTGTTGAACGCGCTGTATGCGCAGCTCAAGCACACCCCGGCGCGGCCGCTGGCGCTGTACACGGCGTTGTCACTCAATCCGCCCAAGCCCGGCGCAGGACTGGAGGCGCGCTTTGCGGCACCGTTCATTGCGCGCCATTTCGGTGAGGATTTCCCGCGTCTTGCCTACGTCGATGACATGCTGCGCGATGCGCTGCCGGCGCATGTGCAGGTGGAAGAGTTCTACATGCAGTCCGGCGGGCTGCTGCACTCCACCCAGGCGCAGGCCGACTACACGAGTCTCAATTACACCCACGCTGCCGCAGCGGTGGCGCAGCGCGCGCCGAACCTGATCGTGCAGAAGGTGGCGCGCGAACCGGGCGGCACGCGGCTGTCGTTGTCGTGCAACAACGACATCACCCAGGACACGCTGGATGCGGTGCAGGCACTCGGCTTGCCGCGCCCCATGCTGGTGGCGGAAGTGGACACGCAACTGCCGTGGATCGATGGAAGTGCGGCCGTGGAGGAGGCGTTCTTCGATCTGGTGATCGACCTGCCCGGTCCGTCGCCGCGCCTGTTCGGGTTGCCCAGGCAACCGGTGAACACCGTCGACTACGCCATCGGTCTGTATGCCAGCACGCTGGTCCGCGACGGCGGCACCTTGCAGATCGGCATCGGCGCCCTGGCCGATGCGCTGAGCCATGCGCTGGTATTGCGGCATACCGACAACGCCACCTACCGGCGCGTACTGCATGCGCTGGACCCGGAACTGGAACAGCACCCTGCCGTGCGCGCCAGCGGTGGCCTGGCGCCGTTCGAGATCGGCCTGTACGGCTGCAGCGAAATGCTCAATGAAGGTTTCAAGCAGTTGGTGGACAGCGGGGTGATCCGCCGCAAGGTGCACGACGATCTGGCGCTGATGCAGCGCATCGCCGACGGTAGCGCCGACGCGGTCGATCGCGCGCGCCTGGCACGCGAAGGCGAGTTTCTGCACGGCGCGTTCTATCTCGGCTCGCCGGATTTCTACCAATGGCTACGCGATCTGGACGCGGACACGCGCGATGCCATCGGCATGCGCCGCATCAGCGAGATCAATCAGCTGTATGGCAGCAACGAAACGCTGGAGCGCCTGCAACGCCGCGATGCGCGCTTCTTCAACTCCTGCATGATGGCAACCGCGCTCGGTGCGGCGGTGTCCGATGGGCTGGAAGATGGCCGTGTGGTCTCCGGTGTCGGCGGCCAGTACAACTTCGTGGCGATGGCGCATGCCTTGCCGCAGGCGCGCAGCGCATTGATGCTGCGGGCCACGCGCGATGCCGGTGGACACGCAGCGAGCAATGTGCGCTGGAACTACGGGCACACCACCATCCCGCGCCATCTGCGCGATCTGTACATCAGCGAGTACGGCATCGCCGACCTGCGCCACCAGACCGATCAGGACTGCGTACTGGCGATGGCCGGCATCTGCGATGCACGCTTCCAGGACGCATTGCTGGCGACTGCCAAGGCATCGCGCAAGCTGCGTGGCGACCCTGCACTGCCTGCACGTGCGCAACGCAACACACCGCAGGCGCTGGAGCAGGCGCTGGCGCCGTTCCGCCGCGACGGCAGCCTGCCCGACTACCCGCTCGGCAGCGACTTCACCGATGTCGAACAACACCTGCTGCGCGCCCTGAGCTGGCTCAAACGTGCAACCGCCGGCAACGGCGCAAAGCTGACGACCGTCTGCCGCGCACTGCTGTCACGCGATACGGGCGATGCACACGACGCCGCCTGCCTGCAACGGATGGCATTGGAGGCGCCACGCAGCATCGCCGAACGCGTGCAGGCACGGCTGCTGGCGTATGCCTTGCAGAAGACCAGAGTGCCCTGAAGCGTCCATGTCGCGAAAAACGATGCCATGGCGCGTTTTCCGCACTGTGACGCACGACGGCAATACGGCGGAAAGCCTTGCGTCAGATTTGGCCCGGATGATGGCGAGCACCTTCTTTCCGGCCTGGCTGCATGCGCTGCTTATTCGTTGTTTCGGCTGTGAATCCAGGCGATGACCGCAGAGCGACGCCAGCGCGCGCGAAGCCGAGCAACACGCGCAGCACTACATGCCTTGGCCTGCTGCTGATGGCCGGCGTGACCGCGCATGCCACGCCTCGCCTTACCGATCTGCAATACATCGGCAGCCACAACAGCTACCACGCCGGCTTCGCCCCCAGCGAAGCGACGCTGCTGCAACAACTGAATCCGGAATTGTTCGCCGCACTGGATTACCGCCATCCGCCGCTGAGGCAACAACTGGACGATGGCGTCAGACAACTCGAACTGGATGTCTTCGCCGACGCCAACGGTGGCCGCTACGCGCACCCGGCCATCGTCGCGCAGCTCGCCAAGGCCGGCTTGCCGCCCGCAGCGCCCAGCGCACCGGCCGGGGTCATGGACAAACCGGGCTTCAAAGTCATGCATGTGCAGGATCTGGACCAGCGCAGCACCTGCCAGCCGTTGATCGCGTGCCTGCAGGAAGTGCGCGCGTGGTCGATGCAGCACCCCGGGCATGTGCCGATCTTCATCCTGCTGGAAACCAAGCAGGCGCCGGTGCACCTGGCCTTTCCGACCGTGCAGCCGGAGCCGTTCGATCCGGCGGCGATGGATGCATTGGATGCCGAACTGCGCTCGGTGTTTCGACCCGGCGAGTACCTCAGCCCCGATCAGGTCCGTGGCACCGCAGCCACGCTCAACGCCGCGGTGCGTGCGCATGGCTGGCCGTCGTTGAGTGAGGCACGCGGCAAGGTGGTGTTCCTGCTCGACCAACGCGCGGCCGGTACGAGCTACCTGCCCGGGCATCCGTCGCTGCGCGGACGTGTGTGCTTCACCAATGCCGTGCCGGGCCAAGACGATGCCGCGTTCACCGAGCTCAACGATGGCCCCGCCGAGACGATCACCCAGCTGGTGAAAGCCGGCTATCTGGTGCGCACGCGGACCGACGCAGACCTGAAGGAAGCGCTGCGACACGACACCACCCGCCGCGACCGCATGCTGGCCAGCGGCGCGCAATTGCTCAGCACCGACTTCCCCGCACATGAGCCGGCAGGCAACGGTTACGTGGTGCGTTTCGATGGCGTTGCGGTCGCACGCTGCAATCCCCAGCTGGCGCAGGCGCACTGCAAGGGCGTCGACCTCACGCATTGAGTCGAGGTCGCGGCCGTCGTCGCAGTCTCCGCACCACACACAGACCTGTCGCAATGGAAGGCGTCGGTGTTGCACACCCGTACCCGCGTCACGAGGGCCGGGCACCCCACGTTCTCCAACCACGCGAGCCAACTGCATGCAGCCCCCCCGCACCACCCATCGCCTGACCTGCGCTATCGCGCTGGCGCTGTCCGTCCCTGCGTTTGCCGAGACGCCGGAGCCCGGCACCACCACGCTGGATTCGGTGAACGTGCAGGCCAAGCACGCCGCCACACCGGGGTCGCTCAACGAACAGCGCCTGTCCAGCAGCGTCAACAGCGTGATGAGCAAGCAGCAGATCGATGCGATCCCCTCGGGCGGCATCGCCGATGTCGTGTCGCACATGCCGGGCCTGTCCGCATACAGCGACATGCATCTGGGCCAGGCCACCACCGGCGAAAACGCCTACGTCAGCATTCGCGGCATGGACGCCAGCTACAACGCCTACACGCTCAACGGCTTCGGCATGCCGGAAACCGATTCGTCGACGCGTGCGATCTCGTTGAACATGCTGGCGCCGTTCGGCATCCAGTCGGTGCAGGTGTCCAAATCCCCCACACCCGACATGCCCGGAGATTCGATCGGCGGCGCGATCGACATGCGCACGCCCAATGCCTTCGACTTCGGCCAGGATCTCTACGCCAAGAGCACCGCGCAAGGTCAGTTCAACGCGCTGGCCTCGAAGCTGGGCGGCAAGCACAGCGGCGGCACCTTCCAGCAGGAGCTGGCCTGGAAATTCGGCGATGGCCATGCCTTCGGCCTCTACGCATCGGCGTATTACGGCAGGAACAACAACATGGCGCAGGCGCCGGCGCCCAACAGCAAGTACCTGCCGGCCGATCCCGCATTGGCCGCTGCAACCGACCTGCGCGATGTCGGGCCGTTGATCAGCACCCGCTACAAGTACAGCCTCTACACCAGCCAGATCGAACGCTACGGCGGCAACCTCTCGCTGGATTGGCAAGGCGACAACAGCGCGCTGTATGCGCGTGCCATCTACGGCAGCTACGGCGTCACCGGACAACAGGACCAGTCCAGCGCGCGCCTGGAAACCTATCGCAACCAGCCCACCGCGGTGCGCGGCGGCTATTTCAACACGCACGATATCGACGAAAAACTGGCGACGCTGCAGCTGGGAGGCCAGACCACGCTGGAGCGCTTGCGCTTCGACTACGGCAGCTCGGTCGGTCGCGGCACCCGCAGCCGCCCGGACTACGTGTCGGCCAGCTTGTATGGCTTTACGCCCGGCAGCTTCGCCTTCGGCCTTGGCAACCCGCGCTATCCCAGCATCGCGCCGAGCGCGCCTGCCTTGCAGGACTTCTTCTACAACCTGGATTCGTCGTTGCTGTGGAAGGTGCAGGGGCATGACGCCGGCAGCCACGACAACCGCATCAACGCGCACACCGATATCACCTACCAGGTCGATGGCGACCTGCTGGACAGCGTCAAGCTCGGCCTGTCTGCCGACCACTCCGATCGCGGCGCCTACGATCACCCGTTCTTCCACAAGGACGGCAACTTCGTCACCAACGGGCCTTACTTTGGTGGCACCAACTACGCATTCCCCACCGCCGGCGGGCCAGCGCTGAGCGCGATCCCGGGCCGCGTCACCTACCACGCGTTCGACGGCCGCTACGCCGGCCCGTTCAAGCTGCTGGACCGCAACTGGATGCTTGCGCAGGCGCTGCCATACAAATATGTCAACGATCCCAACGGCGCAGGTGTCTATACCGCCAACGACTACAACGCCAACACCACCTCCAGCACCGAGGCGATCTATTCCGGTTATGCGATGGCCGCCCTGCATGTCGGCTCGGTGAGCGTGCTGCCCGGCGTGCGCTACGAGTTGACACGCTATTCGGCCCAATCCTGGCAATCCAGCGGCGATGGCAGCACCGGCAGCTTCGTCGGCACCGGCAGCACCTATGGGCAAGTGCTGCCGGGTATCAGCATCAACTATCGGCCGGATGATCTCACCGTGTACCGCGCGTCATTGCGCCGCAGTTTCAGCCGCCCGGCGTTCGGCCTGATTTCCGGCGAGACGGTATACACCATCGACGATACCCAGCAGGTGATCGGCATCTCCAAGCCCAATCCCGATCTGCATCCGAGCAAGGCCGACAACGCCGATCTCTCCGCCGAGTTCTACGACCACAGCGGTGGCGTACTCAGCGCATCGACCTATTACAAGCGCATCGCCGGCTTCATCTACACCTCGCAATCGGCGACCAGCAATGACAACACGTTGGGCGGGCTGGTACCGACCGGCACCACCTTCGAAAACGGCGTGCCGGTGACCATGCCGCAGAACGGCGGCACCGCAACGCTGTATGGACTGGAGCTGGCAGCGAGCAAGCGCCTGCAGGATTTGCCGGGACGGTGGAGCAACGTCGGCGTCACCGCCAACCTCACGCTGCAACACAGCCAGGCAGACAGCAAACGCAGCGATCAACCGGAAAAGACCTGGCTGCCGCGCGCACCAGAACGGATCTACAACCTGGATCTGTTCTACGACGATACGCACCTGCGCGCCGACCTGAGCTACAACTACACCGGCCTGCAATTGCTGGGGCTGACCAGCGACCGGCTCAACTATTACCTGCAACCGGTCAAGTCACTGGACGTCACTGCGACCTATCATCTGCCGCATCATGTCGACGTCGGAGTGTCGGCCAAGAACCTGCTCAATGCCGCCACGTTCTACGAAACCCAGGGCAAGTCCAAGCGCTACATGGCCTACGACCCCGGTGCCGATGGCGCCTATGTGCAGACCGGGCGGGTGTACATGCTGACCTTGGGCTACACCTACTGACGGCGGACCTGCAGACAGCTGCTGCGCGATGTCGGCCGCTGCAGGGACCGGGTCTGCACCGATCCGAAGCAATCGCCTGACTGACACGCAGGCGATCGATTGGTGCATGGTGCACCACTCCCCTCCGCCGTGCGGATGGAAGCATCAGCAGCACGCGGCGGCCTCTAATCGGCCGCTGCGCGGACACGAGATGGCAGGTATCCACTCCTCACCCGCATCGCTACTGCGCCCTTAGAGCAGCTAACAAAACGTAGCGAGCAGTTGTCAGGTGGGCGCGGAGGAACGGAGCGTGCGGGGGGTACATGCCGATTCCGGGCAGCGGTCGCGCCCGCCTGGGCTGTACAGTAGTTTTGATAGCTGCTATCAGTCAGTCACGGTGCAGCCATTTCACGCAGACCACGCAGGCGGCTCGGGCAAGGTGCGCGCATGCCTCTTTCGGACCTGCTCATGCCACCACGCATCCACGCTCACGCCTGCTTGCTCGCCCTTGCTCTGGGCACCTCCCTGTCGGCACTGGCGCAAGCGCCGCAGCCCGCGGCGGCACCTGCCCCTGCAGCAACGCCCGCTGCGACCGTCGTGCCGACCGGCCCGCGTTCGGATCTGCACGCACAGGTGCTGCTGGATCGCGCGCACTTTTCGCCGGGGCAGATCGATGGCAAGCGTGGCTCCAATCAGAAGCGTGCGGTGTCCGGGTTTCAGGCCGCGCACAAGGTCAAGGTGACCGGCGAGCTGGATGAGCCCACCTGGCAGGCCTTGCAGGCCGACACCACGCCGGCGCTGGTGCAATACACGCTCACCGATGCCGATGTGGCCGGACCGTTCCAGCCGATTCCGAAGGGACCGGCCGAACAGGCCAAGCTGACGTCGCTCGGGTATACCTCGGTGGATGAGGCACTGGGCGAGCGGTTCCATGCCGATCCGGAGCTGCTGCGCCAACTCAATCCCGGCGTGGACTTGAACAAGGCCGGTGGCGTGATCCAGGTGCCGAACATCGACGGCGCCCCGCCCTTGGCCAAGCCGGCCAAGCTGGTGGTCGACAAGTCCGAGTCGACGCTGCGCCTGTTCGATGCCGACGGCAAGGTCTATGCGCAGTTCCCGGTGTCTTCCGGCAGCAAGCACGATCCGCTGCCGATCGGCCGCTGGAAGGTGCTGGGCGTGGCGCGCGACCCGGTGTTCAAGTACAACCCCAAGCTGTTCTGGGACGCGAAGAAGGGCGACCAAAAGGCCACCCTGCCCTCCGGCCCGAACAATCCGGTCGGGCGGGTGTGGATCGATCTGTCCAAACCGCATTACGGCCTGCACGGCACGCCGGAGCCCGGCCATGTCGGCAAGACCGAATCGCATGGTTGCGTGCGCCTGACCAACTGGGACGTGGTCAATCTGGCCAGCGTGGTCGGCCCGTCCATGCCGGTGGTGATGCAGGAGTAAGCATGAAACTGCTGATGATGCTGGTGATAGGCGTGTTGCTTGGTGCGGCCGGCTATTGGTGGCTGGAACGCGAGGCGCCGCAGGCAGCGGTGGCACCAGCGTCCACCGCTGCGGCTGCGGTTGCAGCGCAGACCCAAACGGCAGGCGCTGAAACGGCGGCATCCTCCGCTGCTGCTCCGGCTGCCGCTACACCGGCTGTTGCCACCTCGCCCTCCACCGGAACGGCAGGTGCTGCAGACGCGCCAACCGCAGCAGCATCCGCCCCCTCGCCTGACGCTGCAAGCGCAGGCAGCGGCCTGCTGATTCCGGTGCAAGGCATCAGCAATGGCCAGCTGCAGAATACGTTTACCGATGCGCGCAGCGAAGGCCGCGTGCACGATGCCATCGACATTCTTGCGCCGACCGGCACGCCGGTGATTGCGGTGGCAGACGGTACGGTCGAGAAACTGTTCAACAGCGAACGCGGCGGCCTGACCATTTATCAATTCGACCCGGCCGGGACGTACTGCTACTACTATGCGCACCTGGAGCGCTATGCCGACGGTCTGGCGGAAAAGCAGTCGATCAAGCGCGGCCAGATCATCGGCTACGTCGGCAGCACCGGCAATGCCGATCCTGCCGCGCCGCATCTGCACTTCGAGATCCATCGCCTGGGAACGGAAAAACAATGGTGGAAGGGAGAGATCTTGAATCCCTATCCCGTGTTGCATGGCGATCAACCCCTGCAGTGATGCGTCCAGCGGCGGTGCAGACACGGGCCTGCGCGTGATGCGCAGGCCTTCGCATTCAGATCAGCATCCCGCCCGATACCTCGATGCGCTGCGCATTGATCCACCCCGTTCCCGGCGCGAGTAACGCAGCGACCACCGGCCCGATATCGTCCGGCAGCCCTGGACGTCCGAGCGCCGTGACCGACGACACCATCGCGTTGACCTGGGCATTATCGCGCACGCTGCCGCCGTTGAAGTCCGTTTCGATCGCGCCCGGCGCCAGCGTATTGGCACGGATGCCACGCGCCCCCAGTTCCTTGGCCAGATAGCGGGTGAACACTTCCACGCCGCCTTTCATCATCGCGTAGGCCGATGCACCGGGCAGCGCGAAGCGTGCCAGGCCACTGGACACATTGAGGATGCGTCCGCCATCGGCGATCAGCGGCAACAGCGCCTGGGTCAGGAAATACGGCCCCTTGAGATGGAGGTTGACCAAGGCATCGAACTGCGCCGGCGTGGTGTCGGCGATGGCCGCATGCAACCCGGCGCCCGCGTTGTTGACCAGCGCATCGACCTGCGTGCGGTCCCAACCGGCCAGCACCTGCTTCAGCTGCGTGGCGAATGCCGCGAACGACCCGGCGTCGGCAACATCCAGCGGCAGTGCGTGCGCGCGGCGGCCGAGCGTGTGGATCTGCGCGACCACCTCAGCGGCCTCATCTGCCTGGCTGCGGTAGGTCAGCACGATGTCGCTGCCGGCTGCAGCGAGCGCAAGCGCGGCATTGCGGCCCAGGCCGCGGCTGCCGCCGGTAATCAGGGTGATCGGTGTGGTGGTCGACATGGATGGACTCCGGTACGTGTTGGATGCGAGGTGGAGCGATCAACAAACCAGCCGTGACCGCGAGACGGGCGTGACGTTGCCCGCCATGCCCAGACTATTGCGCTTGCCGCATCGCATAAATCAGTCCAACCTGATTGCACCGTTCAAGAGCCTCGACCAATCGATGGACACCCTGGAGTCGCTGCGCGCCTTCCTGCGCGTGGCAGAGCTCGGCAGCTTTACGCGTGCCGCCGACACGCTGGGGCTACCCAAAGCCAGCGTCTCCACCGCCGTGCAGCGGCTCGAGGCCTCGCTCGGCACGCAGCTCCTGCATCGCACGACGCGCCGCGTGCAACTCACCGGTGACGGCACTACGTTCTACCAGCGCAGCCGCGATCTGCTCGACGACATGGACGAGTTGCAGAGCATGTTTCAGCGCGAACGCAGCCAGCTGCGTGGCCGCCTGCGGGTGGACATGTCCTCCGGCATCGCGCGCACATTCGTGATTCCCGCATTGCCAGGGTTCCTGGCGCAGCATCCGCAGCTGGAAGTGGAAATCAGCGGCACCGACCGCCGCGTCGACGTGGTGCGCGAAGGCTTCGATTGCGTGTTGCGCGTGGGTACGCTCGAAGACACCAACCTGGTCGCACGGCCGCTCGGTGCGTTTCGCATCGTCAACTGCGCCAGTGCCGGCTACCTCGCACGACGGGGCACGCCGCAGCGCCTGGACGATCTGGCTCACCACGACCTGGTGCATTACGTGCCGACGCTGGGCCAGCGCTCGTCCGGCTTCGAGTACCACGACGGACACGCCTACCAGCTACTGCCGATGCGCGGGCCGGTGACGGTCAACAACGGCGATGCCTATCTTGCTGCGGCATTGGCGGGCCTGGGCATCATCCAGGCGCCGGCCAGCCCGTTACGCCCGCATCTGGACAGCGGCGCACTGATCGAAGTGCTTGCCGACCTTGCACCGGAACCGATGCCGGTCACGCTGCTCTACGCGCAGCGTCGCCATCTGCCGCAACGCGTGCGTGCGTTCATGGATTGGGTTGCAGAGGTGATGGCGCCGCATCTGGAACCGCTGCAGCCCTAGACCGCCGTGGATGCGACTGCCGGCAAGTCATCGCGTACGCGTATGTAGGGAGCCTCTGTGCAGCGCGCCGACGCCGGCGGGAAAGGCACCAGCGCCTTGCGCGCCACTTCGACACCACCGAAGCAACCCGATACCAGCATGCAGCGCAGGCAGTGCGGCACGCGCAACAGATCTACGATCGCTCTGCAGGCTCCAGACAAAAAAACAGGCACCTTTTGCAAGGTGCCTGTGCATCGCGGCAGCGACAGCCAGACGCCCGAATCGCGCCCGGCCTGGTCTGCGATCAGAACGTGTAGTTGAAGGTCAGCATGCCGTTGCGCGATGCGCCCCATGCGCCATAGCCACCGTTGAACTGCGCGTAGTAGCGCTTGTCGAGCAGGTTGTCGACATTGAGCTGCACCGAGAACTGCGGTGACAACTGGTAGCGCGCAAACGCGCTGACCAGTGCGTAAGCACTCTGCTGAAAGGCGCCATAGACCGGGTCCACGTAGTACGAGCGGTTCTGCCAGTTGACGCCACCACCCACGGTCAGATCGCTCCACGCACCTTGCGGGGTGTAGCTGTTAAACAGCTTGAGGGTGGTGCGCGGCAGATGCGTATTGATCGAGGTGCCGCTGTCGTCGCGCGCGGTGTAGTGCGAGGCGCCGAAGGTGGTGTTCCAGCTCTCGGTCACCCGCCCGGACACCTCGAAATCGAAGCCTTCGCTGACCACGCCGTTGGCGGCTACGTACGCAAAATCGCTACTACCCGGCACAAGAATGCTCGTGACCACGCCCAGGTTGTCCTGCTCGATGCGGAACACCGCCAGCGAGGCATTGAGCCTGTCGTCGAACCACGCGGCCTTGACGCCGGCCTCGTAGCCCTTGCCGCTCAACGGGTCCAGGTAGCCGCCATTGGCATCGCGCAGCGTCTGCGGATTGAAGATTTCGGTATAGCTGACGTAGGTCGACCACACATCGTTGATGTCGTAGACCAGGCCGGCGTACGGGGTGACTTCAGTCTGGGTGTCGGAAAACGGCACCAGGCCTTGCGTGGTCGAATCGAAGTTGCGGCCATCGATCTGCCAATCGGTATAGCGCGCACCCACCAGCAGCGTCAGCGGATCGGCCAGCGAGAAGCGTGCAGCCACATAGGCGGCCTTCTGCTTGATGGTGCCGTCGCTCTGCACCGTGCGCGGGCTCCAGTTGGGTTCCGGATAGGCGCCGGTCCAGCCGAAGTAGCTGTCAAGTGCCGCCGGGAAATCGAAGGTGCCGTTGTTGACGTACTCGCGGCGGTTGTAGCTGGCGCCGGCGACCAGCTGATGCTCGCGGCCAAACAGCTGGAACGGGCCTTCCGCATAGACATCGGCACCATCGGCCTTGCGCTCGGTCAGGTAGTTGCCCGAGTACGGCACCACGCCGCTACCGGTGGCACGGTCGAATCCGAAGATCGTATAGAACGGATAGAACAGGTGATTGGCCGCTTCGGTCTTCTCGTGGCTCAGATTGGCCTTGAGGTTCCAACCGTTGTCGAAGCTCTGCTGCAGGCTGGCGAAGGTGCGCTGCAGACGCGTGTCCCAGAAGGTCCAGTCGGCCGCCGGGTTGAACGAACGATCATAGTTCGTGCGGGTGCCATCGCTGTAGAACAGCGGGAAGCCGCCCCAGGTGACATCGTCCGATTCCTTCTTCTGGTACTCGTAGCCCACGCTCAGCAAGGTGCTGTCGGTGAGGTCGGCATCGATGATGGCCGAGCCGATCTTCTTGCGCAGGGTGTAGCGGTCCATGTCCGACTCGCCGTCCTGGTACACGCCTATCACCCGTGCGCGCACGTTGCCACTGGGGCTGAGCGGCACGGTGACATCGGCTACGCTGCGAGTCTTGTTGAAATCGCCGCCACCCACCGACACGGTGCCGGTGAAGTCGCGACTGAGCGCATGCTTGCGCACCAGGTTGATCGAGGCCGACGGATTGCCCGAGCCGGTGAGCAGGCCGGTGGCACCACGCACCACTTCGATGCGGTCGTACAGCGCCACGTCCAGCGCCGAGTCACCGTAGCTCCAGGCCTGCTCCATGTAGGCCGGAATGCCGTCGAACTGGTAGTTGTCGATGTAGAAGCCGCGTGCGTAGAACTCCAGCCGCTCGCTGTCGCTCTGCGCCACCGAGATGCCGGTGACGTTGTTGAGCACGTCGGTAATGCTCTGCAGGTTCTGGTCGTCCATGCGGTCGCGGGTGATCACGGTCACCGACTGCGGAATCTCCCGCAACGACAGATCCATGCGCGTGCCGGCGGTGGTCTTCTCCACCGTATAGCCCTTGGCCTGCTCGCCCTGCACGATCAGCCGGTCCAGGGTGGTGACCTCGGCATCGGGTGCGGCAACGGGCGTCTCGGCCAGCACCTGGCCGGCGGCCATCGTGCACAGCGCAGCGACCAGCGCGCGCGGCAGTAAATGGCGACGCGCGCCCACGGAAGCAAGACGCAATTCGGTACTACGGATCATCGGGGACTCCAACGCAGACGGATCAGACCACGCGCTGCGAAGACGCCGCGCCGGCAACAATGGGGAGGAAACGTGTGCCTTACCACCGGCAGTACACCATTTTAATGGGAATGATTCACATTTTAAATAGCGGATTGACAAATTTTTAGCATCCACTTGACACAAGCGAGCGCGACCTGGACGCGGGCGCGCAGATCGATCGCGGTCCGCCATTCGCCATAGCGATCCACCCGATTCAGCGCGGACCGGATCCGGCCGTCTCGAAGGGGGAGCAGCACGACCTGTTCGATGGACTGTCTGCCCAGACCAGGCAATCCCCGTGCTGCCACGCACCGGGCACGATCCCAATCCGCCGATGCGGGATGCGCAGGTACAAGTGCTGACCAGATCCGCGCATCGGCACTGGCCGAGGACGCGCACTGACACGTGCAATGCCTCCATTGCACGATGACCCATCGCGCACGAGGTCCAACAAAAAAGCCGGCTTTCGCCGGCTTTTTCTTCAGGCAATACGCAAGGCCTTACAGCGCCTTGGCCGCCGCAACCACATGCTCGGCGGTGATCTTGAAGTACGCGTACAGCTGATCGGCCGGCGCCGAGGCGCCGAAGGTGTCGATGCCGACCACATCGCCATCCAGACCCACATACTTGCGCCAGAAGCCGGTCACACCCGCTTCCACCGCCACGCGCTTGCGCACCGCATTCGGCAGCACCGACTCGCGATAGGCCGCATCCTGGCGATCGAACACATCGGTCGACGGCATCGACACCACGCGTGTCTTCAGCCCGGCCGCGTCCAGGGTCTGCTTGGCTTCCACCGCCAACCCGACTTCCGAACCGGTGGCGATCAGGATCACGTCAGGCACGCCGCCTTCGGCCTCGGCCAGCACATAGCCACCGCGCTCGATCAGCTTGAGCTGCTCGTCGCTGCGCGGCTGGTGCTGCAGGTTCTGGCGGCTGAACACCAGGCAGCTGGGGCCGTCCTTGCGGGTGATGGCGGCCTTCCAGCTCACCGCCGATTCCACCGCATCGCCCGGGCGCCACACATCGTTGTTGGGGATGTAGCGCAGCGAGGCCAGGTGTTCCACCGGCTGATGGGTCGGGCCGTCTTCGCCCAGGCCGATCGAGTCGTGCGTGTAGACGTGGATGGCGTGCGCCGGATTCAGCGCACTCATGCGCACGCCGTTGCGGGCGTAATCGCTGAACACCAGGAAGGTGGCGTCGAACGGAATGAAGCCGCCATGCAGCGCCAGGCCGTTGGCAATGGCGGTCATGCCGAACTCGCGCACGCCGTAATAGACGTAGTTGGCATTCGGGTCATCGGTGGCGACCGACTTGCTGGCCTTCCACAAGGTCAGGTTGGAATGCGCCAGATCGGCCGAGCCGCCGATCAACTCGGGGAGCAACGGCGCGAACGCTTCGATCGCCAGCTGCGAGGCCTTGCGCGAGGCAATGGTCTGGCCGTCCTGCTGCGCCTTGGCGATGTAGGCATCGGCCTGGGCGATGAAGTCGGCCGGCAGCTCGGCGTGCGAGCGGCGGGTCAGCTCGGCGGCTTCGGCCGAATACTGCTTGCCGTATTTGTCGAACAGCTGCTCCCACTCGGCCTGACGCAGCGTGCCGGTACCGCCGGCGCGCCAGCCTGCGTAGATCTCTTCGGGAATCTCGAACGGGCCGTACGGCCATTCCAGCGCCTTGCGGGCGCCCTCGAGCTCTTCCTTGCCCAGCGGTGCACCGTGCGAGGATTCCTTGCCGGCCTTGCTCGGCGCGCCGAAGCCGATTTTGGTGCGGCAGCAGATCAGCGTGGGCTTGTCGGTATTGTCCAGCGCGGTCTCGATGGCGGCCTTGATCTTCTCGGCGTCATGTCCGTCCACATCGCGGATTACATGCCAGCCATAGGCCTCGAAACGCTCCGGGGTGTTGTCGCTGAACCAGCCGGCGGTGTTGCCGTCGATGGAGATCTGGTTGTTGTCCCAGAACGCGACCAGCTTGCCCAGGCCCCAGGTGCCGGCCAGCGAGGCGGCTTCGTGGGAAATGCCCTCCATCATGCAGCCATCGCCCATGAACACCCAGGTGCGGTGGTCGACGATTTCCAGCTCCGGGCGGTTGTAGCGCTGCGCCAGCAGCTTCTCGGCCAGTGCGAACCCGACCGCATTGGCGAACCCCTGCCCGAGCGGACCGGTGGTGGTCTCCACGCCGGGGGTTTCGCTGCGCTCGGGGTGGCCGGCGGTCTTGCTGTGCAGCTGACGGAACTGCTTGAGCTGCTCGATCGGCAGGTCGTAGCCGGACAGGTGTAGCAGCGCGTACTGCAGCATCGAGCCGTGGCCGTTGGACAGCACAAAACGGTCGCGGTTGAACCACTGCGGGTTGTTCGGGTTGTGCCGGAAGAAATCGTTCCACAGCACCTCGGCGATATCGGCCATGCCCATCGGCATGCCGGGATGGCCGGATTTGGCGGCTTCGACCGCATCGGCGGCGAGAAAACGGATGGCGTTGGCCAGCTGGCGGCGGGTGGGCTGGGTCATGGGCGTCTATGGAAGCGGAAGGGGAACACCGCTGGAAGCGGAGACGCTTATTCTCCCACAGAGCGCGTTAGGGGGATGGGGAGTCGGGAATGGAGAATTGGGAATGGGGAATCGGATGCAGTGTTGCAGGTTGGCCGCTATCGCTGCTCGCCCCGCAACCTTGCCCCGGTGTGGCATGACCTCTCATTACACGTACCGATCGCAACAGCCCGCTTTACCCATTCCCCATTCCCCATTCCCGATTCCCGATTCCCTATTCCTCGCCCTTGGCAACCAGGGTCGTCAGCGCCAGATCGCCGGTCACGTTCAACGCCGTCCGGCACATATCCAGGAAGTGATTGACGCCCAGGATCATGCCGATGCCGACCGGGTTGACCCCGACCATCGCGCAGATCAGCGCCACCACCGGCAGCGAGCCGGAGGGCACGCCGGCGGTGCCGATGCCGCCTAGGATGCACACCAGCATCACCATGAACTGCTGGCCCAGGCTCAAGTCCACGTTGAAGAACTGCGCCAGGAAGATCACCGTCACCCCTTCGAACAAGGCGGTGCCGTTCTGGTTGGCGGTCGCGCCCACGGTCAGCACGAAGCGCGACACCCGCGGCGGCAGGCCCATCTCGTCGGCCACGCGCAGGGCGGTCGGCAGGGTGGCGTTGCTGGAGGCGGTGGAGAAGGCCATCATCGTGGCCTCCTGGGTCTGCCGGAAGAAGCCGATCGGCGAGCGCCCGGCGAACTTCACCGCCAGCCCGTAGCTGACCACCATGTGCAGGCCCAGCGCCAGCACCACTACGCCCACGTAAGCGCCCAGACGGATCAACAGATCGAAACCGAACAGCGCGGCCAGATTGAACATGAAACAGGCCACCGCATACGGCGCCAGCCGGATCACCAGGCCGATCAAGGTCATCGAGATTTCGAAGATGCCTTCGATGCCGCGCTTGAGCGCGGCCACCTTTTCATCGGCGGTGAGCACCATGCCCACGCCGAACATCACCGCAAAGAACATCAGCGACAGGATCGCGCCATTGCTGGACGCCGCAGCGATCACGTTGCTGGGCACGATCGACAACAGCATGTCCATGCCCTGCGGCTGGGTGCCGGAGCTGGAAATGATCTCGCGGGTGCGCTCGGCGTTCTGCTGGATCAGTTGGTTGGCCAGTTGCGGATCCACGCCCGCGCCAGGCTTGAGCACATTCACCAACACCAGCCCCAGCAACACGGCCACGCCGGAGAGCACGATGGTGTAGCCCAAGGTGCGCCACCCCACCCGCCCGAGCGCGCGGATGTCGCCCATTTCGGAAATGCCCATCACCAATGCCGAAAACAGCAACGGCACGATCAGCATGAAGATCAGATTGAGGAAGATCTGCGAGAACGGGGTGGTGACGTACTTGGTCACCACGCGCACCCAGTCGGCATCGCTGCCGGCCAGGTAGTAGACGGCCAGACCCAGCAGCAGACCGACGGCGAAGCCAATGCCCATCTTCCAATGCAGGGGCAGGCCCGGGCGGCGTGCGGCGGGGGATGCAGTCATCTGGTCGGGCCTTATCTGGACACAAGCCCCGGAGCTTAACAAACGCCATCGACGCGGCCACCTACCCGGCCGGCCGCCACGCGCCCGCCCGAGGGTAGGTATTCCTCTCGACATCAGGCGACGCAGGCGTCGGAGCGGGCGAGAACCCTGCGACCAGCCCGCGGATCAGCCGCTCTGCAAGTGCTCTATCCACAGTGCCCAGGCCTCATCGGGGCGCAACGCGTATAGCAGCAAATACATAGACAAGGGCGTCATTTAGTCACGACCGGATGCTTGAATCAAAAGCCCGGTGAGTCGAGGCCGCGGTGCCTCACCGCACCAGACAGTCTGCCGGTTGCTTTGTTGAAAACCATGCGCGCCGACCATCTCCACTGGTCCTTGCCCGCCCACCCTCGCGGGACCTTACGCGGCATGGATGCCGCGTAAGAGCTTACAAGGACGTACTTGCANCTCACCGCTTGCGGGACACGCCGTGAACCCGTCCCTGGGGGCTCGGTGGCGGCATCCATGCCGCCACACGGTCCCGCAACCGGCGAGGGCACCGCACCAGACGATTGGTCGGGGCTCATCTAAAAAGCTGTCTGTCGTGCGGCAAGCATCGGACGTGGCGTCGACGCTTCACGTCGAACGAGGTGCATCCAGCACCGCTCTTCCATGCACACCGACCAACTCGACAGGTCCTTGCCCGCCTACCGTCGCGGGACCTTACACGGCATAGATGCCGCGTAAGAGCTTACATGGACGGATTCACGGCGTGTCCCGCGAGGGTAGGCGGGCAAGGGCCCTGCAGCCACGCCGCAGACCAAACGCCTTGCTTTAAGTAGCACAGCTTAAAGAACCAGCTGCACCTGCAGTCAGCGCGTCAAAACGAGGCGCAGCACGCTGGCTAACCAAGACCTGTCCACCGCTGCCGATGCAGCGACACCGATCAAGGCGCCGACGGATACAGCGGCGCCAATACCTCAGGCTCCGCAGCGGTGGCGTGCCGCCAACGCGGCCCCTTGGCGAAGGCCTCGCGCAATGCCGAACGTGCACTGGTCACGTCACCATCGCCGCCCCAGCGGGCGCGCTGCATCTGCGCCACCGCCGCGCGCTGCGCCGGGTCGCTCAACGCGGCCAGCACGCTGTCGATATCGGCAACGCCGGCCATGCCGCACAACACTGCAGCCACGTCGTCCATGCCGCCGGTATCGAGCGCGCGTCGTAGTTCGGCTGCCCCATGCGTCGCACGCCGGCCGGGCGCAGCTGCATCGCTGGGGTTCAGCACCGGCGCGCCGTGCGAACCGCCGCGACGCCGTGACAAGGCCCACACCAGGGTGGCAATCCACAGCAGCGCAAAGCCCATCGCCGCAGCGATCCAGCCCCACGGCGGTTGCGTGGCCGCGGGTTGCTGCAGGCTCAGCTTGCCGGCCGCAGCAGTTGTCGCAGCGTTATCCGGTGACGGATTGGCTGCAGACGTTGGCGCCGGCGCAGGCGCCGCAAACGCGCCGCTGCCTGCCGCCACATCCAGCGTAAGATCCGGCAATGCCGCGGTCTTGGCTGCCGCCGCGCCCACATCCCACCACGCCACCTGCAAGCCAGGCACCACCAGCGGACCGGCGCGGTTGGGCACGATCGAATAGCGGCGGGTCAGCCTCAGCTGCGGCGACCCATCCACGAAGCGTTCTTCGTACTGCGGCGGCTCGGCGAACACCTGCGCGTCGGGCACGCTCGGGGTCGGCAATTCCGGGAACTGCGCCTGGGTGGCACCGCGTGCACTGGCCTCCACCACGAGCTGGGCCGCTTCACCGGCGGTCGCGCGCTGCGGCGTGGTCGTATACCGCAACTGCAGGCTGCGCAGTGGCAACCACGGCTGCGGCGCGTTGGCCGGTTGCGCGCGGACCTGCAGCGGGATGCTGGCGCTACGCGCGCTCAGCTCGCCATTGCCGCGACCGAAGTAATCGTCGAAGAAGCCCCCGACCGACCGACCGTTGAAGCGCGCCGACGGCAACACCAGGCGACCGCTGCGCTCGGGCACCAGCAGATAACGTCGTTCGACCACGTTGTATTGGCGATTGTTGAGCACCTTGACCGAACTGACATCGTCGCCGATGCGCTGCAGCGATGCACCATCGGGCGCTTCCAGATCCAGCTCGCCGGACGCCAGCTGCGTGGCGAAATACAGCCGCACCACCACGCCCACACTTTGCTGCACATAGGGCTGCGGATCGTCCACCTGCGTCTGGACAAAGGCATCCTCATTGCCTTGCGCTGCAGCCGCTGCGCCGGGCGCGCTGCTGCCGGCATCGCTTGCCGACGCGCCCACCTGCAACCGCAACGGTTCGGTGCGCTCGTTACCGACACGGATCGCCGGCACGATCAGCTCGCCGCTCTTGCGCGGCGTCAGCACCACACCGAACAGCGCGCGCACCGTCACCGACCCGTTGGTCACCTGCATCTGCTGATTGGCGCTCTTGGCTCCCAAGGCGAAGTCGTTGCGCAACGGCGTGTAATCCGGATCGACACCGCGCTGATCGGTTTCGATGTTCAACATCACCACGTCGCCGGCATTGGCGCTGTCACGATCCAGCCACGCGCGCGTGACGGCGCCCACCGGTGCACAGGTGAGCAGCGTCACGCCAATCAACATGCCGATCGCCGCGCGGCGCAAATGGTGTGTGCCGATCATCGTCCGTCCCGTTGCCTGCGTTCGTGTTCCAGCCTGAATTTGGTGCGCAGCAAGCTGCCCGGATCGTCCGGCACCCGCCGCAGCCAGGCATCCACCGCCTGGCGCTGCTCGCGTTGCTCCGGCGTTTCGTTCGCCGTTGCTGCCGCTGCCTGCTTGCCGTTTGCATCGGCGCTCTTGTCGCCGGCCTGCGCCATCGCCTGCTGCATCTTTTGCCGCTGCGCGGCATCGGCCTGCTGCTGCGCCTTGGCATCGGCCGATTGTGGCGCTGCGTCCTGCT
This sequence comes from Xanthomonas arboricola pv. populi, assembly GCF_002939945.1. GTDB lineage: Bacteria > Pseudomonadota > Gammaproteobacteria > Xanthomonadales > Xanthomonadaceae > Xanthomonas > Xanthomonas arboricola_A. Next base: position 224,997 of record NZ_MDEB01000005.1, on the reverse strand, counting down.
TGCTCTGCTCGCCCTGGCCGTTTTTGGACTGCTGGTTCTGCGAGGCTGCGTCCTGCGGCGTCTGCGCAGGCGGCTGCTCCTTGCCATCCTGCTTGCCTTGCGAATCCGGCTTGCCTTGCCCGTCCTGGCCAGGCTTTGGATCGTTCTGTTTGTTCTGCCCGGACTGATTCTGGCCGGAGCTGTCCTGACCGGGTTGCTTCTGGTCGCCGGACTGGCCTTTGCCATCCTTGTTGTTCTGCTGCTGACGCTTGCGCGCCGCATCCACCGCCGCACGATTGGCGACGGCGTCGGGCTGAGCCGGATGTTGCTTGAGCGCCCGGTCGTAAGCCGCAATCGCTGCGTCGTACTGGCCCTGTCTGGCCAACGCGTTGCCGAGGTTGTACAGCCCCTCATCGGTGGGCACATTTTCGAAGGCGTTTTGTGCCGCGGCGAAATCGCCCTTGCGATAGGCCTGCACGCCGGCATCCAGACGTTGCTGCTGCACCTGGTCGGCGCGTTGCCACAAGGTGCCGTCGGCGGCATGCGCGGGCTGGGCCAACGGCAACACGCACACCAAGGCAAGCGCCGCCACAACCGCACGCCGCCGGAACGCCAGCAGTGCCAACAGCATCACCGGCAACAGCAGCCAGTAGCCCTCGTCCAGCCAGGTCTTGCCGCCGGTGGATTCGGCGGTTTCATCGGCCAGCGGCTGTTGCGCCGGATCGAGCACGCCCAGCGCACGCAGGTCCGCATCGTCGGCAGTGATACGCGCATAGCGACCACCGCCCTGCCCGGCAAGATCGCGCAGGCCGCCCTCATCCAGCCGTGTCTGCGCAATCTCACCGGTCGTGGTGCGATAGGCGGCGCCGCGCTCGCTCCCTACGCCGAGCGCGGACACGCTGAATCCACGCGAGCGCGCCAGCCGTGCAGAACTCCCGGCCGCACGATCGGCGCTGTCGCTGACCAACAGGATGTCGCCTTGCTTGAAGCCGGCCTGCAGCAGCAACTGCGTGGCCGCATCGATCGCCGCATCGGCGCGCTTGCCGTCCACCGGCATCACCGATGGCGACAGCGCATCCAGAAACAACGCCACATTGGCAGTGTCATCGGTCAATGGCGCAACGGTGAAACTCTCGCCCGCGTAGACCAGCAATGCGACTTCGCCGCCTGCCCGCCTGCGCAACAACGTGGCCAACTTGGCACGCGCCTGCAGCAAGCGCGATGGCGGCAGATCGTTGGCGGTGATGCTGGCCGACAGGTCCAGCGCCACCACCAGCGGCATGCTGGAGTGATACACCGGCCGCTCGGTCTGCCGCCAGCTCGGCCCGGTCATCGCCACCACCGCCAGCGCATAGGCCAGCGCAGCCAGCACGAATCCCAGCCATCCACGCCGACTGCCGGACGCCAGCAAGGTCGGCAGCAGATGTGCATCCACGCTTTGCCGCCACACGTCCGCATCGCGTCGCCGCAACTGCCACAGCACTGCCGCCGGCACGATCGCCAGCAGCGCCCAGAGCAAACGCGGGCGCAACGGATGCAGCGACTGCAGCCAGCCAGCCAGTTCGGTCAGCGCGCTCATCGCCATCTCCGCGGCAACACATAGGCCAGCAGTGCAATCACGATGGCAGCGCCCAACGGCCAGTAATAGCGCTCCACGCGCGGCTGCACCGACGGGCCGAGCGCCTTGACCGGTTCCAGCCGATCCAGCTCGGCATAGATGCCGGCCAGCTCTTCGGTATCGCGGGCGCGGAAAAAGCGCCCACCGGTTTGCGCGGCGATCTTGCGCAACCCGTCTTCGTCGATATCGTCGTTGCCCGCGGCCGGAATCGGCACGCCGAACAACGAATAGCCGCCATTGCCGCCGAAGGCGATCGTGTGCACGCGCACGCCTTCGGCCTTGGCAAGCTCGGCGGCCTTGAGCGGGTTGAGCACGCCTGCGGTATTGACGCCATCGGTGAGCAACACCACCACGCGCTGACCCTGCTTCTGCTCGCGCAGCCGTTTGACCGACAACGCGATCGCATCGCCGATCGCCGTTTCGCGCCCGGCCAGCCCCACCACGCTGTCGGCCAACTGGTCGCGCACGGAGGTCAGATCGGCGGTCAACGGCGTCAACGCGTAGGCGCGCTGACCGAACACCAGCAAGCCGACCCGATCGCCGTCGCGACGATCCAGAAAGTCCGACAACACCGCCTTGGCGGCCGTCAGGCGGTCCACCACTTTGCCACCGAGCACCATGTCCGGCTCGCTCATGCTGCCGGACAGATCCACGGCCAGCATCATCTGTCGCGCCTCGCGCGGCGGCTGGATCACATCGCCCAATTGTTGCGGGCGCGCCAGCGCCGCGCACAGGAAGAACCAGCCCAACCAGGCAAGCCAGCGCGGCACACGCAGTACCGGCGCGCTGTTTGCCTGCGCAACCGCATGCAGTTGATCGGCGTAAGGCACGCGCAGCGCAGCCGTCTCGGCGCGGCGCTGCGGCCAGAACCACATCAGCAACGGCAGCGGCATCAACCACCATGCCCACGGCCACGCGCAATGCGCCAGCGCATCCTGCCATTGCGACCACTGCAGCCAGTTCATCGCCGGCCTCGCATCAGATCCAGAAAACGCTGCCGCGCCAGTGCCTGCACCGCATCCAGATCGGTCACCGTCGGCATACGTTGAAAACCACCGTCCAGCAGCGCGCGACCCGGTCCTTGCGAAAAGGCGTGCGTCTTGCTTTTGCGCCCATCCAGAAACTGCAGCCATGCCTCGCCCGGCAGCCGGTCGGCCTGCGCATCGACGCTGCGCGCAGCACGCCGCAACACTATCGACAACGCTGCCAGGCGCTGCGCGGGGGTCGTTGCGCGCTGCAGCTCGGCATCGAATGCCGCCAGCCACAGACGCTGCCGCTGACGGCGCCGCCACCACCACCATCCTGCGGTGCCAAGCACCAGCACCACCGCCGCGATCACCAGCCACCAGCCCGGCGCCGGCGGCCACCACGACGGCGACGGCGGCAGATGGACATCGCGCAGCGGCAGCGATTGCGGTGCCATCGTCATCGGCTCCGTACGGCGGTGCTGCCGCCCAACCAGGCATCGCTGGCATCATCGGTGGACAGGCGATGCAGCCGCACGCCGCGTGACTGCAAGACCGAAGTCAATTGTTCCAGCGGCGCCACGAATTCGGCCTGCCAGCGCGCACGTCCGGCCTGCGTGGACAGATCGATCGCAATGCGCTCGCCGCGCACATCGAAGCTGAGTGCGCGGGCCGGTGGCGCCAGTTCCAGCGGGTCGACCAGCACGATCACCACCACCTCGTGATGCAAGGCCAGACCCGACCAGCGCGCGGCAGAAATCCTGCTGGCGCTGCGCGCATCGGCCAGCACGGTGAGCCGCGCCCCCGGACGCAACAGCCGCGCGGCATGGTCCAGTGCCACCTCCAGGCCCGTATCGCCGGACGGCGGCTGCGCATACCAGCGCGCCAACGCATCCAGTACCGGCAACACGCCGCGTTGACCCGAGCGCGGCGCAATCGGCGCCTCGCTGGCAGTGCCGCGCAGTGCGGCGATCCGGTCGCCCTGCCGCTGCGCCAGCCACGCTGCAACGGCGCCGGCACGTGCGGCCTGCACCGATTTGTAGCGCACCCGCGTGCCGAAGAAGAGTGCCGGCGAGGTATCGGCCACGATCAGACTCAAGCGTTCGCGCTCGGCCTGAAACAATTTGGTATGCGCACGCCCGGTACGCGCGGTGACGCGCCAGTCGATGTGCCGCGCATCGTCGCCGGCCACGTACTCGCGCGACTCGGCGTATTCCATCCCGCGCCCGCGCGTTGCCGCCGGCACCGGCCCGACCAGCCCATGGCGGCCACGACCTGGCTGCCCGCGATGGGTCGTGGTGCCGCGCAGCCCGATCAGCTCCGCCAGCGTCGGCCGCAGTCCATCGCCGGCGATCGACGACGGCACGGTGACAGGGGAAGAAGACGGCATCGAAGACATCGGATTCTGATCAGAGGATGGCATACCTCGGCGACACGCTACCCGATCAGGGCAGCGGAATCTTTTCCAGCAAGGCGGCGACCAGGCGTTCGCCATCCCAGCCTTCGGCAGTGGCTTCGTAGCTGGGCAACACGCGGTGACGCAGCACGTCCGGGGCGATTGCGCGGATATCGTCCGGGGTCACGTAGTCGCGCCCGGCCAGCCATGCACGCGCACGTGCGCAACGCTCCAGCGCGATCGACCCACGCGGGCTCGCGCCCCAGGCAATCCGCCGCGCCAAGGCCGGGTCGTAGCGCTGGGCATCGCGCGAGGCGAGCACGATCTCGATCAGATAACGCTCCAGCTGCGGTGCCAGATGCACGTCCAGCACCACCCGACGCGCGGCAAAGACATCTTCCAGCGGAATCTTGTCGGGCACCGTCTCGTGCTTTTCCAGGGTATCGCGTGCGGCCTCACGTGCCAGACGCAGGATCTCCGCCTCGGCATCGGCCTGCGGATAACCGATGCGCACGTGCATCAGGAAGCGGTCCAGCTGTGCCTCGGGCAACGGGAACGTGCCCTCCTGTTCGATCGGATTCTGCGTGGCCATCACCAGGAACAGCTGCGGCAGCGCATAGGTATGCCGCCCGACGGTGACCTGACGCTCGCCCATCGCCTCCAGCAGCGCCGACTGCACCTTGGCCGGTGCACGATTGATCTCGTCGGCCAACAGGATCGGATGGAAGATCGGCCCAGGCATGAACTCGAACCGGCTGTCCTGCGGCCGCCAGATCTCGGTGCCGGTCAGGTCGGAGGGCAGCAAATCAGGGGTGAACTGCACCCGCGCGAAATCCGCTTCCAGGCGCGAGGCCAGCGCGCGGATCGCGGTGGTCTTGGCCAGACCGGGCGCGCCCTCGACCAGCAGATGACCATCGGCCAGCAGGGCGATCAGCAACCGTTCGACCAGCGCAGCCTGGCCCACGATGCGCTGCGCCAGCGACTCGCGCAGCAAGGTGAATTGACGATGCAACCGGTCCTCGGCGGGCGCGGCAGCGGCTTCTGGGGGCAAGAGCGGCGGTGCGTTCATAGGCCCAGTGTGACCGATTCGAGCGCGATTGGTTCACTGAGCAGCTTTGCGATGTTCAGTCAGTGAACCCAAGTATGACGCGCGTCACCCGCATCGCGACTTGGCAGGGGGGCAAGCTGATCGAAACAAAAGCCAAGACAGCGCAACAAGTCCTCAGGCTTGTTCAACCTTGAGATCGAAGTACCTGTTCGCGGCCGGAGCAGGGCAAATCGCACGCAATGGGCAACGATGCACGTCCAGCACCACAAAAAGAAAAGGCCGCTCTCGCGGCCATTTTCTGTATCTATGCTATCTCACGGAGTAGCGCTCGCCACTCGCAACACCTTCGGGGTGACGAAAACCAGCAACTCGGCCTTTTCCTTGCTGCGCCCACGCTTCTTGAACAGATTGCCCAGGAACGGGATGTCACCCAGGAACGGCACCTTCGACACACTCTCACGATCCGTGAATTCGTACACACCGCCGATTACCACCGTCTCGCCATCGGCTACCAATACGGCCGTGTTGACTTCCCGACGGTTGATTTCAGGCACGGTGCCGTATTGCGGCAAGGTAATGAAGCGCGCCACTTCGTCCTTTTTGACATTCATGTTGAGGAAAACGCGGTTGTCGTTGGTGATCGTTGGCGTCACCTTGAGTTCGAGCAGAACCTCCTTGAACTGCACATTGGCCTGCGACCCGCCACCTGCAACGCCCGCGCCACTGATGGTCACGTAGCCGATTTCGCGGCCCTGCTTGATCACACCCTCACGCTGGTTGGCGGTCACGATGCGCGGATTGGAAACGACTTCGCCGCGCCCTTCTTCCTGCATTGCCGACAGCTCGATATCCAGATTGAAGTTGGAACCAAGCAGGGTGTAGGCGAGCCCAGCCGCACCACTGTTCGTAAAGCCGCCAGCTCCCAGATCGACATTCAGACCAGAGGGAAATAGATGCGCCGGCAGCGTCGTAACCGTACCGCCGTTAGCCTGTTCCAAACGAGATTGTGCAGAGGTATTTAGGTAGTTGACGTTACTTTCCAGGGAGCCACTCAAAATACCCCTCCCCGTCGCACCGGTGACTCCAAAACGTGCACCCAAGTCACGCGCAAACGTGTCGGTCGCGATCACGATGCGGCTTTCGATCAATACCTGATCCACCGGCCGATCGATATGCGAAATCAGCTCGCGCATTTGCGCGACCTTCTTCGGAATATCGCTGATCATCAACGTATTGGTGCGCTCGTCGGCAACCAGACGACCGCGAGGCGACAAAAATCCGTTGTCCTGCTGCCCTGCGCCGCCTTGTCCACCTTGACCACCACCACCGCCACCAATCCCCTTGGCCTCCGTCAGCGCTTTGAAGATCACAGCCGCGTTGTGGTAATTGATCTGCACGTAGTCGGTGATCAGATCCTCGCGGTTCTCGATCGCGATGCGTGCGTCTTCCTTGTCCTGCTCGAACTTGGCCAGCTCCGGCTGCGGGGCGACCCATACCACGCCGCCGTCGCGGCGCTTGTCCAGGCCCTTGGCGCGCAGCACGATGTCCAGCGCCTGGTCCCACGGCACATTCATCAGGCGCAGCGTGACATTGCCCTGCACGGTGTCGGAGGCGACGATATTGAGGTTGGATTCCTCGGCGATCAGCTGCAGCACGGTGCGCACCGGCACGTCCTGGAAGTTGAACGTCACCGGGCGGCCGCTGTAGCCGCGCGCGGCGATCTGCGCGGCGGCCTGGGTGACTGCTGCGGCGCTGACGCCACCGACCGCAGGCTGGCCCTTGCGCGGAGTGATTTCGACCACGTACTCGTTGCCGGTCTGGTAGGCCAGCGAATCGAACGCGCCCTTGGTCGACAGCACCAGCTGCGAACCCGAGCCGGACGGCTTGACCTCGACACGCTGCACCGGCGTGGCAAAGTCGGTAACGTTGAGCGGGCGCTGCAGTTCGGCAGGCAACCGTGCGTTGCTGATATCGACCAGCACGTTGTCGCCCTGCGTGCGCAGATCCGGGCTGGCGCCCTGGCCGTCGAACTGCAGGATCAGACGGCCAGCGCCGTCCTCGCCACGTTTGAAATCGATCTTGGACACCGCCAGGCTCGCCGGAGCGGCCTTGACCGGATCCTGCACAGGCTGCTTCAGTGCCGCCGCCGAGAACGCGCCACCGCTCGCCAGGGCCAGCGCGAACCCCAGCGCGCAGGCATGGAATACCGCGTGGCGCCGAACCGGACGCAGCCGCCGGGCATTGGAAAACGTCATCGTGCTATCCCCTATCACTTTATTGATCATCCAATGCGAGCGCGGCCGGCCGTTCAAGCCATCCGCCCGCACCGTCCGGCACAAGTTCAATCAGCTCGATGCGGTCTTCGTAGACCCCGGTGACCCGGCCATCGCTCTGTCCCAGATACACGCCCGGCCGCACCCGGTAGGTCACCTTGTCCGGTGCCATGACCAGCGCGATCAGGCCCGAGCCGCCGCCAATGGTCCCCACCATATCGAGGGCGTCGAGCGGATAGGCTTCCAGCGGCTCCTTGCGCCGGTTCGGATCCGGACGCGTGCCGTTACCGCCTTCCGCACTGACCCAGGCATCGCTGAACGGGTCGCGCATCGACTGCGCCGCATATTCGAACGTCTCGAACTGCTGCATCACCGGCAATGGCTCCAACGGCGGTGCCGGACGTGCGCGCACTTCGGCGACCCAGGCTTCCAGATTCGGCGCATCGCCCGGTGTGCTGGTCACACTGCGCGTACACGCCGGCAACACAGCAATTAGCGCCACGCACGACAGGATCTTGAGCAGTCTCATGGTCATTGGCCGCCCTTCTTCGCAGCGTCGGCCGCAGCCTTCTCCTGCTCGGCCATTTCCTCATCGTCCAGATAACGATAGGTCTTGACCGTGCCGGACAGTTCCAGCGCCCCGCGCGGGGTGATGCCGGCCTTGGGGTCCTTCGGCTTGAGGTTGATGTCGTGCATGGTCAGGATCACCACACGCGGCAGCGACGCCACGCCGCTGACGAAGGCACCGAACTGGTGGTAACTGCCCACCATGCGCAAGGCGATCGGCTTTTCGGCGTAGAACTCCTTCGGCGATTCCGGACCCGGCTGGAACAACTCGTTGGACAGGCCGCTCGAAAGCGCGGTCTGCGAGATGTCGATAATCAGATCCGGCATTTCGGTCTTGCTGGGCAGCTGCCGCAGCATCTGCTGCAGCACCTGCTCCATCTGCGCGAGCTGCTGCTTGAGCGGCTCCAGATTCACCGCGCGGCCCTGCTGGGTCTCGAACTCGGTGCGCAGCTGCGTTTCGGTGCCTTCCAGGCCTTCGAGTTCATCGCGCTTGCCGCTGATCAACAGGAACCACGCCAGCACCATGATGAACAGGCCGACCACCACGCAGAACACGATACGCGCCTGCTGCGGCCAGCCGCCGATGTTGTTGAAATCCAGATCGCTGAGCTTGAATGATTTCTGACTCATGACGCGGCCCCCTCCTGCGGCCGATTGGCTGACGCCGGCGCTGGCTGCACAGGCGCAGCCGCCGGCGGCGTGGCAGGCGCAGGCGCTGCAGGTGTCGCCGCTGGCGTGCCCGCAGGTGCCGTGCCGGCAGGCGCTGCAGCCGGCGCTTGCGCGTCGACCGGTGCGGTGCCGTTCTTGTCAGCCTCGTTCGGATTGGCCAGCTTGACCTTGAGGGTGAACACGTACGGCAGCGTCTTGGTGTCCATCGACGATCCCGCAGGTTGCCCGGCCTTGTCCTGGCTCTTGGCCTCGATGATCGACAGGTCAGGATTGGTCATCCAGCCCGAGCCTTCCAGGTTGCGCATGTAGGCACTGACGCGCGCGTTGGACTGCGAACGACCTTCCAGGGTCAGGGTGTCGCCATCCTGCTTGATGTTGGTCAAGGCCACGCCATCGGGAATGGTGCGCACCAGCGAATCGAACAGATGCACCATCTGCGAGCGATTGGCCTGCAGTTCCTCGATCACCTTCTTGCGGGCGAGCAGACGGTCCTTCTTCTTGTCGAGTTCCTTGATCTCTTCGTTCTGCGCCTTGACCTTGTCGATTTCGGCGGTCAGGAACGCATTGCGCTCGGTCTGGCCGCTGATCTGCGCGTCGTAGTAGAACCAGATCAGTCCGGACAGCAGCACGCCAGCAAGCGCAGCGAAGCCGAGCATCGAATAGAACTCACGCTCGCGCGCCTTCCGGCGCTCGGCGCGCCAGGGCAATAGATTGATTCTTGCCATCAGTCAAAGCTCCTCAGGGCCAGGCCGGTGGCAATCATCAATGCAGGCGCATCCAGCGCCAGCGCATGCGCCTGGACCTTCGGGCCCAGCGTCATCTGCGCGAGCGGGTTGGCGACCACGGTGGTCACGCCGAGCTGTTCTTCCACCATCTCCGGCAGGCGCGACAGCGCGGCGCAACCGCCGGCCAGCACGATGCAGTCGACCCGATTGAATTCGCTGCCCGCGTAGAAGAACTGCAGCAAACGGCTGATCTGCTGCACCGTCGCCTCCTTGAACGGCTCCAGCACTTCGACCTCGTAGCTCTCTGGCAAACCGCCCTGACGCTTGGCCAGGCCGGCCTCTTCGTAGGTCAACCCGTACCGGCGCATCACCTCGTCGGTGAGCTGCTTGCCGCCGAAGACCTGCTCGCGGCTATACAGACTGCGACCGGAGCGCAGCACGCTCAGCGTGGTCATGGTCGCGCCGATGTCCACCAGCGCAACCACCGCATCGGCAGCCACCGGCAACTCGCTGGCGACCAGGGCGAAGGCGTTCTCGACCGCGAAGGCCTCCACGTCCATCACCTTGGCGGTCAGGCCACCGAGTTCCAGCGCGGACTGGCGCAGTTCCACGTTCTCCGAACGCGAGGCTGCCAGCAGCACCTGGACCATGTCCGGGCTGTTGGGCATCGGGCCGAGCACCTCGAAGTCGAGATTCACTTCCTCGATCGGGTACGGAATGTAATTGGTGGCTTCCAGTTCGACCTGGGCTTCCAGATCGCTGTCATCCAGATCGGCCGGCATCGGAATCAGCTTGGTGATCACCGCCGACCCGGCCACCGCAGCTGCGGCATTCTTGGCCTTGCTGCCGGACCGGTTGATGGCGCGACGAATCGCTTCGCCGACCGCCTCGACCTCGACGATGTTCTTTTCCACGACCGCATTCGGCGGCAACGGCTCAACCGCGTAGTGTTCCACGCGGAAACGGTTCCCGCTGCGCGACAGCTGCAAGAGCTTGACCGCAGTGGAACTGATATCGACACCGATAAGTTGCGACTGACTCTTGGGTAGAAGCCCCACGGAAACTCCCCTGCCGATGGGCACTTGGACGCTTGTCTGCGCCCTCGTATTAATAATCAAATTTTAACAGTTGACAAGCCCTTCACGCGCAAGGCAATGGCCCCGCGACGTGCCCCCAGTTCTGTCTGCTGCGATCCCCAGAGTTCGGCCCCAGCCAAACCCGGCGTCATCTATACTCTGCGACCAAGAAATCTGCAATCGGAATCTCTCTTAACATGCCCCGTATTCGTCGTTGGCTGGGCTGGGTCCTGGCCGCGTTCGTGGTGCTCGCCCTGCTTGGCGCTATTGCTGCCGGCGGCCTGTACTACGCCGTTTCCTCCAAGTTGCCGGACGTGCAGTCGCTCAAGCAGGTCGAACTGCAGGAGCCGATGTACGTCTATTCCAGCGACGGCCGCCTGATGGCCGTCTATGGCGAGACCCGGCGCTACCCCATCCAGATGAAGGACGTGCCGCTGCGCCTGAAACAGGCCTTCCTGGCGACCGAGGATGCACGCTTCTACGAACACGGCGGCGTGGATTACAAGGGCATCGCCCGCGCGGTGTGGCTGCTGGCAAGCACCGACGCCAAGCGCGTGCCGGGTGGGTCGACCATCACCCAGCAGGTGGCGCGGCAGTTCTTCCTCAGTTCCGAATACAGCTACACCCGCAAGCTCGCCGAGATCCTGCTGGCGCGCAAGATCGAGAGTGAGCTGAGCAAGGACGAGATCTTCGAGCTGTATCTCAACAAGAGCTTCTTCGGCAATCGCGCCTACGGCGTGGGTGCTGCGGCCGAGTACTACTACGGCAAGAAGATGAGCGAGCTGAGCCTGGACGAGATGGCCTCGCTGGCCGGCATCCCCAAGTTCCCATCCAGCGGCAACCCGATCAGCAATCCGGAACGCGCGCAGGAACGCCGCGATTACTACGTGCTGCAACGCATGGCCGACCTGGGCTTTGTCAGCCAGGCCGAAGCCGATGCCGCCAAGGCGGTGCCGATGCATGCCAAGCCGCACGAGCCGCCGGTCGAGGTCTACGCCCCGTACGTGGCCGAGCTGGTGCGTCAGGAAATGATCGCCAAATACGGCGGCGATGTGCTCAACAAGGGTTACCACGTCACCACCACCATCGATGCCACGCTGCAGACCGGCGCCGATGCGGCGGTTGCCGAAGGCCTGCGCCTGTACGACCACCGGCATGGCTGGCATGGCGTGGAGCAGCATTTCGATGTCGCCGCCGATGCGGATGCGCCGGCACTGGCCAAGCATCTGTCGGGCGTGTTCGCCCAGGGCGGCCTGCGCGCGGTGATCGTGGCACGCACCAATGCCGACGGTGGCGTGACCGTCGTGCAGAGCGACAAGACCGAGCTGACCCTGCCGGCCAGCGCCAGCCGCTGGACCAACAAGACGCCGGCCAAGCTGCTGACGCGCGGCGACCTGACCCGCATCCGGACCGGCGAAAAAGACGGCGAATGGATCATCGACCAGTTGCCGCGTGGCCAGGCCGCACTGGTGTCGCTGGATGCCAATAGCGGCGCGCTGCGCGCGCTGGTCGGCGGTTTCAGCTTCGCCGGCAACAAGTTCAATCGCGCCACCCAGGCACGCCGTCAGCCGGGCTCCAGCTTCAAGCCGTTCGTGTATGCGGCCGCGTTCGAGAAGGGCTTCAATCCGGCCTCGATCGTACTCGATGCGCCAGTGGTGTTCCGCGACCGCCGCGGCAAGACCTGGTCGCCACAGAACGACGGCGGCGGCTTCCGCGGCCCGATGCGCTTGCGCGAGGCGTTGGTGCAATCGCGCAACCTGGTGTCGGTGCGCCTGTTGGACGCGATCAGCGTCGATTTCGCACGCAAATACATCAGCCAGTTCGGCTTCCAGGAAGCCGAGCTGCCGCCCAACCTGTCGATGTCGCTGGGCACCGCGTCGCTGACGCCGTTGTCGGTCGCGCGAGGCTATGCGGTGTTCGCCAACGGCGGCTCGCGGGTGGAGACCTGGATCGTGGACGAGGTCAAGGACCGCGACGGCAATGTGGTCTTCAAGGAAGTCCCGGCGGTGGCCTGCCGGACCTGCGCATTGCAGGGCGGCAATGCCGCGCCGGTGAGCCAGGTGGTGGACGGCTTCAACTTCGGCGCTCCCGCGCTGCCCAAGTCGATCGAGCCAGCCACGGCGACGCCGGCCACACCGGCGCAGACCGCCCCGGCAGCCACTGCCGAAACCAAGATCGCGCCGCGCGCGATCGACGAGCGTACCGCCTACCAGCTGGTCTCGATGATGCGCGACGTGGTCCAGCGCGGCACCGGCACTGCGGCCAAGGTACTCGGACGTGAGGACATCGGCGGCAAGACCGGCTCGACCAACGATCACCGCGACGCCTGGTTCTCCGGCTTTGGCGGCCCTTATGCCACCACGGTGTGGGTGGGTCGCGACGACTTCCGTTCGCTCGGCTATCGCGAGTACGGCGGCAAGGCCGCACTGCCGATCTGGATCGACTACATGCGTGTGGCGCTGAAGGACAAGCCGATCGCCGCCAACGACCCGCCCGACGGCATGACCCAGGCCACCATCAATGGCGCGGTGGAATGGGTGAAGAACGAGGACCTGGATCGCCTGCAGGATTACGACTACGGCCTGCAGGAACAGCAGGACGAGAAGGCGTTCGATATCTTTTAAGGGCCGGGATTGGGGAATCGGGATTTGGGAATGGGGAATCGGAACAGCCTCGCCCGCTCGATTCCCCGATCGGTTTCGTGGCATCGACTGTTTCCGGTTGCAGTAGACAATTGCCATTGCGTGAGTGCCCTTTCGGGGGGGGGACACGAGGTATTCGCCACCTCTTCATGCCGCTGTTGTAGAGTCGAACCAGGTTCATTAGGGGAGCCCGGTCATGCACCACGCGCGCGAGCACGCCGATACGCGAACCCGAGAACGTCGCCATCGTCTGGCGCATGAAGCGGCCCGGCTGATGGCCGAGGGCGGCATCCGCGATTTTCATCAGGCCAAGCTCAAGGCGGCCAGCCGGCTGGGCATCCACGACGACGCATCGCTGCCGCGCAATCGCGAGATCGAAGATGCATTGCGCGAGCACCAACGTCTATTCGCCGGGCCTGCGCACGGGTTGCGGCTGCGCCAACGCCGCGAGGCCGCATTGCGCGCGCTGGAGTTTCTCAGCCCGTTCCAGCCGCGCCTGACCGGCCCCGTGCTCGACGGCACGGCCGACGCCCATGCGCCGGTGCAGTTGCAGCTGCACAGCGACGATGCCGATGCAGTGCAGCGATTCCTGGAAGAACACCGCATTCCGGCCGAACTGCGTACGCGCCGGCTGCGTCTGGACCGCGAGCGCACTGCCGAGTTTCCGGTGTGGTTGTTCAGTGCCGAGCAATTGACCTTCGACCTGACCGTCCTGCCGTACGACGCGCTGCGTCAGGCCCCATTGTCGCAGCTGGACGAAAAACCGATGCTACGCGCGTCTGCAGCGCAGTTACGGCAGCTCCTAAGCGAACAGGTCACTGCCCACTACCGGCAACCGGGCTGACCTAACGCCACACCACCTTGCGCACACATGCGCCTCTTTTTTGCCAATGGATTCCTGCATGCCCGCCATACCTTCCACCGCCATCATCGTCTCGCGCAATAGCCTGGAGAGCGACGATGTATCCGCACCGATCCAGTCCAATATCAGCGTCGTCAACGCCCTGCTCGATCAATGGTTGCGGCCCGATGAGATCGCCGCCGACGCGATGTGCAGCTACTACGTCGACGTCTATGAAGCACAAATGGATAACGGCGGCTTTGCGCAGTTCGTCTACAACTGCAATGCCGACCTGGCGATCATGCAGCAGGTTGGACGCGGGCTGGAGGCAATGCAGGCAACCCAACATGCAGCCATCTATGCGGCCAGCTGCGCGCAGCTGGAACAGATGGACGACGCAAGCCTTCAGGCATTTATGGACGGCGAATACTTCGGAGACAATCCGACGCGCGATGCGCTGGACCAGCACGACGATGCCTACTACGCACTGGCCGACACCGAAGACCTCGCCGTATTGCATGCGAACTGGTTACGCGCCCACCCACAGCTGGTGGCACTGTCGATCCCGGAGATGCAGGCAGAAATCGATCGGCGTGCGGCCAGTATTGCCGACCGCGAAGCGCGCGTGGCCGCAGCGCTGGAAAACGAGCCGCGCTATCTGAAACTGATTCGCCGCCTATGCCGCGAGGGCGGGCACGCGCTGGATCGCGTCACTGCCGGCGACCCCAGTCACGATTACCACGGCACCCATGTCCTGGCCTGGCACTTCCTGACCGACCGCGGCCATTTCTACTTGCTTGACCTCGATGGCCGCGCGCGCATGTACAACGCAGACAGTCATGCGCTGATTGCGGAGATCGACGCACCGGCTGAGGCCTGAGGTAAACGGCACGCTACCAACGAAAACGCCCCGCAATGCGGGGCGTTCGTTCAAGCAGACAACCGCAAGCGTTTAGCGCTTGGCGCTGTCGGTGTAGTCGCGCTTGTCGTAGCCGGTGTAGATCTGGCGCGGACGGCCGATCTTCATTTCCGGATCGACCTGCTGCTCCAGCCAGTGCGACACCCAGCCGGCGGTGCGGGCGATGGCGAACATCACGGTGAACATTTCCACCGGAATGTTCAGCGCCTTGTAGATCAGGCCCGAGTAGAAGTCGACGTTCGGGTACAGCTTGCGCTGCACGAAATAGTCGTCCTTCAGCGCGGCTTCTTCCAGCTTCAGCGCCACTTCCAGCAGCGGATCGTTGACGCCCAGCTCGCCCAGCACCTTGTGGGTCATCTCGCGGATGATCTTGGCGCGCGGGTCGAAGTTCTTGTAGACGCGGTGACCGAAGCCCATCAGACGGAACGAGGAGTTCTTGTCCTTGGCCTTGGCCACGGCGGACTCGACGTTGTCGGCAGTGCCGATCTCTTCCAGCATCTTCAGCACGGCTTCGTTGGCGCCGCCGTGTGCCGGGCCCCACAGCGCGGTGATGCCCGCTGCGACCGAAGCGTACGGATTGGCACCGGTCGAACCGACCAGACGCACGGTCGAGGTCGAAGCGTTCTGCTCGTGATCGGCATGCAGGATGAACAGCAGATCCAGCGCCTTGGCGACCACCGGATTGATCTCCAGCGGCTCGCTCGGCACTTCGAACATCATGTGCAGGAAGCGGTCGACGTAATTGAGGTTGTTGCGCGGGTAGCGGATCGGCCAGCCGATCGAATAGCGGTACGCGGCAGCAGCCAGGGTCGGCACCTTGGCGATCAGACGGATGGCGGCCTGACGGCGCTGCTCCGGATCGTTGAGGTCCAGGGTGTCGTGATAGAACGCCGACAGCGAGGCGACCGAACCGGCCAGCATGGCCATTGGGTGGGCGTCATGACGGAAGCCACCGAGGAAGTTCTTCAGCGACTCGTGCATCATCGTGTGATGCGTGACTTCGTGGTCGAACTTCTTGAATTCGTCCGCGGTCGGCAGCTCGCCGTTCATCAGCAGGTACGAGACTTCGAGGAAGCTGGACTTCTCGGCCAACTGTTCGATCGGGTAGCCGCGATACAGCAACACGCCGTTGTCGCCATCGATATAGGTGATGGCCGACTTGCAGCTGGCGGTGGCGGTAAAGCCCGAGTCGTAGGTGAACAGACCGGTTTCTTTGGTCAGCTTTGAAATATCGACGCAATCGTTGCCAAGCGTGGGCTTGAGAACCGGCAGAACGACCGACTTGTCGCCGGCGTTGAGCGTGACCTGATCAAGATCGGACACTGTGTACGCTCCTTCAGTGGAAGGCGCCTGTCACCAAATGGGCAGGCACGTGATGGAAGTCCAGGGCATCGCCCCGGATCACGTCATTATCGCACAGCAGCATTTTGGCCGTCGCTTGGACAGAAGTCGTAGACGCCCCCGTCGAAGGCGTGAAAACGAAGTTGCCAACGCCCCAAAAAACAACGGCCGCGCAATGCGCGGCCGCTGCCGGTACAGCCCGTCCTGCAAGCTCAGCGCGCGTAGCGCTTCTGGAACTTGTCGATCCGGCCGCCGGTGTCGATCACCTTGTGCTTGCCGGTATAGAACGGGTGCGAGGCCGAGGAGATATCCACCTTGATCAGCGGGTATTCCTGGCCGTCTTCCCACTTCACGGTCTCTTTCGAGCTCATGGTGGAACGGGTCAGAATCTTGAAATCGGACGTCACGTCGTGGAAGACGACGTCGTTGTAGCTGGGATGAACGTTATCTTTCATGGACTTGGCGCCGGGCTGCCTGGATAAGCCGGGCATTATAGCGGCCTCAAGACGCCTGGCGCAAGACGCCCTAGCCCGCCGACAAGGCCGCCGCGACCAGGCCGAAGAATTGCTGGCGATCGTAGTCCAGCAGCAGGTTGGCGTTGTCGGGCACGCCATCCCGGCGATCCCAGTCCACCAGGGTCATGCCACGGGTGTGGGTGCCGGTCAGCTCGATATGCACCGGCCGCTGCTCCAGCCGCTGCGCGCCCTCGGGGTGCAGCGCGAACGCCATCGCCAGCGCGTCGGCGGCGTACCAGTGCTCGCCGCGGCTGTCTTCGGACCACAGGCGGGTCTTGCGCGAGATTTCCTCGTAGAACCGCGCCTGCGCGGAGTCGGCCGCCAGCCATTGCTCGACGTCGCGATGCAGCAGGCCGTGCGCGATGGTGGCCTCCCAGTCGGCCACGTCGAACTGCGGAAAACCGCGGAACACGATATGCGCCGCTTCCGGGTCGAAGCCGATATTGAATTCGGCCGCGGCGGTGATGTTACCGTGCCCGGTCAGCGCACCGCCCATCACCACCAGCCGCGCCACGCGCTGCGGCAGGGTCGGATCCAGGGTCAGGGCCAGCGCCAGATTGGTCAGCGGACCGAGCGCGACCAGCAGCAGCTCGCCGGCGTGTTCGTGCGACAGGCGCAGGATGGCGAGCGCGGCGTGCTCGGTCTCGGCAGTGCGTTTGGCCGGCGCCAGGCTGACATCGCCAAAGCCGTCCATGCCATGCACATGCGCCGCGTCCACCGAGGGATGCAGCAACGGCTGCGGGCAGCCCGCGTAGACCGGCACATCGTCACGCCCGGCAATCTCGCAGACCTTCAGGGCGTTGCGCACGGTGTGCTCCAGGCCCACGTTGCCGGCGGCGATGGTCAGGCCAACGACGTCATGTCGGGTATCGTTGAAGGCCATCAGCAAGGCCAGCGCGTCGTCCACGCCCGGGTCGGTGTCGATCAGCAGCGGTATCTTGTTGGTCATGGGATTGGAGATTGGGCATTCGGGATTCGTTGCTGCATCTTCGCAAGGATCGGCGAGGCGCGCGAATCACCGGGACGCCAAGGCGGCAGCAGCCTCGCCTTTACGATTCCCGATTCCCCAATCCCCGCCACTTAAGCGGCGGCGTAACGCACCGCGCTGCCGATCCAGCGCGCGACCACGCGGTCGGCAATCTCCGGCGCTTCGGCCAGCAACCGCTCGGCGAGCACCTGCACGCGCGGCAGCAGCCGGGCATCGCGGGTGAGATCGGCGATGCGGAAGCTGGCCAGGCCGGTCTGGCGGGTGCCGAGCAATTCGCCGGGGCCGCGCAGCTCCAGATCCTTTTCCGCGATCACGAAGCCGTCGTTGGTCTGGCGCATGGTTTCCAGGCGTTGCCGCGCCATCATCGATAGCGGCGCCTGATACAGCAGCACGCAGCTGGACGCGGCCGCACCGCGCCCGACCCGGCCGCGCAACTGGTGCAACTGCGCCAGGCCCAGGCGCTCGGCGTTTTCGATGATCATCAGCGAGGCGTTGGGCACGTCCACGCCGACCTCGATCACCGTGGTAGCCACCAGCAGATCGGTGCGGCCTTGCTTGAAATCCAGCATGGCCTTCTGTTTTTCGGCCGCTTTCATGCGCCCGTGTACCAGTGCCACACGCACGCCGGGCAATTGCGCGGACAGGGCTTGGAAGGTGACCTCCGCCGCCTGTGCTTCGATCCTTGGCGGGCCATTGGGCGCGCCCTTGCCGGGCTCTTCGCTTTCTTCGATCAAGGTGCACACCCAGTACGCCTGACGCCCTTCGGCGCAGGCGGCGCGGATGCGCTCGACCAGCTCCGGCCGACGCTCTGCGCTCAAGACAATCGTCTGCACCGGCGTGCGCCCGGGCGGGAGTTCGTCGATGGCCGAGACATCCAGATCCGCATAGGTGGACATCGCCAGGGTGCGCGGGATCGGCGTGGCGGTCATCACCAACTGATGCGGCACGCTGCCGGCAGCGGCCCCCTTGTCGCGCAAGGCCAGGCGCTGATGCACGCCGAAGCGGTGCTGCTCGTCGATGATGGCCAGCGCCAGATCGTGGAAGACCACCGCCTCCTGCATCAGCGCATGCGTGCCGACCACCACCTGCGCCTGGCCGGAGGCCACCTCGGCCATCGCCGCGGCGCGCGCCTTGCCGGTGACCTTGCCGGCCAGCCAGACGATGCGCACGCCCAGCGGTTCCAGCCAGCCACGGAGATTGGTGAGGTGCTGCTCGGCCAGCAGCTCGGTCGGCGCGGCCAGTGCGACCTGCTTGCCCTGCTCCACCGCCAGCATCGCCGCCAATGCCGCAACCACGGTCTTGCCGCTGCCGACATCGCCCTGCACCAGCCGCAGCATCGGCGATGGCTTTGCCAGGTCGCAGGCAATCTGTGCGAACACGCGCTGCTGCGCACCGGTGAGCTGGAACGGCAATGCCGCGTGCAGTTGCTGCACCAGGGTGCCGTTGCCAGGCAGGCTCGGTGCATGAAAACGCTGCAAGGCGATGCGCTGGCGACGCAGGCTGAGCTGATGCGCCAGCAGTTCTTCGATCGCCAAGCGTTGCTGGGCCGGATGACCGCCTGCGAGCAGTTGCTGTGGGTCGGTATTCACCGGCGGGCGATGCATGGTCAGCAGCGCGGCGCGCAACGAGGGCAGTTGTTCGTCCTGCAGCCAGTGCGGCGGCAGCAGTTCCAGCGCGGCCTCGGCCGGCAACCGCTCCAGCGCCTGGCCGATGAGTTTGCGCAGCGTGGCCGGGCCCACGCCTTCCAGCACCGGATAGACCGGATCCAGGCTGTCGCCCAGCCCGGCATCCTCGCCCGGTGCCAGCACGCGGTAACTGGGATGCACGATTTCCCATCCGTTCTGTCCCGGCTTGGGCGTGCCGAACACCCGCACCCGCGTACCCGGTGCGAACTGCGCCACCTGGGCGGCGCGGAAATGGAAGAAGCGCAGCACCACGGTGCCGTGCGAGTCGTCCGACACCGCTACCCGCAGCACCGGCCGAAAGCGGAAGCCGCGCTCCACTGCATCCACACGCCCTTCGATCTGCGCCGGCACACCGCTCTGCAACTGCGCGATCGTGGTCAGCCGCGTGCGGTCTTCGTAGCGCAACGGCAGATGCAGCCACAGATCCTGCAGCGTCAAAATGCCGCGCGCAGCGAATTTCTCGGCCACTTTCGGGCCGACGCCGGGCAGGCTGGCAAGCGAGGCCTGGCCTGCGACGGTCAGGCGTGGGGTGACGGTCGCTGCGCGCGGCACGGCAGAGCGCTCGGATCAGCCGCGCTGGATCAGTCGAGCACCATCACCGCATCGACCTCGAAGCCGGCACCCTTGGGCAGGCCGGAGACCTCGATGGTCGAACGCGCGGGGAATGGGGCCTGGAAATACTCCTGCATCACCGCGTTGACGGCGGCGAACTGGCCGAGATCGGTGAGGTACAGGCCCAGCCGCACGATCTTGTCGAGCGAGCCGCCGGCCGCTTCCGCAACCGCCTTGAGGTTGTCGAACGCGCGGCGCGCCTGCGCGCCGATGTCGCCGGGCACGATCTCGCCGGTGGCCGGATCCAGCGGGATCTGCCCGGAGAAATACACCGTGTTGCCGGCGCGCACGGCCTGCGAATACGGGCCAATGGCGGCAGGCGCCTGGTCGGTATGGACGATCTGGGACATGGGAGCTCCGTCAACACTGAAAACGAGCGCGCATTGTATCGGCGCATGCGGCAGGGGAGCGAATGGTGAAAAAGGCGCAGGACCGGCTTGGCGAGTCAGGTGCCGGGGTCTGACGCGAGCCGGTGCGTTGAAGCCCCTCACCCGCGGGGCGAGAATGCACGGATTGCACGCCGCCTGCGTGCCTGCCTGGGAGCGCCCGCGTCGCGAGCGCGGGCCGAGCCATGGTGTGGAACGAGGGTTGGGGTTGGGTTACGGAATCGCCCTAGGTAATCGGCGCCGGGTTGAACAAGGCCAGATCATTGTGCAGGCGATGCTGCTCGGTCCAGGTGCGTTGGCCACTGGCCACGTCCAGATAGCGCTGGAACAGCTCCCAGCCCAGTTGTTCCAGCGTCTTGGCACCGGTGGCCACACCGCCGGCGTCGATGTCCATCAGGTCGGACCAGCGCTGCGCCAGCTCGCTACGGGTGGCGACCTTGATCACCGGCACCATGCCCAGGCCATACGGGGTCCCGCGCCCGGTGGTGAACACATGCAGGTTCATGCCGGCGGCCACCTGCAGCGTGCCGCAGACAAAATCGCTGGCGGGGGTGGCGCAGTACTGCAATCCGCGCCCCTTGACCCGCTCGCCAGGCGGCACCACGCCATTGATCGCCGACGAGCCGGATTTGGCGATCGAGCCCATCGCCTTCTCCACGATGTTGGCCAGCCCGCCCTTCTTGTTGCCCGGCGTGGTGTTGGCGCTGCGGTCGGCCTGGCCGCGCGCCAGGTAGGCGTCGTACCAGGCCATTTCGCGCACCAGCGCTTTGGCTACATCGGCATTGGCGGCGCGCGGCACCAGCAGGTGGATGCCATCGCGCACTTCGGTGTTTTCAGAGAACATCACCGTGGCACCGGCGCGCACCAGCAGGTCGGCGGCCACGCCCAGGCCCGGGTTGGCGGTGACGCCGGAAAACGCATCGCTGCCGCCGCATTGCATGCCCACCACCAGCTCGCTGGCCGGCACGGTTTCGCGGCGGCGCAGGTCAAGATGGCGCAGGCGCTCTTCGGCCATGGCCATGATCGAGCCCACCATATCGGCAAAGCCCAGGCTGGCTTCCTGCAGGCGATACACACCGCTGTCGTCGGCACTGGCATCGTCCGGCAGCAGGCGCTCGGGTGCGAGTTTTTCGCAGCCCAGGCCCACGATCAGCGCCTGACCGCCGAAGTTGGGGCTGCGCGCGATATTGCGCAGCGTGCGGATGGGGATGATGGCCTCCGGCGCGGTAATCGCCACGCCGCAGCCGTAGACATGATTGACCGCCACCACATCGTCGACATTGGGATACTTGGGCAGCAACTCGGCGCGGATGCGCTCCACCGCGTGACCGAGCACACCCACCACGCACTGCACGCTGGTCATGATGCCCAGGATGTTGCGCGTGCCGACGCTGCCATCGCGGTTGCGGTAGCCCTGGAAGGTGTAGCCCTCCAGAGGCTCGGGTTCCGGTGCCGAATGCAGCGACAGATCCAGCGTGGCCAGCTCGGGGGCCTGCGGCATGTCCAGCAACTGCTCGCTCACCCATGCGCCGCGCATGATGTCGGCGTTGGCAGTCCCGATGACCGCGCCCAGGCGGATCACCGCCGCGCCTTCGGGCAGGTCCACCAGGGCGATCTTGTGGCCCTGCGGAATATGCTCGAAGGTGGTGAGACCATCGGCAAAGGTGGCGCCGGCCGGCGCGCCGCCATCGTTGACGACAATGGCGACGTTATCGCGCGCATGGGCGCGGATGCTGAGCCAGGGCATGGCGTGCTGGGTTGCGGACATCAGGGGGCTGCCTTGCAGGACATCGGGGGTGGAATGCATCACCGGTCGGGGCTGTCGAACTGGCGCTGGTACTGCAGGATCAACCGGTTTTCATCGACATTGCGCTGGTAGTTGGAGCGAAAGGTGCCGTTGAACCAGATCAGGCTCAGATGCTTGAAGCGCTCGCTCTGGAATTGATAGGTGGTCAACACGTCGCGCGCCCATTCGCGGCCTTCGCCGGCATAGGTGGCCGGCCGTGCATCGTCGCCGCTGATGTAGCGCGCCATGACGCTGAGGCCGGGGATGCCGATGCTGTCGCCATCGATGCTGTAACGCAGCTGCCAGCTGCGCTCGCCGCGTTCGAGGAAGTCGTTGATGAAGGTCCAGTTGAAGACGTTGCCATCGGTACCACCCGGCCATGGCATCGCACTGGGCCCGGACAGCTTCTGATAGCCGGCGCCCAATTCATGGCCGCCGCTGCGCCAGGACAGCATGCTGCTGAACATGCGGTTGTCGATCGGGCCGGCGCGCGACTGGCCGACATTGTCGGTGCGGAAATAACGCAGATCCACGCGCAGGCGGTCCTTGCCGAACATGTGGGTCTGGATCAGGTTGTAGAGCTGCTGGCGGTAGATGTCTTCCATCAACCCGCCCTGATAACGCATCTGGGTGCTCGGAGCCAGGGTGTAGGTTGCCGAAACCAGATTGAAGGCATCCGAATCCGGGGTGCCGAGGAAGCGGCGGTTCTTGTTGGTCAGGGTGATCGGCACGCGCGAATCGCCGTCGCGATACCAGGCACTGGTGAAGCGGGCGAGCAGCAGATCGAGCTTGGGCACATCCTTGGATTCCAGGGTCACGCCCTGAAACGTCTCGGGCATGATGCGGGTGATGCTGGCGCGCACCAGCGGCTCGTTGGGAATGAAGCTGCCCCATTTCAATTCGGTCTGCGAGGCGCGCAGCTTGAGCGTGGGCGCCACCCGCACCAGTGCATGCCGGGCGGTGCCATCGTCGTTGTTGGGAAGCAGGCCAGTGCCGCCTTCCGCGCGTACGCCATCGAGCTTGAAATCGCCGATGCCCAGCAGATCCAGGCCCGCGCCGACCGGGCCGCGGGTGTAGCCGCTCCTGGCATCGATGACGAAGCCCTGTGCCCATTCGGCCCGCTTGCCCTGCCCTTCATCGCTGCGGAAGTCGCGGTTGTAATAGAAGTTGAGCGCGGTGACCTCGGCCGTGGCGCCATTCCAGAACCCCTCATCGGGCTGTTGCGCACGCGCCCGCCCGGCCGCGCCGACCGCCAGCAGCGCGGCGCCACTGAGTGCCATCATGCTTTTCATTGCTCGGTTCTCCACCTGCGGTGAACTCGCCGTCATGCGCTGCTGCCGGCTCACCGGCAGCAGGCATCGGGACGCATCAGCGCACCAGGCACGGCCGCTTGTTGTCGAAGCTCCAGTTAGGGATCAACGCCTGCATGGCGGCCGCATCATCGCGCGCACCCAGGCTCAGGCTTTGGTAGGTGCGATGCGCGGCCTCCAGCGCCTCCATGTCCAGCTCCACGCCCAGCCCAGGCTTGGCCGGCACCTGGATCTGGCCGTCTGCAATCTGCAACGGATCGCGGGTGAGGCGTTGGCCGTCCTGCCAGATCCAGTGCGTATCGATGGCGGTGATGCGCCCGGGCGCGGCGGCGGCCACATGGGTGAACATGGCCAGTGAAATGTCGAAGTGGTTGTTGGAATGCGAGCCCCAGGTCAGGCCCCAATCGCGGCACAGTTGCGCTACACGCACCGAGCCCTGCAATGTCCAGAAATGCGGATCGGCCAGCGGAATGTCCACCGACTGCAACTGGATGGCATGGCCCATCTGGCGCCAGTCGGTGGCGATCATGTTGGTGGCGGTAGGCAGGCCGGTAGCGCGGCGGAATTCGGCCATGATCTCGCGGCCGGAATAGCCCTGCTCGGCACCGCACGGGTCCTCGGCATAGGCCAGCACGCCATGCATGTCGCGGCACAGCGCGATGGCCTGCTGCAGCGACCACGCACCGTTGGGATCGAGGGTAATGCGCGCCTGCGGAAAGCGCGCATGCAACGCGTGGATCGCCTCGATCTCTTCTTCGCCGCGCAGCACGCCGCCCTTGAGCTTGAAATCGCAGAAGCCGTACTTCGCGTAAGCCGCTTCGGCCAGCCGTACCACTGCTGCCGGCGTCAGTGCTTCCTCATCGCGTACCGCTTCCCAGGCATCGGCGGCAGCGCTGCCGTCGCGATAATCCAGCCCGGTCTTGCGGCGGTCGCCGATGAAGAATAGATAGCCCAGCACATCCACCGCATCGCGCTGCTGGCCTTCGCCGAGTAGCGCGGCGACCGGTTGATCCAGGAACTGCCCCAGCAGATCCAGCAGTGCCGCTTCGATCGCAGTCACCGCATGGATGGTGATGCGCAGATCGAAGGTCTGCAGGCCACGCCCGGCGCTGTCGCGGTCGGCGAAGGCGGTGCGCACCTGATTGAGGATGCGCTGGTAGTCGGCGATGGAACGGTCGCGGATCAGCGCGGCCGCCTCGTTCAACAAACCGGCGATGGCATCGCCGCCAGGCACCTCGCCCACGCCGGTGCGCCCGGACGAATCGCGCAACACCAGCACATTGCGGGTGAAGTACGGCGCGTGCGCGCCACTGAGGTTGAGCAGCATGCTGTCCTGGCCGGCGACCGGCACCACGCGGATGTCGGTGATGCGCGGCGTGGCGCCGATATTTGCAGCTGAGGTATGGATGTTCATCAAGAGTCTCCGAAGACGATCAACGCGGTGCAGGAACAGGCGCGGCCGGGCCACCCGGGGGAGCCTTCAGTTCCACGCGCTTGATCTCGCCAACCACGGCCAGATAGGACACCACCGCCAGCAGGGCATTGAGCCCGACGAACACCAGCGCCCACTCGAAGGTGCCGGTGATGGAGACGATGTAGCCGATGACGATCGGCGTGGTGATGCCGGCGATGTTGCCGAAGGTATTGAACAGGCCACCGGACAGACCGGCGATTTCCTTGGGCGAGGTGTCGGCCACCACCGCCCAACCAAGTGCACCGATGCCCTTGCCGAAGAAGGCCAGCGCCATCAGCCCCACCACCATCCATTCGGTCTGCACGTAGTTGCAGCCGATCATCGTTACCGACATCAACATGCCGACCACGATCGGCGTCTTGCGCGAGACGGTGAGCGAATACCCACGCCGCACCATGCGGTCGGAGACATAGCCACCCAGCACGCCGCCGACGAAGCCGCACACCGCCGGCAACGAGGCCACGAAGCCCGCCTCCAGGATCGACATGCCGCGCTCCTTGACCAGATACACCGGGAACCAGGTCAGGAAGAAATAGGTCAGCGTTGTGATGCAGTACTGACCGATATACACCCCCAGCAGCATGCGGTTGCACAGCAACTGCTTGGCGTAATGCCATTGCGCGCCCTTGGGCTGGCTGCCTGGCCTGTTGCCCTGCTCCATGTCCACCAGCGCGCCGTTGCGCTGGATATAGTCCAGTTCCTGCGCAGACAGGCGCGGGTGTTCGCGTGGCGCATAGATGGTCTTGCGCCACAGCAGTGCCAGCAGCACGCCCACGCCGCCCATCACCAGGAATACGTGCTCCCAGCCCCAGGCATGCACCAGCCACCCCATCAGCGGCGCAAACGCCACCGTGGCGAAGTACTGCGCGGAATTGAAGATGGAGGCGGCAAGACCGCGCTCGGCGGTGGGAAACCAGGCCGCCACGATGCGGCTATTGCCGGGAAACGACGGCGCTTCGGCAATACCCACCAGAAAGCGCAGCACGAACAGCGTGGTCACCGCCCAGGCCATCGGCACCCAGCCGATGAAGCCCTGCAGCGCGGTGAACAACGACCAGATCAGCAGCGACAACCCATACACGCGGCGCGAGCCGAAGCGATCGAGCAACCAGCCGCCGGGAATCTGCCCGGCCACATAGGCCCAGCCGAACGCGGAAAAGATGAAACCCATCTGCAACGCGTCGATGCCCAGCGCATCCTGGACCGCGGAACCGGCGATAGACAAGGTGGCGCGATCGGCATAGTTGATCGTGGTCACCACGAATAACATCAGCAGGATCAGATAACGCCTGCGCGGAACCGTCGTTGCGCCGATTGCCGTTGAACCGACCGTTTTTGAATCGATAGCCATCATCGTTCCTCACCTATGACGATGGAAGCGCACTGCGCTTCGGTACTCCGAGTGGGCCTGCGATCGGCGTGCCGGACCCTCCTCCGGCACGCCTCAGGCAACGTTGCGAGCGGGTCGGTCAGTCGTGGCCCAATGCGCCGTCCACGCGCCGCCACAAGCCCAGCGGATTGCCGTGCGCCACGGCCGCCGGCAACAGCGCCGCCGGCAGGTCCTGGTAGCAGACCGGCCGCAGGAAGCGATCGATCGCCAGCGTCCCCACCGAGGTGCTGCGGCTGTCGGAAGTGGCCGGGAATGGTCCGCCATGCACCATGGCATGGCAGACCTCCACGCCGGTGGGCCAGTCGTTGACCAGGATGCGGCCGGCCTTGCGCTCCAGCACCGGCAGCAGTGCGGCCGCCAGCTCGGTATCGCCGTCGTCCATGTGCAAGGTGGCGGTGAGCTGGCCCTCCAGCTGCTCGCTCAATGCGCGCAGCTGCGCACTGTCCTTGCAGCGCACCAGCAGCGACGAGGCGCCGAACACCTCGGCCTGCAGCGCTTCATCGGCCAGGAAGGCATCGGCATCGGTGCCGAACAACGCCGCCGGACAATGCCCTGTGGCTGCCGCCGCGCCACGCGCCAGCGTAGCCACCCGCGGATGCGCGCCCAACCGTTGCACGCCTTGCGCATACGCATGGCCGATGCCTGCAGTGAGCATCGGCGCAGGCGACACGGCCTGCAGCGTTTGCGTTGCGGAGGCGATGAAGGCATCCAGCTCCGGCGAATCGATCGCCAGCAGCAGGCCGGGGTTGGTACAGAACTGCCCCGCGCCCAGGGTGAGCGAGCCGACGAAGGCCTTGCCCAGGGCCGGTGCGCGCCCCTGTAAGGCCTGCGGCAACAGATACACCGGATTGATCGCGCTCATCTCCGCATACACCGGAATCGGCTCGCGACGTGCAGATGCAATCTTGACCAACGCCATACCGCCCGCGCGCGAGCCGGTGAAGCCCACCGCCTTGATGCGCGCATCGGCCACCAGCTGCGCGCCAATGTCGATCCCGGCATCGAACAGCAGCGAGAACACCCCTTCCGGCAAGCCGCACTGCGCCACTGCGGCCTGGATCGCGCGGCCGACCAGTTCGGAGGTGCCTGGATGCGCACCATGCGCCTTGACCACCACCGGGCACCCGGCCGCCAGGGCCGAGGCGGTATCGCCGCCGGCCACCGAAAACGCCAACGGAAAATTGCTGGCGCCGAACACCGCCACCGGCCCCAGCGCGATATGGCGCTGGCGCAGGTCCGCGCGCGGCAACGGCGTGCGCTGCGGTAGCGCAGTGTCGATGCGCGCCTGCAGCCAGCTGCCTTCGCGCACCACGTTCGCAAATAGCCGCAGCTGCCCAACGGTGCGTGCGCGTTCGCCTTCCAGGCGTGCGCGTGGCAGGCCGCTTTCGCGCATGGCGCGTTCGATCAAGGCATCGCCCAGCCCCAGGATCTGCTCGGCGACAGTGTCCAGAAACAGGGCGCGCGCCTGCAGCGGAGTCTCGCGATACGTATCGAATGCCGCTTGCGCCAACGCGCATGCCTGCTCCAGATCCTGTGCGCTCACCGAGCCGAACGCCGGCTGCAACGACTCGCCGCTGGCCGCATCCACCGCATGAAATTGCGCGCCTGCGCCGCGCACGCCGCGCTGGCCGATCAGCGATTCGCCCTGGATGGTATGCATCAGCGGCGTCCTCCGATCAGTTGCTTGAGTTGCGCACTTTCGGTGTCGGTCAAATCGGCCAGCGGCGTGCGCACCGGACCGGCGGGACGGCCGACCGCACGCATGCCGGCCTTGACGATGGACACCGCATAGCCGGCGCGGCGATTGCGCAGCACGGTGTACGGCAGCACGAAGTCGTTGAGCTCGCGGTAGATGGTGGCGTGATCGCGCGCGCGCACTGCTGCATAGAACTCCAGCGCCCACTCTGGAAGGAAATTGAAGATGGCCGACGAATACGTGGTCACGCCCATTTCCAGATACGGCAGCGCAAAGGTTTCGGCGGTGGGCAGGCCGCCCACGTACAACAGCCGGTCGCCCAGCCGCGCATAAATGCGCGTCATCCGATCCACATCGCCGATGCCGTCCTTGTAGCCCACCAGATTGGGGCAGCGTTCGGCTACACGCGCCAGCGTCACATCGTCGAGCCTGGCGTTGGCGCGGCCGTAGACGATCACGCCCAGCGTCGTCGCCTTGCAGACGCGCTCGACATGGTCGGCCACGCCGTCGGCATCGCACTCGGTGAGGTACGGCGGAAACAGCAGGATGCCGTCGGCATTGCTGCGTTCGGCCGCCTGCGCCATCTCGATCGCGATCGCAGTGCCGTAGCCGGCCGGCGCGATCACCGGCATGCGCCCGGCCGTCTGGGTCACCGCGGCACGCACGGCGCGGTTGACCTCGTCCAGGGTCAGCGAAAACAGCTCGCCGGTTCCGCCTGCGGCGAACAGGCCGGCCGCCGGGTGCGAGGACAGCCAGTCCAGGTTGGCGCGATAGGCCGGTTCGTCGAACGCCAGTTCGGCATCGAAATGCGTGACCGGAAACGACAGCAACCCGGCACCAAGCGCCTGGGCCATTTCGGACGGGGTATATCTACTGCTCATCGGACAAACGCTCCTGGGCGGGGGTTGGGCTGATCCTAGGAACGCAGATCGTTGCTGGTCCAAACCAAATTACGTATTGTTTGATACGTGAATTGAATCAATCGCGAGACGGATGATACGAAAGGGGCGCAAATCGCTGCTTTGCAACGATTTTCTGTAGACGCCGTGATGATGGATGCTCGCGTTCGTTGCGGACGCCTGCGGCGCCTGTGCCGTATTCATCCCTGCCCTGCGCCGTGGGATGTTGCACGTGCAGCATCGAATTCATCCAAATCCCCCCATTCAAGGGACTGCTGCCATGTTCGATCTGCCCCAGTTGCGCTGCTTCGTCGCGGTTGCCGACGAATTGCACTTCCGCCGCGCAGCCGAGCGCCTGAACATGACCCAGCCGCCATTGAGCCGGCAGATCCAGCTGCTGGAGCACAGCGTCGGTACCGCATTGCTGGAGCGCAACAGCCGGCATGTGCGGCTGACCCAGGCCGGCCGCAGCCTGCTGGCCGAAGCGCGCGCGATCCTGCGCATGGCCGAGAACGCCGGCCTGCGCGCACGCCGGATCGGCACCGGCGATGCCGGCAGCGTGTCGGTGGGCTTTACCGCCGGCGCCAGTTACCGCTTCCTGCCCGAAGCCATCGCGCGGTGGCGCAACGAAGCGCCGGATGTCGATCTGCAACTCAAGGAGATGGTCAGCCTGGCGCAACTGGATGCGCTGGATGCGGGGCGGCTGGATATCGGCCTGCTGCGCCCGCCGATCCAGCGCCAGGGCCTGCACAGCCGCTGCGTGGCACGCGAGCCGCTGATCGCCGCATTGCCGGAAGACTCGCCGCTGGCGCAACACGACAGCCTGCGCCTGCAGGATTTCGACGGGCAACCGCTGGTCAATTACGCACCAGACGAGGCGCGCTATTTCTACGATCTGCTGGCACAGTTGTTCGGTACGCGCGGCATCGCGCCGCGCGCTGTGCAGTATGTCAGCCAGATCCATTCGGTGCTGGCGCTGGTGCGCGGCGGCATGGGCATGGCGCTGGTGCCCGAAGGCGCCAGCGGCCTGCGCTACGCCGGCATCGTGTACCTGCCGCTACGCGACGAAACGCCTGCCACGCCGGTGGAGCTGCATCTGGTGTGGAAGCAGGACAACGACAACCCTGCGCTGCGTCGTTTGATCGCCTGAGCCCGACAAAGCGCTGACGTGTCACAGGCTCACTTCAGCGCAGCCACTGCCCAAAAACGCAACGATCCGCCTACTGCCGCCCCACGCTCTGCACCACATGCAGACGCCGCAGCCGGCGCATCACTTCGGCCAGATGGCGGCGGTCGCGGACCTGGATGTTGAAGCGCAGCACCGCCGCATTGAAATCGCGGTCCAGATAATCCACGCGTTCGATATTGGACTGGCTCTGCGCGATCGCCGCGGCCAGCTGGGCCAGCACGCCGGTGCGGTTTTCCACCTCGACCACCAGCGCAGTGTCGTAATCGCCGGTCACCCCGGAGTCCCAGTCGATCGGCACCCACCGCTCTGGCGACTTGCGCAGCTCGGCCAGGTTGGGGCAGTCCAGACGGTGCACCACGATGCCCTTGCCGGCGGTGTGGTAGCCCATGATTTCGTCGCCGGGAATCGGTTGGCAACAGTTGGCGAAGCTGATCACGCCACGCTCGCTGCCGTCGATCAGGATCTTTTCGTGCGAATGCTTGGAGTGGCCGCCACCGCGTAATTCGGCGTAGGCCATCAGTGCCTGCGCGGCCTGGGTCGGCATCCAGTTGCCCAGCGCCACATCGGCCAGCAAGGCTTCCAGGCGTGGATAGCGATGCTCGGCGAGGAAGGCATCCAGGCGCCCCTTGGGCAGCCGCTCCAGCGAGCTGTCCATCGCTTCCAGCGCGCGATCGAGCATGCGGTGGCCAAGCTGCACGGCATCTTCGTGTTCGAGCTGCTTGAGCTGGTGGCGGATGGCGGTACGCGCCTTGCTGCTGACCACGAACTCCAGCCATTGCGGCTTGGGCGTGGCCGAGCGCGCGGTGATGATTTCCACCGCCTGGCCGCTGACCAGCTTGGTGCGCAGCGGCACCAGCTTCTTGTCCACCCGCGAGGCGACCGCGCGGTTGCCCACGTCGGTATGCACCGCGTAGGCGAAATCCAGCGCGGTGGAGTTGCGCGGCAGTGCCAGGATCTTGCCCTTGGGCGTGAACAGATAGACATCGTCCGGGAACAGGTCGACCTTGACGTTGTCCAGGAACTCCAGCGACGAGCCTGCGGCGCGCTGCGAATCGATCAGCTCCACGATCCAGTCGTGCGCACGGCTCTGCGCGCTGTTGGGCGAGGCCGAGCCGACCTTGTAGGTCCAGTGCGCGGCCACGCCGCGTTCGGCGATCAGGTCCATCTCCTCGGTGCGGATCTGCACTTCGATCGGCGAGCCATACGGGCCGAACAATACGGTGTGCAGCGACTGGTAGCCGTTGGCCTTGGGAATGGCGATGAAATCGCGGAAGCGCCCGTCAAGCGGCTTGAAGGTGGCGTGCACCGCGCCCAGCGCGTGATAGCAATCGGCCACCGAGCGCACCACCAGGCGGAAGCCGAACACATCCATCACCTGGTCGAAGGATTTGTTCTCTTCGTGCATCTTGGAATAGATGCTCCAGGGCGTCTTGATGCGGCTGACCAGGCGATGTTCCAGCCCTTCCTTGGCCAGCCGCTGCGACAACTGCACTTCTACCTGCGCCATCGATTCGCGCCGCACCACCGGCTGGCTGCGGATATGTTTTTCGATGATGGCGTGACGCCACGGATACAGCGCGCGAAAGCCCAGGTTCTGCAGCTCGGACTTGATCAGGCTCATGCCCAGGCGCTGCGCGATCGGCGCGTAGATCTCCAGCGTTTCGCGCGCGATGCGGCTGCGCGCCTCACTGCTCTGCGCGCCCAGTGTGCGCATGTTGTGCAGGCGGTCGGCCAGCTTGATCATGATCACGCGTAGGTCGCGCGACATCGCCAGCAGCATCTTGCGGAAGCTTTCCGCCGCCGCTTCCTGGCGGTCGCGGAACTTGAGCTTGTCCAGTTTGGTGACCCCGTCGACCAGCTCGGCCACCGCTTCGCCGAATTCCGACGCCAGCTCTTCGCGGGTCAGCGGGGTATCTTCGATGGTGTCGTGCAGGATCGCGGCGATCAGCGATTCCATGTCCAGGCCGAGCTCGGCGAGCACGCCGGCCACTGCGACAGGATGGGTGATGTACGGCTCGCCGGACTTGCGGCTCTGGCCCGCATGCGCGCTGGCGCCCACTTCCCAGGCGCGGCGCAGGATCGGCAACTGCTCCTTGGGAAGGTAGCTGGCCGCGCGTTCGAGGTGCAGGACGTAGTCGGGGATGGCCTGGTCGGAAGACGGAGACGTCACGACGGTCGCCTGGGCAGTGGGGCCTGGGTTCATGCCGGAAGACTATGCCAGCAACGCAGTCACGGCAAACGTTTGCACACTGCGCGCAGCAAAGCGGGCCTGAAACGAAAACAGCCCGCACGCGGCGGGCTGTTCAGATCGATCGCAGCGATGCGAACGATCAATCGTCGTTCTTGGACATGTCTTCGTCGGCGACGACTTCGGCAGCCGCCCACTCCAGCGCTTCGCGCTCGGCGCGCTCGCGCTCGGCCTTCTCGACCTCGTCGATCAGCGCATTGTCGATCCGGCGTGCGGCGATCTCGCGCAATGCCATCACGGTGGGCTTGTCGCTGGCGTCGGCATTTTCGATCAACGGCTGCACGCCGTTGGCGAGCTGACGGGCGCGCTTGGACGCCATCATGACCAGCTCGAAACGGTTGTTCACGACTTCCAGGCAATCTTCTACGGTAATGCGGGCCATGCGGGCTCCCGGCGACCAGCAACGGCCGCGCATCGAATGAGGGAAAGGGGGCGGAGTGTACGCCCCGGCCGCTGTCACGGCAACCTGGGCCTATTCAGTTTCCTTTGGAATCAGGGATTTGAGCCGAATCAGTCCAGCAAGGCCCGAATCAACGCCGCATGGCGCTGCTGTTGCGCCTGCCGGCGCAGCCGGCTGGCGGTGAAGATCGCGCACATCTCCGAGACGGCGGTGTCGAAGGTCTCGTTGATGATCACGTAATCGAATTCCTCGAAATGCAGCATCTCTTCGCGGGCGGCGGCCAGGCGTTGCGCCATCACGTCCTCGCTGTCCTGGCCGCGCTTGCGCATGCGCTCGTCCAGCGCCTGGCGCGACGGTGGCAGGATGAACACGCTGACCGCGTCGGGCACCTTCTGGCGCACCTGGCGCGCGCCCTGCCAGTCGATCTCCAGCAGCACGTCGTGACCGGCGGCCAGCTGCGGCTCCACCGACTGCCGCGCGGTGCCCTTCCAGTCGCCATGCACCAGCGCGTATTCGAAGAAGTCGCCCGCCTCGATCATGCGCTGGAATTCGTCGGCGGAGACGAAATGGTAGTGCTCGGCATGCCGCTCGCCCGGCCGCGGCGCGCGCGAGGTGAACGAGATCGACAAGGCGATCTTGGGATCACGCGCCAGGGTGGCGTTGACGATGCTGCTCTTGCCGGCGCCGGAGGGGGCCGCAACGATATAGAGGGTGCCGCGCATTTTAGGGAATAGAGAGTTGGGAATGGGGAATGGGGCACCGCACCAAGCAAGCAGGCCAAGGGTGAATCGTACCTGCTTTGACGATTCCCCATTCCCGATTGCCTATTTCCGGCTACTCGATGTTCTGCACCTGCTCGCGGATCTGGTCGATCAGCACCTTCAGATCCACGGCGGCGTTGGAGGTGCGGCTGTCCACCGACTTGGAGCCGAGCGTATTGGCTTCGCGGTTGAATTCCTGCAGCAGGAAGTCCAGGCGACGGCCGACCGGCTCGCGCTGCCCCAGCACGCGGCGGATCTCGGCGATGTGGCTGGACAGGCGGTCGAGCTCTTCGTCCACGTCGAGCTTCTGCAGCCACAGCACCAGTTCCTGCTCGGCGCGACCGGGATCGACCGGATGCGGCAGATCGGCCAGGCGTGCGGCCAGCTTGGCACGCTGCCCTTCGCGGATCACGGGAATCAGCGTGCGCACCTCGGCGGCGATGCGTTCGATGGCATCGACCCGCTCGCTGATCGCATCGGCCAGCTTGCCGCCTTCGCGCTCGCGCGCGGCGACGAAACTGTCCACCACCTCGTCCAGCAATGCCAGGGCCTGCGCCTGCAACGCCGGCGCGTCCACGTCCTGCACCTGCAGCACGCCGGGCAGCTGCAGCAGATCGGTGAAGCCGACCTGCAGCTTGGGGAACATCCCGTCAAGGCGCGTGGCCAGTGCACCGAGTTCCTGCAGCAGCGATTCGTTGACGGCCAGGGTCTGCGCGTTGTCCGGCGCGCGCAGGCGCAGCGCCAGATCCAGCTTGCCGCGGCTGTTTTTCGCCGCCACGCGCTCGCGCAGCAATGGCTCCAGCGCACGCAGTTCTTCGGGCAGGCGCACGCCCACTTCCAGAAACCGATGGTTGACCGAGCGCAGCTCGCAACCGAGCGTGCCCCAGGGCGTGATGCGTTCGCCACCAGCAAACGCGGTCATGCTTCGAATCATCGTCAGTCCCGTGCCTTCAAAGCGCGAATGGTACCCTAGCGGCCCGCGCTGGCTGACCGCCCCGCCACGCGCTGCCCCAGACCCACCTCCCGACTTCCGGACTCATCGCATGACCTTTTCCCGTCCCAGCGGCCGCACGGCCGACCAGCTGCGCCCGGTGCGCATCGAACGCGCCTTCACCCGTCACGCCGAAGGCTCGGTGCTGGTCAGCTTCGGCGACACCCGCGTGCTGTGCACCGCCAGCCTGGAAAACCGCGTGCCGGGCTTCCTGCGCGGCAAGGGCGAAGGCTGGGTGACCGCCGAATACGGCATGTTGCCGCGCTCCACCCACACCCGTTCCGATCGCGAAGCCGCACGTGGCAAGCAAGGCGGACGCACACTGGAAATCCAGCGCCTGATCGGCCGCGCACTGCGCGCCTGCGTGGATCGCAATGCCCTGGGCGAGCGCACCATCACCCTGGACTGCGACGTATTGCAGGCCGATGGCGGCACCCGCACCGCCGCGATCACCGGCGCCTACGTGGCGTTGGCCGATGCGGTGAACCTGCTGCTCAAGCGTGGCGACATCAAGAAGCACCCGCTGATCGGCGCCGTGGCTGCGGTGTCGGTGGGCATCTATCGCGGCGAGCCGGTGCTGGATCTGGATTACCCCGAAGACAGCGACTGCGACACCGACATGAATGTGGTGATGAACGATGGCGGCGGTTTCATCGAGCTGCAGGGCACCGCCGAAGGCCACGCCTTCCGCCGCGACGAACTCAACGCACTGCTCGCCCTCGCCGAACAAGGCATGAGCGAACTGTTCGCCCTGCAACGCGCTGCGCTGGCCGGATGAGCCGACGTATTGCCCTGACCACCTTGCTGGTCGCCGACTACGACGCGGCGATCGCCTGGTACACCGGTGCGCTGGGTTTCCAGGTGCTGCAGGACCGGTTGCTCGACGATGGCAAGCGCTGGGTGGTGATCGGCCCGGGCGGCCCACAGGATGCCGCGCTACTGCTCGCGCAGCCGGGCGACGACGCCCAGCGCGCGCGCATCGGCGACCAGACCGGCGGGCGGGTGGATCATTTTCTCTACACCGACGACTTCTGGCGCGACCATGCGGCGATGCAGGCGTTCGGCGTGGAATTTACGGCCCCCCGCGCGAGGAACCGTACGGCACGGTCGTGGTGTTTCGCGATCTGTACGGCACCAAGTGGGACCTGCTGGAGCCCAAGCAATGAAACACCTGGTCCTGGCCAGCGGCAACGCCGGCAAGCTGGAAGAACTGCGCGCCATGCTCGCCGACCTGCCGCTGCGCGTCGTGGCGCAAGGCGAGCTCGGCGTAGACGATGTGCCGGAAACCGGCCTGACCTTCGTCGAGAACGCCCTGATCAAAGCGCGCCATGCCAGCGCGGTCACCGGCCTGCCGGCACTGGCCGACGACTCCGGACTGATCGTCGATGCGCTCGGCGGCGCACCCGGCTTGTACAGCGCGCGCTACGCAGGCAGCCCGACCGATGCGAATGCCAACAACGCCAAGTTGCTCGATGCCATGCGCGCCGTGCCGGCCGAGCGCCGCAGCGCGCGGTTCTACGCGGTGATCGTGCTGCTGCGTCACCCGGAAGATCCGCAGCCGCTGATCGCCGAAGGCAGGTGGGAAGGGATGATCACCACCGAACCGCGCGGCGCGGGCGGCTTCGGCTACAACCCGGTGTTTCTGGATCCGGTGCATGGCCTGACCGCTGCACAGATGGATAGCGCGTTGAAGAACCGGCTGAGTCACCGTGCGGTGGCGCTGGCCACGTTGCAGCACAAGCTGCACGCCCTGTCGCTATGACCGATGGCCTGATGCAGTGCCCGACCTGATTCCACCGCCGCTGTCGCTTTACGTGCACCTGCCCTGGTGCGTGCGCAAATGCCCGTACTGCGATTTCAATTCGCATGCGGCCAAGGGCGTGCTGCCGTTCGAGGACTACGTGGATGCGTTGATTCGCGATCTGGATGCGGATCTGTCCCTGGTGTGGGGACGCGTGGTGCATTCGGTGTTCTTCGGCGGCGGCACGCCGAGCCTGTTCCCGCCCGAGGCGATCGACCGATTTCTGCAAGCGGCGGCCGCGCGGCTGCGCTTTGCGCCGAATCTGGAGATCACCCTGGAAACCAATCCAGGCACCGCCGAGCATGGCCGCTTCGATGGCTATCGCGCCGCTGGCGTGAACCGTCTGAGCTTCGGTGTGCAGACCTTCGACGATGTGGCGCTGCAGCGGCTCGGCCGCATCCACGACAGTGCCCAGGCCGAGCGTGCGATCAAGCTGGCGCAGGATGCCGGCTACGACAACTTCAATATCGACCTGATGTACGCGCTGCCCGAACAGACACTGGCGCAGGCCGAGCGCGATCTCGAACGCGCCTTTGCGTTGCAGCCCGCCCACCTGTCGCATTACCAGCTCACGCTGGAGCCGAACACGGTGTTCTTCGCGCGGCCGCCTAAGGGCATTCCCGACGACGATGCGGCCTGGGACATCCAGGAACATTGTCAGCGCCTGCTGGCCGAGGCCGGCTATGCGCAGTACGAAGTGAGTGCCTACGCCAGGTCCGGGCGGCAATGCGCGCATAACCTCAATTACTGGCGCTTCGGCGATTATCTGGGCATCGGCGCCGGGGCGCACGGCAAGATCAGCTCCGGCGCCGAGCAGCATGTGCTGCGACGCTGGAAGCACAAACATCCGCAGAGCTACCTGGCCAGCGCCGGCAGTACGGCATCGATCGGCGGCGACGAGATCGTGCCGCGCGAGCGGCTGCCGTTCGAGTACATGCTCAATCTGTTGCGCCTGCACGAGGGTTTCGGTCTGAGCGACTTCGAAGTCTCCACCGGTTTGGAAGCGTCCGTCATCGAAGTGCCCGTGACGCGTGCCATTGCGCAAGGCTGGATGACCCGGCAGGACGGACGCGTGGTGCCGACCGAGCTGGGCCGCCGCTTCACCAATGACGTGGTCGAGCTGTTTCTGGGCTGACCGCGACGATCGCGTGGCTGCGCAACACAGCCATCACGCCGCACCGTGATCGGTAGCGCACGCGACAGCACTGGCGCGCAGTTACACCGGTTTCGCGCCATGCGCGCCTTCCGCATTGAGGATCGCGACTGCATCTGGC
Organism: Xanthomonas arboricola pv. populi; assembly: GCF_002939945.1. Taxonomy (GTDB): domain Bacteria; phylum Pseudomonadota; class Gammaproteobacteria; order Xanthomonadales; family Xanthomonadaceae; genus Xanthomonas; species Xanthomonas arboricola_A. The sequence goes on along the minus strand of NZ_MDEB01000005.1, from coordinate 187,533 downwards.
AAGGCGCGTCTCGTGCCCGTGCGGTCGCTGACCGATGGAAAAACATGCTACATAGCTCACGCCTCGCACCGAACCCGCCTCCCCGGATGTCCACTCCCGCCTCTTCCCTGCAGCACACGCTCAGCGGCCCAATCGCCGATGCGCCGGTTTCCGTGCGTGGTCGGCGCCTGCTCGCCGCCCTGCACGCGCACTGCGTGCAGGCGCTCAGCGGAGCGCTGCGGCTGACCATCGTCGAGCTGGAACGCGAGCTGCTGCATCAGGCCCAGCATGCACGCAGCAGCCAGGTCCAGACAGAGACCTCTGCACAGATGCGCGGCCTGCGCGACCACATCGATCGGTTTCCGCAGGCATTTCTGCAACAGCTGGCGCAGGACCTGGCCACGCTGCGCGATCGCCCCTCGCTGACGCCACCGGCCGACGCATCAGCGCATCCGCTGATGCTCAGCCTGGTGGAGGACACCGATATCGATCGCGATATCGTGCTCAGCGAGATTGCGCGTCGCCAGACCCTCCGCCGCGCAGATGCGCTGCAATTGCTGGCACAGCGATTGGCGGTGATCGGCGCGGTGGCCGAATTCGAACTGGAAGCATTGCCGTTGGGCCCGTACGCGCTGTGCCGCGTGCTGCGCCAGTGCGGCGAAACGCTGGGACTGAGCCTGGATGGGCAGCTGACGCTCTATCGCGTGTTCGAGCGTCAGGTGATCGAGCGTTTGAACGATCTGTACGAGCGCGCCAACAGCGCACTCGCGCAGGAAGGCATTCTGCCTGGCCTGATCTATCACCCGTATCTGGTCAAACCCACGCATGTGCAGACGCGGCGCGCAGCGCCCGCATCAGCCACCGCACCGAAGGATGCTGCGGCCGCCAGCGCGCGCGCGACGCCGCCGCGCAACGGGCGACCTGCAACCGGCTGGAGCGGGCAATCCGCACCGACACCGTGGCAGAACGCCCTGCTGGCTCCGTCCGCGATGCCGATGACACTGGCTGGCGCGACATATGGTGAGCAGACCACACCCGCCCTGAGCGATGCAGTGCAGGCGCTCGGCGGCCTGATGTCGTCGGCGCGTCAGTCGCAGGCAGCCGGCAACGCAGGCGCAGCTGCCAAGCAAAGTTCTGCACATCACAGCGCAGCGCCTGCGACCAGCGCGCAGGCAACCCCTCAAGAAGCATCTCCCCAGCTCGCCTCCTCGCCGGTGCCCAAGGCGGCCCTCAGCGACGCACTGGCCAGCCTGCAAGGCACGCTGGCGGCGCAGGCAGCGGCAGCATCGCAGCCCACCGGCATCGATGCGGTGCAGCGCCAGGTGCTGGCGTTGCTGCGGACGCAACACGGCCCCGACGCTGCGCTGTCGCCGCAGGACAGCGACACCTTCGATCTGCTCGGCCTGCTCTACGCGCAGATGCAACGCGAAGTGCGCGAGCAGACCCCGACGCAGGCCCTGCTCGCCAGATTGCAGGTCCCGGTGGTGCGCGCAGCCTTGGCCGATACGCATTTCTTCGTGCGCGACCAGCACCCGGTGCGCGAATTGCTCAACACCGTGGCCGAGTCGGGCGCGGTATGGCTGGGCGACGACGACGTCGACCCGCAGCTGCTGCACAAGCTGGGCAGCGCGGTGGACAGGATCGTCAACGACTATCGGGGCGACGAGGCCGTCTTCGCCACAGCCAACGACGAGATCCAGGCGCATCTGCGCACATTGGCGCGCAGGGCCAACCTCGCCGAGCGGCGCCATGTGGATGCGGCGCGTGGCAAGGAGCGGCTGGAGTCGGCCAAGCAGCAGGCCGAGGCGCGCATCGAGCAGCTGTGCGAGCAGAGCGCCCCGCCGCGCTTCGTACAGTCGCTACTGCGTCAGGCATGGTCGGACGTGCTGACGCTGACGCTGCTGCGCCAGGGCGAGCAATCGCCCGAGTGGGACGAGCGCCAGGCACTGACCGCGCGCATCGCCGAAGTCACCTGCCGCAGCCAGGAGCAACCTGCCGACATCGCGCTCGGCACCGATATCGAAACCGCGCTGCTGCAGGTCGGCTATCACCCCGATGAAGCGGCGGCGATCGCGCGGCGCCTGTCCACGCCCGGTGGCGAGGACGAGATGACCTCGCGCACCGAACTCACCGCCAAGCTCAAGGCGCGCACGCGGCTGGGCGACCAGGGCGACAGCACCCCGCGCAAGGACATCGCCACTCCGCGTTCGCCGGCCGAAGAGGCGTGCTACACACAGCTGCGCAGCCTGCCGTTCGGCAGCTGGTTCGAGTTCGTGATCAACCAGGCGGGCGATCTGCGCCGGCAACGGCTGTCCTGGTACAGCCCGATGACCGGCAATGCGCTGTTCGTCAATCAGCGCGGACAAAAGGTCGGCGAGCAATCGCTGGATGGCCTGGCGCGGCTGATGGCCGGCGGCCAGGCGCGCTTGCTGGTCGAGGAGAAATCGCGCCTGATCGACCGTGCCTGGCATGCCACCGTGCGCACGCTGCGCACCCTGGCCGGCCAGGCACCCGCTACGGAGGTCGAGCCATGATCCAGGACACCCGCCGCGCACCGCGCCGCCAGCCGTCCGACCTGGTACCGGTGACCGACATGCTCAGCGAGGCGCAGATCGGACGCGTCGGCAATGTCTCGGAAACCGGCATGCTGCTGCTGGCTTCGGTTCCGCTGCATGACGACGCCCTGTATCAATTGCGCTTCAGCCTGCCCGAGCGCATCGGCCGCGCCACCGAGATCGATGTCGGCGTGCATCTGTTGTGGGCCGAAGCCGCGCACGCACCCGGACAGGCGTGGGCCGGCTTCCGCTTCCTGACCATGTCCGAGCCGCATCGCCAGCGCCTGCGCGCCTGGATCGCCGAAGAACACATGCCGGGTTGAAGGACAGCATCACCACGATTACGGCAAAATCGCGTCCTGTCTTTGCATTGCCGATCGAGCCCCGTATGCCCCAGCCGTCCTTGAGCCACCTGTATTCCGACCACCTGCGCACGCTGACCGCGCGCGCCGACGAGGCGCTGCAGCGCGGCGGCTTCGACCACCTGGTCGTGCCTAGCGGTGGCCTGCATTACCAGGTGTTCGACGACCGCGACTATCCCTATGCGGTCAATCCGCAATTCAAGGCCTGGGTGCCGCTGACGCGGGTGCCCAACAGCTGGCTGGTCTACACCCCGGGCAAGCGGCCGACGCTGATCTTCTGCCAGCCGTTGGACTATTGGCATGTGGTGCCCGACGCACCCAGCGGCTGGTGGGTGGAGCACTGCGACATCCACATCATCCGCACCCCGGACCAGGCCCTTGCGCTCCTGCCCAGGCAAGTCGAACGTTGCGCCATCCTCGGCGAGGCGCAGAGCGCGCTCGGTGCCTATGTGCCGAACAATCCGCAGCCGGTGCTCGACTACCTGGACTACCAGCGCGCCTTCAAGACGCCATACGAACTGGCATTGCTGCGCATCGCCCAGCAGTTGGGAGTGCGCGGCCATCGCGCGGCCGAAGCGGCCTTCCGCGTCGGCCAGAGCGAGTTCGTCATCCATATGGCCTATTGCACCGCCGTCGGCCAGGACGCCAATGAACTGCCCTACGGCAATATCATCGCGCTCAACGAACACGGCGCGGTGCTGCACTACACCGAGCTCGGCCAGCAGCCGCCGCAGCCGCTGCGTAGCTTCCTGATTGATGCCGGCGCCTCGGCCTATGGTTACGCCAGCGACATCACCCGCACCTATGCCGCCGACCCCGGCAGCGAATTCCAGGCCTTGATCGATGCGGTGGATGCCGCACAGATCCGCATGGGCCAGGGCGTGCGCAACGGCGTGGATTACAAGCAGTTGCACGTGGATGCGCATCTGGCGTTGATGGGCATCCTCAAGGACTTCGGCATCCTCACCGTGTCGCCGGAAGCTGCGCTCGCCACCGGCGTCAGCGCCGCATTCTTCCCGCACGGGCTGGGCCATCTGATCGGCCTGCAGGTGCACGACGTGGCCGGCTTTGCGGCCAGCGACCGCGGCGGGCGCATCGACCACCCCGCCGGCCACCCGTATCTGCGCCTGACCCGCGTGCTGGAACCGGGCATGGTGGTCACCATCGAACCGGGCGTGTACTTCATCGACATGCTGCTGGACGAAGTGAAGAAGAACGGCCACGCCGCCAGCGTCGACTGGCAGCGCGTCGACCACTTCAAACCCTACGGCGGCATCCGCATCGAAGACGAGGTGGTGTGCACCGATGGCGCCCCTGAAAACCTGACCCGCCCGGTGTTTGCCGCCCCCACCTGAAATCTTGATGGGAAAGCGACATGGCCGCACCGTCATCGGCACCGGACTCGCACGATTCAGGGACTATCTCGGCACGCCCAATCACTGATCACCGAGTAATTACCTCTCAAGTCCCTGCTCCTCACATTGAATCCGGTCAGCGCCAGGGACCGCGTGGACGGGGAGCCTGCTTTGCACCTGTTCCAGGCTAATTGCCAATGCGCAGCAAATACTTCCTTGCTACTGATTGTCTTCAACGCGTCGGCGGGGCCGCGCGCATTTGCTAAAATTCTTGTCGTGCCAGCCGCCATGACGGGTGCAACAGCTAGAACCGTGGTCAATAGTAAGGCAGTTGAGCACAGGCCATGGCGCCACATCAGCGGTTGAATCTTCATGAGCTTCATAGAACGGCTTCCGAGTGAGGACTGAAGGAGATCGGCTAATAAGCAGAAAACAATTTCGCCTAGCGACCTTATTTTCTGCACCAGCGACATTAGCCCCGCACCGGCAGCGCATTCATTGGCTCACTTCGTTTCCTGCCGACGGAATTCGTCGAATCAGTAATGCCCATCACAATTGTGCAGTTAGTCACGCTCCATGCGGGTATTGGCCAAACGCTTCTCAACCGGAGAGCGGCTGAAACCACTGGTTCAATGCGTGGCCTGCGTGGTTGGCAATGCGCGAATCGGATATGCAGATGCCATGTCTGCATCGCCCACACGGCGGGCCGTCGTTAGGCTATTGAATCGCCATGGCTACCGCCGCGATGGCGCCGGTATGCAGTCGCGGATACGCCTGCGGCGTTAGCTCAGACGATTTGAACACCGACGCTCGCCATCTCCGCTTCGATCTCGTCGGCGCTGCGCGCCAAGGCATCGGTCAGCACCCGATGACCCTCGGCGGTGATCAGCACATTGTCTTCGGTGCGGATGCCGATACCGCGCCACCTGGCCTCCACCGTGGTGTCGTCGGCGGAGATGTAGAGCCCCGGCTCGATGGTGAACACCATGCCGGGCTCGAGCAGACGCGAGTCGCCCGCCAATCGGTAGTCGCCTACATCGTGCACATCCAGCCCCAGCCAGTGGCCGGTCTTGTGCCGATAGAAGCGCTTGTAATGGCCGTCGGCGATGTTGCGCTCCAGCTTGCCCTTGAGCAGGCCCAGCTGCAGCAGCCCTTCGGTCAAGGCCTGCACCGCGGCCAGATGCCCGGCTTCGTAGGCCACGCCGGGGCGCGCCTGCGCCAGTGCGGCAGCCTGCGCCGAGCCGACCAGATCGTGCAGCGCGCGCTGCGCGGGGGTGAAACGGCCGTTGACCGGAAAGGTGCGGGTGATATCGGCCGCGTAGCCGCGGTATTCGGCGCCGGCATCGATCAGCACCAGCTCGCCATCGCGGCTGCGCGCGTTGTTGGCGCGGTAATGCAGCACGCAGGCATTGCTGCCGGTGCCGACGATGCTGCCGTACGCCGGCCACGCATCGGCGGCGCGGAACTCGCGCTCGATCTCGGCCTGCAGTTCGTACTCATGCATGCCCGGCCGCGCCAGCCGCATGGCGGCGCGATGCGCGCGCACGCTGATGTCGGCGGCGTGCTGCATCAACGCGATCTCGTCGCGCGATTTGAACAGCCGCTGCTCGTGCAGCAGATGTCCGAGCTCGAGGAATTCGTGCGGCGGCTGCGCGCCGTGGCGCATCTGCTCGCGCACGCGCTTGAGCCAGCCGATCAGCTTGAGATCGAAATCCACGTCGCGCCCGAAGTGGTAATGGACGCGGCTGCGCCCTTCCAGCAGACCCGGCAGGATCTCGTCGACATCGTCGATGGGATAGGCATCGTCCATGCCGTAGCGCTCCACTGCGCCTTCCTGGCCCTCGCGCGGGCCATCCCAGGCTTCGCGCTCGGCGTCGCGTTCGCGGCAGAACAGGATCGCCTCGCCGTGCTTGCGGCCCGGCACCAGCACCAGCACCGCTTCCGGCTCGGGGAAGCCGCTCAGATACCAGAAATCCGAATCCTGCCGGTAGGGGTAGTGGGTGTCGTGGCTGCGCACCCGCACGGGTGCGGCCGGCAGGATCAGGATGGCCTGATCGCCTGCCATCTGCATCAGCTGCCTGCGCCGACGTGCGTACTCGGCCGCGCCGATCCCGGTGAGCTTTTTCATGGCGGTGGCGCGGTCAGTTCAAACGTTGGCGGAAGCGCGGCCCCATCACGCAGTCGCCATGCAGCAACAGCACCGCCACGCGTACGAATTCTTCGATCTCCGCCAGGGCGGTGTCGTCTTCGTCGGCCGCATCGAAATCGTCGCTGGACGCCTGCGCCAGCCGCGCCAGATCCTGCAGCGCCTCTTCGCCCTCTTCGGTCAGTGCCGGGCGCTGCTGCGCCGCCAGGCCAAAGCCGCCCAGGAAGGCGCGACACCAGTCGAACAAGGCATCGGTGCGCGCCGCCAGCGGTGCGCCGTCGTCGATCAGCAGCAGCTCGAAGGCGAAATCGCGGTCTTCCAGTTGCGCCACCGTGGCCTGACGCATCTGGTCCAGCGCCCCGCCCTGCCTGGGCGCCACCTGCGCGGTGTCGGCCAGAATGCGCGCCAGCCAGTCGCCGCTGTCGGCACCACCACCGGAGAGCCACCCGCACAACCCGCCATGCAACTCCGCTGCGGAGGAAGCCAGCTCCAGCTGGCGACTTTCGTTTTGCACAGCGGTTACATCAGGCAGATCCATCGGGTCATCCAGGCTGAGAACGGAAGGTGCCGGCATGGGCGCCGGCGATTTGACTTCCCAGTGTATCAAGGCCCCCCGCGTCGGCCGCCAGTGGCGCGTTCCATGCAGCGTTCCACGCGCATGACGCCGGCTGGGCCGGGCGCCGTGCCAGCCCTTGTCGGGATTGGCCCGACGGCGGGTCGGCGGGCGGCGACCGGGCGCTTGACCGGCGCGCGCACGCGCCCCTATCGTGAGCGCATGGACAACGCTGCCGCCCTCGCCCAGATCCGCGCACTTGCCGCCCGTGTGGAGGCCCTGGTCGAGCGTAGCCAGCGGTTGACCGACGAGAACCGCAGCCTGCGTCATCAGCAGGAACAGTTGATCGGCGAACGCGCGCAACTGCTGACCAAGAACGAGCAGGCGCGCTCGCGCGTGGAAGCGATGATCGTACGGTTGAAGTCCCTGGAGCAGCACACGTGAGCAACAACGAGCCGGTCAGCGTGCGCATTCTGGATCGTGAATACACGGTTGGCGTCACCGCAGACGAACGCGAGAGTCTTACCGCTGCGGCACGCCTGCTGGATCTGCGCATGCGCGAGATTCGCGGCAGCAATCGCATGGCGGCGGTGGATCGCGTCGCGGTGTTGGCCGCACTCAATCTGGCGCACGAATTGCAGCAGCTGCGCGATCAGCAAGCGCGCTACGACCGTGAATTGGCCAGCACGCTGGATAGCTTGAATCGTCGCCTGGATAGCGTGTCCGACACGCCGCGTTGAGGTGCAGTTCGCACTGTCGTCGCAAATATGAATTTTCGACTGTACCGGCCGACGAATGGGCTAGCCATCGCGCAGCAGAGGTCTATACTTCAACTGCGTTCTCTGCTGTAAACGACAGCGTGCAAAACATTCGCCTTGTCCCTTAATTACGACCACGGGGGCGCGACGAAGCCGGGAGTGCAAGTCCGCCTTGTAGCGGGAAGCCCGATGGCCTCACAACGTCCCCACTTGAACCCCGGGTTCAAGGTCGTTTCGCCCGCATCGTTCACGGCGGAGAATGCAAATCTGAAACGGCGCCCTCGGGCGCCGTTTCTTTTTGTGTGTCTGAAACGTTCGGCATGCGCACACAGCACGGCTGCGCCACTGCCGCAATCGTTGCGCCAGGACCCGATGCGCGCATGCGCAACGCGCAACCTGACCAGCCCCCACGCACATGCGCTCAGCGACAGGCCGGCGACTTGCAGGCGTTGGCGATCCGTCGATACGTCCGCACTAGGCAGGCGCGTCCGCGCCATCGACAATGCCCTTCTGCCTATCGCTGCGAGACACCATGACCGACGACCGAGACGCCTTGCGCCAGCAGTTGCGCGCGCTGCGCCGCAGCCTGCCGGCGACGCAGCGACTGGCCGCCGCCGATGCGCTGGCCGAGCGCCTGCTGGCGCTGCCGTTCGCGCCGCAGACCGGTGCGGTGGCCGGGTACTGGGCGATGGATGGCGAAATCGCGCTGCACCGTTGGCAGCTGAGCCTGCCGGCCGGCGTGCGTTATTGCCTGCCGGTACTGGACGGACGCGTGTTGCGCTTTGCGCCGTGGCGGCCGGGCCGGGGGCTGGTCAGCAATCGCTACGGCATCCCCGAGCCGGACGTGGAACGCACCGACCTGCTTGCAGCCGAGGAGATGGCGCTGGTGGTGGCGCCGTTGACCGGCTTCGACGCGCAGTGCCGGCGGCTGGGCATGGGGGGCGGCTGGTATGATCGCAGCTTCGCGTTCCGGCATCGCCAGACGCCGCCGCCCTGGCTGGTCGGCGTCGGCTTCGCCGCGCAGCAGCTGGCCGCCCTGCCCACCGAGTCGTGGGACGTGGCGGTGGATGCGATCTGCACCGAACACGCCACCTTCCTGAAAGACGACACCGTTTCCGTATGACTGCCCGCAAGCGCTACTGGTTGATGAAGTCCGAGCCGGACACGTTTTCCATCGAGGATCTGGAACGCGTCGGCACCGAGCCGTGGAACGGTGTGCGCAATTACCAGGCGCGCAACTTCATGCGCGACGGCATGCATGTCGGCGATGGAGTGTTCTTCTACCACTCCAACTGCAAGGTGCCGGGCATTGTCGGCATCGCCAGGGTCGCCAGCGCAGCGTATCCGGACAATACCCAGTTCGATCCCAAATCCGACTACCACGATCCCAAGGCCACCCGCGAAGATCCGCGCTGGATGCTGGTGGACGTGGCCTTCGAACGCAAACTCAAGCGCACGATCGCACTGGATGAAATCAAGCAGCAGGCCGATGCGCTGGGCGAAGGCTTCCCGCTGATCGCCCGCGGCAACCGCCTGTCGATCCTGCCGGTCACCGCCGCGCAGTGGAAATTGTTGCTGGCGATGGAATAGCCGTGATTCGGGATTGGGGATTGGGGATTGGCCCACTGCCCGCCCGCATTGCACCGCTTTGACGAATCCCGAATCCCCAATCACTAATCCAGAGCTCTTACCCATGTCCGAAGCAAAACGCCTGGCCGCCGAAAAAGCGATCGATTACGTGGAAGACGGCATGATCGTCGGGGTCGGTACCGGTTCGACGGTGGCCTACTTCATCGACGCCTTGGGCCGCATCAGTCATCGCATCAAGGGTGCGGTGTCCAGCTCCGAGCAGAGCAGCGCGCAGCTCAGGCGCCACGGCATCGAGGTGCTGGATCTCAACCACACCGGCAATCTGTCGCTGTATGTGGATGGCGCCGACGAGTGCGACCCGAACCGTTGCCTGATCAAGGGCGGCGGCGCGGCGTTGGCGCGCGAGAAGATCATCGCCGAAGCCAGCGAGCGCTTCATCTGCATCGTCGACCCGAGCAAGCAGGTGCCGGTGCTGGGCAAGTTCCCGCTGCCGGTGGAAGTGATTCCGATGGCGCGCAGCCTGGTGGCCCGCCAGATCCTGGCGCTCACCGGCGGTCAGCCGGTATGGCGCGATGGTGTGGTCACCGACAATGGCAATGTGGTGCTGGACGTGCACAACCTGCAGATCACCGACCCGGTGGCGCTGGAGCGCAGCTTGAACCAGCTTCCCGGCGTGGTCTGCGTGGGTCTGTTCGCGCGTCGCGCGGCCGATGTGGTGATCGTCGGTGGCGAGCCGCCGCTGGTGATCTGAGCGATCGCGTGCAAGCACGCGTATTTGCGGCCTGCGTTGCGAAGCGACAGCGGGCCGGACTCCTATCGCATGCAATGACTGCACAACGCACCACAGCCGCTTGACGCACGCGGCCGCTTGGCAGATGGTGCGGCATCCCGACCGCTGGTATGCCGTATGCGCCGTCTTCGCTTCCTCGCCCTTGCGTCGTTGATCCTGCTTGGCGGCTGTGCCGGTAACGGCGGCAGCTGGGTGGAACTGGCAGGCACACGCTACCAGGTGGAGCTGGCTCAGAACGATGCCGATCGCGCCAAAGGCCTGATGTTTCGCGATGCGATGGCGGACGATCACGGCATGCTGTTCGTCCACGACCGCCAGGAACCACTGGCGTACTGGATGAAGAACACCAAGATCGCGCTGGACATCCTGTATTTCGACGATGAGCGCCGGCTGGTCTCGCAGCAGCGCGACGTGCCGCCGTGTTCGGCCGGCGATGCCTGCCCGCCCTACCCCAGCAAGCGCCCGGCCCGTTACGTACTGGAACTCAACGCCGGCCAGGCCGCCAAGATCAACCTGCAGGACGGCGCCACATTGACCCTGAGCCCGGACATCCCAAAGCTCAAGTAAATCTCACACGACAGGCCCTTCCTGTCAGGAAGTACCGGACTTGAACCACGCGTCAGTTGCCGACACTCTTGGCAGCATGGTCGACATGCTCCCACTTCCCCATTGGACCGCACTCGCCAGCCTGGACGACGACGCAGTGCCGTTGATGTCCACCGCGCTGCTGATCGCGCGCGACGAGTATCCGCAGCTGGACGCCGAGCTGTACGACACGCTGGTGCAAAGCCACGTCGAGCATCTGCGCCGTGAGGTGGAGGCGATCGACCTGTGGCCGTTGAAGATGGCCGCGGTCAATCGCTATCTGTTCGACGAGCTGGGCTATTCGGGCAATCACGACGAGTACTACGACCCGCGCAACAGCTACCTCAACCAGGTCTTCGAGCGCCGCCTGGGCAACCCGATCTCGCTGGCGATGGTGCAGATCGAAGTCGCGCGCCGGCTGGGCATTCCGCTGGCGGGCGTGTCGTTTCCCGGGCATTTTCTGGTGCGTTTGCCGGTGGACGACGGCGTGCTGGTCATGGATCCGTTCAACGGTGGCCGCCCGTTGGGCGTGGACGAGTTGCGCGAGCGTGCGCGTCCGCATCTGGGTGGCGAGATTCCCGACGACCGCGCCCTGGCGCAGATCCTCGACCCCGCGCCGCACCGCGCGATCCTGATCCGCATCCTGCGCAATCTGCACGGCGTCTACGCCGATGCCGAACACTGGGACCGCGCCGCGCGCAGCGCCGATCGCATCCTGAAGCTGGTGCCGGACCAGCCCGAAGCGCTACGCGACCGCGGCATGGCCTATCTGCATCTGGGCCACCGCAACGGCGCACGCCAGGATCTGTCGCGCTATCTGCAGCTCAATCCCAGCGCGCAGGATGCGGCCAATCTGCACGAGCATCTGGTCGAGCTGAACAGTCAGCGCGCGCGCACACACTGAAAACCACAGCCTGCGAGGCCCTCGCCGGCACGGTGCGAACGTGTGCCTGCGATGTTATGGCGCGAAAGACGCAGCAACCCAGCCAAGGTCTCAGTCGATCTCGACCATCTCGAAGTCGTCCTTGGTCACGCCGCAATCCGGGCAGGTCCAGGTGTCGGGGACGTCTTGCCAGGCGGTGCCCGGGGCGATGCCTTCTTCGGGGATGCCGTCGGCCTCGTGGTAGAGAAACCCGCAGACGACGCACATCCAGGTGCGGTAGGTGGTCGTGGATGTCTCGCTCATCGGATAATCGCGGTCACGCAACGGTGGGACTGCATTGTCCCATCTCACCCACCGCTTCCGGAAGCGCTGCCATGCCCGACCCGCACAACGCCCGCGGCGTCTACCTCATCACACCCGACGAGCCCGACACCGCGCGCCTGATCGCGCGCACGTTACCGCTGCTGCCCGCTGTCGCCTGGCTGCAGTACCGCAACAAGCAGGCCACCGCGGCGCTGCGATTGGAACAGGCCAGCGCGCTGCACGAAGCCTGCGCTGCGCACGCCGTGCCGTTGATCATCAACGACGATGCGCAGCTGGCGTTGCAGGTGGGCGCGCAGGGCGTGCACTTGGGCGAAGACGATGGCGAGGCGGCGGCGGCGCGTGCGCTGTTGGGCGATCAGGCCATCATCGGGGTGTCGTGCTACGACGAGATCGCGCGTGCGCATGCGGCGGTCGCGGCCGGTGCCAGCTATGTGGCCTTCGGTGCGTTCTTCCCGACCACCACCAAGGTGACGACACGTCGTGCCACGCCTGCCCTGCTACAGCAAGCTGCAGAGCTGGGAGTGCCACGCGTGGCGATTGGCGGCATCGCGGCTGCGCAGGTGCCCGAATTGGTGGCTGCAGGCGCCGAGTTGATTGCCGTGGTCAGCGGCGTGTACGCCGCGCCGGACCCGCTCGCGGCAGTGCAGGCCTATCGGGCCGGGTTTGCACGGTAGCGTGGCTGGCAAATAACAGACAACGGCAGTTACCAGCGACAACGCGCAAGCGAAGACACAAGAAACCGGGACTCAAGTCGAAGCATCGTTTATCAGATGCAGTCACAAGCTGAGTGCGTCGAGTGCGCGGCGCCCCACGCACACCGACCATCTTGACTGGTCCTTGCCCGCTCACCGTCGCGGGACCTTACGCGGCATGGATGCCGCGTAAGAGCTTACAAAGACGTACTTGCAGCGTGTCCCGCGATGGTGGGCGGGCAAGGGCCTTGCAGCCAAGCTGCAGATCAACCGCTCTACAACTGATCTATTCGCGCGACCAATCCTCCAACAGCGCATACGAAGGGCAGCGTGACGTACAGACAACAAGGCAGCGACGCGTGCCATCACGCGTCGCTGCCGGAACCGAGCTCATTGCCTGGCGCGATTAGAAGTCGTAGCTCAATGTCACCCGGCCCGAGCGCGGTGCCTGGTAGGCCACGACCTGGTCCCAGAGCGGGTTGGTGGTGTTGTCGGGCAGCTGCGAGAACGGATAGATGTTGGTTGCGGTCTGCTCGTTGGTGATGTTGAACACGTCGAAGCGCAGCGCCAGCTTGCCGGCGGCGAATGCCGGCTTGTAGGTCACGCCCATGTCGAGTTGCGCGATCCAGCCCAGCCGCCCCTGCGAGCCGGGCGGCGATGCCACGCCGGTGCCGGTTTCCGGGTTGTAGCAGTAGTGGTAAGGACCGCCGGTGATCGCGCTGCCACCGTAGCCGGCCGGGTCGGTGCCGGTGTAGTTGTCGCCGTAGTAGTTGCCCAGGCAATTGTGCGGCGCGCCCGAGATCAGGCTGAAGTTGGCCGACGCGCCCCATTGCGGAGTGAACTGGTAGAAACCGAACAACTTGAGCTGATGGCGGTGATCATTGGATTGATCGCCGTTGAAGTGTTCCATCAGTGCCGCGTGGTCCCAGCTCTGCGTGGTGGAGACCGAGGCCTGGCCCTGGTAGCTGCCCAATGCGCCGCCGGTGCGCCACAGGTCAGAACGCACCTGACCTTCGGTGGTGCCGTAGCTATGCGACCAGACGTAGTTGACCTTGGCGTACCACTTGCCGTCGAACGGGCGTTCCAGATTGAATTCGACCGCCGAGTAATTGCGCTTGAACTTCGGGAAGCCGGCCGCCTCGCGGCTCACCGACACTTCATGGAACTGGCCATCGGTGCCGATCACGCCCCAGGTGTTGGTCTGGCCGGGATTGATCAGCGATGCACCGGCAACCTGCGAGAAATCGATGGTCACGCCCTGCGCGGCCGCAGCGGCGATCAATGCGGTATTGGAGACGTCGTAGTTCTGATCGTCGATACCTGCATTGAGGCGGCGATGCGTGCCGCGCACGCCCAGCACCCAGCCGGTATCCAGCTGCTTGGTGAAGCCGAGGATGACTTCGTCCTGGTTCTCGCCCTCGATATCCTTGACCACCGCGGTGCGCACATCGGCGATGCGGCCAAAGCGCGAGTTGGCCGACACTGCCGAACCCAGCTGCTGCGCCAGAATCGGCGTGCCATCGGCGTTGATGCCGCTGTAGGTGAAGTAGGTATCGGTGGTGGTGGCCGGGGTGAACAGGCTCACTGCCGACAACGGCAGGCCGAGATAATAGCGGCCGATGTTGCCGAACACCTTCAGGCTGGAATCGCCGTTGACATCCCAACTGAAGCCCAGGCGCGGTGCCCAGGCGTTATCCACTTCGATGTAGGGGTCGCCGAACGGGGTGTAGTTGGTGAACTCGTCCTTGCGCAGGCCGATGCTCAACAACAGGTTGTCGGTGACCTGCCACTTGTCTTCGATGTAGTAGGCGCGTTGCTTGGCCTCGTAGGAGTACAGGCTGGTGTTGATGTTGCGCACCACGTAGTAGCCGCTGGACCCATTGACCGGATCGACCAGGCCCGGGCTCGGCGCACCGATGCCACCGGCTTCGTTGGCCGACTGGCTGACCAGCCCGCCCGTCCGCAGGCCATTGGGATCGTCGGTCTGGCCGTAGGTCCACGCAAAGCCGGGGCCTGACAGCACCGAGCCCACATCGATGCCTTCGGACTTCTGATTGTCGATACCGAAGTTGAGCGTGTGGTGGCCGATGCGCCATTCCAGATTCAAACGCTGATTGTCTTTCTTGTATTCGCGATCCGGTGAACTGACCGAGGTGACCAGCTGACTGCCGATGCGCGGAGTGCCGCCGGTGTAAGCCGGATTCTGCAGCGCGGCGCTGTTGATGACCGGGCCGCCGGCCGCGTCGTAATTGAAGGGCGTCAGCTCGTCGGGCGTTTTCATCTTGCCGTACAGCGCGGTCACGGTGAGGTTGTCGCTGAGGTAGCCGGTGTACTTGCCGGTGAACAAGGTGGGGCCGGTCTTCCAGGTGGACTCGTCGGTGAAATAGCTGCCACGCTGGCGATTGACATAGTCGTAGCGGTAGATCGACCCGTTGGTCTCTGCCTCGTCGCTGGCGCCGGTCACCTCGATCAGGTGGTTGTCGGTGATGTTCCAGTCCACCTTGGCGTACCAGCGTTTCTGCTTGTAGTCGTAATCGGTCAGCCCGCCGGTGCGGCCGTTGTCGGTATCGCGATTGGTGCCGACGCGGACGCCGTCCGAATCCACCTGTTCGGCGGCCAGGAAGAAGAACAGCTTGTCCTGGATGATCGGCCCGCCGACATAGGCGCTGTAGGTGGTCTGGTTGGCTTCGGCCTCGCTCGCCGGCTGATACAGGCCATTGGCCGAGCGCGCGTAGCGGTAGGCGGCGTTGTTGATCGTGCTGCCCTGGCTGTCCGGGCGCCAGTAGATGTCGCGCTGGTTGGCCTTGAGGCCGTTCGGCTCCCAGATCACCGCGGCGCCGAACTTCCACTCGTTGGTGCCGCGCTTGCCGATCTGGTTGATCACGCCGCCATTGGCGCGACCGTACTGCGCGCCGTAGCCGCCGGTGAAGATTTCCTGCTGGTCGATGGCGCCATATGGCAGGGTCAGCCCACCCAGGTTGTTGCTGATGGTGGTGGTGTTGAAACCGTTGAGATAATAGGCGTTTTCGCTGGCGGCCGAGCCGCCGAAGCTGGGCAGCGAGCCGCCGAGCGGGCCGTTGTCGAAACCGCCGCTATTGACCACCACGCCCGGTGCCAGCAGCGCGATCGCTTCGGCCGTGCGGCCCAGCGGCAGCTGCTGCAGCTGCTCGGCGGTGACCACGGTGCGGGTGTCCACGCTGCTGACGTCGATGGTGGTCAGGCCTGCGGCAGTGACGGTGACGCTGTCCAGGGTCTGCATGCCGCTCCCCGACGCAGCGGCGAACGAGACGTCGGTATTGGCGCCGACCGTGATCGCGACGTTCTCGCGCGTCTCCACCACCGCGCCATCGCGCTTGACGGTGACCTTGTAAGTACCCAGCGGCAGATTGCCGGCGGTGTAACGGCCGCGCGCATCCACCGGCACTTCGCGGCTGAACCCACTGTTGTTTTCCACCAGCACGCTGGTGCCGCTGCTCTGTCCCACGCTGCCGACGATACTGCCGCTGGTGGACTGCGCGTGGACGCTCCCCATGGCCACGACCAGCGCCAATGCCAAGGCACGCTTCTGGATACTACGGTTCATGTTTTCTCCCCAAGTCTGGAACAGTCGGCAACGCGACAAAAATGAACGGCGCCGTGGCAACCGGAATCACACTTTCTGAACATCCGCCACAAGAGGCCAATGACCGAGGGTCATCTGCTCATGCCAAACCGTCGATACCGTCCCGTTCGATCATAGACAGCCGCATTGCCCTACCCGTCCGCTCCGACGGGTAGGCAGGCACCTGATGGGTAGGCGGACGGGGGCCGCAAGCCTGACAATGGCGAGTGCGCTGTCCGCGGTCGGGCAGCGCCGCCCCCAATCGGTACCACTCAAGGATCTGCGCGCATGAACCACACCCGCTCCCACGCCCTGTTCGCCCAGGCGCAGACGCTGCTGCCCGGCGGCGTCAACTCACCGGTGCGTGCATTCAAGTCGGTCGGCGGCGAGCCGTTCTTCGTGGCGCGCGCCGATGGCCCGTATCTGTATGACGTGGACGACAACCGCTACATCGACTACGTGGGCTCATGGGGTCCGATGATTGCCGGCCACAATCACCCGGCAGTACGCGAAGCGGTGGAGCGCGCGATCCGCGATGGTCTGTCGTTCGGTGCGCCGTGTGCGGCCGAAGTCACCATGGCCGAGACGATCCATCGGTTGGTGCCGTCCTGCGAAATGGTGCGCATGGTCAATTCCGGCACCGAAGCCACGCTGTCAGCGGTGCGGCTGGCGCGCGGCGCCACCGGGCGCAACCGCATCATCAAGTTCGAAGGCTGCTATCACGGCCATGGCGACTCGTTCCTGGTCAAAGCCGGCAGCGGCATGCTGACCCTGGGCGTGCCGACCTCGCCGGGCGTGCCGTCCGGCCTGAGCGAGCTGACCGCCACCCTCAGCTTCAACGACTTCGAAGGCGCCACCGCCATGTTCGACGAGATCGGCGCCGACGTGGCCGCGGTGATCATCGAACCGGTGGTCGGCAACGCCAACTGCATTCCGCCGCAGGCCGGCTACCTGCAGCATCTGCGCACGTTGTGCACGCGGCATGGCGCGCTGCTGATCTTCGACGAGGTGATGACCGGTTTCCGCGTCGCACTGGGTGGCGCGCAGGCGCATTACGGGGTGACGCCGGACCTGAGCACCTTCGGCAAGATCATCGGCGGCGGCATGCCGGTGGGCGCGTACGGCGGCCGGCGCGACTTGATGGAGCAGATCGCGCCGGCCGGCCCGATCTACCAGGCCGGCACCTTGTCGGGTAACCCGGTGGCGATGGCGGCGGGCCTGGCGATGCTGGAGCTGGTGCAGGAGCCAGGCTTCCACGCCCGCCTGAGCGAGGCCACCAGCGTGTTGTGCGAGGGACTGGAAGATGCCGCGCGCGCCGCCGGTATTGCCGTCACCACCAACCAGGTCGGCGGCATGTTCGGCTTGTTCTTCACCGACGACATCGTGGAGAGCTACGCGCAGGCCACCGCCTGCGACATCACCACCTTCAACCGCTTCTTCCACGCGATGCTGCAGCGGGGCGTGTATCTGGCACCGTCGGCGTACGAGGCCGGCTTCATGTCCAGCGCGCACGATGCGGCGGTGATCGAGGCCACGCTGGCCGCCGCGCGCGAGGCGTTTGCAGAAGTGGCGCACTGAGGCGAATCCAGGCGTTGCGTTGCCGGCGACGGGCCCGGCGACGCTGACCTTTGTGGTGCGTTGAAGGCGAGGTGTCACCGCCTGCGTCGCGGTGGCCGCTGGTGACGCTGGCCGCGCAAGACGCCGGGCATCGGTGCGGGCCTGAGAAGCCTCTTAGGCCCGCGCCGACGCTGAACAGACGCGGCGCCGGCGCTGCAGCCGGCTCGATGGCGTCCAGACGGGCCCGGCCGTTCTTAGCGGTGTCGCGTACCCTGCGCCACTGCAAGCTCCATTCAGGCGGCGGCGTAGCGACAGGCTTTGCTTTTGTCTTGTGGCTGTCATACCTTTCTGAAAGGTGTCCACGGATGGGCATGGGTGGGGACCCTCGAAGCAGCCGACATGACGTTGTCGCCGGTCACGGTGACGCCATCTGCATCGCCGCTGTTTCATCACGATCTGCAGCGTGTCGAGCCGGCGCGCTGCCGACGCTTGCCAGGGCCGCCCTCGCCTCATGCTCAAGCCTGTTGCGTTGCTCACACCGCGCCCCTCCCCGTCGCGCGATTCCGCTCTTCCCGATTGGCTGCTTGCCAGCAAGCTGGAGCCGCCGCTGCCGCGTACTGGTGCGGTGGTGCGCGACGCCTTGCTGGCGGCGCTGGATCAGGCGCAAGCACGGCCGCTCACCCTGCTGCTGGCACCGCCCGGATTCGGCAAGACCACGCTGCTGGCGCAGTGGCATGCGCAGCTGCGCGCGCGCGACCACGCCGTGGCCTGGCTGTCGCTGGACGAAGAGGACGCCGATGCCGCGCGCTTCCTTGGCCATCTGGCGTTGGCGATCCAGCACGCAGGTGCAGATCCGGCACTGTGCGCGGCAGTGCTGCACAACCGCGACCAGGATCCGCGCGACGCGGTGACGGCGCTGATCCGCGCGCTGCGCACTGCGCCCCGGCGCATCAGCGTGATTCTCGACGATTACGACCGGCTCGGCAGCGGCATCGTCGACGAGCTGGTGCTGCGCCTGGTCGAACACGGCGGCGGACGTCTGCACCTGTTGCTGGCCACCCGGCGCGTACCGGCGCTGCCGCTGGCGCGGCTGGACCTGCAGGCGCAGCTCAGCCGTCTCGGCAGTGCGCAGCTGGCGCTGGATGAGCCCGAAGCGCAGGCATTGCTGGGCCCCCAGGTGCCAGCGCCGGTGGTGGACGAATTACTGCGCTACACCGAAGGCTGGCCGGTGGCGCTGCATCTGGCGCGCTTGTGGCTGGAGGGTGGCGCGCAACGTCAACAGGAGGTGGCCGCGCGTTTCTCCGGCCGCAGTGCGCAGATTGCCGCGTATCTGGCCGAACAGGTGGTCAACGATCTGGACGCCGACACACGCGATCTGCTGTTGCGCACCAGTCCACTGGAGCGCGTCAACGCAGCGCTGGCCGATGCGGTGCGCCAGCGCGACGACAGCGGCCGGCTGCTGGCGCGGCTGGAACATTTCCACGGTCTGCTGGTGCCCATGGATGGCGAGCGCGAGTGGTTTCGCTATCACCCCTTGTTTGCCGACTTCCTGCAGCAGCTGCTCGATCGCGAACATCCTGGTCAGGCCACGCAACTGCATCAACGGGCCGCACGCTGGTTTGGCGATCATCGGTATCTGGCCGAAGCGGTGCGGCATGCATCGCGCGCCGAGTGCGGCGACCTGGCCGCCAGCTACATCGCGCGTGCCGGCACCTGGCAATTGTTGCTGACCCACGGCACGCATGAAGTGCGCGCACTGCTGCGGCATTTCGAACACCGCACCATCCGCGACACCCCGGCGCTGAATCTCACCCAGGCGCACCTGCACGCAAAGCTCGGCGAGTTCAGCCATGCGCGCCTGCTGCTGGAACGCTTCCGCGACTTCCCGGCCGCGCTGCGTGAACCCTTGCAGCGCGACTACACGGTGGTGGTGGCGCTGTTGCGCGATCGCCTCGACGAGATCTGCGGCAATCCGCATGGTCTGACCCAGATCGCCGCGCAAGCGTCCGCGCTGGACGAAGACGACCATCTGGGCCGTGGCATGCTGCTGTGCATCTGCGCCACCACCGCCATTGCGCAGGGCGCCTTCGCATTGGCCGAACGCTACGCCCTGAACGCACGCGACGCGATGCAGCGCGGTGGCAGCGAACCGGGCGCAAGCCAGGCGCTGTTGACGTTGGGCCAGAGCTTTTTCTATCGCGGACAACTCGGCGACGCCGAGGCCTGTTACCGGCAGGCCCTGAACTGGTGCGCCCGCACCCGGCAGCTGGATGGCGTCCTGGAGGCCGCCGGCCACTGCCTGCTCGCGCAGCTGCATTACGAACGCGGCCACCACGACGATGCGGCCGACCTGCTGCATCCGGCGCTGGAATTGCTGGAACAGCACGACGGCGGCATGGACGAGCTGGCCGCCGCCTACGACACCGCGCTGGGACTGGAGCGTGTGCGCGACCACAGCGGGCGCAGTGCATTGGCGCTGCTCGAACACATCGAACAGATCGCGCATGGGCGCAAGCTGACGCGCCTGTCGGAGCTGGCTGCAGCCTGGCGCTTGATGCTGTTGCTGGAACATCCGGGCAATGCCGCCATCGATGTGCTGATCGCACGTACCGGCGGCGAATCCGGATTGGCGCATACGCTGCGCTCGCCCCACCGCTGGCGCGATCGCGCGGCGATGGGCTTTGCGCTGGCACGCTGGCACCGGCTGGCCGGGCGCAGCAGCGCCGCGCTGACCATCCTGGGCCAGATCGAACAGGCCTGCCTGGCCAACGACAACCTGTGCCACCTCGCGCGCACCCGCGCACGCATCGCCCTGGTGCTGCAGCAACGCGGCGAACTGGTCGCGGCGCTGCCGCATCTGTACAGCGCGCTCGACCATGTGGCACTGACGCAAAGCTGGCAGGCGATCGTCGAACTCGGCCTGCCGGCCAAAGCGATGCTGCGCTCGCTGCGTCAACACGACCCGCATACCGTCGGCGGCACCACCCGCGCACTCACCATCCAGGCCCTGCTCGAACGCCTCAGCGGCGACGAGGACCCGGCCGGCGACATCTTCAGCGAGCGCGAGCTGGAAGTGCTCGCGCAACTAGCACGTGGGTATTCCAACAAACAGATCGCACGCTGTCTGCACCTGTCGGAAAACACGGTCAAGTTCCATTTGAAGAACCTCTATCGCAAGCTCGATGCACGCAGCCGCGAAAGCGCGTTGGCGCAGGCCTTGCAACGTGGGTTGTTGCGCGCAGCGGATCCACCAGGCAGTCCGGAGACGGCGCCGGGCTGATCACCAGTACCGGTCGCCGGCGACGGCGCTTATGCGCGGCAATACAACACGCTGGGCCGCCGGGGGGCGATGGTGAAACCTGCACGCGACGGCAAGTTGGGAGTCTATCTCGGCATCCAGAAGCGACCCGGTCACGAGAACACATGGAGCGTGGCGCAACAGCGCGCCTTCATTCGCGCGCAGTTCTCCGCGCACCGTCTACGACGGTCGTTGGCGCTGCCATCCGCTCCGCTCACAATCGCCTTGGAGTACGCGGCATGACCGCGTGCCGGCGCCCCACACAGCACGCTTGCCGCCGGCCACGCGCACCTGCGGCACGTGACAGCTCACCCGAAACTCAGCGTGCCCTTCATCATCGCCCAGTGGCCGGGGAACGAGCAGAAGAAGGTGTAGTCGCCGCCCTTGCTCAACTTGCTGGTGGGGAAGCTCACCGTGGTGCTGTCGCCGCCGCCGATCACCTTGGTGTGCGCGATCACGCGCGCGTCGGCCTTGAGCAGATAACTGTCGGCCACGGTGGAGCGTACGCCGGCATTGGCCACTGCCTGGAAGTCGGCGGACTTGGTGAGCACCCAGTTGTGCCCCATCACCGTGGCGGCCATCTTGCCGGAGTGCTTGAGCGTCAGGTACACCTGCGTGCAATCGGGCGCCAGCTTGATCGCGCTCTGGTCGAACTTCATCTGATCGTTGCCGGTGATGGTGACGGCGCAGGTGCGCGCCCATGCCGAAGGCGCCAGCAGCACCAGACCCAGCACGGCGAATGTTGAAAACACGTTCAAGGGAACACTCCTGCGTTAAGGGATGCGCGACGCCCAGCGCGCCTGTCCACCCCGGCGCGTTCGCATGCGCCGGGGCGGACAGAGTAACGCCTCATGCGTAACGGAAAAAAGCGTCCATCGGATCATGCACATCGGCCGTGGCGTCCGGCAGCGGCAGCGGGCCGCGCTTGCCGGCGATCACCTGCACGAAGGCCTGCTTGAAGCGCGCCATCTCCGCGTCGGTGCCGACGGTGATCCGCGACCAGGTCGGCCACACCGGCCAGCTGCGTCCGATGAACACGCCATGGGTGGCCATGTCGTCCTTGAAGCCGGCGGCCGGGCGCTTCACGTCGACCATGAAGCAGTTGCTCTCCGAGGCGGTGCAGGCGTAGCCCTGCTTGGCGAGAAACGCCATTACATCCTTGCGGGTGGCCGCGGTGCGTGCGCGCCGCTGCGGCACCAGTGCGGGATCGCGCAGGCTGGCCAGGCCCGCGGCGGCGGCGGTCACCGGCAGGCTGTTGACGCTGTAGAACATCAGCTTGGCCAGCAGATCCGGGCGCGCGGCTGCATAGCCCAGGCGAATGCCGGCCATGCCGTAGAGTTTGGAGAAGGTGCGCAACACCACCACGTCCTCGCCTGCGGCGACCATGTCGACCACGCTGCTGGTGCTCTGCGCAAAGTGGATATAGGCCTCGTCCACCACCAGCACGCTGCCCTTGGGCTTGTGCGCCAGTGCGTAGTCCAGATCCTCGCGCGCGGTGACCGAGCCGGTAGGATTGTTGGGATTGCAGATGTAGATCACGCCGGGGCTGGCGTCGGCGGCGCACATCGCCTGCACATCGTGCGAGAAGTCCTTGCGCAACGGCACCTTGATCAGTTTTGCGCCATTGCGGGTGGCGGCGCGCCAGCCCGATTCGTAGGTGGGATCGGCAGTGACGAGCGCGGCGCTGGGCGAGGTGAACGCCAGCATCGTGTAGTCCAGCGGTTCGGTGGAGCCGGCGTAGGCCATCAGGTGATTGACCGGCAGTTTGAGCTCGGCGGCCAGGGTATCCATCAATTCCATCTGCACATCGCGCAGGTAGCGTCCGCCTTGCGGTGCGATCTGCGCGATGGCCTTGACCGCAGCAGCCGACGGGCCGTCAGGAAACTCGTTGGAACCGATCATCACCGGCGACAGCGCACTCGCCGGTGTCGGTGCGATGGTGGCGGAGCGTTCGGTGGCGCTGGCCAGCAGCGGCAGCGCACTCGCACCGGCAGCGCCGGCAAACAGCGCGGAGTCGCGGAGAAACATGCGGCGCGAAAGAGCAGTTTTCATGACAACCTCCAGCAGGACGACAGCACGGATTCAAGGACGAACGGCGACCACTTCGATTTCCACCCGATACAACGGATTGCCGAGCGCGGCGATCTGGAATGCCGAGCGCGCCGGCAGATTGGGCTGCTCCTTGGTGCCGAAGAACTGGCGGTAACCTTCCATGAAACCGTTGAAATCCATCTTGCCACCCATGGCCGGATCGCCGACCAGAAACACCTGCATCTTCACCACATCGCCCATTCCCAGGCCAAGCGCTGCGAGTTGCTGCTTGATCTGGTTCAACACGCTCACCGTCTGCGCCTTGGTGTCGCCATAGGCGGCAGCCGAGTCCTTCGGCGCACTGGCATCCACCACCGCCGGCACCTTGCCGCTGACGTAGACGGTGGCCTTGCCGGCAGGAATTTCCACGGCGGCTGCGATGGGGAAATCGCTGTTGGGGGTCTTGTGGCGGATCACCTCGGCGGCGTGCGCGGTGGTGAGACCCGCAGACCACAACAGGGCGGCGGTGAAGACGGCTGTCACTGGACGGGACATGGCAACTCCTTGCATGAGAGGGAAAGGGAGCATCAGTGGCGCAGCAATTTGACGTCGTCGACGGTGACACGCTCGGCGTGATCGTTGCCGAAGTGCGTGCGCACATAACTCACCACTTCGGCCACCTGGCGGTCGTTGAGCATCGCGCCGAAGCCGGGCATGCCGGCGTGGCCATCGAGCACCATCATGGTGACGTAGGGACCGGCGGCCAGCTTGGGGTTGCCGGCAAGCGCGGGGTATTCGCCCGCGCCCTGCGCACCGCGCCCGCCCGGCATGTGGCAGCCCTGGCAGATCGCCCGGTAGACCTCCTGGCCGGATGCCTTGGCAAAGCCCTGTTGCGGAAACAGCTGGGTGGCATCGGAACTCTGCGCCTGCGCGTCGTACGCGCCCGGTGGTAACAGCAGGGCAGCCATCGCAACGACGAACGTGCCCGCGGCCAATCGTGGCAACAGACTCATGCGCGACCTCCTCCGGCCAGCACTTTGCGATGCAGACGGCCGACGACATCGTGCGCGGACAAGATCGCACCTTCCTGCCAGGCCGGGATATAGGAGACGTGTTCACCGGCCAGCGCCAGGCGCCCGTCGATCTGGCACAGCGGCATGTAATGTTCGGCACGCGCCTGCTCGCTCCACATGCCGAAACAGCCATGCGTGAACGGCACGCGATGCCAGCCGACCGAAATGCCGTTCTCGAACTCACGCGGATATTGCGGATGCAGTTGCGTGCCGTATTCGACCGCCTTGCGCACGCGCTGCTCCGGGGGCATCGAGGTGAACTGGTAGGCATCCAATCCCCACACATACGCACCGAGCAGTACGCCCTTGCCGGGGCTGTGATAGTTGGTGCTGGGATAGCTGATCAGGCTGATCGGCAGATCGGTGTAGCTGATGCCGCCGTAGATGGCCTCGTCCTCTTCCCAGAAGCGGCGCTTGAATTGCAGGCCCACTTTCACCGATGCCGCATACGGCACCTGGCCGATCGCGGTGGTCATTGCGTCGCTGGCGGTCACCGGAATGCGGCTGAGCACCGATAACGGAATCGTGCAGATGCACCAATCGGCACTGGCCATACGTTCTTCGCCGCCGTGCGCGGCATCCTGCCAGGAGACGCGCACGCCGTTGCCGTCCTGATCGATCCTGGTGACCTTGGCGTTGTAGGTGATGGTATCGCCGAGCCGAGCCGCAAATGCCTTGCCGATCTGGTCCATGCCGCCCACCGGCTGGAACATGGTGGTCTGCATTTCGTAGTTGTTGCCAGCCGCCAGCGTGGTCCACAGACGCGAGCGCAACACGTCCTGCACGCTGAAAGGATCGGAAAACTCCGGCTTGCCCGACAGACCGCCACCGGGATACCGCGCAAAACCGCGCCGCTCGCTGCTGTCCTTGCCTTTGACGTAGCCGAACTTGTGGTCGAGCGCGCCCCAGGTCCGCAGGGATTCCAGCAGCACTTCCTGGTCTTCGCGGCTCACGCTCTTGTCCAGCGCCTGTTGCTGGGTGCACTTGGCCAGCAGTTCGGACACGTGACCCTTGTAATCGGCATCGATGGCGCGAAAGCGCTGCGGTTTGCCGCCAAAGCCTTGCTGGCTATGCAACAGCGCGTTGTAGTTGACCTGGTTGAAGGCCTCCAGGGCCACACCGAATTGTTTGCAGTAACCCAGCACCGCCTTGTGGTGATGCGGAATGCGCCACGGTCCGGGATTGAGGTACAGCCCATCGTCGAACTGGCAATGCTGCATCGCCCCGCCGAGTTCGGTGTAACGGTCGCCGCCGCGCAGCGTCCAGTTACGCCCACCGGGGCGGTCGTTGTATTCCAGCAACTGCACGCGGTACCCCGCCTTGCGCAGTTCGAAGGCCGCCGCCATGCCGGCCAGCCCCGCCCCCAGAATCAGCACCGAGGCGCCCTTCGGGTCGCCATCCAGCTGCAGCGGTCCTTTGAAATCGGATTCGGCCGCCATGCCCAGGCTGCTCATCGCCTGATACATCATCGCGCCGCCAGCGGTCATGCCGATGCGCGCCAGCAGTTGCCGCCGCGTCATCGCCCCAGAGTGATTGCCTTGCATCAACGCGTAGTCCTTGCATGTCATGGATCAAGTGCGACCGACGAAAACGCATGACGCGGCCGGCAATGACGCCGGCCGCATCACCCCCTCAGAACTTGTAGGACAGACTGGCGAACAGCTGGCGCGGCGCGATCAACTGATACGAGCCGGAACTTTCGTTCGGGAACACCGCACCGATCGCATCGTCCTTGTCGAACAGGTTGTAGACCGACAACTGCAGCCGCCCACCGGCCAGGAACCCCGCATCCTCGCCCTGATAGCCGACGCTGCCGTTGACGATGAAGGTGGCATCCACCTGGTCGGTATTGAGCGTGTCGCCGTAGCGCTTGCCGGTATATTTGGTGTCGAGGTTGGCGAAGAAATGCTCGCCTTCCCAACCGCCGTTGACGCTGAACATCACCTTGGGCGAGTCCGGCACTTCGTTACCTTCCACCTGCACCAGGTTGCCGCTGACCGGGCCGAAATAGTTGTCCTGGAATTCGGATTTGTTCCAGGTCAGCGAGGCACCCAGCCGCCAGCCGGGCGCCGGCTTCCACATGCCGGACACTTCCGCACCATAGGTCTGCACGTCGCCGACGTTGGCGTAGACGGTGGGCGCGACCACCAGCGGGTCCGGGTCGGTCAGCGCGATGATGCGGTTCTCGTAATCGATCTTGTAGGCGGCGATGTAGCCGCTCCACTGGCTGGACTCGGCGCGGATGCCGATATCGATATTGGTGGATTCCTCCGGCGCGATATCCGGATTGAATGCACCCGAGGTCAACGCCAGCCGCGGGGCGGAGCTGAAGTTCTCTGCGTAGTTGGCAAACAGTTGCACGCCTTCGGCAAGCTGGAAGCTGGCGCCGACCTGCGGCTGGAACCAGTCGCTGTTCTTGATGGTGACATCGCGGCGCACACCGACATTGAAGTCATCGAGATTGGCGATGCCGTTGTAGTCGCGTTTGACATCCAGTCCCTTGGCGCCGAACTCCATGGTGAGCCGGTCATCGAGCAGACGCAGCGTGTCCTTGATGTAAAGCTGCTTCACCTCGGTGGAAAAGTGGTTGTCGTAGTAGACCACGATCGGCAGCGAACCCTTGAGCAGCGCGCCGGTGGCCGGGTCCAGGTTGTACAGCGGGCGCACCTGATCGAAGTCGTAGTTCTCGTACCACGCACCGACTTCGAGCTTGTTGTGCTCGGTCTCCCACGACACCGCGGTGGTCACACCGTAGCGATCGCCGCCCATGATTTCCTCGCGCCGTGTCATCGCACCGACGCGGGTCACATTGCCGTTGGCATCGACGATCTGCGGGTCGTTGATGGCGATATCGGTGCGCCCGGGCGTACCGGCGATGGCATCGTTGTACAGGCCGGTGGCCGTGCTCGGCGGCGTGCCGCCGATGCCGTACCCATGCTTGTTCTCGTAGTAGCCGGTGAAGGTGACACCAATCGCATCGTTGAACAGGAAATCGCCGTGCAGGCTGAGCAGCGAATCGCGACGGCCGTTCTGCCATTCGCTGTAATGCTCGGCATCCACTTCCGGATTGCCGGTGATGCGTTCGTGCAGATCCCAGGACAACGAGCCGTCGGAGTTGTACGACTGCACGTCGTAGTCCTTGCGGTTGTTGTAGATCCAGCCCAGGGTCAGGCTGCCCACGTCCCAGGCCTGGCGGATCTTGGCTTCGAAGTGATCGCTCTTCTGCGTGGCCGGCTCCATGTCCCACACCCCACCCTGCGTGCGCGAGGCAGACAGATAGGCGCTGGGGCCGCCTTCCCACCAATCCGGCGTATCCAGCCGCACGAAGCTGCGCACCAGATCGTCCGAGCCGATGGTCTGGGTGAGGTTGCCGCTCCAGCTGTCGCCGCCTTTCGGGGGCAGGCTGGTGTAACGGATCGCACCACCGAGCGCGTGATACGACGGCTGGGTGACGTCGCCGGAGCCGGCCGACACGGTGACGTCGAGCAGGTTCTCGCTGGACACGTAACGGGTGATCGGGCCGCCTTCGCGGGTGTCGAAGGTTTCGATCGGGACGCCGTCCAGGGTCACGCCGATCTGGTTGGCGGAAAAGCCGCGGATGGTCATCGAGTCGCCGAACTCGTACAGCCCGAACGGATCGGTGGTCTGGACATTCACGCCGGGCAGGCTCGCCAGTAACTGCTGCGGTGCCACGCCGGGCACCTGTGCCTGGATCTCGGCGACGGAGATGGAGGCAGTGGTGCGCGTGGAGCCGGTGCCGACCACGCTGACCGCGTCCAGCGTGCGCGCTTCCTGTGCCAGGATGGGCAGGCTGTGTGCGCCAGCCAGCACCAAGGTCATCGAAGCCAGCGTGCGACCACGCGTGGCGGTGGTGAGAATGGCGGCGACCGATGCCGCCAACTGATCGGTGTTCAAGCGCTTGCGCATGCAATCGACCCCCTGGATGGTGTGACGTGCTGAGTGACCGGGTCCCTCCCCAAGACCGGCTGATACCGCGGATGCGGCATGCATCGACCATACCCAGCACAGTTCCACCGCAAGCGCCGCGCGGAGGGTAGGGGCGGCGCGGGCGGGTAGGTTGCTGCCGGATTCAACGATCTGAATAGGCACTATCCCCACCCACCTGCGTGCATCCGGATATACCGGGTCTTGCGCGCTTGCCATGCCGCGCCGAATCGACAACGCTGCGCAGCCGCGTCCCGAGTCCGCCCATGCCGGCTGCAGCACCGTCCCTCTTGTTGCTCGATTTCGACGGCGTGCTGGCCAGCTATTCGCGGCCGCGCCGTTTGGCCGCGCTTGCCAGTGCGGCGGCGTGCACGCCGCAACGTGTGCAACAGGTGTTGTTCGAGCAGGGCCTGGAGCGCGCCTACGATGCCGGGCTTATCGATACGCAGGCGTATCTGGCGCAGCTCAGCGAGGGGCTCGGCTGCATGATCGATCGTGCCACCTGGATCGATGCGCGCGTGGCCGCATGCCGCGCCGAGCCGGCGGTAGTGGCGCAGGTACTGGCGGTGGCGGCAACGACCGCGGTGGCGGTGCTCACCAACAACGGGCCGTTGATGGCGGAAGCGATTGAGCGGATCGTGCCGTCGCTGTTTCCGCTATTGCAGGGCCGCGTGCTGTGCAGCGGCGCACTGGGGGGCCGCAAGCCCGATGTGCAGGTGTATCAGCGCGCGCTCGCCCGGCTCGATGCGGCCGCCTCGCGCACGTTGTTTGTCGACGATCTGTTCGTCAACGTGCGCGGCGCCCGTGCCGCCGGCCTGCATGCGGACACGGTGCGCGATGCGCGCGGCTTGCGGCGGGTGTTGAAGCGGTATGGGCTGGGGTGAAGGGCCGGGATTGGGGAATCGGGAATCGGGAATCGTTGAGCATCGCGGAACACCTGTCACTCTCTCGGGGTGACGCAAGACGCTGCTCGCAGCATTGAACGCGTCGGCGTCCACGATCAGGGACAGCGTTGGCGCCTTGAGTCGGTGTCGGGTTAATGACGAACGCAGACGCGAGCCCCTCTCCCGTCGGGAGAGGAGTTGGGGTGAGGGTACGGTAGAGCGATAAAACTCAAACCTCCATGACCGCCGCCGTTATCCAATCGCTGCAGGAGGGCTGCATCGCGCGATACGCAATCCGCATCAGCTACGCAACGCTGTCTTCATGCGGATCCTGCAACTGCCGCGCAGGTACATGCGGCGGCAACAGCACGAGCCTGACATGACTTAGCACCAATCAAGAAACGCAACGACCCGCGCGTATTACCCCACCACGCTCACCGGCGCGGTGCCGGCCACGATGGCGCAAAAGCTCAGGACTCCATTACTTCTGCGCCACGTACTCAGCAATCGCCAAGCGCAAGCGTTCCAACCCATCGGCCAGCTCGGTATCGGTCAGATTGAGCGCCGGCACAAAGCGCAACACATCCGGCCCCGCCTGCAACAGCAACAAGCCATGGTTGGCGGCGAAATCCAGGATCGCGCCGGCCTGCCCGGCATGCGCCGGCGCAAGCACCGCGCCCAGCATCAGCCCGCGTCCGCGAATCTGTGCGAACAGGCCGAACTCGGCGTTGAGCGCCTCCAGGCCTGCGCGCAGCGCCGCCGACTGACGCGCTACATTCCCGGCGATCTGCGGCGAAGCCAGCTTACGCAGCGCCGCGCGCGCCACCGCCGCGGCCAGCGGATTGCCGCCGAAGGTGGTGCCATGCGCGCCGAACTGCATGATCTCGGCCACCTTGGGGCCGGCCAGCATCGCGCCGATCGGGAAGCCGCCACCCAGCGCCTTGGCCAGCGTCACGATGTCCGGCGTCACCTGCTCCTGCCAATGTGCGAACAGCGTGCCGGTACGGCCCATGCCGCACTGGATCTCGTCCAGCACCAGCAGCGCATCGTGCCGGTCACACAGCGCGCGCACGCGGCTCAGGAAACCCGGCTCGGCCGGCATCACCCCGCCCTCGCCCTGGATCGGCTCGACCATCACCGCGGCCACATCACCCGAGGCCATGGCCGCTTCCAGCGCGGCCACATCGTTGAAGTCCACATAGCGAAACCCGCCGGGCAGCGGCTCGTAGCCTTCCTGGTACTTGGGCTGCGCGGTCGCGGTGACCGCCGCCAGGG
The DNA here is from genome assembly GCF_002939945.1 of Xanthomonas arboricola pv. populi. GTDB lineage: Bacteria > Pseudomonadota > Gammaproteobacteria > Xanthomonadales > Xanthomonadaceae > Xanthomonas > Xanthomonas arboricola_A. The sequence goes on along the minus strand of NZ_MDEB01000005.1, from coordinate 157,297 downwards.
TGCGCCCGTGGAAGCTGCCGCGGAAGGTCACGATGACGCGCTTGTCGGCCGGGCGGCCCTGACTGCTGGCCCACTTGCGCACCAGCTTGATCGCCGCTTCGTTGGCCTCGGTACCCGAGTTGCACAGGAACACCTTGTGCGCGAAGCGCGAGGCGGTGACCAGCTCTTGGGCCAGCTTCAACGGCGGTGCGCTGAAGAACACATTGCTGGTGTGCCACAGCTTCCCGGCCTGCTCGGTCAGCGCGGCCATCAGATCCGGATCGTTGTGGCCCAGCCCGCTGACCGCGATGCCGGCGGACAGATCCACATATTCGCGGCCCTGGTCGTCCCACACGCGACTGCCCTGGCCACGCTCCAGCACCACCTGGCGCGGGCGGTACACCGGCAGGTAGTAATGCGCGAGGGACAGGGGCGAGTCGGCAGCGGTGCTCATGATGGTGGGTCGCAGAAGCGGAGGGAGAACGCGCATTCTCGCGCATTCGCCGGCCTGCGGCACAATGCGCGGATGCGCCCTTTCTCCGATCCCCAACTCACTCCCGCCACCGACCACGGCTGGCGCCGGCAATGGTTCGACATCATCTACCGGCACGACACCCGTCCGTCGCGCAATTTCGATCTGATGCTGGTGGTGGCGATCCTCACCAGCGTGGTGGTGATCATGATCGACAGCGTGCCGCGCATCCATTCGCATTCGGCGCACTGGCTGTTGCCGCTGGAATGGGCGTTCACGGTCCTGTTCACCGTCGAATACGCGCTGCGCCTGGCGGTGGTGCGGCGCCCGCTGCATTACGCACTGAGTGCGTGGGGCGTGATCGATCTGCTGTCGATTCTGCCCAGCTATCTGTCGTTCTTCGTGCCCGGTGCGCAGACGCTGCTGGTGGTGCGCGTGCTGCGCATCCTGCGCCTGTTCCGCATCCTCAAGCTCACCCGCTACATCGAGGAAAGCGGGCAACTGGTGGACGCACTCTGGCGCAGCCGGCGCAAGGTGCTGGTGTTCCTGTTCAGCGTGCTCACAATCACCGTGATCGCCGGCGCCACGATGTATGTGATCGAAGGCCCGCAACACGGGTTCACCAGCATCCCGACCAGCATGTACTGGGCCATCGTGACCATGGCCACGGTGGGCTTCGGCGACCTGGTGCCGCAGACCACGCTGGGCCGCTTCCTCACCTCGGCCTTGATCCTGATCGGCTACAGCATCATCGCCGTGCCCACCGGCATCTACACCGCCGAACTGGCCAGCACGCTGCGCGAAGGCGGCCACGCCGGCAAGCGCGATACCCGCAATTGTCCGCGTTGCGGGCTGGAAGGCCACGCGCCGGATGCGCGTTATTGCCGGCAATGTGCCGAGCCACTGCAGGAGATCTCCAACGGCTAAATTGTCTTGGAGTGGTTGGGCAGTGCGGGTCGATCAGGTGTGGAGCGGCTGATCTGCGGCTTGATTGCAGGGTCCTTACCCGCTCACCATCGCGGGACACGCCGCAAGTACGTCCCTGTAGGCTCTTACGCGGCATCCATGCCGCGTAAGGTCCCGCGCCGGTGAGCGGGCAAGGACCAGTCGAGATGGTCGGTGTGTGTGGTCCAAGCAATGCGTGGCGTGCGTTTTCTGATAACGGCGCATCCTTCCACCTTTCCAACACGACGCGATCAACAGGCTGGTTTTCATCCAGTCACCGACCATCTTTCTGGTGCGGTGTCCTCACCGATTGCGGGACCGTGTGGCGGCATGGATGCCGCCACCGAGCCTTATCTGTTCGGATTCTTATCTGTTCGGATTGTGGCAGTTTAGGTGTCGAGAGCCGGCGTGGGCCACCGTCAGAGCCTGGATCTAAGCGATCGTCGTGTAGCTGGGTGCCCACGCCGGATTCTCCCTTGATTCGCCCGAACAGTTGCCCGAGACGACACTCGAAACGATAAGACTGGGCAAACAAGGGAGCTCTCGACCTTTCTAGCCTAGCGGAGATGTCCCATGAGCGGAATCGGGATCGATGTGTGCAAGCAGTTCCTGGATGCGGCTGTCTTTCAAGGCCAGGCCCGTCAGTTCAGTAACACCGCAAGCGGTCATCGGAAGCTTGTCGATTGGCTGAATACGCTGCCGGTGCGGCAGGTGGTGCTGGAGGCGACCGGGGGCTACGAGCTGGCAGCGCTGGATGCCTTGCATCACGCCGCCCTGCCGGTGGCGCGCGTGAATGCGCAACGGGCACGCAACCTGGCCAACGGCTTGGGACTGGCCAAGACCGACCGGCTGGACGCGGCCATGCTGGCCTGCATGGCCGAGAAGATGGAGCTTCATCGGTATGTTCCGCTGGAGCCGTGGCAGCGTCATCTGGGCGAGCATGTCCGTGCCCGCCGACAGCTCATCGATCTGTTGAAGACGGCCAAACAACAGCTGCTGCAGGTGGCGGACAGGCCGCTACGAAAGCTGCTGCAAGCCAACGTGAACCAGCTCGTGCGCAGTGTGGCGCGGCTAGACAAACTGATCGCAGGGCAGCTGGAGACGCTGCTCATCGAGCACCCTCACTTGGCCGCGCTGAAGACGCTCAAAGGGGGCGGTCCGGTGTTGCTGGCGGTGTTGGCGTGCCGGCTGCCGGAGCTTGGAACTCTCAGCGGAAAGCAGATCTCCAGGTTGGTCGGCGTTGCCCCGCTATCGCGCGACAGCGGCACGATGCGTGGGAAACGGGGGATCGGCGGAGGCCGAGCCGACATCCGGCAGGTGCTGTATATGGCCGCCACGTCCTCGGCTCGTCACGAACCACGTCTGCGCGATTTTTACAGATCGCTGCGCGCGCGGGGTAAGGAAGGCAAGGTCGCCCTCGTGGCGGTGATGCGCAAGATGCTGGTCATCCTCAATGCGCGCGTGCGCGATGAAAGAGCCGCCATGCAGCCCGCCTGAGCGTACTCGGCGGTCATGAGCAAACGCAAAAGCGTGCCGGCCAGCGGCCGGCACCTACGGATAAACGCGCCCGAAGGAAACCGATCGGAGGTCGCGGATCAAGGTCCTGATCAACACAGTTGCTACATGGAGGTACTTGCGGCGTGTCCCGCGAGCGGTGAGGGCACCGCGCCTTCGATCACTGAGCTTCTGACTACATCTGAATTCAGCTACTACTCGAAATAGCGGTGCCTTCGGAACTTGCACAATCACCTGTTCGATGCGCTTCCACAATGCGACAGAGACGCGTGCACAGCATCAATGCGACATGCGGTTGCTCATGTCGATCAGATCGTTGTAGCTGGCCAGCACCGCCTGGCGCGTGCCGCCCGGTGGGAGCGAGCCGCTTTCCAGCAGCATCTGCTCGCTCTTGTTCAATGGTGTCTTGGTGCGGATACGCTCGACCAGTCGCCCCGACTCGCGCGCCAGCTTGTCGGCGGAGCGTTCCATGTGGCCCCACATCGCATCGCCCTGGCCGACCTTGGCCTTTTGCGCCTCTTCCAGAATGCCTTGGTAGCGCGCGAGCTGGGATTGTGCTGCGGCAAGATCCGGCGTGTCGTTGTCGAGCACCTGCACCAGCTGCTTACCCTCGCCGATGATCTTCAGGTGATACCAGGAGGCGCTGCGGCCTTCTTCCTTTTCGATCGCGTCGATCTGCGCCTTGCGACGCGTGTCTTCATTGTGTTCAAGCGCAGTATTCATGGCTTCGCCGGCTTCGAAGAATGCGTGATAGGCCTGCATCAGCGGCGCGTGCAGCGCCTTCATGCCCTTGCCGTCGTCGCGCAGATAATCCTCGCGGTCGTAGTAGCGCACCGCTTCCCCGATACGTTCGTTGAGCGTGGTGAAACGTTCCTGATAGGTCTTGGCCACCGGATCGAGCTCGGGGTTGGCCGGTGTTTGCGCCAGGGCCGCAGTCATCGGCGCGCCACATTCGTCCACGTGATGCGACAGCACCGTGCCCGGTGCATGGATACCGCTTTCCTTGCCGGTCGGGCCAGCCTCCGGGTCCTGCATCCACTCGATGTATTGCTGGTAGCTCTCATGGATCGGCTGCTCGACGCCATTGAAGCACGTGATGTAGGCATTGATCTTGTCGGCGCCTTCCACTGCAGTGGCGGGTGTCTCTTTCTGGCAGCCGGCAAGCAGCGCGGCGAAAGCCATCGCCGCGGCGAGCGGCGCATAACGGAGTTGATGGGTCATCTTGCGTTCCATTGATGGGTTGAAGAAGGTGGCGCCGCAGCGTGCGGCCCAATGACATCTGGCGCAGCCGATCGCCGGCACACGCGCGATGGCTGAGGACAGCAGTGATTACTCACGATTGCTTTCGGACACCAGCGCGTTGTAGGTGTTGAGCAACTTGCGCGACGAGCCTTCGGGCGCCAGCGAGGGGCTATTCAGCCAGCCCTGTTCCATCTTGCTATAGGGCGTTTTTTCGACCACGCGTTTCACCCGCGCCTTGGCTTGTCTGCGGAAGGTTTCCGCAGCGGTTTCGAAACTGTTCCAGCTCAGCTTGCCCGGTTCCTGGTCGGCCACCTTGGCATGCGCCTCATCGGAGAGACGGTTGAAGCCGTCCAGCAGCGCGGTGACACGTGGCACGTCGAACTGATCCTCTTCCAGCGCATCGGCGATCTTCTTGGCGTCGAGCATCATCGCCAGCCGGTAGTACTCGCGCGTGCGGCCCTCGCCCTGCTCCAGCGTCTTGAGTTTTTCGCGTTGCGCCGCGTCGTTTCGTATGTCCAGTTCGGCGCTGAAGGCGGTGCTGGCATCGGCGTAGGTCGCCAGCGCCTCCATCAGCTCCGGGTGCAGCTGTTTGCCCTTGGCGAACTGGTCGTCTTCGTAGTCCTGACGCGTGTAGTAATCGGCCACCGCGTGACTGATCGGCTGCAGTGCCTTCAATGCCGCGCGGTAGTCGCGCGCTGCTTTGTCCAATGCAGGCAGCGATGGGTTCGCCGCAGCGGCCGCGCTGACCGGCGCATCGCACTGTTTCATGTCATAGGCGTCGATATCGTACGGACCGGTCATGCCGGACTCGCGACCGGTCGGGCCGGCGAACGGGTCCTGCATCCAGCCGGTGTAATACCTGGCGCCGGCGTGCACCTTCGCGTTGACGCGATTGAAGCAGTCGATGTAGGCGCCGAGCTTGGCGTTGACGCCCTGCAAGGAATCCAGCTGTGTTTCAGTCGTTTGGGCATCGGTATCGGTTGCAGGCTGCTGCGACTTGCCACCACAGGCGGTCGTCAGAACGGACGCGGAAGCAACCAGAACAAGGACACGGAACATCGAGGACACGCGCGGTACATCCCTGTTGGAAACGTTTTCAGCCGCGTACGATAGCAAACCCTACTGTGAACTCTTTGTGCTCGCTCCAGGACGTGCGCGAGGCGGCTGGATTTCCAAGGCGCGGCCGCTGATCGGCCACACTGATCCTCCGAATCGCGGTACCTGCGCGCGCCGATTCCCGGCCGCCTTGCGCATCCAACCAACAAGCGCGGGCTGCGATGTTCGCCGCGTTCAGTCGAGAAACAGATCCGGCAACAACGCACGCGACGGGTCGACCGCATAACCGCTCAGCTCGGTGATGCCGGCCTGGGCCAGGACTTCGTCGTCAATCAGGAACTGGCCATGGAATCCAGCCGCCTTGCGCGTCAGCACCGCATGCGCCGCGTCGGCCATGATCTCCGGCCGGCGACACGCGGCCGCATCCACGCCATCGATCATGTTGATCGCATCGGTGGCGATCACCGTTCGCGGCCACAGCGCATTGATCGCCACGCCTTGCGGGCCGAACTCGGCCGCCAGCCCCAGGGTCACCAGGCTCATGCCCATCTTCGCCAGCGTGTAGCCGGTATGCGCGCCCCACCACGCCGGGTTCAAGGACGGTGGCGGCGCCAGCGTGAGGATGTGCGGATTGGGCGCCTGCAACAGATGCGGCAGGCACGCTTGTGCGCACAGAAAACTGCCGCGCGCGTTGACCTGCTGCATCAGGTCGAAGCGCTTCATCGGCGTGTCCAACGCACCCCGCAACCAGATCGCACTGGCGTTGTTGACCAGGATGTCGATGCTGCCGAACGCATCGACCGTGGCGGCCACCGCCGCACGCACCTGGTCGTCGTCGCGGATGTCGCACTTGAGCGCCAGCGCCTGCCCACCGGCCGCGGTCACCGCCACGGCTGCGCTATGGATGGTGCCGGGCAATTTGGGATTGGCCACCGCCGATTTGGCCGCGATCGCCACATTGGCCCCATCCCGCGCCGCCCGCAATGCAATCGCCAGACCGATCCCGCGCGAGGCGCCGGTGATGAAGAGGGTTTTGCCGTTTAAGGTCATGGGAATCGGGAATCGAGAATGGGGAATCGCAAAAGCTTAGCGCCTTGAACGTTCAGCAGCCGACGCACGATCAGCCGCCGCGATGCGCTCTACCGATTCCCTACTCCCGATTCCCGCTTCCCGGCACTTCAGGGCCTCGGCCCCTGCCCCTCGTTGTCTTCCCAGTGCAGCACGCGGCGGGTCACGAACCGGTAGACCGGTTTGCCGGTGGCAAACCACAGCTTGCGGACCCAGGAGGTGCGCTTGAGCACGCGGCGTTCCACCGGGGTGATCGCGGCCGGGCAATACATGCGCTTGTGCTTGAGCAGGTGCCGCAGGTCTTCGCGTGCAAGCAGACGCATCCAGGGCGCGCGGGGATCGCCGCGTGCCGCCAGCTGGAAATCGATCACCGCCGGGCTGCCGTCGTCCTGCACCAGCCAGTTGGCTTCCTTGGCCAGATCGTTGTGCGCCACCCCGCAGCGATGCAGCTGATGCAACAACTTGCGCGCGCTGCGGAAGTAGGCCAGATCGCCGCGCGGCGGGCGCCGGTACATCGCATCGCCGGCCAGATAGCTGCGATCCAGATGGCGCCCGTCCCAGCGCAACAGACGCGGTGTGCGTGGCAAGCCATCCAGCTGGCGCAAGGCCAACGCTTCGCGCCGCGCCAGCCACCAGGCCACGCCGCGCAACAGCCACGGCGCCACGCTCAGGTCGCGCCGCACGAACAGGCGATCGGCGTCGCGGATCAACAGGATGCGCCCGAAGGTATCGGACTTCAGCGGCAGATTGCCGGCGGGATCGTCACTCATCCCCCATTGTAGGCGGGGCGCCTGCATCACCACAGCGCGCGCTGCCTGCGTGTCACACCCGCCTGCGGCGCTATCCGCTCGCAACCCGAGGTGAAGCGGACAGGCCGATGTGACGACGGCGCAAGTCACCTCGTCGCCATGCCCACCTATAATCGCCGGATGAATTCATGGATCGACGCCACGCTGGAGTGGATCGGACACCACCCCACCCTGGCTGGCGTGGTGATCTTTGCGATCGCATTTTCCGATGCGGTGATCGTGCTCGGCGCCATTGTGCCGGCGCTGCCGTTGCTGTTCGCCATCGGCGTACTGATCGGGCTGGGTCAGATCAACGGGCCGTACGCGGTGACCTGCGCAGCCCTGGGCGCCTTCGTCGGCGATACGCTGAGCTTTTGGGTCGGCCACCGGTGGGGTCACCAGTTGCACACCTACTGGCCGTTCCGCCGCTACCCGCAGTTACTGGAGCGTGGCGAGCTGCTGTTTCGGCGCAATGCCTTCAAGAGCATCCTGATCGCCCGTTACGTGGGCGCGGTGCGGCCGTTCGTGCCGGCCATCGCCGGCATGTCGCACATGCCGTTCAAGCGCTATCTGGTCGCCAGCGGCCTGGCCTGCATCTCGTGGGCGCTGCTGTTCCTGGTGCCCGGCTGGGTGCTGGGCACTGCCTACGACGCGGTGGCCGCAGTGGCCGGCCGCCTGTTCGTGGTGGTCACCTTGCTGGCCGCAGTGATGGGCTTGGCCTGGGCGATGGTGCTGTACTCGTACCGCTGGTCGGCCGGTCATCTGGATGCCTTGCTGGCGCGGCTGCTGGGTTGGTCGCATCGGCATCCAGTGCTGGGCAACTGGTCGGTGGGCGTGTTCGACCCGCGCCGCCGCGAGTCGGTGCCGCTGGCGATGATGGCGTTGATGCTGTTACTGCTGGGCTGGGGCTGGTTCGCGTTGCTGATGGTGGTGCTGGCGCATGGCGAGCCGCTGCGCGTGGACCTGGCCGTGCACGATCTGATGCTGGCGCTGCGCAACCCGCTGGCCGACTACCCGATGGCGGCGCTGGCCTCGCTGGGCGACTGGCAGGTGCTGCTGCCGGCGATCGCAGCAGCGATGGGCTATCTGGCCTGGCGTCGCCGCTGGATGGCGGTGGCGCACTGGGTGATCGCGCTGGCCTTCGGCCTGGCGTTGACACAATTACTGGGCGCCACCGTGCAGGTGGTGCGCCCGCCGGCGGCCAGCAGCGGTTTCGGGTTCCCGTCGGTGGCGGTCACCATGGCCACGATCGGCTTTGGTTTCTTCGCGCTGCTGATCGCGCGTGAGCTACCGGGACGGCGCCGGGTGTGGCCGTACCTGGTCAGTGGCGCGTTCGTGTCGCTGATCGGCTTCGCGCGCCTGTATCTGGGCGCGCACTGGCTCAGCGACGTGGTCGGCGGCATGCTGTTCGGCATCTTCTGGCTGCTGGTGCTGGGCATCGCCTATCGCCGTCGCGCCACCCGCGCGTTCTGGGTCAAACCGGTCTCGTGGATCTTCTACGGCGTGTTCCTGACCTGCGCGATCGTGTTCGCGCCGCGCAATCTGGACACCAAGCTGGCCAGGTTCGAACCGCCGCCGCCGTTGCTGATGGAGCTGCCCGCCAGTGACTGGTGGAATGGCCAGTGGCGCCTGCTGCCCGCACGCCGCAACGAATTCGACGACGACCAGCGCTGGCCGCTGGACGTGCAACTGGCCGGCCCGCTGGCACCGCTGCAGCGTCAGCTGGAAGCACGTGGCTGGCGGGTGCAACCGCAAGCCGGCTGGGAACAGGCGCTGCATCTGCTCGATGTCAGCGGCCGCCCGGACGAGGTACCGATTCTGCCGGCCACGCTGGACACGCAGGTCGAAGCCCTGCTGATGGTGCGTCACGCTGCGCCCGGCCATGTGCATGTCTTGCGCCTGTGGCCGGCGGCCGCACGCCTGCAGCCCGGTGCACAACCATTGTGGGTGGGCAGCACCCAGACGCTGCGCTACGGCCGGCACTTCAGCCTGATCGGCCTGTGGTACCCGCTGCGTGGGGTCGACCCGGCACTGAGCGCCTTGCGCGAGGCACTGGACCCGCTGCCGCATCGCCTGGAACAGCGTCGACGCTCGCAGGTGCCGGTGATATTGATCGACAGCATGTCGGGAAATGCGATGCGGCGAGAGGACAAAGACAACGCTGCACCGCAGACGCAAACCACTACATCCGATCCGGCTGCATCGGATCCGTCACAACAGCGCCGTTGATCGATCGGCCACAGCGATCGGTCGACGAACGCGCAGTCCTGTAGATAAGAGCTGCTAATAAAACGTCTTGAACGCTGTATCGATGGCGGCAACGCGTTCGCGTCGCTTGGATGCAGCCGACTGTTTGGGTCAACAGCCTGGTGAGTCGAGCGCGCGGTGCCCTCACCGCTCGCGGGACACGCCGTGCATCCGTCCCTGGAGGCTCGGTGGCGGCATCCATGCCGCCACACGGTCCCGCAATCGGCAAGGACACCGCCCCAGGACGTTGGTCGGTAGCTGCGTAAAAAGCTGGCTGTCTCGCGAGTTGCATTGGCCTGCTGATGCGGGTCGCAGAATTACATGTGAGCTAGCGAAGTAAAGGCACCTCATGCATTGCTTGCACCATGCACGCCGACCATCTCGACGGGTCCTTGCCCGCATACCGTCGCGGGACCTTACGCGGCATGGATGCCGCATAAGAGCTTACATGGACGTACTTGCAGCGTGTCCCGCGATGGTAGGCGGACAAGGGCCCCTGCAGCCAAGCCGCAGATCAGCCGCTCTACAACCGACGCATCCGCACCGTTCGATTACCTCTCAAGATGACCGAGAGCCTGCGCTTCAGCGCCGTTTGGAGACGCGCAAGCCGCATTGGTCAAGGCGCGACGCACTCACCACAACACACCATCCACCGGCTGCATCGGCTCGGGCGCCTGCTCGCCAATCGCCTGCAGTGCATCGATTTCCACCGTGCGGCACATGCTGTCCAGCGGCAGATCGTGGATGGCATTGGCGAACGGGTCGACCAGTTCGTCGCCGATCTTGAGCACCGCCAGAAACATCAGGCCAGCCACGGTCGACCCCACCGGCGTTGCGTATTGCAGCGTTTCCACCAGACCGATCGGCAGCAAGACGCAGAACAGCCGCGTAAACAGGTTCGGATAGAACCGGTATTGATACGGCAGCGGCGTATTTTTCAGCCGTTCCATGCCGCCTTGTGCGTTGGCGATATCCACCAGGATGCGCTCGACACTGGCTTGTTGAATGCTGTCGATCCAGCCATCGCGACGTGCCTGCTCGACGTTACGCCCGGTGGTGTCGAGCAGGCCATTGGCGACATTGGTGCGCGTGATCACCGCGGCCACTTCGTCGGCATGCAGACGCGGCTCCAGCACCATCGCCACCGGAAGCCGCCGCAGTTGGCAGCGCAACGCATTGACGTAGGCGATCTGGCGCAGCGCAATGGTGCGGCCCAGCGCTGCCGCTTCCGGTGCGGACAGGATACTGACGCTCAGGCGCACCAGATTGCGCGATGCATTGATCATCTGGCCCCACAGCACCCGCCCTTCCCACCAGCGTTGATAGGTCGAGTTGGCGCGAAAGCCCAGGAACAACGCCAGCGCCGAACCGAAGATGGTCAGCGGCAACGCAGGCGCGCGGAACGGCAGCACGTAGTAGATGATCGTGATCAGCACGTCCCACACGAACAACACCGCCAGGGTCCGCCAGACCTGACTGAACACATCCGCCACACGCGGTTTGACATCGATGATCAAGGCACACTCCATGGATCGATAACGAGTGACGCCAATGCGCACATCCACTGCAGGGATGCCATCGTGAGCGCACTCAAGCGTGGCGAGTGTGCCGCTGCAAGGGTGCAAGCGCGGTGATGGGTCACGCGCGCGGTTGTCTCACCGCGTCACGGCATCCAGGCAAGCAACTGGTCCAGGCGAAGATGCGGATCGTCCTGCTGCAACAGCGACAGACGCTGCTGTTCGGTCAACGGCAGCAGCTCGGCCAGCCGCCAGCCGACCCATGCCGCCTGGTCCAGCAGTTCCGGCCCGGCAGAGGCGAATTCGCCGCCGACCTGTTCGAGCATGCGCTCGAGCACGGTTGCCAGCAGGCCATGCTCGGGCCGCAGTTCGTCGTCGCTGTCGGGCTCGCACCAACTCACCTCGCCAACCACCAGCCCGTTGTCGCGGATGCGCGAGCGCTGCACATGAAAGCGACGCGTGCCGCGCAGGCGCAGCACCAGCACGCCGTCGGCGCCGACATCGAAATCCTCGATACGTACTTCGGTGCCGAATGCAGCCGGCGTCGCCAGCACGCCGACTTCGGTGCCATCCAGGATCAGGCACACACCGAAGCTGCTGCCCGTGCGGCCGCTCTCGCGCACCAGATCCAGATAGCGGCGTTCGAACACGCGCAAGCCCATTGCCGCGCCCGGCAACAGCACGTTGTGCAGCGGAAACAGCGGCAAGCCGCTGGTGTCGGCGCTGGTCGTGAGGTCGGTCATCGGGACAATTGCGCCAGGAAGCGACGCGGCGCACCATCGAAACCGCCATTGGACATGAACACCACATGGTCGCCCGGCTGCGCAATCTCACCCAGCGTCTGCAGCAATGCCTCCACGTCATGCGCCACATGCGCCTCACCGCGCACCTGCGCGATGATCGGCGCGGCATCCCAGGCCAACTCGGGCCGATGCAGAAACACCACCGCATCGGCATCGCGCAACGACGGCGCCAGCGCCTGCGCATGCGCGCCCAGCCGCATCGAATTGCTGCGTGGCTCCATCGCCACCAGCACGCGCGCCGCGCCGACCTTCGCACGCAAGCCCTGCAAGGTGGTCGCGATCGCGGTGGGGTGATGGGCGAAGTCGTCGTACACAGTGATGTCGCGTACCTGCCCCAACAGCTCCAACCGCCGCTTGACGCTCTGAAAGCGCGCCAGCGCCGGCATCACCGTCGCCGGATCCACGCCCACCGCATGCACGGCCGCCAGTGCTGCCAATCCATTGAGCACGTTATGCCGCCCGACCAGCGGCCACTGCACCTGGCCGATCTCCACCCCACGCTGCAACACCGCGAACGCACTGCCGTCGGCGGCGATCAGGCGTGCGCTCCAGTCGAGGGATGCATCGAAACCGAATCGCTCCACCGGCGTCCAGCAGCCCATCGCCAACACCTCGGCCAGGCGCGCGTCTTCGCCGTTGACGATCAGCCGCCCGCGCGCCGGCACGGTGCGCACCAGATGATGGAACTGGCGCTGGATCGCGGCCACGTCCGGGAAGATGTCGGCGTGGTCGTACTCGAGGTTATTGAGGATCGCCACCAGCGGCCGGTAGTGCACGAACTTGCTGCGCTTGTCGAAGAAGGCGGTGTCGTATTCGTCGGCTTCCACCACGAATTCGCGTCCCTGGCCCAGTCGCGCCGATACGCCGAAGTCCTCGGCCACGCCACCGATCAGAAAGCCCGGCGCGCGCCCGGCCGCTTCCAGCAGATAGCTCAGGATGGTAGTTGTGGTGGTCTTGCCGTGGGTACCGGCAACGGCCAGCGTGTCGCGGCCCGGCAACACCTGCTCGGCCAGCCACTGCGCACCGGAGCTATAGCGACGGCCGGCGTCGAGCACCGCTTCCACCGCCGGGTTGCCGCGCGACAAGGCATTGCCGATGACGACATCGCTGGCATCTGCCGAGATATTGGACGGCGCGTAGCCTTGTGCCAGCGCGATGCCAAGGGTTTCCAGTTGGGTGGACATCGGCGGATAGATGGCCTGGTCGCTGCCCTCTACCTGCCAGCCCAGCTCGCGCGCAAGGGCGGCGACACCGCCCATGAAGGTCCCGGCGATGCCGAGGATGTGGAGTTTGGTCATGGAGCGCATTGTCGCCGATCGCCGGAGTTGCCGGCCATTCCGCCTCATTGCCGAGTGCAGTGTCAGGAAACACCTACCACACTGTAGGGAATTTCCCGATATGCGAACTGCGTCACATCCATCACCATGCTGAACGCCAGTCGCAGCACCCTTTGGTCCTACTCCCCAAGAGGCCAAATCCCCAGGGAGCTCATGCTGCGGGGCTCTGAGCAAGCTCATTACTGGCGTTATTCTGCCCCGGTCGTCTTGTACGCCCGGGGTTTTTCTTTTGTGCAGTCAATGCGTTGCGAGAGCCGCGCCAGCTTCCAGCGCGACTGGGTGGACCGGACGCACTGCCCGGCCCGAACCGACTCAGCGACCGAGCGCGGTGCCGATACGCTCCAGCACTTCATCCAGCGAGCCCACTCCGTCCACGCGTGCCAGCTTGCCGCGCTGTTCGTAAAAACCGATCACCGGCGCAGTGGAGTCGGTATAGACCTGCAGGCGCTTGCGCACCGACTCGGGATTATCGTCTTCGCGACCCTCGGCCTTGGCGCGGCCGGCGATGCGTTCGACCAGCAACTCGCTGGCCACATCCAGCTGCACCACCGCATCCAGCGGCTGACCGATCTTGCCAAGCAGGTCGTCCAGCGCATTGGCCTGCGCCACATTGCGCGGATAGCCGTCGAGGATGAAACCCTTGGCGACATCGGCCTGACCGAGCCGCGCCTCCAGCATGCCGAGCAGGATCTCGTCGGAGACCAGATCGCCGCGTGCCATCACTTCCTTGGCCTTCAGGCCCAGCGGTGAGCCGGCGGCCACTTCGGCGCGCAGCAGATCGCCGGTGGAAATATGCGGGATCCCAAACTTGTCTTTGAGACGTGTCGCCTGGGTGCCCTTGCCCGAACCGGGCGGTCCCAACAGAACCAATCGCATCAGTGGACTCCACTTTCGAATAAAAACGCGTTGCGGTTGGCGGCGTTAGACTCAGGTCTCCGCCAGCGCTGACCGTATGGTCGTGCAGCTTACCGCATCCGGGGAATGTCCCGGCACTGTCCCCTGCGCCATGTCCCATGTGAGGAGCCCGTCCCCCTATGTCTACTGGCAACTTGTTGTATGCCCAATCCGGCGGTGTCACTGCCGTCATCAACGCCACCGCCGCCGGTGTGATTACCGAAGCGCGCGCGCGCAAGATCAAGGTGCTGGCCGCACGCAACGGCATCCTGGGCGCATTGCGCGAGGATCTGATCGATACCTCGAAGGAGTCCGCAGCCGCGATCGCCGCACTGGCGCAGACCCCTGGGGGCGCATTCGGCTCGTGCCGCTACAAGCTCAAGTCGCTGGAAGAAAACAGCGCCAAATACGAGCGCCTGCTCGATGTGCTGCGCGCGCACGACGTGCGCTGGTTCCTCTACAACGGCGGCAACGACTCGGCCGATACCGCGTGGAAGGTCTCGCAGCTGGCCAAGGCCTATGGCTACCCGCTGCACTGCATCGGCGTGCCCAAGACCATCGACAACGATCTGGCGGTGACCGACACCTGCCCCGGCTTCGGCTCGGCAGCCAAATACACCGCGGTGTCGGTGCGCGAGGCCGCACTGGATGTCGCCGCCATGGCCGACACCTCGACCAAGGTCTTCATCTACGAGGCGATGGGCCGCCACGCCGGCTGGCTCGCCGCCGCCGCGGGCCTTGCCGGCCAGGGCCCGGACGACGCACCGCAGATCATCCTGCTGCCCGAGCGTGCCTACGACCAGGCCGTGTTTCTGGCCAGGGTCAAGCAGGTAGTGGAGAAGGTGGGCTGGTGCGTGGTCGTGGCCAGCGAGGGCATCCAGGACGCGCACGGCAGCTTCGTCGCCGATGCCGGCGGTGCGACCGATTCGTTCGGCCATGCGCAGCTCGGCGGCGTGGCCTCGTTTCTCGCTGCGCAGGTCAAGCAGGAGCTCAGCTACAAGGTGCACTGGACGCTGCCCGATTACCTGCAGCGTTCCGCACGCCACCTGGCGTCGAAGACCGACTGGGAACAGGCACAGGCCGTCGGCAAGGCGGCGGTGCAATACGCACTCAAGGGCATGAACGCAGTGATCCCGGTGATCGAACGCGTCAGCGACGCGCCGTACCGCTGGAAGATCGTGCCCGCCCCGCTGCACAAGGTGGCCAATCACGAGAAGAAGATGCCGCCCAGCTTCCTGCGCAAGGACGGCTTCGGCATCACCGACCGCGCCCGCCGCTACTTCGCCCCGTTGATCAAGGGCGAAGCCCCGCTAACCTACGACAGCGATGGCCTGCCCAAGTACGTGACGTTGAAGAATATGGCGGTGGCGAAGAAGCTGCCGAAGTGGGAGGGGTGAACGTCGATGTGGCCGGCCGCAGGACTTGCTTGACGCTGCAGCCCCGTACACACGCTTCAGCTATCCCCCATCTCCTTCCGTTGCCATGCATCGCAGCAAGGGATGCGGGACATCGATACGGCGCTTATCTTCATCGCCCAGGCGTTTGACGACACAGGTTGGCATGTGCGCCGCTGCGACGATGCATCGCGGTCCTGCCAAGCGTCGTACAAACAACCCCGGCCTGGCCGGGGTTTGTCGTTGATAGAGTTGACGAAGCGAACGCCTGACTTACTGACAGGCCTTGCCTTCCACCGTCATTTGCGCAGCAAACATCGGCACCTGCGGGATCTTTCCGGCGGCGGCCTGTTGCTTTGCATCTTCCAGATAGATGCGCGACTGGCCTTGGCCATCGAGCTGCGGTTTGGCATCCACCGGCTTGCGCCAGACGCGCACCACCGCCTGCTGCGCGGGGCAGGCCGCGCTGGGGACGCGGATCACATCGTTGAAGATCCAGCCCGATGCGACGCTGGGAGTGGCCTTGGCGAAATCCACGAAGCGGGCGCGCGGCTGGCAGGCGGGACTGCTGCGCACCACCGACAACGTATACGGCTGCGCAGCATTGCCGGTGAACACGCCTTCCAGGCGCGCGCAGGCCTCGGGAATCTGGCGCAGGGTGTGCACGGCGCCGACCGCTTGCGCGGTGCCGGCTGGACGCTGCTTCAATTCCGGCGTCGGTTCGGCAGCGAGCGCATGGGCGCTGAGCAAGACTGCAGCGATCGTCACGGCATATTTTGCGGCATGGTTCGACATCGTCACTCCTGGATCGGCTCGATCACGTTGGCCGCAGGCTGTCATGCCGCGACTGAACAGCGCGCCAAAGCCGCGGTGGTGGCAGCGGCGCAAGCTGCGGCGCATACTCGCCCGCAATCCGGCCACCCGAACATCGCGACGCGCATTACGGCCTCCATGGCCGTCGAGTCCGTACTCGTCACTCCACTCGCTGCGTGCATCGCCCTTGGTTCGTCCCGACCGGACGACATCCATTCTCTGGGAGAGGTCATGCTGGAACACTACGGGTTACCACTTGCGCTGGGGTGTGCGGTCCTGGCAATCGTCTATGGCGGTGTATCGTCACGCTGGGTGATCGCGCAGCCGAGCGGCAACGCACGCATGCAGGAGATCGCCGCCGCGATCCAGGAAGGCGCACGCGCGTATCTCAATCGGCAATACCTCACCATTTCGATTGCCGGCGGCGTGTTGTTCGTCCTGGTCGGGGTGTTTCTGAGTTGGTACACCGCCGTCGGGTTTGCGATCGGTGCGGTGCTGTCGGGACTGGCCGGCTATATCGGCATGAACGTGTCGGTACGCGCCAACGTGCGCACGGCCGAGGCGGCGCGCCATGGCATCGGCCCTGCGATGGATGTGGCGTTCCGTGGCGGCGCCATCACCGGCATGCTGGTGGTTGGCCTGGGACTGCTCGGCGTCGCCGGTTATTACGCGCTGCTGCAGGCGATGGGACTGCCGCTGGAGCGCAACCTGCATGCGCTGGTGGGGCTGGCATTCGGCTCGTCGCTGATTTCGATCTTCGCGCGCCTGGGTGGCGGTATTTTCACCAAAGGTGCGGATGTGGGCGCGGACCTGGTCGGCAAGGTGGAAGCCGGCATCCCCGAGGACGACCCGCGCAACCCGGCGGTGATCGCTGACAACGTGGGCGACAACGTCGGCGACTGCGCGGGCATGGCCGCGGATCTGTTCGAAACCTATGCGGTCACCGTGATCGCCACGATGCTGCTCGGCAGTCTGACGCTGGCCGAAACCGGGCCGCATGCGGTGCTGTACCCGCTGGTGCTGGGCGGTGTCTCCATCATCGCTTCGATCGTGGGCGCCTCGTTCGTCAAGGTCAAAGCGGGCGGCTCGATCATGGGCGCGCTCTACAGGGGCGTGATCGTCTCCGGCGTCTTGGCCGCGCTCGCCTACTGGCCGATCACCCAGTCGCTGATGCGCGACAACACGCATGGCGCCACCGCGTTGTATATGTGCGCATTGATCGGCCTGGTGCTCACCGGCTTGATCGTCTGGATCACCGAGTACTACACCGGCACCCAGTACAAGCCGGTGCAGCACGTTGCCGCCGCAAGCACCACCGGCCACGGCACCAACATCATTGCCGGCCTGGGCGTCTCGATGAAATCCACCGCGCTGCCGGTCATCGCGGTGTGCGCGGCAATCTGGGGTGCATTTCATTTTGGCGGCCTGTATGGCATTGCAACCGCAGCGACCGCAATGCTGTCGATGGCCGGCATGATCGTGGCGCTGGATGCATACGGGCCGATTACCGACAACGCCGGCGGCATCGCCGAGATGGCCGAGCTGCCGCCGGAGGTGCGCAACATCACCGATCCCCTGGATGCAGTGGGCAACACCACCAAGGCGGTCACCAAGGGCTATGCGATCGGCTCGGCCGCGCTGGCCGCACTGGTGCTGTTTGCCGACTACACCCATAACCTGCAGGCGGCCAATCCCGGCCAGGTCTTCGCCTTCGACCTGTCCGACCACACCGTGATCATCGGCTTGTTGATCGGCGGCTTGATCCCGTATCTGTTCGGCGCGATGGCGATGGAAGCGGTGGGGCGCGCGGCAGGCGCGGTGGTCGAAGAAGTGCGTCGCCAGTTCCGCGAGATCCCCGGGATCATGGCCGGCACCGCCAAGCCGCAATACGACCGCGCCGTCGACATGCTGACCCGCTCGGCGATTCGCGAAATGATCCTGCCCTCGCTGCTGCCGGTGGTGGTGCCGGTGGTGGTCGGGCTGCTGCTGGGGCCGCGTGCACTGGGCGGATTGTTGATCGGCACGATCGTGACCGGTTTGTTCCTGGCGATTTCGATGACCACCGGCGGCGGGGCCTGGGACAACGCCAAGAAGTACATCGAAGACGGGCACTTCGGCGGCAAGGGCAGCGAAGCGCACAAGGCCGCCATCACCGGCGATACCGTAGGCGACCCGTACAAGGACACCGCCGGGCCGGCGATCAATCCGCTGATCAAGATCATCAACATCGTGGCCCTGCTACTGGTACCGCTGCTTTGAGGACGACGTGCCGCAAGCCGCGGGCCGGCCGAAGGTGATGGGGCAGGACCCGGAACGTGCCGACTCACGCCCCGGGTCCCGTACGCCGCGCCAGGCCCTACGACTGCCTACAGCGCTTACCTGAGCACTGCGGCAAGCCCCATTGGCCTGCGGCCTGCGATGCTGGCGTGCTGCATAGCTCGATCGCCAAAGCCGCGCGTGCCCCGCTGCCCTGCCCGGATGCAATCACTGCGCCAGGCAGCACACAGCGCCACCGCTTACGGTGACACGTCCTCAGAGGCAACCGATCAAGCCGTCATAGATCGGCGGCGCGCCACCGGGCAGTGGCTCGAACAGCGGATTGTTCACCGCCAGGGTGCGATACATCTCGTCCAGACGCGTCCCATCCTTCAGTGGCGCCGTGCAGCGCCAGACCCGACTGTCCGAGCGCAGGTACCCGCTGTGGGAATCGACGCTGACCTCGCTGGCACCGAAGGTCCAGATGCAGCTGCGCACCACCCCGCTCACCCGATGCACCGAGCAGCGGAAGCGCAGCGGCTGGTAGTCGCTGAATTCGCCGCCGCAAAAGGTGTCGCCGCAGATCTGGTCGAAGTCGTGCTCGAGCCGCTCCTCCAGATCGACAAAGGCTTCCCAGCCTTCGCCATTGGCGGGCCAGTCCACCGCATCGACGAAGGTCGGCGGTGGCGCAGGCGTCGCCGCAGTGGCGAGCTGGGCGGCACCGGAGAGCAGCAGCACAACGAGCAAACGCACAGGCTTGAACATGGCAGTTCCCGAGCAGTGGATGAGTCTGCAGCGTGCGCCGCGCCGCGGTCCGCGACGATCGGAAAGCTCCCCGGGATGAATGCGGGCTATGCCGCATGCGTCGGTCAGAACACTGCCCATTCAGTGTCGCTGCATCGCAACAGCCGAACGCGTAGAATCGCGCTCCACACACTAGATGACGCCTCGGGAGTTACGCGCATGGGTCTTGAACTGGTCACCTCCGGCAAGAATCTGCCGGAAGAAATCAACGTCGTCATCGAAATTCCAAAGGATTCGGAGCCGGTCAAGTACGAAGTGGACAAGGCCAGCGGCGCGATCTTCGTCGACCGCATCCTGTCCACCCCGATGCGTTACCCCTGCAACTACGGCTATGTGCCCAACACCCTGTGCGGCGACGGCGACCCGGCCGACGTGCTGGTGGTGCTGCCGCTGCCGTTGGTACCTGGCTCGGTGGTGCGTTGCCGTCCGGTCGGTGTGCTGCGCATGAGCGATGAGGCCGGCAGCGACGAAAAAATCCTGGCGGTGCCGATCGAGAAGATCTTCTCCGGCTACGCGCATATCGAGGATATCGACCAGGTGTCCAGCCACTGGATGGAGCGCATCGGTCATTTCTTCGAGCATTACAAGGACTTGGAGAAGGGCAAGTGGGTCAAGCTGGATGGCTGGGGCGGCGCGGCCGAGGCCAAGCGCATCCTGGTGGAGTCGGTGGAACGCTATAATTCCGACGCACCCTGATCCAACGACCGTGATGCAGCCCCGCAACCGCGGGGCGATCGGGATCAGCCTTCTGGCGTGATCCCGGTGACCGCCGGCGGCAGATTGGGTACATTGCCGACAGCGTTTGGCCGGTGTCTGTCACCGGTGACTCTTGGGGAAGTGTCTTGCGTATTCTGTTTGTTGGGGACGAAGCCAGCCTTCCGTCCGAACTGAGCGACTATGTCGCCGATCTGGGTGATCAGTGGCAGGTGCAGCAGGTGGCCGACGGCAATTCGGCGATCGAAGCGGCTGCGTTGTCGCCGTTCGATGCGGTCCTCGTCGCCCCCGTCTTGCCGGATCTCACTTCCGCCACATTGCTGGGGCAGATCCGTACGCTGCGCCCGGACACCATCCGCATCGCCTTGATCGATGCCCAGGATGGTCAGCGCACGCCGCCGGCGCGCATCATTGGCGTGGCGCACCGCTTCCTGCCGATGCCGCTGGCCCCGGAAGTCCTGCTAGAAGCCATTACCAGCCTGGAAGAACTGCGCGATCTGCTCGGCAATCCGCGCTTGCGCGCCGCGATCGGCCGGATCGAAAAACTGCCCTCGCCGCCGCACTTGTATCTGAGCCTGATGCATGCACTGGAAGAAGACGAAGGCGCCGACGCGGCCGATATCGCCAAGCTGATCGCCGGCGATCCGGCGATTGCGGCCAAGGTGCTGCAGCTGTGCAATTCCGCGTTCTTCTCTGGCGGCCGCAGCATCACCGATCTGCGCACGGCGGTGACCCGCCTGGGCGTGGCCACGCTGCGCGATCTGGTCCTGGCCAGCGAAGTGTTCTCGGTGCAGACGCTGACCCCGGCCGAGCGCAATGCGATGCAGCGCCGCGCCCTGCTCTCTTCGCGACTGGCGGCCAAGGTGTTGCCGCCCACCAGCGCAGAACTCGGTTCCACCGCCGCGCTGCTGGCCGATATCGGCCTGTTGTTGCCCGGCGTGCGCGACGAGCGCGAACCGCCGCTGGAAGGCGGCGACGATCGTCTGGGCCATACCGAAGCCGGCGCGTATCTGCTCGGTCTGTGGGGCCTGCCGATGCCGATCATCGAAGCGGTGGCCTTCCATCGCCACCCGCAGCGCTCCAGCCTGCGCAGTTTCTGGGTAACCGGCGCGGTGCATGTAGCGACCGCATTGGCCAGCGGCGAAACCGTGGACGAGGAGTACCTGTCCAAGGTCGGTGTGCTCACACGCCTGCCGGCCTGGCGCGAACAGGCCGATACCTTGCTGGGGCTGGCCGAGGCGTGAGAGCGGCACCAGATCGATGCAACAGGAAAGGCGCGACTTGGTCGCGCCTTTTTCTTTGGCTGTTTGCGACCGCGCGAATGCAGACATGGCGCAATGCGACTTGTCTGCGCACGCATCACGGCGCTTGCGATCTGCACAGATATCGCAACATGACTCGCGCGGCGACGTGCAGCAAACCATCAAGCACGCTTGTCGCCCCAGCACGGCGCAACACATGGTCAGGCAAGCAGAGACACGACGCACATGGCAGCGATAATGTTTGCCAGGCCCTGCCCCTTACTCAATATCCGAAAACAAAAAAAACGGGCCTTTCGGCCCGTTTTTTTTTCAATCTTTACGACACTTCGATGATCAGAAGCGCTGGTTGTACTGCACGAACAGGAAGCGGTCGTAGTCGAGCATCGGATCGATCGCAGCGGTGCTGCTGTTGGTGATCGAGTAGGTGATCGGCGGCTGCTTGTTCCAGATGTTGCGGGCACCAACGGTCACGCTGCCATCCCACGGAGCCTGCCAGGTGACAGAGACGTCCTGGTAGGAGATCGAGCCCTTCTTGTTGGAGCCGGTGCCGCCGCCCCATGCCGGGTTCGGGGTCTGGTAGTTCGGATTGTTGCACTCGATGCCTGCGGCTGCATCCCAGCAGTAATCACGGAAACCGCCGTAGTAGCGCAGATTCCAGTTGGCCGACAGCGAACCCAGCGACCAGTCCAGACCCAAGGTGGCACGCACGCGCGGGTAGTTCCAGTAGCCAGCAGCATTTGCCCACTCGGCACCGGCTTCTGCCTGCGACTTGTAGGTCGCCAGATAGTTGGTGTCCAGGTTGACAGCGAACTTGCCGTACGCGGTTTCCGGCATGCGATAACGCACGCCGAAGTTGTAGCCTTCGGTTTCCAGACGACCCAGGTTGACGTTGCCGCGGCTCAGCGTGGTGACCTGACCGGTGACCGCATCGCGACCGTAGTCGGCACAGTAGCTGGCCAGGCTGTTGAGGTAGCAGTTGTTCAACACATCATTGGCCGTCAGCGACGTAATGATGTTGGAGATCGAAATGCGGTACCAATCCAGCGAGAAGTCCAGACCCTGCACCCAATGCGGGCTGTACACCATGCCCACGGTCCGGGTGATGCTGTATTCCGGCTCCAGCTCTGCATTACCCACGCCCGAATTGAACGGAGCGTTGCCCTGCACGTCGCGACGCGTCACCGGGTTGCCCGCGGTATCGGTCTGACGGAAACCCGCCGGCAGGCCTTCGCCTGCGCAACGCGCTGCCACGCCTGCGTTGCCCAGCGAGCCGAAGGTCGCATCGCAAGGATCAGTGAAGGTATCGAACGTCTGCGAACCGCCACCGAAGGTGTCGGACAGCGTCGGCGCACGGAAACCGGTGCCGTAGGTACCACACACCAGCAGATCGTCGATCGGCTTCCAGGTGAAGCTGAACTTGCTGTTGGTGGTGTCGCCGAAGCGGCTGTAGTTGCTGTAACGCGCAGCCACGTCGAACGACAGTTCCTTGGCACCCGGCAGATCCTTCAACACCGGGATCAACAGCTCCAGGTAGGCTTCGTTGGTCTGGTAGCGACCTTCGGTTGCCTGTGCGGCCAGATCGGTGGTGTAACCGGCGCTGGACAGCTGATCCGGATAGTCGTAACCGCTGATTTCACGGTGTTCGACGCCTGCAGCGAAGCCCAGCTCACCGGCCGGCAGGTCAAACAAACCACCGGTAACGTTGGCGGTCCACTGCTTGCTCAGGCTTTGCTGCGTGGCCTGACCCAATGCATTGATGTACTGCAGCGCGTTCGGTGTGGAGGCCGACGGGCCGCCCAGGATATTGAACGGGGTGCACTGGCCCAGCGCGTTGCTGGTGCCCAGCGGCAGCGGGCTGGCAGCGGTACCGCACTGCACCTGACCCTGTGCATTGAGGAACGACGGACCCAGTGCTTTCTGCAGCGCCAGCAAGTTGATGTTGCCGCGCGAAACCTGCGTCACATCGTACTTGTTGTAGTTGAAGCCCACGTCCCAGTTCCAGCCGTGGCTGCCCACGTCGAACACGCCTTCCAGCGCCGCATCGAAGTGTAGGGTCTTGACGTTGCTTTCGGTGGTGCGCGGCAGTTCAACCGTACGACGGAACCAGCTGGTGATGTCCTGGCCGACCGGGTTGTAGTAGCTGGCGCCGCTGATCGCCACCGGGAACTGCGGCTGCGAAGAAGCCTGCAGCGGGTAGCCGGCAATCTGACGGTTCGAGTCGCGCTCGGAGTACATCGCAGTCGACTTGAAGGTCAGGCTGTCGGTCAGGTTGTAGCTGCCGGTGGTGAAGATGGACTTGTTGCGGCTGGACTGCTGCAACATCATCTGGTCGACGGAGTTGTAGTAGTCGTCGGTGGTGATGTCGTTGTGGTAGTTGGCGATGTTGCGCGAATCCGCGCCCACGCCACGGCCGTCGAACGAACCGGTGTGGTTGAGGATGTAGGTTTCGCCATTGGAGGTGAAGCGGCCCCACGGACCGGTCGCACTCAGGCTGTCTTCGATATGGTTCGGGCCGGCCGAGTAACGGGTCAGCGCGCGATCCTTGGCCCACACCGGATCTTCGTTGGTGTAGTTGGCACCGAACACCAGCGAGGCGCGGTCGGTGGTGGTGCCGGCGGTGAAGGAGTACTGCTCCTTGGAGCCGTCGCCACGGCCGTTCTGGCCGAAGTAGGCCGACGCTTCTGCGCCGTCGTAGTTCTGGCGCAGGATGATGTTGACCACACCAGCCACGGCGTCGGAGCCGTAGATTGCCGAGGCGCCGTCCTTGAGGACTTCGATGCGCTCGATCAGCGAGCTGGGGATGGTCGACATGTCGGTCAGGCCCGACAGGCTGCTGGTCCAACGCTTGCCGTTCACCAGCACCAGGGTACGGTTCTCGCCCAGGTTGTAGAGGTTGACGTACTGGCCGCCCTGCTCCGGATCCGAGGTCAACACTGCAGCCTTGCTATAGGTCTGGGTGCCGGCGATCGACAGGTTCTGAAGAATGTCACCAACGCTGACCAGGCCGGACTTCTGAATGTCCTGCTGGGAGACGGTGAACACCGGCTGCGCGGTTTCGACGTCGACCGAGCGGATGCGCGAGCCGGTAATTTCGATGCGGTCCAGCGTCGTGGTCGACGGGGCGGACTGCTCTTGTGCATTGGCGGCAAATGCCGGCGTCAACGCGATCGCAATACCGGCGGGCAACAGGCCCAGCCGCACTGCGGAGGTGCGAAGGTTCATCAATCTCTCCAGGGTTCGTTAGTGGCGCGTTAAGCGCCCCCGTGCAAATTACGATTGCGTGAACATCGTCGCTTTGCGCGTCACGTTCCGTGGCTTTGCCGAATCTGGCGGATTTGTCGTTTGGTCGCGGTAGTGCGATGCGGAGACACCGAAACGCGCGCGAAACGCACGCGCGAAACTGCAGCAATTGTCGAAGCCGCTTGCGGCCGCAACCTCACCGATCATCATCGAGGTATCGCGCAGCAGGTCGGAGGCGCGCTCCAGGCGCAGACGCGCCGACAGAGCCTGCGGGCTTTCCTCGTACAGGCTCTGGAACGTCTTGGACACATACCAACTGGAGAAATTGGTCAGTTGCGCCAGCTCGGCGATGCGCACCACGCGGTCGCTGTTGCCTTCCAGATACAGCAGGGCGCGTTGCATGCGACCGAAGACCTGACGACGACGGCTGCGCGAACGCCCCGGGCAGCGCTGCTCCTGCGCGATAAAGTCGCGTTGCATCGCAGCCAGGTGCAGCAACAAGGGGCGTGCCGACGCACTCCCGCTCTGTGCGGCCGCGTTGCGCCACAAGCGCAATGCAATGCGCAGATCGCCACGCGAAAGCTGGCTGCGCCCCGGATACAACGTGGCGTCGGTCAACTCGGCCAGGGATTGCAGGCTGTCGCCATCGAGGCTGACGCCCACACAAAGCGCGCTACGGTCGGCCTGCACGGTGGGATGCGATTCCCTGTCGAAGGCGATCCAGTCGCCGGCGCGCAGACGGAAGCGCCCTTCCTTGGACTCCACCCAGGCGCGGCCGCGCAATTGCACCCACAGCGTGAAGGTGGCGGCGGCGGTGCGGATGCTGCCCAGGCGCGCGACCGCCAGACAGGTCGTCGACGTCGGCTCGCTGGCACCATCCAATGAGAGTGCGAGCCCGCGATCTGCGGTGATGACCTGTTGCATGTTGGCAGCCCCCCTGTACGAAAGAGGGCGTAGTGTTTTGCCGAATCTGGCGTGAGTCAGGAAGTTCCGACGAAGGTCTGCCGAAATTGCCACGAAGTCTTTCCGAAGAACTTACGAGGCGATTTTCCTCAGCACGATCAACAGGTTGGACATCACCCCCAGAGGCGTGGCCAGGCGTTCCGGCAACGGCATGAAGGCGATCGAGCTGCCATCTTCCTCCGCCAATGCCACATACAGCGCACCGCTGCGCTGATCCACGCTGAAACCGTTGATGGTGGTGTACTTGGCCACATCCAGGCACCGCCCGTCACCACCGCGCAGGTCGCTGTCATAGGTGGCGCAGGTGTCGGTGGACGACAGGTAATGAAGCTGACCCCGCGCGCCAGGCGCCCAGCTGCGATAGCGCCAGCGCGATGGCTGCTGCGGATCGACCGGCTGCAAGGTGTCGGCCGCCAGCGACGGGGCGACCTGCCATAGCCCACCGCCGGTCAGACGCGTCAGCAATACTTGGCCGCTGACGCGGTCCAGCCGCAGCTGCGAGACGTCCTGCAGCGACGCCAGCGCGCGCCATGGAGAGCTGCGTCTGTCGTAGAGCGTGGCGAAGGTGTGCCCGTCATCGGCGGCAGCTACCACCAATAACCGATCGGGATCGGGGACATGAATCGCCTGCAGCGGTCGCGCCTGCGCCACCGGTAGCCGCAGCGCCTTGCCCGTGCTCGGGGTCACTTCGAACAGTGCCGCATGCCCCTGGGCATCGCTGCCGCTGACCAGCACACGTTGCGAGTCGGCCGACCAGTCGGCGGCCTGGCGCGCATCCGGCCGCAGGCCTTCGATCAGCCGCACCGAGCCAGGCTTGCCGACATCGCCCCACCACAGGCCGTACGCCCCGGAGCGATTGGAGGCAAAGATCAGCTGGCGCCCGTCCGGCGCAATCATCGGCTGGTCGTCGCGCCCGCTGGAAGGAAACAGCCGGCGGCGGATGTAGCCGCCATTCATGGGATCGTGAATGACCTGATATACGCCGAATTGCGGTTTGCGCTGCACGAACACCAGATGGCCATGCGCCACATCCGGCGCCTGCGCATCGTCCACACCGAGGTCATGCAGGCTGCGGTCGACCAGGTCGAGCCGGTAGAGCCGCGCTTCGCTGTCCACACGGCGTCCAAAGATCAGGCCGCTGCCGTCGCGCAACCAGCTCCAGCCACGGATATCGGCATTGTCGTGGGTCAGCCGTTCGGCGGTTCCGCCGTTTGCCGGTATGCGCCACAGATCGCCAAGCTGCGGATTGCGCACAAACACGATCCAATGCCCGTCCGGTGAATAGCGCGGCGTGTAGTCGAAGTCGGTCGGTTGCGCGCTGTAGCTCAGCGGCTGCCATTGGCCGGTTTCCAGATCCAGCCGACGCATGTGCGGCGCCCCGTGCGCACCCGTCATGCTGCCGAACAGCAGCGCACGACCGTCCGGTAACCAACTGAAACTCAGCATGTCCGCGCCGTCGCAGCGCGCCACCTCGCGTGCGGCAGCCGGGCCGTGTGCGGCGGCAATCATGATGCGGCAGCTGCCATCGGGCGCCTGTCGCGAGAAGGCGATCTCGCGTCCATCCGGCGACCAGGCCGGCAGCCGATCGGAGATGCCGGCCGCTGGCGTCTCCAGCACGCGCGGATAGGCGTTGTTGGTGGTCTTGACCAGGATCGAGGTGCCTGCGCGATCGCTGGTCAGCGAGGCATAGGCCACCATTGTCCCGTCCGGCGACAGGCTGGGCGTGAGATCGAAACCGCCGCCTGCAGTGATGACCTGATACGGGCGCTTGGGGCTGCCGAGCACTGCCGAGGCCGCTGCTGCGTCGCGGTCTGGCGCGCGCATCCACAGCCTCCGCGCCGCCAGCCCCAGCACCACCAGCAGGGCCACGCTGGCCATTGCCAAGGCCATCCACCGGCGCCGCCGCGCTGCAGCCGACGCAGACGGAACCGGTGGTCGAGTCTGCCGGGTTGCCGGGCTGCGCTCCAATGCGGCAATGGCGGTGACGCCGGCGATGTGATCGCGCTCGCCGGGCTCGTTGCTCGATGCGGTTGCAGCCGTTGCAGGCGCGGCAACATCGGCCGGACTGTCCGACTGCTGCTCCCACGCAACCGGCGCCAGCAGGCGATAGCCGGTCTTGGCGATGGTTTCGATATGCTCGAAGCGCTGGCTGACGTTGCTGGCCAATGCCTTGCGCAGTTGCGTGACCGCCTGGGTCACCACATCGTTGGTCGGCAAGGTGTCGGGCCAGACCTCGGCCAACAGCTGCTCGCGGGTCACCACCTGGCCCGGCTGCCGCGCCAGCGTCAGCAATACCGCCAGGGATTTCGGTGCCAGGCGCGCGGCGCGCTTGGCGCCGGGCGCGTGCACTTCGCGCGAGGCGACGTCGACCACGCACTGGCCGACACGTAACCGGCCCGATGGCATCGCATTAGCGGGAAGAACACTCATCGGCAAGAACACGCATCGGCATGCAAGGACTACAAAAACGCAACACGCAATTCGCGCGAAACGCCAAATTCAGCAAAGGACCACAACCAACTGTGTCATGCATCCATTTGGTGCAAATTTTACTCTATGCCTCGTTGCTTCCCTACGACAGGTGGCGACGTCAGGCTCTCTCTCTCTCGCCGACGAATTCAAATAATTACGATGTCCACTTCGCGCCTCTGGCGCGATTTTTTTATCTGCGATTCAGGAAAAGGCCGCGAAATGCTTGCTGGCTGTAACCGCTTGCAATGCAGTCGCAGTGCGGCACTTGCGTACCACGCTGCGATCTGCATAAGTCGAAGCTGAATTTTTCTTAAGCAACCAGTCGGTCTGCTGCAATGCAACGACGACGCTGCTTGTCACGTGGCGCGATACACCTGCGCACCTTGTGCCAGAAACTGCGCCGACTTTTCTTCCATTCCCGCCGACAAGGCATGCGCCTCGCCCATGCCGTGCTCGGCCGCGTAATCGCGCACGTCCTGGGTGATCTTCATCGAGCAAAAATGCGGCCCACACATCGAGCAGAAGTGCGCCAGTTTGTGCGCTTCCTTGGGCAGGGTTTCGTCATGGAACTCCTTGGCTTTTTCCGGATCCAGTCCGAGATGGAACTGGTCGTCCCAACGGAATTCGAAACGCGCCTTGCTCAAGGCGTTGTCGCGCACCTGCGCACCGGGATGCCCCTTGGCCAGGTCCGCGGCATGCGCGGCGATCTTGTAGGCCATGATGCCGTCGCGCACGTCCTGCCGGTTGGGCAGGCCCAGATGTTCCTTGGGCGTGACATAGCACAGCATCGCGGTGCCGAACCAGCCGATCATCGCCGCACCGATCGCGCTGGTGATGTGGTCGTAGCCGGGTGCGATGTCGGTGGTCAGCGGCCCCAACGTGTAGAACGGCGCCTCGCCGCATTCGCGCAGCTGCTTGTCCATGTTTTCCTTGATCAGCTGCATCGGCACATGTCCCGGGCCTTCGATCATGGTCTGCACATCGTGCTTCCAGGCGGTCCTGGTTAGCTCGCCCAGCGTTTCCAGCTCGCCGAACTGCGCTGCGTCGTTGGCATCGGCAATGCAGCCCGGGCGCAAGCCATCGCCCAGCGAGAACGCCACGTCATAGGCCCTCATGATCTGGCAGATGTCTTCGAAGTGCGTGTAGAGAAAGTTTTCCTTGTGATGGGCCAGGCACCACTTGGCCAGGATCGACCCGCCGCGCGAGACGATGCCGGTGACCCGTTTGGCAGTCAGCGGCACGTAGCGCAGCAGCACACCGGCATGGATGGTGAAGTAGTCCACGCCCTGCTCGGCCTGTTCGATCAAGGTGTCGCGGAAGATCTCCCAGGTCAGCTCTTCCGCGCGCCCGTCGACCTTTTCCAGCGCCTGATAGATCGGCACCGTGCCGATCGGCACCGGCGAGTTGCGGATGATCCACTCGCGCGTTTCGTGGATGTGCTTGCCGGTGGACAGGTCCATCACCGTGTCGCCGCCCCAGCGGATCGACCACACCAGCTTTTCGACCTCTTCTGCAATGCCGGACGACACCGCGCTGTTGCCGATATTGGCGTTGATCTTGGTCAGGAAGTTGCGACCGATGATCATCGGTTCGCTTTCCGGGTGGTTGATGTTGTTGGGCAGGATCGCGCGACCGCGGGCGATTTCGTCACGCACGAATTCCGGCGTGATGCGTTGCTGGATCGCGGCACCGAAGGCCTCGCCGGGATGCTGCTTGCGCAGCATCGCGTCAGCCACCGCTTCCAGGCGCTGGTTTTCTCGGATCGCCACGAACTCCATTTCCGGAGTGACGATGCCGCGCCGTGCGTAATGCATCTGGGTGACGTTGGCACCGTCGCGCGCCACGCGTGGCAGGCGCCGTGCAGGAAAACGCACCGCATCCAGGCGCGTATCGTGCTCGCGGCCGCGGCCGAAGCTGGAACTCAGGCCGTCCAGCGCCACGGTGTCGTCGCGCTCGGCAATCCAGCGCGCGCGCAGCGGCGCCAGACCGGCGGCAAGATCGATCGCGGCATGCGGGTCGGTATACGGCCCGGAGGTGTCGTAGACACTGAGCGGCGCATTGTCTTCGCCACCGAACAGGGTTGGTGTGCGGGTCAATGCGATCTCGCGCATCGGCACCTGCAGATCGGCGCGTGAGCCCTGCACGAAGATCTTGCGGGAGCCTGGAATCGGCTGGGTCACAGCCTCGGACAGCGACTGGGCTTGTTGCTGCAAAACGGTAGGCGCGGCATTCATGGCGTTCGTCCTGTGTGCTGGAAAACCAGCACCCACGGCGCTGGTTCTGCGAAGGATTCGCAGGCGGACGAAGCGGCGGCGCTCAATGGCGATGCGCCCGTGCAGGCACGGACCATCGCATCTAACGAAGCTTCCCTACGCCGGTATCAGCCGGATCAGGTTCGAAGGGACTATCTCAACCGCAGCGCACTGCGGTACCCCCACTTCGGCGGCGATTAAACCACATCGCACCCTGCGCGGCTAAAAAATGTCGCCAGCTGTCGGCAACGCACTCGGCACCGCGGTGCGCCAGTGGCGCATGCCGTTCCGGGCAGCGGTCGCGCCCGCCTGGCGGTGAGCACGGCAGTGTGGTCGCGTTCGACAACGACATGTGTCCACGCATGGCATCCCAGGTCGGCACCGCACACGCGCAGCGTTACTCCGGCACTACATGGCGCGCCCACGCACTGCGCGCGCCGCACCGCAACAAGGCGCCGATCGGCGAAAAACGGTGGCGAAACCCGCTCGTTAAATTCCCGCTAAGCCTGCGTGTCGTGCCGATGAAACACACGCGTGCAGGTGCCATTCAACGGGGATCGCGCTGTCGCTCCTCCTCTAACGGGAATCGCCGTACACATGACTATGCCCACGTCTCACCCGACCCTGCGTCGGGGCTCGCTCGCGATCGCCATCGGCCTGTGCGTCACCACCAGTGCCGTTGCCCAGGAACAGGCCGACAAGAGTCCGACCAATCTGGACAAGATCGAAGTCACCGGCTCGCGCATCCGCTCGGTCGATGTGGAAAATTCGCAACCGGTGCTGGTGCTCACGCGCCAGGACATCGAAAAGCAGGGCCTGACCTCGGTGGCCGACGTGCTCAAGCGCATCCCTTCCAACGGCGCGACGATGAACTCCACCGTCAACAACGGCGGCGACGGCTCGGCCACGGTGAGCCTGCGCAATCTGGGCGCCTCGCGCACCCTGGTGCTGGTCAACGGACGGCGCTGGGTATCGGGTCTGTCCGGCTCGGTGGATCTCAATACCATTCCGTCGGCCATCGTCGAGCGCGTGGAAGTGCTCAAGGACGGCGCCTCGTCGATCTATGGCTCCGATGCCATCGCCGGTGTGGTCAACATCATCACCCGTACCGATTTCGATGGTGCCGAAGTCAACGCCTACGTCGGTCAGTACGGCCAGGGCGACGGTCAGCGCACTTCGTTCGATGCCACCGTGGGCGCCACCAGCGAGCGCGGCAATCTGGTGATCGGGCTGTCCAGCGTCACCGAAGATGCGGTGATGGCAGGCGACCGCGCGATCTCGGCCGAGCCGGTGTATGGCGCAGGGTCGTCGGCGTATAGCAGCTACTCGGCAAGCGGCCGTCTGCGTGCAGATGGCAACAGCGGTGCCTGGACCGTGTTGCCCGGCAGCGCAACGGCCAGCGGCGACAGCAATTATCCGCGCTACGGCCTGGACCAGTACACCGCCTTCAATACCTCCGACTACGGCTACAACTACGCCAAGGACAACTACCTGGTCACGCCGCAGAAGCGCGACGCCTTGTACGTGCAAGGCAACTACGCACTCACCGACAACGTGCGCTTCAAGTTCGATGGACTCTACAACCGCCGCCAATCGTCGCAGCAGCTGGCCGGCTTTCCGCTGGCCTCGGTCAACACCGGCATCCTGATGAGCGGCGACAGCTACTACAACCCGTACAACAGCGCCTACGGCGGCGACGGGCGCGATGTAGGTTGGTCGCATCGGTTGACCGAATTCGCGCGCACCTACCAGCAGGACGTCAAGACCTCCCACGTGTATACCGGGCTGGAAGGCGACTTCCAGTTTGCGGACAGGCAGTTCAGTTGGGATGTGGGCTTTGCGCACAATCAGACCGACCAGACCGAAACCCAGTACGGCGATGTCAACCTGCTCAACCTGGGTAACGCGCTCGGTGCATCCGCCATCGTCAATGGCACCCTGTCGTGCCTGGACAGCGGTGGCGCAGTCATTGCCGGCTGCGTGCCGTTCAATCCCTTGTCGCCGGCCGGTGGCGTGACCCAGGAAATGCTGGACTACATCCTGTTCACCGCGCACAACACCTATCAGTACAAGAACAGCAGTTTCACCGCCAACCTCACCGGCGATCTGTTCGAGCTTCCCGCCGGCTGGATGAGCTTTGCCGCCGGTGTCGAGCATCGCGAGGAAAGCGGCTTCTCCTCGCCGGACGCCTTGATTTCGGCCGGTTACACCTCGGGCAATTCGTTCACCCCGACCTCCGGCTCGTACACGCTCAACGACTACTACACCGAAGTGGCGATTCCGCTGCTGAAGGATGTGGCCGGCGCGCAATTGCTGGAATTGAGCGCAGCCGTGCGTTATTCGGACTACAACACCTTCGGCAGCACCACCAACAGCAAATTCGGCTTCAAGTGGAAGCCGGTCGCCGATCTGTTGATCCGGGGCAACTACGCCACCGGCTTCCGCGCGCCATCGATCGAAAACCTGTACCTGGGCGCATCGGACAGCTTCGACACTTATTCCGATCCCTGCTCGACCAACAGCACCTCCTACACCGGCGCGATTGCTGCGGCATGCGCGGCCGGCGGCGTGCCGGCCAGTTATGTGGCCGAGTACAACAGCGCCAGCGGCAACTCCGGCCAGACCATCTATCCGTTCACCTACACCAGCAACGCCAACCTGCAGCCGGAAAAGTCCAAGAACGCCACGCTCGGTTTCGTCTACAGCCCCGCCTCGGTGCAAGGCCTGGACGTGTCGCTGGACTGGTGGAAGATCAAGATCACCGACGCCATCACCGAATTCAGCGCCAACCAGATCCTGTCGCAGTGTTACCAGTTCAATGTCTCGGCGTTCTGCGACCTGGTCACGCGCGATGCCACCGGCGCCATTACCGGCCTGGTGATCCAGCCGGTGAACGTCGGCGGGCAACGCATGCAAGGCTACGATTTCACCGCGCGTTACAAGCTCCCGCAGACCGCGATCGGCCAGTTCATGCTGACGCTGGATTCGACCTACGTGGCCGTCAACGAGCAGAAGCAGGACGACAATTCGGCGTGGGAGAGCTACAACGGCATCTACCACACCGACAACCCGAACTGGCGCACGCGCGGCACGCTCACCCTGGACTGGAGCTACGGCAACCTGGCCGCCAACTGGGCCGTGCGTTACTACTCGGGCATGAAGGACTACGACTCCGAGCTGGACGACACCGGCAGCTATCGCCACGTCGCGGCGACTGCGTTCAACGATATGCAGGTGTCTTACCAGCTGCCGTGGAATGCGACCGTGCGTGTGGGTTTGAACAATGTCTTCGACCGCGACCCGCCGGTGGCGCTCAGCGCCTCTGCCAACTCGTTCGATTCGGCCTATGCCATCCCCGGACGCTACAGCTACCTGCAGTACACCCAGCGCTTCTGATCGCGCCCCCTGCGTCGCCGGTCCGCTGTCTGGATACGCCGGTGGTCACAACGACCTCCTTCGGGAGGTCGTTGTGCATGTGCCAGGGCTGACACGCAACCGGCCGTCTGGCACGCAGCACGCCAGCGGCGCCATGCAGGGACATTTGCACGGCACATCACACCGCTAGCCTGCAGTCACTACAACAAGAAACCTGCTCTCTCTCCCTGCCGCCTATCTTCGGCGGCTTTTTTTTGGGAGCGTGCACGCACGCGATCGCGTCATTCAAGCGTGTAGCCCACCCGCAAACCGCCCCAGTGCCTGCGACCGACGTAGATCGGCGCCGACAGGTCGAACATGATCTGGCCGGTGTCGCGGCGGTAGACCTGCAGGCGATACGGATCGGTGTGCGCGCCCACGCTACGGCCGACGCGGTCGGTGAACTTGCGTTTGGTGCGGTTACCGACCAGATCGCGCTTGGGATCGCCGGTCAGCGGCTGGGTGAAGCGCAGATTGTGCGTGGGCACATAGCCGTCGGGATTGGCGCAGATGGCGAACACGATCCAGGGATGCGCATCCAGCAGCGGCTCCTGCAAGGCAGGTAACACCTCGTCGCAAAGCGCATCGAAGTCGGTGCTGAACTTGGCGGGCTCCACGCCGGCAATCGGTGTGTAGCTGCGTGCGAACAGCGCCGCTTCATCGATCTGGCCGCGTGCGATGGCCTGCGCCAGGGCAGTGCCGATACGAGCGGCGGTCGCTACGGCGAGCTCCTTGACGCGCGCGTGGCGGGGCACTGCCAGCGGGTCGGCCGGCAGACGGAACAGGCCCACGCAGTCGCGCAGCGTTTCGGTGCCGCGCTCCAGCGCCTCGCTACGTTCGGCCACATGCGCGGCATGCTGCAGGTTGCTGCGCCCCAGCGCCACCACGCCATCGACGGCACGTTCGATGCCGCGAATCTCGCCGTCCTGCGCCTGGATACGCACGGCCACCGTGGTCATCGCGCTGCTGGCCTGGCCGAGCACGCGGGTGATGCCATCGAGCACCGCTTCGGTGCCGCGCGCAGAGGCAGCGCCCTCGCCCACCGCGGCGCTGGTTTCGGCCAGGATCGCGCGCACGTCGCGCGCTGCCGCTGCCGCGCGTTCGGCCAGGCGGCGGATCTCGGTGGCGACCACCGCAAAGCCGCGCCCGGCATCGCCGGCATGCGCGGCTTCGATGCTGGCGTTGATCGACAGGATATTGGTCTGGAACGCCACCGAGTCGATGACTTCGATGACCTCGCCGGCACGCGCCGCGCGACGTTCCACTTCGTGCATGGCCTGGCCCAGCGCTTGCGCGGCGGCGACACCCTGACGTGCGCTTTCGTCGGCACTGGCGGCCAGCGCGATCACCTGTGCCAGATCGGCATTGACGTCCTGCAGGCTCGAAGCAAGCCGCTCCACCGCAGTGCGTGCGCCATCCAGCGCGTCGGTCTGCGCCTGCGACTGACGCACCATCTCGTCGTTCCCGGCCACCAGCGGCGGCACTTCGGCGGCGATCTGCACCGACAACGCCACTGCCTGCCGGATCGCCTCGGCCAGATTGCCAAAGCCGGCCTGCAGCCGGCGCCCCATGTCGGTCTCCGCCAGACCGGGCGGCAGCAACAGTTCCAGTTCGCAGCCGGCCAGCGCCTGGGCAATGCGCTCCAGCACGGTGCGGTCCTCGTGTTCGGCCTGCAGGCGTGTCACCAACGGCTGCAGCAGCGGCGAGATCGGCACCGGTCGGCTGTCTTCGGCCAGACGGGTGGCTTCGCGCAGCAGGATCGCGGTTTCCACATGCGGCAGCGACAACATCCAGCCACCGTGCTCGCGGTCGCGCACATAACGCACGCGCCGGGCCGGGTCGTCGCCGGGGGCGGCCCATACGCCGTCTTCGCCGACCAGATCGGCTGCACTCAATCCCCACACCACCGACGCCGGCGCGCCTTGCAGCTCGCCGGCAGTCTTGCCCAGGACGTCCAGGCCGGCGCGATTGCAGGCCACCACGCAGGCCTCGGCCGATAGCCGCAGCAGCGCGACCGGTGCATCGGGGAGCCGCGCCGCGTGCGTTTGCGACGGCGGATCGGGCTGTTGCATCGAGCTCATGGGAATTCCTAATCCATCACGATCATTAGCGGCGCGCCGCGGCTGCAATTGAGCGACGCCACGCACCCGCAAACGCTTGCTCAGTAACCGGCGGCCTGCCCGTCCTTGCGGCTTTCCGAGGCGCCGTAATACACCCCGCTGGCCGGGTCGCGCGCGATCGCCTGATACCCGCCATACGGGCCATCGGCAAAGATCACCCGATGGCCTTTGCGCATCAGCGCGCGAATGGTGTCGTAGGAGAAGCCGGTTTCCAGGTTGACCTCGCCGCCGTCACTCATCGCAGTGGCCTGGCCGGTTGGCTCGGTGGAGCCTTCATGCTGAATGCGCGGCGCATCGCCGGCTTCCTGCAGATTCATATGGAAGTCCACCAGGTTCATCACGATCTGCACGTGCCCCTGCGGCTGCATCGCCCCGCCCATCACCCCGAAGCTCAGCCACGGCTTGCCGTCCTTGGTGACGAAGGCGGGAATGATGGTCTGGAACGGCCGCTTGCCCGGCGCGTAGCCGTTGGGATGATCTTTCTTCAGCACGAACATCTCGCCACGGTCCTGCAGGATGAAGCCCAGCCCCGGCGGAGCCATGCCGCTGCCCATGCCGCGGTAGTTGGACTGGATCAACGACACCATCATGCCGTCGGCATCGGCCACGGTCATGTAGATGGTGTCGCCCTCTTCCAGTTGCTTGGGCGTGCCCGGCTGTGCCTCCTTGAGCGCCTTGTCCATGGAGATCAGCGCGCGACGCTGCGCGGCGTAGTCCTTGGAGATCAACCTGGCCAGCGGTGCCGGCTGGAACGCCGGGTCGGCATAGAAGTGCGCGCGGTCGGCGAAGGCCAGCTTCTTGGCTTCGGTGAACAGGTGCACGTGCTCGGCCGAGCCGAACGGGATCTTGGAGAAGTCGTAACCCTCCAGAATATTGAGCATCTGCAGTGCGGCGATGCCCTGGCTGTTGGGCGGCAACTCCCAGACATCAACGCCACGGTAGTTGGTGGACACCGGCTCCACCCACTCGCCCGTGTGGCTGGCCAGGTCCTCGTAACTCAGGTAGCCGCCATTGGCCTTGAAATAGGCGCCGATGGTGCGGGCGATGTCGCCCTTGTAGAACGCATCGCGGCCACCGTCGGCGATCTGCTGCAGGGTGTTGGCCAGGTTCGGGTTCTTCCACAGCTCGCCCTTGCGCGGTGCGTGGCCGTCGATGGTGAACTGCTCCTTGAAGCCGGGGTACTGCGACAGGCGCGGCACCGAGCGGTCCCAGTAATAGGCGATGGTCTCGGCCACCGGATGGCCCTCGCGGGCATAGCGGATCGCCGGGGCCAGGTTCTGCGCCATCGGCTTGCGCCCGAAGCGCTCGTGCAGCGCGAACCAGCCATCCACCGCGCCCGGCACCGAGACCGGCAACGGGCCGGTCGGCGGAATGTCCTTCAACCCACGGCGCTGGAACTCGGCCAGGGTCAGCGACCTGGGTGAACGGCCCGAGCCGTTGTAGCCGTAGAGCTTGCTGGTCTTGGGATCCCAGACGATCGCGAACAGATCCCCACCGACGCCGTTGCCGGTCGGCTCCATCAGGCCCAGCGCGGCATTGGCGGCAATCGCCGCGTCCACCGCCGAGCCGCCGTCCTTCATCACATCCAGCGCGATCTGGGTGGCCAACGGCTGCGAGGTCGCTGCCATCGCATGCGGGGCGATGACTTCCGAGCGGGTGGCGAACGGCTGCCCGGTGATCCGGTCGGCGGCACTGAGGGGCGGCGCGAGCAGCGCCAAGGCAGATATCAACAGCACAGGTACGCGACGCATGACGGAAGATCCCCGGACACCACATGTGAGTCGCCAACCATACCAGCGGGGTCGGGCCGCGTCGCTCGGTGAGCACTGCCTGTCAGCACAAATGCCGCGCATTGGGTGACCCGTATCGTCAAACGCTGGCCTGCAGCGATCCGGTTTCAACAGCAACCATGCTGCTGCCACGCGGTTTCTCGCGACACAGCGCCGATTGATGCGGCCGTTTCATGCGCAAGGGTTGACACCCCACCTGCCGCGATGGTTATCTCAGTCACATGTCGCACCGCCACACCACCTCGAACGCCCCAGTGTCCGCGCCCATCGGCGCGTCGGCAGCGTCGCTTCTCGTGCTCGTACTTATTACCTCGCCAACCGGTGCGGGACGGGACTTCGTGTAGGCAACAGACACACAAGGCTTCGATCAGACCCCGCACCGGCAACGGCGCGGGGTTTCGCGTTTCAGGGACCACCAAAAGTTTCGAATGACATGAACGACAACACCGACATCGCCACCCTCTGCCCCACCCGCGCCGACCACGGCGCTGGTGAAGCCTGCGTGGCCGGTGCCGTCGTCCATCCCCGCTTTGCTCGGCCGGCCAGCCTCTGACGCTGCCTGCTGATTCTTTTCCCACTGCTAACCCCGCAAGGACTACTCCATGAGCAACGACACCCAACCGAAAATCGCGATCATCGGCTACGGCAGCCAGGGCCGCGCGCATGCGCTGAACCTGCGCGATTCCGGCTTCGACGTCACCGTCGGCCTGCGTGCCGGTGGCCCGACCGAATCCAAGGCCCAGGCCGACGGCTTCACCGTGGTGGCGCCGGCCGAGGCGGTGAAGAGCGCCGACCTGGTCGCGATCCTGACCCCGGACATGGTGCAGAAGAAGCTCTACGAAGAGGTCATCGCCCCGAACATGAAGCAAGGCGCCTGCCTGCTGTTCGCGCATGGCCTGAACGTACACTTCGACATGATCACCCCACGCGCCGATCTGGACGTGGTGCTGGTCGCGCCGAAGGGCCCGGGCGCATTGGTGCGTCGCGAATATGAGATCGGCCGCGGCGTGCCGTGCATCTATGCGGTCTACCAGGACACCAGCGGCAAGGCCGAGCAGTTCGCGCTGACCTATGCAGGCGGCCTGGGCGGCGCACGCGCCAACATCATCAAGACCACCTTCAAGGAAGAGACCGAAACCGATCTGTTCGGCGAACAGGCCGTGCTGTGCGGCGGCGCCTCGTCGCTGGTGCAGGCCGGTTTCGAAGTGCTGGTGGAAGCCGGCTATCAGCCGGAAATCGCGTATTACGAAGTACTGCACGAACTGAAGTTGATCGTGGACCTGTTTTACGAAGGTGGCATCACCCGCATGCTGGAATTCGTGTCCGAAACGGCGCAATACGGCGACTATGTCAGCGGCCCGCGCGTGATCGACGCCAGCACCAAGGCGCGCATGAAGGACGTGCTGACCGACATCCAGAACGGCACCTTCACCAAGAACTGGGTGGCCGAATACGAAGCCGGCCTGCCGAACTACACCAAGTTCAAGCAGGCCGATCTGGAGCACCCGATCGAGGCAGTGGGCAAGAAGCTGCGCGCCAAGATGGTGTGGCTCAACGGGCAGCAGCAAGCCGCCGCCGCACCCGCGAATCAACAAGCGGCGTAATGCCGCCGCACCCCCACCGCTAACACCGAAGGTCCGCAACGCATGAACACCTCCGCACACAGCACGCCCCGCAACGGCGCGCGCTGGCTGACGCAGGCCCTGGAAGCAGAAGGCGTGGAAACGCTGTTCGGTTATCCGGGCGGCACCATCATGCCGTTCTACGACGCCCTGGTGGATTCCAGGCTCAAGCACATCCTGGTCCGTCACGAACAGGGCGCCGCCCTGGCCGCCAACGGCTACGCCCGTGCCAGCGGCCGGGTCGGCGTGTGCGTGGCCACGTCCGGCCCGGGCGCGTCCAATCTGGTCACCGGCATCGCCGATGCGATGCTCGACTCGGTCCCGATGGTGTGCCTGACCGGCCAGGTCGCCACGCCCCTGCTGGGCACCGATGCGTTCCAGGAACTGGACGTGTTCGGCATGACCATGCCGATCGTCAAGCACAGCTTTCTGGTGCGGCGCGTGGAGGATCTTCCGGGCATGGTGCGCGAAGCGTTCCGTATCGCGCGCGAGGGGCGTCCCGGGCCGGTGCTGATCGACCTGCCCAAGGACGTGCAGATTGCCGACGCGTCCCATCTGCCCGATCACGTGCCGGCGGCGGTGTTGCCGCCCCCGGCCCCGGAAGATACGAAATTGGCCGAAGCCCTGGCGGCCATCGCCAGTGCCGAACGCCCGGTGGTGTACGGCGGCGGCGGCATCGCCTTGGCCGGTGCGGTGGAGGCGTTCCGGCGCTTTGTCGAAGCCACCGGCATTCCCGCCGCGCTGACCTTGCGCGGCCTGGGCGCGTTGCCGCATGCGCATCCGGATTATCTGGGCATGCTGGGCATGCATGGCACCCGTGCGGCCAATATGGCGATCCAGGAATGCGATCTGTTGGTGGTGGTCGGCGCGCGCTTCGACGACCGTGCCACCGGCAAGTTGAGCGAGTTCGCACCATTTGCGCGCGTCATCCACCTGGATGCCGATGCGTATGAAATCTCCAAGCTGCGCACGG
Source organism: Xanthomonas arboricola pv. populi (assembly GCF_002939945.1). Taxonomy (GTDB): domain Bacteria; phylum Pseudomonadota; class Gammaproteobacteria; order Xanthomonadales; family Xanthomonadaceae; genus Xanthomonas; species Xanthomonas arboricola_A. The sequence continues at coordinate 117,345 of NZ_MDEB01000005.1, read as the reverse complement.
CCGACATCGCTGTGCCCGGCGATGTGGCGGTCAGTCTGAAGGCATTGAGCGCGGCACGTGGCAATTGCCAGGCATGGCGCACGCGCTGCTTTGCCAACCGCGAAAAATTCGGCGCGCGTTACGACGCGCCCGGCACCGATATCTACGCGCCGGCGCTGCTCAAACGCCTGAGCGAAGTGGCCCCGGCCGACACCATCATCGCCTGCGACGTGGGTCAGCATCAGATGTGGGTGGCCCAGCATTGCCGCTTCAACGATCCGCGCAATCACCTCACCAGCGGCGCGCTCGGCACGATGGGCTTCGGCCTGCCGGCGGCGATGGGCGCGCAGTTCGCCTGCCCGGACCGCACCGTGGTGCTGGTCTCCGGCGACGGCAGTTTCATGATGAACGTGCAGGAGCTGGTGACGATCGCGCGCTGCAAGCTGCCGGTGAAGATCGTGCTGCTGGACAACAGTTCGCTGGGCATGGTGCGGCAGTGGCAGGAACTGTTCTTTGCCGAGCGCTACAGCGAAATCGATCTGTCCGACAACCCGGATTTTGCAGCATTGGCGCAGGTCTTCGGCATCCCGGCCAAGCGCATCGTCGCGCGCGGCGACGTGGACGCGGCGCTGGCCGAACTGCTGGCGCAACCCGGCCCCGGCCTGCTGCATGTGGCCATCGACGCGCGCGCCAACGTGTGGCCGCTGGTGCCGCCCAACAACGCCAACAGCACCATGTTGGACAGCAATCCCGCACACGCGGCCAAGGAGACATCGCATGCGTTACCGGCTTGATCTGGTGCTGACGCCGGCCGAAGGCGCATTGGTGCGCGTGCTCGGCATGACCGAGCGGCGCGGCTTCCGCCCCTGCGCCATCCAGGGCGCCTGCGCGCCGGACGATGCCGGCCGCTGGCATCTGCAACTGGACGTGGACAGCGCCCGGCCACCGGAGACGCTGCGCCTGCAGTTGCAGAAGGTGTACGACTGCGAGTCGGTGGTGATCACCGCGCTGGATTCGGTCGAGGTCGCGGCGTGAACGCCCAGACCTCGCGCGAGCATCAAACCGCCATCCGGAGGTGTCTTCTTCCGGATCGGCCGTGCGCGTGCCGCAATGCCTGATTCCGGCCGCCCCTCCCCGCAGGAGCCAGACGTAGGCGACGTGGCCGTCAGCGTGGCCGACGTGCTCGCCGCGCAGGCCCGTCTGCGCAAGTACCTGTCGCCCACGCCGCTGCATTACGCCGAGCGCTTCGGTGTGTGGTTGAAGCTGGAAAATCTGCAACGCACCGGCTCCTACAAGGTGCGCGGTGCGTTGAACGCATTGCTGGCCGGGCTGGAACGCGGCGACGAGCGCCCGGTGATCTGCGCCTCGGCCGGCAACCATGCGCAAGGTGTGGCGTGGTCGGCATATCGGCTGGGCGTGCAGGCCATCACGGTGATGCCCTACGGCGCGCCGCAGACCAAGATCGCCGGCGTCGCACACTGGGGCGCCACCGTCCGCCAGCATGGCAACAGTTACGACGAGGCATTTGCGTTCGCGCGCGAGCTGGCCGGCCAGAACGGCTACCGTTTTCTGTCCGCCTTCGACGACCCGGATGTGATCGCCGGGCAAGGCACGGTCGGCATCGAACTGGCCGCGCATGCGCCGGACGTGGTGATCGTGCCGATCGGTGGCGGCGGACTGGCCTCCGGGGTGGCGCTGGCGCTGAAATCACAAGGCGTGCGCATCGTCGGCGCGCAGGTGGAAGGTGTCGATTCGATGGCGCGCGCCGTACGCGGCGATCTGCGCGAAATCGCTCCCGTCCCTACGCTGGCCGATGGCGTAAAGGTCAAGATTCCCGGCTTTCTGACCCGCCGCCTGTGCTCGAGCCTGCTCGACGATGTGGTGATCGTGCGCGAGGCCGAATTGCGCGAAACGCTGGTGCGTCTGGCACTGGAAGAACACGTCATCGCCGAGGGCGCTGGCGCGCTGGCCTTGGCCGCCGGTCGCCGCGTTTCGGGTAAACGCAAGTGCGCGGTGGTTTCTGGCGGTAATATCGACGCAACTGTTCTTGCCACACTCTTGTCCGAGGTGCGGCCGCGGCCGCCACGCAAGCCGCGTCGTCGCAATACCGAGCGACTTCGCAACGAGCGCAGCGCCAAGTCACTTCCCGAAACACCCGTTCTTTCCCGCCCATCCGCAGTCGCTTCAACGCCTGTCACCGCCATCGCCGTAGAGGAGTCTTCCTGGTGAACACGACCGTATCCAACCAGACCCCGCGTATCCGAGTTTTCGACACCACACTGCGCGACGGCGAGCAATCTCCCGGCTGCAGCATGACGCCCCAGCAGAAGCTGGTGATGGCGCGCGCGCTGGACGAGCTCGGCGTGGACATCATCGAAACCGGTTTCCCGGCCAGTTCGCATTCCGACCGCGAGGCGGTGGCGATGATCGGCCGCGAGTTGCGCCGCCCCACGCTGGCGGTGCTGTCGCGCTGCCTGCAGGCCGATATCGAAACCTCCGCACGCGCACTGGAAGCGGCCGCCAACCCGCGCCTGCATGTCTTCCTGTCCACCAGCCCGCTGCATCGCGAGCACAAGCTGCGCATGAGCCGCGAGCAGGTACTGGAATCGGTGCATAAACATGTGACGCTGGCGCGTGGCTATATCGACGACGTCGAGTTCTCTGCCGAAGACGCCACCCGCACCGAAGAGGATTTCCTGGCCGAGGTGGCGCGGGTGGCGATCGCCGCCGGTGCCACCACGATCAACCTGCCGGACACGGTAGGCTTCACCACGCCGGAAGAAATCCGCGGCATGTTCTCGCGCCTGATCGCCAGCGTGGAAGGTGCCGACAGCGTCATCTTCAGTGCGCACTGCCACAACGATCTGGGCCTGGCGGTGGCCAATTCGCTGGCGGCGATCGAAGGCGGCGCACGCCAGGTCGAATGCACCATCAACGGCATCGGCGAGCGCGCAGGCAATTGCGCACTCGAAGAAATCACCATGGCACTGAAGGTGCGCGGTGCGTTCTACAACATCGATACCGACGTCAACACCCCACGCATCGTCTCCACCTCGCAGTTGCTGCAGCGCCTGGTGGGCATGCCGGTGCAGCGCAACAAGGCGGTGGTGGGCGGCAATGCGTTCGCGCACGAGTCGGGCATCCACCAGCACGGCATGCTGCGCCATCGCGGCACCTACGAAATCATGCGTCCGGAAGACGTGGGCTGGGAGTCTTCGCAGATGGTGCTGGGCCGCCACAGCGGCCGCGCGGCAGTGGAGCAGCGCCTGCGTGCCCTGGGATATCTGCTGGAGGAAGAAGAGGTCAAACTGGTGTTCGAGCAGTTCAAGGCACTGTGCGAAAAGCAGCGCGTGGTCACCGACGCGGACCTGCAGGCGTTGATGCAGGACGCCACCGTGCAGGAAGGCTACCGGCTGGCGTCGATGACCATCAGCGATGTCGGCAGCCGTGCCAATGCGCTGGTGGAATTGTCCGATCCGGAAGGCAACCGCGTGGCCGAAACCGCGCAGGGCAATGGTCCGGTGGACGCGCTCTTCGGCGCGTTGGCCTCGGCCACAGGCGTGAAGCTGGAGCTGGACAGCTACCAGGTGCACAGCGTGGGCATCGGCGCGGACGCACGTGGCGAAGCCAGCCTGAGCGTGCGCCACGACGGCGTGGAATACGAAGGCACCGGCACCAGCAAGGACATCATCGAAGCCAGCGCGCTGGCCTGGCTGGATGTGGCCAATCGCCTGTTGCGTCAGCGCGAGCGCGGCGTGGTCGCCGGCAAGACGGCGGCGGTGGCGTAACTCTGCTCATTCTCTAAAAGATGCAAACCTGACGGCCGGCAGAGTGATCTGCTGGCCGTTTTGGTGTTTGGTGCTGGTGTTTGGTGTTCCAACTTTCTTGCAAGTGCGTCGGGTTGCTGCAGGCGCTTGCACTCGTACCGACACAGAACAGCCTCGCACACGAGGTCTGCCGGCTTTGTGCGAATGCTCCGGCCTGCTGCGGGCGCTTGCACGCGTACCGGCATGGGACACGCCGCAAGTACATCCTTGTAGGCTCTGGCGCGGCATCCATGCCGCTCAAGGTCCCACGCCGGCACGCGCGCAAGCACCACCGGTTGCTGTCGGCAGCTGAGGACACGGATGCGGCATCGCGCTACCGCCCAACACCCGCATGCTGACCAATCCTGCGCGCCATAACGCTTCAGGTATGCGAGCGCTGTTACAGCGCGGCCACCACTGCATCACCCATCGCCACGGTGCCAACCTTGGTCGTGCCTTCCGACCAGATGTCGGCGGTGCGCAAGCCTTGGTCGAGCACCTTGCCGACCGCTTGCTCGATCGCATCTGCTGCTGCAGATTGTGCAAACGTATAGCGCAACATCATTGCCACCGACAGAATGGTGGCCAACGGATTTGCGATCCCCTTGCCTGCGATGTCCGGCGCCGAGCCATGACATGGCTCGTACATGCCCTTGTTGTTGGCATCCAGCGAAGCCGAAGGCAGCATGCCGATCGAACCGGTGAGCATCGATGCCTGGTCGGACAGGATGTCGCCGAACATGTTGTCGGTCACGATCACATCGAACTGCTTGGGCGCGCGCACCAACTGCATCGCCGCGTTGTCCACGTACATATGCGACAGCGCGATGTCCGGATAATCCTTTGCCACTTCTTCGACGACTGCGCGCCACAACTGGCTCGATGCCAACACATTGGCCTTGTCGACCGAGCACAGCTTCTTGCCGCGCAGACGTGCCATCTCAAAGCCTGCCTTGGCGATGCGGCGGATCTCGCTTTCGCTGTATGGCAGTGTGTCGTAGGCCTGACGCTCGCCATTTTCCAGCGTGCGCGTGCCACGCGGCTGACCGAAATAGATACCGCCGGTGAGCTCACGCAGGATCAACAGATCCAGCCCGGACACCACTTCAGGCTTGAGCGTGGAAGCGTCGGCCAGCTGCGGATACAGCAGCGCCGGGCGCAGGTTGGCGAACAAACCGAGCTGCGAGCGGATCTTGAGCAGGCCACGCTCCGGGCGCAGCGATGGATCGATGGTGTCCCATTGCGGCCCACCGACCGCACCCAGCAGCACCGCGTCGGCAGCGCGCGCACGCTCCAGGGTTTCGTCGGCAAGAGGGCTGCCGTACTTGTCGTAGGCCGCGCCACCCAGTTCGTCATACACCAGGCTGAAGCCCAGTCCATGCTGCGCATCGATGCGCGTCAACACCTTGACCGCTTCGGCCATGATCTCCGGGCCAATGCCGTCCCCGGGAAGAATCAGAATCTGCTTGCTCATGCAATCCTCGTCAGTGAAATCAACACAGCGCAGCACGTACTGACGCAACCGGGTCGTTGGTACGTGCCGGCGGAATTACTGCAGCGCGCCGAACAGCCACGGTTGACGCGCGCGATGGCCTTGCTCGAAGCGACCGATCGTATCGGCGTCCTGCAGGGTCAGGCCGATGTCGTCCAACCCGTTGAGCAGGCAGTGCTTGCGGAATGCGTCGATGTCGAAGCTGTATTCCACGCCATCGGGGCGGCGCACGCGCTGTGCGGCCAGATCCACGGTGAGTTGGTAGCCCTCGGTGGCCAGGCATTGCGCGAACAGGGCGTCCACTTCCGCTTCGGCCAGCACGATCGGCAGCAGGCCGTTCTTGAAACTGTTGTTGAAGAAGATGTCGGCAAAGCTGGGCGCGATCACCGCGCGGAAGCCGTATTCGTCCAGCGCCCACGGTGCGTGCTCGCGCGAGGAACCGCAGCCGAAGTTCTCGCGTGCCAGCAACACGCTGGCGCCCTGATAGCGCGGGAAATTGAGTACGAACTCCGGGTTGAGCGGGCGCTGGCTGTTGTCGCGGCCAGGCTCGCCGACGTCCAGATAGCGCCATTCGTCGAACAGGTTCGGACCGAAGCCGGTGCGCTTGATCGACTTGAGGAATTGCTTGGGAATGATCTGGTCGGTATCGACATTGGCGCGATCCAGCGGCGCCACCAGTCCGGTGTGTTGGGTGAAAGGAGTCATTGGGATGCCGGGAATTGGGAGTGGAGAATGGGGAATTGGCGGAGCGGAGACGGGACGGACGTTGCGATTCTCTATTCCCGATTCTCGATTCCCTGCAACGCACGCACATCGACAAAATGTCCGCTCACCGCCGCCGCCGCCGCCATTGCCGGGCTGACCAGATGGGTGCGGCCGCCGGCGCCCTGGCGGCCTTCGAAGTTGCGATTGGAGGTGGAAGCGCAATGTTCGCCGCTGCCCAGCTTGTCCGGGTTCATGGCCAGGCACATCGAGCACCCCGGCTCGCGCCATTCAAAACCGGCGTCCAGAAACACCTTGTCCAGACCTTCGGCTTCGGCCTGCGCCTTGACCAGACCCGAGCCCGGGACCACCAGCGCCTGCTTGATGGTGGAAGCGACCTTGCGGCCCCCGGCCACCGCAGCGGCCGCGCGCAGATCCTCGATGCGCGAGTTGGTGCATGAGCCGATGAACACGCGATCCAGGCGGATCTCGGTGATCGGCTGATTCGCGCGCAAGCCCATGTACTTCAGCGCGCGCTCGATCGAATCGCGCCGGGTCGGATCCTGTTCGGTTGCCGGGTCCGGCACCTGCTGATCCACCGCCAGCACCATTTCCGGCGAGGTGCCCCAGCTGACCTGCGGCTTGATGTCTTCGGCGCGCAGCTCCACCACGGTGTCGAAGTGCGCGTCCGCATCGGAGACCAGCGTGCGCCACAGCGCCACCGCCGCCGCCCAGTCGGCGCCCTTGGGCGCGAACGGGCGGCCCTGCACGTAGGCAATGGTCTTTTCGTCCACCGCCACCATGCCCACGCGCGCACCGGCTTCGATGGACATGTTGCAGATGGTCATGCGGCCTTCCATCGACAGCTCGCGGATCGCGCTGCCGGCAAATTCCAGCGCATGGCCGTTGCCGCCAGCGGTGCCGATCCTGCCGATCACCGCCAGCACGATGTCCTTGGCGGTCACGCCGAACGGCAGCGTCCCTTCCACGCGCACCTGCATGTTCTTCATCTTCTTGGCGATCAGGCATTGCGTGGCAAGCACATGCTCGACCTCGGAGGTGCCGATGCCGTGCGCCAGCGCGCCGAACGCGCCATGCGTGGAGGTGTGCGAATCGCCGCAGACCACGGTCATGCCCGGCAGGGTGGCGCCCTGCTCGGGGCCGACCACATGCACGATGCCCTGGCGCGCATCGTTCATCTTGAACTCGAGGATGCCGAAATCGTCGCAATTCTCGTCCAATGTCTGCACCTGCAGGCGCGAGACTTCGTCGGAGATCGACTCCAGCCCGCCCTGGCGCTCGGCACGCGTGGTCGGCACGTTGTGATCGGGCGTGGCGATGTTGGCGTCGATGCGCCACGGCTTGCGCCCGGCCAGACGCAGGCCTTCGAACGCTTGCGGCGAGGTCACTTCATGCAGGATGTGGCGGTCGATGTAGATCAGCGACGAACCATCGTCGCGGCGCGTGACCTCGTGCAGGTCCCACAGCTTGTCGTACAGCGTCTTGGCAGTCATTGCGGCGATCCGGTTGGCGGGTGGTGGGAGCGCCCACCTGGCTGCGTTCGATGCTAGGAGCTTGCCTTGGATAACGCAAATTCATATTGTTTATTCAACAAATGAAATTTGGGAATGGCAATGGACCTGGCAAGCCTCAGCGCCTTCGTGGCGATCGCCGAGAGCGGCAGCTTTTCGGCAGCCGGCGAGGCACTGCACCTCACCCAGCCGGCGGTGAGCAAACGGATCGCCCTGCTGGAAGGGCAACTGTCGGCGCGGCTGTTCGACCGCCTTGGCCGCCGGGTGGTGCTGACCGAGGCCGGCCAGGCCTTGCTGCCGCGTGCGCAACGCATCCTGGCCGATCTGCAGGACACCCGCCGCGTGCTGGAGCATCTTGGCGCGGCGGTCGGCGGGCGCCTGAGCCTGGCCACCAGCCATCATGTCGGCCTGCATCGCCTGCCCGCCCTGCTGCGCGGCTTCGCTGCACAACACCCGCAGGCGGCACTGGACATCCAGTTCCTGGATTCGGAGCTGGCCTATGCCGCGGTGCTGCGCGGCGAGGTGGAGCTGGCGGTCACCACGCTGGCGCCGGACACGCGTGCGCCGCTGCGCGCGCAACCGATCTGGCATGACCGCCTGCAGTTCGTGGTGGCGCCCGATCACCCGCTGGCCGCATTGCGCGCGGTGTCGCTGGAGGATGTGGTGGCGCATCCGGCGGTGCTGCCGGATCCGGGCACGTTCACCCACCGCATCGTCGCCGGTCTGTTCGCCGGGCACGCACTGGTGCCGAGCCTGCGCATGACCACCAACTATCTGGAGACGATCAAGATGCTGGTGTCGGTCGGCCTTGCGTGGAGCGTGTTGCCGGAACGCATGATCGATCATCAGATCGTGGCGCTGCCGTTGCCCGATGTGACGCTGTCGCGCGAGCTGGGCTGCGTGACCCATGGCGGGCGTACCTTGTCGCGCGCCGCGCAGGCGTTCGTTGCGTTGTTGCATGCACAGGCGGACCAGCTGCCGAAGTGAGCGCGGCAGCTGCACGCACCCGGCAACGCGACAGCCTTACTGATCCACCAAACGATCGCGCCCCAGCCGCTTGGCCTGGTACAGACGGCGGTCTGCCAGTGCCAGCAATTCGCGCCGGCTCGGAGCTTCATCGCTCATCGCCATGCCCATGCTGGCGGTGCAGCGCACCGTCGTGCCCTGCGTCTGGACACCGATCGCGGCGAGCCGTTGGCGCATGCGCTCGAACAGCGCGCGCGCCTGTGCCGCGTCCACACCCACTGCCGCGAGCAGAAACTCTTCGCCACCGTGGCGCGCGGCAAAGCACTGCGCCCGATCCTGCTCGCTGAGTGCTTCGCCGATCGCGCACAGCACCGCATCGCCGACCTCATGGCCGTACTCGTCGTTGATGCGCTTGAAGTGATCGATATCCATCAGCACCAACGCCAATGGGGGGCCACCGGCGCGCGCGTCGTCGAACCATTGCTGCAGGACGCGCTCGGCCTCGCGCCGATTCGGCAAGGCGGTCAGCACGTCGTGGCTGGCGCGATATTCGAGCTGGTCCATCAAGGCTTCGCGCTCCTGGCTGGCCTGCTGCAACGCGAGGTTCTTGTCGCTCAGCTCGCGTGTACGTGCGTCGATCACCGTATTGAGCTGGCGCTGACGGCGGCGGTAGCTGGCGGTACGCCACAGATAAAACCCGTAGATCAGGCTGCCCAGCCCGAGGATGCCCAGGGCGATCACTTCGCCACGCCGCCACCACGGCGGCGCCAGTGCGATCACCAGGCTGGATTCGCCCAACAACGCGGTCTGCCGCCAGTCCACCGGCAGCGACATCGCCTGGACGCGGAAACGGAAACGGCCCGGCGGCAGATTGGTGTAGACCGCCTCGCTGGCACTGTCGGCGTCCACCCAGTCCGGGTCGAAGCCTTCCAGCCGGTAGCGGTAGCGCACCTTGTCCGGGCCACGAAAATTCAACCCGGCATAGCCGATGGCGATGCGCCGGGTCTCCGCACCGAAGCGATGCAGGCCATTGAGCGGCTGCACCATGCCGTCGACCAGCAGGCGCTCGAACACGATCGGCACGCGATGGCCTTGCAAGGTGCCCACGCGTGCCGGATCGATCACGCCCAGGCCCGCAGCGGTGGGAAACAGCAGCTGCCCGGACTGCGTCATCCAGCCGGCCGGTGCGCTGCTGCCGTTGCCCTGATTGCCGGGCATGCCGTCGCTGCGATCCACCACCTCCACACTCAACTGCTCGCGCGTACCGGCATCGAGCTGGTCGAAGTCGCTGCGGGCGATGCGGAACACGCCATGGTTGCTCGACAACCAGAAATAACCGCGGCCGTCGTCGATCACCCGGAACACCTTGTCGCGTGGCAGCCCGACCCGATGGTCGTAGACGCGGAAGGTCTCTCCACTCAGGCGCAGCAGGCCGCGATCGCTGGCGATCCACAGATCGCCTTTGGCGTCGCGCAGGAAGTCGAACGCGTTCTGCCCGGGAAAATCCTGCTCGCCCAGCCATGTGCGCGTGCTGCCATTTGCCGACAGTGCGGTCATGCCGCGGTCGGTGCCGATCCACACAGTGCCCAGCGTGTCGCGATACAGCACCTGCACCGAGCCATCGGGTACGCCGTCGGCGGCGGTGTAGCGGCGTGCCTTGCCATCGCGCCAGCGCACCAGCCCGGCCGTGGTGCCGATCCATAGCGTCCCGCCATCTGGCAACACCGCGCGCACCGACAGCGACGGCAGGCCCTCGGCCGCACCGATGCGCGCCAGCACGCGACCTCGCGCGTCCAGGCGCAGCACGCCCTGGCTGTACGTGCCGGCCCAGACGCCGCCATCGCCGGCATCGGCCAGAGCCAGCACCGATTGCCCCAGCACGCGTCCGCCCTCGTTAGGCACCACCGACACGCGGCTGATCTGATTGTTGCGCCAGCGGTCCAGGCCCACCGCGCTGCCCACCCACACGGTGCCGTCGCCGGTCTGCAACACCGTGCGCACGTAGTCCGAGGCCAGGCCGTCTTCGTGGGTGACGCCGTGCGCGGCGCCTTCGGCAATGCGGAACAGGCCGTGCGTGCTGCCGACCCAGATCAGGCCCTCGGCGTCTTCCAGCAGCGCCGGGCTGGCCACTCCGGAAATGGCGATCTGTTCGTCTGGCGCATCCGCTCCGCTGTGGACCACCAGCGTGCCCGACGGCAGGCTCATCCATAGATGCCCGCGCCGATCCAGCAGCAATGCATCCACCCGCTGGCCTTGGCGGAAACGCTGCAGGCCACCGCGGCTCCACCACCACACGCCGTCGTCGCCAGCGACCAGCAGGCCGCCCCGACGATCGCTGGCCAGCCGCCGCACCGGTGCGCCGCGCATGCCATGTGCCTTGCCCCAGGCCTCGGCCGCACTGCCATCGCGGGGCAGACGATAGAGCCCGACTTCGGTACCCACCCACAAAGCGCCGTCGCCCTCGGCCGCCAGTGCGGTGATGCGCGCGCGCGGCAGGCCGGCCTGGCGGCCGACGTCCACCACCCGCCCGTCCGGTTCGATACGGTACAGCGTCTGCGGCGTGCCGACCCATAACGCGCCGTCGGCGCGGCGCAGCAATGCACTGACCGCCAGGTGACGCGCCGAAGCGTCGCCCAGTTGCTGCCAGTGGCCGTCCTGGTAGTGATAGACGCCATCGAATGCGGTGCCGAACAGCATCCCGCCGGTGCTGTCGCGCACCACCACGAACACGCCCCCCAGCTCGACGCCCGGCGTGTTCTGACGGTCATACACGGTGAAGTCGCGGCCGTTGAAGCGCGCCACGCCTTCCCAGGTGCCCAGCCAGATCAGGCCATCGGCGCCCTGCGCCACCGCATGCACCAGATTGTGCGGCAGGCCGTCGTCCATGCTCCAGCGCGTGACGGTGTGATACGCGGGATGGGTCGGCGGCTGGGCGCCGGCCGGCCGCACGCCGAGCAGCACGCAGGCCAGCAATACCCATCGCCACAGCAGCCCGGCCCGCCGCACGCATGTGCTGCGGACGCAGCCTGTATGCGCATGCGCCCCGACCCTGTCCACGCTCTCCATCCCCTCGTTGTGCTGGCGAAAGGTGCTGCCGACGTGCGTCTGCAGACCGTTAGTCAATCTATCACCGGGGGTTTTTCAACGCCCTAGGTGGATTCCCCACAAGGATGGGACGCACCATGACACCGGGAGGCATTCAACTGAAACAATTACAGGCCATAACCAAGCCGGTGCGCAGCTAACGCCTGGGTGCGACCGCTCCTGAGCGCTTCAAGGCGCTGCGCGAGCGGCGAGTATAAATATAGAACCCGATGGTCTAGTATTGACGGCATGTCCAGCTCGCCCCCCCTCAAGTCCAAGGCCAGGAGCAACGGCCCCGGACGGCCCAAGGATCTTGGGAAACGCGCCGCCATTCTTGGCGCTGCCCGCACCATGTTCATGGAGCAGGGGTACGCCGGGGTCAGCATGGATGGCATCGCCGCGCAGGCGGGCGTATCCAAGCTCACCGTCTACAGTCATTTTGGCGACAAGGAAAGCCTGTTTTCCGAGGCGATCCGTGCGCAATGCCAGCACATGATGCCGGACGACCTGTTCGATCACGCCCCCCAGGGCGCGCTGCGCGATCAGCTGATCGAAATCGCCGACGCCTTCTTCGCCATGGTCAGCACCGACTCGGCCATCGCCACCCACCGCATGATGATGGCGCCCGGCACGGGCGATGTGCATGTGCGCGAGATGTTCTGGGACGCCGGCCCCAAGCGGACCCAGCAGGCGCTGGCGGACTTCCTGTCCGCGCGCGTGGCCGATGGCCAGCTGAAGATCGACGATGTGGCACGTGCCGCCTCGCAATTCTTCTGCCTGCTCAAGGGCGAGCTGTATGCGTTGATGATGTGCGGCCTGCATGGGCAACCCACCCGCGCGCAGGTGGACGAGCACCTGCAGGCCAGCGTGGATTTCTTTTTGAGGGCGTATGCGCCGCGCTGACCGCCCCCGGCCTTTGGTGGCGATGACTTCCGGCACTGCGCCGTTTGGCGGCGCGCAGCGATGCTAGATGCGCCAGTTGCCCCGTGCACCGGTAAAATGCCTGCCCCACCGCGTTGGATAACCGCACCATGACGATCGATTTCTCCCAGGCCCGCGAAAAGATGGTCGAACAGCAGATCCGGCCGTGGGACGTGCTGGACCTGCGCGTGCTCGAGGTGCTGGCGCGCCTGCCGCGCGAAGCCTTCGTGCCCGAGGCCTACAAGACCCTGGCCTATGTCGATGTGGAAATCCCGCTGTCGGCCGGCCACAAGATGATGAAGCCGGTGGTGGAAGGCCGCATGCTGCAGGCGCTGGATCTGCAGCCGGGCGAAGACGTTCTGGAAATCGGCACCGGCAGCGGGTTTTCCACCGCCTGCCTGGCCGCGCTGGCCCGCGAAGTGCTGAGCCTGGAGATCGACCCGGCACTGGCCGCCGCTGCACGCGCCAATCTGGACAGCAGCGGCCTGGGCAGCAACGTGCGTATCGAAACCGCGGACGTGTTCGGCTGGCAGAGCGAGCGCCGCTTCGACGCCATCTGTGTGACCGGCGCGGTTGAGTCGCTGCCGACGCAATGGCTGCAGTGGCTGCGCCCGAACGGCCGGCTGTTCGTGGTGCGCGGTCACGAACCGGTGATGGAAGCGGTCCTGGTCCGTGGCGACGTCAACGCGCCGCGCATCGAATCGTTGTTCGAAACCGACCTCGCCTATCTGCAGGGCGCCGCACCGACGCCCCGATTCCAATTCTGATTCCCAAGGAAGCTTCCCCGATGATCCGCCGATCCCTCGTCCTGGCGCTGGCCGCCGCCCTGTCTCCGATGGCTGCGAACGCCACCGATCTGCTGCAGGTCTACGAAATGGCCCGCAACGGCGATCCGCAGCTGGCAGTGGCCGAGTCCACCCGCCTGGTCAACCGGGAAGGTCAGGTGCAGGCGCGTGCGGCGTTGTTGCCGCAGTTGGACGGCACCGCCGGGTACACCCAGTCGCACCGCGAGCTGGAAGGCGTGGATGGCCGCTCGACCACCAAGCAGCGTCAGTACGCGATCCAGGGCAACCAGACCATCTTCAACTGGGCGCAGTTCGCCAATCTGCGTGCACAGCGCGAAGTGGCCAAGGCGGCGGACTTTACGCTGGAATCGGCCAACAACGACCTGATCACCCGCACCTCGGCGGCGTATTTCCAGGTACTGGTCGGCATCGAATCGCTGGCGGCGGCAGAGACCAACGAAGCGGCTGCCAAGAAACAGTTCGACTACGCCGACAAACGCCTGGAAGTGGGCCTGGCACCGATCACCGACGTGCACGAAGCGCGTGCCCAGTACGACCAGGCGCGTGCCGATACGATCAACGCACGCAACACGCTGAAGGATTACTACCAGGCATTGACCGAGCTCACCGGCCAGCCGGTGGTCAGCCTGCGTGCACTGCCGGAAGAGTTCCGTCCGGAAGTGCCGGCCGCCTATGCCAACGTCGATCAACTGGTGGCCACCGCCATCGCCGACAATCCGGCGTTGAAGGCGCAGCAGTTGCAGGTCAGCGCTGCCGAGGCGCAGGTCAATGCCGCGCGTGCGGGCCACTACCCCACCTTGAACCTTGGCGCCAACATCGGCCGCACCAATAGCTGGGGAGGCGCAGGCACCGTCGATCAGGCGGCCGGCAACTTCACCACCAGCGGCCGCGACATCGATACCGATTCGATCGGCATCACGCTGTCGATTCCGATCTTCGCCGGCGGCGCAACGCAGTCCGCAGTACGTCAGGCGCTGTCGCAGCGCGATATCCAGCAGGACACCTACGAGCAGCAGAAGCGCGCGCTGGATCGCAACACGCGCAATGCCTACCAGACCGTGGTCGCCGGCATCAGCGAAGTTGAAGCACGCCGCCTGGCCGTGGTCTCCGCACAGGCCGCATACGATGCCTCGCAGGTGGGTCTGGAAGTCGGTACGCGCACCGTGCTGGACGTGGTGCAGAACCAGCGCACCTTGTTCCAGGCACAGTTGAACTATGCGCAGTCGCGCTACAACTTCCTGCAGAACCGTCTGCTGCTGGGCCAGGCGATCGGCAAGCTCGACATCACCGACCTGCAGGACGTGAACCGCCTGCTGTCGCAGGATGCCGAGTCCAAGCTGCAGGGTAGTGGCTCGCTGCAGTAATGCGGGCGGATAGGTAACTAAAAAGGCGGGCGCAGGCCCGCCTTTTTTATGTCCGATGCACGCGCGTACCTGGCTGCGTGCGATACCTGCGATGACTGCGGCATTAGCAGCTGATCTGCGACTTGGCTGCAGGGCCCTCTTGCCCGCCCACCATCGCGGGACACACTGCAAGTACGTCCTTGTAAGCGCTTACGCGGCATCCATGCCGCGTAAGGTCCCGCGACGGTGGGCGGGCAAGGACCAGTGGAGATGGTCGATGTGCAGGTTTGCAAGCAATTTCTACAAAGCAACCGGCTAACTCTTTGGTGCGGTGTCCTCGCCGCTTGCGGGACCGTGTGGCGGCATGGATGCCGCCACCGAGCCTCCATGGACGGATTCACGGCGTGTCCCGCGAGCGGTGAGGGCACCGCACGCTCAACCAATGCGGCTTGAGACTTTCCAGATGACGCCAAACAGCGGCTAACGAAACCACGTCGCGATCGCCACGTTTTGTTGGTCGCTCCAAGACCGCTTGATGACGTGACTTGGCATGACTGCAACAGATTCACTGCAACGATGCAGCATGCACTTAGTTATATCTTTCAAGACGCCACACCGTCGCTGACCACAGGCGGCAGGTCCGGTGCGATCTGCACCAGCGTCCTCGCCACCGCGCCCTTGCCATTGGCGACCAAGGCCAGCCCTGCGGCGGCCATTGCTTCACGCTGGGCCGGGTCGCCGAGCAGGCGCGCAAGATCGTGATACACGCTGTCGGCATCGTCGCAGATGGCCACCGCATCGGCCTCGCGCATGCGCCGCGAAATCTCCGAGAAATTGTGCAGATGCGGGCCGGTGACTGCCGGCGTGCCGACCGCTGCCGGTTCGAGCAGATTGTGCCCGCCGATCGGTTGCAGACTGCCGCCGACGAAGGCGACCTGCGCGCAGGCGTAGAAACTCATCAGCTCGCCCAGGGTATCGATCACAAACACCTTGTCGCGCGCCTGCGGCCATTGCTGGGTCTTGCGCGTGGACACGGCCCAGCCACGCTCGCGCGCCACGGCCTCGACCTTGGGAAAGCGCTCCGGATGGCGCGGCGCCCATAACATCAGCAGATCAGGAAACTGCAGCAGCAGGCGCGCATGGATGTCGGCCACGGCCGCTTCCTCGCCTTCGTGCGTGCTGGCGGCGATCCACACCGGCCGCGTTGCCGGCACATGCGTATGGAACTGCGCGACCAGCGCCTGCAACTGCGCTGGCGCGGCGATATCGAATTTGAGATTGCCCAGTGCGATCACCTGGTCGGGCCGCGCACCCAGCGTGATGAAACGTTCGGCATCGTCGTGCGACTGCGCCGCCACGCAGGTGACGCTGCGCAGCGCGCGGCTGATCAACGGCGCCAGCAGGCGATAGCCACGCAGCGAGCGTGCCGACAGCCGCGCATTGAGGATGTACACCGGAATCCTGCGGTCGCGGCAGCCGAACAACATGTTCGGCCACAGTTCGGTTTCCAGGATCAACGCCAGGCGCGGGCGGAAATGCTCCAGGAATCGGCCGACGCTGCCGGGCACGTCGTAGGGCAGATACACGTGGTCCACCGCATCGCCCCAGACCGCGCGCACGCGCTCGGAGCCGGTTGGGGTGATGGTGGTGATGACCCAACGGATATCCGGACGCTGCGCACGCAAGGCGTTGACCAGCGGCGCAGCGGCATTGACCTCGCCCACCGACACCGCATGCACCCACACGCGCGGGCGCCCGCAGGCATGCGTGTAGGAGGCATAGCGCTCGTTCCAGCGGTTGAAGTATTCGCGCACGCGAAAACCGCGCCACACCAGGTGGTACACCGTCACCGGCAGCAACAGGTACAGCAGCGCTGAGTACAGTGCGCGCAACAGCCATTCGATCGGGTCTTTCCGCATCGGTGCAGGATACGGGAGCGTTGCGGCGTGCGCATGTGCACGCTGCCGCGCGCGCATGATCCCTTAGAATTGGCGCATGTCCGAGCCCGCCAACGTCGCTGTCCGCCCTTCCCTGCGCAACCCCAGGCACTGGCCGATGTATCTGGCCCTTGCCGTCATGGTGATCGCCGGACGCCTGCCCTGGATGCTGCAGCGTGCGCTGGGGCGTGGCGTGGGCTGGATCGCGATGCGCCTGGCCGGCACGCGTCGGCGCGCTGCCGAGGTCAACCTCAAGCTGTGTTTTCCCGAACAGGACGATGCCTGGCGGGCGCGGCTGTTGCGCGACAGTTTCGATGCGCTGGGCGTGGGCCTGTTCGAATTCGCGCGCGCCTGGTTGGGCAGCATCGATGCGATCCGGCCTGGCGTGCAGGTCGAAGGCCTGGAACATCTGCAGCGCCTGCAGGAACAACAACGCGGCGTGTTGCTGGTGTCCGGCCACTTCATGACGCTGGAGATGTGCGGGCGGCTGCTATGCGATTACGTGCCGCTGGCCGGCATGTACCGCAGGCATCGCAACCCGGTGTTCGAGTGGGCGGTCAAGCGCGGGCGGTTGCGCTATGCCACGCACATGTTCGCCAACGAGGACCTGCGCGCCACCATCAAGCACCTCAAGCGCGGCGGTTTCCTGTGGTACGCGCCGGATCAGGACATGCGCGGCAAGGACACCGTATTCGTGCCGTTTTTCGGGCATCCGGCTTCCACCATCACCGCCACCCATCAGTTGGCGCGGCTGACCGGTTGCGCGGTGGTGCCGTATTTCCATCGGCGCGAAGGTGGCCGCTACATCCTCAAGATCGCACCGCCGCTGGCAGACATCCCCTCCGACGATGTGATCGCCGATACCGCGCAGGTCAATGCGGCGATCGAGGACATGGTGCGCGAGGCGCCGGACCAGTACCTGTGGATCCATCGGCGCTTCAAACGCCAGCCGGGTGGGCGCAGCGATTTCTACCGATGATGTCGCGTGTTTGGATGCATGCGGTGTGTGCATCCGCAGCACCCGCAGAGATGTAAACCGCAACGTTGCAACAAGAGTCAGCGCGGCGGCGACTGATCTGCGTCGTCGTTGAGCAAGGCACCGGCATACAGGCCGGCCAGCATCAGGCTCAGCCCGCCCCAGAAGCTGGAATAGAACGCCAGATGCGTATTGAGCGGGAACACGGTTGCCACCAGCGCGATCATCGCCGGGCGCGCCTGCGCGCGCGCCGCCAGGCTGGAATAGCGCCACGCGCGCCAGGCCTGCGCCGCACCGGCCAGCCACAGCAGCAACCCGATCACCCCGGTTTCGGCCAGGATTTCCAGCACGATCTGGTGCGCATGGAAGGCCGGCCCATCGCCCCAGGCCGGCGCCTGCGCGGGTGCCGGATTGCAGGCCGGATACGCCTGCCGGAAGCCGCGGGCGCCCACCCCATTGAGTGGATGCGCGTGGATCATGCACAGCGCTGCGCCCCAGATCTGCGCACGCCCGGACAAGGCCTGGTCGACGCCCTGCTGGTCATCGCTGAAGGCCAGCGCGGTGCGCTGGATCCGCTCGCGCGCCTGCGGCGCCACCGCCACCACGCCGGCTGCCAGCAGCGCGCCGACCACCGCCACCGCAAGCAGGCGGCGGCCACCCAGCAACTGCCAGCCGGACAGCAGCACGATCACGCCGTAGGTGATCCACGACGCCCGCGACCCCGCCAGCACCAGCACCACGCCGACCGCCGCCGCAGCGCCTGCCCAGGCCCAGGCGTGGCGCCGGCCCAACGCCAGCAACAGGAAGGGCGACAGGCTGGCCAGGGTCTGACCGAACTTGAGGTTGCATGGCCCCAGCACGCCGCTGAGGCGGTCGACCAGGGCCAGCTCCTGCGGCGTGCACAGGCCGTGCCCGCTGATCAGCTGCTTGATCTGATCCAGGCCGAAGAACAACGGACTGTTGCCGAACGCGGCCTGCAACAGCGCATCCAGCGTCCACACCCCGCCGATCACCGCCAGGCCGGTGAAGGTGCGCCGACGCCGCTGCGCATTGGCCACCGCGATCGCGCACAACCACATGAAAGGCAGGTAGCGCAGATCGGTGGCCGACTTGCGCAGCGCGCGGCCCACGTCCACCGCATCGAACGCCGACAGCATCTGCGGCAACCAGTACGCGAAGAACAACACACTGGTCAGCGCCCAGGCCGCACCGCTGAGCAGCCGGGTGCCGCCTCGGAACCGCGCATGCAACAGGCGATACGCGGCGAACAGCGCGCCCAGCGACAACACCGTCTCGGCCAGCCCGGGCGTGGGCCATAGCGCCACGAACAGGATCACCCACAGCGGCGCCCAGCGACCTGCATCGGGCGTCAGCACGGACGCGGGAGGGATGGCCTCAGCGGCGGAGTTCGTCATAGACCTTCAGGGTGGCCGCTTGCATGGCCTGCAACGTATAGGGAAGCACGGCGGGCGGTGTCGGCGCCTGCTGCAGCAACTGCAGCGCCTGGGTGCGCAAGGCCTTGGTGTCGAAGGCCGGCACCGCGCCGCCGGGTTGCAACTCGGCCAGCAGCTCGCCGACGCCGCCATGCGCCCAACCCAGCACCGGCCGGCCCACCGACAAGGCCTCCACCACGGTGCGGCCGAAGGCCTCGGGTTTGCGCGACAGCTGCAGCACCAGATCGCTGGCGGCATAGGCCTCGGCGATGCGTGCGGTGGGTTCGGTGAAGGCGACCGCCTCGGCCACGCCCAGTCTGGCGGCCTCGGCTTCCAGCTCGCGCAGATAGGCTTCGCGGCCCGGCTCGCGCGCGCCGGGCAGCCACAACCACGCCGGCACACCGGCAGCGCGCACGTCGGCGAGCAGTTGCAGACCGTCGGCGTGCCCCTTCAGGCGCGTGCCGCGCCCGGGCAGCAGCAGCAGCGGCGCATCGGCCGGCAAACCGGGCAGCATGCTCTGTGCCCAGGTGCGCGCGCGGCGATCCGGATGCGGGCGACGCGGAAACTGCGCGATATCGACACCGCGCGGTATCGTGCGCAAGCGCGCGGTGTCGGTCTGCGGATAGTGCGTGCAGACGTACTCGCGCACCGTCTGCGAAACGCAGATCACCCGCTCGCCGTAGGTCATGACCGCGCTGTAGCGGCTGGGCGAATTGAGCCCGTGCACGGTGGTGACAAAGCGCGGCCGTGTGGCCTGCGGCATGCCGCGCAACGCGTACCAGCCCAGCCAGGCCGGCAGCCGCGAACGCGCATGCACGATGTCGGCGCCCAGTTCGGCGAACAGCCGGCGCAGGCCGACCACATGGCGCAAGGTCAGCAGCGACTTGCGCCCGATCTCCAGGGTGAGATGTTCGCCGCCCGCCTCCAGCAGCGGCTGGACCAGGCGACCGCCGGCCGACACCACCACCGCGCGGTGGCCGGCGCGCACCAGCGCAGCGGCGATTTCCAGGGTGGAGCGCTCGACGCCGCCGGACTGCAGCGCCGGCAGCAGTTGCACCACGGTCAGGCGGTGCATCCGGCCAGGATCAGTCGGCGAGCACGAACAGCGCGCCGCAGTACGGGCACTTGGCTTCGCAGTTGGGCTCGTCTTCGATCGGCAGGTACACGCGCGGATGCGAGTTCCACAACGCCATCTGCGGCGTCGGGCAGCTCAGCGGCAGATCGCCGCGATGCACGGTGTAGCGCGATTCGGCATTGGCGGGCGCGGTGGCGGTCTGGCTCATGGCGGCACGATCGTAGAGGCAAAGGCAGAGCGCGGATTCTAGCAGCCTGCGTGGTGATCGGCCCATTGAGCGGGCGACGCCGTTTCGGGTGGGGATGGTCTCGGCGCCAGCGCGGGCGCCGGCAACCTTGAGAGATGCGGCAGGTCCGGCAGGGCTGCGACCTTGCCGGTCCGGCAGCGCCAGACCACCACACCCGGACATCGCGCTTATCATCGCCTGACCATGGCGCACCACCCCGCGCCTGCGCCCCGTGTCCGGATCGCCCGCAGCACTCGGCCGGACCTGCCCTGCGGCATCGCACCCAAGGAGATATCGCCACGTGACCTCGTCTGCTGTGCTGCTGCATCCACGTGACCTGTGGCTCCGGCTGGCTGTTGCCCTGGGCTGCGCTGCGCCGCTGTCGGTGAGTGCGGCGACCGGGTTGTCGAGTTCGTTCGAGCCCGGGCAACCGTTGCCGGTGAGCGCGGCGGCTGGCGATGTACAGATTGCCATCGGCACCGGCCCGGCCGCGCCGTATGCGGCCAAGTCCAACGCCGGCTACAGCGGTGCACATGCGGTGCGGTATCGAAGTCATGCTGCAGGTGGGCGGCGCACCCTGTTTACCGGCGATGCCCCGATCGGCGCCGATACGACGCTGTCGTGGCTGGTATTGCCGGAGAGTGTGGGCAACGAGCATGCGGCATCGACCTATGTGTCCCTGGATCTGCTGCTGGACGACGGCACGCGCGTGTCTGCCAGCGCCGCGCGGGATCAACATGGCATCGCGCTCGGTGCGCAGGCGCAAGGCGAGTCGAAGACGCTGTATCCGCAGCAATGGGCGCGCAAGGCGGTGCGGCTGGGCGAGGTGCCCGGCCTGCGTGGGCGACGTGTGCGTGCGATCGAGCTGGACGTTGCGCCGCCCGCAGGCGCGACCAGTATGGGTTGGATCGACGATATCGCCCTTGCCGAGGTGCCGCTGACGCAGGCAACGCATCCTTCGGATTGGGTGCTGACCACCCGCGGCACGCAGTCCAATGGCACGTTCTCGCGCGGCAATAATTTTCCGGCAACCGCAGTGCCACATGGCTTCAACTTCTGGACGCCGGTGACCGATGCGGGCACGCTGACCTGGCTGTATCGCTGGAACGAACATAACGACACTGACAATCGCCCTCGCCTGCAGGCGTTGTCGCTCAGCCATCAGCCCAGCCCGTGGATGGGCGACCGCCAGACCTTTCAGGTGATGCCGTCGCTGGCGACCGGCGTGCCACCAGCCGATCGCAAACAACGTGCACTGGCGTTTTCGCATGCCAATGAAACTGCGCGTCCCTATCGCTACGCGGTGCAGTTGGACAACGGGATCCACGCCGAGATCGCGCCGACCGATCATGCCGCGTTGTTCCGCTTTCGCTTCCCGGCGCAGGGCGATGCCAATCTGCTGTTCGACAATGTGGACGCGCGTGGCGCGCTGCGCCTGGATGCGGCGACACAGACGCTCTCCGGCTACACCGATGTGCGCAGCGGACTGTCGACCGGCGCCACGCGGATGTATGTCCATGCCAGCTTCGACACGCCGTGGAAGACCAGCGGCCTGAGCGACACCGGCCGGCCCACCGGCTGGATCAAGTTCGATGCGGGCAGCGCGCGGCAGGTGCAGATGCGCATTGCCACCTCGCTGATCTCGCTCGATCAGGCCAGGCACAACCTGGCCCTGGAGATCGCACCGCAGGCAACGCTCGAGCAGGTCGCCGGTCGTGCGCAGCAGGCCTGGGATGCGTTGCTGGGACGCCTGGACGTGCCCGACGCCACCGCCGACCAGAAGACCACGCTGTATTCCAATCTGTACCGACTGCACCTGTATCCCAACTCCGGCCATGAGAATGTCGGCAGCGCCAGCGCACCGGACTGGCGTTACGCCAGCCAGAGCAGCTGGTCGGACGACAACATCGATGGCAGTGCGGTGCGCAGCTTTGCGCCGATCCGCGACGGCCGGGTCTATGTCAACAACGGGTTATGGGACACCTTTCGCACCGCGTGGCCGGCGTACGCGTTGTTCGCACCCGACGATGCCGGTGCGCTGGTGCAAGGCTTTCTGGAGCAGTCGCGCGCGGGCGGCTGGGTGGCGCGCTGGTCGTCGCCCGGCTATGCCGATCTGATGGTCGGCACCAGTTCCGATGTCGCGTTTGCCGATGCCTGGCTCAAGGGCGTGCAGGGCTTCGACCCGGCCGAGGCATACGTTGCCGCACGCAAGAACGCGACCGTGGTGGCTCCCGACAGACACGTCGGCCGCAAGGGCATGGCGCGTTCGACCTTTCGCGGTTACGCCGATACCGACACGCACGAAGGCATGTCGTGGTCGATGGAAGGCGCGCTCAATGACTTCGGTATCGCCAACATGGCCGAGGCGCTGGCCAGGCAGGCGAAAACGGCCACGGCGCGCGAGCGTTACGCGACCGAGGCAGTGTATTTTCGTCACCGCGCGGCGGGCTATTCGGCATTGTTCGATCCGGCGATCGGGTTCTTCCAGGGCCGTACACCGGACGGCAACTGGCGCGTGGACGCGGCGCAGTACGACCCGCGCGTCTGGGGCCACGATTACACCGAGTCCAGCGGCTGGACGTTTGCGTTCACCGCACCGCACGATGGGCAAGGCCTGGCCGCGTTGTATGGAGGACGCGCAGGCCTGGCAGCGAAGCTGGATACGTTCTTCGCCACCCCCGAGACCGCCGAGGCCAGGTTCGCCGGCTCTTACGGCAGCACCATTCACGAGATGACCGAAGCGCGCGATGTGCGTATGGGCATGTATGCGCACAGCAACCAGACCGCGCACCATATCCCGTGGATGTATCTGTACGCCGGGCAGCCATGGAAGACGCAACGCATCACCCGCGAGATCCTGGCGCGCCTGTACCTGGGCAGCGAGATCGGCCAGGGCTATCCCGGCGATGAGGACAACGGCGAAATGTCGGCGTGGTATCTGTTCGCGGCGCTGGGCCTGTATCCGTTGCGCATGGGCGCACCGGACTATGCGATCGGCTCACCGCTATTCACGCAGGCCAGCGTGCGTCTGCCCAATGGCCGGACGCTGACCGTGAATGCACCGCAGAATTCGCCGCAAAACGTGTACGTACAATCGCTCAAGGTCAACGGCACGCCCTGGCGCAAGACCTGGTTGCCGCATGCGGACATCGCCAAGGGCGCGACGCTGGACTTCGTCATGGGGCCGATGCCCTCGCGCTGGGGCACCGGGCCGGACGATGCGCCGCCGTCGCTGACCCCGGCGGGAAAGCGCCCTGCCCCGTTGCGGGATGTGCTCGGAGACACGGCGCGCATCGCGCTGGCCGATGGTGACGATGTCGCGGCACTGCATGACGACGATGCGGGGACGGTCGCCGCAGTTGCATCGACATCGACGCTGACGTTCAGCGGCATGGCGCGCGGCACGCCGACGCTCTACACCTTGACCAGCGGCAACGCGGCGATTGCGGCGAGTGGATGGACGTTGGAAGCGCGTACGGCAGATGGTGCGTGGAAGGTCGTCGATCAGCGCCGTGACGAGACGTTCGAATGGCGGTTGCAGACGCGGCCGTTTCGTATTGCCACGCCTGGCGCATATGCCGAATATCGGCTGCGATTCAGCGCGCCCGCGAGCGTGCAGTTGGCGGAGATCGAGTTGTTGGGGGCTGAACCTGCGGCGCGTTGAGGCGCAGGTCTCGCATCGCTGGTTGCGCTGCTTCTTGCAGACAGGTTGCTGCAGGACGCAGGCACTCGCTCACGCAATCGGCGGATTCGCACGCGTGCTGCGGGAGCAAGGCTCCGCTGCAACGTCAGCAACTCTGGTGAACCGTACCCTCACCCCAACCCCTCTCCCGACGGGAGAGGGGCTTTGAAGCGGTGCGTCTGGTGCCGCTAGCGGGCAGGTTTTCGGTGTTTTCCCGGGGGCGGGAGTGGATCTCAGCTACCGCTCTTTTCGGCAGCGCTCTTCTCGGCATCGCGCTGCCGGCGGATCTGCGCATCCACCGCCGCGATCGCGGTCATGTTCATCACCCGGCGCGAGGTCGCGCTGGTGGTGAGGATGTGCACCGGCTTGGAGATGCCCATCAGGATCGGGCCGATCGCCACGCCGTCGGTGAACACGCGCACCAGGTTGTAGGCGATGTTGGCCGCCTCCAGGTTCGGCAGCACGAACAGGTTGGCGCGGCCCTTGAGCGTGCTGTTGGGCATGATCTGCTTGCGCAGCGCCTCGTCCCAGGCGGTGTCGCCCTGCATTTCGCCGTCGATGTTGAGCTCGGGCTTGCGCTTGAGCAGTGCCTCGCGCACCTGGCGCATCTTCAGCGCATCGCGCGAGTCGTGGCTGCCGAAGTTGGAGTGCGACAGCAGCGCGATGTTGGGCTCGATGCCGAACAGCTTGAGGCGGTACGCGGCCTGCAGCGTCGCTTCGACCACCTGCTCCACGGTCGGGTCTTCCTGCACATGCGTGTCCAGGAAGAAGAACACGCCCAGCTGATTGATCACGCCGGTCATCGCCGAGGTGGAACTCACCCGCGGCTCCAGCGGAATCACGCTGCGGGCGTAGCCCAGCTTCTTGTGGAAGCGGCCGACCACACCCGACAGCATCGCATCGGCTTCGCCACGCGCCACCATGACCGCCGCGATCAGGGTCGGACGCGAGCGCATCAGTTCCTTGGCGGCGGTGACGGTCACGCCGCGACGCTCGGTGAGCGCGTGGTAGTACTGCCAGTATTCGTTGAAGCGCGGATCGTCGAGGATATTGGTGATCTCGAAATCCACCCCGGCGGTCAGGCGCAGCCCCATGCGCTCGATGCGCGCCTCGATCACGTCCGGGCGGCCGATCAGGATCGGCAACGCCAGGCCTTCGTCGACCACGCTCTGCACCGCGCGCAGCACCACTTCCTCTTCGCCTTCGGCATACACCACGCGCTGCTTGTCGGCGCGCGCGCGGTCGTAGACCGGCTTCATCATCAGGCTGGTGCGGTAGACGAACTGGCCGAGCTTGTCGCGATAGGCCTCCATGTCGGTGATCGGGCGTGTGGCCACGCCCGAATCCATCGCCGCCTGCGCAACGGCGGACGACAGCTCCACCAGCAGACGCGGGTCCAGCGGACGCGGAATCAGGTATTCCGGGCCGAAACTCGGGGTCTCGCCGCCGTAGGCCGCGCCCAGGTCGGAGGCCTCGCGCCGCGCCATCGCCGCGATCGCCTTGACGCAGGCGATCTTCATTTCCTCGTTGATGCCGGTGGCGCCCACGTCCAGCGCGCCGCGGAACAGATACGGGAAGCACAGCACGTTGTTGATCTGGTTCGGGTAGTCCGAACGGCCGGTGCCGATGATGCAGTCCGGACGCACCGCCTTGGCCACTTCCGGGGTGATTTCCGGGTTGGGATTGGCCAGCGCGAAGATCACCGGCTGGCGCGCCATGCTGGCGACCATTTCCGGCTTGAGGATGCCAGCCGCCGACAGACCCAGGAAGATGTCCGCACCCTCGACGATCTCGGCCAGGGTGCGCTTGTCGGTGTCGCGCGCGTAGCGCTGCTTGTCCGGGTCCAGGTCGGTGCGGCCGGTATGGATCACGCCGTCGCGGTCCAGCGCCAGGATGTTCTCCGGCTTCAGGCCCAGCGAGACCAGCATGTTGACGCAGGAGATGCCGGCCGCGCCCATGCCGGTGGTGGCCAGCTTGACCTCTTCGATCTTCTTGCCGGTGACCACCAGCGCGTTGAGCACGGCGGCGCCGACGATGATTGCGGTGCCGTGCTGGTCGTCATGGAACACCGGGATGTTCATGCGCTCGCGCAGCTTGCGCTCGACGATGAAGCACTCCGGCGCCTTGATGTCTTCCAGATTGATGCCGCCGAAGGTCGGCTCCAGGCTGGCGATGATGTCGACCAGCTTGTCCGGGTCGTTCTCGTTGATCTCGATGTCGAACACGTCGATGCCGGCGAACTTCTGGAACAGCACGCCCTTGCCTTCCATCACCGGCTTGGACGCCAGCGGGCCGATGTTGCCCAGGCCCAGCACCGCGGTGCCGTTGGTGATCACCGCCACCAGATTGCCGCGTGCGGTGAGCTCGCTGGCCTGGGTGGGTTCCTCGACGATCGCCTCGCAGGCGAAGGCCACGCCCGGCGAATACGCCAGCGACAGATCGCGCTGGGTCAGCATCGGCTTGGTCGCGGTGACCTTGATCTTGCCGGCCGGCTGCTGGCGGTGGTAGTCGAGGGCGGCCTGTTTGAAGTCGTCGTTGGACATCGGCTGTGTGGGTCTCGAAGGCGCAGGAGGGCTGAATTCTACCCTCCTGCCTGAACAAGGGCCTGTCGCGCAGCTGTCGCCGCAGCAGGAAGATCGCATGCTGCAACGCGTCGTGCGTTGCGGCCGGTGTTGGCTGGAAGCGGAAACGGCCCTGCATCCCGCCGGCAGCGCCGACGGAATACAGGGCCGTAGGAAGCATCAGCGCGCGCTGATCGGGGCGACGGCGTCGGTCGAGGCCACCGGTGCCTGCAGCGGCGGCGAGCCGCCATCCAGCACCAGCTTGAGCTGATCGCGGTCCAGCGCATTTTCCCAGCGCGACACCACCACCGTGGCGACCGCGTTGCCGATGAAGTTGGTCAGCGAGCGGCACTCGCTCATGAAGCGGTCCACGCCCAGGATCAGCGCCATGCCGGCCACCGGCACGTCCGGCACCACCGACAGCGTGGCGGCCAGGGTGATGAAACCGGCGCCGGTCACGCCGGCCGCGCCCTTGGAGCTGAGCATCGCCACCGCCAGCAGGGTGATCTGCTGGCCCAGGCTCAGGTCCACGTTGGTGGCCTGGGCGATGAACAACGCGGCCAGGGTCATGTAGATGTTGGTGCCATCCAGATTGAACGAATAGCCGGTCGGCACCACCAGGCCCACCACCGACTTCTCGCAGCCGGCCTTTTCCAGCTTCTCCATCAGCGAGGGCAGCGCCGATTCCGACGAGGAAGTACCCAGCACCAGCAGCAGTTCGGCCTTGAGATAGCGGATCAGCTTGAGCACCGAAAAGCCGCACAGACGGCAGACAATGCCCAGGATCACCAGCACGAAGAACAGCGAGGTCAGGTAAAACGAGCCCACCAGCCAGGCCAGATTGACCAGCGATTCCACCCCGTACTTGCCGATGGTGAAGGCGATCGCACCGAACGCGCCGATCGGCGCGGCCTTCATCAGCATGTGCACCAGGCGGAACACCGGCGCGGTCAGCGCTTCCAGGAAGCTCAGCACCGGGCGGCCACGCTCGCCGACCAGCGCCAGCGCGATTCCGAACAGCACCGCCACGAACAGCACCTGCAGGATGTTGCCATCGACGAAGGCGCTGACCAGCGTGGCCGGGATGATGTCCATCAGGAAGCCGGTCAGCGTCAGCTCGTGCGACTTCTCCACGTAGCTGTGCACCGCGGCCTGATCCAGCTCGGCCGGGTTGATGTTCATGCCGGCGCCGGGCTGCACCACGTGCGCCACGATCATGCCCACGATCAACGCCAGCGTGGAGAAGAACAGGAAGTAGGCCATCGACTTGGCAAAGACCCGGCCCACCGTCTTGAGGTGGGTCATGCCGGCGATGCCAGTGACGATGGTCAGGAAGATCACCGGGGCGATGATCATCTTCACCAGCTTGATGAAGGCATCGCCCAGCGGCTTGAGACTTTCGGCAAAAGCCGGCTCGAAGTGGCCCAGCAGGGCACCCAGGACGATCGCCACCACCACCTGGAAATACAGCTGACGGTAAAACGGGACGGGCGCCGGCAAGGGGCCGGCAGGCTTGCTGATGTGCATGACGCCACTCCGAGGGAACATAGAGGGTGCCTGAGGCAGGCACCCGGTGCGGGCATTCTGGCCGTACGTCACAGCCCGAGCCGATAGCCCATTGGTACTACGCACTGTCCCCGGGCTGAACGTCGCCTTACACTTCAGCCGCGCCACCACCGGCCGTTAATTCCGTTTAACGCAGACACCGATTCCTGTGTTGTTGGCCGTCCGGAACCTGCGCGCTTGCTGAAGCTGTTCAGTGCGACCGCCATGGCAGGACGCCCGGCCCCTTTTCATTGCCGAAGACCACACCTATGCGCCTCAATCCGTTCGTTCTCGCGCTGGCCATCGCCGCCGCGCCCGTTGCCGCCAATGCGGCCACCTCGCTGGAAAACTGGCCCACCAAGTACACCTTCGGTGATGGCACCGAGCTCGGCCTGACCGGCAACTACGCCTACGACGACAACAACTTCTCCGGCGACGACCGCCTGGAAGACCGCACCGACTTCCGCCGCAAGGAATTCGGCGCCACCCTCAAGAAGAAGGGCGTCTACGACGCCATGGTGTATTTCGACTTCGAATCCAAGCTGTGGCTGGACGTGTTCTTCCGTGTCGAGACCAAGGCCCTGTTCGGCCAGGACTACGGTCGCGTGCGGCTGGGCTACATGAAGGTGCCGGTGGGTCTGGAAGCGGTGCAGAGCTCGCGTGCGGGCAGCTTCATGGAACTGGGCCTGCCGATCCAGGCGGTGTTCCAGGGCCGTCGCACCGGCGTGGAATGGACGCTGGAGCGCCAGCAGTACCTGCTGCAGGCCGGCGCCTACGGCGGCAAGGATCTGCAGGGCGACAACCCGGGCACCACCCAGGCCGTGCATGCGGCCTGGACCCCGTTCAAGGCCGAAGGCAACGTGCTGCACCTGGGCGTGGCCGGTTCGGTGGAAAACCCGCGCGGCTTCAGCGACGGCCGCGGCGTGTCGTTCAGCCCGCGCGTGCGCCTGCGTGCCCGCCCGGAAGCCGGTCTGACCGACGTGCGCCTGATCGACACCGGCACCATTCTCGATGTGGACCACGTGATCCGCGCCGGCGTGGAAGCGGTGTGGATCCACGGCCCGTTCTCGCTGCAGAGCGAAGCGCTGCGCGCCGAGGTGGCGCGTAACGACAACCTGCCGCATTACATCGCGCAGGGCCAATACCTCTACGGCACCTGGACGCTGACCGGCGAGTCGCGCAGCTATGCCGGCGGCGTACCGGGCAACATCAAGCCGGCGCACGACTACGGCGCGGTCGAGCTGACCGCCCGCTACAGCCGCCTGGACCTGGAAGACAACCGCGTCAGCGGCGGCCGTCAGCACGACACCACCATCGGCGCCAACTGGTACCTCACCAGCCACTTCAAGTTCCAGGCCAACTACAGCTGGGTGGATTCCTCGCGCAACGGCGTGCATGAAACCCCGCACGTGATGGAACTGCGCGCGCAGGTGCAGTTCTAAGCGTTATCGCGCAGAGGTGACGCGGGCCTTGTCGGCCGCAGGTTGCTTTCGCTTGACCGCTTCAACGCGGTAAAGGCGGTAACCCAAACCAGCGCAAGCGCCCCTGCGGCCGCATCCTTTTGGGGATGCGGCCGCAGTCGTTTGCGGGCGCTGCCGTGTCGGCGCCTGACGCAGGCCCTGTGCCGATAACTGCACGATGCAGCGGCGCACCGCCATACTTGTCGGCATGTACGCCTCGCAACGCCGCCGTCTGCTGCTCACCCTGACCATCGTGTTGGGCGGCATGCTGGTGGCCATGGTGGCGGCCGGCCACTTTGTCGAACAGAACGCCCTGCACGAAGAAAGCGCCACCGTGCGGCGCCAGCTGCGCCTGTACGCGCAGGCCCTGCAGCAACGCATCGATCGCTATCGCACGCTGCCGCAGATTCTGGCGCTGGACCCGGAACTGCGCGCGGCCGTGTCCGGCCCGTTGTCGGCCGTGCAGGTGGAGCAGCTCAATCGCAAACTCGAGCGCGCCAACAACGTCACCCAGTCCTCCACGCTGACGCTCATCAACCGCGACGGCATTGCACTGGCTGCCAGCAACTGGCGCGGGGCGCGCAGCAACGTGGGCGTGGACTACGCCTTCCGCCCGTATTACCAGCAGGCATTGTCCAACGGCAGCGGCAGTTTCTACGGCATCGGCATGACCACCAGCGAGCCGGGCTATTTCCTGTCGCAGGCCATCGTCGATGCCGGCGGCCAGGTGCAGGGCGTGGTGGTGATCAAGATCGCACTGGCCGCGCTGGAACGCGAGTGGCTGCAGACCCCGGACATCGTGCTGGCCTCCGACGCGCACGCGGTGGTCTTTCTGGCCAGCCGCCCGCAGTGGCGCTACCGCATGCTGGTACCGCTGAGCCTGCGCGACCGCAGCGAATTGCGCAGCACCCGCCAATACGCCGACCAGGGCTTGCTGCCGCTGCGGCGCCGGTTGATCGAGCAGACCGGCAACGGTGGCGTGCTGGCCGAGGTCAGCGATCCACCGCTCGCCGGCCCGGTGCTGTGGCAGACCCTGGAGGTGCCCGAAAGCGGCTGGCGCCTGCACCTGCTGCACGACACCCGCGCCAGCGCGGCGGCCGGCCGCGCCGCTGCGATCGCCGCGGCCGGTGCGTGGTTGGCGCTGGCCTTGCTGTGGTTGTTCGTGCAGCAGCGGCGGCGCCTGTCCGCCCTGCGTCAGCGCAGCCGGCACGAACTGGAAACGCTGCTGCAACAACATGCCGAAGAACTGCGCACCGCGCAGGATGGGGTGGTCACCGCCGCGCAACAGGCCAATGCCGGCTTGAGCCGCAGCCTGGAACATCTGCCGCAAGGCGTGGTGGTGATCGACGAGGCGCTCAAGCTGGTGGCGTGGAATTCGCGCTATGTGGAACTGTTCCGCTTCCCGCCCGAACTGCTCAAGATCGGCCGCCCGATCGAAGACCTGTTCCGCTTCAACGCACGCCGTGGCCTGCTCGGACCGGGGCCGATCGAGGCGGCGATCGAACGCCGCTTGAACCATTTGCGCAGCGGCAAACCGCATATGCGCGAGAGCGAGAAGGAAGACGGCACCGTGCTGGAAATCCGCGGCAATCCGCTGCCCGATGGCGGGTTCGTCACCAGCTATGCCGACATCACCAGCTACAAGAACGCCGCGCGCGAACTGCGTTCGCTGGCCGATGCGCTGGAACACCGCGTGGCCGAACGCACCCGCGACCTGGCCGCCGCCAAGCGCGAGGCCGAGAGCGCCAACCGTTACAAGACCCGCTTCGTCGCCTCGGCCGTGCACGACCTGCTGCAACCGCTCAACGCCGCGCGCATGTTCGTCTCGGTCCTGCGCGGGCAGGTGCGCGAGGCCGGCAGCGCGCGCGTGGTCGACAACATCGAAGGCGCGCTCGCCGCGCAGGACGCCATTCTCAACAGCCTGCTGGACATCTCGCGGCTGGAGGCCGGCAGCCTGAAGACCCAGGTGCGCGATTTCGCCATCGCCCCGCTGCTGGAAACCCTGGCCCGCGAGTTCGGCATCCTTGCCGAAGACCGCGGCCTGCTGCTGGATTCGGTGCCAACTTCCGCGGTGGTGTTGAGCGACGAGAACCTGTTACGGCGCATCCTGCAGAACTTTTTATCCAACGCCATCCGCTACACCCCGCGTGGGCGCGTGCTGATCGGCTGCCGTCGTCGCGGCGGCTGGCTGCGCATCGAAGTGCACGACCAGGGGCCCGGCATTCCCGAGGCCTTGCAGGAAGAGATCTTCGAGGAATTCCGGCGCCTGGACGACGGCGTGGCCAACGATCGTGGCGCCGGTCTGGGCCTGGCCATCGTCGAGCGCATCGGCCGGCTGCTTGGCCACCGCATCGGCCTGCGTTCCACACTGGGCAACGGCAGCGTGTTTTCGGTGACCGTGCCGCTGGGCGAGCGCGCGGCCATCGCCAGGCAATTGCCGCCGCCCACCACCACCACCGCAGAAAACGCCAACGACCCGATCCTGCACGGCTGCCGCGTGTGGTGCGTGGACGACGACCCGCGCGTGTGCGAAGCCAGCCGCGCCCTGCTGGAACGCTGGGAATGCCGCGTGGACTTTGCCGGCGGCCCCGACGCGGCATTGGCCGCCGCCAACGCCGACGAGGTGCCGGAGCTGCTGTTGCTGGACGTGCGCATGGGCGAGCACTACGGCCCCATGTTGCTGCCGCAGTTGGTGCAACGCTGGCAACGCGAACCGCGCGTCATCCTGGTCACCGCCGAACCCGACCCGGCGCTGCGCGAACATGCGCTCGACCTGGGCTGGGGATTCCTGACCAAGCCGGTGCGCCCGCCCGCGCTGCGCGCGCTGGTCACCCAGATGTTGTTGCGGCGCGGGTAGTTTGCCCGGCTGCCAGCGCTGCATGGCAATTGATCGAGAGCGGTAACGCGCGCGCCGCTCAGGACCGACCTGCGCATTCGCAACTCGGCACGGAGCGGCACGCCCAACGTCGGGCGCTCGCGCCTGCTAGAATAGCGATAATGATTCCCATTTAACCGTTGCTTTCGCGGTGCCGTGCATGTCTCGCCTCTCTGCCGGCTGCGCCTTGGAGTTCCTTGCCCGATGAAATCTCCTGTGTCCGGATCGGCCGGCATGCCGTTCGTTGCCACCCTCTGCCTGTTCGCCTCTGCCACCGCTTCCGCCCAATCGGACGTCACCGACACACTGGACACCGTGGTGGTCGCCGCCTCGCGCTCCAACATGACCGTGGCCGAGTCGCCGCAGACGGTGCTGATCATCGACAAGGCGCAGATCCGGCAGCAGTTGACGATTTCCAGCAACTCCTCCGACGTGCTCGCCAACCTGATTCCCTCGTACACGCCCAGCCGCGGCAAGATGAACGGCAGCGGCGAGACCCTGCGCGGGCGCACGCCGTTAATCCTGATCGACGGCGTGCCGCAGTCCAATCCGATCCGCCCCACCGGGCGCGAAGCGCACACCATCGACTATGCGATGGTCGAGCGCATCGAAGTCATCCAGGGCGCCAATGCCATCAACGGGCTGGGCGCCACCGGCGGCACCATCAACATCATCACTCGGCGCCCGCAGGACGGCTCGCTGAACCAGCACATCGACGTGCAGGCCACCGCGCCCACGTCCGAAACGCGTGCGGAAACCACCAGCGTCGAGACCCGCTACCGCGTGGACGGCCGCTCGGACAAGCTCGATTACCTGTTCTCGGCCAGCTATAGCGACCAAGGCCTGTCTGTGGATGGACAAGGCCGGCCGATCGGCGCCGACAACACCCAGGGCGACCTGATGACGTCCAAGAGCTACGACGTGCTGGCCAAGCTCGGCTACGCGCTCACCGACGCGCAGCGCCTGAGCGTGAGCGTCAACCGCTACCGCATCAGGAACGACAACGACTACATCGGCATCCCCGGCAACCGTGCGCAAGGCCTGCCCACCACCTCGGTGCGCGGCACCCCGCAAGGCACCGCGCCCTGGAACGATGTGCTGACTTCCAGCCTGTCGTACACCCATGACGATCTGGCCGGCATGCAGCTGAGCGCGATGGTGTTCAACCAGGAATTCGAAGGGCTGTTCGGTGCCGACAACTCGTCCACGTTCCAGGATCCGCGCATCGCACCGGTCGGCAGCTTGTACGACCAATCGCGTTCGGTCGCCTCCAAGTGGGGCAGCAAGATCAGCCTGACCAGGGACGACCTGCTCGACAGCCGGCTCAAGCTCACCGGCGGCGTCGACCTGCTGGCCGACACCGGCAAGCAGGATCTCTACGGCACCGGGCGCACCTATGTGCCCGAGTCGGACTACCGCAACCTGTCGCTGTTCGTGCAGGGCGAATACAAGCTGCTGCCCGAGCTGACCTTGCACGCCGGCGTGCGCCGCGAAGAAGCCGAGTTGAAGATCGACAGCTACCAGACGCTGTGGCGCTACAACCGCGTCGCTGTCGAAGGCGGCACGCTCGACTTCAACCAGACCCTCTACAACACCGGCCTGGTCTACACGCCGTTCGAGGGTGTGAGCTTTTTCACCAGCTATTCCGAAGGCTTCGGCATGCCGGACGTGGGCCGCGTGCTGCGCGCGATCAACACGCCAGGCACGCGTG
The DNA here is from genome assembly GCF_002939945.1 of Xanthomonas arboricola pv. populi. Lineage (GTDB taxonomy): Bacteria > Pseudomonadota > Gammaproteobacteria > Xanthomonadales > Xanthomonadaceae > Xanthomonas > Xanthomonas arboricola_A. Next base: position 83,233 of record NZ_MDEB01000005.1, on the reverse strand, counting down.
TGGCCAACCTGAGCACGCTGGAGCCGATCCTGACCAAGAGCGTGGAAGCGGGCACCCGCCTCACGCGCGGCGCCTTCGATGCGGACCTGAGCTACTTCCAGTCCAACTCGGACCTGGGCACGCGCGTGATACCGATCAACGGCGCCTTCATGATGAGCCGCGAAAAGACCCGCGTGCAGGGCGTGGATGCCAGCCTGGGCTATCGCCTGGATGCCACACATCGCCTGCGCCTGTCCTACGCCTACACCCGTGGCCGCTACGACAGCGACAACGATGGACAGCTGGACGCACGCCTGGATGGGCTCAACGTGGCGCCCAATCGGGTGATCGCCTCGTGGTCGGCGCAGTGGACGCCGACGTTCTCCTCGTTCGTGCAGGCCCAGCACGCCTTCAGCCAATCCTTCGACGAGGCCGACAAGCGCTTCAGCGGCTACACGCTGGTGGATGCGACGTTCAACTATGCGTTGCCGCGTGGTGCGGTGCGCATGGGCGTGTCCAACCTGTTCGACAAGCAGTACATCACCTACTACTCGCAATCGGCCCTGGTCGAACCGCTGCGCTACTTTGCCGGGCGTGGCCGCACCATTACGCTGGGGTATTCGCTGGATTTCTGATGGCGTGGCGTGATTGTCGGCAGCGCGCGCACGATACGCCCGCGCACGCGTGCTGCTGCGCATGGATGCCGATTCGTCGCGTCGTTTAGAGGCAGTCAACTGCCAAGTCGGTCGAATGCGCGGCGCCCTCGCCGCTCACGGGACACGCCGTGAATCCATCTGTGGAGGCTCAGTGGCGGCATCCATGCCGCCACACGGTCCCGCAAGCGGCAAGGACACCGCACCAGAGAGCTAGTCGGTTGCTTTGCTGAAAACCATACGCACCGACCATCTCGACTGGTCCTTGCCCGCCCACCGTCGCGGGACCTTACGCGGCATGGATGCCGCGTAAGGGCTTACAAGGACGTACTTGCAGCGTGTCACGCGATGGTGGGCGGGCAAGGGCCCTCCAGCGCAGTCGCGGATATCAGCATCTTGGTCGCTCAATCGCCACCCCAGAAGGGCGCATCTGCGCCCGCTACGTGCGTGTTCGTTGGCGCCCTGCAATCGACGCCGCAGCGCCCCACGCACATCGAATCGAACGCTGCAATGCATGCCTGCGGCTGCGGCTGCGGCTGCGTGACGATGCTGCGTTGACGATCCGGAGGATCGGGCAAGGATGCCGGATCACCGGGCTCACGCCGACCCGACGGCCCGCGGCACAGTGCATCGCAAGACGCATCACGCCACTATCGGGAGACACACCGCATGAGTCAGACACTGTCGCTGGACCACTATCGCCTGCTCGGCCGCTCAGGGCTGCGCGTCTCGCCGCTGTCGCTGGGCACCATGACCTTCGGCGAAGCCTGGGGCTGGGGCGCGGATGCGGGCGAAGCCAGGCGCATCTTCGATGCGTATGCAGACCGCGGCGGCAACTTCATCGACACCTCGGTCAACTACACCAACGGCGGCGCCGAGCGCATCCTCGGCACGCTGCTCAAGGACCGCCGCGAGCGCTTCGTGCTGGCCACCAAGTTCACCATGGCGCGCGATGCGGACAACATCAATTCCGGCGGCAATCATCGCCTCAACCTGATCCGCTCGGTCGAGACCAGCCTGCGCCAGCTCGACACCGACCGCATCGACCTGCTGTATCTGCACGCCTGGGATTTCACCACCTCGCCGGAGGAAGTGATGCGCGGGCTGGAGCATCTGGTGCAGTCGGGCAAGGTGCTCTACCTCGGCATCTGCAACACCCCGGCCTGGCGGGTGGCGCAGTTGCAGACACTGGCCGATCTGCGTGGCTGGTCGCCGCTGGTGGCGCTGCAGATCGAATACAGCCTGGTCGAGCGCAGCGTCGAACACGAGTTGCTGCCGATGGCACGCGAGCTGGGCCTGGGCGTGTTGCCGTGGTCGCCGCTGGGCGGTGGCATCCTGACCGGCAAATACAGCCGCGCCGATCTCTCCGACGACAACGCGGCAGAGGTCTCGAACAGCCGCAAGGGCGTGATCGCCTCGACCGGGCATCTCAATGCACGCTCGCTGGACATCGCCGATGTGGTCGGTGCAGTCGCCGACGAACTGGGCGCCTCGCGCGCGCAGGTGGCGCTGGCCTGGACCTTGCGCAATCCGGCCGTGGTCTCGCCGGTGATGGGCGCGCGCACGCTGCAGCAGGCCGAGGACAACTTCGGTGCGCTCGCCATCGACCTGAGCGACGACCAACTGGAGCGGCTGAACCAGATCAGCGCGCTGGCGCCGATCTTCCCGGAGCGTTTCATCGGCCGGCCCATGGCGCAGCAGCTCATCTACGGGGCGCATAAGCTGCAGTTGCGCAACTGAGCAAGCGCATGCGCACAGTCAACGCTCCAATGCGTCTGGTCGCTGAAAACCCGCGCCGACTGCGATCCGCGGCGCCGCTGGCCCGCAGCGATCAGCCCTCGCCTTCCGGCTCCAGCGCCTTGACCAGCACTGCCGCCTGCGTGCGGCTGTAGCAGTCCAGCTTCTTCAGGATCGCGGTGACGTGCACCTTGACGGTATTTTCGGCCAGCCCCAGTTCGTGTGCGATCTGCTTGTTGAGCAGGCCGTCGGCCAGGCTCAGCAGCACACGGAATTGTTGCGGGGTGAGTTGGGCCAGTTTGGAGGCCAGTTGCGCGTCGGCCTCCGAGCGCTCGGCGGTCATCGGCGGGAACCAGGTGCCGCCCTCCAGCACGCTGGCCACCGCAGTGCCGATCGATTCGGCCGGGGTGGATTTGGGAATGAAGCCGGCCGCGCCGAACTGCTGCGCGCGCCGGATCACGCGCGGGTGACCGTTGGAGGAGATCACCACCACCGGGATGTCCGGATGCTCGCCACGCACGTGCAACAGCGCCGAGAAGCCGTGTGCGCCCGGCATCGCCAGGTCCAGCAGCACCAGCTCGGCCTGTGGATGCGAGCGCAGCATCGCGCTCAGCGTGGCGGCGCTGGAGGCCTCCACCACATCGGCCTGCGGCAGGGTCTGCTGCAGCACATGGATCACGGCGGCACGGAACAGCGGGTGGTCGTCGGCGACGAGGATGGTGAGATCGGCCATGCGCCAAGTCTGGCACATGGCTGCGCCGGTTTCCCGCGCCCGGGCGTCCACCTCCAACCCGCTGCGCCGGCGTCAGGCCCGTCGGGCAGCCAGCACGTGCGTGGAGGCTGCCGCCTCCACGCCCGCACACGCAAGGCCCGCAGCGCACGCCGCGCTGGCGCGCAGCCGTTCGCAAAGGTCCTCAGCGCTCGCCCTAGCGCGGGGGCTGGGTGCTGGCCCGCCAGGCGTCCAGAAACTGCCGGCGCTTGAGCTTGTCCAGATACACCAGCAGGCCCGGGCCCAGCGGGATCGGACGGAATGGCGGTTGCGCCGAGCCGCCACGCCCGCCTGCGGCCGGCAGGATCGGCATCAACCGCGCCTCGCGCGAGAGCACCTGCTGGCCGCGTGGCGAGAGCAGGTAGTCGAGGAACCTGCGCGCCTCCGGCGCATGCTGTGCGGTCCTGGGGATCACCGCCGTGCGCAAGGCTACCAGCGTGTAGTCCTGCGGCTGCACGATGCCCAGCGGCGCGCCGGCGTCGATGCGCGTCTGCGCGTAGGAACCCAGCACGTTGTAGGCCAGCAGCAGCTCGCCCCGGCTGACGCGGTCGAGCAAGCTGCCGGTGCGTTCTTCCAGCCTGACCTGGTTTGCCCCCAGCGCGGCCAGCAACGCGCCGGCGATGCTGCCGACCTGCCCGTCCTGGGTGGCGAACAGATAGCCCACGCCGCTGCGCTCGACATCGTAGGTGCCGACCCGGCCGCGCAGCGGCGCGTCGGGCGCGCGCAACAAAGCCAGCAGCTGCCGGCGCGTGCGCGGCACCCGCGCGGCCGCCAGCTTGCGCGTGTTGTAGACGATCGCCACCGGCTCGTAGCTGATGCCGAACACTTCGTGCCGCCACTGCGCCCACGCCGGCAACGCTTCGGTCTGCGCGGAGCGATGCGCGAGCGCGTGACCGTCGTTCACCAGCTTGGTCTGCAGATCCATGCTGGCGCTGATCAGCATGTCGGCGGCAGCCGTGGCCTTGCCTGGATGCAGATAGCGCTCGTAGATGTTCCAGGCGATCACGTCTTCGTAGATCACCTCGGTACCCGGATGCAGGCGCTGGTAGTCCTGGATGACCGCACCGAACACCTCCAGATCGGTGGAGCCTTGCACGCGCAATTGCGCCTGCATCGGGCCGTGCGCGGGAAACACCCGTACATCGCCGGGCGCCGCGCATGCGATGCCATGTGCCAGCAACACCACCATCAGCAACAACATGCGCATCACCGCGTCCCTCCAGGAAAATGCAACGAGGCGATCAGCCCGCCGCCGACGCGGTTGCTCAGATCGATGCGCCCGCCGTGCGCTTCGACCACGCGCTTGACGATGGCCAGCCCCAGCCCCGCGCCGCCGGACGGTGCATCCGGCCCACGGACGAAACGCTCGAACACGCGCTCGGCCTCGGCGGCGGGAATGCCGGGGCCGTGGTCGGCGATGGTCAGCACGTGGTGGCTGCCGTCGCTGGTGAGCGCCACCTGCAATGGCGCCCCGGCACCGTATTTGCAGGCGTTGTCGATCAGGTTCTTGAGCGCCTCGCGCAGCAGCAATGCATCGCCGCGCAGCAGTGCCGGTTGCGGGTCGATCGCCAGGTGCACACGCGGGGCGCCGTCGCTGCGCGGCAAGGCCTCGTGCAAGGCCTGATGCAGCACCTCGGCCAGATCCACGGTGGCAAAGCGCTGCAGGTTGGCGCGGTGGATCACGCTGGCGTCGCTGAGCAATTGGTTGAGCAGCCGGCTCATATGGCTGGCATTGCGCTCGATCGCTACCAGGCTGCGTTGCATCTCGCGCGGGTCGTCGTCGTCCATCGCCAGTTGCGCCTGCGCGCGCAAGGCGGCCAGGGGCGTGCGCATCTGGTGCGCGGCTTCGGCCATGAAGGCGCGCAGGGTTTCGTTGCTGGACGACAGCCGCGCCATGAAGCGATTGAGCGCGGTCACCATCAACTGCATCTCCTGCGGTGCCGGCACGCTCAGCGGTTTCAGATCGGAGGGCTCGCGCCGCGACAGGTCGCGCTCGATACGCTGCAACGGGCGCAGGGCGCGATACACACCCAGCCACACCAGGCCCAGGGCGAGCAGCGACAGTACGCCGATCGCCACCAGCGCGTTGAGCACCACATCGCGCGCCACCGCATCGCGCGCCCGCCGGGTCTGACCGACCTGCACGCGCACCTCGCCCTGCCCGGAGGCCGATGCCACCCGATGCATCACCACCGCAAAGCGCACCGGCTCGCCGCTGTAGTCGGCATCGAACAGGACCGGGCGCTCGTCGCCGGGCGCGCGCGCTGGCAACGGCAAACGTTCTTCGCCGGTGATGGTGCGGCCTTGCGCATCGAACACGCGATAGAACACGCGGTCTTCCGGTGCCATGCCGAGCAGGTCCAGCGAGGCGTACGGCAGATCCACCTGCCAGTCGCCGCCGACCAGCGCCACGCTGTCGACGATGGACAGGGCCGAGGACACCAGCAGATGATCGTAGGAGCGGTTGGCCGCCCGCTCACCGTAATCGCGTGCGGCAAAGAACAGCACCACCGCGCCCAGCAACGACAGGCTGCCCAGATACAGCAGCAAGGTGCGCCGGATCGACGGTGCCACCATCCGCGGCTCAGCCATCGACGCCCGGCTCCACCGGCGCATGCGGATCGGCGTCTTCGAGCTTGTAGCCGGCGCCGCGCACGGTGACGATGCGCAGCGGCGCGCCCGCCAGCTTGCGACGCAGGCGGCCGACATACAGCTCGATCGCGTTCGGCCCGGCATCGTCGTCGAAGCCGAACAAGCCGTTGCCGATCTCGTCCTTGCCCACCACCTGGCCCAGGCGTCCGATCAGGATCTCGAACAAGCGGTATTCGCGATTGGGCAACTCGATCGGCACGCCGTCCAGCAGTAGCGTGTGCGCGGCGTTGTCGAACACGAACCCGCCGATCTGCACCACCTCGCTGGCCTGCCCGCGATTGCGCCGCAGCAGCACGCGGCAACGCGCCTCGAACTCGCGGAAATCGAACGGCTTGCCCAGGTAGTCGTCGGCCCCGACATCCAGCGCCTGCACGCGGTCCTCGATGCCGTCGCGCGCGGTCAGCATCAGCACCGGCGTGGTATCGCCACGCTCGCGCATCCCGGCCAGCACACGCAACCCATCCAGCTTGGGCAGGCCGATATCCAGCACCACCAGATCGAAGCTCTGATAGCGCAGCACACTCGCCGCCGCCAACCCATCGGACTGCCAATCCACCGCATGCCCGCTACGGCGCATGCGCCGCACGATGGCATCGGCGAGGTCGGCGTTGTCTTCGACTAGCAGCAGGCGCATTGGGCGGGAATCGAGAGTGGGGAATGGGGAATCGGAACGGCGGTTGGCCGCGGCCGGAAGGTAACAGCCCTCGCGGACAAAAGCTCTTAACGCTCTTGCGATTCCCCATTCCCGACTCCCCATTCCCGCGCCAACGACAGGTCCATGACAGCTTCGCCGGACTAGGCTGCTGCCAACGCGCCGCAGTGTGCCTGTGCGGTGCATCGCTGAACCTGATTCACACATGTACCTGGGAGGGTCTGTGAGCAACGACACCTTGCGTCTGCGCGTCTTCACCGCCTGCGCTGCGCTGTGCCTGGCCCCGGCGGCGCAGGCGGCCGAGGGCGACGGCCCGGTCACCGCCGAGGTGGGTGGGCGCGTGCATTGGGACTTCACCATGTTCGACAACGACGAACGCGGCACGCCCGAGCGCAACGACACCCAGTTCCGCCGCGTGTGGCTGGACGTGGCGGGCACGTTCTACGGCTTCACCTACAAGGCCGAAGCGGAATTTGCCGGCCTGCAATACGAGTCCGGCAGCCGCGGCATCCTGGCACGCGATGTGTATATCGCCAGGAAGTTTTCCGCCGGTACGCTGACCGTGGGCCAGTTCAAGCAGTACTTCTCGCTGGACGATCGCACCGGCTCCAACTACGGCCCGTTCCTGGAACGCGGCTATGCAGCCACCACGCTGGCGCCGATCTACCGCAAGGCGATCTCCTGGCAGGCCAATCGTCCCGATGCAACCTGGTCCACCGCGGCCTACAGCCTGGAAAGCATCGACAACTCGTCCACCAAGGGCGGCGCGCTCGGCACCCGGCTGACCTTCGCACCGGAGATGGGCGAGGCGCGGCTGCGCCACCTGGGCGTGTCGCTGGCGCACGAGCGCTATTCGCATCCGGGCAGCGGCGGTGCGGCGCCCCTGCTGATCCGTCCACGCCCGGAAAACGATCTGGCCAACAACAGCCGCATCACCCTGGCGCGCTTTGCCGATGGCCGCGATACCGATTTCGACAAATGGTCGCTGGAATACGCCGAAGTGCTGGGCCCATGGTCGTGGCAGAGCGAATTCAGCGGCGGCCTGCTCGACGACGGCTCCCAGCATGCCAAGGTGTTGGCCAGCTATGGCCTGGTCAGCTGGTTCGTCACCGGCGAGTCGCGCGGCTACGACCGCAAGACCGGACGTTTCAGCCGGATCAAGACGCCCAATCGTCCCTCCGGCGCGTTCGAGCTGGCCTTGCGCTACGACTACATGCGCGGCGATCAGCATCTGGATGGCCAACCCGATTTCATCGATGCCAGCACGCAATCGTGGACGCTGGGCGGCAACTGGTATTTCAAGCCGAATCTGCGCGTGATGCTCAATGTGATCGATAGCCGCAACCGCGACCGCATGGCCGATGCGGTGGTCGATCACACGCTGGCGGTGACCGGCCGGTTCCAGTACGACTTCTGATGACGTGCATGCGCGCACCAGGAGTCAAGGCGATTGCAAGCACCGGGCGCGCTGCGCTGCGCAAGCGTGGCGCTGTTGTCGTCGCTGCTGATCCGGCGCCGCGGGACCAGCGGCCTGTTCGAGACACGACGATGCGCGCAGCCGCCGCGCACGATCTGCGCCCACGTCATCGCCGTTGCATGCCCTGCGCAGCGGCGCGCTCCACTCTCCCCCTGCTGTACGCCTCAAAGGATGTGCCCGCATGCTGACCGCGCTCGGTTTCGGAATGGTGATCACCTTCATGTACCTGATCATGAGCAAGCGGCTGTCGCCGCTGGTGGCTCTGATCACGGTACCGATCGTGTTCGCGCTGCTGGGCGGCTTCGGCACCGGCATCAACGAGATGATGCTCGACGGCATCAAGAAGATCGCGCCCACCGGCGTGATGCTGATGTTCGCCATCCTCTACTTCGGGGTGATGATCGATGCCGGCCTGTTCGATCCGTTGGTCGGCCGTATCCTGCGCCTGGTCAAGAGCGATCCGCTGAAGATCGTCATGGGCACGGCGATCCTGGCGATGCTGATCTCGCTCGACGGCGATGGCTCCACCACCTACATGATCACCGTGTCGGCGATGCTGCCGCTGTATCAGCGCCTGGGCATGAACGCGCTCAACCTCACCTGCGTGACCATCCTGGCCAGCGGCGTGATGAACCTGACCCCGTGGGGCGGCCCCACGGCGCGCGCCGCCACCGCCCTGCATGTGGATCCGGCCGATGTGTTCGTGCCGCTGGTGCCGGCGATGGCGTTGGCGATCGCCGGCATCCTCACGCTGGCCTGGTATCTGGGCATGCGCGAACGGCGCCGCCTGGGCGTGGTGCGCCTGCCCGCCGACGGCAACTGGCTGGACAACGGCATCCCCGAAGAAAGCGATGCGCTGCCGCGCGTGGAAGACACCGAGGACATGAAGCGGCCCAAGCTGCTGTGGGTGAACCTGACCCTGACCCTGGCGCTGATGGCCGCCCTGGTGGTCGGCGTGCTGCCGATGCCGGTGCTGTTCATGATCGGCTTCGCGCTGGCGCTGATGATCAACTACCCCAACCTGGCCGAGCAGCGCCGTCGTCTGGTCAATCACGCCGGCAACGTGCTGTCGGTGGTGTCGCTGATCTTCGCCGCCGGCATCTTCACCGGCATCCTGTCCGACACCGGCATGGTCGAAGCGATGTCGCGCAGCTTCCTGGCGGTGATCCCGGACAGCTGGGGCCCGTATCTGGCGGTGATCACCGCGATCGTCAGCATGCCGTTTACGTTCTTCATGTCCAACGACGCGTTCTACTTCGGCGTGTTGCCGATCCTGTCCGAAGCCGCCGGCCACTACGGCATCACCCCGGTGGAAATGGCCCGCGCCTCGCTGGCCGGGCAACCGGTGCATCTGCTCAGCCCGCTGGTGCCATCGACCTATCTGCTGGTCGGCCTGGCCAAGGTCGACTTCGCCGACCATCAACGCTTCACGCTGAAGTGGGCGGTGCTGATTTCGCTGCTGATGCTGGCGGGCGGGTTGGTGTTTGGCCTGTTTCCGTTGGCGCGCTGACGCCCGCCGGGAATGGGGAATCGGGAGTGGGGAATCGTAAGGGCGGCGCTGTGCTGTCGTGTCGATTACTGACTTCCACATGGAAGACCAGACACCGCAAAGGCGGCTCCTGCTCGATCGATTCCCCACTCCCGATTCCCCATTCCCAACTCCGAAGGAGTTCAAGCAATGACACTTCGCATCGCATACGTCACCAGCGGCATGGGCAGCGTGGGTACCGCGATCTGCCAGAAGCTGGCACGCAGCGGGCATACCGTGGTCGCCGGTTGCGGGCCCAATTCGCCGCGCAAGACCTCCTGGTTGCGCGAGCAGCGCGAGCAGGGCTTCGAGTTCGTCGCCTCCGAAGGCAATGCCGCCGATTGGGATTCCACCGTGGCCGCCTTCGCCAAGGTCAAGGCCGAGGTCGGCGAGATCGATGTGCTGGTCAACAATGCCGGCGGCAGCCGCGACACCCTGTTCCGGCAGATGAGCCGCGACGACTGGAACGCGGTGATCGCCAGCAATCTGCATTCGCTGTTCAACATCACCAAGCAGGTGGTCGACGGCATGACCGCGCGCGGTTGGGGACGCATCGTCAACATCGGCTCGGTCAGTGCGCACAAGGGCCAGATCGGGCAGATCAATTTCGCCACCGCCAAGGCGGCGATGCATGGTTTTAGCCGCGCCCTGGCGCAGGAGGTCGCCTCGCGCGGGGTCACCGTCAACACCATTTCGCCGGGCTACATCGCCAGTGCCTCGATCAGCAGTTTCCCGCCCGACGTGCTCGACCGCCTGGCCACCTCGGTACCGATCCGCCGGCTCGGCAAGCCGGCCGAAGTCGCCGGTCTTTGCGCCTGGCTCGCCTCCGATGAAGCGGCCTACGTGACCGGCGCCGACTATGCAGTCAATGGCGGTCTGTACATGGGCTGAGAGCCGCTACGCAACGTAGCGCGGTCGTCATGTGAGTATGGACGACGCATCCGAGCCGGACTGTGCGAACGCGACATGCCGGTTCCGAACACCGACTGCGCTAGCCGGGCAGTAAGCGCAGACTTTGATCATAGCGGTGAAGCTTCACCGCTATGAAGCCTCATTGTTTTTAAGCCTCACCGTTCTGAAGCTTCGCCACTCCGAAGCCTCAACTGCTCTACAACCTCACGATAGTCGTTGCCGCTATCAGGCACGCCGCGCCTACCCTGCGCGTGCATGCAGGTGCGTGATGGCGCCTGACCAGCACGCGCAAGCGACCGCCACTGCATCGATCAACCCGCCTCCAGCGCGAACTGATTACACTCGGGTTTTTCCGCACTGCGCTGACATGGCCAAACCTTCAGAACGCGCCACGCCGGGTGTCCGCCCGCAGATGGCCGACATCGCCCGCATGGCGGGGGTGTCCGAATCCACCGTGTCGCGCGCCCTGGCCGGCAGCCCGGTGGTGGCCGAGCGGACGCGTGCCTACATCAAGCAGATTGCCGCCGATGCCGGCTACCAGGTCGATCCGATCGCGCGCAGCCTGCGCGCCAAACGCTCCAACACGGTCAGCGTGGCGGTGCCGATGATGCACGCGCTGGATCAGCCGCTGTCGGATCCTTTCATGATGACGATGCTGGCGCTGCTGGCCGAAGAACTGACCGGGCGCGGCTACAGCATGCTGCTGTCCAAGCTCGACCGGCATCAGGACGGATGGGTGGAACAACTCGCACGCGGCAGCCGCTCCGATGGCGTGATCGTGCTGGGACAAAGTTCCGAACATGCCGCGCTGGACGAAGCCGCCCGCGATGGCCTGCCGATGGCGGTGTGGGGCAGCCGCATCGACGGGCAGTCGTACATCAGCGTGGGCAGCGACAATTTCCAGGGTGGCGCGCTGGCCACCGACCATCTGATCGCCAGCGGCCGTCGCCGCATCGCCTTTCTCGGCGACGACCAGTTGCCGGAGGTTGCACCGCGCTTTGCCGGCTATCGCCATGCGCTGCAGCGGCACGGGCTGGAATTCGATACGCGGCTGCATGCGCGCAGCCACTTCCTCAGCGAAGACGCCTACCGCCTCACCCGCGCCATGCTCAAGAAGACCGATCCGCCGGACGGGCTGTTCGCCGCCTCCGACGTGATCGCGGTCGGTGCGATCCGCGCGCTGGTCGAAGCCGGGCATCGCGTGCCGCAGGACATCTCGCTGGTGGGCTTCGACGATATTCCGATGGCCGCTTACAGCCAACCGCCGTTGACCACGGTACGGCAGGATCTGGGGCTGGCCGCGCGCCTGCTGGTGGACCGGCTGCTTGCGCTGATCGGCGGCGAAGCGGTGGAGTCGGTGGAGATGCCGGTGAAGCTGGTGGTGCGTGAGTCGGCTTGAGGCCGGGAATCGGGAATCGGGAATCGGGAATCGTAAGAGCGTGCGTGCTGGCGTGCGGTGCGCAACTACGCGTTGCTGCCGGCGCGATCGCAGTCGGCTGCTTCAGTACTCAGCAACACAGACGTAAAGCGTCGCGGCTAGGCCGCCACGGCCCTGGGCTTGCGGACGCGTACGCACAGCATCGCCACTGCGGCGGCCAGCATCAGCGCGCCGGCCAGGCGGATCACGTTGCGCGGGTCGCCGTGCAGCAGCCACGCGTAGTACAGCGGCAAGGTGACGATCTGGATCAGCATCGGCAGCACGATGAACAGGTTGAACAGGCCCATGTACACGCCGGTGCGTTCGGGCGGAATGCTGTCGGCCAGCATCAGATACGGGTTGCCCATCATGCTGGCCCAGGCGAGCCCGATGCCGATCATCGGCAGCAGCATCAGCCAGCGGTCCTGGATGCCCGGCAATACCCACATGCCCACACCGGCCGCGACCAGACAGGCCGCATGCGTGTACTTGGGGCCGATGCGGCGCACCACCGGCACCATCGCAAACGCGGCCAGAAACGCGACGAAATTGTAGAACCCGCCGATCTGCCCATTGACCAGGCCGGCCTGGCGGAAGCCATGCGAGTCGGCTTCGGTGGTGCCGAACAAGCTGGTCGATAGCGACAGCACGATGTACTGCCAGTAGCAGAAGATCGCGTACCACTGGAACAGCATCACCGGCGCTAGCTGGCGCATGGTCGACGGCATCGCGCGCAGGGCGCCGTAGATTTCGCGCACGGTGGCGCCCAGGCCGGCACCGGTCTGGCGCATCCGCGCGATCTCTGCCGGTGCAAGCACCGGCTCGCGCACGCTGCGCGCGGTGAGCAGGATCGAGGCCGCGGAAAACCCCGCTCCGATCACGAAGGCGGCGATGGTGACGTAGGGAATGTGGTGCGCATTGGCGGCGTCCTGGTTCATGCCCATCCACACCAGCAACGGCGGGGTGAGATAGGCCAGCGTCTGCGCAAGCCCGGTGAACGCGCTTTGGGTGAGATAGCCCAGCGGCCGCTGCGGTGGCGCCAGCACATCGCTGACCAGCGCACGGTATGGCTCCATCGCCACGTTGTTGGCCGCATCCAGGATCCACAGCAGGCACACCGCCATCCACAGCGCAGTGCTGAACGGCATCGCCAGCAGGCACAGGCTGCACACCAGCGCGCCCAGCACCATGTACGGCATGCGCCGGCCCCAGCGGGTCACCGAGCGGTCGCTCCACGCACCGACGAACGGCTGCAGCACCAGCCCGGTGATCGGCCCGGCCAGCCACAGGTACGGCAGGCTCGCGTGATCGGCGCCCAGATAGTTGTAGATCGGGCTCATGTTGCTCTGCTGCAGGCCGAAGCTGTATTGCACGCCGAAGAAGCCGGCGTTGAGCGCCAGGATGCGCGCGAAGGAGAACGGAGTAGCGGTCGACGACATGCAGAGCCCTGGGCATCGGTGCGGCTCCCAGTGGCCGCAGCGCACTGTACCCTGCCGTCGTTGCAATCGATTGTAACGCTGCGCCGCAACACGTTTTCGCTTGTCGATACATGAGCGCGCGTGACCAGGAACAATGCTGCAGCGCACGATTGCAATCGATTGTACTCGGGCGTATTACTGCGCTCGCACTGCAGGCCACACGGCCGCTCCCTGGGAGGGGACGATGCAGGCGTCGGCACACCACCATCCGTGAGAGAGAGAACCGCAATGTCCACCTTGCACACCCTGCGCCTGCATGCCCTGGCCTGCGCGGTCGCCTCCTGCCTGTGCGCGCCCGCCGCGCTGGCGCAGGACGCGACCACGGCCGCACCCGTCACGCCGCCGGCCGCCGACAGCGCCGCGGTCAATCTGGATTCGGTGTTCGTCACCGGCACCTCCACCGCCACCACCAAGCTGAAGTCCAGCGTCTCGGTCAGCACCGTCGGCGCCGAGGCGATCGAACAGTCGGCGCCACGCAGCACCGCCGAAATCTTCCGCAACATCCCCGGCATCCGTTCCGAATCCAGCGGTGGCGAAGGCAACGCCAACATCGCCGTGCGCGGTCTGCCGGTCGCCTCCGGCGGCGCCAAGTTCCTGCAGCTGCAGGAGGACGGCCTGCCGGTGATGGAATTCGGCGATATCGCCTTCGGCAACTCGGACATCTTCCTGCGCTCGGATTTCACCCTGGACCGCATCGAAGCCATCCGCGGCGGCTCGGCATCGACGTTCACCAGCAATGCGCCCGGCGGCATCATCAACTTCATCAGCAAGACCGGCGACACCGCAGGCGGCAGCGTCGGCGTGAGCCGCGGCCTGGATTACGACAACACCCGCGTGGACTTCGACTACGGCGCGCCGTTCGCGGAAAACTGGCAGTTCAACATCGGCGGCTTCTTCCGCCAGGGCGATGGCGTGCGCGATGCCGGTTACACCACCGACAAGGGCGGCCAGCTCAAGGCCAACCTGACCCGGCTGTTCGAGAACGGCTACGTGCGCGTCTACGGCAAATACCTCAACGATCGCGCCGCCGGTTATCTGCCGGTGCCGACCTCCGTGCGTGGCCGCGACGGCTCGCCGGACCTGGGTGGCTTTGCCGGTTTCGATCCGGGCAACGACACCTTGTACAGCCGCAATTTCCGCACCGATGTGGGCCTGGACGGCAACAACCAGCCGCGCCGCACCGATCTGGGCGACGGCATGCACCCGATCTCGCGCACCATCGGCGCGGAGGCCTGGTTCGACCTGGGCAGCGGCTGGAACCTGAGCGAGAAGTTCCGCATCGCCGACAACAGCGGCCGCTTCGTCAGCCCGTTCCCGGCCGAGGTCACCGATGCCGCCACGCTCGCCGCGTCCATCGGTGGCGCCGGCGCGCAACTGGTGCAGGCCAGCGGCCCGGACGCCGGCCAGGCCTACACCGGCAACGCGATCCGCACGCATCTGTTCAACGTGGCGATCAACGACCTGGGCAACGTCACCAACGACCTCAGCGTCTCGCGCGCGTTCGACGGCGACGGCCGCACGCTCACCCTGCGCATGGGCTACTACAGCTCGCGCCAGACCATCGACATGGACTGGACCTGGAACTCCTACGTGCAGAGCCTGGGCCGCGATTCGCGCCTGCTCAACGTGGTCGATGCCAGCGGCGTGTCGCGCTCGCAAAACGGCCTGTACGCGTACGGCACCCCGTTCTGGGGCGATTGCTGCATCACCCGCAGCTACGACGTGCGCTACGACGTCAACGCGCCGTACGTCGCACTGACCTTCGACAGCGGCAAGTTCAGCATCGACGGCAGCCTGCGTTACGACATGGGCGATGCACGCGGCAACTACAACGGCACCGCGATCGCGCAGAACCTGGACGTCAACGGCGATGGCGTGATCCAGCCGGTGGAACAGCGCGTGGCCACGGTCGATACCGCCAATGCACGGCCGGTGGATTACGACTGGAATTACCTGTCGTATTCGCTGGGCAGCAATTACCTGATCAACGACGACCTGGGCGCGTTCGCGCGCATCAGCCGCGGCGCACGCGCCAATGCCGACCGCCTGTTGTTCGGCGTGATCCGCGACGACGGCTCGGTCTCCTCCGATGAAGGCGTCAACGTGGTCCGCCAGGCCGAAGCCGGCCTGAAGTGGCGCCGCGACGGCCTGAGCCTGTTCGCCACCGCGTTCTCGGCGCGCACCGAGGAACAGAACTTCGAAGTCACCAGCCAGCGCTTCTTTAACCGCAGCTACCAGGCGAACGGCGTGGAGCTGGAAGCCAGCTACCGCCACGAAGGCTTCACCGTCAACGGCGGCCTGACCTGGACCGATGCGGAGATTTCCAAGGACCAGATCACTCCGGAAAACACCGGCAACGTGCCGCGTCGCCAGGCCGATGTGGTGTGGCAGTTGACGCCCAGCTATCGCGGCGACGGCTACCAGTTCGGCGTCAACCTGATCGGCACCACCGATGCCTACACCCAGGACTCCAATCAGCTGAAGATGCCGGGCTATACGCAGGTGAACCTGTTCGGCGACTACCGCGTGACCGACGCACTCACCGTCGCGCTCAACGTCAACAACCTGTTCAACACCTTCGGCCTGACCGAGGCCGAGGACGCCAGCATCCCGGCCAACGGCATCATCCGCGCGCGCTCGATTGCCGGCCGCACCACCAGCATCAGCCTGCGTTACGACTTCTAAGGACCCCTCGCCGGGTTCGTCCCGGCGCTTGCCAATGAGCACCTCCCCCACCGATTTCACTGCATTGCGCGCGGCCTTTGCCGCGCCACTGGATGCGCAGCGTGCGAGCGCGCTGCTGCCGCGTTTCGATCGGCATGCGCCGCGTCTACTGGATGCGCTGCACGCCCTGTACGGCGCACGCCCCGACACTGCGTCCTGGTTGACGCAGTGGCTGGCTGCGTTGGGCACCCAGGCGCAGCAGCGCCCGCAGCCGCTGCAACAACTGGACGTCGCGCGCCAGCCCGGCTGGTTCGGCGAGCAACACATGCTGGGCTACAGCGCGTACGTGGACCGCTTCGCCGGCACGCTGCAGGGCGTGGCCGCACGCGTGCCGTATCTGCAGGAGCTGGGCGTACGCTATCTGCACCTGCTGCCGTTCCTGCGTGCACGCGCCGGCGATAACGATGGCGGCTTTGCGGTCAGCGATTACGGCCAGGTGGAGCCGAGCCTGGGCAGCAACGACGATCTCGTCGCGCTGACCACACGCCTGCGCGAGGCCGGCATCAGCCTGTGCGCGGATTTCGTGCTCAACCATACCGCCGACGACCACGCCTGGGCGCAGGCGGCGCGTGCCGGCGATGCGCGTTATCTCGATTACTACCATCACTTTGCCGACCGCACCCTGCCCGACCAGTACGAAACCACGCTGGGGCAAGTGTTCCCGCACACCGCACCCGGCAACTTCACCTGGGTGGACGACACCGGCCAGTGGATGTGGACCACGTTCTATCCCTATCAGTGGGATCTGAACTGGAGCAACCCGGCGGTGTTCGGCGAGATGGCGCTGGCGATGCTGCAGCTGGCCAATCTGGGTGTGGAGGCCTTCCGTCTGGATTCCACCGCGTATCTGTGGAAGCGCACCGGCACCGACTGCATGAATCAACCCGAGGCGCACACCTTGCTGGTGGCGCTGCGCGCGGTCGCCGACATCGTTGCGCCGTCGGTGGTGATGAAGGCCGAAGCCATCGTGCCGATGACGCAGTTGCCGCCCTACTTCGGCAGTGGCGAGGACCAGGGTCACGAATGCCATCTGGCCTATCACAGCACGCTGATGGCGGCCGGTTGGTCGGCATTGGCGCTGCAACGCGGCGACATCCTGCACAACGTCATCGCGCATAGTCCACCATTGCCTGCCAACTGCGCGTGGCTGAGCTATGTGCGCTGCCACGACGACATCGGCTGGAATGTGCTGCAGCACGAAGCCGCAGGCAACGCCGCGCAGCCGCCGTTCGCGTTGCGCGATGTCGCGCGCTTCTATGCCAACCAGGTGCCAGGCAGTTACGCGCGCGGCGAGAGCTTCCAGAGCAGTGGCGACGGCGTGCACGGCACCAACGGCATGGCCGCCGCGCTTGCTGGGATTCAAGCCGCGCAAGAGTCGGGCGATGCAGTGGCGCTGACCCTGGCGGTGGATCGATTGGTGCTGCTCTATGCCATCGCACTGGCGATGCCGGGCGTGCCGTTGATCTATATGGGCGACGAACTCGCCTTGCCCAACGATATCGACTACCGCGACGATCCGCAGCGTCGGCACGAAGGTCGCTGGTTGCATCGCCCGGCAATGGATTGGCAGCTCGCAGCACAGCGCGAAGATTCCGGCGGCCTGAGCGGCACGGTGTATCGCCGGTTGCGTGGATTGATCCGGCAACGTGCCGCGCTTCCCGCACTGGCTGCCACTCAGGCGCTGGGCAGCGTTGCGCTGGGCGATTCACGTCTGTTTGCGTTGACCCGTGGCGATGACTTTCTGGCCGTGCACAACTTCGGCGAGCAACCGCTGACGGTGGAGCTTGCCGCACTTGGGGACGGCCGGTGGAAGATGTTTGCGGATGGCAGCGAGGCGGCTACCGAATCGCTGAGCGATGCCATGCGGCTGGTGCTGCCGGCTTATGCGGTGCGCTGGCTGGAGCGTATTGCCTGAAACAGGACGTGCAGTTCTGCAGTGCGTGCAGAGCGGACGATCTTTGACCTCGCTGCAGGGCCCTTGCCCGCCCACCATCGCGGGACACGCCGCAAGTACGTCCTTGTAGGCTCTTACGCGGCATCCATGCCGCATAAGGTCCCGCGACGGTAGGCGGGCAAGAGCCAATCTGGATGGTCGGTGTGCTTGGTTGCAAGCACTTGATTGCGTCGGGGTGTCGAATGCTGCGGTATTCCGAAAGTGCACCACGAAAGTCGCTAAAACTGCTGCGCTCACTGTCGGATGGATGCGGCCGCCGGTCGGCACTGGGATGTACCACGCGTACACTCCGGTTGCTCCGCACCATTCGCACCCCGCTGACGAATGATCGCTACGCTCTGTTCGCCGCTCCAGATCAAACGCCGCGCTGTCTTTCCGATGGCCGTCCTTGCATCACCATGGGACAACCGCAGAATCAGCGCTTCGACAACTCGAGCAACGCCTCGGCCGCCTTTTCGGACGAGGCCGGATTCTGGCCGGTGATCAGCGTGCCGTCGGTGACCACGTGCACGCCCCAGTCGGCGCCCTTCTCGTAACGGCCACCAAGTTCGGTCAACACATCTTCGACCAGGAACGGCACGATCTTGGTCAGACCCACGCCCTCTTCTTCGCCGTTGGTAAAGCCGGTGACGCGACGGCCGTTGACCAGCGGCTTGCCATCGCTACCCTTGACACGGCGCAGGGCGCCCGGGGCGTGACACACCAGGGCGTGCGGCTTGTTGGCTGCGGCGAACGCTTCGATCAGCGCGATCGAATCCGCGTCTTCGGCCAGGTCCCACAACGGACCATGGCCACCCGGATAGAACACCGCGTCGAAGTCGTCGGCCTTGACGTCCGCCAGGCGCTGCGTGCTGGCCAACGCCTTCTGCGCGTCGGCGTCCTGCTTGAAGCGCTTGGTGGCGTCGGTCTGTGCGTCGGGCTCGTCGCTCTTGGGATCCAGCGGCGGCTGGCCGCCCTTGGGCGAGACCAGGGTGATGTCTGCGCCGGCATCCTTGAACACGTAGTACGGCGCGGCGAATTCCTCCAGCCAGAAGCCGGTTTTCTTGCCGGTATCGCCAAGTTGGTCGTGGGAAGTGAGCACCATCAGGATTTTCATTGCATTGCCTCGTGTCATTGCCCATCTCGGGCGAGGCGACCAGTGTCCAGTTCAGCCCGTTGCAACATCGTGTAGAACGCGTCGGCACGATGCTTACGGTTCAGCGCCTTGCACTGGCGGCAACGTAATGCCAGGCATGCGTCATGCATCGCACGGTGTGGCCCGACCCGCGCCTGCGGCAGGTTCGCTGCGCCACCGCGCTGACGCGGCAACTGCACACAGGCCGCTCAGCAAGCGTCAGACGTTCATTGCCGGCGGCTGCAGCTGATCCATGCGGATGCGATTGGCGAACAACGAAAACGCCAGCATGCCGGCCAGCCCGCTGACTCGGCTCACCCACGGCGGCAACCAGCGCGGTGCGACCAGCACGCCGCTGTCGAACAACGGCGCAAAGCGCGCCACATCGCCCAACGCCATCTTGCCCGCGAACAGATACCGGCACAGCTGCAGCTGGTCGCGCTGCAAGGCATGCCGGAAGAAGGTGTGCACAGCCACCAGCCCGCGCAGATACACCGTGTCCTTGGTGAAGGCGCCGCCGCCGGAGGTCGGCACGCCGCGGAACACACGCTGCGCCAAGGAAAAACTTTCCGCCGCGCTCTGCCCGCCTGCGGTGAAATAGCGGAACACCTCGATGAAATCCGCGCCCGAGCGCGCCATCGCAATTGCCTCGATGCGCAGGCTGATACGCTTCATGCGTTCGATATCGATGCTGCCGGTGATCTGCTCGGCAAAGGTCGCCAGGCCTTCCTGCGTTGCGGTGGTACGCGGCGAGGAAATGCCGAGACTGGGCAGGTGCACTTGCGCGCGCCCGTTGAGCGCGGTCAGCGAATGCACCAGCGCTTCGTGATGGAACAACTGCGCGCGGTCGTAATCGCTGAAGGTGGCGCCGCTACGCAGGCGGATGCGATGCGCGCCGGCCGCCGCCTTGGCCAGCAGATCCGGATCCAGCGTGACCGTGATGACGCGGCCTTCGAAGAACGCATCCAGATCGTTCTGCAATTGCATGCGTAATGCCGTCGCCGACACCGGCACCTGCTCTTCCGGCGCCAGCAATTCGCGGTCCAGCTCCCGCGCGATCTGGATGAAGTGCCGCGCCGCCTCGCGCGTGCTCGGGCCGTTGCCCGGCATCGGGTCGTCGGGCACGCCGAACAGCTGCGCCGAGTAGTCGCTGACTGCGGAGGTGCCCAGTGACTCCAGCAGGCCGGCAGCCAGGCCCCAGCTATGCGCCGAATCGATCAGATACGCGCCCAGCGGATGATGCGGATCGGCCGCCTTGGCGATGGCCGCCAGTTCGCGCCGGGTATCGCCGAAATCCAGCGCCGGATACTCCACCTGCGGCAGCTCCGGCTGCCCGCGCGCCACACCCTGCAGGAATGGCTCCTGCAGCGAGCGCGGCCAGCTCGCCAGTGCCAGCAGGCGCACGCCGCGCACCGCCTTGACCAGGCGCACATCCAGCGCCGCGTGATGGACGATGTCCGGCGGCGCCTTGCGCAGCGGCATATCAGCGCCGTCCGGTGCGGTCGACGCTGGCGGGCCGCCTACCCGAGCCCTTACCCCGGTTGTTCTGCGCCAGGCGCGTGGCGAGTTTTTCGGCCGCCGCGGCCACTTCCACACGCAGCTTCATGTAGTTGGCCACCCGCTCCGGATCCAGCGTATCGGCCTCGATCGCCGCACGCACCGCGCAGCCGGGCTCGGCGATATGCGCGCAGTCGTTGAAGCGGCACTGCGCCGCCAGCGCTTCCACATCGGAGAAGCCGCCCTCGGCAAGATCCTCTTCGCCGGTGGGCTTGAGCTCGCGCATGCCGGGCGTATCGATCAGGCACGCACCGGACGGCAGCGGAATCAACGCGCGATGGGTGGTGGTATGCCGGCCGCGCGAGTCGTTCTCGCGTACCGCATTGGTCTTCATCTTCTGTGTGCCGAGCAAGGTGTTGGTCAGCGTCGACTTGCCCGCACCGGACGAGCCCACCAGCACAGCGGTACGGCCATCGCCCAGCCACGGCCGCAGCGCCGCCACGCTGTCCGGGTCCTTGGCATTGACCGCGCGCAACGGGATGTTCTGCGCTTCCAGTTCCTCCAGCACCGCCAATGCGTCCTCGGCGTATTCGGTCTGATCGGCCTTGGTCAGCACCACCACCGGCTCGGCACCGCCGCCGCCGACCAGCAGCAGATAGCGCTCGATGCGGCGCGGATTGAAGTCCGCATCCAGCCCGCAGACGATGAACACCGTATCGATGTTGGCCGCGATCACCTGCTGATGGTAATGCTCGCCGGCCGCACCGCGCTTGATCGAGGTGCGCCGCGGCAGCAGCGCCACGATGCGCTTGCCCTCCATCAGCACCCAATCGCCCACCGACGCCCGCTCATGGCTGGGAAACCGCGGCCGCTGCCACTCCGGCAACGACTCGGCCTTGAGACCGGCCTCCGGCGTATCGGCCACCACATAACCGGTGCGGTGCTGCTCCACCACCCGCGCCGGCAACGCCTGCGGATGCGCGGCGAAGAGCGCCTGCCAGGCCGGATCCTCGGCAGGGCCGGGCCAGGGCCAGCCAATGGATTGGAGGGTGGGGTAATTGGGGGGTGCGTTGCTCATGGGGCGATTCTAGCTGGCTGGCCGCAGCGGCCTGTGCAATCGGGCCCTGCGCCTGGGCTGAAGCGCCCCTTGACATCGTTGCCGATGCAAGCATGTCCACCTGTCTTATTTCCGCTACCATGCCAAGCCTCACGCCTACAACCGGCCCGTCGCATGTCCACTGCCCCGCAAAAGCCGCTCGCCATCCGCGAGCGTCTGTCCGAAGTCCGCTACGAAATCCGGGGCGAGCTGGCGCGACGAGCGCGGGAGCTGGAGGCGCAGGGCCGCAAGCTGATCAAGCTCAATATCGGTAACCCGGGGGCGTTCGGGTTCCGTGCGCCGGAGCATCTGCAGCGCGCGATCGCCGACGACATGGGCCGCACCGATCCGTACACCCATCAGCAAGGCCTGCCGGAGGCGCGCGAGGCAATCGCCACCGCGTATGCGCGGCGCCAGCATCCGGATGCGCATCCGGACCGCATCTTCGTCGGCAACGGCGTAAGCGAGCTGATCGACCTGTCGCTGCGTGCGCTGCTCAATCCCGGCGACGAAGTACTGGTGCCCTCGCCCGACTATCCGCTGTGGTCGGCGGCCACCATCCTCAACGACGGCCGGCCGGTGTACTACCGCTGCGCGCCGGAAAACGGCTTCCAGCCGGACCCGGTGGAGATCGAGACGCTGGTGTCCTCGCGTACCCGCGCCATCGTGCTGATCAATCCGAACAATCCCAGCGGCGCCAGTTATTCGCGCGAGTTGCTGGAGCGCATCGTGGCCATCGCCAGCAAGCACAATCTGCTGCTGATGGTCGATGAGATCTACGACCAGGTGCTTTACGACGACGCCGCCTTCGTGCCGGTGGCGCCGCTGGCCGGTGCGCATCCGTGCATCACCTTCGGCGGGCTGAGCAAGGTGCACCGCGCCTGCGGCTGGCGCGTGGGCTGGGCGTTGCTGTCGGGCGAGCAGTCGCGCATCAACGACCTGCGCAATGCAATGGACCTGCTCGGCGCCTTGCGCCTGTGTGCCAACGTGCCGGGCCAGTACGCCATCGATGCGGCAGTCAACGGGCCGGACACCATCTCGGCGCTGTGCGCGCCGGGCGGCCGCCTGTACGAAACCCGCCGCGCGGTGATCGAGGCCTGTGCGGCCAGCGAGCACCTGTCGCTGGTGGCGCCGGCCGGTGCGCTGTACGCCTTCCCGGCGGTGGTCGGCCCGGCCGCGCGCAACTTCGACGATCACGACTTCGCGCTCGACCTGATGAACGAGGAAGGCGTGCTGGTGGTGCCGGGTTCCAGTTTCAACGTGCCGTACCGCCACCACTTCCGCGTGACCTTGCTGCCGGAAGCGGCGGTGATGCGCGATGTGTTCGCACGCATCGACCGTGCCCTGGCACGCCGCGCCGAGGCGCTGACCAAGGTCGTGCCGCTCAAGTCGCGCAGCGTGGCGTGATGGCGGCGGCCGGCACGCCGCTGCGCTATCTGGCGCTCGGCGATTCCTACACCATCGGCGAAGGCGTTGCGGTTGCGCAGCGCTGGCCGGTGCAACTGGTCGACGGTTTACGTGCCTACGGCTGGAACGTCGCGCCGCCGCAGATCATCGCCACCACCGGCTGGACCACCGACGAGCTGCAGGCCGGTCTCGATGCCGCTGCGCCGCAGGGGCCGTTCGGGCTGGTGAGCCTGCTGATCGGTGTCAACAATCAATACCGCGGGCGCCCGCTGGACGAGTACCGCAGCCAGTTCGATGCGTTGTTGCAGCGTGCAATCGGGTTCGCCGGTGGCCTTGCGGCACGCGTGGTCGTGCTGTCGATTCCCGATTGGGGGTTGACCGCGTTTGCGCATGCGCAAGGCGGCGATGCGGCGCTGATCGGCGCACAGATCGACGCCTTCAACAGCGTGGCCGCCGAACGCTGCGCCGCACGCGCGGTGCGCTTTGTCGACATCACCGCCACCAGCCGCGATGGCGGCGACGCTGCCGACATGCTGGTCGACGATGGCCTGCATCCCTCCGGCGCCATGTATGCGCGCTGGACCGCATTGGCACTGCCAGCGGCGCGCGATGCGATAGCGGCTGCCAATGCGATCGGGATGGACCACGCCACGCGTGGGCACCCCAATCGCGCTAGCAGGCCCTAAGCTAGCCGCGCACCAAGCCTCATTGCCAAGGAACGACATTGCACAGCACCGCCCCCCAACCCATGAGCCGCGCGCAGGCGCTGGCGATCGCGCGCGCGTTTTTGCCGCCGCATCCGCTGGGCAATCGCTACGACTATTACTACACCCAGACCAAGCTGCGCACCGACCCGCTGTATCCGGGCGTGCTGGCCGAACTGCGCAGCACCACCGCGCCTGTGCTGGATCTGGGCTGCGGGCTGGGGCTGCTCGCGCACGCATTGCGCGCCGATGGCCAAACACTGGTCTATCACGGGGTGGATGTGGATGCGTCCAAGATCCGCCGCGCGCAACACATCGCGCAGCGCTCGGCATTGGGCAATACGCAGTTCGCGGTGGTCGATCTGAGCGTGGCCTGGCCGCAACACCGCGGCAGCGTGACCATTCTGGATGTGCTGCAGTATCTGCAGGCCGACATGCAGGCCAGCCTGCTGCGCAGCGTGGCGCAGATGCTCACACCCGGTGCGAAGCTGGTGATCCGCAGCGCGTTGGGCGATGCCAGCAGCCGTGGCCGCACCAGCCGCGTGACCGACGTGCTGGCGCATCTGAGCGGCTGGATGCAGCGCATGCCGCGCAGCTATCCCACCCGCGGCAGCCTGCAGGTGCAGCTGGATGCCGCCGGTCTGCGTGCGACGTTTGCGCCGTTGTACGGCAACACGCCATTCAACAACTGGTTGATCGTGGCCGAGCCGCGCTGAGGCCGTGCACAACGTGCCTGGCTCGCTTTAAAACGGCTGACAAAACGTAGCGCGCGGTCCGCCGGACGGATGTGGACAGCACGCAGAGACCGTGTTGGACGCGTAGCACATGCCGCACCGAGCACCGGCCGCGCAGTCGTTTTGACAGCCGCTGTTGACGTCATGCGGATGATCCCAGGCCACGTTGTCCCAGGGCAGTATCCTCACCGCACCAGAGAATCCGCTGGTTGCCTTGTTGAAAAACCATGCACACCGACCATCCCGACAGGTCCTTGCCCGCCCACCGTCACGGGACCTTACGCGGCATGGATGCCGCGTAAGAGCCTCCATGGACGGATGTACGGCGTGTCCCGTGATGGTGGGCGGGCAAGGGCCCTGCAGCGAAGTCGCAGAGCAGCCGCTCTACACCTGATCTATCCGCGCCGACCAGTCACTTCGGGACAACCAAGTCATTGAGTCGCCGCGCAGTTTAGACGCAGGCAAAGGCTTGGTTCGCCGAGTGCGCGGCGCCCTCACCGCTCGCGTGGCATACCGTACATCCGTCGGTGGCGGCATCCTTGCCACCACACGGTCCCGCAAGCGGTAAGGGCACCGCGCCAGAGAATTTGTAGGTCGCTTTGTTGAAGGCCATGCACCCAACGACCATCTCGACCCTCTGCCCGCCCACCGTCGCGGGGCCTTTGGCGGCATGGATGCCGCCAAAGCTTGTCGTCTTGAGCAAAGTCAGAACTTCCAGGACAGCGTCAGCTCCACATCGCGCGGGTCGCCGTAGATCAACTGGCTCTGGTAGACGATGTTGGCGTAGTACGTGCGGTCGAACAGATTGCGCACGTTGAGCTGCGCCGACCATGCCTGGTTGATGTCGTAGCGCGCCATTGCGTTGGCCAGCACCACGCTGCCCTAGGTCAGCCGCTGCGTGCTGCCCTGTGGCCCGGACATCAAGTCGTGGATGGCCGACTGCCAGCTCAGGCCACCGCCCACGCGCCACGGGCCGGTCTGCCAGCTGGTGAACAGGGTGGCCTCGCGACGCGGGCTGGTCGGGTTGACGTCGACACCGCTGGCATCGTTGGCATCGAACTGGGCAAAGCCGAACGCGATCCGCCATTGCTCGGACAGCTGACCATCGAGCTGGAACTCCACGCCCTGGCTGACCGTGCCCTTCGCCGCGAGGAAGGCCTGAGTGGTGGTGCCCGGCACCAGTTGCCCGGGATCGTTCACCGCCAGGTTGTCCTGCTCGATCCGGAACAACGCCAGCGCCGCATTGAGCTGGCCGCCGAGGTATTCGCCCTTGGCACCGACCTCGTAGCTGTTGCCTTCCAGCGGGGCGAGATAGCGCCCGCCGCGATCGCGGTTGTTTTGCGGTTTGAAGATGCCGGTGTAGCTGGCGTAGAGCGAATGGTGGTCGTCCACGTCCAGGATCAGGCCGGCGTACGGCATGGTGCGGCCACGGCGCTCGTAGGTATTGTCCGGGACCAGCTGATCGGTGTTCTTCCAGTCGGTGACGCGTGCACCGACGATGGCCGTGAGCGCGTCGGTCAGGCTGAAACGGCCGGCAGCGTAGGCGGCCACCTGGCGCACGTCATGGTCGGCGCCCTTCACCAGCGGCGTCCATTGCGGCTGCGCCATGGTGCCGGTCCAGGCATAGGCGCTTTCGGCCGTCAGCAGCTGCAGCGGCTGCAGCCCGTTGGACCAGCTGCGCATGTTGCGGTTCATCCAGGTGGCGCCGGCGACCAGCTCGTGGTTGCGGCCCCACCAGGTCAACGGCACGCTGAGGTAGGCATCCAGGCTGTTTTGCGCAGTGAGTGCGGGATAGCGCCCACCGAAATTGCCGGCAAGGCCCAGGCCGCTCTCGCGGTCCGGGTAATCGAAGTAGCCGAGCAGCACCGACTTCCGATCGGTTTCGAAACGCTGATGCGAGTATTCCACGTGCAGCTGCGCACCGTTGTCGAAACGATGGGTCAGGCCGGCAAACGCATTGGTGGTGTCGGCCGCGCCGCGCGCCCAGCGCGGCGTGAACGAATCCGAGCGTGCAAAATCGGTGCGGCTGCCGTCGCTGAAGTACGCCGGCACCCCGCCCCAGGTGGTGCCGCGGCCGTCGTCGCGCTGCTTGTTGACGCCGATGTAGCCGCGGGTGGCATCGCTGAAATCGGCATCGACGATGCCGTAGAACAGCGACGATTGCTTGCTGTAGTAATCGCGGAACGACTGCTTGTTTTCATAGCTGGCAACCACCCGTCCGCGCACGTTGCCGGCGGCGTTCAAGGGCGATTGCAGGTCGGCGGTGCCGCGATAGCGATCCCAACGCCCTGCCGACAGATCGATACGACCGGTAGCCACATCGCTGTCGGCATGCTTGCGCACCAGATCGATCGACGCCGCCGGGCTGCCCGCGCCGGTGGTCAGGCCGTTGGCGCCGCAGATGATTTCCACCCGGTCGTAGATCGCCATGTTCTGCTGCACATCGCCGCTGTAGTCGATGGGGATGCCGTCGATACGGTAGTAGTCCACTTCGAAGCCGCGCGTATTGATGTAGGTGCGCTCGGTGTCCCAGGTCGGCGAGTTGAAGCCGGCCACGGTATCTGTGACGTCCTGCAGCGATTGCGGTCGACGATCTGCTGGCGGGTCACCACCACCACCGACTGCGGCGTCTCGCGCAGCGACAGCTCCGGCTTGGTCGAACTGCGCGCGACATCGGCGGTGTAGGAGTCGGTGTCTTCTGTCGCGGCGCCGCGGTGTGCCTCGATCTGCAGGCGGTCCAGATCGACCGGATCGCGCGTGCTCGATTGCGCCGCAGCCGCCAATGGCCATGCACAGGCCAGCGCCTGCAGGGAGTACGCCAGCGGTAGCTGCGGCGAATGGAGATCCGCACGCATGGGCACGCGCGCAGTGACGATGCGATGGGACATGGGGTCAGCCTCAAGAGCGCGTATGGCCGTCGATGACGGCTATTGAGGCTGGCGTCGGCAACGCCATCGGAAAGCGCGCACCGTTTGCTGGCTGGGGGCGCAGGTTCGATCCGCGTTAAATCGCTGTCAATACAGGTGCGGATCGATGCTGCGGCTCAGGGCCGCTAGCTCCGGGCAGTCCGGCGAACAAAAAAGATGCGTCGCACCGCAGCATGCCTGCCGACAAGGACGATGGATCCAGCAACGCACGATCTGGTTCCGCGCCATCGACCACGCTGTGCGCAGGACCTCAGAGCGGACGCCGGCCCGCCAGGCCGCGCGCGCGCATCGCCTCCAGCACGCCGCGCAGGATGGTGAGGTTGTGGCCGTGCGCGGCGCCTTCGTGCAGCAGCACGATGGCGCCGGGGCGCAGGTCGCGCACGATGCGGGCCACGGTGGCCTCCGGCTCGCAACGCACCCCGTCGAAACCGCGCGCGCTCCAGGCCACGCGGGTCAGCCCGTGCGCACGCAGCGGCGAGGCGACGAAGGGATTGGTCATGCCTACCACCGAGCGGTACAGCCGCGGCGCCTGCCCAGTGATGGCGGCCAGCACGCGCTGTGCCTGGCCGATTTCCTGCGCCATGCGGTGCGGGCCCAGCGCCCAGAACCAGGCCTGCGGATGGGTATGGCTGTGATTGCCGATGCCATGCCCGCGGCGCACGATCTCGCGCACCAGTTCAGGCCGCTGCTCGGCGCGTGCGCCGACCACGAAGAACGTGGCCTTGGCATCGAAGGCGTCCAGCAGTTCCAGCATCGCCGGGGTGTCGTCGGAGGGGCCATCGTCGATGGTCAGCCACACCTGCGGAGCGCAGCCCGGCAGGCGCGCCAGCACCGGCGCGTACAGGCGCGCGCGCGGCAGGAACACCGGCACCACGAACAAGGCGTGCGACACCAGCAGCGCCGGCACGCCCCAGGCCCAGCCCAGATGCCACCACAGCAGCGCCACCGCTGCCTGCGACAGAACCAGCAGGCCCACCCAGCGGTACGGGTGCGAAGGGATGCGATACAGCGTTTGAAGCGTGGTCATGCCGCATGATGCCATGCGGCGTAGAATGCCCGGACTCCACGATCTGACCGAAGTGCTGCCATGTCCCTCGATCCCGCCCTGCGTTCCCGCATCGATACGCTGCTGCAATCCAGCCGCGTGGTGCTCTTCATGAAAGGCCAGCCCGGCATGCCGCAGTGCGGTTTTTCGGCCAAGGCGGTCGGCGTGCTGGACGGTCTGGGCATCGACTATGCCCATGTCAACGTGCTGGCCGACCAGGAGATCCGCGAAGGCATCAAGGCCTACGGCGACTGGCCGACCATTCCGCAGCTGTATGTGGACGGCGAGTTGATCGGCGGCAGCGACATCATTCTGCAGATGGCCGACAGCGGCGAGTTGAGCAGCATGCTCGGCTTGCAGGCGCCAGACCGGACTCCGCCCAGGATCACCATCACCCCGGCCGCGGTCGAGATGCTCAAGGGCGCGCTGGCCGATGCGCCGGATGCCTCGCTGACGCTGGCCATCGATGCCAACTTCCAGCCCAACTTCCAGCTGGCGCCGACCAACCCGAACGCCATCGCCGCCGACTCCAACGGCCTGCGCGTGCAGTTCGACCTGGCCAGCGCCCGCCGCGCCGACGGCATCACCATCGACTGGGTGGACGACATCCGCGGCCGCGGCCTGGCCATCGACAACCCCAATGCGCCCAAGCCGGTGCAGGAGCTGTCGGTGCGCGATGCCGACGACCGCCTCAAGGCCGGTACGTTGACCCTGGTGGACGTGCGCCCGGCCGACGAGCGTGCCCTGGCCAGCGTTGCCGCGCCGTTCCGCACGCTGGACGCGCACGAGCGCGCCGCCATCGAGCAGTTGCCCAAGGACACCCCGCTGGCGTTCCTGTGCCACCGCGGCGGGCGCAGCCTGCAGGCGGCAGAGCACTTCCGCGGCCTGGGTTTCAGCAACGTCTACAACGTCACCGGCGGCATCGACGCCTGGTCGGACGAAGTGGACAACGGCGTGGCCAAGTACTGAGCAGGACAGACGGCGTGACCGCCAGGAGGGTGCAACCGGTGTCCGTCATCTGCATGCAGCGCGCAGACACCGCAGTTCCAGCGCGCCATCCACACCCGATGGTGGCCCGCCGAAATCGCCCGCCAGGTTCTTAAGCCGCGTTTGCTACGGTGCACACCCGAAACGGACGCTCCCGGGACGTCTGTCGGAAAGCGGCTACGCGAGCTACGGCTTCTATCTGCTGCTCGGCGAAGGCGCGCACTGGCGTTCGGAAGGCTTGATGGGCGGCTGTTGATCGATCGCAGCGCGATGGCCGATGCCCGCATCGGTATCGGCGCCCGCGTTGCATGACCCGCTGGACCCAGATGAGCGCGGCTCGTCGCCGCGCAAGTCAGTTGCACATCGTCGGTGCGAAGCCATTGATGTAGTTGCACACCTGCACTATGTCGATCAACGCTCGACATCGCGCGTATGTGCGCCATCAACCGATCGCATCGATTGCCCACCCGCTCCGCGTGCCCGGACGCAAGTGCGCAGTGCGGAAAAGCCGTAGCGGCGTGCAATCGCGACGGGCCACAACCGCCGCCATCCCTCAGCCGGCAAATCCGCCGTCATCGAGAAACTGCTGCTCTTCGGCGGTGGTTTCACGCCCCAGCACCGCATTGCGATGCGGGAAGCGACCGAAGCGCTGGATGATCTGCTGATGCTCCACTGCCCAACGCGTGGTTTCTGCATCGTCCAATGCGGCGATCAGCTGCACCGAACGCGCCTGCTCCTGCAGATCTTCGGCATGCTCGAACGGCAGATAAAAAAACAGCCGCAACTGCGCGGACACCTGTTGATCGAAACCGCTTGCGAGCGCCTGCCTGGCGCTCGACAGCGCCAGGCCGTCGGTGGCATAGGCATGCGCGCTGCCGCGGAACGCGTTGCGCGGAAACTGGTCGAGCAGGATCAGCAAGGCCAGGGCATCTTCGGCACGTTCCATCCAGTGCGCATACTCGCCACGCGCCGCTGCAAAGTGCTGCTCGCTGAAATGCTGGCGGAAGTTGGCATCGAACGCATCGTTGTGGGTGAACCAGCGTGCCGAGCCGGCCAGCTCCCAGAAAGCCAGCACCACATCGGCCTGTTTGTTGCGTTCTGATTTGACGATCATCGACGTATTTCCCTGACGAATACCGCACAGCATGCACGGGCGCATGTGATGAGCCCGCCGCCGCCGGCGGTGCAGCACTTGGCAAGCATGCCGCCGCCCGTTAGGTTTGCGGCTGACGTTTTCGTTGCACCGGGGAAATCCATGCGTTCCATCCTGTTCGCCGCCCTTGGCGCGGCGCTGCTGTGCGGGCCTGCGTCTGCGGCATCGCGTTTTGTGCAAGACCCCTATCCCAGCACCTACCACGCGCTTGCGTCCGGTCCGGTGCTGATCCAGCACGCCACCGTGCTCACCGGCACCGGCCAGCGGCTGGACGACGCCGACGTACTGCTGCGCGACGGCAAGGTGGCTGCGGTCGGGCGCGGGCTGGAGGCGCCGGCCGATGTGCGCCGCATCGACGGCACCGGCAAGTGGGTCACCCCCGGCATCATCGACGTGCACTCGCATCTGGGCGTGTATCCCAGCCCCGGCGTCAGCGCCCATAGCGATGGCAACGAGATGACCGCCCCGGTAACGCCGAACGTGTGGGCCGAGCATTCGATCTGGCCGCAGGATCCCGGCTTCGGCACCGCCCTGGCCGGCGGCGTCACCTCGCTGCAGATCCTGCCGGGCTCGGCCAATCTGATCGGCGGGCGCGGCGTCACCCTCAAGAACGTGGCCTCCACGACCTACCAGGGCATGAAATTCCCCGGGGCGCCCTGGGGCCTGAAAATGGCCTGCGGCGAGAACCCCAAGCGCGTGTACGGCGAAAAAGGTGGCCCCGCCACCCGCATGGGCAACGTGGCCGGCTACCGCGCCGCCTTCATCGATGCGGCCGAGTATCTGCAGAAGAACGCACCGAAGAAGAAGAAGGCCGAAAAGAAGCGCCATTGGTGGAGCCGCGGCGGCGACAACGACAGCAGCGGCGATGCCGGCGGCAAGCGCGATCTCAAGCTCGATACGCTGGCCGGCGCGATCAACGGCGACATCCGCGTGCATATCCACTGCTACCGCGCCGACGAGATGGCGACCATGCTGGACCTGTCTAAGGAATTCGGCTTCCACATCGCCGCCTTCCACCACGGCGTGGAAGCCTACAAGCTGGCCGACCGGCTGGCGCAGGACAACGTCTGCGGCGCGCTGTGGGCGGACTGGTGGGGCTTCAAGATGGAAGCCTTCGATGGCATCCAGGAAAACATCGCGCTGGTCGATCGCCCGGCCAACAGCTGCGCCATCGTGCATTCGGATTCGGAAGAAGGCATCCAGCGCCTGAATCAGGAAGCGGCCAAGGTGCTCGCCAACGCGCGCCGCAGCGGGATGGAGATTCCGCCCGAGCGCGCGATCCGCTGGCTCACCAGCAATGCAGCCAAGGCGCTCGGCATCGAGCAGCAGACCGGCGCACTGGAGCCGGGCAAGATGGGCGATATGGTGGTGTGGAACGGCAATCCCTTCAGCTCCTACGCGCTGGCCGAGCAGGTCTACATCGACGGCGCACAGGTTTACGACCGCCACGATCGCCGCTTGCAGCCGGTGTCGGACTTCATGCTCGGCCAGGAGGTGGCGCGATGAGCCGCGCAACCTTCGTTCGCCCGCGTCTACGCGCGATCTCTGCAGTGATCATGGCGCTGCTCGCATTGCCCGCATTCGGCCAGCAGGTGCTGATCCGTGGCGCGACCGTGCATACCGCCACCGCGCAAGGCACGCTGCGCAATACCGATGTGCTGGTGCAGGGCGGCGTGATCCGCGCGATCGGCAGCAATCTGGCCGTGCCCACCGATGGCCGCGTGGTCGAGGCCAAGGGCCGCCCGCTGACGCCGGCCTTGTTCGGCGGCATCACCGAGATCGGCATCGAAGAAGTCTCCGGCGAAGACAGCACCGTGGACAGCGGCGTCAAACTCAGCGACCAGCCGATGCGCCCGGAATTCGACGTCACCCTGGCCTACAACCCCGAGTCGGTACTGGTGCCGGTGGCGCGCGTGGAAGGCATCGGCTTCACCGCGTTGGGCGCGACCACCAGCGGTGCCTTCATCGCCGGGCAAGGCGGCGTGGTGCGGCTGGACGGCAGCCCGGACCCGCTCGGCCCGCAGGCCTTGTTCATCCGCATCGGTGCGGCGGCGTCCGACCTCACCGGCAGCTCGCGTGCCGCGCAATGGATGCTGCTCGACCAACTGGTGGCCGAGGCGCGCGGACGCGTGCCGGCCGACTCGCCGCACGCGCTGCTGACCCCGGTCGGCCGCAGCGTGCTGGCCAAATACCTGGCCGGGCAAGGCCGCATCGTGGTGCAGGTGGAGCGCGCCGCAGACATCCGCCAGCTGCTGCGTTGGGCACAGCGCGAAAAGGTACGCATCGCCATTGCCGGCGGCACCGAGGCCTGGAAGCTCGCGCCGCAACTGGCGCAGGCCAGGGTGCCGGTGCTGGTGGACGCGCTGGCGGACCTGCCGTCCACCTTCGACCAGATCGGTGCGACGCTGGAAAACGCCGCACGCCTGCGCGCGGCCGGCGTGGAGGTCAGCTTTGCCCAGAGCGGCGATGCCTCGCACAACGCGCGCAAACAGCGCCAGCTGGCCGGCAATGCGGTGGCCAACGGCTTGCCGTGGGAAGCCGGCCTGGCCGGCCTGACCCGGGTGCCGGCAGAGATCTTCGGCGTGGCAGATCGCATCGGCAGCATCGCGGTCGGCAAGCAGGCCGACCTGGTGCTGTGGGAAGGCGACCCGCTGGATGTCGCCCACTACGCCGAGCAGGTGTGGCTGGGCGGTCGCGACATGCCGATGCGCTCGCGCCAGACCGAGCTGCGCGAGCGTTACATGCAACCGGCCGGCGCGTTGCCGCGCGCCTATCTGAAGTGATCGGGAGCGGCGAGCGCACGTGTGCCAGCGCAATGACACGCATGGCGTTGGGCGTGCGCTGCGTCTACCTGCTGATCGCGCTGGCCGTGTTTGTCATCGAAGTGGCGATCGGCGCCGGCACACTTGGCGGGTCCTGGGTGCGCGGCAGCCTGGGCGATGTGCTGGCGGTGATCCTGGTGTATTGCGGGGTGCGCGGTGCGTTTGCGTCATCGCCACGCTGGGCGTGCGTGCTGGCGGTCGCGATCGGATGCCTGATCGAAGGTCTGCAGGCGATGCATCTGGCCGACCGGCTCGGGCTGCGCCCAGGCAGCGCGGGCTACATCGCGCTCGGCAATACCGCCAGCCTGCACGATCTGCTGATGTATCTGGTCGGCGGCGGCATGGCGTACATCGGCGATGTGGCATGGTGCCGCGTCGCTGCGTTTTCCCGGCGGCAACCACCGCATTGATGCACTTCTTCGGACCTACCGCATGTTTTCCATCTCATCACCGGCACTGATCGACAGCGTTGGCGTCCTGTCTCGGCAGCGGCGGCAACGGCATGCCTGCGCCGCCGCCGCGTTCCAGTGACCCCGCTGTTTCAAGGAAGCGACCTGCGCCCGATCGATCGCGTCGTGTTGCGCCAGGCGCCGGCCAATCTGCAACGCGGCCTGGAAGCGGTCGGCGGGCAGCTGATCCTGACCGCCGATGCACTGCACTTCCAGCCGCATCCCTACAACATACAGACCCGGTCGCTGAGCGTGCACCTGACCCAGATCGCAACAATGCAACTCCGCTGGACGCGCTTGTTCGGCCTGCTGCCGGTGGCGCCGACATCGCTGGCGGTGCAGCTGCATCAGGGCGGCGAGCACCGTTTCGTGATCGGCAAACGCGACCAGTGGATGGCCGCCATCGCCTCGGCGCGCGATGCCCTGCGCTGACGCTGCTCCGACAATCGCGTCGCGCTGATCCACAAGAGCGCAGTGCCCGACTGGCGCATCGCAATGCCCTGGCATCTTCCCGCATGCATCCGTATCGCAGACGGAGCGTGACCTGCGCTGCGTTTCAGCACTGAATCCTGTACGCGGCGCACGCTCTGCAGGTCCGACCATCACCGCCGTCGCTCAGCCCGCCTAGCATCGCGCGTCGGCACCGTAGCGACGCCCCTAGCTCGGCATGGAGATCGATATGACCCGCAATGTACTGCGCATCCTGGCGTGCGCATTGTTCCTGTACGGCGGCGTCAGCGCGCCGGCCATCGCCGCATTTGGCGTCACCCGCAGCGGCGACAGCGTCGTAGTCGATACCGGCGCCGAGCTGGTGTTTTCGGTCAACGTCAACAACGGCGACATCGTGTCGATGCGCTACCGCGACAACGAGCTGCAGACCACCGAGTCGAAGGGCTCGCATATCGCCTCCGGCCTGGGCAGCGCCAGCGTGGAGGCGCGCGTGGTGGGCGGGGCGATCGTGGTTTCGGCCAAGGCCGGCGACCTGACCCAGTACTACATCGCGCGCAAGGGCCGCAACGCGATCTACATGGCCACCTATGCACCGACGTTGCTGCCGATCGGCGAGCTGCGCTTTGTCACCCGCTTGAACGTTGCCAAGCTGCCCAATGCGCAGCAGGAACCCGATTCCAATGTCGGCAGCCCGGTGGAAGGCGAGGACGTGTTCCTGCTGCCGGACGGACGCACCAGCTCCAAGTTCTATTCGGCGCGCCGCATGATGGACGATCAGGTGCATGGCGTCAGCGGCTCGGGCATGGCGGTGTTCATGCTGATGGGCAACCGCGAGCGCAGTTCCGGCGGGCCGTTCTTCAAGGACATCGCCACACAGAAAACCCGTGTGACGCATGAGCTCTACAACTACATGTATTCCGATCATACCCAGACCGAAGCATTCCGCAGTGGCCTGCATGGGGTTTACGGGCTGCTGTTCACCGATGGAGCAACGCCCTCCAGCGCACAGCTCGACACCGCTTTCGTCGATACAACGCTGGGCTTGAGTGGTTATCTCGCCAGCGACGGGCGCGGCGCGCTGGCCGGCCGGGTGAGTGGCGTGCTGTCCGGCCAGCCTGCGGTGATCGGCCTGCGCAACGACCAGGCCGAATACTGGGCCACTGCCAATGGCAGCGGCGATTACCAGATGGCCGGCGTGCGCCCGGGACGCTACCGCATGACGCTCTACCAGAACGAACTGGAGGTCGCGCAACGCGATGTGGAAATCCACGCCAACGCGACCGCGCAGGCGGCACTGCAAGCCACTGTCCTGCCGGGAACGGTCAAGTGGCAGATCGGCACGGCCGATGGCACACCGGCCGGTTTCCGCCATGCGGAGTTACTGCCACGCGCGCATCCGTCCGACACGCGCATGCGCTGGACACCGGTGACCTACACGGTTGGATCGAGTAGTGCGGGCAGCTTTCCGGCGGTGCAATGGCGCGGCATCAACACCCCGACCCGCATCGACTTCACCCTGGGCTCCAGCGAAGTGCGCGGCTACCGTCTGCGCATCTTCGTGCCGCTGACCCAGGTCAGCGCGCGTCCGCAGATCAGCGTCAATGCGCGTTGGAATGGCCCGGTACCCGCCGCGCCCACGCAACCCAAGACCCGCGGCATCACCCGCGGCACATGGCGCGGCAACAATACGCTGTACGAGGTGGATATCCCGGCATCCGCGCTGCAATCCGGCAGCAACCGGATCGAAATCGGCATCGCCTCGGGATCGCCGGACAACGGCTTTCTCAGCCCGGCCGTGGTGTTCGATAGTCTTCAGCTGGTGGCGCTGTAAGCAGCCCTGCGAATCCGGTGACCGGGTGGCCGGTGACATCGAAGCCGCCCTCCACCACCTGCAGATACAGCGCATTGCTGTAGCGGCCATCGCCGGCACGCAAATCCTGCAACCTGGTCAGGAATGCCTTGACGTCGACATTGACATCGCCTTTGTCCGGCAAGGCATTGCTGTTGCCGGCCGTGCCATGTGGAATGAAGGTGCAGACGTAATAGCCGGCGGCATCATTGTTGCCTTCCCACAGGGCGTGACGCCGCCCACACGCCACCTCATTGACTCTCAAGCGGTCGGCAACCTTCGAAAGTTGCGGACCGTCGCAAGCGATGCGGGAACCGGCGTGTGCGTTGTGCTGCACGCCGGTCTCCAACGCTCACTGTGCGACCTTCGCCATGCCACGGATTGGCGCAGTGCCTACTGCGCATCCATCGTCGCGCTCACCTTGGCCCAGCCATTGCCGCGGACCACTTCGAAACCGGCTTCGGCGGCGTGCAGATACATGCTGTTGTTGTAGCGCCCATCCTTGGACCGGTTGGTCTGCAGCCAGTTGAGGAAGGGCTTGGCGTCCACGTTGAGGCTGCCGCTGGTCTTGAGCGTGGCCTGCCCGGCGGTGCCGGTCGGGATGAAGGTGTAGACGTAATAGCCGGCACCGGAGTTGAAGCCCTCCCACAGGTCGAAGGTACGCCCGCCTGCGGTGATCACATTGCTGGCAGTCAGTGTGCCGATCGGCCAGGAGTTGTGGTCGCCCCAGATCATCACTTCCAGCTGCGGGTTGCCCTTGGCGGTATCCCAACGGAAGAAGATGTCGTAGGCAAAGTCGCCCGCAAGATTGCTGCCGCCCGCGCTGTAGGTGAACTTGAGCGGGATCTTGCTCAACGAAGAAATCTGCCGCGGAAACAGCGTGTCGCTGGTCGGATTCCAGTCGTAATGCCAGCCGCGCACGATCGCCGGGTAGCCATAGAGGTTGTAGTCGGCGAAGTTGAAGGTGACGGTCAGTTCGGGCGTGCTGCCGGTGCCGAACGTGCCCTGGATGACGTTGTTGGGGTCGTTGAAATTATTGACCCACGCATAGTGGTTGCCGAAGATCTTGTAGGGACCGGCCAGCGCTGCCGGCGCCAGGGCCACCAGACCCACGGCCAGTGCAGCCTTCCACCAGTGAGATGCGCGTCGCCGTGTGGTCGGCGCCTGTGCGCCGGTCTGAGTGGGGATGCTGGATTGGCTGTTTTGCATGTTGACTCTCCGTGTGGGTTCAGCGCGGCGATGCCGGTGCGGCAGCGTCGAGAGCCGCCTTGCAGCGGTCGCGTCGGACCCTAGCAGCGGCTTTGTTCCGGGAGCTATAGCAATTGCAGCAGGCCTCGCCCGTCATCTGCGATAGCGGGCGCTACCCGGCAGCCGAAGCGTGCGCCGATCCTCAGTTCGTCACGCAAATCGCGGCGTGACAGGATGTATCGGTCATCTGCATGAAGGCGCGGTGCACACGAATGGTGCAGAGCCACATCGGTGTGGTGTGCGTTTCGGCCGCGCCTGCGGCTGCTTGTTCCAGGCGCATTCGC
Source organism: Xanthomonas arboricola pv. populi (assembly GCF_002939945.1). Classification (GTDB taxonomy): domain Bacteria; phylum Pseudomonadota; class Gammaproteobacteria; order Xanthomonadales; family Xanthomonadaceae; genus Xanthomonas; species Xanthomonas arboricola_A. Next base: position 45,535 of record NZ_MDEB01000005.1, on the reverse strand, counting down.
ACGTGTCGAGCTTGCCTGATCGCCGGGCGCCAGGCGCTCATCGCGCGGCCTTTGCGTATGGGTACCCACAACGCAACAACGTCATCGTATTGCCGATCAGCCTGCGCATCGGCGAAGCGGTGCTGGCAGATCACCGCAATGAGGAAGCGACGCTGAGCTTTCTGCAGGCGCATGTGGCCGAGCGCGGACACGAAGCGGAGAGCACGCCGTTGTCGGTCAATCAGATCCGCGATCCTTTCCTGCAACGGCTGCTCATCGACCACGACCATGTGTTCTGTCTGACCATCTCCAAGCTGCGCAGCCAGATCTTCGACGACGCGATGCAGGTCAGTGCGCGATCCTCAACGATTACAAACCGATCCGGCAAGCCGCCGGCCACTCCTCTCGCCGGTCGCGCTGCGCGTGATCGATACACTCAACCGGTTCGCCGGCCAGGGCATCATTGCAGTGAAAGCGCTACGCCTGCGCGCGCAGGGTCAGGGCGTGGCGGCGATCCGCAGCCGGCTCGAACAACTGGCCGAACACCCCTACGGCTACATGATTCCGCGCGGTCTCTACGACCTGCGTGCGCGTGCACGCAGCAAGGGCGATCGCAGCGTGGGCCGGATCGGCGCCGCCCTCGCGCGGTGCCCTCACCACTTGCGTGACACGCCGCGAATCCGTCCCTGGAGGCTCCTCGGTGGCATCCATGCCGCCAAGGGTCCCGCAACCGGCGAGGACACCGCACCAGAGAGTTAATCGATCCTTTCCAAAGCTTGCGCGTTGCTCGTCTTGCATTGGGAAGATGACCGAACGCTGCGCTGTCCGAGTTAGACCAGCGCAGCGTTACCGCAGCGGCACGTTCAATACCGATGGCGTTGCGACCGGCGACGTAAAGGTCACTGTGCCGCCGCCATCGCCGGCATCGGTGTAGCGCACATCTTGCGTGTCGATCACCAGCACCAGGCGCTGCCCTGCCGGAATCTCCGCAGCGGCCGCTTGCAGCGGCCAATCCAGCGTTACTGCGCGGCCCGGCGTGGCCCCGCGCAGCGAATACGGCGCATGCGTGATCAACTGTGCCACGCCCAATGCGTCCATGCGATACAGATACGCGAACAGGCTCACTTTCGGTTGACTGGGCACCACGGTCACGCGTAGCGATGGACTGCCGGCCAGCCGCCGTACCGTGCCCGACGGCGCACCCACCCACACTGCCGCGCCGATGCGATTGACCAACGGAATCGACGTGGTGACCGGCACACCGATGCCTTGCAACACACCACTGACCAGTAACACGCCCGAGTCGGCCAACGTCGGCACATCGGTGGCGATGCGCGATTGCCATCCGCTGGCGGTGCCGCCGATCAAGCCGCCGGTGGGGCTGAGCAACCCCGCCGGTGCGGATAGCCCCAGGCGCGTACTGCCCTGCTGCACCGACGCCCAGTCCGTGTATTCCAGCCATTGCCCCGCGCGGGGCGACAACCGCACCGGCGCTTCGCTGTCCACGCCGTTACGCACTTGCTTGAGATGACGATCGAACCAGCGCGTGGTCGCCGTGTAGACCTCGTTGGGCAGGCCTAGCGCGCCCGGCAGTTCTGCCGTGGCGTGATCGCCCTGGCTGAGCAGCAACTGCTTGGGTCCGCGCAGCTGGTTGAAGAACGCGATGGTCTGGTTCGGCGGAAACAGGCCGTCGTTGAAGGCATTGCCCAGTAGGACTGCTGTGCCACGCGCATTGAGCGCGGCCACATCGCTTGCCGGGCTGCGCGACGCGGCCTGCGGCAGGAAGCCCTGCACTGCGCCGTCGTAATCGCCAACGGCAACCTTTGCGCTGATCTGCGCCAGATCCGGGCCGGGACGTCCGGTCAACGCACCGGCACCGACCAGTAGCCCAACCCCTTGCTGGCTGACGGTGCGATTGGAATACAGCGACGCTTCCAGATCCGCCCAGCCGCTGAGCGCAGCCACGGCCTTGATGCGCGGATCGCGCGCTGCCGCCAACAGGCTGATGCCCGCCCCGTAGGAGATGCCCGATGCACCGACCGCATCCGGGTTGGCCGGCGTATGCGCCAGCGCCCAATCGATCACCGCGCTGACGTCTTCCACCGTGTCGGCGCCGGCGATGTCGATCTGCCCGGCCGAATCCCAGAACCCACGCGAGGTGTAGCTGACGACCACGTAGCCATCGCTGGCCAGTTGGGTCGCGCGGCCGAGGTATTCCAGATTCGGCAGCGACCAGCTGGCCGGCATCACGATCAGCGGAAACGGCCCGCTGCCCTGCCCCTGCGGCACCACGACCAGCGCGCCCATCGGCGCACCATCCCAGCCGGGAATCCGTTCGTAGGTCTTGCTGAAAGCGCCCGCCACCGCCGACGCCGATGCCACCAGCAACGCCAGTGCGGCGATGCCTCCGAGCCAACGCTTGTTCATCCGGATCTCTCCCACGCAAGGCCGGGCCGGGATGGCCCAGCGGCAACTGCCATGCATCCGTGGTTCGGGGGAGACCGTCGCGAACGTACCAGACGGTACGGTATGGCTCAAGGGCCGGGAATCGGGAATCGGGAATCGGGAATCGGGAATCGGGATTCGGGATTCGGGATTCGGGATTCGGGATTCGGGGGTCGGGGGTCGGGGGTCGGGGGTCGGGGGTCGGCAGGCGGCGGCGGCGGCGAAAAATTGGACGAGAAGCAGTGTCGGCATCGCTGCGTGATTGTTGTGCCGCCTCCCCTACTCGTGGTGCGTGCGCGCCGCAATCGCGGGCCCGTCCTGGAGTGCATCCGGCCGGCGCCACCACATGGCCGATCCCGACCCGCAGACGTTGGCTGCAACGCAGCACGCCCGCGCAACACCTCCCGCGCGCTCAGCTCAGCCCACGAAGTGCTGATATCCGCGTTGCGGCGGCTGCCACGGGTTGCCGTGGGCGTCGTGGACCGCCACCCCCGGCGTGGCGACGATCTGCCCGATGCGCGTCACCGCGACGCCGGCGAAGTCCATCGCCTGCACCACCGCGTCGCGGTGTGGCACGGCGGCGGTGAAGCACAGCTCGTAGTCGTCGCCGCCACCGAGTTGCCAGCCGATGCATTGCAGCGCGCTGATCCCGGTGCTGCGTGGCATCGCCGGCAGTGCCGCAAGCGCAAGCTGCGCGCCCACGCCGCTGCGTTCGCACAGATGCCCCAGATCGGCCAGCAGGCCGTCGGAGATGTCCACACAGGCATGCGCAAGCCCACGCAAGCGCAGCCCGGCCTGCACGCGTGGCTGCGGGCGCAGCAGGCGGCCGCGCCACTGTTCGTGCAACGGATCGGCCGCCGCGCAGGTCACGTCCAGACGGCCGGCTTGCCATAGCGACAACGCCGCGGCCGCCTCGCCCGGCGCGCCGGTCACCCAGACGTCGTCGCCCACACGCGCGCCATCGCGACGCAGCGCCGCACCCGGCGGCAGGCTGCCGATCGCCGTCACCGCACACGACAACGGCCCGCGCGTGGTGTCGCCACCGACCAGTGCAATGTCATGCGCATCGGCCAGTGCAAAGAAGCCATCGGCGAACGCGTCGACCCAGTCGACATCGTCGTGCGGCAACGACAGCGACAAGGTGCACCAGCGCGGTTGCGCGCCCATCGCAGCCAGATCCGACAGATTGACCGCCAGCGTCTTCCAGCCCAGATCCTCGGCGCGCGTCTCATGCGGAAAATGCACGCCCGCATTGAGCGTATCGGCGGTGATCGCCAGCTGCTCGCCCGGCGGCGGCTGCAGCAATGCCGCATCGTCGCCAATCCCCAACGGCACATCCGCACGCGCCGCGATGCGCGCGCGCAAACGGGCAATTAGATCGAATTCGGGCATGTGGGCGGGAATCGGGAGAAGGGAATCGGGAATCGCAAAAGCGCGTCAGGAGATATCGGAGATGGTGCTCTTACGATTCCCCATTCCCGACTCCCCAATCCCGCGGCGCCTCAGGCGCCGCTGGCGCCGCTGGCGCCCGACTCCACCTTGCGCCACTCCACCGAGGCGCGATCCAGCACGCCGTTGATGTAGGTGTGGCCGTGTTCGGAGCCGAACCGTTTGACGGTTTCGATCGCTTCGTTGATCACCACGCGGTACGGCACGTCCTGGCGATACAGCAGTTCATAGGCAGCCAGGCGCAGCACCGCGCGTTCGATCGCGTCGACCTCTTCCACGCCACGATCCAGATACGGGGTCAGCGCGGTGTCGAGCTCGGCGCGGTTGGTCAGCACGCCTTCGACCAGATTTTCGAAATAGGCCAGATCGGCCACTTCGTGCGCCTGCTCGTGCGCAAACTGGGAGATCACCTGCTTGGCGAACCCGCCGGAAATCTGCCAGGCATACACCGCCTGCAGGGCACGCCGACGCGCGCGCGAACGCAGCACCGGGTCGATGCCGTCGCGACGGACGTGGCGGGCATGTCCACCGGACTTGCTCATGGCAACAACTCCATCAAATTGACCAGTTCCAGCGCCGCAAGCGCACATTCTTCGCCCTTGTTGCCATGGCTGCCACCGGCACGCGCCTCGGCATCTTCCACGCGCTCGACCGCCAGCACGCCGTTGAGGACCGGCACGCCGGTCTGCAACTGCACGCTCATCAGGCCTTCGGCACACAGGTCGGCGACGTGTTCGTAGTGGCGGGTATCGCCGCGGATCACGCAACCCAGCGCGATGATCGCCGCATGCTGTCCGGATTGACCCAGACGGTTGGCGGCGATCGGAATTTCCCAGGCGCCCGGCACGCGGACCACGTCGATGGCGTCCTCACCGATGCCGTTGCCGGCCAGGCTCTGACGCGCACCGGTGACCAGTGCGTCGGTGATGCGGGCATTCCAGCGGCTGGCGATGATCGCAAAGCGCGCGTTGGTGGGGCGGAGATCGCCTTCGTAGTGGGTCATGCGGGTCGGCAACTCGAGGGGGCGGCAAGTTTAACAGCTGACGGGGCCTGGCCCGGCCGATGCGTGCCGGCCGGGGGGCGCCAAAGCAGACCCGGCCATGTAGGTAGGAAACGATTTGGGAGCACGCAGCACAGGCTGGCGCAGCGGGCGACTGGCGTGGTCGATGCGCAACAACAGCAGGAACCGCTCGGCCCACGCGGTTCCTGCAGGGCACCCTCAACCACCGGACAGCGGCGACGCCATGCCGTCAGGGCAGCGCGGTAGCCGGCACCGAGCGCATGCCTTCGCCGGCGTGGCATTCCAGATATTCCACCACCTCCAGCCCGAATCCGGCCAGGCCCACCTGACGCCGCGGCGTGCCCAGCACGCGCAGCTTGCCCAGGCCCAGCTCGGCCAGGATCTGCGCGCCGGCGCCATTGCGCCGCCACTGGCTGACGTCCTTGGCGTTGGTGGCCGCTTCCGGTTGCTGGCGCAGCCGCGCCAGCAAGGATTCGCTGTCGCGCGGTGCCGACAGCACCACCATCACGCCCTGCCCTTCGGCGGCGATCGCACGCAAGGCATCGGTGGCGGCCACGCCGAAGTCATCGCGCTGCCAGTGCAGCAGATCGGCCAGCGGGTTTTCCACCTGCACGCGCACCAGCGTCGGCGTGGCCGGATCGGCGCTGCCGCGCACCAGCGCAAAGTGCAGGTCGTGCGCGATGCGGTCGCGATAGGTCACCAGCATGAACGGGCCGAACTCGGTGCTGATCTCGCGCTCGTCCACACGTTCGACGGTGTGCTCGTTGGCCAGGCGATAGGCGATCAGATCGGCGATCGAGCCCATCTTCAGCCCGTGCTCGCGCGCGAACACTTCCAGCTGCGGGCGCCGCGCCATGCTGCCATCCGGGTTGAGTACCTCCACCAGCACGCCGGCCGGTTCCAGCCCGGCCAGCATCGGCAGGTCGCTGGCCGCCTCGGTATGACCGGCGCGGGTGAGCACGCCGCCGGGCTGCGAGATCAACGGGAAGATATGCCCCGGCTGGCTCAGATCCTGCGGCTTGGCATCCGGCCGCACCGCGGTGCGTACCGTGTGCGCACGGTCGTAGGCGGAGATGCCGGTGGTCACGCCTTCGGCCGCCTCGATGCTGACGGTGAAGTTGGTCTGGAACTGCGCGGTGTTGTTGCGCACCATCGGCGCCAGGCCCAGCTGCGCGCAGCGCTCGCGGGTCAGCGACAGACACACCAGCCCGCGCGCGTGGGTCACCATGAAATTGATGTCCGACGGCTTGACCAGCTCGGCGGCCATGATCAGGTCGCCTTCGTTCTCGCGGTCTTCGTCATCGACGATCACCACCATGCGGCCGGCGCGCAGTTCCTCGATCAATTCCGGAACAGGTGCGAAATTCATGCTGCACCCCGCGTGCCGAGCAGGCGTTCGACATAACGTGCCACCAGATCGATTTCCAGATTCACCGCCGCACCGACCGCCGTCTGCGCAAACGCGGTATTGGCCACCGTGTGCGGAATCAATGCGACTTCGAAGCCGTCCTCGTCCACGTCGTTGACGGTGAGGCTGACCCCGTCCACGCAGATCGAGCCCTTCTTGGCGACATAGCGCAACACCGCCGGCGGGGCGGCGAACCGCCAGCGCTGCGCACGCGCATCGCCATGCACCGACTGCACCTGGCCCAGGCCATCGACATGTCCGCTGACCAGATGCCCGCCGAGCCGGTCGGTCGGGCGCATCGCACGCTCCAGATTCAGCAGCGCGCCTTCCGGCAAGGCGCCCAGTGTGGTCAGCGACAAGGTTTCGGTCGAGGCATCGGCCTGGAAGCTGCCGGCATCGAAGGCGATCACGGTCAGGCACACGCCGTTGACCGCGATGCTCTCGCCCAGTTGCACCGCTTCGAACGGCAGGCTGCCGGTGGCGAAGGTGAAACGCACATCGCCGCCTTGCGGCTGGCGCGCCGCCAGATGGCCGACGCCTTCGATGATTCCGGTAAACATCAGCACGCCCCCATCTTTGACGACAACGGAGCAGACCGGGTGCGGTGGAAGATCGCGACGCAGCGCGACGGATGACGCATGGACATAGTCGTTTCTCGCAGGAGTTGAGCGAAAAACGCCACAAGGCAAACAGGCGCACGCACAACCGCAAGGCTGCGCGTTGGCCGTCTTCTTTCATCCGGACTATACCGTCGGCCCCGGCATCGCACCGGATCTGCTGACCTTGCACTTCAGAGTTTCGCGTGATTCCGCTCGACCCTGATGCGCAAGCGCTCGCGGGCTCGCACGCTTGCGCATGCCTACCGCCGGTGGGGAATCGCACCCCGCCCTGAAGACGTTCGTGAGTACCGGCGAACCGGTGCGCAAAGTCTAACAGGGCACATCGGCGCGATGGCTGAGTGCGGGCTGAGGCTGGCAGGACACTGCGTCACGTCGGGAAATCCCCCATAGCCAGGGCTGTGAAGGATCTGTTAATTTACGCGCCGCGACGGGAGACGTCGCTTTTCCATCCCGCAACGGGACGGAGACACGGACATCAATTCGGAGAGAGACATCCAATGCGTAACACCCTGATTCTGGCTGCCCTGCTGGCCGCCGCGCCGTTTGCCGCATCGGCCGAAGGCCTGAGCTATTCCTACGTCGAAGGCGGCTGGAACCGTACCGAAATCAACGTCAACGACGCGTCGGACGATATCGACGGCGGCTACATCCGCGGCTCCTGGCAGATTGCCCAGCCGGTCTACCTGCTGGCCAGCTACGAGCGTGCCACCAAGGATTACAACCTCGGCAGCGGCTTCGTGATCGACGGCACCCTGCAGCAGGCCACGGCGGGTATCGGCTACCGCCAGGAAATGACCGAGCGCGTCGAGTTCACCGCCGACATCAGCGTGCTGCGCACCAAGGTCGAATCCGATCTGCGCCTGCGCGGCCGTTCGATTGACAACGCGTCCGACTCGAGCAACCTGGGCTTCGCCAACCTGGGCCTGCGCGGCAAGCCCTCGCCGCGGACCGAAGCCTGGCTCAAGGCCGGCTACATCGACGGTAGCGACGTGGACGAAGGCGAGTTTGTCGGCACCCTGGGTGGTCAGGTCAACTTCACCCGCACCTGGGGCCTGGTTGCCGAAGCGCAGTTCGTCGACAACGCCAACCAGTACAAGGTCGGCGTGCGCGCGAGCTTCTGATCGGCGCGGCGCAGATGCACAAAGGCCCCGCATGCGGGGCCTTTTTTATACGCGCAACAGCACAGCCGCGCGGCATCGGGCGAGCCATGCAGTGCTCACCCGGCAACGACCGGCGCATACCGCAGACGCAGATCCTGCCCCAGCTGGCGCACATCCAGCAGCTGCAACGCAGACTGCTGCGCCATCGTCTCGATGCCTAGCCCGGCCAGCAGAGGCCTGGCGGTATCGCCCAGCAGCACCGGCGCCATGTAGACCAGCAATTCGTCGACCAGCCCGGCTTGCAGCAACGCACCGCTCAGCGTTGCGCCGGCTTCCACATGCACCTCGTTGATGCCGCGCTCGGCAAGCAACGCCAACACCGCAGCCAGATCGAAACGGCCGGCGTGCAACGGCATCGCAGTGAATTGCGCATCGTCCAGCGACGGCGCTGCCACATCCTCGCCATGCAGATACAGCGTCGGCGCATCGCCCTGACGCATGTTGCTGCACGCCAACGTCCGCAACCCGGCATCGAGCACTACGCGCAGCGGCGGCACGAACGGCGTGTCGTCGCCCAGCCGTACCGTCATGGATGGGTCGTCGGCCATGACCGTGCCTGCACCGGTCAGGATCGCACCCGCACGCGCACGCCAGCGCTGCACATCCGCGCGCGCATCGGCGCCGGTGATCCACTTGGACTCACCGCTGGCGAGCGCAGTACGTCCATCCAGGCTGGCGCCGAGCTTGACCCGCACCCGCGGACGCCCACGCTCCACCCGCGACAGAAACCCCTGGTTGAGCGCGCGCGCCTGTGCCTGCAGGACGCCGCTGAGCACCTCGATCCCGGCCTCGCGCAGCAACGCAAACCCGCCGCCGTTGACCTGCGGAAACGGGTCGGCCATCGCCGCGACCACACGCGCCACGCCGGCATCGATCAAGGCCAGGGCACAGGGCGGCGTGCGTCCGTAGTGCGCACACGGCTCCAGCGTGACGTAAGCGGTGGACCCGCGCGCCAGCGCGCCGGCCGCGCGCAGGGCGAACACTTCCGCATGCGGGCCGCCGGCACGTTGATGAAAGCCTTCGCCCACGCACACGCCATCGCGCACGATCACGCAGCCAACCATCGGATTGGGGCGGGTGGTGTAGGCGCCGCGCTCGGCCAGACGCAATGCCTGCGCCATCCAGCGGTGGTCGTCGGCTGTCGCGCTCACTGCGCTACCGGTTCGATCTGCATCACCACAATCTGCATCGGCCCCAACAACAAGTCGGCATGCGGGTGCCAGCCCAGGCGCTGGTAGTACGGCGCCAGTGCGGGCTGGCAATACAGATACAACGCCGGCACGCCCATGCGCGCGGCGGCCTGGACGCAGTGCGTCACCAGCGCCCCGCCGATGCCCTGCCCGCGCGCCTGACGATGCACGTACAGCGACGCCAGCCATGGCGACCATTGCCAAATGCGCGCATCGTCGTTTTCCAGCAGGCTGACCGACCCGAGCCACTGCGCCTGGTCGAGCGCCACCCACGTCGTCGGGATCACCCCGTCGCGGGTGTGGCTGCGCAACTCGCTCAATGCCTCATCGAAATTCCAGTCCGGCAACAGACTGCCAAAAGCCTGCAGATGCGCCCGCGCGATGGCCGGCAACAGCTCCGGCGTGTCGGCCACGCAAGCGATGCGCATCGCGCTCACCGCTTGCCGGGCTTGCCGGCACGTTCCAAGGCCGCTTCCAGCAACGGCAATTGCTCGATGCCGACCGGGAGCTCGCGTTCGAGCTTTTCGATTTCCTCGCGGAAATCGGCAACGTCCTGAAAACTGCGGTACACCGAAGCGAAGCGCACATAGCCCACATGATCGAGCTTGCGCAGCTCGACCATGACGTATTCGCCCACCCGCAGCGAGCCGACCTCGCGCTCGCCGGACATGCGCAATTGATGCACCACCGCGCGCACCGCCGCTTCGATCTGTTCTTCGGACACCGGGCGTTTCTGCAACGCGCGGTCGAAACTGGTGCGCAGCTTGCGCGCGTCGAACGCCTCGCGCCCGCCATCGCTCTTGACCACGGTCGGCAGCTTGAGTTCGATCGTTTCCAGGGTGCTGAAACGCTCGCCGCACGCCTCGCACTCGCGACGCCGACGAATCGTCGTGCCGTCTTCGGACACGCGCGAATCGATCACGCGGGTGTCGTTGTGCTGGCAGAAGGGGCAGTGCATCAGGCGTCCGGGAATAGGGAGAGGGGAATAGGGAATCGGAACAGCAGAACTATCGCAGCGTTGCTTTTACCATTCTCGTCTCCCTATTCCCCATTCCCGTATCAGCCATACACCGGATACTTCTTGCACTGCGCAGTCACCGCGTCGCGGACCTTCGCCAGCACCGCTTCGTCGCTGGGGGCGTCGAGCACGTCGGCGATCCAGTTGGCCAGGTCGATGCTGTCCTGCTCCAGGTAACCGCGGGTGGTGATCGCCGGGGTGCCCAGGCGCAGGCCGGAGGTGACGAACGGCGAGCGTGGGTCGTTGGGCACTGCATTCTTGTTGACGGTGATATGCGCCTTGCCGAGCGCAGCTTCGGCGTCCTTGCCGGAGACGTCGCGGCCGATCATGTCTACCAGCATCAGATGATTTTCGGTGCCGCCGGACACGATCTTGTAGCCACGCGCGATCAACGTGTTGGCCATCGCCTGCGCGTTCTTGACCACTTGCTGCTGGTAGGCCTTGAACGCCGGTTCCAGCGCTTCCTTGAAGGCCACCGCCTTGGCCGCGATGACATGCATCAGCGGGCCGCCCTGGATGCCGGGGAACACGATCGACTGCAGCTTCTTCTGCAGCTCTTCGCTCGCGCCCTTGGCCACGATGATGCCACCACGCGGGCCGCGCAGGGTCTTGTGGGTGGTCGAGGTGACCACGTGCGCATGCTCCAGCGGGCTCGGATACACACCGGCGGCGACCAGGCCGGCCACGTGCGCCATGTCCACGAACAGATACGCACCGACGCTGTCGGCGATGGCGCGGAAACGCGCCCAGTCGATCTTTTGCGAATACGCCGAGAACCCGGCCACGACCATCTTCGGCGTGTGCTCGGTGGCCAGACGCTGGACCTCGTCGTAATCGATCAGGCCTTGCTCGTCGACGCCGTACTGCACGGCGTTGAACAGTTTGCCGGAGACGTTGACCTTGGCGCCGTGGGTCAGGTGACCGCCGTGGGCCAGGCTCATGCCCAGGATGGTGTCGCCCGGCTGCAGCAGCGCCAGATACACCGCCTGGTTGGCCTGCGAGCCGCTATGCGGCTGCACGTTCGCATAATCGGCGCCGAACACCTGCTTGATGCGCTCGATCGCCAGCTGCTCGGCAATGTCGACGAACTCGCAACCACCGTAGTAGCGCTTGCCCGGATAGCCTTCGGCGTACTTGTTGGTCAGCTGGCTGCCCTGGGCTTCCATCACCAGCGGGCTGCAGTAGTTTTCGCTGGCGATCAGCTCGACGTGATCCTCCTGGCGGCCTGCTTCGGCAGCGATGGCCTTGGCCAGTTCGGGGTCGTAGGTTTCCAGTCGGACGTCGCGCGAGAACATGCAGAGCTCCGGGGCAGCTGTTGCCAGTAGGGGCGCAGATTGTAAGCCCCACGTGGACAGGTGACCAATTGCGACGCTGGCGCGCGCCATGGCGCGCTCGGCCCTTGAACGACAAAGGCGCACCGGAGTGCGCCTTTGTGGGATGCCCTACCCGCTTGCCGACCCGGGCCCGGCCAATGCTGAGGCCTAGTTGTTGAGCACCAGATCGGCGATCACACCGGTCGCAATAGCCACCAGCAGGAAGTTGCCGGTGTTGTCGCGCTGCCAGCGATAGCCGCGCGGCGGATAGCGCAGGTTGTAGCGGTCATAATCGTTGACCACGTAGACCGGGCCCTGATAGCGGTGACCGCGCACATAGGCCGGACGGCCGTAATACGCCGGGGCCGGGACGTAGGTGTAGCCGCGACGGTCGTAATCGCGATCCCGGTAGCGCGCGTCGCGATAGCCCTCCCGGTAGCCATTGCCGTAGTAGCGGCGGTCCTGTCGCCAGTCGTGGCGGTCGGCCCGGCGGTCGTCACGCCAGTCGCGGCGATCATCGTGGCGATCGTTGCGCCAGTTGTTGTGATGGTCGCGATGATCGCGATGATCGCGGTCATGCCCACGGCGGTCGTCGCGGTCCCAGTCCCCGGCAAATGCGGCCGGTGCGGCGAAGCCCAGCGCCAAGATGGAGGAGAGCACAACAGTCACGATGCGTTTGCGGTTCATGGGATTGCTCCTGTCTGCGATGTCGCAATTTCATTAAGGCGCTGGCCGCCTTAACGCATTCTTGCTGGAATCGATTACGAAAACGCCCATTCAGGTGGAAGGTAGGCTGCCGTTTAGCTACTGCCGCGCCGCCGCGGGTCAAGCCGGTTGCCCGTATAATCGGCGCAATCCCTTTTCCGCTGCCTCCGGCCTCGGCCGGCGGGCTGCCTGCGTCCACGGAGCACCCATGTCGCAATACATCTACACCATGAACCGCGTCAGCAAGGTGGTCCCGCCCAAGCGGCAGATCATCAAGGACATCTCGCTGAGCTTTTTCCCGGGCGCCAAGATCGGCCTGCTGGGCCTGAACGGCGCCGGCAAGTCCACGGTGCTGAAGATCATGGCCGGCGTGGATACCGATTTCGAGGGCGAAGCCCGTCCGCAGGCCGGCATCAAGGTCGGCTACCTGGCGCAGGAACCGCAGCTCAACCCCGAGCACAGCGTGCGTGAGGCGGTCGAGGAGGGCGTGGGCGACGTGCTGCAGGCGCAGGCCGCGCTGGATGCGGTCTACCTGGCCTATGCCGAGGAAGGCGCCGATTTCGACGCCCTGGCCAAGGAACAGGAACGCCTGGAAGCGATCCTGGCCGCCGGCGATGCGCACACCCTGGAAAACCAGCTGGACGTGGCCGCCGATGCGCTGCGTCTGCCGCCGTGGGACGCGGTGGTCGGCAAGCTGTCCGGTGGCGAAAAGCGCCGCGTGGCGCTATGCCGCCTGCTGCTGCAGAAGCCGGACATGCTGCTGCTCGACGAACCGACCAACCATCTGGACGCCGAGTCGGTGGAATGGCTGGAGCAGTTCCTGGCGCGCTACACCGGCACCGTGGTGGCGGTCACGCATGATCGCTACTTCCTCGACAACGCCGCCGAGTGGATCCTGGAACTGGATCGCGGCCGCGGCATTCCGTGGAAGGGCAACTACACCGACTGGCTGACCCAGAAGGACGAGCGCCTCAAGCAGGAAGACAACCAGGAAAAGTCGCGTCAGAAGGCGATCCAGAAGGAACTGGAATGGTCGCGCCAGAATGCCAAGGGCGGCCGTACCAAGGGCAAGGCGCGTCTGGCCCGTCTGGAAGAACTGCAGTCGGTGGACTACCAGCGCCGCAACGAGACCAATGAAATCTTCATCCCGCCGGGCGAGCGCCTGGGCAATGCGGTGATGGAGTTCAAGAACGTCTCCAAGAAGTTCGGCGACCGCCTGCTGATCGACAATCTGTCGATGATCGTGCCGCCCGGCGCCATCGTCGGCATCATCGGCCCCAACGGTGCCGGCAAGTCGACCCTGTTCAAGATGATCACCGGCGCGGAGAAGCCCGATTCCGGCGAGATCGTGGTCGGCCCGACCGTGCAGCTGTCGTACGTGGACCAGAGCCGCGACAAGCTGGAAGGCAACCACAACGTGTTCCAGGAAATCGCGGGCGGCCTGGACATCCTCAACATCAACGGCGTGGAGATCCAGTCGCGCGCCTACATCGGCCGCTTCAACTTCAAGGGCCAGGACCAGCAGAAGATGGTCGGCTCGCTGTCCGGTGGTGAGCGTGGCCGTCTGCACATGGCCAAGACCCTGCTGCAGGGCGGCAACGTGCTGCTGCTCGACGAACCGTCCAACGACCTGGACATCGAGACCCTGCGTGCGCTGGAAGATGCGTTGCTGGAATTCCCGGGCAACACCTTCGTGATCTCGCATGATCGCTGGTTCCTGGATCGCATCGCCACGCACATCCTGTCGTTCGAAGGCGACTCGCACGTGGAGTTCTTTCAGGGCAACTACCGCGAGTACGAAGAAGACAAGCGCCGCCGCATGGGCGATGACGCAGGTCCCAAACGTCTGCGCTTCAAGGCGCTGAAGTAAGCACGACAAGGGCGCCGCAAGGCGCCCTTGTGACATGCGGGTGCAGCTGCGGCACCCGATGGATTACAGGTCGTAGGACAGCACGTCTTCGAAGCCGAAGGTGTCGAAGTTCTCGATCCGCGAGGGATACAGACGGCCGACCAGATGGTCGTATTCGTGCTGCACCACGCGTGCGTGGAAGCCTTCGGCCTCGCGCTCGATGGGGCTGCCGTCCGGCGCAACGCCGCGGTAGCGAATGAAGCGATAGCGCGGAATGACGGCGCGCAGGCCGGGAATGGACAGACACCCTTCCCAGCCGTTTTCCATCTCCTCCGACAGCGGTTCGATCTGTGCATTCGCCAACGCGGTGCGCGGCACCGCCGGCGCGTCGGGATAGCGTTCGCTGGCTTCGAAGCCGAACACCATCAGCTGCAGATCCACCGCGATCTGCGGTGCGGCCAGACCGACGCCGTGCGCATCGTCCATCGTCTCGAACATGTCGGCCACCAGCGCGCGCAGCTCGGCGCTGCCCAGGTTGCTCACCGGTGGCGCCACGCGCAGCAGACGCTTGTCGCCCATGCGGATAATCTCGCGAATCATCTAGCTGCTCCCGGGAAACGTTGCGGCGATTTTAGGACCTGTGCGGTAGGTGTAGGTGAGGTTCGGGATTGGGAATTGGGAATTGGGAATTGGGAATTGGGAGTCGGGAACGAGGATTAGGGATCAGGGATTGGTAGCTGGGGCGTCAGGTGGCGCTGCTTGGCGTTTCGCATCTTGATCTGAGATGACTGCGCTTGATGTGGGTTGACTGCGTGTTTCGGGTATCTGTCTATCAGTAGGTCTACCCGAGTCCTGCACTCAACCTCCACCAGACTTCGCACGGACCCTCATCCGCCCCTGCGGGGCACCTTCTCCCGAAGGGAGAAGGGAAATGTCCGTACGCACCTTGGCCGACGCGGGATGAAGCCCCTCTCCCCTCGGGAGAGGGGTTGGAGTGAGGGTACGGAGCGAAGCCAGGTGTACCCGAACCCTGCGCTCAAACCCCACCAGACTTCGCACGTACCCTCATCCGCCCCTGCAGGCAACTTCTCCCGAGGGGAGAGGGGAAATGTCCGTACGCACCTTGGCCGACGCGGGATGAGGCCCCTCTCCCCTCGGGAGAGGGGTTGGGGTGAGGGTACGGAGCGAAGCCAGGTGTACCCGAACCCTGCGCTCAAACCCCACCAGACTTCGCACGTACCCTCATCCGCCCCTGCGGGCCCCTTCTCCCGCAGGGAGAAGGGAGGCTTCCGGCCCAGCTGGCTCGCGCTGAAAAACTGGCCGACCCCGGTGCCGACCGCCGCTGTACTTCCCCGAAACTACCCGACGCAAGTTCACCGGCAACTGCTTCAGGCCCTCGCTTCGCACTCGGCGGCCTATCCGTCAGAAGATTGACACACGTTACGGATTCATGATTCAGTCATAAACAGACCGAAACGGAAGGATTCCCCCGATGCCGATGTCTGCACGGCGTCCCTTTTCCCTGCTGGACTCAAGGAAACCCCAACGATGATGAGCTTTCTGAAGCCCGGATGGATGCTGTCCGGTGTGTTGTGTGTCGTCTGCCTGCCGGCCTTGGCCGTGGCGCAGGAGACTGCAAGCAGCAGTTCCAAGGTCGGTATCGATCCCGTTACCGGCAAGCTGCGCCCGCTGACCGACGCCGAGAGCGCAGCGCTGGATCAGCAGGCGGCGTCGGCCGCCCGCAGCAGCGCTGCCGGCACCGCGGTGCCGCAGACCGAATCTGCCGCACGCGCGACCGAGCGACGCCTGCCCAACGGCACCGTGGCGCGCAAGTTGCCGGCCACGCAGATGAGCTCGCTGATGGCGACCCGCCAGGCCGATGGCCGCATCGTCATCGAGCACACCGACGACGCCGCTACACAACCCGCCCACGCCGAGCAGGGAGCGCTGCCGCATGAATAAGCCCTTGTTGCTGTTGTCCCTGGCCGTGGCTGCCGCCATCGCGCCGCTGCATGCCAGCGCCGCCAACGTTACGCTGATCAATGGCGATGCCGGCACCAGCGTCGGCTTGAACGACCCCACCACTGCTGCGCCATTGGGCGGCAACCCGGGGCGCTCGGTCGGCGAGCAGCGTCGCATCGCCTACCAGTACGCAATGGACCTGTGGGGCGCGGTGCTGCAGAGCAACGTCGAGATCAAGGTGTATGCCTCGTTCGCGCGGCTGACCTGTACCGCCACCGGCGGCACGCTGGGCCAGGCCGGCCCGAACTGGATCGTCAACGACTTTCCCGGTTCCAAGCCCAATACGCTGTATCCGTCCGCGCTGGGCGATGCGATCGCCGGGCAGGATCTGGTCCCCGATCCCAGCGATCCGGCCGACGTGTTCTCGCAATTCAACGGCGATCTGGGCAAGGCCGACTGCCTGGCCGGCTCGGGCTGGTACCTGGGTCTGGACGGCAAGACGCCCGAAGGCCAGATCAATTTCCTCAACGTGGTGATGCATGAGATCGGCCACGGCCTGGGCGCGGCGGGCTTCCTCAACAAGACCACCGGCGTGCTCGGCTCGGGCAGCGGCCTGACCGACGTCTACACCGCGCAGGCCTTCGACAACGTGCAGAACAAGCGCTTCGACGATCCGGCCATGACCAACGCGCTGCGTGCCGAAGCGATGCGCACGCCGGGCCGTACGGTGTGGGCCGGCACGCGCGTCAACCGCGAGGCGGCGCTGATCCTGGATCCGCGCACCTTGTTGCAGGTAAGCGCACCGGCCAGCGCGGCGGGCAAGTTCGAGGTGGGCTTTGCCAGCTTCGGACCGCTGGCCACGGCGGCCAATTTCCCGGCGCGCGCGGTCGTGACGGTCGATGACGGGGTGGCGGCCGCATCGGCCAGCGATGGCTGCGAAACGCCATTCGTCAATGCGGCCGAGGTGGCCGGCAAGGTGGCGCTGATCGACCGCGGCACCTGCGCGTTCGCGATCAAGGTCAAGAACGCGCAGCTCAATGGTGCGGTGGGCGTGATCGTGGCCAATAACGCGGCCGGCGTGCAGACGATGGGCAATGCCGCACCGCCGATCACCGACATCACCATCCCGGCGATCATGGTGTCGCAGACCGATGGCGCGCGACTGAAGGGCGGCACCGGAGTGGTCGCGGCGTTGTACGAAGACCCCGATCTGTTGCAGGGCACCGACACCGCGGGCCGTACGCGGCTGTACGCGCCAAGCGTGGTGGCCGGCGGTTCGACGTTCTCGCACTTCGATACCGACCTGCAGCCCAACGCGTTGATGGAACCGTTCGATACGCCCGAAGTGCAGGCGCATCTGAACGTCGACCTGACCCCGGCGCTGTTTGCCGATATCGGCTGGACGCTCAATCGCGGGCTGGCCAAGTTGGGCAACTGCAATACGCTGGTGCCGACGCTGGAGACCGGCGGTCTGATTCCCGGCGCGAACATCTCGGCCGAAAACAGCCTGTGCAAGACGCAGAACGCCGGTAACCGTCTGGGCTACCTGACCTGCATGGACGAGCACGCGCGCGAGTTGCAGAACCAGGGAGCGATCAGCCGCATTCAACAGGCAGCGGTGTTCGTCTGCGCCACCAAGGTGCGCCCGTAGGCCGCTAGATTCACTGCGTGTGATGCGAGCGGCGCCGACAGGCGCCGTTCGTTTATCTGCAATCACCCTGTTCAACGCAAACGGAGCGGCTGCCTGCCAATGCAGGCGTCGCGATTGCGCTTCAGCGTCTGCCATTCCCGCACGGAGCCCGCTCCACCTGCGATTGAGCGATGCACCGCACTGTTGCTGCTGTCTGCTGAGAGCGGCAACGATTTCTCGATGCGCCGCGCCGCGTCAGTCACTGCCGCGCGAGATCCACCGCTTCCGGCACCGGCGGCAGGCCGAACACATCGCGCAAATAGCGCAGGTAACCGGCGTCCTCGCACATGCTCTTGCCCGGCGAGTCGCTGAGCTTGGCCACCGGCTGCCCATTGCAGCGGACCATCTTGATCACGATCTGCAGCGGTGTCGGCCCCAGGTCGTTGGTGAGGCTGGTGCCTACGCCGAACGCCAGCCGGCAGCGCGTGTGGAAGTGCGCGTACAGCCGCATCACCTTGTCGATGTTGAGGCCATCGCTGAACACAAGCACCTTGGTCGCGGGGTCGATGCGGTGTGCCTGCAGGTGGGCGATGACACGCTCGCCCCATTCGAACGGGTCGCCCGAATCATGGCGCATGCCGTCGAACAGCTTGCAGAAATACAGGTCGAAGTCGCGCAGGAACGCGTCCAGCCCGACCACATCGGACAGGGCGATGCCCAGATCGCCGCGGTACTCGCGCGCCCACGACTCCAGCGCGGCCACCTGCGAATCGCGCAACCGCGGCCCCAGTGCCTGGAACGCCTGCAGGTACTCGTGCGCCATCGTGCCCAGCGGGGTCAGGCCGTAATGCTTGGCGAAGTACACATTGCTGGTGCCGACGAACTGCGCGCCCAGGCCATCGCGCAGCAACGGCAGCAACTCGCCCTGCCAGTGCCGCGAATAGCGCCGCCGGGTGCCGTAGTCGGCGATCTTGCAGCCGGCCGGCATGCTGCGCAGGCTGCTCACCTTCTCGCGCAGGCGGCTGCGGCCTTCTTCGTAATCCGGCTTGGAGGTGTTGCGGAACCACACCTCGTTGACGATCGCCAGCAACGGCACTTCGAACAGGATGGTATGCAGCCACGGGCCGCGGATGGTCAGCTCGATCTCACCCGGGTGGGTGGTCGATGCCGACAGCTGCAGGTATTTGCGGTCCATATGGAACAGCGCCAGGAAGTCGGCGAAATCCGGCTTGATGAAGCGCAGGCCACGCAGATAGGCCACCTCGTCCTCGTGCAGCCGCAGCCGGCACAGCGCATCGATCTCGCGCGAGATCTCGTCGATGAACTGGGCCAGATCCACGCCGGGCGTGCGGCATTTGAAGCGGTACTCGACCTGCGCGGCCGGATGCTGATGCAGCACCGCCTGCATCATGGTGAATTTGTACAGGTCGGTGTCGAGCAGCGAATGGATGATCATGCTGCCGGATTATGCCCGCAGCGGCGGTCGCGCTGCGTGCAAACCGTTCCGACGCCCCGGGAGGCGGCGCGCTGCACAACGACAGTGCGCTTGGCGATTTCCCTTGGCGATTCACCCCAGCAATTGCGCTCGGCAGTTGCTCTTGGAGTTTGCCAAGCGCGATCGCTCAGCGCGCCAGCACCTGCTGCGCCGGTTTGCCCTGCACGGTGAAGTCGCTGTCGCCCGGGCCACCGGCCTTGGGGTCGGTGTACCAGCACCACAGCGCGATGCCTTCCACGCCGTGTGCCTGCAACACCTTGCGCCACTGCTGCAACACCTGCAGTTGCAGGCGGGTGTCGACGGCGGCAGCGCGTTGCTCCGGGCTCTCCCAAGGCGCGGCAAGACTGCCGCGCGCAGAACGCAGGCCCAGCTCCGCCACCCACACCGGCTTGCCCACGCGCTGGCCCAGTTGCTGCAGGCGCTGCGCAGCGGCGTTCATCTCGGCCGTGCGCATTGCGGCCGCTTCGGACAGACGCGGATACAGGCTGGTGCCCACCGCATCGAACAACGACCAGTAGCGGAAGCTCTCGGCGTGCTCCATGCCGTCGGCCACGTACAGCAGCTTGCCGCGATAGACCTTGCGCACTTCCGCCACCAGGCCGGGCCACTGCGGCGCGTCCTGCAGCTTGCGCAGTTCGGTGCCGATCACCAGCGCTTCGGCGTGCTCGTCTTCGGCCAGTCTGGCCAACGGCAGCAACGCGTTCTGATAGGCGGCAAACCAGGCTGCCTGGTCGGTGGGCGCGGTGTCGCCGGCCCAATGGCCGGGAATCCACACGTGCACCTTGAGCGTGGCCTGCAGGCCGGCGTGGTGGCTCTGCCGCAACGCGGCGCGCATGGCCTCCACGCTGCTGTCGCTGCCCAATACCGGGTCGTTCGACTGCGGGTTGTCCTGCCACACAAACGCCACCAGCAGCGCCTTGCTGGCACCGGTCTTGGCCAGCGCGTCCAGCGACTGCCCCGCCGCCTCGCTTTGCCACGGCGCATTGGCCGAGACCTTGACGTTGGCGCCCATCCACGTCGATGCATCCGCGTTGCAGCCGTTGGCCAGCATGCACGCCCCGACCAGCAACGCGGTGCTCAGAACGCGTTTGAACATGCGGCGGATGCCTCGCTGGTGGACGCCGTCGTGGTGCGCGCGCAGTCCATTGCACCGATGGCAGCAGTGTTCTTGCCCGGCTGCACCATTGCAGCAGTGGCAGCCTCAGCGGGCGTGGTGGCACCGGCAGCGCCCTGCGTTGGCGCGGCCACGTCCGCGGCAGTCGCTGCGGTGGGCTGTAACTGCACAGCGTCCGCTGCCGGCGTCGCCGTGCCACTGGTCGGCAACGACACCGGCGCGGTCATGACCACCGCATCGCCCTGCAGCAGGGATTGCGCATCGGCAGGCGCCGCACGCATCCAGCTGCCCCAACCCTGCGGCTGTACCCAGGCCGCACCAATCAGGCCCAGCAGCAGCAGGCCGGCGGCCTGACTGCGCTGATCGGCATGCAGTGCGCGCAGCAGCAACGCTGCCGGCACCCACAGCAGCAGCAGGGCGTCGAACCCCGCCCAGCCGAAGGCGAACGACAACGCCGCCGCGCAGATCACGGTGCCGGCACTGGCCACCACGCCGCGCGTGAGCGCGCTGCTGCGGCTGCGGGCCAGCAACGCCAGGACCGGGAAGCAGACCACCGCCGCCACGCCCCAACGCACGGCCGACGACCAGCCTTGCGCATGCTCGGCCAGCGGCAACGGCAACGGATGCGCTCCCTGCCCGATGCTGGACAGCGTCGGCCACGGTGCGTTGAACACGGTCAGATTGACGTAGGCCCACATGCCGACCAGAAACGCGAATGGCAGATAGCACACCAGGTAGAACGAGCCCGGCGCCTTGCGCAGCATCTGCGGCGGCATCACCAGCAGCAGCCACGGCGCCACCATCGTCGACAGCGCCAGGGTCTGCAGATCCAGGCACAACAGGATGCACAACCAGCCTGCGATGCGCAGATAGGTGAAGGCTTCCACCGGCGTCTGCAGGCGGCGCAAGGTACGGCACAAGCCGTAGAACGCCAACAGGCCCACCGCCTGGCTTCCGCCTGCGGCGATCGGCAGCAGGAACAGCGGGTTGCAGCCCACCAGCACCGTCAATCCACTGGCCCAGCCGCGTCCGAACACGCCGGCCAGATCGCGCCACAGCAGCGACAGGAACAGCGCGTTGGCGGCGACCGCCAGGAACGGCCAGACCTGGAATGGCAGATTCCAGCTGTCCAGCCCCAGATTGATCGCCCACGACAATAGGCCGGTTGCCGGCAAGCCGGCTGCTGGTGCGATTGCCGGTACGGCGAAGCCGACCGACTGCAGCAGCAACGGCTGGCTCAGCAGCGACAGGGCCACCACGGCAACCAGAAACGCCGGCAGCCCGCTGTGACGACGCGAAACCGCCGACTCACTCTTCGAGTGCGGCGCGGCGCTCGTTTTCCGAATGCTTGCTGATGCCATGAGTGGTCTTCTCCCAATAGAACGGATTGTGGATCAGCTGCCAGAGGCCCTTGTAAGCGGCGATCGACTGCAGCGCCCAATAGAACGGCACCGTCAGCGCGTAGGGCGCCAGCTTGAAGTAGTCGCGTTTGAACGCAGCCACCAGCGTGATGTAGATGAAGAACGCATTGGCCAACAACAGATTGACCAGCGAAATGGTGGCCAGCCACGGCGGGAAGAAACGCTCGAACGCGCTTGTCCCTGTCACTGCCCAGACCACATACAGCGCCCACAGCACCGGCACGCCCAACGCGGTGAAGAAACCGCCGCCGATGAAGAACTGAAAGCCCCAGAAGCCCTTGAACCCGGTGCTGCGATACAGATGCACCGGATCGCGCATGTGCACCAGCCAGGTCTGCATATAGCCCTTGAGCCAGCGCGAGCGCTGCCGGATCCAGTTGGGAATGCTGACGTTGGCTTCTTCGAACGTGGTGGAATTGACCACGTTGACGCGGTAGCCGTTCTGGATCAGCCGCACGCCCAGGTCGGCGTCTTCGGTGACGTTGTACGGGTCCCACGCGCGCACCTGGCGCAACACATCCAGACGGAAATGGTTGGAGGTGCCGCCCAACGGAATCGGGATGCGCAGGTATTCCAGCGCCGGCAGGTAGAAGTCGAACCAGAGCGTGTACTCCAGCGTGAACATCCGCGTCAGCCAGTTTTCGTCGGCGTTGTAGTAGTTCAACCGCGCCTGGATGCACACCACATCCTTTTCGGCCTTGCGGAACGCCGCCACCACGCGCTTGAGCTGATCCGGCTCGGGCTTGTCTTCGGCGTCGTAGATGGTGAGCAATTCGCCGCGTGCAAAATGCAGCGCGTAGTTGCAGGCCTTGGGCTTGGTCTTGGGCTGCGACGGCGGCACCCGGATGATTTCGAAGAACGCTTCCAGGCCGAGCTTCTTGGCGGCCTCGATGGTGTCGAAATCGTCCGCTTCCAGCACCAGCTTCACGTCGAGCTTGCTGATCGGGTAATCCAGCTTGCGCAGCGCGTTGGCCAGGATCGGCAGGACTTCCGGCTCCTTGTACATCGGCACCAGTACGGTATAGACCGGCAGGTCGTCATCGCGCAGCGCGGCCACTTCGTCCTCGGTGACCTTGATGTCGATGCGGTGGCGCGAGCCGAACCACACCAGCAACAGCTTCAGTCCGAAGGTCGCCAGAAAGCCCAGCGCCACCAGCACGTTGACGGTGATCAAGGCCGGCACCGGGAACAGCACCATCGCGATCACCAGCACCGCGGCGATCGCCCACAGCGTGAACTTCTGTCCGCGCGTCACCACCTGGCGTGCCGAATAGGTCGGCGTATGCGAGGCGAGCAGGTTCAGCGCGTTGTCGGTGAGCTGCTCGTCGGCGTAGCGCTGCAGGCTCCAGATGATGTCGAACTTGGCGGTGCCGACAAACCGCACGTCTTCGCCGTAGTGCGCACGCGCCCAGGCGAACACCGCCGGGTCGGGATCGGCCACGGCCAGCACCAGCACGCCGTCTTCGCGACGCCACGGCAGCAACAGACGCTGCGCGTAACTTTCCAGATCGCCGGGGGTGAGCAGTTCCGGATCCGGCGGCTGCTGCACCAGATCGATGAACTCAAGGCCGAAGTGCGCGGCGACGATGGCGTAGAACCGCTGTGCCGGTACGCCGCGCTGGGCCAGGATCACATCGCCCAGACGCGAGTTCCAGCGTTGCTGCAACGCCAGCGCCGAGCGCAGCTGTTCGTCGGTGATGACGCCTGCCGTGACCAGCGCCCGACCCAACAGACCGCGTTCGCGGCCGATGTCCGGTGCCCGTCCCAGCGCTTCCATTTCGCAGGTGACCGTCATTGTCGTGGCGTCCTTAGAACCGCCACCAGGCAGCCACGAATGGCCCGCCTGCGGCGCCGGTGTTACGGCCCATCACTGGCTGCTGATACCCCACCTGCCACTGGCTGCCACCCGGCGCGGTGTACAGCGTGGACAGCTGCAGCTTGGTGAGGTCGTAATTGGTGCCGGTGGCGACGAAGCCGGAATCGCCAGGTGTCGAGCCGACGACAAACGCGTCGTTACGCCCGTTACCCAGCCCCTGGATCACGTTGACTTCGCCGAGCAGCAACCAGCTCGGGGTCAGGCTCAGACCGCTGGACGCATCCACCCGCAGTTCGTCGGAGGCCGCACTGCCGCGCAGGCGCACCGCGCCACCCAGATCGACATAGCCGTTGCGCCCGCCAAGCGTGTAACCACGTCCGCGGCTGTAACGCAGCTCCAGGCCATAGTCGCCGAGACCGAGCGCCGGGTCGCGTCCAGGATTGTTCGGGTGATAGGTCTTGCTACGACCATAGGCCGGGATGCTGACCAGGGCCTGCACCGAACTGCGCCAGACGTCGTCGGCGGCGCTTGGCAGTGCGTAGCGCAGGCCGATTTCCTGATCGGCAAAGCCGGTCGTGCTGCGGCGTGCCCGCCCGGGCATACCGTTCACCGGTTCGTCGTTGTTGAAACCGACTTCGGTGAAATAGAAATTGCCGATCACGCTCAGCGCATCGCTCAGACCATGCTCGACATACACGTTGAGCTGGTCTTGGCGGCTGCGTCCGTTGTTGCCGAAATCGCCACGGTGATGGGCATCGTCGAACCAGCCGGTGCCATCGCTATGCAGCGCCTTGACGATCACCAGGGTGTCGCCCTGCGGCTGGGTCCAGGCGCCTGCCACGGCCGTGTCCGGCAACGCAGCCATCAGGCAGCCCAGCGCGAGCGCCGACAGCGCGGCCACCGGCAAGCGGCGAGTGATGGAAGCAAGAAAAGTGGGCGGGACAACCGGGCCGGACTGCAGCGCGACGGCGCACGGCTGACGCGCCCGCAATTGCGGGTCGTTCTGTAAGGACATTTGCACGATTCCTGATGGGGGACCCGGAAGGGACAGGAAGCTAGTGATCGATCACACTTCGATGCGAAACGTATCACAGTTACATTCTGACACCCATCACCGCTTTATCACAAATTTAACGCAGGAGGACTCATCTCTTCCGCATCAATCTCGGCACCTGGGCGGCGGCATGGGTCCAGATCGCCAACCAGACGCCAAGCCGGATGACCAGCCCGCGCTGGCCGGCCTCGAACTTGCGGAAATAGCGCCACAGGCCACGGTGTTTATGCCATTCGACAAAGAACGGCCGCGACCGACTGGACACGCCGCGCACATGTACGACCTGCAGATCGTTGGCCACCGCCACCAGCGCGCCGGCCTGACGCGCACGCCGGCACAGGTCCAGGTCTTCGGCATGCAGGCGGTAGGCGCCATCCCAGCCGTCGATCCGGTCGAACAGGCTGCGTTGCATCAGCATCAAGGCACCGGAGATGGCGTCCACCACCTGCAGGGGCGCAGACGGATCGGCCGGCACCGCCAGCTGGGCGGCAGCACGCGGTGCGCGCAGCATCGCGGCAAAATCCGGATCGCGACGGCGCACGGCGGCATCCGGCTGCCCGTGCTCGTCCACTTGCTCCACGCCCAACAGCACCGCCGCGAGCCCGGCCGCGCGTGCGCACAGCTGCGCCAATGTGTCGCGTTCGACCATCAGGTCCGGGTTGATGAAGACCAGCCAGGGCGCCTGCGAGTCGCGCGCGCCCTGATTGCAGGCGGTCGCAAAGCCCGGATTGTCCGGATTGGCGATGAAGTGCAGCCGCGCATCGGCCAACGCATGCCGCTGCACGACCTCCAGGGTGTCGTCGCTGGAGGCGTTGTCGACCACCCGGATCTCGCTGATGCCCTCGGCCATGCGCAGCCGCGACAGGCATGCATCGATGGTGCTGCTGCTCTGATAGGTGACGACGACGGCGGCGATCTGGACAGGACTCATCCGGCCATTATCCGGTGCCGGGGCAGCGCAACGCCATCGTGCGTCCGCCAGCGCCGACATGGCGGCTGGCAGCAGCAGCAGGCATACTGCGCGCCCGGAGCCGCCCAGCGGTTTTGCGCAGGCGCCGCCCACGGCGCATTCCCACATTCAGTATCGAGATGACGGCCAGCGACCTTTCGGTGTTGCGCTGCCTTTTCATTTCCCTGCAGCGCAACCGCCTGATGGCGCGCGCGCCGCAACGACGGCCTGGCAGCGCCGTCTGTGTCGTTGCTGGCGCACGCGCCGGGTCCGCTCCTTCGGCATCGATTGGCTGGTCTATACCACTGACCCGCTCACCATTGGCGGAGCCGGGCGCATGAGCACCTCGCATCAGGTGCACGGCATGAGCCTGGAATTGACGTTGCCGGACTGGCCGGTGTTGACCGCCGACGAAATCCGTCGCGTGCTGCAGCACTTCTCCGCTCCTGTCGGTGGCGAACTGATTCGCTGGCATAGCGCTCGCCCGTTTTCCGCCGCCGCCGGCGTGGACACCGCCAGCGGCGCGCTCATCGTCAAGCGGCATCACCGCAGCGTGCGCAGTGTCGCTGCGGTGCGCGAAGAACACGGCTTCATGGCGCATCTGCGCTGGGCTGGCGCACCGGTGGTCGAGGTGCTGCACGATGCCGCGGGCCACACCGCCCTGGCCGATGCGCACTGGGTCTATGAAGTACAGCGCGCAGGCCTCGGCCAGGACCTGTATCGGGACGCCTTGTCGTGGACGCCCTTTACCAGCACCGCGCATGCGTTGGCCGCAGGCGCCGCGCTGGCACGCCTGCATCTGGCAGCTAAGGGATTCGATGCGCCGCCGCGCCGAAGCAGCGTCCTGGTGGCCAACTTCGCCCTGTTCGCGCAGGCCGACCCGATCCGGGCGGTGGAACAGGCATTGCTGTCGCGTCCCGGCCTGGCCGCCGACTTTCAGGAGCGGCCCTGGCGCCGCGACCTGACCGACCACCTGCTGCCCTGGCACGCACGGGCATGGCCGGTGTTGTCGGCGCCCGGCGCCCTGCCGCCGCTGTGGACGCACGGCGACTGGCATGCCTCCAACCTGCTGTGGCGCACGCACGACGATGGCGACATCGAGGTCAGCGCGGTATTCGACTTCGGCCTGTGCGACCGCAGCTTTGCGATGTTCGACCTGGCCACGGCGATCGAACGCAATCTGATTCCATGGTTGAACCTGGATGCGGGGCAGCGTGCGCAGCCGCAGCTGGAGCAACTCGACGCCTTGCTGGACGGCTACACCCGGCACTGCGCGCTGGACGCCGCGCAGCTGCGGCAGCTGGCCGCCCTGCTGCCGATCGTGCATGCCGACTTCGCCCTGAGCGAGATCGACTACTTCGCCGGCATCACCCGCTCGGCCGACAACGCCGATATCGCCTATCACCGTTATCTGCTCGGTCATGCGGACTGGTTTGCCAGCGCCGATGGCCAGCGTCTGCTCGACCACCTGCACGCGCGTGCGCGCCGGTTGCCATGAGCGGTTTTCCTTCTTCTTTTCGAGCCCTGCGCATGCACGTGTCCGCCCCCCTGCCCCACCGCCGCCCGCTTGCGCTTGCACTTGCACTTGCGCTATGCGTCGCCACGCCTGCACTCGCACAGCAACAACCCGGTGCCGAGGCAGTCGAGCTGGATGCGGTCAACGTGCGTGGCGAACGCGCCGACGCCAGCACGGCATTGACCGGCTTCGGCGCCACGCGGCTGCTGGATGCGCCGGCCTCGATCGCGGTGATCGATCGCCAGCAATTGCTCGACCGTCAGGCACGCGTGCTCAGCGAGGTATTGCGCGCCGATGCCTCTACCGGCGAGGCTTATGCACCGATCGGCTATTACGAAAATTTCGTCGTGCGCGGCTATTCGCTCAACGCCGCCAACAGCTACCGCATCAACGGCCTGAGCGCGGTGGGCGAGCAATCCATCGCGCTGGAAAACAAGCAGCAGGTGCAACTCCTCAAGGGTCTGGCCGGCCTGCAATCGGGTGTCAACGAACCGGCCGGGCTGATCGACTACCGCACCAAGCGGCCCGAACACGTGCGCAGCGTGACCCTGGGCACCGACGAACAAGGCTCGCGCTATGTCGCCGCCGACCTGGGCGACTGGTTCGGCGCCGAGCGCAGCCTGGGCCTGCGCGTCAATGCCGCACGCGAAGACATCGACAGCTATGTCGACCACGCCGACGGCTACCGCAATTTCCTCTCGCTAGCCGGCGACTGGAAGCTCACCCCGCAGTCGCTGCTGCAGCTGGATGTGGAGTATCAGCATCGGCAGCAACGCTCGGTGCCCGGCTACCAATTGCTCGGTGGCACCCAGGTGCCGCGCGCCATCGATGTGCATCGCCTGCTCGGCTACCAGCCGTGGTCGCGGCCGGTGGAGATGGATGCGCTCAATGCGCAGCTGCGGTATGCCTACCAGTTCAACGACGACTGGCGCGCCACTGTCGAGGCGGCGCGCAGCCGCTCGGTGATCAACGATTTCTCCGCGTTCGCCTGGGGCTGTTACGGCGCGGCCAGTTGCGCCGATATCGCCACACCGAACTTTTTCAGCGCGCAAGGCGAGTACGACGTCTACGACTACCGCAACCCCGACGACACACGTGTACACGATCAACTGCGCGCCACGCTGGAGGGCCATGTACTTACCGGCGCGCTGGATCACCGCCTGAGCATCGGCGGCGACTGGCTACGCCGCACCATCGATCGTTTCGGTTCGGTCAACGAATTCGTCGGCAGCGGTAGCATCGACCGCGACCCGGAGGTGTTTACACAAACCGACGTCGCCCTGGACCCGAAGCAACGCCGTCTGGATAGCCGCCAACGCGCCCTGGTGGTCGCCGACCGGATCGGGCTGGGTTCGCAATGGGAGCTGTCGCTGGGCGCGCGGTATGTGCGCCTGGACGAGCGCAGCTTCGATCGCGATGGCGTCCTGGAGCGCCGCACGCGCAAGGACACGCTGCTGCCGCAGGCCGCGCTGCTGTTCAAGCCGCAGCAGCAGGTGTCGCTGTACGCCAGCTACGCCAAGAGCCTGGCCGCCGGCGGCACCGCCCCGTGGTTTGCCGACAACGCCGATGAGATCCTGCCGCCGACCAATGCGTACCAGCTGGAGACCGGCGCAAAATTCGATCTCGACGGCCTGCGCCTGGGTGCGGCGCTGTTCGACATCCGCCAGGCCTACCAGTTCACCCAGCCGCAGGCCGATGGTGGCCTGCGCTATGTGCAACAGGGCCGTCTGCACAACCGCGGCCTGGAGGTGTCGGCCGATGGCGCGGCCACCGCGCAGCTGCGCATCTTCGCCAGCGTCGCGGCGATCCGCGCGCGCGCCGAAGACACCGGGATCGCCGAGTACGAAGGCCACCAGGCCATCAACGTGCCCAAGCTGCGCGCCAGCCTGCAGGCCGACTACAGCGTGCCCGGCATCGATGGCCTGGCGCTGCTGGCAGGCGTGCAATACAGCGGGCGCAAGTTCGCCGACCGGCTCGGCAATGCCAGCGTCCCGGCCTACACCGTGGCCAACCTGGGCGCGCGTTATGCCACTGCGCTGGGTGGGGTGGCGACCACCTGGCGCTTGAACGTGGACAACGTGTTCGACAAACGCTACTGGCGCGATGCGGGCGAATATCAGGGCGATGCGTATCTGTTCCCGGGCGCGCCGCGGACGGCGCGCCTGACGGTGCAGGTGGATTTTTGAGGTCTGCTGCCCCCATCCGCCCTTCGGGCAGCTTCCCCCGCAGGCGGGGGAAGGATAGCGAGGCGAAGGCCCCTGTGCCTGTGCGTGTTTCAGGCACTGGCTGAAGGGAAGCAGGGGTCAGCGCTGAGGGCGCTGCCGCGCCTGCATTGCGCGCAGATTCGGGGCACCGCGCAGCATCCACTTCGACCGCACCGCTGTTTTGCACGGACTGCACCTCTCCCACCGCTGTCAACTTTCCATCAGGCATTGCATGTCGTTGCTCGAATCCATCGCCGTCGTCATCAACCTGCTCGGCGTCTGGCTGACCGCGCGGCGCATTCGCTGGTGCTGGCCGGTCGGCATCGTGGCGGTGGCGCTGTATGCATGGCTGTTCTATCAGTGGAAGCTGTATTCGGACATGCTGCTGCAAGGGGTCTACGTGCTGACCCAGCTCTACGGATGGTGGCACTGGCAACGCGGTGCCGCTGCAGAAACGCGGATTCGCCCGCTGCCGATGCCGCGGGCGGAGCTGTGGTTCTCACTATGCGTTGGTGCCCTGTTCGCTGCCGCGCTCGGCGCCTACATGCATCACCGCACCGATGCCACGCTGCCGTGGCTGGACGCAGCGTTGGCCAGCTTCAGCCTGGTCGCCAGCGTGTGGGCCGCGCGCAAACGCATCGCCCACTGGGTCCTGTGGATCGTGCTCGATTGCATCTACGTGAGCGTGTTCGTCAGCAAGGGGCTGTATCCCACCGCCCTGCTCTATGCCGGTTTCGTGGGGCTTGCGGTGTATGGATGGCGTAGCTGGAAAGCCCAACAGCAGCAGAACCCGGCAGGCGTTGCCTGAGCCACCTGCGGTTTGCGGGCGCGTTCTTCTTTACCATCGCCGCATGTACCTCTCACACCCGACTGCCTCGCACAGGCACCGCAGCCACCATCGGCGAATCGCCGCATGAGCGCACCGCGCCAGCACGCCATCACCGAAATCGTCTCCGCGCAGATCGCCGCCGGCGAATGGGGCCCGGATCAGCGCCTGCCAGTGGAGCGCGCACTTGCCGAACGGTTCGGCTGCACCCGCATCACCTTGCGTGAGGCCTTGCAGCAACTGGAAGCGCAGGGACGCATCTACCGCGAGAACCGGCGCGGCTGGTTCGTCAGCGCACCGCGCGTGCGCTACGACCCCACCAGCATCGCCGGTTTCATGCAGTACGTGGCGGCGCAAGGGCGCAAACCGCGCACCGAGCTGTTGCGTGCCACCCGCCAGGCGGCGGGCGCTGCCTACGCCGCGGCGCTACGGCTGGAGACGCCGTACGAGGAGGTCTTCGTGCTGCAGCGCCGGCGCTGGATCGACCGCCGCGCGGTACTGCTGGAAACCAACGTGGTGCTGGCCGCCTGGGCGCCGGGCCTGCTGGAGCATGACCTGGCCGGCTCGCTGTCGAGCGTGTTCAACCAGAAACTCGGGCTGTTCCTGAGCCGCGCGCAATTGTCGATGCATCCGGCCGGGCTGGACGCCGCGCAAGCCCTGTTGCTGCAGTCCACCACC
The DNA here is from genome assembly GCF_002939945.1 of Xanthomonas arboricola pv. populi. Taxonomy (GTDB): domain Bacteria; phylum Pseudomonadota; class Gammaproteobacteria; order Xanthomonadales; family Xanthomonadaceae; genus Xanthomonas; species Xanthomonas arboricola_A. The sequence goes on along the minus strand of NZ_MDEB01000005.1, from coordinate 14,713 downwards.
GGCACACCCTGCTTCCGGCTGCAGCGGATCAGCTTCGCCGAAGACGGCCGCGCGGTGGAACTGGACATCGAATCCTGGCGCCACGATGCACTAGATGTGGTGGTACGGACCGAGGCACCGATGCGGTCGGCTTCTTGAGCGGCTAAGAAGACTACATCACGTCAGTCACCGCACTGCGGCCTGGCTGCAGGGCCCTTGCCCGCCCACCATCGCGGGACACGCTGCAAGTACGTCCTTGTAAGCTCTTACGCGGCATCCATGCCGCGTAAGGTCCCGCGACGGTGGGCGGGCAAGGGCCAGTGGAGAGGGTCGGTGCGCATGGCTTTCAATAAGACAGCTGGCAACCTGTCTGGTGCGGTGGCCTCGCCGATTGCGGGACCGTGTGGCGGCATGGATGCCGCCACCGCGCCCCGGGGACGGGTCCACGGCGTGTCCCGCGAGCGGTGCGGGCACCGCGCCCTCGACCCACTCGGCGTTTGACCTGGACTTCCGATGGCATCCACCAACATACGGCCGACAAAGCCACTGCACTCACCGCACGGCGAGCAGTCGCCAGGTTGCATAGGACGGCGCTCAAGAACTGCACTGTACGAGTCCACCGAACAGCGGCTGCGCCCGCCTGACGGTGAGCAGGCCGCTTTGGCAGCTGTTCTACGCGTCAAACAGCCTGCGTTGTGGATCCGGCGGCGGTAAATCGGCTAGCAACTGCGAGAGTTGATCGCGTTGCGCACGTAGCGGGTCGTGCATCAGGAAGTTGGCCAGGCGTGTGTGCCAGGCCGGCCAGCGTGTGGCCAGTGCATCCATGTCGCCATCGGCGGGGCGACCTTCGTGCGGCGAGGCGACGAAAGCAGTGTCGCACAGCACGTTGCGCCAGCCCAGGCCAGCCATGCGCAGGCTCAGGTCCACCAAGGCGGCATACCAGGAGCCATAGCTGCTGGCATCCAGGCCGCCGGCCTTGCGCCGTGCGCTGCCGCGCAGCAGCACCGCATGGCCGATCGCCGATGGCAGTTCCGGATGCAGCGGCGGCATCGCCGCACACGCAGCGGCAAGCCGCTCCGGCGCGGCAGGCATCGGATTGAGTTCGCCCAGGCGTGGCCAGCTGCAGGCTTCGCCCACATTGCTCCACGGGGTAGCAGTGGCGATCGCCGCATCGCGCGCAAAGCAGGCGTCGAGCTGATTCAACCAGCCCGGCAGCGGGCAGGCGTCCACCCCCAGCACCACCACATCGGCATCGCCGCAGGCGCTGAGCATTTCGTCCAGATGCGCCACTTCGCCGAGCATGCGCTGGCGACGGGTGTGATGCGCCTGCAGATGCGTGCGCGCCAGCCAGTGCGCGATCACCGCGCGGCCGCGCGGGCCGGCCTGCGCATCGTCGGCCAGCCACACCCGCGTGCCGGCGGGCGTGGCGGCATCTAGTGCGCCCAGACAGGCGTCCAGCGCCTCGTCGTCGGTGCCGACCGGCACCAGCACGACGGGCAGTGCCGCACTCATTGCGGCTTCTGGCTGGGTTTCAGCGGCTCCATGGCCTTGAACTTCTGGCCGTACTCGTCGGTGAGATTGCGCGCTTCCTGCGGGTTGCGCACGATCGACGGGGTGATCAGCACGATGACTTCACGGCGGTTGCTGTCCTTGGTCTTCTGACCGAACAGGGCACCAACTACCGGCAGTTTGCTGAGAAATGGCACACCCTCGCTACCATCGGTCGTCCTGTCGTCAATCAAGCCAGCCAACATGATGGTGTCGCCGCTTTGCACTGCAGCTTCGGTCTTGACCCGGCGTGTATTGATATCAACGTTACATGCAGCCGCATTGACCGTGGCTGTTGCTGAAAGGCAAGCGGCCGGACGGTTATCGGGACTACTGACTTCTTGCACGATATCCAAGAACACCATGCCGTCCTTCGTTACGCGTGGACGCACTTTCAGGATCACGCCGGTGTCGATGTATTGCACCGATGAAAGCGTACTGTCACTGCCAAGCCCGGTATTGATGGACGTCGAATTGATGGCAATACGCGAGCCGACATTGAGCGTTGCCTCGGCATTGTTGCGCACAAAAACAGAAGGCGTCTGCAGCAGGCGAACATTAGTCACTTTATCGAGCGCAGTGATAATCGCAGCAGCATTCTTCCCTAGAAAACTCCAAGCAACTCCTCCACTACCAACTTTCCCGGCGATGTCACCCCAGATGTTACGTCCCGCTGCATTCGCAAGACCAGCACCGAGACCGATGCCCGTTCCATTGGTCAGACCGCCATCGGTCGCGGTTGCCGGTGCATTTACTGCATTTTCAAAATACCAGTTAACGCCGTAACTCAGCGCACCGGTCAAATTCACCTCGGCCACCTGCGCTTCGATATGCACCTGCATCGGCATGACGTCGAGCTTCTCGATGACGTCGCGGATGGAGGTCCATGCCTGCGGGGTGGAGCGCACCAGCAAGGTATTGGTTTCGGCCACCGCCGACACGCCGACCTTGTCGCCTTCCACTTCCAGCGTCACCGCGCCATTGCCGTTGCTGCGCGGCGACAGCTGCAGGCTGCCGTTGCCCAGTCCACCGCTGCTGCTGCCACTGCCACTGCTGCCCCCGAAGCTGCTGCCGGAGGAGCTGCCATCGCTGCTCTCGCCGATGCTGCCGCCGGTGGTGCCCGAGCTGCCGCCCATGCTGCTGTCGCGGTTGCCCAGGGCGCCGCCGAGCACGCTGGTTTCCGAGCCCGGGGCCAGCGACGCGTTGGAGTCGTTGTTGTTGCCGCGCCCACCGAACACTTCCGACAGGCGGTCGGCCAGGTCCTTGGCCTTGATGTACTTCAACTCATACGAGAACAGCCGCACGCCGCCACCGGCGCTGTCGATGCGGTCCAGCCACTGCTGGATCTGGTCCAGGTAGCGCGGCTGCGGGGTGATCACCAGCACCGCGTTGGCGTTTTCCAGCGGCATGAAACGGAACATGCCGGCGCTGGGCGTCTTGCTCTGTTCGCCGAACACCTTCTCCAGATCGGCGGAGACCTTTTCGGCCTTGCCGGACTGGATCGGGAACACGCCCACCGACATGCCCGACAGCCAGTCCACGTCGAAGATCTGCACGGTGCGCAGGTAGTTCTCCAGCTCGGCGCGGGTACCGCCCAGGGTGATCACGTTGCGCGAGGGATCGGTGCCGACGATGGCGTTCGGGCGTGCGTACGGCTCCAGCACCTTCTTCATTTCGCTGGCGGAGATGAACTTCAACGGCACCACGCGCACTTCGAAACCGCGCGCGGCCGACGGCGATGCGGTGCTGGGCGCGACGGTGCCGGCCAGCGCCTGGTCGGCGGGCACGATGTTGTAGCGGCCGCCGCTGAACACCATGCGCGCGTTGTTCCAGCCCAGCACCATTTCCAGCAGGTTCAAGGCCTGCGCGGGCGAGACCGGATTGGGCGTGGCCAGGGTCACGGTGCCCTGCACGCCGGGGGCGATGACGTAGTTCTGCCCGAGCATGTCGCCCAGGATCGCCTTGACCACCGCCTGCACCGATTCGCCCTCGAAATTGAAGGTGGCGCTGCCGCTGCTGACCATGCCCAGCGTCGGTGCCGGCGCGCCCGCCGCGCTCTGGTTGATCATGGTGCCGCTGCCACGCCGGATCACCGGGGTGGGCTTGGCGCTGGCATTGCCGTCGGCGCGTTGCTCGGCGCTGGTCTGGGTGGCGCCGGCAGCGCCGACTTGCGGGTCCAGGCGCGCGTCGCGGCGCACGTCCGGCGGCGGAGTGGAGGCGCAACCGGCCAGCAGGCCGATCAGCAGGGACACGGGAAACAGGCGCTGCGTCATGCGTTTACTCATTGGGTCTGACCGGGGGTAGAGCCGCTCTGGCGCTGCTGTTGCAGCTGGCGGCGTCGGGCTTCGATACGTTCTCGGATGGCGCGCATCTGATCGTCGGAGGGGCGTGGGGCTTCCTGGGCGCCATCGCTGCGCTGCGGCGGCGCCGTCGGCGGTGTCTGCCCACCGGGCTGCTGTGGCGGCGCGGCGGGCTGGGTCTGCGGCGGCTGCGCCGGCGCGGCCGCGGCGGCATCGGGCGACGGTAACGGCGGGATGGCGCCGGCCGCGCCGCGCGCGCCCGCATTGGCGGTGGGCGGTTGCCCGCCCAGGCCGTTGAACACGTGCAACTCCAGTGTCTGGGTGCCGCCGGGGCCTTCGATGGTTGCGCTGCGCGGCTGCAGGGCGAGCAGGCGCCAGCCCTTGACCGCTTCGCCGCCCAGCTGCACACGCACCGAATCCTGCGGGTCCAGCGTCAGCGTGGCCATCTTGAAGTTGTCCGTCAGCAGCACGCCGGTCAGGCGTACGGTCGAGGCGGCGCTGCTGCCGTCGTTGCCGGACAGGAAAAACGGGTGCGGCAGGCGGTCTTCGGCGAAGGCCGGATGCGCGGCGATCTCCGAATATTTTTCGAACGCGCCCAGCCGTTCCGGTGCCGGTGCCGGCAGCGTGGGCAGGCGCTGCACCAGTGCGGGGTCGTCCGGCAGCAACTCCACGCGCTTGCCCAGCCCGGCCACGGCCAGTATGCATACCAGCAGCGCCCAGCCGACCACGGTGGCCAGCAGCCAGGTGCGCAGACCGATCATGTCAAGGCGCATTGCTGGCCTCCGCGGCGCTGGGGGCGGCGGGCGCCGCGTCGGTGTTCAGCGGCGCGGCGCTGGCGCCCGGGCGCAAGTAGCCGGCCAGTTCGAAGGCGATGTCCAGGCCGTTGCCGCTTTCGTTGGGCGAGAGTTGGTAGCGCTGCGCCATCACGTTGAGGTTGTCCACGAACAGGCGCGGCGTGCCGTTTTCCAGGCTGTACAGCACCGAGGCCAGCTCCGGGGTGCCGCAGCGCAGGCGCACCTGCACCGCGACGCGGGTGAAGCGGTCCTTGCTTTCCGGCTGCAGCGGCGAGCGGTTGCTGATCGCGCAGCTGCGGTTGCCGGGGCTGGCTTCCACCACGGCACGTTCCAGCCGCTGCACCAGGCCGGCCGATGCCAGCTCGGCCGAGGTTTCCGGCAGGAAGCCCGGGCGGCTTTCCAGGGTCTGGCGCGCCTGCCGTAGCCGTTTGCTGACTTCCGGGGCCTGCTGCAGCTGCACGCGCACGCGCAACTCGCGCTCGCGCAGCGCCTGCAGGTCGTCCTGCACGGCGATCATCGGCTGGGTGAACCAGGGGTGCACCAGCACCAGATAGGCCACGCTGATCACCAGCAACAGCAGGCCCAAAGCGATCCAGCGATCGCGCTTAACGCTGCGTGGCATCGGCCGCCTCCTTGGCATCGGGGCCGGCCAGTTCGGCGGTGATGGTGAAGCGGTCCACATTACGACCGGCATCGCTCTGCAGCACGCCGGTCAGCGAGGGCGTGCGCCACAGCGGCGAGCCTTCCAGACGCCGCACCAGCGAGGAGGCTTCGTTGCTCAGACCGATCAACTGCAATTGCCCGCCCTCGACCGAGAATTTTTCGAGATAGGTGCCGCCCGGCAGACGCCGGCTCAGTTCGTCCCAGATTTCCACCGAGGTGGGGCGGGTGGCGCGCTGCTGCTGGAAGAAGTTTGCACCTTCGACCAGATCCAGCAATTGCTGGCGTTCGGCGGCGACCTGGCGCGCACGCGCGGCGTTGGCCTGCACCTTGGCACGCAAGTCGTCGGCGGCCTGGCGGCGGTTGTCCAGCAGCAGCCAACCGGCCACGGCCAACAACACCAGTGCGGCGGCAGCGAGCAACAGATTCCAGCGCTGCATCGGGTCGCTGCGCCGCAGCCGGCGCGCCGGTGGCAGCAGGTTCACGCCCAATGGCAGGCCCTGCGCGTCGGCGACATCGATGCCGGACAAGGCGCTGGCCCATGCGTCGGGCACGCCGTCGGGGCCATCGATCATGCGCCGCGGCACGACCACCAGTTCGGCATCGAGCTGGCCGTCTTCGCGCACGTCCAGCACGCGCGCATCGAAGTACACCTGGTCGGCGGTGAACGGGGTTTGCCGATCGATCTCGAAGCGCGCCACATCCTGCAAGCGCGCGGCTGCCGCAGCAGGCAGGCGCAACGGGCGACGCAAGGCATGCGCGGCCGGCAACAGCCAATGCCGCGGCAGGCCCTCCAGCACGGTGGGCAGCAAGGCCTGCACTTCCTGCGGCTGCACCGGCCACGGCAGGCTGGCGATGGCCTCGCTGCTGTGATCGCGCTGACGCAGCAACTGCAGCGCAGACCCATCGGGCTGCAACAACAGCCGCGACGGCGACAGGCCCAACTGCCATTGCCAGCGCTGCGGCAGCCAGGCCAGCAGCGATTGTTGCCACCAACGCCAGAAGCCTCCGGCTCCCGGCATGGCGCGTACGCCGATACGACCCAAGGTGTCCCGCCATGCGGTCATTGCACTGCTGCTCCCTCTTCCCAACGCAACACGGTATACGCCGACCCAGGTAATGCGGACGCACTGGTGGAGACGACCGCCCGCAACACAGCCTCGCGTCCCTGACTCAGTCGCGCCCGGCTCTCGATACTATAAGTGTCCGACCCACCGACCGTCGCCTCGCTGCCCGGCAAACCCGGCGGCGCGTCACGCTGGGCCAGCAGTTGCCGCGCATCCAGACCCATCGCGGTCAGCACCGGGCCCGGCGCAAAGCGCGCTTCGGGGCGCGAGCGTCCGCTGTACAGGGTGAGGTTGGGCAACAGCTTGCGATACAGCTCGCCATCCATGCCCAGCACCAGGCGCAACTCGCCCAGCGTTTCGAACGGACCATCCTTGGCGCCGTACGGCAATCCGGCATCGGCATAATCGCGATCTTCTGCGCCGCCGCCGGGCTGGCTCAGCGAGTCGCCATCGCGCCAGTCGACGATCGCGCCGGCAATGCGCGTATCGCGGCCCTGTTCGGCACCGACCGCGCGCACCAGGCCGGCCAGCAGCGCGGGCTCGGCCATGTTCAAGTCCACCTTGCCGCTTTCGTCGGTAATGCGGATCTCCACCGTGGCATCGTCCATCTGCCAACGATAGCGCCGGCCGTCTGCGCGCCAGCGTGCCTGCGTATCGGTGCTTTGCAAGCGCGAGAGTGCGTATTCCAGGCCAGCACGCGCATATTCCTGCGCCTGCGCGCCATTGCGCAGCATGTTGCCCTGCAGGGCTTCCACCCGCGCGGTCAGCGCGAATGCACCGATCATCGCGGTGAGCAGGGCGATCAACCACAACACCAGCACCAGCGCCGCGCCACGCATCCGGCTCATTGCCCTGCTCCGGGGTTGCTCGATTGCGGCAGCGCCACCACCAGCGGCGGCCACGGAGCGCCGCCGCTGCGAATATCGATCCGCACCAGCAGCGGCAGGCGGTCGTGCCATTCCCACTGCGGCAGCCACGCGCCCAGGCGTCCGTTCTGCGGATCCATGCCGCGATACCGAAAGCTCACCTGTTGCACGCCTTCGGCGAGTATCTCCGGCGGCAGCGCGGCGCGCTCTTCGATCGGCTTGCCCGATTGCAGCATGGTCAATGCGATCAGCAGGTTGCGCTGCTCGCCATCGCCGGCCACCGACAGATCATGCAGGTATGGCCCGCCACGGCCCAGATAATCCGGCACATCGGCGGCAAAACGCATGCGCTGCGGCTCGCCGATGAACAACATCGGTTGCTGGCTTTGCGGGTCGATACCCATGGCGATCGGCAATGCGGCCGATAGACGCCGGCGCAGAAATTCTTCCACCGCACGCACCCGCTCGCTGCGCTGGGCGATCGCCTCGCCGCGCTGGCTCACCGCACTGGCCGAGCGCAAGGTGGCAAACGCCAATACCAGCCCGCCGACCAACAACATCGTCGCCAGCAACACTTCGATCAAGGTGAAACCGGCGCTGCGCGACCGACTCATGGGACGCCACCCTGCGTTGCAGCGACCAGCCGCAAGGTGCGCCACTGCAGGACCTGATTGGGCTGCTCGCCCCAGCGCACCACCAGGGTCAGCTGCAGCAGCGTGTGCGCGCCGGGGGACACCGGCGCCTGCGGATTGCGTCGCGGCTCCTCGTATGGGCGCACATCCATCGACCAGCGGAAATGCCCGTCTTCGAACGTGCCTTGTTGCTGTTCGGGCAGCAGCGGTTTGTCCATGCCCTGCGCCGCCAGCAACGATTGCGCATGCAAGGTGGCGCGCGTGCTGTCGTCGGCCGCGCGCACCTGACGTGCGGCGCCGGACAGCGATCCCAGCAACAGGCTCAACGCCAGCGCCAGCAATGCAAAGGCGACGATCACCTCGATCAGCGTGTAACCGCGCTGACGCTTCATGGCGCTGGCGTCCGCAACTGCCCGGAACGTACTTCGCCGGTGATCCAGCCCACGTCCACGCGCCAGGTGGCGTCCTTGACGCGCAGATCGATGCGCCCGCCGGTGGAGGCGCCATCGGGGAAGAACTGGATGGCGCCCTGATCCTGCCGCGACTGCACCTGCCGCGCGCCGGTGAAACGCACTTCCAGCGACGACGGCAGGTCGCCGTGATGGCCGCCGGGCGCTTCCCAGCGCCGCTGCTGCGGATCGATCAGAAAGCGCTGCGGCGTGCCGGTGGCAATCGCCTGCGTGCGCGTATAGCGCAGCTGCGAGGCGATCGCCTTGCCGGCGGTGCGCAGGCGCATGCCGTCGATCCCGCCGTTGAGCGCCGCGGCGGCCAGCACGCCGGCCATGGCGATCAAGGCGATGACCAGCAACATCTCCAGCAACGAACTGCCACGCGTGCGGGGACGACCAGGGCCGACCACTCCATGCGGATGACGCAACGGCTGACACGCAACGCGCATGGCGAACGGCTTATTGGTACTTGATGTCCGAATCGTAACTGCTGCCACCGGGGCGGCCGTCCTTGCCCAGACTGATCAGATCGAACGGCTGGCCATCGCCGGGGGCGCGGTATTCGATGGTGTGGCCCCATGGGTCGTTGAGTTCGACCGGCTTGGCGTACGGGCCGAGCCAGCCGCTGCTGCCGCCCGGCTGGGTCACCAGATCATCGAGCTTGCTCGGCAACTTGCCGGTGTCGAGCTGAAAATTCTCGATCTTGCCGGCCAGGGTCTGGATCTGCGACTTGGCCAGATTGGCCTTGCCGCGATCGGCACCACCGAGCACACGGCTGCCGACCAGGGTCAGCACCGCGCCGATCAGGACGATGACGATGATGATTTCCAGCAGGCTCATGCCGGCCTGGCCTGCACGCGATGGACTACGGGTGATGGAGCGCTTGATCATGAACGATTTCCTTGCACGTCGATGAAAGATGCTGCCGCCAGAAGCTGACACGGCGGGCGTTGCAATGGTTCCCGCATGGGTGTCGCGCGGTCACCGGAAAGTTGTTGTGAATCCACTGCCACGTTATCCGATGGCATTGGTCAGGTCATACAGCGGTACCAGCACCGAAATGATGACAAGCCCCACCACCGAGGCCAGCACCAGGGTGATCAACGGCACCAGGGCGGCCAGCGCGCGGTCGATGGCCTGCGCGGTTTCCAGCTCGAAGGTGTCGGCGGTCTTGAGCAGCATCGTGTCCAGCGCGCCCGATTCTTCGCCGACCTGAATCATCTGCAGGGCCAGCCGCGGGAAGCGCTTGCCGCGTGCCAGCGACATCGCCAGCCCATGGCCGTTCTTGACGTCGTCGGCCGCAGCGTCGACATCTTCGACCAACGCCAGATTGGACATCACATTGCGCGCAATACCGATCGCCGCCAGCAGCGGCACGCCGTTGCGCAACAAGGTGCCCAGGGTACGCGTCAGCCGCGCGGTTTCCAGGCGCGCGATCAGGCTGCCGACCACTTTCTGCCGCAGCAACCATTCGTCCAGCGCGGCGCGAAACGCGGCATTGCGCCGTTTGCGATCAAGCCATAGCCCGAGTACGCCCGGCACCACAATCAACACCAGCCACCAGTCGCGCACCAGCAGGCCCACGCTCAAGACGGCCTGGGTGAACCACGGCAAGGCCACATCCAGGCTTTCGTACATCTGCGCGAACTGCGGCACCACATAGCCGAGCAGAAACAGCAGCGCGCAACCGACCACCGCCAGCAGGATCGCCGGATAGATCAATGCATTGATCACCTTGCCGCGCAGCGCACGGCTGCGCTCCAGGTAATCGGCCAGGCGTTGCAGCGTGTCCTGCATGCTGCCGCCGGCTTCACCGGCGCGCACCATGTTGATGTAGAGCTTGGAAAACAGCCCGTGCTGGCGTTCCAGTGCCGAGGACAGCGGCGCGCCGCCACGCACGGTGTCGCGCACATCGCCGATCACGCGCCGGCTTTTTTCGTCTTCGGGCAGATCCATCAGGATCGACAAGGCACGATCCAGCGGCTGGCCGGCACCGATCAGCGTGGACAACTGCTGGGTGAACTGCACCAGCGCGGCGTTATCGAACGGTTTCTTGCGCAACAGCATACGCAGCGACGGCGAGTCGTTTTCGCCGGTGGCCAGGCGCGTCTCCACCGGCAGGTGGCCCTGCTCCTGCAGGCGCAGGGCAACGTCCGCGTCGCTGGCCGCTTCCATCTGGCCATCGAGCATTTCGCCGTGGGCGTCGAGCGCCTTGTAGCGGTACAGGGGCATCAGGCTGGAAGGCCGGGAGTGGAGAATCGGGAATCGGGAATCGGGAAAAGCAGGATCCTGCGCTGCGTTGGCGCCACCGGGCGCAGCTGTGCGCGTGCGCGATGCGTTGCCGGGACCTTGCCCTGCCTATCTTCCGATCCCGAGCATCCGCTGCTCGCTGTGGCTCCGTTGACTCTCACGCATCCTCCGTCACGCGCAGCACTTCTTCGATGGTGGTTTCGCCGCGCAAGGCCTTGGACAGGCCGTCTTCGTACATGGTGCGCATCCCGGCCTTGCGGGCCAGTTGTTCGATCTCGCCCATGCCGGCGCGGCGCATCACCGCGCGCCGCAATTCGTCGTTCATCACCAGGAATTCGACGATGGTGGTGCGGCCCAGATAACCGGTCGGTGCGGCGGCCGAGGCGCGCGGGCGATACAGGTGGATCTCGCCGTCCGGCTGCAGCCGGCGCAGGTTGAAACGCTCGATTTCTTCCGGCGATGCCGGGTAGCGCTCGGCGTTGGCCAGGTCGAGTTTGCGCACCAGGCGCTGCGCCAGAATGCCGTTGATGGTGGAGGTGAGCAGATAGTCCTCCACGCCCATATCAAGCAGACGGGTGATGCCGCCGGCCGCGTTGTTGGTGTGCAGCGTGGACAGCACCAGATGGCCGGTGAGCGCGGACTGGATCGCGATGCGTGCGGTTTCCAGATCGCGCATTTCGCCGATCATGATGATGTCCGGATCCTGACGCACGATGCTGCGCAGTGCGTTGGCGAAATCCAGCCCGATCTGCGGTTTGGCCTGGATCTGGTTGATGCCTTCGATCTGGTATTCCACCGGGTCTTCGACGGTGATGATCTTCACGTCGGAGGTATTGAGCTGGCTCAACGCGGTGTACAGCGTGGTGGTCTTGCCCGAACCGGTCGGGCCGGTCACCAGCATGATGCCGTGCGGTTGCTCCAGCACCTTGCGGAACTGCGGGAGAAACTCTTCGGTGAAGCCGAGCTTGTAGAAGTCGAACACCACCGTCTCGCGATCGAGCAGACGCATCACCACGCTCTCGCCGTGCGCGGTGGGCACGGTGCTGACGCGCAGGTCCAGCTCCTTGCCCTGCACGCGCAACATGATGCGGCCGTCCTGCGGCAGCCGGCGTTCGGCGATGTTGAGCTTGGCCATGATCTTGATGCGGCTGATCACCGCCGCGGTGAGCTTGGCCGGCGGGCTTTCGCCTTCCACCAGCACGCCGTCCACGCGGTAACGCACCTTGAGCCGGCTTTCGAACGGTTCGATATGGATGTCCGAGGCGCGTAGTTCCACCGCGTGCTGGATCACCAGATTCACCAGCCGGATCACCGGCGCTTCGGAGGCCAGATCGCGCAGCGCTTCGATGTCGTCGCTGCTGTTGGCATCGCCATCGGCGGTTTCCACGATGGTGCCCATCGCACTGCGGCCCTGCCCATACCAGCGCTCGATCAGATCGTCGATTTCCGAACGCAGACCCACCTGCAGAAACAACGGGCAGCCGGTGGCAAGGCGCACCGCATCGATGGCGTAATCGTCGTAGGGATCGGCAATCCATAGATCCAGCCGGCCATCACGTTCGCCGACCGGGCACAGATGGAACTGTTTGAGGAAACGCAGCGACAGCCCCTGCACTTCCGGCAGCATTTCCGGTGGCGTATCGCCGAGCTGGCGTGCATCCACCAACGGCAGACCCAGCACGTCGGCGCAGGTCTCCGCATGATCGCGCTCGGACACCAGGCCCAGACGCCCCAGCAGGGACAACAGCCCCATACCGGATTCGGCCTGCAACTGGCGCGCGCGCAGCAGGTCGGTGTCTTTCAGACGACGGCGTTCAAGCAGCGCTTCGACGATGCGCGTCTCTGCGCTGCGATACTCAATTGGATCGACGGCAACCGCGTTCACACTCGTCTCCACTGGTCCGGCGCCGACTGTAACAGTTTGCCGCGACGATCAACCGCACCCATCTGAATCGCCCTGAAAAACAATGCCCCCGGCGATTGGCCGAGGGCATCGGTCACACTATTTCGTCACTTACTGTCGCGCAACGAGCGTCAGCTTCGCGTAGTCCGCCGCACCGACCAGTTTGATGTAGTAAGTGCCTGCCTTGGGAGCAGTGAAGCGCACGGTCTCGCTGTTGCCGGGACGGGTCGACTTGGCGTCATAACTGGTCGCGCTGGGCTCGGCATCGAAGCTGACATAGACCGCCACATCGCCGGTGCCGCCATAGGTCATGATGCTGAGCACGGCGCCGGCCTTGGCTTCGAAGCTGTACAGCGTGGAGCTGGCGTAAGCACCGCTCAGGCCGGTCAGCGGGGCCTTGTTGGTCAACGCGATGGCGGTCGGCGCGCAGCTCTCGGTGGCCGGATCGCAGGGCTCCACCAGCACCGCTTCCAGCGCGGCCTTGGCATCGACGATGCCGCTGCCGATCGGGGTACTGGCCGGCGGCGTCACCGGGAAGCGACGACTGGTCTGCTTGAGCAGCGCTTCCACCGCGGCCGGGGTCAGCGGGCCATCGCCCAGACCGATCGACGCGCTCTGCACCAGGGCGACGACGCCGGCCACGTGGGGGGACGCCATCGACGTGCCACCCAAGCCCATATAGGTGTAGCTTCCCGAGGTCGGCGTGGTCGCACCGGTGTAACCGGCCTGCCAGATGTAACCGCCCGGATTGCCGTCCACGCTGCCACCACCGCCCGGGCCGGACAGGTCGACCTTGCTGCCGTAGTTGGAGTAGTAGGTGATGCCGCCGGTGATGCGCGTGGCACCCACGGTGATGGTGTTGTTGCAGCTGGCCGGCGAATGGTTGGCCGCATCTTCGCCGCTGTTGCCGGCCGCCACCACCACGGTGGTGCCACGCGAGACCGCGCCGTTGATCGCCAGCTGGGTGGCCGAATCGCAGGGCTCGCCGCCGCCCAGGCTCATGTTGATGACCTCGGCCGGGTTGGTGTTGGCGGGCACGCCAGCAACCGTACCGCCGGAGGCCCAGACGATCGCATCGGCGATGTCGGAGGTGTAGCCGCCGCAACGGCCGAGCACGCGCACCGGCAGAATGGTCGCCTTCGGTGCCACGCCGGCCATGCCGACGCCGTTATTGGTCGCTTCGGCCACGGTGCCCGAGACATGGGTGCCGTGCCAGGAGCTTTCCTGCGCCACCGAGCCGTCATAGCAGACGTTGTCGGCCTCTTCCCAGTCGCCGTAATCCAGCGCGCCCGGGACGCGGGCATCGGTGGGACGACGCGAGACTTCGGCATCGGTGATGAAGTCGTAACCCTGCAGCAGATTGCCGGCAAAGTCGGGATGGCCCGGCAGGATGCCGGTATCCAGCACTGCCACCACCACGCCCGCGCCCTGCGACAGATCCCAGGCGGCCGGCGCGTTGATGCCGCCGTTGGGGTTGCTCAGATGCCACTGGTACTGCGCGTACAGCGGGTCGTTGGGCACCAGTTGCGGGGTCACGTCGGTGGCGGCGACGCTCTTCTTGATCTCGACCGGGCGCAGCATGCGATCGATCTGCACGTCGGCCACGGACGGGTCGTTCTTGAGCTCGCCCACCACCTTGTCCACCTGTGCGGTGGTCAGCGTGCTGGACAGCTTGATCAGGTCCGCGCCGATGCCGAGCTTGCGCACATACGTCGCCTTGGCGGCGGCTGCGCTGCTGCGTGCGCCGGTGCTCGCACCGACACGGCCGACCGCGGCCTGCACCGCGCTCAGCTTGCTGGCGCGGTCGGTCGCGGCAGCGGTGTTGTCCTTGTAGTGCACGATCAGGCGGCTACTGAACGCAGCGCCGGCCGATGCTGCCTGGGTCGGTTCCTTGACCAGCAGTTGCGGGGCAGCAGCGAGCGTGCCCGATGCACCGAGCGCCATCATCAAGATGGCGCCGGTCAGCGGGGAGAGACGGAAATTCTTGTCGATCACGGTGAAGTCCTCTTCGTGTTTTTCGTCGATCAGCTGGGAGCGGCTCTCGAAACTGCTGCGCAACCGCAGTGCAGCCCGCTGCGTTTGATCAGCCACTCCTGATAAGGCCATCACTCCATCGAATCCGTTGGCCGGCCCAGCCACGGTCCTTGCCCGCCCCCTCGGGCCTTGCTCTACCGCGGCGGCGCACATCGGCGCCGCCGCGTGTCATGCACCCAGCGCGTTACCAGCCGAAGCCGGCACCCACACCGATCGAACTGTCGTCGCCAC
>NZ_MDEB01000004.1 GCF_002939945.1 Xanthomonas arboricola pv. populi | reverse complement strand
CCGATGTCACATGTCTCGTCATTGGGTAGCGTTGATCAGACCATCCCTAGAAAGTTCTTTCGCCTCGCTGCTTCCGGCAGGAATTAGGAAATTAGAGACCTTAACTGAGCTCGCGGTTGAACCACTAACAGCAACAGCAACGACAGTATAGTATTTAGCAAGATGTTTAGAATAATGAAGAACTCCGTCCACAGCAAAATCAACGGGCTTATCTCTCTTGGTGCTTTCATGCTTCCTTGCATCCGACTTGCATTCAATAACAATTAAGAATGCGGCATCCTTTCTATTTGAGATGATGAACTCTGGATAGCCTGCGTTCCCTTTAGCATTCTTGCTAGCCTTCGCTAGCATCAACCTAATTTTGGCGATTTCAGACTTTTGTTCTTCGACGCTGACCCCATTGTCAGGCTCGTAGTAGCCAAGGGCGCGAAGTTGGTCACGTACAAGCCCTTCCGTCTTCCTCTCGTTCGCCATTCGAATTTACTCGCTAATTTTTTCTTCAAGTTTATCCACGGACACCCAGTCCGTGAAGTCAGGCCACTACGAGACTGCAGTAAGCCACCAAAAGCAAAGCCGCTCCGTTTCGGGAGCGGCTCTTCTAACTTTGCGATATCAACCAAAAACTGCCCACGTTTCTGATGGACGATCTAGACGTAGTTATGGCGTATTACAGGGTGCGCGACTCCCTACTAATAAGCCAGAATCAAACCCCAACAGGATTCGCCTTCTCAGGATCAATCTTGTACTGCTTGATCGCCCGGGCCACATCCTTACCCGTCATCTTGCCATCCTTCGCCAGCGCGGCAATCGCCGCGTGCGCGATGTAGTAACGGTCGACCTCGAAGAAGCGGCGCAGGTTGGCACGCGTATCCGAACGACCGAACCCATCCGTGCCGAGTACGGTGTAGGTCATCGGGACGAAGGCGCGGATCTGGTCGGCGAAGGCGCGCACGTAGTCGGTGGCGGCGATGGCCGGGCCCTGGCGGCCTTCCAGCAGCTGGGTGACGTACGGCTTGCGCTGTTCGGCCTCCGGGTGCAGGCGGTTCCAGCGTTCCACGGCGTAACCGTCGCGGCGCACTTCGTTGAGGCTGGGGCAGGACCAGATGTCGGCGGTGACGCCAAAGTCCTTGTCCAGCAGCTCGGCCGCGGCAATGGCTTCGCGCAGGATGGTGCCGCTGCCCAGCAGCTGCACGCGCAGCTCGCCCTTCTTGGGCTTGCCGGCGTCCTTGAGCAGGTACATGCCCTTGATGATGCCCTCGGCTGCGCCGTCCGGCATGCCGGGGTGGGCGTAGTTCTCGTTCATCAGGGTGATGTAGTAGTACTCGTCGATCTGGTCTTCCATCATTGCCTTCATGCCGTGCTGCATGATGACGGTGACTTCGAAGCCGAAGGTCGGGTCGTAGCTACGCACGTTCGGGATGGAGCCGGCAATGACCTGGCTGAAGCCGTCTTCGTGCTGCAGGCCTTCGCCGTTGAGCGTGGTGCGGCCGGCGGTGCCGCCGAGCAGGAAGCCACGCGTGCGCATGTCCGCTGCCTGCCAGGCGATGTCGCCCACGCGCTGGAAGCCGAACATGGAGTAGTAGATGTAGAACGGCAGCATCGGCACGTCGGACACCGAGTAGCTGGTGCCGGCGGCCATCCACGAGGCGATGGCGCCCGGCTCGCTAATGCCCTGCTGCAGCACCTGGCCGGTCTGGTCTTCGCGGTAGTACATCAGCTGGTCGGCGTCGACCGGCTTGTACTTCTGGCCGAACGGGGCATAGATGCCGATCTGGCGGAACATGCCTTCCATCCCGAAGGTGCGCGCCTCATCGGCCACGATCGGCACGATGCGCGGGCCCAGTTCCTTGTCGCGCAGGGCGATGTTGAGGCTCTGCACGAAGGACATGGTGGTGGAATAGCTGCGCTCGCCGCTGTCCTTGAGCAGGCGCTCGAACTTGTCGAGCGTGGGCGCGACGAAGGACTTGCTGGCCTTGGGACGGCGCGAGGGCAGGAAGCCGCCCAGCACGTTGCGGCGCTCCTTGAGGTACTGCACTTCCGGGGAATCTTCGCCGGGGTGGTAGAACGGCACCTGGCCGTCTTCCAGCTGGGCGTCGGTCACCGGGATATTGAAGCGGTCGCGGAAGTGCTTGACCGCCGCGTCGTCCAGCTTCTTGGTCTGGTGGGTGGGGTTGAGCGCCTCACCCGCCGAGCCCATGCCGTAGCCCTTGACCGTCTTGGCCAGGATCACGGTGGGCATGCCCTTGGTGTTCACGGCCTGGTGGTAGGCGGCGTACACCTTGTGCGGGTCGTGGCCGCCACGGTTCAGGCGCCAGATGTCGTCGTCGGACAGGCCGGCGACCATGGCCGCGGTCTCCGGGTACTTGCCGAAGAAGTTGGCGCGCGTGTAGGCGCCGCCGAAGGCCTTGCAGTTCTGGTATTCGCCGTCGACGGTTTCCATCATCAGCTTGCGCAGCACACCGTCGGTGTCCTTGGCCAGCAGGGCATCCCAGTAGCCGCCCCAGAGCAGCTTGATGACGTTCCAGCCGCCGCCACGGAACACGCCTTCCAGCTCCTGGATGATCTTGCCGTTGCCGCGCACCGGGCCGTCCAGGCGCTGCAGGTTGCAGTTGACCACAAAGATCAGGTTGTCCAGGCCTTCACGGCCGGCCAGCGCGATGGCGCCGAGGGTTTCCGGCTCGTCGCTCTCGCCGTCGCCGATGAAGCACCACACCTTGCGGTCGGACTTCTCGATCAGGCCGCGGTTTTCCAGGTAGCGCATGAACTGCGCCTGGTAGATGGCGGCCAGCGGGCCCAGGCCCATCGACACGGTGGGGGTCTGCCAGAACTCGGGCATCAGCCACGGGTGCGGGTAGGAGGAGATGCCCTGGCCGTCCACTTCCATGCGGAAGTTGTCCAGCTGGGCTTCGCTGATGCGGCCTTCCAGGAAGGCGCGGGCGTAGACGCCCGGGGCGCTATGGCCCTGGATGAACAGGAGATCGCCCGGGTGCTGGTCGCTGGGCGCGCGCCAGAAGTGGTTGAAGCCCACGTCGTACAGCGTGGCGCTGGAGGCGAACGAGGCGATGTGGCCGCCCAGGTCGCCCGGCTTGCGGTTGGCCCGCACGACGGTGGCCATGGCGTTCCAGCGGATGATCGAGCGGATCTTCCACTCCAGCGCGGAGTCGCCGGGGTTCTTGGCCTCGTTGGCCGGTGCGATGGTGTTGACGTACTCGGTGGTGGGCGAGAACGGCAGGTAAGCGCCGGCGCGGCGGGTCTGCTCGACCATGCCTTCCAGCAGCTGATGGGCGCGCTCCGGGCCTTCGACGTCGATGACGGCCTTGATCGATTCGAGCCACTCCTGCGTCTCAAGCGGGTTCGGATCGTTGTGCAGCACTTCGTTCAACCAGTTCATTAGCGCTCCCGGGGGGACACACCCCGCGGGTGTGTCGACATCGTGAATTCGTGAACCCCCAAGTGTACCGCACGCACCTGTTGCCATTCCTCGCTACGGGGGCGTATGGAATGGGACGGTGTCGTGCGTGGGTGAGGGATCGATGCCGGCTGGGCGGCGATCCAGCGCAGCAGGCGCTGCCGGTGTACGACCAAAGGATAAGGGCCAGCGGCGGGCGATTGCCGCCGGGCCCGGCGCGGAACGGACCGATGTAGGAGCGCACCTGGGCGCGACGGGCATTCCTGGTAACGCCTGTCGCGCCCGGGTGCGCTCCTACGACAGCCGGCGGTCTTCGGTGGGACATCCGGCCATTGACGCTGGCGGGCAGGTGCTGTCGAGCTAGCGATTTGCGCGGCCAGTTCGGGGCTAGGCACGCCCAACCGTAGGAGCGCACCTGGGCGCGACGGGCATTCCCGGTCACGCCTGTCGCGCCCGGGTGCGCTCCTACGGGGGCGGGTTGGTCAGAACGCCTGCAGGGCTTCGGTCAGCTGGCCGTTGTTGTTGACTGCGCCCATGGTGTAGCCCTGCCAGCCGGGGTAGGCGTTGGGCTCCCAATAGAACACGCCGAGCACGCGCGCGCCGATGGCATTGCTGCGGCTGAGCAGGTTGGTGAGCATGGCGCGGGTGGTGGCGGCCTGCTGCCAGTCCATGCCGACCTCGGCCACGACCACGTCGCTGCCGTAGCGGGAGATCATGTCGCGCATGTTGGTGTCCAGGCGGGTGTTGTAGTCCTGCCAGCTGCCCACCGGCGGGTAATGCGACATGCCGATGACGTCCCACTTGCCGCCGGCCGAGCGCAGGTTGTCGAAGAACCAGCGGAAGTTGGCGTTGTCGTAGCCGTTGGCCAGGTGCACGATGACCTTTGCATTGGGGTACACCGCCTTGGTGGCGTTGTAGCCGCTGTTGATGAACTGGCCCAGCGTGGCGAAGTTGGGCGTCTTGCCCTCGTTCCACAGCATGCCGCTGTTGATCTCGTTGCCCACCTGCACCCAGCTGACGGTGATGCCGTTGTCCTTGAGGTAGTTGAGGATGCCCTGGGTGTGGCTGTAGACATCGGTATTGAGCTGGGCGACGGAGTGGCCGGCCCAGGCGGCCGGCTTGGTCTGCTTGCCCGGGTCGGCCCAGCTGTCGCTGTAGTGGAAGTCGATCATGATGCGCATGCCCTGCGCGGCGGCGCGCTTGGCCTTGTCCAGGGTGTCGCGGCCGTCGTTCCAGCCGCCGGACGGGTTGACCCACACGCGCAGGCGGATGGCGTTGCCGCCCACGTCCTTGAACAGCTTGATGAAGTCGGTGGTGTTGCCGGCCGCATCGCGAAACACCTGCGGCGGGTTGGCCGCAGCCTGCTGGTTGAGCCAGCTGACATCGGCGCCCTTGGCGATGCCCTGCGCGCCGGCGCCGGCGCTGAGGCCACCCAGCAGCAGCCCCAGCAGCAAACGGTGGTACCCCTTACGAAGAACGTGCATGAACCCTCTCCCTTGATCGATGGATGTCGCGCCACCTGGCGCCCTGCCCGGTCCCCCTGAACTCGCCGCGTGCGTGTGGCGATGCGGCGATGCCCGCAGCGGCCAGGCACGCCGCGAAACGGTGGCGATTGCAGCACGGCGGCACAATGCGGTCGCGCTGGCTATAGGTGCTGCGTGATTGCGGCATATCTCGCGGCGGCAAACACCTTGCGCCAGCGAACTGGCGGTATTTTCGCCAGCGCGTTGTTGTGCGGATGCAACAGAAAACCGGCGCGGTAGTGCGCGGCGCGTCTGTCAGTGGCGATACGTCGCTGCAACGACCGGCATGGTCGACTGTCTGCGACAGCACATGCATCCGGGCTTGATGCGACGCGACACGACGACGCGCTGCAGGCTTCCCAGCACCGCGTTGCGTTGCTGGCAGCGCACACCACTGCCGCACGCACGCACGCCGCTCACCGCTCACCGCGCGCTGTGGCTGTGGCTGTGGCTGTGGCTGTGGCTGTGGCTGTAGCTGTAGCTGTAGCTGACAGCTGACAGCTGACAGCTGATTCTGTAACGACAACCCTGGCTCGATCACCGTCACTGGCGCTACGCGACAAGCTGCGATTCCAGCTCGACAGCAGCAGCCCGACGGATAAAGGCCGCCACGCCTTCCTGCTGCCCTGCCCGCTCGGGGCACTCGACAAGCTCGCGTCCGGGGATCGGCAGCGACCGAACGAAAAACGCCGGGCAAGCCGGCGTTTTTCCTGTGCACTACTCGATGGCGGCGGTTGGCAGTTTGAAGCGGCGCCGCATCAGGCCCTATTGGTCGGGCGCATTCAACGCAGCAAGAGCGGCTAACAACACGTAGTGAGCGATCGTCAGGTGGGTGCGGACTACACGCCCAGAACGCAGTGCCCGCGTGGTCCATGCCGACTCCGGGCAGCGGCCGCGCCCGCCTGACGGCTGCGTAGCCGTTTTGTCGGCCGCTCTGCGCCACGCCTGCATGCGCGCACTCAGCCCAGCGCGCGTGCGCCCTGCTGTTGTTGCTGGGTCTGCGTTTGCTGCTGCTCCAGCGCCACCGACTGGCGTGCGGCGTTGTCGGCCACGCGCTGGCTGCTCTGCTCCAGCGGGGTGTTCATCGCGGTCATGGTTTCCACGCTGACACGCAGCTGCGCGGGGTCGTCCACACGGCCCTGCACGGCGAAGGTGCGCGCGGCATCGGGGCTCATCATCACCGCGTCGATGCGCTGGCCGCCGGCGGCGTGCATTTCCGAGGCGAGCGAGCCGGATAACTGGGCGCTTTGCTGGTCGGGCGTGCGCCCTGCGCGCGCGTCCTGTGCCTGCACGCCACGCTGCGCGTCCTGGAACAAGCCATTGCCCACATGCCCCGGCTGATCGATGCGCAGCGAGGTGTGGTCGTTGCCATGCTCGCGCGCGTCGCGCCTGGCGGGCTCGCCCGGGGCGAGCGGGCCGCGAACGGCGTCGATGATGTCCTTGCCCAGGCCAAGGTTGCTACGGCTGATCACGGTAATGCCCGCGCGGATCTGATCCAGATCGGTGCGGTACTCGTTGATCATGCGCTTGTTCGTTTCCGCAAGCGTGCGTGCATTTGGATCGCTGAGGACGGAACCTTCGTCCAGAAAGTTGCCGAGCTTATGCGCACCCAGCGATGCACCAGCGGCGACGACCGGTGAATCGGGAATCAGGAAATTGGCCCTGCTGTTGCTGTAACCGGCGTGACCGAGCGTACTGATCTCGTCCGGCTTTGCGTAGATGCGCACCTGGCCGAAATGCGGCGACGCTGCGCTCACCGGATCGGACGCCATCACATGGTTGACCATGTTGTTACCGCCTTCCGGAATCCGATAGGACAGGCTGGCTGCGCCATACGAGTTAAAGGTCTCGCCTTTGAGGTCGTAGTGATGTGCGGTGATCTGCGCAAGTGCGCCACCGAGGGAGTGGCCGGTGACGGTCACTGCTGGCGTGCGGCCGTTCTGCTCACCGTATTCTTTTGCGTAGTCCAAAGCATGCTTGGTCAGGGCCAATGCTTCGTCGGCTTGTGGGTTATGCCGGCTGCGCACCATTGCCCCATCGGTAAGGATGTCATCGAGCTTGCCCTCGGTGCCGCGATGCGAGACCACGATCTCGCCGGTGCTTTCCCGGCGATAGATGGTGCCCTGATAGCCAGTAACCTTATTGTTGACATGCTCCAGAACGGCGTATTGCTCGCCTCCGGTTTCAAAAAGTTCTTTCTGATTCGGAGCACGCCGCCCTACCGCACGATCCTCATAAATGTCGTTGGACAGATCAGCATACTGCTGTGAGGGGATGGTCATGGCGTCGCTTCCTTGGCAGCCAATGTGATGGTGAACAGCTTGTCGCGGATATCAGGCTTGAACTTTTCGGTATCGGGCTCGCCCATGTCTGGAAAGTCGCTCATGCCCGAACGCGGATAGCGCTCGCTCCAGTAATATTTGGTCGAAGCCTGCTGCGCCAGCACCGTCTTGCCTTCGATAAACGACAGGAAGCGGGTTTCTTCTTCAGCACCGGTCGCCTTCAACAACACGCTGGCGCCGCTGAATTCCCAGTGGCAGACGCCGCGACCGTAATAGTCCTCGTCCTGCATCAGGTCCAGGTAGACGGTGCCGCGGTACTCGGTATCGGAGATCTTCTTGAGTGCGAAGTCTTCCTGGCTGGTGATGCGCCCGGCGGTGCCGGTTTCGGGCTGGATCTTGCCGCATTCGGCTTCGTTGCTGACGTCGTATTGCGCCGCGCCCTGCACCAGGCCGAACGCACCCGGCGCCTTGTCCAGGGTCAGCGTGACCTCGAAGGCCTTGCGCGGGTTGGGATTCAACTTGGCAAGGCCGCGGCCACCCGCCTCCACGTCGGCTTCTGCGGCGGCCTCGGTTGCGGGGGATTGGGTCTGGGTCATGCTGGTCTCCGGGGCGTTACAGGCCGTAAGCAAAAGGGCCAGCAGGCTCGGGGTCAGAATCTGGCGCAAGGCCGGCCTCCATGGCGATAGGGGGAGTCAATCTAGTTCGCTGACCCGCCGGGGTCAATTTACGGCAGCTGAGGATGAGGCCGCCGTGAGCCGGTTGCCGGCGGGCGGAAAACTGCCATGATCGGGGCCATTCGCCGCCAGGGAAGCGCGTCATCGCCACCGGTCCCACATCGCCAGCCGACGGCGTGGCCGTCACCCCGCGGGTGCACTGGCGGCACAGCCTGCGCATGCGGGTGTTGCTGGCGGCCACCGCGTTGCTGGTGGTGTTGCTGGCGGTGCTGGGCACGGTGTTCTACCTGGGCGCACGCGCCGAGCTGGTGGAGGCGGCGCGCACCGAGGTGGATGGCCTGACCGAGCAGACCGCGCGCAGCCTGGCGGCGATGCTGGATTCGGTGCAGGTGAGCGGCCGCACGCTGGCCGCCAGCAGCAGCGCGGTGGGGCTGCAGCCGTTCAATCTGCGCGCCCTGCTGCTGGCCACGCTCAGCGGCGACCCGGATATCGGCGCGGCGCGGTTGATCATCGAGCCGCGCACGCAGAAGGCGCGCGACACCGGGTTTGTCTGGTACGTGCATCGCGACGGCACGCGCGTGCTGGAGAAATCGGTGCAGGACCTGGGCGACGACTACCGCGCGATGCCGTGGTATCTGCGCACCCAGCGCGAAGGGCGCGCGTGGTGGTCCGAGCCGTCCCTCGACACCAATGGCGGCAGCGCGCTGTACACCAGCTACAACCTGCCGTTGCGCCGCCCGGGCGATGCGGTGGATGCCGCGCCGGTGGGCATGGTCAGCGTGGACCTGCCGCTGCAGCACCTGCGCGAGATCATCGACCAGCTGCCGCGCGACATCGGCATCCAGCCGATGCTGCTCTCGCCCGAAGGCATGCTGGTGCTCAGCCCCGACCCGGAGCTCAACCTGCGTGACACGCTGGAGCGTTACGTGGCGCATGCGCGGCCCGACCTGCTGCCGTTGCAGCGCGCGGTGGCTGCAGGCCAGCCGATCTCGTTCGCGCACACCGCTCCCGATGGCGAGCGCTTTCTGACCCATAGCGCGGCGGTGGGACGCAGCGGCTGGACCTTTGTGCTGTCCGCCTCGGAAGGCTATGTGCTGGCGGGCCTGAACTGGCTGGCCGCGTGGGTGGCGCTGGCCGCGTTGCTGGGCGCGGTGGTGTGGTGGTGGTTGATGGGGCGGATCACGCGCAAGCTGACGCGGCCGATCGAGGAACTGACCGACACCGCCGAGCACTTCCGCCGTGGCGAATTCGAATACCCGTTGCCGCACATCGAACGCCGCGACGAAGTGGGCGTGATGGCGCGCGCGTTCGACAGCGCGCGCGATGCGATCCGCGACCACATCGCGCAGATCGGCGAGATGACCGCCGCGCGCGAGCGCATGCACAGCGAGCTGCAGATCGCGCGCGAGATCCAGCAGGCGATGCTGCCCTCCGGGCGCACCTTCGACCGCGCCGGTTCGCATCTGGAAACCTGCGCGTGGCTGGAGCCGGCCAAGGCGGTGGGCGGCGACTTCTATCACTTCGTCGAGACCGAGCCGGGGCTGCTGTGGTTTGTGGTGGGCGATGTGTCCGACAAGGGCGTGCCGGCGGCCCTGTTCATGGCGCGGGCGGTGAGCGTGCTGGAAATCGCCGCGCGCCGGCATACGCGCCCGGACAGCATCCTGATCGCCGCCTCCACGCGGCTGGCGGAAAACAACGACACCTGCATGTTCGCCACGGTGCTGTGCGGGGTGATCAACGTGGTGACTGGCGACTACTGGCTGGCCAGTGCCGGCCATGAGCCGCCGGTATTGATCGACATCGACGGCAGCGCGCGGCCGTTGCCGCTGGAGACCGGCGCGCCGCTGGGGATCGAGCCGCAGGTGGCCTACCCGGTGCTGCAGGGCCGCATGAGCGCCGGGCAGACGCTGCTGGGCTATACCGACGGGGTGACCGAGGCGATGGACGAGCGGGGCGCCAGCTACGGGCTGGAGCGCCTGCTCGGCGCATTGCGGCCACGCCGCAGCGCGGCGGCGCAGTGCAAGGCGGTGATCGCCAACATCGCACACTTCACCGGCCAGGCCGACCCGTACGACGACATCACCCTGCTGGCGATCCGGCTGCGCCAGGAGCATGCTGGACGGGTCGCAGACGCTGGCCGGGACGCACCCGCAAAGGCAACGACCCGATGAAGCTCGATCTGGCCATCGCGCCCTCGCTGGCCCAGCTGGCCGGCGCCAACGACGCGCTGGAACACTCCCTCACGCGGGAAGGCCTGCACGCCGAGCGCATCGGCCAGGTGCGGCTGATCGTGGAAGAGCTCGGCTGCAATGCGCTCACCCACGGCCAATGCGCCGAGCAGCCGCTACGCCTGCAGCTGCAGCTGGACCCGCAGGCGCTGGTGCTGGAGCTGAGCGACCCCGGCAGCGCGTTCGACCCCCGCGCGCTGCCGGAGCTGGAACTGGATGCCGCGCTCGACGCGCGTGCGATCGGCGGACTGGGGTTGTTTCTGGTACATCAGTTCGCCGATCACATCGACTACCGCCGCGATGGTGCATATAACGTGGTGCGCGTCACCCTGCTCCACCCGTACGCCCCCGTCCCCGAGGCACTGTCATGACCACGCTCGCCATCCAGATCGACCCGCCGCAGGACACCCGTCAACGCGTCATCCTGACCGGGCGCCTGGACACCCACACCTACCAGGATCTGGACGCGGCGCTGTCGCCGCTGCTGGGCACCCTGATCACCACGCTGGTGCTGGACCTGACCGCGCTGGAATACATCTCCAGCGCCGGCATCCGCTGCATCTTCAAGGCACGCAAGGCCCTGGCCACGCGCCAGGGCAAGGTGCTGGTGACCAACCCGCAGCCGCAGATCCGCAAGGTCTTCGACATGGTCAAGGCAGTGCCGCTGAGCGATGTCTTCGCCTCCACCGAAGAGCTGGATGCCTACCTGGCGGCGATGCAGCGCAAGGTCATCGAACAGCATGCGCAAGGCGATACGCCGATCGTGCCGCATTTTGCCGAGGCTTGAGAGGGGCGACGACGCGTAGCGAACGGGCGCCGGCTGGATGCGGAAGGCACGCGCATGGCGGAAGTGCACGCGCGGTACATGCCGACTTGCGGCGCTGAACGCGCGCGCGCCTGGCGATGTGTGCAGTGGTTGTGTTGGCCGCCGTCGGTATCGCCCCGCCTGCGCGACCACATGTGGGCCTGTGTGCGTGCGGCGTGTGCGCGGCAGTGGTTAGGCTATGGCGCCCTGATCCCTCGCGTGCGATGCCCAAGCTGATCATCTTCGATTTCGACGGCACCCTTGCCGATTCGTTCGGTTTCTTTGTGAGCACGCAGCGCGTGCTGGCCGAGCGGCACGGCTTCCGCGCCGCGCAGGCGCATGAAGTGGACGCCGCACGCCGCCTGAGCACCCGCGCGCTGCTCAAGGAATCGGGTCTGAGCACATGGCGCATCCCGTTGGTGGCTGCCGACTTCATCCGCCTGATGCGCGCCGCCCCGCCGATGGCCTTGTTCGACGGCATTGCCGAGGTGCTGCACACACTGCACGCCCGCGGCACCTGCCTGGCCCTGGTGTCGTCCAACTCGGTGGAGAATGTGCAACGCGCGCTAGGCGAGGAGCTGAGCGCGATGTTCGCCCTCATCGACGGTGGCGCGCATTTGCTGGGCAAACAGCGCGCCTTGCGCCGCGTGCTGCGCAGCACTGGATACACCGCAGCGCAGGCGGTGTATGTGGGCGATCAGGTCGCCGACTGGGAAGCGGCGCAAACGGTGGGACTGCGGTTTGCTGCGGTGGCCTGGGGCTATGCGCATCCGGAGGTGTTTGCGGGATTGGCGGGGGCGCAGGTGGTTGAGCGTGTGGAGGCGTTGCTTGGGTTGGCGGAGTAGCCCGTTTTTTTGCGGCTGGGATTGGGGATTGGGGATTGGGGATTCGCTAGAGCGAGAAGCCCGCCGGTGCTGCGTGCGCGCGTTCCCTCATCCGCCCTTCGGGCACCTTCTCCCGGAGGGAGAAGGGAAACGGATGCCATGCACTGAATGGTCGCCGGGAGCCACGCGCCGACGTCTACACCCCGCCGACCCTCGGCAAGGGTGCCGGCACATTCAACATGCCTCCCGCCGCCACATACGCCGCCAAGGCCTGCCCCTGGCTCAACAGATGCCCGTGCATCGTGCGCTCGGCGCCTTCGGCGTCGCGGCTGCGTACGCATGCCATCAGCTCGCGATGCTCGGCCAGCGACTGCGCCATGCGCCCGGGCGTCAACAGCTGCCGGCCGCGGTGCATCTTGAGGATGCGGTGCAGATCGTGGGTGACGCGGATCAACCACGGATTGCCGGCATACTGCTGCACGGTTTCATGGATCAGATAATTGTTGCGGTAGTACTCGGCCAGATCGCCGGCGGCGGCGGCAGCTTCCATCGCCGCGTGCAGGTCTTCCAGGCGTTGCACGCCGGCCACGTCGAGGCGCTTGACCGCATCGTGGGCGCAGCGGCCTTCCAGCATGGCCATCACCGGGAACAACTGGTTGAGGTCTTCCAGCGTCAACCGCGTGACCCGGCTGCCACGGCCGGCGTCCAGTTGCACCAGGCCTTCGGCGGCGAGCAGCTTGAGGCTTTCGCGCAGCGGGGTGCGGCTGATGCCGAGCTCCTCGGCCAGCGCCGGCTCGTCGATCCACTCGCCCGGCGGCAGCGCGTAGTCGTAGATCTTCTGGCGCAGGCGCTCGGCCACTTCCTCGTACAGCGGTACGCGCTTTTTGGCAGTGCGCGAATCAGGGGCGAGGGTCATGGCAGGCGGGTCGTCGATGCTGGCGTGGAGGCGCCCATTCTACGGGGGCGCCCCGATACCCTGCCGAACGCGGGCCGGATCACAGCCAGCCCGGCACCACGAACAGCAGCCAGGCCACCAACGGCCCCAGCAGCACTACCAGCCCGCTGTACACCAGGAAGCGACGGAACAGCGCGTCGCGCTCTTCCTTGGCGGCCGAGGCCACCACCAGCGCACCGTTGGTGGAGAACGGGCTGACATCGACGATGGTGGACGACACCGCGAGCGCGCAGATCACCCCGGCCGCGCTGAGCTGGCCCTGCATCAGAAATGGCACCGCCAGCGGAATGGTGGCGCCCAGCACCGCCGCCGACGAGGCGAACGCGGACACGATGCCGCCGACATAGCAGACCAGCAGCGCACCCAGCAACGGCATGCCGATATGCGACACGCCGGTGCCGATGTAGTCCACCGCGCCGGCCTTTTCCAGCACCGCCACGTAGGTCACCACGCCGCTGATCAACAGCACCGTGGACCAGCTGATGCCGTCTACCGCGCCCTTCTGCGCGCTGGGCGAGATCAGCGCCAGGGCCACCGCCACGGTGATCGAGACCAGGCCGACGTTGAGGTTGTAGACCAGCGCGGCGATGCCCAGGCCGAGCAGGCCGACCAGCGTGATCACCCGATCGCGCGTGATGGCGACTGCCTCCAGCGCCAGCGGATTGGTCGACAAGGTGCCGCCACCGGCAGCCACCAAGGAGCCATGCCCTTCGATCGCGAACGGGCGCTTGGAGGCCTGGTCGTCCGCCACCGCCACGTACTGCGCATCGGCCAGCGACACCTCCTGCCGGCGCATCAGCTTGAGCCCGCCGAAGGCGCAGAAGCAGATGATCGCCATCATCAGGTTGAAGCCCAGGCTGGTGAGGAACACCGCCATCTCGGTAACGTCCAGCCCGGCCTTTTCCACCACCTTGTTGGTGATGCCGCCATACACGCTGATCGGCGAGAACCCGCCGCCCTGCGCGCCATGGATCACCAGCAGGCCCATCATCAGGGGATTGATGCGGTATTGCTTGGCAAAGCGCAGCGCCACCGGGCCGATGATGGCCACCGCCGCCGGCCCGAGCGCACCGAAGGCGGTGAGCAGGCCGGTGATCACGAACATCACCCAGGGAATCGCCACGATGCGCCCGCGCACCGCGCGCACCGCCCAGTGCACCAGCAGATCGATGGTGCCGTTCTTCTGTGCGATGGCGAACAGGTAGGTGATGCCGACCAGGGTCAGGAACAGGTCGCCCGGAAAGCCGGCCAGCACCTCCTTGCCGTCCAGCCCCACCCACACGCCGCCGATGATGAAGGCCAGCGCGAAGGCCACCCCCCCCATGTTGATGGGCAATGCAGTGGCGACGATGAACATGATCACCAAGCCAAGAATCGTTGCAATTTGCGGGGTCATGCGCCCTCCCAGACACCTGATACGCGTACAGCACGGATGGCCACCCGCCACCCAAGGGTCACACCTGGTCAGACACGCAGAGCGGCTGACAGACTTACGGGGCAGCTGCCAGGCGGTTGCCTATTCGCCACGCCTGGTTCGCCGCTTCTAGCGTTACTTCATGCCGCGCGCTCGCACGCAGCATCGACCCACTCCACCACGCCCTGCATGCTGTGGAAGTCCTCCACCGAGCGCGCTTCGCAACCCGGCACGATCTCGCGCGCCATGCGCGCCAATGCGCTGCCTGGCCCCAGTTCGAGAAACACGCGCGCGCCGCGTTCGGCGGCCTGCACCAGCACGTCCTGCCAGCGCACGGTCTGCGCAATCTGTGCGGCCAGCATGTCCACCACCAGGGCCTGCGTGGTGACGGCACGTGCATCGATGCCGGCCAGCACGCGCAGCCTGGGCGCGTGCACGGCCGCGTTGTTCAATTCGACGGCGAAGGCATCGGCCGCCGCATGCAACCACGGCGTATGCGCCGGCACGCTCACCGGCAACTGCGTGATGCGTGCGCCCTGCGCCTGCGCTGCATCGCCCAGTACCTGCAGCGCAGCCTGCGGGCCACCGAGCACGGCGTGGTCGTCGCCATTGACGATGGCGATGGCCGCGCCATGCGTCCGGCACAGCGCTTCGAGCACACGCAGCGGCAGGCCGGCCACCGCCATCAATCCCGCATGTTCCGGGCTGGCCGCGTCCATCAGGCGTGCGCGGGTGGCGGCCAGCTGCAGGCAGGTGGCGATCTCCATGCTGCCGGCCACCGCATGCGCGGCCAGCTCACCGACGCTGTAGCCGAGCACCAACACCGGCGTGGGCAGTTGCGCAAGCAGCACCTGCCAGTGCGCCAGGGTGCCGGCGCAGACCAGTGGCTGTGCGATGGCATTGGTGTAGCGAGCGTTGTCTGCGGCAAGCGTTTGTACTGATGCGCCGAGCACCTTGCTCGCGGCAGCGAGCACGCCGGCCGCGGCAGGCGCATCGGCGACACGCGCGAACATCGCCGCATGTTGCCCACCCTGGCCGGGACAGAGCACGGCCAGGCTCATGCGGTGGCCTGCTGGCAGGCAGCGGCGGGCGCTGTGCTGGTGCCGTCCTCATCCGCGCTGCGGGCTTCTTCTCGCGCGACCAGGACAAGGACGCGGTTTCCTGAGGCAGTGCCAAGGGCAGCGCCCCTACACGCCTGCGTGGACGTTGCCTTCGCGGTTGCCAGTGGTCGACACAGGCTCATGCCGTCTCCTGGCAGTGCAGGAACCAGGCGCAGGCCAGCAGATCGGCGCTGCCGCCCGGGCTCAGGCGGTGCGCGACGAATTGCCTGCCGATGGCATTCAAGCGATCACGCCACTGCGGTTGCGCGATGCCGCCCTCGGCGAGAAATCCACGCGCCTGCGCCTTTGCGTAAGCCAGCCCTTCCTGCCCGCCGCGATGCAACAGGTTGAGATCGTCGACCTCGGCAATCAGGTGCATCAAGGTCTGTGCCAGTGCGGCCTCGCGGGTGGCGCCGCTGTGCAGTGCGCTGCGCAGAGACGGCAATGCGAGCTCGCGCAGCAATGGATACCCGGCCGCAGCATGCTCGCGCACGCCACCGATCCGAAACGCCGCACGCACGCGCTGGCCATTGCTACGTGGATCCAACGGCGCGGCCTGCAATGCGTCGCGCCACTCCTGTACCGCGCTGCAGACTGCTTCGCCGGTAGGGGCATGCCCATGCACGATACGCAGGCGCGCCGCCTGCGCAGTGAGCAAACCGAGGCTGAAGATCGCACCGCGGTGGGTATTGATGCCGCCAGTGGCGCGCAGCATCGCCGCTTCGGCCGCGATGCCGAGCTGGCGCAATTGCTCGAACGGGGCGTTATCGATGCCCGCCTGTGCAATCGCGACGAAGTAGCCGCGCAGGGCAAACAGGCTGCGCAGAAATGTCGACGCGTCCATATCGGCATGGCTGCCGCTGTCGAACGGCGTGACCAGGCCGGGCTTGGGCGCGCAGCCGAGTTCCGTATGCAGGGCGGCGACCGCCAGCCGACCCAGCCGATGCGCCAGTGCGCTGGCGGTGCCGGCTTCGGGATGCGATGCGTCTTGTCTGGCTGCACTGTCTTGCAGCTCGCCATGCGTGCGTGCAGCGCGCGATGACGCATGCACGCGGTTCGAACCAGCGCCTTCGAGCGCGAGGCGCAGTAGCGGCTGCGGTGGTACGTCGTGCGCCGGTGCCGGTGTCGGTGCGAGCGTCGCTTCGCGATCGGCACGAATCAGGTGCGTCGATTGGCTGGCCGCATTAACCAGGGATGGTGCGATGCCTGTTTCTTTCGCTCCTGTCACTCGCCGCTGCCGCTCCACCGCGTTGCAAGGCGTCACGGAGCGCCTGGCATCGGCAGTGCGTTCGGCCAGTGTGCTCATGCCGCGCTCCATACCGGAAACAGCGCGGTGCGCGGCAGCAAGCGGCAGCCGTTGAAGGACTTCACCAAGATCTGTTGCGCGCTGCCGGCGTATTCGCGCCAGTTCACCGCGGTGTCGTCGGGCAGCAGCAGTTCGCCGTCTGCGCGCAACCCGTGGCGCTGTTCCCAGCGCTGCAGCACTATCACCACTGCCTGCGCCTGCTCGGGTGTGGCGATGG
This sequence comes from Xanthomonas arboricola pv. populi, assembly GCF_002939945.1. Lineage (GTDB taxonomy): Bacteria > Pseudomonadota > Gammaproteobacteria > Xanthomonadales > Xanthomonadaceae > Xanthomonas > Xanthomonas arboricola_A. The sequence goes on along the minus strand of NZ_MDEB01000004.1, from coordinate 373,226 downwards.
ACCACAACAGGTCTAGATCCGATTGCGCGTGCACATACGCAAGCCCGGTAATGGCCTGCCATGCAACGCTGCCAAAGACACGCGGCTGCAGAGCGTTGGCATTGCACTGCGCCAGCAAGGCCTGCAATGCAGGCTGCATCGCGGCGGGTGCGGCTGCGATCACGGCATCCAGCGCCAATGGCGCGGTGCTGCGCGCGACCTCGTCCATGCTGGCGCTCAATGCCAGGCGCTGCTTGCCTTCGTCTGGCGGCAACGGCACGCCCAGCCGCAGGCTGCCGGGTGCCTCGCTACCATCGCAACGCGCCACCACTGCCGGCAGACCTGCAGCAAACCACTGCTGCAGCCGTGGCTGCGCACCCGGCGTCAGCGCTTGCCAGCGCGCGCCTGGATGCAACCACACCAGTGCATGGCGGGCGGGCATGCTCAGGCCTCGCCTGCGGCCACGGCCGCAGCGACATCGCGCGCCAGGGTGCGCCCGCCACGCTGCGCGCCCAGTGCCCGGCGTTGGTCGCCATCGCTGGGCGCGGCCAGGGCGTCGAGCAGTGCCTGCGCCAGGTCGCCGTCCCACAGCGACTCCACCGCGCCCATGCGCACGTAGTTCTCCACTCCGGGCGCGAACACCGGCGAGCTCTTGCTCAGCGCCTGCAAGGTGTCCACGCTCTGCTTGGTGACGCGCGCCATCGCGCGCAGATCCATCACGCGGATCTGCGCATCCGGCAACGCGTGGATATGGTCGGCCATCAGACCGAACGACAGAAAGCCGCCGCTGACCGATTCGCCATAGACCAGCGTGACCAGCCGCGCGCCGCGCTTGCGCGCCAGATCCAGCGTGCATGCCAGATGCGCGAAGTAACCATTGATGCCGAGCAGCTCGTCGCGGCGCGCCAGCCGTTGCCCGGCGGTATCGGCCAGCATCACGATCGGCCGCTGCGGATGCGCGCGCGTGCTCGCCAACACGGTCGCCGCCAGTGCCAGCGCGTGGTCCACACCGACTTCCAGCTTGTTGGTGGTGCCGATCACGGTGACCTCGCCCGCGGCTGTGGTGGCGCTGCCGGTGAGCACATCGTCGTTGCGGGCGATGGCGTGGCCGAGCGGAAACAGCTGGTCCAGCAGTTGGCTCAGTTGCATGGCGTGCTCCGGTCGGCGGTGGCGGCAAGGAAGGCGTCGGTGTCCAGCAGCGGCAGCCGCTTCGCATCGACGATGCCCTGGCGTTGCCAGATCTCCAGCCCATCGCGGCAATCGCCATAGGCGGCGATGCGCCTGGACAGTTGTTGATGCGCCACTTCCAATGCCTGCAGTGCGGCCTCGCCCGCCGGCTCGGTCAGTGTGTCCAGCGCCTGCGCGGCGGCATCGGCGAACGCGGCGATGCGGTCGGCCACCAGCGTCTGCGCCTCGCCCAGCAGATAGCGGTGCTTGCCGCCGGTGACGCGCCACACCAGGGCGCGGTCGCGTGCGTCGAACTCTTCCACACCGCGCACGGTTTCGATCACGTCCGGGCCGGACAACGACAGGCGGCCTTCTTCGGACATGATCACCGCGCTGCAGCAGCGCGCCACGATGCCCATGCCGCCGAAGGCGCCATTGCCGCTGCCGATCAAGGCCAGCACCGCCACGCCGGCGGCGCGCGTGTCCAAGGTGGCGCGCATGATTTCGGAGATGGCGATCAGGCCGGCGTTGGCTTCGTGCAGGCGCACGCCGCCGGTGTCGAGCAGCAACAGCACCGCGTCCGGCTGCGTGGCCGCCGCGCGTTCGAGCAGACCGGTGAGCTTGGCGCCATGCACCTCGCCGACGCCGCCGCCCATGAAAGCGCCTTGCTGCGCGGCGATCAGCACGGTGCGCCCACGCAGCGTGCCTTCGCCGACGACGATGCCGTCATCGAAGGCGCCGGGCGTATCGAGCTGGGCCAGATGCGGGCTGATCAGGCGACGGCGCGGACCGACGAATTCGTCGAAGCTGCCGGCATCCAGCATGCCATCGATACGTTCGCGTGCGTCGGCTTCGTAATAGCTGCGCTCGGCCATGGGGATGGTGGTGCTCATGCGTGGCTCCGGATGACTGGCGTAGGAGCGCACCCGGGCGCGACCGGGGCATTACCGGGAAAGCCTGTCGCGCCCGGGTGCGCTCCTACGGGGTGACTGCGGCGGCTCATGCGGTAGCTCCCTGCAGGGCGTCCAGCGCCTGTTCCAGGCGCAGGCTCACCACCGCGGGCGTGGCGCCGACATCGTTGATGCTGATGCGCACATCGCGCAGTGGATGGCGCGCGGCGAAATCGTCCAGCACCGCCTGCCAGATCGCGCCGAAACCGCGTGCGGCGGTGAGGATCTCGATCTCCATCGCGCCGTCCAGCGGCACGCGCTCGACCAGCACTTCCAGGTTGCCGGAGGCGACCACGCCGACCAGCGCATGCTCCAGCCCGGCGCGCGCGCCATGCTGGCCATTGAAGCGATACCGCAGGGTTTCCATGCCGTGCCCCTACCAGTTGCGAAAACGTTTGGGCGGGTCGTACAACCCGCCGGACCAGCGCACCAGATCCTTGACCGTGCGCGCGGCGAGCAGGTCGCGCGTGGCATCGCGTGGCCGGATGCCCAGGTCGTCCGGCCGCTTGATGACGCCGCGATCGCGCAGGTTTTCCACCGCGCGCTTGTCGCGGCCCAGGCCGACGGCGGTATACCCGGACACGCCACGAATGGCCTGTTCGCGCTCTTCCGGCGTGCGACACAGCAACAGGTTGGCAATGCCTTCTTCGGTGAGCACATGGCTGACGTCGTCGCCGTAGATCATCACCGGCGGCAGCGGCATGTTGGCGCGCTCGGCCAGTTCCCAGGCATCGAGCCTGTCGACGAAGGCCGGCGCCATGTGCTCGCGGAAGGTTTCCACCATCTGCACCACCAGCTTGCGTCCGCGCGGCATCTCGCCGGGACGCGCCGCCTCGCGCCCGGCCTTGAGCCAGGCGTCGCTGGCGTGCCGGCGGCCGCGCGCATCCGAGCCCATGTTGGGCGCGCCGCCGAAACCGGCGATGCGGTCGCGCGTGGCGGTGGAGCTGTTGCCCTGCAGATCGATCTGCAGGGTGGAGCCGATGAACATGTCGCAGGCGTACAAGCCGGCGGTCTGCGACAGCGCACGATTGGAGCGCATGCTGCCGTCGGCACCGGTAAAGAAGATGTCCGGGCGCGCGGCGATGTAGGCCTCCATGCCCAGTTCCGAACCGAACGAATGCACCGAGTGCACGAAGCCCGATTCGATCGCCGGGATCAGCGCCGGATGCGGGTTGAGCGCCCAGTGCCGGCAGATCTTGCCCTTCAGCCCCAGCGATTCGGCATAGGTGGGCAGCAGCAATTCAATCGCGGCGGTGTCAAAGCCGATGCCGTGGTTGAGCCGGTCCACGCCGTACTCGGCATAGATGCCCTTGATCGCCATCATCGCCATCAACACCTGGATCTCGGAGATCTGCGCCGGGTCGCGGGTGAACAGCGGTTCGATGTAGTTGGGCCTGGGCGCCTGGGTAACGAAGTCCACCCAGTCGGCCGGGATATCCACGCGCGGCAGCGTGTCGACGATCTCGTTGACCTGCGCGATGACGATGCCGCCCTTGAACGCGGTGGCCTCCACGATCACCGGAGTGTCTTCGGTGTTGGGGCCGGTGTAGAGATTGCCGTGGCGGTCGGCGGCCTGCGCGGTGACCAGCGCGATGCGCGGTGTCAGGTCGATGAAGTAGCGGCCGAACAATTCCAGGTAGGTGTGGATGGCGCCGATCTCGATGCGGCCCTCGCCGACCAGCCCGGCCAGGCGCGCGGCCTGCGGGCCGGAGAACGAGAAATCCAGCCGCTTGGCGATGCCGCGCTCGAACACATCCAGATGCGCGGGCAGCGACAACACCGATTGCACCATGTGCAGGTCGTGCACGCGCGCCGGGGCCACCTCGGTGAGGCAGCGTGCCAGGAAGTCGGCCTGCTTCTGGTTGTTGCCTTCCAGGCAGACGCGGTCGCCCGGCTCGATCACCGCTTCCAGCAGCGCCACCACGTCGTCGGCGGCCACCACGCGCCCCTGCGGCGCCACCGCGGCGGCCCGCTGCAGGCGCTGGCGCCGGCTTTCGGCCTGGGTGTCCCACTGTCGACTCATGCGTCTGCCTCACCGGGCGGCGCCCGTAATCTCCGATTAATTACATCGTAATTATGGGGGGTGGCGGTGTCTAGTCGCATTGCAGCACGGGCGCAGGCACAGGCAGGCTGACTAGCCAGGGCGACAGTCCGTGCTTGCGGGCAGCCTCGCTTCGATATATCTTTTCTCTATGATTCGATATATCGAATGACGATGCGCTCCTGCCAGCACGACTTGCCGAACGAGCTCGATCCGTCCCTTGTGCCCACCGCCAAGCGCCGCGGCGGCGGTGGGCGCGCGCGACCACTGGAACATGGCGACCTGCGCCTATTGCTGCTGGCGCTGATCGAGCAACAGCCGCACCACGGCTACGAATTGATGCGGCAGATCACCGCGCTGTTCAAAGGCCTTTACACCCCTAGCGCGGGCGCCATCTATCCGGCACTGGCGCAACTCGAAGCCGATGGCTGGGTGCAGACCGCGCTGGACGAGGGCCGCAAGCGCTATCAGGTCACCGCGTCCGGCCGCACGCACGTGGCACAGCAGCGCGAGGCACTCGACGCGGCACTGGCCCGCACCCACCGCCGCGCGCGCGAGCTGATCAAGGCGCAGACCCCGGCGCCGATTCGCGAGGCCATTCACCGCATCAAACACGGCCTGTTCGCGCGGCACGGGCAATGGACGGATGCAGAAACCACACGCATTGCCGCGCTACTCAACGCCGCCGCTGATGGCATGGAACGCAATGAGGGCTGAGCGCACCTATCGCTGTGCCTGCGCCAACCGATGCCGGCTTGATTGCGCCTTGCGGCAGTGACGCGTCATCGCAGTGTTTGCGTTGCGCGGCGTCAGTGGCATGCATGAATTGCTGTACCTGCGCTGTTCTGCGATTTGATCAGCGTGTAGCTGCAAGAATCGACCTTGCTTTTGGCAGATGCGCGAGGCTTCGCCCGTACCCTCAGCCGCCCCAGTGGGGCGCCTTCTCCCGATGGGAGAAGGGTGAGCAACAACCGCTGTTTTTCGCCAGTTGGCTGGCTAGATCGTCGCATCATCGTTTGCAGTCACTCCCCCGCCGCGCAGCTGCGCGCCACATCCAGGAATCGCATCACATGGCCATCCACACCCACACCCAACTCCGCCGCGACCTTCGCCTGCGTTCCGTGCAGGTGCTGCGCTGCGAATCGATCACCCCGCAGATGCGCCGCATCGTGTTCGGCGGCAGCGAGCTTGCCGGCTTTCAGAGCGAGGCACCGGACGACCACGTCAAGCTGTTCTTCCCCAATGCCGATGGCGCCTTCGTACTGCCGACGATGACGCCGGACGGCCCGCGCTATGCCGAAGGCGCCCTGCCCTCGCCCGGCCGCGATTACACCCCGCGCGCATTCGACCCGCAGAGCGGCGAGCTGAGCATCGACTTCGTGCTGCATGGCGATGGCGTGGCCTCCAGCTGGGCCGCACAGGCGCAGCCCGGCGACACGCTGACGATCGGGGGCCCGCGCGGCTCGTTCCTGGTTGCCGACGACTACGACCACTACGTGCTGATCGGCGATGAAACCGCCTTGCCCGCGATCGGCCGCTGGCTGGAAGCCATGCCCGCCGACATGCATGCCGAGGTGTTTATCGAAATCGCCGATGCCGGCGAGCGCCAGGACCTGCTCAGCGCCGCCGACGTGGACGTGTACTGGCTGGAACGCAACGGCTTCGATGCCGCCAGCAGCACCTTGCTGGAAGACAGCCTGCGCGATTACGAGCCGCATGACGGCGACACGTTCTACTGGATCGGCACCGAATCCATGCGCGCGCGTGCGATGCGCAAGTTTCTCGAAGAGCACATGGGCGTGGACAAGGACGCGGTGCGCGCGAAAGGATATTGGAAGGCGAATCCGGAAGCGGAGTAAAGCCAATGCCCCTGACCTGGCGATCAGCCGAGAGTAGCCACAAACTACGTCGCATCTGACGACGAGCAGGCCTTCAGATTCGTAAACTTAAACCCATAAAGCTAGGGCCTGTTAACACTAATGGCCCGAGCGATTAAACTGTCGGGCATGGAGATCACGCCAGCACAATTTTCTCTAATCGAACACTGCCTGCCGGCGCAGCGCGGCAATGTCAGCATGACCAACCTGCAAGTGGTCAACGCCATCCTTTACGTTGCCGAGCATGGCTGCAAATGGCGCGGCCTACCCAAGCGCTTTGGCAACTGGCACACGGTGTACACACGCATGAACCGTTGGGCCAAGGCGGGTGTGCTGGACCGGATGTTCGCCCAATTGCAGAAGTCCCAGATCGTGCGCATCAAAATCGAAGCAGTCTCGCTGGACTCCACCAGCGTCAAGGTCCATCCCGATGGCACGGGCGCATTAAAAAAAACGGCCCGCAGGCCGTCGGCAAGTCCCGCGGTGGATGGAACACCAAGATTCATATGGTTGCCGCAGATGCTCGAACAGCCATCACCTTTGGACTGACGCCTGGCAACGTGCATGATGCACCTGCAGGCCGCGCGTTGCTTGAACACTTGGGGCCAGTGGAGCGGCCGATTCAGTTGTTGATGGACCGTGCTTACGAAGGCAACGAAACCCGCCAGTTGGCGCTCGATCTTGGCTTCGTGCCGGTGGTCCCGCCGAAATCCAATCGGGTCGAGCCTTGGGAGTACAACCGGGAGATGTACAAGCGGCGCAACGAAGTGGAGAGACTGTTCCGTCGCTTGAAAGGCTACCGCCGGATTTTCTCGCGCTTCAAGAAGCTGGATGTCATGTTTCTTGGATTCCTCAGCTTCGTCCTAGTCGTTGATGGGCTTCGGATGTGTTAACAGGCCCTAGGTAGCAACTGGACGCACGAAAAATTCGTCAGCGTTACGAATTTGAGCAGGCGAGCACAACAGCTGTTGACGTGCGCCATCATAATTTGCTAGAACGCCAGCGTGTGGTGTTCAAGCTGTGAAATTATTTGTTATGAAATAGCAGATAGCATCAAAATTGACCAGAAATTCAGAACGCAATGCCCTGATACATGCCAAGAAAGGTAAAGGAGCGTGAGTGATGAATGCTACATTCCGAGATATAGACCCTGGAGGAATCACATTAAATTCAGATGGGTCAATAACATTTCAAAATATGCAGTTGAGAGCTGCATCTACCCAGCTTGCAAATAGAGCGTACGTACGCCCCGCCGCAGATAATTTTGGAAGCTGCACAAACGGTGGAAGTTGCAGCGGACAAAACATGAACTGTACGAACTCTGGCAACTGTTCTGGCACTACCAACGTCGGCACCTGCAACGTGAAATCCCCCCCTCCGCGTTGATTGCGAGGCGACACATGTTTTCAGACGAAAATATTGCGGAAGCGTTGTCACCGAGAATTCAGTCTCTCATCGTCTTACCTACCGAGAAATGTAATTTTAGATGTGCATATTGCTATGAGGATTTCAGCATAGGAAGAATGCAAGCCCCCGTAATTTAGGGGACTCAATAATTTTATCAATAATCGCGCACCACATATAGACTGCCTTTCCATTTCATGGTTTGGCGGAGAACCTTTACTAGCACAATCAGTAATAAGAGAAGTCGGACGTCATGCCCATGCTGTCAGCGGGGTACATGGCATTAAATTCAGAGCGGGCATGACTACAAATGGCTACCTTTTGACAGCTAAACTTCTTGAGGAACTTTTAGAAATATCTCACTCCGAATATCAGATTACCTTGGACGGAGACAAAGAGTGGCATGACAAAACAAGAATAACAGCAAAGAAAGAGGGTACTTTCGAAAAAATTTGGGGCAACCTAATTTCATATAAGAAATTGCCATTCGATTTTGATATATCGCTAAGACTTCATCTACACCAAGAAAATATAAGCTCCATGAAACGCTTATATTCCATGCTCGCCGAGCACATACTTACAGACAAGCGCTTCTCTGCTTCTTTTCACAAAGTCTCAAATTTGGGAGGCACTAGCGAAGTTTTTCCCATAATACCTCTTGATCGAAAATCTTACTTGGACGCAATTGACTATGTGGTGCAGGACTACCAGTCGATATCGAGCCCAGGAAGACCTCTATCGGAAGAGCACCTTGATAACTATATTTGCTATGCATCAAAACCCAACTCGCTTGTAATTCGTGCAAATGGAGGTGTGGCGAAATGCACGGTAGCACTGAACGACGAGAGAAATGACATCGGAGTTCTCCAAGAAAATGGAGAACTGGACATAAAAAACGAAAAATTAAGGAAGTGGATGCATGGCTTTCCTGAACTATCGGCGCAAAGTTTAGGCTGTCCTTTATCCACGCTCACATGACGAGGCGACGATGCCCATCCGCATTGATCCCAAAAAAGTGACTTTGCAAAGTGATGGAACACCCAAGATAGACGATCCGTCAGTCATATCGCGAATCGATGCTATCGCTCGACAATTATTCTCCCCTCAGGCGACCACGAACAGCGTATGTAACGGAGAAAATTTGTCTTGCTCAAATACCTCTAATTGCACTAATTCTGGCAACACAAGGTGTAGCAATAGTGGAGCGTGTTTCACGCCAAGCCCGCCTGGTGGGCGCAATTAATTGAGAGGCTTCCGATGAAAAACATGAAGGCAGATGAACGTCGCCGCTTTTTGAAAGGAGCAGCTACTACAGCGCTTCTAGCAGCATCGCCTATCGCCGCTTACTCGGCACAGCAAGCAGACTCTAATGCGGTACATCGGGCAATTCCTGAAAGTCAGACATTAGAACTCAAGGTTCGTGGCGATTTGAGCGGGAGAGAAATTGACCTTCAGCTAATCCCCGGCGAAATTTCCCCCGTCTTAAGCTTGCCCAACAACAGAAAATATCGAGTAAAGGCCTCAATAATCCGCACGGACCCTCGGTTCGGACACATCTATGCGCTTGTTTTGGCAGATGCAAATGGAAAGACCCTTGCGGAAATGAATATTGCGGGAAACACCACCGCGACATTCAGCGACCACAGCGTTCAGATATATCTTCTCTCAATAGAACAGGCCACCTGATCAGCGATAAAAGATCTCAGGGGACCATATTCTTGAAATTCATTCAAAAAAAATTAGGGCCCGCCAATGGCGGGCCCTAATGCGCGCAATTGTTTACTTCGCAGCAGCGTCACCGGCCTTGGCCTGCAGGGCTTCGGTGGTGATGCGGATCTTCACTTCGTCGCTGACGTTCGGAGCGTACTGGCCCACGCCGAAGTCGGTGCGCTTGATGGTGGTGGTGGCGTCGAAACCGGCGGCCGGCACCTTCTTCATCGGGTGCTCGCCGGCACCGTTGAGGGTGACGTCCAGCACGACCGGCTTGGTCTGATCCTTGATGGTCAGGTCGCCGGTGACGGTCAGCTTGTTGGGGCCGGCCGCTTCGACCTTGGTGCTCTTGAAGGTGGCGGTCGGGAACTTGGCCGCGTCGAAGAAGTCACCGCTCTTCAGGTGCTCGTCGAACTTGGCGGTGAAGCTGTTCAGGCCCGACAGCGGCAGGGTGACCTGCACGGTGGACTTGGTCACATCGGCCGCGTCGTACACCAGGGTGCCGTCGACATTGCCGAAGTGCGCGGTCGGGTTGGAGAAGCCGAAGTGGCTCCACTGCGCCAGCACGTCGGTGTGGCTCGGGTCCAGCGTGTAGGTGCCCGAGGCAACTTCCACCGCCGGCGCGGTCGACTCGGCGGCAGCAGGTGCCGGAGCAGCAGCGGCATCGGCCGGTGCGGTGGCGGCCGGGGTTTCGGCGGCCGGCGCGGCAGCATTGTCGGCCGGCTTGGAGCAGGCGGCGATGGCCAGGGTCAGGGCGAGTGGCAGCAGCAGTTTGTGGGTGGTCTTCATTGAAACTCCTTGAGATGAGGAACCGCATTGGATCAACGCGGATGGAACAGACGCAGACGGACGAGGACTGCAGGAAAGTGGAAACGTGCGCCTGGGGCGAATGGCACGAGGCGCGGTCGTCAGATGGTGCGGGTGGCACGCCCCGAAACCGGAGTGTACGTGGCTCCCTGCGTGCCGGAGGGCCCAGCTGCGCGCGCCCGACGGTGCGCGCAGCCGCTGCGCCCGCCGCTGTTACTCGAAGCGGGCGGCTTCGTCGAAGCTCAGGCGCGGCAGCCGCGGGAACAGCCCGGCCGGATCGCCGTAGCCAAGATTGACCAGGAAGTTGGACTTGATCGGCGTACCGGCAAAGAACGCCGCATCCACCTTGGCATTGTCGAAGCCGGACATCGGGCCGGCATCCAGACCCAGCGCACGTGCGGCCAGGATCAAATAGGCGCCCTGCAGCGAGCTGTTACGGAACGCGCCGGTCACGCGCATCTCGCGCGAACCCTCGAACCAGCTCTTGGCGTCGGCATGCGGGAACAGGTACGGCAGCTTTTCGTGGAACTCCTCATCGGAGCCGATGATCACCGTGACCGGCGCGGCCAGCGTCTTGGCGGCATTGGCCTCGGACAGCGCCGGGGCGAGCTTCTGCTTGCCCTCGGGCGTGGTCACGAACACGAAACGCGCCGGCGACCCGTTGGCCGCGGTGGGGCCCCACTTCAGCAGATCGTAGAGCTCACGCAACTGCGCTTCGCTCACCGGCTTGTCGAGAAAGGCGTTTTGCGTGCGGGCGGTGCGAAACAGCTGATCCAGCGCGGCAGCGTCGAGCAAGTCGGACATGGAGACTCCGGGAAGCAAGGGAATGGGCGACAGTAGGGTGCAGCACCGGCGCCAGCGTGAAGACCCGCAGTGTAGAGTGACGCGATTGCTGCAACACACGCTCAATCTGAAACAAATCTATGTCGGATCTGAAACGATGGCGCTGACCTGGGCCGTGAGCGACGGCCGCGCCGGCAATGCACGCCAGGCCGAGGCATTGGCGCAGGCGCTGCACTCCGCGCCGGTCACCGCGCTGCATCTACAGGCCCGCGCACCGTGGCGGTGGGCCGCACCGCGTCTGTTGCCGCGTGCGCAGGCTGCTTTCGGAGCCGGCTTTGCCCGGCAATTGCAGCAGCCGCCGGCGCTGGCGATCGGCTGCGGGCGCCAGGCAGCGCTGGCCACCCGGCTGCTGCGCGCGCGCGGCAGCCGGGTGGTGCAAGTGCTGGACCCACGCCTGGACCCGCGCCACTGGGATCTGCTGATCGTGCCCGAGCACGATGCGCTGCGTGGCGCGAACGTGATCACATTACTCGGCAGCTTGAATCCGGTGGACGACGCCTGGCTGGCCGCCGGGCGCGCCGCCTTCGCCCCGCTCGGCGCGCTGCCCGGCCCACGCGTGGCGCTGTTGATCGGCGGCCCGACCGCGCAGGTGCCCTGGACCACCCAGGCGCTTGCGGCGCTGTGCACGCAACTGCGCGCACATGTACTCGCGGCCGGCGGCAGCCTGCTGGTCACCACCTCACGGCGCACCCCGCCCGAGGCGATCGCAACGCTGCGCAAGGCGCGTGCAGGCATGCCAGGCCTGCTGTGGTGCGACGAGCGCGACGGGCCCAACCCGTACGCCGGCCTGCTAGGCTGGGCCGATGCGATCGTGGCCAGTGCCGACTCGGTCAACCTGCTCTCCGAAGCCTGCGCCACTCGGGTGCCGGTGGCAGCGGCGTTTGCCGGACAGGCGCAAGGCCGGGTGGCGACGTATGTGCGGGCACTGCAGGCGCGTGGCCGTCTGTGCGATGCCGGCGATGTTTTCGCAGCGCCGCCGCAGCTTCACCCATTGCGCGAAACCCAGCGCATCGCCGCACTGGTGCGTGCGCGCCTGCACGTATGATGGTGCCGCCGCCGATGCCACGGGGCAGACACAAGGACGATGCACTCCCCATGCAACTTGCACACAAACGGCGCGGTTGGCCTGCAACGACGCTGTTGCTCGTCTCCCTGACGTGCGCACTCCCCGCCCTTGCCGCGCCGGTATGCACTCCGCACTATCCAACGCCCGCCACGCTGGCGGCGATGTTCGACATGGCCAGGTCAACCCAACAGGCGCTGGATGCAGTGGACGATGCGCAGGTCGTGCTGCTGGCACGCGGTGGTCAGGATCTGAGCCGCTATGGCTTGAAACACAGCCATCTGGCCTTCGCGCTGCGCGAGGACGACGGCACATGGCGGGTCAAGCACCTGCTCAATCACTGCAAGTCGGACAACTCCGAGCTGTATCACGAAGGCCTGAGCAACTTCATCGGCGAAAGCGCCCTCACCGCAGATCTGCGCGTTGGCGTGCTGGCACCGGCGCTGCAGCAGCAACTACGCACCTTGTTGCAGGATCCAGCCACGCTGGCGCATGCGCTGCACGAAGCGCGCTACAGCATGATTGCCTACCCGTTCTCCACCGATTATCAGAACTCCAACCAGTGGGTGCTCGAAGTGCTGGCGGCGGCTTTGGCCGCGACCAACGCAGCAGATGCGACATCTGCACCGGTGAGCGATCGTCGCAGCGCACAAGCCTGGCTCAAGCGCAACGGCTACCAACCTACGCGCCTGCATCTGGATCTGAGCAAGCGCATCGGCGCACGTTTCTTCGTCGCCAATGCCGCAGTGACCGACCATCCCGCCGGCGAGCGCATCTCCGGCAATTATTCGGTGATCACGGTCGAGTCGGTGTTCGATTTCCTGCAGCAACAACAGATGCTGCAGCAGGATCATTCCATTCCACACAGCGTCACCACGCACGGAGCGTCCCCATGAACATTCCTCTTCGATCTGCCTGCCTCGGGTTGTTGCTGGCCGTCTCGTTCGGCCAGCCGCTGCCGGCCAACGCAGGCTTGACCACGATCACCCGCGGCGATGCCTCTGCGATGTCGGCGATCCTGGTGATCTCCGCGCCGTATTTCGTGTCGTTGGCGCTGGGCCATAGTGCGGTCGCAGGCTCGGAAGCACTCAGCGACGCATCGCACAAGGCCTCCGCCGGGCCGTTGCCGCCGATGCGGGTCAAGTCGGTGGAGAAAACCACCGACGACGGCTGCGAAGTGCAGTTGCAGGATCCGGCAAACGCCGAGAACACGGCACTGTTGCGCTGGCCGGCACGCCAGGACGACCCGACTGCGGGCTTTCGCGTTGGCGAGACGGTGACCTTCCAGCCGAGCCCGGCCGGTGCCGGCTGGACGGTGCAATCGCCACAAGGCCAGGCGCTGGCGTTCGTGCCGACTGCAGAATCCGCTGCGCAGAACAGCAGCAAGACCTGGTGACGATGTCTTCGGCGGCGTGTGCGTGCTGGCGTTGCTGACTGACACTGGTGGCGCGTCGGCAGGCGCTCAACTGCAGCGCCACGCCACGCAGGATCGCGAACGCATCGCGTAGTTGCGCACCATCAGCGATCCGGATTGCGTCACCCCACCCTGCTGGCGGCCATGCGTTGACCGGCACGCTGGTTGAACCGGCAGCACGCTGCCGTCTCGTGCATGCGCATTGGCGCACTGGCCCGCATGCGCCAACGCGCGGATAATCCGCGCTGCCCTGTCACTGCCGCACCGTCATGTCCAGCAGCACGCCGACGCCGTTCACCCCACTCACTGCGCGCGCATTGGCGTGGGCGGTCTTGGCCATGGGCGCGGTGGTGCTGTTGTCCAACATCCTGGTGCAGTACCCGATCAACGATTGGCTGACCTGGGGCGCGTTCTCGTATCCGCTGGCGTTTCTGGTGAGCAACCTGATCAATCGCCGCTTCGGCCCACGCGCGGCGCGCAAGGTCGCCTGGTGCGGCTTTGCGCTCGCGGTGGCGTTGTCGCTGTGGCTGGCCACCCCGCGCATTGCGGCGGCCTCGTGCACCGCCTTCATCGCCGCGCAGTTGCTGGATATCAGCGTGTTCGACCGGCTGCGCCGTGGCAATTGGTGGCGCGCGCCGATCGTGGCCACCACCTGCAGCGCCACGCTGGATACGACGATCTTCTGGAGCATCGCCTTTGCCGGCGCGGGCCTGCCGTGGATCAGCTGGGCGGCCGGCGACCTGGCAGTGAAGCTCGGCATGGGCGTGTTCCTGCTCGGCCCGTTCCGCGCACTGCTGTGGCGCAGTGCGCCGCGACCGCAGGGCTGACCGGCTCGCCTGCGCACAGGCAATCAGGCCAACACTAGGCGCGGTGCAGGGACGCCATTCCAACGCACCCGCGTTTCTGCCAACCCGGCCTGCGCGCTGCACTCGTCTCACCCCGCAACGCCAGCTACCGGCCAATCAAGGCGGTGGTGTTGCCGCGTCCTTGCCGAGCGGAAACTCCAGCCCTTGTGCGTGCGCGGTAGTGAAGATGCTGTGCCGTGCCTGCTCGATGGCAGGCGTTGGCGGGATCAGCCGCGGCCGGCGATCCAGCGTGCAACTCAGGCCCGCTTCCACCAAGGTGGCATGCGCCTGCTGCAGCGGTGCGGCACGCTCGGCCGGCAGCCATTGCGCCTGCACCAATGCATCGATCAAGGCGGGCGTGGCGCAGGCCAGCAGCAGCGCCGGATGGTGTGCGGCCTGGCCGAGCACGCCGGCCTGCAGGACGAATTCCAGATCGACCAGGCCGCCGGCGCCCTGCTTGAGATCCAGTCGCCCCGCATCGCTGCGATCCAGTTCGCTGCGCATGCGCGCGCGCATCTTGCGCACGTCCTCGTGCAGCAGCGCGGTGTCGCGCACGCGTGTCAGCGTGTCGCCACGCACCTGCGCGAAGGCCGCGCAGAGCGCCGCATCGCCGGCCACCGCACGCGCACGCACCAGCGCCTGATGTTCCCATGTCCAGGCGCGGGCGTGCTGATAGTCGCGGTAACTGGCCAGCGAGGACACCAATGCACCCTTGCCGCCGTCCGGGCGCAGCCGCACGTCGATCTCGTAGAGACGGCCGGCGCCGGTTTCGGCGGCCAGCAAGGTCATCACCTTCTGCGCCAGCCGCGCAAACCAGCGCCCGGCGTCCAACGGTCGCTTGCCATCGGAGGCTTCCACCTCGCGTGGATGGTCGTAGAGAAACACCAGATCCAGGTCCGAGCCGAAGCCCAGTTCCAGGCCACCCAGACTGCCGTAGCCGATGATGGCGAACGTACCGCCCGGCACCTGCCCGTGCGCGGCGATCAGTTCGCGGCGCGCCAGCTGCAGCACCGTCTGCACCACTGCTTCGGCCAGCCAGGCCAGCTGCTGGGTGCTGTCCACGGCCTGCTGGCGGCCATCGAGCGTGGCCAATGCAATGCGGAAGCTCAGGGCGAGCCGGCGCTCGTTGAGTTCGCGCAGCGCCGCTTCGGTATCCTCGATCCGCAGGGTGCCCAGGCACGCAGCCTGCAATGCGTCGCGGTCGGGCAACGGACCGCTGATGCGGGTGTCGAGCAGTTCGTCCAGCAACAGCGGATGCGCAGCCAGGCGCTCGGCCAGCAGGGCGCTGCGCGAGAGCACATCGACCAGGCGTGCAAGCGCGCTGGGTTGTTCGTCCAGCAGGGCCAGGTAGCTGGTGCGGCGCAAGGTGGATTGCAGCAGGCCAAGCATGCGGCGCACGGCGGCATCGGGTTGGCTGGCGCGGGTGGCCGCATGCAACAGCGCCGGCATGACACGGTCCAGTCGCGCGCTTGCAGTATCAGAGAGCGCACGCACGCCGGAGGACTGCGCAAAATCGGCCAGCACCTGATGCGCGCCACCTGGGTCGTGCAATCCAATGCCGGCCAACGGTGCGGCATCGCCTTCGGGCAAGGCGCGCCAGTAATCGGCAAGCGCATCGGGCGCGCTGGTGCGGACACGCGGTGCCAGCAGCTCGGCAAATTCGGCGGCAACGCGCGCGCGTTGCGGCGTGAGTGCCTGCAACAAGGCCGGCCAATCCGCATGGCCCAGGCCCAATGCGATACGTTCGCGATCCAGTGGCGCCTGCGGCAAGGCATGCGTCTGTGCATCGCGCAACATCTGCAGACGATTTTCGAGCCGGCGGAGGAAGCGATACGCCTCGGTCAATGCGTGCCCGTTGTCCGCATCGATCTGGCCTGCGTCGACCAGCGCCTGCAGGGCAGGCAGCAGGCGACGCTCGCGCAGGCTCGGTTCGCGTCCGCCGCGAATCAGCTGCAGCGATTGCGCCAGGAACTCGATCTCGCGAATGCCACCCGGCCCGCGCTTGATGTCGTCCAGACGATCGTGCCGGGCGACTTCTGCAGTGATCGCCGCCTTCATCTCGCGCAAGCCGTCCAGCGCGGTGAAGTCCAGATACCGCCGGTAGACGAAGGGGCGCAGCGTTTCCAGCCAGGCTTCGCCGGCGTCGATATCGCCGGCCACCGCGCGCGCCTTGAGCCAGGCATAGCGCTCCCAGTCGCGCCCTTCGCGCTGGAAGTACTGGTCCATGCCGGTGAACGACAAGGCCACCCGCCCGGCCGTGCCGAATGGACGCAGGCGTAGGTCCACGCGATGGCTGAACCCATCGGCGGTGGTTTCGTCGAGCAGTTTGGCCAGCTGCTGGCCCAGGCGTGCGAAATATTCCTCCGCCGCCAGCGGGCGGTCGCCATCGGACTGGCCGCCCTGCGGATACGCATAGACCAGATCCACATCCGAGGAAAAATTCAGCTCGCCCCCCCCGAGCTTGCCCAGCCCGAACACCACCAGCCGCTGCACACTGCCGTCTTCGGCAATCACCTGGCCGTGGCGATCGCGGAATTGCTGCTCCAACGCCTGCAGCCCACATTGCAGGCAGGTTTCGGCCAGGCGGGTGGCACCGGCCAGGGTGGCATCGACACTGTCCAGATCGAGCACATCGCGCCAGACCAGGCGCGTGGATTCGGCACTGCGGTAGCGCCGCAACTGCGCCGGCCAGGCCTGGGGCTGTGCGGGGTCGAGCACCGGCAGTGGCAACGGCGGTGGATCCGGCTGCGCCAGGTGCTGCAGCAATGCCGGCTGGCGCGCCAAGGTATCGAGCGCGAACTCGCTGGCGAGCGCGACCTGTTCGAGCCGCCGATCGACGTCATCGCCCGGCCAGGGCTGGTCGGCCGGCACGGCATGACGGACACGCGCCACAGCCCGCTCGATCAGGGCGGTGAGCGCAGGAGACACGGATGAGGTAGGCGGCGACATGCGCCGATTCTGGCATCCCTGCGCGATGGCGGCACGTGCCTGCAGTTGGTCCTTAGCGGTAGAGCAGTCGATCTGGAGCTTGGCTGCCGGGCCCTTGCCCGCCCACCCTCGCAGGACACGCTGCAAGTACGTCCATGTAGCTCTTACGCGGCATCCATGCCGCGTAAGGTCCCGCCACGGTGGGCGGACAAGGACCAGTCAAGATGACCGGTGTGTGTGGCCTTCAAACAACAGCAAACTACAGCACGTGCCAACCCATCACGCCGCATGCGACGCAGCCCACCAGCACTGCCAGCCACGCACTCCAGCGCGGCGCGTACGCCAGGCCCAACGCCACCCACAGCGCGGCCACGCTGACAAACCCCAGCCACAACAACGTGCCCACCGTGCCGCCCCAAGCGAGCACGCACAGCACCAGCGCGGCGATCAACAGACAGACAGCCATCGCACGCAGCAACCATCGCTGCATGGTCGGCGCAGTGCGGCGACCGCTGAGCTGCTCGTAGTGGCGATGCATCGCCACCGCCAGGGCCATCATTGCGGCGTGGCAGAGCGCGGTGCCCAGCAGCGCGGTGATCAACCCATCCATGGTGGATGTCCCAGCAACCAGCTCGCACCACCCAGCGCGGCGATGCCCACGCCCAGCCAGCCCCACATGCGCAATGCACTGCGCGCACGAAACATCCACAACACGACGACCGTGTAGATGGCGAAACTCAGCAAGGTCGTGCCCAGCACCGATACCGCAGGCGACACGCCGGCAAACCGCGACAGCAGCTGTGCCAGCACACTGCAGCCAGTGGACGTC
The DNA here is from genome assembly GCF_002939945.1 of Xanthomonas arboricola pv. populi. Lineage (GTDB taxonomy): Bacteria > Pseudomonadota > Gammaproteobacteria > Xanthomonadales > Xanthomonadaceae > Xanthomonas > Xanthomonas arboricola_A. The sequence goes on along the minus strand of NZ_MDEB01000004.1, from coordinate 355,369 downwards.
AGCGCATAGCCGCCGGCACTGGCAGCGAGCACGCGACCGGCAACCGACCAGCGGTAGCGCGTCACCGATGCGGTACTCGAAGCACGCTTCACAACACGTCCATCGCGGCAGCGGCGCCACGCCTGGTGCGTGCCGGCACCGGTCGCACGGCATTGCGGTGCGACCGATGCGCCGCATAGGCAAATGCAACGCCGAAGACGAGCGAGACCAGCTCGACCCCGGCGCGTTGCGGGTCGCCCGCAGCCAGGTACACGCCCAGATGCTGCCCGGTGGTGACCGCATTGAGCAGGGGCAAGCCGACACACAGCAGCGCGGTCATCGCCAGTTGCTCCACCCATGCACGCGCGGGTGGGCGCAGCAGCGCATGCAGCAGCGTGGCCGCCCATACCCACAGGAATGCGTGGATTTCGATCTGGCTGCGCGCGGCCTGCGCAGCCGGCACCAGGCGGTTTGCATAGAAATACGCGATGCTGGCCAACGCGGTTCCCGCAAGCGCGGCGACGTTGAGCGCTTCCACCACCCGATAGATGCCGGCGGTGGCCGCGCCGAACTCCTGCTCGCTACGCCGACGCCGCTTGATCGAAAACAGCACCGTGCCGGTGGCCATCATCAACGTTCCGGCAAGGCCGCAGACGAAATACAGCCACTTGCTGGTCCAGCCGCCGAAACCGGCCACGTGCAAGGTCTTGACGACCTCTTCCACATCCTGCGCGTGCAGCTCCGCACGTGCGGCATCCGCGTGCCGCTCCAGCAGCGCGCCGCTGTTCGCGTCGAATACGATGCTGTTGGCTGGATTGAGCAGGCGCCGCGAGCTGCCGGTCTCGCCCACGCGCGCGATCACGCGCAGCCTGCTGTCGGGTCGATCGGGTCGCTCGATCACCAGCGTTCGCGCAGGCGCACCGTTGAGCGAGTCTGCACGCTGCACCAGCTCCGGCAGATAGGCGGGCACGCTGTTGACCGCGGCATTGCCTGCGCTGGCCGCAGGCAATGCCGACGACAGATCATCGGCATAACGCGTGGACGCGTCCTCGTCGCTGCCATACAGCGCCCGCAACGGCGCGGGCATGTAGCTGGTGTAGAAATACGCCAGGCCGGTGTAGACGATCATCAGCAGGAACGGCAGCGTCAGCACCGCCGTGGCGTTGTGCGCGTCCAGCCACGAACGCTGGCCCTTGCCCGGGCGGAAGGTGAAGAAATCCAGAAAGATCCGCTTGTGTACGATCACCCCGGACACCAGCGCGATCAGCCCGCACATCGATACCCAGCCCACCAGCCAATAGCCGGGAATGCCGCCGTGCAAGGTGTAGTGGAAGCTCATGAAATGCCGGCCGCCTTCGGTCTGCCGGCCCCACGGAGGCGGCAGCAGCTCGCCGCTCCCGGGGTCCAGCGCTGCCTGATCCTGGCCATCCGATGTGCGCCAGAACAGCGTGAGCGCCTCACCCCGATGCGCGGGCAAGGTGATCCGCCACATGCGCGCCTGCGGCGCAAGCTGATGCAGCTGCGCCAGTGCACGCGGCACCAGCGCGTCTTCCGACAGGACCGTGTGCGTACTCGCACTCGGCAGGGCGGGTGCGGCCTGCATCCAGCTGGTGATCGGATCGCGAAACACGCTGAGCGTGCCGGTCAGGAAAATCGCGCACAGCAACCAGCCGCAGCTCAGGCCGCACCAGGTGTGCAGCCAGGCCATGCTTTGGCGAAAGCCTTCTTTCATCCGGCACGCGCCATGCACCACCGCAGCACGGGTGCACGCATCACAGCGCGCCGCGCAGGGTCACCATCACATTGCGCGGTTCGCCGTAATAGCGCCCGTTAACGAAGCTCGACAAGGTGGTGTAGTAGTGCTTGTCGAACACATTGTTGAGATTGACCGCCACCGACCATTGCCGGTTGAACTGATACCGCGCCAATGCATTCCAGACCGCACGCCCCTGGATCGGCGCGGTGGCAGTGCCGATCTGCCGATACGCTGCGCTTTGCGCGCTGACACCGCCACCGACGGTGACATCCTGCAGCACGCCCGGCAGGCGGTAGGTGGTCCATACCCGCAGCAGATGCTTGGGCGTGTAGCTGTTGAAGGTCTGGCCCTGGCTGCTGACATCCTGCAGGTAGGTGGTGCGGTTGAAGGTGTAACCGGCAAACACGTTCCAGTCGCGCAGCACCTCGCCGCTGACTTCGGCATCGAACCCGCGGCTGCGCACCTTGCCGCTGTCGATGTAGCAGAAGTCGTTGTTGCGGCAGGTGGGGCCGGTGCTCAGGTCGGCCTGGGCGCGATTTTTCTGCTCGATCTGGAACAGCGCGAACGCGCTATTGATGCGCCCCTCCAGCCACTCGCCCTTGATGCCCAGCTCGTAGTTGGCGCCGGTCATCGGCTTGAGCATCTCGCCGGCTTCGGTCTGCGCGTTCTGCGGCTGAAAGATGTCCGCGTAGCTGGCGTAGGCCGACCAGGTCGGGCTCACGTCGTACAACAGGCCGGCGTACGGCGTGACCTGCCCGGTCTCGCGGGTGTGCTCGACCGATTGCGACGGCGACAGCCCTGTGGTGGTGGTGTTCCAGCGGGTGTCGTACCAGCTCACGCGGGTGCCGACGATGGCTCTCAGCGGATCAGTCAGCTGCCAACGCAAGGCGCCGTACAAGCCGAATTCGCGCGAGGTACCATGCCGCGCCTCACGTGCGTTGGCGAAGATTTCTTCGTCGCTGATCGCCCGCACATTGCGCTGCAGATCGAACACGTTGAAAGTCTGGAAGTTGTTTTTGTTGCCGTAAACGGTATCGACCGTGTTCTCGGCGAAATTACTGCCCAGTACCAACTCATGCCGGCGGCCCAGCGCGTTGAAGTCCCCGATCACATTGGCATCGAAGCCGAACGCATCCGCATCGGAAATGGTGCGCGCCGCCAACAAGGCGCCGGTGCCGGTGGCCGGATTGATCGCGCGGCTGGAGCTGGCGTATTTCAGATCGTGCAGTTCGCGTACCTGCACCGCACTGAGCTTGAACACCCAATCGGCATTGAAGCGGTGGTCGAGGTCCAGATACAGCCCGCGATTGGACGAGGACTGCCGGTTCCAGGACGCACCCAGATTGGTCTGGCGCGGCAGGCCGATATCGCGGCCATCGCTGAAACTGGGCAAACCACCGAAGAACGGCCGGCCTTTCACCTGTTCGTAGCTCACGCCCAGGCTGAGCTGGGTCTGCGGCGAGAGCGTGTAATCGAGCGTGCCGTAGTACGTGGGCGTGCGACGTTTGACGCCATCCACGAACGCGCGCTGGTCCTGATAATCGATCACCCCGCGCGCGCGCAGTGCGCCATCGGCGCTGAGGTTGGCGCTGCCATCGATCAGCGCACCGTAGCGATCCCAGCTGCCGCCCTGCACCATCACGCTCACACCCGGCACATCCAGCGGGCGCTTGCGCACCAGGTTCACCGCGCCACCGGGATTGCCCGCGCCCTGCAGCAGGCCGGCCGCACCGCGCAGCACTTCGGCGCGATCGTAGATGCCCATGTTGGCGCTGTAGTTGCTCGCCCGGCCATACATGCCGCGATTGAGCGGCACGCCGTCGTACTGCACCGTGGTGATGTCGAACCCGCGCGAATAGATGTACTTGCCGCCCTGCGGGCTCTGCACGATGGTGATGCCGGTGGTGCTGGCCAGCGCGTCGTAGACCGAGGTGATGTTCTGCTCGTCCATCAACTGACGGGTGACCACGCTGATCGACTGCGGGATGTCCTTGAGCGACTGCTCGCCGCGGCCGATGCTGACCGCACGCGCGGTATAGCTGCCGGTGCCGCTGGTGGTCGCACTGCGGTTGGCCTGCGCGGTCACCTTGATGGTGGGTAACAGCCACGCCTCCACCTCGCTTTTGGTCGCGCTTGGCTGCGGCGCGGCGCGCAGCACGTAGCCGCCGGTCTGCAGCTGCACGGCCTGCAAGCCGCTGCCAGCCAGCAGCGCAACCAGGGCGGCCGGTGCGGTATAGCTGCCCTCCAGCCCGGCAGTGGTCTTGCCGTCGGTCTGCGCGGCAGTGAAGCTCAGCAACAGGTTGGCCGAACCGGCCAGCTGACGCAGCGCCGGTGCCAACGGGCCGGCGGGGATGCGATAGGTCTGGCGTGCATCCTGCGTGGCAGGGGAGGTCTGGGCGCTTGCATCGGGCATGCCCGCACACAAGGCCAGGCTGCACAGCGCAACCGCCACGGCCGTGCCGAGGGGCCGCGGCACGGCCTGCACCAGGGCGTTGCGCTGCAACGACGAAGAAGAGAGTTGGCCGCGGCGGCGGGCAGGGATCGACATGCTGTTTCCACAAAGGTTTGGTGTCGCACTGACACCGTCATTGGGGAGGTGCCACAACTGCGGCGATCGGGCAGCCCGGATGCGAACTTTTTTTCGGCGACGTGCCGCCTGGCAGCGCCTCAGCCCTGCCCGGCCGCCTGCACTGTCACCCAGTAACGGCTGCGCCGGCTCACCCGCACCGGTAGCACGCTGGGCAGCATCGCCAGGATGCGCTCGGTGTCGTCCAGCGGAAACACGCCGGAGACGCGCAGGCCGCCCACCTGCGGGTCGCAGCGCAACAGCCCGGAGCGATAACGGCCCAGTTCGGCGATAAAGGCATCCAGGCGCCACTCGTCGGCGATCAGCTGCCCGCGCACCCAGGCCGCGGCCTGTGCATCGACCGGCGCGATGGCGCCGAGCGCATCGGCAGTAAAACGACACTGCTCCCCTGCCTGCACGCGCCCCACGGCCTGCGCGAGAGCATGTGGCCGCACCTCCACCGCACTTTCCAGCACGCTCAGCTGGGTGTCGTGCTCGTCCTGGCGCACGCAAAAGCGTGTACCCAGCGCGCGGATATCGCCCTGCGCGGTGCGCACCAGCAAGGGCCGTGCATCGTGGCCCGCGCCCAGCGCGTGCGCGCTGGTCACCATGATCTCGCCGGCCAGCAGCTGCAGCAGCCGCTGTTGCGCGTCGAACCGCACATCGATGGCGCTGCGCGTGTTGAGGGTGATGCGGCTGCCGTCCTGCAACTGCACCTCGCGGCGCTGCCCCGTCGCAGTGGCGTAATCGGCGGTGGCGCGCTGCCAGCGTTCGGTACGCGAGGCCAGCACGCCGGTGGCCCCGGCCACCCCGCCCCACAGCAGCAGATTCAGCGCCTTGCGCCGGCCCGGCGATGCCTGCCCGTTGCTGCCGGCATACGGCGACAGGCTGCGATAGGCCGCCTGCGGGGTCAGCGTCTTCAGCCGCCCGGTCACCGCCTCGATATGCGCCCACGCCCGCGCATGGTCCGGATGCGCATCGCGCCACTGTTGCCAGCGCTGCAGCTGCGCCTGGCTCGCGGTACCGGACATCAGCACCGTCAGCCACTCGGCAGCCTGATCGGCGACCTGCGCACTGATCGGTTGCCCGCCGGCCAGCGGTGCTCGCTGGTCACCGGCGGCGCGCGCGCGGCGTGAGGCGGCATCAGCCATCCGTGCGGCTCACGCCGACAGGGCGAACAGGCAATGCCGGTTGGCACGCGTGAGATATTGCTTGACCGAGCTGCTGGACACGCCCAGCCGCTGCGCGATCTGCGCGTAGCTCAGCTCCTGCAGATGCGCCAGCAGAAAGGCTTCCTTCACCTTGGGCGGCAGGCCATCCAGCGCCTGGTCCACCTGTTGCACCGCTTCCAGCGCCAGCAGTTGCAGCTCCGGCGACGGCGCCAGTTCTTCCGGCAGCGCAGCCAGCAGTTCCAGGTAACTGGTTTCCAGCAATTTGCGCCGCTGCCGGTGCGCCATCAAGCGGCGCGCGATGGTGGCCAGGAACGGGCGTGGCTCGCGGATCTGGTCGGCGGCCCCGGCGCTGATCACGCTGATGAAGGTGTCCTGCGCCAGGTCGGCAGCCACGAACGCATCGCCCAGCTTGCGCCGCAGCCAGCCCTGCAGCCAGCCGTGGTGGTCGGTGTACAGGCGCTCCACCTGTTGATGAAGCGCGCCTTGCGTGACCGACACGATGACCTCCTGAACGGCTGAGCCCGGACGGCAAGGCGCCCGGCGATAAATGAGAATTGATCTCATTCTAGCGGAAGCCCGTCGAGCGTGCAGGCACAGCCGCCGTCCAATCCCATCGTGCGGCTGGACGACCTGCGAGCCGATGACGCACACGGCGACCAAGGAGTGTCCTGGACAACCCCTCAACAGCTGGGCGTCTTGCGCGGTGAGCGGAGATGCAGTGGCTCGGCTCGGCATACCGCAGGCAATAAAAAAGCCCGCTTGCAGCGAACTGCCAGCGGGCTTTGCTCCCTCCCCCACGTCGGGATGCAGGAGCATAGTGCGCGCCCCGAACGCCACTTGCACGCTGCACTGCAAAACAACACCAGGCAGTACAGAACTGGATCTTTTTCCTTCACGGCGCGTTGGCGCGCGGCAGCCTCAGTGCAGCAGATCGGGCTGGGCCTGATACCACTCCGGCGCACGCAGCAGGTGCCATTCCGGGGTCTCGCCGCGCAACCCCACGGCCGCGCTCAACACACCCCAGCGCGCAAGCAGGCTGCCGCTGCGTCGGCTGCCTTGCAACCGCAATCGCGCATCCACCTGGAAGCGTTCGTTGCGCGCCTGCAACCGATCGACGATGACGGTGTCGCCCTGCCAATGCACACGCCCGGTCACCTGCGCCTGGCCTGCATCCACCAGCCGCAGCATCCAGTTCGGAATCGAACGATCGCGCGCGTACAGCGACATCAGGAACGCCAGGTCGCGCACCTGGATGCGTACGCGTCCATCCACACCGACCGGCTGGTGCCATTGCATGCGGGTATCGTCCAACACGATGCGCGCCCACCAGCCATCGCGACGCTGACCATCCGGTCCGGTGAATCCGATATTGCGCAGCTGGATGGTGCTGGCATCGAGGCGGAAGTTTTCCGCACGCAGATCGCCGCGCTGCAAACGCAGATCCGCATCCACATCGCCACGCAGTGCCAGGCCGGCAAACTGCAGCCGCGCCGCACGTGCGCCGATGCGCAGGCCGCCCTTGCCGATGCGGCCGCCGGGTTCGATCTGCAGATCGCCGCTGAGCACACCGTTGCCGCCGTCGAAGCGCAACTGCTGCTGCGGCAGATAGCGGTTGTAGGCACGCAGCTCCGGCACACGCGCATTGGCGAACACCAGATGCGCGCGCGTGGCGTCGCGCAGCGTGGCCAGATTGCGCGCATCGGCGCGCGTCTGCAGCTCCAGACGCAGATCGCGGCCCTGCACGAACGGGCGCGTGGGCGCATCGCTGTGCGCAATCGAGAACTGCTGCATCTGCAAGGCAAGTGCAGGCAGCAATTGCCCGTTGGCATCTGCATCGACACGCAGATCGGCACTGGCCTGCCCATCGATCGCATGGCCCATCACGCCGACATGCGCACGCACGTGCGGCACCTGCAGGCGACTGCCGGCACCGAGCTGGCCGCGATCGATGCGCAGATCCGCATCCACCAGCCCATCGCCTTCCAGCGTCAGCCAGTCCACGTCCGGAAACAGCGCCGGAATCCAGCTCAGCGAGGACAGTTGCCAGTGCAGGCGCGCATGCCCGGAGGTGCGCGGCAACAGGCTGCGCATCGATTGCAGCGGCAACTGCCGGCCTTGTACGCGCAGATCGGCATCCAGCGTCAGCCCGGCATCGGCCGGCTCGGGCATGCTGACTTGCAGGCGCATGTCCTGATCCACCTGCAGTTGCGCTGCAAGCTCGCCCAGCAGGGCAGCCGGTGTGCGCGTGCTGTCGTGCAGCGGTGCGCGCCATTGCAGTTGGCTGCCGGGCTGCAAGGCGCCACGCGTCCAGCGCAACTGTCCATCCGCACGCCCTTTGCCGGCACGTGTGGCGAGCGTGTGGCGTCCCTGCGCATTGCGTATGACATCCAGCGCCGCGGTGTCGCCATGCACGCTCACCTGCGCATCGGCAAGCCGCAGCACTGCCAGCCCGCGCGCCTGGTCCGGTGCATGGCGCGCGATGCTGGCGTCGATACGCAGCTGGCCGTTGCGCAGCACTTCGCTACCACCCCAGCGCATCCGTGCGTTGTCGAAGCGCGCCCGCGAGGGGAACAGTTCCATCGGCCCGCCGCGCAATCGCTTGAACAGGCCCAGCTGCAGTTGACCATCGCCTTCGATCTGCAACTGACGCAGCGTCACTGCCTGGACCTGATCGGCGACGATGCGGTCGAACTGCAGGGTCCAGGCCGGAGCGGTCGATGGCGGACCCGCCGGTCCGCCGGCGATGCTGACAACCTGGGCAGATGGCGGCATGCTGGTGGCCGCGTCAGCCATCCGTGTGGACGGCTGCGTGCCTGCCGCGGCGTCTGTGGTGCGTGTGGGTATCCTGTGCTGCGTTGTCGTTGGCGGCGTCGTACCGGCTGCGCCAGTCAGCGGAGCGGCAGCCACCTGCATGTTCGGCCCCGTCGCTGGCGCTTGCGTCGCTGCAGCGCCGGGCGTTGGCACAGCCGCCTGCATGCCGCCACGCACACCCTGCGCATGCAGCTCCGGCACCAGCAACTGCCGATGCAGCAATGGCAACAGCCGCACCTGCCCGCTCATGCGCTGTGCGCTGACGTTCCAGCTGTTGCGTGTCGAGCGGCCTTGCAACTCCACCTTCCACAACACCAGACGGCCCGGCCACCAGGTCACTGCCGGGCCCCAGTGCATGGTGAACCTGTCCGGCTTGCGATTGAGCGCGGCCGGCCCGAGTGGCGTGTTGAGCAACAGGTTGCCGAGCAGCAGATAGCTTGCGTACACCACCAATAACGCCAGCAATGGCCAACGCACCGGGCGGGGCAATCTTTGCCAGCGGGCGCGAACGGGCATCGTCATGACGGCAGGCTCCTGAAGACCGCGCACGCGGCGTGGCGCAGTGTGCCAAGGAAACCGTGAGCGCGGTGCGCAGCGGCGATTGCGGCGGGGCACCGGCAGGCTGCCTGGTGCGCATTGGATGTCCTACACGCGCGGCAGTGCGCGCACTGCCTCTTCAAAGACGGCGAAGCTGTCCGCGTTACGCAAGCCTCAAACAACGAACCGCTTACTTCGCCTTCGACACCGCCGGCAGCAATCCCGGCTGCGCGTCGTACCACTCGCGCGCGCCGGCCAGGTGCCACTGGCGTTGCTTGCCATCGAGTTCGATCCCGGCGCCCAGCACGCCCCAGCGCAGATACAGATCGCCGCGCCGCTGCTCGTCGTTCAAGGCCAGCCGCGCGCGCAGCGACAGGCGCGCATTCTCCGCATGCAGGTCGTCGATCAGTACTTGCTGCTTGCGCCAACGCACCCTGCCGGTGGCATCGAGCTCGCCCGAATCCAGCAAGCCCAAGACCCAACGCGGATAGTCGGCACGTTGCGCAAACACCGACAGCAGCGGCGCAGCATCGCGCATGCGGATCGCCGCGTCGGCATCCACCTGGAACGGCGCGCTGGCCTGGATCGTGCCGGCACCGACCTGCATCTGCCCCCACCAGTTGGCATCCGCACTGTCGTCGCCCACACGCATGTTGCGCAGGCGTACGCGCGTGCCGCTGAGGTCGAAGAACTTGTTCTTGAAATCGGCACGCTGCAGCTGCGCCTGCAAGTCGGCGTCGCCGCGCATCTGTACGCCGGCCAGCGCCAGATGCGCGCCCTGCCCACGCAGGTTGGCGTGGCCGCTGCCCACATCGCCGGAGGCATTGAGCGCCACATCGCCGGTCAGGCTGCCGCTACCGCCGAGCAGGCGCACGTTCTTGCCCGGCAGGTAACGGTTGTAGACGGTGAGATCGGGGACGCGTGCATCGCTGAAACGCAGCTGCGCCTTGAGCGTGTCGCGCAGGCGCGCCAGTTCGGCGTCGCCATGCATGGCCAGCTGCAGATCGCGGCCGTCCAGCAGGATCTGCCTGGGCGCATCGCGCGGCGCCGCCTTGAAGGTGGGGATGCTCACGTCCAGATGCGCCTGCGGCGTGGCGGCATCGTCGATGCGTCCGTGCGCCTTGGCGATACCGGCCAGCCGCGTATCGAACACATGCGCCACTGCCTCCACACGCGGAATCTCCAGGCTGCTGCCGCTGGCGAGCCGGCCCTGCGCCAGCCGCAGGTCGGCCTCGACCAGGCCGCCACCTGCGAGCTGGAACCAGGGCTTGCGCACGAACAGCTCGGCGATCCAGTTCAGCGATTCGAACTGCCAGCGCCCACGCACCTGCCCGGACAGGCGCGGCAGCACCTGCGCAGGATCCTGGAAGGGAATGCTGCGTCCGGCGATACGCAGATCGGCATGCAGCTCGCTGCCCGTCTTTTCGTCGCGCGGCAGGCGCGCCTGCACGCGGATGTCGCGCGCCACATCCAGCTGCAGCGCCAGCATGCCGCGGTCGGTCGCGCCGACGCCGGCCATCAACGGCAGGCGCCAGACCGCATGACTGCTCTCCTGCAGGGTGCCGCGATCCAGCGTGATGTCGGCCTCCACCCGCGCTGCCGACGGCCCGCTGCGGATGTCCACATGCGGCGCGCCGGTGTCGATCTTCAACGCGACGGTCGCGGCCTTCAGCCGCAGGCGCGCATGGGTGATGCCGAGCTTGCGCAGCCCCGGCGCCTGGTCGCGGTAGTGGCGCGGAAACTGGAATTGCGCATCCAGCTGCGCCCCATTGAACACCTGCACCCCGTCATAGCTGACCACCGCATCGCGAAAGCCCGCTTCGGAAGGAAACAGCTCCGACGGGCCGCCCTTGAGCTGCTTGAGGAAGCCGACGCTGCCGTGGCCCTGCCCGGCGATCAGCAACTTGCCCAGGCGCGCGCTGCGGATACTGTTGCTGGTGATCGCATCGAAGCGCAGCGTCCAGCCCTGATCGCCGCGCGGCGGTGGCGGAATCGGGGTGTCGGAAGTTTCCACTTCCGCGCTCAGTCCGGTGGCATGCAACCACGGCAGGCGCACCTCGCGCCGCAACAGCGGCAGCAAGGCCACACGCGCATTGGCGCGATCGGCGTGAAACACGTACACGGTGCGGTTGGCCTGTCCGCGCATGCGCACGTTCCAGGCCATCACCTGCCCCGGAAACACGGTCAGTGCCGGACCCGTCTGCAGGGTGAATTTATGCGGCTGCCGGTTGGTGACGGCATCGAACAGCGGCGTGTTGAGAAACAGGTTGCCGGCCAGCAGATACAGCGCATACAGCGCCACCAGCACGCTCCCTGCAATGCGCCACGGCCGGGGCCAGCGCTGGAAGCGATCGCGAAGAGAGGGCATGGGCGCGGGCAGAAGTCGAGTCTGCCGTCACTATCGCGGTTGCGCTGGCGGCGAGGCGTGAACGCGGCCGGTGGCGTGTTACCGGACGCGCTGCGCAGCAGCTGGGGATGCACGGGGATTCAGCGCCGCAGCGCGGGTGGTGCGCGACAGGGCTGGCCGGCACGGGCACACCAGGCAACCGCACGCCTGCGGTCGGCGAGGACAACCCGCTTACGCCAGCGCCCGGATGCGGCAGCGAAAGCGGGGCCACGTACCGGATGTGTATTGCGTCCCTGGCCCGTTACGCAACAGGCCGCCTCGCATGCGTTCGCCGCTGTCCGCACAGTTGCATTGCACCAAGGTCGCAGCGCGGCCGACGCACGCAGCTGCGATAATGGGACTTCCCTGTCTCGCTGTGCCGCCCATGTCCGACGAACGCATCCTGTACGCACCGCTGCGCGAGCGCCTGGTTTCTGCCGAGGCCGCTGCCGCATTGATCCAGCCCGGCGAGACCGTGGCGATGAGCGGATTCACCGGCTCCGGTTACCCCAAGGCGGTGCCGATGGCGCTGGCGCAGCGCATCGAAGCGGCGCATCTGCAGGGCCAGCCGTTCCAGATCAAGCTGATGACCGGCGCTTCCACCGCACCGGAGCTGGACGGCGCGCTGGCCAAGGCCGACGGCATCGCCATGCGCATGCCGTTCCAGTCCGACCCGGACGCGCGCCAACGCATCAACGCCGGCACGCTGGACTATATCGACATCCATCTCAGCCACGTCGCCCAGCACGTGTGGTTCGGTTTCTACGGGCAGATCGACACCGCCGTGGTGGAAGTCTCGGCGATCCGCGCCGATGGCAGCCTGGTGCCGTCCACCTCGATCGGCAACAACAAGACCTGGCTGGACCTGGCCAGCAAGGTGATCATCGAGGTCAACGATTGGCAGCCGGCCGGCCTGGATGGCATGCACGACGTCTATTACGGCACCGCACTGCCGCCGCAGCGCAAGCCGATCCCGCTGGTGCACGGCGACGACCGCATCGGCGAGCCCAGCCTGCGCTGCGATCCGGACAAGATCGTGGCAGTGGTGCGCACGCATGGCCCGGACCGCAACAGCCCGTTCGCCGCCGCCGACGACAGCAGCGAACGCATCGCCGAACACCTGATCGCGTTCCTGCGCCATGAAGTGCGCAAGGGCCGGCTACCGGCCAGTTTGCTGCCGCTGCAATCGGGCGTGGGCAATATTCCCAATGCGGTGCTGGCGGGGCTTGCACGCAGCGGCTTCCGCGATCTGGAAGCGTTCACCGAAGTGATCCAGGACGGCATGCTCGCGCTGCTGCGCGATGGCGTGCTGCGCTACGCCTCCTGCACGGGTTTTGCGCTCAGCCCGGAGGGCAACGAGGAGTTCAAGCGCAATATCGATTTCTACCGGCAGCGCATCATCATGCGCACGCAGGAGATTTCCAATCATCCCGAGCTGGTGCGCCGGCTCGGCTGCATCGGCATGAACGGCATGATCGAGGCCGACCTGTACGGCAACGTCAATTCCACCCACGTGATGGGCAGCCGCATCATGAACGGCATCGGCGGCTCAGGCGACTTTGCGCGCAACGGCTTCCTGTCGATCTTCCTGAGCCCCAGCATCGCCAAGGCCGGCAGCATCTCGTCGATCGTGCCGATGGTCAGCCATGTCGACCACACCGAACACGACGTCTCGGTGATCGTCACCGAACAAGGCCTGGCCGATCTGCGCGGCCTCACGCCCAAGCAACGCGCACGCCAGTTGCTCGATCACTGCGTACACCCGCGCTACCGCGATGCGCTGGAAGATTATGTGGCGCGCGCCAATCGCGACAGCTATGGCAAGCACACCCCGCATCTGCTGACCGAGGCATTGTCGTGGCATCAGCGCTGGTTGGAGACGGGGGATATGTTGGGGTGAGCGCGGATTGGGGAATCGGGAATCGGGAATCGGCGGTTGTAGTCCAGCGTGACGGTGTTGCTAGAGAGATCGGAGCACGGCCGTCATGCCGGTGTTTAACGCTTCGCGAACTTCATTGCTGGCATCGACATGCTGCGACATCGCGATGTCACGCAGGTGGCGGATAACGTTCCTGCCCGCTCGCATTCGGCGGCAGGACGGCTCTCTCCCCCTCCTGCCGCTGGGCGCGACGGGTCATCACTGGGTGGTGTCCAATCCGTCGGGCCGGCTCCCTGCGCCGGCCCGGCGTTCTTGTTTTGGAGCGGCCATCAGCACGGCAGTGTTCATTGCCAGGCTGCTCGACAGGCGTGTTGGCCGCTGGTCGCCGCAAGCGAGCGCTATTCCGGATGTGCTCACCCCACCGCCTCAACCATTACGCAGCTTCGGCAACCCGCCTTGCACGACGTGCACGCACGGCGGTCGCCAGACGCTCCAGCACCTGCACCGAGGCGTCCCAGCCCAGGCAGCCGTCGGTAATGCTCTGGCCGTAGGTCAGTGCGCAGCCCGGTACCAGTTCCTGGCGTCCGCCGACCAGGTGGCTCTCCACCATGACGCCGACGATGCGCGTCTCGCCGCCTTCCAGCTGCGTGGCGATGTCGTCGATGACCTTGGGCTGGTTCTCGGGATTCTTGCCGCTGTTGGCATGGCTGGCATCGATCATCAGGCGCGCCGGCAGGCCGGATTTAGTGAGCACCTGGCTGGCCGCTTCCACATTGGCCGCGTCGAAGTTGGGCTGCTTGCCGCCGCGCAGGATCACATGGCAATCCGGATTGCCCGCCGTCGCGGCCACCGCGGTGTGGCCGTCCTTGGTCACGGCCAGGAAATGATGCGGATGCGAGGCCGCACCGACTGCGTCCACCGCAATCTTGACGTCGCCGCCGGTGCCGTTCTTGAAGCCCACCGGGCACGACAAGCCCGAGGCCATTTCGCGATGCACCTGGCTCTCGGTGGTCCGCGCGCCGATCGCGCCCCAGGCCACCAGGTCGGCGATGTACTGCGGCGAGATGATGTCGAGGAATTCCACGCCGGCCGGCAGACCGAGGTTGTTGATGTCGCGCAGCAGACCGCGCGCCACCCGCAGGCCCTTGTTGATCTGGAAGCTGCCGTCCAGATCCGGATCGTTGATCAGGCCCTTCCAGCCGATGGTGGTGCGCGGCTTTTCGAAGTACACCCGCATCACGATCTCCAGCGCATCGCCGAACTGCTCGCGCAATGGGCGCAGGCGGTGCGCGTAGTCCATCGCCGCGACCGGGTCGTGGATCGAGCAGGGCCCGATCACCACCGCCAGGCGGTCGTCGCGACCATGCAGGATGGCGTGCAGGACGGCGCGCGAATTGGTCACGGTCTCGGAAGCGCGCTCGTCGCAGGGCAGCAGCGACAGCAGCTGCGAAGGCGGGGCAAGGGCTTCGATCTTGCGGATACGCAGGTCATCGGTCACAGGCGGCATAACAGTGTCTCGGTGGGCGGTGTTGCATCAGGGAGCCAGGCGCGGCGGCAACAAAAAAGCCGCCAGTGTGCGCTGGCGGCTTTTCGGGAATGCTGCTGAAGATTTCTTCAGGGTGAGCGCAATCCGTCCTCCGCCAGCGGCATCGGAAAACCGTAGTACCAAAAATAAAACTGGCTGCGGGGTGCGTTCATTGGGTGCATTGATACCACGCGCGTTTCGACGTTGCCACTGTTTCATCGGCAACGGAACATTGCAGCGCGCTGCCGGCGCCATCCGGGTCGATTGCCTGATCCGCACTTTATCGTTTCCAAACCCCTGCAATTGCGGCGTCTCAGACGCAACCTGCGCAGGGATGCAACGCCGATACGCCGCGGGCATAAGCACGGCCGATCATGACGATGCGAACAATCGATCACCAACTCCGCGGACTTCAGGACTGGGCGCGGTACACCCGAGCAGCCCTCTTTCCCTTACATGGCTTCAACCAGCGCCGGCTTCGATGTTGGGTCACTGCGCTGCGTACTCGGACAACGTACCCAGCGACAAGTAGCGGTAACTCCCGCGCTGCCAAGATCCAGTCAGGCCCTGCGGCAAAAAAGTTTCGTGTCGACCATCGTCGGTGACCACGCAACCCCACCTGCTGCAGGGTGGACGACAAACGGCGCGCCCGTTTTTGCCTGCACCACACGTCACGGCGCTATGCCGTGACGTGTGGTGCGGCTGCCACGTCAATCAGAAGGTGAACACATATTCCGCCGCCACTTCGCGGCCGATCGGGTTGAACAAGGTGGTGTTGTAGAAGCCATAGCCGTAAAAGCGCTCCTTGTTCTCGTAGCCCACTTCGTTGAACACGTTGTTGACGTAAAAGTTGACCTTGGCGTGGTCGGTGATCCTGTAGCCGGTGCTGAGGTTCCAGTAGATCGCCGGGCCGACGCGGCCGAAGTAGCGCTTGCTGCTCTGGCCCAGATGCACGTTGGCGGTGTCGGTGACCACGCATGCGTCGGCGGCGCTGGGTTGATAGCCGTCGTCGAAGCGCGCGCAGGTGCCCCAGTTGACCGCGCGCATGGAGCCGAGCCGGCGGAAGTACACCGTCCAGTCCCAGGCGCCGCCGTTGTCCCAATGCACGCTGCCACGCACGCGGCTGCGTACGCGTTCGTCGCGGCGGTTTTCGTCGCTGTCGGTGCGGTAGATCTGCTCGCGATAGGCCAACAGGCTGTTGTAGTCCAGCGACAGCTGGAAGTTGCCCCAACCCGCCGTGGCAAGCCGGTATTTCAGCGAGGCGTCGATGCCGGAGGTTTCCATCTGCGCCAGGTTGATCGGGCCGCGCTCGATGCTGGCGATGGTGCCGTCGGCATTACGCAGCACGCGCGAGGTGATGGTGTCGCAATAGCCGGCACCGCCGGGATTGTTCCAGGCGCCGCCACTGATGGTGGTGCCGGTGCGGCAGCCGGCTTCGGCCGACAGGATCTCGTCGCGGTCCAGATCCTTGATCATTTCCTCCAGCTCGATGCGGTAGTAATCCACGCTCAGCGACAGGCCTTGCACGATGTCCCACACCACCCCGCCGGTGAACGAGCGGCCGGTTTCCGAGCGCAGATCCGGGGTGCCGCGACGGTTCACATCCACCGTGTAGTAGATGTTGCTGTTCTCGTCGTTGCACCCGCCGGTGAGATACGCGCCGGTAGCGATGCAGCGGTATTGATCGATCACGGTCTGGTTGGTGGAGCTGGGTTCGCCGAGCACGTAATGCATGTCCGGCGCGCGGAAGCTGGTGGCCAGCGTGCTGCGCAACAACAGGCTGTCGACCGGGCGCCATTCCAGACCTGCGCTCCAGGTGGTGTCGCTCTGGGTGCCGACATCGGTCGCAATCGCGGCCGAAGAGCGGTAACTGCCGTAGCGATCGTAGCGACCGGCGACGTTCGCGCTCAACGTCGACAGCAGTGGAATCTGCAGTTCCAGCCCGGCCGAACTGCGCATGCGCTCGCCACCGCCACTGTCCACCACATCGACCGGATAGCACTCGTTGGCGCAGGGGTCGGGCGACAGCTGGTAGCCCTGCTTGGCGACTTCGGCCACGGTGGCGAAGCGGATCGGCCCGGCCCAGCCCTGCACCAGATCGCCGCTCAGGCTGAAGCTGGCCTGGTTCACCCACGAATACGCCGAGTTGTGCGACTTGGCCACCAGGTCGTCGTATTCGCTCGACGACAGCGGCGCATACAGCCGTGCTTCGTTGATCGCGTAGATTGGCGCGCCATCGGCAGCGGTGCCGGTGGGGCTGCCGAGGAAGTACTCGGTGGCACGTGCGGTATCCACGGTGCGCACGTATTCGTCCACCGTGTAGCGCGAGCGGCCCACGCTCAGCTCCCAGTCGAAGCGGTCGGCCCACACGCCACGCAAGCCGGCGCTCAGGTCCCAGGACTGCTCCTTGTTGTAGTTGGCCAGCCGGTCCCAGCCACCGGCCTCGCGCCGGGTGAGCTGCCGGATCGCATACAGCGAGCGGCCGGTGTCGGCGTCCTGGAACGGGCCCAGGTACACGTACGGCGGGTCGTAGGTCCAGCGGCCGATGCTGCGGTTGGCCGACAGCGTGGCCCAGGCTTCGGTGTGCTCGCCGAACTTCCAGGTGCCGTAGAGATAGGCCGAGTAGTCCTCGCTGCCGGTGACCAGCCCCCAGTCGCCGTAGTCGCGCGCCACGCCGCAATAATCGCCGGCATTGGTGACCACCCCGGTGTTCTGGTCGTAGCTCAGCCGTTGCGCGTCGATGAACTCGCCGCCAAAGCGCGCGCAGGTGTCGGCAGGTGGCGCCAGGCGTTCGTTGGTGTTGGCATCGACCAGGCTCAGGCCGGTGAACGGGTTGAAGCCGTAGCGGCGGTTCTGGCCGGTCCAGTTGGAATAGGCCATGTCGTCGGAATCGTCCATCTCGGGGCGATCGCGCCCGCTCAACGGATCGCGCCGGGTGGCCTGCAGCGCGTAGGTCAGGCTCCAGTTTTCGCCGGTGCGCCCGCCTGCCCATGACACGTCGAAGCTGTCGCGCCCGCCTTCTGTCGCAGTGCCGCCGCGCAGCCGCACCTGGTCGCCCTGATAGTCGCGCTTGAGGATCACATTGACCACGCCGGCCACCGCGTCCGAGCCGTAGATCGCCGAGGCGCCGCCGGTCAGGATGTCGATGCGTTCCACCGCCGCGGAGGGGATGTTGCTGTAGTTGGAAAAGTTGCTTTCGCCGCCGTACGGCAGCGGGTAATCGGCCACGCGGTGCCCATTGACCAGCAGCAGCGTGCGGCCCGGCCCCAGGTCGCGCAGGTTGATCGGCGAGGCGTTGGGCGTATGCGAGCCCCACTGCGTATCGGCCTCCACCGAGCCCTGCTGGTTCATGCTGTTGAGCACGTCGTAGACGGTGGCAAAGCCCTCCTGCTGGATCTGCTGTGCGGAGATGGTGACCACCGGCTGGGCGCCTTCGACCTGCGCGCGCTTGATGCGCGAGCCGGTGACGCTGACCGCGTCCAGGGTGGAGGTGGCGCGCGGTGGATCCGGCTCGGCCTGCTGGGCAGCCGCCGACGGTGCGACGGCGGCGGTCAGGGCAAGGGACAAGGAAATCGACAAGGCAAGGCGATGGCTGCGGCAGTTCATAAGATCCCCGGGAGAGGCCGGCATGGCCGGCGTGGCGTTCCACTGCAACGACGCCTGCGAGCGATGCACCGCATCGCCGCCCCCTGTCCGATGGCCCCCCGACCGTTCGGCGCAAGCGCCTGCGCATCGACGCTAGGGCTGAGATGACATCGGTGTCAACACATTGCCATGCAAGTGTGATCGGGTTCACGATCTGCGGAATTGCGTAGACCTCTACACGGTTGGGGCCGCGAGCCGGTTGCGCGGGCTGGCCGTCGCATCCGGCGCCGCGTAGGAGCGCACCCGGGCGCGACGGGGGCATTCCCGGTGAAGCCTCTTCGCGCCCAGGTGCGCTCCTACGAGGTCATGGGATCTGCGTGGCCATGCACGCGCCGGGCGCGACACGGTTGGGGCCGCGCGCCGATACGCGGGCCGGTCGTCGCATCGGCGCTGCGTAGGAGCGCACCCGGGCGCGACGGGGGCATTCCCGGTGAAGCCTCTTCGCGCCCAGGTGCGCTCCTACGAGGTCATGGGATCTGCGTGGCCATGCACGCGCCGGGCGCGACACGGTTGGGTCCGCGAACCGAATACGCGGGCTGGTCGTCGCATCCGGCGCCGCGTAGGAGCGCACCCGGGCGCGACGGGGCATTCTCGATAAAGCCTCTTCGCGCCCAGGTGCGCTCCTACGAGGTTATGACGGCTGCGTGGCCATGTGCGACCGACGGCAAGCGTGCATCGGCCACCATGCTTCGGCGGTGATCATCGACTGGCGATCGCGTCTTGAGCTATCCATTTCATCGCCACAAAAAAACCCCGCCTTTCGGCGGGGTCCTTTTTGCTGCAACAGCCGAGTGGCCTGGATCAGAAATCCATGCCGCCCATGCCGCCCATGCCACCGCCGGCCGGCATCGCCGGCTCGTCCTTCTTCGGTGCATCGGCCACCATGGCTTCGGTGGTGATCATCAGGCCGGCGATCGAGGCTGCGTTCTGCAGCGCCGAACGGGTGACCTTGGTCGGATCCAGGATGCCGAACTCGACCATGTCGCCGAACTCGCCGTTGGCGGCGTTGTAACCGTAGTTGCCGGTGCCTTCCTTGACCTTGTTCAGGATCACGGACGGCTCTTCGCCGGCATTGGCCACGATCTCGCGCAGCGGGGCTTCCATCGCGCGCAGGGCGATCTGGATGCCGTGAGTCTGGTCTTCGTTGGCACCGGTCAGGTTACCGACGGCCACCAGCGCACGCACCAGGGCCACACCGCCGCCCGGGACCACGCCTTCTTCGACGGCTGCACGGGTGGCGTGCAGGGCGTCTTCGACGCGGGCCTTCTTTTCCTTCATTTCGATTTCGGTCGAAGCGCCGACCTTGATCACTGCAACGCCGCCGGCCAGCTTGGCCACGCGCTCCTGCAGCTTCTCGCGGTCGTAATCGGACGAGGTGTCCTCGATCTGGGTCTTGATCTGGCCAACGCGGGCTTCGATCGTGGCCGAGTCGCCGGCGCCGTCGATGATGGTGGTGTTCTCCTTGGAGACCTGCACCTTCTTGGCGCGGCCCAGGTCCTTGATCGTGGCCTTCTCCAGCGCCAGACCCACTTCCTCGGAGATCACGGTGCCGCCGGTCAGCACGGCCATGTCTTCCAGCATCGCCTTGCGACGGTCGCCGAAGCCCGGTGCCTTGACGGCCACGACCTTGACGATGCCACGGATGGTGTTGACCACCAGGGTCGCCAGCGCTTCGCCTTCGACTTCTTCAGCGACGATCAGCAGCGGCTTGCCAGCCTTGGCCACGCCTTCCAGCACGGGCAGCAGGTCGCGCACGTTGGAGATCTTCTTGTCGTGCAGCAGGATGAACGGGTCGTCCAGGTCGGCCGACTGGCTCTGCTGGTTGTTGATGAAGTACGGGGACAGGTAGCCGCGATCGAACTGCATGCCCTCGACCACGTCCAGCTCGTTTTCCAGGCCCGAGCCTTCTTCAACGGTGATCACGCCTTCCTTGCCGACCTTCTGCATCGCTTCGGCAATGATGTTGCCGATCGATTCGTCCGAGTTGGCCGAGATGGTGCCGACCTGGGCAATCGCCTTGTCGTCGGTGGTGGGCTTGGAGATGTTCTTCAGCTCGATGACGGCAGCCTTGACGGCCTGGTCGATACCGCGCTTGAGGTCCATCGGGTTCATGCCGGCGGCCACGGCCTTGGCGCCTTCGCGGATCAGGGCCTGGGCCAGCACGGTGGCGGTGGTGGTGCCGTCGCCTGCGTTGTCGTTGGTCTTGGAAGCGACTTCCTTGACCATCTGCGCGCCCATGTTCTCGAACTTGTCAGCCAGTTCGATTTCCTTGGCGACGGAGACGCCGTCCTTGGTGATGGTCGGCGCGCCGAAGCTCTTCTCGAGCACGACGTTGCGGCCCTTCGGGCCCAGGGTGGCCTTGACGGCATTGGCAAGCACGTTGACGCCACGAACCATGCGGGTACGTGCGTCTTCACCGAAACGAATGTCTTTAGCAGCCATTTGTATGTAACTCCGGAAATGGGGAATAGGGAATGGGGAATCGGTAGATCAACAGCGTGAATCGGGGCGGGGTGGGATGGCGAAGGGCGCTAGCCGCTTTGCCCATTCCTGATTCCCAACTCCCGATTCCCGGCGCATAGCGCCTGATCAGCCGATGACCGCCAGGATGTCGTCTTCGCGCAGCACCTTGTACTCGACGCCTTCGGACTTGTAGCTGCTGCCGGCGTACTGGCCGTAGATGACCTTGTCGCCGACCTTGACCACCGGCGCGCGCAGGCTGCCGTTGTCCAGGGGCTTGCCGGCGCCGATGGCGACGACTTCACCCTTGGTGGACTTTTCCTTGGCGGAGTCCGGGATCACGATGCCGCCGGCGGAAACTTCGTCGGCTTCGATCGGCTTGACTACAACGCGGTCGTGAAGCGGCTTGATGCTCATAGAGAAAGACCCTCTTAAGTGATTGATTGGTCTGGAAATTATCGGCGATGTTAGCACTCGCATGTGACGACTGCCAGCACAGCGCGCGGAAAAAACCCGACAGAGCGGGTGCGGGCCAGAGATTGTGCTGTGTGGGCAGCTTTCAAGGGCTGGGGGCAAAAATTTTTTCGCCGAGCAGTCTTGTCCAAGGGCGGCAGGGCAGCGGCCAAGAGCTGGCGAGCGGTTCGTCAGGTCGCTGCGGAAAGAGCGGATTTAGAACCGGACTACGCAACGGCTGCTGCGCCTGGCGCCACTGGGCACTGGGCACTGGGCAGCAAAAATAGTCGCCGGGTCAGCCGCACTGAAAATGGAACCAGGTTCCACCGATTGTCATGCGCACGTCTTACAGTCGGCAACGCATTCCCCGATCACAAGGAGCTGTCGATGAGGTTGCCGTCCCGTGCCCGTGTTTTCCCCCTGAGCTGGTCCCTGCGCTGCGCGCTTCCCCTGGCCTGTGCCTTCGCGCTGACCGCCCCTGCCGCCCACGCGGCGGTGTTCATCAACGAACTGCATTACGACGACGCGGGTGCGTCCGGCGACAGCGGCGAAGGGGTGGAAGTGGTGGCCACCGCCGGCGAGTCGCTGAGCGGCTACCGCATCCATCTGTACAACGGCAGCGCGCCGGGTGCGGCGACGGTCTATGCCAACACCGCGGTGCCGGCCGGCAGCCTGGTCAGCTGCGGCAGCCAGGTGCGCGTGGCCACGGTCAGCTATGCCAGCAACGGCGTGCAGAACGGGCCCAACGACGGCGTGGCGCTGGTCGACCCCAACGGGCAACTGGTGCAGTTCCTCAGTTACGAAGGCGCCATCACCGCCAGCGGCGGGCCCGCCGCCGGCGTGACCAGCCAGACCCTGCCGGTCAGCGAGAGCAACAGCAGCGCGGTCGGCAGTTCGCTGCAACTGACCGGTACCGGCAGCAGCGCGGCCAACTTCAGCTGGGCCGGCTCCTCGGCGCAGACCTTCGGCGCGTGCAACCGCGGCCAGAGCTTCAACGGCAGCGGCGGTGGCGGCGAGACCGGCGGTGCACCGACGATCACCAGCACCACCCCGACCCAGGGCGCGACCGGTTTCCCCGCCGCGGGCGATCTGAGCGTGGGCTTCAGCGAGGCGGTGACGCTGAGCAGCGGCGCCTTCGCGCTGAGCTGCGCCAGCTCCGGCACGGTGGCGCTGAGCTACCCGAGCAGCGGCACCCGCTTCAGCCTGTCCACCAACACCGCCCTGGTCGGTGGCGAGCGTTGCACCCTGGCGATCACCGCCAGCGCCATCCGCGATGCCAGCGGGCTGAGCCCGGCCGCCAACCAGTCCATCGCCTTCACCGTGGCCACCGCCAGCGGCGGCGGTACCGGCTATTACGCGCGGGTCAACACCGCCAATGCCAGCCAGTTGCGCTGCTCGCTGCATACCGTGATCAAGGGCCACACGGTCTATCCGTACAGCGGCTCGGGCACCAGCACCTGGACCATCCTGGAGATGGCCGACGAGGATCCCAACAACAGCGGCCGGATCCTGGACGCCTACCGCAACCGCAGCTACGCCAAGGGCAGCGACCGCGCCGGCACCGGCAGCGGGCTGACCTACAACCGCGAGCACACCTGGCCCAACTCGCTGGGCTTCGGCAGCGCCAGCGGCGACAAGGGGCTGCCGTATGCGCCCTACACCGACACCCACATGCTTTATCTGACCGACACCGCCTTCAACGCCGACCGCGGCAACAAGCCCTATGCGGCCTGCACCAGCAGCTGCGGCGAGCGGGTCACCGAGGTCAACGACGGCAGCGGCGGCGGCAGCGGGCGCTACCCGGGCAATTCCAACTGGGTGCGCACCCCCGACGGCAACGGCGGCACCTTCGAGGTGTGGGGCAAGCGCAAGGGCGACATGGCGCGTGCGGTGATGTACATGGCGATCCGCTACGAAGGCGGTACCGACGCGGCCACCGGGCAGTCCGAGCCGGACCTGGAACTCACCGACGACCGCAGCAAGATCGTGCAGACCTCGGCCTCGCCGGCCTATATGGGCCTGCTGTCCACGCTGCTGGCCTGGCACCAGGCCGACCCGCCGGACGATGCCGAGCGGGCGCGCAACCAGGTGATCTTCAGCTTCCAGGGCAACCGCAACCCGTTCGTGGATCACCCCGAATGGGCGACCTCGAGCCTGTTCACCTCGGCCAAGCCGGCCAGCTGCCAGCTGGCCGAGTGATCCAGCCCGGCCCGGCGCGCAAGGCGTCGGGCCGGTCGTCGGCCTGCGGCGGCAACCCACACCATCGCCCGCGCGGCGAACGTGCGCGGCCGCCGGCCCGCGACGTCCGACGTTGTGCACTTCATCCGGCACATCGCCATCGCGTCCTTGCATGCGCGAGCCGCCGGCGCGCGGGCACCGCCGCCCGGCCACCCGGCCACCCGGCCGCCCGGCCACCCGGCCACCCGGCCGCCCGGCCGCCAGGCCTGGCGAAGTTGACGCCCTGTTCCGGAATCTGCGGTCGATCCCCTGCAGACAGGGGATTACACTGCGCGGTCACATGAGCGCCTCGTCCCTCCATCTGTTGTTCAGCACCTGCCCGGATGCCGCCAGCGCCGAGCGCATTGCGCACGCGCTGCTGGACGAACGCCTGGCTGCCTGCGTCACCCAGTTGCCCGGCGTGCAGTCGCTGTATCGCTGGAACGGGGCGATCGAGCGCAGCCAGGAAGTGCAGCTGTTGATCAAGACCTGGGAAGACCGCCTGCCGGACGCCATCGCACGGCTGCAGGCGCTGCATCCGTATGAACTGCCGGAGGCGATCGCGGTCCAAGCCAGCGCCGGGCTGCCGGCGTATCTCGATTGGGTCCGGGCCGAAACCCGCAAGGAATCCTGACGTCCATGAAGTCTCTGTCCCGCTGGATCGCCCGCTGCGCACTGCTGGCCGTACCGTTGCTCGCCGCGCCGCTGGCGCTGGTGGCGCCCCTGCCCGCGCAGGCCGCGGTCACCGAGGCCGATCTGCTGCCGGTGGATCAGGCCTTCACCCTGAGCGCCACCGCCGACAGCCGCGACAGCATCGCGCTGCGCTGGAAGATCGCGCCGGGCTACTACCTGTATCGCCACCGCATCAGCGTCAAATCCGGGCAAGGCTTCGCGGCCGGCGAGCTGGCGCTGCCGGAAGGCCAGAGCAAGCACGACGAGTTCTTCGGCCAGGTGCAGACCTACCGCAAGCAACTGCAGGCCAGGCTGGCCGGCAAGGCCGATGCCGGGGTGCAGACCGCCGTACTGCAGGTGCAATACCAGGGCTGCGCCGACGCCGGCGTGTGCTACCCGCCGCAACGTCGCGAATTGCGGGTGGCCTTGCCCGATGCCTCGGCTCCCGCCGCGACGCCCGCCACCCAGCGCGAGAACCTGGGCGCACTGGTGCCGCGCGCACCGGCTGGCCCGCGGCTGTTCGGCAGCACCGGCCAGGCCGCCGGCGTGGACGCACTGCCGCTGCCGGCCGAGCAGGCATTTACCTTCGAAGCCATCGTCGGCGACGGCAACAGCCTGCTGCTGCGCTTCACCCCCGCGCCCGGCTATTACATCTACCGCGACCGCACCTCGCTGGCGCTGGAAGGCGCCGGCGGCGTGCGTCCCGGGCTGCCGCGCTGGCCGCAGGGCAAGGCGCACCGCGATGAGCACTTCGGCGATGTGGTGGTGTATTTCGAGCAGGCCGAAGTCACCTTGCCGCTGCTGCGCGAGCACGCCGACCCGGTCAAGGCGACCCTGGTGGCGACCTTCCAGGGCTGCCAGACCGACGGCATCTGCTACCCGCCGATGACCCGCCGCGTGGCACTGGAGTTGCCCGCCGGCACGGTGTCGCCACAGAATCAGGCGCAGGCGGCACCGCTGATGATTTCGCCGCTGCCCGCCGGGCAGCTGCCTGCAGAGCCAGCGCCGGCACCGACGCCGGCGGCGACTGCAGCACCGGCCGCAGATGCCTCGGCCGACAATGCGCAACGCACCCAGCCGCCGCATACCGACAAAGGCCTGCTGGCGATGCTGGTGCTGGCCCTGCTCGGCGGGCTGGTGTTGAACCTGATGCCCTGCGTGTTGCCCATCCTGTCGCTGAAGGTGCTGGGCCTGGCCCACAGCGGCGAGAGCCGCAGCCACGCGCGCAGCCATGCGATCTGGTATTCGCTGGGCGTGCTGGTGTCGTTCGCGGCGATCGGCGCGCTGGTGATCGGCCTGCGTGCGGCCGGGCAGGCGGCCGGCTGGGGCTTCCAGCTGCAGCAGCCGTGGTTCGTCGCGGCGCTGGCGTATCTGATGTTTGCGGTGGGCCTGAGCCTGTCGGGCGTGTTCACGCTGGGCAGCAGTCTGGGCGGCATCGGCCAGTCGCTGGCAGCGCGCAATGGCCCGCTGGGCGATTTCTTCACCGGCGTGCTGGCCTGTGTGGTGGCCAGCCCGTGCATCGCCCCGTTCATGGGGACCGCACTGGCGTATGCGTTCACCGCCCCGGCGCTACTGGCGATGCTGGTGTTCCTGGCGCTGGGCCTGGGCCTGGCGCTGCCGTTCCTGCTGATCGGCTTCATTCCCTCGCTGGCACGGCGCCTGCCCACGCCCGGCGCATGGATGGAAACGCTCAAGCAGGTGCTGGCGTTCCCGATGTATCTCACCGCGATCTGGCTGCTGTGGGTGCTGGGCAAGCAGCGCGGCGTGGACGCGCTGGCGCTGATGCTGGTCGGTGCCACCTTGCTGGCGCTGGGCCTGTTCTGCTTCGAGCGCAGCCGCTGGAAAAGCCACCGCATCGGTATGAGCCTGGCTGCGGTGATGCTGGTGCTGGCCATCGTGCCGGTGGTCGGGGTCACCCGCTTGCGCCTGCCGGCCGCCACTGCCGCCGAGGGTGTGGTGGCGTTCTCGCCGCCGCTGCTGGACCGCCTGCGCGCCGACAACCGCGTGGTGTTCGTCAACATGACCGCCGACTGGTGCGTGACCTGCAAGGCCAACGAAAAGAACGTGCTGAGCAGCGCCGACTTCCGCGACGCGCTGCGCCGCGTCGATGCGGTCTACATGAAAGGCGACTGGACCAACGTCGACCCCAGGATCAGCGCCTTCCTGGACCAGCACCAGGCCGTCGGCGTGCCGCTGTACGTGGTCTACGGCCCCGGCGCACCGCCGGCGGTGCTGCCGACCGTGCTGACCAACGCGATCACCGAGGATGCGTTGCTGCGCGCGGCGCGGTGAGCCGGCCGGGCACGCTGGCCATCGCTTCGGCTGGCACCTCGGCCCGATCCTTCGACGGCATGTCGCGATGACGACTGCAGCGGGCAGCGGCCAGCGCTGAGGCCGCTGGATACCGTCGAACAACGGCAGGACGTCGATGCCGACCCTGTTGAGCAGCAGCGCGGCGGACACCAGGTCGGAGTTTGAGACAACGCGCTCACCGTCATTGCGGCAATGAGCGCCCCACTTCCGCGCGAGCGGACACGGCAAAACGCCCCCGACGGCGATTCAGCGAGTGGTCGGCCTGCGATCGACCGACTGGCCGCGCCAAGTGCCGGCCGCGAAACGGCGGCCCCGCAAGGCTCCACCCGCCGGCCCGACCGCTTGCCACTCCCAATTTTAAAACGAACGTTTAAAACAACCCTAACTTCGCCTATCTGGACAGCATCGGCCACATCGCGCAGACTTCCGGCCTTTCCGCTTTCCCGGATGTCATGGCCCACCTGCTGCTGTTGCACGGCCCCAACCTCAACCTGCTCGGCACCCGCGAGCCGGACGTCTACGGGCGCACCACGCTGGCGCAGATCGATGCGGCCCTGGTGGACCGTGCGCAGGCGGCCGGGCATACGCTGGCCTGCCTGCAGTCCAATGCCGAGCACGTGCTGGTGGAGCGCATCCACGCCGCGCGCGAGGACGGCACCGTCTACATCCTGATCAACCCGGCCGCCTTCACCCATACCTCGGTGGCGCTGCGCGATGCGCTGCTGGGCGTGGGGTTGCCGTTCGTGGAAATCCATCTGTCCAACCCGCATGCGCGCGAACCGTTCCGCCGCCACAGCTATCTCAGCGACAAGGCCGATGGCGTGATCTGCGGCTTTGGCGCCGACAGCTACCGGCTGGCGCTGGAAGCGGTGATCGCGCGGCTGGAACGCGACGCATGACGTCCCCATCACCCACGCCGGCGCCCGCGCCGACGGCCTGACCCCATTCCGCCGGCAGCCGCCGGCAACCTCCACCGATTCACCTCATGAGGCCCGTATGGATCTCCGCAAAATCAAGAAACTGATCGACCTGCTCGAAGAATCCAATCTCGCCGAAATCGAGATCAAGGAAGGCGAAGAAAGCGTGCGTCTGGCGCGCGTGCCCAAGGGCACGACGGTGATGAGCGCGCCGATGCAGCAGTACGCACCTGCCCCGCTCGCGCAGCCCCCGGCCGCGGCCAGCATGCCGATGCAGTCGCCCACCGAGGCCTCCACCGGCGGCGCAAAGCAGGCTGCCGCCCTGCCGGAAGGCCACGTGCTGCGCGCACCGATGGTCGGCACGTTCTACACCTCGCCCTCGCCGGACAAGCCGGCTTTCGTCACCGTCGGCCAGCAGGTCAAGGCCGGCGAGACGCTGGCGATCATCGAGGCGATGAAGATGTTCAACCCGATCGAAGCCGACGTCTCCGGCACCATCGTGGCCATCCTCGGCGAAACCGGCCAGCCAGTGGAATTCGATCAGCCGTTGTTTGTGATTGGCTGAGAGCCGGGAATCGGGAGTGGAGAATCGGGAATCGGCAAAGCGGCCTCATGAACGCCTGGAGGCGTGGCGCGATTCCATGGAGCTTGTGGAAATGATCTATCGGTTCACCGAGGTCTTTCCCGAGCAGGAACGCTACGGCCTGACGGCGCAACTGCGCCGTGCGGCCGTCAGCGTCCCGTCGAATATCGCCGAAGGTGCGGCGCGACGCTCAACTCCCGATTACGCGCGGTTCCTCTCGATTGCGCGCGGCTCGCTCTCCGAACTGGATACACAGGTCCAGATCGCCGTACGACTGGGCTATAGCAACACCGAAGACGAAGACATCGTCAGCCAGCAGGTCGACCAGGTCTTCGCCAAGCTCACCGCATTGATGAATGCCTTACGCAGACGTGGAGCCGCACCATGATGCCCGCTTCTACCCATTCCCCATTCTCGACTCCCTATTCCCATGCTCGATAAAGTCGTCATCGCCAACCGAGGTGAAATCGCGCTGCGCATCCTGCGCGCGTGCCACACGCTCGGCATCCGCACGGTCGCGGTGCATTCCACGGTCGACCGCAACCTCAAGCACGTGGCCATGGCCGACGAGTCGGTGTGTATCGGCCCGGCCGCCTCCAGCGACAGTTATCTCAACATCCCGGCGCTGATCGCCGCGGCCGAGGTCACCGATGCGCAGGCCATCCATCCCGGCTACGGCTTTTTGTCGGAAAACGCCGACTTCGCCGAGCGCGTGGAAGAATCCGGCTTCATCTTCATCGGTCCCAGGGCCGACACCATCCGCCTGATGGGCGACAAGGTCGAGGCGATCCGCGCGATGAAGGCCGCCGGCGTACCGTGCGTGCCCGGCTCGGGCGGCCCGCTGGGCGATGACATCGTCGCCAACACCAAGGTGGCGCGCGAAATCGGCTACCCGGTGATCATCAAGGCCGCCGGCGGCGGCGGCGGGCGCGGCATGCGCGTGGTGCATTCGGAGGCCGCGTTGAAGGCCGCCATCGAAACCACCAAGTCCGAAGCCAAGGCCGCTTTCAGCAACGATCAGGTCTACATGGAGAAGTTCCTGGAAAATCCGCGTCACGTGGAAATCCAGGTGCTGGCCGACGGCCAGGGCGGTGCGATCCATCTGGGCGAACGCGATTGCTCGATGCAGCGCCGCCACCAGAAGGTGGTGGAAGAAGCGCCGGCCCCGGGCATCACCGAAGAACTGCGCAACGAGATCGGCAAGGTCTGCGTGGATGCCTGCATCCGCATCGGCTATCGCGGCGCGGGCACCTTCGAGTTCCTGTTCGAAGGCGGGCGTTTCTACTTCATCGAAATGAACACGCGTATCCAGGTGGAGCATCCGGTCACCGAGCGCATCACCGGCATCGATCTGGTCTGCGAGCAGTTGCGCATTGCCGCCGGCCGCAAGCTGACCATCAAGCAGAGCGACATCGTGCTGCGCGGGCATGCGATCGAGTGCCGCATCAATGCCGAGGACCCGGAGACCTTCATGCCCAATCCGGGCCTGATCACCGCGTTCCATCCGCCCGGCGGCCCGGGCGTGCGGGTGGATACGCACATCTACGCCGGCTACAAGGTGCCGCCGAACTACGATTCGATGATCGGCAAGCTGATCGTGCATGGCCCCGATCGCGAGACCGCGATCGCGCGCATGCGTGTGGCGCTGAGCGAGATGGTGGTGGACGGCATCAAGACCAACATCCCGCTGCAGCAGCGCATCATGCGCGACAAGGGCTTCCAGGCCGGCGGGCAGAACATCCACTATCTGGAAAAGCGCCTGGCCGAGCGCAAGAACAAGTCGATCGCGCTGACCTGATCGCAGCAGGCAGAGCACAAAAAAGCCCGGGAAACCGGGCTTTTTTGCGTTGTTTCCCGGTGCATCGCGCCGGCAGTGCCTCACGCAGACCAGGCACGCGGCCAGCCGACCCATGCGTAGGAGCGCACCCGGGCGCGACCGCGCTTTATCGGTGGAACCTCGTGGCGCCCAGGTGCGCTCCTACGGGATCCTGGGTGCTGCCGGATCCGCTGCGCAGATCTCCAGTCGTCCGCGCGGATGCGCATCGCGCCCGCATCGGAGCGCGATGCGCTGCATCGTTCAACGCCGCGGCGCAGGCTGCTGGCTGCCCGGCACCGGCACGATGCCGCTGGAGGAGGCCGGGTCGACCACGGTCATGGTTTCGGTGGAGCCATCCGGCCACACCACCTGGAAGGTGGAGCCGGCCGGCAATGTCGAAAACGGCATCGCGCTGCTGGCGCGGTACACCGCGGCCACCTGGCTGGCGCCATGCCGTCGCTGCTGTTCGTCGGCGGTCACCGTGGTCGACTTGACCGACAGCGGCTGGTAGCGGTGATCGGCGGTGTCGATCATCACGATGCCCACCGCCGCAGCCGAATACGCCACGAACAACGCGACCCAGAACCAGAACTTGGCGCCATGCGCCAGGCGACGGTAATTCATGACTGCGCTCCCGGCTCGGAGACCAAGCTATCGACCATCTCATCCACTCTGTCTGCTCCCTGCCGCGGCACCGCGGCATCGAATACGAACGACACGAAATCCTGCGCGCTGTCGCGCGAGCAGATGCCCGCGTTGGCGCAATAACTGGTGACCAGGGTGCTGTCTGCGCTGCAATCCAGCCCCAGCCGGCACGCGGCCACCTGCCAGGCCAGCTCGGCGAACTGATCGCCGGCCACATAGCCGACCAGGCTGTCATCGCCACTGGCACGCGCGCCCATTGCCGGCGCCAGCGCCAGATAGGCCTCCGGATCGCGCGAGGCCAGCACGCGCTGCACCAGCGCGCGCCGGTAGGTCGGCGAGCGCTGCAGCGGCTCGCCCAGCGCCAGCAACGCCGCCTCGGCAGCCAGGTTGCCCGCACGCGCGGCCGCCTGGCGTTGCTGCGCCACCAACCGCGGGCTCAGGCCATCGCTGGGCGCAAAGCCGGCGCAGCGTTGCGCCACGCGCGTGCGCGCGGCGTGCATCGCCACCACGCCGGGCGTGTGTTGTGCGGCGATCCATGCGCTGTCGGCGGCGTAACCGGCCGGGCTGGACGCATACGGCGCGCAGTAATCGTAGACGCGGCTCAGGCGCCAACGCGCCTGCGCATCGCCGGCGCGCACCTGCTGCTGCAATTGCTGCGCATAGCGATACAGGTCCGGCTGCGCGTCCACCGCATCGCGGTACGGCAAGTGCAAGGCAGCGCTGCGTTCGGCGGGCGCGTGCGCCACCGCTGCAAGCGCGCCTGCGCGGGCACTGCCTGCAGCCGCTGACGGCGTTGCAATGGGCGAATCGCCCGGTTGCGCGCGCACATGCCACCAGGCCGCCGCCGCGAGCGCGACGGGAGCCAGCAACAGCCAGAGATGGCGGGCACGAGCAAGCGGCATGGACAGCGGCGACCCTGCTGCGGAAAGCCCCGCAGCGATGGCGCGGAGTCTAGCACCCGCCTCCGCACGCGCTGGCGCGCAAGCGGACGCTGCCGTTGCGAACTGCGGACGGTGCGCTGCATGAGGAAGGTGCGCTGCATGAGGACGGTGATCTACGCGGGTGTGGCGTGAGCGACGCGCAGCGGGGGTTTGGTTGCCGGCGCGTCCGCGTCATGCGCCGGCAGCGGTTGGCGGCACGGCGCTGATTCCGCTGATCAGGCGACGGCATCCGCCGTGTCGTGCGCTCGACGCATCCACCCAGCCTCCGTCGCGCAAGAGTCCGCCTGCACGAATGGTCTACGATGCACGCTTTCGAATTGCCCGACCGCCACGATGCCGTTTCTTGAACTGACCCTGCCCTGCTCCGACGCCACCCAGCCCCGTTACCAGAATGCGCTGGACGATATCGGCGCGCTGGCGGTGACGCTGCTCGACGCCAATGCCGACACCAGCAACGAGCGCGCCATTCTCGAACCCGGCGTCGGCGAAACGCCGCTGTGGAACACGATGGTGCTGAATGCACTGTTCGACGACGCCAGCGATGCGCTGGTGCTGCTCGCCGCGCTGGAGGCGTTCGATCCCGGGCTGGACTGGAGCCAGGTCGCGTTCCGCACGGTCGAGGACAACGATTGGGAACGCGCCTGGATGGATCAGTTCAAGCCGATGCAGTTCGGCGCGCGCACCTTCATCGTGCCGTGGAATCACGCGCTGCCCGAGGCCGCGCAGGCGCCCGACGCGGCGGTGATCCGTCTGGATCCGGGCCTGGCGTTCGGCTCGGGCACCCACCAGACCACTGCGCTGTGCCTGCGCTGGCTGGACAGCCTGGCCGGCAGCGGCGAGCTGCAGGGCCGCAGCGTGCTGGATTTCGGCTGCGGCTCGGGCATTCTCGCCGTCGCCGCGCTGAAGCTGGGCGCCGCCAGCGCGGTGGGCGTGGACAACGACCCGCAGGCGCTGCTGGCCACTGCTGACAATGCCGAGCGCAACGCCTTGCAGGCGCAGCTGGCGGTGTACCTGCCACAGGACGAGCCGGTGCAGACCTATCCGGTGGTGGTCGCCAACATCCTGGCGTCGGCGCTGGATGCGCTGGCCGACACCTTGTCCGCACGCGTGGCACCGGGCGGACGGATCGCCTTGTCGGGCATCCTGCACGGCCAGGAACAGGAGTTGCTGCACCGCTACGCGCCCTGGTTCGAGCAACTGCGCTGCGAACGCGACGAAGACTGGATGCGCATCGACGGCGTGCGCCGCCACTGACCCAGCCTCGCGTCAGTGCGGTGGCCGGCCGGCGCGGATCTGCGCGGTGGTCACCGCATCGGCCACGCTGATGGCACGCAGGCGGGTCACCGCCTGCCAGCCGGCACGCCGCAGCGCCGCGCTGCGCCATGGCCCGGCCTGCCGGGCCACATGGACACGCAAGCCCAGCTCGGCCAGCAGCAACGCGGCCCAGACCGGCAGCGACCACGTCTGCATGCCCAGGCTCGCCAGGCCGGCGGCCAGCGCCAGCAATCCCACACTCGCTGCCAGCAGCCGCCAGTGCCGCTGGCGCAGCGCCCACCACCGCGGCGCCAGCCCGGCCGACCACTGCGTGCCCTCGACCACGGCGGTCCACGCGTCCTGGCGCTGCCAGACCTGATAACACGGCGCGCCACGAAAGCGATTGATCGCCGGATCCAGCGGCGAATGTGCCGGCCATGCGTCTGCAGGCGGAGCGGCTGGCGGCGTTGCCGGCGTGGCGGCGCGGGCGGATTTGGGGGCGGCTGGCTCGACCATGGACGTCCTCCTTGAGTTCGCTGTGATCCCGTCATCATTGACGCCTAGACAGTATCGCAAACATATCGGCATATGAAAGGCATACGAACTATCCCTGATTGCTGCTAGGGCTATATCTCCCGGCCCGTTCCCATTCACGGTGCCGTGTGAGCAAGTTGTACGAACGCGTCCGCGAAGCCCGCGCTCTGACCAAGCTGACCCAGGAAGCCCTGGCCGGCGAGCTGGGCGTGACCCGCAGCGCGGTGGCGCAGTGGGAGATGGCCGAAGGCACCGCGCCCTCGGTGGAAAACCTGATCGGCCTGGCCAAGCGCAGCGGCATGGCGTTCGAATACCTGGCCACCGGCCGCGGCGAGCGGACCTTCGGCCCACCGGTGTCGGCCATCGCCGAAGAACCCGCGCAGTACCGCCGCCTGGACGACCAGCAACGCGTGCTGCTGACCCGCTTCGACACGCTGGCCCCGCGCCAGCGCAGCGGCCTGCTCGATCTGTTGCTGGCCGAGGGCAAGACGCGGCGCAGGCGTTGATTCGGGATTCGGGATTCGGGATTCGGGATTCGGGATTCGGGATTCGGGATTCGGGAACAGGCTGCTTGGGGCGTCGTTCTCAAGGCAAGCTCGGAGTTGGCAGCTAGCCCAATCGGATGCGGATGACGTGGCGCCGGCAATTCCGTTTGCACGTTGGCTGGACTGCGGGCTTTGCTGGAATGCGGCACTTGGCTGAGACAGGGGGTAACAGCGGCGCGACGGCCGGCCACCCGACGGATGCGTGCCCACAGTCGATGGAAGCGGCATCGGGGCCTGCAATTGCGTGTCGCGCACACGCATGACGCACCCGGGTTCGCCCATCGGCGTGCGCGTGGTTGAATAGCGCTCTTCCCGCTGCACGCCTGCCGATGTCCGAGACTCCGCCACCGCGCCGCCCCCTGGCCACGTTCCTGCGTGCGACGCCGGCCGCCCCATCGCTGATGCCGACCCCGGTGGTGCCTGCTGCCGAATCGCCGATGCACGTGCCGCCAGTGCCGGCCAGCGCACTGGTGCCGGCGCCGTTGGCGGAGCCGGTGGCCGCACCGGCGGCGCCGATCGTGTCGCTGCCATTTGAGCCACTGGTGGCCGCGCCACGCAGCGATGACGCTGTGCCGGCGGACTTCCTCCTGCCACGCGGCGATGCCGGCGAGACTGCGGCAGATACCGCCGGGCCGGACCGGCTGGCGTGGACCACATCGACCATGCGCCAGCTGCCCGGCGATCGTGTGGACGGCACAGCGGCCGGCCCCAGCGACAACCACGCCGCGCTCACCGGCACTCCCGCTGCACAGCCGACCGCTGCGCATCCGAGTGGCGTGCCTGCCGGCGGCATGACAGGCACGGACCAGGAGCGTCAGCACAGCTCCGTGTCGGCGCCAGCATCCGAGCGCGCCGCCACGCCCGCGTCCGGCACCGATCTTGACGTGGACACCGAGCCAAGCGGCAGCGACGCAGACGCTGCCAAGGCAGCGGCGCCTGCCCAGTTCCAGCCACTGCCGGCCCAGGCCGCGCCTGCGTTCGCACGCCGCGGGCTGACCCGGCCACGGCTGCGCGCCAGCGGCCGCCAGTGGGCGTTGCTGGTCGGGCTGGTCGGCCTGCTGGCGTTGCAGATCGTCATCGCCGACCGCGCGCAGCTGGCCGCCGATGCGCGGTGGCGCCCGCTCGTCGGCGCCGCCTGCGCGGTGGCGCGCTGCACGCTGCCGGCCTGGCGCGAACCGGCCGCGCTGACCTTGCTCAATCGCGATGTGCGCCCGCTGCCCGGTGAGCCCGGGGTCCTGCAGATCCAGGCCAGCTTTCGCAACGAGGCGCGCTGGGCGCAGGCCTGGCCTTGGCTGCAGCTGTCGCTGTCCGACGCCGACGGGCGGGTGATCGGCACACGCGTGCTGGCGCCGCAGGAGTATCTGGGCCAGCCGCCCGCCGCGCAGGACACGCTTGCGCCGGGCCAGGCGGTGCAGGTGGCGTTTCGTGTGCGCGAACCGGCTGCGAGCACGGCCGCCTTCAGTTTCGACTTCCGCTGAGCGAACACGACCTGCACCGATGGCCACACGGGCGTGGCGAGCAATGAGGTCACGCGTTAGACTCACTCTCCCTCGCCGGCCACGCGTCCCGGCTTCGTGACACTGGGAAACCTCCTTTGAACGCAGCCCCCACTCGTCCTGACACCGGTCGTGGCGCCCCGAAGTCGCCGCTGCGCGAACACGTGGCCCAGTCCGTCCGCCGTTATCTGCGCGACCTGGACGGCAGCGACGCCGACGATGTGTACGAAATCGTGCTGCGCGAGATGGAGATTCCGTTGTTCGTGGAAGTGCTCAACCACTGCGAAGGCAACCAGAGCCGCGCGGCCGCAATGCTGGGCATTCACCGCGCCACGCTGCGCAAGAAGCTGAAAGAGTACGGGCTGACGTAGGACGGGAATCGGGAATCGGGAGTGGGGAATCGTTGGAGCGTTGGGGTCTGGCAGTGCGCTAGCTGGCACGCTTGGTGATGACGCGGCCGATGGCCGATCTTCGTTGCGTGGTGTGGAATGCGCAGTGTGTTGATGCCGGTTAGGACTGCCCAAAGTATTCCCTGTTGATCCCACGCCTAGGCGCAGGACTTCCGTCGCCCAGCGTGGCGCGCCTGGCGCGCCTTCTTCATCTGATCGGGCCAACCGCCGCGTCTCCGGCGGTTGGCGGCAATGCTGGATCGGCAATGCCGATCGCCTGGGCGAGTGGATTGCTCAGTTCGGCAATTGCGTTATCGCTGCATGATCCGCTGCGGAGGCCGGGCCGCTGCCATGGTCCGGCACGATGGTGGCGAGCGTGTCGAACGGATCGTCGAACTTCTCCACCACGTTCTTGTCGTCGTCGATCTGATAGGCCGTGTCGGCCTCGACGCCCTCTTCTCCGGTCTTGGCAATGATGTTGGTATAGCGCTTGCCGTCCCAGCAGCGGAAGATCAGCACCGAGTCTTCGCCGCCGGTCAGGGTGGAGCCCAGGCTGCCGATCAATCTGCTGTTGGCGCCCGCCGTCAGGATGCTGTTCTTTCCGGCGGTCAACTTGCTGCGGTCGCCCGCCATCAGCGTGCAGTCGTCGCCTGCGGTGAGCCTGCTGCGGTCCCCGGCGGTGAGGAAACTGTTGCTGCCGGCCAGCAACTTGCTGCGGTCGCCGGCGATCTGGGTGCTGTCGGCGCCCGCGATCAGCTTGCTGCGGTCGCCCGCCGTCTGCACGCTGCCCATGCCGGCGATCAGCGTGCTGCGCGAACCGGCCGTCTGCGAGCTCAGCTTGCCGGCGATCAGCATGCTGCGATGGCCGGCAATCTGGGTGCTTTCGTGCCCTGCGATCAACGAGCTGCCATAGCTGGCGATCTGGTTGCTGCCGTAGCCGGCCGTCAGATAACTGCGCACGCCGCTGGTCAAGCTGCTGCCATAGCCGGCAATCAGCGAGCTGTCCTGCCCCGCGGTCTCGGTGCTGCCGTAACCGGCGGTCAACGAGCTGTTGTCCTGCGCGATCAAGGTGCTGCCGTAGCCGGCGGTCAGGGTACTGTCGCCACCGGCGGTCTGGCTGCTGCCGTAACCGGCGATCAGCGTGCTGGAGAACCCGGCGATTTCGGTACTGCCGTACCCCGCAGTGAGGTCGCTGCCGGTGCGGGCGGTTTGCGTGCTGCCGTAGCCCGCGGTCAGCGAGCTGTCGTTGCCCGATGTCTGCGTACTGCCATAACCGGCAATCAGAGAGCTGTCGGCACCTGCGGTACCGGTGCTGCCATAGCCGGCGGTGAGGTCACTGCCGTCCTGCGCCGTCTGCGTGCTGCCATAGCCGGCCGTCAGCGAGCTTTCTCCGCCGGAGGTCTGGGTACTGCCGTAACCGGCGATCAGCGAGCTGTCGTTGCCCGATGTCTGCGTACTGCCGTAACCGGCCGTCAACGAGCTGTCGCCGCCGGAGGTTTGCGTGCTGCCATAGCCTGCGATCAGCGAACTGTCCGCCCCCGCGGTTTCCGTGCTGCCGTAACCGGCGGTCAGCTCGCTGCCATGCCGCGCGGTCTGGGTGCTGCCATAGCCGGCCGTCAGCGTGCTGCCCCCGCCTGCGGTCTGGGAACTGCCATAGCCGGCCACGATGGTGCTGTCGGATCCGGCCACGCCGGTGCTGCCGTAGCCGGCGATCAACTCGCTGCCATTGCCTGCGGTTTCGGTACTTCCATAGCCTGCGATCAGCTGACTCTGATCGGCGCCGGTGAGCGTGCTGCCATAGGTGGCGATTTCGCGCGTGCGCAAGATCGCATTCGAAGGCTGTGCGGCCTGTGGATCGATGCCGCTGGCCGCTGCTGGACGTGGCGCGGTGGAAGGCGCGCCGCTTTCGACGACAGGTGCAGTGAATTGCGCCTGCGCTGCCTTGGGAATGAAATCCGCGGCAACGATTGCAGGCAGCTCCGGCGGGGGCGGCGCGTGCTGCGCAATGCCCGCAGCAATGCACTGCATGGCGCCGGCACGGTTGCCGGCGTAGACCACCTCGGCCCGGGGAAACTTGATCATTCCCTCCTCGCCCAGCCAGATGATGTCGGCGGTATCCACCATGCAGACCACCCAATGCGCATCGGCATGCATGTTCAGATGCGCATTGGTTCCCTGCCCCCACAACAGGCCGGTCAAACCGTTTTCCTGCTTGATGGTGGGTTGCCAATGCCGGCATTCGACACTGCCTGACTGCGGCCAGATCAGACCGCAATGATCGGACATGTTGTTCGTGCACGTGCGTAAGGCCAGGACTTTTTCGCGATTCATGGGCTTGCTCTCATAGGGATGTTCCGGGCAGCCGCGCAAACCGGCGTGCATGCCCTGGCCAATCGAGGGATGCGGATCATCCCGCCGCCATGGCGAGACGGATCCGCCCATTGGCAAGGGCAGTCGCGGTACTGCGACGGTTGGTCATCGACGAACGCCACCAGGCGCACGTGCGCTGCGGTGTCTTGCTTGAATCGCAGGGTCATGGACGGCCGTGACGGCAAGACGCAGCGGGGGAGTGACGGCAAGGCTGGCTCCTGCGCGACAGCCGTTGCAGCAAGTAGCGACGTAACGCCTCGCCGAGAGCGTCGTTGCTGGTGAACCGGTTGAGCGAATCGGTCAGCGAGCACAGATCGTCGGTCAGCCCGGCGTGGCCACTGTCGCCGCAGCAGAAGACAGGTTCGCATTACCGAAGAACAGATAGCTGCCCCACGCCCGGGGACCGGTTTTTTTGATCAATCTGCGACCGGTTTCGGATTGTGTTCGTCAGTGCACGTCCCGAAAAAAAAGAGTTTCGCGCAGCCATCGAATCCCGTCGCGGCAGCATGCCGGAATGAAGTGGAACACCCTCACCGTGCGCAGCCATGCACACCACGCAGCGTGGCAATGCCGTGCGAGGCTTTAAAATGAGGAGCGGTTGATTCGATGTCCGTGATCCATCGTCGCTTTCAGACGATGCACCGTTGGCAGTTTCATCCTGGCAATGACTGCCCGGAGCGATAACTGGCGTCGGGCAACATGCGCCTCAACGCGCAAGCAGCAGCAACCGGTTGCGACGGGCTGCCTGGCAGGTACACCGCAGCGTCGAACGTATCGCTCGTTGCGACGCATCGCATGACGATCGAAGCCCAGGCACTGCTCCGGCCGGAGTGCGTCGTCTTCGTCATCGGGTGCACGGCGCCGCTGCAAGCCGTGCACCAAAGTGCGTCACGCGCTCACGCCCAGCCGCAGGGGATCAGAAGGAACAACACCGGGGCGGCGACGCCCACCGAGTCCAGGCGATCGCGCACGCCGCCATGCCCAGCGCGACAGACCACCGCGGCACCAGCAACGACACCGCAGCCGCAGCCGCAGCGAGCGTCACCTGGCTGGCGGTGATGTCGCGCGTGCCCAGCATCGGCCGCAGCAGCGCCGGGTAGCGTCCTTTCAGCGCACAGATCGATGCCATCGCAGGGTGTTGAGCCCATTCGAGCGCTGGTGCAGCCTACAATATCGGCTGCCCCGCCTTGATATCCCCACCGATGGCCTCTGACTTCCTGCCCGTGCGCCGGGCCCTGCTCTCCGTTTCCGACAAGACCGGCCTGGTCGATCTGGCCCGCGCGCTGGCAGCGCGCAACGTCGCGCTGCTGTCCACCGGCGGCACCGCCAAGGCGCTCCGCGAGGCGGGCCTGCCGGTCACCGACGTTGCCGAGCTGACCGGTTTCCCGGAGATGATGGACGGCCGCGTCAAGACCCTGCACCCGCTGGTGCACGGCGGCCTGCTCGGCCGCGCCGGCATCGATGAGGCGGTGATGGCCGAACACGGCATCGTGCCGATCGACCTGCTGGTGCTGAACCTGTATCCGTTCGAGTCGGTGACCGCCAGGGCAGACTGCACGCTGGCCGATGCGGTGGAGAACATCGACATCGGCGGCCCGGCGATGCTGCGCTCGGCGGCCAAGAACTTCGCCCGCGTGGCGGTGGCCACCGACCCGGCGCAATACGCCGAGCTGCTGGCCGAACTCGATGCCAACGACGGCCAGCTGTCGGCGGCCAAGCGCTTTGCGCTGTCGGTGGCCGCGTTCAACCGCGTGGCGCAGTACGACGCGGCGATCAGCAACTATCTCTCGGCCGTGGCCGACAGCGCCGAACGCGTGCCCACGCGCAGCCCGTTCCCGGCGCAGATCAATTCCAACTTCGTCAAGGTGATGGACCTGCGCTACGGCGAGAACCCGCACCAGGCCGGCGCGTTCTACCGCGACCTGTATCCGGTGCCGGGCACGCTGGCCACCTTCCAGCAGTTGCAGGGCAAGGAGCTGAGCTACAACAACCTGGCCGATGCGGATGCGGCGTGGGAATGCGTGCGCCAGTTCGATGCGCCGGCCTGCGTGATCGTCAAGCACGCCAACCCCTGCGGCGTAGCGGTGGGCGCCGCCTGCGGCGATGCCTACGAGCTGGCCTATGCGACCGACCCGACCAGCGCCTTCGGCGGCATCCTGGCCTTCAACAAGACGCTCGATGCAGCGACCGCGAAAGCCATCCTGGACCGCCAGTTCGTCGAAGTGCTGATCGCCCCGGACTACGCGCCCGGCGCGCTCGACTACGCGACCAAGAAAGCCAACGTGCGCGTGCTCAAGATCCCGCACGGCAACGGCCTCAACAACTACGACACCAAGCGGATCGGCTCGGGCCTGCTGATGCAGTCGTCCGACAACCGCGGCATGTCGTTGGGCGAACTGAGCGTGGTCACCCAGCGCGCGCCCAGCGAGGCCGAACTGGGCGATCTGCTGTTCGCCTGGCGCGTGGCCAAGTACGTCAAATCCAACGCCATCGTGTATGCCAAGGACAGCCGCACCATCGGCGTGGGCGCCGGGCAGATGAGCCGCGTGGTCAGTGCCAAGATCGCCGCGCTCAAGGCCGAGGAAGCCAGGCTCACGGTGGCCGGCTCGGTGATGGCATCGGATGCGTTCTTCCCGTTCCGCGACGGCATCGATGCCGCCGCCGCTGCCGGCATCCAGGCGGTGATCCAGCCCGGCGGCTCGATGCGCGATGGCGAAGTGATCGCCGCCGCCGACGAA
Source organism: Xanthomonas arboricola pv. populi (assembly GCF_002939945.1). GTDB lineage: Bacteria > Pseudomonadota > Gammaproteobacteria > Xanthomonadales > Xanthomonadaceae > Xanthomonas > Xanthomonas arboricola_A. The sequence continues at coordinate 314,770 of NZ_MDEB01000004.1, read as the reverse complement.
CACGGCATCGCGATGGTGTTCACCGGCGTACGGCATTTCCGGCACTGACGTGCCGGGAATGGGGAGTTGGGAATCGGGAATCGGCAGAGCGGTTCCCTGGATGCCACTCCACATCGTACGGCCTGCAGAACCAAAGACTTTGCTATTCCCCATTCCCTATTCCCCATTCCCGGCACTCACATGAAAATCCTCGTCATCGGCTCCGGCGGCCGTGAACATGCCCTGGCCTGGAAGATCGCGCAGTCCGCGCGTGTGAGCGAGGTGCTGGTGGCACCCGGCAATGCCGGCACCGCCACCGAAACCAAGTGCCGCAATGTCGCGATCAAGGTCGACGACCTGGACGGCCTGCTCGCCCTGGCGCAGCGCGAAGCGGTGGCGCTGACCGTGGTCGGCCCGGAAGTGCCGCTGGTGCTGGGCGTGGTCGATCGTTTCCACGCCGCTGGCCTGCGCATCTTCGGGCCCACTGCCAAGGCCGCGCAGCTGGAAGGCAGCAAGGCCTTCGCCAAGGATTTTCTCGCGCGCCATGGCATCCCCACCGCGTATTACGCGGTACATACCGACGTGGACGCAGCGCTTGCGTACGTGCGCGAGAAAGGCGCGCCGATCGTGGTCAAGGCAGATGGCCTAGCCGCCGGCAAGGGCGTGATCGTGGCGATGACGCTGGGCGAGGCCGAAGACGCGGTGCACGACATGCTCTCGGGCAACGCGTTCGGCGATGCCGGCGCGCGCGTGGTGATCGAGGAATTCCTCGATGGCGAAGAAGCCAGCTTCATCTCCATGGTCGACGGCAAACACGCCTTGCCGATGGCCACCAGCCAGGACCACAAGCGCGTCGGCGACGGCGACACCGGCCCCAATACCGGCGGCATGGGCGCGTACTCGCCGGCCCCGGTGGTGACGCCGGAAGTGCATGCACGCGTCATGCGCGAGGTGGTCGAGCCGACCGTGCAAGGCATGATCGCCGACGGCGTGCCGTTCACCGGGTTCCTGTACGCCGGGCTGATGATCGATGCGCACGGTGCGCCCAAGGTGATCGAATTCAACGTGCGCTTCGGCGACCCGGAGACCCAGCCGGTGATGCTGCGCCTGCAGTCGGACCTGGTGGATCTGCTCGACGCGGCCATCGACGGCAAGCTCGACACCGCGCAGGCGCACTGGGACCGGCGCCCGGCGCTGGGCGTGGTCATCGCCGCAAGGCCCTATCCAGAGGCCCCGATCACCGGCGAGGTCATCAGCGGCCTGGACGCAGTGCCGGCCACGGCCAAGGTCTTCCATGCCGGCACCGCATTGACTGCAGACGGTGAGGTGGTCAGTGCCGGTGGCCGCGTGCTGTGCGTTGCCGCGCTGGGCGACAGCGTGCAGCAGGCGCAGCGCAACGCCTATGCAGGCCTGCAGCCGATCCACTGGGCCAGCGCCTTCCAGCGCAGCGACATCGGCTGGCGTGCGATCGCCCGCGAGCAGGATGCACAGGCCTGAGCGCCTTGCCTCCGGCACTTGATACAACGCGGCTACTGACAAAGGACTAGCCGCCCTCCACCCCGATGGCGCGTGCCTGCGGCAATAATGCCCGGGCACCTTGCCTTGCAGAGACTGTGGCCACTCCCTCCTTCGAAACCCGCCTTAGCCGCCTGTGGGCCCATGAAAAGGCCAGCTATGGCCTGCGCGTGTTCATCGCGCTGGCGGTGGCCATGGGCGTGTGCTGGCACTGGCAGCAGCTCACCGCGGTGCCGGCGCTGTTCCTGGGTGCGATCGCCAGCGCCATCGCCGAGACCGACGACAACTGGCTGGGCCGCATCAAATCGGTGCTGCTGTCGCTGCTGTGTTTCGCCGCCGCCGCCGCGTCGGTGGTGCTGCTGTTTCCGTATCCGCTGGCGTTCGTGACCGGCATGGCGGTGGCGACGTTTTCGTTGACCCTGCTCGGCGCGCTGGGCGAGCGCTACGCCTCGATCGCGCAGGCCACCGTGGCCTTGTCGATCTACGCCATGATCGGCATGGACCAGCACGGCAGCCACGATCCGTCGATCGCCTGGCACGGCGCGGCGCTGCTGCTGATCGGCGCCACCTGGTACGGCGTGCTGTCGATCCTGTGGACGCTGCTGTTCGCCAACCGCCCGGTGCGCGAGCGGCTGTCGCGGCTGTTCTTCGAGCTGGGGCGTTATCTCAGGCTCAAGGCCGATCTGTTCGAACCGGTGCGGCAAAGCGACCTGCATGCGCGCCGGCTGGCGCTGGCCGAGCAGAACGCCAAGGTGGTCGGCGCGCTCAACGCCGCCAAGACCGCGATCATGAGCCGTTTCGGCCGGTCGGGGCGGCCGGGCGTGCAATCGGGCCTGTATTTCCGGCTGTATTACATGGCGCAGGAATTCCACGAGCGCGCCAGTTCCTCGCACTATCCCTACGAAGCGCTGACCGACGCGTTCTTCCACAGCGACGTGCTGTACCGCTGCCAGCGCCTGCTCGCGCTGCAAGGCAAGGCCTGCGCGGCCCTGGGCGAGGCGATCCGCCTGCGCCATCCATTCGACTACGGCGACAACAGCCGCCTGGCCACCGAAGACCTGCGGCAATCGCTGGACTATCTGCACGCGCGTGCCGACCCCGCACTGGCGCGTCTGCTCGGCGCGCTGGAATTGCTGGTGACCAACCTGCAGAGCATCGAACGCAAGCTGTCGGAAGCGGCGCAATCCGATTCCACCAGCGACAACCTCGACACCCGCCTGCGCGACTCCTCGCCGCACACCTTGCGCGAAATGGCCGCGCGTCTGATGCAGCAACTCACGCCCGGTTCGGTGCTGTTCCGCCACGGCCTGCGCATGGCCATCGCGCTGATGGTCGGCTACGCCATCATGCGGTCCATCCATGCCGACAACGGCTACTGGATCCTGCTCACCACCGTCTTCGTGTGCCGGCCCAATTACGGCGCCACCCGTCTGCGGCTGGTGCAGCGTATCGCCGGCACCCTGATCGGTCTGGTCGCCACCTGGGCGTTGATGCAGCTGTTCCCCGGCACCGAAGTGCAGCTGCTGCTGGCGCTGGCCGCCGCGCTGATCTTCTTCATCACCCGTACCGATCGCTACATGCTGGCCACCGCCGGCATCACCGTGATGGCGCTGTTCTGCTTCAACCTGCTTGGCGATGGTTTCGTGCTGATCTGGCCGCGCCTGATCGACACGCTGATCGGTTGCGCAATCGCCGCAGCCGCCTCGTTCCTGATCCTGCCGGACTGGCAGGGCCGCCGCCTCAACCAGGTGATGGCCACGGTACTGGCCAGCTGCGCGCGCTATCTGGCCCAGGTGCTGGAGCAATACGCCAGCGGCATGCGCGACGATCTGCCCTACCGCATCGCCCGCCGCGACATGCATAACGCCGATGCCGCGTTGTCGGTGGCGTTGTCCAACATGCTGCGCGAACCGGGCCGCTATCGGCGCAACCTGGATGCGGGCTTCCGCTTCCTGGCGCTGTCCAACACCTTGCTCGGCTATCTGTCCGCGCTCGGCGCGCATCGCGCCGCGCTCGATGGCGAACACGACCCCGTCATCGCGCGGGCCGGCGACTACCTGCAGCGCACGCTGGGCGAAATCGCCACCGCCCTGCGCGAACGCCAGCCACTGCCGGTGCAAGACGAAAGCCAGGAAATCGCCACCGCCGAAGCGCTGGAGCAGCACGCCGTGCAGCTGCCGCCCAAGCAGCGCCTGGTGCGCGACCAGTTGGCACTGACCCTGCGGCTGTTGCCCAAACTGCGTGCCGCCGCCCTGGCGGTTACCAACGCGCCGGTAGAGGGCGCACCGCGCCTGGCGACCGGTCAGGCCTAACGCGTCGTCGGTGGTGTGCGCGCCGCGTATCCACTGCCGCATCCACGTGAGCGGCGATGCCGAACCATGCGATGCGCGCGCAGGCCACTCCATCCGCTGGCCGCAGCGTCGTTGCGGCAGCCACGCCTACTTCCAGTGCTTGCGCGCCACGCTCAGCCCCACCCAGCCCAGCGCCGCCACCGCCAGCACCGCCCCACCGATCACCACACCGTTCCAGCCGGCCTGCGCATAGGCCGCCGTGCCCAGCGTGGAACCCACCGCACCACCGATGAAATAGCAGGTGATGTAGGCCGAGGTGATGCGATTGCGTGCGTCCGGATTGCGCTGGTAGATCACGCTCTGGTTGGCGATATGCACGCCTTGCACCGCGATATCCAGCAGCAGCACGCCGACGATCAGCAGCGCGAGCGACTGCGGCGCAAACGCCAGCAATCCCCACGACAGCAGCAGCATCACCAGCCCGCCCCAGCTGACCCGATCGCCATGGCCGTGATCGGACCAGTGACCGGAACGATTGGCCGCCAGCGCGCCGGCCGCACCGATCAGGCCGAACAGCCCGATCACCGCCGTGCCATAGCCATACCCAGGCCCGGACAACAGGAACGCCAGCGTGGTCCAGAACATGCTGAAGCCGGCAAAGATCAGCCCGCCCAGCACCGCACGCGAACGCAGCACCGCATCGTCGCGCAACAGCGTCAGCACCGAGCCCACCAGCTGCGGATACGACAGCTGCGCATTGCCAGGATGGCGCGGCAGCCCGCGCCACAGCAGCCAGGCGGTGGCCAGCAACAGGCCGGAGGCGATCCAGTACACCGTATGCCAGCCGCCAACGCCGGCCAGCACCCCGGCCGCGGTACGCGCCAGCAGGATGCCCAGCAACAAGCCGCTCATCACCGTACCGATCACCCGCCCGCGCTCGTGCGGGGCGGCCAGGGTCGCGGCGAACGGCACCAGGATCTGCGCTGCCACCGAGCTGGCACCGGTCACGATCGTGCCGGCCAGCAACATGCCGAAGCTGTGCGAAGCGGCGCTTACCAGCAGGCCCAACGCACTGAGCACGAACAGGCCGACGATCAGCCCGCGCCGCTCCAGCCGGTCGCCCAGCGGCACCAGCAATAACAGCCCCGCCGCGTAGGCCAGCTGTGCGGCGGTCACCACCGCGCCGGCACTGCGCACCTGGATCCCGAACGCCTGCGCCAGCGTTTCCAGCAAGGGCTGCGCGTAATAGTTGCTCGCCACCGCCAGCCCGGTGGCGGCGGCCATCAACATCACCAGCCGGCGCGGCAATGGGGGGGCAATCGGTTCGACGGTCATGGCAGGTGCCTGCTGAAGGAATGGGCGCAGTGTGGGCAGCGACGCGGCATCTTTCCAATGTATTGTTTTCACCGTGTCCATCGTGTTTTGAGATCGCATGCTGACCCTGCGCCAACTGGAGTTCGCCGTGGCCGTGGCCGAGGAAGGCGGCTTCACCGCCGCCGCGCGCCGTTGCAACACCGTGCAATCGGCGCTCAGCCACCAGGTCGCCAAGATCGAGGAAACCCTTGGCGCACGCCTGTTCGAGCGCGGCACCCGTCGGGTGCGGCCCACCGCCGCCGGCGAGGTCTTTCTGCACAACGCCCGCGCCACCTTGCGCGCGGCCGAGCGCCTGCACGAGGAAATGGCCCAGGCCCTGGGCACGGTGCGCGGCCGGCTCACGCTGGGGCAGATCTCCTCGCTCACCACCGTGCAGCTGCCGATGCTGCTGCGCGCGTTTCGCAGCGCGCATGCGCGGGTGGACGTGCACCTGCGCACCGCCATGAGCGAGGCCCTACTGCACGACCTGAGCGAAGGCCGGCTGGATGTGGCGCTGGTCGGCGTCGGCCCGCAGGTCGCGGTGCCGGAACAGCGTCTGCTGCTGCACGAGGAAGCCCTGGCCTTGATCGTGGCGCCCGGCCATCGCTTCGCCACGCGCAAGCGGGTGGCGCTGGCCGAACTGGACGACGAGCCGATGGCCGGGCTGATCGCCGGCGCCGGCGTGCGCGGCATCGTCGATGCGGCCTTCGCGCAGGCCGGCGTGCGGCAGCGCCAGCAATACGAGGTCACCCACGCCGATCTGATGCGCGAACTGGTCGCCGCCGACCTGGGCGTGGGCATCGTGCCGCAGACCATGGCCGCGGCCATGCGCGGGGTGGTGACGGTCGCACTGAAGGAGCGCTTCGGCTTTTCGACCTATGCGGTGTGGCGGCCCGATCCCACCCCGGCCGCCCGTGCCTTCATGGCGCTGCTGCGCGCCCAGGCCGCGCGACGTGCGCCATCGGCACGCGTGCCGCGCTGAGCGCATCGGCCATGCAGCAGCGCGCCGTGGAAGCCTGCTAGGCTGCGCGCGTTCGTAAAGGAAACTGCATGTCCGGTCACAGTCAGTTCGCCCTGCTCAGGCAGCGCCGCTTCTTGCCGTTCTTCGCCGTGCAGGCGTTGGGCGCGTTCAACGACAACGTCTACCGGCAGGCCATCATCGGCCTGTTGTTCTACCTGGGCATCGATGCGGCGCAGCGCACGCTGTACACCAATCTGGCGCCGGCCCTGTTCATCCTGCCGTACTTCCTGTTCTCCGCGCTGGCCGGGCAGATCGCCGAGAAGCTGGAGAAGCAGAAGCTCATCGTGATCACCACCACGATGGAGATCGCGATCATGTCGCTGGCGGCGGTGGGGTTTGTCACCGAGAACATGGTGATCCTGCTGATCGCGCTGTTCTGCACCGGCCTGCAGTCCACGCTGTTCGGGCCGGTGAAGTATTCGATCCTGCCCTCGGTGCTCAAACCGGAGGAACTCACCGGCGGCAACGGCCTGGTCGAGATGGGCACCTCCATCTCGATCCTGTGCGGCATGATCTTCGGCGGGCTGATCTTCCAGATCGCCGGCAGCCACGGGCCGGAGGCCGCGGCCACCGCGGTCATTGCCATTGCCGTCACCGGCAACCTGGTCGCGCGGCTGGTGCCCAAGGTCGATGCCGGCGCGCCGGAGCTGACCATCAACTGGAACCCCATCCCCGAATCGCGCGCCATCATGCGCCTGACCCGGCGCACGCCGGCGGTGCGCAACGCCGTGCTCGGGGTGTCGTGGTTCTGGTTCGTCGGCACCGTGCTGACCGCGCAGTTGCCGACCTACGCGCAGATCAATCTTGGCGGGCAGCAGGACCTGTACGTGTTCGCGCTGGCGCTGTTTTCGATCGGCACCGGCGTGGGTTCGCTGCTGTGCGAACGGCTGTCCGGGCGCACCGTGGAAATCGGCCTGGTACCGCTGGGCGCGTTCGGCATCAGCGCATTTCTGCTGGACCTGTATTTCGCGCGTCCCGGTGCCGCGCCTGCCACCGATCTGTCGATCGGCCAGTTCGTGCAGCAGGCCGGCAGCGTGCGCCTGATCGTGGATCTGGTCGGCATCGGCCTGTTCACCGGTTTGTTCGTGGTGCCGTTGTTCGCGCTGATCCAGAGCCGCACGCCCAAGGCCGAACTCTCGCGCGTGATCGCCGGGCTCAACATCCAGAATTCGTTGTTCATCGTCACCGCCGCCATCATCGGCATCGCGCTGCAGTTGCCGCAGCTGGTGCTGTTGGGCGTGCGCATTCCGCTGCCGGGCCTGAGCATTCCGCAGGTGTTCCTGGCCCTGGCGCTGGCCAATACGCTGGTGGCGCTGTGGATCTTCACCCTGGTGCCCGAGTTCCTGATGCGCTTTCTCAGCTGGGTGCTGGTGAGCGTGTTGTACCGGCTGCGCGCGCGCGACATCGACCGCCACGTGCCCGACGAAGGCGCCGCACTGCTGGTGTGCAACCACGTCAGCTACATGGACGCGCTGATCCTGTCGGCGGTGATCCCGCGCCCGGTGCGCTTTGTCATGTACTACAAGATCTTCCGCATCCCGGTCATGCGCTGGATCTTCCGCACCGCCAAGGCGATCCCGATCGCCGGCGCGCGCGAAGATCCCGCGCTGATGCAGCAGGCCTTCGACCGTATCGATACGGCGCTGGCCGACGGCGAGCTGGTGTGCATCTTCCCCGAAGGCGCATTGACCCGGGATGGCGAGATCGCGCCGTTCAAATCGGGCGTGGAAAAGATCCTGCAACGCCGCCAGGTGCCGGTGATTCCGATGGCGCTGCGTGGCATGTGGTCGAGCATGTGGAGCCGCCGCGACACCCGCCTGGCCCGCATGCGCGTGCCGCGCCGGATGCGCGCGCACATCGAAGTGGCCGCCGCGGCAGCGGTTCCCGGCAACGCCGCGACCGCCGCGCTGCTCGAACAGCAGGTCCGCGCACTGCGTCAGGATCAGCCATGAGTGTGGCCGCGCGGGCTTTGCGTCCGTCGCGTGCCGCGAGTAGCCTGTGCGCCATTGCACGTATTGCCGCCGCGCTCGCCTAGCGGGCGCGACAAGAAGGACCGGGGGAAGTCGTCGTACGCCACATCATCGTGCCAGACGCGTTCGCCGTGACCGGCGGACGCTGCCTGCGCGGCCCGTCACTGCCTTTCCCCACGCGCTGCACCATCTCGCTGTTGTTTACCACTCGCTGTTGTTTACCACCCAAGGAGCTTCACCATGAGTGCCATCCCACCGCCGATCCATCCCTCGTCCAGCGCCGCACCCGGCCCGGTCCCCAATCACCTGATCTGGGCGATCGTCTCCACCGTGCTCGGCTTCTGCCTGTGCTGCCCGGCCCTGATCAGCGGCATCGTGGCGATCGTGTTCTCCAGCAAGGTCAACGGCCTGCTCAACCAGGGCGACATCGACGGCGCACGTCGTGCCTCCAACACCGCCAAGACCTGGTGCATCGTGACCAGCGTGCTGGCCGTGATCGGCCTGCTGATCAACATCGGCATGGTGGCCACCGGCGGCATGCAGGGCTACATGGACTACATGCAGCAGTTGCAGCACATGCGGTAATGGAACTGCGTCCACGCCATTGGCTTGGACTCGGGGCGGCCACCAGCGTGGCCGCCTTCGGCGTGTCGTTGCTGTATCGCTTCGATCCGAACGTGAGCAACAGCCCGTTCCCGCCCTGCGTCTTCCGTGCCGTGACCGGCTGCTACTGCCCCGGTTGCGGCATGACCCGCGCGCTGTATGCGCTGGTGCACCTCGATCTCCCCGGCGCCTTTGCCATGAACCCGGCTGCGGTGCTCGGCCTGTTCACCCTGCCCGGCCTGATCGCCTGGAAAGCCGGCTGGCGCGCGCGCTGGTTCGCACCCGTCGTGGCCGTCATGTCAGAGCCGAAGTTCTGGTTATGGGCGTTGCCGATGTATTGGGTTGCACGGAATTTGCCGTGCTATCCCTTTACGCTGCTGGCACCGGGTTAGCCGCGAACAACCGCTTGATGCGGTGATATTGCAACGCGCGGCGGCGCGCCACGCATCACGGCGCCTACCGCACCCATCCGGCAATCACCAGCAACGCCAGCACCACCATCCATAACAGCAGCACGCGCCAGACCAGGCTCATCGCATCGCGCACTTCCGGCAGGCGGCGCCAAACCGGCACCAGCCCCGAATCGGTGTAGTCGTGCGCTTCCTCGCGCAGCTCGGCGCTGACGCTGGCACGCGCCACCGCACCGAGAAAATGCGGCTCCAGCGACCAGCGGTTGCCATGCGCCTGCAGCCAGGCGCGAAACACCGTATCGAAATTGCCCACCAGCGCCATCGACACCGTGATCAACTGCGCCACCGGCCATTCCAGCGCGGCCAGCAGCCAGCGCGCGCCGGCCAGATTGCGTGGCGGCAGCAGCACCGACAGCGGGCTTTCCACCGCCAGCGCCGTCAGCCGGTACAGCACCGCACCGAACGGCCCCAGCAGCAAAAACCACCACAGCACTGCGAACCAGCGCCGCAACCCGTTGACCACCACCGCTTCCACCAGCGACGGCGCATCCTCGTGCACGCTGCCGCCGGCTGCCTGCAATTGCGCAATCGCATCGCGGCGCGCGCCCGGCGCGTCGGCGTCGATCACCGCTTCCACATCGCGGTCCAGGTCGCGCGGCCCCCAGGTCCAGGCCAGCACCGCCACACCGAACAGCAAGGCCCAGAACCCGCGCCACACGTCGTCCAGCAGCCATTGCAGCAGCAACACCACCAGCAAGGCCGGCAACAGCGCCAGCGCGACGCCATAGCGCCCCTGCCACACACCGCGCCCGGCCGCATGACTGTCCAGCCGGCGCAGCCACTGGCCGAACCATTCGAAACGCCGCAGCCGCGCCACCTGAGCGGGCGCCAGGTGGCCCAGCGCAAGTGCGACGACGACAGCAACCAGGGTGGTGAACATGGGTGGGCCTCCTCAGCCGAGTCTAGCCGAGCCGATGTACGCGCGCCCGATCTGCCTGCGCTGCAGCGCTCGCCCCGGCTCAACCATGCGCGCGATGCCAATGCTCGATCAGCGCACGCGCAATGGAAATGCGCGGCGGCAGCCCGATCTCGCCTTCGCCGTCCAGGGCCGCAGTGACCTCGGCATGGCTGACCCAGCGCGCATCTTCCAGCTCACCGGTGACCTGCGGCACTTCGCTTGCCGCAGCGCGCGCGCTGAAGCCCAACATCAACGCGCCCGGGAACGGCCACGGTTGCGCGCCCAGATAGTGGCAGTCCTGCACGTGCACGCGGGTTTCCTCGAACACCTCCCGCGCCACGGTCTGCTCCAGCGACTCGCCGGGTTCGACAAAGCCGGCAAGCACCGAGTAGCGCCCCGGCGCCCAGCTTGCCTGACGCCCCAGCAACAAGCGCGCGCCATCGCTGACCGCCACGATGATCGCCGGGTCCACGCGCGGGTAATGCTCGGTCTGACATTGCGTGCAATGGGCGATGAAGCCGGCCCGGCGGAACGCGATCGCCCCGCCGCAGACACCGCAAAAGCGCGTGCGCGACTGCCAGTGCAGCATCGCGCGTGCATAGGCGAACGCGGTGGACATGTCTGCCGGCCAATCGGCGGCAGCCTGGCGCAGGTCGATGCGCTGCGGCGCTTCCACACCAGGCACATCGGACGGCAGGCAGAACCAGCCCACGTCATCGCGCAGCCCAAGAAAGATCGCTCCGTCCGGCCCGTCGCCAAGCACGGCACCGTCCATCAGCAGCGGCCGGCCATCCGCGTCGGCCAGCGCAGTGCCCTTGGCATCGAGCAGCAGCACGCGGCCTTGCGGCCACAGACGCGCCAGCGCATCGGGATCGTCACGCAGCAGATCGCCACGATCCAGCGGCGCATGGGTGAAGGCAAAACCGGAGGTTGAAAAAGAAGACTCTGACATCGGCGCAAGCCTGCCGATAATCGGCATCGCCCGCAAGCAGCGCACCACGGATGCGGGCCCGGCTGGCGGCGCGCGTTCAGACGTCGACACGGCCCGGCACCAGCGCGGGGCATGCGTACAGCATGGCGGTCGCCGTACGCACTCCAGCTCACGCGCACGAAGCTTGCGCGCGCATGGCAAGACCCGCAGCACGCAAATGTTTACAGCGCGTCAGACGTGCACATCGATAGCGCGTAGCGCTATACCAACCCCTTGGCGATCATGCACGGATCGCATCGATCGGCGTTTTAAAATCCGCCCGGCTAACGGTGTCGGTGTCGGTGTCACGAGACACGCTTCGCACTTCGCATCCGAAACACACAGCGCGCGCAAGCGACACACAGCGTGAGGCCCTATCGCCACACTCACGCCGCTGACGCAATCGCTACACCGTGTTGAACCTGAGAAAGCAGCAGGCAGCAGATCGCCGCAACTCGACCGCCGCATCAGACACAAGCGCCCGAACGACGGCAACCGCGTTGCGTCAGACGCTGAAGCTGCTACCGCACCCACAGGTGGTCTTGGCGTTCGGATTGCGGATCACGAACTGCGCGCCGGTCAGGCTTTCGGTGTAGTCCACTTCGGCCCCCATCAGGTACTGCAGGCTCAGCGGGTCGACCAGCAACGTCACCCCGTCGGTGGCCACGGCCAGGTCGTCCTCGGCGCGGTTCTCGTCGAACTCGAAGCCGTACTGGAAGCCGGAACAGCCGCCACCCTGGATATAGACACGCAACGCCAGCTCGGCGTTGCCTTCTTCCTGGATCAGCTCGCGCACCTTGCTGGCGGCGGCCACGGAAAAGTTCAGCGGCCGGTCGATGGACTGATAGTCCGGGGCCGGGGCGGCGGTGGGAAGCGAAACGAGCGTGCTCATGGCATCAGCATGGGGGCCAGGCGGGCCCACTTCAAGCGCTGCCTGCCAAACCCGACACCCCGCTTCAGCCGCAGGCCACGCCCTCAGGCGTCGGCAGGCTCGGCCTGCAAGGCCTTGACCAGCTCGGCGCGGCCGACCTCCGGCGCCGGCAACGCAGCGGTCGCCCCGGCGGTGGCGGCATGGATCAGGCGGCCGGTGAGCTGCGCGCCGGCGCTCATCTCCACCACCTGGTAATGCACATTGCCCTGCACCCGCGCGTTGGCGGCCAGTTCGACCCGCTCGGCAGCATGCACATCGCCGGTCAACTGGCCGTTGATGATCACCACCGGCGCGCGCACCTCGCCTTCGATGCTGCCCTGCTCGGCCACCGTCAAGGTGGCGCTGGCGCCGTCGTCCGCAATCACCTTGCCCAGGATGCGGCCTTCCACATACAGCCCGCCACTGAACATCAGGTCGCCGCGGATGACCACCTGCGGCCCGATCAAGGTGTCGACCACGGTCTGCGCACCACGGTTGGATTTGTTTCCGAACATGAGCTACTCCCCCGCGCCATTCCCGGCGACTTTCCAATCGAATGTCTGATTGACCGGCGCCCCATCGCCGCTCAGGGAGATTTTGACACGTTGCGGAGTGAAATCCTCCGGCAGGATCACGCTGCCGTCCAATTGCTGGAAATAGCGAAACGAGTACGGCTGCCCGGCAGCGTCAGGCTTCTGATGCAGCTCGTTCCAGCTCACCGTGACCAGCTTGCCGGCACGCACGCCTTCCACCGCAAAACGCAGCTGGCCCTGGCTGATCGCGCCGCGGTTGAGGTTCTGGGTCAGCACCACGCTGTAGTTCCAGGTGCCGCCGGCCTCGGCGGTGAATTGCACCGAGTGCGCGTTGAGCCCCTTGCGCTGCGCGGTGGAGCCCACCAGGCGCTCGTAGAACGCCACATCCGCGCGCAGTGCGGCGATCTGTTCGTCGCGCTCGGCCAGCGACGCCTGCACCTCGGTGTTGGCGGCGCGGCTGATCTTGTCGGACATCGCCAGATTGACCTGACGCTGCTGCAACTGCGCGATCTGCCGACGCTGCTGAGCCTGACTGCGCTGCGCCTGCTGCAGTGCCGCCTCGGCCTCGACCAGACGCGGCGCGGCAGTCCGGCTGGCCATCCACCACGCCCCGCCCAGCGATGCCAGCCACACCAGCGCGATCACCGGCCACAGCCAGCGGCCGCTGGAACGGCCACCGCCGGGGTCACGTTGGACGATCTGAATGCGTGCGGCTGGTCGCATGGGCATCGGGTCCGGACGGGCCGGCGCAGTCATGGGCGGCGTAGTGTGCCAGAGCGTCGGCAACCGCCGCGCTGGCGCTGGACCGGCGGTTATCCGATAGTTCCGCATTGTTCGCAGGAAGCAACGCCATGAGCGAAGCCCATCTGTTCGTGATCGGCATCCTGCTGGCCTGGTTGGCCGGCATCCGTGTCTATCTCACCGTCTTCGGTGTCGGCCTGGCCGGCCTGCTCGGCTGGATCGAGCTGCCGCCCGCCTTGCATCCGGCGCAGTCGTGGTGGGTGCTGGGCACGTCCGGTGCACTGGCGGTGGCCGAATTCTTCGCCGACAAGATCCCCGGCGTGGATTCGGGCTGGGACCTGTTGCAGACGCTGGCACGCGTGCCGGCCGGCGCCTTCCTGGCCGCGGCCACGCTGTCGCCGGATGGCGATCTGAGCACGGGCGTGCTGGCCGCCGGCGCCGGCGTGGCGCTGACCAGCCATACCCTCAAGGCCGGCACCCGCGCCTTGCTCAACACCTCGCCGGAACCGGCCAGCAACTGGGTGGCCTCGCTGGCCGAAGACACCATCGCCACCACCGCACTGGCGCTGGCACTGGCGCACCCATGGCTGGCGCTCAGTATTGCGGTGGGCTCCAGCGTGCTGGCCACGCTGGTGGTGTGGTGGGTGTGGCGATTGCTGTGGCGGGGCATGCGTCGGCTGGTTGCGCCGATACGCTCTGCCACCACGCCGGCTGCACGTCGCTCTCCGCTATCGTGAAGTTCATCGCATAATCATCGCGACTGCAGGGAGTATCGATGGCCGCCCGAGATCCGGTTCCTTTCACCCGTGACGACACCGCCACGCGTAATCGTCCACTGCGCGCCGAGACGCCGCCGGCCGACTATTGGCACCGCTGGGCCGACGAGGCCGCAGCGGCGTCCAACCTGGCTGAGCCGGTAAGCGCGGCCATCATTCGGGCGCCTGCGCTCGCTGCCGGACCCGCATCGATCGTGCCGATGGCGCCGGTGCAAGCCGTTGCATCAGGCAGCAGCGCCGACGCGACTGCAGCAGCGCCGACGCCATCGGGTACCTCAACGCCGCGCGAGGGCGATGACAACGTCGCCGCCGATGCGCCGTACCGCGTGCTGATCGTCGAGGACGACCGCTCGCAGGCGCTGTTTGCGCAGAGCGTGCTGCACGGCGCCGGCATGCATGCGCGGGTGGAAATGACCGCCGCCAGCGTGCCGCAGGCGATCCAGGACTACCACCCGGATCTGATCCTGATGGACCTGCATATGCCCGAGCTGGACGGCATCCGCCTGACCACCCTGATCCGCCAGCAGCCCGGCCAGCAATTGCTGCCGATCGTATTTCTCACCGGCGACCCGGATCCGGAGCGTCAGTTCGAAGTGCTCGACAGCGGCGCCGACGATTTCCTGACCAAGCCGATCCGCCCACGTCACCTGATCGCCGCGGTGTCCAACCGCATCCGCCGCGCACGCCAGCAGGCGCTGCAGCAGGCCGGCGAACAGGTCAGCGTGCGCAGCAATCCGGAAACCGGCCTGCCGACGCGCGGTCGCGTGATGGAACTGCTCGCCGATGCGCTGGCGCGCAGGCAGGCCGGCGGGCTGTTCTTCATCGAAATCGCCAGCGCGCTCGGCCTGCGTGAGCGCTATGGCTATGCCGCCTACGAGCGCCTGATGACCCAGGCCGGGCATCGCCTGGCCAGTGCCGCGCACCCGTACCCGCTGGCACGCCTGAACGACAACAGCTTCCTGCTGCTGGGCGTGGACATGCCCGAAGCCAACCTGGAACAACAGGCGCTGGAAATCCGCCAGCGGCTGTCGGCCCATGCCTTCCCGGTGCGCGAAGAAGAATCGGTGCACGTGCGCTGCGCCATCGGCGTGGCAGCATTGGGCCGCGGCTTCGACGACACCGGCAGCGCGCTGGAAGCAGTCGAGCGCACCGCGCTGCAGGCACGCCTGCGCAGCGACGGCGTGCAGGCCTATCTGGCCCCCAGCCAGGCCGAACAACAGGAGCAACTGCGCCTGGTCGAAGGCCAGCTCGAACTGGCGTATCAACCGATCGTGGCGGTGGCCGGCGGCGACACTGCGCAATACCAGGTGCTGCTGCGGCTGCGCCAGGCCGACGGCACGCTGCTGTCGGCAGGCCAGGTGATTCCCGCCGCCGAAGCGGCCGGACGCATCGCCGATCTCGACCAGCAGGTCATGGACCACGCGCTCGGCCTGCTGCATCTGTACCAGCATGCCCATCCGCCGCTGCGGCTGTTCGTGTCGCAGTCGCCGCGTACGCTGGCGCGCGATGCCTTTGCCGACTGGCTGCTCAAGGCGCTGGTCGAGCGCGGCGTGGCCGGGCAATCGTTGATCGTCGACCTGCGCCTGGACGATGCCTTGATCCACGCGGTCACCGTGCAGCAGTTCTGCGCCAGATTGATGCCGGTCGGCGTGCAGTTCTGCCTGAGTCAGTTCGAGCCCGGCGACGAGGCCAACGCGCTGCTGAGCCAGCTGCCGCTGAGCTTCGTGCGCATGGCCAGCCGTTTCGCCGATGCCCACGGCAACGCGGCAGTCCGCGATGAACTGCGCAGCGTGATCAATATCGTCCACCAGCACGGCCTGCTGATCATCGGCCAGCGCATCGAAGACCCGCAGGCCGCCGCGGCGATGTGGATGAGCGGCGTGGACTTCATCCAGGGCAACCTGGTGCAGACGGTCGGCAAGGAGCTGGACTTCGACTTCACGAACGCGGTGCTCTGAGTGACAGCGCGGGCAGGAGGCCTTCGCGCCTGGAGCAGCCTGGCCGTGCTGACCGCGCTGGTTGCAGCGCTGGGTGTGGGCCTGCAGTGGTCGGCCATCGACGGGCCGTGGCGCGCAGTGACGACGGTATCTGCAGCACTGGCAGTGGTGTTCGGTCTATGCGCCGCAGTTGCCAACGACCGCAGCGCGCGCACGCAGCACGCACTGGCGCAACGGCTGGAAGAAGCCGACGTCGCCCGTGAGCGCCTGCAGCAGGAGCTGCGGCGCCACGGCGAGCTCGAACAGGAACTGTTGCGGGCCAAGCAGGCCGCCGAGGCCGCCACGCTGGCCAAGGGCGAATTCCTGGCCACCATGAGCCACGAGATCCGCACCCCGCTCAACGGCATCATCCCGATGCTGGAACTGATCTCCAGCGGCCAGCTCAGCCTGGACCAGCGCGACATGCTGCAGACCGCCACCGGCAGCTCGCTGCAGTTGCTGCGCATCGTCGACGACATCCTCGACTACTCCAAACTCGAAGCCAACAGGCTCGAACTGGAGATCACCACCTTCAACCTGCGCGAGTTGCTCGACGGCGTCGTGCAGCTGTTGCAGCGCACCGCAGAAGGCAAGCAGCTGCGCCTGGGGCTGGATATCGAGCCGTCGGTACGCCTGCTGGTGCGCGGCGACCCGATCCGCCTGCGCCAGGTGCTGGGCAACCTGATCGGCAACGCGATCAAGTTCACCGAGCGCGGCAGCGTCGACATCCAGCTGCGTCGCCTGGGCGAAACCCGCGCCCAGCATCTGCTGCGCTTCCAGGTGCGCGACACCGGCATCGGTATCGCCCCGGATCAGCAGGCACGTCTGTTCCGCTCCTTCGCCCAGGCCGACGCCTCCACCACGCGCCTGTACGGCGGCACCGGTCTGGGACTGGCGATCTGCAAGCGCATCATCGACTTGATGGGCGGTCGCATCGGCGTGGAGTCCGAGCCCGCGCGCGGCGCCACGTTCTGGTTCGAAATTCCACTGCTCAAGGTCATCGGCGATCTGCAGCAGAACACCGGTGCCGATGCCGCGCCGGTGATGGTGATCAGTTCCGACACGCGCCTGTCGCAACGCCTCAAGCACCTGCTCGACAGCTGGGGCGTGTCGCACCTGCTGATGGAAACCACCCAGGAAGCGCTGGAACGGCTGCGTCGCCACAGCGACAGCGAAGGCTTTCGCTGCGTCATCGCCGACCACGACACGCTGCGCTACAGCGCGCGCGCCCTGCATCGCGCACTTGTCCGTCCGGACGACCTCAGCGGCGCGCGCCTGATCTGGCTGTACGGCGACGAGCCGGTGCCGTCCGAGCTGCAGGACAATGCCACCCTGGTACCACGCCAGAGTCCGGACGAAACCCTGCGTTCGCTGGTGCTTCCGCCCGATCCAAGGCCGGCCCACGCGGCCACGCTGGCCGCGGCGATGATTCCCGAGCCGATCACGCCGGCGCTGGCCAACGCGCGCGAAGTGCGCATCCTGTTGGTGGAAGACAACCCGGTGAACCTGCTGGTCGCGCAGAAACTGCTGGCCGTGCTCGGTTTCGACGCCGACACCGCCACCGATGGCGAAGCCGCGCTGAGCAGCATGGAGTCCACCCGCTACGACATGGTCTTCATGGATTGCCAGATGCCGGTGCTGGACGGTTATGCCGCCACCCGCCGCTGGCGCGCGATGGAAACCGAAAGCGGCGGCCGCCCGATCCCGATCGTGGCGATGACCGCCAACGCCATGGCCGGCGATCGCGAGCGCTGCCTGGCCGCCGGCATGGACGACTATCTGTCCAAACCGGTCGCGCGCGAGCAGCTCGACGCCTGCCTGCAACGCTGGCTGCCACGCCAACCGCTGTTGCCTGGCCCGGCCACTGGCAGCCAGGCCGACGTCGATCCCGAAAGCGCCAGCGCCGCCGCGCAGGCGCGCGCCCTGCCGATCCTGGACAACAGCGTGATCGATGAGCTGTACGAGGTGGCGGGCGCGGACACCGCCACCATCCTGCGGCTGTTCCTGGAAGATGCGCCGGGCATCATCGAACACCTGGAAACCGCAGCCGCCAATCGCGACAGCATGCAGCTGCGCGACCTGGCGCATACGCTCAAATCCTCCAGCGCCAACGTCGGCGCCCAGGCGCTGGCCAATGCCGCGCGCCGGATCGAACTGGCCGCGCGCACCGGCACCGTCGAACGCCCCTCGGTGATGGTGGCGCTGGTCATCGCCGAATACGCACGCGCCCGCCTGGCACTGCTCGGCCAGGTCGCCCGCCTGCAAGCCGGAACCCGCGCAGCCGGCTGAACCGCGCAAGCCTGGAGCCGACGACAAGAACCGGCCAGGCGACGCAGTCGAAGACATTCCGCGAAGAAAAATCTCGCCCCTCTCCCGCCGGGGCGAGAAGGCACGGTTTGCGCGCCACTGGCGCGCGTGCCCTGCAGCGCCCGCGTCGCAATCGCGGGCCGGGGCGCGGGGGTTGGGGTGAGGGTGCGCGCGAAGCCACATGCGGACAATCACAGCTACGGCACAACACCCATGCACCGCCCACAGCGCCTGCATGCTCCCCCGCAGTGCAAGCGCTTACTGACTCCCCTCTTGCGCTGATTTCAACACAACGCTGACCAGCACCGCACTGAGCGTCCTCAGTCGTCCAGCTTGGTCAGCAGGTAATTCGGCTCGCCGATGCGCGCCACCAGATCCAGTTGCGTTTCCAGCCAGTCGATGTGCTCTTCTTCCGACTCCAGGATGTCCACCAGCAGCTGGCGGCTCACGTAGTCGTTGACGGTCTCCGCATAGGCCACCGCCTCGCGCAGCACGGCGACCGCCTCGCGCTCCAGCGCCAGATCGCAGCGGAACATCTCGGTGGGGTTCTCGCCGATACGCAGCTTGCCCAGCGCCTGAAAATTCGGAAGCCCTTCGAGAAACAGGATGCGGTCGGACAGCTTGTCCGCATGCTTCATCTCGTCGATGGATTCCTTGTACTCGTGCTCGGCCAGCTCTTTCAGGCCCCAGTTCTTCAACATCTTGGCGTGCAGAAAGTACTGGTTGATCGCAGTGAGTTCGTTGTAGAGCACCTTGTTGAGGTACTCGATGACCTTGGTATCGCCCTTCATGCGATGTCTCCGAGACAGTGAGCCGGCCGCACTGTAGCGTGTTGCCGCAGCGCATGAAGGAACGCGAATCGTGATCAGTTGCGGGACGCTTGTCCGATCCCGGATGGGCCGTCATCCGGCCTGCAGCGGGAACGACGCGCCCATCGATCTCCGTCGAACAGTCACTCCAGACTGTGGAGCGAACCATGACTGCAGTCGATCCTGACCAACCACGTGACCGCCAGCAGCCAGGAAAGCGACCGACCGACAGCGCATTGGTGGCGCGGGGGACGGCTTCAGTGGGAGCCGCCCCCCCCGGCAATCCGCTCTCGGCATCAGCTATCAACAGCGCCCCGGAGAACGCTCAGGCAGCGCTGGCAAGCCCGAGCATGGGCAGCGGCAGGGCGCGACTCGCATGGGCCTGGCTCAGCACGTCGCCCGCCATCTCCAGGCACGACCCACAGTTCGAACCACAGCCGGTGCGCATGGTCAGCTCGGCCAGGCTGGCGCAGCCATTCTCGGCCGCTTCGCGGATCTGGTGGTCGGTGACCCCATTACAGATGCAGACGTACACGGTATCGGTCGGGTGCTGGCGATCCGGAGAGGACCGGCACTGATTCCACCGCAAACGAGAATAGGTGTCAATTCCAAACGTTAATCATTATTAATCCGTACCGCACGAGGCCCGCCCCGCTTGCGTGGACGCTTGCGCGGACTGTCGTGCCCGGCCGCGCTGCTGCCTGGCAACCAGGCCTCCAGCGCGCGCTCGGGCATCACTCCAACCGCCGCGGAGCCCGCGATGGTCTGCGCCAGTGGAGCCAGATGGCGCAGCGCGCGCGCATAGACCCCGCGCTTGAACATCACCACATGCTCGACCGGGTACCAGAAATCCACCCAGCGCCAGTGATCGAACTCGGGCGTATCGGTGTGGTCGAGCTTGAGATGAGATTCGTGGCCGGTGAACTGCAACAGGAACCACACCTGTTTCTGGCCAATGCAGACCTGACGCTCGTTGCGCCGTACTGCCCGGCTGGGCAGGCGATAGCGCAGCCATCCAGGGGTCGCACCGAGCAATTCGACATGCTCGGGCAACAACCCGGTTTCTTCGCGCAACTCGCGGTACATGGCTTCTACGGGTGTCTCGTCGGTATTCATGCCGCCTTGCGGGAACTGCCAGCCGTCCCTGCGCACACGTCGTGCCCAGAACACCTGACCATCCTCTCGCATCAGCACGATGCCGACGTTTGGCCGGAAACCGTCCGGATCGATCACGATGCGGACTCCTGAAAATCTACTGTCACCGACTCTGCCACGGCGACGGCCGGCTCACAAGCTGAAAACGAAATGCTTGACAACAGGCAAGCGCTTGGTAAGAATTGCCGGCTCCCTAGGCTATGTAGCTCAGCCGGTTAGAGCACAGCACTCATAATGCTGGGGTCGGTGGTTCGAGTCCACCCATAGCCACCAAGGTGTTCATGCACACACAGGCATGCAATAATCTTGGCCCAACACGTTTTATTGCCCCGTCGCCAAGCGGTAAGGCACCTGACTCTGACTCAGGCATCGGTGGTTCGAATCCATCCGGGGCAGCCAAACACAGAAGGTCCGATCTGACGATCGGGCCTTTTTTGTTGCGCGATCACCTCTGCCCGGCATCCGCGCAGCCAGCGAGGATGTATCGCACACGCAACTACGCCGTCCCGAGGCCGGACTAGGGATCGCTGCAGGCGACGACCCCACCCCGCCCTCGTCGGGAATGGATGTTGCGTCAGCCAGGCGCCCAGCAGAGAGGCACTACCCTCAGAACTGACCACTACGCAAGCATCACGCTTGCCGCTGCGCAAGCGCCGCCACCGCTAGCACGTGGCACGAGATGGCCATCCAGCGCTTGCGAAAACACCAGGCCCGGCCAAGGAAAAACCTGCCTCGCAACACGGCACGTCGCAGGCCGCCGATGTCAGGCTCTCAATGCGCAAACC
Organism: Xanthomonas arboricola pv. populi; assembly: GCF_002939945.1. Taxonomy (GTDB): domain Bacteria; phylum Pseudomonadota; class Gammaproteobacteria; order Xanthomonadales; family Xanthomonadaceae; genus Xanthomonas; species Xanthomonas arboricola_A. The sequence continues at coordinate 293,708 of NZ_MDEB01000004.1, read as the reverse complement.
CCAAAACGACAAAAGCCCGGCATGGCCGGGCTTTTGAAGCAGGCGCCCGGGCGAACCGGGGCGCAGCAAACGCGATGGATTAGCGCTTGGAGAACTGGGTTGCGCGACGGGCCTTGTGCAGACCGACCTTCTTACGCTCGACTTCGCGGGCGTCACGGGTCATGAAGCCGGCCTTGCGCAGCTCGGACTTCAGGGTTTCGTCGTATTCGACCAGTGCACGGGCGATGCCCAGACGGATCGCACCGGCCTGACCGGTGGTGCCGCCGCCGGAGGCGGTGACCAGGATGTCGAAGCTTTCGGTGTTCTTGGTGAGTTCCAGCGGCTGACGCACGATCATGCGCGCAGTCTCACGGCCAAAGAACTCGTCCAGCGGACGGTCGTTGACGGTGATGTTGCCGGTACCCTTGCGCAGGAACACGCGAGCGGTGGAGGACTTGCGGCGGCCAGTGCCGTAGTTTTGCGTGATAGCCATGATTAGATATCCAGAACTTGCGGCTGCTGGGCGGCGTGCGGATGCTCGGCACCCGAATAGACCTTGAGCTTGCGGTACATGGTGCGGCCCAGGGGGCCCTTCGGCAGCATGCCCTTGACGGCGATTTCGATCACGCGCTCCGGGTGGCGCTGCAGCGCCTGCTCCAGGCTCTCGGTCTTCAGGTTACCGATATAGCCGGTGAAGCGGTGATACTTCTTGTCTTTCAGCTTGTTGCCCGTGACCACGATCTTTTCGGCATTGATCACCACAAGGTAATCGCCGGTATCGACGTGCGGGGTATAGACCGGCTTGTGCTTGCCGCGCAGACGGCGAGCCAGTTCGGTGGACAGACGGCCGAGCGTCTTGCCGGCGGCGTCAACGAGATACCAGTCGCGCTGGACGGTCTCGGACTTGGCGGTGAACGTAGTCATGAGAAAACTCTTGAGTGGTCGGGCGGATTGCAGCGGCAATGACCGCTGGAACTTTGCCACGCGTTGTGAAGGCGAAACAGAAGAGGCGGGATTGTACGGGACGGCACAAGGCCACGCAAGTCGCCGGCTGGTCGGAGCTCTGCGGGTTGGCAGCGGGTCGGTCCGGGGGCCAGAATCGGCGCATGACCCAGATCTCCTCTTTCCGACTGCATGGCCCGCTCGACCGGCTGCTGGTCGAAGCGCAACGCGCGCTGGACACGGTATTCGGCAATCCGCCCGCCGAGCGGCCCAACCCGGCCGCAGACACCCCCGACGTCGCACTGGAACCGGACCAACGTCGCCACGCCGCCGGGTTGATGCGGATCAACCATGTCGGCGAGGTGTGCGCGCAAGGCCTGTATTTCGGCCAGGCCGCTGTCGCCCGCGATGCCCACACCCAGCACCATCTGCTGGAGGCGGCGCAGGAGGAAACCGACCATCTGGCCTGGTGCGCCGACCGCCTGCACGAGCTGGGTAGCCGCCCCAGCCTGTTCAACCCGCTCTGGTACGCCGGCAGCTATGCCCTCGGTGCCCTGGCCGGATTGCGCGGCGACGACTGGAGCCTGGGCTTCGTGGTCGAGACCGAGCGCCAGGTCGAAGCCCATCTGGATGAGCATCTGGAAACCCTGCCGGAGATCGACCAGCGCAGCCGCGCGATCCTGCGCGTGATGAAGATCGACGAGGCACGCCACGCCGACCAGGCCGAACAGGCAGGCGCACGCAGGCTCCCGACCCCGATCCCCAGCGCCATGGCCCTGGCCTCCAAGCTCATGAAGACCGTCGCCTACCGGCTGTAGCCGGCGAGGATTGGGGGCTGGCTACACCTAGCAACCCAGGCCCCACACCTCGCAACGCCCAACTGGAGCATAGCCCCCTTTGTTAAGGGGGCGCGCCGAAGGCGCGGGGATAGGATGCTGCGGAGTGGGGCCCAAGGTTTGCGTAGCAAACCTTGGGGGGCAGGCCCACGCAGTGGGACTGACTACGCGTGGGGCCCAAGGTTTGCGTAGCAAACCTTGGGGGTCAGGCCCACACAGTGGGACTGACCACGCAGGACTGACCACGCCTACCCAACCAGCTTCAGCCCGATCACGCCGGCCACGATCAGGCCGATGCATGCCAGACGCGACCACGACGCGCTGTCGCCGAACAGCGCGATACCGGCGATGGTCACGCCCAGCGCGCCGATCCCGGTCCAGATCGCATAACCGGTGCCTACCGGGATGGTCTTCAGCGCCTGGGTCAGGAACCACAGGCTGATGCCCGCCAGACCGATCGTCAGCACCGTCGGCCACAGGCGGGTGAAGCCGTCGCTGTACTTCAGGCCCATGGCAAAGCCGATCTCGAACAGGCCGGCCAGCAGCAGATAGATCCAGGGCATCGCATCACTCCTCACTTGAAAAACGCACAAAAAAAAAGCGGCCCAGTGCTTGCACACTGGGCCGCCGTCGGCTGTGGAACGCGAGGTCGTCGCGTGGCGGGCCGTCCCGCCTTGGTTCTTTCGCGCGCCTGCAGGCAGGTCGCGCAACCGCTCGCTCGCTGCGCTTATTCGCTCAGGTTGCGCCCGTGAAACAGTTCCTCGATCTCGCGCTTGAGCAGCGTTTCGATCTTCATGCGCTCCTTGAACGAGAGGTTCTTGGCGCGCTCCTCGAACAGGTACTGGTCCAGGTCGAAGTCCTTCAGGTGCATCTTGGTGTGGAAGATGTTTTCCTGATAGACGTTCACGTCGAACATTTCGTAACGCGACTTCACGTTCTTGGCGAGGAAGTGCTGGATCGAGTTGATCTTGTGGTCGATGTAGTGCTTCTTGCCCTTCACATCGCGGGTGAAGCCACGGACGCGGTAGTCCATGATCACGATATCCGACTCCAGACTCTCGATCAGGTAGTTCAGCGCCTTCAACGGCGAGATCACGCCGCAGGTGGCGACGTCGATGTCGGCGCGGAACGTGGCGATGCCTTCCTGCGGATGCGTCTCGGGGTATGTATGGACAGTGATATGACTTTTGTCCATATGAGCAACCACAGCATCGGAGATCAGCTCCTTGCCGGCCTGCTTTTTGTCGATGACGGGCTCTTCCGAGATCAGGATCGTGACCGATGCGCCCTGCGGATCGTAGTCCTGACGTGCGATATTGAGGATGTTGGCGCCAATGATCTCGGCAACATCGGTCAGGATCTGCGTCAGACGATCGGCGTCGTACTGCTCATCGATATATTCGATGTAGCGCTGACGCTCCTCTTCGGTACGCGCGTAACAGACGTCGTAGATGTTGAAGCTCAACGCCTTGGTGAGGTTGTTGAACCCCTGTAGCCTCAGGCGAGGCAACGGCTTGACCACGTCGGTCTGTCCTTATGGAAGGCGGGAAAGGAAACAATTATGAGCCAAAGATCCCAGCAACGAAATGCCGATGTTAAGAATGGTTTACCTTGCATGACTCATGCCGTTAAGCTTCAGAAATTACACGCGGAACTACCATGAGCCCAGGAAACACGACGGTTGTGACTACGACGGTACGTAACGCTACCCCCTCTCTGGCGCTGGACGCGGGCACGATCGAGCGTTTCCTGGCGCACAGCCATCGCAGGCGCTATCCGACCCGGACCGATGTGTTCCGGCCAGGAGACCCGGCTGGCACCCTTTACTACGTGATCAGTGGCTCGGTGAGCATCATTGCCGAGGAAGATGACGATCGTGAGTTGGTGCTGGGCTACTTCGGTAGCGGCGAGTTCGTCGGCGAGATGGGGTTGTTCATCGAATCCGACACCCGCGAGGTGATCTTGCGCACCCGCACCCAGTGCGAGCTGGCCGAGATCAGCTACGAGCGGCTGCAGCAGCTGTTCCAGACCAGCCTGTCGCCGGATGCGCCCCGCATCCTGTACGCGATTGGCGTTCAGCTGTCCAAGCGGCTGCTCGACACCACAAGGAAAGCCAGCCGCCTGGCGTTCCTGGACGTGACCGACCGCATCGTGCGCACCCTGCACGATCTGTCCAAGGAGCCGGAAGCGATGAGTCACCCGCAGGGTACCCAGCTGCGCGTGTCGCGACAGGAGCTGGCACGGCTGGTGGGCTGTTCGCGCGAAATGGCCGGGCGCGTGCTCAAGAAGCTGCAGGCCGACGGCCTGCTGCATGCACGCGGCAAGACCGTCGTGCTCTACGGCACCCGCTAAGCGGTCGTGGTCGCGGCTGGTGCAGTGCTGCACCAGCCGCAGCTTGAACCGCATGCCGCACGGCATGCGGACTGATGCAGCCGGGCGCGCTCCGCTGTAACGTGCCGCGTGCGCGCTGTGCATTGCCAGCGGATTGCCCTTCCCTGCTGCTTCGGCGGGCTTGGCGTGACCAATAAATGTCAGTGAACAGCCGCCAGATGCGCGCCAAGCCAGCGGTGTGTCCGCGCGGTAGCTGCCGGGTTCGAATGCCTGCCGCGCCCGCCAGGATGCGCGCCGCTACCGGCGCCAGGCGCTACAGCGCCTTGCCACCGCGATCGCGACACCCCCAGTTGAGGATCGGCGTGCCCGCCGGCAGCACCTGCCGGAACAGCGCTTCGCGATTGGCCTTCGGATTGACCACCACCGGCGCGCGCGCCGCCTTCAACAGCGGCAGATCCGCGGTGCTGTCCGAGTAGGCGATGGCGATGTCGGCATAGCCGCGCTCGCGCAGCATGCGCATCTTCTCTTCGTTGTGGCAGTGACGCCGCGCGGTGACCGCGCCCAGGCGGGGGCCGACCAGGCTGCCGATCACCGGCACGTCCTGATGCGCGACAAAGCCGAGAATCGCGCGCGCCAGTTCCGGCGGCGCGCCGGTGGCCACCACCACACGGTCGCCGGCAGCCCGGTGATCGGTGAACACCTTCAAGGCGTGCGGCAACAAGCGCTGCCGGATCTGCACTTCGTGCTTGAGCACGTACGCATCGATGAAACGGTTGAACTCGCGCGTGCGGTGCAGACCGAAGGTGGCGATCCACACATAACCGGATACGCCGCGGCGGCGGGTCGGCAGCGTCGCCACCATCGGACCGAGGATCGGCGAGGCCAACAGCGCCACCAGCAGACGCAACGGGTTGCGCTTGATCAGCCAGGCGAACAGATGGCTGCCGGAGTCGCCGTCATACAACGTGTGGTCGAAATCGAAGACCACCAGCGGTGCGTCGTCGCGCGGTACGGGATACGCCTCAGTCATGCGCAAAGAATAGCTGACGCAGCGACTCGCCGGGTTCGGGCGCGCGCATGAAGGTCTCGCCGACCAGAAACGCGTTCACGCCGTGGCTGCGCATCAACTGCACATCGGCGGGAGTGACGATGCCGCTTTCGGTGACCAGGATGCGGTCGCGCGGCACGGCCGCGCGCATGTCCAGCGTGGTCTGCAGCGTCACTTCGAAGGTGCGCAGATTGCGATTGTTGATGCCCACCAGCGGCACCGGCACCTGCACCGCGCGCTCGAGTTCGTCGATGTCGTGCACTTCCACCAGCACGTCCAGGCCCAGCTGCATGGCCAGGCCGGAGAGCTCGGCCAGCTGCGCATCGTCCAGTGCCGAGACGATCAGCAGGATGCAATCGGCGCCGAGCACGCGCGCTTCGTAGACCTGGTAGGGGTCGACGGTGAAGTCCTTGCGCAGCACCGGCAACGTGCAGGCCTCGCGCGCCTGTTGCAGATAGGCATCGGCGCCCTGGAAGAAGTCCACGTCGGTCAGCACCGACAGGCAACTGGCGCCTCCGAATTCATAGCTGACCGCGATGTCGGCCGGGTGGAAGTCGGGCCGGATCACGCCCTTGGACGGACTGGCCTTCTTCACTTCGGCGATCACCGCCGGCTCGCCGGCGGCGATGCTGGCCTGCATGGCGTTGGCAAAACCGCGCGTGAGCGGCAGGTCGGCGCTGCGCGCGATCAGCTCGGCCAGCGGCACGCGCACACTGCGCTCGGCGATTTCTTCGGCCTTGCGGGCAAGGATGGTGTTGAGGATGTCGCTCATCGTATCGGGTCCTGGCGGGCGGGCATTATCGGTCAAGACGGCCGCAACTGACCGCCACGCGCCAGCGCGCAGCATGCCAGCGGTGTTGTGAGGATGCCGACGCGTGCTTGCCGGTGCGGTGGGAAGCGGTCAGGCCTGCAGGGCAATCTGCCGGGTGCAGGCGACATAGGCGTCCAGTTTTGCACGCGCAGAACCATCGGCCAGGACCGCACGCGCCCGCACGACGCCATCGGCGATGCTGTCGGACACGCCTGCCACGTAAAGGGCGGCACCGGCGTTGAGGGCGACGATGTCCAGCGCCGGGCCGGGCACGTTGTCCAGCACCTGCAGCAGCATCGCGCGTGACTGCGCGGCATCGGCCACCTTGAGGTTGCGGCTGGCCGACATGGCGATGCCGAAATCCTCCGGATGCACTTCATACTCGCGCACCTGGCCATCGCGCAGCTCGCCGACCAGGGTGCCGGCACCCAGCGAGAGCTCGTCCATGCCATCGCGCCCCCACACCACCAGCGCGCGCTCGGCGCCGAGTTCCTGCAACACGCGCGCCTGGATGCCGACCAGATCCGGATGGAACACGCCCATCAGGATGTTCGGCGAGCCGGCCGGGTTGGTCAGCGGGCCGAGGATGTTGAAGATGGTGCGCACGCCCATTTCGCGACGCACCGGCGCCACCACCTTCATGGCCGGATGATGCACCGGCGCATACATGAAGCCGATACCGGTCTGCGCCAGCGCGGCGGCGACCTGCTCGGGCTGCAACTCGATCGCCGCGCCCAGTGCCTCCAGCGCGTCGGCACTGCCGGACTTGGAGGAGACGCTGCGGTTGCCGTGCTTGGCGACCTTGGCACCGCCGGCGGCGGCCACGAACATCGCGCAGGTGGAGATGTTGAAGGTCTGCGAGCCATCGCCGCCGGTGCCGACGATATCGACCATGTGCTGGCGATCGCTTACTTCCACGCGTCGCGAGAACTCGCGCATCACCGTGGCTGCACCGGCGATTTCGCCGATGGTTTCCTTCTTGACCCGCAGCCCGGTGAGGATGGCCGAGACCATCATGTCCGAGACCTCGCCACGCATGATCTGGCGCATCAGCTCGACCATTTCGTCGTGGAAGATTTCGCGGTGTTCGATGGTGCGCTGCAGGGCTTCTTGCGGGGTGATGGGCATGAGCGAGGACCGTGGCAAAACGTGAGGAAAGAGGTGCGGGAGCGAGGTTGATCGATCAATCCTGGCGCTGCAGTCGCGCATCGCGGCAATACCATGCAGCGTCGTAGCGCGCAGCGCTCACTGGCCCGGGCGCCGCATGCGGAAGCGCGCTTGCGCCTGCACTTCGAAATAATCGGCGGCACCGCCCGCGCGCAGAATCGTCTGCACGGCCGCGGGATCGTAGATGCCGTCCTGCAACGCCGCGTGCGCCAGATGCACGCCGACCACTTCGCCCAGGACCAGCCAGGTTTCGATGGCCTGACCGCCTGCGCTCTGCAGCGGCGACAGCTGGCTGAGCCGGCATTCGAAACTGACCGGGCTGGACGCGACACGCGGCACATCGATCAGCCGCGACGGCGCCATCTGCAAGCCGGCCAATGCGAATTCGTCGACCTCCGCCGGCACCATCGCCGCGCTGGCATTCATCGCCTCGGCCAACGGGCGCGTGGCCAGGTTCCAGGTGAACTCGCCGGTGGCTTCGATATTGCGCAAGCTGTCCTTGCGGCCGATGCTGGCAAAGCCGACGATCGGCGGCACGTAGTTGAACGCATTGAAGAAGCTGTAAGGCGCCAGATTGGCGATGCCCTCGGCGCTGCGCGAGCCGATCCAGCCGATCGGTCGCGGACCGACGATGGCGTTGAAGGGATCGTGCGGCAGCCCGTGGCCCTGGCCTGGTTCGTAGAAGTGGAAGCTGTCGCTGGCGGTGCTCATCGTGATCCGGATGCAGGTGTGGACGAAGCGAAGCGGGAAACCCGCCGCGCGCTGCCGCGCAGGTGATTGCGGGCATTGTGCGCATCGATCGCCGGTGCATCGATGTTGCTGAAGACTGCATCGAGACTGACGAAGGTTGCAGCGGCACTGGCGACGCACGCGGTACGCATTTCGATCAACGTTGCAGGAAGTTTTTCAGCAAGGCGTGACCGTGCTGGGTCAGGATCGACTCGGGATGGAACTGCACGCCTTCGACCGGGAACTGGCGATGGCGCAGGCCCATGATCTCTTCGATCGAGCCATCCGGATTCTCGGTCCAGGCGGTGACTTCCAGCGCGTCGGGCAAGGTGGCCTTGTCCACCACCAGCGAGTGATAGCGGGTGGCCTCGTAGCTGTCCGGCAGGCCGGCGAACACGCCCTTGCCCTGGTGGCGGATCGGCGAGGTCTTGCCATGCATGATGTTGTCGGCGCGGATCACATCGCCGCCATAGACCTGCCCGATGCTTTGATGCCCCAGACACACGCCCAGGATCGGCGTGGTCTGGCCCAGCTGCTCGATCAGCTGCAGCGAGATACCGGCCTCGTTCGGGGTGCACGGACCGGGCGAGATCACGATGCGCTCGGGCCTGAGCGCGGCGATCTGATCCACGCTCATCGCGTCGTTGCGCACCACCGTGACCTCGGCGCCCAGGGCCTGCAGGTACTGCACGAGGTTGTAGGTGAAGCTGTCGTAGTTGTCGAGCATCAGCAGCATGGCAGGGGACTCATTGCGCGATCAGGAAGACCGCATAGATGTTTTCGGTGTAGGTGACCGATGATGAAGCGATCCGGGTCGACCGTGCGGTAGGCCTGGCCTTTGACCAGCAAATGCGGCTGCGATGGCAGGCTGTTGACCTGCGCTGTCGCGGCGAGCGGCAGCATCAACAGGCTGGCGACAATCCAAACGGCAATTCGCTTCATCGGGTTCATCCTTGATAAGAGACGTGGTTATGCACAAGCATCGGGGCCACCGCGCATTGCGAAGTCCGCACAGAGCCGATCGACCGACGCTGCCGTGGTCGCCCACGAGGTCACGAAGCGGATCACGTGACTGCCATCGGTGCGCACTTCCCAGCGTTCGAAGTCGTAGCGTTGCGCCAGCAGCGCGGCCCGCTGCGCGCTGACGGCGATGAACTGCTGGTTGGTTGGCGAGTCGCTGGTGAACTGCGCGCCAGCAGCCAGCAATCCCACGCGCAGGCGCTGCGCCATGGCATTGGCATGTGCGGCCAGCTCGAAGAACAGGCCATCTTCGAACAAGGTGGCGAACTGCGACCCCAGCAGCATGCCCTTGGCCAGCAGCGCGCCGCGCTGCTTGATCAGATAGCGGAAGTCCGCCTGCAGAGCGGGATTGACGATGACCAGCGCTTCGCCGAGCAGGGCGCCGTTCTTGGTGCCGCCGATGTAGAACGCATCGGTCAGCGCGGCAATGGTGGGCAGATCCAGATCGTTGCCAGCGGCGGTCAGTGCGGCGCCCAGGCGTGCACCATCCAGATACAGCAGCAGGTCGTGTGCGCGACAGAAACGCGACAGCGCCTCGAGCTCGGCACGGGTGTAGATGGTGCCGCTTTCGGTGCTGTTGGAGATGTAGACCAGGCGCGGTTGCACCATGTGCTCGTTACCGTGCACGTCCAGCAATGGCTGGATCAGCGCCGGCGTCAGCTTGTCGTGCAACGCGGGGACGGTCAGCACCTTGTGGCCGGTCGCTTCGATGGCGCCGGTTTCGTGCGTGGCGATGTGCCCTGCGTCTACCGCGATCACCGCCTGATGCGGGCGCAGGAACGCGGCGATCGCCGTCAGGTTGGTCTGGGTGCCGCCGACCAGCAGATGCACCTCGGCCTGCGCTTGCGCGACCGCGCTGCGAATCAGCGCGGCCGCACGCGCGGTGTGCCGATCGGTGCCGTAGCCGGCGTTCTGCTCGGCACTGGCCTGCGCCAACGCCTGCAGCAGGCGCGGATGCGCGCCTTCGCTGTAATCGTTGCGGAAGCTGATGCGCGCAGCGTTGCCCTGCCCGTCCATCACAGCCCCTTGGCCGCCTGCGCGACCGCACGGAACAGCGCGCGGCCCTTGTTCATGGTCTCCTGCCATTCCAGATCCGGGTCGGAGTCGTAGACCACGCCGCCGCCGGCCTGCACGTACAGATATCCGTCCTGGATCACCGCGGTGCGGATCGCAATGGCGGTGTCGGCATCGCCGTGCCAGCCGATATAACCGACCGCGCCGGAATAGACGTTGCGCTTGACCGGCTCCAGCTCGCGGATGATCTCCAGCGCGCGGATCTTCGGCGCGCCGCTGACGGTGCCGGCCGGGAAGGTCGCGCGCAGCACGTCGCTGTAATTGAGCCCGGCCTTGAGCGTGCCGGTGACCTCGCTGACGATGTGCATCACGTGGCTGTAGCGTTCGATCACGAACTGCTCGCCCACCTTGACCGTCCCCGGTTCGGCCACGCGGCCGACATCGTTGCGACCGAGATCGATCAGCATCACGTGCTCGGCGCGCTCTTTCGGGTCGGCCAGCAGCTCGGCTTCCAGCGCCTTGTCCTGCTCGGGCGTGGCACCGCGCGGACGGGTGCCGGCGATCGGGCGCACGGTGACCACGCCATCGCGCAGGCGCGCCAGGATTTCCGGCGAGGAGCCGACCACCTGCGTGCCCCCGACGTCGAGAAAATACATGTACGGCGAGGGATTGAGCGCGCGCAGGGCGCGATACACATCCACCGGACGCGCACGGAACGGCACGCGCAGCCGCTGCGACGGCACCACCTGGAAGATGTCGCCGGCACGCACGTATTCCTGCGCCTTGCGCACCACCGCGTGATATTCCTCGCGGGTAAACGAGGAGTGGAAGTCCGACTCGTCGATCGCATCGGAAATCTGCGCCTGCGGATAACCGGCGCCTCCCTGACGCAGGCGATGCGCCAGTTCGTCCAGACGCCGGTTGGCGCGCACATAGGCCTGCGGCTGGCGCGGGTCGGCGTGCACGATCAGGTACAGACGATCCTTGAGGTTGTCGAACACCGCCAGCTCTTCGGACAGCATCAGCAGGATGTCCGGCGTGCCCAGCTCATCGGGTTTGTCGCCGCTGCCCAGGCGCGGTTCGATGTACTGGATGCACTCGAATCCGAACCAGCCGACCAGGCCGCCGGTGAAGCCGGGCAGGCCGTCGAGCTGCGGCACCGAATGTTCGGCGCGCAAGGCGTCGACTTCGGCCAGCGGGTCGGCGACCTCGCGGGTTTCCAGCACTTCGCCGTGCTCGCTGACTTCCAGCGTATGCCCGCGGAAGCTGTACACGCGCCGCGCCGGCAGGCCGATGATGGAATAGCGCCCGAAGCGTTCGCCACCTTCGACCGATTCGAACAGATAGGTGTAGGGGCCGTCGGCGAGCTTCAGGTAGACCGACAGCGGCGTGTCCAGGTCGGACAGCACTTCGCGGACAACGGGGATACGGGTGTGACCTTCAGCGGCCTGGCGCTGGAACTGCTCTGCAGTGATCAAGACGACTTTCCTTCCGGGACTCTGTGGCGGGGCGGACGACGGCAACGGGCCACCATCGCCACCAGCGGCGAGCGGAAGAGAAGGAGCGTGGAGTCGTCAGGCGGGACACGCCGCTACTGTAGCGCAACTGCTGCGCGAGGGCAGCAGGCGCGAGGCGAAAGCCGCGCAAATCGCGAAGCTGCGTCAGTCCGGCTTGGGCGTCTTACAGCCCGTGACACCGAGACACCGCAACACCACGCTCTTCGCTCTTCCGATTCCCCAATCCCGATTCCCCATTCCCCGCCCTCAAGCGCTACGCAACGGGCACTCCACCGGCAAATGCATCCGCAACCGCGCCGGCACGCATTCAATACGGAAATGCAGCGAGGTCTCCGGCTCGCCATCCAGGTTCAAGGTCAGCGGCTGGTGCGAGACGATCTCCAGCCACGGCAGCCGCGCGCGCACGGCCACACGCTCCAGCGCGGCCTGTTTGCCGCCGGTGACCAGGGTGCCGAGGGTGGCGGCCACTTCGCCGTTGAGCGCGGGCACGATGGTGACGTCGAGCAGGCCATCGTCGATCAAGGCTTCCGGACACAGCGCCTGGCCGCCGCCGGCCTGGCGTCCGTTGCCCAGGCCGAGTGCGATGAACTCGCCCTCCCAGCTGAACTCCGGGCCGCTGAAGCGGGCGCTGATCGGGTCGATCCGGCCCAGCCGCGACATGCCGGTGATCAGATACGCCAGGCCGCCCAGCATCTTCTTCAGGCCTTCGTCGGTTTCGACGGTGACCTGGGTACCGAACCCGCCACTGGCGACATTGGCGCACCAGTGCGGGCCGTGCTCGGCGTCGATGCGCAGCAGGTCGATCGATTCGGCGGCGCGCTCGGCGATCAGGGTCAACGCAGCAAGCGGATCGATCGGCAGATTGGCAGCGGTGGCGAAGTCGTTGGCAGTACCCAACGGCACCAGGCCCAGCGATGGCAGCGTGGCGGCGTCGGCGGTGTGATGCGCCAGCGCGGCGGCCACTTCACTCAAGGTACCGTCGCCCCCGGCCGCGATCACGGTGTGGGCGCCGTCGGCAACCGCTTCGCCGACATAGCGCTCGGCATCGCCGTCTTCCCAGGTGACCCGCACCTCGAGCCGGATGCCGCGCTTGCGCAGCGTTCCCACCGCCTCACGCAGGTCCAGGTTGTCGGTGGACTTGCCGTTGAGGATCAGATGCCAGTGGGACGCGGCCATGCACGCTGCCAATGCTGTGAGGGTAGTGGACGCAGGCTAGCAGCGGCCCGCTGCGTGCATCGTGAATACGCAACGTCGCCGGGCTGTCATCGGCATGTCACCGATGACCCGGAGAGTGGAAGGCCATAGCAGGGACGACGGGCGGAGGCAGGATCAGCCTCCAATTTTCCTGAAGGCCGCTCCCATGGGGGCGGCCTTCTCTTTGCGTGCCACGGCGGCGCGGCAGGCCGCGCTCAGGCGCCAGCGGCGAAGGCGGCCAGCCGCTCGCCGTCGAGCCGGTAGACGGTCCAGCCGTCCATCGGCTGCGCACCGGCCGCCTGGTAGAAGTCGATGGCCGGCTGATTCCAGTTCAGCACCGACCATTCGAAACGCCCGCAGCCACGCTGCACGGCCAACCGGGCCAGATGCCGCAACAACGCCAGGCCGGCGCCCTGCCCGCGCGCCTGCGGACGCACGAACAGGTCTTCCAGATACAGGCCGTTGCGGCCGAGCCAGGTCGAGTAGTTGAAGAAATACACCGCAAATCCCAGCGCCTGGCCGTCCTGCTCGCAGATCAGCGCATGCGCGGTGGCGCCGTCGCCGAACAGACTGGCGCGCAAGTCCTCCGGGCTGGCCTTGACCGCATCGGGCTCGCGTTCGTACACCGCCAGTGCGGTGATCAGCTCGTGCAGCAGCGGCGCATCGTCGGGCGTGGCAGCGCGGATCTGCAGCGCGGGCACGCTCATCGCACCGCATCCACCGCCGCGCGCATCTGCGCGATCACCTGCGCATAGTCGGGCGCATTGAAGATGGCCGAGCCGGCGACGAAGGTGTCGGCACCGGCGGCAGCGATCGCGCCGATGTTGTCGGCCTTGACCCCGCCGTCGATCTCCAGCCGGATCGGCTTGCCCAGCGCGTCGATCCTGGTGCGGATGGCACGCAATTTATCCAGCGCCGAGGGAATGAAGGCCTGCCCGCCGAAGCCGGGATTGACCGACATCACCAGCACCAGATCCAGCTCGGGCAGCACCCAATCCAGGATGTCCACGGGGGTGGCCGGGTTGAGTACCAGGCCGGCCTGGCAGCCGTGCGACTTGATCAGCTGGATCGTGCGGTGCACATGCCGGCTGGCTTCGGGATGGAAGCTGATGGTGGTGGCGCCGGCCTCGGCGAAGTCCGGCACGATGCGGTCCACCGGCTCGACCATCAGGTGCACGTCGATCGGCGCGACGATGCCGTGCTTGCGCAGCGCCTGGCACACCATCGGGCCGATGGTGAGGTTGGGCACGTAGTGGTTGTCCATCACGTCGAAGTGCACCCAGTCGGCGCCGGCCTTCAGGACGTTGTTCACTTCCTCGCCCAGACGGGCGAAATCGGCGGACAGGATGGACGGGGCAATCGCCGTCGGTCGCATGGGCAGCTCGTCAAGGAACGGGACGCGCATTGTCGCAGGCGCGCAACGCCAGTGCATCCGCGCCGGTCCCGCCTGCGTATGCACCAGACCGGCGCACCGCGCGCTTTCGCCAAGGACACCGCATGAAGACCACCCCGCTCGCCTCCGCTGCGCTTGTTTTGATGGCCCTCGCCCCGTCCGCCTGGGCACAGACCGGCCCGGCCGACTGGTCAGGTTTCTCGATCGGCGCCAATGTCGGCGGCGCCGACGTCAGTGGCGTATCCGGCGGCCGCTTCGGCTTCGATACCAACCTGGACGGCCGCGATGGCGACCAGGTCAGCACCCCGACCGGTGCCGATGCCTTCTCGCCCGGGTTCTGCGGCGGCGCAGCTGCCGGGCGCACCCCCGCCAGCGGTTGCAGCAAGGACAAGGGCGGCGCCGAATACGGTGCGCGGTTGGGCTACGACTGGCAGGCCGGCAACTGGGTCTACGGCGTGGTCGCCGAATACACCCGCAACGACCTGCGCGACAGCGTCAGCGCCTTCAGCACCACCCCGGCGTTCTACACCTTCACCCGCCAGCTCAACCGCACCGCCGCACTGCGCGGCCGTATCGGCTATGCCTTCGGCGCGCAGGGCGATTATCTGGCCTATGTCACCGCCGGCGTGGCACGCGGCGAGTTCGACCACAGCTTCTCCAGCAGCAACACCGCCAACAGCTTCACCAGCAGCGGTGGCGACAGCACCGACGGCTACCAGGCCGGCCTGGGCCTGCAGCGCCGCTTGAGCGACAACGTCTCGGTCGGTGTGGAGTACCTGTTCACCCGCCTGCAGGACGAAGACACCCGCGTGCGGGTCGGCCCTGGCACCGCGCCGGCGACCAACCCGTTCCTGCGCGTCAATCCGGCCGGCACCGATCTGCGCCGCAGCGATACCGACTTTTCGTCGAATGCAGTGCGCCTGACGGCGACCTATCGCTTCTGAGTCCTGGCGTCTGAGTGACCGCGCCTGACCTGTCACGGGTCGGGCGTTTTTTATTGGCTTTTATTGGCGATGGCGCGCATGCCGATCCTGTGCGGGCGCCATACCGCCTGGCAGCGATAACGAAGCGCAGGGCTGGATCAGCGTTTTCGCAGGCGCTGGATCCGGTCGTAGGCCGCATTGATCTGGCTGGCTTTCCGCTCGGCCTGGCGGCGTGCTTCCGGCTCGGCGTTGGCCACCTTGTCCGGGTGGTAGCGCGACATCAGCCGGCGGTAGGCCAGGTCGATCTCGGCGGTGGTGGCGTTCGGCTCCAGTCCCAGCGCTTCGTACGGGTTTTCCGCGCGGCGCTTGAACCAGCCGGCGTCTACCGCATGCCCGATCGCCAGGCCGATCATCAGCCCGACCATCGGCGCGCCGCGGAACAGCAAGGCGCCGGCCAGTGCGCCGAGCAATTTTCCGTACCAGGACATGGGCGATCGGGGCGGGAAGGCGGGCTGGCGATCTTACCCGAACGCCCGCCCGGGCTGGCTGACGCGGCATGCACGCCGGCCGCCGGGCCGGCCCCAATAAATCCAGCGGCGCGCGCCGAAGCGCCGTACACTACGCGGCCCGCTGCCCACCCGCGGGCCCGCCGGGTCCCGGGGACAGCGTCATTGCGACGTCCTTAGGAGTGCCTGTGTCGACCACGCTGTTGCAATCCGATCTGCCCGGCCTGCCGTTGCGTCACCGTGGCAAGGTCCGCGATGTCTTCGACATTCCCCGCGAGCGCCTGCCCGCCGATGCGCCCCCGGGCGATTACCTGTTGATGGTGGCGACCGACCGCCTGTCCGCGTTCGACGTGGTGCTGCCCGACCCGATCCCCGGCAAGGGCGAGATGCTGTGCCAGGTGTCCAACTTCTGGTTCCACAAGACCGAACACCTGATGCCCAACCATCTGGTCGACATCACCGTGGAGCAGGTCTTGCCCGAGGGCGTGGACCCGGCGCTGTATGCCAAACGCGCGGTCGTCACGCGCAAGCTCAAACCGGTGCCGGTGGAAGCGATCGCACGCGGCTACCTGATCGGCAGCGGCTGGAAGGATTACCAGCGCACCGGCAAGATCAGCGGCATCGACCTGCCCGACGGCCTGCGCCAGGCCGAGAAACTGCCCGAGCCGATCTTTACCCCGTCGACCAAGGCCGCGGTCGGCGACCATGACGAAAACATCGACTTCGATGCGATGGTCAAGACCGTCGGCGCCGAGCTTGCCGAACGCGTCCGCGATGCCACCTTGCGCATTTACCGTTTCGCCGCCGATTTTGCCGCCGAACGCGGCATTCTGCTGGCCGACACCAAGTTCGAATTCGGCACCGATGCCGATGGCCGCCTGTACATCATGGACGAGATGCTGACCCCGGACTCGTCGCGCTACTGGCCGGCCGACCAGTACGAACTCGGCACCAGCCCGCCCAGCTACGACAAGCAGTTCGTGCGCGATTATCTGGAAACCCTGGACTGGGCCAAGACCGCGCCCGGCCCGAGCCTGCCGGCAGACGTGATCGAACGCACCCGCGCGAAATATGCCGAGGCACTGCAGCGGTTGGCGGGTATTTCGGTCGATTGATCTTCAAGGCCCCGCTGCCGGGGCTTTGAGGCTGTATTAAAGCAACAATGGCGGGCAGCGGCGCTCTTTATTGAGCGTTGAAGGACGCACCTGACGCGGCCGGTTGCCCAAGGAAGTCGCAATGGCGCTCTCATACTTTTCGTTCCGCAGATTGCCGGCGTTACGCAACGCACTGCTGCCCGGGCTGCTTGCAGTAAGTGCATGCAGCGCCGGCGAATCAGCAACTCCCGTCGCGCCGCCAGTCACATCGACGACATCGGCGTCTGCATCAGTACATGCACCGGCTTCTACTGGCGCTTCCGTCAATGACCGGTTCGCGACGTTGCTACAGGCAAGCGGCGTGCAGTGTGCCGATGCGAATATGGCAAAAGGCTGCACGGCCGGGAATGTGGATGCCGGCGATTTCTACGACGTAGAGCTCTCGCCGGTATGTGGCGATGCGGGCTTGTTTGCCGGCGTGGCGCAGGCAAACGGGGTGGATGCACTTGATGCGGTGCCGACCACTGGCAGTCGTACGGTCGCCAGAGCCAGGCTGGCGCAGGGCCAGCTCGTGTGCATTCAAGCGATCGGCCGCGCCGGACAGAATCCACTGTATTACTACGTCGTCGCAATTCCTGCAGACAGTGTCGCCCACTGCAAGAACAACCCGGCATGCGGAACATATGGCGACAGGCCGATCCAACGCCCGAAGACCACCACTGGCGAGAGCTGTCATGCCGCCGCACCAGGCCAATATGTCGGCGACTGCGCGCAGGGATGGGTGGGTGCGGATGCACTCGATGTGTTTTCAAACGGGACATAGTCACGCGCGCCACACCGGATAGATCTCCGGGTAAACCATGATCAAATTATTATGATCCTGGCGCATGCACGATTGAGATAACCTGGCTTTGCTGACAACAATCAACGGCCGTGGACTCACCCGAGCACCGGGCCACCGCCAGGCTGCTTATTCTGTCAGGGTATTGGCCTGCCGCATGCCGGCCAGTTTGCGTAAACTCGGGCTCCGCTAGCTTTCACACATTGGCAAGCAGTGCGCGTATAGCATACCGCCCGCGTTCCAGTTGCCCCGCTATGATCAGGAGGATCCGTTGGCCCTTTTCCGAACGTCCCTGCACGCCCTCGCACTGAGCCTGGCGCTGGTTGCCTGCAAACCGCAGGCAGAGCCGGCCGGCGCCGCGACGCCTGCTGCAACGGCCGCACCTGCAGCCTCGGCATCTGCCGCCGCTCCGACACCGCCTGCGCAGGCGACAACCTGCCCCAGCGCCGACTTCTCTGCGTTTCTGAAAAGCTTCAGTGCAGACATTGGAGTACAGGAAAAGGCCACCGCCGATCCGCTGACGATGATCCAACTCGACCCCGACGCACAGCCCGAGCCGACGCCGGTCACCCGCACGGTTCCGCTGGCCGAGGTCGAATGGCCCGTCATCCCGAACCTGGAGGCAGCCCGCAACGGCGGCCGCGAGGTCACGATTTCCGAAGAGGCCGATGGCCGCCAGGTACTGGTCCGCACGCCGGACACCGGCGATCAGCAGGTCTACCACTTCGCCCAGCGCCCCTGCTGGATGCTGGTCAAGGTGGACGACCAATCGTTGTAAACGTCGGTGGGCGGCTGGAAGCAGATTCTGCCGGCGTGGATATCCTCACCTACACCTTCAAACAGCCAAAGAGGCGACCTGATGCGACGTGTCATCTCCGTCCTACCCGCTCTTGGTCTGAGCCTGGTGCTTGCCGCATGTGGTGACAAGCCGGGGGCCACAGCTGCCACCACCAGCGCGCCCAGCACGCCACCTGCCACTACCCCATCCCCAGCTTCCACAGAAGCAGATACACAAGGACGGAACGACATGATCAAGGAATGCTCCGGCGTGCGCCTGCACCTGAGCGCGTTGCCATCAGAGAACGGCGGCTCCACCAAAACCCACCTGGAAATGGAACGTGAGGGCCAGCGCCAGCAAGTGGCGTCGCCTCCGGAGATGGCGGATTACACGGCAGTGGGCCTGGGTTGCGCGGAAGACGCCAAAGGGAGCAGCTATTTTGTCGTCCAGTACGGCGAGCTTCCTTACGGCTGCGAATTTTGCGAATGGTTCTTCCTGTATGACATCAAGGGTCAGTTGCTGAATCACGCGACACCACCGCTGCATACGCAGGACGGCCAGCAGAGCCCGAATAACGATCAATACGAACACAAACTCGAAGAGTTGGGACTGAAGCACCCGGAACTGGTGCCTTTCCAGCCCTGAGCAAAGGATGCCTGTGCGCCGATGGCGGTGCATGGCCAACGCAGTACGCAGTACATGGAGCAGTACCCGTTACAAGGAAGAATCTGTCTCATAGAAAGGAACGCACGACATGACCGACACCACGATTTATACCGACATGCTTCAACCACGCGGCGCTGCATACAGCAGCGACCGGATCAAACCCTGGAGCCATTACCGCGAACCCATCGACAGCGGAGATGGCCGACTGCATGGCGAATCGCGTCGCTGGGGCGATGCCAGTCCACACACCCAATCACGGGTAATCGATAGCCTTATCGACGCCTCGCGGGATGCCGGGCTTTCATCGCGCGAGACCGCTTACGTCCTTGCCATCGCCCGGGTTGAATCAGGCTTCAACCCTGACGCGGCTGCGGGCACGACGTCCGCCTCGGGCCTGGGTCAGTTCATTGACCGCACCGGCGCGCATTACGGCGTCAACACATCCAACCGCTTCGACGTGCAAACGCAGTCGCAGGCATTGGTGCAACATTTCATCGATAACCGCGACCTTGCGCGCAGCCGCGGCCAGGACGAGGATTACATCTACAAATATCACCACGATGGTCCCAGCAAGGATTATGGCGGCCTTGCTCTGTCGCGGCGCGAGATTGCCCCTCATCTGGACAACTACACCCAGTTTGTCGAACAGCGTCTCGCCCAGACGCAGGGCAATACCGTGGGCCGGCCGGCACCAGCGATGCACCCGGCCGAATCCAGCCATGGCGCCCGCAGCAATTTCCAGCAAACGATGGAACGCATGCTGCCCGGTCAAGGCAGTACCGATCCGCATATCACTGGTCATTATGGCGAGCACCGCGGTAGCCACGGGCCGCACGGCGGTACCGACTTCAACTACCAGGGTGGTCAGACAGGCCGCAACATGCAGCACCCGACGGTGCATTCGCCGGTCGCCGGAACCGTCACCTTCGCGGGTGGCAACTACGGCACCGTCAAGATCCGCGATGCACAGGGTAACTCGCACGAGATCCTGCACCTGGACGCGCTCAAGGTGAAAGAAGGGCAGACGCTGTCCGCAGGCGATGCCATCGGCACGATGGGTGGACGCGGCCCGAACGGTAATAGCCAGTACGCACAGCATGTGCATTACCAGTTGCGCGATGCCAACGGCAAGCTGACCAGTCCGGAGACGTTCTGGAATCAGGGCCATCAGCAGGAGTCCGGCGCTCGCCACTCCCAGCCGGCGACAGTGGCCGGCAACGCCACGCTGCGGCATGGCGAGCAAAGTGGCGATGTCGGCAAGCTGCAGCAGGACCTCAACCGTCTCGGCGTGCGCGATGCGCAGGGCAACCGGCTTGCCGAGGATGGCCGCTTTGGCGACAACACGCGGGAGGCGGTGATCGCGTTTCAGAAGCAGCAGGGGCTGCAGCCCGACGGCGTGGTGGGGCGCAATACGCAGGCCGCGTTGTCCGCACAACCGGCGCAGACCCGGACGCAGGCCGGTGAAACGCAGGTTGCAGCGCCCAAGGGGCCGTCGCTCAATGATGCCTCGCATCCGGACCATGCCTTGCACAACGCGATCCGCAGCAAGCTGCCGAGCATGATCTCCAACGAGACGGCGGCCCACGTCACCCTGCAGGCAAAGCAGAACGGTATCGATTCCGCAGACAAGCTGCAGAACGTGACCGTGCAGGATGGCAAGGCGTTCGTCATGGGGACCACGCCGGGCTTCCGTGCGGCGGTGGATCTGAACCAGCCCGCTCCCACGCTGGAGCAGACCAGTGCGCGACTGCTGGCTGGCCAGGGTGCGCAGCAACAGGCGCAGGATGAGCAGCAGAAGGTCGCGATCGGCGGCCGCTGACGGTTCAACGCTGCAGCACGAAAAACCGGCCAGGTGTCTGGCCGGTTTTTTTGTGCCTGTCCTCTCTCGACAGCGTCGCTGAAAGCGGCGCCGCGGCCTCGCCTGACTGCACACACCTGAGGGATTGCCTTTCGTTGCCGGCGAGTTGTCCGTCGCCGGACGTTGGCGCACCCTCCAGACTGCGGCAAGACGACACGCCTGCAGCGCTGGCGATGTCGCACGCAACGCCGCCCCTGCTGCTCTGCGATGCCCTCCACATCGCAAAGCGGCGCGGCGCACAGAACGCAACACAGCTGTAATTTTTACTACTGCACTGTCATGAACTGTGCAAGTTTATCTGCTGGCACCCGTTGCCAGTCGCGATCGGCCGTGATGCGTGTCGCCGCCGATCTTCGCATTGCACGTTTTCGGGGAGAGAGTCGTCATGCAAGTTCATGTCCTGGGCGCGGCGATCTGCTGCGCGCTATCGTTGTCTGCTGTCGCCGCTGCTGCGGATCTTTCCGCAACTGCCGCAGTGTCGCGCGCACAATCCTTGTTGGGCAATCACGCTGCGGCGCTGGCCAATCGCGCAACGGCCGATGCGTTTGTGCCGCGTGACAGCATTGTCGATGCCGACGGCAGCGAGCATGTGCGCTTCGATCGCACGTATCAGGGCCTGCCGGTCATCGGCGGCGATGTGGTGGTGCATTCGCGGCGCGGAGCGATGCGTCAGGTGAGCCAGAGCATGGACACCAGCGTGCGCCCAAGCATCGTGCCGGGCATCGATGCGGACACGGCAGTGCGTGTGGCCGGTACGCAGTTCGATCCGGTACCCGATGCCGCGCCGCGCGCAAGTCTGGCGTTGTATGCGCGCCAGGGCGCACCGCGGCTGGTCTATGAAGTGATCTACAGCGGCGTCAAACCCGATCAGACGCCGACCGAAATGCACTACATCGTCGATGCAGTCAATCAACGCGTTCTGGAATCCTGGGACACGGTGCATACCGCCTGCGCGGGCGGCACCAGTGCCGCAGGTACCGGGCGTTCGCTGTATGCGGGCGACGTGGCGTTGGCAACGACGCGTTGCAGCAGCGGTTACGAGTTGACCGATCTGGGCCGCGGCAACGGCGCCACCTACAACATGCGCAACAGCATCTCCGGTAACGGCACGCTGGTCACCGATGCCGACAACGCCTGGGGCAGCGGCGCCAGCAGCGATACGGTGACCGCGGCGGTGGATGCGCATTACGGCGTGGCGTTGACCTGGGACTATTTCCGCACCGCCCATGCGCGCAACGGCATTGCCAACGATGGCGTGGGTGCACGCAGCCGCGTGCATTACGGTAGCCGCTACAACAACGCATTCTGGCAGGACAGCTGCTTCTGCATGACCTTCGGCGATGGCGACGGCAGCACATTCACGCCGCTGGTGTCGGTGGATGTGGCCGGCCACGAGATGACCCATGGCGTGACCAGCCGCACCGCACGCCTGGTGTATTCGGGCGAGTCGGGCGGCTTGAACGAAGCCACCTCCGACATCATGGGCGCGATGGTGGAATACTCCGCCAACAACAGCGCGCAGCCGGGCAATTACCTGATCGGCGAGAAGATCGTCCCGGGCAACAGCAGCGGGACGCTGGCCTTGCGCTACATGTTCAAGCCCAGCCTGGATGGCGATTCACCCGATTGCTACAGCAGCAGCCTGGGCTCGCTCAATGTGCATTACAGCTCGGGCGTGGCCAACCATTTCTACTACCTGCTGGCCGAAGGCGCGGTGGTGCCGAGCGGCTTCGGATCGGGCACAAGCTGGAACGTGACGCCGGCCGGACTGGTCTGCAACGGCAATACGGCATTGACGGCGATCGGCCGGGCGGCGGCCAGCCGCATCTGGTACCGCGCGTTGACGGTGTACATGACCTCCTCGACCAACTATGCGGCCGCACGCCGGGCGACGCTGAGTGCGGCCACCGATCTGTACGGCAGCACCTCCACGCAGTACCGCGCGGTTGCCGCAGCGTGGAGCGCCGTGTCGGTCAACTGATGGATGCCGGCCCTTGTCACGCGCCCTGCGCGTGGCAAGGAGCGCAGCTGCCACAGTGCCATCCGCGCGCGTATGCTTGGGTCATTCCTGGGAGGGAACATGACCGAACGCACCAAGACCGCGCGACCGCTCGACCGCTATTTCGCCAGCTACTCCGACGATCACCGCAACGCGACCAATCAGCAGATCCACGTGCTGGCGGTGCCGGCGATCCTGTGGTCGGTGGTGGCCCTGCTGTGGTGCATCCCGGTCGGCGGCACCTGGTTCAGCAGCGGCGTGTGGGCGGCGTTGTCGATGTTCGCGGCCTGGTCGTACTACAACCGCTTATCGCGTCCGCTCGGCCTGGGCATGCTGGGGATCTTCTTTTTCTTCGGCTGCCTGTGCCGGTTGATCGAAGGCAGACTCGGGCTCACCGGCCTGTTCGCCACGGCGCTGACGGTGTTCGTGCTGGCCTGGATCGCGCAGTTCGTCGGCCACCGGATCGAAGGCCGCAAGCCGAGCTTTCTGACCGATCTGACCTATCTGCTGATCGGGCCGATCTGGGTGTTGGCCAAGCTGTATCGTCAGTTGGGTTGGCGGTACTGAACGCGGCCGACGAGCGCAAAGCACCGCCGGTCGCCGGCGTGGCCATGATTTGAAAGCGGCGCACCTCCCTGAGCGCTGCAGTGGCTGACGGTCATTGCGCCACCTCCTGCATTACCCACGTGGCGCGATGCGCGCCACGCAGCGCGGCATGACGCACACGTGCAACGGATGGGTATCACTCGCCGATGCCGAGCTCTTCGGGCAGTGGGCGAAATGCGCGCGGTGCATAACCGAAGTCGCGACGCGCCGGTTCCAGGTCGAACACTAGGTCATCGCGCATGCGCTGCAATGCGGCCGTATTCATGCCACGCAGGCGCCCCAGCCGCTGCGCAGCGGTGAGGGCAAGACCGAACAGGCCGGGCGGCACCTGGTACAGCCGCGCCGGTCGTGGCAGCGCCGCCAGCACGCGCTCCACCATCTGCGTATAGGCCAGCACTTCGCCACCGCCCACGGCATAGCTACGCTGCTGCGTCGCCGGCTGGGTGACCACCGCCAGCGCGGCGCTGGCCAGATCGTCCACATGCACCGGCTGGCGCAACCCGGTCGCATTGGCCGGCAGCACGAAGGCGCCGGTGCGCTGCGCCAGCCCGGCGATCTGGGTGAGCGTGCGGTCGCGCCCGGCACCATAGACCAGCGTCGGGCGCAGCACCGTCGCCGCGGCGCCACGCGCCTGGGCTGCAGAAAACAGCGCCTGTTCGGCATGTGCCAGGCGCTGCGCGACATCGCGCTCGGCCGCGTCGATCGAGTGTTCCTTGACCTCCAGACTGGTGGAACCGAACGCCACAATGCGCGGAGCGCGCACCGGATTTTCGGCATACCAGCGCGCGAAATGGTCCAGCGGACCGCAGCTGAAGATCACCTCGAATGACTCGCCCGCGGCAGCCGGCACGGCCAGATCGCCTTGCTGCCAGATCAGCCCGGCGCGTGCGGCGCGCGGCTGGCGCGACCATGCCGTCACCTGCCAGCCACGTCTGAGCAGCCGCGTCAGCAGACGTTCGCCGATCTGACCGCTGCCGCCGAACACCAGGGCGCGCGGCGCAGAAGCGGCGGTGGACGGAGCGGGATCGGCAGCGGTCACAGGGCTCGGATGCAGTCTGGGTGATCCCAGCATAGCGAGTGACAGGCAGCGGCGCGACGCCGATCCTTTGGCGATTTGCGCATGCGCGCGGCCACGGCGTTGACGCGGGCGTCAGTCAACGGTTTGTTAAGCTCTCTGGCCTGCTCGCGAATCTTGTGTTCCCTGCATGCCTTTCTCGCTGGAAATCCTGCTCGCGCTGCCATTTGCGATGGCGGCCGCCACTGCGCTGCCCTGGCGCACCTCCCGTTCGATCACTGCGTGGTTGGCTGCGGCTGCGCCGTTGGGCGGGCTGGTCATCCTGGCGACGCTCACACCGGCCGTGCTGCGCGGCGAGGTGATCGGCAGCCAGTACGCGTGGTTGCCGCAGATCGGCTTGATGTTCTCGCTGCGGCTCGATGGCCTGGCGTGGATGTTCGCGTTGCTGGTGCTGGGCATCGGTGCGCTGGTGGTGCTGTATGCGCATTACTACCTGAGTGCACGCGACAGCGCATCGCGCTTCTTCGCCTATCTCATGCTGTTCATGGGTGCGATGCTCGGCATGGTGTTGTCAGGCAATCTGCTGTTGCTGATGGTGTTCTGGGAACTCACCAGCATCAGCTCATTCCTGTTGATCGGCTTCTGGTCGCACCGCAAGGACGCGCGCGAAGGCGCGCGCATGGCCTTCGTGCTGACTGCCGGTGGCGGCCTGGCGCTGCTCGGCGGCATCCTGATGATCGGCCGCATCGTCGGCAGTTTCCAGCTGGATGCGGTGCTGGCGGCCCGCGATCTCATCCGCGCCAGTGCGTTGTATCCGTATGCGTTGGGGCTGGTGCTGCTGGGCATCTTCACCAAGAGCGCGCAGTTCCCGTTCCACTTCTGGCTGCCGCACGCGATGGCCGCGCCCACGCCGGTATCGGCATATCTGCATTCGGCCACGATGGTGAAGGCCGGCGTGTTCTTGTTGGCGCGCCTGCATCCTGCCCTGGCCGGCACCGATCTGTTCTTCTACACGGTCACCAGCATCGGCGCGATCACGCTGCTGCTCGGCGCCTGGCATGCGATCTTTCAGCACGATCTCAAGGGCGTGCTGGCGTACTCGACCATTTCGCATCTGGGCCTGATCACGATGCTGTTCGGCCTGTCCACGCCGATGGCGGTGGTGGCCGGCGTGTTCCACATCCTCAACCATGCGGTGTTCAAGGCCTCGTTGTTCATGGCCGCCGGCATCATCGACCACGAGACCGGCACGCGCGACATGCGCAAGCTGGGCAATCTGCGCCGCCTGATGCCGGTCACCAGCGTGCTGGCGATCACCGCCTCGCTGGCGATGGCCGGCGTTCCGTTGCTCAACGGCTTCCTGTCCAAGGAAATGTTCTTTGCCGTGGCGCTGGAAACCGACGCGCCGCAGACCATGCGTGTGTTGGCCAGCATCGCCGCACTGCTGGCCGGCCTGCTCGGCGTGGCCTACAGCCTGCGCTTCGTGCACGACACCTTCTTCGGCCAGGGCCCGCGCGATCTGGACACCGCCCCGCACGAGCCGCCGCGCTGGATGCGGATTCCGGTGGATGTGCTGGTGCTGATCTGCGTGGCCGTGGGCATCGTGCCGGCCTGGACCATTGCGCCGGTGCTGCGCGCCGGTGCCAGCGCCATCCTCGGCGAGCGCCTGCCCGACTACAGCCTGGCGCTGTGGCACGGCTGGAACTGGCCGCTGGCGATGAGCATCGCCGGCATGGTGGGCGGCACCCTGTTGTACATGGCGCTGCGCCGCACGCTGGACATGTACGCGATCCAGAACCGCTCGCCGGGCAAGGCGCTGTTCAACTGGAACCTGCGTGCCCTGTTCGCCGGTACCGTGCGCATGACCGATGCGGTCACCAACGGCAATCTGCAGCGCATGCTGATGTTGCTGGTGCTGAGCGCGGTCGTGGTGGCGCTGGTGCCGTTCCTGCAGGGCGGCGCATTGCCGGCCTGGCCGGCGCCCACCCCGCTGCCGCTGCTGGGCTGGACGATCTGGCTGCTGATGATCGCCTGCGCCCTGGGCAGCCTGTTCCTGTACAAGCAGCGTCTGCTCGCCGTGCTGGTGCTGGGTGGTACCGGCCTGGCCGTCAGCATGACCTTCGTGTTCCTGTCGGCACCGGATCTTGCGTTGACCCAGTTGCTGGTGGAGATGGTGACGCTGGTGCTGATGCTGCTGGCGATGAACTACCTGCCCGAGCGCTCGCTGCCCGAGCCCGCGCGCCTTCGCAAACTCCGCGATGCGGCCATCGCCGTCGTCGGTGGCGCCGGTCTTGCGGCCTTGGCCTATACCTTGATGACCCAGCCCAGCCACACGGTGGCCGGCGAACTGCTGCAGCGTGCGTTGCCGGAAGCATACGGGCGCAACGTGGTCAACGTGATCCTGGTGGATTTCCGCGGCTTCGATACCTTCGGCGAGATCACCGTGTTCGCCATTGCCGGGCTGGTGGTGCACGCGCTGCTGCGGCGCTCGCGCATGGCGCCGGAGCGCACCATGCCCGGCCCGCCGATCAAATTGCCGGTGCCGGCCGATCTGGCGCAGATCATGTTCCCGCTGACGCTGACGGTGTCGTTGTTCCTGTTCCTGCGCGGTCACAATGCGCCCGGCGGCGGTTTTATCGCCGGGCTGGTGCTGGCGGTGCCGTTGCTGATGCAGTATGTGATCCAGGGCGCCGCGTCGGTGGAATCGCGCTTCGGCTTCGACTACATCCGTCTGATCGGCATCGGCCTGCTGTGCGCGCTGGTCAGTGGCGCCGGTGCGCTGGTGTTCGGCATGCCGTTTCTGAGCAGCGGGCATCTGGAGATTCCGTTGCCGCTGCTGGGCGATCTGGAACTGGCCAGCGTGCTGGGCTTCGATGTCGGCGTGTATCTGGTGGTGTTCGGTGCGGCAATGTTGATGCTGTCGATGATGGGCACGATCAAACCCTCGCGCACGCGCAGCTCGCAGCGCGGCGAGATCGACCCCACCCAACGTTCGATACGCACTGCGGAGCAGCATTGATGGAATTGGCAGTGGCAAGCGCGATCGGCGTTCTCACCGCCTTGGCGATCTACCTGTTGCTGCGCGCACGCAGCTTCGATGTGATTCTGGGGATGACCTTCCTGTCCTACGCGACCAACCTGCTGATCTTCGCCGGCGGGCGGCTGCGTAGCGGTCAGGCGCCAGTGCTGCGCGAGGGCGCGCCGGCCGACCTGATGCACTACACCGATCCGTTGCCGCAGGCGCTGGTACTGACCGCGATCGTGATTGCGTTTGCGATGACCGCGGTGAGCCTGGTGCTGGCGATCCGCAGCCGCAGCGACAACGGCAGCGACCATGTGGATGCGCATGAAGACGCCACCACCGGCATGGACACGCGCGAGGCACGGCGATGAATCATCTGCTGATCCTGCCGATCCTGATCCCGATGCTGGGCGCATCGGCCTCGCTGTTCGTCGAACATCGCCGCTATGGGCCGCGCGTGCAGCGCACGGTGGCGTGGACGAGCATGGCATTGCTGGCAGCAGCCGTGCTCGCGCTGTTCGCGCGTGCGGCAGAAGGCAACGTGCTGGTATATCTGCTGGGCGATTGGCCGGCGCGCATCGGCATCGTGCTGATGGGCGACCGCCTGTCGGCGTGGATGCTGTTGACCACCCTGATCCTGGGCGCGGCCTGCCTGCTGCATGCCTGCGCGGGCTGGGACCGGCGCGCGCCGCATTTCCATGCCTTGTTCCAGTTCCAGTTGATGGGCTTGAACGGTGCATTCCTGACCGGTGACATCTTCAACCTGTTCGTGTTCTTCGAAGTGATGCTGATCGCCTCCTACGGCCTGTTGCTCAGCGGCGGGCGCGGGCTGCAGATGCGTGTGGGCCTGCATTACGTGGTGTTCAACGTGTGTGCGTCGACCCTGTTCCTGATCGCGCTGGGCCTGCTGTTCGGCGTGTTCGGCACCTTGAACATGGCCGAACTGTCGCAACGCATCGCCGCATTGCCGGCGCAGGACGTGCCGCTGGCCAAGGCCAGTTTGGGCCTGTTGCTGCTGGTGTTCTGCAGCAAGGCCGCGTTGCTGCCGCTGTACCTGTGGTTGCCGGAGACCTATTCGCGCGCGCCGGCGGCAGTGGCGGCGCTGTTTGCGATCATGACCAAGGTCGGGCTGTACGCGACGTTGCGGGTGTCGGCGCTGTGGTTCGGCGCCGGTGCCGGCGCGCTGCAGGGCTTCGGTCGCCACGCATTGCTGTGGCTGGGCATCGCCACGCTGTTGATGGCCGCCTTCGGGGTGATGGCCGCATCGCGGTTGCGGGTAATGGTGTCGTATCTGGTGGTGTTCTCGGCGGCGACGCTGTTCATCGCCTTCTCGCTGGACGATGCCGGCGCATTGGGTGCGGGCCTGTACTACCTGCCGCACAGCAGCTTCGTGGCCGCGGCCTTGTTCATGGTGTCGGACCTGATCCGGCGCCGCCGCGGCAGCGCCAGCGACCGCAAGGAAGTGA
This sequence comes from Xanthomonas arboricola pv. populi, assembly GCF_002939945.1. GTDB lineage: Bacteria > Pseudomonadota > Gammaproteobacteria > Xanthomonadales > Xanthomonadaceae > Xanthomonas > Xanthomonas arboricola_A. The sequence continues at coordinate 264,953 of NZ_MDEB01000004.1, read as the reverse complement.
TCGCGCCGCTGCCGCGGCGCGGGATGCCCGGCGCGATGTTCATGGTCGCGGCGGTCGCGGTCGCCGGGCTGCCGCCGTTGTCCGGCTTCCTGGCCAAGGCCGCGTTGTTGCAGCACGTGCCCGCCGGCCTGGTCGGGCCGGTGTGGGTCGCCATCCTCGGCAGCAGCCTGCTGGTGGTGATCGGCCTGACCCGTGCCGGCGTGCGCCTGTTCTGGCGCGTGCCCGAAGCGGTGCAGGATGTCCCCGAGTTGCAGCCGCAACGTCGTGCGCGCATGCGCCCGGTGGAGACCGCCGCCACGTTACTGTTGCTGGGCGGGCTGGTGGCGATGACCGCCGGTGCCGGCCCGTTGATGCGTTACGCCGACGCGGCCGGCATGCAGCTGCGCGATCCCGGCGCCTACGTCGAGCAGGTGCGCGCCACCACGCCGCAACGGAGGCAGCCATGAGCATGCGCATGCCGCTGCGCAGCCGGCTGCTGCCCTCGCCGTCGCTGAGCGTGACGGTCTTCATTTTCTGGCTGTTGCTCAGCGACAGCTTCGGGCCGAAGCAATGGGTACTGGGCGTGCTGCTGGGCTGGGTGGTGCCGATCTTTGCGGCGCGCCTGGACCGCGAGTTCGCCCGCATCGGGTCGCTGCGCTCGGTGCCGCGCATGTTGCTGGTGGCCGCCGGCGACATCGTGCGCTCCAACATCAAGGTAGCCGGCCAGGTGCTCGGACCAGAGTCGCGCATCCACCCCGGCTTCATCTGGGTGCCGCTGGACATCGCCAACATCCACGGCATCGCCGCGCTGACCAGCATGATCACGCTCACCCCCGGCACGGTGTCGGCGGCGCTCTCGGACGACCGCAAGTATCTGCTGGTGCACGTGCTGCATCTTGACGATCCGGACGCCTTGATCGCCGAGATCAAGACACGCTACGAGAAGCCCCTGATGGAGATCTTTCCATGACCGGCCACATGTTCATCGAATCGACCATCGTCATCTGCATGCACGCGGTGGGCCTGGCCATGCTGATGGCGCTGTGGCGCCTGCTGCGCGGCCCGAGCGTGCCCGATCGCATCCTGGCGCTGGACACCCTGTCCATCACCGCCATCGCCGAGCTGATGCTGCTGGGCATGTACCTGGATTCGCCGATCTACTTCGAAGCTGCGCTGGTGATCGCGATGCTGGGCTTCGGCAGCACCGTGGTGCTCAGCAAGTTCGTGCTGCGTCGGGACATCGTCGAATGATCGCGCTGACCGAATATCTGCTCAGCGCGCTGTTGCTGGTCGGGACCTTTTTCATCCTGATCGGTGCGTTTGGCCTGGTGAAACTGTCGGACTTTTTCAAGCGCCTGCATGCGCCGACCAAGGCCAGCACCCTGGGGGTGGGCTGCGTACTGCTGGCATCGGTGGGCTATCACCTGTTTCTGGGTGTGGACCCGCAACCGCGCGAGTTGCTGATCACCGTGTTCCTGTTCATCACCGCACCGATCAGCGCCCATCTGATGGCCAAGGCAGCGCTGTCGCTGATGATGGAAAACCGCCCGGAAGTGCCCAACCACGGCGACATGAAAAAGGAAGGGTTGCCCACGCCGCAGACGCAGGGCGATGTCGGTGAAAACGCCGGGCAGCACGCAGAGCCGGACAAAGATCCGCATTGAGGCTTTTTGCTGCGGCTTGGATACCGGCTGCACGGATGGTCTCGGCACGTTGCTCTACACCGCACACCCTGCCAGTCGATCTGATCATGTAAGGCGCGCTGCCGGATGCCGCTTCCGCTGCGGCGCAGCGGCGCAGCGCCGCAGCGGAAGCGGCAGCCACGATTCCTCAGCCGCAGCCTTCCACATCATCCACTTGCGGCGGCTGCCCGACCCGCCAGCTGCTGACCTTGCCGTCGGCATCGGTCTCGAACACCAACGCGGACCGGGCGGACGCATCGGCCGTCCGCAAGGTGAGCGCGCCAGGGACGTATTTGTGCGGCTGCTCGGTCAACCCTGTTGGATACAGCGCGCGCAGCTGCGCCCGCGTCATGCCGACCTTGCCGCCGCCCGGTGCGAGTTCCTTGGGTTCGGTGGTCTGATACCGCACGAGGCGATCGCCTTCGAACATGAAACCGAAGCGGCGCGCATCGTCGGCCCACTGCGGTCGCAGCAGATAGCAGCCGCCATCGGTTGCCGGCTCGCCGCGCAAGTCGCCGCCCCAGGCAGCGCGTGCCTGCGCCGCATCCATGCCCAGGCGCAGATCGCCGTAACCATCCAGACGCGCGAGCGCAGCCGGCTGCTGACGCAGTTGCGGCGGAAACGTGCCGGCCGGCGCAGTGGCCGGCGGAACGTCGCCGGTTGGCTGATCGGTGCCGGCCGCCACCGGCGCAGGCGCCGCGTCGGCCGGTACCGCCGTGGTGGCGTCCTCGGCGCGGTTGCAGCCGGTCAGCAACAGCAGTGCGCCCATCAAACCGAGCAATCTGGTGGTCATGCATGCCTTCCTTACGGGTCCGCCACAGCCTACACAGCGCACATCGCAACGGTGTGCAGAACGCCAGGGCGCCCTGCGGCGTGCCGATGTCATCGGCGCTTCATTGGCTGCGGGCAAGCTGAGCGCCTCGCAGGACTGCCGCCATGCCCCCACGCAAGACCGCGCTCGCCCTCACCGCGCTGCAATCGCACCGCAGCCCACTCACCCTGCTGCAGCGACGCGCGCTGATCCTGGCCGACGGGCAGCGCGATCTGGCAACGCTGGCCGTGCTGCTGGGCGGCGACGGCACCGCATTGGTGCATGCGCTCTGCGCGACGGGCTATCTGGAGTCCGGTACGCAGGCAGGGAGTGCGACACGCACTGACCCGGCGTCTGCCTCCTCGCCGGCAGGCGTGCCCAGTAGCCACGTGCCGCCGCCAGCGGCACCACCGAGCGAAGAAGACCTGCAGCGCCAGCGCCGTCGCGCGGCCACCAACGCGCGGCTGTACCTGCTCGACATCCTGCAGCTGCAACGCAACCCGGCGGCCGTTGTGCTGCACCGGCAACTGCAGGCCGCACGCGCCGAAGACGCCATCGGCGCCGCCATTGCCGAGGCGCTGCGCGCGTTGCCGCAGATCACCTCGGCAAGCTATGCCGAGCGCGTACGTGCACGGCTCGGCGAGTTGCTGCCGGATTCGCTGCAGGCGGAGTGATCGGACAACTGAAACCGATACGTCGTAGATGGCGTGATCCGACAGCTGCAACCGATACGTTGCAGTTGGCTTGATCCGCCAGCTGCGACTGATGCATTGCAGTTGACTTGGTCTGCCAACTGAAACTGATGCATTGCCGTTGGCTTGATCCGACAGTTGCAACCGACGTTGCAGGCTGCTTGATCAGACGCCCGCAACTGGCGTGTTGCAGACGACGCGATCCGAAAAGTGCGACCTTTGAGTGTCGTACTGCCTGATCAGCACACTGAGCTAGCTGCCTGAGTTACTGCGCATCGCCTGACCTGGGCGCCTGAAATGCCGCGCGCAATCCGGACCAGCACTGCTGGTAGTCGCTCTGCCGGTGCGCGGCCTGCAAGGCCTGCTGCGTGGGGCGCAGCACCGCACGCGTTTCGAACATGAAGGCCATGGTGTCGGCGATCACATCCGGGCGCGTCAGGTCTGCATGCGAGGCCTTGTCGAAGGTCGCCGCATCCGGGCCATGCCCGCTCATGCAGTTGTGCAGCGAAGCACCGCCCGGCGCGAAGCCATCGGCCTTGGCGTCGTAGACCCCGTGCACCAGCCCCATGAACTCGCTGGCCACATTGCGATGGAACCACGGCGGGCGGAAGGTGTGCTGCGCCACCAGCCAGCGCGGCGGGAAGATCGCGAAATCCATGTTCGCCGTGCCATGCGTGTCGCTGGGCGAGGTCAGCACGGTGAAGATGCTCGGATCCGGATGATCGAAGCTGATCGAGCCGATGGTGTTGAAGCGGCGCAGGTCGTAGCGATACGGCGCGTAGTTGCCATGCCAGGCCACCACGTCCAGCGGCGAGTGGCCGATGTCCGCGCGCCACAGATGGCCCTGAAATTTGGCCACCAGTTCGAAGGCACCTTCGCGCAGTTCGAAGGCCGCATGCGGCGTTTCGACATCGCGCGCATTGGCCAGCCCGTTGGAGCCGATCGGCCCCAGGTCTGGCAGCCGCAGCAATGCGCCGAAGTTTTCGCAGACATAGCCGCGCGCATCGCCATCGGGCAGCTCGACACGGAAGCGCACACCGCGCGGTATCACCCCGATCTGCTGCGGCTCCAGCTCCAGCACACCGAGCTCGCTATGGATGCGCAGGCGGCCCAGTTGCGGCACCAGCAACAGCTCGCCGTCGGCATCGTAGAAGAAGCGATCGTGCATCGATGCGTTGGCCGCATACAGATGCACGGCGACACCGGACATCGCCTCCGGCCCGCCATTGCCGGCCATGGTGTAGAGACCATCGACGAAATCGGTTGGCGTGGACGGCAGTGGCAACGGGCTCCAGCGCAGTTGATCCGGCGGCACCGGGCCGCGACCGAAGTCGTTGTGGAAGGTCGATTGCTCGATTAACGAAAACGCGCCATGCACGGCCGCCGGACGGATGCGATAGAGCCAGCTGCGCCGGTTCTCGCTGCGCGGCGTGGTGAACGCGGTGCCGGACAACTGTTCGGCATACAACCCGTGCGCCACACGCTGCGGCGAGTTCTGCCCGATCGGCAAGGTACCGGCCACCGCTTCGGTCGCGAACGCGTTGCCGAAACCGGTCATGTAGTGCTCGTTGTTATGCATGGCATGCGTCCGGATTTTGGCCCCAAGGGGCCGGGATTAAGCCCCCCTCCCGTGGGGAGAGGGGCTTTAACTGCGTGAGTTCTTACTGGTTTGTCTTGTCAGACAACCGTGCCCGGATGATGTGGCGCTTGAACGTATTGCCTTCAGCAAATCCCGAACAGCGAATCACCCATCCCCGCCCTCACAGCACCCCACGCTTCATCTGGTCGCGCTCGATGCTCTCGAACAGCGCCTGGAAATTGCCTTCGCCAAAGCCCTCATTGCCCTTGCGCTGGATGATCTCGAAGAAGATCGGGCCGATGCAGTTGGTGGTGAAGATCTGCAGCAGCTTGCGCTGCTGGGTGTCCACGTCGGCGTCGATCAGGATCTTGTTGCGACGCAGGCGTGCGACGTCTTCGCCGTGGTCGGGGATGCGCAGGTCCACCACGTCGAAATAGGTGTCCGGCGTGTCCAGGAACGTCGCGCCGGCCTCGCGCATCTTCTCCACCGAGCTGTAGATGTCATCGGTGAAGCAGGCGATGTGCTGGATGCCTTCGCCGTGGTAGGCGTCCAGATACTCGTTGATCTGGCTCTTGGGGTCGGAGGATTCGTTGAGCGGGATGCGCACGATGCCGTCCGGGGCGGTCATCGCCTTGGACACCAGGCCGGTCTTGGCGCCCTTGATGTCGAAGTAGCGGATCTCGCGGAAGTTGAACAGCCGCTCGTAATAGTCCGACCAGCGCTGCATGTTGCCGAAGTACAGGTTGTGGGTCAGGTGATCGATGAAGGTCAGCCCGAAGCCGGCCGGGTGCTGGTCGGCGCCTTCGATCGGCTCGAAGTCGACGTCGTAGATGCTGCCCGCATCGCCGTAGCGGTCCACCAGATACAGCATGCAGTCGCCGATGCCCTTGACCACCGGGGCCGGCACGGCGCGCGTGTCGGCCTTGTCCTGCACCGCTTCGCCACCATTGCCCAGCACGGTCTGCAGCACGGTCTGCGCCGGGGTGCGGAAGCGGATCGCAAAGCCGCAGGCGCTCGGGCCGTGCGCGGCGGCGAAATCGGCGGCAAACGAATCGGGGTCTTCGTTGAGCAGGAAGTTGATCCCGCCCTGGCGATAGACGGTAATGGCGCGGCTGCGGTGGCGCAGTACCGGGCTGAAGCCCATCTTGCGGAAGTAGTCGTGCAGCTGCTTCGCCTGGTCGGCGGGCGCGGCGAATTCGACAAACTCGAACCCGTCGATCCCCATCGGATTGTCGAAGGTGGTGACCTGCATGCCCAGGTTCGGGCGGGTTGCGGTACTGCTCGGTTGTGCGCTCATCGTCGTTTCTCCACGCTAGGCCGTCCGCAGGGCTATGCGGGGTGGCAGAAGACCCGCGAGAATGCGCAGGCCACCCAAGGTTTGTAGTTGCAAATGAAACCAAAATCAAGACACAGTGCAACATGAGCGATCTCGACGCCCCTACCCCGCCGCCACATCCTGTGCTGCTCAACCTCGAGCAGTTCCTGCCGTATCGCTTGAGCGTGCTGTCCAACCGCATCAGCAGCAACATCGCCAAGGTCTACGGCGATCGTTATGGCATGGCCATTCCCGAGTGGCGGGTGATCACCATCCTGGCGCTGTATCCGGGTTCCTCGGCCAGCGAGGTCTCCGACCGCACCGCGATGGATAAAGTTGCAGTCAGCCGCGCCGTGGCGCGTCTGCTGGAGCGCGGCTTCATCCGGCGCGAAACCCATGGCGACGACCGCCGCCGCTCGATGCTGGCGCTGTCGCCGGCCGGGCGCCAGGTCTACGAGACCGTCGCCCCGCTGGTCAACGAGATGGAACAGCGGCTGATGTCGGTCTTCAGCGCCGAGGAGCAGCAGATCCTGGAAAAGCTGATCGACCGGCTGGCCAAGGACGGGCTGCCGCGCATGGCCGGCAAGGACTGATACAACACCCCCCCGCAATGCGGGGGGGTTTGCATGACGCGGCAATGACGGGTTATGCCTGCGGCGGCGCCCACTGCTTGAGGAAGTCGAACAGCTTCCGGCGGTCGAAGCCCTCGCCCTTGCGCAGGTCCGGGCCGGCCTGGATGGTCAGCAGCTTGCCGTCGTTGTCCAGCACCAGCAGCGACGGATAGTCGTTGAGCTGGGCGAACTGCGACAGGAACGCGGCGTTTTCGTTGGCCGCATCGCGATTGACCTTGACCACCACGAAGTGCGCATCGCGGAAGCTGCGCAGCTCCGCATCGCCACCCATCAGCTCGTCCAGCGCCTTGCACGGCTCGCAGGCCGCATTGCCGACATTGAGCACGATGCGCTTGCCGCCGCGCTTGGCCTCGACCTTGGCGGTCTCCAGATCGGCGGCCGGATCGCGCGAGGGGTCGTACTGCGCATTGAGCGCCGCCGCCGCGGCGATGTCCGCCGCGGTGGGCGTATTGCCCGAAGACACCGGCTGGCTGGGATCGGCGCTGGGCGGCTTCTGCATCGAGGTGTCCAGCGGCCGTGGCGCCTCCTGTTGCTCGGTGGGCTGCCCGCAGGCGCTCAACAGACCTGCCAGCAGCAGGCCACAGACAGTGGGTTTGATCGGCATTGCTGTTCTCCTCACTTCACACCGTGCATCAGTTTGTTGATCAACGGCGCGATCAGGAACAGCACCGCGCCAGCGCCCAGGAGCGCCCAAAATCCGAAGGTATACCCGCTCAGGGCCGAGGACACGCTCATCCCTTCGCTTCCGCTGACATGCCCGGCGAAAATGCCCGACAGGTTGTTGCCGATGCCGGTGGACAGGAACCAGCCGCCCATTCCAAAACCGACCAGGCGCACCGGTGCCAGCTTGGTCACCATCGACAGGCCGATCGGCGACAGGCACAGCTCGCCCACCGACTGGATCACGTACACCATGAACAAGGTCCAGAACGGCACCTTGCCAGCATCGTTGACCAGGCTCGACAGTGCAAACATCAACAGCAGAAACGCCAGGCCGTTGAACAGCAGGCCCAGGCCGAACTTGCGCGGAATCGACGGATTGAAGCGGCCGGCCTTGACCCAGATCCAGGCGATGACCGGTGCCAGCGTGATGATCGCAATCGAGTTCACCGACTGGAACCAGGCGGTCGGGAAGGTCCAGTCGCCGAAACCGCGGTCGACGATGTTGTCGGCCAGGAAGGTGAACGAGCTGCCAGCCTGCTCGAAGAACATCCAGAACAGCACATTGAAGGCGAAGATGATCAGCATCGCGATCACCTTGTCGCGCTGCACCTTGCCTTCGCGGATGCCTTCGACCAGCAGCATCACCGACAGGCCGACGAACAACACGGTCAGCACGATCTGCAGCACGTCCGCACCGACGGCGAGCAGGAAGTACACCACCGGGATCGCCAGCACGCAGCCGACCAGCACCATCAGCACCCGGCCGATGCCCTGCGCGTTCGGCGCCGGTGCGCCGATGCCCTTGAGCTGTGCGCGCCCGATCCAGAACCACACCAGGCTGATCAGCATGCCCGCGCCGGAGGCCATGAACACCATCTTGTAGGACGGCATGGCGTCGGTGCCGAATACCTTTTCGGCCAGCAGCTGGGTCAGCACCGGCGAGATCATCGCGCCGAGGTTGATGCCCATGTAGAAGATGGTGAAGCCACTGTCGCGGCGCGGATCGGCCACCGAGTACAGCTTGCCGACCATGGTGGAGATATTCGGCTTGAACAGCCCGTTGCCCACCACTACGGTGGCCAGGCCGATCTCGAACATGGTGTGGTCGGGAACGGCGATCAGGAACAGGCCGGTGGCCATGACGGCCGCACCGACCAGGATCGAGCGTTGGTAGCCGAGCACGCGGTCGGCCACGTAACCGCCGAAGATCGCCGCCGCATACACCAGCGCCAGATAGGCGCCATAGGTGCGTCCGGCCGGCGCCTGCCCGGTGGCATCGCCGTTGAAGAACTGCGCCACGATGTACAGCACCAGCGCCCAACGAATGCCGTAGAACGCAAAGCGTTCCCAGAATTCGGTCATGAACAGCATCCACAGCGGCCGGGGATGACCGAGCAGCGTGGGGAACTCGGGCGGCGGCGGAGTGGCAGTGGAAGTCGGCGCGGTAGCGTCAACGCTCATGGAATGTCCCTTGCGTATTCAGGAATGGCTGGGTGCCCAGAGCGTACCCCGGGAGACGCGCGAGGATCACTTAGACGTCATGTACGCGTCAAATTCGCAGGACTCGCCGGCCTGATGGCGGCTGGTCTGCGAGGATGAAGCCCGCACCCTCACCCCAACCCCGCTTCCGACGGGAGAGGGGCCAGCACTCCCCTGCATCCTGGCCCTGCCAGCCAGGTTTAGCCCGAATCGGCTTGAGCGCCACCCGCCCCTCGCTCTGGCAACCCAAGTTCGGCCCAGCCGCTCCAACGATCCCTCTCAGCCCTTCGCCGATTCACCGCCTCCCATCGGCTCACGGCTTTCCATGCCCACCGAAGTACGCACGTCGAACAGCTCCGGGAAAAACGTCAGCGCCAGCGCCTGCTGTAGAAAGCCCACGCCACTGGACCCACCGGTGCCGCGCTTGAAGCCGATCACCCGCATCACCGTGCGCATATGGCGGAAGCGCCAGAGCTGGAACTGGGTTTCCACATCGACCAGGTCCTCGCACAGCGAATACTCGCGCCAGTAGCGATCGGTGTTTTCGTAGATGCGCTCGAACACCGGGCGCAGGCTGTCGTCGGCCACATGCGCGCAGGTCCAGTCGCGCGCCTGGTAGTGCGGCGGAATCGCATGCCCGAAGCGCGCCAGATAGCGCAGGAACTCCTCGTACAGGCTGGGCGCTTCCAACACCTGGCGCAGGCGCGCCTGCCCCTGCGGGTCGTACGCGAACACCTGCAGCATCTGCGGGTTCTTGTTGCCGAGCAGGAACTCGATATAGCGGTACTGCAGCGACTGGAAGCCGGACGAGGGACCCAGCACATCGCGAAAGCCCATGTACTCGCTCGGGGTGAGCGTCTCCAGCACCGACCACTGTTCGGTGAGCTGGCGCAGCACCTGCTTGCTGCGCGCCAGCACCTTGCGGCACTGCCAGACCTGATCGTTCTGCAGGTGCACCATCGCCGCGCGCAGCTCGTGCGCCAACAGCTTCAGCCACAGCTCGGAGGTCTGGTGCTGGATGATGAACAGCATCTCGTCGTGGTGCGCCGGCTCGGACAGGGGCTGCTGCGCCGACAGCAACTGGTCCAGCCGCAGATAGCCGCCGTAGGTCAGCCGCCCCTCCAGATCGGTGTGGATGCCGGGTTCCAGGTCACGCAGGTTCTTGTCGACGGGCATGGCAGTGCAGATGGATCGGGCCGGTCAGGGTAGCTCAGTGGCGGGGATTGGGGATTGGGGATTGGGGGAATCGGGAATCGGGAATCGGGAGGCGGGAGGCGGTGATTGGACATCGACGGCCTGGCGGCCGAGGGCGGCGCTGGAGGCTGGGTCTTCGAAACATCATCTCCGGTGTGTGCCGCATCGTTCTGCCGTGCAGCGCTTCTGGGTGGACCGACGCGGTTCGGAATACCTAGTCGTTGCAGCGCGCGGCCTTGATGCATGTCGCTGCGTTGCGCTGCGTCGCACTGCCGTAGCAGCGTCCGGTTTGCCTGGGTGGCCTGCCTACTTGGCAGCCTGGCAACGCGGTGGCGTACGCGTCTGGTACTTCACACCTGAAAAAGCCAACCGCTCTCGACTGTGCAGTCGCAGCCGCTGCGCCGGTGTCACCGTATCGTCAACCCAGGTCTGCAAATTCATGCAGAATCGAACGACGCTGCCGGCCAGGGACGTGGCCGGACCAGGGGAGCGTTTCACGTCTCATGGATCAGGGGACTCTCATCTCATGCATGTGTTGCAGCGTCGTGCCGCCTTACTTTTCTGCGCGCTGGCGGTTGCCGGCCACGCCAATGCCCAGGTCGTCATCAGCCAGGTCTACGGCGGTGGCGGCAACAGCGGTGCCAGCTTCCGCAGCGATTTCATCGAGCTGCACAACATCGGCAGCACCACGGTCGGCCTGGACGGCTGGTCGGTGCAATACGCCTCGGCCGCCGGCCGCAGCTGGCAGGTCACCCCGTTGGCGGGCAGCGTTCCGGCCGGCGGCTACTACCTGGTCAAGCAGGCCGACGGCAGCGGCGGCAGCGTTGCGCTGCCCACGCCCGACGCCACCGGCACCATCGCCATGGGCGGCGGCGCCGGCAAGGTGGCGCTGAGCAACAGCGCCTCCGCGTTGAGCGGCGCCTGCCCCACCGGCAATGCCGATCTGGTCGGCTATGGCAGCACCGCCAGCTGCGCCGAAGGCAATGCGCCCACGCCGGCGCCCAGCAATACGCTGGCAGTGCTGCGCGGCGGCGATGGCTGCACCGACACCGACAACAACGCGGCCGATTTCGCCACCGGCGCGCCGGCCCCGCGCAACGCCGCCAGCCCCGCACGGCTGTGCAGCGGCGGCGGCCAGCCGATCGCCACGCTGGCCGATGTCAGCCAGGCCGAAGGCAACAGCGGCAGCCGCAGCGTCGTGTTCACGCTGAGCCTGAGCCAGCCGGCCGGCGCGGGCGGGGTGAGCTTCACCGCGGCCACCGCCAATGGCACGGCCACGGCCGGCAGCGACTATGTCGCCCTGCCCGCCTCGAGCTTCCGGATCGCCGCCGGCGAGCGCAGCGCCAGCATCAGCGTGGAGGTGCTGGGCGACACCACGCCCGAGCCCGACGAGACCTTCGCGCTGCAGATCAGCGGCCTCACCGGCGCGTTGCCGGCCACACTGAGCGCCACCGGCACCCTCCTCAACGACGACTTCAGCTTGCTACCGATCCACGCCATCCAGGGCAAGGGCGCACGCTCGCCGCTGGAAGGCCAGGTGGTCGCCACCTCGGGCATCGTCACTGCCCGTCGCAGCGCCGGCTTCTTCCTGCAGGCAGCGGATGCCGAAACCGATGGCGACCCGGACACCTCCGAAGGCGTCTACGTCTACACCGGCAGCACGCCGCCGGATGCCGCTGCCATCGGCAACCGGGTGCGCGTGCAAGGCACGGTGCTCGAGTACGTGCCCACCGCCGACCCGACCCAGCCGCCGCTGACCGAGATCGGCGGCAGCCTGACCGTGCTGCTGGATTCCACCGGCAACCCGTTGCCGATGCCGGTGGCGTTGAGCGCGAACTTCCCCAACCCGAACGGCGCCTTTGATCAGCTCGAAGCGCTGGAAGGCATGCGCGTGGCCGCCGCCAGCCTCACCGTCAATGCGCCCACCGGCGGCAGCGTCAACGAGACCAACGCCACCGCCACCAGCAATGGCGTCTTCCACGCGTTGGTCACCGGCCTGCCGCGCGCCTTTCGCGAGCCCGGCGTGCAGTTGCCCGACCCATTGCCGGCAGGCTCGCCCGCGGGGGTGCTGCGCTGGAACACCAACCCGGAAGTGATCGCGGTCGGCAGTGCCGGCGTCGGTGCCGAGCGCCTGGACCTGGCATCGGGCTGTATCGTGATCGGCGCCACCGGCCCGCTGGACTACAGTTTCCGCCGCTACACGCTGTATCCGGAACGCACCCCGCAGGTGAACTGCAACGGTGTCGACCAACCGCGCCCGGCACCGCTGCCGCAGGCCGACGACGTGGCCGTGGCCACCTACAACATGGAGCGCTTCTTCGACGACCAGAACGACCCGGCGATCGGCGAACCGGTGCTCACCCCGGCCGCGTTCCAGGCCCGCCTCAACAAGGCCTCGCTGGCGATCCGCAACTACCTGCACACGCCCGACATCCTGGGCACGGTGGAGGTGGAAAACATCAGCGTGCTGCAGACCCTGGCTGCGCGCATCAACGCCGATGCCATCGCTTCCGGCCAGCCCAATCCGCAGTACGTGGCGTACCTGCAGGAAGGCAATGACGTGGGCGGTATCGATGTGGGCTTCCTGGTCAAGACCGCTGCGGTGTCGGCCGGCGTGCCGCGCGTGGAAATGGTGTCCATCGCCCAGGAAGGCAAGACCACCACCTGGACCGAACCGGGCGGCGCGGTGAGCCTGCTCAACGATCGCCCGCCGCTGGTGCTCAGCGCCAAAGTGCACCAGGCCGATGGCCGCGTGCTGCCGCTGACCGCCATCGTGGTGCATCAGCGCTCGCTCAACGGTGCCGAAACCGACGATGCGGCCGGCACCCGCATCCGCGCCAAGCGTCAGGCCCAGGCCGAGTATCTGGCGCGCCTGCTGCAGGCGCGCCAGCAGCTCGATCCGGCCGAACAGGTGCTGGTGATGGGCGACTTCAACGCCTTCGAGTTCAACGACGGCTACGTGGATGCGATGGGTACCGTCACCGGCAGGCCGGCGCCGGATGCGCAGACCGTGGTGGGCGGCGATGGCGTGGACCTGGTCAATCCGGACTACACCGACCTGACCTGGTTCAACACGCCCGACCAGAGCTACTCGTACGCCTTCGACGGCAATGTGCAGTCGCTGGATCACATCCTGGCCAACGAGGCGCTGATGCGCGCACCCGGCATCGCCTCGCTGTCGGTGGGCCATGCGCGCATCAATGCCGACTTCCCCGGCACCGCGCGCAACGATGCCACTACGCCCACGCGCCTGTCCGACCACGACCCCACCGTGGTGCTGTTGCGCATGGCGCCAGCGCGACGTGCCGACCTGAGCGTGGTGGTCACCGCGGCACGCGCACAAGTCACCGAAGGCGAGCGCATCGACTTCAGTGTGGATGTGGAGAACCGTGGGCCCGACAGCGCGGCGTTTGCAGCGGTGGCGCTGGCCTTCGATGCCGCGGTGAGCCCACGGGTCACCGCGGCATCGGGCTGGAGCTGCCAACCGCCGGAAACCGCGGCCCGGACGGTGGTCACCTGCAGCATCGCCGCGCTGGCATCCGGTAACGCACAGCGCTTTGCGGTGCAGATCGACGCTGGCGCGGAACTGGCTGGACGCAGCCTGACCCTGGCTGCGTCGGTCGCCTCGCAAACGCCGGACCCGCAGCCGGACAACAACACCGACACCGCCGCAGTGAGCGTGCAGCCAGCGCTGCGCAGCGATCTGGCAGTGCGCCTGGAAGGCCCCGCCACGCTGCCGACCACCGCCTTCAACGCCACCTACCGGGTGGTGCTGGACAACCGCGGCAACGCACCGGCCACCGGTGCCAGCGTGCGGATCGAAGGCAACACGGTGTCGGCATTGTCGCAGCTGGTGCCGCCCGGCGGCTGGCGCTGCGCCAAGCAGCTGCAGTCGCTGCGCAGCGCGATCTTCGTGTGCAGCACCGCCGCAGCATTGCAGCCGGGCGCGCAGGCCGCCTTCCAGCTGACCGTCGCCGCAAAGCCGATCCCGGCCGAACGCGCGGTGCGAGTGCAGGCCAGCGCCAGCTCAACCTCGCCCGATGCCACCCCGGCCGACAACGCTGCGCTGATCGTTACCCCGATCGGTGGAGGCGCCGGCCGCCGCTGATCGCAGTGCAACACGTCGCAGTTCTGTACTGCGACAAAGGGCGCGGCCTGGTCCGCGCCCTTTTTTTTGTGCAAGCCAGCATCATTGTGTGCTGCGGTGCAGGACAGCTTTTTGCTGCGTGGTCCTTAACATCGCAACTCATATCATTTGAAACTTCTTGGTGAAGGTGTCGCCGCAATGAGCGTAGCCGCGCAGTTCGAGATCGAATATCTGCAATACATGGACGCGGACGGCCAGATCGTCCGCGACGACCTGCCGGCCGACGCCGCCAACCCGCAACAGTTGCTCGCCCTGTTCAAGCGCATGCTGTTCGTGCGCACCTTCGACAGCAAGTCGGTCGCGCTACAGCGCACCGGCAAGCTGGGCACCTATGCGGCCTGCCTCGGCCACGAAGCCACCCACGTGGGCATCGGCGCGGCGATGCGCAGCGGCGATGTGTTCGCGCCCAGCTATCGCGAGTACGGCACCATGTTCGAACGCGGCGTGCGCCCGCGCGACGTGCTGCTGTACTGGGGCGGCGACGAACGCGGCAGCGACTATCCGCGCGATGCCGATGCGGCGATCGACTTCCCGATCTGCGTGCCGATCTCCACCCAGTGCCTGCACGCGGCCGGTTCGGCGCTGTCGTTCAAGCTGCAGGGCAAGCCGCAGGTGGCGGTGGCCTGCTGCGGCGACGGCGGCAGCTCCAAGACCGACTTCTACGCCGCGCTCAATTCGGCCGGCGCCTACAAGCTGCCGTTGATCCTGTGCGTGATCAACAACGGTTGGGCGATCTCGGTGCCGCGCTCGGCGCAGACCGGCGCGCAGACGCTGGCGCAGAAGGGCCTGGCCGGCGGCCTGCATTGCCTGCAGGTGGACGGCAACGACCTGATCGCGGTGCTCGAAGCGATGCGCCAGGCGCGCGCGCGCGCACTGGCCGGCGACGGCGGCACGGTGATCGAGTTCCTGACCTATCGCCTGTCCGATCACACCACCGCCGACGATGCGCGGCGCTACCGCGGCGAAGAAGAGGTCAAGCAAGGCTGGGCGCGCGAGCCGCTGCTGCGCCTGCGCCGTTATCTCACCGCACAGGGCCTGTGGGACGAGGCGCAGGAAACCGCATGGAAGGCCGAATGCGGCGCGCGCGTGGACGAAGAGGTCAACGCCTACCTCAACACGCCGGTACAACCGGTCGAAGCGATGTTCGATTACCTCTACGGCGACCCGCCGGCCGAGTTGCTGGCCCAGCGCGCCGAGGTGATGGCGCAGGAGGCCCGCCATGGATGAGCTCAACCAGTCACACCTGGCTGCGACGCAGCAGGCCAGTGCCCCTTACAACGCCGCAGCCACGCGCGGAGAGAGTGCCATGAGTTCGCCCATCACCCTGATCGAAGCCATCACCCAGGCGCTGGCCTGGGAGCTGGAACACGACCCTGCGGTGCTGGTGCTGGGCGAGGATGTCGGCGTCAACGGCGGCGTGTTCCGTGCCACCGCCGGCCTGCAGCAGCGCTTCGGCAGCGCGCGGGTGCTGGACACGCCGCTGGACGAAACCACCATCGCCGGCCTGAGCGTCGGCCTGGCCGCGCAGGGCATGAAGCCGGTGGCCGAAGCGCAGTTCGACGGCTTCGTGTATCCCATGGTCGATCACCTGATCTGCCATGCCGCGCGCCTGCGCAACCGCACCCGCGGGCGCCTGCATTGCCCGATGGTGCTGCGGGTGCCGTGGGGTGGTGGCATCCGCGCGCCGGAACATCACAGCGAAGCCAACGAGGCCATCTTCACCAACGTGCCCGGCCTGCGCGTGGTGTTGCCGTCCTCGCCGCAGCGCGCCTATGGCCTGTTGCTGGCCGCCATCCGCGACCCGGATCCGGTGATCTACATGGAGCCCAAGCGCATCTACCGCCAGTACAAGGAAGTGGTCGCCAACGACGGCGAAGCGCTGCCGCTGGATGTGTGCTTCGTGCTGCGCGACGGCACCGACGTCACCCTGGTCACCTGGGGCGCGCAGGTCAAGGAAGCGCTGGAAGCGGCCGACAAGCTCGCCGGAGAAGGCATCAGCGCCGAAGTCATCGACGTGGCCACGCTGCGCCCGCTGGACTTCGACACCATCGCCGAATCGGTGGCCAAGACCGGCCGCTGCGTGATCGTGCAGGAAGCCCCGCGCACCGCCGGCTTCGGTGCGGAGATCGCCGCGCAGCTGGCGGAAAAATCGATGTACGACCTGCTCGCACCGGTCGAACGCGTCACCGGCTACGACACGCATATCCCGCTGTTCCGGCTGGAAATGAAGTACCTGCCGAGCGTGGAGCGCATCGTCACCGCCGCCCGTCGCGCGGTGGCCGCCGGCTGACATGCGCGCCCGTCTGCTCTGCGATTACCGCGCCGCGTACGCCAATCCGATCCGCTTCCACGCTGGCCAACAGGTGACCATCGGCGTGCGCGACGAGGAATGGCCGGCCTTCGCCTGGGTCAACACCGGCGACGGCCATGCCGGCTGGGCCCCGGTGGCCTGGCTGCGCCCCCTGGGCGACGGCAGGGCCGAAGCCCTGCGCGACTACGACGCACGCGAACTCGATGCCAAACAGGGCGAGGACGTGCTGCTGCATTACGAACATGGCGGTTGGTGGTGGTCCGAGCGTGCCGATGGCATGCAGGGCTGGTTGCCGGCCGCCGACCTCGAACTCCTCGACGACACCACGCCGCCGCTGCCTGCGGCGCAAGAGAACCTGCCATGAGCGAAGCCAAGAATTTCCACCTGCCCGACCTGGGCGAAGGCCTGCCCGATGCCACCATCGTCGAATGGTTCGTCAAGGAAGGCGACAGCGTGCGTCTGGACGATCCGTTGGTCTCGATGGAGACCGCCAAGGCGGTGGTCGAGGTGCCCTCGCCGTTCTCCGGCACCGTGACCAAGCTCGCCGGTGCCGCCGGCGATGTGATCGTGACCGGCGCGATGCTGGCGCAGTTTGCGCTGGACGCCTCGCAGCCGCAGCGCGCCGACGGTCAGGACACCGGGCACTCGCATGGCCCTGCACCCACGCATACGCCCAGCACCGGCGACAGCGCGGCCGGCCCGACCGCGCGCGTGGTCGCCTCCGACAACGGTGGCGAGATTGCCGACGCCGACGCCACTGGCGAGAGCGAGCGCGACGACGCCGGCACGGTGGTCGGTGCGATGCAGAGCTCCAACGCCGTGCAGAGCGAACAGGCGATTGCCGTGGGCGGCGTGCGCGCGATGCCGGCGGTGCGTGCGCTCGCGCGCAAGCTGCGGGTGGACCTGGCACAGGTGCGCGCCACCGGCCCGGACGGCACGGCGACGATGGCGGATGTGAAGCAGGCCGCAGCCGCGGGCACCGCGCGGTCTTCAGCCGGCGCGCAGAGCGTGCCGACGTCTCCGGCCAGTGGCCGAGGGAACGTCGCTGGCGGCGGAGCGACCGCAGGCAACAACGTGCACCACTCGGACGGCAGCGTGCATCATTCGGACAACAGCGCGAACCATTCGGACGGCAACGCGCGTCCCCTTCTCCCGCCTGCGGGAGAAGGTGCCCGCAAGGCGGATGAGGGCACCACTGCCCGCTCGCCGCTGTCGGCCAGCGGCAAGCCGATGCGCACCCAATCGCCCGGCACCAGCGTCAAGGGCCAACCCGAACAGCTCAAGGGCGTGCGTCGCAACATGGCGCGGGTCATGGCCGATGCGCACAGCAAGGTGGTGCCAACCACGCTCAACGACGATGCCGACATCCACGCCTGGCAGCCCGGCAACGACGTCACCGTGCGCCTGGTGCGCGGCATCGTGCGTGCCTGCCAGGCGGTGCCGGCGCTCAACGCCTGGTTCGACGGCGAGGCACTCAGCCGTACCCTGCACCCCCAGGTCGATATCGGCATTGCGGTGGATACCGAAGAAGGCCTGTTCGTGCCCGCGCTGCGCAATGCCGACATGCTGGACGCGCACGGCATCCGCGAGAGCGTCAACCGGCTGCGCCAGCAGGTGGAAAACCGCAGCATCGCCGCATCGGAACTCAGCGGCTACACCATCTCGCTGTCCAATTTCGGCATGTTCGCCGGCCGCTACGCTACCCCGGTGGTAGTGCCGCCGTGCGTGGCCATCGTCGCCGCCGGCCGTGCACGCTACCAGCTCACCCCGGTCATGGGCGGGGTGGAAACCCACAAGGTGATGCCGCTGTCGCTGACCTTCGACCACCGCGCCGCCACCGGCGGCGAAGCCGCGCGTTTCCTGCGCGCGCTGCTGGACGATCTGGCGCTGGCCAACTAACGCGCGGACAGCAAGACGACCGCACCTATCGCCAGGTAGGCAGGCCGGCCTTGTCGATCACATCCACACGCGACCGGTCGGCGGTTGCAGTGCACTCGCTGCTTGGGGACCAGAGCGGATAGCGACATCCCACGATGTCGCCATCAAGGAATCGAGTCGCGACGTGTCACACGATTGGTGAGAGCATCGCGCAGTCGACCCACCGTTTTTTTGTTTCAAGCATCTGACCGCGGCTGAATAGCGCCTTGGTCGAAGTATTGGCCGCTTTATGCGTTATGCCGCGATGAGACTTGAACACTGCGGATGGATCAGTTGCAGAGCAGCCGATCTGCGGGTTTTCTACAGGGCCCTCGCCCGCCCACCATCGCAGGACACGCCGTGAATCCGTCCATGGAGGCTCTTACGCGGCATCCATGCCGCGTAAGGTCCCGCGACGGTGAGCGGGCAAGGACCTATCGAGATGGTCGGTGTGTTTAGTTGCAAGCAGCACATGATGCGCACGACGTGCACTGGTTGGATCACCAGGCGTTCGCTCAATTCCCATCATTGCTCCGTCGCAAGCCGAGCGGCAGACCGGCCCCAACACGCAACCTGCAAACGTCTTGTCTGCCACGCAAGCCGAGCACACCTTCAGGAAAGCTGCCGACCAACTGTCTGGTGCGGTGGCCTCGCCGCTTGCGGGACCGTGTGGCGGCATGGATGCCGCCACCGAGCCCCCAGGGATGGGTTCACGGCGTGTCCCGCGAGCGGTGAGGACACCGCGCCCTCGACGCTGGGGCTTGGCTGCAGGGCCCCTGCCCGCCCACCGACGCAGTGCCAGCGACGACCCCGCGTGAGTCTCACCGACCATTGCAGTGCAAATGCCTGGATAATCGGACCATGTCATTTGCCCATCTTTCGCTGTCGCCGCAGTTGCAGCCATTCTTCGACACCGCGCTGGCGCGCGCCGGCCACCACACGCCCACGCCGATCCAGCAGCAGGCGATTGCGCCGATGCTGCAGGGTCGCGATCTGATTGCGATGGCGCAGACCGGCTCTGGCAAGACGCTGGCCTATGCGCTGCCGCTGCTGCAGCAACGCTGCCTGGCGCCGGATGTTGCCCCGCGCGTGCTCGGTGCGCTGGTGCTGGTGCCCACGCGCGAACTCGCCGCGCAGGTCGACGACACGCTGCGCCAGCTGGCCGCGCATCTGCCGCGGCGGCTCAAGATCGTTGCGGCCACCGGCGGTAGTTCGATCAATCCGCAGCTGCTTGCCCTGCGCGGTGGTGCCGATATCGTGGTCGCCACGCCTGGCCGGTTGCTGGATCTGGTCGATCACAACGCGCTGCGCCTGAGCGAGGTCGCCACGCTCGTACTGGACGAAGCCGACCGCCTGCTCGAGCTGGGCTTCGGCGCGGAGCTCGATCGCATCCTGGTCCTGCTGCCGGCGCGGCGCCAGAGCGTGCTGTTTTCGGCCACGTTTCCGCCCGGCATCGCCTCGCTGGCCAAGCGTCGCCTGCGCGACCCACTACGCATCACCGTTGCCGCCACCCCGGAAGCCGCGCCTGCGATCGAACAACGCGCGATCGCCGTCGATGCCGGCCAACGCACGCAACTGCTGCGCCACCTGCTGCAGGAACACGGCTGGTCGCATGTGCTGGTATTCGTCGCCAGCCGGCACACCGCCGAGAAAGTCGCCGAAAAACTCGGCAAGACCGGCATCAACGCCCAGCCGCTGCATGGCGACCTGAGCCAGGGCCGCCGCGAGCGTACGTTGCATGCCTTCAGGCAGCGCCAGGTGCAGGTGCTGGTAGCCACCGACCTGGCCGGGCGCGGCATCGATATCGATGCGCTGCCGGCAGTGGTCAATTACGACCTGCCGCGTTCAACAGTGGACTACATCCACCGCATCGGCCGCACCGCACGCGCAGGCGCCAGCGGCCTTGCGATCAGCTTCGTCACCGCAGAGAGCCAGCCGCAATGGCGCCTGATCGAAAAACGCCAGGGCCTGCGCGTACCGACCAGCGTGGTTGCCGGGTTCGAGCCGAGCCCGACGACAGCGGCGCCGGCGACGCAGATGCCAAACGCCGGCACGCGCGCTCCCGACGACAACGGCGGCATCAAGGGCAAACGGCCGAGCAAGAAGGACAAGCGACGCGCAGCGGCGGCGACACAGGCAGACAAGCCGGACTGACAGCGGAGAGTTACACGTAACGCGCTGTCGTCACGCCGAGGTGCACAGTAAAACGCAGCCTCAGTCCTGTTCGAAATCCAGCTCGCCGCCCGGCGCGCTGTCGCCATCTGCACGCGGGGTACGCTTGCCGGGCTTGCGCAGGATTTCCACGAAGAACTGCTCGCCGCCCTCACTGGTGAGCGCATTGATCGAGCGGATCAGCTCGGCCGGCGGCAGCGGCGTAGCGCTGGCCTCGTCCACCCCGAAGCGCATGGCGAAGTCCCAGTAATCCGCGCCTTCGGGCAAATCCTTGCGGCGCTCGCGGCGGATGTACTTGCGGATATCGTGCTTGCTGGACTCCAGCAGACGATCGCGGTTCTTGCCTTCGAGGTTGAGCTGATAGGTCTTGCGCATGGCGACATCGGTTGGGAGCTGGCCGCCTATTGTGAGGCCACACGGCCGTTCTGGGCGAATCGGCGGCGCTGGGGCATCTTCCGGACAGCGCAGCCATCGGCTGGGGCCGCGTTGACCGGCACCAGCACCGCCGGGGAGAGCTGCCATACCGGCTGTGCTGCGCACCTGTCTGGCCCACGCCCGCACGGTCGGATCTGCGATATATGCCCGGTTCGATCGGACACCTTCGATAAGGTCATGCACCTTGGGGAAAACGCGTCGTCGCGTCGACCGAAGAATCCATCAATGCGATGCCACGCATCCCGTGGCATCGCGCAGTACATGCAACGCGCTCAATCGGCGTGGAAGCGGATGCCTTGATTGATCGTGCATTGATACGCCAGCACCGGCCCGCGTTGCTGCAGACCCGGCAGGTCGTACATGTAGGTGGTGAAACGCACGCTGCCATCCGGACGCAGCTGGTAGCGCATGAACTGCTGGATCGGCTTGCCGTCGTTGGCCACGGTGAAGTGCGAACCGGAGAACGCGGCGGTGCCGTCTTCGGTGATGCGATACGCATCGATATGGCGGCCGCCACGGGTCTGCGTGACCGGCGTGCCTTCTTCGGGTGTGCAGCGGCCAAGGTCGGTGGTCAGGCTGACGTCGTAACCGGATTCCAGGGCTGCAAGCACTTCAGCACGGGTATTGAGCGATTCGCTGGCCCAGGCGGGCAGCGCACAGGCGCACAGCGTGGCGAGCAAGGTGGCGGGAGCAAGACGGGGCATGGCGAACTCCAGGACGAGGGAATGAAGCGACCTGGACTGTACGCAGCCCAGGGCGATCAACATGACCTAGTCCTGTCTGCACCGGCGCGCTGCGCTACGCATCACGCTGCATGATTGCGCTGTTTGGCGAAGTCCGCACGAAATTGCCGGATGCGGGCTATGCCTGCGCGCGCAGAGGCTGCTCGCAGCGTGATCGGGCGTCTTCCGCGCCAGAAAAAATGACAGGGGAAAGACGGCAGACGGCAGACGATATGCGCATCACGCAAGTGTCCGATGCACGCGTAAAGCGCTGCGAGGGGTGCAGGTCACGCCCCAGTCGCGGCCAGGTCCGCTCCTACGACTGGCGCGTCGACCGGAACCACTTTTTTCAAAGAATCATCCAGCCCCACCAGGCTGCGCGCGCACTCTCATCCGGCGCGGGCGCGCCACCTTCTCCCGATGGGAGAAGGGCTCGAACCCACGATCTCCGAAGCTTCAACGCCCGACCGTCAGTAAAGACGTCGGAATGACCGCACATCTCGCTACAAACGCCCATTGACCTCGCGCGGCACCTGTTCCGGCTCTGGCTGTAACGCCGGCATCGCACCCAGCAACAGGCGTTCTGCCAATGCACGCGTGGCCACGCGTAACTCCGGCACGGCGGTGATTTCCCAATAACGCCCGCGCAGCAGCGGACCCACGCAATACAGCCCCGGCACGATCTGCCCGGTGCCATCGCGCACGCGCAGTTGCGCATCGGTGTCCACGCCTAGGCCCAGCGGGTCGGCACGCAACAGCCCGGCTTCGCGCATGCCGGCGATCAGCGGGTCACTGGTGCGGTCGATATCGGTATCCAACCCTGTGGCGCGGATCACCGCATCGTAATGAGCGGTCTGCGCGTCGGCCGATCCACGCGGGCGGATCACCGCCTCCACGCCGTCGGGTACCCAACGCGCACGCAGCAGCCGCGCTGCGACGATCTGCAGCTGCCCCGATTGCTGCAATTGCGCCAGTTGTTCCGCCGCGCCCGGCGCAACCCGATGCCGCGCCACTTCCCAATACGGGCGCAGATGGCGCAGGAAACGTGCACGCTGCGGCAATTCCAGCCGCTGCCACAGCGGTTGCAGATGCGCGCGCAAGGCATCCACCACGCGTCGCCAGTCGTCGACCACGGCGCTCAGCTGGCGCACGCCGCGCAGCAGGCCGCGCAGGTCGGCATCCTTGAGCGCGCGCTGCAGATGTGGCGGCAACTCCAGCGCCGCGCCCGGCTGGCGCAGATGCGCCTGCGGCGCCAGGCCGCGTCGCGAGATCGCCAGCAGACGGCCGCGATGCCCGCGCGTGTGCAGGGTCAATGCCACATCCACCATGGTCAGCCCGGTGCCGACGATCAGCACGTCGTCGTCCGGCGCCAGGCGCGCCAGGGCATCGCCCTGCCACGGCCAGCCGATATAGCGCGGATGCACGCTCAGGCGCGGGCCGATGCCGGCCAGCGCCTGCGGCTGCAATGCGCCCACCGCCAGCACCACACGATCGCTGTGGAAGGCGTCACCATTGGCCAGGAACACGCGGAAGCCCTTGCGTGCACGCTCCACCGCCACCGCTTCCTGCGACAGCCGCACGATCGACGCCTGCGCGCCACTGACCGCAGTATCCAGCTCGCTGCGCAGATAGTCGCCATAGGCAAGCCGCGGCAGGAATTCCAGTCGCCCGCTGTCGCCCAGATGCAGGGTGTCGGCGAAGGCGCCAGGCGCCTGCGCATCGATTCCCAGGTCCTTGGCGCGTACGTTGAGCAAGTGCTCCGGCCGTGCGGCGCCATAGGCGATGCCGCTGCCGAAGGTCTCGGCCACGCCGACCAGGGTGATGCGCACCTGCGCATCGGCCGTCTGCGCCAGTGCACGGACCAGCGCGGTGCCGCAAAAGCCGGCACCGATGACGGTGATATGGGTTTCCATGTGCAACTCCCACTGAATGACCCGCACGTTTTGCCCGCAGCGCGATGCAAGCGTGTAAACAAATGGTTAGTAGCGAGCAACCGAAAACGCATGAGCTGATCATGCTTGGTGATGAGGCCTGCGTCGCAAGCCGCGCGCGCGCTGCATTGCAGGGAGATGACAGCGCACGCGAGCGCAGACAGGTGCCGGTGCATGGCTCCCAACCTGGCGCGTAGCGCAGCGCTGCGCGCCGCGACTTAGGGTGACTGACAAAACGTGGCGAGCAATCGCTCGGGGCGTGTGGACGGCGCGCTCAAAACCTGAGTGTACGAGTGGCACATGGCAATTCCGAGCACCGGCCGCGCGCGCCTGGGGATGAGCGCAGTAGATCGCCAGCCCGCTATGCGCGGTGGCCGGCGCGCCGTTGGCAGAAGCGGTGGAAGAGTGGAACTGACAGCAGACATTGCGATGATGCGTTCAACACTGCAACGGCACCGAGCACCGCGTCATGACCGGGCTGCTCGATAATGTCGGTTTCCGATCGAGTGTCCGCCATGTCCATTTCCGCAGCACCCACGCAAATCTCGCCGCGCAATCAACGCGTGCTGATCGCAGGCGGCAGCCGTGGCATCGGCCTGGCCATTGCCGAAGCGTTCGTGCGCAACGGCGCGCAGGTCTCGCTGTGCGCACGCAATGCCGATGGCCTGGCACAGGCCGCACAGGCGTTGGCACCACATGGCACACCGGTCCATACCTTCGCCTGCGACCTGTCGGATGCTGGGCAGATCGAGGCCTACGTGCAGGCCGCAGCACAGGCGCTGGATGGCCTGGACGTGGTGATCAACAACGCCTCCGGCTATGGGCACGGCAACGACGATGCCAGCTGGCAGGCCGGTCTGGACGTCGACCTGATGGCCGCCGTGCGCTGCAATCGCGCCGCGCTGCCGTACCTGCGCAACAGCGCTGCGGCGGTGATCCTCAACATCAGCTCGATCAATGCGCAACGCCCCACGCCACGCGCAATCGCCTATTCCACCGCCAAGGCGGCACTGAATTACTACACCACCACGCTGGCCGCCGAACTCGCGCGTGAGTGCATCCGTGTCAACGCGATCGCGCCCGGTTCGATCGAGTTTCCCGACGGGCTATGGGCCCGGCGCCGCGATGAAGAACCGGAGCTATATGCCCGCATCCGCGACAGCATTCCGTTCGGCGGATTCGGTCAGGTGCAGCACATCGCCGATGCGGCGTTGTTTCTCGCCTCGCCGCAAGCGCGCTGGATCACCGGGCAGGTGCTGGCGGTGGATGGCGGGCAGTCGTTGGGGGTGTGAGCACGACATTTATGCTGACGTAGATGGCAATCCGCTGCGCGCGAACCTGTAGGAGCGTGCCTGCGCGCGACGAGGCTCTATCGGTAACACCCCATCTCGCGCAGGCACGCTCCTACGACACGGCTGCTCCTCACATCTATCCGACTTCCTCGTGACGAGGCGACGAGACAGCGTTAGCCGGCCAACTCCGCCGCCTCGACACTGTGCTCCCCACGCGCCGGTGCCAGCGCGGCGCTCACCATGGCGGCGGCGATGCGTTCGGCTGGATTGATGCGGAAGCGGCGTGGCAGCAGTGGGCCGAGTGCGCCCAGCACGAGGCTGCCGATGTGTTCGCCGGTGCGCCGCTGCTCGCGTTCGCCGCCAATCAGGCCCGGGCGCACGAAGGTGAGCGAGGGGAAGCCGACCGCGCGCAGATCGCGTTCCAGTTCGCCCTTGACGCGGTTGTAGAAGATGCGCGAATGCGCATCGGCGCTGGCGGCCGAATTCAGCACGAACACCGAGGTGCCCTGCGCGCAGGCGGCGCGTGCCAGCGCCATCGGGTAGTCGTGATCGATGCGATAGAACGCCTCGCGCGAGCCGGCCTGTTTCATGGTGCTGCCCAGGGCGCAGATGGCCGCTTCCATGCGCGGTGCGGTCCAGTGGTCCAGGCGCTCGAAATCGATCACCTGGTTGCGCAGCTTTGGATGGATCTGCGACAACGGCCGGCGTGTAATCGCCATAACGCCGGTACAGCGCGCGTCGGCCAGCAGTTGTTGCAGGACATGTCTGCCGACCAGACCGGTGGCCCCTGCCAACAACACGTCCATCAGACCGCCCCCGCCATCAGCGTGCGCCCTCGGAGACGATACGCGCGCTGCTGGCGATGCGATCGCGCTCCACTGCGAGCAAGGTCAGCGAGTGCGCCGGCGCCTTCCATTCGCTGCCGCCGGCCACCACGCGGCCGCCATGACGTGCGGTGTCGATCAGTACGCGCCAGTGCTCGTCGTGCATCGCCGGCAGCGTGAACGACACGCTGGTGGAGGCGGCATTGATCAGCATCAGCAAGGTCACGTTGGCGGCGATCTCGCGCAGACCGGTGGTCGGCGAGCGGCCGTCCAGCCGCAACATCAGCGCGCGCGCTTCCGGGTCGTGCCAACTGGCTTCGTCCATCTCGTGGCCGTCCGGTGCCAACCAGGTGAGATCCTTCAAGCCCAGCGCTTCGTCGAACTTGCCGTCGAAGAAACGTGCACGATGCAGCAACGGATAACGCTGACGGATGCGGATCAACCGCCGCACGAACGCAGCCTGATCGGCGGCGGCGGCCTTGGTGGCGGCAGTCCAGTCGATCCAGGTCAGTTCGTTGTCCTGGCAATACGCATTATTGTTACCGTTCTGACTATGGCCGAACTCATCGCCGGCCAGCAGCATCGGCGTGCCCTGCGACAGCAGCAACGTGGCCAGCAGGTTGCGCATCTGCTGACGGCGCAGCTGCTTGATGGCCGGGTCGTTGGTGTCGCCCTCGACGCCATAATTGGCCGAGATATTGTGGTCGCTGCCGTCCCTGCCCTCCTCGCCGTTGGCGAAGTTGTGCTTGCCTTCGTAGCTGACCAGATCGCGCAGGGTGAAGCCATCGTGCGCAGTGACGAAGTTGACCGATGCGGTGGGGCGACGACCACTGTGGTTGAACAGATCCGCCGAACCGGTCAAACGCGTGGCCAGTTCGGCCAGCTGGCCGCCTTCGCCACGCCAGAACGCGCGCACGTTGTCGCGGAACTTGTCGTTCCATTCCACCCAACCCGGCGGGAAATTGCCGACCTGGTACCCGCCCGGGCCGATGTCCCATGGCTCGGCGATCAGCTTGGTCTGGCTCAGCACCGGATCCTGGCGCACCGCATCGAGAAAGCTGCCCGATGGATCGAAGCCGTAACGCTCGCGCCCGAGGATGGTGGCCAGATCGAAGCGGAAACCATCGACATGCATTTCCTGCACCCAGTACCGCAACGAGTCCATCACCATGCGCAGCGCGCCGACGTTGGTCAGGTCGAAGGTGTTCCCGGTGCCGGTGTCGTTGATGTAGAAGCGGCGATCGTCGGCCAGGCGGTAGTAGCTGGCGTTGTCGATGCCCTTGAACGACAGCGTCGGCCCCAGCTCGTTGCCTTCGGCGGTGTGGTTGTAGACCACGTCCAGCAGCACTTCCAGCCCGGCGTGATGCAGCCGCGCCACCATCTGCTTGAACTCGGCCACGGTGCGCGTGGACATGTAGCGCGCCTGCGGTGCGAAGAACCCCAGCGTGTTGTAGCCCCAGTAGTTGCGCAGGCCTTTTTCCAGCAGGTATTGGTCGTCGACGAAGGCGTGAACCGGGAGCAGCTCCACCGCAGTGACGCCGAGCGAGCTGATGTGGTCGATCAGCTCGTCGGTCTTCAGGGCCGAGAAGGTGCCGCGGTTTTCCGGCGGCACTGCCGGGTGCAGCATGCTCAGGCCGCGCACGTGCGCTTCGTAGATCACCGTGCGGTTCCACGGCGTCTGCGGCGGACGATCCTGGCCCCAGGTGAAGGCCGGATCGATCACGGCGGATTTGGGCATGAACGCGGCGCTGTCGCGGCGATCGAAGCTCAGATCCTTGTCGCGATGGCCGATGGTGTAGCCGAACAGATGCGGCGCCCATTTGAGCTCGCCGACGATCTGCTTGGCGTACGGGTCCAGCAGCAGCTTGTTGTGGTTGAAGCGATGCCCGGCCTCGGGTGCGTAGGGTCCGTGCACGCGGTAGCCGTACAGCTGGCCGGGGCGTGCGTCGGGCAGATAGCCGTGCCAGACCTCGTCGGTGTATTCGGGCAGCGCCAAGCGCTCCTGCTCGCGGCCACGCTCGTCGAACAGGCACAGTTCCACCCGGGTGGCGTTGCGCGAGTACAGCGCGAAGTTGACTCCCAGGCCATCCCAGGTGGCGCCGAGCGGGTTGGGACGGCCTTCGCGGATGCGCGAGCGCTGAGTGAACTTGCGGGTGGCCATCGGTAACTCCTGAGAACGGTGAACTCAAAACGCTGAGCGAATGCGGGTGCCTGCGTGCCTGCGCAGGCTCACCCTGACACGGCGCAGCCTGCAGAGTGAACCATGCAAGGTGCCAGAGGCACCGTTACTGGCGTGCAGTCGCCGACGGGCCAGCCTGCTCGGCGGCGCGTTCTTCGGCATCCACCAGGCGCTCGGCCATGGCCCAATGCCGATCTGCGTGGCCGTCCGGGCGGCCTTCGGCCTCCCAGATCTCCTGTGCCAACTGGCGAAGCCGCGCTTGCCGTTCCGTGTCGTTCATTGCGTACGTTCTCTTAGGGGGTCAACAACACTGCCACTGGCGCACGTGCAAACAGCGTGGATATCGCCACGCGGCCGTGCTGCGGCTGCAGCGTGCTGCCATCGAGCACATTACGGTAAGTGGCCTGTGGCAACGCCAACGACGCCTGACCCCAGCTGGCCGGCGGCACCAGCAGCGGCAGATCGCCATCGCCCGCGTTGCCGGCACCCAGCCGCGTCACAGCCACCACCAGCGACTGGCCACGGTACTGACGCCGGAACGCCAGCACCTGCGCATTGCCATTGGCGGCCACGCTCAACGGCTGATAGTCGCCCTTCGCAAACAGCGACGGATGGTCGGCACGCAGCTGCAGCAGCAGCGCGGTGAGACGTGCCTTGACCGCGCCATCGCGCCAGCTGCGCAGCAGCGTGTTCCAGTCGCGCGCCTGCGCCAGCCACTGCTGGCGCTGCGCGTAGTCGACCGGGCGGCGGTTGTCCGGGTCCACCAGTGACAGATCCCACCCCTCCGTGCCCTGATACAGATCGGGCACACCGGGCACGGTCAGGCGCAGCGTGGTCTGCACCAGCGCATTACGCGCACCGGCCGCGGCGATGTGGTTGCTGGCGCGTAGCAGCGCCCGCCGCAGCGGAAGCCCGGCGCGGCTGCACAGCACCTGCTCCACGGTCGCTTGCACGGCCTGTTCGTAGGCCGGCGAGCCGTCGGTCCAGCTGGTGTGCAGCTTGGCCTCGCGCACCGCCTTGAGCAGCCATTGCGCAATGCGCTCGGCGTACTCGGCCAGCGGCTCGGTCTGGTCGGCGCCCAGGCCGATCGGCCAAGCGGCCACCAGGGTCTGCCAGAGCATCTGTTGATCGCCGCCGGCCAATGCCGGCGCCTCCAGCGTCTCGGCCAAGGCATCGAACCGGGTGCTCTGCTCGATCCACCAGCGCGGTTGCTCGGACAGCACCGCCAGCCGCATGCGCAGGTCTTCGCCGCGCTTGTGGTCGTGCGTGGCGGTGGCCAGCAACGCACGCGGGAAGTGCTTGGCGCGTTCGAGATTCTGCGCGTGGAAGTCGGCCGGGTCGTTGGCGAAGTGGGTCGGATGGCTGCCGACCTCGTTGCGCGACAACAACACGCCGTGCCGGTAGAACGCGGTGTCTTCCACCGACTTGGCATTGAGCGGTGCGGACAACTGCTCCACGCGACGACGCAGGATGCGCCGCAGGGCGATCTGCGCGCGATCGGCGCCGGCATCGTCGACCAGCCAGCGCTCGATCGCATCGACGGCCGCAACGATGGACTCCGGCATGCCCGCGCGCGCGCGCGCGGCAGTGGCGCGCAGGCGCTCGGCTTCGCTGCCGGTCACGCCCTTGGCACCGGCATAGGTGCGGTACACCGGGAACCAGCGCAGCAACACGCACAGGCCGCGCGCCAGCATCTGCGGGCTGAACTCGCGCGTGGGCGGGTCCAGCCGCGCCAATGCCGACAACGCACCGACGGCGCGATTGAATTCGGTCTGCAGCGGGCCGCGCAGGATCTCGTCGCGAGCGGCGCGCTCTTCCTGTGCGAAGTCGCCACTGCGCCCGCTCACCTTCTGCCAGGCACGCGCCAGCGGCTTGAAGCCGGCGGCGTCATGCAGCACGCCGCCGACCTGGTCCATGAAGTCGTAGCCGGTGGTGCCATCGCAGGGCCAGTCGGCCGGCAAGGCTTCGCCGGGCGCCAGGATCTTTTCCAGATACAGGCCCAGCGTGCCGGGCTTGAGGCCACGGGTGCGGCCGGCCGCATCCAGCCGGCTGCGCAGCTTGCGCACGTAGCCGGTGGGGTCGGTGAGCCCGTCCACATGGTCGATGCGCAAGCCATCCAGATGGCCCTCGGCCACCAGCCGCAGCGGCAGCGCATGCACTGCGTCGAACACCGCCGGCAGCTCCACCCGCAATGCCACCAGCGAGGTGATGTCGAAGAAGCGACGGTAGTTGAGCATGTCGTTGCCCACGCGCCACCAGTTCAAGCGATACGGCTGGCGTTCGATCAGCTTGTGCAGACGGCCATCGCCGCGCTTGGCGCCGTCGTTGTAGTCGCGCAGCCACTGCGTACGCGCGGCCTTTTCCGGCACGTCCAGCGTCTGCGGGCGGATCGGGTAACGCTGGTCGTAATGCGCCAGTGCCGCGCTGCCGTCGTCCTCGACCACCAGGGTGATCAGGCCTTCGGCCAGCGCGGTGGCATACGGGCGGTCCAGTACCGCCAGCCACAACTTGCCGTCGCGCCCCGGGGCGCGCCAGTCGATATCGAACCAGTCGGCATGCTTTGCGCTGCGGCCGTTGCGCAGCACATCCCACCACCACGCGTTATCCGCATGCGTGGCCATGTGGTTGGGGACGATGTCGGCGATCAGGCCCATGCCGTGTTCGCGCGCGGCCTGCGACAGGGCGATGAGCGCGTCTTCGCCACCGAGTTCGGGATTGACCACGGTCGGGTCGATATTGTCGTAGCCGTGCGTCGAGCCGGGCACCGCAGTGCCGATCGGCGACAGGTACAGATGGCTGATGCCCAGCCCGGCGTAGTACGGCACCTGCGCGAGCGCATCGTGCAGGGTGAAGCCGACATGCAGCTGCAGGCGGGCGGTGGCGCGAAGCTCGATCATGGATGCGGTTCCGAAACGGCCGCGGCGCGACGCGCCTCGGCAAAGCCCTGCAGCGCCGTACTCAGGCGCGCATGCGGCAAGGGATCGGGCAGGCGTCGACGCCAGTTGGGATGGACCTCGACGGTGCCCGGCAGATTGGGTTGTTCTGGCAGCGCCAGCGCGTCTTCCACCGGCAGCAAGGCCAGTGGCGACACGCTGGTGGCGGTGAAGCGCAGCGCGCCCAGCAGCGGGTCGTCCGCAACGCTGAGGCCGGCGTGTTCGACCGCCGCATCCAGACGCGTCACATCCTGGATGCGGGCCGTGGCATCGTCCTTGGCCTGCGCGGGCTGGATCAGTTCCAGCTTGCGTCGCCAGTCGATATCGCCGCCTTCGCGCCAGCCGGTCAGCGTGGGCAGATCGTGCGTGGTGGTGGTGGCCAGCGCATCCGGCCGCCACAACGCCGGCGACATGAAGGCGCCGCTCTCGTCGCGGGTGAACATCAACACATCGATCCCCATCACCCCGCGCCGCGACAGTTCCTCGCGGATGCCCGGCGGCACCACCCCGAGGTCTTCGCCGATCACGATCGCGCGATGCCGCCACGATTCCAGCGCGAGCAGATTGAGCAGGTCGTGCAGCGGATAGGCCAGATACGCGCCTTCGTTGGAGCTGGCACCTTCGGGCACCACCCATAGCCGCAACAAGCCCAGAATATGGTCGATGCGAATGCCGCCGCGATCGCGCAGCACCGCGCGCAGCAGCGCGATGTATGGCGCATAGCCGCTACGCCGCAACGCGGTGGGCGAATACGCACCGATGCCCCAATGCTGACCGTCCGCATTGAAGGCGTCCGGCGGCGCGCCCAGCACCAGGCCACGCAGGACAGTGTCTGCGGCGGCCGCCGCTTCGGCACCATTGGGATCGAAGCCGACCGCCAGATCGGCGATCAAGCCGATCTTCATGCCGCGCTCGTACGCCTGGCGTTGCGCATCGGACCAGCTGCGCGCCGCCAGCCATTGGGTGAATACATGCAGCTGCGGATCGCCATCGCCGAAATCCTGCGCGGCAAACCGTGCAAAGCCTTCCAGCGCAGCACCGCCCTCGCTGCGGAAGGCAAGCAGATCGGGATGATCGGCGGGGACGCGTGTGTAGAGATGACGCAGCAGTTGCCACTTGGCCTGCGCGGAGGCCCGCCAGTCGATCAAGGCGCTGCGGTGCAGCGTCTCGAAGCGCTCGCGCAGGCCGGGCACCTCGTTGATCGCCTCCAGCGCCAGCTCGCCCAGCACGCGCACCGGTGCGGCATGCAGGGGATCGAGAAAACGCCGGTCGCTGGGCGAATACGGGCTGTAGCCGCCGGTGACCGGGCGCGCGGCATGCACCGGGCTCAGGGCCAGGGCATCGGCGCCGGCCAGTGCGGCATGCCGCACCCATTCCACCGTGCCCGCTGCGTCGCCGATGCCGGCGTCGTCGATGCTGCGTGCCGAATACACCTGCAGCGCCATGCCCCAGGCACGCGGTGCCGGCAGGCCACAGGCATCGGCCACGCTGAAGCAGCGTTGCGGGGCGACCGCAACCTGCTGGGTCAGGCTGCCGATCTGCAGCGTCCAGTAGCCGAAACGCTGCGGCGCACGCACCTGGCCCTGCGCATCGGCACGCGCCGGCTCAGTGGCGCCGCTGTCGTCCACCCAACGGCCGCTGGCATTGGCGGCAACAGACACCGGCAACAGCTCGGCGACCTGCACGGTCAGCAGCGGCGCCGGCGCGGTGGCCTGCGCCTTGCAGCGACGCAGGCTGTCTTCGCGTTGCGCAGCGGTGCCGGCAGGCAGCTCCAGCGCGGTGAGCACTGCATGCAGCGATTGATCGGACACCTGACGTGGCTGGTCGCTGGCATCCACCCAGTCCACCAGCACCCCGGCCGCGCCGGCCAGCGCATGCAGATCGCTTCTGCTCGGATCGTGCGTACTCATGCGCGCGCCTCGTGCCAGGCGATGAAGCCATCGACCGGCAACTGCTGCGCGTCGGCAGCGACGTTTTCGACATGCGCCACGCGTCCGCGCAGCGGCGGCATCGGCACCGCAGAGGCCCCGACGTTGAAGGCGATATGCCACAGCCCGCCAGGCAATTCCCAGCTGGCGGTCACTGCACCGTCGGCCAGCACCTTGGCGCCCACGGCGCGCGCCTGTGCCAGCGCCGGTACCAGCCACTGGCGGCGCACGCCCAGCAGCGCGGTGAACCAGGCTGTCCACTGCGCGCCGTCGCCTTGCGCGGCGTCTTCGATCGGCGAGCGCGAGGCGGCAAAGGTGTCGTGGCTGTTCGGATCGGGAATGGTGGCGCGCTGCGCTTCGTCGGCGAATGCGGCGAAGTGCGCGAATTCGCGACGCCGCCCTTCGCGCACCGCATCGTCCAGCGGCGGGCCGAAGTCGGTGAAGAACAGAAATGGCTGCGTGGCGCCCCACGGCTCGCCCATGAAGAACAGCGGAATCATCGGCGTCAGCGCCGTCAGTGCCAGCGCAGCGCGCAGGCGTTGCGGCGAGACCAGCACGCTCAGCCGCTCGCCGCGCGCACGGTTGCCGATCTGGTCGTGGTTCTGCGCGAAGACCACGAACTTGTGCGGCGGCAGCGCCCCGCTCGGCTCGCCACGCACATGCCCGCGCGGGTCCGGCTCGCCCTGGTAGGCGAAGCCTTCGCCGAGCACACGCGCCAGGTGCTCGGTGGGCTTGTCGGCGAAGGCCGCGTAATAGCCTTCCTCCTCGCCGGTCAGCAGCACATGCAGGGCGTTGTGGAAATCGTCGTCCCATTGCGCGGTGTAGCCGCGTTGCAGCTGCGAGGCCTGGTTGGCCTCGTTTTCCAGCACCAGGTGCACGTGGCGGCCGGCCGGCAGGCTGGCCTGCACGGTCTCGCGCAGGGTATCCAGGAACGCGTTCGGCGTGATCGCATGCACCGCGTCCAGGCGCAGGCCGTCAAAACCGTATTCGTGCAGCCACATCAGCGCATTGTCGAGAAAGTAACGCTGCACCTGCGGCTTGCGGAAATCGATCGCCGCGCCCCACGGAGTGGGCTTGTCCTCGTTGAAGAACGGGGCGGCATAGCTGTGCAGATAATTGCCGTCCGGGCCGAAGTGGTTGTAGACCACATCCAGCAACACCATCAGGCCGTGTCCGTGCGCGGCGTCGATCAGCGCCTTCAACTGGTCCGGCGTGCCATAGGCTTCCACCGGCGCGTACGGCAGCACGCCGTCGTAGCCCCAGTTGTGCGCGCCCGGAAATGCGCTCAGCGGCATCAGCTCGATCGCGGTGATGCCCATCGCCGCCAGCTGCGGCAATTGCGCCTGCACGCCGGCATAGCCGCCGCAGGTGCCGACATGCAGTTCGTAGATCACCGCCTCGTCCCATGGCCGTCCCTGCCACTGGGTGTTCTGCCAGGCGTAGCCATCGGTTGGCTGCACGGCGCTGGGGCCATGCACGCCCTCGGGCTGCCAGCGCGAGGCCGGATCCGGTACCGGTTCGCCGCCATCGACACTGTAGCGATAGCGCGCATCCGCCGCGCAGGCGATCGCCGCGCTGAAGAAGCCATCCTGCGCGGCCTGCAGCGCGACGCGCGCGCCGTCGTCGAAGACCACCTCCACGCTGCTGGCATCCGGTGCCCAGAGCGCGAAGCGCACCTGTCCCTCACCCGCTGGCCATGCGCCCCATGCCGGCGTGGTGTCATTGCGCTCGTTCATTGCTATTTCTCCGCTTGCAGATAGATCGTGGCCAGCGGCGGTAGGGTCAGGCGCAGGCGTTGTGCGTGCCCGTGCATGCCCATCGGCTCGGTCGCCAGGCGACCGCTGTTGCCGAGGTTGCTGCCACCGTAATGGGCACTGTCGGTGTTGAGGATTTCGCGCCAGCCGCCGGCACGCGGCACGCCGACGCAATAGTCGTGGTGCGGTTGCGGAGTGAGGTTGCTCACCGCCAGCAAGGGTGCGCCGCCCTCGGGATCGTGGCGGATGAACGCCAGCACGCTGTTGCGCGCGTCGTCGGCCACGCTCCAGTCGAAGCCGTCGGCACGATGCGTGCCGCGATACAGCGCCGGCACCCGTCGCAATGCGGCATTGAGATCGCCGACCAGTTGCTGCACGCCGCGATGCGCGGCCCCGTCGAGCAGATGCCAGTCCAGCGATTGATCGTGATTCCAGTCGTTCCACTGGCCGAATTCGGCGCCCATGAACAGCAGTTTGTCGCCCGGATGCGCCCACATCAGCGCCAGATACGCGCGCAGGTTGGCAAAGCGCCGCCAGTCGTCGCCGGGCATCTGCCCGAGCAGGCCACCGGTGCCGTGCACCACTTCGTCATGCGAGATCGGCAGTACGAAACGCTCGGAGAACGCGTATACCAGACCGAAGGTGAGCTGGCTATGGTGCTGCGCACGCTCGGCCGGATCGCGCTGCATGTAGCTCAGCGTGTCGTGCATCCAGCCCATGTTCCATTTGTGGGTGAAGCCCAGGCCGCCAGCGCTGATCGGCGCGGTCACGCCCGGCCAGGCGGTGGACTCTTCGGCGATGGTCAGCACACCGGGAAAGCGCGTGGCGATCTCGCTGTTGAGCTGGCGCAGGAAGGCGACCGCTTCCAGATTCTCGCGGCCGCCATGCGCGTTGGGCACCCACTCGCCCTCGGCACGGCCGTAGTCGCGGTACAGCATCGAGGCCACTGCATCCACGCGCAGGCCGTCGAGATGGTAGTGGTCGATCCACTCCAGCGCGCTGCCCAGCAGGTAGGCGGTCACTTCGGGCCGGCCGTAGTTGTAGATCAGCGTATTCCAGTCGCGATGCATGCCCTCGCGCGGGTCGGCATGCTCGTACACCGCCGCGCCGTCGAACTGCGCCAGGCCGTGGGCGTCATCGGGGAAGTGCGCGCTGACCCAGTCCAGGATCACGCCGATGCCGGCGCGATGACAGGCGTCGACGAACTGGGCAAACCCGTCCGGGCTGCCGTGGCGCGCCGTCGGCGCGTACAGCCCCAGCGGTTGGTAGCCCCAGGAGCCGCCGAACGGATGTTCGGTGATCGGCAGCAACTCGATATGGGTGAAGCCGAGCTGCTGCACGTAGGGAATCAGTTGTGCGGCCAGCCCTGGCCAGTCCAGCGGCTGGTTGTGCCCATCGCGCCGCCAGGACGCGGCATGCACTTCATAGATGGACAGCGGCGCCGGTGCGGCACTGGCATCGCGCGCGGCCATCCAGGCGGCGTCGGTCCAGCCGAACGCTGCCGCACCCGGCACCACCGAGGCGGTGGCCGGCGGCAATTCGCTCTGGCGCGCCACCGGGTCGGCCTTGAGCAGCACGCGGCCATCGGCAGCGGTGATGGCGTACTTGTAACGCGTGCCGGCTTCCACACGCGGCAGGAACAGCTCCCAGAACCCGCCGATGCGCGGGCGCATCGGGTGCCGGCGCACGTCCCAGCCATTGAAATCGCCCACCACCGCCACGCGCTGCGCATGCGGCGCCCACACCGCAAAGCGCACCCCAGGCACATCGTCGCAGCGCAGGTGCCGGGCACCCAGGGCGCAACGCAACGCCTGGCCGTCGCCGGCAGCGATCTGCAGCAGGATGGATTCGTCCAGCGTGGCGGCAAAGGCGTAAGGGTCTTCGATCTCCTGCACCACGTCCGGCCACACGATGCGCAGCCGATACGGGCCTTCGACCGCCAGCGTGCCCTCGAACACACCATCGACCGGGCCGGCCTGCATGCGCGCCAGCAACTTGCCGCGCGGATCGATCAGGCCCATCGCCTCGGCACCGGGCGCCAATACGCGCACCAGCCGGCGGCCGCCGGCCTGGGAATGCGGGCCCAATACCGCGAATGCATCGGCAGGCAGGCCATCGGCCAGCGCCTGCACGCTTTGCGCTGAATCCGACATCCCGTCCATGGTCACCGCCGACGCTTCCGTCTCCTGCCCCTGCACGCCCAACCGTTCGCTCACGACACCGTCGCAAGCGCCGGGGCGGTTGCGGCGGTGCGTTCGTACAGCGAGAGGTACTTCTTGCCCGCCACATCCCAGCCACTGGGACGCAACATCGCCGCGCGGCGCATTGCCGACAGCAGGCTGGGCAGGCGGAAGGTGCGGAATGCGCGCTCCAGGCAACGGCGCAACGCCTCGACGCTGGCATGCTGGAACAGGAAACCGGTGACGCCGTCATCCACCGTGTCGATCAGACCACCAGTGGCGTGCGCGATCGGCAGGCAGCCAAAGCGCTGCGCGTACATCTGGCTCAGGCCGCAGGGCTCGAAGCGCGACGGCATCAGCAGGAAATCGGCGCCGGCAAACATGCGCCGCGCCAGGCCTTCCTCGAAACCGATGAAGGCACCGACCTGGCCGGGATAGCGCCGGGTCAGCTCGGCGACCTGCTGCTCGATCTCCGGCTCGCCGCCGCCGATCACCGCGATCTGGCCGCCGGCCGCCACGATCTGCGGGGCGACCTCGCAAATCAGGTCCAGGCCCTTCTGGTGCACCAGCCGCGATACCACCGCAAACAGCGGGCCGGTGTTCTCGCGCAGCCCGAAGGCCTTGCGCACCTGCGCAGCGTTGGCCTGACGGCCCTGCCACTGGTTCACGCTGAAATGCGTGTCCAGATGTGCGTCGGTGCGCGGGTCCCAGCTGGCGTCGATGCCGTTGACGATGCCGGTCAGCGCGCCCTTGGCGGCGCGACCGGCCAGCAGGCGGTCCAGGCCACAGCCCTGCGCCGGGCCGGTGATCTGCTGGGCATAGCTGACGCTGACCGTGTTGACGTGGTCGGCATGCACGATGCCGCCACGCAGGAACGACATCTGCCCATAAAATTCCAGCTCGGCCACACGCTCGGCGGGGATGCCCAGCGCAGCGGCCATCGAATACGGCACCAGGCCCTGGTAGGCCAGGTTATGGATGGTCAACAGGCACGGCGTGGTGCCGCCGGACCAGCGCACATAGGCGGCCGCCAGTGCACACGGCCAGTCGTTGAGGTGCAGCAGGCGCGGCTTCCAGCCCAGTCCGGCATGGCCGGCGGCGATCTGCGCGGCGGCATGCGACAGGGTGGCGAAGCGAATCGCGTTGTCTTCGAACTCCGAGCCGCTGGTGCTCACGTAGGGCGAGCCGTCGCGTTCGAACAATTCCTTGGACAGCAGGATGTAGATCGGCAGACCGTCCGATTGCACGATGCGGCCGATGTCGCAGGCCGGCAGTGCCGCATGCGCCAATACCCGGCCGACGATCTCCACCTTGCCCGCGCGCGCCAGCACTGCGCGGTAGCCGGGGATCAGCACCCGGACGTCGTAGCGATGGCGCAGCGCGCGTGGCAGCGCCGCAGCCACGTCGCCCAGACCGCCCGCCTTGATGAAGTCCGCCATCTCCGACACCACAAACAAGGCCCCACGGGTATCGACCGGCGACACCGGCAGACGCTCGTGATGGCGAATGAAGCGGCCGCGTGCATCACGCGGTCGCCCGCTCTTCTTCAGAGTGGGGAGCATCGTGCTGCGCTCGAAACGTGCGGTAGTGGCGTGAAGCGGCATCATGGCAACCATCTAAACGTCCGTCGTAAAGTGGGTGGAGACGGAAAACAGCGAAGCGACAACCATCATCTGCCGACTCGGCCAGACGACCTGCTACGAATGAGGAGCGGGGCCAACGCGCGTACTCCACGTTGTCCTTGAGATGAATCTACACCCCGGGCAAATAAAATATGCGTGAATACGTGCTGACTTTTCTGCGACACCGCCATTCCCCTGCGCATGGTCGCGCATGCCTACTGGTATAAGCGGCGCCTTGCCGTGCGATGACATCCCTGTCGTGGTGCGCGGTTGTTGAAACGCACCGAAAGCGGGCGATGGCGGCGGCGCCCGCCATCATCCGCCTGACTTGTTCAGCCACACATTTACATCGGCTTTCGCCCATCGCCCGGCATCGAGCGCGCATGATGGAACTGCGCAGACCCGTCCAGACCGCTTAAGCGCAACGCCTGCGCGCCGATAACCAGCGATGGCACCAAGACTTTTCGAGATCCCGGCGCATGGCAGACCAGCCTGAACTTCCAAGCCGCCCGCGTGGCGGGCTGCGCCGCCTGCTGCCCTGGGGCGGCGCGGACAGCGCACGCCCGGCCGCCGCCCTGCCCAGCGTGATCGGCAGCGAGCGCGTTGGGCAAGGCCTGGCCGCGCATCAGCTGGTGCCGGCCAAGAACAAGTCCGGCGCGCACGACCCGGCGGCCGCCACCGCCCTGCTGATGCGCCTGTTCTCGCATGCCGCGCATCCGGAGGCCTTGTTGCTGGCCTTTGCCGAAGGCATCACCAGCCTGCATGGCGAACTCGGCGACATGGGCGTGCGCCTGAGCGCGGCCTATGCGGCCGGCGACTGGCCTGGCTACGGCCGCGCCTTGCGGCAATTGATCGACAAGTACATCCGCACCATCGATACCGGCGATTCGCTGGCCGAAGGGCGCACTGAAGCCGAGCAACTGCGCGACCTGCTGCGTCACGCGCTGGGCAATGCCTTGGCCACGCTGCTGCAGCGTAGCCCGGAGCTGGCCGAAGAAGCGCAGACCCTGGCATCGGCACTGCGCCATTGGCGCCCCGGCCATGAGCTGGTCACCCTGGAACAGCGCTTACGCGAGCTGAGCCATCAGATCGGCCTGCGTGCCGAAGATGCCAGCGAGCAGCAGAACCTGTTGCTCGGCCTGTTCGATCTGTTGCTGGAGAACGTCGGCGAACTGCTCGACGATCGCAGCTGGCTGCAGGGACAGATCTCGGTGGTGCGGCAGCTGATCTCCGGGCCGCTGGATGTCGGCTCAATCGAACAGGCACGCGGCACCCTGCGCGAG
Source organism: Xanthomonas arboricola pv. populi (assembly GCF_002939945.1). Classification (GTDB taxonomy): domain Bacteria; phylum Pseudomonadota; class Gammaproteobacteria; order Xanthomonadales; family Xanthomonadaceae; genus Xanthomonas; species Xanthomonas arboricola_A. The sequence goes on along the minus strand of NZ_MDEB01000004.1, from coordinate 225,297 downwards.
GTCATCTACAAGCAGGGCCTGCTCAAGCAAGGCATTGCCGACTCCAAGACGGCCATGCGCGAGATGATGGTGTCCTTCGTCGACCGGCTCGATGGCATGGCCACCAGCACCGCCGAGTACCACGATCGCGTTGCCGGCTATTCGCAGGCGATCGGCGACGCTCGCAGCATTCCCGACCTCAGTCGCCTGCTGCAGGACGTGTTGCAGGACACCGCCGGCGTGCAGGCGCAAGCGCTGGCCGCGCGCGACGAGCTGCTCGCCGCACGTCGCCAGGTCGAAGACGCCGAGCAGCGCATCGCCTCGCTCGAACAGGAACTCAAGGACGTGGCCGGGCTGGTGCGCGAAGACCAGCTGACCGGCGCGCTGAACCGCCGCGGTTTCGAGGAACTGTTCCAGCGCGAAGCCGCCCGTACCCAGCGCGGCGGGCAACCGTTATGCGTGGCGATGCTGGATCTGGACGACTTCCGCCGTCTCAACGAGACCCATGGCCACGCCGGTGGCGACGCCGCGCTGCGCCATACCGTGGACGTGGCCAAGTCGGTGCTGCGTACTACCGATGCCATCGCCCGCTTCGGCGGCGAGGAGTTCGTGCTGCTGTTGCCGGACTCCACCATCTTCGAAGCCAGCGCAGCGGTGATCCGCCTGCAGCGCGCATTGGCGCAACGCTCGCTGCTGCACGAGGACGTACGCGTGTTCATCAGCTTCAGCGGCGGCGTGGCGCTGCGCCATCTGGACGAAGCCCAGGACGATGTCATCCGCCGTGCCGACCGCGCCATGTACGACGCCAAGTCGGCCGGCAAGAATCGCGTGATCAGCGCCGATTAGCGGCACGTGCCGACCGGTGCGTCCCCGCACCGGATCGGACGCCTGCGTGGGACGGGCAGCGTCGGCGCACTCCATGCACTCCATCGGCTCATTGGCTGGGCAGGCGTCTTGCCAATCGCTTCAAGGGCTCTGCCAACGCAGCGTGAGATAGTCCACCACCTGTTGCGTCTGGGCCGCAGCGAGAAATCCGTGGCGAAACAACATGCAGCCGCCAACCTCAGGCAGCGATGCATTCACGTCCAGCTGGCGAGCGATCTCGGGCACACCGCCGTCCACTGTCCAATCCGGCTCCAGCGCGTTGGCAGTGCCGACCTTGTACAACGCCATGCCGATATAGAGTTGCACGCGCCGACCGCGCACAGTGTCCGCCCACCAGCGTGCGATGGTGTCGTAGCGCACTGTCTGGCGTGCCAGCGGCCAATAAATCTGCGGCACGATGTAGTCCACGAGTTCTTCGCGAACCCAACGGCGGGTGTCGGCGTAACTGGTATCGAATGCGGGCGCCCCGGCCTGTGTGTCCGAACCCAAGGGATCATCCCGACGATTGCGCCACACCCCGGCCGGGCTGACCCCAAATGCCACCCCTGGCCTGATCGCCCGAATGGTCCTGGCCACCTCTCGCATCAATCGATAGGTGTTGTCGCGGCGCCAATCCCCTTTGTCGGCAAATCCGGCCCCATGGGCGGCATAGCTCTGTGCGTCGTCGAGGGGAGACTGCGCCGATTCGGTGTAGAAGTAATCATCGAACTGCACCCCATCCACGTGGTAGAAGGCCACCAGTTCCGCGACCACACCACAGATCCAGCGACGCACGGCCGGAATGCCTGGATCGAGCACCAGCCGATTGGCCGCCACGCCCACCCAGTCGGGGTGGCGCAGATACACGCTCTGGGGCGAATCGGTCGACGCAGTGGCAAACGCATCGAGCGTGGCCTGGTCCAGGCCGGTCGAAACACGATAGGGATTGAGCCAGGCATGCACCTGGATGCCCCGCGCATGTGCATGCCGCAGCAAGAATGCCAGCGGGTCGAAACCCGGGTCTTTGCCTAGAACGCCGGTCATGACCGGCGACCATGGCAGGATGTGCGAGCGGTACAGCGCATCGGCACAGGGCTTGACCTGAAAGACCAAGGTATTCAGATGCAGCGCCTGGGCCTGATCGACGAGTGCCAGCAATTCCCGCTGCTGTACCTCGACGCGCTCGGCAGGGTCGACGATCCGTGCGGACGCGGCGCTTGGCCAGTCGAGATTGAACACGCTGGTGATCCAGGTTGCGCGCATCTGAACGCTCGAGGGCGTGGCTGCGCTGGCTGGAACCCCCACCATGGCCGCGGCCATTGCTGCCGAACCCAAACCGAGAAAGCGCCGCCGACCGATCGCGGGGGAGCCGCCGGCCGGTGCCGCATCCCGGTCCGCTGCAGACATTGCCCGGGGCGCTTGATCCGTCTGCTGCACGGCAGGCCGCGCCGCACGCGTGCTGTCTTGTTCTTCAGCCGTCTTCTTCACGCATCCCTCCTGCATCGCGCTGCTGCAGTCGTGGCCTGGTCTCTGCGCCAGGCCCGGCTGCCGTCATGCAGCACAGTCCGATACAACCCACGAGGTACACCCTAGCAATGGCGATCGCCGGAACGCGCGCGCAACATCGGAATCACACACCTCGCTTCGTCAGGTACGCAGACGCCGTGACGCAATGCCCGAAACGGCGGCGCCATTGCGCAGATGGGCGCTCGCAGACGGCCCACAATCACTGGCGGATCGTTGGCAGCCACCGCCATCGCCCTTGCGCTCGACCGACGTCAGCTGACGACGCCACACCGGTTGCCCAGTCCCCTCCCAACCCGGCGGCCGCGACGCGGCATCAATGCGCCGGCTTCTTCCCGCGCAGCTTCTGGAACAGCGTCACCGCGCCCAGCACGATCGCACCGGCCACCACGCCGACCAGCATGTTGCCCAACGCATCGACCAGCCAACCCATGCTACCGGCCGACTTGGCCAGGTTCTGCACGGTGTGGTGCAGCGCCGGGATGTTGTGCACCAGGATGCCGCCGCCGACCAGGAACATCGCCAGCGTGCCGGCCACCGACAGGAACTTCATCAGCCACGGCGCCGCCACCAGGATGCCGCGACCCAGCGCCGCCAACCCTGCGCCCTTCTTGCTCAGGTACAGGCCCAGGTCGTCCAGCTTGACGATGGCCGCGACCAGGCCGTACACGCCGATGGTCATCGCCAGCGCGATCGCCACCAGCACCGCCACCTGCTGTCCGAACGACACCCCGGCCACCACGCCCAGCGACAGCACGATGATCTCCGCCGACAAAATGAAATCGGTGCGGATCGCGCCCTTGACCTTGTCCTTTTCCAGCGCCACCACGTCCACGTTCTGGTCGGCCAGCGCGCGGGTGCGCTCGGCGTGCCGCTGCGCTTCGTCTTCCTCGTTGTGCAGGAACTTGTGCGCCAGCTTCTCCACGCCCTCGAAGCACAGATAGGCACCGCCGATCATCATCAGCGGCATCACCAGCGGCACGTTGTAACCGCGCCCGCGCAACCAGGCCTCCAGGGCGCTGATCGCCAGCGCCGCCGGCACCAGGATCACCTTGTTCATCAGCGACCCCTTGGCCACTGCCCACACCACCGGCAGCTCGCGGTCGGCGGTGACGCCGGTGACCTGCTGCGCATTGAGCGCCAGGTCGTCGCCGAGGACGCCAGCGGTCTTCTTGGCCGCGACCTTGGTCAGGATGGAAACGTCGTCCAGCAGCGTGGCGATGTCGTCGAGCAGGGTGAACAGGCTGGCACCGGCCATGCGGAGGTCCTTGGTGAGGGGCGGTGAATTCTCGCCGATCCTGCGCCCGTGTGGGGTGATGGCAGACCGTTGCAGGCTCTTGGCGACCGTTGGCGTGCGATGCCGACGCCCGCCGGCCAGGCGATCCGGTCGTGCCCGCCGGGCTCGAGCGGCACACCACTGTGGCGTAGCGACGCGCCTGGATTCACCGCCTGACGACCCGCCGCTGGCCACACTCGCCCCCCTGCACGACCGCCGGAGATGGCCTTGAGTCCGAACGACCCGTACCGCACACCGGCCCAGGCCGCGATCCCGGCCGACACCGCCGTGGTGGGCGGCATGAGCCGTCGCACCCAGATCCTGCGCCTGTTGCTGCGGTATCGCGGGTCGGGCGTGTTCGCCGGCATGAACCTGGATCCGGCCGCGATCAACGAGTACGAAGTGCCCGCCGAAGGCACGCCCGACCAGTTCGTCTCCGACCTGGAAGCGCTCGGCCCCACCTTCGTCAAGCTCGGCCAGATGCTGTCCACGCGCCCGGACATCGTTCCGCCGGAGTTCGCCACGGCGCTGGAGCGCATGCAGGAGAACACCAGCTCGGTGCCGGTGGAGCGCATCCGCCAGATCATCGAAGAAGAACTCGGCGTGTCGGTCAACAAGGCGTTCTCGTTTTTCGATCCGATGCCGCTGGGCTGCGCCTCGCTGGCGCAGGTGCACCGCGCGGCCTTGCGCGACGGCACCCCGGTGGCGATCAAGGTGCAAAAGCCCGAAGTCGCCGCCCAGGTCCGTTCGGACCTGGACGTGCTCAAGAGCTTTGCCACCGCCGCAGACCGCCTGACCGGCATCGGCCGGCGCGTGCGCTTTGCCGACTGGCTGGGCGAATTCGGCAAGACCCTGCGCGCCGAACTCAATTACGAAGACGAGGCCGAGACGCTGGTGCGCTTCGGCAAGCATCTCAAGCCGTTTCCGCTGCTGTGGATCCCGCAACCGGTGTGGGACCTGAGCAGCCGCAAGGTGCTGACCATGCAGCTGGCCGAAGGCGTGCGCGTGGACAAGATCTCCGGCCTGCGCCGCACCGAGCAGCCGATGGACACGCTGGCCGCAGAGCTGGTCAAGGGCTACCTAGATCAGATGTTCGTGCATGGCGAAATCCATGCCGACCCGCATCCGGGCAACCTGCGCGTGCTGCAGGACGGGCGCCTGGCGATCTTCGACCTGGGCATGGTCGCGCACGTGCCGCCGCGCCTGCGCGAGCGTTTGCTCAAGCTGCTGTTCGCCGCCGTCGACGGGCGTGGCGAAGAAGTCGCCGAAGAGACCATCGCGCTCAGCACCCGCCTGGAGGACTACGACGAGGACCGCTACCAGCGCGAAACCGGGCAGATGATCGCCCGGTATGCCGCGCACGACACCACCTCCGAGGGCCGCGTGGTGCTGGATCTGGTGCGCATCGCCACCTCCAACGGCCTGCGCACGCCGCCGGAGCTGAGCCTGCTCGGCAAGACCTTGTTGAACCTGGAAGGGGTGTGCCGCGCGCTGTCGCCGCACCTGGACACACGCCGCATCGTCGAACGTCATCTGCAGCATGTGATGCGCGCGCGGCTGAAAAAGTCGCTGTCGGCCGCCAACCTGGCCAGCGAGGCGATGGAACTGCAGCATCTGGTGCGCGAAGGACCGCGCCGCATGTCCGAGATCCTGTCGCTGGCGGCGGAAAACCGCCTGCAGATGCGCGTCACCGGGCTGGAAGAATCGCATCTGATGGAAAGCCTGCAGAAGATCGCCAACCGCGTGGCGGCCGGCATCGTGACTGCGGCGCTGATCATGGCCTCGGCGCAGATGATGCGCATCGAAACCGGCTTGAAGCTGTGGGGCTATCCGGCGATCGCAATGGTGCTGTTCCTGCTCGGCGTCGTGCTGGGCCTGGGCATCGTGCTCAGCGCCCTGCTGTTCGACCGCCGTGTGCGCGCGCGCGAAGAACGCGGGCATCGATAGCGCTACACGCAGCCCACACCCCCGCGTAGGAGCGCACCCGGGCGCGACATCGCTTCACGCGGCGTCGCTTGCCAGGACAGCCGCGTCAAACTGTCAAAGTGAATCGGGCGGTGCAGGGTTATTGCGACGTCGCTGGTATGCGAGAGGCGCGCCAAATGCGGAATGCAGATACCGCAGATCTCTAGCCAGCGCCACCGCGACCAGATGATCGGCAGCGCGCGCGATCCGCCGCGCTGCGGCAAGCGCTCGACTCGAACAAACATTTCAGTCAGCTTCAGCGCGGCATAGTCAGTCATCCGGGTGTCACATTGGGTGTGGCGCACAGGACATGGCGAGCAAGGCGTCCGGTACGCGCTCGCATCATTCCCCCACGGACGCTGCCGCATGCATTGGATGTTGTTGTTTTCGCTGTTGCTCCTGCTTTGGCTGTTGGTCGCCTCGCCGCGTCTGGCGTGGCTGAAGGCCGGACTGTTGTCGTTGCTGCTGCTGTTGCTCAGCGCCTGGGGCCTGGTGGACCGGCTCAGCGGCGACGGCATCAACGCCGCCACGCTGTATCACCTGCGCGCGGACATGGACGGTGCCGGCGTCAGCGATTTCTCCAGCTATATCGCCGTGTTTACCGGCATGGTGCTGCTGTCGCTCAGCCCACTGGTGTTGCTCAAGGTGCGACGCTTCCGTCGCCCGCGCGGGGGCACCGCGGTGTTCGGCGCCTTCGTGGTGATGTTGCTGGTGAGCATCGCGGTCAGCCCGTTGTACCGCGACGGCAAGCGCCTGTACTACCAGTTACGCCCGGTGGATTACGCCACTGTGGTACCGGAATATCTGGTGCCGCAGCAGCCCTTGCAGAAGCGCAAGAACATCGTGTGGATCTACGGTGAGAGCCTGGAGCGCACCTATTTCGATGAAGACGTCTTCCCCGGCCTGATGCCGAACCTGCGCGCGCTCGCCAGCGAGGCGGTGGATGTGCGCAACCTCACCTCCACCGAAGGCAGCGGCTGGACCATCGCCGGCATGGTCGCCTCGATGTGCGGCGTGCCGCTGACCACCGCGCCCGGCGACGAGAACAGCATGGGCCGCATGGGCCTGTTCCTGCCCGAAGCGCGCTGTTTGGGCGACTATCTCAAGGATCAGGGCTACCGCAATCACTATGTCGGCGGCGCCGATGCCAGCTTTGCCGGCAAGGGCAGCTTTCTGTCCAGCCATGGTTTCGATGTGGTGCACGACGTCGGCTACTTCCGCGACAAGGGCGTGGCGCCGAAACACTTTTCCGCCTGGGGCGTGCACGACGATGTGCTGCTGGACGATGCCTGGGACAGCTTCCAGACGCTGTCGCGCGCCGGCCAGCCGTTCATGCTCACCACGCTGACCATGGACACCCACCATCCTGCCGGCCATCTGCCGCTGGCGTGCAAGGGCCAGCACTACGACAGCGCATTGGGCGACATCGGTCTGCTGCATGCGATCAAGTGCAGCGATCGGTTGATCGGCGAGCTGGTCGCGCGCATTCGCAACAGCCGCTACGGCAAGAACACCATCATCGTGATCGCTTCCGATCACCTGGCGATGCCCAACGATCTCAGCGACGTGCTCGCCAAACAGAAGCGCGAAAACCTGCTGCTGTTCCTGGGCAAGGACATCGCGCCACAGCAGGTGGTCACGCGCGCCGGCAGCACGCTGGATTCGGGTGCAACGCTGTTGCAGTTGCTGGAACCGGGCATGCGCTCGCTGGGCTTCGGCCGCTCGCTGCTGACCAGCGATGCGCCACCCAGCGCCAGCGTCGCGGCCAGCCGCGACAGCGGCAAGGACTACCCGCGCTATCTCGCTTACGCACGCACGCTGTGGACCGGGCGCAGCACACGCATGCTGCGTATCAACGGCAATGGCGATGTGGTGGTAGGCGTGCAACAGGTGCGCCCGCCGGTGCTGCTGGAATACGACGACGACACCAATCTGAAGACGGTCTATCTGGAAAACACCTCGCGCCAGTTCGATCGCACCCGCACCGAAGGCACGCTGGCGTACGTGGATCGCTGCACGGCGTTCGAAGACGGCTCGGCCGACGGCGACTGGTGCGCGCTGGTGGTCGACCGCCACCAGAGCATGAAGCTGTATCGCGATCCTGACCTGACCCGCGGCATCGCCGTGGACGCGCCACTGGAGGCCAGCCAGCAAGGCCCGCGCCCACGCGTGCGCCAACCGATCATGCTCACCCAGACTGCCCGCAAGACCGAGGCCGGTCGTTACATGCTGGAGCTGTACGCCAAGCGCCGGCCGACGCGGGCGTTCTGGGTGGAAGCCGTCTCGTCAGAGCGCAAGGTGGTGCTGGCCCAGAAATGGGTGGTGCCCGATGCGGCCGGTCGCATCCGCATGCCGGTGGGCCTGGAGCATGCGGTGGACGATCTGGAGATCCGTGCCTGGCTGGACTACACCGAAGACGTCAGCGTGGACGATCTGGCCCTGGTGAAACAGACCCAGGTCGCGGATCGCTCCTGAGTCTGGCCGTCGTCCTGTTCCGGGGACGGGCGATGTGGATGAGGCAAAGGCAAAGCTTTAAGAGCAACGTCGAAGCGTGCGATCTGCGGTCTGGCTGCAGGGCCCTTGCCCGCCCACCCTCGCGGGCTCTTACGCGGCATGGATGCCGCGTAAGAGCCTCCATGGACGGATTCACGGCGTGTCCCGCAAGCGGTGAGGGCACCGCACGCTCGACCAACCAGCTTTTGACCTAGGCGTTTGAACGTATCTAAACAACGCCAACACCCGAAATCTCGGTTGTTTGGAACAATTGGACGGTTCGGATAACTCAGTTGTAGCGTGGCAGATCCGAAGCCCTACTGCAGCGCCCCTTCCCGCGCACTACATGCACGCGTCGACTCAATCTTCCGCTGCAGGGGTACCATCGGCTGGATCACGCGCCACCGCAGCGCCTGCACGGCTGAAGCGGATTTCCTGCGGCGACTGCAGCGCAATTCCCGCCGTTTCCATCCGCTGCAACAGCGCGAAGAACAGTTCGCTGCGCACCCCATACGAATCGCGCGGGCTGCGCACGTAGGCGAACGAATTGAAGTTGACGTGCCCGCCGGCCAGCGAATCGATGAACACCGAGGGTGCCGGGTCGGCCAGCACCTTGGTGTGCTCGGCGAACAGGTCCAGCAGCATGTTGCGCACCTTTGCCACGTCGGTTTCCAGCGGCACCGAGAACTGCAGCTGCACCCGGCCCATCGGGTTGGACAGCGTCATGTTGCGCACGCTCTTGGTGATCAATTCCGAGTTGGGCACGATCAGGGTGGAGCGGTCGCCGACCTGGATCTCGGTCGCACGCACGCTGATCTTGCGCACGTCGCCCTCCTGATCGCCGATGCGCACCCAATCGCCGATCTTCACCGGCCGCTCGGCCAGCAGGATCAGACCCGACACGAAGTTCTGCGTGATCGCCTGCAGACCGAAACCGATACCCACCGACAGCGCACTCAACACCAGCGCAAGCCGCTTCAGATCCAGGCCCAATGCGGTCAGGCCCCACACCACCACGATCAGCCAGCCCAGATAGCGCGCCACCGTGCTGATGGAATTGCGCGCACCGTCATCGAGCTCGGTCTTGGGCAGATAGGTGTTGAGCAACCACTGCTGCACCACGTGCACCAGCCCCATGCCGAGCAGGAACACGCACAGCGCCCTGAACACATCGCCCGGGGTGATCACCAGTTCCTTGCCGATGGTGATGCCGTGAGCGATGTTCTCCGCCCAGTCGGTGACCACGCTGATGTTGGCGCCATACGGCGTCAGCAGCACCGCGATGCCCAGCAGCACCAGCAGCACCCGTGTCGCCGCCGATATCAGCAGCCCGAGCTGCACCAGGCGTCCGCTGCCGATGCTGAGCGCATGCGACAACGCCCGGCTGAAGCGCCCGTCGGGCTTGAACAGCCAGGTCATCAGATCGTCGGTAAAGACCACCAGCAGGCCGAGCAGACTGCACACCAGGGTGATCCAGATGATCTGCCGCTCCACGAACAAGGCCAGATTGAGATAGCCGAACAAGGCCGCGATCAGCGCGAAGATCACCGCCAGATGGCCCAACAGGCGGATCAGCACGATGAAGCCGCCACCGCGCGAAACCACCGGCGGCGGCGCATCGCTGTCCGGATCGGCCACGCCGGCATTTGCCGCATGCGCGCGCAAGGACAGACTAAGCCCGGCCAATGCCGACAGGATCAGCCCCGCGTACAGCAACGCCGCCACCGCATCGGTGGCGGTGGTCAGCGCCGGGCTGCTGCCGGCCACCTCGTTGATCTTCATCGCCATGCCGCTGAACCAGATCACCGCCGCGGTGGCCAGGCAATGCACGCGCAGGCGGTTGACGGTGGCATCGTCCAGCGGAAACAGGCGCCAGCTGGGCTGGTGTTTCATCAACAGGCTGGCACTGAGCGAACCGACGAAGGCAGCCACCACACTGATGGCGATAAACCCGGTCAGCAGTTGGTCCAGATCGTCGGGCAGCTCGCCGAGCGCGCGGATGCCTTCGACCAGCACGAATGCCGCAATCCCCAGGCTCAGCGTGCCGACCAGCAGAAACCACAGTGCCAGCCCCGAGCGTCGCAGGCGTCCGCCGGGCGCACGCGAGGCCGCATAGCGACGCCCCAGGTGGCGCAGGAAGATGCGTAGCGGGAGTGCCAACAGCAGCGCGACCACCGCAGCGGTGATCAGCCCGCCCACACCGTTGGCTGCGACGCCTGCCTGCACCATCTGCACCGTCTTGTCGGACAATGCCTGCAGGCGGGCACGATCGTCGGGCCATTGTTGGCCGATCTGATTCCACAACGCCGGCGACAACGGCGAGGCCACCCGCATGGAGAGCTTTACGCTGAAGCGTTGCACCCGCTCGCGTTCGAGCCGGTCGGCCAGGTCCTTGGCGTTGGAGACCAGCAGCGTGGCCCGGATGAACTCGGCATTGAGCTGATCGCGCTCCTTGGTCAGCGCCCGGCGCTGCTTTGCCAGGTCGGTCGGTTCGTTTTGCGCCGCGACACCGAGCCCCTCCAATCGCCCGTTGAGCTCTTTGAGCGGTTGCTCCAGCGTGCGGACCAGATCCTGCGCCTGCCGCTGCGCGCCGGTGACGTCATCGGTCAGCTTGCCGAGCTGCTCGGTGTCGGCCTTCTCCATGCCCGCATCGGCCTGGGTCAGCACCTTCTGCATGCTGTCGAGCTGCGTCTGTGCGTTCTCCAGCAGCGTGTCGTCGTCCTGCGCCACGGCGGTGCCCACACACACCACCCACAAGGCGGCCAACAACAGCACACGCTGCAACACGCCGCGACGGGCACCCAGGGCAACTCGGAATTCGGACACAGGCGGACATCGGACAGGCGCACACCAGCGCGGTGCCGGCATCTTAATCCACTGCTTCCAGCCAGGCGGATCAAAGCTGCCGTGAGGGTTCAGCCTGGCAGAGCTCGCCGGGAGCGCCTGGTGCTGCACGATTGGAGTTTTTTTCGATCGCGGTGACAGCGCCATCCGCCGCAGTGGATGCGCCTGTCGGCCATCCCGACCTGCGCATGAACGCGGTGCAGCTTGTCACTTTGTGGCAACGGTACGCTGTCGCAGAATCGGGTCACCGCTACGGCAGACGCAGCGGATGACCGCGAAGGAGACACTCTATGCAGATTCAGATCCAGACCGACAAGCACGTGCCGCATGACCCTTCTGTCGTGCAGCATGTCGAGAAGACCTGCTCCGCCCAGCTGGCGCATTTCGCCAACGACATCACCCGCGTCGACGTGCATTTGCGCGATGAAAACGGCCAACGCGGCGGCGCGGCGGATCGGACCTGCAGCATCGAGGCGCACGTCGCCGGCCTGCCACCGATCGCGGCCACCAATAGCGCCGAAACCACCGCTTCGGCCGTCACCGGCGCCGCGCGCAAGCTGCGCACCGCCATCGAACACGCACGTGGCAAGCAGCACGCCAAGGCCACCGCACCGCCGCCGGAAGTGCTCTGATCCGGGCCTGGGCAGGGCGGCGCTCGGCGCCCCCTGCCAACTGACAACCGATCCCTTGATGGCGTTGCAATGCCCACGACGCGTCGACACTCAAGGCGCCATCCATACCCTGATCCAGAAACGCAATCGGCCCGCTGCAGTATCACTGCAGCGGGCCGATGGGTTTTGATCTGGTGCGCCCGGAGGGATTCGAACCCCCGACCAATGGCTTCGGAAGCCACTACTCTATCCGGCTGAGCTACGAGCGCCTGGTCGGGCATTATGCCAGAACCGCTGCCGCGCGCGTGACACCCCGCAGCGCGAGCCTGTCGAACGGCTGGGCACCGCCGCGTTGCCGGCCGGGCCAGCCCGGATCCACCGCCCGCGCGAACCGGGTTGGCACGGCGTCGCGCAGCCGCCCGAAAGGTTGGACGATGCCTGGCTCGAGCATCACCCAGCGCATGACCGCAGCCGAGCCGCGCTGCTACCCTTTGCAGCATGAACAAGCATGGTGTTGAACAGCTGCCGGCAGCGCCCGCGCTGACCTGGCCGCAGCGATTGGGGCAGTACTGGACGTTGGTCCGCGGCGATCGTCCGATCGGCAGCCTGTTATTGCTGTGGCCTACCTGGTGGGCATTGTGGTTGGCTGCAGGTGGCCTGCCGCCGCTGTGGACGCTGTTCGTATTCACCGCCGGGGTCTGGCTGACCCGCTCGGCCGGCTGCGTGATCAACGACTATGCCGACCGCTGGCTGGACCCGCATGTGGAGCGCACCAAGTCGCGTCCGCTGGCCACCGGCGCGGTGTCCGGGCGCGAGGCGCTGTGGGTGTTCGTGGCGCTGATGCTGGTGGCGTTCGCGCTGGTGCTCACGCTCAACTGGCTGACCGTGGCATTGAGCGTGCCGGGCGTGTTGCTGGCCGCCAGCTACCCCTATCTCAAACGCCACACCCACCTGCCCCAGGTCTATCTAGGCATGGCCTTCGGCTGGGGCATCCCGATGGCCTTTGCCGCGGTGCACGGCAGCGTGCCATGGCTGGCCTGGCTGCTGTACGCGGCCAACATCCTCTGGGCGACGGCCTACGACACCTGGTATGCCATGGTCGACCGCGAGGACGACATCCGCATGGGCAGCAAGTCCACCGCCATCCTGTTCGGCAGGTTCGACCTGATCGCGCAGGGCCTGCTGTACGCAGCGATGTTTGCGGCACTGGCACTGGTCGGCCTGCGCGTCGATCTCGGCATCGCATATTGGGCAGGACTGGGCGTTGCAGTGCTGCTGGTGGCCTACGAATTCCGCCTCGCCCGCCATCGCGAACGCGGCCCCTGCTTCCGCGCCTTCCTGCACAACAACTGGGTGGGCCTGGCGATCTTCGTCGGCATCGCCGCGGCCCTGGCAGTGCGCTGACCCGCAGACAGGCAAATCGCCTCGGCTTACGCCCCTCTCCCCGGGGGAGATGGGTCGGGTGAGGGTACGGGCGAAGCCCCATGGTGCAGCTCACAACCCACCAAGCGTCACGGCACCCGCGCGCATACCCACGCATCCACCCGCTGCACACCGGCCCGACGCAAGGCCTGCGCCGCCGCATGCAGCGTCGCACCGGTGGTCATCACGTCATCCACCAAGGCCACATGCGCCGGCAAGGTGCCACGCGCGACAAAGGCCTGGCGCAGATTGCGCTGGCGCTCGGCCGCATCCAGCTCCGATTGCGGCGCGGTCGCGCGGACCCGGCGCAGCAACGGCAGGCAGGGCAACCGCAGCGCGCGGCCAAGCGGTCTGGCCAGCTCCAGGGCCTGATCGTAACCCCGCTGGCGCAAGCGCTGCGGATGCAGACTCACCGGCACCAGCGCCTGCGGACGCGGCAGGCCCGCACAACCTGTGGCCATCAACTCGCTGAGCAGACGCCCGGCGGCCAGATCCTGGTGAAACTTGAAACGCCGCAGCAGACCGTCCACCGGCCAGCGATAGGTGAAGCACGCATGCGCGCGCTGCAGCGGTGGCGGATGCTGCAGGCATTGCCCGCATGGCAGCGCGCCATCGGAGGCGTACACCGGCGTTGCGCAACACAGGCAGGCGTGCCCGTGATCCGGCAATGCGGCGCGACACGACGGGCACAGATCGCAATCGGCGCTGCCTGCTTCAGCGCACACCAGGCACAGGCTCGGCAGCAGCAGCCGCAACACCCGTCGCGGCCACCTGTAAACCGAACGCACCTCATCGAAGTTGACAGCCTCTTCCATGCTCACCAGACTGCCTGGCTTCCAAGCCGCTGACTGTCAGGAAACCCCGATGTCTGTTGTCGTACGCCATGACTGGGATCGCAATGAGCTGCAGGCGCTGTTCGATCTGCCGTTTCCGGAGCTGCTGCACCGCGCCGCCAGCGTGCATCGCGCCCATTTCGATCCGGCGCAGGTGCAGGTCTCCACGCTGTTGTCGGTCAAAACCGGCGGCTGCCCGGAAGACTGCGCGTACTGCCCGCAGGCGCAGCGCTACGACACCGGCGTGACCGCGCAAAAGCTGATGGAGACCGAAGAGGTCGTCGCCAAGGCACGCCAGGCCAAGGCCGCCGGCGCCTCGCGCTTCTGCATGGGCGCGGCCTGGCGCTCGCCCAAGGAGCGCGACATCCCCAAGGTCGCGGCGATGATCCGCGAGGTCAAGGCGATGGGCCTGGAAACCTGCGCCACGCTCGGCATGCTCGACGCCGGCCAGGCGCGCGCGCTCAAGGACGCCGGGCTGGACTACTACAACCACAATCTGGACACCGCGCCGGATTACTACGACTCGATCATCCACACCCGCCAGTATCAGGACCGCCTGAACACGCTGGAGCATGTGCGCGATGTCGGCCTGAAGACCTGCTGCGGCGGCATCGTCGGCATGGGCGAAACCCGCGAGCACCGCATCGGCCTGCTGCTGGCGCTGGCCACGCTGCCGGCGCATCCGGATTCGGTCCCGATCAACCAGCTGGTCCAGGTCGCCGGCACCCCGCTGCACGGCACCCAGCAACTGGATCCGTTCGAGTTCGTACGCATGATCGCGGTCGCCCGCATCACGATGCCGCATTCGATGGTGCGCCTGTCCGCCGGCCGCGAAGCGATGAGCGACGAACTGCAGGCGCTGTGCTTCCTGGCCGGCGCCAACTCGATCTTCTACGGCGAAAAACTGCTGACCACCGGCAACCCGGACACCGAACGCGACCAGGCCCTGTTCCAGCGCCTGGGCCTGCGCCCGATGCAGATCACCGTCGACGCCGCCGACCACGACCACCCCGGCACCGTGCATGCGGAGATTACCCGCAGCCCGGCCTGCGAGCACGCCGCCTAACCGCGAATCGAGCGCCCGGCACCGATCGTCGGTGCCGGCTGGGCGCGCCGAGCGCGGCAGGCTACGCTAACGGCCCCTTCTGCCGTTGAATGCCCCCATGGCTCGCCCCGATCTGCACGAACGGATTTCGTCGCTGCGCACATTGCGTGTGGCCCAGGAACGGGTGCGGGTGCGGCGGCTGGTGGGGCGTCGCGATGGCGTGCGGCTGGAAGTCGATGGCCGCTGGCTGACCGGTTTCTGCTCCAACGATTATCTGGGCCTGTCGCAGCAGTTCGGAGTGGTCGCCGCGTTGCAGGACGCCGCCGCGCGCGATGGGGCCGGCGCCACCGCCTCGCACCTGATCTGCGGCCACCACACCGCGCACGAGACGCTGGAGCGCGAGATCGCGCAGTGGCTCGGCTATCCGTCGGCGCTGCTGTTCGGCAGCGGCTTCATCGCCAACCTGGCGGTGCAGCAGGCCTTGCTCAGCGAAGAGGACGATGTCTGCGTGCAGGACCGGCTCAACCACGCCAGCCTGCTCGATGCCACGCGCCTGGCCGGCTGCCGGCTGCGCCGCTATCCACATCTGGATGTGGAAGGCGCGATGCGTCAGCTCAAGGGCGCGCCCGAGGGCGCGGCGATGCTGGCCAGCGATGGCGTCTTCAGCATGGATGGCGATGTCGCGCCGCTGCGCGCGCTGAGCCTGGTCGCGCGCATGCAGCAGGCGCTGTTCTATGTCGACGACGCACATGGCGTGGGCGTGCTCGGGCCGCAGGGGCGCGGCTGCGTGGCCGATGCCGGACTGGGCGTGGCCGAGGTGCCGCTGCAACTGGTGACCCTGGGCAAAGCGCTCGGTGGCTATGGCGCCGTCGTTGTCGGCGAAGAAACGCTGGTGCGCCACCTGGCCGAAACCGCGCGCCCCTACATCTACACCACCGCATTGCCGCCGGCGCAGGTCGCTGCGACCCTGGCGGCCGTGCGCCTGGCGCGTCGCGACGATTGGCGGCGTGCCAAGCTGGCCGAGTCGATCGGCAGTTTCCGCGATGGCGCACGCCGCCATGGCTTCGAACTGATGGCCTCCGATACGCCGATCCAGCCCCTGCTGTGCGGCGAAGAAGCCACGGTGATGGCGATGTCCGTGGCGCTGGAACAGGCCGGCTTTCTGGTCGGCGCGATCCGCCCGCCCACCGTGCCCGAAGGCAAGGCGCGTCTGCGTGTGACCTTGTCCGCCCTGCATACGCCGCAGCAGGTGCAGGCCTTGATCGAGGCCATCGTGCAGGCGCGCGATGTGGTCAGTCGGCAGCCGTTGCGTGCGTCTGCTTGAGGGCCGCGCTCAAGACGATTGCGCAGTAGCCGCGCGGCGGCAGCCGCTGCGCGACGAGGCAGCGTCATTGATGTCGCCGGATCGCCGGTGTTGGCGCGCTCATGCACGCCCGCAACGGGCCTGGCGCGCAGTGCAGATCAGCTGCACGCGCAGCGCATGCTGGCGCAAGACACTTCGCGCCGCACGCGCCGACCCATGCGCCGGTCAACGCCATCAGCGACAATCCCCGCATGCATATCGATGTCATCGGCCACGGGCCTGCACTGGTTCTTCTGCACGGTTGGGCGTTGCACGGCGGCGTGTTTGCGCCGTTGGTGGAACGCCTGGCCGCGCACCATCAACTGCATCTGGTGGATCTGCCCGGGCACGGTTTCAGCCGCGACGACGGCACGCCGCTGGCGCTGCCGGACGTGGTCGCCGGCATCGCCGCCGCCACGCCGCCGGCGGTGTGGGTCGGCTGGTCGTTGGGCGGGCTGTTCGCGCTGCATGCCGCGGCCACCCAGCCCAAGCTGCGCGGGCTGGCGATGATCGCGGCCACGCCGCGCTTCGTGCGTGGCAACGAGTGGCCCGACGCAGTCGAGCGCGAGGTGTTCGTGCAATTCGGCCAGGACTTGGCGCGCGACTATCGCGGCACGCTGGAGCGGTTTCTGGCGCTGGATACGCTGGGCTCGGCGCATGCCCGCGCCGAGTTGCGCAGCCTGCGCGAGACGCTGGTGGCGCGCGGCGAACCTGCCGCCGAAGCACTGCAGCAAGGCCTGAACCTGCTGGAACGCAGCGACCTGCGCCGCGCGCTGCCGCAGCTCGCACGCCCCAGCCTGTGGATTGCCGGCCAACGCGACCGGCTGGTACCGGCGGCAGGCATGCAGGCCGCCGCGGCGCTGGCGCCGCACGCGCAGGCGCTGACCATTGCCGGTGGCGGGCACGCACCGTTTCTTGGCCATGCCGATCAGGTCGCCGAGGCGCTGCAACGCTTCGTTGCGTCCGTGCCGTGAGCGGATCGTCGATCATGCGGCATCGCTGATAGAGGAAATACGCATGGATCTGGGAATCGCCGGGCGCTGGGCACTGGTGTGCGCCGCCAGCAAAGGCTTGGGGTTGGGCTGCGCACGCGCACTGGTTAGCGAAGGCGCCAACGTGGTGATCGTCGCGCGCGGCCGCGATGCCCTGGAGCAGTCCGCCGAGGCGTTGCGCGCATTGCCGGGCGCCGGCGAAGTGCGCAGCGTGGTGGCCGATATCGCCACTCCGCAAGGACGCAACGATGCGCTCGCCGCCTGCCCGCAGGTGGATATCCTCGTCAACAACGCCGGTGGCCCACCGCCCGGCGATTTTCGTCAGTGGGACCGCGACGACTGGCTGCGCGCACTGGACGCCAACATGCTGGCGCCGATCGAACTGATCCGCGCCAGCGTCGATGCGATGCGCGCGCGGCGCTTCGGCCGCATCGTCAACATCACCTCCAGTGCAGTGAAGGCGCCGATCGACATCCTCGGCCTGTCCAATGGCGCGCGCGCCGGCCTTACCGGCTTCGTCGCCGGGCTGGCGCGCAGCACGGTCGCCGACAACGTCACCATCAACAATCTGCTGCCCGGCCAGTTCGCCACCGACCGCCTGCGCGGCAACTTCGCGGCGATCGCGCAACAGCACGGCCTCGGCGCCGAGGATGTCGCCGAGCGCAAGCGCGCGGGCATTCCGGCCGGGCGCTTCGGCGAGCCGGACGAATTCGGTGCGGCCTGCGCGTTCCTGTGCAGCGCACAGGCCGGCTACATCACCGGGCAGAACCTGCTGATCGACGGCGGCAGCTATCCCGGCACGTTCTAGAGCGCGCCGGCCACGCGGCGGGTTGTGGCGACCGCGGGCATCCGTTCGTGTTCGGCCACGACTCGGCACGTCGAAACCCGTTGCCGGTCGCCGCGCAGCCGCTGGCAGACCGACCGACCGCTGAGCTCT
Source organism: Xanthomonas arboricola pv. populi (assembly GCF_002939945.1). Lineage (GTDB taxonomy): Bacteria > Pseudomonadota > Gammaproteobacteria > Xanthomonadales > Xanthomonadaceae > Xanthomonas > Xanthomonas arboricola_A. The sequence continues at coordinate 207,170 of NZ_MDEB01000004.1, read as the reverse complement.
CCAGGCCGATGCCAGGCCACACATCGATTCCCTCCGCCCCGGCCACAGGCGACAATAGCGCCGCTCATGAACAGTACTTTCGACCCCCGCCACGTCCGGCGCGCCTTTGCGCGTGCCGCCAGCAGCTATGCCGCCGCCGCCGCGCTACAGCGCGAAGCGGAAACGCGCCTGCTCGAATCGCTCGACTACCTGGGCGACCAGGTGCCCAAGGTGGTGCTGGATGTCGGCGCCGGCCCCGGCCATGCCAGCGGCGCGATCAAGAAGCGCTGGCCCAAGGCGCAGGTGATCGCGCTGGATCAGGCCATGCCGATGCTGCGCCAGGCGCGCAAGGCGGCGGGCTGGTGGAAGCCGTTCGCACAGGTCTGCGCCGATGCACGCGCCTTGCCGGTGGCCGACGGCAGCGTGGACGTGATCTTCAGCAACCTGTGCCTGCAGTGGGTGGAAGACCTGCCAGCGGTGTTCGCCGGTTTCCGCCGTGCGCTGCGACCGGGCGGCTTGTTGCTGTGCTCCACCTTCGGTCCGGAAACGCTGATCGAATTGCGCGAGGCCTTCGCCCAGGCCGACCCGGCCCCGCACGTCAGCCGGTTTCCGCCGATCGCCCAATTCGGCGATGCCTTGCTGATGTCCGGCTTCCGCGACCCGGTGCTGGACCGCGACCTGTTCACGCTGACCTATAGCGACCTGCCCGCTTTGATGCGCGAGCTGCGCGCGATGGGCGCCACCAACGCACTCAGCAATCGCCGCGCCACCCTGACCGGGCGCGGCCGCTTTGCCGCCGCCAGCGCCGCCTACGAGCCCTTGCGGCGGCCGGACGGCAGCTTGCCCAGCTCCTGGGAAGTGATCTACGCCCATGCCTGGGCACCGGCACCGGGCGCGCCCATCCGCGAACAGGGGCACGACGTCGCCAGCGTGCCGGTGGCCTCGATCCCGATCCGCCGCCGCATCGACTAGCCGCGTGCAGATCGCCGGCAGCACCGCAGCCGCTGCCGGCGAGACACACAGTTTTGCGACGACACCAATGCGGACCTGTCAGGCTCGGTCGCGACACCCGGTAGAATTCAGCAGTCAACGGCCGCATGTTCCTGTTGCGGTTTGCCTTTTCGACGCCTCAACCGGCGTGGCTAGCAAGACGCAGCAAGCAGTCGTCAGGTGGCTGCAGACGGCGCGCAGGAACCGCTGTGTACACGTGGTACATGCAGGTTCCGAGCACCGGCAGCGCCCCGCCCGGCCGCTGCACTGTCGTTTCGATAGCCGCTCTTAGGTTTGCGGCCCCCGTCCCCCAATCGGCCTTCCCAATGTTGAAGTGGCTCATCATCGCGCTGTTCATCGCATCGGCGCTGTACATCCATTACCGCGGTCGCGTGCGGCACCGGCTCAGCCGGCAGCTGCTGGACCATTCCACCTTCATGGCACCGATCAACACGCTGATGTATCTGTGTTCGCGGGTGCCGACCACACCGTTCATCGATCCCGGCAAGGAGTTCCCGGAGCTGGCGCCGTTGCGCGCCAACTGGCCGCTGATCCGCGATGAAGCGGTGGCGCTGCAGCAGATGCAGAAGATCCGCGCCGCCGACGGCTACACCGACATCGGCTTCAACTCGTTCTTCCGCCGCGGCTGGAAGCGCTTCTATCTGAAGTGGTACGGCACCGCGCACCCGTCGGCGTCCGAGCTGTGTCCGCAGACCACCGCGCTGCTGAAGTCCATCCCCACGGTCAAGGCGGCGATGTTCGCCGAGTTGCCGCCAGGCAGCGAACTGCGCCCGCACCGCGACCCGTTCGCCGGGTCCATGCGCCTGCACCTGGGGCTGGCCACGCCTAACGACGACCGCTGCTTCATCGATGTCGACGGGCAGCGCCATAGCTGGCGCGATGGCGAGTGGACGATGTTCGACGAGACCTACATCCACTACGCGCGCAACGACACCGGCCAGGACCGCATCATCCTGTTCTGCGACATCGAGCGCCCGATGCGCTGGCGCTGGGCGGCGGCGGTGAACCGCTTCGTCGGCCGCAGCCTGCTCTCGGCCGGCGCCTCGCCCAATCAGGAAGGCGACAAGACCGGCGGCATCAACCGCGTGTTCCGCTATTTCTATGCCGCACGCCTGAAGGCCAAGGCGCTGAAGGAACGCAACAATCCGCTGTACCAGACGCTCAAGTGGGGCATCTTCATCCTGGTGGTGGTCGGGATCGTGTTGCTGTAACCCCGACCGCAGCGTAGGAGCGCACCCGGGCGCGATGAGGCGTTACCGGTGACGCTCAATCGCGCGCAAGCGCGCTCCTACATAGGCAGAGGTCCGGCCGCAATACCGCATCAATCACGTAGGAGCGCACCCGGGCGCGATGAGGCGTTACCGGTGACGCGTTATCGCGCCCGGGTGCGCTCCTACGCAGTGCCGGTCGATGCGCTCAGCGCGAGACCTGCGCGATCCACTCCTGCAGGTTGTAGTAGTTGGTCACACGGGTGATGGTGCCGTCGCGCACAGCGAAGAACGCACCGCCCGGCAGCACATAGGTTTGCCCGTTGGCTTCCGGCAGGCCTTCGTCGGTGGTGTGGTAGACCCCGTGCACCACGTACTCGGCACCCACCCGCGTGCCGTCCTCGTTCGCGGTGATCACGATGTCGCGCAGCTGCTCGCGGTAACTGTCGTTCATGCGCTGCAGGAAGGCGGCAAATTCCGCCCGGCCGATCTCGCGCGGCCCCTGATTGAGATCGTGCGCGACGTCGTCGGCCAGGAACGCCAGCATGGCGTCCCAATCGCCGCGGTTGAATGCCGCGTAGTAAGCCTGGACCAGGCCGGTGGCGTGTTGCCGATTGCTCTCGCTCATGCTCGCACCTGCCGCTGGGAAAGCCGCATCATAGAGCGCGTTGTGCGCTTCAACACGCCTGCCTCGCGGCACACCCGGCGTCAGGCGCCCTGCACCACCAGATCGCGATGGAAGTAATAGACCTCCTGCAGCAGGAAGCGCCAGCTGGTGTGGAAGCTGCGAAAGCGCGTGCTGGGCGTGGAAGAGGCCAGCGCGTCCACCCCCAGCTCATCGCTCAGCCGCAGCGCGCGCGCCATGTGCAACGGGTCGCTGACGATGATCGCCCGGTGCATGCCGTGCCGGTCCATCAGCGCGCGTGCCTGCTGCAGATTCTGCCGGGTGGTGCGCGAGACCGTCTCGATCACGATCGCCTCCGGCGGTACGCCGTGGCGTAGCGCATAGCGCCGCGCCACCTGCGACTCGGCAAAGCGCGCGCCATTGCCGAAGCCGCCGGTGAACAGCAGCCGCGGCGCGTAGCCCTGCGCGTACAGGTCCAGCGCATGCCGGATGCGCTCTTCGAACACCGGCGAGGGGCGCGCGTCGTAGGCGGCCGCGCCCAGCACGATGATCACGTCGGCCGGCGCGGCCTGGTCGCGATCGCCGACCCAGACGATCCAGCCGGCCACGCCCACCAGCCAGATCAACGTCAGCATGCACAGGCGCCAGCACCAGCCCCACAGACCCATCCCGCGCGACCGCCTGCTCACGCCGCGGCCCAGGGCAGCACGTCCAGATCGACATTGCCGCCGGACAGGATCAGCCCGATCCGCCGCCCGGCAAAGCGTGCCGGGTCGGCCAGCACCGCCGCCAGCGCAATCGCCGAGGACGGCTCCACGACATGTTTGAGGATCTGCCAGATCAGCCGCATCGCCTGCACCACCGCTGCATCGTCCACGGTGATCACCTGCGCGTCGGCGGCCTGCAACAGCGCGAAATTCGGCGCACCCAGGGTGCCGCGCAGGCCGTCGCAGAGCGTGTCGGGCACGAAGTCGACCAGGCGCTCGCCGGCGGCCAACGAGCGCGCGGTGTCGGCCGCCCCGCTCGGCTCGGCAAGCACCAGCGCGCAGCCCGGCGCCGATCGCAGCGCCAGCGCAGTGCCGGCGGCCAGCCCGCCGCCGCCGACCGGTGCCACCAGCACATCCAGCCCGCCGCTTTGCCGCAGCAGTTCCAGCGCGGCGGTGCCCTGCCCGGCAATCACCGCCGGGTCGGTATATGGATGCACCAGCGTCGCGCCGCTGCCGGCCTGGACCTCGGCACACATCTGCTCGCGCGCCGCGATGGTGGGCGCGCAGCGCCACAGCGTGGCGCCGTGACGGGAAATATTGGCCAGCTTGGCGGCCACCGCGCCTTCGGGCACCACCACGTGGCAGCCGATCCCGCGGGTGCGCGCGGCGAGTGCCAACGCAGCGCCGTGATTGCCGGACGAATGGGTGACCACGCCGCGCGCGGCAAGCTCTGCCGGCAACGACCACACCGCGTTGCAGGCGCCACGGAACTTGAATGCGCCGCTGCGCTGCAGGTGTTCGGCCTTGAAGAACAGCTGCGCACCGCAGAGGGCGTCCAGGCTGTGCGAGGTCAGCAGCGGCGTCGGCGCACACTGCGGCGCGATGCGCGCGGCGGCTTGCAGGACGTCGGAATGGGCAAGAGGGATCGTCTCGATCATGCCTGCAAGATTAACGTATCGCCCCCGCCTTCACGGCTGCAGGCGCAGTGCCCGCGCATGCTGGATCGATGCAGAAGCGCCACATTGCGGCACAGTTAAGGACCGATTCAATGCATCGGCTCGAAAGTGACACCATGGTTGCAGGAGGGCACCATCGATGAAATTCCGTCTGATCTTCGCCGCCGGGCTGTTGGCCCTGGGCGGCTGCGCAACCTACGACTACACCGGCGCTGGGTCGGGCGGCTATTACCGCGGCGCGCCTGCGGTGCAGTATCGCTACCCGCCGGGGTACTCGCCGTATTCCTACGGCAACCCGTACGGCAACCCGTATGGCGCAGGGTCGATCGGGCTGTACGACTACCCGGTGTATCCGGTCTACCGCGGCGGCGGTGGCTATTACTATCGCCAGAACGATCGGCGCCCGCAGTACCGGCCACCACGTCCAAATGGCTCGTTCAACAATGGCCCGCGTCCCAACGGGCCGCGCCCGCAACAGCCCAACCGCCCACCGGCGACCGGCGCTCCGCCGTCGCGGCCGCCGCCCCGCATCGGTGCTCCGCCGCGGGTGATCCGGGAGATTCAACGGCAGACCGCGCCACGCAACACGCGTGAGCAGATTCCCTGAGGTGCTGACTGCGACGTGGCCCACAAATGGGGATGTTGGGGGCTTGCGTTCAGCCGGCACTTGGTTGCAAGCTAGGTGCTCTGTGTGACCTGCCACGTCATTTTTTGACCTGACCCGTTTCACTGACCGACTTATGTCGATGTCCGACAGGGAAATCTGGATCCCCCCTGTTCCGGCCCTGTCGGATATCGGCGCCTCCAAAACATAAAGCCCCGGCATGCCGGGGCTTTATGTTTTGTCGTCTGGTCTGCCGTGCCGCAGCTGGGGATACCCGTGCGAGCAGGCTGGGCCGTGCTGGCATTGGATCGCAGAAAAAAATAAGGGTCGGCAGTCCCCCGACTACCGACCCTTACGCTACCCCATCGCACGCGTGGCTGGCCCCTGTTCCAATTCCAGCCTTGCGCCCATGTCGCAATGCCACGACGGGTGCAGTAGGGATATCCGCACGGAACATGCCAACTTGAGTGCCACTGTTCAATAATGTGATACACGTCACAATTTTAGTGGTTTCGTGACCTAACCCGCCCTTCAGCCGATACTTTCGCGGCCGCCAACTTCCTTCTGCTCCTGGTCCACGCCCATGTCCGATACCTTCTATCGCTACGACGTCATCGTGATCGGCGGCGGCCATGCCGGCACCGAAGCGGCGCTGGCCTCCGCGCGCGCCGGTGCACGCACGTTGCTGTTGACCCACAACATCGAGACAGTGGGCGCGATGAGCTGCAACCCGGCCATTGGCGGGATCGGCAAGGGCCATCTGGTCAAGGAGATCGACGCGCTGGGCGGGGCGATGGCACGCGCGGCGGATCAGGCCGGCATCCAGTGGCGCACGCTCAATGCCTCCAAGGGGCCGGCGGTGCGCGCCACCCGTTGCCAGGCCGACCGCAACCTCTACCGCAACGCGATCCGCAGCATCGTCGAGGCGCAGCCCAACCTGACCGTGTTCCAGGCGGCGGTGGACGACCTGATCATCCACCACGGCGCTGCCGAAGCCGACAGCGTGCGCGGCGTGATCACCCAGACCGGGCTGCGCTTCGAAGCGCCGGCGGTGGTGCTGACCGCCGGCACCTTCCTGGCCGGCAAGATCCATGTCGGCGAAACCCAGTACGCGGCCGGACGCATGGGCGACCCGCCGGCCACCACGCTGGCCGCGCGGCTGCGCGAGCGGCCGTTCGCGATCGACCGACTCAAGACCGGTACCCCGCCGCGCATCGACGGGCGCACGCTCGACTACGGCGTGATGGCCGAACAACCCGGCGACGATCCGCTGCCGGTGATGTCGTTCATGGGCCAGCTCAGCGATCACCCGCGCCAGGTCAGCTGCTGGATCACCCAGACCACCGAGCAGACCCACGACATCATCCGCAGCGCGCTGCATCGCTCGCCGCTGTATTCGGGGCAGATCGAAGGCATCGGCCCGCGTTACTGCCCGTCGATCGAAGACAAGGTGGTGCGCTTTGCCGAGAAGACCAGCCACCAGATCTTCGTCGAGCCCGAAGGCCTGGAGGTGGCCGAGATCTATCCCAACGGCATCTCCACCTCGCTGCCGTTCGACGTGCAGCTGGCGCTGGTGCGCTCGATCCACGGGTTTGCGCAGGCGCATATCACCCGCCCCGGCTACGCGATCGAATACGACTTCTTCGACCCGCGCGGGCTCAAGGCCTCGCTGGAAACCAAGGCGGTGGGCGGGCTGTTCTTCGCCGGCCAGATCAACGGCACCACCGGTTACGAGGAGGCCGCCGCACAGGGCCTGCTGGCCGGGCTCAATGCCGCGCGGCATGTGCAGGGATTACCGGCATGGTCGCCGCGCCGCGACGAGGCCTACCTGGGCGTGCTGGTGGACGATCTGATCACCCACGGCACCACCGAGCCGTATCGCATGTTCACCAGCCGCGCCGAATACCGGCTGCAGCTGCGCGAGGACAACGCCGATGCGCGCCTGACCGGCGTCGGCCGCGCGATGGGTCTGGTCGACGATGCGCGCTGGGCGCGGTTTTCCGCCAAGCAGGAGGCGGTGCAGCGCGAAAGCGCGCGCTTGTCGGCGCTATGGGCGACCCCGGGCAATGCGCTGGGCCGCGACGTGGCCCAGACCCTGGGCGTGTCGGTGAGCCGCGAAACCAACGCGCTGGACCTGATCAAGCGCCCCGAACTCAACTACGCCACCTTGATGCGCGTGCCGACGCTGGGGCCGGGCGTGGACGATGCGCAGGTAGCCGAGCAAGTGGAGATCAGCGTCAAGTACGCCGGTTACCTGGATCGCCAACGCGGCGACATCGCGCGTCAGCAGCGCCATGAAACCACGCCGATCCCGGAAGGATTCGATTATGCCGGCGTGCGCGGGTTGTCGAACGAAGTGCAGCAGAAACTCGAACGCGTGCGCCCGCAAAGCATCGGCCAGGCGCAACGCATTCCCGGCATGACGCCGGCGGCGATCTCGCTGCTGCTGGTGCATCTGGAACGGGCGCGCCGCAGCCAGGTGGCGTAAGCGCCCGCCCAGGCGCGGGCAGGTGAATGTCGGCGGTCTGTTCGAACCCCTGCGGTTACACGCTGAAAACGCGTGGCTGATTGTCAGCAGATGTCACAGCGCGACGCCATGTCGCCGCATGCGAACCCACACGTCGGCATCGCATGGGCGATGCCGGGAAGTTTGATGGAGGTCGCGACAGAGTTGGTATGCTCCGGCACCACTGACGACGTCCTGTTCATGAACCCACTGCGCGCCCTGCTGAGGCCAACCTGCCGAATCGCCTGTCCCGCCCTCCTGCTGATGCTGGGCGGCACCTCGCACGCGGCCGCGCAGACCGAAGAAGACGGGCGTTACTGGCTGAGCGTGTATGCCCAGGGCAAGCTGCCGGTCGAAAACCTGTACTGGAGCATGGATGTGCATCCACGCTGGCGCGAAGAGGGCGAACAGTTCGATCAATTGATCCTGCGCCCTGCGGTGTTTTACCGGCTCAATCCCAAGGCCAGTGTTTGGATGGGCTACGACACCATCATCAGCCACCCGGCCGGGCAATCCTCCAACCGCGAGAATCGCTGGTGGGGACAGTTTCAATATCAGTTCGATCCGATTGCAAATATCACCATGACCAGTCGCACGCGTCTGGAGCAGCGTCACCGCGAAGGTTTCAGCGACGAAGGGTATCGGGTGCGCCAGATGATCAGGGCCGTCCGGCCCAGTGCCTTGTCTCCGCAACTGTCGTGGGTGGCGTTCAACGAACTGTTCGTCAATCTCGATCAGACCGAATGGGGGGCGCGTCGCGGTCTCGACCAGAACCGCGTCTTCGTCGGCATCAACTGGAAGTTCAACGACATCGCCAATGTCGACATCGGCTATCTGAATCAGTTCGTCAATACCCGCACGGTGGACCGCGAAAACCACGTGCTGATGACCACGTTCCGCTTCAACTTCTGAGAGCGGCTAACAACACGTAGCGAGCGGTCGTGCGGTGAGTGCGGGCCTTGATCGTCGTTTCCCGGCGTCGGTGACCTGCATGAGGCCATGGCTGCAGCGCTGCGGCAGCCGCGCATGGCACACGCCTGCCGCACGCCCTTACGCCGCCCTGCGCTCGATGGCGGGCAGCAAGCGCTGACGCAGCACCAGTGCCGCCATCTCCAGCGTTTCGCCGGCGGCGCGCAGGACCCCGCCCATATTGATGAAGCCGTGGATCATGCCGGGAAAGCTGTGCAGGGTGACTTCCACGCCAGCGGCGCGCAGACGTTCGGCATAGCTGCGTCCTTCGTCGTAGAGCATGTCGCGATCGCCCACGATGATCAGCGCGGACGCAACCCCGGCCACCTCCGGCGCCAGCATCGGCGAGACGCGCCAGTCCTGTGCAACGGCGGGGTCGGGCAACAGATGACTTTTGAAGAAGCGCACCGCCTCTATCGTCAGCGGCGGCACGCCCGCATTGTGCAATCGCGACGGATACTGCCCGTTGTCCTCGCGCGCATCGGTGCGTGGATACACCAGCACCTGGCAGCGCAACGCGATCCCGGCGTCGCGCGCGGCCATGGCCCCGCCGATACTGTCGCCAGCCACTGCCAGGCGCTGTACATCGGCATTGACCGCGTCGGGTCGGGCAACCAGCCAGTGCAGGGTCGCAATCACGTCCTCCACGCCGGCCGGCGCGGGATGTTCCGGTGCCAGGCGATAGTCGATCGCCAGCAGCTGGCAGCCGGCGCGCGCCGCCAGTTGCCGGCAGACGTCGTCATGGGAGTCGAGGTCGCCCACCACACCACCGCCGCCGTGCACGAACAGGCAGGTCGGGGCCGGACCGGCGGCCAGCCCGGACGGGCGATACAGGCGCAGGCGCACCGTGCCGGCAGCGGTGCCGGCCTGCAGATCGCGCACTTCGGCCATCTCTACACGTGGGAAACCCAGCTGCGCGCCGAGTGCACGCATCATTGCGCGTGCGCCCTCGATCGGCAGGGTTTCCATCGGTGGTTGAGCGGCGTGTTGGAGCTGGGCAAACAGGCGCACGACATCGGGATCAAACGACATGACGGACGCTCCGGAAGACGATGGCTGAGCCTGCCAGATACTGATGATCAATCACCATTAAATGTCATCAATCATTTCAATGACGTTGCGGATTTGCGCCACAGCACCGCAGAAACCGGTGCTGCCGATGCGTGCGGTTGCAGCGGCGATGCCTGACGCGCGCTTGGCGAACAGTTGCGCAAACGGCATCCGTTTGTTTTTTGCTGCGCTGCATCGCGTCTGCGTGCTTGCATCCGCGCGCAACTGTCTGACGACCATGAGCGGTGCATGCCGGCAGCGCTCCAGGCGTGGCGCTGCTGTCGCGCCGAATAGCGCACGAACCGCAACGGCGGTCTAGTCTTCGTCCTCGGCAGCGGCCTCGCGGCCTTGCTGACGGATCAGGTTTTCCTGACGTGAGTCCTCGATCGAGGCACGGATGGCACGCACGTCGGCGCGGCGGGTGTCGAACTTGAAGCGTCCGCTCAGCACGCTGTCCGGGCGCAGCTCGCCCTTTTCGAACAGTGCCCACATCTCTTCGCCGTAATGGGTTTCCAGCAACTCCGGGGCGAAGCGGCCGAGACAGTCGCGCAGGTTGTGCACGTCGCGCAGCAGCATGTCGCGCGCGGCATTGTTGCCGGCAGCACTGACCACCTGCGGGAAATCGATCAACACCGGGCCCTCGGGCGAGACCAGTACGTTGTATTCGGACAGATCGCCATGCACCAGGCCCAGCGACAGCATCTTGACCACATCGCCGATCAGGCTGGTGTGGAAGCTGCGTGCCTGCTCCGGCTCCAGGTCCACTTCGCCCAGCCGCGGCGCGCTGTGGCCGGCCTCGTCGGTGACCAGGTCCATCAGCAGCACGCCGTGGAAATAGCCGCGCGGCTTGGGCACATGCACGCTGGCGTCCATCAGTTGGTAGAGCACCTCGGCTTCGGTGTTCTTCCACGCGGTCTCGGCTTCGCGCCGGCCGAACTTGGTGGCCTTGCCCATCGCGCGCGCCTGGCGGCTGCCACGCACTTTACGGCCTTCCTGATATTGCACGCGCGCCTGGAAGCTACGTTGCGCCATGTCCTTGTAGACCTTGGCGCACAGGATGTCGGCGCCTGTGCTGACCACGTAGACGGATGCTTCCTTGCCGCTCTTCAGTGGTCGCAACACTTCGTCGATGATGCCGTCGTCGATCAGCGGTTGCAGGCCCTTGGGGGTTTTCATGGACTAAGGGGACCGATCCGAAACAAACCAGCAGCGATTATGCGGCAACCAGGGTGAAGCGCTTACATGTCCGGGCACAAGCTGCGACCGGGCGCATGCATCGGCGTGAGCGCTTACCATGCATGGACCCGTCCAGCCCGCGATCCGATGCCCGAGCCCGCCTCCAGCCGCCGCAAACGCCCCGCCGCCGTGGCCACCACCGGTAGCGAACGCGGCCTGCCGCATGAGTTGATGCAGCAGATCGCCGCGGCCCAGGGCGACCCGGACTTCATGACCTCGCTGGGCCGCGGGCTGGTGGTGCTGAGCGTGTTCGCCCAGCACGCGCGCGAGGTGACGATGTCGCAGATCAGCCTGGAGACCGGCATCTCGCGCGCGGCGGTGCGGCGGGTGCTGCATACCCTGGCCAGGCTGGGCTATGTCGGCGAGCAGGGCCGCGGCTACGTACTGCTGCCGCGCGTGCTGGGGATCGGCGGCGCCTATGCGGCGTCTTCGTCGATGACTGCGGCGGCGCAGCCGGTGCTGGACGGCCTGCGCGACCAGTTGCACGAATCCTGTTCGCTGGGTGTGCTGGACGGCGACGACCTGCTGTACGTGGCACGCGCGGAGACGGTGCGCATCATGTCGATCGGGCTGCGCCCGGGCACACGCCTGCCGGCCTACTGCACCTCGATGGGCCGCGTCCTGTTGGCCGCCCTGCCCGGCGACACCTTGCAGGCGTACCTGGAGCGCACCACGCTGCGCCCGCGTACCGACCGCACCGTGACCCAGGCCTCTGCACTGCTGGAAGTGCTGGCACGCACGCGCCGCGAAGGCATGTGCCTGACCGACCAGGAACTGGAAATCGGCCTGCGCTCGATCGCGGTGCCGGTGCGCAACCTGCGCGGCGAGGTGATCGCCGCGCTCAACATCGGCGCCCAGGCCGGGCGCGTGAGCCTGCAGACGATGCAGACGCTGCTGGAGCCGTTGAAGCAGGCGGCGCAGCGGCTGGGTGCGTTGTTGAGTTAGTGGGTGGCGGGCGTGCTCAGCGCGGCCGGCGCAGGAAGCTCACCACCGCATCCACCCAGGCCGCATGGGTGTCCTCGACGTGCGCCACGTGATCGGCGTGCGGCAGCGTGACCCAGCTGCGATCTTCGCTGCGCAGACGTGCGTACAGGTGGGCGTTGTCCGACTGGGTCGCGATGGGATCGTCGACACCACGCAGCAGCAATACCGGCAGCGTCGTCACCTGCTCGGGCTGGAAGGCGAACTGCTCCATCGCGCGCCAGTCGGTGCGCACCGGGTCGGCCGACACCGCCTGTGCCACATAGGCCGCACGCACGCCGGGCGGTGCGGCGTTGGCGGTGATGAAATCCTCGCCGGCCGCTGCGGCCGTGGTGCGCGCGCGCAATGGCTGCGCGGGCGCCGGGGTGGCGTCGGCAGCTGCGTCGACATCGTCCGGGAAGCCGTACAGCACCAGCGCCGACAGCGCCTGCGGATGTTGCTGGCCGAGCAGCAGCGCCACCCGCGCGCCATTGGAATAACCGAGCAACGCCGGCGGCGGCAGCTGCGGGTGCTGGCGGGCGACCCAGCTCAGCACCGCACTGACATCGGCCACTGCGCGCGCGGGCGTGTTCCAGCCGCTGCGATCGCGCGCGCTGCCGCCGTAGCCGCGCAGATCGACCGCATAGGCCGCATAACCGGCCTGCGCCAATGCCGCCAGCACCGAGCGCGCATCGCGCGGTTCGTCGGGAACCTGCAGATCGAAATTGGGCAACGCACTCCAAGTACGCCCATGCACCAGCAGGATCGCGCCGCGCGGCTGCGCCGGGACGCGCGACCACACTGCCAGCGTCTGGCCATCGTCGCTGCGCACCTGCGCCAGCTGGGTGCCGGGGCCGGGATGCGGTTGTGCCTGCAGCCCGGATGCGGTGAGCAGCAGCAAAAGCACACAGACGTTACGCAGCGGCATCGGCAACCTCGTGGGGAATGTCGTATGCGAACGGAACCGGTTGTCCGTTGACGCACGTCCATCATCCCGCCGTCGCTGGATGATGTCATCACCGGCTGGCGTGCATACGGCGCCGCCGGCTTGCAACCAGGGGCATTGCGTCTGCATTCTTGCCGCCGCATGCGATGCTGGACGACCAGGGCGTGCCTACCTAACCGGTCGCATTGCATTGCCGCATGGCGCGTCAGCGCAGCGCGCCTGCTGCATTCGTGTGCAGCCGTGGCCGTCAGCCTTCGCGCACCGGCTCTTCTTCGCCTGCCTGCTCTTCGAGGATGGGTTTGGCCAGCGCAAAGGCATGGTTGGCGGCAGGCACGCCGCAATAGACCGCGGCTTGCAGCAACACTTCCTTGATTTGCTCGGGCGCGACGCCGTTGTTGCGCGCGGCGCGCACGTGCAGCTTGAATTCCTCGTCGTGGCCCAGCGCCACCATCATCGCCAGGGTGAGCAGCGAGCGGGTGTGCGCGGGCAGTCCATCGCGGGTCCAGATGGTGCCCCAGGCATAGCGGGTGATCAGCGCCTGGAACTCGTCGGTGAACTCGGTACGTGCGGCCAGCGAGCGCTCGACATGCGCATCGCCCAGGACGCGTCGGCGCTCGCGCAAACCCGCCTGGTAACGCTCGTCTTCCTGCATCGGAATCTCTCCTGAGTGGGAATGGGGAATGGGGAATGGGGAATCGGGAATCGGGAATCGGGTGCTGGCGGCGATCGCAGGACAAGCGCTGGGATCAGGTGCATTGGTCGCGATTGACATCGCCGACAACAGGCAGGCGGCCGTGGCCAGCGGGGCGCAGATACAGCGCATGAGCGGTAATGCCGAGCGCCGTGCGTGCCGGATCGAGGTACCGGCTCCACGCACCCGGCAGCTGCCTGGCCGGGTGGAGGATCACACGTGGTCGGCCTGCAGAAAGCCCAGCACGCTGTCGTTGAACGCGGCCGGCGACTCCAGGTTGCAGATATGCCGGCCCGGCACCTGTGCGTAGTGGCCGTGCGGGGCCGCGTAGGCGATCTCGCGCAGATCGGCCGGCGGACAGACCGGGTCGTCGTCGCCGGCCAGTGCGAGCAGCGGCAGTTCCAGCGCGTCCAGCGCGCCACGGAAGTCGGCGTCGGCCACCGCCTGACAGCAGGCGATATAGCCCTGCGGCGATGTCGATACGAAGGCGGCCACGATCATGTCCAGGCGCTGCGCATGGCTGATCGCAAATGCCGGCGTGAACCAGCGCTGCAAGGTGGCATCGACCAGCTCCTGCAAGCCTTCGCTGCGCACCTGTTCGATGCGCGCGTTCCAGTTGTCGACGCTGCCGATCTTCTGCGCAGTGGCGCACACCACCAGCCGGCGCAGGCGCTGCGGCGCATGCAGGCCCAGCCATTGCCCGGTGAGCCCGCCGATCGACAGACCGCAGAAGTCGCTTTGCGCGATCTGCAATGCATCCCACAGCGCCAGCACGTCCTGGCCCAGGTCGGCAACGCGATACGGGCCCGACGGCGTATCCGAATCGCCATGGCCGCGGCGGTCGTAGCGCAGGATGCGGTAATGCGGCGCAAACGCGGCGATCTGCACGTCCCACATGTGCAGGTCGGTGCCCAGCGAGTTGCAGAAGGTCAACCAGGGGCGACCTTCGGTGCCGTCGAGGCGGTAATGCAGGCGATGCGTGGGCAACTGGAGATAAGCCATCGGAGCACCGTTAGCGAGATGAAGAATCGGCCAGCACGCGGTCGATCCAGACCGAGGACATGCCGCGCCAGCTGTCCACATCGAACACCGCCTGCAGTTGCGCCTGCGTGAGTACCGCGCTCACCTGCGCGTCATCGCCCAGCACCTCCCGCAGATGGCGTTGCTGCGCCTGTGCGCGCACCACCGCCTGTTCGACCAGCGCATGCGCCTGCGGCTTGCCGAGCTGCGCTGCGAGCGCCAACACCGCCGCTTCGGCATACAGCACGCCGCCATGGCTGTGCAGGTGCGCGCGCATGGCCTCGCGATCCAGCTGCAGGTCGGCCAGGCAGCCTTGCATCTGCGCCAGGCTGCCGGCAGTCAGGCACACGATCTGCGGCAATGTCTCCCATTCGGCATGCCATTGCCCGGCGGCGCGTTCATGCGGCTGCGCCATCGCGCTGAACAAGGTCGCGACCAGGCCGGGCACGCGTGTGGCAGCAGCAACCGCGGCGACGCTGGACACCGGATTGCGCTTGTGCGGCATCGCCGAGGAGCCGCCCTTGCCGTCCGCGGCCGGCTCGAACACTTCGCCGACTTCCGACTGCATCAGCAGCACCACGTCGCCACCGATCTTGCCCAGGGTGCCGGCCAGCAGGCCAAACGCACAGCCGACCTCGACGAAGCGATCGCGTGCGGTATGCCACGGCAACGCGGGCAACGGCAACGCCAGCGTCGTTGCCAGTGCTTGGGCGACATCGAGGCCGCGCTCCTGCAACGACGCCAGCGTGCCGGCCGCACCCCCGAACTGCAGCACCAGCCCATCCCGCCGCAAGGCCTGCAGGCGGTGTTGCGCGCGCTGCAGCGCATCCAGCCAACCGGCGACCTTGAGCCCAAGGGTGACCGGCACCGCCTGCTGCAACAGGGTACGCCCAGGCAAGCCGGTGTTGCGTTCGCGCGCGGCCAGCGCGGCCAGCGCGGCGCACAGGCCTTGCAGGCGCGGCAGCAGCAGGTCGAGCGCGGCGCGCAGCTGCAGCACCGTGCCGGTATCGATGACGTCCTGGCTGGTGGCACCCCAGTGCACCCAGCGCGCGGCCTGCGCATCGTGGGCGGCCACGCGTGCGGTCAGCGCCTTGACCAGTGGAATGGCGGGATTGCCGGCGAGTGCGGTGGCCTGGGCCAACGCGGCCAGATCGTAATGCTGCACATCGCAGGCAATGGCAATGGCATGCGCGGCCCCGGCGGGAATCACGCCGCACTGCGCCTGTGCGCGGGCGAGCGCGGATTCGAATTGCAGCATCGCTTGCACGCGCGCCGCGTCATCGAACAACGCGTCGCAGGCGGGCTCGCCAAACAAGGATCCCAACAGGGAAGACGTCGCAGTCATGCATGGCCTCTGGTGGCGTGCCGGCAGCATGGCACCGATGTGCGGGAGTGCCAACTGGTGTCTGCCATGGCGCGTGGTCCGCACACGCGGTCATCGGGGCCGGGATTGGCCATGCGCGGTGTAGTGCATGTTTCGCCCCTGCGCGTGTCGCTGCGGGTCACGGCATCGCACACGGGTACCACGCACTCACGATGGATCGCCGATGGCATCGCGCGCCGGCATGTGCTTGCTCGGCGCGCGGCGATAGGTGCGCAGCATCTGCACGCAGGTACAGGCGTGCTGCTCACGCGGACACATCCATGCATGGCAACCCCAGCACTGACGATGCGCTCAATAGTTGAAGAACACGGTTTCCGCATCGCCCTGCATATGGATGTCCCACACGTAGTCGCCGCCACCGCGCGATTGGGCCAGCAGCGTGCTGCGGCGCTCGGCAGGCACCAGGGCCAGGAGGGGGTCGCTGCCCAGCTGCGGATCGTCGGCGAAGTACAGCCGCGTCGACACACCGCGCAACAGCCCGCGCATGAAGACCAGCACGGTCAGATGCGCTGCCTGCAGCTTGCCATCCGGGCCGGCGACCTGGCCTGGCTTGACGGTGCTGAAGGAAAAACGCCCCTGCGCGTCGGTCGGCACGCGGCCCCAGCCATCGAAGCCGGGATCGTGCGCCTGGCAGCGGGCATCGGCGGCATGCGCATAGATGCCGGCCGCATCGGCCTGCCACAGTTCCAGCACCGCGTCGGCCACTGGGCTGCCGGCGCCGTCGAAGACGCAGCCACTGACCCGCACGTGGGTTCCCGCAGCCTGTGCAGGAGCCAGTTGCTCGCGATACAGCGGCTCCAGCCCCAGCCGGTAGTAAGGGCCGACGGTTTGCGACGGTGTCGTGTACAGGCTCATCGATTCACTCCCAGACCGTTTGCTTGCGACCGCGCAACACGATGTCGAAGCGGTAGGCCAGCGCATATTCGCTCACCGCGTTTTCCCAGTCGAAGCTGGACACCATGCGTTCGCGCGCCTGCGCATCGTCCACGCAGTTGTAGATCGGGTCGTGCGCCAGCAACGGGTCGCCGGGGAAGTACATCTGGGTGATCAGCCGCTGTCCGATGCCATCGCCATGCAGCGAAAAATGGATATGCGCCGGCCGCCAGGCGTTGTAGTGATTGCGCCACGGGTACGCGCCCGGCTTGATGGTCTTGAACGCGTAGCGGCCGTGGTCGTCGGTGAGCACCTGGCCGGTGCCGCGGAAGTTGGGGTCCAGCGGTGCATCATGCCGATCGCCGGCATGTTGATAACGGCCGGCGGCATTGCATTGCCACACTTCCACCACGCTGTTGCGCACCGGCTTGCCGTTTTCGTCGAGCACGCGCCCGGACACGATGATGCGCTCGCCCAACGGCTCGCCCGCAAAGCCGGCAGTGAGATCGGCGGCATGCTCGCCCAGGGTGAGCCGATTCAATTGCGGTCCGGTGACTTCCGACAGCGTGGCCGGGATATCGATCGGCGCGCGCGTGGGGCCGCGCAATGCGGTGGATGCGTAGGGCAGATGCAGGTAGGCCGGCTGCGAGCCGATCCGCGGCCGGCGATAGCCGAGCAGCGGATCGATTGGCGTGTCAGACGTGGGATCGCGCATGCTGCATCTCCATCGGTCGCTCTACGGCGGGGGCGAGAACACTGTGGGCGTGCGGTAACGGCAGTAGTGGTTGCACCAGGCGCATTACACGCGCTCGATCGCCAGCGCCACGCCCTGCCCGACCCCGATGCACATGCTGGCCAGACCAAGCCGCCCGTTGCCCGCTTCCAGTTGCCGCAACAAGGTCAACGCCAGCCGCGCGCCACTCATGCCCAGGGGATGACCCAGCGCGATGGCGCCGCCATTGGCGTTGACGTGTGCGGCATCGTCGGCCAGGCCGAACGCGCGCGTGCAGGCCAGCGCCTGCGCGGCGAAGGCTTCGTTGAGTTCGATCGCATCGAACTGCTCGATGGTCAGGCCCAGCCGCGCCAACAGGCGCTGCGTGGCTGGCACCGGGCCAATGCCCATGTAGGCCGGCTCCACACCGGCAGAGGCGAAACCGAGCACGCGTGCGCGTGGCGTCAACCCGTGCGTCCGTACCGCCTGAGCGGAGGCCAGCAGCACGGCGGCAGCACCATCGTTGAGACCGGACGCATTGCCGGCCGTCACCGTGCCGGGCTGGCGGAACACCGGCTTGAGCTTGGCCAGCATCTCGGCGGTGGTGTTGGCGCGCGGGTGCTCGTCGCGATCGACAATGAGCGCCTCGCCCCCCTTGCGTCCAGGCACGGTCACCGGGACGATTTCTCCATCGAAGAAACCAGCTGCCTGTGCAACGGCTGTGCGTTGCTGGCTGCGCAGTGCAAAAGCATCTTGATCCTGGCGCGCGACGGCATGACGCTGCGCAACGTTTTCGGCAGTTTCGCCCATCAGTTCCACGCCGTACTGGGCTTGCATGCGCGGATTGACGAAGCGCCAGCCCATGGTGGTGTCTTCCAGCTGCTGGGTACGTGCGAAGGCGCTTTCGGCCTTGCCCATCACCCACGGCGCACGTGACATCGATTCGACACCGCCTGCAATCGCAAGCCCCAGTTCGTCTGCACGGATGCCGCGCGCCACCGTGCCGATTGCATCCAGCCCGGAACCGCACAGGCGATTGAGCGTGCTGCCCGGCACCGAACTGGGCAACCCCGCCAGCAGCAGACTCATGCGCGCGACATTGCGATTGTCTTCGCCGGCCTGGTTTGCGCAGCCCAGATACACGTCTTCGATCAGCGCCGGATCCAGTTGCGGATTACGTGCCATCAACGCGGCGATCGGTATCGCGCCCAGGTCGTCGGCACGCACGCCGGCCAGTGCACCGCCGTAGCGGCCGATCGGCGTGCGGATGCCGTCGACCAGATAGACCTCGCTCATGCCTCGGCTCCGGCTGCCTGCTTGCCATGCGCTGCGTCGGTACGTGCCTGCAGCGCGCGCAGTGCCTGCAATTCCGCAGCGCTGGGCGGGGTGGTCTGCGCCAGATCGTCGGCGAAGCGGATCGGCCAGCCAGTGGCCGCGCTCACCTGTTCGCGGGTGGTGCCTGGATGCAAGGTGGTGACGGTGAGTTCACGGGTCAGGGGGTCGGGCTCCATCACGCACAGGTCGGTGACGACCACGGTGGGGCCGGCACCGGGCAGGCCGGCACGTTGCCGCGCGTCGCCACCGTCCAGATGCCCGACCGTGGTGACGAAGTCCAGCGTGGGCACGAAGCTGCGTGTGGATTGGCGAATGATGATGAACACCTGTCTGGCGCTGGCCGCGATCTCCGGCGCACCGCCGGCGCCGGGTAGCCGCGTTTTTGGCGCGTCGTACGGGCCGATCACCGTGGTGTTGAGGTTGGCATGGCGATCGATCTGCGCCGCGCCCAGAAAGCCCACGTCCACGCGACCACCCTGCAGCCAGTAGCGGAAGATCTCCGGCGTGGAGACCACGGTGTCGGCGGTTTCGGCCAGTTCGCCGTCGCCGATCGACAACGGCAGCACCTCCGGACGCGCGCCGATCGGCCCGGATTCGTAGATCAGGGTGACATCCGGCGCATGCGTCAGCCGCGCCAGGTTGGCGGCGGTGGATGGCAGGCCGATGCCGACGAAACACACCGCGCCATCGGGCAGGCGACGCGCAGCCGCCACGGTCATCATCTCGTTGGTGCTGTAGTCGCTCATGCGGCCACCTGCAGCAGCGAGTGCGCGTGCACGCGCTGGAAGGCTGCAAAGTCCTCGGTGTCGAGAATGTGCGCCTGGATCCAGGCCTGGAAGCGTGCGCGGTCGCGGGCGATCGCATCCCAGGCTAGATAGAAGCGATTGTCGCGGGCGTAATAGCCATGCGCGTACGACGGCGCCGCGCCACCGGGCACGTGGCAGACCGCATCGACCACCCAGCGCGGCAGGATGCAGGCGTTGGGCGGCGCCTCCAGCGTGTCGACGATCTCTTCCACTGTCACGATCACCTTGCGCGCGGCCAGCGCGGCCTCTTTTTGCACGCCCAGGATGCCCCACAGCAGCACGTTGCCGCGGCGGTCGGCCTGTTGCGCATGGATCACGGTGACATCGGGGTTGACTGCCGGCGTGGTGGCCAGCGTCTCGCCGGTGTACGGGCATTGCAGGAACTTGATGCTGTCGTTGACGCGCGGCAGGTCCGAGCCGACATAACCGCGCAGCACCGCAAACGGCAGGCCCGATGCCCCGGCCACGTATGCATTGGCCATGTCGGCATGGCTGTGTTCGCGGATCTGCAGCGGTTGCGGCCAGGCATGTTCGACCGCATCGCGCAGCCGGTGCAACGAGCCGACGCCGGGATTGCCGCCCCAGGAAAACCGCAATGCCGACGCGCAGCCGGCGCCGATCAGCTGGTCGTAGATCAGGTCCGGGGTCATGCGCACCAGGTGCAGGCCGCGCTTGCGCTGGCGGATCACCTCATGGCCGGCCGCATGCGGAATCAGATGGGTGAAGCCTTCCATCGCGACGCAGTCGCCGTCTGAGATCAACTGGGACACCGCTTCTGAAAGGGAGACGATCTGGGCCATGGCTTAGGGTCCTGCGCAGCGAGCGTGCCGTCACGTTAGGCGCAGCTGCACAGCCCGGTCAATGCGATTATCGGTGTACACATTCGATAATCGCACAATTTCGATAGGCGACTGACGCTTCAACATTGTCTCCGGTGTATACATAACTTCGCTTGCAAGCAGACGCCAGCGCCGGCATGCGCGTCAACTGGTCGCCAGCCGGCACACCGCTGCCGGTCCGCACCCCAGGTTGTATACAAACCCCAGGAGCCACGGTCATGTCCCAGTCCAAGCAGCTGTTTCCCCTCAACGCGTGGTACGCCGTCGCCTGGGACCACGAGATCAAGCACGCGCTGACCCCGCGCAAGGTCTGCAACCTGGATGTGGTGGTCTATCGCACCACTGCCGGGGCGGTGATCGCGCTCGAAGATGCGTGTTGGCATCGCCTGGTGCCGCTGTCGATGGGCAAGCTGCGCGGCGACGATCTGGTGTGCGGTTATCACGGGCTGGTCTACAACAGCCAGGGCCGCTGCGTGCACATGCCCTCGCAGGAGACCATCAATCCCTCCGCGTGCGTGCGCAATTTTCCGGTGGCCGAGAAGCATCGCTATGTGTGGATCTGGCCAGGCGACCCGGCGCAGGCCGACACCCGCCTGATTCCCGATCTGCATTGGGCGCACGACCCGGCCTGGGCCGGCGATGGCCGCACCATCTATGCCAAGTGCGACTACCGGCTGGTGCTGGACAACCTGATGGACCTGACCCACGAGACCTTCGTGCATGGCTCCAGCATCGGCCAGGACGAGATCGCCGAAGCGCCGTTCGAGGTGATGCATGGCGACCGCTCGGTGGTGGTGTCGCGCTGGATGCGCAATATCGACGCGCCGCCGTTCTGGGCCAGCCAGATCGCGCGCCATCTGGATTACCGCGGCAAGGTCGATCGCTGGCAGATCATCCGCTTCGAAGCGCCCGGCACCATCGCCATCGACGTGGGTGTGGCCATCGCCGGCACCGGTGCGCCGGAGGGCGATCGCAGCCAGGGCGTCAACGGCTACGTGCTCAATACCATCACGCCCGAAACCGACACCACCTGTCACTACTTCTGGGCGTTCATGCGCAACTACGCGCTGCACGATCAGTCCCTGACCACGCTGACCCGTGCAGGCGTCACCGGCGTGTTCGGCGAGGACGAGGCGGTGCTGGAAGCGCAGCAGCGCGCCATCGACGCGCATCCGGATCACACCTTCTACAACCTCAATGTCGATGCCGGCGGGATGTGGGCGCGCCGTGTGATCGATCGGCTGATCACACAAGAGCAGCGCGCGCAGGAACTGTCGCTGCGCATGGTGGGCTAGGCACCGCGCCGGAGGTCCGCATGTCACCCACCACCCCGTTTCGCAGCAGTGCCGCGCAGACCACGCGCGCGCTGCTGTCGCTACGCGAACTGATACTCGACGGTACCCTGCCGGCCGGCGCGCGGCTGTCCGAGCTGGCGGTCGTGCAGCGGCTGGGCATGTCGCGCACCCCTGTGCGCGCCGCGTTGCAGCGGCTGTGCGAAGAAGGCCTGGCCAGCGCATTGCCGGGCGGCGGCTATGCGGTGCAGGCCTTCAGCGAACGCGATGTGCACGATGCGATCGAACTGCGCGGCACGCTCGAAGGCCTGGCCGCGCGCATGGCGGCCGAACGCGGAGCGTCCGCCGCGTCGCTGGCCCAGGCACGCCAGTTGCTGGACACCCTCGACCGCATCGTCGGCTCGCCGCTGCACGCCATCGACTTCAGCGCGTACGTGCAGGCCAACGCGCAGTTCCACGCGTTGCTGGTGGCCATGGCCGGCAGCGATGTCCTGGGCCGTGAGCTCACCCGCGTGCTGCAGCTGCCGTTCGCCTCGCCCAACAGTCTGGTCATGGCGCAGACCACCAGCGCCGAGGCGCGACTGATCCTGACCCTGGCGCAGGACCAGCACCGCGAGATCATCGCCGCCATCGAAGACCGCCAGGGCACGCGTGCCGAAGCGCTGATGCGCGAACACGCACGGCTGGCCCATCGCAATCTGCGCCACGCGCTGCAAACCCCGGCGGCGATCACCCAGGTGCGCGGTGGCGCCTTGATCGGCCGCGCCCATACATCCAACGCTGGCAGCAGCCAGCACACCCTTCTGCCCGGAGTTCCCCATGCGTAAAGACACCCAGTGGCACCGCGCCCACGTCGTCAGCATTGCCGATGCCTGCGAAGGCGTACGCGAAATCGTGCTGGATCCCGGCACCGCGGCGCGCGGCTTCGAGGTCGGCAGCCATCTGGATTTTCGCGTGCAGTTGCATGGCCGCGCCGATGTGCGCTCGTACTCGCTGGTGGGCGAACCGCGTGCCGATGGCCATTACCAGATCGCGGTGCGGCAAATGCCCGACAGCCGCGGCGGCTCGCGGCATATGTGGACGCTGCAGCCCGGCGATGTGGTGGAGATCTCCCCGCCCAGCAATAACTTCGCGCTGGATGAAGGCGGCGAGGAGATCCTGCTGATTGCCGGCGGGATCGGCATCACCCCGATCATCGGCATGGCGCAGCGGCTGGCGCGCCGCCACCGCGCGTTCCGCCTGCTCTATGCCGGCCGCACGCGCAGTGCGATGGCCTATGTCGACGAACTGGAAGCGCTGCTCGGCGAGCGTTTGCAACTGCAATGCGACGACAGCGCTGGCCCGCCGGATCTTGCCGCCGAGCTGGCACGCCTGTCGCCCAATGCCGAGGTGTATGTGTGCGGGCCGCTGGGCATGCTCGAAGCGGTGCGTCAGCACTGGCACGCCGCCGGGCGTTCGCGTGCGCGACTGCATTTCGAAACCTTCGGCAATAGCGGGCGGGTGCCGGCGCAGGCGTTCGTGGTCAAGCTGCCCGGGCTCGGCCTGGAAGTGCCGGTGGCCGAGAACGAATCGATGCTGGATGCCCTGGCCGATGCCGGGGTGGAACTGATCGCCGAATGCCGGCGTGGCGAATGCGGGCTGTGCGCGGTCGAGGTACTGGACAGCGCCGCCGATATCGATCACCGCGATGTGTTCCTCAGCGACGAACAGCGCCGCGAGAACCGCAAGCTGTGCGCCTGCGTCTCGCGCGCAGTGGGCGGCAGCATCAGCATCGATACCGGCTACCGCGGCGAGCTGGGCTGAGAGCGCGTCAAAACTGCTACGCCAACCATCAGGCAGGCGCGGCCGGCGCTCGCTGCGGCGTGTGCCACTCGCACACTGCGGTTTCTGCGCGTGCCGTCCACGCCCATCTGACGACTGCTCGCTACGGCTTGCAAGCAGCCGTGTTTGCATCCTCACGCACATGCGCGATCATCTGCGCATGGAGTCGACTCACTACAGGACGATCCCGGCGCCGGCGCTCAACCCGCGTCAGGAACAATTGGTGGCATTGGTGCGGCAGCAGGGCTTCGCCGAGGTGGAAGGGCTGGCGACGCGCTTCGAGGTGACGCCGCAGACCATCCGTCGCGATCTGACCCTGCTGTGCGATGCCGGCGTGCTGCGCCGCTACCACGGCGGCGTCAGCATGCCTTCGAGCGTGGAAAACCTGGCCTACACCGCGCGCAAGGCGCTGCAGGCGCGCGAGAAGCAGCATATCGCCGCGCAGGTCGCCCGCTTCATTCCCGACGATGCCTCGTTATTCATCAACCTGGGCACCACCAACGAAGAGGTCGCGCGTGCCTTGCTGCAGCATCGCGGCCTGCGCGTGATCACCAACAACCTCAACGTGGCGGTGATGCTCAGCGCCAACCCCAGCTTCGAGGTGATCGTGGCCGGCGGCGTGGTGCGCGGGCGCGACCAGGGCGTAACCGGCGAGGCGACGGTGGAGCTGATCCGGCAGTTCAAGGTGGACTTCGGGGTGATCGGCATTTCCGGCATCGATCTGGACGGCACCTTGCTGGATTTCGACTACCAGGAAGTGCGTGTGGCGCAGGCCATCATCGAGCACTCGCGGCAGGTGCTGCTGGCCGCCGATCACAGCAAGTTCGGCCGCAACGCCATGGTGCGACTGGGCGCGATCGCCCAGGTGCACGACTGGTTCACCGACCGGCCGCCGCCGCAGGAGCTGGCTGCAGTGCTGGCCGAGGCCGGCACCCGCGTGCATCTGGCCAAGCCTGGCGACGCCGGCTGAGCCGATTGTTCGTTTTTGTGCGTTTACGGTGCGAACAGACCATTTGGATCGCCTCAAACGATCTACTCAGGCGATCGAAATCCTGGCTTCAATAGCTTTTCAACGTCGCAGACGCTTGAAGCTCAGGACTCACGGCTCTTCACGTTCCGAAAAGGTGTGATGTTCGAATATGTTCGAACATGACAACTTGGGTTCGCTCTAGGCGCGCCCGGACGGAGACACCGATGGGCGAGACATACGATCTTCTGGTGATAGGCGGCGGCATCAACGGGGTCGGCATCGCCCGCGATGCGGCCGGGCGCGGCCTGTCGGTGTGCCTGTGCGAGCAGGACGATCTGGCCGCACATACCAGTAGCGCCAGCACCAAGCTCATTCACGGCGGCCTGCGCTACCTGGAGCAATACGAGTTCGCGCTGGTCGGCAAGGCGCTTGCCGAGCGCGAAGTGCTGCTGCGGCTGGCCCCTCACATCATCTGGCCGTTACGCTTCCTGCTGCCGCACCAGCCGCACCTGCGCCCTGCCTGGATGATCCGCGCCGGCCTGTTCCTGTACGACCATCTCGGCGGCAGCAAGCGCAGTCTGCCGCGCTCGCGCCGGCTGTCGCTGCGCACGCACCCGGTCGGCCAGCCGCTGCAGGAATCGCTGCGCACCGGCTTCGTCTACTCCGATGCCTGGGTGCAGGACGCGCGCCTGGTGGTGCTCAATGCGATGGATGCCGCCAGGCGTGGCGCGCACATCCATACCCGCACGCGCTGCGTCGGTGCCTGGCGCGATGCGGGCTTCTGGTATGCCGAACTGGAACACCGCGATGGCCACCGTCGCACCGTGCAGGCGCGCGCGCTGGCCAATGCGGCCGGCCCGTGGGCGGTGTCGTTCCTGGACAAGGTCGCCGCGGTGCCGCACAAACATGCGCTGCGCCTGGTCAAGGGCAGCCACATCGTGGTGCCCAAATTGTTCGACCACGATCACGCGTACATCTTCCAGCAACCGGATCGGCGCATTGTGTTCGCCATCCCCTACGAGCACGACTTCACCCTGATCGGCACCACCGACGTGGATTACCAGGCCGACCCCGCCGCGCCCAGCATCGATGCGGCCGAGGTGCAGTACCTGTGCGAGGCGGTGAACCTGTATTTCCAGCAGCAGATCAGCCCCGCCGATGTGGTGTGGAGCTATAGCGGCGTGCGCCCGCTGCTCGACGATGCCGAAGACAACGCCGCCGAAGTCACCCGCGACTATCAGCTGGAAGTGCTCAACGAAGGCGCACCGTTGCTCAACGTGTTCGGCGGCAAGCTGACCACGTATCGCAAGCTGGCCGAAGAAGGGGTCGATCGCCTGACCCAGGCCTTGGGCGCGCGCAAGCCGGCATGGACCGCGCGTGGCGATGCATTGCCCGGCGGCGAACAACGCGATATCGCCAGCCTGCTCGAGCGCGTGCGCGACGCGCGCCCGTGGCTGCCGGCGCCCACCGCACACCGGCTGGTGCGCAACTACGGCACCTGTGCGGAGCAACTGCTGGGCCAGGCGCAGGACATCGCCGCCTTGGGCACGCACTTCGGTGCCGATCTGTATCAGGCCGAGGTGGATTACCTGCGCGCACATGAGTGGGCCGTGACCGCCGACGACATCCTGTGGCGCCGCAGCAAACTCGGCCTGCGCATCGACGCGGCCGGGCGCGAGCGCCTGGAGGCGTATCTGCAGACGCAATCGAGCCGGCAGGCGGACGTCGTGTCGGCCTGATCGAACCGCGTTGCCGGCGAGGACGGGTCGCGCGGCAACGTATCCTGGCGCATTCGCCGCATCATCCTGAGTCACGTGGAGGGCACCCCTGATGAGTATTACCGAAGACCCCTGCGCGCCGATGCGCGCCTCGCATCCCCCTGTCTGCGTCGTCGCCATCGGCACGAGGTCGCGCGCATGAGTCGCCAACTCGTGGGTGAGCTGATCTCCGAAGCGGTAGCGATGTTCATCATCATCGCGCTCGGCGATTCGGTCGCGGCGATGTACATCCTCTACGATCCCAGCCCATATCAGAACGCCTATTGGGGCGTGTGCATCGCCTGGGGCCTGGCGGTGACGCTGGCGATCTATGTCACCGGGTCGGTGTCAGGCACGCATGCCAATCCGGCGGTGACGCTGGCGCTGGCGCTGTTCCGCGGTTTCTCCTGGAAGAAGGTGCTGCCGTACTGGGGCGCGCAGGTGATCGGTGCGTTTCTGGGCGCGGCCATCGTCTACCAGATGTACGGCCCGGTCATCGACCACTACAACCAGGTGCAGCAGCTCACCCGCGAAGCCGGCGGCGCCGCCGGGGTGTTCTTCACCGCACCCGGCCTTGCGGTCACGCCGATGCATGCGCTGGTCGACCAGATCATCATCGCCGCGTTCCTGATCTTCGGCATCTTCGCCATCACCGAACAGTTCAACGAAGCCGCGCCGACCGCCAACTCCGGCGCGCTGATGATCGGCCTGCTGGTGGCGACGCTGGGCGCATCGATGGGGTATCTGGAAGCCTGGGCGATGAATCCGGCGCGCGACTTCGGCCCGCGTTTGTTCGCCTACCTTGCCGGTTGGGGCGAGGCCGCGTTGCCGGCCAAGGACAATTACTGGTGGATTCCCATCGTCGGCCCGTTGATCGGCGGTCCCATCGGCGCGCTCGCCTACCAGTGGTTGATCCTGCCGTTCCTGCCGGCGCGCGTGCGCCATCTGCAGGGCGGCAAACCACCGCTCGATCCGCGCTGATCGCACTGCTGCACGACTGACAGCACAGCGCCGCTGCCGGGCAGGCCTTGAGTTCCATCGGCCTGTAGAGCAGGGGCGTGCACTGCCCACTTTCTCGCCGTGCGCCAGCGCCGGCCTTGCTGAAGGAATATCCGATGGAAAAGCAATACGTCCTTGCGATCGATCAAGGCACCACCAGCTCGCGCGCGATGCTGTTCGACCGCAACGGCAAAGTGGCTGGCGTGGCCCAGCGCGAGTTCGGCCAGATTTTTCCGCAGCCGGGCTGGGTGGAACACAATCCGCGCGAGATCATGACCAGCGTCTACACCACCATCACCGAGCTGCTCAACAATGCGCAGATCGATGCGCGTTCGATCGCCGGCATCGGCATCACCAACCAGCGCGAAACCGCAGTGGTGTGGGACAGGGCCACCGGCCAGCCGATCTACAACGCCATCGTGTGGCAATCGCGGCAGACCAAGGACATCTGCACCCAGCTCAAGGAAGCCGGGCACGAGCAGATGGTGCGCGACAAGACCGGGTTACTCATCGATGCGTATTTTTCCGGCACCAAGGTCAAGTGGATTCTCGATCACGTCGAAGGCGCACGCGAACGCGCACGCAAGGGAGAGCTGGCCTTCGGCACCATCGACAGCTGGCTGATCTGGAATCTCACCGGCGGCAAGGTGCACGTCACCGACTACACCAATGCCTCGCGCACGTTGATGTACAACATCCACACGCTGGAATGGGACGCCGAACTGCTGGCGATGCTCGACGTGCCGAAGGAGATGCTGCCGGAGGTGCGCTCGTCCAGCGAAATCTACGGCATGACCCAGACCCAGTATTTCTACGGCGAGCAGGTGCCGATCGCGGGGATCGCCGGCGATCAGCAGGCCGCCCTGTTCGGCCAGGCCTGCTTCGAGCCGGGCATGGCCAAGAACACCTACGGCACCGGCTGCTTTGCGCTGATGAATACCGGCGACAAGGCGGTTGCGTCCAAGGCAGGCCTGTTGACCACGATCGCCTGGGGTATCGACGGCAAGGTCGAATATGCGCTGGAAGGCTCGATCTTCGTTGCCGGCTCGGTGGTGCAATGGCTGCGCGACGGCCTGCGCATGTTCGGCAAGGCCAGCGACTCGCAGGCCTATGCCGAACGTGCCGGCGACAACGATGGGGTGTATCTGGTACCGGCCTTCGTCGGCCTGGGCGCGCCGTATTGGCGCAGCGATATCCGTGGTGCAGTGTTCGGACTGACCCGCGGCACCACCAAGGAACACTTCGTGCGCGCAGCGGTCGAATCGATGGCGTACCAGACCCGCGACGTGTTCACTGCGATGCAGGCCGATTCGGGCATCGAGCTGAAGGAACTGCGCGCCGACGGCGGCGCGATCGCCAACGACTTCATGGCGCAGTTCCAGAGCGACATGCTCAACGTGCCGGTACTGCGCCCGGAAGTGGCCGAAACCACCGCGCTCGGCGCGGCTTATCTGGCCGGTCTGGCAACCGGGTTCTGGAGCAGCCGCGAAGAGATCGCTAAGCAGTGGGCAGTGGATCGGCGCTTCGCGCCGACCATGGCCGACGACAAGCGCGAGCAGCTCTATGCCGGCTGGCAGCAGGCGGTGGAAGCGACGATGGGCTTCCGCATCAGCTGACAGCTGCGCTCAAACGACTGCGCCCACCATCCGGTGGGCGCAAGGTTATGACAGCTACGCGCATGGACGACGCACGCAGGACGGCACTGTGCAGCCCTGCAGTGATGCCGCAATTACTGGCCGCCGGTATTGGCGCGGCCGGCAATCGTGTCCGGATCCCAGTGTTCCTTGATCAGGCCTTTTTCGATACGGAACATGTCGAACCACGTGGTGGTGTAGGTGGTGCCCGGCTTGTTCGGATTGGGCAAGGTGCGCACCGACACCAGCGTCACAAGATCGCCGTCGGCCGTAATGGCCACCAACGGCAACTGCACGCGCGGCTGCACCGGCGTCGGCTTCACGAACGCGGTCAGGAAGGCAATGAACGCATCGCGGCCGTTCGCCACATTCGGGTTGTGCTGGATGTAGTTCTTGTCCATGTACATCGGCGCGTACTGCACCTGGCCTGCTTCGAACACGGTGCGCCAGAAATCGTAGACCAGCCGCTTGTTGGCGGTTTCATACCAGGTGGAGCCGAGCAGCATCTTCTGGTGGTTGGGATTTTCAGTTACTGCGGTCTGCGCGAACGCAGCCACCGGCGCCACCAGCATGACCAGTAGCAAGGCGCGGGAGAACAGGGTTTTCATGGAGCACTCCTGGGTGGAGACGGGCACTGCGCTCGCTGAGGACGCCAGCACGATGCGCCGCTGATTGGGGGATGACGCGTCCTTGCACACAACGATTTCTACGCGTCGCCGCCAGCCTACCGACCGGGTCCGCTCGCCCGCTAGCCGCCCTGGAGTGAACCAGGGCACTTCCGGCATTGGTGGTAATCGGCAGGTAACCGCTGAAGTCGATGTTCTCTCGCGCACGCACGAGGCATGTCCGGCAGCGTCCATGGCTGCGCTCAATCAGGCAGCTCCACCAGCGGCAGGCCGGCATAGTTTTCGGCCAGGGTGGTGCGCCCTGCGTCGCTGCCCAGCAGATAATCCAGTTCAGCGGCATGAATGCGTGCGGTGAACGCGTCCTGGTCGTCGAAGGTATGCAGCAAGGTGGTCATCCACCATGAAAACCGTTCGGCCTTCCAGACGCGCCGCAGCGCCAGCGCCGAGTACTGTTGCAGCACCTCGGCATCGCCACGTACGTTCCAGCGCTCGAACAATTGCGCGAGCAGACCGACATCGGCAAGTGCCAGATTCAAGCCCTTGGCACCGGTCGGCGGCACGATATGCGCCGCATCGCCGGCCAGGAACAGGCGCCCGTACTGCATGGGTTCGGCGACGAAGCTACGCAACGGCGCAATGCTCTTTTCGATCGATGGCCCGGTGACCAGTTGCGCAGCCAACGTCTCGGGCAGCCGCGCACGCAACTCATCCCAGAACGCCTGATCGCTCCATGCCTGTACCTGCGCATCGGCCGGCACCTGCACGTAATAGCGCGTGCGTGTGGGCGAGCGCATCGAACACAGCGCAAACCCGCGCGGATGACGTGCGTAGATCAGCTCATCGTGCACTGGCGGTGTGTCGGCAAGCACGCCCAGCCATCCGAACGGATACACACGCTCGAACAGGCGCAGCCGCTCGGGCGGGATGCTCGCGCGGCTGATGCCATGGAAGCCGTCGCAGCCGACGATATAGTCGCAGTCGATGCGCTGACACCCGCCGTCGTGGCTGAATTCCACCGCGGGTGCGTCGCTGTCGACTCCGCACAGCGTCACGTCCTGCGCGCTGTAGTACGTCGGCGCAGCGCTGCGCGCACGTGCCTGCATCAGATCGGCGGTGACCTCGGTCTGGCCGTAGACGGTGACGCCACGCCCGCAGCCGCGCAACAGATCGATGCGCTCACGCTGGCCGTCCAGCGACAGTTCGAAGCCGTGATGCGGCAAGCCTTCGCGCTGCAGGCGCTCGCCGACGCCTGCGCGCTGCAGCAGCTCCACACTGCCCTGCTCCAGCACGCCGGCACGAATGCGGCCGAGCACATGCTCCGGTGTCTGCCGCTCGATCATGACGGTGTCGATACCGGCGCGCAGCAACAACTCGCCAAGTAGCAGGCCGGAGGGACCTGCGCCGATGATCGCAATCTGGGTTCGCATGCACTGCTCCTGCCTCAGCCGGCTGATACAGCCAGTGTCGGTAGCCAAGCCTGCGCTTTGAAGGGATGATTGCGCGCAGTGCTTGGACTTTTCAACGATGCCCCCACACACAACCGACATTGCTGCAGCCACCCATGTTCCGGCCTTCGGTCTGTACGGCGAGCACGATGCCGACGCGCCGGAGTTATTGCACTGGGAGTCGATCGCCGCACGTAGCCGGTTGCATGATTGGCATATCGTGCCGCACCGCCACGAAGACCTGGCGCAGCTGCTCTACGTGCAGCGCGGGCCGGCGACGCTGCAGCTGGATGGCCGCAGCCAGCGCGTGCGCGGCGCAACCGTGGTGTGGCTGCCACCGTTATGCGTGCACGGCTTCGGATTCGATCCACAGGTGCGCGGACACATCATCACCTTGTGCATGCCGTTGGTGCGCAGTGCGCTGAGCTGTGCACCCTTGCTGCAGCGCGCATTGGCGGCGCCTTTGGTATTGCAAGTCAATCGATCACGCGCATTGCTCGACGTGTTGTTCGCCACCATCGCCATCGATCACGCGCGCCAGCGCATCGGCCACGAGGCCGCGCTGCAGGCGGCTGCGACGCAGCTGTTGATCTGGACCGCCCGCACCGCACTGGAACGCGCACAAGATGCAGCTGCGGTAAGCCCACAGGCCGATCCGGCATTGCGCCATCTCCGCGGCTATCAGGCCTTGATCGACCAGCACTACCGTGCGCATTGGCCAATCTCCCGCTATGCCGAACGCCTGGGCCTGACTCCGGGCCATCTCAACGCGTTGTGCCAGCGACTGGCCGGCGCCTCGGCACTGCAATTACTGCAGCGCCGGATCATGCTCGAAGCACGACGCAGCCTGCGCTACACCGGCCTGAGCGTGCAGCAGATCGCCGCCAGCCTTGGATTTTTCGACGCTGCGTACTTCAGCCGCTACTTCGCCCGCCACGCAGGCTGCTCGCCGACGCAATTCCGCGCTGGCGAGTAAGAGCGGCTGACAAAAACTCCTGAAGCTCAAGCCCTCGATCGCCTTGAAAAGTGATGAAAGGTGCGGATGCGTCGGTCGCAGAGTGGCAGATCTGTGACTCGGTTGCAGGGCCCCTGCCCACCCACCATCGCGGGAAACGCCGCAAGTACGTCCCTGTTGCGGCATCCATGCCGCGTAAGGTCCCGCGACGGCGCGCGGGCAAGAGCCAGTCGGGATGGTCGGTATGCATGGTTTTCAACAAAGCAACCAGCACACTGTCTGATGCGGTGTCCTTGCCGGTTGCGGGACCGTGTGGCGGCATGGATGCCGCCACCGAGCCCCCGGGGACGGGTTCACGGCGTGTCCCGCAAGCGGTGAGGGCACCGCGCACTCGACGCTGCGAGGTTTGCTGCAGGGCCATTGGCTCAGTCGATTGCCCCACGTCGGTCAGAACGGGTACTGCGGCACTTCGTTCTTGATGGTCAACCACTGCCAGTGGGTGTACTGCTCCCAATCGGCCGGTCCGCCGACACTGGTGCCGTTGCCCGACGCACCGGTACCGCCGAAGGGATTGATGACTTCATCGACCACGGTCTGATCGTTGATGTGCAACAGGCCGATATGGAGCTTGTCGCCCAAGCTCATCGCGCGCGACACCGACGCCGACAGGATGCCTGCAGCCAGACCGTACTCACCGTGGTTGGCCAGTTCCGCAGCTTCTTCGTCGGTGTCGAACACGCTGATGTTGATCACCGGGCCGAAGACTTCCTCGTCGAATGCACGCATGCCCGGACGCACGTTGGACAACACCGTCGGCGCATAGAACAGGCCTTCGTTGCTGGCACCGGCTTCCACCACCGCACCGGCAGCGACGCTGTCGTCCACGATATCGATCACGCGCTGCAGCTGGCGCTGGTCGATGATCGGACCCAGTGCCACCGTACCGCTGACCGGATCGCCGACCGGCAGGTGCCTGGCTTTTTCGGCCAGCCGCTGGGTGAATGCATCGGCAATCCCGCGCTGGACCAGCACGCGGCCGGTGGCCATGCAGATCTGTCCTTGATGCATGTAGGCGCCGAAAGCTACTGCAGATGCCGCCTTGTCCAGATCGGCGTCGTCGAGCACGATCACCGCGTTGTTGCCGCCCAGCTCAAGCGAGACCTTCTTCAAGTGCCGGCCAGCGATCTCGCCGATGCGCCGGCCCGCGGCGGTTGAACCGGTAAAGGCAATCATCGGTACATCCGGTGATTCGACCAGCGCCTGACCGATGGCTGCGTCGCCGTG
The DNA here is from genome assembly GCF_002939945.1 of Xanthomonas arboricola pv. populi. Taxonomy (GTDB): domain Bacteria; phylum Pseudomonadota; class Gammaproteobacteria; order Xanthomonadales; family Xanthomonadaceae; genus Xanthomonas; species Xanthomonas arboricola_A. Next base: position 173,970 of record NZ_MDEB01000004.1, on the reverse strand, counting down.
CAGCACATGCAGCAAGCCCTTGGGCAGGCCGGCTTCTTCCAGCACCTGCGCGATGACCACGCCACCGGTGTACGGCGTACGTGGATCGGGCTTGATCACCACCGCATTGCCCATGGCCAGCGCCGGTGCGACCGAGCGCAGCGACAGAATCAATGGAAAATTGAACGGGGAAATCACCGCGATCACACCCAGTGGCAAATGCCGCGCCAGGCTGAGTTGCCCGGCTGCCGTCGGCAGCGCCTGTCCCATCGCCTGCAGCGGCATGCCGGCAGCCTGCTGATACAACACCACGGCCTCGTTCACTTCGCGCTCGGCCTTGGGCAGGATGCCGCCGGTCTCGCGCGCAATCAGCAAGGCCGCTTCCGCACTGCGCGCCTGCATCAACTGCGCGGCACGGTGGAAGACGGCGGCACGTTCGCGCGGCCCGGTGGCGGCCCACGCACGCTGCGCTTTTTTGGCCTGCGCCACCGCTACGGCGACATCGGCCAAGTCGGCTTTGCCGACCTCGTGCAGCAACCGGCCAGTGGCCGGCTCGACGATTTCCAGGGTGCCGCCATTGCCGGGCACCCATTCGCCATTGAAGATGCAGCCATGCCACGCCGGAGTCGTGGGCGCGGATACTGCGGTGGTGGGGAGAGCATTCATGGTCTAGCCTCCTGCTAAGGACAGTTGTGGGGGTTTATAGCGTGGTGGATGCCAGCCCACCGTCGACCGGCAGGGTGATGCCGTTGATCCAGCGCGCAGCATCGGAGGCGAGAAAGACGATGGCCTCGGCCACTTCGTCGGCGTACGCCGGTCGTGTCATGCGCGTGGCATCGTCCTTGACGCGCTCCTCGCCGAGCATGGTGACGAAATCGCCAAGAATCGGCGTAAACACCGGTCCCGGCGAAACGTTGTTGACGCGCACGCCGTGCTCGGCAAACCAGGGCCGCGACTGCAGCAGGGTCCACACGATCAAGGCTTCCTTGAAGTATTGGTAGCAGGTGTCGTGCGTCACCGGATGCGCCTGCAACCATGCAGTGCCGGCCGCGAAGCTGTCGGTAGCGGCCAGTTGCTTGTGCAGCTCCAGGCGCTGCGGCCATTCGGCACCCAGAATGGAGGCCACGTTGATGATGGACCCGCCGGGAGTCATGCGCGGCAGCAGCGCCTGGCTTAAATGACGCAGGCCCAGATAGTTGACGCGTGCCACCAGTTCCAGCGGTGCGGTACCGGGTACGCCAGCCACGTTGGCCAGCGCGTCGATGCGCTCGGGCAATGCCTTTACCAGCACATCGATGGACGCCGGATCGCCCAGATCGGCCTGGTGGAACCCATGCAGCGACATCTGCACCGGCGTGCGATCGATGCCGATCACCTTGGCGCCATGGAAACGGGCCAGGCGCGCGACTTCGGCACCGATGCCCGACGCCACGCCGGTGACCACGATCGTCTTGTTCTGCAAATTCATTGCCACTCTCCGAAGAGGCCGACTGCGCCGGCGCTAGAACACATGGACGTACTGCAGGTTGACATTGGTGCCGGAGGCCGCGTTCTTGACCTCCACCGGCAGATACACATTGGCAAACAGCATGTTGTTGGCATCCATCCGCCACACACCGCCGGGGCCGGCATAGAACACGCGTTGGCGGGTGTCGGCCACGCGCTGCCCATTGGTGCGGTTGTCGCGGAACTGGGTGAGGTAATAGGCATTCACGCCGAGGCGGATGGCGGGTGCCACGTCCCAGGAGGTGGCGACGTTGATCCAGCCCGCATCGCCGGCCTGGCCGTTGCGGAACTCAACACCCGGCGGCAGGTTTGGACGCCGCTCGCTGCGGAAGTTGTAGATGTAGTTGATGCGTGCGCTGACTTCCCAGTTGGCCGTCGGGAACACGGTGAATGCATATTGCGGCACCAGCGACCAGTAGCCGGCGCCCTGATTGAGATCGCGATCGCGGTCGAACTTGCCGATCGGCGCGATCGCATCGATTTCGAAGCGCTGCGAAAACACCGGCCTGCCATTGCGGATCACCGGCAGCATCTGCAGATAAGGCCCAAAGGTCAGGTCGCCCACGCCGGCGCCGTTGTCGCGCAAGGTGGCAATGCTGTTGGGCCCGAACGAGGCATCCAGATTGATCAGCGGTAGCAGCGTGTTGATGCCCAGTGCGCCGCCAAAAAGCTTGTACGGCGTGACATAGGCGACCTGGGTCAGCAGCAGCGTCGAATCGATGCGTGGGCGGTCGAACACCGGCACGTCGTTGCCGCGGGAATCCTTGATCGCATCCAGTGAGCTCTGACGCAGATAGGTGATCACCGCCCAGCCGGGCGTGGTGCGCGTGAAGCCATCCAGATAGCTGGTACCGCCGGTATTGATGCCGTTGGTCAGCGTCGTACTCTGCGGCAGGTTTTGTGCGCCGGCCGTGCCGACAGCAAGCAGCGACACCATACCAAGCGCTGCGCGGCGCAGCGCCGACGCACGGGAAGACACCCCAGACAGGACCGATCGATAGTTCACTGCAAACATCTCCGGCATTGGGAGGGACAGCGGGAACTGCGGCGGGACAACGGTCGGGCAGGCGCGATCGACACGCCGGCGACGGCGCGTGCGCAGGTCAGGTGGAAAGCTGTCCGTGCGCCGGCACGGCAGCTGCGGATTACGCGTTGTCCAGACGGTCCAGCCGGTCGAGTGCGCGCAGCAACGGCGCCTCGCTGCTGCCAAGCACCGCGCTGAGTTGCTGTTCCATGCGCAGCACTTCGGCCTCGGCGGCGCTCAGCAGGGTCACGCCGGCGGCGGTCAGCGACAGATGCTGCATGCGTCGGTCCTGGCGTCCCCGCACCTGCCGCAGCAGGCGGCGCTTGACCAGGCGTGCCACCACGATCGCCAGGTTGGGCGCCGATACGTGCAGCACGTCGCCGATCTGGCGCTGGTTGATGCCCGGATTGCCGTCCACCAGCATCAGCAACGAGAAGTCGACCGGCTTGAGATCGAACGCCGCCACGCAGTCCTGAAACATCCGCCGCACCAGCAACTCGGTGCGGGTGATGCGGTAGCCCAGCAGCTGCAGCAGGCGCGCCTGATCCACCGTGGTGACGGCATCCGGCAGCGGTACGGCAGTGGCAGTGACGGACATGACGGTTCTCGCAGCGAAGACGACGGGCGGACCGGGGCGCGCAGCGCTCACCGCCCGCAACGCCGGTCCGCGGCGTGAGCTGCATTGTAGACGCGGTCAGGCATGCCGATGTGCGCGTGGCCGCCAACGGCGTGGCCCCGCCGTGCACGCGCAGGCAGGCCGCGGCAGGCAGGCGTGGGAAGCGATGGTCATCCAGGCACGGTTGGGACATGGGATCCGGGGTGGGCAAGTGATTGCGTTCCGGAATAGTTATTGATCATAACTACATTGCCAAGCTGCAGCGCAGCATGGCCGCGCTCGCCAGGCTGACTAGGGGGCCGATGGGCCTGGTGGTCGTGACGGCAACTGCTTGTGACCGGCAAGCCGGGCAGAGGCGCGCGCGGCATGCCGGACCTGGCAGCGATAGTGGCAACCAGCACGACACGGCTGCGGTTGTCGTCGCACGACGCTTGCGCATCCATCCCACTCGCCCAGCAGAAAATCCGTGCCACGTAGGCCGCGTGCACGCTTGCAGCCTGCGGATTACGGCAACCAGAGCTTCTCAAGATCGCGGAAGCCCCAGTCGGTGGGGCTTTCCATCTGCGCGATGCGGTCCTGGCAGTCCGGACGCGACAGATCGATGTCCTGCACCAGCACATGGCTGCGCAGCTTGGCCGAATAGAACACGCGCACTTTGGGCTTGAGCAGCGCATCGGGGGTCTGCTCGATCACCACCGCCAGTTTCTGCGACTCCAGGCGCACCAACGAGCCGACCGGATAGATACCCAGCCGGCGCACGAAGGCCTGGAACACCGCCGGATCGAAATGCCCCTGCCACGACGCCATGCGCTTGAGCGATTCGGCCGGATCCCAGCCACGCTTGTAGGGACGGTCCGAACTGATGGCGTCGTACACATCGCACACCGCGCCCATCCGCGACATCAGCGAGATGTTCTCGCCCGCCAACCGATTCGGATAGCCGCTGCCGTCCATTTTCTCGTGATGGTGCAACGCGATCTCCAGCACCACCGCGTTTTGCACGCCGCCGGCCACCAGCAGGCGATGACCGTCCAGTGGGTGCTGGCGCATGATCTCCATTTCTTCGTCGGTGAGCTTGCCGGGCTTGTTGAGGATGTCCAGCGGCGTCACCGCCTTGCCCATGTCGTGCAGCAGGCCGCCCATGGCCGCCTCGACGACCAGCTCTTCGGGCAGACCGAGCTGGCGCGCCAGCCCGCTCATCAGGCCGGCCACCGCCATCGAATGCAGATAGGTGTAGTCGTCGGCGGTCTTGAGCCTTGCCACGCTGATCAAGGCCTGCGGATGACGCAGGACCGAATCGTTGATGGCTTCCACCAGCGGCATCACCGCCTCGGTATCGACGGTGCGTCCAAGCCGCACATCGCGGAACATCGCCTCGACCATGTCGCGGCCGTCTTCGAAGATCTTGCGTGCGCGCACCACTTCGGACTCGATGCCGACCTGCGCGGTGACGCTATTGGTGCGCGCGGTGACGGCCGGTTCGCGTGGTTCGGGCGGCGGCGGCGATACCGCCGGCCCGGGCTCCGGATCGGGGGCGTTCGGCGCCGCCGTGTCCAGGTCCAGGCCACGCGCGGTGTCGATCACCAGTTGCTCGATCCGGCTGCCATGGATCTTCTCCACGTCGTCCGAATCGACCAGGAACGAGGTCTTCCAGAACGGATGGTGCACCCACGCACCCAGCAGCTTGTAGACATACATGCCGGGGCGGAGCTGATCTGAGTCGATGGTTCTGAGCATGCCGGCGCTGATCTGCAAATGGTCCGCGGAAGAGCCCGCCACGACGATGGTGGGTCTGTCGAGGTATCGGCAGTGCGCAGGATTTCTTTGGTCCGGTCGACCTCGCTAGCGCCGCGCGGCGACCGCCCGCTCAGCAGTTCAGCGCGCCGGCAGGCGCATGCCCAGCACGGCGATGGCCGCAAGCAGCAGCGGCACGCTGCAGGCCAGATAGAGGGCTGCCGGCGACCAGCCCGCGTCCACCAGCACGCCCACGCACAGCGGCGAGGCGATCGCGCCGAAACGGCCCACCCCGATCGCCCAGCCCATGCCGGTGGAACGCACCGCCGCCGTGAAGACGACCGGCGCCACCGCATACAGCCCGGCGATGGCGGCAAACAGCGCCGCGCCGCTCAGCGCCGCGATGACGAACGCCCAACTCAGCACCGTGCTGTAGAGACCAAATGCCAGCAGCGCCAGCGCCGACACTCCCATCGCGCCGGCGGTCAGCCGCGACAGGCGCGCACGCGCGGCCAGCGCGCTGAAGATCGCGCCGCCGGCAATGCCGCCCAGATTCAACAAGACGCCCCCGGTCACACCCTGCTCCGCCGACAACCCGGCCACGACCAGCAGCTTCGGGGTCCAGCTGAGCACGAAATAGAACGCGAACATCAGCAGAAAGAACGCCAGTGCGATCAACAGCGACTGCCGCCGCAATGCCGGCACGAACAGGGCCGCATAGCCCTGCGCCCGATCGGAGCCATGCGGCGGCGGTGACGGCAGTACCGCATGCGGCGGCATGCCCATGCGCGCGAGCACCGCGTTGAAGCGCGCGCTTGCTGCGGGCGGGCGACGCGCGATCAGAAATTCCAACGACTCGGGCAGGAACGCCAGCACCAACGGCACGCACAGCAGCGACCCGAGCGCACCAAGGACAAACACCGCGTGCCATGACCAATGCTGCAACACCACTGCCGCGATCGCACCGCCCAGCGTCGCGCCAATCGGATAACCGGTGGCCTGCAACGCCAGTGCCGTGCTGCGCCAATGGGCGGTGGAATATTCAGCAGCGATGACTGCCACGCAGGCCAGCATGCCGCCGATGCCGATGCCGGTGAAGGCACGCAACGCGCCGAGCTGCCACACGCCGGTGGCCAGTGCCGAGGCGCCCATGCCCACGGTCAATATCGCCAGGCATGCCAGGATCGTCGCGCGCCGCCCGATGCGGTCGGCCAACGGCGCCAACACCAACGACCCCACCGCCATACCCACCAGGCCGGCACTGAACAAGGCCCCGAGCAGCTTGCCCGACAACTGCCACTGCGCCGACACATGCGGGGCGGTGAAGGCCATCGCCATCACATCGAAGCCGTCGAGCATGGTCAGCAACACGCACACCGCCACCGCTCTCCACTGGAACGGCGTCATGCGCTCCAGCACGAAGCCTGCAGGTGTCATGGCGCCATGGGTCATCGGACGATCCTGTTGTAGGGATGGCAGGTGCGTCGGCAGCCTCACGGGTGGTCATGCGACCACGCAGCGCCACCACGACGAAGACGCGAGCACGCTCGAACCTGCGACGGCATTCGACAGCGCACCGGCACTGCAACGCAGCAACGACTGCCGCGTTGCAAAACGTCACCGGCACGCTAGGCCGATCGCAGGGGGCTTTCAAGACGATGGGCTGCACGGGCGTGCGCTTATCGAACAAACCGGCAGAGCACTTCGCCTGGCTCTCCATGCATTCGTTGACGTGTCTGCATGGCCGCATCTGGGGTGTGCGCATTGCCTGCGCGGAAGCGATCGACCTCGCGCGTATCGCTGCAGTGCGTGACCTGCAGTGCGATCGGAGCGGGCAACCATCAAGTTTCGTCTGGTCCGGCTTGCGAAGCGCAATGCCGCACTCGCAGTGCAGGCATGGATGCAACATGTGGTGGCAGCGAGGTTGAACGACGCAGCATGCGTACGACTGCACGCCTCGACGCGCAGTGCCGCAACTCGATCCAGTCGAAGCAGCGGCGAAAGCGCAGAGGCAGCCCCACAGGTTCTGGCGTCGGCTGTTTCAACACGCATAGCCGCTGCGTCATGCACGGCCACAGCCAGATATGTCATCTGCCACGTCAGCGCCTGCCGCATGCCCACGGTCGCCCGCTATCATGCAGGCAGTGCCCGCACCGGGCGGCACGCCGACATGCCGGAGATCATCGTGACCCCGATTCGCTCGTTCCTGGAACACACCCCGCAACTGGGCGCACGCGTCTATGTCGATCCTGCCTGCACCATCATCGGCAAGGTGAGCCTGGGCGACGACGTATCGGTGTGGCCGGGCACGGTGATTCGCGGCGACGTCAATCATGTGCAGATCGGCGCACGCACCAACGTGCAGGACGGCACCATCATCCACGTCAGCCACCACAGCCCGTTCAACAAGGCCGGCTACCCGACGATGATCGGCGGCGACGTCACGGTCGGCCACGGCACCATCCTGCATGCCTGCACCATCGAAGACCTGTGCCTGATCGGCATGGGCGCCTGCGTGCTCGACGGCGCCACCGTCAAGCGCTACGGCTTTGTCGGTGCCGGGGCGGTGGTCGGCCCCGGCAAGATCGTCGGCGAAGGCGAATTGTGGCTGGGCAATCCCGCGCGCCTGGCGCGCACCCTCAGCGACAAGGAGATCGAGAGCTTGCATTACTCCGCACAGCATTACGTGCGGCTAAAGGATCAGTATCTGGGTGTGCCCAACGGCGGCTGAGCGCCACCCGACGGTGCGGCACTCAAGGCTGGGTCGCACGCTCCAGCGCCGCGAGCATGCCCAATGCCTGCTCACGCGATGACCCGCACATCTCCAGCGACGGGCGCAAGCTGCCGCACACCGCCGGGCGCGTCGGTGCGCCGAACAGGCGGCAACCCAGCTGCGCATCCAGCTGGACGCAGGGCACCCCGGCCGGCTTGCCGTTGGGCATGCCGGGGATCGGCGAACTGATCGAGGGCGCGATGCAGCAGGCGGCGCAGCCCAGGCGGCATGAGAGCGCGGAAGACATCGGCACAGTGTAGCGGCGCGGCGCAGGCCCGATGCTGGCGAAAGAGCCCTGCGCGCCTGGCTTCGTGCCCGGAAGCGCCGCCAACCGCGCGCTCCCCGCTCCACGCCCGCCGGAAGCTGGGCCGTTGCAGACCTGGTCCCCGATCAACACGCACGCGGCAGTGAGGAACGCGCCGAGCGGCTGCATGCTACCGTGCCGGATCACCGGAGCGCGCCGCGACCGTTGCAGCAGCAACAGTCACGACGCGGTCTAATTGCCAGCCACCGCTCGCTGATCAGCCGTCGACATCGCCATGCCCGAGTACCGCTCCAAGACCTCCACCCACGGCCGCAATATGGCCGGCGCCCGCGCACTGTGGCGCGCCACCGGCATGCGCGATGGCGACTTCCACAAGCCCATCATCGCCATCGCCAACTCGTTCACCCAATTCGTGCCCGGGCACGTGCACCTGAAGGATCTCGGCCAGCTGGTCGCGCGCGAGATCGAACGCGTCGGCGGCGTGGCCAAGGAGTTCGACACCATCGCCGTGGACGACGGCATCGCCATGGGCCACGACGGCATGCTGTATTCACTGCCCAGCCGCGAGATCATCGCCGACTCGGTCGAATACATGGTCAACGCGCATTGCGCCGACGCGCTGGTGTGCATTTCCAATTGCGACAAGATCACCCCCGGCATGTTGATGGCCGCGCTGCGGCTCAACATCCCCACCGTGTTCGTCTCCGGCGGGCCGATGGAAGCCGGCAAGACCAAGCTGGCCGAACACAAGCTCGACCTGATCGACGCCATGGTGATTGCCGCCGACGACAGCGCCTCCGATGAAAAGGTGGCCGAGTTCGAGCGCAGCGCCTGCCCCACCTGCGGCTCGTGCTCGGGCATGTTCACCGCCAACTCGATGAACTGCCTGACCGAGGCGCTGGGCCTGTCGCTGCCGGGCAACGGCACCGTGGTGGCCACGCATGCCGACCGCGAGCAGCTGTTCCTGCGCGCCGGCCGCGTGGCGGTGGAGCTGTGTCACCGGTGGTACGGCGGCGAAGACCCCACCGCCCTGCCGCGCGGCATCGCCACCTTCGAAGCGTTCGAGAATGCAATGACGCTGGACATCGCCATGGGCGGCTCCACCAACACCATCCTGCATCTGCTTGCAGCGGCGCAGGAAGGCGACGTGCCATTCGGCATGCGCGACATCGACCGCCTGTCCAAGCGCGTGCCGCAGCTGTGCAAGGTCGCGCCGAACACGCCGAAGTACCACATCGAAGACGTGCATCGCGCCGGCGGCATCATGGCCATCCTTGGTGAGCTGGCACGCGGCGGTTTGCTGCACACCAACGCCGCCACGGTGCACGCACGCACGCTGGCCGACGCCATCGCGCAGTGGGACGTCACCCAAACCGACACCGAAGCCGTGCACACGTTCTACAAGGCCGGCCCGGCCGGCATCCCCACGCAGATCGCCTTCAGCCAGGCCACGCGCTGGGACACCCTGGACACGGACCGCAGCGAAGGCTGCATCCGCGATGTCGCGCATGCGTTCTCGCAGGAAGGCGGCCTGGCCGTGCTGTACGGCAATATCGCCCGCGACGGCTGTGTGGTGAAGACCGCAGGCGTGGACGAATCCATCCACGTGTTCGAAGGCAATGTGCGTGTCTTTGAGAGCCAGGATTCGGCGGTCAAGGGCATCCTCGCCGATGAAGTGAAAGCCGGCGATATCGTGGTGATCCGCTACGAAGGCCCCAAGGGCGGCCCCGGCATGCAGGAAATGCTCTACCCCACCAGCTATCTCAAATCCAAGGGCCTGGGCAAGCAATGCGCCCTGCTCACCGACGGCCGCTTCTCCGGCGGCACCTCGGGCCTGTCGATCGGCCACGCCTCGCCGGAAGCCGCCGCAGGCGGCGCGATCGGCCTGGTGCGCGACGGCGACAAGATCCTGATCGACATCCCCAACCGCTCGATCAACCTGCTGATCTCGGACGAGGAACTTGCTCTTCGTCGCGCAGAGCAGGATGCCAAGGGCTGGAAGCCGGTGGAAGTGCGCCCGCGCAAGGTCACCACGGCGTTGAAGGCGTACGCGTTGCTGGCGACCAGTGCGGATAAGGGTGCGGTGCGGGATAAGGCGTTGTTGGACGGCTGAGCTGTTGCAGCGTTGCACCGGCGGCGGCACCTGTCGCCGCATGCGTGAAACGCACCGGCAGCGGAGCGGCGTTTGCAAGCCAAAGCGGCAAGCGCCTATCACCGGCATGGCAGCCTCACTCCTCACCAACCACGCGGCCGAGCCCATCCAGCGGACTGCGCACCGCAGACGCACCGCGGCCCAGGACATGCGTATAGATCTGCGTGGTGGCCACGTCCTTGTGACCCAATAGCTCCTGCACCGTGCGGATGTCGTGGCCATCCTCCAGCAGATGGGTGGCGAACGAATGCCGCAACGTGTGGCAGGTGGCAGGTTTGGCGATGCCGGCACGCCGCCGCGCCACCTGCACCGCACGCTGCAGGACTTCCTCGGACACGTGATGGCGACCGACCCGGCCACTGCGCGGATCGCGCGACTGGCACGCCGACGGAAACAGGTATTGCCACCCGGGCTCGGCGTCGGCATTGGGATACTTGCGTGCCAGGGCATGCGGCAGGAAGACCCGTCCGGTACCGGCCGCCAGATCGGCGGCATGCACCACCAGCGCCCGTTCGCGTTGCCGTTGCAGCGCCTCTCGCAGGCTGAGCGGTAGCGGCACCCGGCGGTCTTTGCCGCCTTTGCCATCGCGCACCACGATCTCGCCGCGCGCGGCGTCCACGTCCTTGATGCGCAGCCGCAGGCATTCCATCAACCGCACCCCGCTGCCATACAACAGGCTGGCCATCAACCAACACGGACCCTCCAGCACTGCCAGCAGCCGTGCAACTTCCGCGCGCGCGAGCACCACCGGAATGCGCCTCGGCCGCTTGGCACGCACCAGGTTTTCCATCCACGGCAGCTCGATGCGCAAGACCTCGCGGTAGAGAAACAGCAACGCTGCCAGCGCCTGGTTCTGTGTGCCCGCAGACACCTGCCCATCGGTGGCCAGCCGCGTCAGGAACGCCTCGACCTCCGCCTGCCCCATCTGCGCCGGATGGCGCTTGCCGCTGGCGAGGATGAAGCGCCGTATCCAACTGAGATAGGCCTGCTCGGTGCGCAGGCTGTAATGCCGTACCCGCAGGCGGTCGCGCACCTGATCGAGCAACCGGACCGGTGGACGTGCTGTTACGCCGTCGTGTCGGGGTGTGTATTTCATACGCCTGCGTCCTTGCTGGATAACACCGCAAGCATCCGCTTGCTCGCGGCCGCTTACTATCGTGCGATCCCTTGACTTGGGATAAGAGTTACCCCATTCACAAAGCGCCAGCGATCGAAGATACTCCGTGCAACACCGCATTTAGGCGGTCCAATAGTAGTTAGACGTGCAATACACTCTTTGGGGATCTGAGATGAAAAGCCTAGTGGTTGCTGCGCTTTCCCTACTTGCTCTTACTTCATGCGCATCCAATTCGGGCGTCGTAGAGATGGGCAATGACACTTACTTCATCTCCAAGCAAGCCGCGACAGGCTTCACCGGACTAGGAAGCCTTAGAGGTGAGGCCATGAGAGACGCTTTCGCCCAGTGCAAGAAAAGCGGCCAGTCCGTCGAGGTCACGGACACAGTTGATGCAAAACCACCTTTCGTACTCGGCAACTTTCCGCGAGTAGACATCACGTTCCGTTGCGTCTCCCGGTAGCGCCGTCAATGCGCACGTCTAACAATTCATTCAAGCCGAACACGCTTCGCGTGTCGGCTTAATTCAGGCGTTAGGCCCGTAAAAATCAGAATGCCGTGAGCGGATGTTTGTCCACTCACAGCATCGTTCGCATTACTCTTCGGCAACGATCGTGATGCCACGTTTAGTAACTTGAACTCGTGCTTTCTGGCCCACCCTAAACCCTGCCGCTTGCAACCAATCTCCGCTCAAGCGTAAAAACGGAACTTGTCGCGGCTGGGTGCGACGCTCTATGTCTTTGTGCTGGCTTTCGTAATACTGATAGCCAATTGTCAAAAAGCGCGGCTTCGGCGCTGTCCGGTGTTGCTTAGCCATGATGGCATCCTTCGAGATTGTCCAATTTTCGCCTCCTGTTCAGAGAGGCGGCCGGGCGCTTGAACACCGCTCGAAGACGGCCCGCAGATTTCCCCTTTCGGGTGTTGTATAGCTGCGCGCCGCCCGGCCATGAAAACAATGGGCACAAAAAAACCGCATGGCTTTCGGGCGCGGTTGCCGCTTCGAGAAGGTGTGTTCAGCACCTACTGATAATTTAGCCGGATGCGAGCTAGCGGTCAACTCGCAGGCACAGGCCTAACAATTCGTTCAAGCCGACCCCTCATCGTGGCGGTGCCAGGGTGCTATACGCTACGCTAACATGCAGTCGCCGCCCCGCTGCGGGGCGGCTTAACTCAGGCGTTAGGCGGCTATGAAAGATCACGGCGCACCAGAAAGGCTATTCAAGTACCTTTCGCCAACCCGCATCGGAATTCTGTCCGACCGACTGGTTCGCTACACGCCATTAGGGGCATTCAACGACCCGTTCGAAGGAAGACCCGAGATTACGGGGCTTGCCTCGAAGGAAGCAGCACTTGCCTCTTTTACTGCAGCAATTCCCGGTGAACTTGAGGTCGCATATAGCAGCCTCCCCGCGGCACTGAGGGCCCAATTTTCCCTTCAGCAGTGGGTGCAGTTTGCAACCCCATTGATGCAACAGCAGCAAGGACAGTTTCTGGCCATGCTCGGCGCTGTATCAAACCAACTCATCCCGACGATCCCTGTCAAGATGGATGAAGTCTTGGGCGTCCTTTCACTGTGTGAGATTTCGGATAGCCTTCTCATGTGGGCTCACTACGGAATGAGCCATACAGGGTTTGTGTTGGAGCTAGATCCAGGACATCCATACTTCAACGCCCGCCGAACAGATCAAGATGAGTTTGGCCACCTGCGCCAGGTTCGCTATCGAGATATCCGCCCTAGTGCGTCTCTCATCGACCTGGACGGGACAGAGATGTTCTTGGTCAAAAGCAAAGAGTGGTCGTATGAGCGAGAGTGGAGGGTTCTTCGCCCGCTCAAAGATGCGCACAACATGGTTAATGCAAACGGCGAGGAAATTCATCTATTCCAGTTGCCGCCCGACTCAATTAAGGCGGTTATTCTTGGCGCAAGGGTATCAACCACACTTGCAGATCAAGCCCGGCTGGCAATTTCCGGCAACAGCGCAATGTCACACATCAAACTACTTAGGTGTGTTCCAGATGAATCTTGCTTTGCAATCAAGATTGTCGCGGACGCGGCCTAACCATTCATTCAAGCCGAAGCCACGTCGCTGCTTGACTTTTACATTGATCGTGTAGGTGCTTGCTCAACCGTCTCCTGCTGCGACCGCTGCGCATCCAAGGCCTGAGACTGGCGGGCGCTTTCCTGCAGTGGAGGCACGGCCTCAGACAGATCCACCTTGGCCCGGAAGCCCGGCGTCTGGCCAAAAATAAAAATGCTTCCTTGGTGTAGGGTCACGCTCTGCAGCTGATCGTCACGAAGGATGCCCGCGCGCTTGGCTTCGACGGTGGCATGCATTGCAACCTCATCAGAGGTGCCCTCTGGCAGCTTGCTGTGAATCGATCGATACAGAGGATCGCTTGAGACCATCGCAGGTGCAGGCGCAACGCAGCGCTCCAACGACCCACCCATTGGCATCTTCCAGCCCGGCGGCACATACGCTGGCGCATCCTCGCTTTGCATGCGCTGCATCACCTCCTGCCACCGTGTCGCAGCCATTTCCGTGCGTCCAGCACCTGGGGGAAGCGGATCGCGCAAGTGATCGATGCCGTCCGCCAGGCTCATCCCTTGGGTGCCCCTCGCATTGAAGGTCACGCCCATCCTCAACGTCTCGACATCGCCGCGATACTTGTCGATCATCGGCGCATGTTGCCGGGCCAGCAGCTGCGTTTGAGGATCTTCCAATACCGAGTGGTCCGGTTTGCCGTTGGCGTCCAACGGCAGGAAGTTGTGGATGCGATGCGAATCTCCCAAGTCCGTTTCGACCATCGGATTACGTGAATCGAAAAGACTGCTGTCGTTTGCGTAACCAGCCCTATCCAACGCAGTGATCTCATGCGACGCGGCATATACCTTCACCTGCCCATAGTGCTTACTTGCAGCACTCACGGCATCGCCTGCCATCACGTGATTGATCACGTCGGTGCCACCTTCCGGAATGCGCCGATCCAGGCTGACTGCACCATAGGCGTTAAAGGTCTCTCCCTTGAGGCCGAAGTGGTGGGCAGTGACCTGGGCGAGGTTGCCGCCCAGAGAATGACCGGTGACGGTGACATCAGGAGCAGGTTGGCCGGTCTTGAGGTGCTTTTGTTCTGCGTACTTCAATGCAGTCTGAGTCAATTCGATCGCATCATCGACCTGACGATTGTGACGTGCTGCAACCATGCCACCGTCAGCATAAGCACCATCTTGCTTTGGTTGACGATCAAACTCGGTACCGCGATGGGCGACGATAATTTCGCCTGTTCCTATTTCCTCGTAGATGATCCCCTGATAGCCAGACGGGCGGTCCATATATTCCAGACGCCTGAAAGAGACGCCACCCATATTGACTGGCTTACTGTCGAACCCAGTCTCGCCAGGTCGCGCATACACATCATTTGCGAGAAAGGCATTTTGCTGTTCGGTCAGGCTCATTTGGACACCTTCTCAGACTTTAGCGTTACCTTAAATAAACTTCCACGATTTGACTCAGCATATTTATCCACACTGTATTCACCGGTGTCGGGATAGTTATCCATCTGACTTCGCGGATAGCCTCCTTTCCAAAAATAAAATTTAACGGGTGCTGAATCGTATATTTGCGCCTTAAAGAGCGCCGGCTGGAAACGCGTCTCTTCTTTTTTTCCGGTTGCTTTCAGCGAGATACCAACACCATTGAGTTCAAAATTACACACACCCTTTCCGTAATAATCCGCATCGACCATGCCGTCTGCATAGATTGTCGCCACATATGTCGTCGGATCTATTTTTTGAAAATTGATGGGTATCCCATCTTCCTTTGACTTACTCCAAACACCCGCAATAGGCTCTATCGGCGTGCATTGCTCATGGTTCGTCATTTGATAAAAGGCGGTGCCCGATATCCACTCAAACGGACCCGGCGCATCCTCGATCGTCATGGTGAGCTTGTAGGCTTCCGTCGGATGTTGATTTTTCCGATAGACCGGGTCTCCGTCAGCCGTGGTCTCGCCGTTTTTTTCGTACTTCTCAGACGCAGCATTCATTGGGTTGCACCCTGTCAAAAGAACTAGGAAAAGACATCCGACAATCTTGATTTTGAAATACACGTTCATGCCACCTCGGTGTCCTGCGCGTTTAGAGTTGGGAGCGAACGACCTGCCGGAAGGCAGCTTTTGGGGGACATGAGCATCCGCGTGGACCGACGCCAAAGTTTGCGATGCCAGGGGACCTGCTGCGTCATAAGTTTCGTGAAAATTTAAGGAGATTTTTAAGGACTTTGGCACAGTGAAATTAAAATTTCTATCACACCCCGACCATCCACAGCGACCCACTGCTCTCTGTCACCGCAAACAAAAGAATGCTGCTAATGGGGGTAGGGGAAATCTGACATGTGATTGCGGTACGGCCTGAGTCGCAGTGACTGCAAACCAAAGACCTATCATCAGCCATCCGGCACCCACGAAGCAGCTACTGAACCTTGGACAAAATCTAAGACCATCGGTTGTGCAGCTGGAAGATCCTTTATCGGAGTGTGGCGGATGTGCATCGACTAACTCGCTCTTGACCAATGCCCTGCTCTGACTTTGCCGAGTGAAGCGCCAACGCGCAGATCTTCTATCGACGCTATCCAGAGCGCCATCATCAACCGGTTGACATGTCACGCAGCGCGTAGCAGTCTCCTCGGCAAGGAGCGTAGAAACTCCCCTAACAGCGGTACCCACCTCCGTCAAACCGGTGGGTTTTTTGTGCCTGCAGCTTCCTGCTGGCGCAGCCGACGCGATGCCTGCGTCGGGAGGGCGGCTAATACAACACCCTTCGGGGAAATACGCCCGCCGACTGTTAGCGGTTTCTAACCTCCCGACATCCCGTCGCCACCCGGTGGCGGGGCCTGTTCGTCAAGGAGGGCTTTGCCATGCGTCGATCCACGTCCCGTCCCAAGCCCGCGCGCAAGCGCGCCACGGTGCCACCGCCCACCGAGATCGTCTGGCGCTCGCTCGACCCAACGATCACGCCGCGGCCCTATCTCGATCGCCCCTCCATCCCGGAGCCCCGCCCCGATCCCACCAAGCCGCGCCGCCCAGGCCACCCGCGCGCCCCGCAACACTGCACCGTCGGCTACGGCTACTACCCCGACAGCCACCAACGCATCCCCACGCTGCGCCTACGCGGCCGCTGGCTGGAACAACTCGGCTTCACCATCGGCAGCAAACTCAACATCCGCATGCGCAACGGTGAGCTGGTCGTGACCGTGGCGCCCAAGGACTAGCAGGTATGCCACGCAGCACGCACGCATCGCATTTATTCCCACACAGTGCCCGCTCACCGTCCCCGCGCAACGCTTCGTCTACATCGACATCGACATCGACATCGCGGCTAGCATGAGCACAGGCATTCAGTGCGACAGGAAACTTTGCAATGACTCATTCAACGCCTTATCGCGTTGTGCATCAAACACCGACTGTCGAAGCGTATCGGCATCTTAGGCAAGCAAGCGGCTTGAGCCCCAAGGCACTGGAAGCCGCCGAGCGCGGGCTGCCCAACTCGCTCTTCAGCGTGCAGGTGCTTTGCGATGGCGAGCCGGTGGCGATGGGGCGTGTCATCGGCGATGGTGGCTGTTTTTATCAGGTGGTGGACATTGCCGTTTTGCCAGAGCATCAGGGCCGTGGTCTGGGTAAGGCTGTCATGGGTGAGATCGCAGGCTACATAGAACGGGAAGTACCCGCGTCCGCGTATGTCAGCCTGATTGCAGATGGTCAGGCGTACAGGCTCTATCAGCAGTTCGGTTTCGTGTTGACTGCGCCTGCCAGTGTAGGCATGGCTTTCAGGAGGAACACGTCGAGCGCGAGCGCGGCGCCGAACCTTCGGTAGAGCTACCATTGTTCTGCTGCGCTCGCGCTCAGCGCTCCATCCGTCACTCACGCCTTACCGCCAAGGAAAGCATGTTCTCCATCTTCAAGAAGAAAGCCGCTCCGTTACTGATCGTTCGAGCCAATGGACAGGAGTTGTGTCGCGTTGACCAGAGCGATGCTCCGTGTGAGATCAAGCCTTCTGCGTGGTTGAAAGCCGATAGCATCCTGGAGTTTGCCGACTCGGCGGGAGAGGTACACCGGCATGACCTTGGTGCTGCGACCGGGTGGTTCCACTTCTCGGTTCGCGTACATCCCAACCTCGGGTGCCAGGCGGACTGCGTCATTTCGCAGACCGAGCAGCTCGATCCAGAGGCGTTTGCGACCGGCAAGGCGTCCGGGATCAGGTTTCAGCCGTTCTTCCTGCCGGGCGCCAGCGTCAGCAGTTCCGCCCTTGCAGGCAAGGGCCTATTTGCCAGGGGTCTGCACTTCAACGGCTTGGTCACAAATAGCAACGTGGTGCTTTCCTGCGAATGCGACCATTGCAAGCGTTCATTCCTGATCCGCTCCTATCACGCGGGTTTCAGCAACGCGGGATACTTCTACTCGGGGTCCGGCAAGTACACCATCACCGTCGATAGCCATCTGCCCGGCAGCCCTGCAGCGCTGTCCGAGCCCGATGCCGAAGCGCTTGCTGCGCTGGAAGACGCACTGCCGTTGGCGCCGGATGGGTCCCGCTACGCCTATCTCAATCCCTTTCGCTGCCCGCATTGTTCCAAGTCTTACATCGATTTTGAAGCGAGCCCGGGGTTGAGGGCGAGCGAGTACTACGGGAATTACTTCGAGGGTTCGACGCTGCTGCGATACGCGCCGCCCGATGTTCAGCATCCTTCTTCATAACTCCATTGTTACGTTGACGCTGGTCTGTCCCAGGTCGCAAAGCAACACTTTTATAACGAATGTGAGTGCGCTTGAGCAAACGTCCATTGCCGTCTCATGTGCTGAAAATCAGCCATTTCTGTGGTCGTGATGTCACGCTACTGCCGATGCAGCGCGGAGTTCCGGAGTTGCAACGCAAGCCCAAGACATTAAAATCAGGGCCGTAGTGCGCGTCAGTTCCCGCCTGCGCAGTCCAACGCTATCGCCAGGTGGATCGGTTCAACTATCAACGAAGGAATGCTCATGTTGAAGCCAGCAGATACCAAGCTCTATTCCAAGTTGGTCGGCACCAGCATTGCCATCGGCGCAGGCGTGGGGTCGGCCCTCGGGATAGCAATGGGCAACCTGCCTCAAGGCATCGGCCTGGGTCTGTCGCTTGGTTCCGTGTTCGGCATTGCCTTGGCGCGCCGGCGTGGTGCCATCTGACTCCTGCATGACGTGACACGCGCATGTCGCTCGGCCGACTGCGCTTTTTCGCCGGGGCCGACTCTGATGCCGCCTTGTGACAGCTGTGAAATGCAGCCTTGGCAGCGGATCCGCAGTTGTCTCGGTACCGCCACTCGATGCCGGTCGGCAAGGCGCTGTCATGCGTTACCATTGGGTCGATGAACGTTAGATCTTTTCTTGCGGTGTTCCTGCTCGGTGCCTGTGCATCGGTTTCAGCCCAAGGTGTTTCGCCCGCCAGCACGCGAGAGGTCGGTCAGCTTTTCAAGGTCCTTGCGCAATCCAACTGCGAGTTTTCGCGCAATGGGTCGTGGTACGCGGCGCCGAAAGCCAGCGAACATTTGCAGCGCAAGTACGCGTACCTGCAGAAGAAAGGGCTGGTGACCTCCACCGAGTCATTCATTGAGCTTGCTGCCACAAAGAGCAGCATGTCGGGCACGCCGTATCAGGTGCGTTGCGGCGGTGCTGCGCCGGTATCGAGCCAATCCTGGTTCACTGGCAAGCTGCGGGAGCTGCGGGAGCTGCGCAAGTAATCGGCGGGCGTCAGCACCAGGTCTGCGCTGCATCTGCTTTGCAGCGTCGTCGGATGTAGGCGTTGGCAACTGCCGCTGGACAGCTTCTGTGACCCGGCGGGTCGAAGCGATGGCTGCACGATCGGCTTTGGAAAACCCGGCGTCAGTTCCAGCGATCGGGCAAGATCGCCCGAGGCATTATCGCGCGCCAAAGATAGGCCAGCGTTGATCAGGCGACGCGCAGCCTCTGCACTGCCTTAGCGCTGCCAACGCGTTCATCCGCCACGAACGCGCTCACTGCATCCTGCAGCTGCGCGGCATGGTCGCCCATGGCGCGTGCGGCGGCGCTGGCGTCCTGCATGCGGGTGACGCCGTCGCGCATGTCCGTATCCACACCGGCGAGGGTGTGATGCACCTGCGCGATGCTGCCGGCTTCCTGTTGTGAGGCCACCGCAATCCTGCTGAGCGTGCTGCTGACCTGGCCGATGGTAGCGACGATGTGCTGCATGCCCTCGCCGGCGTGGCGCACCTGCTGCACGCCGGCCTGCATATGCGTGACCGATTCGCCGATCAGGATCTTGATCTGGCTGGCGGCGGTGGACGAGCGCAATGCCAGCGCGCGCACCTCGCTGGCGACGACGGAAAAGCCGCGGCCTTCGTCGCCGGCGCGTGCGGCTTCGACGGCGGCATTCAGGGCCAGGATATTGGTCTGGAACGCGATGCTGTCGATGACCGAGACGATGTCCTGGATGCGCCGCGAGGCCTGTTCCATTTGCTGCATGGTGCCCATCGCCTGATGCATGGTGTCGCCACCACTGCGCGCGGCCTCGGATGCGGCGGCGGTGAGCTTGTCGGCGTCGGCCGCCTGCGCGGTGTGCTGCTGCATGGTGCCGAGCACGGCCTGCATCTGGGTGGCGGTACGGCCCAGGGTGGCCGACTGCCGCTGCACCTGCTGCTCCAGCGCATCGTTGCGGGTGAGGATGTGCCCGGCGGCGCGATTGATGGCGGTACTGGAGCTGCGGATCTGCGCGATGATGCGCGCCAGCTCGTCGGCGGTGGCATTGGCGTCGCGCTTCATCTGCTCGAACACGCCTTCGCAGTGGCGATCGATGCGCTGGGTCAGATCGCCACGCGACATCGCCGCCAGCATGCGACGCATGTCCTGCAGGCTGTCGTCGGTGATGGCGAGGAACTGGTTAACGCCCTCGGCCAGCTGGCCGAGCGTGCCGCCGCTGGCGTGCCCCTGCAGACGGGCGCCGAGCTCGCCACGCGTCGCCTGTGCAATGACCGTGGCCAGCTGCTCTTCCAGCGCCAGGTCCTGGGTGCGGTCCTGCCACTCCACCACCACGCCCAGCGAGGCGCCGTCGTGATCGCGGACGGGGGTGATGTTTTCCTGCAGCTGCAGCGCCGCCAGCGCGCGTGTCCTGCTGGTGCCGGCGGCATGCCCGGCCTGCACCGCATCGGCCAGTGCGCTGTGCAGCACCTTTGCGTCGACCTGCGTACTCAGTTGCTGGAACGACTGATTGCGATAGATGGCAGCGCCCTGGCCGTCGACGATGGCAACGGCCATTGCCGATGCATCCAGCGCCAGACGGATGCGGCGATTTTCCAGCAGCAGTTGCTGCTGTTGCGCGATGCGCTCTTCCACCTGCACGCTCATGCGCACCAGCGCCTGCGCCAGCGAGCCGCTGCGGAAGGGCTGCTGCAGGATGGCTGGCGGCAAGGTGGCGCCGGTGGCCAGGGTGTCGGCCAGTTCGACCAATGCTTCTGCCTCGTGGTCGAGGGCATCGACCTGGCGGCGCAGCTGGATGGCCATCACGCAGACGAAGGCGGTTTCGACGACGACATAACCGGCGTGCAGCACCACGATGCCGAAGCCGCTGCCGACGGTGAACGCCTGCACCGGCATGCCACGCGATTGCAGCCAGTAGAACGCCAGGTGATGCACGGCGATGGCGCCTGCGGCGACCACCACCGGCAGCCAGTCGCGGTAGTACAGCAGCAGCGCCAGGATCACGAATACGCCGAAGTGCATTTCCACCAGGCCATGCGCCTGCTGGATGGTGGCGGCGACCAGGGCCATCAGCACCAGCGCACTGGTGATGCGCGTCAGGCGCGTGCCCGGGTTGGCCTGCACTTGCCAAGCCATCAGCAACAGGCTGGGCAGCGTGACGGCCAAGAACGTGGTCCATTGGCCCTGGTACCAGGCCAGGCCCAGCGAGCCGACGCTCTGCAGCACGGCCAGCCACAGAAACAGCCGGTCGGCCTTGATCGCCAGGCGGGTAGCGTAGGTGGAGGTCGGCGGTGCCGATGCGGACAGTTCCATCATGACAGCGACTCCACGGCACACGAACAAGGGGACACCAGCGCGGCACCGGGGGTGCGCGCCAGGACATCGGGTAACCAGCGCGACCACTCCGCCGCGCCGGCCGTGCCGCACACGGCGCCGCCATCTGCGGGGCCGGCATAGCGCGGTTGGCCGTCGGCGCCGAGCAGCCACACGGCATAGCCGCTGCCACGCAACGCGGGGGTGTCGAGCATGCGCACCTGGCCGCCACGCGCACGTACCGCGCTGCTGAGCAATGCCCAGGCGCGATCGGCGGCCAGATCGGTGCAGGCGCAGGCACCTGCGACGCCGATCAGCGTCGGCGTCTGCTGCGCAGCCGGCAGGCTGGCCTGGACCTGTGTCCACGCAGCGGCCACATCGCTGGCTTGCGCAGGTGGCGTGGTCCAGGCCACGGCGATCCAGCCGCACCACAGCGCAAGCAGGGCAGCGCCCAGGGTGCGTCGCGTTGAGGCGGACAAGGTGCCGAAGACGGGCATGGCGCAGCGGATTCGCGAGATCAGGTGAGCCCTTATCGGATGCCGCTGCAGACGCTTGAGCCGGCTTGCGATTGAAATTTGCGATGGCCGCGATAGCGCGCGGCACGTGCGTTATCCCGCAAGGGTTTGCGGCTACGGCCGCCGCGATTGCGCTACCTGGCGTTTATCCGGCACGGGATTTTGTGAGCACGCGTTCACATGACCACGCGATCGGCCAACGCGCTGACTGGACCACCTGGCAGCCAGCGCCATCGGCTCCCTCAGCAACGCTGCAAGCGGACGCCTACGCCATCGCTTCGTCGGCGTCCAGCGCAACCGCCGCCTGCTGGGCATGATCGAAGCGTTCGCGTGCGGAGCGAATGGCCGCATGGTTTTCGCCTGCCCAGTTGAGCAGTTGCGAGATCGGGCCGAGCAGCGCCACGCCGAGCTTGGACAAGGCGTATTCCACGCTGGGCGGCTTGGTCGCGTAGACCTTGCGGGTGATCATGCCGTTACGCTCGAGGTTGCGCAGGGTCTGGGTCAGCATGCGCTTGGAGATGTCCGGCACGGCGCGCTGGATGGCGCTGAAGCGGGAGGGGCCAGGGATCAGCGTCAGCAGAATCAGCATGGTCCATTTGTCGCCGATCTGATCGAGCACGTCGCGCACCGGGCACTTGGTGGCGTCGAATGGCATGCCTTGCAGGGACGGCGGCGGTGGAAACAGAGCAATCGCGTTCACTGGGATATCTCGCGGTAACCAGGGGGTGGAAAACTGCCTCCTTGCGGAGGTTCGAACGGGCCTGACAATAGGGACGCGGACCAATAGTCTAGATAGTAGACCACACCTCTTATCAATACCTACTGGAGTTCACCATGGCACACGCCTCCCCCCTGATTCTCGTCACCGGCGCCAGCGGGCAGCTGGGCGCATTGGTGGTCGAAGCACTGCTGACGCGTGTGCCGGCTGTACGGATCGTAGCAACCGCCCGCGATACCGCGTCACTCGCGCAGTTCGCAAAACGCGACATCGCTGTGCGTCGCGCCGACTACGCGGACCCGCAGAGCCTGGATCGGGCCTTCGCGGGCGTGGGCCGGGTGCTGCTGGTGTCGTCCAATGCGGTGGGTGAACGCGTGCCGCAGCACCGCAACGCGATCGAGGCGGCCAAGCGCGCCGGCGTGGATCTGCTGGCCTATACCAGCGTGCTGCACGCCGACACCAGCACGCTGTCGCTGGCCGACGAGCATGTCGCCACCGAAGCGCTGCTGCGCGAGAGCGGCGTGCCGCACGTGCTGCTGCGCAATGGCTGGTACACCGAGAACTACACCGGCTCGATCGCGGCCGAGGTAGCGCATGGCGCGGTGATCGGCAGCGCCGGCGAGGGCAGGATCAGTGCGGCCACGCGCGCCGACTACGCCGAGGCCGCTGCAGCGGTGCTGGCCGCCGACACGCCGCAGGCAGGCAAGGTCTACGAGCTGGCCGGCGATACCGCCTTCACGATGGCCGAGTATGCCGCCGAGGTGGCGCAGCAGTCGGGCAGGCCGGTGGCCTATCACGACCTGCCCGAAGCCGACTACGCGGCGGCGTTGGTGCAGATCGGCCTGCCGGCCGCATTCGCACAGGTGCTGGCGCAGTGCTCGGCATCCTCGCGCGGCGGCAGCCTGTTCGACGACAGCCACACGCTGGGCCAGCTGATCGGCCGCCCGACCACGCCGCTGCGCCATGCGGTGGCTGCGGCATTGCAGGCGACGCCGGCCGGCTGAGGCGAACCCTGGCACCGTGCCGCTCGACAACCTGCGGCAGCGCCGGCCCGACGATACGCCACGCGGTGCGTGATCCGGCGAAGGCGGGCAATGACCCGCCTTCGCCTCATTCTTCCAATCGTCCCCCGCCCACTCGTCGGAGACGGCGACAGTCGCGCTGTGGCACGGCACGCGCCTTCGGCCTTGCGTCGGCACTTGCCATCTGTCAGCACTATCTCCGCATGGCACCACAGCCCGATGGCGGGCGGCAGCAACCAAGGTGGTACATAGGCGCCCCCTGCCCCGTCCGCGCTCAGATGGGCGCGCCTTCTGCGCGCCGGACATGCAGCTGACACGGCGTTGCGCTGCGCGGGACTGCCGATGTCACCAAACTGACATCAAATCTAAATATAACTGCACGCACTGCCGCACCGTCAGGACGACCGGGCGCCTCGGCGGGCGCGCCGGCGCCGTGTTCGCCGCCCCGCCAGGCAGCGCCGTCCTGATGCTGCCGCCGACCCGTTTCCCTTGCACGAGCCGGACCAATGAAAAAACGCAATCTCGCCACCGTCCTGTGCGCCCTCAGCGCAACCGCCAGCGGCAGCACGCTGGCCGCCGAGCTGGAGCTGTACGTCGATCGCAAGACCAAGCAGATCTTCGCCGAGCCGGCACCGGGGCGCGACAAGCTGGGCAAGTTCGTGCAGGTGGACGAGAACGGCAAGCTGCCGGCGTCGGCGATGCCGGCCGCACCGGCGCTGCCACCCGCCCCCGCGGCGTCGGTGCCAACCGACACCGCCATCGCCCAGGCCGCACCTGCGCCCGTACCGGCAGCTGCACCGGCCAAGGCCGGGGAAGCCGGCAAGAAGTGGTACGACAAGCTGAGCCTGCGCGGCTACACGCAGATCCGCTACAACCAGGGCATCGGCGGCGACGCGCAGGATCTGCGCGCACCGGGCGACCGCTTTATCGGCAACGACCAGAGCCTGGGCATCCGCCGCGCGCGCCTGGTGCTGAGCGGCGATCTCAACGAGCACGTGTCGCTGTACTTCCAGCCGGACTTTGCGAGCACGCCGACCGGTTCGACCACCTCCAACTTCGCGCAGCTGCGCGATGCGTATGCCGACATCTATTTCGACAAGAAGCGCGAATACCGCGTGCGTGTGGGCCAGTCGAAGATGCCGTACGGCTGGGAGAACCTGCAGTCCAGCCAGAACCGTCTCACCCTGGACCGCGCCGACGCACTCAACTCCGGCCTGCGCGACGAACGCGATATCGGTGCGGTGTTCTATTACAGCCCCACCGTGGCCAAGGGCCGCTTCCAGGACCTGGTCAAGTCGGGTTTGAAGGGCTCGGGCGACTACGGCGTGATCGGTGCCGGCGTGTACAACGGCCAGGGCGCCAACCGCACCGAGCGCAACGACGGCATGCATGCGGTGGTGCACGCCACCTACCCGTTCAAATTCGCCAACGGCCAGTATCTGGAAGTGGGTGCCGACGCCTACAGCGGCCGCTTCGTGCCGACGGCGGCGGCGGTCAACATCGGCGGACGCAGCTTCACCCCGGCCATCACCGACCCGAACGGCTACACCGACCAACGCGTGGCCGCGCACATCATTTACTACCCACAACCGTTCGGCCTGCAGGCCGAGTGGACGGTGGGCCGCGGCCCGGAGCTGGATGTCGCACAGCGGCGCATCCGGACCCGTTCGCTGAGCGGCGGTTACGTGCAGGCGATGTACAAGCACGATGGCAGCTACGGCACCTTGCTGCCGTACCTGAAGTGGCAGACCTACCG
Source organism: Xanthomonas arboricola pv. populi (assembly GCF_002939945.1). GTDB lineage: Bacteria > Pseudomonadota > Gammaproteobacteria > Xanthomonadales > Xanthomonadaceae > Xanthomonas > Xanthomonas arboricola_A. Next base: position 148,728 of record NZ_MDEB01000004.1, on the reverse strand, counting down.
CGGCGGCTCCAAGTTCGACACCAATGCACCGCGCATGCGGCTGGACGAAGTGGAAGCCGGCGTCGAGTGGCAGCCGATGGATGCGCTGGAACTGGTATTCGCCTATTCGAAGATGAAGCGCACCGACGTCACCACTGCGCCGTATCCGGTGGTGGAAGGCGATCTGCTGCGGCTGCAGCTGCAGGTCAATTACTGATCCCTGCACCACGATGGAAAACTGACAAGCCCCCGCGTGCGGGGGCTTGTTTGTGATTGCGGCACCGGTCGTGGTCAGCCGTGGCGACGGCAGGATGGAGCGCGTGTCGGCCCTATTGCGTCGGCCGACGATCCAGCGCCAGTACCGGCGCGCTAGCGGGCGGCCAGTTCTGCACGAATGATGTCTGCGCCTGCACTGAGCGCCTTGAGTTTGCCTCTTGCGACGTCCCGGGCCAGAGGCGCCATCCCGCAGTTGGTGGACGGGTAGAGCTTGTCGGCATCGACGAAGCGAAGCGCCTTGCGCAGCGTATCGGCCACCTCCTCCGCTGTTTCGATCGTATTGCTCGCCACGTCGATGGCTCCGACCATCACCTTCTTGCCACGCACCAGTTCGATCAGGTCGATCGGCACGTGCGAGTTGTGGCACTCCAGCGAGATGATGTCGAGCGTGGATGTCTGCAGCTTGGGAAACGACTCTTCGTACTGACGCCACTCCGACCCCAGGGTCTGCTTCCAGTCGGTATTGGCCTTGATGCCGTAGCCATAGCAGATATGGACGGCGGTCTCGCACTTGAGCCCTTCGACCGCGCGTTCGAGGGTGGCAACACCCCAGTCGTTGACCTCGTCGAAGAAGACATTGAAGGCCGGCTCGTCGAACTGGATGATATCCACGCCGGCTGCTTCGAGCTCCCTGGCTTCCTGGTTGAGGATCCCGGCAAATTCCCATGCCAGCTTTTCGCGGCTTTTATAGTGCGCATCGTAAAGGGTATCGATCATCGTCATGGGACCGGGCAGCGCCCACTTGATCGGCTGCCGGGTCTGCTGGCGCAAAAACCTGGCATCGTCCACGAAGACAGGTTTGGGGCGGCTCACCGCGCCAACGACGGTCGGGACGCTGGCGTCATAGCGATCGCGGATCCTGACGGTCTCGCGCTTTTCGAAATCGACGCCGCTGAGGTGTTCGATGAACGTGGTGACGAAATGCTGGCGGGTCTGCTCGCCGTCGCTGACGATATCGATGCCGGCGTGCTGCTGTTCCTGCAGCGACAGGCGCAATGCGTCCTGCTTGCCTTCGATCAGTTCCTCGTCCTGCAGCTTCCAGGGAGACCAGAGTTTCTCCGGCTGCGCGAGCCAGGACGGCTTGGGCAGGCTACCGGCGGTGGAGGTAGGGAGCAGCTTTTTCATGATGAGTGGTGTCTTGCGTTCTTGTTGATTAGACAGCGTGGTGGGAGGCCCACTGCGCGAGAATCTTGCCGTAGGGCCTGATGAAGTGTTCCTCGGTGAATTTCCCCTGCGTCACCGCGAGCTGACTGCGCTCTTCGCGGTCGTAGACGATCTGGGTAGAGGAATAATCCTGATGCTTCAGGCTCGGCTGATAAATGGCCCCCGCCGCGGAATTGGCGTTGTAGATTTCCGGCCGGTAAATCTTCTGGAACGTCTCCATGGTGCTGATGGTGCCGATCAGCTCCAGATTGGTGTAGTCGTTCAGCAGGTCGCCTAGGAAGTAAAACGCCAGCGGGGCGACGCTGTTCGGAGGCATGAAATAGCGCACCTGCAGGCCCATCTTCTCGAAGTAGCGATCGGTCAGGGAAAACTCGTCCTGCCTGTATTCGATGCCCAGGACGGGGTGCCGGTTGCCGGTTCGGTGATAGACCCTGCTGCTGGAGACGCTGATGCAGATGACCGGCGGCTTGGCGAAACGCGCTTTGTAAGCGTCCGAGTCCACGAAGTGCTTGAACAGCTTTCCGTGCAGGGTGCCGAAATCATTCGGGATGCTGAAGCCGGACGTATCCTGATTGTGCGCTGGCAGCAGCACGCTGAAATCGTAGTCGCGCACGTAGGAGGAAAAATTATTCCCTGCGATGCCATCGATGCGCGCGCCGGTCGTCTTGTCGAGGATGCTGGTTTTCAATATCTCGATCAGCGGAAATGCATCGTCCTTTTCGCTCCCGTCGATGTTCATCTCGACAGAGATGATGTCCAGTTCGACAGCGTAGCGGACGCGCTCGGGGTTGTCCCAATGCGCCAGGTCGTTGCAGCGGTTGTCGATCATCGCAAGCGTGTTGCGCAGATTTTCCTGCCGACGCTGCCCTCTGGCCAGGTTGGCAAAGTTCGTCGTGTTGCGCGTATTGGCCGCGGGACGGTAGTCCTCATCGAACCGAAGGCTTTTGATGCTGAAGGTAAAGTCTTGAGTCATTGCAAGCTGACGCCTTGTTTCCGAGATTGAATACGAGCGCTCGTCTCAGCGCAGGTGTGGATGCCTGCTGGATGGAAGCCGGAGCTCCGGATCGGCGGGAGGTCGCCAACGGATCCTGTGGCGGGCGCGCGGCGGTGGCCGCCGAGCAACCGTGGCTGGGTGGCCATCAGGCTGCGGCCACGTTTTCTGCGGCGATGGCACTTGCATGCCGCGTCAACGCGATCAGCGGCAGTGCCCGCTGCACCGCCAGCCTGGCCCGCTCGGCCAGGGCTTCGTTGTGCACGCGGTAGTCCAGGAAGTCGCGGTCGGTCGCGTAGACGCCCAGCGGCAACGTGCGTGCCTGGAAGAAACTGAAAAGCGGCCGCAACTGGTGATCGATCACCAGCGCATGGCGCTCGCTGCCGCCGGTCGCCGCCAGCAGGACCGGCGTGTCGATCAGGGCATCCTGATGGATGAAGTCGAAGAAGTGCTTGAACAGCCCGGTGAAGGAGCCGCGATAGACCGGCGTGGTCACCACCACGACGTCCGCCTGCTCCACGGCCGCAAGTTCCTGCTCCACCGTTGCGGGAAGCTGGGAGCGCCAGACCGCACCGGCGAACTGCGGTGCCAACGCCCCGAGTTCGACCAGCCGTTGCTCGCACGGCACGGCATCGGCGATCAGGGCCAGCAGGTGTTCGGCCAGGGCGACGGCCTTGGAGGGGCGCTGCAGCCCGCCGGAGACCGCGACGACGCGGAGTGGGTGTGGCACGTTGACAGTCATGCGGGTCGACCTGAAACGACGAACCCCGATGCTAGGGCTCGCATTCAATGAAGTAAAATGGTGTTATTTCAACAATCCATGAATTCGGATCATCTGAATGCTTGAGCGCATCCATCTCACCATCGTCCAGCAGGTCGAGCAGCAAGGCTCGCTGACTGCCGCCGCCGGCGTGCTGAACCTGACCCAGTCGGCGCTGAGCCACAGCATGAGAAAGTTGGAGCAACAGCTGGGCACCGACGTGTGGCTGCGCGAGGGGCGCAGCCTGCGCCTGACCCAGGCCGGCCAGTACCTGCTGGCGGTGGCGAACCGGGTGCTGCCGCAACTGGATCTGGCCGAAGAGCGCCTGGGGCAGTTCGCGCAGGGCGAACGCGGCGCGCTGCGCATCGGCATGGAATGCCATCCCTGCTACCAGTGGCTGCTCAAGCTGGTGGCGCCCTATCTGGCCACCTGGCCGGATGTGGATGTGGACGTCAAGCAGAAGTTCCAGTTCGGCGGCATCGGCGCGCTGTTCGGTTACGAGATCGATCTGCTGGTCACGCCCGACCCGCTGTACAAGCCCGGGCTGCGGTTCGAGCCGGTGTTCGACTACGAGCAGGTGCTGGTCGTGGCCAGCGGCCATGCGCTGGCGTCGGCGGCCTACGTCAAGCCCCAGCAGCTGACGCGGGAGGTGCTCATCAGCTATCCGGTGGACCTCGAGCGCCTGGACATCTACAGCCAGTTCCTGCTGCCGGCCGGTGTCACGCCCAGGCGCCACAAGGCCATCGAAACCACGGATATCATGATGCAGATGGTGGCCAGTGGCCGCGGCGTCGCCGCCATGCCACGCTGGCTGGTGGAGGAATACGCCGCCAGGATGGACGTGGTGCCGGTGCGGCTGGGTGCACGCGGCATCCCCAAGCAGATCTTCCTGGGCGCACGCGAGGCAGATATCGCCGTCGACTACCTGCGTGCCTTCATCGAACTGGCCCGCCAGCCTGCCAATGGCACCGCCAACCCACATTCCAATACGCCGGGAGCCCACTGATGGACACCACCGCCACGCGCACGCCACTTCCCCTGCCTGCCGGCCACGACAAGGTCTTGCTGCATTCCTGCTGCGCGCCGTGCTCCGGCGAGGTGATGGAGGCCATGCTGGCGTCCGGGGTCGACTACACCATCTTTTTCTACAACCCCAACATCCATCCGCGCAAGGAATACGAGCTGCGCAAGGACGAGAACATCCGCTTTGCCGAGCAGTGCGGCGTGCCCTTCGTCGATGCCGACTACGATCGGGACAACTGGTTCGAGCGGGCACGCGGGATGGAAAACGAGCCGGAGCGCGGCGTGCGTTGCACCATGTGCTTCGACATGCGGTTCGAACGCACCGCGCTGTATGCCCACGAGCACGGCTTCCCGGTGATCACCAGCTCCCTGGGCATCTCGCGCTGGAAGAACATGCAGCAGATCAACGACTGCGGCGTCCGCGCTGCGGCCAGGTATCCCGGCCTGATGTACTGGGAGTACAACTGGCGCAAGGGCGGTGGTTCCTCGCGCATGGTCGAGATCAGCAAGCGCGAGAACTTCTATCAGCAGGAATACTGCGGCTGCGTCTACTCGCTACGCGACACCAATCGGCACCGCGTGGAAAGCGGGCGCAATCGCATTCAACTGGGCGTGAAATTCTACGGCGATGGGCAACAGGACGATTGAGTGCCGTCCGGTCGTGTGACGCGGCCGGGATCTCAATGTGCTCCCTGCCTCCCTTTCCGCTCGATCAGGGCTGACGTAACGGCGCCGCCCAATCACCACCACAGGACGGAAACACCTTTGATTGGTCCGGAGACGCCCAGCCTCGCCAGCACCATCACCGACGCCTATTCGCTGGAGGTCAGCGCAAAGGACATGGCCGGGCTGGCGGCAGCGGCGCCTGGGATCATGCGTGGCTCAACCATTGCCATCCCCTACCTGCCCAGCCAGGACAACGACGCGCGGCTGGCCGCGGCACGGATGGTGCGCACACTCGGCTTTCAGCCGATGCCGCACCTGTCCGCGCGCCGCATCGCCTCGCGCGAGGAGCTCCACACCTTCGTCAGGCGCGCCGTCGAAGAAACCGGCGTCGAGCGCTGCCTGGTGATTGCGGGCGATCCGCCTGCTCCGCTCGGGCCGTTTTCGGACAGCTTGTCGCTGATCGACACCGGGGTTTTCGAGCGCTCCGGCATCCAGACCATCGCCGTGGCGGGGCATCCGGAAGGGCACCAGAGCATGTCTGCAACCGATCGATGGGAGGTGCTGGAACGCAAGTGTCGCAGCATCGCCGAGCGCGGCATGGCGCCGCTGATCGTCACCCAATTCGCCTTCGATGCCGACATCGTGTTGACGTGGCTGAAAGCGCTGCGCGCGCACGGCATTGAACATCCCGTGCGTGTGGGCGTTCCCGGCCCTGCAGGCGTGGCGGTGCTTGCACGCTATGCCGCCAGCTGCGGCGTCGGCGCATGCGCGTCAATGCTGTCCAAGTACGGCATCTCCCTCGGCAAGCTGTTGGGCAGCGCGGGGCCGGATCGTTTTGTGGATCGCCTCGCCACTGGCCTCACCGAAGCGCATGGTGAGGTCAGCATGCACTTCTATCCCTTCGGCGGCATCGCACAGACTGTCGCTTGGGTGGAGCAATACCGCTCCCGTTCGGCGCGCCACTGGGTGGGCTGAGACGCGCCGACTTCGGCGCTGCACATCGACCGTAGACCTCTGACTTTTATCAAGCAATGCGTTGCGGGCCTCGCCATGTCCACGACCCCGATCACAGTCTGTATTGTTTATTGCTGGCGTTTTGTTTGCTGCGCGTGAGGTGCTGCAGCGCACAGCAGACCTGTCACACGCGCGAGGTATAACCATCGGCGAATCGCGGCGGGGGGGCGCTGCATCCGATGTCGTTGCCATGCGCAGCGGCATCGCTTCTGCAACGTTCAAGGAGAGATGTCGCCATGCCGAAGCCGTCGCTGCTGTCATTGCTGTGCACCCTGTCGCTCGTGTCGATGCCGCTTGCGGCGGCCGAGCTGCAGCCCAAACAACTGGCTGGCCCACCGGAGGAGTTCGTGCAGATGCGCGCACCCGATCCGGCCGAGTCGGCCATCCTGTCCAAGAGCGCCTTGCTGCCGGTGGAGTTGGCGCCGGCGGGTCACTCCGCGCGTTGGCAAGGCACCTTGCCGGTGGAAAACGGCCACCTGCGTTTCATGGTGCTGGCCGGCGATCAGCCGTGGGAGGCGGCGGTGACTGCACCACGCGTTGCCGGCACGCGCGCAGCGGCCGTTGCACCGCAACTGCAGGCACAACGCACACTGCTGGGCACCGCAGAGAATGGCACCAGCGGCATGCGTTACGCGGTGGAATCGGCACAGAACGGCACATGGTCGCTGACCCTGCAGTCGGCATCGCCAGTGGCGCAACGCGGCTATGTATTGATGGAAGGCGATGCACGCACGCAGCTGGCCTCGTACCCGGGCCATCGTCGGCAGCAGGTCGGCCAGTCGCTGACGCTCAACGCCTTGCTCAGCGGCAACGATGCAGGCGGCGCGAGCTTGCTGGCCGCGCAGGCGGGGCAGATCGAAACAGCGAGCCTGCGTGTGATCGACCCGCAAGGCGGCATCCGCACGCTGCCGATGGCCGATGACGGGCAGCACGACGATGGTGCTGCCGGCGATGGCGTGTATGGCGGCACGTTCCAACCGACAGCCGAAGGCACCTGGATCGCGCAGGTGATCGTGCACGGTCGCGATCAGGCCGGGCAGCCGTTCGTGCGCACCAGCGAGCATGTGTTGCCGGTGCTGGATACCTCCCTGCGTCTGCTCGGCAACGCGCTCAGCGCACGCGCTGCCGACGGCACCCGGCTCAGCATTGCCTTGCCGGTCGCCGCGCGCGGCAAGGCACCATCGCATTACCGCGTGTTCGGCCAGGTCTGGGGCACCGATGCCAAGGGCAAGCAGGTGCCGGTGGCGTGGATCGGCGGCATGCTGACGCCGCAGCAAGGCCAGCTGCCGCTGAGCCTGGACGAACGCTGGATCGCGCGTGCCGGTGCGCGTGCGCCATTTACGCTGCGCGGGTTGCGTATCGAAGACCCGGACCATTACATCCCGCTGGTGCAGGCCGACACGCTGCCGTTGCAGCTGCCCGCGTTGCGACGTGCCAGCATCGCGCGATCTGCCGCTGCGATCGACGAAAGCATGCGCATGGGGCCGCGCCCAACCGCGCTGGCCAGTGCCAGTGCGATGACGCAACCGCAGGCGGTTGGCTCGCAATTGGTGCTGGTGCACGGCTATTGCTCCAACGGCGTGTGGCCGCAGGCGCAGTTCACCAATGCGTCCTCGTTTATCGATGCCAAACAGAACCGCAGCAACGACCAGTTCGCACAGCGGCTGGCGCAGTTTGCCAGTCAGTGGTCCTCGTTCGCGACGGTGGCGCACAGCCAGGGTGGCATGGCCGCGCTGCATCTGTACACCTACTACTGGAGCGGGCTGGATAACGCCACGGGTGGGCGGGTGATGCAGTCGGTGGGCACGCCGTACCAGGGCACCAACCTGTCGGGCATTCTGGCGGCTGTGGGCTCGTGGTTCGGCGTAGGTTGCGGCACCAATACCGACATGACCTATGACGGCGCCAAGGCCTGGCTGGCCGGTATTCCGGCCGATGCGCGCGCCAAGGTCAACTACTACACCACCTCGTTCGCCAAGACCAACTGGTACACCAACGACTACTGCAACGCCGCTTCGGACCTGGTCTTGAACGATCCGGAAGACGGCACCGTGGAGCAGGTCAACGCGCAGCTGCCAGGCGGCGTGAACCGCGGCCACACCACCGGGCAATGCCACACCACCGGCATGCGCGACCCGGCGCAGTATCTGGACGCAAACCGCAATGCGGTGATGAACGCCAACGCGGCGAAGTGATGCGATTTTAGCGGTGTGTAATGCGATGACCGGCGTCTGCGTCGGCCATCGCAACATGGATGGGAACACCTGCCTATTGCCTGCAGTCAGAGCTGCGGAGAAACTGCTGCGCTCACCGATCGGTGGGTGCGGCCTTTTTTGTGTTTCCCGCCCGCACACGACCACCTTGGCCGGCGCGATGTCCTTCGCGCTTGCGGGACACTTGGCGGCATGAAGCTGGTCAAACGTGCGTATGCGTCGGTTGTAAGGCGGATGATCTGCGGCTGGGCTGCAAGGCCTTTGCCCGCCCACCATCGCAGGACACGCCGCAAGTACGTCCCTGTAGCTCTTACGCGGCATCCATGCCGCGTAAGGTCCCGCGACGGTGGACGGGCAAGGACCAGTCGGGATGGTGGGTGCATGATTGCGAGCAGCACGCTACGCGCTGTCCGATGAGGTGCGATCTGGTCAGCTTCTTTTGATCCTGGCACTGTCACTGCCATTGCGGATCTGGCGGATGTGCTTGCGCTCGCGCATCCGTGCAGGGCTACTGTTGCGCCAGTGGTTGCGACTGCGCATCGGCGCCGCCGCCGAGCACCTTGTACAAGGTCACCCGGTTGCTTGCTTCGGTCAGCCGCAGGCTGATCAAGGTCTGTTGTGCGCTGTAGAGCGAACGCTGCGCGTCCAGTGCCACCAGATAACTGTCCACGCCATTGCGGTAGCGCGCATCCGACAGGGTGAAACCGCGTTGTGCCGCATCCACCAGGGCGCGCTGCGCGTCCATGCGTTCGTCCAGCTGGGTGCGCTCGGCCAGCGCGTCGGCCACTTCGCTGAAGGCGGTCTGGATCGCCAGTTCGTATTGGGCGATGGTGATGTCCTTCTGCAGCTTGGCCACATCCAGTTCGGCCTTCAGCGCGCCGGCGCGGAAGATCGGCAGGCTCACGCTGGGCGTGAACGACCAGGTGTGGTCGCCACCGAACAGGCTGGACAAGGCATCGCTGCCGCGCCCGACATTGCCGGTCAACGAGATGGTGGGGAAGAACGCCGCACGCGCCGCGCCGATGTCGGCGTTGGCTGCCTTGAGCGTGTGCTCGGCCGACACTACGTCCGGGCGCTGCAACAGCACGCGCGATTCCAGCTGCGCCGGCAACGGTGCCAATGCAACGCCGCTCTCGATCGCATCGGCAGCCGGCAATAACGCTGCCGGTATCGACGTGCCCACGACCAGGTTCAGCGCATTGCGCGACTGCGCAAGCTGGGTGGTGAAGTTGGCGACATCGGCGCGCGCGCTTTCCACGCTGGTCTGGATCTGCGCCAGATCCAGCCCGGAGACGATGCCGTTGTCGTGCTGCATTTCGGTCAGGCGCAGCGTCTTGCGCTGGCTCTCCAGGGTCTGCTGGGCAAGTGCCAGCCGCTGCTGATCGGCGGCCACGGTGAGCCAGTCGCTGGCCACTTCGGCCACCAGGCTCAGGCGCGTGCTGCGCTGGGTCTGCTCGCTGGCCAGATAGGTTTCCAGCGCTTCGTTCTTGAGGCTGCGGATGCGCCCGAACAGGTCCAGCTCCCAGCTGCTGATCCCCACCTGCCCGGTGGCGCTGCGGATGATCTGCGGCGCGCCGGTGAAACTGGTCGCCGCTGCAGCACGTTGCGCCGTGTGCGAGACGGTGGCATCCACCGCGGGAAACAGGTCCGCACGCTGGATGCGGTACTGCGCGCGCGCCTGCTCGATATTGAGCACGGCCACACGCAGGTCGCGGTTGTTGTCCAGCGCCAGTGCGACCACCTGCTGCAGGCGCGCATCGACCAGCACCTGCCGCCAATCCAGCTGGGCCGCAGCGGTAGTGCGGCCATCGGCACTGTCGCCATGGGTCACGCTGCCGGTGTCGCCGACTACGCCGGGCACCGGTGCATCCGGGCGCGCGTACTGCGGCGCCATGCTGACGCAGCCGCTCAAGGCGATGGCGCAGGCCACCGCCAGGCTGAGGGATGTCGTGCGCATCATGGAGTCACCTCGGAGGTGGAAACGACGGTGGTGTGCGCGGCAGCCTTGCCGGGAAAAAGGCTGCGCACCATCACGTAGAACAACGGCACGAAGAAGATGCCCAGCACGGTGGAGGCCAGCGTGCCGCCCAACACGCCGGTGCCCAGCGAGTGGCGTCCGCCGGAGCCGGCGCCGCTGCTGATCACCATCGGCAGCACGCCGAGCATGAAGGCCAGCGAGGTCATCAGGATCGGGCGCAGGCGCATGCGTGCGGCGTGCAGGGTGGCCTCGATCAGCGGCTGACCTTTTTCTTCCAGCTCCTTGGCGAACTCCACGATCAGGATGCCGTTCTTGGCGGCCAGGCCCATTGTCGCCAGCAGGCCGACCTGGAAGTAGATGTCGTTGGACAGCCCGCGCATCCAGGTCGCCAGCAGTGCGCCGACGATGCCCACCGGCACCGCCAGCATCACCGAGATCGGGATCGACCAACTCTCGTACAACGCGGCCAGGCACAGGAACACGAATACCAGCGACACCGCATACAACATCCAGGTCTGGGTGCCGGCGGCCTGTTCCTGATACGACATGCCCGACCAGGCGTAGCCCACGCCCTTGCCCATGCCGTCCACTTCGCCGGCAACTGCGGTCATCGCATCGCCCGAGCTGATGCCGGATGCGGCGCTGCCGGTAATTTCCATCGATTCGCTGCCGTTGAAGCGGGTCAACACCTGCGGCGCATAGGCCCAGGCGCTGCTGGCGAACGCCGAGAACGGCACCATCGCGGCGTCGCTGTTGCGCACGTACCAGCGGTCGATATCGCCGGGCAACATGCGTGCGGACGCTTCGCCCTGCACGTACACGCGCTTGACCCGGTTGTTGTTGAGGAAGTCGTTGACGTAACGCCCGCCCATCACCGTGGAGAGCGTGGTGTTGATGTCGGCTGCGGCCACGCCCAACGCACCGGCCTTGGCATCGTCGATCTGCACGCGGTAGATCGGCGCATCGTCCAGGCCGTTGAAGCGCACCGCACTCAGGCTCTGGTTGCCGTTGGCCAGCTGCAGCAACCGCTTGCGTGCTTCCACCAGCGCCTCGTGTCCGTTGCCGGCGGCATCCTGCAACTGCAGGGTGAAACCGGAACTGGTGCCCAGCCCGTTGATCGCCGGCGGGGTCAGCGCAAACACCTGCGCGTCGGGCAGCGTCATCATCATCGCGCCGGTGATGCGCTGGGCCACCTCCTGCGCCGAGCCTTCGCGGTCGGCCCAATCCTTCAGGCGGATGAAGCCCATGCCCGAGTTCTGGCTGCTGCCGGCCAGGCTGAAACCGGAGATGGTCATGATGCCCTGCACTTCCGGCTGCTTGAGGATGAACGCGGTGGCCTGGTCGATCGACTGCTGGGTGCGCTGCTGGGTGGCACCGGCCGGCGCGCTGAACATCACCATCAGCATGCCCTGGTCTTCTTCGGGCAGGAACGCGCTGGGCAGACGCCAGAACAGCAGGCCCAGCACCACCAGCAGCACCGCATAGATCAGCGAGCCGAGCTTGCGATGGCCGACGATGCGCTCCACGCCACGCCCATAGCGCTCGGTGCCGCGATCGAAGCGCGTGTTGAACCAGGTGAAGAACCTGCCCAGCACGCCCTTGCGCGAGACATGGCCGCCCTTGTCGATGGGCTTGAGCAAGGTGGCGCACAGCGCCGGACTCAGGGTCAGTGCGACCACCAGCGACAGGATCATCGCCGCGGCAATGGTCACCGAAAACTGCCGATAGATCTCGCCGGTGGCGCCGCCGAAGAAGGCCATCGGCAGGAACACCGCAGTAAGCACCAGCGCGATACCGACCAGGGCGCCGGTGATCTGGCCCATCGAGGTGTGCGTGGCTTCGCGCGGCGACATGCCCTGCTCGGCCATCAGCCGCTCGACGTTTTCCACCACCACGATGGCATCGTCCACCAGCAGGCCGATCGCCAGCACCATGGCAAACATGGTCAGCGTGTTGATCGAAAAGCCCAGCAGCGACAACACCCCGAACGTGCCCATCAGCACCACCGGCACCGCGATCACCGGCACCAGCGTGGCACGCCAGTTCTGCAGGAACAGGTACATCACCACGACCACCAGCACGATCGCTTCGATCAGGGTCTTGACCACTTCCTCGATGGAGATGCGCACGAACGGCGTGGTGTCGTAGGCCACCTCGTATTTCAGGCCGGCCGGGAAGTACGGCTTGAGCGCATCCAGCTTGGCCTCCACCAGTTTGGCCGCATCCAGCGCATTGGCGCCGGTTGCCAGCTGCAGGCCCATGCCCGAGGCGGCCTTGCCGTTGAACTTGGAACTGGAGCCGTAGGATTCCGAGCCCAGCTCCACCCGCGCAACATCGCGCAGGTAGACCGTGGCGCCGCCGGCATCGGACTTGAGCACGATGTTCTCGAACTGCGCCGGCGTGCGCAGCTTGCTGCGCGAGGTCACCGTGGCATTCAACTGCTGGCCCTGCAGCGCTGGCAATGCACCCAGCGCGCCGGACGAGACATCGGCGTTCTGCGCGGCGATCGCGGTGCTGACATCCGAGGGCATCAGTGCGTAGGTGTGCAGTTTCTCCGGATCCAGCCAGACGCGCATCGCGTACTCGGCCCCGAACACGTTGACGCTGCCGATGCCGTTGAGGCGGCTGATCGGGTCCTGCAACGCGGACACCATGTAGTCGCCGATGTCGGTGCTGTCCATGCTGCCGTCTTCGGAAGTGAAGGCCAGCACCATGAACATGCTGCCGCTGGCCGACTTGGTCACGGTCACGCCGTTGGTCTTGACCTCGTCGGGCAGCAGCGCCTCGCCTTGCGACACCTTGTTCTGCACCTGTACCTGCGCGGTATCCGGGTCGGTGCCGGAGTCGAAGGTCAGCGTGATCTGCGCAGTGCCTGCCGAGCTGCTGCTGGAGGACATGTAGAGCAGATTGTCCAGGCCTGTCATCTGCTGTTCTAGGATCTGCGTGACCGAGTTCTGCACGGTCTCTGCGGAGGCGCCGGTATAGGTCGCACTGACCGTGACCGAGGGCGGTGCGATGTCCGGGTACTGCTCCAGCGGCAGCGAGAAGATCGAGATCGCGCCGGCCAGCGTGATGACGATGGCGATGACCCAGGCGAAGATGGGGCGGTCGATGAAGAAACGAGCCATGGGAGTTCCTCAGTCGGCCTTGGGCGTGGCGCTGGCCGGCGCTGCAGGCGTCGGCATGGCCTCAGGCGTAGCGGCGGCGGGTGCGCTCGGTGCGACTGCAGCAGCTGCACTGGGCACAGCTGCCGCCGGCGTTGCTGCAGCTGCGCTCACCTCGCGCGTCTTCACCGGCATGCCGACCTGGATCTTCTGCAGGCCCTGCACAATCACGCTCTCGCCTGCGGACAATCCTTCGCTGACCACCCAGCGGTCGCCGACCGCATCGCCGGTCTTGAGCACGCGCTGCGCCACCTTGCCGTCGGCGCCGACCACCATCGCCACCGCCTCGCCCTTGCTGTTGCGGGTGACGGCCTGTTGCGGCACCAGGATCGCCTGCTCGTTGACCGCCATCGACAGCACCGCCTTGACGTACATGCCGGGCAGCAGCAGATGATCGGGGTTCGGAATCACTGCACGCAGTTTCACCGTGCCGGTGGTGGCATCCACTGCGGTGTCCACCACTTCCAGCGTGCCGGTGCGCGCGTAGGCAGTGCCGTCTTCCAGCAACAGCTTGACCTCGGCCTTGCCATCGACCGCCTTGAGCTGACCGGCAGCGAGCTTGCGCCGCAGCTGCAGCAGCTGCGCGCTGGACTGGCTGACATCCACATAGATCGGATCGAGCTGGTTGATGGTGGTCAGCACATCGGTCTGGTCGGCGGTGACCAGCGCGCCCGGGGTGAAGCTCGAAGTGCCGATACGGCCGCTGATCGGCGCGGTGATGCGGGTGAAATCCAGATTGAGCTTTGCGGTCTGCAACGCCGCCCTGGCCGCGGTGACTGCGGCTTCGTTCTGGCGCAAGGTGGCGGCGGCGTCGTCGCCGTCCTGCTGGCTGACCGCATCGAGCTTGACCAGCGTCTGATACCGCTGCGCCTTGGGCCTGGCCGACAGCACCGCCGCTTCGGCCTGCGCCAGTTCGCCTTGCGCGGACGCGTAGGCGGCCTGGAACGGTGCGGGCTCGATCTGGTACAGCACCTGCCCGGCTTGCACCTGCTCGCCTTCGGTGAACAGCCGCTTGCGCAGGATGCCGCCCACTTGCGGGCGCACCTGCGCACTTTGATAGGCCACGGTGCGCCCGGGCAGTGTCTGGTCCAGCGCCAGGCGCTGCACGTCCACGCGTTGCACGCCCACTTCCACTTGCCGCTGCTGCGGCGCTTGCGCAGGCGAACACGCCGCCAGCACGACGGTGATCATGGCGGCCAGCAGCCATTGACGCGGCACCACGGCAGAACGGGAGGAAGCAACGCAACGCATACGGCGCACTCGGGAGTGATCGGAGGATGCGCACGCTACGCCGCGAATATGGAGCAAATTTGAAGATTCGCATCGACAGACAGCAGGCGCTTGCTTTCGGGGTTTAATGAAGTCCCAATACGGTTGTGCAAGACCGGCGCCGCATCCGTGCCGGCAGCCGCCGGCGCCCCACTACCCAGTCGATGCAGGCAGTCATTGCAGCAGGCGCGCGTGCATGACCTCATTCGCAACAAGGTTTTCCCCACGTCGATGAAACTCGGAATCACCGCCAAACTCTTCCTCGCCATCCTCAGCGCCTGCATTGCAGTGCTGCTGATCAATGGCCTGGCCGGGCAGCTGCTGCTCAAAAAGCAGTTTCTCGACTATCTCAGCGAGCAGGGCATCGAGCGGATGCTGGAAGTGTTGCCGCGCGTGCAGGCCGACTACGCCAAGCACGGCGACTGGAACTTCATCCGCGACAATCCCGATGCCTGGTTCGTGCTGATGCGCCCGGAGCTGCCGCAGAACCTGCCGCTGCGCGCCCCACCGATCTCCGATCAGACCGGCGCGGTGTTTCGTTTCGCGCTGCTGGATCGCGACTACCGGGTGATCATCGGCAACCCCGACGTCAGCCGCACCGACACGCTGCGCCCGGTGGTGGTGCACGGGCAGACGGTGGGCTGGATGGGCATGCTGCCCTTCGAGAAGGTGCTGACCGCCAACGACGCGCGTTTCTACCAGGCCCAGCAACGTCTGTGGTGGACCGTCGGCGCGGCATCCATCATGGTGGCCGCGCTGTTCGGCTGGCTGCTGTCGCGCACCTTGCTGCGCCGCGTGCGCAGCCTGACCGCGGCAACCCATCGCCTGGCGGCCGGCGACTACGGCACGCGCCTGGAGGCCGGCATGCGCGATGAGCTCGACCAGCTCGCGCGCGACTTCAACCAACTGGCGCAGGCGCTGGACAACAACGAACGCGCGCGCCGCGATTTCATGGCCGATGTCTCGCACGAGTTGCGCACGCCGCTGGCGGTGCTGCGCGCCGAGCTGGAAGCGCTGCAGGACGGCATCCGGCCGATGACGCGCGAGTCGCTGACCTCGTTGCACCAGGAGGTCGGCCAGCTCGGCAAGCTGATCGAGGATCTCTACGATCTGTCGCTGACCGATGTCGGCGCGCTGGCCTACCGGCGCGCGCCGATCGATCTGAGCGTGGTGCTGCAGTCCACGCTGGCCGGCATGCGCACGCGCATTGCCGCAGCCGGGCTCACGCTGCAGGCCCACGGCATCACCGCGCCGGTGCATGTCGACGGCGACGAGCGTCGCCTGCAGCAGCTGCTGTCCAACCTGCTGGAAAACGCCTTGCGCTACACCGATGCCGGCGGCCAGTTGCGGGTGCAGTGCGCACGGCGCGCGCACCTGGTGGAGATCGTGATCGAAGACAGCGCGCCCGGCGTGCCGGCAGACAAGCTCGATCGCCTGTTCGAGCGCTTCTATCGCGTGGAAGGCTCGCGCAATCGCGCCAGCGGCGGCAGCGGGCTGGGCCTGGCGATCTGCCGCAATATCGTCGGCGCGCACGACGGCGAGATCCACGCCACACCTTCGCCCTTGGGCGGCCTGCGCGTGACGCTGCGGCTGCCGGCCCTGGAGGCCTGATGGACGACGCCGCCACCACCGCAGCACCGAACGCGCACGTGCTGATCGTCGAAGACGAACCGCGCCTGGCCGCGGTGCTGGGCGAGTACCTGCACGCGGCCGGCTATTCGCATCATTGGGTGGCCGATGGTGCGCAGGCGATCGCTGCGTTTCGCGCGCAGTCGCCGGACCTGGTGTTGCTGGACCTGATGCTGCCCAATCGCGACGGCATGGACATCTGCCGCGAGCTGCGCAGCCTCGGCGCGGTGCCGGTGATCATGGTGACCGCGCGCGCCGAAGAGATCGACCGCCTGCTCGGGCTGGAGATCGGTGCCGACGACTACATCTGCAAGCCCTTCAGCCCGCGCGAGGTGATCGCACGGGTGCGTGCGGTGCTGCGCCGCCACCGGCACGATCCCAACGCGGTGCCCACGCACGGATTGCTGATCGACGATGCCGCCTGCCGCGCCAGCGTGGCCGGGCGCGACCTGGATCTGACCCAGGTCGAGTTCCGCCTGCTGCGCACGCTGTGCGCGGCTCCGGGGCGTGTCTACTCGCGCGAACAGTTGATGGACCACGTATATGTGGACCACCGCATCGTCACCGACCGTACCGTGGACAGCCACATCAAGAACCTGCGCCGCAAGCTGGCCGAGGTGGGCGGCGAAGAATGGGTGCGCTCGGTGTACGGCGTGGGCTATCGCTTCGAGTATCTACCCACCGAAGCGTAATCAATATCCACTCGTAGGAGCGTGCCTGCGCGCGACGCACTCCCGACACCCCAGCAACCACAGGCGCGATCCCCAACACTCACACCTTCAACCAACGCGTCGAAATCGCCACACCCACCATCAGCACCGCAACACCGAGCAAGGCGCCGACCAGGCCGATGCCATGCGCGGCGAAACCGATCAGGGCCGGCCCGGCCAGGATGCCGGCATAGCCCAGTGTGGTGACCGCAGTGATGGCGATGCTCTCCGGCATGCGCGTCTGGTTGCCGGCCAACGAGAACAGGGCCGGCACGATGTTGGCGCAGCCCAGGCCGACCAACACGTAGCCGGCCAACGAGGCCTGCCACGGGCTCACCAGCGTGAGCACGCAGAAGCCCGCGCCGGCCAGCAGCGCGCCCAGCACGATCGAACGGATGCGCCCCAGGCGCTCCACCACCGCATCGCCCAGCAGACGCGTCACCGTCATGGTCAATGCAAATACCACATAGCCCATGCCGGCGGTGCTCGGGGCGACCTGGTGCACATCGGCCAGGAACACCGAGCTCCAGTCCAGAATGGTGCCTTCGGCCAGAAACACCACAAACGCCAGGATGCCGATGAACAGCACGATGCCCCTGGGCAGCGCCAGCAACGGCCCCTGTTGCGCCACGCGCTCGGTCCGCCAGTGGCGCACCGACAGCACGCCGACAACGAGCATGGCGATCACCCCGGCGACCGCCGCGCCCGGCGGGGAAACCTGCGCCGACAGCAGCAAGGTCATCGCGCCGGCACCGACAAAACCGCCGATGCTGAAAAACGCGTGGAATCCCGACATCATCGCGCGCCCGGCATCGCGCTCGACCACCACCGCCTGCATGTTCATCGCGCAATCCATCGCGCCCACGCCGGCGCCGAACACGAACAGCACCGCGCCCAGCATCCACGGATTGGCGACAACGGCCAGCAACGGCAGGCTGATGCAGATCAGCACCGCTGTTACCGCCATGACCGCACGGAAGCCGAAGCGCGCCGACAAGGCCCCCGCCAGCGGCATCGCCAGAAACGAGCCTGCCCCCAGGCACAGCAGGATCAGGCCGAGCGCGCCATCGTCCACGCCGGTCCTGGATTTGGCGAACGGCACCAGCACCGCCCAGACCGCGGCAGCAAAGCCGGGAATGAAGAACGCCGCGCGGGTGGCGTGCTGTTGCGCGCGAGCGCTGGAGCCGGGGATTAGCGACATGCAAACAATTCCGGGAGGGAGCGGCGAGGAGAGTGCGACAGGGGCGCCAGGCCGGCGCGCTCGCTGGCAGGACGTGGCCCGACCACTGCTCCACTGCGCGTGCCGCAACCGTCCCTGGGAATGCGCGACGGCGATCGCTAGCGAAACACCACCGTGCGATGGCCATTGAGCACGATACGGTGCTCGACATGGCGACGCACCGCACGCGCGAGTACCAGCGATTCGGTATCGCTGCCCAGCCGCACCAGATCGCGCGGCGTCATCGCATGATCCACGCGCGCCACGTCCTGTTCGATGATCGGGCCTTCGTCCAGGTCTTCGGTGACGTAGTGCGCGGTGGCACCGATGATCTTGACCCCGCGTGCGTGCGCCTGGTGATACGGCTGCGCGCCCTTGAAGCTGGGCAGGAAGCTGTGATGGATATTGATCGCCCGCCCTGCCAATGCGCGGCACAACTCGGGCGAAAGAATCTGCATGTAGCGCGCCAGCACCACCAGATCGACCTGCAGCGCCTCGACCAGGGCAAGCAGCTGCGCTTCCTGCGCAGCGCGCGTGTCAGCGCTCACCGGCAGATGGTGGAAGGCGATGCCATAGGAGGCGGCCAGCGGCGCGAAGTCGGCGTGGTTGGACACCACCGCCGCGATATCCACCGGCAATTGCCGGCTGTGCATGCGGAACAGCAGATCGTTGAGGCAATGCCCCTGCTTGCTCACCAGCACCAGCAGCCGCGCACGACGGCGCGCATCGTGCAGCTGCCAGTCCATCTGGAATTCATCGGCCAACAGCGCAAAGCGGCGTTCCAGCACGGCAATGTCGGTGCCCGGCGGTTTGTCGAAGTGCACGCGCAGAAAGAAGCGGCCACTTTCGTCGTCGCCGAACTGCTGTGCGTCGAGGATGTTGCAGGCCAGATCGAACAGCAGCCCGGTCACGCGATAGACGATGCCGGTGCGGTCGGGGCAGGACAGGGTAAGAATGTAGTCGGAGCGCATCGGCACAATGATAGCCAATGCGCCCGGCTGCGGGCGCAGTGCTTGCGCCCGTAACTTTCCGGTGCGACTCAGCGCGGCGGCAGGCGCAGCATCAGTCGCCGATTGATCTCGTCCAGTTGCGCCATCGATGCCTCCACCGAGGTCTCCATCGCTTCCTGGGTGGTGATGTGCGCACGCAGATGCGCGGGGTCGGCCAGTTCGCCACGCACCAGAAACACGTTTTCGCCCATCTCGCCGACGTGCCGGCTGAGCACCACGTAATCCACCTGGTCAAAGCCATGCTGCTTGGCCAGCGGCAGCAGGCGCGCAGCCATGCGGACGCTGGCCTCGTCAGTGGGTTTGTTCAATTCGGCATCGAGCACGGCCACCGCTTCGCGGATCTGCGCGAACAGATAGTGGTCCGGATGCTCGGGATGGTCCGGGCCCACCGGGCCCTGGTCGACGACCGGTACGGCGGTCATCGTGTACCACCGGCGCAGGTCAGTGCGCGCGGTGTGCGCTCGGTCGAACCGAGCGTGATATGCAGGTGTCGCATCGCATCCTCCCTGGAGCGGCGGCTGTCACGAGCCGGCATTTTAGAAGGTCTGCCGCATGTTGAGGTGAGCAAGACGCATCGCGCGTCGTCTTCAAGCGAAGCGCGATGCGCGCAACCCACACGCGCCCCTGCGTTGCGATCAGGCCACCTGCCCTGCCCGCCGCGCCGACACCTCTGCCAGCACGGCCCAGTCAGCGTTGCCGTCGCCATGCGCGATCGCCTCGTCCAGGCCGACGCGCAGCAACTCGCCCAGCGGCATCGGTACCTGCTTGTCGGCGCCGGCCTGGATCGCCAGATCCACGTCCTTGCGACCCAGGGTGGCGGTGAAGCCGGCCGGCAGGTATTCGCGCTGCATGATCAGGCGGCCGTAGCCCTGGTACGCGGGCGCGGCGAACAAGGTGCTGGTGAGCATGCCCAGGAACTGGGTGGCATCCACGCCGTGGCCGCGTGCCAGCGCGCTGGCTTCGGCCATGGCGCCGATCGCGCTGGCCAGGCAGAAGTTGGCCGCCAGCTTGACCGCATTGGCCTGCTCGGGGGTGCGGCCGATCTCCCAGGTGCGCTGGCCGAGCACATCGAACATCGGTTGCACGCGCGCCAACGCCGCCTCGTCGCCGGCGGCCAGAATGTTGAGCTTGCCGGCTTCGGCCACATCGACGCGGCCGAGCACCGGTGCGGCCACGTAGGCCACACCGCGCTCGGCATGCAGGGCGGTCAACTCGTGCGCCAATGCCACCGAGATGGTGGCCATGTTGACGTGCACGCTGCCGGCCGGCAGCGCGTCCAGCACACCTTGCTCCAGCACGGTCGCGCGCACCGCGTTGTCGTCGGCCAGCATCGAAAACAGCAACGGGCCGTGTGCGGCGTCGCGCGGTGCATCCACCACCGTGGCGCCGGCCTGCCGCAGCGACTGCGCGCGCCCGGGCGAGCGATTCCACACGCTCAGCTCGAAACCGCCGCGCAGCAGGTTGTGCGCCATCGGCAGGCCCATCGTGCCCAAGCCCAGAAATCCTATCGGCATCTGTTTTCCTTATTCGATCTTGCGTCAAGAGCGGCAATCCAAACACCGGCCCGCTCTGCTTCTTTACCACTCCCAGCGTCAATCAGCTGGCGAACACGCCGCGCGCCTCACGCGGCTCGCAGCGCAGGTATTGCGGCGCAGGCGTGACCGAGGCGCCCAGTGCGGCGGCGGCATGCCACGGCCAGCGCGGGTCGTACAGGATGCCGCGCGCCAGGGCGATCGCATCGGCCTGGCCGTCCTGCAGGATCGCCTCGGCCTGCGCCGGCTCGGTGATCAGTCCCACACCGATCACCGGCGTGTTGACCTGCGCCTTGATCTGCTGCGCAAACGGAATCTGATAGCCCGCCTGCACCGGAATCTGCTGGCGCGGATCCAGCCCGCCGCTGGAGACATGGATGTAGTGCGCACCGCGCGCATCCAACGCCTTGGACAAGGCGATGCTCTGCGCAAGATCCCAGCCGCCCTCCACCCAATCGGTGGCCGAGATGCGTACGCCGATGGCGATCCTGTCCGACACCGCCGCGCGCACCGCGTCGAAGATGCGCAGCGTCAGCCGCATACGGTTTTCCAGCGAGCCGCCATACGCATCGCTGCGCTGATTGCTGAGCGGCGACAGGAACTGATGCATCAGATAGCCATGCGCGGCATGCAGCTCGACCAGCGCCAGGCCCAGGCGCTCGGCGCGCTGTGCCGCATCGACAAAGGCCTGCACCACCGCATAGATGCCGGCCTCGTCCAGTGCCTGCGGCAACGGCTGACCGTCACGGAACGCCAGCGCCGATGCGGACACGGTCTGCCAGCCATGCGTATGATCCGGCGCAATCGCCTCGCCGCCGTTCCACGGCAGATCGGTGGAGGCCTTGCGTCCGGCGTGTGCCAGTTGAATGCCGATCGGCATCGGCGACCAGCGCCGCACCGATTGCAGTACCTCATCCAGCGCCTGCTCGGTGGCATCGTCGTACAGGCCAAGGTCGGCGTAGGAGATGCGCCCCTGCGGCTGCACTGCGGCCGCTTCCAGGATCAGCAGGCCGGCACCGGATTGCGACAAGGTGCCCAGATGGATGCGGTGCCAGTCGCTGGCGCGGCCGTCCTGTGCGGAGTACTGGCACATCGGGGCGACGACGATCCGGTTGGCGAGCGCAAGCGGACCGAAGCGGATGGGGGAGAACAGCTGGCTCAAGGGGGCATCCACAGATGACACGGGGAGGCCCATTGCACTGCGCCACGCGCGTGAGTACAACCGCTGCGATGGATCACTGCGTCATGCCGAGCGCGCACTGGCGTCATTGATGCTGCGTGCACGCACCGGATCGAACGGCGCGTGCAGGAAGGCCAACGCCTGCGCGCACGACTGTTCGACCTTCAGGCTGAGCAATTCGTCCGCACGGGTGCGCCCGAAGTTGAGTGCGGCGATCGGCAGGCCGTTGCGTGCAGCGGCCTGCACGAAACGAAAGCCCGAATACACCATCAGCGACGAACCCACCACCAACACCGCATCGGCCGCCTGCAGATGCGCAAACGCACGCTCCACGCGCTCGCGCGGCACGTTCTCGCCAAAGAACACCACATCCGGCTTCAGCACGCCGCCGCAGACCGGGCACGGCGGCACTGCAAAACTGTCGAAGGCCACCTCGTCCAGATCCGCATCGCCATCGGGCGCCTGCGCGGCGTCCAGGTCGGCCCAGCCGGGATTGGCCTGTTCGAGCAGCAGCTGGAACTCGGTACGTGGCATGCGCCGCTCGCACCCCATGCAGCGCACCACATCGAGCCGGCCATGCAGATCGATCACCGCACCACTGCCGGCCGCCTGATGCAGGCGGTCGACATTTTGCGTCAGCAGCAGTTCCAGCTGGCCGCGCGCTTCCAGTGCGGCCAGTGCGTGGTGGGTGGCATTGGGCTGCGCCAAGCCGAAACGCGGCCAGCCGACCAGGCTGCGCGCCCAATAGCGCTGCCGCGTGGACAGCTCGCCCATGAAGGCCTGAAACGTCACTGGCTGCGGACGCTTCCAGCCACCTTGCAGATCGCGGTAATCGGGAATGCCCGAATCGGTGCTGCAGCCGGCGCCGGTGAGCACGAACAGGCGCCGATGACGTTCGATGAAGTCCTGTAGCGCGTTGCCGTCCTGAACCGGTGCCGCCGTCATCGGGCAACTCCGGTGGCCATGAGGTAGCTGTGCAGCAACACCACCAGTTGCGCCTGTAGCGGCGCAATCCGCGCAGCAGGCGCGCCATCGTCGAGCAGGCTCTTCACCGGCCCGGTGATGGCCGCCATGCCGATCTCGGCCACCGCCTCGCAATCGTCGAAGCGCACATCGGCGGCGGTGGCGAGCGCGGCGGCAAACGCCTGCTGCGAGCGCTTGCGCGCCTGCGACCCCAGCGCGGCGCCACCATGCAGTTCGGCAATGGCGTACAGCGCGCGCGCGACATCCACGTGCTGCAGCTTGGCCTGCACGAAGGCATGCACCATGGCCTCGCACTGCTGCGCCAGGGCGCGCCCGTGCTGTTGTGCGCAGGCCCGTTCCACCGCATCGATCACCGTCTGCAGATGCCATTGCAGCAACGCGATCAACATCGCCTGACGATTGGGGTAGTACTGGTACACGCTGCCGACCGACACGCCGGCACGCTCGGCCACCCGCGTGGTGGTGCAGCCCTGCAATCCGTCGGCCACCAGCACCTGAATGCTGGCCTGGCGGATGACCTCCACGGTGGCGCGCGAGCGCGCTTGCTGCGGGGCCTTGCGCGGTGCTGGCAGGGGGAATGAGGTGCTCACGAATGCGAATGTACACACGGATGGTTGGCACATAGTCTGGGGGCCTTCTTGGTGATTCCAAGCAAGCGCCGCAAGCACGCCCCTTAGCCCGCCGCGTCGGTCGATCTGCGTCACTCGCCGCGTGCAGGATGCGGCGCAAAGCGACCGTACGGCCGCGCGTTGTCGGCGCGTTGGCGCAGCACGTAGGCCGCCGCAAAGGCGAGCGCCAGCAAGGTCAGGCACATGCCGACCAACGCGCCCCAGCCACCGTGTTGCCAGAACCAGCCGCCGAGCGCGCCGATCACGCTGGAGCCGGCGTAATACGCCAGCAGATACAGCGACGCGGCGTGACTGCGATGCGCACCGCCGAGCCGGCTCACCCACGCGCTGGCCGCCGAATGCGCAATGAAAAAGCCGATCGTCAGCAACACGATGCCGCCCACCACCAGCGCCAGCACATGCGCCAGGGTCAGCGCCACGCCGAGTACGCACAGCACGATGCCGGTAGTGACCACCGGGCCGCGCCCGAAGCGATCCGACGCCGCACCGGCCACCGACGAACTGACGATGCCGAACACATAGGCGCTGAAGATCATGCCGATCTGGCTCTGGCTCAAGCCGAATTCCGGCCCGCCCAGTCGAAAGCCGGCATAGTTGTAGAGGCAGACGAACACGCCCATCAACAGGAACGGCAGCGCGAACAGGAACGGCAGGTTGCGATCGCGCAGATGCCCGGCCCAGGCGCGCAGATGGAAGCGCAGGTTGATGCCGTGCCGGCGCACGAAGTTGCGCGACGGCGGCAGCAACCAGAAGAACGCCAGCGCGCACAGCAGGTCGAACACGCTCAGCATCGCCAGTGCGGTGCGCCAGTCGTAGTGATCGGTCAGCACGCTCATCACGATGCGTCCGCTCATGCCGCCAAAGGCATTGCCGGCCACATACAACCCGGTGGCCGCGCCCATCTTGTTGGCCGGCAGTTCCTCGCCCAGATACACCATCGCCACCGCCGGCACTCCGCCCAGCGCGATACCGGACAAGGTGCGCACCAGCACCAGCGCGCCCCAGTGCGGCAGGAATGCGGCGATCAGATTGAGCAGCGCGGCCAGCGCGATCGACACGAACATCAGCCCGCGCCGGCCCAGGTTCTCCGACACTGCGCCGGCGCAGAAGATCGCCAGGGCCAGCGCGCCGGTAGCCAGCGACAATGGCAGCGAAGCGGTGGCCGCGTCCACGCCGAAGGCGCGCGCAAACTCGGGCAGTACCGGCTGCACGCTGTACAGCAGCGAGAAGGTGGCAAAGCCGGCCAGGAACAGCGCCAACCGGATGCGGCCGCTGGCGGGCGCGTCGGCAGCGGGTGCGTTGTTGGCAAGGCCGTCGGTGGTGCCCGGCAAGCTGCCGGCGCGGTGATCAGGAGAAGACAAGGGAGCAGCATCGAGACATGGGACGGCGAGTATTCGCCCGCCATGACCCCCTGTCCAATATATGATTCTGGCAGTTGCCATATGCAGAACAGATAGCATGGAACTTCGCCATTTGCGCTACTTCCTGGCCGTCGCCGAGGAGGGCAACTTCACCCGCGCTGCGGCACGGGTCGGCATCGGCCAGCCGCCTTTGAGCCAGCAGATCCAGGCGCTGGAGCGCGATCTGGACACCCCGCTGTTCCGGCGCACCCACAGCGGCGCCGAGCTGACCCCGGCCGGCGAGGCCTTCCTGGTCGAGGTGCGCCGCGTGCTTGCCGATGTGGAGCGCGCCGCGGAAACCGCACGGCGGGTGGCGCGTGGCGAATCCGGCCGGCTGCGCCTGGGCTTCACCGCCTCGGCCGCGTTCAACCCGGTGGTGCCGCACCTGATCCGCGACTTTCGCCGGCAATGGCCGCAGGTCGAGCTGTTGCTGGAAGAAACCAACACCGCCGGACTGCTGGTGGCCCTGGCCGATGGCCGCCTGGACGCGGCCTTCGTGCGCTACGGCCTGAGCACGCCGCCCGACCTGCAACTGCTGCGCTTTGCCGACGAACCGATGAAGATCGCCGTGCCGACCGCGCATCGTCTGGCCGAACGCAACAGCGCGCCACTGGCGGCGCTGGCGGGCGAGCCGTTCATCCTGTTCCCGCGCAGCTTCGGTTCCAGCCTGTACGACGAGATCCTCGCCGCCTGCCGGCAATCCGGCGTGACCCTGCGCATCACCCAGGAGGCGCCGCAGATGTCGTCCATCGTCAATCTGGTCGCCGCCGAACTGGGCGTGTCGGTGGTGCCGGCCTCCACCGCGCAGCTGCAGCTGCCCGGCGTGCGCTATCTGGATATCGAAGGGCAGATGCCGCTGGCCCGGCTCGCCCTGGCGGTAGCGCCAGGCGCATTGGACACCGCGCCGTTGGTGCGGCATCTGTGGGCGCTGGCGGAAGTGCTTTGAGCGAGGGTGATCTTGAGCCGACGGCACCACGGTTGCTGTAGGAGCGCACTCGTGCGCGATGTGGCTGTCCCGGTAACGCCCTCGCGCACGAGTGCGCTCCTACCTGCCAACAAGCTGAAAGATGTTGGATTGCTTTGCCCGCAACCAGCGATGGCGCTGTCTTTTTGAGCCGAGGTCTGATCAACGCACCCTGTCAGCCACACCAGAAGCCGTTGGTCGTGTGGAAGCGCACATGCCCGCGATGCTTGCGTGGCGGCCTCGTCGCGGCGAAGGCCTCCGCTGCAGACATCATGCCCGTTGCCAGCGCGCGCAAGTGCCCTGCCGAATCCGAACACATGGCTTGACCTCAACCGCGGTTGAGGTCGTTCAATGCCTGCTCCTTCCACCACGTGCGCCTGCCATGCATCTTCGCCATCTGTTGTTGCCCTGCCTCGATCCCGACATCAGCCTGCGCTTCTATCGCGACGTGCTGAAGCTGCCGCAACACGGCAACAGCGTTCGCATCGGCTGGAGCACCCTGGAATGCGTGCAGACACAGCAGCCGGTGGGCAGCGTGCATCTGGCGTTCAACGTGGCGCCGTCGCGCTTCGACGCCGCTGCGCAATGGATCGGCGCACGCAGCAACCTGCTTGCCGATCCACACGGCCGTCGGCAGTTCCAACTGGACGGCGTATGGCAATCGCACTCGGTGTATTTCGCCGGCCCCGATGGCGCGGTACTCGAGTTGATCGCGCGTCGGGCGCTGCAGGACGTGGTCACCGGCGACGGTGCGTTTCACGGCGAAGAGTTGCTGTGTGTCAGCGAAATCGGATTACCCAGCAACGATGTCGCGGCGGTGACCAGCAGCGTCGCCCATCACTTCGGCGTGCGCCCGTTTGCGCCGACGGTCGAAGGCTTTGCCGCGCTGGGCGACGATGATGGCCTGTTGATCGTCGTCGATCAGGCGCGGCGCTGGTTTCCGCAGCAACGGCAGTTGCCGTGGGCCAGTGGTGTACGGGTCAGCGTGGATGCACCGCAACCGGGGCTGCGCCTGCGCGATGCGCAGGGCTGGGAGTTGCTGGCGGCGTGATCGCCCACGCCGCACACGTCATGCCGCGGCTGCAGGCGCGGGCAGACGGAAAAATGCCCGCGCGGCCGCCGTGCTGTTGGCCGCGGTCAGCGCCACGTCCTCGCCACGATCGCGCGCGAGTTCTTCCACGATATGCGACAGGAACATCGGCTCGTTGCGGCGGTCCTTGGGCATCGGCTTGAGCGTGCGCGGCAGCAGGTAGGGTGCATCGGTTTCGATCATCAACCGGTTGGCCGGGATGTTGCGCACCAGCTCGCGCAGATGCACGCCGCGGCGCTCATCGCACAGCCAGCCGGTGATGCCGATGTAGTAATCGCGGTCCAGGTAGTCGAACAGTTCTTCGCGTGTGCCGGTGAAGCAATGCACCACGGCCGGGCCGAGCCGGCCATCGAAGCTGCGCATGATCGACATGAAATCGTCGTGCGCCTCGCGTTGGTGCAGGAACAGGGGCTTGCCGTTATCGGCAGCCACTTGCAGCTGGCGCTCGAAGGCCTTGTGCTGGGCCGGGCGCGGGGCGAAATCGCGGAAATAATCCAGCCCGCATTCACCCACTGCCACCACCTGCGGATGCGCGTGCAGCGTGCGCATTTCGGCCTCGCATTCGACGGTGAATTCCACTGCGTGGTGCGGGTGCACACCGGCGGTGGCGTAGAGGAATCCGGGGTGCTGCTGGGCCAGCTGAAGTGCAAGCGGCGAATGCTCGCGGCTGGCGCCGGTGATCACCAGCTGCGCAACGCCCGCCTCGCGTGCACGTTGCAGCACTGCGTCGCGGTCGCGGTCGAAGGAGTCGTGGGTCAGGTTGGCGCCGATATCGATCAACTGCATGCTACGGGTGCCGCCTGAAAGAGCAGATGTAATTGTACTGGGTGGACGTTGCCCTCATCCGCCCTGCGGGCACCTTCTCCCGCAGGCGGGAGAAGGGAGACACACGGCGTCAACTGCGTGTTATCGGCGTACCTGCATGCGAATGGCAGTACCGGTATGCCCCCATCCACCCTGCGGGCACCTTCTTCCGCAGGCGGGAGAAGGGAAACGCACGGCGCCAGCTGCGTGTATCGGCGGTACCTGCATGCGAATGGCAGTACCTGCATGCCATCGGCCTGCACGAACGCACGGCCTTTCCCCTCTCCCGCCCGCGGGAGAGGGGCAGGGGTGAGGGCCGCTTGCGCAGCACACTCACCCCACCACCGGCACCACCATCGCATCGATCTTCGCCGCCAGTGCCTGGATCGCCAGTTGCGCCGAGCGCGAGAGTTGCCGCTGCGGGGCCACGCACACCGCCAGCGTCATCGGCTTGGTCAGGTGGCGGCGGAACGGCACGAACGCCAGCCGGCCGTCGGCCACATCCGGTGCCGCGTCCAGCCAGGACATCAGGCCCACGCCGGCACCGGCACGCACCAGCCCGCGTAGGGTGCGCACATCGTTGCAATGCGTCAGCCGCTTCACGTCGATGTGCTGGCGTTGGTACAGCACCTTGGCGTGCTCGCCGACGATCAACGGGGCGGCCGGCAGCAGCAGGCGATGCTCCAGCGTCTCGCTCAGCTGCAGCTCGGTGCGGGTGCTGAGCGGGTGGCCGACCGGCATCGCAATCCCCAACGGGATGTCGGCAAATGCGCGCACCTCCAGGTCCACGCTGCTCACCGGGTCCAGCAGCAGGCCGATGTCCACATCGGCCGAGGTCACCATTTCCATCACCCGCTGGTTGCGCGCGGTGGACAGGTTGAAGGTGATGCCGGGGTACTCCTGCACCAGCGCCGCCACCGCCGCCGGCACCACGCCCTCGCTGAGCGCGTCGATCATGGCGATCTCCACATGCCCGCGGCGCAGTCCCTTGAGCTCGTCGAAGCGCTCCAGCGTGCGCGCGTAGGCCTTCTCCCAGCCGCGCACGTCCACCAGCAGCAGCTCACCGGCGGCGGTCAGCCGCAACCGGCCGGGCAGGCGCTCGAACAACTGCGCGCCCAGCTCTTCTTCGGCCTTGAGGATCTGCCGGTCGATCGCCGAGGCCGACACGTGCAGCACGTCGGAGGCCTTGCGGATGCTGCCGCAGCGGGCCACTTCGATGAAGTAACGGGTGAAGCGGGAAAAGGTCAGCATGCGGCGGGGCTCGGTTGGCGTTGCATTTTTTGCAATGGCTTGGCTGAAAATCGATGTTTGATAACACACCCCCGGCTTCCTAGAGTCAATCCGGCACCGCTCCCGCCCTCCGCCAGAGACTGGACCCATGGATGTCGCCGTCCCCGCCCTGCCGCTGCACTGCACCTTCGCCGCCGCCGACTGGCAGCGCCTGGCCCAGCACTGGCACGCGGTGGCGCTGAGCAGCGAGGTGGGCGAGGCGCCATTCAAGGCCACCCTGCTGGACGAGCCGCTGGTGCTGTACCGGCTGGGCGAGGAGCTGGTGGCCGCGCGCGATGTCTGCCCGCACCGTGGCGTGCCGCTGAGCATGGGCACCGCCGATGGCGGCGGCGTGGTCTGCGCCTACCATGGGCTGCGCTTCGGCGCGGGCGGGCGCTGCAACCATATCCCCGCCAGTCCCAATCAGAACATTCCGGCCAAGATGCGTCTGCACACCTACGCGGCGGCCGAGCGCTACGGGTTGATCTGGGTGTGCCTGACCAAACCGGCCGGCGTCAGCGCGGCCGAGGTGCAGATCCCGCCGATGCCCGGCTGGGACGAGGAAGGTTTTCAGCAGATCGTCTGCCCGGCCTTCGATATCGGCGGCAGTGCTGCGCGCCAGCTGGAAGGCTTCATCGACGTGGCGCATTTCGCCTTCGTGCACACCGCGACCTTCGCCCAGCCGGACAAGCGCGAGGTGCCGGCCTACACCACCACCGAAACGCCGACCGGCTTCAATGCCGACTATCTGAGCTCGGTGGCCAATTATTCGGTGGACATGCCGCTGCCGGACGTGGACCCCAACTTCCAATGGCTGCGCCATTTCGAGGTGCACCTGCCGTTCACCGCCACCCTCACCATCCATTTCCCGGTACCGGGCAAGCGGCTGGTGATCATGAACGCGGCCAGCCCGGTGTCCAAGCACAAGACGCGCCTGCTGGTGCCGATCGCGCGCAATTTCGACACCCATCTGCCAGTGGAGGACGTGCACGCCTTCAACCTGCGCGTATTCGAGGAAGACCGCGCGATGGTCGAGGCGCAGCGCCCCGAATACCTGCCGCTGGACCCGCTGCTGGAAGTGCATATCCCGGCCGACCGCAGTTCCATCGCCTATCGCCGTGGCCTGCGCAGCCAGGGCTATAGCGACTTCTTCCTGCGCTGACCGCCAAGGAGCACGCCATGCAGTTGCACGAGGTCCGCGTTGCCGAGGTCGTCGACCAGGGCCATCGCCAGCGCGCGATCCGGCTGGAGCCGGTCGGCGCGGAATTGCCGGCCTTCGAGGCCGGCGCGCACGTGGACCTGCACCTGCCAGACGGCATGATCCGCCAGTATTCGATCGCCAGCGCACCGCATGTGCGCGACCACTATCTGCTGTGCGTGAAACTGGCCGATGCCTCGCGCGGCGGCTCGCGGCACCTGTGCGAGCAGCTGAGCACCGGCGACCGCCTGCGCATCTCCACACCACGCAACCTGTTTCCCCTGCATCCGGGCGAGCGCCACGTCTTACTGGCCGCCGGCATCGGCATCACCCCGCTGCTGTCGATGGCCGAAGCGCTGGAAGCGCGCGGCGAACCCTTCGTGCTGCATTACTACGCACGCCGGCACGCCGATGTGGCGTTCGGGCAGCGGCTGCAGCAGGGCTTCACGCATGGCCAGGTGCAGGTGCACCTGAGCGACGGCGGCGAAAGCCCACGCGTGCATGTGCCGGACGAACTGGCACAGGCGCGTGCGCACGACCAGCTGTACCTGTGCGGACCGGCCGCCTTCATGGACCACTTCACGCTGCTTGCCGACGCGCATGGCTGGACCGCGGAGCGACTGCACCGCGAACACTTCGCCGCCGCCGCACCCAGCCTGGCCCACGATGCCGACAGCGCCTTCGAAGTGGAGCTGGCCGCCAGCGGTCGCGTGGTGCAGGTGCCGGCCGACTGCAGCATCGCCAGCGCCCTGCTGGATGCCGGCATCGAGGTGCCGCTGTCCTGCGAGCAAGGCATGTGCGGCGCCTGCCTGACCGGCGTGATTGCCGGGACGCCGGATCACCGCGACAGTGTGCTCAGCGACAGCGCGCACGCCGCCAATACCCAGATCACGCTGTGTTGTTCGCGTAGCCGCTCGCCGCGGCTGGTGCTGGATCTTTGAGCGCTCCGTATGTCGTGCGCCTGCGCAGACAGGACGACAGCGGGCGCGCAGGTGGCTGACGCCGGTCACGCTGCAGCGCGAAGCGGCGGCCAACGTCGCACGACACCTGTGGACGGACGTGAGCCCCGCATCTTCTTTCACGGTTTGATCGATGGGTGCACAAGGCGCCGCCGGCGCAGATACAGACAAAGCCTGCGGTTATGCCATTACACCGCGCAACACGCATTGCACTTGCAGCGCAATCCGTGCGAAGGGTCCGTGGCAACCGCCGTCGCACAGTGCAAGATATTTGGCCCGCGCGCGTCCACCTCAATCGCGCGTGCCCCTCTGTGCCGATGAGATGCCTGCCGATGGTTGTTTGTGTGATCGCCTTCGCCCGCCCGTGCCGGGGCGCACGCTGATGCGCTGGCCCGGATTTGCGCTGTCCGACAATGGCAGCAGCGTGCGTACCGAGGTCCTGGCCGGTGCCACCACCTTCCTGACGATGGCCTACATCGTCTTCGTCAACCCCGACATCCTGGCCACCACCGGCATGGACCACGGCGCGGTGTTCGTGGCGACCTGTCTGGCCGCCGCGCTTGGCTCGCTGTTGATGGGCGTGCTGGCCAACTATCCCATCGGCATGGCACCGGGCATGGGCTTGAATGCGTTTTTCGCTTTCTCTGTGGTGGGCACGCTGGGTTACAGCTGGCAGCAGACGCTGGGGCTGGTGTTCGTGTCCGGCTGCGTGTTCCTGCTGCTCAGCGTCACCGGCGCGCGACGCTGGCTGGTGGATGGCATCCCACCCACCTTGCGCAGTGCGATTGCAGCGGGCATCGGCCTGTTCCTGGCGTTGATCGGCTTGCAAAAAGCCGGGCTGGTGGTGGCGCATCCGCAGACGCTGGTGACCCTGGGCGACTTGCATCGGCCCGAGCCATTGCTTGCGTTGGCTGGGCTGCTGCTGATCGGCGTACTGGAGGTGCGCCGCGTGCGCGGGGCGATGTTGCTGGGCATCCTGGCGGTCACCGTCGCTGCGCTGGCGCTGGGTCTGGTGCACTATCAGGGCGTGCTGTCGCTGCCGCCGAGCCTGGCGCCTACGCTGCTGCAGCTGGATATTGCCGGCGCCTTGCAAGGCCATGGTGGCAGCGGCGCACTGACCGCCGTCCTGCACGTGGTGCTGGTGTTCGTGCTGGTGGAAATGTTCGATGCCACCGGCACCTTGATGGGCGTGGCCCAGCGCGCCGGCCTGTTGCACACACAGGCGCACCGTCGCCAGTTCGACCGCGCCCTGCTCGCCGACAGCACCGCCATCCTGGCCGGCTCGCTGCTTGGCACTTCCAGCACCACCGCATACGTGGAAAGCGCTGCCGGTGTACAGGTGGGTGGGCGTACCGGGCTCACCGCGCTGGTGGTGGCAGCGCTGTTTCTGCTGGCGCTGCTGTTCTCGCCATTGGCGGCGATGGTGCCGGCGTATGCCACCGCACCAGCGCTGATCTACCTGGCATCGGTGATGCTGCGCGAGTGCACGCAGATCCAGTGGGACGATGTCGGCGACGCGCTACCGGCTGCGATCTGCATGCTGGCCATGCCGCTCACCTATTCCATCGCCACCGGCCTTGCCTTCGGCTTCATCACCTATGCGGCACTCAAGCTGGGCAGCGGCCGCTGGCGCGCCGTGCATCCGGCCACCTGGGCGATTGCCGGCCTGTTCGTGCTGCGCTATGCCTTGGAGTGAGCGAGTCGCCGCAGCTATTTCATCTCCTGCCCCCTGGTCACCCACCGCGTCGCGCGGCAAGCTGCACCGCAACCGGCAGCGCCACGTGCTGTCTCATTCTCAGAGCTCACCACATGCCACATCGTTATCGCTGTCTGATCCTCAGCTTGTGCACCTTGTTACCGGGCATGACGCTCGCACGCCCGGCGCAGGCGCCTGCGCAACAACGCGAGCAGCAGGTGGCGCAGCTGTTTCACGACGCGGCCGCGCAACCTGCGCAATTGCGCGCCTGGCTGCAGGCCATGCCCAAGGGCGGCGACCTGCACAACCATCTGTCCGGCTCGGTGTATGCCGAGGATTACCTGCAGTGGGCCAGCGAAGATGGCGCCTGCGTGCAACTGGACGACCTGAGCCTGCGCGCACCGCCGTGCGGAAAGGACCAGGAGCCCGCACGCGACCTGGCGACGCGCAATGCCGCGCTGTATGACCGGGTGGTGGATGCCTTGTCGATGCGCAAGTTCCTGCCCAGCCAGTCGCAGCCCACCGGACACGATCAGTTCTTCAGCACCTTCGGCAAGTTCGACGCGGTGGTGCGCGCGCACGTTGCCGACACCGTGGCCGCAGTGCTGGAACAGGCCGCACGCGACCGCGTGCCCTATGTGGAAATCATCGCCAACCCGCCGCAGATGGATCAGGCGGCAAAACAGATGCAGTCCCTGCCCTGGAAGGGCGACGACGACGCGGCCAACCTGCGCGCCTTGCAGGATGCCTTGCCGCCGCTGGTGCAGGCCGCACAACGCGCGCTTGCCGACACCGATGCGCAGGTGCGCCGCGTGCTGCAATGCGACCAGCCCACGGCGCGTCCCGGCTGCCAGGTGACGTATCGGTACGTGCCTTATGTGCTGCGCGTGTTGCCGCAGCCGATGGTGTTCGGGCAGATGGCGCTGGCGCATGCGCTGATCGCCGCCGGTGGCAGCCACGCGGTGGCGTTGAACATCGTCGCGCCCGAAGACAACCCGGTGGCGCTGGCCGATTACGCGCGGCATATGGCGATGTTCCGCTTCTTCGCCGCGCGCTATCCCGCTGTGCCGCTGTCCCTGCATGCCGGCGAGCTGGCATTGGGTCTGGTGCCGCCGGCACAACTGCGCTCGCATATCCGCCAGGCGGTGGACGCCGGGGCACGCCGCATCGGTCATGGCGTGGACTTGCCTTATGAAGACGACGCCGATGGGCTGCTGCAGCGCATGCGCCGCCAGCAGGTCGCGGTGGAGATCAACCTCACCAGCAACGATGTGATCCTCGGCATCAAAGGCCCCGCACATCCGCTGGCGATGTATCTGCGCGCCGGTGTACCGGTGGTGCTGTCCACCGACGATGCCGGCGTCTCCCGCGCGGACATGACCCACGAATATCAACGCGCGATGCAGGAACAAGGCCTCGATTACCCCACGCTCAAGCAGCTGGCCCGCAACGGCCTGACCTACAGCTTCCTGCCGGGCGCCAGCCTGTGGGATACCGACGGTAAAGCTGCGCAGGCCTGCGCCACCGCATTGCAGCGCGACACCGATGATGCTGCCTGTCGGGCATTCCGCCAGGGCAGCGAGAAGGCACGGCTGCAATGGCAGCTGGAAACCGACCTGGCCCAATACGAGCGCACGCTGTTGCATGTAGGAGCGCGCCCGAGCGCGAACGGGCTTTCCCGGTAACGCCCTGTCGCGCGCAGGCACGCTCCTACAAATGCGACTTCCGCTGCAATGCATTCCCTTCCCTCCCTGACCAAAGCGCAATGACCGACCCGCACCCCACCTCATCCAGACGCCGCGTCATTCTCGAAGACGACATCGATGGCTTCACGCCTGCACAGCTGTTGCTGTTGCAGTCGCCCGAGGTCGAGGTGCTGGGCATCAGCGCGGTCAGCGGCAACATCTGGCGCGACGAAGTGCTGGCGCATAGCTGCCGTCTGCTGGAACTGGCCGGCCAGCCGCAGATTCCGGTGCTACCCGGCCCGGTGCATCCGCTGCTCAACAGCGAGCTCGCCACCGAGCGTTGGGAAGCGCTGTACGGCAAGCTGGTCTGGAAAGGTGCGTGGACCAAGCACTGGGTGGATGGCGACACCGTGCAGAGCGCGCCGCGTTATCACGCGCACGACGTGGTGCCCGAGTTGGCGTTGGGCAACCCCAGCGTGGTGCGCGCGTGCGACGAGCCGGCCGCGTTATTTATGCTGCGCATGGTGCGCCAGTATCCGGGCGAGGTGAGCATCATTGCCACAGGCCCGTTGACCAACCTGGCACTCGCGCAATCGCTGGATCCGGCCTTCGCCACGCTGGCACGCGAGCTGGTCTACATGGGCGGCAGCCTCAACCCGCGGCAGCAACGCAACAGCGTCAGCGCGCAGCAGTTCGCACGCGAGTTCGTCAACTCGCCACGCCGCGAATTCAATATCCGCTGGGATCCGGAAGCGGCCAGCATCGTCATGCGCGCGCCCTGGCGCAAGATCACCATGGTGCCGGTGGATCCGTCGACAGCGACCGAACTCACGCCCGACCTGCTGGCGCGCATGAGCGCGGCCGATACCAGCATCGGCCATGCCTTGCGGCGCCGCGAACCGGGTCTTCCGCTGTGGGACGAGCTGGCCACCGCGGTATGGCTGCGCCCCGAGCTGGCGACACGGACCGAGACGCTCTACGTCGATACCAACACCGCCTTCGATGCCGGCTACGGCGACATCCTGTCGTGGGCACCGGGGTACCAGCCGGGGCTGGGCGAGCAGGCGCAGACCGTGGTGCACGCGGTGGACGTACCGGCGTTCGAGCAGTTGTTGATCGATCACCTCACTGCGCCGCAACCGCCAGCAGTCGGGGTGCCGCTCCCCCGTCTCCCCTCGGGAGAAGATGCCCAAGGCGCGGATGAGGCTGCGCCCCCGAGCCATGGCGATTGACTGGCAATGCTGAAACGCCGCGCCTGTCATCCACCTTGGTCGTAGCACCAACCGCAGCTCACTTGACGCGTCTGTGCATCCTGCCAGGTCCGCCGCAGCCCACTAGCCGGTTCAGCAGCGGCGCATTCGCACCACCCGCAGGCCGCGACATCGAATCCCGACTCCCAAATCCCGAATAACGAATCCCAGCTCCCAACAAGGTGACCCCATGCAACTCCCAGCGCAGTGGCAGGCCGGCATCGATCACAATACCGAGGTGCTGCGCGGCCACGCGCAGCTGCTCGCCAGCTTCAACGCCCCGCATCCCGCCGCGCCGGACACCACCACCCCGCGCGGGCTGATCGCCTCCATCGTCAGCACCACCCGCAGCCAGCCCACGCTGGCCGCACGCCATGCCACCCAGACGCTGACGCGCATCCATCAGGCCAACGACAGCCTGCGCGCGATCACCCGCCTGCTGCCCGCACGCGCCGCCGCCGACGCCGCGCGCGTGCAGGCCGCGCTGGCCGGTGGCAGCGACGGCGGTGCG
The DNA here is from genome assembly GCF_002939945.1 of Xanthomonas arboricola pv. populi. Classification (GTDB taxonomy): domain Bacteria; phylum Pseudomonadota; class Gammaproteobacteria; order Xanthomonadales; family Xanthomonadaceae; genus Xanthomonas; species Xanthomonas arboricola_A. Next base: position 112,512 of record NZ_MDEB01000004.1, on the reverse strand, counting down.
TTGGCCGGCGTGCCGTTCGTGGTCAAGGATCTGTTCGACGTCGCCGGCCAGGTCACCACCGCCGGCGCCGTCGTGCGCGCGCAGTGCGCGCCCGCCGGCCGCGACGCGGCCGTGGTGCAACGGCTGAGCGACGCCGGCGCGGTGCTGGTGGGCACCGCCAACATGGACGAATTCGCCTACGGCTTCGCCACCGTCAACGCGCACTACGGCACCACCGCCAACCCGCACGATCACCGGCATCTGGCCGGTGGCTCGTCGGGCGGCTCGGCCGCCGCGGTGGCCGCCGGGCTGGTGCCGTTCGCGCTGGGCTCGGACACCAACGGCTCCATCCGCGTCCCGGCCGCGCTGTGCGGCGTGTACGGCCTGCGCCCCACGCACGGCGCGTTGCCGCTGGATGGCGTGTTCGGCTTCGTCGATGCGCTGGATGTGGTCGGCCCGTTCGCCACCTCCATCGCCGATCTGCGCCGTGTCCATGAAGTCATGCTTGGTCGCCCGCTGGCGTCCTGCAACGCCGGCAGCTTGCGCATCGCGCGCCTGGGCGGCTGGTTCCAGCGCAACCTGGATCCCGAACTGGACGCCGGCCTCAGCACGCTGCTGACCGCCTGCAACAGCCTCACCAGCATCGACCTGCCCGACGCGCAGCGCGCCCGCGCCGCCGCCTTCGTGCTCACCGCTGCCGAGGGCGGCCACCGCCATCGCGCCGGCCTGAGCACGCAGGCCGAGCAGTTCGACCCGGCCACCCGCGACCGCCTGCTCGCCGGCCTGCAGCTGCCCGCCAGCGCAGTGGCCGATGCGCATCGCTTCGCGCAGTGGTTTGGCACCGCCATGCAACGCCTCTGGGACGCGGTGGATGTGTTGATCGCGCCGGCCACACCGTGCGTGGCACCACGCATCGACCAGGACACCATCCAGATCGATGGCCTGCCGGTGTCCGCACGCGCCAACTTAGGCGTCTTCACCCAGCCGCTCGGCCTGGCCGCCTGCCCGGTGCTGGCCGCGCCGTTGCCGCGCCCCGGCCGCCTACCGCTGGGCGTGCAGCTGATCGCCGCGCCCGGCCGCGAAGACCGCCTGTTCGCGCTCGCCGCGCAACTCGAACGCGACGGGCTGCTCGCCTTCAGCCCACCGGCGGAGACACGCTGATGCTGCATACCTTGCGCGCACGCCGCGGCATGGTCGTGGCCCCGCACCACCTTGCCGCGCAGGCCGGGCGCGATGTCCTGCGCGACGGCGGCAACGCCATCGAAGCGGCCGTCGCCACCGCCGCCTGTCTGGCCGTGGTCTACCCGCACATGACCGGCATCGGTGGCGACGGCTTCTGGCTGATCCACGACCCGGACGGCCGCGTGCACGCCATCGACGCCTGCGGCCGCGCCGCCCAGGCCGCAACCCTGGACTTCTATCGCGGCCACGCCAGCATTCCGTGGCGCGGCCCGGGCGCGGCCAATACCGTCGCCGGCACCGTCTCCGGCTGGGCGCTCGCGCTGCAGCACGCAGGCGGCAGCGTGTCGCTGCAGCGCGTATTGCAGGACGCCATCCACCACGCAAGCGCCGGCGTGCCGGTCACGCTGGGCGGTGCGCACATCGCCGCCAGCAAGAGTGCCGAACTACGCGCGCAACCCGGCGCCTACGCCGACATCTTCGAACCGCACGGCGCGCCGCTGCAAGAAGGCGCACTCTTGCAACAAGCGCAACTCGCACGCACCCTGCAGCGGCTGGCCGACCAGGGCCTGGACGGTTTCTATCGCGGCGCACTGGCCGACGACATCGCCGCCGACCTGCAGGCGCTCGGCAGCCCGCTCAACGCACACGACCTCGCAAGCCATCATGCCCAAGCCAGCGTGCCGCTCTCGGTCGCCATCCACGGCGCGCGCCTCTACAACCACGCGCCGCCCACGCAAGGATTGGCATCTCTGTTGATTCTCGCTTTGTTCGATCGCCTGCATGCCGAACACCCCGATAGCTACGCGCACCTCCACGGCCTGATCGAAGCGACCAAACACGCCTTTCTGATCCGCGACGCACACCTCGGCGACCCCGCCTGGATGACGCTGGACGCACAGGCGCTACTCGACGACAGCGCCGCACTCGACGCGCTCGCCGCACGTATCGACATGCGCAGCGCACTGCCCTGGCCGCAGCCCTCGCAGGCCGGCGACACCGTCTGGTTCGGCGCGATCGACACGCACGGCCGCGCGGTCAGCTGCATCCAGTCCACCTATTTCGAATTCGGTTCCGGCCTGGTGCTGCCGCGTACCGGCATCACCTGGCAGAACCGTGGCTGCAGCTTCCGCCTCGCTCCCGACGGCTGGAACGCGCTCGCCCCGGGCCGCAAACCCTTCCACACCCTCAACCCGGCCCTGGCCACCTTCGACGATGGCCGCGTCATGGCCTACGGCACCATGGGCGGCGAAGGCCAACCACAAACCCAGGCCGCCATCTTCTCCCGCTACGCGCGTTTCGGCATGCCGCTGCAACAGGCCATCAGTGCACCGCGCTGGTTGCTCGGCCGCACATGGGGCGAAGACAGCACGTCACTGAAGCTGGAAGACCGCTTTGATCCGGCGCTGGTGCAGGCATTGCGCGATGCCGGGCATGCGGTGGAGTTGTCGCCCGCATATACCCCGGTGATGGGGCACGCAGGCGCGTTGGTACGCGAAGTGGACGGTGTGATCAGCGGGGCAAGCGACCCGCGATCCGACGGAACGGTAGCTGGATGGTGATGGCTGGATCTTGGAGCGGCTGACAACACTTAGCGAGCGGTGGTCAGGTGAGTGCGGGCGGCGCGCTCAGAACCGGAGGGTAAGATTCAAGAGTGGTCCATGCCGATTCCGAGCACCGACCGCGCCCGCCTGGCGGCCGCAGTCGTTTTGTTGGCCGCTCTAAAATTCATCGGGCTTGCCGCAGATGCTCGAACAGCCATCACCTTCGGATTGACGCCTGGCAACGCGCATGACGCACCGGCAGGCCGCACGTTGCTTGAACGTCTGGGGCCAGTGGAGCGGCCGATTCATTCGTTGATGGACCGTGCTCACGAAGGCAACGACACCCGCCAGTTGGCGCTCGATCTTGGCTTCGTGCCGGTGGTCCCGCCGAAATCCAATCGGGTCGAGCCTTGGGAATACAACCGGGAGATGTACAAGCGGCGCAACGAAGTGGAGAGGCTGTTCCGACGCTTGAAAGGCCACCGCCGGCTTTTCTCTCGCTTCGAGAAGCTGGATGTCATGTTCCTCGAATTCCTCAGCTTCGTCCTGGTCGTTGATGGGCTTGGGATGTGTGACCACGCCCCAGCTGTCTTGCATGGTTTAACCCCGCATTGACGACCGCGGGCCAATGCTGCCGTCTGCGGAAGCGGTGGAGGGGACTGCCGGTGTCTGCACACCCGCCACCATGGAGCACCCGCATGCGCACGTCGATCCTGATCGCTCTTTCGTTTTCGCTGCTGGCGTGTTCGCGCCAGTCCCCCGCACCGGCGGTGGCGCCGCCCGGCCGGGCGGAGACGCCGCACACGCAGGCGCTGGAGGTCGGCGCGCAGGTACTGCAGCGCACTGCGCCGCTGGCCGGGATGGACATCCATCTAGTGGGGTTCCACCCGATGAAGGACGATCCGCACCGGCAGATGGAAGCGCACCACTTCTGCCGGCAGGTCAACGAGGACTTCGCGCAGTGCGCGCTGTTCGACGGCGACGGCACGCAGGCCAACCTCACCGGCGTGGAGTACATCATCTCCGAGGCGCAGTTCCTGAAGCTGCCCGCGGCCGAACGCCGTTACTGGCACCCGCACAACGGCGAGATCCTGACCGGCCAGCTGTCGGCCCCCAACCTGCCGCTGGCCGCCGAGAAACAGCTGATGCGCGGCAAAATGAACAGCTACGGCAAGACCTGGCACACCTGGCACTCGGCCGACGGGGTGGCGCCGGGCGATGCGCTGCCGCTGGGCGAGCCGATGCTGGCGTGGTCGTTCAACCGCGACGGCGAGGCCGACCCGGCGCTGATCGCCCGCCGCGACCGCGCCGCCACCTACAGCACCGCCCAGCGCCGCGCCGACCGCCAGGACCTCACCGCCCTGGCCAGGCCGCAACAGGGCGTGGACGCGCTGCGTGCGAGCTTCCCTGCGGCCACGCCGGTGCCGGGCGTGGTGGAGGCGGCAGCCGCGGACGATGGCGTGAAACCCTGACCCGGCCGCCGGGCGATCCCGGCGCAGTGCGCGCCAGGGCCGCTCACGACACGGGTGCGATGGCCCGGGCAGGCTGGTGCAGCCGGCGCTGGAGCAGCAGGCCGTCGCCGGCGCGACCGGCCTGCCTGGCCAGGGCGAGTACGGCAAGGTCCAGCAGGGGTTCCAGCAGCAGCACCATCGCATAGGCGCCGCCGAAGGACACGACCGCGGCGCCGTTCCCGGCCGCGAGTCCACGCCCGTAGAACGCCCAGAATGCCACCCACGCGACAATGCCGGCCTGGTAAGCCGCCGACAGCGCCAGGGCCTGGCGATAGCCCACGTCGGCGTACCGGGTGTGCGCCGGAACGATGTGCCGCGCCAGCACCGACACCGCCAGCAGCGGCGCCACCAGGGTGGTCAGGTTCATGCCGTACTGCGGCAGGTCCTGCGGCGCGAACAGCAGGCCCTGGACCAGCAGGCCCAGCGCCAGCCCGAGGGCCGCCGGCGCGGCCCCGAACAGCAGGAACAGGGTCGAGCCGAAGATGAAATGGACTTCCGAGACGCCCACCGCCGGGTGCGGAAGCAGTTCGAACAGGCACAGCACCAACGCGGCAACCGCCAGCACGCGGGTGGCCAGGCGCAGCGGGCCGCTGTCGCGCAGTCCCTGCGCTGCCAGGGCGAGGGTCGCCACGCCGGTGGCGGTGGCGGTGGCGTGGCCCAGCCAGAGCTTGGTGGCGTCCACGAGTCCGGGTTCGATGTGCATGGGAAGTCTCCGTTGGCGTTGGGGCAGGACGGGATCGATGGAGAAGCCGGAGCGCGCCGGCTTCAGGGCCGGCATGCCGGACTGGTGGCCACCGGTGTGCGTTGCGGCCGGTGCGGGTGCGCGTGCGCGGGGGGGCAGTCGGCGTGCGCCAGCGCCACCGGATGCCCGTGCGGCGTGTTGAGGTAGGCCTGCCGCCACTGCGCGGCGCGTTGGTCGATGTCGTGCTTGCCGGCCAGGCCGAGCCCGCCGACCATGCGCTCCATTGCGGCCACCCACTGCCGGTAATACGCGTCGTTCGCGCTCTCGCCGGGCTGCGCGGGGGCGGTGCGGATCTGCTCGCTGAAGACCTGCACCCAGTCCCGCCAGGCGAACCGCCCGGCCCGGTGCAGTTGCACGATCAGGGAAAACGCCTGGGCCTGCCAGGGCGTGTCGAAGACCGGTTCGACGTCATCCCGCGGCAGGCCGGGCCCGCTGTCGGGGGTGGGGATCGTGCTCATGCCGCCTCCAGGTAGCTGTCCCACAGGTCGATGCGCAGCGTGTCCGGGCGGGCTGCGCCCCACAGTTCCTGCGCGGTGAAGTGCACGCTGTAGACGTGCTGCGGTTGTTCGCCCTGGCCGTGGGCCATTGCGTCGGGGGTGGCGAACACGCCGTGGTGAAGGGCGATGCGCCCGGTCTTGCCGCGCACGTAGCGGGGCAGGCGGATATGCGTGGTCGGGTTGAGGTTCTTCGCGCGCACCCGGTCGCCTACCCTGAAACGGGCGGCCACGGCATGCTCGACGCGGGCCGACGCGCCGGTCCGGACCACCGGCTCCACGTTCGCTGCGGTCAGCACGGTGGGCGCAGGGGCGGGCAGCACCGGGCCGGCGCGGCCACACAGCTCGGCGGGCGTGAGCGTGCCCTTTTCCACCAGCAGGGTCTCGAAGGCGTGCAGCCAGTGCTCGTAGTAGCTGGACTGCAGATAGTGCGCCGGGTCCATGCGCTCGATGGCGTGGCGGAACTCGTCGACATTGAAGTGCCCGCCGGCGAACAACGCGGCGAACAGCGGGAAGATCTGCCGCTCCCAGGCGTGGTGGAAGTACGGCTCGTCATGCTCGATGGGCACCGGGCCAAAGCCGTGGCCGCCTCCCAGGTCGTGGATACCGTTCATGCGTGCGTGCTCCTTTTCATGCGGTGGTCTCCGGGCCGGCGGGGATGCCGGTGCCGATCATCGAATCGCGGGTGACCAGGGTGGCCAGGCGTTCTTCGGTCCAGCCCTCGGTGCCGGCAGGCCGCTCGGGCAGGACCAGGTAGCGCAGCTCGGCGCTGCTGTCCCAGACCCGCACTTCGCGCTCGGCGGCGATCTCCAGGCCGAACTCGGCCAGCACGCTGCGCGGGTCGATCACCACGCGCGAGCGGTAGGCCGCGGACTTGTACCAGGCCGGTGGCAGGCCCAGGGTCGGCCACGGATAGCAGGAGCACAGGGTGCACACCGTTACGTTGTGCACCGCCGGCGTGTTCTCCACCACCACCATGTCCTCGCCCTGTACGCCGGAAAAGCCCAGCTCGGCGATGGCCGCGGTGGCATCCACCAGCAGCCGCTGGCGGTAATCCGGATCGGCCCAGGCTCGCGCCACCACCCGGGCGCCGTTGCGCGGGCCGATCCGATGCTCGTAGGTCTCGATCAGCGCTTCCAGCGCCGGGGGGTCCACCAGGCCCTTGTCCACCAGCAGCGATTCCAGCGCCTTGACGCGCAGGGCGACGTCTTCCGGTGGTTCGGTGTGGTCATGGTCGTGATCGTGATCGTGGGTATGGGTCATCTCACAGCCTCCTGGAACGTGATCGGCATCGGCTCACAGCGTCTGCCAGTCCACCGCGGCCTCGAACGCCGCGGCGGCCTGGTAGACGGTGCCTTCGTCGTGGTGGCGGCCCACCAGCATCAGGCCGACGGGCAGCCCGTCGGCCTGGCCGCAGGGAATGGACAGGGCGGGATGGCCGGTGACGTCGAACGGGGTCGTGTTGCCGATCATCTCGAACGCGCGGCCGATGTAGTCGGCCAGCGAACAGTCGGGCGCCGGCAGCGGTTGGGCGACGATCGGCAGCGTCGGCATCACCAGCAGGTCGTAGCGCGCCAGCGCCCGGTCGTAGCCGGCACGCGCGCGGCGGGCGATGTTCTGCGCCTTGGCGTAATAGCGGCCCTGGTAGCGCTCCAGCCCCCACTGGCCGACGAACATGCAGAGCTTGAGCGAGGCGGACAGCCCGTCGGCCTGGTCGCGCCAGCCGGCGTGCTTGTCCAGCAGGCCGACGTCGTACTGGCCCTTCCAGTTAAAGCCCATGCCGTTGCCATGCATCATCTGCACGGTCAGCCCTTCGCAGCCGATCGGCGACCACAGCGCGCCGGCCAGGGTGTGTTCGGGTACCGAGACATCCTCGATTGCCGCGCCGAGCGACTCCAGGCGGGCAATGGCCTGGCGCACCGCGTCGTCCACCCGGGGGTCGAGGTTGGGCAGCCGGAAGCCTTCGGCGAGGACGCCGATGCGCAGGCCGGCCACGCCGCGGTCCAGGCGCTGGGTGTAGGCCGTCACCGGCGGCGCGTACTGGCGGGGGTCGAGCCCATCGGCGCCGGCGATGACTTCCAGCATCAGCGCGTTGTCGCGCACGTTGGCAGTGATCGGGCCGGCGTGGTCGATCGTGGCCTCGATCGGCATGATGCCGGTGTAGGGCACCAGGCCGTGGGTGGGCTTCATGCCGTAGGTGCCACAGAACGCGGAGGGAATGCGGATCGAGCCGCCCTGGTCGCCGCCGATCGCCAGGTCCACCTCGCCGGCCGCCACCAGTGCGGCACTGCCGGATGAGGAACCGCCGGCGATGTAGCCGTGACGGCGCGGGTTGTGCACCGGCGCCGGCTCGGAGGTGTGGCTGGAACCGGACAGGCAGAAGTGTTCGCAGGTGGCCTTGCCCAGCACGGTGGCGCCGGCGTCCAGCAGGCGCGTGACCACGGTGGCGTCGAAGGCCGGAACGAAGCCTTCCAGCGAGGCGGCGCCGTTCATCATCGGCACGCCGGCGACGGCGACGTTGTCCTTGAGGACGACGCTACGGCCGGCTAGCGGGCCCTCGGCGGCGCCCTTGATCTCGGTGCGGTAGTACCAGGCGTTGTACGGGTTGTCTGCCGCGGCGGGACGGTGGCCGGCCGCGCGCGGGTAGCGCACCTCGGGCACTTCGTCGGGCAGCGCATCGATCAGGTCGTAGGCCTCGAAGCTGGGTTGCATGAGCGCCAGGTAGTCCCCCGCCTGCGCCGGGGTCAGGCGCATGTGCAGGCCGGCGGCGAGCGCCTGCAGCTGGTCGGTGTCGGGTCGAACGATGGCCATGGAGCGGAATCCCTTTTCCGGCGCGGCCGGAGGATGGAGAGGAGCGGGGTGATGCGTCGGGGCGCGGGCACCGTTCGTTGGCCGGCCCCTCGCCCGTCGATGGTCTCAACCGTAGCGGTGCGGGCCGCCGCAGGCGTGGCTGTGCGCGCCACCGGCTTGGCTGGCACGGACAAGATGGCGGCCGCCTCAGAACACCCGCAGGTAGCGCAGGTTCATGCGGAAGTCCTCGCGCGGCCCGTTGTCCACCGCCACGTCCCGGCCCAGCTGCAGCTGCAGTTGGTCCTTGGGGCTGACGAACTGGGTGACGGTGAAGCGCACCTGGGTGGTCTGCCGGCGATCGTCCTGATCGATCCCGTCCACGCGGCTGCGTCCACCGTGGCCGTAGTTGAGGCCCAGGCCGAAGGCGGTCGCGGCGGTGGGCATGTAGCGCCCCATCGCCTGCACGCTGTAGGACACGTCCTGCTCCAGGCGGGAGGAGCTGGCGCCGAGATCGTCGTTGTCGCCGTACCAGATCACGTCGCCCACCAGGTCCAGCGCCCAGCGCGGCGAGAAGTGCCGGACGTAGGCGGCCTGCAGATCCAGCTTCCAGCGGTTCTCGCCCAGGTTGAGCGCATCGTTGCGGTCGTAGCGCCCGGTGGGCAGGTAAAGGTAGGGCGTGAGCGCGAGCACGTCGCCAGCGGCATTGAGGCGATAGCGCAGCGGAGCCGCCAGGATGAGGTCGGCGACGCCCTCGGCGCTCCCCAGCGCCGCGGCATCGCCACCGCCGGACACGTGCCCGAACGGCAGCAGGACCTGCGGGTCCACGGTCACCCGCTCGCCGAGCCGAAACACGTGCAGCAACCGCAGGATGCCCACATCCGAGGTCAGGTCGAAGTCGTTGCGTGCCCTGCGCCCGCGGGTATACAGCGCATCGGTGGTGGAGTGCTGGTAGTAGACCAGGGCGGCGGTGGTGCCGGCCGGCAACTGTTCGTAGTCGCCGGGCGCCACCTCGATGGCCTGGGCGTGGAAGGCGCAGAAGCCGAAGACAGCGAGCAGCGGGCGCAGCACGTGCATGAGTGTTGCTCCTTGGGTCGGGGAAGGGCGCAGGGTCGCGACCGGTCGCGGGCAGGCGGCCGGCCGCTGCCGGTCAGCGCTGCGCGTCGCGCAGCATCCCGGTCTGCGGGTGGCAGTTGATGTACTCGAACCGCTGGTCGCGCGCGTGCGCCACCGAAACCTCGTGGTAGAGCCTGAGCTTGGACAGGCCGGCGGCGACCCGGAAGAACGTGGTGAAGATGCGTAGATGGGTGGGGTGCGATTCGGCCCAGCGTTCCAGCCTCTCCAGCGAGCGCCAGTGGCCGATGTTGTAGCTGAGGTCGAGCGGATTGCCGTCGAGATCGATGTTGCGCACGAAGCGGTTGCTGTAGCAGCCCACCGCCGGGCCGTTGTCGCACAGGAACTGCATGCCGTCGCGCAGGGTTGGCAGGATCTGCTCCAGATACAGCGCGCGCTCTTCGGCCTCGGCGCCCGCCCAGTCCTGGCCGGAGCGGATCAGGGCGATGTGGTCGTGCCCGCTCACGCGGACCCGTCCACCCGCGTCGGGGTCGCCCGAAACCACCCGCAGTTCGCCCGCCGGCTGCAGCCAGTCGGTCTGCGAGGCCGGCAGGCGGTCGCGCATCGACCCCCAGTAGCCGTGCTCCTCGACCTCGTCGCTGATGCCGTCCATCACGCCACCGACCCCGGGCAGGTCGTCGCGGAACGCGTACAGGGTCTCGAACTGTTCGGCGCGCGGGGCGAGGATCTCGCGGAAGTAGCCCAGGCCCTCGCCGAGCCGCGCGTCCGCGTCCCACCAGTCCGCCACCTCCGGCAGGCGGCTCCAGCGGTCGTGGCTGGCCGGATCCTTCCAGTAGCCGACCACGATGAGGTTGTCGTGACCCTGCGTGTCGACGTGATGGGTAAGGTCGTGCTGCACGGGGCCGTCGGGCAGGGCGAAACTGGCGACGATGCGGCGCATCGCCTGCAAGGCCGCCGCGCGCCGCTCGGCGCCGCGGAACTGCACGCCCAGGTAGGCCATCACCACCTGCTGCAGGCCGGCGTCGGCGCGTCCCACCCACATCGGGAACGGCGGCCGGTAATCGTCCGGCACGCGGCGGGTAAGCGTGCGCGGGCAACGCAGATGGGTGTCGATCGCGGATTCCATGGGGGAACTCCTGGGGCGGTTGCGGGGCGTGGGAGAGCGGCCGGGCGTGCCTGCCGATGCGATCGACGTTACCCGGCACGATTCATGCCCGGCCTGTCTCGGACGGACAACCGCTTTGCTGGACGGGACAGAGGGCGAGCGTCGGCATGGGCGAACCGTCGTGGTGCATGACGCACGCCGCAGGTGCGTCTACGCGCACATGACTGCGGCCCTGGGCGCATCGGGTTCTCCGATGCGAGCGCGCGCAGCGCACGCAGCAGCTGGCCGCAAGCGCCCGGATCGGGCACGTCGGGCCGCGCACCCTGCAGGTGGCACGGCATTTGCGTCGGTGCTCGGGATTTGCCTGCCGCCAACCCGCAAGAGGTGAACGCCATGGATACCACTCAATACTCCACCGCCGCCGTCGCCGCGCCGCGCCGTTTCGAGTACTGGAAGGAGGTGGTCTGCCGCCACTGCATTCCCGCCACCAGCAAGCCGCTGGCCGGACAGGATTTCGACGCGCACTTGCAGGTTCGACCGATGGGACCGCTCGACCTCTGCTCGCTGTCCGCGCCGCTGCATTACTGGGAACGGACGCCCCGCCACCTGCGCAGCGGACCGGACGAGGATCTCTGGCTGGGCTTCACCGAACACGGCTACGGCCAGCTGGAACAGGGAGGGCGCCGGACCGCACTGGCGGCGGACAACCTGGTGCTGTACGACGCCGCCCAGACCTTCCGCTTCCGGCTCGGAGGCCACGACAACCACCTGCTACGCATTCCCCGCCCGCTGCTGAGCCGGCGTCTGCCGCGGGCCGGCGAGCAGACCGCCATCGTGCTGGACGAGCGCCAGCCCGGCGTAGGGCCGCTGCGCGAACTGATGCGCCAGGCCGGCACCACGCCGGCCTGGCTGCGCGACGCGCCGCTTGCCGGACGCGTCGCGCAGACCCTGCTGGACCTGCTGGTCCTCAGCCTGGAAACGCACGATCCCGCCCGGGCAGGGGCCGAGCAGGACCTGTACGGGCGGATCATGGCGTACGTGCAACGTCACCTGGCCGAGCCGGACCTGGACGTGGAGCGTCTCGCCCGCGCTCACCATGTTTCTATCCGGACCGTCACCCGTGCGTTCGCGCGCCACCAGACCTCGCCGATGGCGGCAGTGTGGCAGGCCCGCCTGCAGGCCAGCCGCGAGGCGATCGAGTGCGGACGGGTCCGCAGCGTGTCGCAGGCGGCGCTGGAATCGGGTTTCTCCGATTTCTCGCATTTCAGCCATGCGTTCCGTCGGGCGTTCGGCGTAGCGCCGTTGTCGCTGCTGCGTCGCCCCTGATCGCCCCGACCGGTCCGTCGCCACGCCCGGCCCGGTTCGATGCCCGTCCGTGGGAGGTGTCCCGCCTGCGCGTCGCAATGTTGCGTTTTTTGCAACACCAAACTGCGAAAAAACTCTTTGATGGCGACAGGGCAGGCTCCCTATAGTCGAAACGCCACTCTCGCCCCGTTCCCGGAATGCCGCTGGCGTTACGGGCACCCAGCCGGTCCTTTCGCACGATGCTTGCCGCGCCCCCTTCGCTGCCCTCCACCGCCGACCGCGCCGCCACTGCCGGCGCGCGGGCGGTGGCGCGCTGCGATGCGCTGGGCGTGTCGCCTTACAGCGACAGCGACACCGGCCTGTTCCGCGCCTGGCTCAGCCCGGCCCATCGCGCCGCGCTGGCGGCAGTGCGCGGCTGGATGCAGGCCGCCGGCCTGCAGGTGCGGCTGGACGCGCTCGGCACGTTGGTCGGCCGCTACGAGGGCACGCGCCCGGGCGCCCCCGCATTGCTGATCGGCAGCCACCTCGACAGCGTGCGCGATGCCGGCCGCTACGACGGCCCGCTGGGCGTCATGCTCGGCATCGAGTGCGTGGCCGCGCTGCACGCGCGTGGGCGGCGGCTGCCGTTCGCCGTGGAGGTGCTGGCGTTCGGCGATGAGGAGGGCTCGCGCTTCCCGGCGTCGATGTTCACCAGCCGCGCGGTGGCGGGCACGCTGGCGCCGCAAGCGCTGGACGGCGTGATCGATGCCGACGGCCTCGACGTGGCGCAGGCGCTGGCGGCCTGGGGGCTGGACGCAACCAGGCTCGCGGAGGCCGCACGCCGCCCGCACGAGGTGGTCGGCTACCTCGAGACGCATATCGAGCAGGGCCCGGTACTGGAGACGGAGGGCCTGCCGGTCGGCATCGTCACCGGCATCGCCGCGCAGCTGCGCCTGCAGGCGACCGTGCACGGCCACGCCGGGCATGCCGGCACCTGCCCGATGCCGCTGCGCCGCGACGCGCTGGCCGCCGCCGCCGAATGCGTGCTGGCGGCCGAAGCGGTGGCGCGCGCCGACGGTGGCGACCTGGTGGCCACCGTGGGCCGGCTGGCGCTACGTCCCGGTGCGACCAACGTAGTGCCGGGGCAGGCGACGTTCTCGCTGGACGTGCGCGCCGGCGAGGCCGCGGTGCGCGATGCGGCCGCCGCCGAGATCCGCCACCGTTTCGCGGCCATCGCTGTGGCGCGCGGGGTGCGGATCGAGCTGGAGCCGGTGCAGGACCTGCCGGCCAGCCCGTGTGCGCCGGAGCTGGTGGCGCGGCTGGAGCGCGCCGTTGCCGCGCAGGGCGTGGCGCCGCGGCGGCTGGTGTCCGGCGCCGGGCACGATGCGATGGTGATGGCCGCGCTGTGCCCCACCGCGATGCTGTTCGTGCGCTGCGCCGGCGGTATCAGCCACCATCCGGCCGAACACGTGGACGCCGCCGATGCCGACGTGGCGCTGGCGGCGATGCAGCACTTCATCGAACACCTGGGAGACCCCCTTGCCGCCTGACCTGTCCCGCCACGCCCCGCCGTCGCTGCCGTTCGGCGAACTCGATCCCCCGCAGCGTTTGTTGATGGGCCCGGGCCCGGTCAACGCGCATCCGCGCGTGCTGCGCGCGATGGCCGCCGATCTGCTTGGCCAGTTCGACCCGGAAATGACCACCTACATGAACGAGGTGATGGCGCTGTACCGGCCGCTGTTCGGCACCGAGAATCGCTGGACGTTTCTGGTCGATGGCACCGCGCGCGCCGGTATCGAAGCGGCGCTGGTGTCGCTGGTCAGCCCGGGCGACCGCGTGCTGGTGATCAACTTCGGCCGCTTCGGCCTGCTGCTCACCGAAATCCTCGGCCGGCTAGGTGCCGACGTGCACACCGTGGATGCGCCGTGGGGCGAAGTGGTACCGCTGGCGACGATTGCCGAGGCGATCGAGCGCGTGGCACCCAAACTGGTCGCCACCGTGCACGGCGACACCTCCACCACCATGGCCCAGCCGCTGGATGGCGTGGGCGCGCTATGCCGCGCGGCCGGCGCACTGAGTTACGTGGATGCCACCGCCACCATCGGCGGCATGCCCATCGCCAGCGATCGCTGGGACGTGGACGTGGTCACCGGCGGCCTGCAGAAATGCCTGGGCGGGCCGTCCGGCTCGGCACCGATCACCGTCTCCAACGCAGCGGCCGAGGCGATCTTCGCGCGCCGCCATGTCGAACGCGGCATCGTGCGCGCCGACATCGTCAACGGCAGCGGGGCGCGCATCGCCTCGAATTATTTCGATCTGGCGATGATCATGGATTACTGGTCCGACAAGCGCCTCAATCACCACACCGAAGCCACCACCATGTTGTACGGCGCCCGCGAATGCGCGCGCGTGGCGCTACAGGAAGGCCTGGACGCACGCTTCGCCCGCCACGCCGCCGCCGGGCGTGCGGTGAGTGCCGGCATCCGCGCGCTGGGGCTGGAAGTGTTCGGCGACGATGCGCACCGCATGACCAATGTCACCGGCGTGGTGATTCCGCACGGCATCGACAGCGATGCGGTGCGGCGGCGTATGCGCGAGGATTTCGAAATCGAGATCGGCACCGCGTTCGGCCCGTTGCAGGGCAGGATCTGGCGTATCGGCGCGATGGGCTATAACGCGATGAAGCACAAGGTGCTGATCACCCTGGCCGCACTGGAAGCGGTGCTGCGCGCCGAAGGCTACGCCTGCACACCAGGGCTGGCGGTGGACGCCGCACTGGCGGCCTGGCATGCGGAGCCGCGTGCATGAGCACAGCGCGCGACCTGGTCGGCTATGGCGCCACCCCACCTGCGGCGCGGTGGCCCGGTGGCGCACGCATCGCGGTGCAGTTCGTCATCAATTACGAAGAGGGCGCGGAAAATTGCGTGCTCAACGGCGATGCCGGCTCGGAGGCCTTTTTGTCGGAGATGGTCGGCACGCAAGCGCAGCCCGGCGCGCGCGCCATGGCGATGGAGAGCCTGTACGAATACGGCAGCCGTGCCGGCTTCTGGCGGCTGCATCGGCTGTTCACCACGCGCAACGTGCCGGTGACCGTGTTCGGCGTCGCACACGCATTGGCCTCCAATCCCGACGCGGTGGCCGCAATGCAGGCTGCCGAGTGGGAAATCGCCTGCCACGGCCTGCGCTGGATTGACTATCAACATGTGGACGAGGCCACCGAGCGTGCGCATATCGCCGAAGCCATCGCCGTGCACACCCGCGTCACCGGCAGCCGCCCGCTGGGCTGGTACCAGGGCCGCACCAGCCCCAACACCGCGCGGCTGGTCGCCGAGGAAGGCGGCTTCGTCTACGACGCCGACAGCTATGCCGACGACGTTCCGTATTACGACACGCGCCACGGCCACGCACAGTTGATCGTGCCGTACACGCTGGATGCCAACGACATGAAGTTCGTCGCCTACAACGGCTTTGCCGATGGCGAGCCGTTCTTCCGCTATCTGCACGATGGCTTCGAGCAACTGCGCGGCGAAGGTGGCCGCATGCTGTCGATCGGCCTGCACGGGCGCATCGTCGGCAAGCCGGCGCGCGCCGCGGCCCTGGCACGGTTTGTCGATCACGTGCTGGCCAGCGGCGATGCCTGGATTGCGCGCCGCATCGATATCGCGCGGCATTGGCTGCAGGTACATCCGGCATGAGCATCGACACCACCGACATCGACCTGCCCGAGGTGATCGCGCAAGTGACCGCGGCCTTCCACGCCTACGAACAGGCCCTGATGGACGACGACATCGCCGCAATGGACGCGCTGTTCCACCCCGCACCCAGCACGGTGCGCTACGGCGTGGGCGAAGTGCTGTACGGCATCGAGGCGATCCGCGCCTTTCGCATCGGACGCGGCGGCTCGCCGCAACGCCAGCTCGTGCGGGTGCAGGTGCACGGCTTCGGCCACGACTTCGCTACCACGCATGCGGAATTCGTTCGCGCCGGCAGCAGCGCGCGCGGCCGCCAGAGCCAGAGCTGGGTGCGTTTTGCCGACGGCTGGAAAGTGGTGGCCGCGCATGTCTCGCTGCAGGGGACGCATGCATGAGCGTGATCGACGACAGCATGCTGGACGATGCCGCCTTCGTGGCGCGCTATCGCGAGCTGTTCGAGCATTCGCCGTGGGTGGTCGAACGCGCTGCGCGGCGGCGCCCGTTCGCCGATGTGTATCGCGGGCTGATGCAGGTGGTGTTCGACGCGTCGCAGGAGGACCAGGTTGCATTGATCCGCGCCCATCCGGAGCTGGCCGGCAAGGCGGCGATCGACCGCACGCTCACCGCCGCGTCGGCGGCCGAGCAGGCCTCGGCCGGATTGGACCGGCTCAGCGAAGCCGAGTTCAAGCGCTTCCACGCGCTCAATCAGGCCTATCGCCACCGATTCGGATTTCCGTTCGTGATCTGCGTGCGGCTGCACGACAAGGCCGACATCCTGGCCGCGCTGGAACGTCGGCTGGATGCATCGCGCAGCGAAGAACTGTCCACCGCCCTCGCCGAGATCGGCAAGATCGTGCAACTGCGCCTGGAGGCACTGCCATGAGCCTGGCCCAACTCGAACGCGAGCTCCACCACGATCTGCAGCGCCTGGCCCATGGCGGCGATGGGTGGGTGCCGCCGCGCGTGCATCCGGCAGGCCATGTGTACGACGTGGTCATCGTCGGCGCCGGCCAGAGCGGCCTGGGCGCGGCGTTCGCGCTGCAACGCGAACGCGTGCACAACGTGCTGGTGATCGATGAAAACGCCGCGGGGCAGGAAGGCCCGTGGGTGACCTATGCGCGCATGCAGACCTTGCGCACGCCCAAGCAGATCACCTCGATCGATCTGGGCGTGCCGTCGCTGACGTTCCGCGCCTGGTGGGAAGCCCAGCACGGCATCGCCGGCTGGGACGCGCTGGACAAGATTCCGCGCGGCAGCTGGATGGACTATCTGCGCTGGTACCGCGCGGTGCTGCGCCTGCCGGTGCGCAATGCCACCCAACTGGCGCGGGTGGAGCCGCACGTGGCGCCGGGCATCCACCGCCTGCATCTGGCCATGGGTGCGCCGTTGCTGACGCGCAAGCTGATCCTGGCCACCGGCATCCAGGGCGGTGGCCAATGGATGGTGCCGGACTGGATCAGCCGCGCCCTGCCCGCACAGCGCTACGCGCACACTTCCGGCCATATCGACTTCGCCGCACTGGCCGGCAAGCGCGTGGGCATCCTGGGCGGTGGCGCCTCGGCGTTCGACAACGCCTGTTTCGCGCTGGATCAAGGCGTCGCCAGCGCCGAGGTGTTCGTGCGCCGCAGCGAATTACCGCGCATCAATCCATTCCGCCACATGGAACAGGCCGGCATCATTCCGCGCTTTCTCGCGCTGCCGGATGCGGACAAGTACCGGATGATGGCCAGCTTCTTCGCGCACAATCAGCCGCCGACCAACGACACCTTTCAGCGCGCCTGCGCGCATGCCGGCTTCGCGCTGCATCTGGGCGCGCCATGGCTGGAGGTGATCGAACGCGATGGCGCGGTGGTGGTGCGTACGCCGCAGGGCGAGCACCGCTTCGATTTTCTGGCGGTGGCCACCGGCTTGGTCACCGACCCGCAGCTGCGCCCGGAACTGGCCGCGCTGTCCGGGCGCATCGCCTGCTGGGCCGACCGCTACCAGCCGCCGCCAGGCCAGGCCAATCCGGTGCTGGATGCGCATCCCTATCTGGGGCCGGGCTTCGAGCTGCTGCCGCGCACGCCCGAGGATGCCGCGCTGCTGCACGGCTTGTTCGCCTTCAACTATTCGGCGCTGATCAACCACGGCCCGTCGGCGGCGGCCCTTTCCGGGCTCAAGGTCGCGCTGCCGCGGCTGGCCCGCGCAGTGGCCGATCAGCTGTTCCTGGACGACCGCCAGGCCATCGTCGACAGCTATCTGGCTTACGACCAGCCCGAGTTCGTCGGCCAATGGCCGCAACCGACCCAGGCGGTGGCATGAGCACGCTGTCCACCCATGTGCTGGATACGGCCACGGGCCGCCCCGCCGCAGGCATCGCCTTGCGCCTGTTCGCCGACGCCATCCTGCACTTCGCCGGGGTCACCAACCAGGACGGGCGTTGCCCGGAACTGGCGGCGCTCACGCTGCACCCCGGCCGTTACCGGCTGGAATTCGAGGTGGCCGGCTATTGGCGGGCCGCCGGCACCGCGTTGGCCGACCCGCCGTTCCTGGAACAGGTCCCGATCGCGTTCGGCATCGCCGACGACGGCCATTACCACGTGCCGCTACTGCTCTCGCCATACGGGTATTCCACCTATCGCGGCAGCTGAGCGGCCGCCGGTTCGGCAACGGATCGGCTGGGCACACGCCGCGTTCGGTATCGGCCCCGTAGAATGGCGCCTTTCCGGCGACAGGCCGGGGCCCCGGAATTGTCATGATCCACAACGATGTACTGCGCAGCATCCGCTACATGCTCGACCTCAGCGACGACAAGGTGGTGGAGATCGCCCACCTGGCCGACCCGGAGTTCGCGCTCGACAAGCCGCAGGTACAGGCCTGGCTGAAGAAGGAAGACGAGCCCGGTTTCGAGCCATGCACCGACGCGATGCTGGCGCGCTTCCTCGACGGCCTCGTGCTGCGTTTCCGCGGCCGCGACGAGAGCCAGCCGGTGCGCCCGCTGGAAACCCGCGTCGGCAACAACCTGGTGCTGAAGAAACTGCGCGTGGCCTTCGAGCTGAAAGACGTGGACATGCACGCCATCTTCGCCAGCGCCGGCTTCCCGCTGTCCAAGCCGGAACTGTCCGCACTGTTCCGCCAGCCCGGCCACAAGAATTTCCGCCCCTGCGGCGACCAGTTGCTGCGCGCCTTCCTCAAGGGCCTGACCGCCCGGATGCGCGAAGCGGGTTGATGACCTGATACTGAGGTCGGGCTGGTTTGGCCTGATCGTCCGACGACGCTGCGACTTGAATTCGCAGTTGTAGCGCAGTTGTCTTGTGTCTCGAAGTGATTGGATCGTACGGATAGATCGATCGTGGAGCGGTCGATCTAGCGCAGTCTATCTGCAGGTTGGTTGCAGGGCCCTTGCCCGCCCACCATCGCGAGACACGCCGCAAGTACGTCGTTGTAGGCTCTGGCGCGGCATCCATGCCGCTCAAGGTCCCCGCGATGGTGGGGCGGTCAAGGACCAGTTGAGATTGCAGGCGATGTGCGCCCGCTTACCGCAGCGCGTAACGCAAATCCAATGGGGCTGTCGATACGCTCGGGTTCTGCACACACGGATGTGATCGGATGGACTCTGCAACACAGCACCGTCCCGGCGATCGGCAAGGCGAACACGCCTTCGCCATCTTGGTGGTGCTTGCACTGCATGGTGTGTTCGCGCTCTGGCTAAGCCGCACACCGTCGGACGCTGTAATCCATCGCCCGCGCAGCTACTCGCCGCGCATGACGCTGGTGTTTTTACCGCGCCCGCTGCAAGCAGCCGGTCCACAGGCACCACCGCCCAGCATGATCACTCGGTCGACAGCGGGGCTGCGCGCAGCAAACACAGCGAACGCGGCGATGCCTCGCAGCACGCAAACACTGTCACAGGCAGACATGCAGCGACCAGCACACTCATCCGACAGCCGCGCCGCTACATCTGGTAATACCTTGCAGTCGTTGAATCTTTCACTACCGGCCACCGCCGTCGATACGGCAACGCCCACACGCACGTTCATGCAACGCACCGCGCCGGTGGACTATCAGGCCACCCGCTTTGCCAGCGACTGGACGCCGGATGGCGGCGAGATCCAGCAGACCTGGGCCTTCCGTTCCAGACTCGCCGGCGCCGCGCTGTCGCTGACAGGCGCACTGGAGCAACCCTGCAACCAACGCGAGCGTGATCAGCGGTTGCGCAGATGCTTTGGAAAGCAGTACCAGGGCGATGTGGATCCGCCAGTAATGCAAGTGAAGTGAGTGACAGCGGAGTCTGCTCGAACGCAAGTCTGTCTAGGTTGTTTGATCAACGAAACCAGAAGTGACGTGATTACCGCATCTGGCCACGAACCCATCGGGCCACGTAAACCTTTACTTGATTAGGCCACTGCCCGCAGTCGCACGCCGGGCACGCCTATGTCGCACCGTCACAAAGCTCATCACACGCAGCCATGCATGAGCGCCTTGACGGGTGTGCACAAGCCGACGCGCTGACGACTGCTGTTCTAAATACGTCGGCGCGAAGGAGCCCGACCAGGAGCTCCCTCGCGCCAACCGCAGCTGCAAAGCACTTAATCAAGCCGCAGCCGCCATGCGCGGCCGGCGTGCATCCAGGCGGAACACCGATACCGCTTCGCTCAGTTCCACCGCCTGCTCTTCCATCGCACGTGCCGCCGCCGAAGCTTCTTCCACCAGTGCGGCATTGCGCTGGGTGGTTTCGTCCATGTCGTTGACAGTGCGGGCGACCTGTTCGATGCCGGACGACTGTTCGCGCGATGCGGCGGAAATCTCCGCGATCAACGTGGTGACCTGCTGCACCGACTGCACGATCTGCTGCATCGTCCGCCCGGCCTGATCCACGCGCGCGCTACCGCGCTCCACGCTGTCCACCGAGGCGTCGATCAAGTGCTTGACCTCCTTGGCCGCGCCGGCCGAGCGCTGCGCCAGCGCGCGCACTTCCGAGGCGACCACGGCAAAGCCCCGGCCCTGTTCGCCGGCACGCGCCGCTTCCACTGCCGCGTTCAGCGCCAGGATGTTGGTCTGGAACGCGATGCCGTCGATGACGCTGATGATCTCGGCGATCTTCTTCGACGACACCTCGATCTCGCCCATGGTGTCGACCACGCTGGCCACCATCTCGCCACCGCGGCCGGCAATCTCGGCCGCAGCCTGCGCGCCCCGGCTGGCCTGCTGCGCGGTGTCGGCGTTCTGGCGCACGGTGGAGGTGAGCTCTTCCATCGAGGCGGCGGTTTCCTCCAGATTGGCGGCCTGCTGCTCGGTGCGCTGCGCCAGGTCGTTGTTGCCGGCGGCAATCTCTGCCGAGGCGGTGCGAATGGTCTGTGCGGCCACGGTGATGTCGCCGACGATATCGGTCAGGCGCTGCACGGTGGCGTTGGCATCGTCGCGCATGCGCGCGAACACCCCTTGCTGGTTGCCGTGCATGCGCGCGGTCAGATCGCCATCGGCGATTGCCTTGAGCAGCTGCGACAGCTCGGCCAGATTCTGATCCACGTTCTGCATCAGGCCGTTGACGCCGCTGACCATGGCGCGGAATTCGAACTGGTAGGCCTCGGCATTGCCGCGCGTGGCGAAGTCGCCGGCCGCAGCCGCGTCGACCAGGCCACGGATTTCGCCATTGATGGCCGCCAGGTTGCGCTTGGTGGTGTCCATCGCCTCGGTGATCTGCGCCTTCTCGCCCGGCAGGCGCGGCATGTCCACCGACATGTCGCCGACCGCGTAATGCTGCATCACCTGCAGCATGTCGCCGATCAGACCGACCTGCGCGCCGATCAAGCCATTGGTGTCGTCGACCATGCGGCCGTACGCGCCCGGGAATGCCTGCGCGTCCATGCGGTAACTCATCTGCCCGGCCTCGTGGCGCTGCGCCATATCGGCCTGCGCGGTGGAGACATCGGTGAGCGTGTTGACCACCTGGCCCATGGCCTGGCCGAGCAGACCGATTTCATCCCGATTGCTGACCGCCGCACGCGCCGACAGATCGCCGGCGGCCACCTGGCGTGCCGCACGTGCGACGTTTTCGATCGGGCGCACGATCGAGCGACGGATCCACCAGCCCAGCACCGCCACCAGGCACAGCGCCGCGGCGATCGTGGCCACTGCCGACAGCACCAGCTTGTGCTGCGCCGATTGCGAACTGGCCAGCACCGCGGCATCGGCCAGGGTCTTGCTGCGCGTCACCAGCGCTTCCAGCGTCTGGCTGGGCGCGCGGTCCTGGCCCTTGACCAGCTGGTCGCCCACCTGGGTGTCGTAACCGGCCTCGGCAAACTTGCCCAGCGCCGCTTCGTAATTGCGCTGCAAACCCAGATGCGCCTTGGCAAAGGCCTGCGCCAGCATGCGCGCCTGCGGGTCCTGGATGGCCTTGGCAAGCGCCTCGGTGCTTGCCTGCACCTTCTTGCCCTGCTCGCGGAACGCGCTCAGGTGCTTGTCCAGCAGCGCCGGATCGCGCCCGCGGATCAGCACGTTCTTCCATTCCTGCACCTGCAGGCGGAAATCGCGGGTGATCTCTTCGCTGCTGGAAGCCTGCGCCACCTCCTGCGGCACCTTGCCCGACAGACTCAGCCACGCCGTGCCCAAACCACCGAGGGCGCACAGCAGGATGACCGACAGACCCAGCGCGAGCGCGCCGAGCAGCTTGCTTTGCAGGCTGACGAATTTCGGGGTGGCAGCAGACATGGTCAATCCAGATCGGGGATTACACCGGTTATCGACATGTGTCGTACCGATCTGAAGCGGCGCCGGCGCCCAAAGTCGGCCTTGCATACCCAAAAGCTGAGCACTTCCGGATTCCCCGACAGGCTTCACCCGGCGGCCCGACCGTCGCGCCATCTGTGGCGTGCCCGTATCCTTCCCGCGCATGACCGAGCCTGCCTTTCCGATCTCTCCCCTGCTGCCGCAGCTGTGCGACAGCCTGGCCGCCCATCCGCGGCTGGTGCTGGAAGCCCCGCCTGGCGCCGGCAAGACTACCCAGGTACCGCTGGCCTTGCTGGACGCGCCGTGGCTGGCCGGTCGCAAGATCGTGATGCTCGAACCGCGGCGTGTGGCCGCCCGCAGCGCCGCCGTGTTCATGGCCCGCCAGCTGGGCGAGCCGGTCGGCGAGACGGTGGGCTACCGCATCCGCTTCGAGAACAAGACCTCCGCGCGTACCCGCATCGAGGTCGTCACCGAAGGCATCCTGACCCGGCTGATCCAGGACGACCCGATGCTGGAGAGCACCGGCGCGCTGCTGTTCGACGAATTCCACGAACGTCATCTGGCTGGCGACCTCGGCCTGGCGCTGGCGCTGGACGTGCAGGCGCAGGTGCGCGAGGACCTGCGCATCGTGGCGATGTCGGCCACGCTCGATGGCGAGCGCCTGGCCGGCTTTCTCGACGCACCGCGCCTGAGCAGCGCCGGGCGCAGTTTCCCGGTGGAGATCGCGCACTTTCCCGCGCACCGCGACGAAGCGCTGGAGCCGCAGACCCGGCGCGCGGTGGAACACGCCTTGGCCACCCATCCGGGCGATGTGCTGGTGTTCCTGCCCGGTCAGCGCGAGATCGCACGCGTGCATAGCGCGCTGCAGGACGTGCTGGACCCGGCGGTGCAGGTGCTGCCGCTGCACGGCGAGCTGTCGGTCGAGGCGCAAAGCCAGGTCCTGCAACCCGACCCGTCAGGGCGCCGCCGCGTGGTGCTGGCGACCAACGTCGCCGAGTCCTCGGTCACCCTGCCCGGCGTGCGCGTGGTCGTCGACAGCGGGCTGGCGCGCGAACCGCACTACGATCCCAACAGCGGTTTCTCGCGGCTGGATATCACCACCATTGCGCAGGCCTCGGCCGACCAGCGCGCCGGCCGCGCCGGGCGCGTGGCCAGCGGCTGGGCGTACCGGCTGTGGCCGCAATCGCAACGGCTGGAACCGCAGCGGCGCGCCGAAATCACCCAGGTGGAATTGGCCGGCCTGGCGCTGGAACTGGCCGCCTGGGGCAGTGCCGCACTGCGCTTCGTCGATGCACCGCCGGCCGGCGCGCTGGCCGCCGCGCACGCGTTGCTGCAGCGGCTGGGCGCGCTCACCGGCAGCGGCGGTATCACCGCGCTGGGCCGGCGCATGCTCGCGCTGGGCACCCATCCGCGCCTGGCCGCGATGCTGGCGCAGGCCGGCGATGCGACACGCGTGGCGCTGGCCTGCGACCTGGCCGCCTTGCTCGAAGCGCGCGACCCGCTGCGTCAGGGCGGCGATGGGCTGGCCACGCGCTGGCGCGCACTGGCTGCCTTCCGGCAAGGCCGCAGCGCACACGATGCCAACCGCGGCGGCCTGGCCGCGATCGACAGCGCCGCCAAGCAATGGCGACGCCGGCTGCGCTGCGACAGCGCTCCGCCTGCCAGCGTGGAAGCGCACGCACTCGGCGACCTGCTCTCGCATGCCTTCCCCGACCGCATTGCCGCACGCCATCCCAACGACCCGTTGCGCTACCTGCTCGCCAACGGCCGCAGCGCGCGCCTGTTCGACCACAGCGACCTGCGCGGCGAACCCTGGCTGGTTGCCACCGAACTGCGTTACGAAGCCAAGGACGCGCTGCTGTTGCGCGCCGCGCCGGTGGACGAAGGCTATCTGCGCCGCAGCGTGCCCGAGCGCTTCGTGCAGCAGGACCTGGTGCAATGGGACGCGGACAAGTGCGCCCTGGTCGCGCGCCGGCAATCCAGCTTCGACCGCATCGTGCTCGACAGCCGCCCGGCCGGCCGCGTCGATCCGGCGCAAGCCGCCGGCGCACTGACCGAGGCAGTGCGTCAGCTGGGCCTGGATGCCTTGCCGTGGACCGACGGCCTGCGCCAGTGGCGTGCACGCCTGCAGTCGTTGCGCGCCTGGATGCCCGAGCTTGCGCTGCCCGACCTGTCCGACACCGCGTTGCTGGAGACGCTGGACAGCTGGCTGCGCCCGGCCTTCGCCGGCAAGACCCGCCTGGATGCGCTGGACGAATCCAATCTGGGCGAAGCGCTCAAGGCCGCCTTGCCGTGGGACCGCCGCCAGCTGATCGACCGCCACGCGCCCACCCGCATCAGCGTGCCCTCGGGCATGGAGCGGCAGATCGTCTACGCCCTCGATCACGCCGAGCAGCCGGTGCCGCCGGTGCTGGCGGTCAAGTTGCAGGAACTGTTCGGCCTGGCCGAAACCCCGCGCATCGCCGACGGCCGCATCCCGTTGACCCTGCATCTGCTCTCGCCCGGCGGGCGCCCGTTGCAGGTGACGCAGGATCTGAAAAGCTTCTGGGTCACGACCTATCCGGATGTCAGGAAGGAGATGAAGGGGCGGTATCCCAGACATCCGTGGCCGGACGATCCATGGACCGCGACTGCAACCCATAGAGCAAAACCGCGTGGCACCTGATGTGAGCCCCTCTCTCCTCGGGAGAGGGGTTGGGGTGAGGCCCTTCGGGCACCTTCTCCCGGCGGGAGAAGGGAAGTCAGCGTCGGCACCAGCCAAGTCAGGCCTCTGCCGCATCCAAATACCGGATCCAATACCGGATCCAGGCAAACACTGATCACAGCGTCGCCCCACATCATTACTTAACCGCAAGCCAAACAAGCTCCACCACCGCTAACACTGTCTATACGCACCAGCCCACACACTGCAACCCACGTACTCAGAAAGGAAACGCCTCCAATGAGCAAGCTGACTGTGATCACCGAACGCGCCCTGGAGCGTGCCCTGGAACTGGCTGGAAATGCTGGCGACCACCTGCGTCACGCCGCCTCCAACGCTGGCGATCAGGCCCGTCATGCAGGCAGCAGCCTGCGTCATTTCGGCCCGGGCGCCAGCGAATGGTTGAAGACCGGCGCAGCACTGGGTGCCGTGCGCACCGGCGGCAAGGTCGTCGGCAAGGTGGTCAAGCGCAACCCGGCCGTCACCGTGGCCGCTGCCGTCGCCGGCCTGGGCCTGATCGGCTATGCCGTGTATCGCAAGCGCCAGCGTGACCAGCAGGTGCTCGGCGGCAACGTGCACCGTCTGGACCGCGAAAACGCCGGCAATGCCAGCGCACGTCGCGCGGCCTACCAGCGCCGTGGTGCAGTGACGCCGAGCGACGGCATCGAATAAGCCGTCCCTCCACGCACAAACAAAAACGCCACGGCCCTGCGCCGTGGCGTTTTTGTTTGTGGACGACCATCGGTGCGACTATCAAATCGCTAATTCATCGACACCCACTCGCGTGACCGAAGAATGCGGCATTGCATGTGCAGGTCCGCAGCGATTAACGATCGTGCGTGATCGCGTTGCCTGTCCACACTCGCGCTCTTTGATCACCATGCATGTCCTGAAGCACAGCGAGTCGGTGCTTCGCAGACCGGATAGGCCACGCAGACACGCAACCGTTGCATCTCTGTTTGCGTTACCAATCCTGCTGGTAATGCTGCATGGGCGGTGCGGTAAGCGACGCTATACAAAATGCATCAAGCTCAGCGTCGCGTGCGGTGAAGCGACCGCTATACCGAATGCCTCAGGCTCAGCGTCGGGTCCTGGTCGGGCGCGGGCCATGCGCTTGTTCGCTGCGCCACTGGCCCGGCGCTAGCGCATCCAAGGTCCAGTCGCCGATCGCCACGCGGATCAGACGCAGGGTCGGAAGACCCACCGAGGCGGTCATGCGCCGCACCTGGCGATTGCGGCCTTCGGTGATCTGCAGCTCCAGCCAGGCATCGGGCACGGTCTTGCGCACGCGCACCGGCGGATCGCGCGGCCACAGTTGCGGTGCCGGATCGAGACCGCGCACCTTGGCCGGGCGGGTCGGGCCGTCGTTGAGCAGCACGCCATCGCGCAAGGCCTGCAGTTGCGCAGGCGCCGGCTCGCCTTCCACCTGCACCCAATAGGTCTTGGGCTGCTTGTGGCGCGGGTCGGTCAAGCGATGCGCCAATGCGCCATCGTCGGTCAGCAGCAATAAGCCTTCGCTGTCGTGATCCAGACGACCGGCCGCGTAGACGTCGGCCGGCAGGCCGAATTCGGCCAGCGTGCGTTTGGGCGGCTGCGAGCGGTCGCTGAATTGCGACAGCACGCCATAGGGTTTGTTCAACAACACCAACATGCCAATCCTGTTGCGCAAGGTCGTTGCAGGACATGCGCGCGGCGCGTGATGTCGTGCACCGAGTTGAAGAGGTCTCGCCACGCGCGACAGGCGATGCGCTGCCCTGCTTGTAACGGCGTTGAACGCTGACGCAGCGAGCATCGCTTCACTAGCAGTTCTGCAACGTTGGCGCTGCGGACAAACCCAGAGCCGGCTGGCTGGCCGTCATTGCGCTGACCGCGCCGGTCGTGCAGTCGTGCGGCCGTGCGCCTGGTCGCGCCGTCCTCGTATGCCGCGCGTCATCCCAGCATCGACACATCGCAGCGGATAGCCAAGACCTGCATACCGACGCGCGATGCGTCGGTATGCAGGCGGCATCTCACTGCTTGACGAACTTCAAGGTCATGCGGTCGCTCTCGCCGATCGCCTGGTACTTGGCATCGTCGGCCTTGTCATGGTTGTTGCTCGGCGGCAGGGTCCACACGCCACCGGCATAGTCCTTGCTGTCGCGCGGATTGGCGTTGACCTCGCTCTTGCCGGCGAGCTTGAATCCGGCCGCTTCGGCCATCGCAATCAACTGCGCCTGGCCGACATAGCCGCTCTTGTCGTCGGCCGGCACGTCGGCCTTGGCACGGTGCTCGACCACGCCGAGCACACCGCCGGGCTTGAGCACCTTGTAGAAGCCGGCAAACATCGCCTCGGCATTGCCGGCCATGCGCCAGTTGTGCACGTTGCGGAAGGTCAGCACCAGATCGGCCGAGTTGTCCACGCCGAACGACGGCGTCTTGGGCATATAGGAAACGAACGACGGCTTGCCATACACCTGCGGCTTGGCAGCGAACTTCTTCTCCAGCTCGTCGCGCCCACGCTGCGCCGAGTCGCGGCCGCGCCCCTCCGGCACGCCGGCCGGGTCGACCACCGCGGCAACATACTTGCCCTTGTCGCGCAGGTACGGCGCCAGGATTTCCGAATACCAGCCGCTGCCCGGCGTGATTTCGATGACGGTCTGGGTGGGCTTGATGCCGAAGAACGCCAGCGTCTGGCCGGGATGACGATAGACATCGCGCTGCACGTAGACGCGATCGCGCCAGTTGCCGTCGATGGCTTTTTGCAGCGCCGCATCGGGCGCCGGCAGGCTGGCGCTATCGGCCGGTTTGATTGCCATTGCCAGCGGCGCGCCTATCGCCACTGCCATCCCCACCACACATGCACACACCAGCCTGTTGCGGATCATCGCAGCGCCCTTTGCGGGAAAAAGTAGCGCGAGCCTAGCATGCGGCCCGAAGCCTGCCATGTGCAGGGGATCCGCGCGCCGCACCAGGTGCGGCAGGCGACATGTTCAAATGGTGTGAGTCGATGAGGGCGATCTGCGGAACGCTGAATCCACGCAGGTGTCACACGCAACATCGACACGCATGACTATCCTGTCGGCAGTTCGAATCAGGAGCAACCGTGATGACCCACTCCCGCGCGCTAGGCCGCTCCGGCCTGCAGGTTCAACCGATCGTATTCGGTGGCAATGTGTTTGGCTGGAGCGCCGACGAGGCGACCTCGTTCGCGTTGCTCGATGCTTTCGTCGATGCCGGTTTCAATCTGATCGACACCGCCGATGCGTACTCCGGCTGGGTGCCGGGCAATCGCGGTGGCGAGTCGGAAACCATCATCGGCCGCTGGCTCGCACGCAGCGGCAAACGCGACAAGGTGTTGATCGCCACCAAGGTGGCCAAATGGAGCGAGCATCCGGGCCTGTCGCCGGAGAACATCGCCGCTGCGGTGGAGGATTCGCTCGCCCGTCTGCAGACCGATGTGATCGATCTGTACCAGGCGCACGAAGACGACGCATCGATTCCGCTGGAAGCCACGCTGGCCGCGTTCGGCCGCTTGATCGAACAGGGCAAGGTGCGCGCCATCGGCGCGTCCAATTACAGCGCCGCACGCCTGCGCGATGCACTGGATGTTTCCGAGCAGTACAAGCTGCCGCGTTACGAAAGCCTGCAACCGGAATACAACCTCTACGACCGCGCCGGCTATGAAGCCGAGCTGGAGCCGTTGGTGCGCGAACGCGAGCTCGGCGTGATCAGCTACTACTCGCTGGCCAGCGGCTTTCTGACCGGCAAATACCGCAGCGCCGACGATGCCGGCAAGAGCAGCGCGCGCGGCGCCTCGGTAGTCAAGCAATACGTCAATCCGCGCGGTCTGCGCATCCTGCAGGCGCTGGACGATCTGGCGGTCACTCACAACGCGACGCCGGCCCAGATCGCCCTGGCCTGGCTGATCGCACGACCGGGCCTGACCGCACCGATCGTCAGTGCCACCAGCGTGACCCAATTGCACGATGTGCTGGCCGCCGCGCAGGTATCGCTGAGCGCCGATCAGATCGCACAGCTCGATGCCGCAAGCGCCCCCGAGCCGGCCGACGCGGCCTGACGCATCGGTTCGCAGCACGCGCGCATTGCAAAGACGGACAGACGTCTTCCCGCGCGCAGCCGCCAGCGCGGCTGTGCCTTCCGGTCGCGTACGCGCGGCCCCTTCCGCAAGGAATCCCCATGACATCGATCACCAACCGCCGCATCGTGCTGGCCTCGCGCCCGCACGGCGAGCCCGGCGCCGACAATTTCCGCATCGAAGACGTCGCCCTGCCGCCCACCGGGCACGAGCAGATCCTGGTGCGCAACCGCTTCCTGTCGCTGGACCCGTATATGCGCGGACGCATGGACGACGGCCCGTCCTACGCCGCACCGGTGGAGATCGACGCGGTGATGGAAGGCGGCACCGTCGGCGAAGTGCTCGAATCGCATCATGCCGGCTATCAGCCCGGCGACTTGCTGGTGCTGCCCGGCGGTTGGCAGAGCCATAGCCTGCTGACGCCCACCGCGCCGTTGCGCAAGCTGCCCAAGGACGATGCCCTGCCGCTCAGCACTGCGCTCGGTGTGTACGGCATGCCTGGCTTCACCGCCTACGCCGGCCTGCACGAAATCGGCAAGCCGCAGGCCGGCGAAACCCTGGTGGTGGCGGCGGCCAGCGGGCCGGTCGGCGCCACCGTGGCCCAGCTGGCGCGCCTGCGGGGCTTGCGCGTGGTGGCCATTGCCGGTGGCGAGGAAAAGGTGCGCTATCTGCGCGAAGTGCTGCGCGTGGATGTAGCACTGGACCATCGCGCCGACGACTTTGCCGAGCAACTGCGCGCTGCCACGCCGGACGGGATCGACATCTACTTCGAGAACGTCGGCGGCAAGGTCTTCGACGCGGTATTGCCGCAATTGAACGACTTTGCGCGCATCCCGGTCTGCGGCGTGATCGCCACCTACAACCGTCGCGGCCAGGCCTCGCCGGGGCCGGATCGCCTGCCGGAGTTCATGGGCCAGGTGCTGCGCAAGCGACTGACCGTGCGTGGCTTCATCCAGCACGACTTCATCCGCCTGATGCCCGTCTTCCTGCGTGAGATGGGCCAGTGGCTGCGCGACGGCCAGATCCAGTACCGCGAGCACGTCCTGCACGGCCTGGACAGCGCCCCGCAGGGCCTGATCAGCCTGCTGCGCGGCGAAAACTTCGGCAAGGCCGTCGTCGCCCTCGACTAGCTCGACTCGCAGCGCCGGATACGCTCCCCGCTTTTACGATTCCCCATTCCCGATTACCAAAGGAACACAATGACAGTCCCCGCATTCGGCCTCGGCACCTTCCGTCTCAAGGACCAGGTCGTCATCGACTCGGTGCGTAATGCACTGGAGTTGGGCTACCGCGCCGTCGATACCGCGCAGATCTACGACAACGAAGAGCAGGTCGGCCAGGCCATTGCCGCATCCGGTTTGCCGCGCGACCAGCTGTACCTGACCACCAAGATCTGGGTCGACAAGTTCGAACGCAGCGCCTTGCTGCCCAGCCTGCAGGAAAGCCTGCGCAAACTAGGCACCGACTATGTCGATCTGACCCTGATCCACTGGCCTTCGCCGAAGGATCAGGTACCGATGCGCGACTACCTGGAAGCCTTGAACGAGGCCCGGCAGCAGGGCCTGACCCGTGCGATCGGCGTGTCCAACTTCACCATCGCGCTGATCAGGCAGGCCATCGAGATCCTGGGTGCCGATGCCATCGCCACCAATCAGATCGAAGTGCATCCGTACCTGCAGAACCGCAGCCTGATCGCGTTCTTGCGCGAGCAGGGCATCCATGTCACCTCGTACATGACACTGGCCGTGGGCGAGGTGCTGAAGGACCCGGTGATCCAGGCGATCGCCGCGCGCCACGACGCCACCCCGGCGCAGATCACCCTGGCCTGGGCATTGCAGCAAGGGTATTCGGTGATTCCGTCCTCGACCAAGCGCGACAATCTGGAAAGCAATCTCAAGGCGCAGACGCTGCGGTTGAGCGAGCAGGACATGACCGAGATCGCCGCACTGGACCGCGGTCAGCGCCTGGCCAATCCGAAGGCCATCGCACCCGACTGGGATTGAGGTCCCGGGGTTGCCACGGATCGGCGCTGTCCGGCCCGTGGCGCAGCCACCGCGACGACCGCTCGTCGTCGCGTGCTGGTTTGCACACGGCAGGCGCTGCTACGGTGCCAGGCACAGGGGGTAGCCTCGGCAACGGAGTCCTACTCATGCAAAGCGCATCCGTCTTGACCCGCCGCACCGTCAATCTCGATACAGAGATCGCCTACTGGCGCGATGTCCACGCCGAAGGCCATCTGGGTGGTTACGCCTTTGCCGATTACGCCCGGCTACTGACGCTCGGCTACGACATCTATCTGGCCTATCCACGCGCGACCGAAGCGCAACTGTATCGCGTGCTGCAGGACGGCTATTACCACTATCGACCGCTGCTGTCGGTGCCCTGGGACCAGGCGCGCTGGATCGCGCGGCATGCGTGGCGGCATCTGGAAGAATCCGCCGTCCGGCATTGAAACGAGCGTTCTGACGTAACGCGACCACTGCGACCACTGCGCAGCCCGTGCGGCCGCGCAGCGCCTCAGCTCACTGCCCCAGCGCCATCGCCTGGCGATCGATGCGGTGCTTGTCGGCCAGTGCCTGCATGCCCTGCAGCGTGGCGGCGATCAGGCTGGCGTAGCGCAGCCGCCACAGCGTGGCACGGGCGTTGTCGTCTTGGGTATTGCCCAGGCCATCGAGCACCTGCGGCAGACGGCGGTCGGCCAGGGCGGACGCGGCCAGGTACGGCTTTTCCGGTGCGATCACGTCCACCGGTGCGCGCCAGTCGTTGGCAACCTGCTGGGAAATGCCGGCCAGGTGCGAGAGCTGGTGCATGCCGATCAGCGTCTCGTGCAGCATCTCGCGGCACGCCCACTGCCACAGCGCCACCTTCTCCGATGGGTCCTTGGCAATTTCGGTGAGTGCCAGATCAACCTTTTCGATGCGTGAGTCGCGCATTGCTGAGCTCCGATGCTGCTGTGCAACATAATTCACACCATACCCCGTGAGTATCAGGTGAGCCAAGCGTTTGGAAGATGTCGGCGCAGCGATGCTCGACCCGGTTCACGCTTTGCGCGGTTGAGCCAGGACGCTGCGGCACCCTGACTTCCTGCCCATGGTCAGGCGCGCAGCGGCGCCCCATGCTGCCGCATCCCCGCTTCCAGGCATCCGTCATGCGCTTTCACGTTGTCCTGGGCTCGTTGCTGCTGCTGGCGGCCTGTAGCGCACGGGCAACAACCGCCAGGCCGCAGGTGTCCGCCCAGCAGTGCGAGGTCAGTATCTCCTACGACGTGCTGACCGACAGCGGCGGCATCTGGCTGCGTCGCAAGCAAGGCGTGCCGCGCGAGATTTTCTTCCACGGTGGCGAACTCAACATCGATCGCCAACCGCAACCGGTCAGCTCGGCCGATGCGCAACGCCTGCGCGAACTCGAGCAAGGTGCCCGCGCACTGATGCCGGCCGTGACCGCCATTGCCCGCTCGGTGGTCGACATCAGCTTCGACGCACTGGCCGGCGTGGTGC
This sequence comes from Xanthomonas arboricola pv. populi, assembly GCF_002939945.1. Classification (GTDB taxonomy): domain Bacteria; phylum Pseudomonadota; class Gammaproteobacteria; order Xanthomonadales; family Xanthomonadaceae; genus Xanthomonas; species Xanthomonas arboricola_A. The sequence goes on along the minus strand of NZ_MDEB01000004.1, from coordinate 80,140 downwards.
AGATGCTGACCGACAGCGCACGCCAGGAGCGCAAGGTGGAGCGGCTGCGCGGCACCGCGCTTACGCAGGTCGATGCCACGCTGGGGCGTGGACGCTGGGAACAGGCACTGTTCGACGAACGTTTCGAAGCCAGTGTCGAACGCGCTGCCGACGACCTGGCCGGCAGCCTGACCCGCAGCGTGATGTGGACGGTGATGACCGGACGCGCTGCGCAAATGGAGCGACGCGGCGAGCAACTGGACGCGCGCATGGAGCAGCAGATGCAGGCACGCAGCCAGGCGCTGGGAGCACAGGCACAGAGGCTGTGCACGCAAGCGCATGCGCTGTATGGGGTGCAGCAGGCGCTGGAATATCGCTTCCAGGGCGAGCGGCTGCAGATGCTGGAACTCAACACGCGCCAGCACAAAGACGAAAAAGACCAACCCGATGCGCCGGTGTCCAACAGTGTTGTGGTGACGGCGGCGCACTGACAGCGACGATGCGTTGCAAACGGCATTGGCGGAACTGCAAATCGGTTGGCGCAGCGTCAGGCGAGCAACCATTGCCGCAGCACATCCGATACCGCCTGCGGCTGCTCCAGTGGCGACAGATGCCCGCAGGCAGGTACTTTTACCAGCCGCGCCTGTGCTGCGAGTGCGGCCATTTCCTCGTGCAATGCAGGCGGAGTGATCGCATCGTCCTCACCGCACAGCACCAGCAGCGGGCCGGCATAGGCGCGCAGCAGCGCGCGGCCGTCTTCCCGCTCCAGCCGGTTCTGCCGCAGGAATACCTCCACGCCCAGACGCTGGGTCATGCCTCGCACCCGCTCCAGCAAGGCCTCGTCGTGCCAGCGCGAGGGGTGCACATAGTGCCGCAGCAGCCGTTCGCCGAATCCGTGGAAGGCACTGGCGCCACGCACGCTCGCTTCCTGCGCGCGCCGTTGTGCCGCGCGCTCGGGCGAATCGGCACGTGCAGAGGTATCCAGCAACGCCAGCCGCTCGACGCGCTCAGGGGCGATACGCAGGATTTCCTGCGCGACGTAGCCACCCAACGAAAACCCCGCCAATGCAAAGCGCGGCGGCATCTGCGCCAGCAGCTGTGTCGCCAGCGCACGCATGCGCTCGCCCTGGGTGATGTCGCCGACCACGCAGTCGGCAACGTCGGCCAGTGCCACGCGCTGCGCGTGCCACAGCTGCGCATCGTTGAGCAGACCGGGGAGCAGCAACAAGGTGGGACGCGTTGCGCTCATGCGCGGAAAAGTCCGATCGAGGTCGCAGAAGCTGGCACTGTCATCGCAACAGTGTGCCGCGCGGTGACGCCCATCGCCAGCGCGTGCATGCGCATCCGGACGCGGGTGACGTCGACCCGTCTGTCGTGTTGTCCCGCGGACGTACCAGACTGCGCTGTCGGCGATGCCGTCGCCTATGTTTCTACAGAGCAGCGCTCCTGCTCCTGCAACAAAACGGCCCGACGCAAGCGCCGGGCCGTTTCTGACTCCACCACGTATTGCGCGCGGTGGTGCTGGCGTGAATCAGGCCAGGGTCAGGGTGACGTCGATATTGCCGCGGGTCGCGTTGGAGTAAGGGCAGACCTGGTGGGCCTTGTCGACCAGCGCCTGCAGTTCGGCCTGGTCCATGCCCGGCACTGCGATGCGCAGCTCCACTGCAATGCCGAAGCCGCCCGGAATCTGGCCGATGCCGACGCTGCTGTCGATGCTCACTTCGCCCGGCAGCTTGAGCTTTTCTTGCCCCGCGACAGCCTTCATCGCGCCGATGAAGCAGGCAGCGTAGCCGGCAGCGAACAGCTGCTCCGGGTTGGTGCCGTCGCCGCCGGCGCCGCCCAGCTCGCGCGGGGTGGACAGCTTGGCGTCCAGCGCCTTGTCGGAAGACACGGCACGGCCTTCGCGGCCACCGGTCGCAGTGGCGTGGGCGGTGTAGAGGACTTTTTCAGGTGAGGCCATGGTGGTTCTCCAGGTGAGCGCTGTCAGCGCGTGATGTAGATGAATCGTTGACGATTGAATCGTGTGCGACATGTTGCATGGCGCGTGGGCAATGCTGATCGCCTCACCCCGCGCCGAGGTTGGAGCGTAATGTCTCCAGCTGCTGCTTGAGGTGACGCAATTCGTCCAGGGAGCACGCCGAGGCACAGAAGACCTGCTCGGGGACCGCGCCGGCCTTGGCGCGCAGCGCGCGGCCGCTATCGGTCAGCGCAATGATCACCTGGCGCTCGTCGCTGGCAGCGCGCGTGCGGGTGACCAGTCCGGCGGCCTGCAGGCGCTTGAGCAGCGGGGTCAGCGTGGCCGAGTCCAGATATAGGCGCTCGCCGATCTCCGACACGCTGCGGCCGTCGGTTTCCCACAGCACCAGCAGCACCAGATATTGCGGATAGGTCAGGTCCAGCGTCTTCAGCAGCCCGCGGTAGAGCTTATGCATCGCCAGATTGGCCGAATACAGCGCAAAGCACAGCTGGTTGTCGAGCTGCAGCAGCGCGTCGGTCCGGGCGTTGGTGGCTGTGGCGGTGTCCATGGCTGCAATTTACATAGCGCACTATTTGATTGCAAGCGATTTTTTCGCTTATCGCCTTTACGGGGGAGCGGCTGTACCACTGCCGCTGCCGCGCGACACCCCCCCCGCTACGCCACGACTCAGGTGAACTGGATGAGGAAATGTCCCGCCGCAGCGCCTTCGCCCAGCTTCCTGGCGCGCTGGTCTGCAAACAGATAGCCGGTGCCATCACCGAAAATGCCGGCGTAACCGGGATCGATGCGACGTAGCTCGGACTCTACAAACTGGGCAAGAAAGTAGTAGCGCGGGCTTGTATAGATGGGGTCCTGCAACCAACGCGGTCGGCCGAGTTGTTTGCTCATTCCTGCGCCGCTGTCCTCATCTTCCAGCTCTTCGGCCATGTCGTGGTCATCCAATGGCTGTAGCCCGAGGAAATGACGCCCGAGCAACGGCGCACTGTCACCGACGTACACCTCCTGCGTCGCACGTCGATGCAGCAGCACCTTGCTATGGCCCTGCGCGATTTTGTCGAACTCGCTTTGCTGATTGACGGCGAGCCTACGCAGCGACGACCGGCCATAAGCGCCGCCGGACCGCTCGATCGAGGCGAAGACCGTCAGCACCATATCGTCGGGCAGATAGGGCGTGGGCAAAAACAACGCGGTGAGCATGACGATGGGCAGCATCGGCCGGCCGGTCGATGGATCCAATGGCCATAGCGCTGCATCGTGCAACCAGGCACCGCCGCCGAATTGGCCCAAGCCGCCGTCTTCGTCGGTAACAACGATCTTGTGCAATCCAGGCCCCGGACGCGTGTGCATGTTTATGCCCGATGCGCGGTCGCCAGATACGCGGTGCTCTGCATCTCGATCAGACGCGAGGCGGTGCGCTCGAACGCCCCGGCCAGGCGCTGGCCGCTGTACAACGCGGGCGGGGCGTCCTGCGCGGTGCAGACCAGATTGACGTGGCGGTCGTACAACTCGTCGATCAGATTGACGAAGCGGCGCGCGGCGTCCTCGTTCATGCGGTCGAAGTGCGGGATGCCGCCCAGCAACACGGTGGTGAATTCGCGTGCGATTTCGATGTAATCGCCCGGGCCACGCGGCCCCTCGCACAGCGCGGCAAAATCGAACCAGGCAATGCTCTTGCCGCGCGCACGCACGGCAATCTTGCGCGTCTCGATTTCGATATTGCCGCTGCGCGCATCGGAATTTCCGCTCAGTTCGCCCCACCGCTGCATCAGCCACGCATCGGCCTGCGCATCCAGGGGCGCGCGATACACCGGCGAGCGCGTCAGCGCACGCATGCGGTAATCCTCGGTGCCTTCGGCATAGAGTTCCACGCAGAACTTCTGCAGCAGGCCGATCGCCGGCATGAAACTGTCGCGCTGCAGACCATTGGCGTAGAGGTTTTCCGGCGCGGTGTTGGAGGTGGTCACCAGGGTCACACCTTCGGCAAACAGACGTTCCAGCAGGCGCGCCAGCAACATTGCATCGCCGATGTCGGTGACGAAGAATTCGTCCAGCACCAGCACGCGCAGATTCTCGCGCCACTGCTGCGCGATCTTGGCCAGCGGATCGCTTTGCCCGGCATGCTCGCGCAGTTGCTCGTGCACCCCGCGCATGAAGCGATGGAAATGGGTGCGGTATTTTTGCTTGATCGGCAGCCCGTCGTAGAACAGGTCGACCAAAAAGGTCTTGCCGCGCCCCACCCCGCCCCAGAAGTACAGGCCGCGCACCGGCTCGGGCTTCTTCCAGAACGCCGAGAGCCGGTCCAGCCAGCCGTCCTGCGCACTGTCCACCAATGCCTCGTGGATACGGTCCAGTTCCGCCAGGGCCGCCCGCTGCGCGGGGTCGGCGCGCCAATCGCCGCGTTGTACGCCGGCGGCGTAGCGCTGCGACGGGGTCATCTCACTCATCGTGCTCTCCGCGGGCCGGCTGCTGCCTCGCCCGCTCAACGGCGCATCGCCGGGCGATACGCATGGGCCATGCCGCGGTCAGACGGCGGCCGGCAACCAGCGCCGGACACCATGCTGGATCGCACCGCGCAGGTCGATCAACTTGCGGTGGAAAAAGTGGCTGGTGTCGGGCATACGGACCAGCTCGGGCTGCTGCTCCAGGGTTTCCAGCCACTCATACACCGCCTGCGGGTCGACGATCTCATCGGCATCGCCCTGTACCACCAACCACTGCGCCGGCGGCTGCACGTCGCTGAAATCCCAGCGCCCGGCCGGCGGCGCGATCGAGATCAGCACCTGCGGTTCGAGCGAGCCGGCGGCGCGCAACGACACATACGCACCGAAGCTGAAACCGGCCAGCCATAGCGTGTCGCCCGGGCGCTGGCTGCGCACCCACGCAGCGACCGTGCGCAGATCGTCCTGCTCGCCATCGCCATGATCGAACGCGCCGGTCGAATTGCCGACGCTGCGGAAATTGAAGCGCACCACGGTGATCCCCAGCTCGCGCAGCGCGCGTGCAGCCATGGTGACGACCTTGTTGTGCATGCTGCCGCCTTCGGTGGAGAGCGGGTGACAGACGATGGCGGTGACCGGTTGCGCGGCAACATCCGGCTCGGGCAGATCGACCGCGACATCGAGCGGGCCGACCGGCCCATCCAACGTCAATGCAGCCGATTCGGTGGGAAATAAGGGATTGGACATACCGTCATAATAGCCGCCCCGCCGGCCGCGTTCATCGCCCTGCCTGCACACTTCGTTGCGTTGCCCATGCATTTTCTGTTGTTTGCCGTCGTTTGCAGTGTCCTGGTGTCGGTGCTGTTGAAGCTCGCGCCGCGTCGCGACATCGACGTGTTTCAGGCCATTACCTGGAACTACGCCACCGCCAGCGTGTTGGCTGTTGCACTGCTCAAGCCGTCGTTTGCCAGTCTGGGCGGGCCGACCACGCCGTGGCTTGCGCTGCTGGGGCTTGCGCTCGCGTTGCCGAGTATTTTCCTGCTCCTCGCGCGCTCGATACGCGTTGCCGGCATCGTGCGCACCGATGTGGCGCAACGCCTGTCGCTGTTGTTGTCGCTGGCGGCTGCCTTCAGCGTCTTCGGCGAAACCACCGGGCCGTGGAAGCTGGCCGGCCTGGGCGTCGGGCTGCTGGCAATCGTCGGTATCGTGCAGCGCCCGCGTGCTGCGGCTGCGGTCGAGTCCGCATCGAATGCCGACAACCAGGCGCGCGCGTGGCCGTGGTTGCTCTGCGTGTGGGCCGGCTTCGCGCTGATCGATGTGTTGCTCAAGACCATCGCGCTTTCCGGCACGCCATCGCTTACCGCGCTGACGCTGTGCTTTGCGATCGCGTTCGCATTGCTGCTGCTCGCGCAGTTGGAGCGCATCCGGCGCGGCCATCGCCTGCATTTGCGCAGCATCGCCGCAGGGCTGCTGCTGGGCGTGCTCAATTTCGGCAACATCCTGTTTTACGTGCGTGCGCACCAAACCCTGCCGCATAGCCCGGCGACCGTATTTGCGACGATGAACATCGGTGTGGTGGCGCTCGGCGCGCTGGTCGGCATTGCGGTGTTTGGCGAGCGCACCACCACTTGGACGCGTGCGGGGCTGGCATTGGCGGTGCTGGCGATCGCGCTGATCGCCTGGGGCTCGCGCTGACGCGCCGTGCATACGGTCCTGCACGGCGCCTGCGCAACTCTCACGTACGCATTGCGTGGCGGCCTCAACGCTGCCAGTGCGGAAACGGACCGTCCAGCGGTTGCCATTGCGCCGGACCCTGGCGCAGTCCGTGCTCGCTGAGCGGCTACGTCGCCGGCATGGAAAGTGCGCGGGCTAGGGGCACGGCCGACCCCAGGCCGTGCTACAGCGAAAAGCCCAGCAAGACCGGGTCGTGATCGGAACTGCGCCACGGGCCGGGCAGGTTGCGCTTGGCGTAGCCGGCGTCGTCCATGACATCGGCGTTGATATGCCATTCCACCGCGCCGCGCAGTTGCTTGGCCATCGCCGGGCTGAGCAAAGCGTGGTCCAGCCGTCCGCTCATGCCATCGTAGACGTAGCTGTAAGGCTGCTTCACGCCAGCCACCGCAAAGGCGTCCTGCCAGCCGCTGGCACGCAGGCTGCGCATCGGGGTTTCCATCGCGTAGGCGTTGAAATCGCCCAGCAACACGACCAGCTTGGTCTGCGCGCCGGTGGGGTCGGCCTGCAGCCACTGGTGCAGGCGCTTGGCCGATTCGGTGCGGGTGGCGTTCCAGCAGGCCTGGCCATCGCGCTGATCGGCATCGGCGCCGCTGGCGCTGCCGCAGCCCTTGGACTTGAAGTGATTGGCGACCACCACGAAGGTCGCCCCGCGGGTGCTGCGAAACGCCTGCGCCAGCGGCACCCGGCTATGGCTGTCGAACGGCCCGCCGGTCAGCGTGGCCGGCTTGCCGACCGGGGTGACCTGCGAACTGCGGTACACGATGCCGACCCGGATCGCGTCATCGCCCGGGCCGCTGCCGGTGTCGACGAACTGCCAGTCCTTGTCCTTGTCGGCCGCGTTGAGCGCGGCGACCAGTTGCGCCACGGCCGCATCGGCGCCATTGCCGTCGTTTTCCAGCTCCATCAACGCGGCCACATCGGCGCGCAACGGCACGATGGTGGACACCAGCTTGGTCAGCTGCGCCTGGAACTGCTCCTGCGTGCGCGCACCGCGCTTGGTCGGGAACCCGCCGCCGCGGCCATTGCCGTTGAAGAAGTTTTCCAGATTGAACGCGGCGATACGCAGATCGCCGCCCACCTGTGGCGCCACCGCGGTTGGCATGGCCGGCAGCATCAATGGACTCAGCACCTGGATGCGGTAGTTGCCGTCGTAACGCTGGTCGACGATGCCGTCGACCGACTTGAGCAGGCTGCCACTGCGCAGCACAGGATCGGCCGGCAGATAGGCCACCGTCTTGGGGCTGCGGCCATTGCGTGCGTCGTCCAGCAACACTTGGCGACGGGCGTTGTCGGCCTCCACCTGCGCGAAGGCCGGGGTGCCGGCGGCGGCCACTTCGCTGGGCTGCCACAACCGACCGCCGAAGGCGGCGACCAGCTCGCCGTAGGTGTCCAGACGGTCGCTGCCGTTGAGCGTCAGTGCGGCGATGCGCACATGCTCGCCTTCCAGCGCTTCCCAGCTGGCCGGCGGCCCGCTGAGCATGCGCACCGGCACCGGCTGGCCGCTGGCGAGTCGCTCGATGTTGCTGGCATCCAATGTGGTCAGACTCGCCTCGCCACCTGCCGACACCTCGCGCACGGTGCCGACGATGCGCACGCGGTCGCCCACCGCCACCTCGGCATTGCCGGCACCGGTGACGAACAGGCCATGCGAGCGCCGCGGTTCAAAGCCGGGCTGCTGCACGAACAGCCCGGCCAGGCCGGCACGCGTATCGGCGGTGACGATACCCTCCACTTCGACTACACGGCCGTCGTGGGGGCTACGGGTGTCTTCGCCCTGGACGTCGGCGATCGACAGACGTTGCGGCGCGCCCTCGGCGGCACTGCCCAGCAGTGGCGCCAACAGACCGATCACACCGAGCACAACCAGCGAGCAACGCGACATCGAGACACTCCGGAAAAAGACGTAGACCACATGCGAGCGCCACCCGAAGGCGACGCGTGAGAACCCTGACAGGCTAGCAAAACGCTGCAAGCGCCGACCAGCTGCTGCGTGGATAACGTGGCCGGTCTACAGGTGCCGGCACAATTGCGAGCATTCCCTGAAGAGATGGCGCTGACGTGCACGCCCAAGGCTGGCGTACGGGGCCGTGCAGCGAAACGCGAACGCACCCGCGTACGGCAGGCGCTGCTACCTGGCCGCACACCGACCGCTTGATTGCAGCCGCTGGTTGCGGGCGCTCGCTGCTGCTTCAGGCGCTTACTTCAGATTGCTCAGCATCCAATCGACCGTGGCCCGCACCTGCTCTTCGGTCAGCGCCGGGTTGCCGCCCTTGGGCGGCATGATGCCGCCGTCCGGGCCGGTGTAGCCCTCGATCGCATGCTTGTACAAGGTGTCCTTGCCCTGGGCGATACGCGCGTCCCAGTGCACATGGTCCAGCGTCGGCGCCTTGCCCACGCCGGTGGTGTGGCAGGCGGTGCAGAGATTGTCGAAGATGGTCTTGCCGTCGGTGCTGCCACCGTAGGCGGACTGCGAGGCGGCCTTGGCCAGCGCTGCGGCCTGGGCTGCAGCCTGTGCGGACGCACCGGTGGTGCCGGCATAGACCGCGCCAGCCGGGGCGATGCGTTGCTGCACGCGTTTGGCTGCGGTGGGCGAGACTTCGTCGGGAATGGCGCGTTGCAAATAGGCTGCCAGGGCAATCAGGCCCAGGGTGATCACCACCAGTAGTCCGATCACCATCGAGAATTTCTTCAGGAACTCGAGGTCGTAATTCCGCACGCGCTCACCCCTGGCTGTTGGTCGAAGACCTCTGCTAGCGCCGGAGTATAGAGCACAGTTCGCGCCCGTCTGGCCACTGTGCATGACAGTTATTGCAGCGGTGTGCGCTGCGCCCTGCCGCGCTGTGGCTCTGGCCCGCACGCCCGCCGGCACACGCGGATGAATTGCCGCAATGCCGCATGAGACGTTGGTCTCGCTTGAGGGAATTGCGTATCATTCCCATCAATCCACGGTGACGCGGTTCTCGCCTCGCCCGGTCCCGCTTACCAGGAGTCGCCGCGATGAAGTCCTTCCTGCTGTCCTGCCTGGCCTTGGCCAGCATCAGCCTGTCTGCCCAGGCTCACGAGATCTGGATCGAGCGCGACGGCAGCGGCCCGGTGCGCATCTACTTCGGCGAGCCGGCGCAGGAAACCCCCGACCACGGCGAAGACGAGATCAAGCGCGTGGTCAAGCCGACCGTGTTCGGCACCGCCGGCAAGGCCGGCGCCCTGCAGCGCGGCAGCGCGTTCCTCACCGCGCCGTTGTCCGGCACCGGCGATGCGTGGCTGGGCGACGACAGCGTGTTCGAGCCGTGGAAGGGCGAAGCCGGCAGCTTCGAGACGGTGAGCTACTACGCACGCGCCGGGCGCGCCACGCCGTCGGCCAAGCTCGATTTCGAGCTGGTGCCCACCGCTGCCAACAGCAATACGCTGACCGTGCTCTATCGCAACAAGCCGCTGCCCAAGGTCGAGGTGACGGTGATCGACCCGCAGAAGTGGCAGAAGACGCTGACCTCCGATGCCAACGGCCAGGTGACCCTGCCAAAGCTGCGCGCCGGCCGGCACATCGTGGTCGCCACCAACAAGGAGGCGGTGACGCGTGAGATCGCCGGCAAGCAGGTGGCGATGATCCATCACATCAGCACGTTGACCTTCCTGGCCGAGTAAGTCGGCCACACGCCTGGCTGATCCGATGCCTACCGCACCATCCCTGCCGCTTCCCTGGTTCAGGCGTCCCTGGCTGGGCGTGCTTGCGCGCACGCTGGCGGCGATGTTTGGCGGTTATGCGCTCGCCAGCGCCACCAATCTGCTGCTGGCGCTGGTGTTGCCGATGCCACGCAGCGAGGCCGTGTTGACCAGCATGCTGGTCGGCATCGTAGTGTGCGCCTGCGCGCCGCTATGGGCGTTCGCCACCGCCAGCGTGTGGCGCGCCTGGGCAGGCATCGCGGTGCCGGCGGCGCTGATGTTCGCACTGGCCGCATGGCTGCAACGGGGCGCGGCATGAAGCAGGGATTCCGCCAGTCGATGGCGTGGCTGCACACCTGGACCGGGCTGCTGGTCGGCTGGGTGCTGCTGTTGATCTTCATGGGCGGCACGGCGAGTTATTACCGCGACGAGATCAGCCGCTGGATGCGCCCGGAACTACCCACCACCACGGTGAGCAACGCGACCGCGTTGCGCAGTGCCGAGCAGTATCTGCAGACGCATGCCGCCGATGCGCAGAGCTGGAACATCACCTTGCCGGACACGCGCAATCCGGTGGTCAGCATGTACTGGCAAAACCCTGTGCCAGCCGATGGCAAACCGGCCAGTCGCCGCCAGATGTACGGCAACGCCATCATCGACCCGGCCACCGGCAAGGAAATCGCCGCGCGCGACACCCTGGGCGGCGAATTCTTCTACCGGCTGCATTTCGACCTGCATTATCTGCCGGTGATGTGGTCGCGCTATATCGTGGGTTTCTGCGCGATGTTCATGCTGGTGGCGATCATCAGCGGCGTGATCACGCACAAGAAGATCTTCAAGGATTTCTTCACCTTTCGCCCGGGCAAGGGCCTGCGCTCGTGGCTGGATTTCCACAATGTCAGCGCGGTGACCGCGTTGCCGTACCACGCGATGATCACCTACACCGGCATCGTGACCCTGATGTTCATGTACCTGCCGTGGGGCATCAAGGCGCAGTACTCCGACAACGAAATGCGTTTCTACGAAGAGGCCGCCAACCGGGTTGCCGATACGCGAAACGCCTCGGGTACCCCGGCGCGCATGCTGCCGCTGGAACAGTTCGTGGCGCGTGCGCGCAGCGACTGGCGCGGCGGTGAGGTCGGCAACGTGGCGGTGTCGCTTCCCAACGATGCGCACGCGGCGGTCGGCGTCACCCAGCTGGCCGATCATCTGTCCACCAATGCGCCGTCGATCCTGTTCGATGCGGTCAGCGGCCAGCGCCTGCAGCGCAGCGGACCGCCAGGTGGCGCCAGCCAGACGCGCGGGGTGATGGTAGGCCTGCATATCGCCCACTTCGCCGGGCCATGGATGCGCGCGCTGTTCTTCGGCTCCGGCTTGCTCGGTTGTCTGATGGTGGCCAGCGGCGTGGTGATGTGGGCAGTGAAAGAACGCCCCAAACATCTGAAGGCCGGACGTATCGGCTTCGGGCTGCGGCTGGTGGATGCGCTCAACATCGGCACGGTCGCCGGCCTGCCGATCGCATTTTCCAGCTTTTTCTGGGCCAACCGGTTATTGCCGGTGAACCTGGAGGCGCGCGCGACGATGGAGGCGAACCTGTTCTTCGTCGCATGGGCCGTTGCATTGCTGGCCGCGTTCGTGTGGCCGCGGCGCGCGATGTGGAGCTGGCAGCTGTATCTGGGCGCGGCCTTGTTCGCACTGGTGCCGGTGGTCAATGCGATCACCACCGATGTGCACCTGGGCGTGACGCTACCGGCCGGGCAATGGACGTTGGCCGGAGTCGATCTGGTCTGCCTGTTCCTTGGCGTGTGTCTGGGCGTGGCGGGCTGGCGTTTGCAGCAGTGGAAGGCACCGCAACCGGCATCGGCGCGACGTGCCCGCGCCACTGCCGCCGCGCCTGCGCAAGGCAGCGTGCCGATGCAGGAAAGCGCATGAGCGTGTGGCTGTTGCTGGCGCTGAATTTTTCCGGATTCGCCGCGCTGTGCCTGGCGATTGACAAGCATCAGCAGGAAGTACGTGGCCGCACGCTGGGCGCCGCGCGTTCGCGGCAACTGCGCCTGCTGGGTTGGCTGCTGTTGCTGCTTACCTTCGGCTTGGCGGTACACGCGCAGGGCTGGGGCATCGGCCCGGTGTTGTGGCTGGGCACGTTGACCGGCGCTATCGCGTTGCTGTCGCTGTGGTTGCTGCCGTATCGGCGTGGATTGATTCTGCCCACGGCAGTGGCCGCGCCGCTGCTGGCGGGTGCGCTGCAGCTGTTGGTGAGCTGAAGGACGTCGCTACGCTACGATCGGCGGATCGCCCCAACTGCGCCCGTCGCGCGGCAGGCGCCCATCGTCGTGCACGCGCAGCACGTTTTCGGGCTGCAGCATGTCCACAAACAACACCACGTTGGTGCCGTCCGGCAACGCCATGCTGGGAAAGATCACGCCGGGGATCTGCGCCTCGCGCAGCAGGTCGCCGAGTACCCAGCTCACCGGTTCGATCTTGTTGACCAGGGCCTTGCGCCAGTCCTCGGCCCAATCGGCCCAGAGCGGATCCCAGCTTGCATCGAGCAGGCGCAGGTCGGCCAGCGCGGGCAGATCGGCGGCGTAACTGACCAACGTAAACGGCGGTAGAAACGGCGCGGCCTGCGCGTATTCGGCAGCGGCGGTTTCCAGTTGCTGCGAGAGATACAAGGCTGGTTGACCGAAGCGATTGAAGCGCCCGCCTGAGCGCGCGGCACCGGCGCCGCTCAGCGGTTCGGCGGCCCAACGCGGGGTGAAGGCGCGATACAGCGTGCAGTGCGCCGGGGCGCTCAGCTTCAACCGGCGGCCCCCGAGGCGACGGTGCGCAGATAGGTCAGCGCATCGTCGGTGCGGCCCTGTTTGACCACTTCCAGCAGGGTGGCGAATTCGAACGCCGGAATCGGGGTGTTCTTGAGATGGAACACCACCTGGCGTTCGTCCGGCTGGACTTGTGTCATCGCCACCAGCAGACGCGACAGGTTGCGCAGCAAGTCTTGCACGCGCGGGCTTTCCGGATGCACGCGCAGGCTGTTGCGATGCACGCCGGCCAGCTCGGCCAGCTCCTGCTGCGACAGATCCAGCAGGCCGGCCATGGCCGAAGGCGACAGGATGGTGCGATCCGGCACGCGCAGACGTTCGGTCAGGGCCAGGGGATTGAGAACGGCGACCATCGCAGGGCTCCAGCGGGGTGAGCGCACAGTATATGCACAGCCAGCGACATCCATACAGCCCAGTTGGACACTCAATCAGTGCACTGTCAGGCCGTCGTCTGGCGCGCCCCCACCGCGCGCAGGCAGAACCCGCAGATCGCCTCGACCAGCTGCTCGCCCTGCTGCGGGTCGCTGCGACTGGGGGCGATCGGTCCCACCAGGGCCTCGGTGAAGGCGCCGACGATGCAGGCCGCCGCCGCGTCCAGCGACTGCTGCGGGAACTCGCCAGCCGCAACGCCGTCGGCGAGCAACTGCCGGAACACCTCGCCGAACAGGCGCCGGCCACGGATGCGCTCGGCATCCACCTCGCTTTCCACCGGCTCGGCAATGAAGGCGTACGCCAACGCAGGACCGGCCAGCGCGCGCCGCACGAACGTGGCGATCGCACTGCGCAGGCGCTCGGCGGCACTGGCCTGCGTAGTGGCGATGGCGCGCAGGATGGTCATCTCGCGCTGCACCGCCTCGTTGAGAACTTCCACGAAAAGCTCGGCTTTGGACGGGAAGTGACGATAAATCTGCCCAGTGGACACGCCGGCGGCGGCGGCGACGGCGGTCACCGGTGCATTGCGATAACCACCTTCGGCGATCAGGGCGCGGGCCGCGTGCAGGATGCGTTCGCGGTTGCCGGCCAGGCGTTCTTCCATCAGGGCGGAGCGTCGATAAGCCATGGTGTGATTCTGAGTTCAATAGTTGAATTTTAGTTCACTTTTTTACTGCGGACCGCTAGGCTGCGCACAAACGCCGTGCGGCTTACCCGCTCCCACCCCGGCACATCCCGATCCCTGCGGAGTCGCTCCATGCACGTGCCGTCCCTGAATTTTGCGCTTGGCGAAGACATCGATCTGCTGCGCGAAAGCGTGGCAGCCTTCGCCAGCCACCATATTGCCCCGCTCGCGGCCGCAGCCGATCAGGACAATGTCTTTCCCGCCCAACTGTGGCGCCTGTTCGGCGAGCAAGGCCTGCTCGGGCTGACCGTGGAGGAAGAGTACGGCGGCAGCGGCATGGGCTACCTGGCGCATGTGGTGGCGATGGAGGAAATCTCGCGGGCTGGCGGGGCGATCGGCCTGTCGTACGGCGCGCATTCCAACCTGTGCCTCAACCAGCTACGCAAGAACGCAACGCCCGAGCAGAAACAGCGCTACCTGCCCAAGCTGTGCACCGGCGAGCACGTCGGCGCGCTGGCGATGAGCGAGGCCGGCTCCGGCTCGGATGTGGTGTCGATGAAGCTGCGCGCCGATGCGCGCGGCGGCCGCTATGTGCTCAACGGCAGCAAGATGTGGATCACCAACGGCCCGGACGCCGATGTGCTGGTGGTGTACGCCAAGACCGACCCGGATGCGGGCGCACGCGGTATCACCGCCTTCATCGTCGAGAAGGGCATGCAGGGATTCTCCACCGCGCAGAAACTCGACAAGCTGGGCATGCGCGGCTCCAACACCTGCGAGCTGGTGTTCAGCGATTGCGAAGTGCCGGCCGAGAATGTGCTGGGCACGCTCAACGGTGGCGTGCGCGTGCTGATGTCGGGGCTGGATTTCGAACGTGTGGTGCTGGCCGGCGGCCCGTTGGGCCTGATGGCCGCCGCGATGGATGTGGTGCTGCCGTACGTGCACGAGCGCAAGCAGTTCGGCGCGCCGATCGGCACCTTCCAGTTGATGCAGGCGAAGTTGGCCGACATGTACGTCGGTCTCAACGCCTGTCGCGCGTATGTGTATGCAGTGGCGCGCGCCTGCGACGCGGGGCTGACCACGCGCCAGGATGCGGCCGGCGCAATTCTCTACGCCGCCGAAAAAGCCACCTGGCTCACCGGTCAGGCGATCCAGGTGCTGGGCGGCAACGGCTATATCAACGACTACCCCACCGGGCGCTTGTGGCGCGATGCCAAGCTGTACGAGATCGGTGCGGGCACCTCGGAGATCCGACGCATGCTGATCGGCCGCGAGCTGTTCGAACGCACCGCCTGAGGGAGCCACCATGAGCGTGATCACCAGCCAGCTGCAGGTCAGCGGCGAAAGCTTCCAACATAACGCTGCGGCCATGCGCACGGTGATCGAGGATCTGCGCCGCACGCTGGCGCAGACCGCGCTGGGCGGCAGCGAGGCCGCGCGTGCCAAGCACACCGCGCGCGGCAAGTTGCTGGTGCGCGAGCGCATCGATGCCCTGCTGGATCCGGGCAGCGCCTTGCTGGAAATCGCGCCATTGGCCGCGCACGGCATGTACGACGATCAGGTGCCATGCGCCGGTGTGGTCGCAGGTATCGGCCGCGTGTCCGGGGTGGAATGCGTGATCGTGGCCAACGATGCCACCGTCAAGGGCGGCACCTATTACCCGATGACGGTGAAGAAGCATCTGCGCGCGCAGGAAATCGCCCAGCAGAACCGCTTGCCGTGCATCTACCTGGTCGATTCCGGCGGCGCGTTCCTGCCGCTGCAGGATGAAGTGTTTCCCGACCGCGATCACTTCGGGCGCATCTTCTACAACCAGGCCAACCTCTCGGCCAACGGCATCCCGCAGATCGCCTGCGTGATGGGCTCGTGCACCGCTGGCGGTGCCTACGTGCCGGCGATGAGCGATGAAACGGTGATCGTGCGCGAGCAAGGCACCATCTTCCTCGGCGGTCCACCGCTGGTCAAAGCGGCCACCGGCGAAGAAGTCAGTGCCGAAGAACTCGGCGGTGCGGATGTGCATACGCGCATCTCGGGCGTGGCCGATCATTTTGCCGACAACGATCTGCAGGCCCTGGCACGCGTGCGCGCCATCATCGCGCAGCTCAACTGGCGCAAGCCAGCTGCTTCCCTGGCATTGCAGGCGCCGCTGCTGCCGCGCTACGCCGCGGACGAACTGTATGGCGTGATTCCCGCCGATACGCGCAAACCCTTCGATGTGCGCGAGGTGATCGCCCGCATCGTCGACGACTCGCAGCTGGACGAATTCAAACCGCGCTACGGCAGCACCCTGGTCACCGGCTTTGCGCATCTGCATGGCTACCCTGTCGGCATCATCGCCAACAACGGCATCCTGTTTTCCGAGTCCGCGCTCAAGGGCACGCACTTTATCGAGCTGTGCACGCAGCGCGGCATTCCGCTGGTGTTCCTGCAGAACATCACCGGCTTCATGGTCGGGCGCAAATACGAACACGGCGGCATCGCCAAGGACGGCGCCAAGCTGGTGATGGCGGTGGCCTGTGCCAAGGTGCCCAAGTTCACCGTGGTGATCGGCGGCTCGTTCGGTGCCGGCAATTACGGCATGTGCGGCCGTGCGTACTCGCCGAACTTCCTGTGGATGTGGCCGAATGCGCGCATCGGCGTGATGGGCGGGGAACAAGCCGCCAGCGTCTTGGCCACCGTGCGCCGCGATGGCATCGAAGCCAAGGGCGGCGCATGGTCGGGCGAAGAGGAAGATGCGTTCAAGGCACCGATCCGTGCCCAGTTCGAGCAGCAGGGGCATCCGTATTACGCCAGCGCGCGCTTGTGGGACGACGGCATCATCGATCCGGCCGATACCCGTCGCGTGCTGGGGCTGGGACTGTCGGCCGCGTTGAATGCACCGATCGAGACGACACGCTTTGGCGTGTTCCGGATGTGAGGTGGTGATGTTCGTTTGCACGTGCTGCTCTTCATTGTCGGGCACAGCACATGTAGGTGCCAGCAGAGTGTCGCGTGTTGTCTGGGGCATGGCATGCGTGCGCGTGCGTTGCCTGCGTCGAGCAGCCAATCGCGTTGGAGCGCAGCGATGTCAGCTGCCATCCCACGACTTGTCGCGCAATCCATGCAACCGTTTTTCCATCGTAGTGCCCGCCACCATCGCGGCGTACAGAGAACTTCGTCATGACCCAGCGCGACTCCGCCGCCGCAAACCTGCACTATTTCGACAAGATCCTGATCGCCAATCGCGGCGAGATCGCGTGTCGTGTCATCGCCACCTGTCGCAAGCTCGGCATTGCGACGGTGGCGGTGTATTCGGATGCCGATCGCGATGCGCGGCATGTGCGGATGGCCGATGAAGCGATCCATATCGGCGCCGCACCGGCGCAGCAAAGTTATCTGCGTGGCGATGCGATCCTGGATGCGGCACGCGCGAGCGGCGCGCAGGCGATCCATCCCGGCTATGGCTTTCTGTCGGAAAACGCGGCGTTTGCCGATGCCTGCGCGCAGGCCGGTATCGTGTTCATCGGTCCGCCGGCGGCAGCCATCCGCGCGATGGGCGACAAGAGCGCGGCCAAGGCGCTGATGCAACGCGCCGGCGTGCCGCTGACGCCGGGCTACCACGGCGACCAACAGGCACCGGCCTTCCTGCGTGCGCAGGCCGATGCGATCGGCTATCCAGTGCTGATCAAGGCCAGTGCGGGTGGCGGCGGCAAGGGCATGCGCCGGGTGGATGCCGGCGCTGCGTTCGAAGAAGCCTTGGCCAGTTGCCAGCGCGAGGCGCAGTCGGCTTTCGGCAATGCGCAGGTGCTGGTGGAAAAGTATGTCGAGCGGCCGCGCCATATCGAGATTCAGGTCTTTGGCGATACGCAGGGCGAGGTCGTCTATCTGTTCGAACGCGATTGCTCGGTGCAGCGCCGGCATCAGAAAGTGCTGGAAGAAGCGCCCGCCCCCGGCATGAGCGGACAGCGCCGCGCCGCGATGGGCAAGGCCGCCGTGGATGCCGCCCGCGCCGTGGGCTATGTCGGTGCCGGCACGGTGGAATTCATTGCAGGCCCGGATGGCGATTTCTATTTCATGGAAATGAACACCCGGCTGCAGGTCGAGCACCCGGTGACCGAGTTGATCACCGGCACCGATCTGGTCGAGTGGCAATTGCGTGTTGCCGCAGGCGGGCCGTTGCCACTGCGTCAGCAGGAACTGCACATCCATGGACATGCGCTGGAAGCGCGCCTGTATGCCGAAGATGCCGAACGCGGCTTTCTGCCGTCGACCGGCACGCTGCGGCAGCTGCAGTTTCCCGCACCCAGCGCGCATGTGCGTATCGATGCCGGGGTGGAGCAAGGTGACAGCATCAGCCCGTATTACGACCCGATGATTGCCAAGTTGATCGTATGGGACGTGGATCGCCCCGCTGCGCTGGCACGCATGCGCCAGGCGCTGGCGCAGTTCCATGCGGTGGGCGTCACCACCAACAGCGCATTCCTTGCGCGTCTGATCGGCACAACGTCGTTTGCGTCTGCCGATCTGGATACCGCACTGATCGAACGCGAGCAGGCTGTGCTGTTTCCCGAGGCGGTCAGTCCGCCCACTGCCTGGTGGTGCCTGGCAGCGGCCTTAATCGCCGAAGCGTTGCCGAAGGCCGCCGCCGATCCAGCCGACCCGTTTTCGCCATGGCAGCACACCGATGGTTGGCGCATCGGCGCGCATGCGCCGCACGCCATGACGCTGGAGACCGCAGGCGAGCGACGCCAGTTCGGCGTGCGCCCGCTTGGCGATGGCTGGCAGGTCACGACTGCGGGAGACACTCACACGCTGCGCTGCCACCTGCAGGACGACGCACTGCGCGTGGAAATGGATGGCCGGCAATGGCGGATGCAGGCCCTGCGCGACGGCAACACGCTGACATTGCGCGATGCCACGCAGCGGGCGACATTCCGCCACCATGATGCGCTGCTCGAAGCCGATCAGCCCGCGCACGACGCCGGCGGCCTGACCGCACCGATGCCGGGCCGCATCGTGTCGCTGGTCGCCCGGGTGGGGCAGTCCGTCACCCGCGGGCAGGCCCTGGTGGTGCTCGAAGCGATGAAGATGGAGCACACCTTGCACGCGCCCGGCGACGGCACGGTAGCGGCGTATCTGGTGGCCGAAGGTGAGCTGGTCGCCGAGGGTGTCGCGCTGGTGGAATTCGTGTCCGCGTCTGCGTAGCGGCATCTCGCGGCGCGACCAACGGCACGTCCGCAGGAACGGGCCTTGGTTCTAGCGTGGAGAAAGCGGCTGGAGTGGCCGCGCCCCAGACCGGAGACGTCCATGCAACGCCTGCTTCTTGTTTCCAGCATGCTGCTCGCGCTGTCTGCCTGCAGCGATAACGCCACGCCCACCACCGACAAGGCCGCCATGCCGGCCCCGGCCGCTGCGCAAGCACCCGCGGCACCACCCGAACTGATCACCCGCGATGCGCTGTTCGGCAACCCGGAACGGGCGAACGTGAGCATCAGCCCGGACGGCAAATACCTCAGCCGGGTCGCGCCGCTGGAGGGCGTGCTCAATGTCTGGGTCGCCCCGGTGGATGCGCCGGATAAGGCGCGCGCGATCACCAAGGACACCGCACGTGGCATCCGCACTTATTTCTGGACCTATCAACCCAACACGCTGCTGTACCTGCGCGACAACGGCGGCGACGAAGATTTCCATCTGTTCTCGGTGAATCTGACCGAGGGCAGCAGCAAGGACCTCATCCTGTTCAAGAAGACCAACGCCGAGGTGTATCGCGTCAGCGCGCAGCACCCCGAATCGATCATGGTCGGCATGAACGACCGCGATCCCAAATGGCATGACCTGTATCGGGTAGACCTGGCCTCGGGCAAGCGCAGTCTGGTGCAGCGGAACACCGACAGCCTGGATTCCTACCTGCTCGACGGCAACTACCAGCTGCGCTACGCCACGCGCGCCACCGACGATGCGGGCAAAGAGCTGCTGGTGCCGGACGGCAATCGCTGGAAGAGCGTGGACCGCATCCCGTTCGAGGATGTCAGCAACACCTCGCCCGACAGACTGACCGACGGCGGCAAGACGCTGTACATGCAGGATTCGCGCAATCGCGACACCGCGGCGCTTTATGCCATCGACACCGCCAGCAATGCGCGCACGCTGCTGTTCGAAAACCCGCGCACCGATGTCGGCGCCACCTTGAACGACCCCAGGACCGGCGTGGTGCAGGCCGTGTCCACCGACTATCTGCGCGAGGAATGGAAGGCACTGGACAACGGCATTGCCGCCGACCTGCACAAGCTCAAGTCGCTCGGCAGCGGCGATACCAGCGTTGCCGCACGCACGCTCGCGATCGCATCTGGATCGTGAGGTATTCGGCGGCAGAGACACCGCTGGCCTACTACCGCTACGACCGTGCAGACGGCGGCAAGCTGACCAAATTGTTCTCCGCCCGCCCCGCGCTAGACGGCAAACCGCTGGTCCCAATGGGGCCGCAGGAACTGACCGCGCGCGACGGCCTCAAGCTGGTCAGCTATCTCACCCTGCCCGCCGAGGCCGACGCCAATCACGACGGCAAGGCCGACAAGCCGGTGCCGCTGGTGCTGTTCGTGCATGGCGGCCCGTGGGCGCGCGACAGCTACGGCTACGGGCCGTATGAGCAATGGCTGGCCAATCGCGGCTATGCGGTGCTGGCGGTGAACTTCCGCGGCTCCACTGGCTTCGGCAAGGCCTTCACCAACGCCGGCAACGGCGAGTGGGCCGCCAAGATGCACGACGACCTGCTCGACGCGGTGCAATGGGCGGTCAAGCAAGGAGTGACCAGGCCCGAGGACGTGGCGATCATGGGCGGCAGCTACGGCGGCTACGCCACGCTGGTCGGCCTGACCTTTACTCCGGACGCATTCAAGTGCGGCGTGGAAATCGTCGGCCCGGCCAACCTCAACACCTTGCTCGGCACCGTGCCGCCTTACTGGGCCAGCTTCTATAAGCAGCTGACCAGACGCATGGGCGACCCGGTCACCGAGGCCGGCAAGCAGTGGCTGACCGAGCGCTCCCCGCTCAGCCATGTCGACAAGATCAGCAAGCCGCTGCTGATCGGCCAGGGCGCCAACGACCCGCGCGTCAAACAGGCCGAGAGCGACCAGATCGTCAACGCGATGACCGCCAAGAACATTCCGGTCACCTACGTGCTGTTCCCGGACGAAGGCCACGGCTTCCGCCGCCCGGAAAACAGCAAGGCCTTCAACGCGGTGACCGAGGGTTTCCTGAGCCAATACCTGGGTGGCCGCGTGCAACCGATCGGCAACAACCTGGCCGGCTCCAGCATCACCGTGCCGGAAGGCACCGACAAGGTGAACGGTCTGAGCGATGCATTGAAGACGCATACGCAGGCGATTCGGCGGTAAAGCTGCAGTCGTGGCGCCATCCGCCAAGGACGCGTTGGCGTCGCATTGGCATCTGCACCTTTTGTCGGACCGGCAGCTTGGCCGTCGGTCTTTGACTTGAAGGCTCTTCAATCAAAATAAGATGGCTAGTTCAATAGCATGCGTGTTCCTACACGGAGCTATTGCTGATTGAGTTGATCGGAATCGCTTGCTCCAGTCCAGATCGCACCAACCGGATCCAGCTCTGTAGTGACCATGGTTTGTGCGCGCCAACCAAAGCCACAGACAGCTAAAACACCTTGCGATATCGGGTCCAGTCCCAATGAACGTTCAAGATGTTTCTCGTTGACGGCGCCGGTGATGAATGCACCCAGGCCAAGATCGGTAGCCGCAAGGTAGAGTGTCTGCGAGAGGTGACCGGCCTCCAATGCGACCACACGATAACCTTTGGCGTGTTGCCGGTATTTCCAGAAAGTTCTATCGAAACGCGGAACCAGCGCAATCAGTACATGCGCATCTGCAAACCACTGCTGCTGCCCGACAGCCTGCATGACGAAATCATCCGAGCATTCAACCCCTGCCACAAGCTCGAGTGCGTGAACATCTGCACGATAGTGATAAACGCCTGCCGGCAACCCTTCCACACACCTGACCAGGATGTAAGCCTCGATCGGATGCAGGCCGCCGCCGGACGGGACGTTTTTTTTCAAGAAGACCAGATCGTCGCCGACCTTTACCTGCGCCTGTGCGGCAAAAACCCTCTGCAGCATGTGGGAAAACATCTGAAAGGGAACTGCTTTGTTCCGGTCAAAGTTACGGCATGTGACCCGGCGCCCCAGTAAATCGTCGAAGTCGTTCCGGGGCACCGATGGCAAGTCGATCAATGCGTCGTTATCAACGGTCCTCTGCACCTCCGCAGGTGCGGGGCCGAGGACCCGACGCATTGCTACAGCCGTTTCGGTTCCAGAGTCCCGTGTGTTCTTGACCGCATCCACACCATCCCAACGCGTAAAAGCATGCAGCACGGCTGCGAGCGGATGCCAATGCGATGCCCTGAGGCGCTCATCGTTTTGGGCAAAGGACGCGTCTGGTGCTCGCTCATCCAGCACCAGACCTTGGTCAATCAACCCCTCCAATGCTTCCTGCTCGAAATGTGATCGGTCCGTCCAATGCGAAGGGCTGAGTTCACCCAATAACTGGCGCTGATCTTGCGTCACTGCCACTGGTGCATCGAGATGGGGTGCCAGCGCAAACCACTCCATGACATGCTGTAGCCCATTGCCGCCCTGCAAAAGACTGTCCAACGTATAGAACACGGTTTCCCGTGGCTCCAGCATGACAACTGCACAACGTCTGATCCGCATCAGCTTCTCCAGCGAAATGAAGTGCACCTTACGCAGGTGTACCTGAGGTAGCTATAGCGTCTCCCAGCTGCCCAAACTTGAGTCCGTTGCACGACAGCCCTCAAGCCGACAACGCTAGCGCCGCTAAGTGATACTTCACCCACTTGAATAATTCAAAGATGCCAACGCTGAAGCTTGATCCTGCAGTTGCAAGCAAATTGATCGACCTGCTGTCCACGGACGACGCCTTTCGCGCGTTATTCGTCTCAAACACGATGACAGCATTACAGCAGGTCGGGCACACCGCCGCACCTGAAGACGACCTTGAGGCCTTTGTGCGCGATTGCGCAAGCAGCATCCAGCTTGCCGACAAGGATGTGATCGCGAGTGCCCGTGCGCAAATCAACACCATGCTTACGTCAGGAACATCCCATATCGTTCCCCAGCTGGATGCTGGCTATGACGGCGATAGAACTCTCAAATAATTCGATGGATTTGCGACACAAGTAGCAGGGTCAGCCCTGTGCCTCCGCGATCCAGGAGGCTTCCGCAGCTTTCAGATCCACTACGTTGAGCGACTGCAAGCAGTATCCACACTCGATTTCCGCGTAGGCCAGGCCCCGGCGCTGCCGCATCCAGTCATTTTGGATGCGCGCATCTCCATGACGCTGCGCTAGTCGCGCAGCGCGCATTGCGGTCGCCCGTGTCTGGAAGCGCGATGCCGAATCCAGATAGGGCGTGAGCGAGCGAAATGCGTCGTCCGGTCTCTGATTGGCCAGCAGAATTTCGGCATCCACTACTGCGCCCAGTTCGATGATCAAGCGGTTGGCATAGGCCAGCGGCGCTGTTCGGACCTGTTCCCGAACCTTCGCCGCGCTCGATGTGTCTCCCGCGCGCACCATCACCAACGCTGCGGCCAGAGCAGTGGACAGATTGTCGATGATATCGATTGGTACGTTCTTGCTTACGTCGTGCAGCGCTAGCTGTGCACCTTCTTTGGCTACCTCTACAGCTTTAACGCGCTGCTCCGACACCAACAATGCAGTCGCCAGTGGAACGTAGTAATTGATGCGGTCCGTCCCTTGCTTGGTCAGGCCTGCGTTCACGCCGGCTTGGGCGTGCGCAATTGCGCCACGCAGATCACCCTCGTCCAGAGCGACAGTCGCCCGGGTGATGCCGGCATGAAAGTTGGTTGTCTCCACTTTTGCAAGCGCCATGCGTGCACTAGAAAAATCATGTTTGGCGGCGGCTACGGCGGCCTGGCGGAGCAGCGCGCCATTCCAACCCGCGTTCACTGCTTGCGCCACTGCGTGATCGGCCTGATCGTATTGCCCCAGAGCAAGCAGGATGCGTCCATGCATATCGAACGATATGCTGGAGAGATCGTACTTGCTCTGCGTCGACATACGCGCATGAGGCAATGCTTCAGTAAACCGGTTTGCAACAAATAGATCCATCGCTGCATTGGCTTGAGCAGGAGCATAGTCTGGATACAGCTCTGCCATCTGAACCCAGGAATCGGCTGCCTGCGCCGGGTCAAGAATCTGTACACCCCAACTCTTGACGTAAAGAGCCTCACGCGGTGGAAGCCTGGATTTCAATCTTTCAGCGACCCTCAGCGTCTCGGTCGCTTTTCTGTAATCGACATTGGCAAAGTGAGCACGCACTTGCCCCAGCCAAGCCAATGCGAAGTGAGGATCTATCTCTACTGCTTTCTGGAAGAAATCCAGTGAGGCGGCATATTTCCCCTCTGCATAACGCTTTTGCCCAAGCGCATACGCACGCAGTGCATCCAGACTGGAGGTCGTTACATCCGGCAAAGCAGGACTATTGTTGCGGATGCTCTCTCGGTTTTCGCCGAGCTGGCTTCTTAATTCGCCGGTAACCTTGTCAACAGCAGCAAGAATAGAAGGATTGGAACCGAAAGCAGTGCTTACTGCTACTGTCTGCTGTGTCTTCGGGTCGACGACTTCCACAACAAAACGCGTGCGTCCACCAACGTAACCAACCGAAGGAAGCAACACCGCACGTGCGCCACTCCGAAGCGCGACGTCTGAGGCGTTTATGCGATCCAAAGGCTCCTTGTAAGGATCCTTACGCATCAGCGCCAGCAGCTTGAGCGTTCTATCCTCACTCAGCACATTGACGTAGCGCGACTGCTCCAGACTGATCCGAAAAGCCTGATCCAGCGAACTTTCCAGCATGACGTCGTCGGTAAGGTTACGTACTGTTCCCACAACTACCCAGTCCCGCTCGGCGAACGCAAGCGCCGGCTGTGGGCGTGCAAACAGCCAGACAGCAAGACTGATTCCGAGGACCACCCCTAACTCTGCGACTAATGCCGCCGGCCGCCGCCACAGCGGAATATCCCGCCATGCCTTCGGCGAATGCTTCGGCGTGCGCAACGGTGTCAGGCCGACTTCACCAACCTCATAGATCTCCATCGGCGTAGGCACGCCCTTGAAGCGCCAGCGGCCGTGGGATTTCCACAGGATGCGTTCGCCGCGGTCGCCCAGTTCACGTGCGGCGCGGTGGGTCAATGACTCGGCCACCGCCGACAACAGGATCTGCCCGGGCCGCGCCATCGACATCAGGCGTGCGGCGGTGGGCTTGGCCAGGCCTTCGACTTCCAGCGGTTTGGCACCGATGCTCACAGCTTCGTCGCTGTTGCGCCAGGTCAGCACTTCGCCGACGTGCAGGCCCTGGCGCGCGCGCAGCGTCAGCGCGCGGGCATCGCCCATCGCCTTGAGGCCGCGTGCGTAATCCAGCGCAAAGCCCAGACCGTCGATGGGGCGATCGAACAGCAGCAGCAATCCATCCGAGCGGTCGATCAGCCGGCCGCGCCACTGCTGCTGCAGTTTGACGACCAGCCGATCGTGCTCGCGAAACAGCGCGGCGGCGGCGTTGTCACCGATGCGTTCGACCAGCGCGGTCGAATCGCACAGGTCGGTCAACAACAAGGTACGCAAGCGTGGTGCCTGGATCGCTTCCGACGACGCATCCTTGCGTGCGTGGGTGCGGGCGCTCATTGCTCAGCGATTGTCCGACGCGGTGGCATTGCCGGATGGCTGCGTGATGCCCGACGCCAGCGTTTCATGCATGCACAGCACGTTGCCGCCCTGTCGCTTGGCCTCGTACAACGCGCTGTCGGCCAGCGTGTACCAATCGTTCCATGCCGCGTCGGCGTCGATCATGCATAGCCCCAGGCTGACCGAGCAGCCCTGCTCGCTCTGGCCGTTACACAGGCGTGCTTCCACCGCGCGCACGATGCATTCGCCGATGTGGTGCAGCAGCTCCTGGGTGCCTTGCGCGACCAGCACACAGAATTCGTCGCCGCCGAGCCGGCAGGCGAGGTCGCCGTCGGCGATCACCGAACGCAGCGCATGGGCGACGTTCTGCAGCACGCGGTCGCCGGCCAGATGGCCGAATTCGTCGTTGATGCGCTTGAAACGTTCGCAGTCGATCAGGATCAGGCCCACCCCGGGCACGCGGCCGGCGCGTCGGCATTCCTGCAGATGCAGGGCGAGCCCGCGGCGGTTGTGCAGGCCGGTGAGCTCGTCGGTGCGGCTGAGTTCTTCGGTGTGGTTGAGCTGGTGCGAAGTGACGTAGAGGTTGTCCAGCGCCGCTTCCAGATCGTGGTTGCGCCGGCGCAACTGGCGGATCAGCAACTGCTCGTTATTGACCACACGCACGATGGAGCGCCGCAGAAAATGCGCCACCATCGACGGATCGTGATCGACCAGCCGCTGGAAGTCCTCATGCGCCAGCTCGATCAGGCCGGTGTCGGTGGATGCACTGGCGCCGGCACTGCGCGCATGGCCGCCGATCAGCAGGCCAAGTTCGCCGAAGAATTCGCCCGGGCCCAGGTGCTTGAGCATCAGGTCTTCGCCGAAATCCAGATCGATCTGGCCACTGACCACGATGAACATCTGCGTGCCCACCGCCCCGCGCTCGAACAGCTCCTGGCCGGCAGCCAATTCGCGGGCACGGCCAAAGCGGGCGAAAAACGCCAGTTCCTCGGCAGTCATCAGCGCATGCAGCCCGTCCGACAGCGTCTTTGCAGCGCTCCCCGTCGGCTCCACTGCGCCGGCAGTGTTATGGCACGTCATCCAAATCCCTTACACCGACCTGCAGCGCCGGCCCGCCCTAGCATCGTACAGGAGCGTTTTGTTCAGCACCAGGTCACACTCGTTCTCACGACGCTCGAGATTAAGAGCGGCCAACAAACCTGTAGCGAGCGGTCATCAGGTAGGTGCGGGCGGCGCGCTCAGGATCGGAGTGTATGCGTGGCACATGCCGATTCCGGGCACCTACCGCGCCCGCCTGGCGGCCGCGCAGTGGTTTTGTTAGCCGCTCTAAATGACCGGTATTGGCTAAAAAAGTGGGCTCGGTTTACCGAGCCCACCTCCCCTCCTGGCAGTGGCGCACCGACGGCCTGAAGCAGGCAACGTGGAGGGCCAGCGCTGTTTTACGGTACTGCTGCGGGTTTGCCAGAGGGCAAAGACCGCACGCTCCGATCCTTCACGCAGCCAGCTGGCAAGCGCTCGCGGCGCATGTGCGCTGCGTTACGCCGCCTTTTCGCCGTGAAACTGCTCTTCCTCGGTCGAGCCACGCAGCGCGGTGGTGGACGACTGGCCCTGCTGGATCGCCTGCGTCACCGCGTCGAAATAGCCGGTGCCCACCTCGCGCTGATGCTTGACTGCGGTAAAGCCCATCTCGGCCGCCGCGAACTCTGCCTGCTGCAACTCGACGAAGGCGCTCATCTGGCGCCGTGCGTAGCCGTGCGCCAGGTTGAACATGCCGTAGTTCAGGGCGTGGAAGCCGGCCAGGGTGATGAACTGGAATTTATAGCCATAGCTCGCCAACTCGGTCTGGAATCTGGCGATGGTGGCGTCGTCCAGGTTCTTCTTCCAGTTGAAGCTCGGCGAGCAGTTGTAGGCCAGCAATTTGCCGGGGAATCTGGCATGGATGGCTTGCGCAAAGGCGCGCGCAAATTCCAGATCCGGTTTACCGGTCTCGCACCAGATCAGATCCGCGTACGGCGCATAGGCCAGCCCGCGGCTGATCGCCTGATCCAGCCCGCTGCGGGTCTTGAAGAAGCCTTCGACGGTGCGCTGCCCGGTGGTGAAGGGCTGATCGTTGACATCCACATCGCTGGTGATCAGATCGGCCGCCTCGGCGTCGGTGCGTGCGATCAGCAACGTGGGCACGCCCAGCACATCGGCCGCCAAACGCGCGGCATTCAACTTTTCGATCGCCTCGCGGGTGGGCACCAGCACCTTGCCACCCATGTGTCCGCACTTTTTCACCGATGCCAGTTGATCTTCGAAGTGCACGCCGGCCGCGCCGGCTTCGATCATCGCCTTCATCAACTCGAAGGCGTTGAGCACGCCGCCGAAGCCGGCTTCGGCATCGGCCACGATCGGCTGCAGGAAGTCGATGTCGTCGTTGCCTTCGGCGTGATGCAGTTGATCGGCCCGCAACAAGGTGTTGTTGATGCGCTTGACCACCGCCGGCACCGAGTCGGCCGGATACAGCGACTGGTCCGGGTACATCTGCCCGGCCAGGTTCGCATCGGCGGCGACCTGCCAGCCGGACAGGTAGATCGCCTTCAAACCGGCCTTGACCTGCTGCATCGCCTGGTTGCCGGTCAGTGCACCCAATGCATTGACGAACGGCGTGGCGTGCAACGCGTTCCACAACTTGTCCGCGCCCAGCC
The DNA here is from genome assembly GCF_002939945.1 of Xanthomonas arboricola pv. populi. GTDB lineage: Bacteria > Pseudomonadota > Gammaproteobacteria > Xanthomonadales > Xanthomonadaceae > Xanthomonas > Xanthomonas arboricola_A. The sequence goes on along the minus strand of NZ_MDEB01000004.1, from coordinate 52,061 downwards.
GCGCCAGCGAATGCTCGACATGCACGGTGCCGCGCAAGCGCACCACATCGGCGGCGGTGTAGTTACGGGTGATGCCGGCCCAGCGCGGGTTGCTGGCCCAGTCTTGCTGGATCTGTTCGGCGGTCTGCAGTGTGCTGCTCATGGTGCGTTCTCCTGGCGGGGATACGGCGGATGCAACGAGGAAGGAATGGCGCATTGACGCGCGCCGGGCATGGCAAGGCCGTCGTTGCGGGCGTGGGCGCAACGGGCGGTGTGGTGCATGACGTTGATGGATTGCAGCGACAGCACGCTTGCGCTGGCGTATCGCTGCAGCGTTGGCTCAATCGATCAGGCGATACGCCGGCACGGTGAGGAAGTCGGCCAGCGCATCGGCACGGCTGAGCGTGTCCAGCAATGCAATGGCCTCGTCGATGCGCGCGGCGCCCGGCAGTGCATCGGTCGCGCCCAGACGGGCCGGCAGCGCACGCAATGTGGCCTGCAACAAGGGCTGATCGATCGCCGTGCCGTCGTCCAGATGCTGGCCGTGATGCAACCACTGCCACAGCTGCGCGCGGCTGATCTCGGCAGTGGCGGCGTCTTCCATCAGGTTGTGGATCGGCACGCACCCATTGCCGTCCAGCCAGGCGGCCAGATAACGCACGCACACTTCGACATTGCCTTGGAAACCGGCGCGGGTGACGGTGCCCGGCGAGGGTGCGATCAGCATGTCGCGCGTCACCTGCACGTCGTTGCGCAAGACATGCTGCTGATGTGCGGCGGGCATGTGTTCGTTGAAGATCTTCATCGCCACCGGAATCAACGCCGGATGCGCCACCCAGGTGCCATCGTGCCCGGCGCTGACCTCGCGCAACTTGTCGGCACGCACCCGTGCCATTGCCTGCTCGTTGGCGGCCTCGTCGTGATTGATCGGAATCTGCGCGGCCATGCCACCCATCGCATGCGCGCCGCGGCGATGGCAGGTCTTGATCAGCAGTTCCGAATACGCCTTCAGGAACGGCTGGGTCATGGTGACCTGACCACGTTCGGGCAGCACGCGGTCGCGATGCGCGCGGAAGGTTTTCAGGTACGAAAAGATGTAGTCCCAGCGTCCGCAATTGAGCCCGACGATGCGCTCGCGCAGCGCGTGCAGGATCTCGTCCATCTCGAATACCGCCGGCAGCGTCTCGATCAGCACGGTCACCTTGATCTGGCCATGCGGCAGGCCGAGCATCGCTTCGATATGCGCCAGCGCGGTTTCCCACAGCGCGGCCTCTTCCATGCTCTGCAACTTGGGCAGATACAGATACGGGCCGCGATCCCTGGCCAGCAGCGCGCGGCCGTTATGGAAGGCGAACACCGCCGCATCGAACAGGCCGCCGGCCAGCGGCTGGCCATCGATGAGCACGTGCTTCTCATCCAGATGCCAGCCGCGCGGACGCACGATCAATACCGCGCGCTCGGCTTCCGGGCGCAACGCGTAATGCTTGCCGTTGGGCGCATCGAAGCTGAGATCGCCGCGCACCGCAGCGGCCAGCGTGCGCTGGCCGGCCAGCAGGTTGCGCCAGGTCGGCGCAGTGGAATCCTCGAAGTCGGCCATGAACACCTTGGCACCGGAGTTCAGCGCGTTGATGACCATCTTCGGATCGGTAGGGCCGGTGATCTCCACCCGGCGGTCCTGTAGCGCCGACGGCAGTGCGGCCACGCGCCAGTCGCCATCGCGGATAGCGCGGGTGTCGGGGCGGAAGTCCGGCAACTGGCCGGCATCGAACTCGGCCTGGCGGACGCGTCGCTGGGCCAGGCGCTGCTGGCGGCCGGGTTCGATCGCGCGGTGCAGCGACACCAGCAGGGCCAGCGCAGCGGCCGGCAGGAGGTCGGTCTGGCCTGTGACCTGCGTGGTCAGCGACAGACCGGGCGTGGCGCGTTCAGTGGGACGTGGGGCGAAAGCGGTGGCAGACATGTCGGGAGTCCTTGTGCATCCGGACCTGCACCGTGCGCCGCACGAAACTATTTGACAAAGCAGTTTTATCAATGCTGTAAATAAGGCAGGCTTATACAGCGTCGTTGCACACATCCAGATGGCGCCAACCCCGCGATTTTCCTACAAATCCGACCGGCTCAAGCCGCTGCGTGCGTTCTGCCAGACAGTACGATTGGGATCGGTCTCACGGGCGGCTGAGGCGCTATATGTGAGCCAGCCTGCAGTGACCCTGCAGCTGCAGGCGCTGGAACGCGACCTGGGCGTGGCGTTGTTCGAGCGCTCGGGGCGACGCATGGCGCCCAGCCGCGAGGGCCAGCTGCTCTACGACATGGCGCTGCCGCTGGTGGAGAGCCTGGACGGGCTGGAGGCCAGCTTTCGCGAAAAGGTGCGCGGCCTGGATGCCGGCGAGCTCAATATCGCCGCCAACAGCTCCACCATCCTGTACCTGCTGCCGCGCATCGTGGCGAACTTCCGCGCGCGTCACCCGGACGTGCGCCTGACCCTGCATAACGCCATCAGCGCCGACGGCACCGACCTGCTGCGCGAAGACGCAGTGGACCTGGCGATCGGCTCGATGCTGGACGTGCCGGCCGACCTCAACTACGCGCCGGTGTATCGCTTCGAACAACTGCTGATCACCCCGCCCGATCACCCATTGGCCAACAAGCCCACGGTCACCCTGCAGGATCTGTCGCCGTATCCGCTGATCCTGCCGCCGCGCCGGCAGGTGACCTATCGGCTGGTCGATCTGATCTTCCAGCAGGCACGCGTGCCCTACACCGTGGCGCTGGAGGTGGGCGGCTGGGAAGTGATCAAGCAATACGTTGCGATGGACATGGGCATTTCCATCGTCACCGCGATCTGCGTCACCGAGGCCGATCGCGACAAACTGGCCACCCGCTCGCTGAAGGACTATTTCCCCACGCGCAGTTATGGCGTGGTGGTGCGCAAGGGCAAATATCTCTCGCCGCAGGCACGCGCCTTTATCGAGCTGATCCAGCCGGACCTGTTTACCCCACGCGGGTACGACGAAAGTGGCGACTCGGAGCGGTGAGTCTTCTGCCTGCTGCGCGCGCGTGAGTTCAAATCGCGCCTGAGCTTGCTCGCCGGCACGACGCATGAGATCGCCATGCGTCCTCCGTCGGCGATGCCGTGTGCGGCGTGCGGGTCGCCATTGAAGGCGTCGTTCGATCGAACCATGCAGGCGCACGCAAGGCAGCGCTGACGGTTGGTTCCGGCGTGCAGCGCGGACCACTCCGCATTGCGCCGCATCATGTCGCCTCGATGCCACTGCACGGTGGTTGTCGTCATAGACTAGGCCGATGCTGTGGATGGGTATCACTGCAGTCATCGACAGCGGGTCAGTCGGGGGAAGGCACTGACCAGATGCCCAGCCGTCCTGCGCTGCGGGGGGCGAGCCGACTCAACCAATGCAAGGGCTGACGCAATGAATCCGACCACGTTGTTGCTGGTGCAGTTGGCGGTGATCCTGGGCGCGGCGCGTGCATGCGGCGCGCTGCTGCAGCGCGTCGGGCAGCCGCCGGTGATCGGCGAGATGGCTGCCGGCCTGCTGCTCGGGCCGATCGCATTCGGCGCGTGGCTGCCGGAGTTGCATGGCGTGTTGTTCGCCTCCAGCAGTTTGCCGCCGCTGTCGGGACTGGCCAACATCGGCGTGGTGCTTTTCATGTTCATCGTCGGCGTGGAGCTGCGCGCGCCGGAGGGCACCACCGCGCAGGTGCGCTCGTCGGTGTTGGTGGGCCTGTCCGGCATCGTGCTGCCGTTGCTGCTTGGACTGGCTGCCGCACCCTGGTTGTTTGCGCGCTTTGCACCGCAGGGGATCGGTTTCTGGCCGTTCGCCTTGTTCATTGCCGCGGCGATGTCGGTGACCGCGTTTCCGGTGCTGGCGCGCATCCTCAAGGACCGCAACATGACCCGCACGCCTGCCGGCCGCCTGGCTCTGGGCGCGGCGGTGATCGACGATGCCACGGTGTGGATGTTCCTGGCGATCGTGCTCACGCTGACCGGCGGCAACAGCCATGGCGGTGTTGCGTTCACTGCGGCCGGTGCGGTGGTATTGATTGCAGTGGTGTTCGGCGTGTTGAAGCCGGTGTCTGCGCGTGTGCTCAAGCCGCGCGCAAGCGATGGAGGCTATGCGCCAACTGCGCTGGTGTGGGTGCTGATCGGTGTGCTGGCCTGCGCCGCAGTGGCCGAGTGGATCGGCCTGCATGCGATCTTCGGCGCATTCCTGTTCGGCATCTGCGTGCCGCGCGACGACCGCCTGCTGGAACACCTGGCCGGGCGCATCGAACCCCTGGCGATCACCCTGCTGATGCCGGTGCTGTTTGCGGTCGCCGGCCAGGCCACCAGCCCTGGCGTCTTCGTCGGCGCAGGTATGGCCGGCTTTGCGTTGGTGGTCGGCGTGGCGGTGACCGGCAAGCTGGTCGGCTGCACCCTGGGCGCGCGCCTGAGCGGCCACAATTGGCGCGATAGCCTGAGCGTGGGTTCGCTGATGAACGCACGCGGCCTGATGGAGCTGGTGGTGATCAAGATCGGCCTGGACAGTGGTGTGATCGGGCCGGACCTGTTCACCCTGCTGTTCGGCATGACGCTGGCGACCACGGTGATGGCCTCGCCGATGGTGGCCTGGTGTCAACGCGGCCGGCAGACCGCCACCGCCAGCGGGCTGGGTGCGGGTCAGTCGCCGCATTGACGATGCAGCGCTGAAACACGGCGCGGTGTCGCTCGACGTGGCGCGTCGCGCCGGCACGCGCATCGCAGGCAATCAGGCGCGCCCGTACAAACCCAGGAACATCGCCACTGCCGATTCGGCCACCTGGGTGCGTTGCTGTGGCGACAGCGGCGGCTGGCCCATGGCGATCTGCGGCCAGAACGCGAAGCCCTTGATCAGTGCCTGCAGTTGCTGCGCGCCGACGTCCGGCTCCACGCCCGCCAGCCGGCCGTCGGCCAGTGCGGCGCGCACCCAGGTGGTGGTGGCTTCTTCCTTGCTGCCCAATTGCGCGATCAGCGCACGCGCGCGCTCGGGCGAATGGATGCTTTCGGCAATGGCGACACGCGACAGGTCGATAAACGCCGGGTCGCCGAGCAGGTGCAGTTTCTGCTGCAGCAACTGGATCAGCTGCGCACGCAGCGGCTGATCGGGCCGGTAAACAAGATTCACCGCATCGGCGCTGCGTTGCCACAGCCCGCGCAGGATCTCGCCAAACAACGCGTCCTTGCTGGGGAAGTGGTTGTAGACGGTGCGCTTGGATACGCCCGCGGTGGCCGCCACGCGGTCCATGCTGGTGGCCTCGAAGCCATGCTGGCGGAACTCGGCAATGGCCGCCTCGACGATGGCGAGGCGCTTGCGGTCGGTCAGCCGTTGCGGCGCAGTCGGGGGGGAAGATGCAGTCGACATCGGGTCATTTTACACCGGACAGTTTACTTTCAGCCCGATGAAACTACACTGTTCAGTGTAACTTTTCCCTGTTGTCACCCCCTGCCCGGTCGGACTCCCCAATGGCTTCCTCTCGCTCTTCCCGCTATGCCGCTTCGCCCCAGTTTCGCGATGGCCGGTTCCGCAATGCGTTGCCGCTGCCGACCACCGTGCTCAGCCTGCGCAAGCAGATCGGTCTGATCTGGACGTTCCTCTTCGCCAAGCCCAGCACCACGGTGCCGTCCGCGCCGCTGCCGGTACAGCCGCTGACACGCGCGCAGCTGCTTGCCGCGCCCGATCGCAGCCTGTATCGCGTGGGCCATTCCACCGTGCTGATGAAGCTGGCCGGTGGCCTGTGGCTGACCGACCCGGTGTTCTCCAGGCGCGCCTCGCCGATACCCTTCGCCGGGCCCAAGCGCTTTCATGCGCCGCCGATCGCGCTGGACGAGCTGCCGCCGCTGGCCGGGGTGATCCTCTCGCACAACCATTACGACCACCTCGACCGCGCCAGCATCCGCGCACTGGCCGACCGCGTCGGCGTGTTCATCGCGCCCCTGGGCGTGGGCGATCTGCTGGTGCGCTGGGGCGTGGACCCGGCCAAGGTGCGCCAGCTGGACTGGTGGGAGGCGATCACCCTCAATGGCCTGCAACTCACCGCCACCCCGTCGCAGCATTTTTCCGGGCGCGGCCTGTTCGATAGCGGGCGGTCGCTGTGGTGTTCCTGGGCGATCCAGGACCGCGAGCTACGCGTGTTCTTCAGCGGCGACGGCGGCTATGGCCCGCACTTCAAGACCATCGGCCAGCAGCTCGGCCCGTTCGACGTGGCGCTGATCGAAAACGGCGCCTACGACCAGCAATGGCCGCATGTGCACATGCAGCCGGAGCAGAGCCTGCAGGCCTATCTGGACATCGGCGCGCAGACGCTGCTGCCGATCCACAACGGCACCTTCGACCTGGCCATGCATGCGTGGCAGGAACCGCTGGACCGGATCGTGGCGTTGGCCGACAGCGCAGGCGTTGCGCTGGCAACGCCGCGCATGGGCGAGCGGGTGGATTTGAATGCGCCCGGCAATCGCCTGCGCTGGTGGCGACAGGATGCTGCAACGCAGGCGTCGGATGGCTTGGTGACGACGCGCTAGCCAGTGCAGCGCGGTGCTTGCTGGCGTTGGCACATGAGCGGCGGGCGTTTGCGCGTTGCCCTGGGCCATCGCCATCGCCATCGCAGCAAAGTGCGCGATAACTGCCGATAAAACACTGCGCTGCTTCGCTAGCGTGGGGCGCTAATCCCGTGGCTACCGCTGGCGTGGAAGCCCACATCAGGCATCACAGGCGCTGCCACTCCAGCCCTTCGCCACGTCGGTAATACACCGCCACCGCCTTGCCGTAGACAGCCGCTGCATCGACCAATCCGAAGTAACGTCCGTCCAGGCTGTTGCCGCGGTGATCGCCCAGCATCAGCAGCTTGCCGGGCGGCACAGTCAGCCCGGCGATGTTCGGGCCGCCGCCATTGCCGAGATTCAACTGCGCCAGGTGCGCGCCGAAGCGTTCGGCGTCGCCACCTTCCACTCCCAACGGCTTGTCGTTGATCTGCAGATGACCGTCGATCAAGTCGACCCGGTCGCCTGCCACTGCCACCACACGCTTGATCAGGCGTGTGCCATCGCGCGGCGAGTCGAACACCACCACCTCGCCACGCTGCGGTCGATCGCCATCGACGAGGATGCGGTTGCTCAACGGCAATCGCCAGCCGTAGGCATGCATGTCCACCACCACGCGATCGCCCGGCTCCAGGGTGGGCTGCATCGAGCCGCTCGGCACCTGGTAGTGATTGGCGAACGAGGAACGCGCTGCGGTCATCAACACCAGCAGCACCAACAACGGCAGCAGTTCCTTGCGCGACCAGCGCGCGGCGCGTTGCAGACGTGAGGCGGTCGGAGTGACTTGGCTCATGAGGCACCTGTTGGTGTGAAGGGGGTGGCGGGCGATGGCCCGATGAAGATGCGCCTGCGCGCCGGGCGGGTGGAAGTGACGAAAGGCATGGCACCCGCTGGATCGTTACTTCGGATGCTGCTTCGGTCATTGCGCCGCTATCGCCAGTTCCGCTGCGGGGTGGCGGCCCCAAGGGCAACGGCAAAACACCACCGGCAAAGGCAGTCGCAGCACCATCACCTGATGCACGCATCCACAAACAAAAAACGGGATGGCACGTGGCCATCCCGTTTCGATTGCTGACTGCAGCGACTGCACACGCATGCGCCAACGACGCACGTGCGTCATCCCATCGCTCACTCCGTCAGACCGCGATTCTCCAGCAGCGCCTTGACGCTGGGATCCTTGCCGCGGAAATCGCGATACAACGTCGCCAGATCGACGGTATTGCCGCGCGAGAGAATCTTGGCGCGGAAGATGTCGCCGTTCTTGCGGTTCAAGCCGCCGTTTTCCTTGAACCATTCGAACGCATCGTCGTCGAGCACTTCCGACCAGAAATACGCGTAATACCCGGCCGAATAACCGCCGCCCCAGATATGGTCGAAATAGCTGCTGCGGTAGCGCGGCGGCACTTCGGCCAGGTCCACCTTGAAGCGCTTCAACGCATCGGCTTCGAACTTGCTCACGTCCTGCAACGGCGCGTCGGCCGGCTGGGTGTGCCAGGCCAGATCGAGCAGCGCGGCCGACAGGTACTCGGTGGTGGCGTAGCCGCTGTTGAAGGTCTTGGCCTTCTTGATCTTCTCCACCAGCTCGGCCGGCATCGCCGCGCCGGTCTGGTAGTGCTTGGCGTACTTGGCGAAGACCTTGGGATCGGAGGCCCAGTGCTCGTTGAACTGCGAAGGGAACTCGACGAAGTCGCGCGAGGTGCTGGTGCCGGCGATCGAGGGGTACTTCACCTTGGAGAACATGCCGTGCAGCGCGTGGCCGAACTCGTGGAACAAGGTGGTGACGTCGTCGAAGCTCAGCAGCGCCGGCTGGCCGGCGGCCGGCTTGGTGAAGTTGCAGACGTTGTAGACCACCGGCTTGGCGCCGGTCAGGCCGTCCTGCTCGACGAACACGTCCATCCAGGCGCCGCCGGACTTGCTGTCGCGCTTGAAGTAGTCGGTGTAGAACAGCGCCATCGAGGTGCCGTCCGCATCGAACACTTCATACACCTTCATGTCGGCGTGATAGGTCGGGATGTCGGTGCGCTGCTTGAAGGTGATGCCGTACAGCTGTGTGGCCGCGTAGAAGACACCGTTCTGCAGCACGTTGTCCAGTTCGAAATACGGCTTGATCTGCGCCTCGTCCAGGTCGTACTTGGCCTTGCGCACCTGCTCGGCATAGAAGTCCCAATCGGACGCGGCGAGTTTGAAATCGCCGGTCTTCGTATCCGCGCGCTGTGCGTCGATCACCTTCTGCATTTCGGCCACTTCGCGGCGTGCCTTGGCGGTGGCGGCCGGCGCCGTGTCGGTCAGCAGCTTGAGTGCGGCGTCCGGGGTCTTGGCCATCTGGTCGCCCAGGCTGTAGGCGGCGTAGTTGTCGAAGCCGAGCAGCTTGGCCTTTTGCGCGCGCAGCTGCGCCAGGCGCTGGATGGTCTGGCGGGTGTCGTTGGCATCGCCTTTTTCCGCGCGCGTTTCCGAGGCCTTGAGCACCTCGGCGCGCAGCTGGCGGTCCTTCAGCGAGGCCAGCACCGGTTGCTGGGTGGTGTTCTGCAGGGTGAGCAGATACTTGCCGTCGAGCTTGCGCGCCTTGGCCGCATCGGCGGCGGCGGCGATGTCGCCCTCGCTCAGGCCATCGAGCTTGGCCTTGTCGTCCACCACCACCGCGCCAGCGGCCGAGGCGGCGACCAGACGGGTATGGAACTGCGTGGAGAGCGTGGTCTCTTCGATATTGAGCTTGCGCAGGCTGGCCTTGTCGGCCTCGGACAGCTGTGCGCCGGCGTGCACGAGCTCTTCGTAGTCGCGCTCGAGCAGACGCTTCTGCTCCGGCTCCAGGTTCAACGTGTCGCGCTGGTCGTAGAGGGTTTTGACGCGGGCGAAGAGTTTCGGGTCGAGATTGATCTCGTCCTGATGCGCAGCCAGCTTGGGCGCGATCTCTTCCTGGATCTTCTGGCGTGCCTCGCTGGTATCGGCCTGCACCAGCCCGAAGAAGATGCGCGACACGCGCGTGAGCGTTTCGCCGCTGCGCTCCATCGCCTCGATGGTGTTGTCGAAGCTGGGCGGCTCGGGGTTGTCGGCGATCTTGCGGATGTCGGCCAGGTGCAGGCGCATGCCTTCTTCGAAGGCCGGCAGGTAATCGGCGTCCTTGATCTTGTCGAACGGCGGCGCCTGGAACGGCAGCGCGCTGGCGGTCAGCAGCGGGTTCGGCGCGGCATCCGCGGCCGGGGTGATGGCGGTCTTTTCGGGCACGGTGGTGGACTCCTTACCGGACGAATCTTTTCCAGAACAAGCAGCCAGTGCCAGGGTGATGGCAGCGGCCAGAACGACGGTACGCGACATGGCGTGTGATTCCTGAGTGGGTAGTGCAGCCGGCCACGCTAGCGGGTTTGCGCAGCGTCGGCATGTGCCGTTGGATTGGGAAGATGGGTGCGGTTGAGGATGCGTGCGCTACAGCGTCTCGTCCTTGAAGATCGCCACGTGCGGGGTACCGTCGGCGCCGATCCAGCCGCGGTACATGCCCTCGGTATTGAACGGAAACGCGGCATTGCCCTGCGCATCCAGCGCGATGGCGCCGCCGTCGCCGCCGGCCTTGGGAATCTCCTGGTCGATCACCGTGTCGGCCGCCTGTTGCAAGGTCTGCCCGGCATATTTCATGCGTGCGCAGATGTCGTAGGCGGCCACCGCGCGGATGTAGAACTCGCCCCAGCCGGTGCCGGACACCGCGCACTGGCTGTTGGCGTAGGTGCCGGCGCCGACGATCGGCGCATCGCCGACGCGGCCGTAGCGCTTGTTGGTCATGCCGCCGGTGGAGGTGCCGGCGGCCAGATGCCCTGCGCGATCCAGCGCCAGCGCGCCCACGGTGCCGAAATGCTTGGCGGTTTCCAGATCCAGTTCGGCCTGGGCCTGGTGGTCGCCGGCCTCGGCCTTGCGCGCTTTTTGCAGCTGCTGCCAGCGCTTGTCGGTGCGGAAATAGCCCGGGTCGACCAGCGTGACGCCCTGTTCGCGCGCGAATTGTTCGGCGCCATCGCCGACCAGCATCACGTGCCTGGAATGGTCCATGACGCTGCGCGCCAGCTGGATCGGGTTCCTCACCGTGTGCACGCCGGCAATCGCACCGGCCTTGCCGGTGGCGCCGTCCATGATCGCGGCATCCAGCTCGTTCTTGCCGTCATGGGTGAACACCGCACCGCGCCCAGCGTTGAACTGCGGCGCATCCTCCAGCACGGTGATGGTGGCGGCCACCGCATCCACTGCGCTGCCACCGCGTTGCAGCACCGCGTGCCCGGCACGCAGCGCGCGTTGCATCGCCTCGCGCGCCTGCGCCTGTTCGTCTGCAGACAGGCCGGCTTTCTCCACGCCGGCGCCGCCGTGGATCACCAGCATCGGCGTGGCCGCCCATACCGGGCCGGCGGCGAGCAGGAGAGAGATAGACAGACACAGTGCACGTGCGGATAGGCCAATCATGGTGTTCCCTCGATGGAGGTCGCAACGTGCCTGGCGACGCCAGGCATGGATGCAGGCGACCGGGAGCGACAAAAACCCCGGCGCGGCGGCAAACGGACGCGGTCCTGGCGATCGGTCATCGGCACTCGGGATCGGCATGCAAGGTCGTGCCTGCCAGCACCTGCGCGCGCACATCCCGCCCTTCGACAGCGGTGCGTGAGGTGCGTGAGCGACTTGCCGGCCGCGGCGGCACGCTCACAACGTATCGCGATGCTTGCCGCGCCACGGCCGGTACCAGATGCGGATGGCGGCGATATCGGCGGCCATGTCGGTGCCGGTCCAGAACGGCTCGCCGATGCCCACGGTCTTGCTGGGATAGTCGAAATACACCGGCAGGATCGGCACCTTGGAATCGGAGGCGATCTTCCAGAAGCCGGCCTTCCAGTGCTCCACCCGCTTGCGGGTGCCCTCTGGGGTGATCACGTACCACATCTGCTCGGAGTTGCGGATCAGCCGCACCGCCTGGCCGATGGTGCCCTGCGGCGAGCTGCGGTCCAGCGGGATGGCGCCGAGCTTGCGCAGCAGCGGGCCCAGCGGCCACCAGAACAATTGCGCCTTGCCCAGCACGCGCACATCGAAGCCCAGCGCGAACTTGGCCGCAAAGCCCAGGAAGCCGTCCCAGTTGGACGAATGCGGGGCCACGATCATCACCAGCTTGGGTTCGTCGGGCAGCCGCCCGAGCAGGCGCCAGCCGGTCAGACGCAGTGCCGTGCGCCCCAGCCAGCGGCCGAAGCGGCCGTGGGCGCGTGGCATTCTGGGTGGAGAGGGCTGCAGCAGGATGTTGGCCTGTGTTACCGGTGGCAACGACGGGTCGGTGTGACTCACGCTTACTCCCAGTGGGACGCAGAGCGTCCACGCTTGATATGGCTGCGCTCACGCTTGGCATCCAGCCGCCGCAGCTTCGCACCATGACTCGGTTTGGTAGCGACCCGGCGCTTGGGCACCGACAGGCAGGCACTGATGATCTCGACCAGCCGCTCGCGCGCATCCTCGCGGTTGCGGTCCTGGGTGCGGAAGCGCTGCGCGTCGATCACCAGCACGCCATCGGCAGTCATGCGCCGGTCGCGCCGCGACAGCAGCCGCGCGCGCAGGGGTTCGGGCAGCGACGGCGAGGCGGCCACGTCGAAACGCAGTTCCACCGCGGTGGAGACCTTGTTGACGTTCTGCCCGCCGGCGCCGCTGGCGCGCACGAAGCGCTCGACGATCTCGCTGGGCGGGATCGTCAGGCTGGGGGTGATCTGGATCGGGTCGCTGGCCATCGGGCCGATTGTATCGGCACCGGCATGGACGCGCGCGCGAACGCCGGCTTCCCGTATGCTGCGGCCGGTTCCCCGACTGTGCAGGATGCTCCGATGACACCGCCCCGTTCCGTTGCCGCCGCCCGCGCCTTGGCGCGTCGCCTGATCGTGCTGGCCGCGCTGGCGCTGGCCACGCCCGCCGCGTTTGCGCAGGCGCCCAGCGATGCCGACATCAACCGCCTGCTGGCCGCCTCACGCGCGCAGACCATGCTGGACACGATGTTGCCGCAGATCGAAGCGATGCAGCAGCAGCAGTTCGCCCAGCTCACCGCCCAGCGCCAGCTCGACGCCGACCAGCAGGCGCAGCTGCAGCGCATCCAGGAGCGCACCCGCCAGACCGTGCGCAAGGCGCTGTCGTGGTCGGAGCTGCGCCCGATGTATGTGGACATCTACAAGCGCTCGTTCTCGCGCGAGGACGTGCTGGCCATGGCCGAGTTCTACGAGAGCTCGGCCGGCCAGAGCCTGCTGGACAAGACCCCGGCACTGACCCAGAACCTGATGGGCGCGATCCAGCAGAAGATGCTGCCGCTGTTTGCCGATCTGCAGAAGGATCTGGAGAAGATCGTCAATGAGCCGGCGGCTGGGCAGAAGCCCTGAAGGGCGGGGATTGGGGAATCGGAACGGCGTGCTCGCTGCGCCGGTTGCGGATCCGGTTTGAGTGCGTCGCCGGTTACCGCAGTGCTTCAACTTTTCGCTGACCGAAGCAGCCCTCCCCCGTCGGGGAGAGCCGCGGTCCTGAGGCTCGGTGGCGATCAGGCCCCCATCCGCCCTTCGGGCACCTTCCCCCGCAAGCGAGGGAAGGAAGCAACCCGGAAGGCGAGCAGGGAAGGCGGGAACGCGGGGGAAGGCGAGCAGTGAGCGTCGCGCTTGAGCCCCTCTCCCGCCCGCGGGAGAGGGGTTGGGGTGAGGGGACGCTCGCGCAGATTTCTTGCATGCCGAGTGGACGTCTCGATCTCTGGACCAGGCACGCCACATCACGCCGTCGGCACGACTCCCAATCCCGCCATCTCCCACCCGAACAACGCGCAGGCTTTCGCAAACTCCACATCCAGCGGCGCAGTGACGCTGATGCGCCGTCCATCGGCCGGATGCGGAAACCCCAGGCGCTCGGCGTGCAGCAGCATGCGATGGATGCCGAGCATGCGGAAGCTGCGGTTGTGCCGGCCATCGCCATGGCTGGTGTCGCCGATCATGTGGTGCGACAGGTGTTTCATGTGCCGGCGGATCTGCCGGAACCGCCCGGTCTGCGGCTGGCAGCGCAGCAATGCATAGCGCGAGGTGGCAAAGCCGGTGGACGGGATCTCCAGCTCGCCGGTGGCCAGGCGCTGGAAGTGGGTCACCGCTGGCTTCTTGACCGGCTTGCCGGGGCCGCCATCCAGATCGTGGTCGACGCTGAAGCGCTGCTCGGCCGGCCAGCCGCGGCACACGGTCAGATAGTCCTTTTCCAATTCGCCGGCCATCAAGGCCTTGCCCAGCGCGCTGGCAGCCTCGCGGTCGAACGCCAGTAGCAGGCAGCCGCTGGTCGCGCGATCGAGCCGGTGCACCAGAAAGATCGGACGGCCCAGTTGTTCGCGCAGGCGGTCGGCCAGGAAGTCGTCCTCCCCACGCGCCAGCTTGCTGTCGTGGACCATCAGGCCCGCCGGTTTGTCGACGACGGCCAGGAGCTCGTCCTGATAGAGAATCTGCAATTGCTTCGGGGATGTGCTCACCGGCGGATTATCCGCGTCGTGGGCACTGCTTGCCACTGCATCGCCGCGCCACTACGCGATTGACCGCACCCCGGCGCTGGCAGAGCATGTGGCGCCCACCAGTCACACGCCTTGGGGCGTGAGGTCGTGGCGGGTCAGCGGTGCACGCTCAGGCCGCGCCGCACACCGCCAGCAATTCGCCCTTGCCCACCGGCACCACGCTGCAGGTGATCGCCGGATCGGCAGCCAGCAGCGCGGTGAACGGCGCCAGTTCGTCGGCATGCGACAGCGCATTGTCGACCACCAGCAGGCCACCGCCGCGCAGCACGCGGCGCAGTGCCGGCCACCAACGCACATACTCGCCACGCGCCGAATCCAGAAAGACCAGATCGATACTGCCGCTGGCCGCCTGGGTCAGCCACGCGCCGCCATCGCCGTGCACCAGCTCCACCGATGCAGCCAGGCCGCTGCGTGCCAGCGTGGCCCGCGCCAGGGCCACTTTGTCGGCCGCATGTTCCACCGTGGTGACATGCCCACCGATCGCCACCGCCGCTTCGGCCAGCCATAGCGTCGAATACCCGTTGGAGGTGCCGATCTCCAGAACGCGCCGCGCAGCGGTGGCACGCACCAGCACCGCCAGCAACTGCCCGGTGTCGGGCGTGATGTTGAGCATGCGCCGGTCGCGCGCCAGCTGCTGCGCATCGTTGTCGCTACCGAACCGCGCCAGTTCGTCTTTCAACGCCTGCAGATCGATCATCACCACCTCGCCGGGAACGGCTTCGTCATCGTGCTGCTGCAGGCACTGCCGCTACCCAGCCGGATGCGGCGGGCCACCTGTCGCAGTGCTTCAGTACTAGTGCTTCAGCGCCGCAGCCAGGCGACCAGCAGGGCCACCGAGCCGGCCGCGCCGCTGACCCAGCTCCATATCGGCACCGTACCCAGGTACCAGCCATCCGGATGCAGGCCATACAGCACCGCGGCCACCACCAGCAGGCCGCTGCCGGTGATGGCGGTGACCACGCGCGTCTGCAGCTTGCGCAGGCTCAGGTCCAGCGCGCGCAGCTCGGCCGAGCGGATGTCGAGCTGGTGGCGGCCCTCGACCTGCTGCTTCAACCAGCTGTGCACCAGGCGCGGCATGTCCGGCGCATGCGTCATGATTTCCGGCAGCCGCTTGCGCAACTCGCCGAGTACGCGGCGCGGGCTGTAACGCTCGCGCAGGATGCGTTCAAGCACCGGCCGCGCCACTGCCCAGATGTCCAGCCTGGGGTCGAGCTGGCGGCCGACGCCTTCGATGTTGAGCAAGGTCTTCTGCAGCAGGATCAGCTGCGGCTGCAGCGTCAATTCGTAGCGCTGCGCGACGCGGAACAGCTTGATCAGCACTTCGGCCAGCGAAATCTCCGACAACGGCCGGGTGAAGTACGGCTCGCACACCGAGCGCGCGGCCGCTTCCAGTTCGTCGATGCGCACGTTGTCGGGCATCCAGCCCGCCTCCACGTGCAGCTCGGCCATGCGGCGGTAATCCTTGTGGAAGATCGCCATGAAGTTCTCGGCCAGATAGTACTGATCTTCCTGCGAGAGCTGGCCCATGATGCCGAAATCCAGCGCGATGAAGCGCGGATTGAGCCGGCGCTCCGGATCCGAATCGACCCAGATGTTGCCGGCGTGCGCATCGGCATGGAAGAAGTTGTCGCGGAACACCTGCGTGTAGAACACCCGCACGCCCTTGGCCGCCAGCGCCTTGCGGTCGATACCGGCCGCATCGAGCCTGGCGATGTCGTCGGACGGAATGCCGTACACGCGCTCCAGCGTGAGCGCACGCTCGGCGGTGTGCGACCAGATCACCTCGGGCACATACAGATCGTCCGAGCCCTCCCAGAAGCGGCGCAGCACGCTGGCGTTGGCGCCTTCGCGCTGCAGGTCGAGTTCGGCAGACAAGGTGCCTTCGATCTCGGCCACCACTTCGCGCGGCCGGATCTTGTCCGCACGCGGGTGGGTGCGCTCGACCAACGTGGCCAGCGACTGCAGCAAGGCGATATCGGCATCGATCTGGCGCTCGATGTCCGGGCGCAATACCTTGACCACCACCTCGCGGCGCACGCCGTTGGCATCCGGCGGCAAGGTGGCCGCATGCACCTGCGCGATCGAGGCCGAGGCCAGCGGTACGGTATCGAATGCGGCAAACGCCACGCTCACCGGCAGGCCCAGCGCGCGCTCCACGATCAGCCGCGCCGCTTCGCCATCGAAGGGCTTGACGCGATCCTGCAGCAGGGTCAGTTCATCGGCCACGTCGGCCGGAATCAGGTCGCGCCGGGTGGACAGGATCTGCCCGAACTTGACGAAGATCGGCCCCAGTTCCTGCAGCGCCAGCCGCAGCCGCGCTCCGCGCGATTGCGCGGCGATCTCGGCACTGGCGCGTGGCACGAACGGCTTGGCCAGGCGCAGCCAGCGCTCGGCCGGGGTGTCCTGCAGCAGGTCGTCCAGGCGATAGCGCAGGATCACCCGGCCGATGCGGCTGGCCCGCAGCAGCGCCTTCATGCCGCACCTCCGGCCGCGCGCAGACGCGCCACGCGTGCGGCCAGTCGTTCGACGTCGTCGCGCAGTTCGTCGACATCGTCGTGGAAGGCGTCCAGTTCGGCGCGCGGCACCACGTCACGCGATTCTTCGGTGACGAATTCGGCCGCGCTCTGCGCCAGATCCACCGCGCTGCGGCGCGCCTGCTGCAGCGCTGCACGCACCGCATTGGCGATCTGCACGCCGAGGAGCTCACCGAACACCGCCACGAACGGCAACTGCCAATCCGGATCGAAGCGGGCGGCCAGTTGCTGCAGCTGGCGCGCCAGTTCGGCATCGCCGGAAACCTTGAGCCGCCCGGCCGGCGCGCCGCTGCGGCGCGCGTTGGCCAGGAACGGCAGCTGCCCGAGCAAGCCGGCCAGACTGCTGCGCACGGCCAGATCCGGCTCCTGCGCCTGGTCCACCGGACCGACCAGCAAGCGGCGCTCGTGCACGCGGATCTGCAGGGCCAGCGCAGGCGCCTCCAGGGTCAGTGCGATGCGTTGGCCCTCCAGTGGCAGCAGGGCGTCGCGGGTATCGGGGTCCAGTGCCAGCGCGCGGTTGAGCGCGGCTTGCAGGGCCTGGCCGGCGAGCGGCTTGAGTGAGTTGAACAGGGATCCGGGCATGGGCGCATTCTACCGTCCCCGCATGTCGCCACTGCTTGACGGTGGTGTGGCGAGTGCAGGCCCGAGGCCGGGGTGGCGATCATGGCAGGGCGCTTCGGTGGCCAGGCCGCGTGCGTTGGTCATGCAGGACTTCCTTCGGCGCGCCTGCCGCGGGCATGCTGGCGACCTCATTACACAGGTGGCAGGAGCAGGCAATGCGCAAGATCCGGGTCGGTCTCATCTTCGGCGGCAAATCGGCCGAGCACGAGGTCTCGCTGCAGTCGGCGCGCTACATTCTCGATGCGCTGGATCCGCAACGCTTCGAGCCGGTGCTGATCGGCATCGACAAGCAGGGCCAGTGGCACGTCAACGACCCCGACAGCTTCCTGCTCAATGCCGACGACCCGGCCCGCATCGCCTTGCATCGCAGCGGTCGCGGCGTGGCACTGCTGCCGGGCGCGCAGCAACGGCAGCTGCGCCCGACCCAGCCGGAGCAGGCGCTGGCGCAGATCGACGTGGCATTGCAGCGACATGCAGACGATCAACTGTTGCGCAGCGCGGTGGGTCCAGGCGCATGAGCCAGGCCCATGTGCGCGCGGTGCAACGGCACGACCACAGCGCACTGCTCGCGCTCAACAATGCGCATGCCACCGAGCTGTCGTTGCTGGATGCCGAAGGGCTGGCTGCATTGCTGCAACTGGCGTGGCACGCACGCCTCGTCGCGCCGGCGGATGGCCTGCTGATCGCGTTGGATCAATGCGCCGCGTACGCCAATCCAAACTTTGCCTGGATGGCGCAACGCTTCGCGCGCTTCGTCTACATCGACCGCATCGTGATCGCTGCGCATGCGCACAGGCGCGGGCTTGCCCGGCAGTTGTATGACGAACTCATCCACGCTGCACGTGCAGCATCACAACCGCGCCTGGTCTGCGAGGTCAACCTGCTCCCGCCCAATCCGGCATCGCTGGCACTGCATCTGCAGCTGGGTTTCCTGCCGATCGGCGATGCGCTGCTGGGCAACGGCAAGCACGTGCAATATCTCGAAAAACTGCTTTAAAAAAGCCGCAATTCAATTGTAGATCGCCCACAACGCACATGGCCCGCCTCCTTGCGGAAGCGGGCCATGTGAGCGTCGACCGGCAGCGCCGCTGCCGTGACGTATCGCAGCGTGGGCGTTACACCTTGCCGCGACGGAACATCGAGATCACTGCCAGGATCAGGAACACCACGAACAGGATCCAGGCGATGTTGGTCGCCGCACCGGCGATACCGCTGAAGCCCAGCACGGCGGCGATGATGGCGATGACGAAGAAGATGATGGCGTAATGCAGCATGGCAAGGGTTCCAGAAATTGTCGTGCCGAATCGGCGCAGACGTATCCTGAAGATGTAGCGGTCTTTACCGGGTGATGGCGATGTCGTTGCAAGATGAGGATCGCAGCCGTTGCAGGCCTTCGTCGATGCCGATCTGCGGCACGTAGCCGAAGTCACGACGGGCCGGCTCCATGCTGTACCAGTGCGGCGTGCACAGCTGTTCCACCAGAAAACGCGTCAACGGCACTTCGCCAGGCAGACGCAACAGTGGCCACATGGTCTCGCAGATTGCACCGATTCTGTATGCGGTCTTGAACGACAGCGAGCGTGTCACTGCCGGTGCATCCACCGCGGCCAGCAGGCGATTGAGCAACTCGCGCATCGGCAACGGTTCGCCGTTGGAAATGAAATACGCCTTGCCCGCGCACGCAGCACCCGGAGCGAGATGCGCGAACGCATCGAAGTGCGCTTGTGCGGCGTTGTCGATGTAGGTGCTGTCCACCAGGTTGCTGCCGTCGCCGACCATGCGCAAGCGGCCGGCGCGCGCACGCGCGGCCAGGCGCGGTAACAGATGATTGTCGCCAGGCCCCCAGATCAGACGCGGACGCAACGCCACCGTCGCCAGCTGCGCATCGTTGGCCGCCAGCACCGCGCGCTCGGCGATCGCCTTGGTTGCCGCATACGCTGCGCGCAGGTCTTCGCCGTATGGCACTTCGTCGGCGCCAAGGCCTTCCACCGGGTTGGTGGCGCGATGGGTCACGCTGGGCGTGGAGGTATAGATCAGGCGCGACACACCGTTGGCCCGACACGCATCGAGCACGTTCTGCGTGCCCACCACATTGGCCTGGTGATAGCTGTCGTAGCTGCCCCATGCACCGGCCTTGGCCGCATTGTGGAAGACCGCATCGATGCCGGCGAAGGCGTGCCGCACCGCTTGCGGGTCGGCCAGATCGCCACGGATCTGGCCCACGCCCAAGGTCTGCAACACCGGGTAATCACCGCGCTGGAAACTCACCACCTCGTGCCCGCGCGCGCGCAAGCCGCGGCACAACGCCTGGCCAAGAAAGCCACCACCACCGGTTACCAGGATGCGCACGCACCACCTCCATCGCAAGGACGCACACGATAACGGGCATGGCCGGGATTGGCGATGCGGCCACGTGCCTGCGCGATACGCATCGACAGCTCAGCCACGCTGTTGCGCCGCCCAGATCGCCAGCGTTTCGCGACCGATCTTGGCGTTGTGGCGGATGTCCACCGGAAAACCGGAATGGCGCAGGAAACGCGCGATACCTGCGGTGTGCGCATGCGCCGCACCCAATGCGCGCAATGCAGTTTCCACTTGCGCAAACACCGATGCCGCAACGCCTGGCTGCAATTCCACGCACAGCACCGGCTGCTGCTGTCCGGGTGCGCCGACACCGACCAAGGCGGTGCGCCGCACTTGCGGATGCACGTTGAAGACCGGCTCCACCTGCTCGGTATAGAGCGGGCCGCTGGCGGTTTCCACGCGGTGGGTCTTGCGCCCGCAGAACCACAAGCGTCCTTCGGCATCGAAATACCCCACATCGCCCATGCGATGCACGATGCGTTCGCTGCCATCCGCGTTGCGCTCGCGGATCTTGGCGATCCGCGTGGCCGCGTCGCGGTTGAAGTAGGTGTCGGTGGTGGTGGGGCCGGCGACAGTGATCTCGCCGACCTCGCCCACCGCCAGCACGCGCACGCCGCTCCATTCGGGAATGGCCGCATCGTCGATGGCGATGATGCGCACCTCGTTCGGCGCGACCACCTGGCCCACGCAGGTGCCGGCACCGGCCTCGGTGGCCGCGCGGGTGGCATCCAGCGTGCGCCCTTCGATCGCCGCCACCGGCAGGCATTCGGTGGCGCCATACGGTGTCCAGAATTGCGCATCTGCCGGCAACAGCGCGCGGATCTTGGCCACCACATCCGGCGGCACCGGCGCGCCGGCCGAGGTGGCCAGGCGCACGTTGGGCAAGGGCTGGCCGTGGTCGGCCAATACGCGCATCAATGCCGGCGAGCCGAACAACTGCGTCACGCCGAAGCGGTCGATCGCATCGTGCAGCTTGCGCGGATCGGCAGTGGCCGGGCGGGTCGGATCCATGTCCGGAATCACCGAGGTCAGCCCCAGTGCCGGATCGAACAACGCAAACGGCGGGAACGTCGGCAGATCCACGCCGCCGGGCTGCATGCCGAAGGCATTGCGCAGCAACTCGATCTGGCCGACGAAATGCCGGTGCCGGTACACCACACCCTTGGGCACGCCGGTCGAGCCACTGGTGAACAGGATGGCGGCCACATCGTCCGGCCCGGTGTTGGCCAGCTGACTGCCGGCGCCGGCGCCGGCGCGCTCCACGCGCGCCAATGTCACCCCGCCCCAGCCGTAACGGCCGCCGACGCTGACGATCTGCTTTGCAGAACGCGCCCAACGCAACAGGCGACGCGCCAGCTGCGCAAGCGGAATGCCGATAAACGCCTGCGGCTGCGCTTCGTCCAGGCATTGCTTGAGCGCACGCTTGTCGATGCCCGGATCCACCAGCACAGGCACCGCACCGGCCTTGAACAAGGCAAACATCAGCAGAAAGAATTCCGGCGACGGGCGCACCATCACCACCGCGCGCGCGCCGCGTCCGATGCCATGCAGCGCCAGCCCGGCGGCGATCGCATCGCTGCGCGCGTCCAGCTCGGCATAGCTCAAGGTCACATCGTAGGCGGCAAATCCATTGGCGGCGCGGCGGCCCGGGCAACGGATGGCGATCTGCTCGGGGCGCTCGCGCGCGAGTTCCGGCAGGGTGGCGGCGATATTGCAAAGAATAGTCATTGCCGCATTATCACCCATGCGCCGACGGCACCGGCCGCTTGGATCGCTGGTGAGGTCGCGGATGCAAGGCGAGCCAGGCGGCGGCGCAGCACTGCCTTGCAGGGTGGCCTGGCCCTGGTAGCTCAAGTGAGGAACGTCAACGTCAACGTCGCGCCTGCACCCTTTGCGGTGCGCCGCATTGCAACGCGATCGGGTACCTGGAAAAGGCGCGTCAACGATGCTAGCCGATCTCCAGTGAGTGCTCTGACGGCAAACAAGCTGCCGATGCCGACGCCACAGCCAACCTGCCCGCTCCATCGCGCGCCGCTCCCCGACTCGCACGCGCATGAATCGCTAGCCTGCCGGGGCAACCCGCCACTTGTATCGCAGCGTGGTTCGGTCAGAATGCCGCGCTCACTACGTTGTTTCGCCGCGCAAGGCCCGGCATTCCATGGCACATCCCTGCCTTACCTGCGGCGCCTGCTGCGCCTACTTCCGCGTCAGTTTCCACTGGAGCGAAGCCGACCCCGCAATGGGCGGCAGGGTGCCGATCGAGCTCACCGATGCGCTGCGCACGCACGAGCGCGTCATGCGCGGCACCTCGCAATCGCAGCCGCGCTGCATCGCGCTGGACGCGGACATCGGCCGCTACAGCCGCTGCAGCATCCATGATCGCCGGCCCTCCGCCTGCGCCGCCGTGCCGGCCTCGCTGGAATTCGGCCAGCGCAGCGCGCAGTGCGACAAATCCCGGCTGGCGCACGGCCTGCACGCACTGACCGAGGCCGATTGGCTGGGCGTGGACGAGGCCCAGCGCAATCCGCTGCCGCCGTTGTAATGGTTATCGCTGCAAGCGGGTGCGGCATCCACACGCAGCGGCCAACACAACGACGGCATGGCCGATTCCATCCATTCGTGCATCCGCTTTCTGTGCGCCGCTTGCACTCACCTACCGAGCGCCTGCGCGAGTATGCCAACAGCGCTTACAGCGGAGTGCGCTCCAGAAACGCACGGATCGCCGGCACCAGCACTTCGTGCTTGTCTTCCAGCACGTAGTGATTGGCATCGTCGAACGCGGTGACCTCGGCATTCGGCAATGCCTTGCGGAAGCCGGCCAGGAAGTGCTTGTCGAAGCAGATATCGCGCAGGCCCCAAGCGATAAAGGCCGGGCGATCGGCGAACGAGGGCAATGCCTGCGCCGAGCGCTCCAGCAGCGACCAGGCCTGGTCGGCGGGCGACAGCGGAATATCCTGCATGAAGCGGATGGTGGAGATGCGGTTGCGCCAATTATCGTAGGGCGCCACATAGGCGCGACGCACATTCGCCGGCATCCGCCGCGACACGCCGAACCAGGACGCGCCGGACGAAAACGCATTGAACGTGCGGATAAACCACTCGCCCGGTCCCCAATGCCGGCCCATTGCGATCTGCCACGGCATCGGCTTTTCCGGCGGCAACGGAAACGCAGCGGTGTTGGTGATCACCAGGCGCTTGACCTGCGCGTGATGCGACAACGCCCAGCCGAACCCGATCATGCCGCCCCAGTCGTGCACCGCCAGCGTGACCGGACCGGTGATGCCCAGATGCTGCAACAGCGTGTCCAGATCGTCCACGCGCGACTGCAGCGTGTAGTCGTAACGTGGCTGCGCGTCGGGCGCATCGTCCGGCTTGTCGGACAGCCCCATGCCGATATGGTCCGGCACGATGCAGCGGTAACGATCCGACAGGCCACTGACCAGGTTCCGCCACAGATAACTCCACGACGGATTGCCGTGCAGCATCACGACCACCTCGCCGTCGCGCGGACCTTCGTCCAGATACGACATCGCAATGCCGGGACGCACCTCAAGGCGCTGGGGAGTGAAGGGATAGCCGGGGTAGTTCATGGATCTCTCTATTTGCTAAAGCTTGGACTGGGTGTGTCTTGCAAGTCACCAGCTACATCGCCACGACAATATCGAAAATACGCTGGGTCTCTGTGCATCGTCGGCAACGGCCGTGCGCAAGCCGATCGCTCACAGCGGCTGCGCTCCTTCGCTGAGGATGTCGAGATAGGCGTGATAGGCAAAAATACGATGCCGCTGCTGGCCGGTGAGTTCGTTGACGATTTCCAGCTCCTGCAGGGTGCGTACCGCAGCACGGATGGTGGGCGCACTCAGTGACAGCGTGGGCGCCACTTGCGGCACCGCCAACACCACGCGCCGCGCGAACTGCTCAAACACCAGGCCGACGTTGCCTGCTCGCTGGCCCAAAGCGGCAATGCGGGCACGGTCACGTGCCAACAGGGCCAGCAGGCGCTGCGCGGTGTCGACGGCTTGCTGCGCGGTCTCTGCCACACCATCCAGAAAGAAACCCAGCCATCCTTCCCAGTCACCGTTGAGTCGCACTGCATTGAGGCGGTCGTAGTAATCGGCACGACGGCGCTTGAAATACAGGCTCAGATACAGGCTGGGCTCCCGCAGCACGCCTTCGCTGCACAGGATCAAGGTAATCAGCAGCCGTCCCAGTCGCCCATTGCCATCGTTGAAGGGATGGATGGTTTCGAACTGCACATGGGCAAGCGCCGCCTTCACCAACGGCGGCATCTGCCCCTGCGGCGCATGCAGAAACTGTTCGAGTGCCGACAGCGCGTCTGGCAATGCATCTGGCGGTGGCGGAACAAAGTGTGCAAGTGCAGGCGAGGCCCCGCCTACCCACGCCTGACTCCGACGGAATTCACCTGGCTGCTTGCCGGCACCACGCCCACCCTGCAGCAACAACGCATGCATCTCACGGATCAAACGCAGCGACAGCGGAAAATCGTCCTCGCGCAGGCGCCGCAAGCCATGATGGAGGGCCGCGACATAGTTGGACACTTCTTCGACATCGTCGACAGGCACGCCCGGCGCGGCATCCATTTCAAACAGCAGCAGATCCGAGAGCGATGACTGGGTTCCTTCGATCTGGGACGACAGCAAGGCTTCCTTGCGGATGTACTGATAAAGGAACAGTTCCGGGTCCGGCAGCATCAGCGTGATGCCATCCAATCGCCCCAATGCCTGGTCGGCGCGCTCTTTGCGCGTCACCAGCTCCGCCTGTGCGAAATCCAGTGCCGGCAATGGCGGCAACGGATCAGGGACGAACGCCTGGTAACGGCTCCCTGCAAGAGCGCCAGCAACAGAGTGTCCGGTGATGCGCTGAATCATCGCTTTTCCTTACAGACCGCAAGTGTTCCTGCAAGGAAACTTAGATACCACTTTTTTACCTAAGCGGCGATATTGCCCGGCTTACGACAGTAACTGCCGGGCACTATCGACTCGTTACCAGACCACTTCCGCCATCGAGCAGTTCAGCCCCGAGCCGATGCCCATCAACGCGATGCGGTCGCCCTTCTTCAGGCGGCCGAGCTCCTTGAGCTTGCTCAGCACGATCGGCACCGAAGCCGGGCCGATGTTGCCGTGTTCGCCAAAGATGGTCATGACTTTGGCCGGGTCGATGCCGAACGACTTCACGAACGACGCGGTATGCGGGCGGCTGACCTGGTGAATGACGAACTGGTCCAGTTCATCCACTGCCCAGCCCATCGCCTGCTTGGCGGCCAGGAAGGTCTTCTGCGCCAGCTTGATGCCTTCGATCAGCAACAGGCGGGTGTCGGTGACCATGCGGTCCAGGTTGCCGCGGCACAGCTTGTTCCACTCGGTGGCCGAACGGGTCACGCCGCCCTTGTAGCGCGGCGCGTCGGGCACCAGCTCGGTGCGCGCCATCACCATGGCCGCGGCACCGCAGCCCAGGGTCAGCGCAGCGAGTTCGTTGCGGAACTCCTCTTCGGTGACGTCGGGCGAGGTCATGCGCTCGAGGGTTTTCTCGTACACCAGGTTGGCGGTTTCGCCGTCGACGACCAGGGCGTAGTCGATCTCGCCGCGCTCGAGCATGCGCGCGGCGATATCCATGCCGTTGATGAAGGCAAGGCAGGCGTTGGCGACATCGAAGGTGACGCAGTGGTCGCCGACCCCGAGGTTGCCGGACACGATGGACGCCGTGGACGGCTCCAGGTAGTCGCGGCTCACCGAAGTGTTGACCAGCAGGCCGATCTTCTCGATGCCGATGCCGGCGTCGAGCAGTGCCTTGCGCGCGGCCTGGGTGGCGGCGTCGGAGGCCTGGACATCCTGGTCCCACAAGCGCCGTGCATGGATACCGGCAACGTCGCCCAACACGTCGGTCCGAATCCCGAGGCGGTCGTAGGTCGGTTGCAGGCGCTCGTTGATTTCCTTGGAAGTCAGCGTGTGCGGCGCATCAATATGCGCCAGTCCCGCGATGGAGACATTCTGGAAGAGCATCGAAGTAGCGCCATGGCGTCAGGCGAGGGGGCGCTAGTCTATCCGCTGGCTGGTTTTACCGCATCTTTACAATTGCAACGGCCGCACCCCAGCCCAACGGTTCAGCGCAGCGGGCAGCGGAGGGCATTGAAACGCTGGCTGCCATCGGCCGGCTGACCCTGCGCCTGGACCGTGTTGGCATTGGCGCCCGGCGCCTCGTTGCGCGCCAGCGTTTCCAGCTCTTCCTGCACCCGCAACGGGTTGCGGTTGTAGAAGCCGACCTTGCTCTTGACCGACACCACCACCTCGCCCTGCTGCTGACAGCCAGCTGGTACAGGGCCTGCGGGCAGCACCTGCACGTTTTTGCCGCTTTGTTCGATTGGCACCCAGGTGCAGGCCGCGGTGGTGGCGGCAACCAGAACAGACAGCATCAGCACGCGCATAAGTCGTAGACCCCTGAGGACGAAGCCGGATTGTGCCGCAGTTGCCGCCCGGCGATCGGGTTGCGCCGCGTGGCCGCACGCCACTCGTTCAGCGCGCTGAACATCGCTTCGATCGTCGTGTTTTCTCGCTTCCAGCGATGTCCGGCGCCCGTACACACGTCCGGGTGTCCGGACGCGGACACGGCTACCGCGCGTAAATCCCTTGCAAAACAATGGTCTGCTATTGGCACGCTGTTTGCTCCATGTCATGGGCAAGCAGCGCACGCAGTGCGCCTCGACCCCTGAAAATGACCGCAAACTGAATAAATAAAATTGCACCGCGAAAGTCGTTGCACTTACCGAAACGGTGTACTACTTTACTACCACACCACTGATTGCCCACACCAAGAGACCTCGCCATGAAAACCCAGACCCTGCGCATTGCCCTGTCCGCCGCCCTGCTGGCCGGCACCACCCTGGCCGGTTTTGCCCAGGCCGCCAGCCTGACCACGCTGGACACCGTGCAGGTCCGCCCGTCTGCCGACCAGCTTGCCCAGCAGACGCTGGAACGCACCAGCGCCATCCGCACCCTGGCCGCCGTGCAGGTGCGTCCGTCCGCCGATCAGCTGGCCGCCTTGGCCGCCGAACAGGCCGGCCCGCGCGTCGTCACCCTCGCTGCGGTGCAGGTGCGTCCGTCGGCCGACCAGCGCGCCGAGCGGGTGACCCGCAGCACCGCTGCCACCGCGCAGAGCACCTCCGGTCAGGCTGCTGCTGCCATCGGCGCGCTGATGGGCCAGGTCATCGTCAACCTGCCGGTGCCGCAGCTGCAGCCGGCGCCGGTCGAACTGGAAGCACTGGTCAACGCCACCATCAGCCTTTGAGCACCCGCGCAGCTACACTGCGCGCATGTCAGCCCCCGTCCTCGATGTCATCCTGTTCCAACCGGAAATTCCGCCCAATACGGGCAATGTGATTCGCCTGTGCGCCAACACCGGCGCGCGCCTGCACCTGATCGAGCCGCTCGGCTTCGACCTCAGCGACAAGCAGCTCAAACGCGCCGGCCTGGACTATCACGAATACGCCACCCTGCAGGTGCATGCCGACCTGCCCACCGCCCTGGCCGCGATCGCGCCCAAGCGCGTGTTTGCACTGAGTACGCGCAGCACCGTGCGTTACGACACACCGCAGTTTGCCGATGGCGATGCTTTCCTGTTCGGCCCGGAAACACGCGGCCTGCCCGCCGACGTGCTGGAGTCGATCCCGCCACAGCATCGGCTGCGCCTGCCGATGCGCCCGGACAACCGCAGCCTCAATCTGTCCAACACCGTTGCGGTAATGGTGTTCGAAGCCTGGCGCCAGTGGGACTTCAGCGGCGGCCGATAGCCGCGGCAGTGCGGACGACTGGCTGACTGCGACATCGTCCGCCCGGTCCTGGCGCGCTGCATGTTTCACACACCGGACTGTCTCAGTGCGTGGTCGGCGCGGGCCTGCAGCGATGGCGTCAGCGCATGTTGGTCTTGACCAGATCGATCACCTCATCGCCGCGCCCGCTCATCACTGCCTTGAGCAGATACAGGCCCATGCCCTTGGCCTGTTCCAGCTTGATCGCCGGCGGCACCGCCAGTTCCTGCGTGGCGATGCGCACATCCACCAGTGCCGGGCCGGAATGCGCGAAGGCCTGCCGCAATGCCCGCTCCAGTTGCGCGGACTCATCGACCCGAATGCCCAGGATACCCATCGCATTGCTCATCGCGGCGAAGTCCGGATTGCGCAGCTCGGTGCCCGTATCCAGATAGCCGGCGGCCTTCATCTCCATCGCCACGAATCCCAGCGAGGCATTGTTGAACACCACGATCTTCACCGGCAGGCGCAGCTGCGCCAGCGAGATGAAATCGCCCATCAACATCGCAAAACCGCCATCGCCAGACAACGCAATCACCTGACGGCCCGGATACGCCGACTGCGCACCCAGCGCCTGCGGCATCGCATTGGCCATCGAACCGTGGTTGAACGAACCGAGCAAGCGGCGTTGTCCGTTCATGCGCAGATAGCGCGCGGCCCACACCGTCGGCGTGCCGACATCGCAGGTGAAGACCGCATCCTGGTCGGCGATCTGGCTGATCATGCGCGCCACGAACTGCGGATGCAGCGGCTCGCCCGGGTCAGCCGGCACCGCCAGATCGTCCAGCCCCTCGCGCGCCTTGCGGTAGTGCGCCAGCGATTTGTCCAGGAAGTCGCGCTTCTCACGCCGCTGCAGCTGCGGCAGCAAGGCGGCGATGGTTTCGCCCACATCCGCTGCGATACCCAGCTGCAACGGCGTGCGCCGTCCCAGCGCGCTCGGGTCGCGATCCACCTGCACGATCGTGGCGTCCTTCGGATAGAACTGCCGATACGGGAAGTCCGTACCCAGCATGATCAAGGTGTCGCAGTTGAGCATCGCGTGGTAGCCGGAGCTGAAACCGATCAAGCCGGTCATGCCGACATCGAACGGGTTCTCCCACTCCACATGTTCCTTGCCGCGCAACGCGTGCACGATCGGCGCGCCCAGGGTGTCGGCCAGTGCCACCACCGCATCGTGCGCGCCCGCGCAACCGCTGCCGCACAACAGCGTGATCGCTTCGCTCTGCTGCAATAGCTCGGCCAGTTGCTGCACATCTTCGGCGGCCGGCAGCATGCGCGGTTGGCGCAGCTGCGGCCAGGCCGTTGGGAGGTGCTTGTCCACTTCCAGCAGTGCGATATCGCCGGGGATCACCACCACCGCCACACCTTGCTGCAGGATGGCCGCACGCATCGCGCGGTGCAGCACTTCCGGGAGCTGCGCCGGATTGGTCACCAATTCCACAAAGTGACTGCACTCGCGGAACAGTTCCTGCGGATGCGTCTCCTGAAAATAGTTCAGCCCGATCTCGGACGAGGGAATATGCGCGGCGATCGCCAGCACCGGCTGGCGGCTGCGATGGCAATCGAACAGCCCGTTGATCAGGTGCAGGTTGCCCGGCCCGCAGCTACCCGCACATACCGCCAGCTTGCCGGTCACCGCCGCCTCGGCGCCGGCGGCGAACGCGGCCACTTCTTCGTGGCGCACATGCATCCACTCGATCGTCTGCATCTCGCGCAGGGCATCGGTCAGGCCGTTGAGGCTATCGCCGGTCAATCCCCAGATCCGCTCCACCCCCGCGCTCTGCAGCGTCTCGGCCAGAAACCGCGCCAACGTCTTTTTCTTCGCCACGATGCAGCTCCACACTATACTTTGAGTGGATAGCTTGGCAGCGGGAATGTATGCCTGGCGTCTAGTTGCGGCGCGCTCTATGTCTTTCACGCGCACCTAGCAGATGAACGGCCTGGCTGGAGAGTGACAGAGCTGTCACTCGTCACCCGCCAGCATCAATGTCCTCTTCCTACATCTCCCAGGCGCTCCCAGCGCTCACACAAAAGCTGGATACTACAAAAAGTCACCTTTCTGAAAGCTTCCCCGGCCTAGGTGTGTGCGCAGGATCTCGAGACCCTGCGAGTGCAACTGGGAGATTCTACCCTTGGTCACACCCAGCTCCCCTGCGATCTGGACGAAGGGCTTGTGCAGGTAATAGTACGACATGAAGATTTCCCGCGTGCGCGGAGCCAGCTGTAGCATTGCCTGGCCCAGAATATGCCGCGACTGCTCTTCTACAAGACCCTGGCCCGGCCACGCGTCCGTTGCGTGCTCGACCAGATGCTGGGTGGCGATCTGCAGAATCGTGCCGATGAAGTCATCGAGCCTGCCGATATCATCGGCAACTATATCAATCCGATCCTCCAACCGAATCGAACGCCTGTGCTGGCGCACCCCATTGAGCACCGCGCCGCGCACACGGCGTTTAGCGTAGAGTGTGAAAGGAATCGTGCGTGTCGGGTCATAGCGGGCCATCGCTTCTAGCATGCCGACATGCGCATTCTGCAGGTGATCCAGCCAATCGAGGTCACGACGACCGACGCGTCGATAGACGTCGGCTGCCACCATCCTTGCCCACGGCGAATACTCCGTTACCAGAAAGTCTCTGGCTTGCAGGTCGTGGTCGGCCTTGAATCTTCTCCAAAGCTCGGCAACAAGTGCCTCCCTGTCCATCGCAGGTCAGGACCAGATGCTGCCCAGCAGCGTCCTGGAGACGAGCACCCATCCATCGATCAAGATAAACAACAGCAACTTGAGCGGAAGACTAACAGTTGCCGGCGGCAGCATGATGATGCCCAGTGCCATCAACACCGCCGAGACCACAAGGTCAATCATCAGAAACGGAAGGAAAATGACAAATCCCATCTGAAATGCGGTCTTGAGCTCGCTCAGAATGAAGGCGGCAGCAAGATGGGTGAAGCGGATTTCTTCCACCGTCCTCGGCGGGCTAACGCGCGCCATTTCACTGACTGCCAGCAAATCGGATTCACGCGTCTGGCGCACCATGAAGTCGCGTAACGCGGGCGTGGCACGAGATACTGCTTCCGTCGCAGTGATCTGGTCGGACAGATAAGGTGAGAGCGCATCGCGCTGGACCTTATCCAGCACCGGTCCCATCGAAAACAGCGTCAACAGCATCGCCAATGTGATCAATACACTATTGGGTGGCGTCTGCGGGATACCCAGCGCGTGCCTGAGCAAAGCCAGCACAACGATGATGCGGGTAAAGCATGTCATTCCGATCAGGATCACAGGAATGAACGAGAGCATCGTCATCAGCACGAAAACGCGTAGCGTCGACGAAAACTCTTGTTTGCCTGCAGCGTTCAATGCTTCGCTCAACGGATCTGCACAGGCAGTGACGGCCGCAAAGACCAGGCCCACTCCGATCAATCCAGCCAAGAGGCGGCGACCAGCGTGCCGGCGCATCACGTGGATGCTCCTGTTGCCGGACCTAGGCGTTGAATGCTGACCTGACCTTTGGATACGGCGACCACCACCTTCTCGCCGTCGATCTCCAGCAAGTGCACGACTGTGGAGCGACTTACCCGGTATTCAGCGCGTTTTACGATAGCACCAGCGGCAACAGACAGCCGCGTGCCGCCTAGCCACCGTGCGATCAGGCCCTTTTTTTTAAGCCATAGCAGGACAGCGACGAACACCGCCAACAACACGGTGGTCCAAATGAGCGTGGCACTGAGCGTCGCTGCGCTCAACACCGTATCGCTACGGTAGGGGATGGCGGACGGCATGTCTGTGCTCAAAGCAGTTCTTGAATCCGCACACCCAATTTGTCGCCGACCGCCATCAGCTCTCCTCTGGCGACCGCCTTGCCGTTGAGCATGAGAGTGACCAACGCTTCGCATGACTCTTCCAACGAGACAACATCGCTTTTCTTGAGTGCCATGATCTCGTCAACGCTCATCTCTACCTGTCCGACATGCGCCACCAGCTTCGCTTTGACGTGACCGAAGATCGAAAGATCGTGCGTCACGGTGGTTGTTTCCATTTTCATCGGTCGTTTCCTTGATTTGATATGTCGTTCAGTGCAATTCAAGCGCACGCTGCCCGCCCGCAAGGACCAAGCGTGCAGCAGCCAGAACGTGCGTCCCATTCATGAGCTGAAGCGGGGCATAGGCATCACTTTCGACGACCAGCACCTCTCCCACGCGCAACGAGGAAACCTCACCAAGCTCTATCTCGCCCAGGAACAACTCGGCATGCAATGCAACTGGTTGATTGCGCAATGCCGCGCTGCGAGTGGTCAACACATGCAGCTCCACCATATCGGCACCATTGCTTTCCGCAGCGCACCACACCGCATCCGCGATCAACTCGACCTCAAATTCGCCCCACCTTGCAGCGGCGTGCAATGCCCCGTGCCTTAGCAGGAAACGGAGCGGATCGACGGGTCGGGCGGGTGTGGATGTTTCGAGGGTAGACCTGCCAGCCAGGGTGTCCGCCAGAGCTTGCAGCGCCTGCTCACCGACCCTTCCACATAGCTGCTCGTCGGCAGCGCCTGAAAGCCCCATCAACAGTGCGCCAAGCGCCGAGGGCGTCCTGTTGCACAGGCGCATGCCGAACAGGCCGCCAGCGCTGGTCGTTACGATCTGCCATTGCAGGACGTCCGCAACGTCTTCGGCGGATGCGGTGACCGCTACCCGGCCCCCTTCATCGCTCTGTCCATGAGCAACCGACCAGTCCGTGAGCCATACACCAAAACGCACTTGCAACAGCTCATAGAGTGCCTGTGCGCTGGAAGGGAGTATCCATCCGAGACGTTTCATCGATCATCCGCCCCGTGTGCTGTTGTAGAGCTGCTCGATCATCTCGTTGCTTACCGTCATCACACGCGAGCTTGCTTGGTAGCCACGCTGGATGATCAGCATGTCGGCAAACTCTTGGGTGAGATCAATATTTGACATCTCCAGGCTACCGCCCTGGATATTTCCAAACACGCTGGAACCAGCACGCCCAAGTTCACTGCGCTGGCTGTCCACACCCGACAGCATGCGTCCACCGGATAGCTCCAGGTTGCTCTCACTCTGGAACGCAGCTAACGCGAGTTGCGCGCCCTGGCGTTTTTCCGTCGAGCTGTAGGTGACCTGCAAGACGCCTTCGTTGTCGAACGCCAGCGCATTGATACCGAGTACGGGACTACCGTCCTCCACCGTAGCTGTCAGGCTATCGGTTAGACCGGACAGGCTGGTCGTCCCCGTGAACGTACCCGGTGTACCGAAACCAAGTGCTACCTTCTGGCTGCTAGAACCCACAGAAAGCGTGACCTCGACGTTGCCCGAGCCTGTTTCCAGCATGCCGCTGGTGCTGAAGCGTAGATCGCCGCTGCCAACCTGCGCTCCCGATTCGTCGGTCACGGTGACACGGTAGGTGCGGCCCGATCCAACTGATACCACCGGCGCACTGGTGGTGACCTTGAGGGTGTGGACCGTGCCTGTCGCGTCATAGACCTTGATGTCGCTAACGGAACTGCCGGTGGATGTAGGCGACAGGTTGCCGCTCAATCGCACACTTGTCGTAGGTTTGGCATCCAGGGTCCGCAAGCCATCTAGGTTCAACTGCGACAGTTGCCCGGTGCTGCTGATCGACATCACGTCATAGCGGCTGACGCTGTCCACCAGGACACCGCGATCATCGATGATGAATTGGCCCGCGCGGGTGTAATGCAGCCCTCCGCTGGAGTCGCGCAGGACGAAATAGCCGGAACCATCGACCGCAACGTCTGTCGCATTGCCGGTCTGGCGCAGATCGCCTGCCGTAGTGCGCAGGCCGGTGCCGACGATCCGCGTTCCATGTTCTCCAGCCAGATTCTCAAAGAACGAGTCGCTGCCGCGGAAGCCAGGGGTGTTCATGTTGGCAACGTTGTTACTCACCGTATCCAGGCTCTTTGAAAAGCTGAAAAGGCCCGAAAGCGAGTTATAGAGCGCTTGAAACATGTGGTAACTCCTTATTGCTGGACCAGCGTGATCTGCGGAAGCCGGATGCCCGTCAGGACACCGGCACTGGTCTCGACCGTCAACAGAGGACCGGAGGCGCTGAACTCGATTGCCTTGACCACCCCGGTCGCGGTGTTGCCGCTTGCCTGGGTGACCTCGATGCGGCGACTCAACAGGCTCAAGCTCTGGCTGGTGGCATTCATGCTCAACATCCCTTCGGAGTTGAGGCTGAGCTGACGCGATTGCTCCAGATTGCTGAACTGCGCAAGCTGCGCCAGGAACTCGCGGTTATCCACCGGCTCCAATGGATCCTGAAACTGCAACTGCGACAGAAACAGCTTGATGAAGCCATCCTGGTCGATGGTGTTATTCGATTGTGCACTTGCGCTACCGTTGTTCACGATCGAACCGATCGAATCAATCGCCATTGTTGACCCCTTGAGCATTGGAAGAGCGCTGCCAAACGAGCGCGCCATTGAGCATGATTCGGTCAGGTCGGCTTTGCCCAGAGTGCAACAATGCATCCAGCAGGGCCGGTATCTGAGCGGCGGAAAGTTGGTAGTCGCGCACCCACCAGGTGGTGCGACCTTCTGCGTCTGAAATTTTTTTCATTGCGCGCGTCATCCACTCAGCCAACGCATCAGGGCTGGTCGTTGAGGACAGATAGGACAAGTGCGTAGCATCGGTTTCGGCGTGCGCTGTCAACGCAACCGGCAAGCCTGCGCCGGCCACATGTAATCCCGACGCAATAGATGGGCGATGCGCCACATCCTGCAGGCTCATTGCACTGAAGCCAGATCCAGCACTTGCTGACATCAATGCGTTTCCATTGACCGTATCAGTATTCGGCGCCGCCGCGTCATGACCACGACCGCGATGATCCACATACGACATCAGATACGTCGCCGTTGCCATCCATTCGAACACGATGGAGTCGATTACCAGCGCCTGGTCGGCAACTTGTACCGCCCGCGTGGTCGACATAATCCCGGCCTGTATCGTCTGCCCGGGAGTCGTGGCAGATACATCGCTTGGTAAGCGCTCGGAGGTCAGCCAGCGTTCGAATCCTGCCGCGTCTTTCGACGGACGTTCTTCGTGCGGCTCGCTCTGAGGCTTTGGCGGAACCGTAGCAGGTGAAGGTATTGCCGATTCAATTACCACCGGATGCTCTCCTTGCAAGCCAGATTTCTGCGCAGGTGTCCGATTCGGCGCGGTCCTGCGACCGCAGCGTCTGTTCGGAGAAGCGCCGATGGCGTTCGTCGACAGAGCGCTCCTCTGCCAAGGCACCACAATGCGCGGTCCGCGCTGTGCCCACGCGGGCATCGCGAGCGTCCGCATCAAGCAACGCATGCGCCTGCTCTGCATGCACGACAGCTTCGACTTCCAGTGCCGCTTGATAAGTTTGTAGCTGTAGCAGGCCGTTTTCTGATCGTTGTTTCCAGCAGGCGACAGCATGAACACGCTGCTGGCATGCCTCTAGATGGGTTTGTGCCTGCCGGCTTTCAAGCAACGTTCTCTGCAAAACCAGCGACGCCTTGCGTGTTTGCAAGTCGCGCACGCGTACCAGCACCGTCAGCCGTTGCAATTGTCGCCGCGCATGGTCGTCAGACACGTGCATTTTCCGACGGCAGTGCATGCAGCAATGCGTTCAAGGCTTCACACCGCGTCATCGGGGCGAGCTGTGCCTGCTTGAGAACCGCTTCCAGCTGCGGCCAGGCATCCAGGGCCTGGTCCAGCACAGGGTTGGCGCCGGGTTGATACGCGCCAAGTTCCACCAGGTCACGCGAATCTTCCAGGATGGCGAGTACACGACGCACACGCATCGCGAGCTCTACGTCCTCACGCGTGGCGAGCTGGGTGAGCAAACGACTCACGCTGGCCAATACATTGATTGCCGGATAATGTCCTTTAGAGGCAAGCGTGCGATCCAACACGATGTGCCCGTCCAGAATGGCGCGCATATGATCGGTAATGGGCTCATTAAGGTCGTCGCCCTCCACCAGCACACTGTAGATTGCAGTAATTGCGCCGTGCTCGAAGTTTCCGCAGCGTTCGGCAATCCGCGGCAACCACGAGAAGACCGATGGCGTGTAACCACGAAAGGTCGGCGGCTCGCCGCTGGCCAGGCCGATCTCGCGATGCGCCATGGCAAACCGGGTCATCGAGTCCACTACCAACAGGACAGACTTGCCCTGGTCCCTGAAAAACTCCGCAACGGCGTGTGCGGCGTGGACAGCATGGGTACGTACCAGTGCTGGCTGATCGGCAGTGGCAGCCATGACCACGCAGCGCTTCATCGCCTCCGTGCCAAGCGTATGACGAACAAAATCACCGACCTCGCGACCACGCTCGCCGATCAATGCGAGCACGATCACGTCGGCTTTCACATGGCGGACGAACATGCCCAGCAAGGTGCTCTTACCCACCCCGCTGCCTGCGAAGATACCGATGCGCTGCCCTTTTCCCAGCGTCAACAAGCTATCCACTGCGTGGATGCCCGTCTCGAGAACCTGAGTGATATCACGCCGCTCCAGTGGGTTGGGTGGCACTGCATGCAAGGGGTAGTGTCGCTCAAGTGCACACGGTCCCAGCCTATCCAGAGGACGACTGAACGCATCAATCACGCGTCCCAGCAAGGCATTGCCAACCGGGACATTCAATGATCTTGTCGTGGTTTCCACTCTTGCCCCGGGCGCGAGGCCGGCAATATCTCCATACGGCATGAGCAGCAGCTTTCCGTCTCGAAGCCCCACCACCTGTGCATCCACGCGACGTCCGTCTGCCGATACCACCGTCTCACAAAGATCTCCGACGCGCGCGTCGGGCCCATCGGCTTCGATCACTAGGCCATTAAATGCACAGACACGGCCATAACGACGCACGTAGCATGCCGATTGGATGGCTGTCGTCAGATGCTGGGCCAGGTGCATTAGCGCGTCACGGACGAGTAGGTGGACAGGCCGTGCAACAACGCGGTTTGTAGCGCCGAAAGCCGGACTTCGAGCCCGAACTCGGTTCTGCCAGCGCGTGTCTCAAGCGTGCACTGGCCTGGTCGTAGCGCAAGATCACAATGAATCGGCAAGGTCGCGACATTAGAGAAAAGCGACAAGTCCTGCTCCGATACGTGCAACGCTACCGCCTGATGGCCGGCATGCCGCAGTGCGCGCTGGCACAGCTCCGTCAGCAGGGGACCATCTGCATAGGCGGCGCCAATGACCTGCGTAACCGCGTGAAACGCCACTTCCACGGCTACCTCATGACTTCGTTGCGCCTGTTCGTCGATGGCTTGCTCCAGGCCGGCGATCAGGTTCTGCAGCTGTACGCGCACCCGCTCGGTCGCCTCGTGCGCAGCGTGAGCCTGGGCCTGCAGGGACGCCGTCACTTTTTCCAATTCGCGCTGTGCCAGCGAGGCGGCTTCCTCATGGGCGCGTGCAAGCCCTTCCTGATACCCCTTCGCACGCGCATCTTCCATCACGGATTGCTCTTGCGAGACGGGAGGCGTCGCGTCGTCACCGTCGCCTGCTACAGGCGCATACCAGGGACGGCAGTCGGATGACACGGCGAGACGCTTCATGGCACTACCTGCATTGCCGGGTACACCGCTGTTGCCTGGGCGTGGGCAGCATTACGCACGGCAGCAGCCAGCGCTGGCGGGAGTGGCTTGGATGCTGTGAGTTCTGCGCGAACCGTCTTGGCCAGCGCAGGCTCGAGCGCCGCAAGGATGAACGATGCGTCCGCCGAGGCGGTTGCCATGACCACGCGGCTCAGGGTCGCTGCACCAAGCGTACGCGACAGTTGCACGATGTCTTCAAGACCCGGTCCGCCGTCGGCATCTCCGATGGTCAGACCCGGTCCGCGCAGCACCGGCTCGACCAGCGTTGGCTCGTCCCATCCGTGACGACGAACGAATGCGATCTGCGCACGCAGTTCCGTGGCCATGGCAGCCGGCAAGGACGCCAGCAACCGCCGCCGTTGGCCAGGCTGCATGACACTGGCCAGCAACGCAGACTTGCGCATGACTTCAGACGCGCTCATGTGCAGGCCCCAGCAGCCACGCCCGAATTTCTTGCGCTGCCTGTTCGCTCTGCTCTCGGCTCAAGCGCTTGCTGCGTGATCGCGTGACCGCTTTTCCTATCAGCACCCCGACAATCAGGCTAAGCACAACGGCGACCACGAGCCAGATCATCGGGCGTGCTTGCCAAGCCGACGTAACGCCACGAGCACCAACAACCGGGCGATCGGTATTGCGTGCTGCCAATGCCGGCTGACCTAGAGGTTGGCTGGGTATCGCGGTGGATCCAACGCCAATCTCAACAACATCGCCACGCGCAGCATCTCCACCGATTGCTGCCATCACCAAACGCTGCAGGTGCCTTTGTTCGATATCGCTCAACGGTTGGCGTAAGGCAATCGCAACGCTGACCCGTTCCACCCGTCCGGTAGCCCTGGTGATTTCCTGCTTCTCGGTGCCGTGTGCGTACTCGACCTGCTCGTTCAAGACCCCACTACTACCGCCCTCGGGTGCACGATCGGAACTCGAGCTACGCCGCACCACCGTCCCATGGTCCTGGCCAGGCGCCACCAAGGTGCGCTCACTGGTGGTGCGCACTTTGTCGAAGTTCAGTGCGACATTGACCGAGATCGATGCCCCTGCCGCGGACGGTTGCGCCTCCAGAATCTTGCGAATATCACGCTCGTAATCGGCTCCCAGTTGCCGTGCCAGGTCGCCCTGTGCACCGCCGACGGCATCGTTGACTCCTACTGCTAGCTGCAAACCGGTCGGCCCGACCACCACCACCGCGTCCGGCATCAGCCCATCCACGGCCGAAGCAACCAGATCGCGAATTCCGCTGACCTGCTTGGCAGTCAGCGTTGCACCGGGTACCAGCGACACCGCCACCGATGCCTTGGACTGACTGTCTTCGGCCAAGAACACACCTGGGCGGCGAATCGACAAGTGCACGCGCACCGCCTCGACACCAGGAATCGTGGCGATGGTGCGCTCGATTTCACCCTGCAGCGCACGCTGATAGTTGATGCGCTGAGCGAACTCGGTGACACCGAATTCATTAGTATCGAACAACTCGAATCCAACATGCCCCCCCTTCGGAACGCCGGCAGACACCAGACGCATCCGCAATGGATGCACCTCCCCCTGTTCCACCAGGATGCCGCTCCCGTCCGCGGTGTAGCTGTGTGGAATCTTCCATTCGTCCAGGGCAGCCGAGACCTCGGCGGCGTCGGCTTGCTTCAACTCACCGAAGAGCAGTGCCTGTCGGGGTGCCAAGGCCCACCAGATCGCGGCAGCCGTCAGCAGCAGCAAGACGCCCATGGCGATGAACAGGCCAAGCTTGCGCATCGGTGCCAATGTCGAATAAGTCGCTTTGAAAGAGGAAAGCACGTCAGTGTCCTTACAGTTGCATCCGCGAGAGTTCCTGATACCCCTCGACCAGCTTGTTACGCACCTCGGCCAACAACGTGAGGTGCATACGTGCCTCTTCCAGTGAAATCATCAGATCGTGCGGCGCTACCTCCTGGCCTGCGGCCATCGCACGCAACTGCTGGTCCGCAGTCTGGATGGCGCTATCCGCACCAGAGATGCCACGTGCGACCACATCCCCAAAATTCACGCCGCCGGTTGCAGCTACCGGTGCACCGAGTGCCTCCATCTGTGCTGGTCCAATCGCTCCAATCGCCGCAATCGTCATCACTTGGCTCCAATCTCGAAAGCGCGCAATACCATGCTGCGCAGCACGTTGAACGAGCGCACATTTGCCTCGTAACCCCGGCTGGCCGTCATCAGACTGGTCATTTCCCTCACCATGTCCACCTCCGGGTAGTGCACCTGCCCTTGCGCATCGGCCATCGGATTCTTCGGGTCCAGAACCATGCGCGTTCCAAGACTGCGCGCCGCATCCATGCCATCACCCAGGCCCACTGTTTCGGCGAACGAAGCAGAGGCCGATGCAGTCAGCTGGCGGGGATCGATCGGCTGATTGGCGACTGCGATATGCCGCCCGGCCAGGTCCATGCGTAGCCGCTCGTTCTGCATGCCCGCACGGCTTGCATCCAGGATTGCATCGATGCTCATGCGCCGCTCCGTCCAGTCACCGCCAGACGCATCAAGCCGAAATGCCGGCTCAGCGATTCGGTTAGTGCCTGATAGTTGAGCCCCGCTGATACCGACTCGGCAACCAGGTCGTCCAGACTGGCGCGTTCACGGTCATAGCACTGGTCCACGATCGCCAGCGTGGGCGAATCCGGATTGCGCAGCAGTGCTGCAACGTCGTCAGGGCTGGCGCCAGCCGCGGCATTCAAGACGCGATCCGTGCGACTCTGATCAATGACAAACACCGGCGCGTCGGGGCTCGATGCATTGGCGATATTCCAGCTGGTGACTTCGGCCTTGAGCTTATTGAGGCTCAAGGCCATGCGCACAGCGTCGACGGTGAGATCTTGTGACATGGGTAACCTACTGGATGATCAGGTCGCCATCCAAGGCGCCTGCGGATTTGACGGACTGCAAGACCGCAATGACGTCGCGCGTGGTCAGCTTGGCGGTACGTAACGCGGAAATCAGATCGGCCACTGTTGCGCCTTCTGCGACCGACACCAGCGGAGCGATCGGCTCTTCGGTGGTGATGGTGCTCTCCGGTACCAATACGCTGCGTACCCCTGCGCCTGGACGCACTAGCAGCCCATCGGGCTGTGACACGCTGTAACGCGTGGAAATCTCCACACGCAAGTCACCATGGGAAATGCTCACCTGACCCAAACGGATATTGCTACCGGCCACCACAGTGCCGGTCCGCTCGTTGATGATCACGCGTGCTGGCCGCTCGCGCGTCACCCGTACATTCTCGATCTGCGAGATGCGAGCCACACGACTGGGATTGCCCCGGTAGCGCACGACGACCTTGCCCGCGTGCTCCGCTTCTGCGGTGACGCCAGGCAAACTGACGCTCACCGCCTGCGCGATGCGGTTGGCGGTGGTGAAGTCCGCTTCGTCCAGCAGGATGCTCAAAGTTCCCGGCTCGCCCGCAACGTCCAGTGCGGCTGCCCGCTCGACGGTGGCGCCGGAAGGAATCCAGCCCACAGTCGGGTGGTTCTTCTGTACCGATGCGGTGATCGCCTCGAACTGATAACCACCCACCGAAATCGCCCCCTGTGCGATGGCGTAGACCTTGCCATCGGGCCCGCTCAGTGGCGCCAGCATTAAGGTGCCCCCGGT
This sequence comes from Xanthomonas arboricola pv. populi, assembly GCF_002939945.1. GTDB lineage: Bacteria > Pseudomonadota > Gammaproteobacteria > Xanthomonadales > Xanthomonadaceae > Xanthomonas > Xanthomonas arboricola_A. The sequence goes on along the minus strand of NZ_MDEB01000004.1, from coordinate 11,438 downwards.
GAGGCTGCGTGCATCGCCTGCCGAGGCGACCTGCACATCGAGTGGCTGACCAGGTTCGGCGAACGCCGGAAGTTTGGCCGTCACCAATACTGCCGCGACATTGCGGCTGGACAGATCACCCAGTTCGACGCTGACACCGAAATTGCGCAGCGTATTGCCGACCGATTGCACGGTCGCGCGGTTGCGCGCCGAGTCACCGGTACCGGAAAGACCAAACACCAATCCGTAACCGGTCAGCGGATTTTCGCGCACACCCGCGATGCGCGCGATGTCCTTGATCCTGACATCGGAGACCGGGGCGGCATGCGCAGATGCAGCCGACAGCGCTAGCAAGAGCACCAGCAAACGCAGGTTCATAGCACCCTCAGCCACTTGAGCAGCCGGTAGGCCACACTCTGACGTTGCGACTCGGCAACGACGCCCTTGCCGTTGAACTCCACACGCGCATTGGCGAGCCGATGCGACCACACGGTGTTATCGGCGAGGATGTCATCCGGCCGCACAATGCCGCTTAGCGTGATGCGCTGATCTTCCTTGTTGATCAACAGCGACTGCTCGCCTTCGACCACCAGCGATCCATCGCTCAGCACATCCTTGACCTGTACGGACAATTGCGTGCGCAACTCACCCACCCGTGAAGTTTCCGCGCTGCCCTTGGAGGCACCTGACAGACCGGCGTCGAAGCTGCCGCGGTAGGCATTATTGCCTGCGGTGCCACTCAGGCGAACGTCCGAACCGGCATCAGTGGCTGCACCGGAGCGTGCCCTGGCAGCTTCGAGCACGTTCACCGTCAACACATCGCCCACGCGATAAGCGCGTCGGTCGGCAGCGATGCCGCGATACGTATTCGGGTTGATGAGGCTTTCCTGCGCGAAGGCACATTGGCTCGTCGTCGCCGACAGCAGCGCAGCGAGCATGAGCGTGTCTCTAGTGTTCAATGGATACCTCACCACTGGCAACCACACGTGCCTGCACCGGCGTGCGCGTGCCCTGTGGCAAAACGGCAATCGCCTCGCCTGGTTGCCCGTCGGCCACCGCAGTTGCCGGCAAGCGCAGTTCAACCGCACCATGGCGAATGCGCAAGGTCACCGGATCACGTCGCGCGATCGCTGGCGCGGCGGCAAAGTCATGCGCCTGCACCAGATCGCCTGCGCGCACTGCGTGCTTCAAGCGTGCCGCCGCTGGTGCCTCGCCTGACGCTGCCACTTCGTCGACGGCAAGCACGCCGGCCACGTCCATGCGTTTAGCTACTACAACAACCTGCTCACCCGGCGTGCCACTGGCAAATGCACGTGTATAGGTCGGCCGCTCCAGCCACCACTGCACGGTGAACCACACCATCCTGGTCTGTGTCGGCACACCGTCGACCAGCACTCGGACCGGCACGCCCACACGCTTGCGCGGCCAGGCTCCGCCGATCCGTCCGGCTTGCAGCGTCATCTGCGTGGTCGCGGCCATCTGCGTTTCCAATTGCGAGTCCGGCAGCGCAGCGGCGGTCAGGATCAAGTCACCGGGAAGCGTGCCGGATAATGCCTCCAAAGACGCACGCGCCGTCGCGATCAGTCGATCGGACGAGATGTTGCTGGCCTGCGCACTGGCGCAAGACATCAACAACAACAGGGCAAGCATCCTGGTCATCAGCGGCGCAGGTTGTTGATGGTTTCGAGAATCTGATCCGATGCCTGCAACACGCGCGCATTGAGCTGATACGCTCGTTGCGCCAGCACCAACCCGGTCATCTCATCGATCATGTCGACGTTGGCTGCTTCCAGATAACCCTGCTGCAGTTTTCCGGCGCCGTTGCTGCCCGCAGCCAACGGAATCGCTTCGCCGGAGCGGTCCGCCGCCTGAAACACGTTTTCCCCCCGTGACTCCAGCCCCTCGGTCGATACGAAGCTGACCAGGTCGATGCTACCCAGTACCGCTCGCTCCTCGCTGCCATCGAGCCTGGCGCTCACTTCGCCTGCCGAAGAGATCAGTACATCCGCAGCGCCTTGCGGCATCTGAATTCCCGCCGACAGGCGCATGCCGTTGGAAGTGGCCAGATAGCCTTCGGCATCGACATGAAAGCGACCCGAGCGCGTGTAGAACCGCTCGCCGTTGGCATTTTCGATCTCGAAGAAACCATCGCCGTCGATGGCAAGATCCAGGGGATTGCGCGTGGGTTGCAGCGCACCGGCGCCGAATTCCACGGAGGTGGAGCTCACGCGAATGCCGCCGCCATGCACGTTGTTTGCCTGGCCGATTCCCTGGCCGGGCACCGGCGCATTGGCGATCTCGGCAAAGTTGACGCGTCCGCGCTTGAAGCCGGGCGTCTGCATGTTGGCGACGTTGTTGGAGATCACATCGATCTGCTGCTGCTGACTGCGCAGGCCGGTGGATGAGATGTAGAGAGCGTCGATCATGAGGGCAGTCCTGTCAGTTGTCGCCAATACGGTTGATGCCCGTATCCATCGCTCGGTCATAGAGGGATATCACGCGCTGTACCGATTCGGCATGGCGCGAGAGTTCGATGAGCTGCAGCGTTTCGGCAGCCGCATCGACGTTGGATTGTTCGACGCTGCCTTGCTGCACGGTTCCCTTCCACGGCGCAGTCACGCCGTCATAGCGATAGCCGCCCTCGCTGGGAATCAGGCGTGCCGGTTCGGCCACGTCAACGATGCGCAGATGCGCCAACAGCGCATCTCCGTCCCAGATACCACCCTGTTCGTCGACACGGATATCGGACTGCGGCAGGGTCAACGCCCCTGCATCGGTCAGCACCGCAGCCCCCTGGCGGGTCTGCAAGCTGCCGTCGGCGCCACGCACGAAACTACCCATACGCAGCAACCGCTGCTGGCCGTCCTGCTGTGTCACGAAGAAGCCGTTGCCGCGCAGCGCCAGATCCAGCCCACGTCCCGTTTCCCGCAGGGCGCCATCGCCACGTTGCACAATCATTGCCGCAGCGCCAGTGGCCGCAGCGAAGTCGCCACGTGCGCGTACGCCCTGGTAACCGGGCGTGTTGAGGTTCGCCACGTTCTGGCTGACCGCAGTCAACGCGTCGATATCCGCATTCAGACTACGACTGATCGCCTGGATGGTGTCGTTCATGCTGCAACCTGCAAGGGTGTGCCCACTGCCGCAAACGAGCGGACCAGGGCGGTGGAAGGGACTTCATTGAGTGCCAGCACGGCGACGTGGGGCAGTGAGCGGTGAATCAACGCACGTAACGGCTTGCGCAACGGCGAGGGACACAGCAGCACCGGCAGGCGGTTCTGTCCCATCATCGCCTCGGCCTGTTTGGCGAGCTGCCGAATGAAGCCGTCAAGCTGCGCCATGTCGGTGAACAATGCGCTACGGCCTTCGCCGCTACGCTGCTGGCCCATCAAGGTCCGTTCGATTCCGGGCTCCAGCGTCAATACATGCAGCTCGCCGCGCGCGTCCTGAAAGCGCTGGCAAATGGTCGCGCCCAAGCGCTCACGCACCCGCTCGACCAATTCGTCAGGCTGCTTCTGATTGCGCCCGGCGTCCAGGAGCACTTCGACGATGGCTTCCAGATTACGGATACTTACCTGCTCTCGCAGCAACAACTGCAGCGTCTTCTGTACATCGGAATACGTCAGTACATTGGGAACCAACTCGGCGACCAGCGGTGCGCGGTGCTCGTCCAGGCGCGACAGCAGGCGTTCGGTCTCGCTGCGGCTCAGCAGGTCCGGCCCATGTCGCTTGACCAGCTCATTGAGATGCGTAACCAGCACCGTGTCGGGTTCGACCAGCGTGTAGCCGCCGGCACGAGCCGCCTGACGGGTCTCAGGTGCGATCCATTGCGCGGGCAGACCATATGCGGGATCGCGCGTTTCCAGTCCCTCCAACTTGACGCGCGTACCGCCTGGATTGATCGCCAGCAAGCGATCCGGATGAATCTCGCCCTGACCGACGCGGTTACCTTCGACCAGCAATTCGTACTGGTTGCGCTCCAATTCTGGACGCAGGCTGCTTTGCACTTTCGGGATGACAAATCCCAGCTCGCCGGCAACCTGCTTGCGCAAGTTAACGATGCGCAGCGCAAAATCCCCGGCCGGCCCCAGCAGCAGCTCGTGCAATGAGGCGCCCATGCGGATTTCGATCGGCTCCACCCGCATGGCCTGCTGCAGTTCTTCCTGTGCGGACAGGCCTTGCGACGCATCCTCGACAACCACGTCCGCGTTGGGATCGCGTTTGATCAGGCTGTATCGGATCAGCACCGCGACGCCGATCAGCGCCGCGACCACCGGCAGCTTGGGAAAGCCGGGCAATGTCAGCATCAACAGCAACGCCGCGGCAACCACCGCCAGCGCACGCGGATTGGACAGAATCTGGCGCGGAATCTCAGCACCAAGGCGCGCGTCGGCCGCAGCACGGGTAATGATGATGCCGGTCGCCACCGCGATCACCAGCGACGGAATCTGGGTCACGATGCCATCGCCGACGGTCAGCAACGTAAAACGCTGCACCGCTTCGGTCCAAGGCATCCCCATCTGCGCGATGCCGATCGCCAGACCACCGATGATGTTGATCAATACGATGACGATGCCGGCGATCGCATCGCCCTTGACGAACTTGGTGGCGCCGTCCATCGCACCGTAGAAGTTTGCTTCCTTCTCGATCTGCTTACGCCGCCGGCGAGCCTCGTGCTCGTCGATCAACCCCATGTTCATGTCGGCGTCGATGCTCATCTGCTTGCCAGGCATGCTGTCCAGGGTAAAACGCGCGGCTACTTCGGCCACGCGTTGCGCGCCGGTGGTGACCACTACGTACTGCACCACCACCAAAATCAGGAACACCACAATACCGACCACGTAATTGCCGCGGATCACGAACGTACCGATCGCGCCGATGACGCGACCTGCATCGGCGCCATCCAGGATCAGGCGTGTTGCCGACACGTTTAGTGCCAGCCGGAACATCGTCGCAATCAGAAGCAGGGTCGGAAAGGTCGAAAAATTCAGTGGCGATTCGGTAAAGAACGTCACCAGCAATATCAACAATGCCAGGCTGATGTTGATGATCAGCAGCAGGTCCAGCAGCGCCGAAGGCACCGGTACAAACAGCACCATCAAGATACCGACCACCAGCCCTACCAAGGCCAGGTCGCGCTTGTCCTGCAGGAAGGCGGCCAGGATGCCCTTCATGCGGCAGCACTGCCGCGGCGGTTGGCATATAGGGTGCGGTAGACCGGCGCCAAGGCATCGAACAGGTCTTCGGGAACCGGTGCATCGATCGCACAGTCGCGATACAGCGCACGTGCCAATGCCGGCATGCGGACCACCGGCACGCCGGCGCGCTGCGCAGCACGACGTACGCGGGCGGCCAGCAAACCCCGTCCCTTGCTCAGCACGATCGGCGCACGCATGCTGCGCGGTCGGTACTGCACTGCCACGGCGTAATGGGTGGGGTTGGTCAGGATGACATCGGCATCGGCCACGCGCGGCAGCGAGCGCACCGTCTTGAGCAACTCACGGATCTGACGGCGCTGCTTGGATTTCACTTCCGGGTCGCCGTCGCGCCGCTTGGCATCATCGCGGACTTCGCGCCGACTCATGCGCATCTTCTTGCCGTGATCCTTGCGCATGAATGCCAGGTCCGCCACTGCGACGATCAGCAGCACCAGCAAGACATAGACCGATGTAGTCCAGAAACCTGAGCGCAGTTGCTCGACCAGCAGCGCCGGTGACGACAACGCAATTTTCCCGACAAAGGACGCCGCATGGCCAACCGCAATATAGGCTAGCAGTCCCAATAAGGAGAGTTTGAGGACCAACTTCCCAAGCTCCCATAAGCCACGCATCGAGAACAGCCGCTTGATCGCGTTCATGGGATGCATGCGTTGCAGGCTTGGTGCAAGCGCATGGGTGCTGAAGATCGGTCCGGTCTGGCCGAGATTGGCCACTACAGCGATCACCAGCAACGCAAGGATCAGCGGCGTCATCGCCTGCAGCAAACCACTGTAGGTTTCGACCAACCAGGCAACCAGGTCTGCGCCGATACGTGGTTGCACACCTGCCAACTGCATGGTGTTGCGCGTGGCGCTGGCAAGGGCCACGGCGATGTCCCGCCCGGTCAACATCGTGACCACCACAAAGATCCCCAGCATCAGCACGGCGGTCAGATCCGGACTCTTGGCAACTTCACCCTTGCGGCGCGCTTCTTCCAATCGGGATTGGGTCGGCTGCTCAGTCTTGTCCTGGTCGGCGTCTGCCATCAGGGCGCTCCCAGCATCTGCGGCGCCTGGTCCAGCGCACTGCCGAACAGCCGGCCGATCAGTTCTGGCGCATAGGCCAATGTCAATGCCAGCAAGCCCAGCGCAACGGCGACCTTGAGCGGCAGCGCCAGAAAATACACATTGGCTTGCGGCATCGAACGCGACGCATAGCCCACCGCGACATCGACAAAGAACAGGCCCAGGACGACGGGCATTACCACCATCAGCGCAGCAATAAAGCTGCTTCCAAGCAATGCGAAGAACGCCTCTGCGCTGATCGGATGGCTCATGCGACCAAGCGGCAGCACCGTGGTACTTGCAACCAGACCCCTGAACAGCAGAACGTGCAAGTCGAGCGAGAAGAACAACACAGTGGCCGCCAGCATCAGCGCATGGCCAAGCAGCGATTCCTGCGTATCGGCGCTTGCCGGGTTCAGCAAGGCGCCAGCGCCCAATCCTGCCTGCATGTCCAACAGCCAGCCGCTGGTGTGCAACGCGGCATTGGGAATCATGAAAGCCAGGCCGAAGATCCCGCCGATAAACAGTTCGCCAATGGCTGCCAGCACCAGCGCCATCGGTTGACCGATGGTCGGAAAGACATAGCCATCTGGCAGGGCCAACAGCGTCAACCATGCGAACGCAAGCATGGTGGTGATGCGCACCAGCATTGGCGCCCACGCCAGCGGTGATAGCCCGGGTAGCACCATCACCGGCAGGTAGCGCAGCGATGCGTAACCAAACAGAAGAGCCAAGCCGGTCAGCGCTTCCATCGTCACAAGCCTGCCGCAAAATCGAACATGCGCTTGGCTAGCTCAACTGCGGTCAGCAGCATCCAGCTTCCCAACACCATGGTCACCGCACCCACCGCGATCAACTTGGGGATGAAGGTCAGCGTCATTTCCTGGATCTGGGTGACGACCTGCAGCACCGAGATCACCAATCCGACCACTAATGTGATCAGCAGAATCGGCGCGGAGATCTTGGCCGAGGCGAGCAAGGTCTCGGCCAGCAGATGCATGGCGGTATCGGCGTCCACAAGCGGGCCGTCAATGCGCTGCTGCAGCGTTGGACGACAACCGGGCACGCAGACGTCGCGCAATCTCTTGTGGCGTTTGCGCGCCAAGCGCATGCGCACCTGCAAGCGCACCTTCGCGCATCAGGGCTGCGAATACAGCCTCCGATTGCGCCTGCTCGCCCTGGTCAGCAAGCGACAGCGACTGTGCGTAGCGGCCACTGATGCTGCCGGGATCGAGCTTTAGCGAACGCCGCAGATGCGCTTCGCCTTCTTCGCGCTGCCCGTTCAGCAATGCCACCACTGCCAGGCCACCATGCGATTCGGCAAAGTTGCGATCCAGCGCGTAGGCGCGCCGGTAACAGGCCTCGGCAGCCAACCGCTCCCCGTCCAGCAGATGCAGCCAGCCCAATGCATGCCAGGTGCCGATGTGGTCCGGCATGGCCTGGGTTGCCTGCGTCAGCAATACCTTGGCCGGTGCCAAGGCGCCCTGCAACATCTGCGCCTGGCCCAAGCCAGACAGTGCCCGGCCGGACATGGGAAAGCGCTCAAGCGCACGCTCGAAATGCATGCCGGCCGCGGCGCCGTCTTGCGCGTACAGCGCCAGCGCACCGGCAGTCAGCAGCGCTTCGTGCTGATCTGGGAAGAGCGTAAGGCAGCGATGTGCCTGCTCAACGGCACTTGTTGTATCGCCTGAATCCAGTGCGCACAACGCACTCAAGCCCAATGCGGTTGGATGCTGTGGGGTGAACGCCAATGCGGCGGCAAGCGCCTTGTCGGCGGATGCGTAATCGGAGCGCATCAGGGCGATACGTGCGGAAAGCACAGCGAACTCCGCGTTATCGCCGTGACGTGCGCGCGCCTTCTGCAGCGTGGCGGCGGAGCCGTCCAGATTCTGCTGGCACAGCTGCGCAAAAGCGATGTCATGGTCCAGGGCAGGCGCGGCATGGCGTTCGGCCAGTGGCTGCAAGCGCGCTTCTGCTTCCACGTAGCGGCCAGCCAACAGGTCCAGTCGCGCTGCGCGAAATTGCACGCCTGCGAGCGATGCTGTATCGGCCGGCAATGCGGCAATCACATCTTCTGCGCGCGCGGACTGACCCGTTTCGATCAGTGCATCGCACAGCTGACAGGCAAGTTCCGGATTGGCCGGGTCTTTTGCCCAGTAGATAGAGAGTTTATCGACAGACGGCATCGCCACATCCATGAGACGCAGACCACCATGCCAGGCCAGACGACCTAGAGAATGATGGGTAAAACCTTGGTTCGTTGTGGACCCGCCGTTGCAGCGCTCGTGCGTGACTATCGATCCTGATAGTCACTCCCCTCCGAAGCGAGCCCGTCGCATCCCCCTGTGATGACGGCGTGAATCTTAAGTCCTCCACCGGGAGGTGTGTCAAGCGCTGGCACAGGTTGCAATGAAAGATTTTTCCGGGGCAATGGTCACACTTCCAAAGACTGCGCCTATTGATCAGCTCGCTTTAACCCTGGTAAGACGCCGGTGGCAGCACCTCGAGCCTGCCGCCTCCCCGACATCAAACTCCTTGAACGTATCGGCATGGTCGGTAGCTGCCTTGACGTCCGGCACATCCAACGCGGCACCGGCTACCGGTCGTCGACCTTGCCGCCGGGCGTGTTCTCACGCACCGACAGCAGCTTGCCCCAGGTATCGTAGGTGCTGGTGCTGTTGCTGGTCTTGAAGTCCTTGTGTGTGCTGGTACCGATGACCTGCTGGGTGAGGTAGGTCTCCGCGCCCTGGTAGGTGTAGCGGTAGGTGTGGGTGTAGCCCTCCGGCGTGGTCATGCCGCTGCCTTGCTCGTTGCGTACCAGCGAGTAGCGGTAGCCGCGCAGGCGGCCAGCCGCGTCGTAGCCGGTGGCCGGCGTGCCGTCCTGGTAGTTGACCACGCTGAGCAGCTGCAGCCCTTCCAGGCCATCGTCGGGCAGCGGCAGCGGGTTGCCGTCCTCGTCCACCGGCTGATACACCCCGCCCATCGGGATGCCGTAGGACTAACAAAACGCCGCCTTGCCGTCCCTGCTTGACAGCATCTGCACCCGCGAGCAGCATCGTTATCGCTGTGGTCAATCCCGCAGCCGGGTTTAGCAGCCCGAACTCTCCGAGGCGCACCAGCGCCCATCGAGCGATGACAGGCGTTTTTTTATGTCTGTTGTTTATGCGATGGGCACATGCTTGCCAGTTTTATGGCGGGCGGTGCGCGGAGGCCGCAAGGTCTGCCGGCCCTCGGACCGGTCTGCTAACCGCGCATCGTCCGTCACCTGCGTTTAGCAGCGTGGTGACGGACTCCATCCTATCCGAGGAGTCCAGCATGGCGCGCTCTAGATTCGCACGTTCAAGCGATAACGCATCACCATCGTCTGTCGACCGACAGACCGAGACCGACGACGTCCAATCCAACCGCAGCGACGCACGAGAGGATGTTTTTTCTTCCGTCGTCTGGCCGAGGCACGAGGTGCGGAAGGAAGTAGCGGCATTCACTGATCGGAGCTCCCGATGAACTTCGGTCTCGCCCTGCACTGCGCTCATCTGGACCACTGCGTGCTTGGTCTGCATGGACTACTGGAGGTGTTGCACGCAAGCGAAGGAGCCCACCAAGGTGGACAGCCTGGGTTGGATGGGGATCTGATTGATCGGCTGTTCTATGCGTCGCGTGCGCTCGCGGCATCCGCGACAACTACTATTTATGCGATGCAGGAGCGAATTGCTTCTACTCAATAGAGATTTAATGTAGGGCTAGGCATTTTTTGAAACTAGCCCTACATCAGAAATTATATTCCACTTACAATATAATTACCATTACAGGCAAGATTAGATAAGCTACAATTTTCTGTTACTCCAAATGCCCTCAAATTCCGCACAACTAATTTCGATAGGCTCAAATTGTGAATCATTCGAAATTTCCTTCATAGAAGGAAGCGGCTCAATACTTAAATTTGACCCTCCTGACACCTCAGATTTACTCGCATACCCGATTCGACCATCGAGATAAATTTCAACCTTCCTAATTTCTAACGAATTTTCATCAATTTCGCTGTAAATAAATACTGGCTCGGAATCCAATGAATGAATCCATTTTACTTTTAAGTATTTCATTTAATGACCACCATTCCGTTATTTGGAATTCTTCCAGCCAGATCCAAAGGAACTTCATTCGGAACAACATATACACCGGGCCTCCCCTGAATTACATTCAGGCCCGCAGTATCGATCTCAATAAAGTGCGTGTATCGCGCACCTTGAAATGGGTTATTTATGAATGCTCGTGACAACTGTGCAGGGTTCATAGTCCCTGGCGCAATGTCTGAAAAATATTGTCCATTTCCATAACGTACATCGTTAGGGTTCAATGCTTTAAGTGATGGGTTCATAGACTGGGAATCCAATATTCCATTCATCCCAGCCTCGTTTGTATAATGATACAACCTTCTCGGGATTGAACTGCTTGCAGAAGAGACTGCAGTCGTCGCTGTTGTGGGTGAAACGCCAAACGGCTTTACCGTAGACACATCACCGACCGCCCCAATTTGCGAGCGCAGCGATCCTGCACCCATCATACTGTCTCCCAGGTCGCTTAACAGTCGTCCTGTCACTCGACCTGCAACAGGCGCCGCTACACGTGCCAAACCGTAACCGTCCACGGCGGCGGTGCCGATGTTGAATACCATGCTGGAGCGTTCTGCCGATGCGCCAAATAGATCGCCGCTGGCCTCAAGTCGATCTGCCGCAGCGAGGCTGTTATTGACGTAGTTGACTGTGGTGTTGATTGGATTGCGCGCAAAGTCGACTATTCCCGCAACGGTTCTGCCGACAACCTCACCGTCGGCGGCATGCGCGTCTACCAAACCCAACTGCGCTGACAAGCCCATTTGGTACATGCCGGCACCGGCAAACGATTTCGCCAGCACGCCTATGCCAACGACACCTTCAACCACACTGCGTAGGACGCCATAAGACCCACCAGCTACTCGGTAGGCGAGATCGTCATCCCAGCTCATCGCCTCCACTGCGATAGCAGTTGGACGGGCGACTTCCGCAGGCAGCTGTTCCACCGAAACGGGCGGGTTGTCACGCACCCAGAACGACTGCGTCACATCCGTACGCTCTGTCGCGCCACCGTTTTTCCCGATCAGGTATGGGTCGACATGTCGACTCCCCGTAAAATTGATCCATCCATAACTAGAGGTCTCCGGGCA